>NZ_JAEPJQ010000002.1 GCF_016827605.1 Hyunsoonleella ulvae | reverse complement strand
AGTGATGGCGATGGCTTAACAGACTGTGAGGAAACTACAGGAATAGACGATCCAAGTACCCCAGACGATCCAACGACGTTCCCAGGCGGACCAACGAGTGATCCAAACGATCCATGTAGTCCAATAATTACTGGATGCGAATCCTCGATTAGAGTTACTAAGGTAGCAGATGTTAGAGGTACTTCTCTAGGTGATATAATTGATTATGTTATTGAAGTTGAGAATACTGGAGATTTTGATTTAACAGGAATTTCATTGATAGATACATTTACCGATGCAAATGGAAATAGTATATCCTTAACCGAAGATGTTGATTTTATAGAGGCAAGTTTAGGTAGTCCGGATGGTACACTCTTGGTAGGCGAGATAGCAACTTATACAGCAAGTTTTATGATAGATCAAGAAGCTATTAATGCTGGAGGTGTAAGTAATAGTGTAGTAGTATCGGGTACAAACCCACGAACAGGTGTAGTATCTGATGTTAGTGATGATGGAGATGATTTTGATGGGAATACCAATGATGATCCAACATTTACCGAGCTAGGTTGTTTACTTGTGTTCAACGAATTTTCCCCCAATGGAGACGGTGATAATGATACTTTAATTATAAACTGTATTTCTAATTACCCTAATAATAAATTAGAGGTTTATAACAGATGGGGTAATTTAGTTTACGAAAAACGAGCTTATAATAATGATTGGGATGGTACATCAAACGGACGAGCTACCTTAAACACTGAAGATAAGCTTCCATCGGGTACTTATTACTATGTGTTGGATTTTGGAGATGGTTCAGAGCCTAAAGTTGGATGGTTATATATAAACAGATAATAAGGTAAATCACTAAAAAATTAAAAAAATGATACACACATCATCATATATAAAAAGTTTAATTTTAGTAGTGTTTACTACACTATTAAGTTTAAAAGTTGTAGCACAACAAGATCCCCAGTATACACAGTACATGTATAATACAATGAGTGTAAATGCGGCTTATGCAGGTCAAAGAGATGTTTTAAGTGCCGCTGCATTATACAGAACACAATGGGTGGGTATCGATGGGGCACCAAAAACAATAACATTCGGTATTCACTCGCCTTTAAAAAATGAACGCTTAGGATTAGGTTTAAATATTATCAGTGATCAATTAGGGCCAGCAGAAGAAACTAGCATAGATGCTAATTTCTCTTATACCATACCAGTTAATGAAACGGGAGATTTAGAATTATCGTTTGGCGTTAAGGGAGGATTACATATTTTAGATACAGATTGGAGCAAAGGTGTTTTTCAAAATCCAGATAGGTTATTCAATGAGAATATTAATTTAATATCACCAACATTAGGTGCAGCCATGTATTTACATTCAGATAAATGGTACTTAGGTTTATCTGTACCTAATATATTAAATACAGAACATTATGATGATTTTCAAGAGTCTATAGCTACAGAACGACTTCATTATTTTTTAATAGGAGGTTATGTTTTTGATTTGAGTGATCGTACAAAGCTAAAGCCAGCATTTTTAGTTAAAGGCACGTCAGGAGCACCAATTATTGCTGATTTATCAGTAAATGCACTTTTTAATAATAAATTTACCTTAGGAGCTGCTTACAGATGGGATGATTCCTTTAGTGGTCTTGTGGGGTTTCAACTAAGTAACGGTTTGTTTGTAGGTTATGCCTATGATGCGACCACTACAGCTTTAAATAACTATAATAGTGGAACGCATGAAATTATGCTAAGATTTGAATTACAACAAATAGGTAAAATTTTATCACCAAGATTCTTCTAAAAAGGTACTGATATGAAAAAAAGAATACACATACTTTCTATTTTAACTATTTTGACATTTGGGTTTTCAAATGCCCAAAAAAGTAAAGTTTCAAGTGCAACGAAGAAATACAATAAGCTTTCTTATATTGATTCAAGGAGTACCTTATTAGAATTAGCCAATAAAGAAGGAGCATCTCCAGAGGTTATAGAACAATTGGCTAATACCTTTTATTTTAATTCCGAAATGGAAGATGCCGCTAAATGGTATGCAAAACGCATTGAAATGGGCTCCCAGATTAATCCTGAAAACTATTTTAGATATGCCCAAAGTTTGAAAGCTCTAGAAAAATACAAAGAAGCTAATGCTGTACTTAGAACTTTTGCTACACTAAAGCCCGATGATTCCAGAGGAATAGAATTTTTGAATAACACAGGCTATCTTGAAGCGATAGAAAGTATGTCTCAAGATTATCCTTTGGAGAATCTAGAGATTAATACCCCTTTTTCTGATTTTGGAGCATCTTTGTACAAAGGTAATTTGGTTTTTGCTTCATCAAGAGATATAACTGGGAAAGTATACAATTGGAATGCACAACCATTCTTAGATGTGTTTGAGTTGGATGCAGAAGGTAATGTTAAAGAGGTAAAAGGGGATATTAATACAAAATACCATGAATCTTCAACGACATATACCAAAGATGGGAATACGATCTATTTTACCAGAAATAATTTTTATAAAGGTAAGTTTAAAAAGAATAGCGATAATACACATACACTAAAGATTTATAAAGCTACTTTGGTAGATGGTAAATGGACTAATATTGAATCGCTACCTTTTAACAATGACGAATATAGTGTAGCGCATCCTACATTAAGTGTGGATGAAAAAAAGTTATATTTTGCTTCAGATATGCCAGGAACAAAAGGGATGTCTGATATTTTTGTTGTAGATATTAATGAAGATGGAAGTTATGGAGATCCATTGAATCTAGGGCCAAGAGTTAATACTGAAGGAAGGGAGAATTTTCCTTTTGTTAGTGATAAAGGTATTTTATATTTTTCCTCAGATGGACATTTAGGGTTAGGAGGCTTAGATGTTTTTAGGATAGAAGCTGATGATATTAAATCGGGTATACTTAAAAATATAGGACAACCTATTAATAGTCCAAAAGATGATTTTGCCTATATAATAAATGAGTCCTCAGGAAAAGGATATATTTCTTCAAATAGAGAAGGAGGAAAAGGAGATGATGACATATACAGCTTTGTAATTCCAGATTGTAAATATGATGTTACAGGTACTGTTATCGATAAAAAAACAAACGAAATTTTAGCTAATACAAATATTACACTGAAAGACGAAAATAATAATGTATTAGAATATCTTAAAAGCGATAACTCAGGTACGTTTAAATTTAGTCTTAGCTGTAAAGGGCAAACCTATATTGTAGAAGCTCAAAAAGAAAAATATGAAGATGATTTTACTGATTTTACAGTAGAAACTAAAAATGGTAAAGATTTAAAACTAAAATTAGCTTTAGAGCCCAGTGCAGCAAAAATAGGTACAGATTTTGCCTTGCTGTTAAATTTAAACCCTATTTATTTTGACTATGATAAATCATTTATTAGACCAGATGCTGAAATAGAATTAGCCAAGGTTATTAAATATATGAAGGAGTATCCAAGTGTAAAGATTGATGTAAGATCCCACACAGATTCCAGAGGAAGAGATACTTATAATTTATCACTTTCGCAACGTAGAAATAAATCCACTATAGAATATATCATTAATGAAGGCGGTATTTCAGCAGATAGGGTGTCTGGAAAAGGATATGGAGAAACAAGATTAACAAACCGTTGTTCTAACGGTGTTAAATGTTCAAAGTCAGAACATCAAGCAAATAGGCGAAGCGAATTTATAGTGGTAGAAAATTAAAATAACCATCAACTTTAAAAAGGCATCTAAATTTATTTAGGTGCTTTTTTTTATTTATTAAAACGAACAAAACAAATAATTTTTTTGTTCGTATTTTTGCTACACTATGGAAGAAGAAAAAGTAATTCTTGTAAACGAACAAGATGAACAGATAGGATTAATGCCTAAAATGGAGGCTCATGAGAAAGCACTTTTACATCGTGCGTTTTCAGTTTTTATTTTTAATGAAAATAATCAATTGATGCTTCAACAAAGAGCCTTGGATAAATATCATTCTCCTGGACTATGGACAAATACATGTTGCAGCCACCAAAGAGATGGGGAAACAAATATTGAGGCAGGTAAGCGTAGACTTCAAGAGGAAATGGGCTTTACTGTAGATTTAAAAGAATCTGTTTCATTTATTTATAAAGCACCGTTTGATAATGGATTAACAGAGCATGAATACGATCATGTTTTATTGGGTAAATACAACGGTATACCTAAGATAAATCCCGAAGAAGTTGCTAATTGGAAATGGATGTCTTTAGAGGAAGTTAAAAACGATATGACAATACATCCAGAGGATTACACTGCTTGGTTTAAAGTAATTTTTGATAAATTTTACCAACATATTAATATTAATTTATGAAGGTAACTGTTAGTAGAAAAGCGCATTTTAATGCAGCGCATAGGTTATATAGACAAGACTGGAGTTTTGAGAAAAATGATGCAGTTTTTGGTAAGTGTAATAATCCCAATTATCACGGTCATAACTACGAACTCATAGTAAGCGTAACAGGGAATATAGATAAGGAAACAGGTTATGTGATTGACATGAAAGTGCTAAAAGACATCATAAAGAGCGAAGTAGAGGATGCCTTTGATCATAAAAACCTTAATCTTGAAGTACTAGAGTTTAAAAGTTTAAATCCAACTGCTGAAAATATAGCTGTAGTTATCTATAATAAAATGAAAACTAAATTGGATAGTGGTTTAGACCTACAAATAACGCTTTACGAAACCCCGCGTAATTTTGTAACTTATTCAGGAGAATAGAACTGAACAAGTAGTATATACTCGTAATATATTTACACTTATCCAAATGAAATTTATTATGTAAAAGCTATATAATTGAAAGTATATGTTTAGATTTACAATAAATAAAACCTATAATTATGGCAAATGTAAGAGACCTTAAAAAAGATATAAACTATGTGTTGGGAGATATTATAGAAGCTGTCTACATATGGGAGTATCAAAATACAGATAAAGACACCAAAAAGAGTGAGGCTATTATAGATGAAGCTATCGAAACCTTTGATGAATTAATTGCTAAAGTTAATGATAGAAGCGTAGAGAATAAAAAAGCTCATTTTAAAGCTATTAATGAAGAATTGGAAAGTAAAGGAAAGACTTTAATAGATAAAATCAATAAACTAGGGTAGACTAAAAACGAATATTCGTTTCATTCTGACTAAAAAAAGCCTTAAAATTAAATTTTAAGGCTTTTTTTGTTCTATTTCATTCTTCTTACGCTCTTCTAAAAAGTTTTCAAGTTTTTTGCCGTATTTAGAATTTTTGATTTTAGGAGTTAACGACTTATGAATAGTATCCAATAAATTAGTATTAGCATCATAAATCTTAGCCAAAGCTAAATAAGGCGCAATTTCGTTATCATTATGATTTAAGGCAAAATTAACAGTTTGTAAATATCTACTTTTCATAACGCTAATTTGCTTCTTCTCTACGGCATTTATAACTCCAGTATCTCCAGTTTTCTTAGCTTCAAAACTTTCCTTTATTAAATCTAAATTTCTATTATTTAAGCGAGACATCAACTTTTGATAGTCTTCAAGAAGTTTTTGGTGTTCAGAACCCTTAATATCAGCATCTGCAACAAACCTTTTTAAAGTAGTATTAATTTCAATAACACCTTTATCTGTAAAAAAGTTAATTCGCTCTTCATCCTTAGAGTTTTTGTCAAGATCTAAAAAGAATAAATCGGGTTCATCTAAATCTGCGTACAATTCAAATTCTGAATTACCATTTATTAGTATGGAATCCTCTGTTACTAAAATGGTATCTGCAAGACGTTTTAAGTATACAGTCCCTTTTTTTAAACCTTTAATATTAGCTTTTACAGTTAAATCCTTAGAGGTTTTAGAACATGCAAAAATAGATATAATAAGTAACAGAATGCCGTATTTTTTCATATGTAAAGTGTAGTTAGGAGCGCAAATATCTTAATAATTATTAAAAGTTTACTAACCACCAGCAGCAATTTTCATAAGTTCGGCACAAAGCATTGCACCATAGGTTCCTACAACATATCCAAAAACGGCTAATAGTACGCCCACAGTTGCTAGGGATGGATGGAACGCAGCTGCTACAACAGGTGCAGAAGCAGCACCTCCTATGTTGGCTTTACTTCCAACAGCTAAGAAAAAATATGGTGCCCTTATAATTTTTGCAACTAGAAATAGAAGACCAACATGAATAGCCATCCATACCAGCCCAACAAAAATTAGACCTGGGTTTTCTACAATTTTTGTCAAATCCATCTTCATTCCAATACTAGCAACTAGTATATAAATAAACACACTGCCAATTTTACTGGCACCAGCACCCTCGTAGGTTTTAAACTTTGTGAAGGACATTAAAATTCCAAGTATGGTAGCTATAGTAATCATCCAAAAAAATTGTGAACCAAAAGAGGATAAAGCTGAAGATTTATCTCTAACCGTTTCAAAATTATTCGTTAAATACCCTGAAATATTATTAGCTCCAAAATGGGCAATACCAACAATGGTAAATGCAATGCCAAGAATAACCATTAAATCAGTTAAAGTTGGGGTTCTTGAAATTTTTTCAGAATAGGAAGATACACGTGCTTTAAGATCTTCAATAGCACTATTATCAGCTTTTAACCATTTATCAATCTTTTTAGATTTACCGATACCCAATAATAAAATCGCCATCCAAATATTAGCAACTACAATATCAACAATTACCATTCCAGCGTAATTTTCTGTATTAAATTTATAAATTTCAAGCATAGCTGCTTGATTTGCCCCACCACCAATCCAACTTCCTGCAAGTGTTGCTAAACCACGCCATACTGCATCAGGACCAACACCACCAACAGTCTCCGGAGATACTATTGATATTAATAGAATGGCCAATGGGCCTCCAATAATTACTCCAATGGTACCTGTTAAAAACATAATTAAAGCTTTGGGTCCCAGATTATAAATTGCTTTTAAATTTATGCTCAAGGTCATTAAAACTAGAGCTGCAGGTAGTAAAAACCTACTGGCTATATAGTAAACTTGCGATTTATGTTTAATAACTTCTCCAGCTGAATTAGTAGAAGTCCACTCGGGAGCTATAACACCTAAGGTGGTGAGTGCACCTGGCAGCATGTAAGCCATCAGAAGAGCGGGGATATATTTATAAAATTTTTTACAAAATGAATTTGAGCTTGAAGAGGTGTAAAACACAAAACCTAATGCTAGCATGAGTAGACCAAATACAATGGTATCTTGGGTAAATATTGGTTGGTTTTCCATAGATGAATTAAAAAAACTAATATAAATAAAAATATGAAATCAGAACTTTGGCACAGTAATTGTTTTAAATAGATCAGTTACATTTCAATTACTAGTTTATTGAGTGGTTACTTTAAACTTTAGAATTGTAATTTCATATTTTGGTTGGTTAGTTAGTAAAAAAGCACCTTTTTAGGTGCTTTTTTTATGCCTCAAAGAAAATAAAACAATGTATTTCGTCGATAATATGTTATATGTCGACGAATTGTGTTAATAAAAGGTGTATTTCATCGATTTTTTGTGTTTTTTGTCGTTTTCATTCAATAAGGTTTTTATATTTGAATTGTACTAAATAACATACTTTTTAGTTCAATGGATTAATTAATTAATATTTGCATTATGTTGTTGATGTGGAGACCCCAAATCTAGCACATAATATAAAAGCAAATTAAGAAAGAACCGAGTTTGAGGGAACTCGGTTTTTTTGTGGAATAATGCGAAATGTTAAATTAATTCTGGGACCTATCTGCCTCGTAGTTTTTGGAATTTGATGTAACCAGTTTTTTTGTGTGAAGCCTTGCATTAAAAGTACACTACCGTGTTTTAGTACTATCTTTTCTTTTAATAATTTATCTTTTTTGTGTTTAAAATGAAATGGGCGTTCTTCCCCAAAAGTTAATGAAGCAATTATAGGTTTTTCTCCCAATGATTTTTCATCATCAGCATGCCAACCATTACTATCTTTTCCATCTCTATAAAGGTTAGCTAAACAGCTTGTGAAACAGATGTTTAGTTCGGTTTCAATAACTGTTTTTATTTTTAGAATTGAACCTTTGAATGGTTTTGGGTACATCGTAATATTACTGTATGAATACGGGACTTTATTGGTAGCAAAAAATGAAGTTAGTCTGGGCTGATCATACACTTTTCCAAAGACTTTTATTTTGTCTTGCTGCCATTCCGTTTCAGTTTTTAAATTTTTAAAATACAGATCAGCTTCTTTTTTGTCAAAGAAGTTTGGATAGTAAGTTATATCTGCATCTTTTAAATTTAATTTTTTGGCATTTATTAAACGCATAGCTTTTATTTTCTAAATTAGCACAAATCGTTTTGTAAATGAAGCAATGTCTAGTTTTTTTATTCTTACTTCAGTTTTTTTTAGGGTACAGCCAATTACCTGATGGATTTGTATACGCTAACGACTTAATTCCAGATTTAGAGGTAGATTTAAAATATCTAGGGTCAGATAATTTTGTAGGGCAACCTATAGATGGCTATCGTAATAATTGTCTCATTTTAACTGAGCAAACTGTAGATGCTTTAAAAAAGATACAGAACGTGTTAAAACAACAAAATTTAGCTATCAAAGTGTACGACGGTTATAGGCCACAACGTGCTGTTAACCATTTTATGAGATGGGCTAGAGATTTAAATGATACTATAAATAAAGCTAAGTTTTATCCAGATGTAAAAAAGAGCGATTTGTTTAAGGAAGATTATATAGCATTCAGATCGGGGCATACCAAAGGTAGTACTATTGATATTACTATTATAGATTTAGACACAAAAGAGGAGCTTGATATGGGGAGTAAATTTGATTTTTTTGGTATACAATCATGGGTCAATTATAAAGGAATTACAGAAAAACAAAAACATAACAGGCAATTTTTACAAACTATCATGCTAAAATATGGCTTTAAAAACTACCCCAGAGAATGGTGGCATTTTACGTTAAAGGAAGAGCCGTTTCCTAATACTTATTTTGATTTTCCTGTAGAATAAAAAAGACTGTCTTTTCAGACAGCCTCTTTAATATTATCTCTTAAAACTTTAGATTTATATTGAAATATTTTAATCTTCAACTAAAACCCAATCGCCTTTGGCAATTAAAGGTTCGGCTTGTTTATACTTTAACGTTTTGTTTTCTCCGTTTAATACGTGTTTGATCGTAACACGATCGTTACGCCCAATTTTTGGTTTATCACGAACAATGGTTTCCACAACTTGTGGCTGGTGTTGTGTGTTTCCAGCGGCTCTACTCTGCGCAGAGCGTTCATCTAAATTAGGGATTTCTTCTTTAGATGTTTCTACTTTTTCCCGCTTTCTTGCTCTTGCTTCTTGAATAGTATCTTGGGTTTCATGAGGTAATTCTCCTTTAAATAAGAAAGAAATAACATCTTTATTAACTTCATCAATCATAGCTTTAAATAATTCAAAAGCTTCGAACTTATAGATTAATAAAGGGTCTTTTTGTTCATGAACCGCTAATTGCACGGACTGCTTCAATTCGTCCATTTTACGTAAATGTGTTTTCCATGCATCGTCAATAATGGCTAGCGTGATATTTTTTTCAAAATCGGTAATTAATTGCTTACCATTAGTTTCATAAGCTTTTTCTAAATCGGTAACTACATTTAGGCTTTTTACACCGTCTGTAAACGGTACTACAATACGCTTAAACTTATCACGCTGATTTTCATACACATTTTTTATTACAGGAAAAGCAATTTCTGCATTACGCTCCATTTTTTCTCTGTAATTTTCAAAGGCGGCTTTATAAATTTGAGCTGTTATGTCTTGAACAGATAGTTTTCCAAACTCTTCTTCTGAGATTGGAGCGCTCATTGAGAAATAACGAATTAATTCAAACTCAAAGTTTTTATAGTCGTTAGCATCTTTATTGGTTTGAGCAATACCTTCAGAAGTATCAAAAATCATATTCGCCAAATCCACTTGAAGACGCTCACCATGCAGAGCATGACGACGACGTTTATAAACCACTTCACGTTGTGCGTTCATTACATCATCATACTCTAACAAGCGCTTACGAACTCCAAAGTTGTTTTCTTCTACTTTCTTCTGTGCACGTTCTATGGACTTAGAAATCATGGAATGCTGGATTACCTCACCTTCTTTTAATCCCATGCGGTCCATCATTTTTGCGATACGCTCACTACCAAATAAGCGCATTAAATTATCTTCTAGAGATACATAGAATTGCGAACTACCTACATCTCCTTGACGACCAGCACGACCACGCAACTGACGGTCTACACGACGGGAATCATGACGTTCTGTACCTACAATAGCTAAACCACCAGCTGCTTTTACTTCATCACTCAATTTGATATCTGTACCACGACCTGCCATATTTGTGGCTATGGTTACCTGTCCAGATTTACCAGCTTGGTCTACAATTTCTGCCTCTTTTTTGTGCTGCTTAGCATTTAGGATATTATGAGGTATTTTACGAATACTCAACATTTTTCCTAATAGCTCTGAGATTTCAACTGATGTTGTACCAATCAATACTGGGCGACCAGCATTGGATAATTGTGTTACTTCCTCAATAACGGCGTTGTATTTTTCTCGTTTGGTCTTATAAACTAAATCTTCACGATCATCACGAGCAATAGGTTTGTTGGTAGGAATTTCAACAACATCCAATTTATAGATTTCCCAGAACTCGCCAGCTTCGGTAACGGCAGTACCCGTCATACCAGATAGCTTGCGATACATTCTAAAGTAATTTTGTAGTGTTACGGTAGCAAAGGTTTGCGTAGCATCTTCAATTTTTACATTTTCTTTAGCTTCAATGGCTTGGTGTAGTCCGTCAGAGTAGCGGCGTCCATCCATGATACGTCCTGTTTGCTCATCAACAATCATTACCTTATTGTCCATGACTACGTATTGCGTATCTTTCTCAAAAAGCGCATAGGCTTTAAGTAACTGGTTTAGGGTATGGATACGTTCGGATTTTACACCAAATTCTTTGAATAAATCTTCCTTAAGTTCGGCTTCTTTCTCTTTTTCTAGATTTTGCTCTTCAATCTTGGCAATCTCGATACCTATTTCTGGCATTACAAAGAAATTAGGATCGTCTTTTCCAGAAATGTATTCTATACCTTTGTCTGTGAGTTCTATTTGGTTATTCTTTTCTTCAATTACATAATATAACTCTGCATCAATTTTATGCATTTCTCGGTTATTATCTTGCATGTAGAAGTTTTCAGTTTTTTGCAATAACTGCTTTACACCTTCTTCCGATAAAAACTTGATTAAAGCTTTATTTTTAGGCATACCTCGATATACACGTAACAGCTGGAAGCCACCTTCTTTAGTATCCCCTTCCTTAATCAATTTCTTAGCTTCGGCTAAAACACCAGTTAAGTATTTACGTTGTACCCCAACTATGTCATCAACTTTTGGTTTCAATTCATTAAATTCATGACGATCTCCTTTTGGGATAGGCCCAGAAATAATTAATGGTGTACGTGCATCATCCACTAAAACAGAATCTACTTCATCTACGATAGCATAATGGTGCGGACGTTGTACTAAATCTTCTGGAGCATGAGACATATTATCACGTAGATAATCAAAACCAAATTCGTTATTGGTACCATAGGTAATATCGGCGTTATATGCTTTTCTTCGCGCTGCAGAATTGGGTTGGTGGTAATCTATACAGTCTACACTCATACCATGAAATTCAAAAATAGGTGCCATCCAGGCACTATCACGTTTGGCAAGGTAATCGTTAACCGTAACCAAGTGTACACCTTTACCGGCAAGGGCATTTAAGTATACGGGTAACGTCGCCACAAGGGTTTTACCTTCTCCTGTTTGCATTTCAGCAATTTTACCTTGGTGCAACGCTACACCACCAATTAACTGTACATCGTAGTGTATCATGTCCCAAGTAATTGGCTTTCCTGCAGCATCCCAAGAATTTGCCCAGGTAGCATTATCGCCATCAAGTGTTACGTATGTTTTCTCGCCAGATAGAGTTCTATCAAATTCATTGGCTTTTACTGTTATCTCAGTATTATGTACAAAACGCTTTGCTGTTTCTTTAACTACGGCAAAGGCCTCTGGGAGAATGTCGTTTAAAACCCCTTCGGTAACCTCATAGGCTTCATCACGAAGTTTATCGATCTGTTCATAAATATCTTCTCTAGCATCAATGTCTTCAGTATTTTCTGCTTCTTCT
This sequence comes from Hyunsoonleella ulvae, assembly GCF_016827605.1. Lineage (GTDB taxonomy): Bacteria > Bacteroidota > Bacteroidia > Flavobacteriales > Flavobacteriaceae > Jejuia > Jejuia ulvae. Next base: position 820,473 of record NZ_JAEPJQ010000002.1, on the reverse strand, counting down.
GTTAAGCTGGTAATTTGTTCGTTTATTGCAGACGTTGCCTCAGCTATTTTGGACTTAAACTCAATAGTTTTACCTCTTAATGCGTCATGCGATAAGGCCTCAAGAGCACTTTCGAATGTTTTAATTTTATCAACTAGTGGCGTTATTGCCTTTACATCTTGTTTTGATTTGTCTCCTACAAATACTTTTAAGACCGAATCTAAAAAACCCATATTGTATGTTTTATATTTTAACTAGGTTAGTCCTAGGTTTTATCTTTTTTTACATGCGCTTTAAAAGCGACTTTCAAAGATACATTTTGTAATACTTTTTTCTGTGGTAAAGGACAAAAAAAAAGCCTCAAATCGAGACTTTTTAACGGTTCTTTATGCTTTATTTTTAATATTCATCTTCATTCCAAAGATAATCCTCGTCAGTTGGATAATCCGACCAGATTTCTTCAATAGAATCATAAGAATCACCCTCATCTTCAATAGACTGTAGGTTTTCCACAACCTCTAGAGGGGCACCTGTTCTAATGGCGTAATCTATCAATTCGTCTTTAGTGGCTGGCCAGGGTGCATCACTTAAATACGATGCAAGTTCTAATGTCCAATACATTTCTTTCTGTTTAATTTTTTGCAAAAATAATTTTTTAGTTTAAACACGCAAGAAAAAAGTGAATTAATTAATCATTAATTAAAAGAACGTATCTCTTTGTACTCAAAACAGTTGAAATTATTCTTACTATGTTAATAATAGCAAAACGTTTCAGCATTTTTGTAATTAGTTATTTGGGCGTTACCACAACCCTTCGAAAGCTTCAGGGCTTGTGGTCGGGATTGCCTACAGTTAGGCTGGCTTTAGGCAGTCGCTCTCTCCTAAATACAGAATCTTCAATCACGCCATGGCGAGACCTTAATCCCTAACAAAAAGTAAATCACATTTTTTAACTGCTAATTCAGGATAAAAGAAAGAAGTATTACATCTTTTCAGGAATCCATTTAATTTCATTTGCTTGTAAATCGTGTGACAATTTCCGTGCCAACACAAAAAGATAGTCAGAAAGGCGGTTTAGGTACTTTAAAGCATTAGCTTCAAAAGGTTCTAATTCGTTTAACGCAGAAGCTAATCGCTCTGTACGCCTACAAACACAGCGTGCTATATGACAGAATGACACTGTTTGATGTCCGCCCGGTAGTACAAAATGCGTCATTGGTGGTAATGCCTCATTCATGTTATCCATTTCTTGTTCTAGAACTTCAATATCGGTTGTTTTTATTTTTTCGATATTTAAACGTTCTTTACCATTTTTTAAAATGGCCTTTTCAGGATCGGTGGCTAAAATAGCGCCAACTGTAAAGAGTTTATTTTGGATATCAATTAACACATTTTTATAATGATTGTTGATTTCTTGATCTCTTATCAAACCTAAGTAAGAGTTTAATTCATCAACGGTACCGTAGCTGTCAATTCTAATATGGTGTTTTGGTACACGCGTGCCACCAAATAAAGCAGTAGTGCCTTTATCTCCTGTTTTTGTATAAATTTTCATTTTTTCTTTTGCATTTTTTGAAGTCTATCGTTTCCTCATGGAATTTTTTCTAAACATGGAATTCTTATGTTTCATTTCTCTCAGTCTGCTTAGACGGTTTGAAATTGTTTTAATCAACATGAAAATTCCCAAAAGAATAAGAATAGAGGCCACTAAAATATTTTTGTTTTAAAGTTAAGAAAATTTAAACTCTAATTTTAAAATGTTCTTTAGCTTGCTCTTGTCTGAAGAATACCAGCCCCCATTGAAACGTATCAATTGTAGCAGTTACTCTTGGGTGCGCTTTAATAATGTTCCAGGCTTCTGTCATATCTTTAGACCAATGAATGTCATCAAAAATAAAGAGTGTATCGTTGTGGGCTTTGGGTAGCAATTTTTCAAAATAATCCAGTGTAGCTTGTTTGGTATGATTACCATCAAAGAAAATTAGATCGAATTTTTTATTAGGCAGTTGGGGTATTATTTTTGAAAATTCGCCATTAACAAGTTTCACATTGTTTAGTTGTATTTGTTTAAACTGTTTGGAAGTATATTTTGTAATTTCTGGGCAACCTTCAATAGTTATGATTTTTGAATTTGGGTTCACTAAACTCATAGCTTGTGTTGCCAAACCCATAGATGTACCAAGTTCTAAGATATGTTGAGGCTTAAAGTAGTTACAAATTCTAAATAATAATTTTGCATTTTTTTTTGAAATGGAAACGTGATTTACAATATCTACAACCTTCCTAGATTTAGACTTTAGTTTAGTACTTCCAGCTCCAAAATCTGTGATATCTATTTGATGGTTTTCATGTTTTAAGTGGTTTCTATAATCGGTTAGGTTAGAATACTCAAAATACTCTCTGTTGTCATAGAAGCATTTGGTAACCAAATCATATACAAAAGGAGAGTGTACTCCATGTTGGTTAGTAGATTTTAAAAGAAATTTTAGATAATGTTTTGCTTGGTAAAGCATATTTTTTGAATTCAGGGTTCAAGGTTTTAGATGTCCAAACATCTCTTTAACTAGGCGAGAAAGCTCATTTTTCAAGTTTTGCCGATAACTCAAACCAACGTTCCTCTTTAGTTTCTATAACATCAATAAGCTTCTGTAATTCTTGAGATAATGTGTTAATGTCATCTTGGGTTAAATCTGGGTTATTAAATTTGTTTTCAAGCTCTTTTTTATCAAAGGCTAAACTATTCAATTTGCTTTCAATATTTCGTAACTCTTTTTCTTCATTAAAAGATAACTTTGAGGCATCATTTTGTTTCCAAGATTGTTTCTCTTTTTTGTCCTCATTTGTTTTTACAATTGTGGGCTGGCTATCTTCATAAGCTCTATAGTCACTATAGTTGCCAGGAAAATCTTCGATAATACCTTTGCCTTTAAAAACGAAAAGATGATCTACTATTTTATCCATAAAGTAGCGATCGTGAGATACTACAATTATACATCCAGGGAAATCTAAAAGAAAACTTTCTAAAACGTTAAGTGTAACAATATCAAGATCGTTTGTTGGTTCATCGAGAATTAAAAAATTAGGGTTTTGTATTAAAACGGTACATAGGTACAAACGCTTACGTTCGCCTCCGCTTAATTTTTCAACAAAATCATATTGCTTTTTTCTGCTAAAAAGGAAACGTTCCAATAATTGCTGTGCACTGATTTGTCTTCCTTTTTTCAATGGAATGTAATCGCCAAACTCTTTAATAACATCAATAACTTTTTGTTCTTGTTTTATAACAATTCCATTTTGGGTATAATAGCCAAATTTTACAGTTTCCCCTTTTACAACTTTGCCAGAATCTGGTTTAGAGGTTTGTGTTAAGATGTTTAAAAATGTGGTTTTTCCAGTACCGTTTTTTCCAATAATGCCAACACGTTCTCCTTTTTTAAAGGTGTAATCAAAACTATTTAATATGATTTTATCTTCAAAAGCTTTTGATACCTTGTGAAACTCAAGAATCTTGTTCCCTAGGCGTTCCATATTTAATTCTAACTGGAGTTGGTGCTCTTTTCTTCGTTGATGCGCTTTGTGTTTTATCTCGAAGAAATCATCTATTCTTGATTTAGATTTTGTAGTACGCGCTTTAGGTTGTCTGCGCATCCATTCCAATTCTTTTTTAAATAACTGTTTGGTTTTTCCAACTTCTATTTCTTCTCGTTCTTTGCGCTCTTCTTTTTTTTCTAAGTAATAGGAGTAATTTCCTTTATAGCTATAAAGTAATCCGTTGTCTAGCTCTATAATTTCATTACATACGCGCTCTAAAAAATAACGATCGTGCGTAACCATAAAAAGTGTAATATTCTCTTTAGCAAAAAAATCTTCTAACCACTCAATCATTTCTAGATCTAAATGATTGGTAGGTTCATCCAGAATCAGCAAATCTGGTTTATTGATTAAAGCATTGGCTAATGCCAGCCGTTTTTTTTGTCCACCAGAGAGTGTACTTACTTTTTGTTCTAGGTTTTCTAGCTTTAGTTTAAAGAGAACTTGTTTGTAGAGTGTTTCAAAATCCCAAGCTTGGTGGTGTTCCATAGCATCAAATGCAGATTGGTAGTTTTCGGAATCTTCAGGATTTAAAAGTGCTTTTTCATAATTTGAAATTATTTTTAAAATAGGATTATCACTAGCTAAAATGGTGTCTTCTACAGATAGGGATTTATCAAAATGAGGGTCTTGCGATAGAAAAGATACTTTTATATCCTTTCTGTATGTTATACTGCCAGAGTCTGCTGTATCATTACCAGATAGAATGTTTAATATAGAGGTTTTTCCTGTGCCATTTTTGGCTACAAACGCTATTTTTTGGTCTTTGTGAATACTAAATGAAATATTTTCAAAAAGTGTGAGTTCTCCATAAGACTTTGATATATTTTCGACAGTGAGATAATTCAATGATTTAATATTTTATGTGTATCACAGATAAACAGCTAGAAAACCCGATTAAAGTTTTATTATTCACGATGAAAGGTTATATTTGTCGTACATCAAACCCCAAGGAATGAAGCAATTTATATGGTGTTTTCTGCTGATTTTTGGTCTCTCTTTAAATTCATGCATTACAAATAAAGACCTTGTTTATTTACAGGATAAAGGTACGATTGTTGACGATTCTGCGCAAATACAGAGTATGGTTATGCCATATAGGGTTCAGGTTAATGATATTCTTAGTATTAATATAAAATCTACTGATAGTGAGCTGCAACAATTAGTTGCAATTTTTCAACCAACACAAGAATCTAATGGGTTAACAAATTCTCAAAGTTTATATTTTAGCGGTTTTACTGTTGATTTACATGGGAACATAGAATTTCCTATACTCGACAACATTAATGTTCTAGGATATACAACAGAAGAAATAGAAGAAAAGGTAAAGCAAGCATTGTTAGATAAATATTTGAAAGACGTATCTAAAATCTTTATTAGTGTAAAATTGGCTGGTTTAAGGTATACTGTTACAGGAGAGGTGGATGGAGGAGGGGTACTTACTTTATTTCAGGAAAGAGTTAATATTATAGAGGCTCTTGCCAATGCAGGGGATATAAAAGATACTGGGGATAGAACAGATGTTTTGGTAGTAAGACAATATCCTGAAGGGCAAAAGATTCATCATATAGATTTAACAGATAAGGCCGCTATGAAATCTCCTTATTATTATATTAAGCCTAATGACATGATATTGGTTAAACCTCTTAAAAGAAAAGTGCTTGGTGCGGGACAGACAGCTTCACAAACTATAACTACTATAGCTAGCGTTTTTTCTGTTTTACTCTCGGCATATCTTTTAACACAGAATTAATACCTTAATATGAGTGATGAATTTGATATTATAGATTCCAGCCCAACATTCGATATTAAGGCATTTCTATTTAAAACCCTTAGTTATTGGAAGTTATTTATTTTGTGTGTTGGTATTGGAGTTTTTATAGTTTACCAACAAAATATTCGTAAGCAGCAATCTTATAGGTTAAGCACAAAAATTTCTATAGAAGAGGATAAAAACCCTTTATTTTCTTCAAATACAAGTTTAACCTTTAATTACGGAGGCATTTCTGGTAAAGTTCAAACAATTATTAACACACTTCAGTCGAGAAGCCTCCATGAAGAAATAGTTGATAATTTACAATTTTATGTAACCTATTTAAAAGAGTCTCGTTTTCGTAAGGATGATATCTACAAGGATGCTCCCTTTAGATTTGATATTGATACTACGATATACCAAGTAATCAATTCTCCTATCAAAATAAGCTTTAAGCAAAATAACCAATTCGATTTAGAATTTAATTTTGAAACCAATTCAATTTTAACTCAAAAATATAGTTCAAAAGCAATAAAACCTATAGAAGTTCCTCTAGGGAAATCGATTACTACACATGCAATTGGAGAGTTTATTAATTTACCTTATTTCACAGGACAAATCGTTTTTGCTAAGGAACGTACAGTAAATCCTGGCGATACTTATTATATAAAACTTGTGTCATTCGATGTTGTTGTTGCTACTTACAGGGGGAAGCTTGCTATTAATAATCCAAGGAATTCTTCAATTATAAACTTGAGCATGGTAGACAATAACACCAAGAAGATTGAAGATTATTTAAATGAAACGGTAAGAGTGCTAACAAAAGAACAACTTGAAAGGAAAAATCAGTTTGTTACTAATACTATTAGTTTTATTGATGGTCAGTTAAGTAGAGTAAAAGATTCATTGATTGGAAATTCAAATGCTTTAAATAATTATAGGTCTAAAATAGGTGTCTATAATCTGGACCAAGAAAGTGAATTGCTAACTCAAAAGTTATCAGACTTGGAGTTACAGAGAGATGGTATTAATCGTAAAAAGACATATTACACAAGTTTAAAAACTTATTTAGAGACCAGTAAGTCTTTTACAAATCTTCCTGCGCCTTCAGTAGCAGGAATAGATGATTCAAATATTCTGACTAATATCTCAAAAATTAATGAGCTATCAGTTCAGAAAGCAAAATACGAGTCAACAGTTAAACCAGGTGCTTCTATTTTTGATGAACTTGATTTACAAATTAATGGTTTTAAACAGGTGCTTCTTGAGAATATTAAATCGTCTACAGCTGGTTTAGACAGGGAGTTAAATGTTTTGAATACTAAAATATCAAAAGAGAAAGCTCAATTTAGCAAATTACCAAAGGATCAACAGAATTTACTTGATATTCAACGTCAGTATTTGTTAAATGAGAAAACATATAATTTGTTTTTATCCAAAAGAGGAGAAGCAGATATTATAAAGGCAGCAACTGTATCTGATATTATATGGATAGATTCTGCAAAAAATACAGGTGCTAGACCTATTGATTTAAAGTTAAGTTCTAGGTATATTTTTGCTATACTAGGAGGGTTGTTACCTCCTTTGCTATTGACACTTTTAGTAACATTATTTGATACTAGGATCCATAACCCTCAAAACTTAGAAAACCTTACAAATATTCCGATACTTGGGATAATAGGAAAAAATAATTTAGATAACAATTTAGCTGTTCATAGAAAATCTAAATCTGCTGTAGCAGAAGCGTTTAGAGCTATAAGGTCTAGTTTACAGTATATGTATAAACAACATGATATTGATGATAGTACAAAAACAGTAATGGTAACTTCATCGGTAAGTGGTGAGGGAAAAACATTTTGTTCAATAAATATAGCTACTGTTTTTGCTTTAAGTGGAAAGAAGACAATATTAGTTGGACTTGATTTACGAAAACCTAAAATTTTTGGAGATTTTAATATAGAGAATGACATCGGTGCTGTAAACTACTTAATTGGTCAGAAAACTCTAAATGAAGTAACGCAAAAAACCATGGTAGATAACCTTGATGTAATTACTTCTGGCCCAATCCCACCAAACCCAGCTGAGCTCTTGATTAATAAAAGAATGAAAATATTAATGGATAGCCTCAAGGAGCGATACGATTATATTGTCTTAGATACACCTCCGGTTGGCTTAGTAGCTGATGCAATCGAACTTATTGAGTATGCTGATGCTTCACTATACGTTATACGTCAAGATTACACCAAGAAAGAAATGTTGAGTCTTATAAATGATAAGTATAAGAAAGGAGAAATAAAAAATATTAGCTTATTGTATAATGGTTTTGATAAAAAAGGGAGGTACGGTTACGGCTATGGCTACGGTTATGGCTACGGTTATGGTTATGGGAATTATACTAATGGATATCATGAAACCGAAAAACAAAACTCTACTTTCCTAGATAAAGTTATTTCATTGTTAAATCCATTCAAGTAAAACAACTGATAAAAAAATATAAAAGTTAAACTTTGGATAGCAAAACCTCAAAAACAGAGTGGTTATATACAATTTCCCCAAAAGGTAAATTTATAGATTTTAATTTTAAGGAAATATGGAGGTACAGAGATTTACTATTTCTGTTTGTAAAAAGAGATGTTATTACATTATACAAACAAACAATCTTAGGACCGCTATGGTATCTAGTACAACCATTAATAACTTCGGTTATATTCACAATTATTTTTAACGGCATTGCTAATATTGATGTTGGGACTGCCATACATCCATTTATATTTAATTTAGCAGGTGTAACAATATGGAATTATTTCTCAGAATGTTTGAAAGGTACAAGTGATGCTTTTAAGAAAAATCAAAATATATTCAGTAAGGTATATTTTCCAAGAGTTATAATGCCTATGACAGTTGTACTTTCTGCTCTATTAAAATTTGCAATACAGTGTTTTATCTTTCTAGGGTTTTACATGTTTTTTGCAATTAATGGAAAAGCAGGAAACTTAGATGTTAATACTTTAATTCTATTCCCAATTTTAGTAATTGTTATGGGATTATTGGGGTTGGGTTTAGGTATGATTATATCATCCATGACTACAAAATATAGAGATCTTACCTTCTTGGTAGGATTTGGTGTGCAACTTTTAATGTACATTTCTGCTGTTATGTATCCAATTGATGTTGCCACAGAGAAAATTCAAAACAGTTTTCCTAAAGTAGCAGGTTTTATAAACCCTATAATTCAACACAACCCTCTAGCTAATGTTGTAGAAACGTTTAGATATATATTTTTTTCGCAAGGTACTTTTTCGTTATGGAGTATAGTATTTACATTGATAGTTACAATTTTTATAGTACTTCTAGGATTGATTATTTTTAATAAGACAGAAAAAAGCTTTATTGACACAGTGTAAATATGAAGGATGTTATATTGAAAGTTGAAAATGTTTCTAAGCAGTATCGATTAGGTTTAGTTGGTACAGGTACAATAAGTCATGACTTAAATAGATGGTGGCATAAAATACGAGGAAAACAAGACCCGTATTTAAAAGTAGGAGAACTTAATGATAGAAGTACTAAAGGTAATTCTCAATATGTATGGGCTTTACAAGATATAAATTTTGAAGTTAAAAAAGGAGAAGTTTTAGGTATTATAGGCAAAAATGGTGCAGGTAAATCTACACTTTTAAAAATACTCTCCAAGGTAACAGGACCTACAACAGGGGTAATAAAAACTAAGGGAAGAATAGCTTCATTATTAGAAGTAGGTACAGGGTTTCATGGAGAAATGACAGGACGTGAAAACATTTACCTAAATGGGGCTATTTTAGGAATGACAAAAAAAGAAATAAGCTCTAAAATAGATGAAATTATAGAATTTTCAGGCTGTCAACGTTATATAGACACACCGGTAAAACGATATAGTTCTGGAATGACTGTTAGACTAGCTTTTGCTGTGGCTGCATTTTTAGAACCTGAGATTTTAGTTATAGATGAAGTATTAGCGGTTGGAGATGTAGAATTCCAAAAAAAAGCAGTTGGGAAAATGCAGGATATATCTATAAGTGAAGGAAGAACCGTTTTATTTGTTAGTCATAACATGGCAGCTGTAAAAAGTTTGTGCACAAGAGTTTTGGTACTAAATAATGGTGTGATTGATTTTGAAGGAAATCAAAATACTGCTATTGACCATTATTTGAATTTAGGTGGTGATTCTGAAAATACTCAGGGGGTTAAGTTGTTTGATGCTAATGCAAAAAATACACAAATATCTAAAGTGGTTCTTAAAAATGATAGAAATACGGTTACGGGAAGTTTTTTGATGGGAGATAAAATTATTGTTGAAATACATGTTAAGGCCGCAATCCCAATTAACCGAATTAAGGCAAGTATAATTGTCTCTTCTTCAAAAGGAATAAATATTTGTGCAATAAGATCACACGAAATGACTGATATAAATTTTATAGCTAATAAAAGTTTCGTGTTTAGGGCAATAATTGAAGATTTAAAGCTTACCCCTAATCATTATTTTTTAACTTTAGCTTTGGCAGAGAATAATAATACACTAGAAATTAAAGAACAGTGCATAACATTCGATGTTACAGCTAATGATGTATATAAAACTGGTAAAGTACCCGGAGGAAATATGGCTGTTTTTTCAAATGCAAAATGGGAATTAAAAGAAACATAAAATCTTGGTTAAAGCATCTAATTGAAAAACTATTAGAAGAGAAAACACCTGTTTTACTCGTAAATAATAGTTATGTTGAGGTGGGTAATAAATCATACCATAACGGTAATTTTAATATAAGAGGTAGAGGTAGAAAAGTTGTGATCGGTTCTTATTGTGCTATAGGTAAAGATGTTAAATTAATACTTAACAATCATCCAATAGAATTTGCTGCTCTACAATATTCATTTTATACATCATATTTTAAAACATTACCTAAAAAGACAAAAAAAGCAGAAGAAGCTATTTATATAGGTAGTGATGTATGGATTGGAGACAATGTTGTTATATTGCCTGATGTTACAATAGGGCATGGTTGTGTTATAGGAGCAGGTAGTGTGGTAACTAAATCCATTCCACCTTATACCATCATAGCGGGAGTGCCAGCAAAAAAAATAAAAATGCGTTTTGATGAAGCTACAGTAAAAAAAATGTTAGAATCTGAATGGTGGACGTGGAGTGAGTCAGAAATAAAAAATAACAAAGCATTTTTTTTCAAGGATAATACTATTTCTGATGGCAATTAGGTTATATTGGTGGCAAGAAAATAGGGCTGATGGTAAACAGAATTACGGAGATTTATTGTCAAAATATTTAGTGGAAAAAATATCTAATAAAAAAGTTTTATCTCTTGCACATCCTAAAATAGGTATTCAAAAGTATTTTTTTAAAAACTTTTTAGCTATTGGAAGTATTATAACCGCTGCCTCCAATAAATCCATAGTTTGGGGAAGTGGAATTATAAAAAAAAATGAAAGCATAAGAGCTGCAAAATTTCTTGCGGTCAGAGGTCCAAAAACCAGAAAACGCATATCTGATTTAGGGTATAAATGTCCTGAGATTTATGGAGATCCTGCTATACTACTACCAAAATTTTATAATACAAGTATTGAAAAAAAATTCAAAATTGGAGTAATACCGCATTATATAGATTACCAAAATGTTTACGAAGCTCTAGCTCAGAATAAGCATATCAAAGTCATTAATTTAATAACAGATGATATTGAGGTTACAACTAAAGAAATTTTAGAGTGTGAGGCTATAGTTTCGTCTTCGTTACATGGCGTGATTGTTCCGCATGCATATAAAATACCTGCGTTGTGGGTTAAATTTTCAAGCAAACTTTCTGGAGATAATGTAAAGTTTTATGATTATTTTGAATCGATGGATATTAATTTTCAAAAGGAATTATATATAGAGCCCAAGGAACTATCTATAGAAGTATTACAAAGGCTTTTAGATAAATATACAGATATTACCCTTCCAGATTCTAATATAATTAAACTAAGGCAAAATGGGCTTCTAGAGGTTTGTCCTTTTTAAAATGAGGGAAGGTAGAAACATAGTAAGAGATGAAAAACTTGAATTAAGACCTTGTAGTCATAGGGTAATAATTCCGTTATATATACCAAAAGAAGAGGGGTATTATAAAGATGCTTTTGAGATATTTAAAATGTGTTTAATATCAGTACAAAAAACTGCAATTTCTTCACTAAAAATATCAGTTATCTCTAACGGAACTTCAGAGGAGGTCAATAAAAAATTATTTAAACTGTATGAGAAAGGTTATATCCATGAATTAATTATTGAAAAAGAGACAATAGGTAAGCTAAATAGTATATTAAAAGCATTAAGGACTGTAGAAGAAAGGTTAGTAACCATTACCGATGCGGATGTTTTGTTTCTTAATAATTGGGAAGAGGAAATAATTAAGGTGTTTAAAGCCTTTCCTAATGCAGGTATGGTAAGTCCAGCACCTATGTTTAGAACACAACTACGCCTAACAAGTAACATTTGGTTGAGGTACTTTTTTTCAAAAAAACTGGCTTTCAGACCCGTAAAATCTCCCGAAGCACTTACTAAATTTGTTCAAAGTATTGGTTGGACGCTATTACATGAAAGGTATAAAGATGTAACATGTACGTTAAAGGCGAAGAATGGGCTTCTTGCAGTTGTAGGGAGTGCTCATTTTGTTGGAACATATAAACGGGAAAGCTTGAGTAAAATACCAAAAGCTAGTAGTGCATATAAGTTAGGTGGAGATAGTGAATTTTTGTACTTAGATCTACCTGTGCTTAAAGCAGGAGGCTATAGACTAGCTACGTATGATAACTTTGCATACCATTTAGGGAATAAGCAAGAAGCGTGGATACAGGAAGAATTTGATAAGCTTTACGAGCAAGATAAGTTGTTTAATGATTTTTCAAGTTTTAAAAGGTTAAAATCTAGTATTATATTATACTATATATCAGAGAAAATCTTCAAGAAGCTTTTTATGTCTAAAAAACTTAAAAAGCTAATATTCAGATATAAAGGATTAAGTAAAAAACAGGCTAATGACTTTGTAGATTATTAATTACTTATATGAAAATTGTAAAACTTACGTTTAATTACGATTGGCCAATATTTAGACAAACACCAAAAAACTCTCAAATTTGGGGAAATTATAAATTTATTATAGATGATAATTTACAAGAGTGTGATTTTTGGGTTATTTATTCTGATTATAATTTAAAGCCTGAAACAGTAAAATGTCCCAAAGAGAATATCATTTTTATACCAGCCGAATGCTATAGTACAAGCCCTAAATTTACCAAACGTTTCTTAAACCAATTTGGAACAATACTTACGGTTCAAAGAGAGTTAAAGCACCAGAATATTGTTTACACTCATAATGCAAACCCATGGTTTGTGAATAGATCTTATGAACAACTATTAGGGATGACTTCAGTTAAAAAAGATAAACTGATTTCGGTTATTACTTCAAATAAGGCTTTTACTGAAGGTCATAGAAAACGTTTAGATTTTGTAATGAATCTTAAAGAATATTTTGGAGATAAAATAGATCTGTTTGGTAGAGGTATTAATGACTTTACTGATAAATGGGATGTTTTGGCTGATTATAAATATACTATTGCAATAGAAAATGATTTTTGTGAAGATTGGGTTACCGAGAAATTTTTTGATTGTATGTTGTCTCAAACATTTCCTTTTTATTATGGATGCCCTAATCTAGAAGAATATGTTAATGAAAAAAGTTTTATTAGAATTGATATTAATGATTTTCAAAAAACAATAAAAGTAATAGAAAAAGCTATAGATAGTAATATCTATGAATCATCTAAAAAAGCCATCAGTTTAGAAAAACTAAATGCGTTAAATAAACACCAATTTTTCCCATGGATAGTTAATGTTCTAGAAAAGATGGAGTTAAAAAAGAATAAGAAACAAATCACATTAAAACTTAATATAAACAACTCAGTCAACCATAAAATAAAGAAAAAAATAAAGCACATAAAAAACCAGTTAACTAAAGATTGAATAAGTCATAATATTTTAAATTCGTTTAATGGGTAAAATATCAATCATAACAATTAATTACAATAACTCAGAAGGACTGGCTAGAACTTTAAAAAGTATTTATTCGCAAACATATACAAGTTTCGAGACTATTGTAATCGATGGGGGGTCTACTGATTCTAGTGTAGATGTAATTTTAAATTATAAGGATGAGATTTCGTATTGGGTGTCAGAAAAAGATAATGGTATATACAATGCTATGAATAAAGGTATACGGAGTGCTAATAACGAGTATGTGTTATTTTTAAATAGTGGAGATGTATTTAGTTCTAAAAGCGCTTTAGCAGATGCTATTCCCTTTATTGTTGAAGAGGATTTAATTTCATTTAATATTAATTTTATTGGTAAAGAAACAGTTAGATTGGTGTCTCCTCCTAAGGAAATGACGTTTTCTTATATGTATGCCAAAACATTACCGCACCCTTCAACATTTATAAAAAAGTCTTTATTTGAAATAGTAGGATTTTATGATGAGAGTTTTAAGATAGCATCAGATTGGAAGTTTTATATTTTAGCTTTGTTCAAGCATAATTGCTCATATAAAAATGTAGATATACCTTTAGTTGATTTTTATTTAGATGGAGTGAGTTCAGGTAAAACCGTGCCAAATGAAGGTAATAAAGTATTGGAGGAGAATTTTTCTCGATTTATTAGTGATTATGAAAAGCTTATAGAATATGAAAAGCTATCGTCAACTTATACCTACAAAGTATATTATAAGCTAAGGAATAATTATGTATTTAAAAAAACATGTGCCTTGATTTATAAAGTTTTTTATGGAAATTAATGTTAAAAGATATTCAATATTCAATGGACTCTATTTTTAAATAGGATATGATACAAAAAATAAAAAAGCATTTAAGAAATATTCTATTTAGAAAAAGGATAGAAAATCAAAAGAAGCAAGATAAAATACAGTTGGAACGCTGTAAACCTTGGTTTAAAGTAGATGGAGATAATACTCTTAGAATAAAATATCCTTTAAATGATAAGTCTGTAGTTTTTGATTTGGGAGGGTATAAAGGAGAGTTTGCTGAAATAATTTATACTAAATACCAGCCTACTATTTATATTTTTGAACCTATAAAGGCCTTTTATGATGTAATACTTGAAAAATTTACTAATAATGATAAAGTTAATGTCTACCAATTTGGGTTATCAGGTAAAAACGAAAATGTAAAAATCAGTCTAACAAACAACGCTTCTTCTGTATATATTAAATCCAAGAAATATGAATCAATACAATTAAAATCCATCACAGAGTTTATTAAAATTAATAAAATAGAAAAGGTGGATTTAATAAAGATTAATATTGAAGGGGGAGAATACGAAGTGCTAGAATCTTTGATAGAAAATAATATGCTAAGAATATTTAAGAATATTCAGGTGCAATTTCATGATTTTATAATACCCAACGCCAGAGAAAGAATGCAGGGTATTCAAACAGAATTATCAAAAACTCACAAACTAACTTATCAATATGAGTTTGTTTGGGAAAACTGGGAGTTAAAATAATACATAGTGGTAGTAGTTAAACTTATAGGAGGACTAGGAAACCAAATGTTTCAATATGCAACAGCAAAAGCTATTGCGCAGAAAAGAAAGCAGAAGTTATACCTAGACACTTCAGCTTTTAAAAATTACTCCTTACATAACTATGATTTACATCACTTTAATATCAAAGCAGGAAGTTTTAAAAGTCCTCCGAAGTGGTTAAAAAAAATAACCAATAAAATAGGGCTAAATAAGTATTATAAAGAATCATCCTTCAGATATGATGCTTCATTGTGGGATAATAAAACTAAAAACGTATTTTTATCAGGCTATTTTCAATCTGAGAAATATTTTAAAAAGTATCGAAAAGTTATTTTAAATGACTTTAAGACTATATCCCCACTAAGCCCAGAAACTGTCTCTCTTTTAAATGAAATTTCAAAAGTTAATGCCATATCTATACATATTAGAAGAGGCGATTTTTTAAAGCATGATGTCCATAACACTTCCAAGGAAGAGTATTATGAGAGGGCAATGCAATTCATTGAAAGTAAAGTGGATAATCCTATATACTATTGTTTTTCTGATGATATGGACTGGGTTAAAACTAATTTTAAAACTAATTTTAAAACTATTTATGTAGATTTTAATACTGCTTCCACAGCATATCAAGATATGTTGCTAATGTCTCGATGTAAACACAACATTATAGCAAATAGTAGTTTTAGTTGGTGGGCAGCTTGGTTAAACACCAGTGAAGATAAATTTGTGTGTGCCCCTAAAAAATGGTTTAATGGTAGTACTTATGATTTTACGGATGTAATACCAAATACTTGGATAACATTTTGATATGGACAAAAATCCCTTAATATCTGTACTAATTCCAACTTATAATTGTGAAGCTTATGTATATGATGCTGTTAAAAGTATTTTAGATCAAACGTACCCTTTTTTTGAATGTATAATAATTGATGACTGTAGTACAGATAAAACAGTAGAGATAATAAAGTTTTTTAATGATGAAAGGATAAAACTTATTGTAAAACCTGAAAATTCTGGGTACACAGATAGTTTAAATTATGGATTAACTATAGCAAGCGGAAAGTATATAGCACGGATGGATGGGGATGATTTTAGTTTACCCAACCGCTTTGAAAAACAAATAACAGTTTTAGAAAACAATACTGATATTGTAGTTTGTGGAACTATATTTAAAATTTTAGGTACAGATACAATTATCCAAGCCCCAGAAAATCATAAAGAAATAAAGCAAGAGTTGTTGAAAAATTCATGTATTGGGCATCCAACTGCAATGATAAGAAAAGCAACCTTAGATGCATATAATATTTCATATAATACAGAATATGAGCCTGCAGAAGATTATGATTTGTGGGTTAGATTATCTAAAAGAGGTAAGTTGTATAACCTCCAAGAGGTGCTATTCCTTTATAGGGTTCATAAGGATCAAGTGTCAATTACCCAAAGAGAGAAACAACGTTATAGTGCTAGTAAGTCAAGATTTAATATGATATCTCGATTAAGGTTTGATTATTCTCATGAAGAAAAGCAAGCATATATTAAGCAGTTTTCATTTACAGAAAGATTAGTTTTTGAGGAGTTACTTGTTTTGATTCATTTAAAAAAACGAATTTTGAACAGTAATGAAGATGAATATTTTAAGCCTAAAGTATTGAAAGAATTTTTAGAATATCAAGAGAGAAAGAATATTAATCAATATTTTAAAGCTAATAGAAGCTACTCTCCTAAAATAATTAAAGAGTTTAAATCTGTTTCTAAATTAACATCAATAGATTTTTCTATCATAGAGAAATGGAAATTATATTTTAAGTCTTGGATATTTTATAAGAAATGATAAAAAAAATTAAAAAGCTAATAAGAGAACATAGAAAGACTCAAAAAAAGTCTTACTTGCTCTTGAAAGAATTAGAATGGGCTCAAATATACCACGATAGCATCAGGGGAAAAACATCAATAGAAGCCTTGCCATTAAATGTAGGTAGATGGGCTGGGAATTATACATTTTTTTATTTGTTGAATAGAATTCTGACCGATTTTAAACCTAAAAAGATAATTGAATTTGGTTTGGGGGAATCCACAAAATTTATATCAATATTCATTGATAATTACCTTAAAGAATCTACATTAAAAACGATTGAGCATGATGATAAATGGACATCATTATTTTTAGAAAATTTCAAAATATCCAAACAAGTAGATATTCAAGTTTTAAGTTTAGTGGAGAATGAGGTACATGAAAATATTACGTATGGATACAACAACGTTGAAAACGTAATTTTAGAAATTTATGATTTGTATATCATTGATGGACCTTTTGGAACACCAAAATATTCAAGATACGATATTGTAAACCTAGCAAGCAAGTTTAATAGCATGAGTAGGTTTATAATCTTGATGGATGATTATGATAGAAATGGAGAGAAACAAACAGCTCAAGAACTCGTTAAGATATTTAAATCTAAGGATATAGAGGTGTTTGCCAAAGAATATATTGGTAATAAAAGTGTATTTTTAATAGCTACTAAGCAATATAAACATATAATGTCATTATAGTGTCAAAACCATTAGTTTCCATAATAGTTCCTGTTTTTAATAGAAGGCAAATTATTAAAACTACCCTAAACTCAATTTTAAATCAGACATATAAAAACTGGGAATGCATAGTTGTAGATGATGGTAGTGATGATTCTACAGAGGATACAATTAATGAGTATTTAAAAAGAGATAATAGAATTCAATTCTATAAAAGGCCAGAATCTTTACAAAAAGGATCTAATAGCTGTCGTAATTATGGATTTACATTAGCTAAAGGTAAGTATGTGAATTGGTTTGATAGTGATGACATTATGATGTCTACTTTTTTGGAGCAAAAAGTAGAAGCATTTAAAGCTAATACGGATGCGGTTATTCATCGTAATAATTATGCTAACTACCAATTGGAGCGTTATAGAGAAAGCAAGTTTGAATATAAAAATGGAAACTCTTTATTTTATAATTATGCTATGGAAAATATAGAAATTCAAACTTGTGGTTTTATGTGGAATAGGGAATTTCTTGAAGGTAAACCTCTTTTTGATACTCAAATAATGCGTTATCAAGATAACGAGTTTCATATTAGAATGTTAGCTGTAAAGACATTAAACGTCATAATTATAGATAATATATTGGCAACAATAAGAAGTGGAGACGGGCATGCAAGTCAAATTAGTGCAAAGGAAAATATTACCAAAAATAAGTTATATGATGTTTTTTTTTATAGGTATCAATGTTTGAAACTAGCAAAAGAATGTAATATTGATGTTGGAGGAAAATTTCATAAAACGATTTCTAAAAAAGCACTTTGGGCATTTTATGCAGGTTTACGATTTGAAAAAAAAATCATTGAACGTATGAAAGATTATGGAGTATATTTTGCTAAACTGTATTGTATTTATTCCAGTCCGCAAATTAAATTGATGGATATAGCTAAATCTCAATTATATTTATTTAAAATAATACTTTTTAGGTAGTGGTTTCTGTTATAATGCCAATATTTAATCGGGCACATTTAATAGAAGAAACAATCATATCTATTAAAAACCAAACCTATGGCAATTGGGAATGTGTGATTATTGATGATGGAAGTACAGACAATACATTTATGAAAACACAATCTCTTATAGATAAAGATTCACGTTTTCATTTGTACAAACGACCAGAAAATATAACAAAGGGCCCTAGTGCATGTAGAAATTTTGCGATAACGAAGATAAAAGGGGAGTATATACAGTTTTTTGATAGTGATGATATAATGCATCCAAATCACCTAGAACTGAAAATAGCTGCTATAAAAAACAATGATTTAACAGTATGTAAATTGCAATCATTTAAGGGGAAATTTAAAGAGGAGCAGTTTTTAAAAGAAGATAAAGAAGAGCTTATCAAATCAGAAAACATTTTTGAAGATTTTGTTACAGGAAAATTTCCAATGATGATGGTAGCCCCACTTTGGAGAGTTTCCAGTTTAAAACCTCACTTACCTATTCGCGAAGATTTACATATTTTAGAAGATCATGAACTTTACGCTAGAGCACTTTTTAAAACTAAAAAAGTAGCATTGGTAAATAAGACATTAATTTTTTATAGAGTAGGAGAGACATCGTCTACAAATAGTTTTTATAGAAATGTAACCTATGGTTTGCACTCTTTTTTAGAAGCAAAACGTACCGTTTTAAAATTGTCACAAGCAAAAAAGGTTAAATTGGCAATACTAAAAATGACACTTGGCGTTTTTAGGCAAGCCTTAGCTGAGCGAAATTTCAAAGCTTCTAAAGAGTGCTTACACTTTATTGATACGGAGCATTTATGCTACTCAAAAAAGTTGAAACTGAAGTACTTTAGAGTTAAATTTTTTTATAAGCTATTTAAACTAATAAAAAGAGGAGACACAAAGTTTAAGCCATTATTTAAAATATAGCTAATGAAAATATTAATGGTTGCTATACCAAATCATCATTTTTTTCAATGGGTAAATCAGCTAAAAGATTCAGGTCATGAAGTGTATTGGTTTGATGTTATGGATAGTGGCCCTAAGTCTCACAGGATAAAGGATGTTGAACAGATAAAAGGCTGGAAGTTAAGGTTTGATTTCCCTTTTAGAATTGGTCTAAAGAAAAGGTTTCCTGAAATTTACAATTTCATACAGAAGTTTAATGAACGTAAAATAGACGCTGCTTTTAAAAAAGTAATCCGCAGCATTAATCCAGATATTATACATTGTTTTGAAATGCAGCTTTCAGGATTTCCAATCTTAAATATAATGCAAGAAAATGATATCCCATTTATATATTCATCATGGGGAAGTGATATGTATTATTTTGAACAAAGAGGTATATCAATAGAAAAAGTGAAACTATTTTTAAAGCGAGTAGATTATTTAATTACAGATTGTGAAAGAGATTATCAATTGGCTTTAAAATATGGGTATAGTAAAACATTTTTAGGAGTTTTTCCAGGAAATGGTGGTATTGAAATTAATACCAAACATATTTTAGACCTCGAAAAAAGAGATATAATATTATTAAAAGGATATCAATATGATGTTGGTGAGGCTATCCAAATTGTTAAAGCAATAGAACTATTAAGTCAAAAAATTAAGGAGTTACAAGTAGTTGTTTATAGTGCGGATAAAGAAGTAGAGGAGTATATAAACTCATCTAAAATCTTTAAAGAAATATCGTTTAAGGTATTACCAAGGCATACCCATATTTTAAATAAAGATTTATTAGAGCTCATGGGTAAAAGTATAATACATATTGGTAATAATCTGTCTGATGGCATGCCAAATACTTTACTTGAGGCTATGGGTATGGGGGCATTTCCAATTCAATCTAACCCAGGAGAAGCTACTGCTGAAGTTATACAACATGGGATTAATGGATATTTAATTGAGAATCCTTTAGATCATAGAGAGATTGCTGTGTGGATTGAGAAAGCTATTGGGGATATGATGTTTCGTAAAGAAGTTCAAGAGTATAATACTAGTTTTATTAATAAAAACTACAAACGCAGTATATTAGCTCCAAAGATTCATGCCATTTATAAAAATATAGTTACAAATTCGTAAATCCATGCAAATTTCTTTTCTAATTGTAACTAAAAACAGAGTAAAAGAATTAGAATTTACTCTAGAAAAACTTGAAGCCATCATAGACAAAAAGATTCATGAAGTTTTAGTTTTTATTGATGGATGTATAAATACTGAAAAAATCATAAAAGATTATGATTGGATTAGATGGACAGTTTCTAAAAACAGTATCAGCGCATCTCCTTCAAGACAGATATTGTACAAAAAGGCCAAAGGCAATATTTTGGTAGGATTAGACGATGATGCTCATCCAGTAAGCTCAAATTTTATTAATGAAATAGAAACGACATTTAAAAGCAATTCAAATATTGGTATAATAGCCTTTCAGGAGATTCGGGGTGTATTTGAAACAGATGCTGACGCTATGAAACTTGTAGAGGATAAAGAATCCTATTTTACCAATGATTTTGTTGGATGTGGATTTGCCATCTTAAAGCAAGTATATAATAAAACGCGGGGTTTTCCAGTTTGGATTGATATTTATGGAGAAGAACCAGCATTATCTTTGGAGGTTTTAGATTTAGGTTATGCTATATTTTTCCAACCTAATATTATTGTAAATCATAGGGTAAATACAAACAAGAGGAAGGAGCAAGGCAGAAATTATTTTCGTTTTGAACATTTATTAAAAAATACTATTCGCCTCTATTTAGTTTATTATCCACATCCCTTCTTTAAGGTTATGAAAACATTATGGCATAATTTTAAAAAGTATGCAATTACAAATAGATACTATTTTACAAGTTTTTGTAAGGTTGCATTTTCAACATTGCACAATTTACCTGAAATTTTTAAATACAGAAGACCCGTAAAAAGAGAAACCATTACTCAGCGATTTAATTTAAAGCGATTACAATATAATACCACTACAAGCAATAAAAGCAAATGATAGTTAGAATATGTAGATATTATAAATACCCAGATATAAAAAGGCAAACCCCAAGACAATCCTTCATCTGGGATGGAATTACTTTTACTGAAGATGAAGTTAAGGAGTGTGATTTTTTAGTCATATTAGATTATCCTAAAAAAGATATACATGTTAAGGTTAACCCTAACAATATTATACATATATGTTTAGAGCCAGCCAACGAAATATCTAAATATAGACAATACGCCAATAAGCAGGTTTCAATAATTTACAACCAAATAAAAAATGAAGGCAAATTTGTAAAATCCCATCCTGTTTTGCCTTGGCACTTAGATAAAGATTATGATTATTTTAAACACTTAAAACCTGAGCATTTAGATAAGAAGGATAAAATTGCTTGGGTAACAAGTAGCCAAAGAAGTTCTAAACAGCATAATATGCGAATGGATTTCCTAGAATTAATCAGAGATTTACCGTTTATGGATATTTGCGGTAGGGGGATTAAGGAGGTTGAAAGTAAATGGGATGTGATGAAAACGGCGAAGTATGCTATTGCTTATGAAAATTTTAAAAACCCATACAATTGGACAGAAAAAATATCAGATTGTTTTTTGAGTTATACGGTACCATTATATTTTGGTTGCAATAGAATTGAAGAATATTTTCCTAAAGAAGCCATAATACAGATTGATCCATCAGATAAGTATATTAAAACATTTTTAAAAGAAACGCTTAACTCACAAGTGTACAATGAAAAAATAGAAGCTCTAGTGGAAGCCAGAAACTTATTTCTCGATAAATATCAACTCTTTCCTTTTATAGTAAGCCAAATTAGAGCAGTAGAGGCAAAACAGGGTGTAAGTAGTATCAATAAAAAAGTAGAGTTTCATTTTAAAGGAGGAAATGCATACTATGATAATTATCCCTCTTTTATAGACCTACAACGAATTTTAAGAAAGGTTAAAAGAAAACTAAATAGATAAACAAATAAGCTATTTAATTAAATGTTATTTAACTCCTTAGACTTTGCAATTTTTCTCCCAGTTGTTTTTTTACTGTATTGGTTTGTTTTTCAAAAAAAGCTAAAACAACAAAATACGCTGCTTTTAATTGTAAGCTATGTGTTTTATGGTTGGTGGGATTGGAGGTTTTTGCTACTAATTATTTTTAGTTCATTTATAGATTATACAGTAGCGTTAAAATTAAAAGATGAAACTAAAGACATCAACAGAAAAGTTTTTCTTTGGATAAGTATAGCTGTTAATCTCGGATTTTTGGGCTTTTTCAAATACTATAACTTTTTTGTAGATAATTTTGTTGCTGTATTTTCTTTATTTGGCAGTAAAATTCAGAGTAATACATTAAATATTATACTCCCAGTAGGTATTAGTTTTTATACATTTCAAACATTAAGTTATACGATTGATGTCTACAAAAAGAAACTCGAACCCACGAAAGATATTGTCTCTTTTTTTGCGTTTATTAGCTTTTTTCCTCAACTTGTTGCTGGACCAATTGAAAGAGCAACTAATCTTTTACCGCAATTTTATAAGATAAGAAAATTTGAATATAAGAAAGCTGTAGATGGCTGTAGACAAATACTATGGGGATTATTTAAAAAAGTAGTTATTGCTGATAGTTGTGCTGAATATGCTAATGTGATTTTTAATAATTACGTTGATTATTCGGGCAGTACCTTAATCATGGGAGCTTTGTTTTTTACTTTTCAAATTTATGGAGATTTTTCTGGCTATTCAGATATAGCAATAGGTACAGCAAGGTTGCTAGGTTTTAACTTAAAACAAAACTTTGCATTTCCTTATTTTTCAAGAGATGTAGCAGAATTTTGGAGACGTTGGCACATATCATTATCAACATGGTTTAGAGACTATGTATATATACCTTTGGGCGGTAGTAGGGTAAGTAAATGGTTAAAAGTTAGAAATATTTTTGTGATTTTTATAGTAAGTGGCTTTTGGCATGGTGCAAATTGGACATATATTATTTGGGGTTTTTTAAATGCCTTATATTTTATACCATTATTGCTAACCAACCGCAATAGATATAACTTGGATGTTGTTGCTGAAAATAAAATACTGCCAAATATAAAAGAACTGCTTCAAATCATAGTAACATTTTTACTCATTGTAATGTCTTGGGTGTTTTTTAGATCAGAAAGTGTCCCTCATGCTATAGGTTTTTTAAAAAATCTATTTATAAAAAACCTATTTAAATTACCTGAAATAAGACCTTCATATTTGATTGTTTTGATTATGTGTTTTATTTGTATTGAATGGTGTGGAAGACATCAAAAATATGCATTGGAACAATTGTTTTTTAATAAAAATAAAATATTAAGATTAGGGTTTTATATGATTTTAATTGTTCTTATATTAATATTTAGTAATGGTACATCTGAAGAATTTATATATTTTCAGTTTTAATAATGTCTAAAATGAAGAGGTTTATAACAAAGATTTTTCTTTATGCATTGGCTTTTTTTATTTTAGAAAAGAGTGCTTATATACTTTTACATAAAACTCCTGATAGGGAATATGATAAACGATTGGAGGATGTCTTAAAAGGGCAAATAAACAAACAACTTGTTGTACTTGGTTCATCTAAAGGAGCTGGTAATGTACTTGCAGGACAATTAGAAAACGAAACAGGTTTAACATCATATAACTTATCTTATTTAGGAGCAAACATTCAGTTTAAGGCATTTATGTTAAAAACATTATTAAGATATAACAAAGCCCCTGAAAAGATAATTTTGGTCATTGATAATACTAAAGAGTTAGTTCCTGAGAAAACATTAATTTTTCGTTATGATAGATTGTACCCTTTATCAAAGTATAATTATATTAATGATGAATTGATAGAGTTAGATAAACGAACGGTTTTATCTAAGTTACTCTATTCGGCGCGCCTAAGTAAATGTGACTTTAGATTTAAGAAATTTAACAATAAACACAAAAATCCCATAGATTCTAGTGGGTCTAGTCCTTTTTTATCCAGAACTAATAAACTGGAAGAAGGCTTTTTTAAATATCAAGAAGAAGATGATTTGGTAACTTATGATATTTCAATAGAAATACCAGAGAAACTAGAAACTTTATTAGATATTCAAAATATGTGCAAAGAAAACAATATTGAATTAATATTTGCTATATCTCCAAATTTCAAGGCATTGGATAATTATTTTTTACAAAGATTTGAAAAGCTTTTATTGCCTGAAAATAAACTTTTTGTGTATGACACAAAAAATATAATTTATAAAGACAAACAATACTTTAAGGATCTTACCCATTTATTAAAAAACGGGGCTGAAATATTCACCACAGAAATTAGTACATTTATCAACTCAAATAAAGACTTAGACTAAAGATGAAAGTTGCCCTAATTACTGGTATTAACGGACAAGATGGATCTTATTTAGCGGAATTATTGTTAAAGAAAGATTATATGGTTCATGGTATAATTAGAAGGAGTTCTACTTTTAATACCGAACGTATTGAACATCTCTATATTGAAACATTATTAAAAGACTTGCATGAGAAGCAAAGTATAAAACTCCATTATGGAGATATGACTGACGGTTCTAATTTAATTAGATTGGTTCAGGAATTGCAACCAGATGAGATATACAATTTAGCAGCACAATCACATGTAAAAGTATCTTTTGATTTACCTGAATATACAGCTGAAACTGATGGTATAGGCACATTAAAGCTATTAGAAGCTATTAGAATTTGTGGTTTAATTGATAAAACAAGAATTTATCAAGCATCTACCTCAGAACTTTACGGGAAAGTGCAAGAAATACCGCAAACGGAGACTACACCTTTTTATCCAAGATCACCTTATGGTGTTGCGAAACTGTATGCATTTTGGATAACTAAAAATTATCGAGAATCTTATGGGATGTATGCTGTAAATGGCATTTTGTTCAATCACGAGTCAGAAAGAAGAGGAGAGACTTTTGTAACCAGAAAAATAACATTGGCAGCGGCTAGGATTGCCCATGGAATACAAGAGAAGTTATATTTGGGTAATTTAGATGCTAAGAGAGATTGGGGCTATGCTAAAGATTATGTAGAATGTATGTGGCTCATGTTACAGCAAAACACACCAGAAGATTACGTTATTGGTACAGGAGAACAACATACGGTAAGAGAATTTTGTGAATTGGCTTTTAAGGAAGCAAATATTACCATTCAATGGGAAGGAGAGGGAGAGTATGAAAAAGGTGTAGATGCAAAAACAGGAAAATCTTTAATAGAGATAGACGCTAACTATTATCGTTTAGCTGAAGTGGAAACACTTTTAGGTAATCCAGAAAAGGCAAAGAAAAATTTAGGATGGAATCCTAATAAAACTTCATTTAAAGAGTTGGTGGCTATAATGATGCAGCACGATTTAAAGTTTGTTAAAAAGTTTGGCAAATCATAATTGGATATGAAAATTATTTTAACAGGACATACTGGAATGGTAGGGCAAAATATTTTGCACCATATTAAGACATCAGAATATACTTTTTTAACGCCTACAAGATCAGAATTAAATTTAGAAAAGTGGCAAGAAGTAGATGCTTACATCAAAACCCATGAACCAGAGTTGGTAATTCATGCAGCTGGAATGGTTGGAGGTATACAAGCTAATATTGCTAATCCGGTAGATTTTCTAGTAAAGAATCTAGATATGGGCAGAAATATAATTTTAGCAGCTCAAAAGAACGCAGTTAAATCTTTAATTAATTTATCTAGTTCATGTATGTATCCGCGTTTAGCTCAAAACCCTTTGAAGGAAGAATATATTTTAAAAGGAGAACTGGAACCTACTAATGAGGGATACGCTCTCGCAAAAATTGTTACAACACGTTTGTGTGAATACATCACAAGAGAAAATAAAACATTTCAATATAAAACTGTTATACCCTGTAATCTTTATGGGAGGTACGATAAATTTTCTCCTAAACATTCACATATGATTCCTGCCGTAATAAAAAAAATACATGAAGCTAAAGTAAATAATGAAGCTGAAGTTGAAATATGGGGAGATGGCAAGGCAAGACGAGAGTTTATGTATGCTGAAGATTTAGCAGATTTTATATTCTATGCCATAGAAAACTTTGAAGATTTACCTCAAAATATAAATGTAGGCTTAGGGAAAGATTGCTCAATAAATGAGTATTACAAAACAATAGCTGAAGTAATTGGTTATGAAGGCAAGTTTGTACATGATACAACAAAACCAGTGGGTATGCAGCAAAAATTAATAGATAATACTAAACTTAATACACTAGGTTGGAGGGCTAAAACATCTTTAAAAGAAGGTATATCTGAAACATATGAGTTTTACAAAAATGTAGTATTAAATGATTAAATATCCACTAGCAACTTCTACTTGGAACGATAAAGAAATAGAAGCCATTAATAAGGTTATAAAAAGTGACATGTATACCATGGGGAAGCATGTAAAAGCTTTTGAAGAAAGTTTCGCAGATTTTGTGGGTTCAAAATATTGCGTCATGGTAAATTCTGGCTCATCTGCAAACCTATTAGCAGTAGCAGCACTTTTTTATACTAAAACCCCTAAGTTAAAACCTGGGGATGAGGTAATTGTACCAGCGGTATCATGGAGTACTACATATTTTCCACTTCATCAATACGGTTTGAAACTAAAATTTGTAGATGTAGATTTAGATACACTAAATTTTGATTTGAAAGCTTTAGAAGCAGCAATTACAAAGGATACAAAAATGATTTTTGCCGTAAACTTATTGGGCAATCCAAATGATTTTGATGTCATCAATTCTTTGATTAATGGAAAAGATATTCTGCTTTTAGAAGATAATTGCGAGTCTATGGGAGCAGAGTTTAAAGGCAAACAAGCAGGTACATTTGGTAAGATGGGAACCTTTTCCACGTTTTTCTCTCACCACATGTCAACTATGGAAGGTGGTTTGGTAGTAACTGATGATGAAGAGTTACATCATGTATTAATTGCTTTAAGAGCTCATGGGTGGACACGTCATCTACCTAAAGAAAATAAGGTAAGTAATAAAACTAACGATTGGTTTAAAGAGTCTTTTCGTTTTGTGTTGCCAGGTTATAATTTACGACCTGTAGAAATGTCTGGAGCTATTGGAGTAGAGCAATTAAAAAAATTGCCAGACTTTTTAAAAGTTAGAAGAGATAATGCTAAATATTTTGAATCTTTATTTTCAAATCATCCAGATTTTCTTATTCAAAAGAATAGCTCTAATAGTAGTTGGTTTGGTTTTAGTTTGGTAATTAGACCAAACTCAAATCTAAACCGAGATGAAGTAGTAACACTTCTAAATGAAAAACATATAGACTGTAGACCAATTGTTACAGGAGATTTTACCAAAAATGAAGTGTTGCGTTATTTTGATTATGAGATATTTGGAGATATGAAAAATGCCAGATACATAGATGAGAATGGTTTTTTTGTTGGAAACCACCAAATAGACTTAAAGAAGGAGATTGATTATTTGTATACTGTTCTAAAATCATAAAGTAATTTCAAACCAAGTTTTGCTTTAAAGCATATACTTTCATCCGAAAAAAAATGTATTTTAGCGATTATTCGATATAGTTGAATGCTTAATTTCTATGAAGAAAATCGGTTTTATTCCTTTACGGAAACATTCTAAAGGTATCCCTGGAAAGAACAAACGAAAAATGGTTGGAAGGCCATTATTTACTTGGGTACTAGGCGAGGCATTACAATCTAGTTTAGATGAGGTTTACGTTTATACAGATGATGATTCAATAATCAAATTTATTGAAAAAGAATACCATTATACAAACAAAATAAAAGCCTTAAAGAGATCTAATGCTTCGGCTACAGATACAGCTTCAACAGAAATAGCTATGTTGGAATTTGCAGATAAAATAAACTTTAATTTTGATGCCTTTTGCTTACTACAAGCAACTTCTCCTTTTACTAAAGCTAGTGATATCAACAATTGTTTAGACGAGTTAAACAATGGAAAAGACTCGGCTTTAACTGTTGTGAATACGCATAGATTTATTTGGGACAAAAATGGAACTTCTGTAAATTATAATCATAAAAAACGCCCTAGAAGACAAGATTTTGAGGGGTTGTTAATTGAAAATGGTGCGGTATACTGTTGTACCAAAAATGTGCTAAAAGAATACAAAAATAGATTAGGAGACAATATTGGTGTAGTAAAAATGCGAGAAGAAAGTCTACATGAAATTGATTCTGAATCGGACTGGATTATAGTTGAAAATTTATTGATTGAAAGACAAAAGCAAGCCAAAAAACCAGAAAAGATTACGCACCTAGTGTTAGATGTAGATGGCGTATTTACTGATGGTACCATAACATACACTAAAGATGGAGAGCACACAAAACGTTTCGATATGCGAGATGGCATGGGGCTTGAGATTTTAAGACAATTTGGTGTTGAGGTAATGGTAATGACAAGTGAACAATCTGAATTGGTAGCAAAACGCATGCAGAAGCTACAAATACCCCAAGTGTTTTTAGGTGTTAAAGATAAATTTACACTATTGCAATCACTTGCAATTAGTCAAGAATTTTCTCTAAATAATGTTGCCTATGTAGGGGATGATGTAAATGATATGACTAATATTTGTAGTGTTGGTTGGTCCTTCGCACCAAAGAATGCTATGGATGAAATAAAGCGAGTGGCAGATGTGGTTTTATCTAAAAACTCTGGATCTGTTGCTATACGTGAAGTCTGTCAATTCATTAAAAACTATAACAAACGCTTTTAGTTTATAATCCCATGAATACCTATAAGAAACCCTATGTTATAGCAGAAATTGGATGTAATCACAAAGGCGACATAGAAATAGCTAAGGAGTTAATAAAAGTAGCTAAGATATTTTGTGATGCTGATGCTGTAAAGTTTCAAAAACGAAACAATAAAGAGCTACTTACAGAAGAGCAATATAATCAACCTCATCCAAACCCTGCAAATTCTTATGGTGATACTTATGGAAAGCATCGTGAGTTTTTGGAGTTTGATATCCAACAACATAGAGCTCTAAAAGAGTTTTGTGAAGAGATTGATATAGATTATTCAACTTCTGTTTGGGATGTAACCTCTGCAAAAGAAATAACAGCGTTAAAACCAAAATTTATTAAAATACCTTCTGCATGTAATAACAATATAAAAATGTTGGAATGGTTATGTGAAAATTATAAAGGAGAAATACATATTTCAACAGGTATGACTACGAAATCTGAAATTGATGATTTGGTATCATTTTTTAAAAAATATAATCGTAATAAAGATTTGGTGTTGTACAATTGTACCTCTGGATACCCTGTGCCATTTGAAGATGTTTGTCTGTTAGACATTAACCTACTTATTGATAAGTATGGTAATGATGTAAAACATATAGGGTTTTCAGGACATCATTTAGGTATTGCCGTAGATGTTGCAGCATATACTTTAGGTAGTAATATAATAGAACGACATTATACCTTAGATAGAACTTGGAAAGGTACAGATCATGCCGCTTCTTTAGAGCCAATGGGGCTT
The DNA here is from genome assembly GCF_016827605.1 of Hyunsoonleella ulvae. GTDB lineage: Bacteria > Bacteroidota > Bacteroidia > Flavobacteriales > Flavobacteriaceae > Jejuia > Jejuia ulvae. The sequence continues at coordinate 790,474 of NZ_JAEPJQ010000002.1, read as the reverse complement.
CGTAAATTGTCTAGAGATTTAAAAGCCGTTTATAATGCTTTAAGTTTTAAGTCTCAGGATATATTACCTATCGAGCAAATACAACGCGATAAATTGAAAAACCAGAAAGGGTAATTACCAAAAAGTAGATGAAGAAAAAAGTTTTTGTTTTTTTTCCTGATGGTGTTGGGCTACGAAATTTCGCTTTTACTGATTTCAAAAATACTGGGGAGCAATTAGGATTTGATATTACGTATTGGAATAATACGGTATTTTCACTAAAAGACAATTTAGGTTTTAATGAGGTTAAGATTGAAAATCATCAATTACATCCTTTAACTCCAGTGTATTCCAGAGCCAGAAAACGCTGTGAATTAAATGTCTCTAGAGATAAATTTAATGACGATGTATATCCAACTTACAAATTTCCTTTCAATTATAATGGTGTTAAAAATATAATTAAAAGTCTTTATATTAAGTTTTTAATTGCAATGTACTCATCAGAAAAGGGAGTAGTAGCAATTAGAAAAAAGATAAATAAATTAGAGCGTAGAAATCCTAAATATGCTTACTGTAAAGCGCAGTTGGAAAAGTATAAACCAGATTTAATTTTTTGTACTACTCAACGCTCAACACAATCTATAAGTGCTCTACTGGCAGCAAAAGATTTGGGTATTCCAACTGTTGCATTTGTGTATTCATGGGATAATGTGCCCAAGGCAATGCAAGTTGTAGAAACAGATTATTATTGTGTTTGGAGTGAGCACATGAAACAAGAGGTATTACAATACTATACGTTTGTAAAATCGCAACAGGTTTTTGTAACAGGTACACCACAATTCGAGCCTCATTATAACGATAAATTAAAACAACCCCGAGAAGCTTTTTTTAAACAATATAATTTAGATGTAAATAAGCAGTATATATGCTATTCTGGTGATGATGAGACTACCTCACCATTAGATCAATTCTATCTAGAGGATTTGGCAAATGCCGTGAGAAAATTAAATTCCAAAGGCTATAGACTAGGTATTATCTACAGAAAATGTCCTGTAGATTTTACGTCAAGGTATGATACTGTAATAGAAGCTAATAAAGATATTATTGAAGTTTTAGACCCTATATGGAAGCAGGTTGGCAACCAATGGAATCAAGTATTACCAACCAAAGAAGACTTTAAAATGTTGTATAATGTTTGCGAACATAGTGCTTTTGTAACAAATGTATGCTCTTCTACAGTTTTTGATTTTGTAGTACACGATAAATCTTGTATTTATTATAATTATGAACAACCACAATTAAAAAAGGGAATTAGAGATATTGGGCAAAATTATAAATATGTGCACTTTAGAAGTATGCCAAGTGATAAAGCAGCTATATTTTGTACTAATAAAGCTGATTTAGAACATTTGATTCAACAGACTTTTGATGGCGAAATATCTAATGTTGAAGAAGGGAAAAAATGGTATGAAATCATAGTTGGAAAAGCGCCTACTAAAGCTTCAAAGAATATCTGGAATGCCATAAGAGCAATTTTAAACAAATCTTAGTGGATTATGAAAGTTGGGTTTATAACATCTGAATATCCTCACCCTAAAGTAATTTCTTCTGCAGGTATTGCAACTAGTATCAAAAATTTGGCTATTGCCTTAGCAAAAAAGGGGGTTGAAGTTATAATTTTTGTGTATCATCAAAAAGAAGATATTGTTTTTAAATCTGATAATATTGAAATACACCTAATTGCATCAAAAAAATATAAATGGTTTGGATGGTATCGCTATAGAATGTTACTACAAGAGTATATAAATCATCATGTTGTATTAAGAAATATAGATATTTTGGAGACTCCAGATTGGACTGGAATTACTGCGTTTATGAAGTTTAAGGTGCCTTTAATAATTCGCTTTCATGGAAGTGATGCATTTTTTTGCAAACTAGACAAGCGTAAACAAAAAATCAAAAATTTTTATTTAGAAAAAATAGCATTAAAGAGAGCCACGGCATATATAGCACCAACTACTTATGCGGGGAAGGAAACGCAAAAAATATTTAATTTAAAGAAAGATAAAATTACAACCATACATCATGGATTACAATTAGAAAACTTTCAAAACGATAAACCATTAGTTTATCAAAAAAATGTGATACTTTACATAGGTACTATTATCAGAAAAAAAGGGGTATTGGAACTAGCTCAGATATTTAATAAAATTGTTGAAAGCAATTCTAAGACAAAATTAATATTGATAGGAGCAGATGCTAAAGATGTAAAAACAGGAAAGGTGTCCACTTACCAATTAGTTGAATCGATACTTACTGATACAGCTAAAACAAAAGTTCAGTATTTAGGAGAAATTCCTTATAATCAAGTTAAAGAGTATATTAAAAATGCCCATGTTTGTGTTTTTCCATCGTTTGCTGAAACATTAGGAATGGTTACTATTGAGTCTATGGCACTACAAAAACCAGTGGTAAATACTAGCATTGGTTGGGCACAAGAATTAATAGATGATGGCGTAAATGGTTTTTTAGTACATCCTTCTAATATTGATAAATATGTGATCCGTGTTTTAGCAATATTAAATGATGATGAATTAGCTCACAATTTAGGCAAAGAAGCAAGAAAGAAGGTAGAATCAACTTTTGATATTAAAGATTTAGTAAATAAAAATATAGACTACTACAAGAGTATCATAAAGCAGAACATTTAGCTTTCATGCAATTTAAATCTATAAAAAAGCGACTAGGTGTATTTTCAAAGAAAATGAAGTTTTTTTTGCACTATTCTAAGCGCTTAAAACTAAAGGGTTACAATACTGAAAAAAGAATTATTGTTTGTTGCGATGGCTTATTCCCGCATGGGGGGTTAGTTGATAGACTCAAAGGAATAATGTCCTTTTATGAAATTTCAAAGGTATTAGGTTATAAGTTTTATATTCAATTTGATGAACCTTTTGAATTAAAAGTTTTATTAGAACCTAATAAAGTAAACTGGTTTATTGGTAGAAAGGATATTAAATGGCATCCCACAAAAACTAAATTAGTATACTTGGTAAATAATTTCAATGTAAATCCCTTGGAAATTATAAAGAGATCAAAAGCAAATACCTTTATTGTTTATGCTAATATTGATTATTTTGAACGTATCCATAATACATCAACTAACATAGATTTAGAGAATAAGTGGCGTATTAGCTTTAATGAACTGTTTAAAAGGACAGAGTTTTTAAATACAAAACTAGAAAGTTTAGAAAACAAAAATTATATAGCTATCCATACACGTTTTACAAGTTTGATGGGGGATTTTACTGATTCATCAGTTAAGATAATTTCTGAAGAGAAAAAGCGAAAATTACTTGTTGAGTTACAGTTTGAAATAAATAAAATTCTAAAAGAATCCAAGCATAAATGCTATGTATTTTCAGATAGCACTCTTTTTTTGCAGTATATTGCTAATAAGGAAAATATTCATTTAGTTGAGGGCAATCCATTTCACATGGATGACTATAATAATATATCAAAATTAGAAGACCACTTAAAAACAATGTTAGATTTTTTCATGATAGCAAATAGTGAGACTGTATATTTTCTAAAAATAAAACCTATGTATCATAGTAGTTTTAGCAAATATGCGGCATTAATAGGGAATAAGCCATTTAAAGTAATAAGTAGATAATATTTATAAATGGTTTTAATTATTCATGATAATGACAAAGTACTTAAGTTGATTAATAAATCAGGTCAATCAATTGTAGATAAATTAATTTTAAGAAAGCCAATAACAGAAACAGTTTTAGAATTGGCTAAAATATTGCCAGATACCTTACTATTATGGTGCCAAAAAACGTATGAACCCTTTTTAAACCTGGAAGTGTTACCATCTGTTTTCCACCATAAAAGAATACTGGCATCATTCCATCCTCACGAAGAGAACTATTTGCCAAAACAGATTGGGTATATAGATAGATCATATTATCTCAATATTAATAAGACAGTAACTTTTCCAACATGGTTAATGAGTAGTTGTGTAGGAGGAGTGAATACATCAGTTTTAAATTCCTTAGGAAGAAATTTATTTAAAGATGATACATTTAATTACTTTTTAAATTCCTTAGGAAAAAGAGCAATGGTTAAAGGGTTATTTTGCTATTCTGAACCTACATTGTTGAAAAAAAACAACTTATCAGAAGTTGCAATTGAAAATGGGGATTATCGTGTGTTATTTAAATTTGTAAAACAACACTACAAATGGGTTTGGGTATGGTTTTTAGCTTTGTGCTTTATTCTGTTTGAAAAACGAAAAGTAGTAATTCTACGATCAGTTTTCAAATCAATTTGGTACAAAAAAAGAAGTAATGATTTCAATTTAGAGCAGGTATATATTAAGTCAACCAGAGAATTAGTACATGATAAGAGTATTGATGTGATAATACCAACTATTGGCAGAGAAGATTATTTATACGATGTTTTAAAAGATTTTTCTAAACAAACTTTATTGCCCAAAAGAGTTATTATAGTAGAGCAAAACCCACTTGCCAACTCAAAACCTTCTTTAGATTATATAACAACAGAAAAATGGCCTTTTGAGATAAAACATATTTTTACCCATCAAATAGGTGTTTGTAATGCCAGGAACATAGCTCTTTCTAAAGTCAAAAGTTCTTGGGTATTTTTGGGAGATGATGATAACAGGTTTAGTGAAACTTTATTGTTTAATTTACTTACTGAGGTTGAAAGGTTGGGCACTAAAGTTGGTACTACAGTATATTTACAACCTAACGAGAAACAAACATATAACCAAACAGCACAAACTACAATTTTTGGAGCGGGTAATAGCATAGTTAAATCAGATTTGTTAAAGCAAGTAAGTTTTGATAAGAGATTTGAGTTTAATTATGGAGAAGATACAGATTTTGGAATGCAATTAAGACATTTGGGAGAAGATGTTGTATTTTTTTCAAACATTAGAATTACGCATTTAAAGGCTCCAATAGGAGGGTATCGTATTAAAGTGAAACAGCTATGGGAAGATGATGAAAAACAACCCAAGCCTTCTCCTACCATTATGTTGTTAAAACAACGCTATTTTACAACTAAGCAATTAAAAGGGTATAAATTGTTGCTGTTTTTAAAATATTATAAAGTAAAAAATATTAAAAACCCATTTAAATACCATAAAGTATTTAAAGAACAATGGATGAATAGTCTATATTGGTATAATATCATAAAGTAATATTTAATGCTTAAACTTTTTACTGATACAACATTCTTAACAGAACAATATAGAAAACAGGTTTTTCCCTTACTATTTGATTTGTATTTTGTTGAGAGCAAAACGTTACTTCAATATTATATGCTGTCTTCAGATGTAATAGAATCTGATGTCGTAGTTTTTCCTATAGACTACTCAAAATTTTTGAGCTTCAAATCAAACTTTTCTAAACTTCAACAAATAGCTCAGGAAAATAATAAGCCTATTTGGATATACTCTTCAGGCGATTACGGATTTACAAATTATATCAAGAATAGTTTTACATTTAGGTTAGGTGGTTTTCATAGTAAAATGAATTCGTCAAATTATATAATGCCAGTATTTATTAACGATCCATATACTATTTATACCTCTCATTCCTTTTCTTCATTACAGAAAGAAAACCAACCATCTGTAGGCTTTGTTGGTCATGCTAAAGGAGGTGTGGTCAAGTATTTAAAAGAGCTGTTAAGTTATACAAAATATAGGTTTAAAAGAGGTATTGGTAGATCTAAAACTGATTTTCAGCCTTTTTATCCGTCAAGTATTAAGCGTGCTAGTTTTTTAAGAAAACTGCAGTTTAATTCTGGTATTACAACAAATTTTATTTTTAGAAATAAGTATAGGGCTGGAGTAGAGACCAAAAAAGATAAAGTTATAACTACAAATGAATTTTATGATAATGTATACCATAACATATATACATTTTGTTTAAGGGGAATAGGTAATTTTTCAGTACGGTTTTATGAAACTCTTGCTATGGGAAGAATACCTGTTTTATTGAATACAGATTGTAGGTTGCCATTTTCGGATAAAATTGATTGGAACAACCATTGTGTTATTGTCAATAAACCTAATAAGCTAGCAACAGAAATATTAGAGTTCCACAATTCAAAATCAAAAACAGAGATAGAAACTATTCAGAAATCTAATAGGTTACTTTGGGACAGGTATTTAACTCGTAAATCTTATTTCATCAATATTCACAATATTTTTATTAAGGATGAATAAATCATTTGCACTTGTTGTATGTACTTATTTAAGACCAAAGCCTTTGTTTAATTTAATGCAATCGGTTAAAAAGCAAACGTTATACCCAAATGAAATTTTAATTATTGATGCATCTGATGATGATGAAACCCAATCTGTTTTAAATAATAATAAATTTTCAAATACTAAATACTACAAAGTAAATGAAGATAATAAAGGGCTAACAAAACAGCGAAACTATGGTGTTCGATTAGTAAATAAAAGTGTAGATATTATTTGTTTTCTCGATGACGATATTGTGTTAGAAGAAAATTATTTTAAGAATTTGATTTCTACTTATAATGAAAAACCAGAAGTTTTAGCTGTTGGAGGTTACATAATTAATGAGGTAAAATGGAATAAAGCAGAGGGCAATACTAGGAAATCATCATTTTATTACGATGGCTGGGAAAGAGATGAACCTATGCGTTTTAGATTAAGAAAAATTTTTGGATTATTACCTGACACTAACCCTGGTTTCTTACCAACATTTGCTCATGGAAGATCTATAAGTTTTTTGCCACCTTCAGGTAAAATTTATGAAGTAGAACAGCTAATGGGAGGGGTAGCATCTTACAAAAAAATGGTGTTTGATGAGTTAAGCTTTTCTACTTACTTTAAAGGTTATGGACTTTATGAGGATGCAGATTTTAGTATTAGGTTAGCTAAAAAAGGAAAATTATACATAAATACCAATGCAAAGTTATACCACTATCATAATAAAGAAGGAAGGCCAAATAAATACAAATATGGTAAAATGGTAATACGTAACGGCTGGTATGTATGGCGTATAAAGTATCCCGTACCAACTTTTAGGGCGAAACTAAAATGGCATTTTTGTGCACTTCTATTAATAAGTATAAGAGTTTTAAATATTTTTAATTCAAAAAAAAAGATGGAGGCTCTAACTGAAAGTTACGGAAGAATTGTAGGTTATTTTTCATTATTTATAAAAAAGCCAAAGTAGAATAATGCGTTTTTTAATTATTACTCATACTCCACATAGTATAAGAAAAGGTAAGATCTATGCCTACCAACCTTATATTAGAGAGATGAATATTTGGTTAAAATATGCAGGAGAAGTTGAAATAGTAGCACCAACAATTAAAATTCCGCTTTCTAAAGTGGAAGATAGTTATAAACATAATAAAATTAGGTTTACAGCAATACCAGAGATAAACTTAAAGTCATTTATCAATATACTTAAGGCATTATTATTAGCTCCATACATTTTATTTAAAATAAGTAAGTCGTGTAGGAAAGCAGATCATATACATTTGCGTTGTCCAGGTAATATAGGGTTATTGGGGTGTATAGTACAATTGTTCTTTCCAAAAAAAATAAAAATAGCAAAATATGCTGGTAATTGGGATCCAGATAGTAAGCAACCTTTTAGCTACAGAATTCAAAAAGCCATTTTGTCTAATTCATTTTTAACTAAAAATATAGATGTTTTAGTGTATGGTCATTGGCCAAATCAAACACAAAATATAAAATCTTTCTTTACTGCGAGCTATAGGACAAATGAAAGGAGACTTTATGGAAAGAAAAATTATATGGATATATTAAATTTTGTGTTCATCGGTACTTTGGCACCAGGTAAGCGTCCATTAATGGCTTTAGAAATAATTAAACACTTAAGAGATATTGGCTATAAAGCTAATTTAGATTATTATGGAGATGGTATTTTAAAGGATAAAATAAAAAGTTACATTGAGAAGTATAAACTACACAATTTCGTTTCTTTACATGGTAATACAAAAAGTGAAGAAATAAAATTGGTACTTAAAAAAGCGCATTTTTTGGTTTTGCCTTCAAAATCTGAGGGGTGGCCAAAGGCTGTAGCAGAGGCAATGTTTTTTGGAGTGATACCAATTGTAACAGCAGTTTCATGTCTACCTTATATGCTTAATTATGGAGAAAGAGGTGTTTTAATTAGTCCCAATATTAATGATGCAGTTAGTGTTTTGGATACTCTATTGAAAGATGAAAAAGAATTAAATCAAAAATCAGCAAAAGCACTAGAATGGTCTCAAGAATATACATTAGATTATTTTGAAGATGAGATTCGTAAATTAATGAATAGATGAGGGTATTGCAACTAATAGACTCCCTAAGAACTGGTGGCTCAGAACGCATGGCAATTAATATTGCAAATGCATTATCATCAAAGGTTGAAGCTTCTTTTTTATGTACGACAAGGGATGAGGGTTTACTAAAATCTAATATTAATGATAGTGTTAACTATCTCTTTTTAAATAAAAGTAGTGCTCTAGATTTAAAAGCTATTAGTAAATTGAGTTGGTATATAAAAAAAAATAAAATAGATATAATTCATGCTCACTCTACCTCTTTTTTTCTTGCAACACTTGTAAAAGTTTTTAACCCTAAATTAAAATTAATTTGGCATGACCATTACGGTAAAAGTGAGTATTTAAATAAACGACCTAAGCTGTTATTATATTTCTGCTCTTTATTCTTTAATCATATTTTTAGTGTAAATTCAAAACTTAAAGCATGGGCGGAAAATAAGCTAAATACTAAATCTATTACTTACCTTCCAAACTTTCCTCTACAGCAAGCTTCAAATTTAGAAACAATTAATTTAAAGGGAGTTAATGGTAAACGCATTGTTTGTTTGGCTAATCTTAGAGCGCAAAAAGACCACTTAACTCTTTTAAAAGCATTTAGTATAATACTTAAAGAATATCCAGATTGGAGCTTACACCTAATAGGTAAAGATTATAAAGATGAATATTCTAAATCACTATCAAATTTTATATCAGAAAAAAAAATAGAAAAAAGTGTTTTTATTTATGGTAGTTGTAATAATACTTTTGGTTTATTAGAGCAATGTGATATTGGAGTTCTATCTTCAAATTCAGAAGGTTTACCTTTGGCCCTATTAGAATATGGTATAAAAAAAATGCCAACCATTATTACTGATGTTGGAGATTGTGGTCTGGTTATAACAGATAGTACCATAGGAAAGTTGGTGCCTCCAAGCAATATTTTGGCTCTAAATAAAGCTATTGAGTTTTATATAAATAAGCCAGAAGAAGCCAAGAAAGCTGGGCAAAATTTAAATAAAAGAGTAGAGTCTCAATTTTCTGTAAACGTTGCAATCAAACATATAGTAGGGATATACAAGAAGCAAATGTTAAATGACTAAAACTGAATACATAAATAAGAGAACTGAGATTCTATTTAAGTCGTTTTATGTAAAGGCTGCATTGGCTTTAATGATTCTTTCATATTTCTATAATTTACCTGTTTTAAAATATAGTGCCATAGGTAATAATGAACTAAGGCTTTATGATATTACAGGGTTGTTTATTTTGTATTTAGTTATAACCAATACATCTTTATTTAATTTATATATTAATTCTAAAAGTTATTTCAAGTACTTAAAGATATTTATTCTGTGGGGAGGATTTACACTTATTTTTAATGCGATTTTTAGTTTTTTTAAAGGAAGACCGCTTTGGTTTGTACAATCTTGTCTTTATTATTATCATTTATTGGTGTTTTTTTACACGTCAATATTACTTGCAATGTATTTACGAAAAAGATCTAATTACAAATACGTAGTTAATTACGTGCTTTTACTTGCGTTACTTGAAGGAGTTTTGGTCTTTTTACAACATGCAAGGATAGTCCCTTTTTTATGGAATGAAGTTTATGCAAAAGCCTACGGAGGGTTTCTTTCGGGTACGTTAGGTCCAAATAAAATAAACTTAGGAATGAATATGTTTTTTTCTTTCGTATTGGCATCTGGACTATTACTTCAAAAACAACTAAAAACGAATAGGCTTCTAGTAATAACCACTATTTTTGTTACCCTTGCTACTATTGGTGTATCAGGATCAAGAACTACATATCTAGGATTGATAGTATTTTTATGTGTTTTGTTTGTATCCAAAACAAAAAAGTTTTTTGGGCTTTCCATTGTAATTTCTTTGGGCGTTATAATTGCATTTTTTTTAAATCTAGAATTTATTGAAGCAATAACTTCTACAATTGAAAACAGGGTAATTGATAAGGTTTCAGATCCTTTGCTTCTTAGTGGTGAGAGTTTAGATGTAGATCAATTATATGAAGATTTAGGCTCAGGAAGAAAACAATTGTCTTTACGATATCTAGAGTACCTCTTAGAAAACCCACTCATTATTCCTATAGGTATAGGTTTAAACAATAGACTACTTATTCACTTTTCAGCACATAATATATATTTAAGTTTAATAAACGAAGTTGGACTTGTAGGGTTGTTTTTTTATTTTAGATGGTTAGCAAATTATTTGTTTTTAAAATTTGGTAAGGTTAGTTCTTTAAAGATTACCTTGCAAGGGTTAACAGTAGCCATGATTGTTACTTTGTTTTTTGGAGAGCATCTTTATATTTATAGGTCATTGTTCAGTATTATTGGATATTTTTTATTAATTGTAATTCTATTAATTGCTCCACGTTACTATTTTTCAAAAAATGCAAAAACGAAATAAAATAGCAGTTGTAATACCATATTATAAAGCATCAAAGCATATAATTGATGTTGTTAGTAAATTACCTGATGTAGTAGATGAGGTATATATAGTAGACGATTGTAGTCCTGAGGAATTACCGAAAGTAGAACTAAAAAAGTATGATAAGGTTAAGGTTTTGAAAACTCATACTAATTTAGGGGTAGGGGGAGCAACAAAAGTAGGGTTTCAATATGCAATACAAAATGAAGTTGATATTGTGGTAAAACTTGATGCGGATGATCAAATGGATGCATCTTATATACCGGCTTTAATTACCTCCTTAACTACTAATAAAACTTATTATGCTAAAGGAAACAGGTTTAGGGACTTTAAAGCTTTAAAACAGATGCCGTTTTTTAGAAAACTTGGCAACCTTATACTTTCATTTTTAACAAAAGCTGCTACTGGTTATTGGAATAATTTTGATCCTACAAACGGTTTCTTTGCTATTAGAACAGATATGTTAAAATTATTAAATTTTGAAAATATTAGTAATAGATATTATTTTGAGACTTCTTTGATAGCTGAGTTATATTTCCAAAATGCTGAAATAAAAGATGTGTCTATGCCTGCTATTTATGGCAATGAAAAATCTAATATGGCTTTATGGAAAATGCCATCTGTTTTTCTACCTAAGCTATTTAAAACGTTTATCAAGCGTATTTTAAAAACTTATTATATCTACGATTTTAATATATCTTCAATATACATACTACTTGGGTTGCCTTTATTTTTATTTGGTGTTATATATGGTATTTATGTGTGGTGGTTTTATAATCATCAATCTATTTTTGCACCTACAGGAACCATTATGCTAGTAACGCTAACAATAATATTAGGATTTCAAATGTTACTTCAAGCAATACATTATGATATTTTGAAAGCTCCAAAATCTAAGTAATATGGGGAGCATGAGAAAAAAACAGTTAATACTGATTTTTTTAATAAACAGCATTATTGCTTTTGCTTATTATTTTGATAATAAAGATGCTCATTATAGTGAGTTATCATCAGATATTCAAAATATAATTCCCGTTGCCCAAAAGTTTGATAATCCACAATTATTTCAAAAAGATTTATATTTAAATTCCCTTGAGAATGTAAAATACTACACACCTTTTTACATACAAACATTACGGTTTATTGCTAAGTTTACAGAGTATAATTATGTACAAGCAATTAATGTTTTAGGGTTTTTGTGTCATTTGTTATTTGGTATATTATGGTTTTTTGTTCTTTTTAGGTTTGTATCCAGTTTTTGGGTGTCTCTTTTTATTTCAATAGTTGTAAGAGGGGTAGTTTGGCTTCCGGGTCTGGAGATGTGGGGTATATCAGATTTATGGACTATCATGCCAAGAACAGTATATATTTCTTTATTGCCATTACCATTTATAATTCTGTCTCAGAATTTTAAAAATATCGTTTTATCATCATTTTTAATTGGTCTTATCTTTAATTTTCATCCAATTACTGGCTTAGGAGGGATACTGTTATTTTTAAGTTTATTACTTCTTTATAGTCGATTTTTTAAGGAGAAATATAGTTTTAGCATTACTACTTTCATTATGGCTTTGTGTTGTGTTTTCATTGGAATGCTTCCTTTTATCTTGACATATTTTGGAAGAACGACATCTACGCTAACCTACGACCCATCTGTTTTTGATGAGTTTTTCAGATTAAGAATTCCATCTTATTTTAATAATCCTTTGCAGTTTTTAGAAAAATGGATAGCACCTAGAACTCTATTGTTTTTAGTACCATTAATTGGTTATTTATATTTAGGCAGAAAAAATCAGATACATTCTAAAATATCAAAGTTGTTGTTAGTATTAGCCTCAATAGCAATTGTTTTACCATTATTAAGTATTCCAATAGAGCGTTTTATAAATAATTTATTCAACGTCAATTTTAGAATGTCGTTTCAATTAATACGTATACAAAAGGTAGCTATAATACCCGGTTTTTTTGCTTTAGCGTATTTATTAAAAATAGGATTGTCAAAGCTTTCTTTTTTAAAAAACCGCTATTCACTAATATTTAGCATGTATGTTGTTTTACTTGTATTTAGTAATTCCCAAATACTATCTTTTATCCCTTTTATAAGTGATGATATTTCAAAAAGTATATTACCACAAAATTTATCTTTGCTTTCAGGAAAAACTGATAACGAGTTAGACATTGATAGAATGTCTCAATTCATAATAGAAAATACTAAAGAAACGGATGTTTTGTGTGGTAGCCACATCTATCGTGGGGCAACAAGACGATCAGTAGTTTTTGATGGAAAGTCGTCTTCAATGCTAATTGAAGGTAACCCGAAGCAATTTATTGAGTGGCAACAACGACAACAAACAATTAGTAACCTTAATTCAATAGATGAGGTAGTATCTTATTTAAAAAGATTTGATGTAGATTATTATATTACCCGAAATGTAAATGTACCCGCAAACTTAGTACACAAAGAAGGGAGTATTTTTTTATATAAGCTGTGAAGAAAACTTTAATCTACATAGGAAATAAATTATCTCATTCTGGTAAAACAGTAACCTCGATAGAAACCCTTGGAAGGTTTTTGAGTTATAGTGGATATCATGTAATAACAAGTTCTTCAAAAACTAATAAGTATTTCAGGCTTTTGGATATGTTTATGACTGTTTTTAAACATTATAAAAAAGCAGATTATGTTTTGATTGATGTATATAGTACTTCTAACTTTTATTTTGCATATATAATAAGTCAGTTGTGTAGATTTTTAAAAGTTAGATATATACCCATACTAAGAGGTGGAAACTTAGATAAAAGATTAAAAAAGTCTCCTGTAAAATCTGCACAAATCTTTAAAAATGCACATATTAACATAGCTCCGTCTTTATTTTTACTCTCTTATTTTAAGGAAGCTGGATATCAAAACTTAATATACATTCCTAATACTATTAAAATAGATAAATATCTATTTAAAACACGAAACCTTGATAGCATACGTTTACTCTGGGTACGCTCTTTCTCAAGAATATACAATCCAAAATTAGCGGTATACATTCTAAAATCTTTACGAGATGAAAATTTAAATGCGAGCTTGTGTATGGTAGGTCCTGATAATGATGGTAGTTTGTCCGAAGTAAAAACTTTAGCAAAATCATTAAACTTAGATGTAGAATTTACAGGAAAACTATCAAAAAAAGCATGGCATAAAAAAGCTGAAAACTTTAATGTTTTTATTAACACTACAAATGTAGATAATACGCCAGTTAGTGTTATTGAAGCCATGGCATTAGGTTTACCAGTGGTATCTACTAACGTTGGGGGCTTACCATTTCTAATTAAAAATAATAGTGATGGGATTTTAGTAAAACCTAATAATGTAGAGGAATTTAAAAACGCCATATTAAAGTTAAAGAATACTCCACTTTTAACTCAGCAAATAGTATCAAATGCCCGGGATAAAGTTCAAGGTTATGATTGGGAGATAGTAAAAAAGCAGTGGATGTTAATTCTTTCTTAACGTTTAACAAAATACTTACTATATTTGATATGGTATTAATTCTCTCTAATCATGCCTAAGAACAGCATACATTTTAATATTTCAGAGCGGAAGATATTATTGAGGGTTTTTGATATCGTAGCAGTTCTGGCATTACTCTATATTGTTGGTAATTCATTTGATTTTGATTACTTCTCCATTACCAAAGAAAACTGGAAATGGATACTGCTCCTAGTGGTATACATATCAGTATTTGGTTCTGTTTTTGAGCTGTACGATTTACAAAAGTCCAGTAAACTCGAAAAAGTATGGGTTAATATTTTGCTTACAACATCAATAACTGTGTTGTTTTATTTATTAACACCATTTTTTACTCCTGTTTTACCAGAAAACAGGTTGCAAATATTATACTTCTTTCTATCAATGTTTGGAGCACTTCTCATTTGGCGTTTAGCTTATATAAACTTTATAACCTCTCCAAGATTCTATAAAAAAGCATTATTGGTAGGAGAAACATCAAACATAACTACCATTTTAAAAACCTTTAATCATGCTGATCCTAATTACAAAATAGTTGGTTTTATAAATTGCGAAATAGAGAGAAGTGAAAAAGTTAAATTTAAAGGCTTAAGGGAATACCATCCCAAACAAATTTATCAGATAGTTAGAGAAGAAAATATTTCTGAAATTGTAGTTGCGAGCTATAATTCAGAAAACATAACTCCTGAAATTTATACAGATTTAATCACGCTTTTAGAGGGCGGATTACCAATTAAGGAATACACGCAAGTATATGAAGAGTTAACACAACGCATTCCAGTACAGTTTGTAGGAAAAGATTTTTACAAATACTTCCCTTTTAGTCGTAGTAATCAAAATAAAATGTATTTATTCTTCCATCGTTTTTTTGATATTTTGATTGGAATAATGGGTATTGTTATAGGACTGTTGTTTGTACCTTTAGTCTTGATGGGGAATTTAATTGCCAATAGAGGCCCATTATTTTACACCCAAGAACGTATTGGTAAAAATGGAAATCTATTTAGTATAATTAAGTATAGAACCATGATTATTGATGCAGAAAAAAATGGAGCTGTATGGGCTAAAAAAAATGATGCCAGAATAACACCTTTTGGTAGATTTATGAGAAACACCAGAATAGATGAGATACCACAATTTATCAATGTCTTAAAAGGTGAGATGAGTTTAATTGGACCTAGGCCTGAACGTCCACATTTTGTTAGGGAATTATCACAAATACTTCCATTTTATGAAACTCGCCATATTGTTAAACCAGGCTTAACTGGGTGGGCACAGGTAAAAACCAGATATGGCTCATCGGTCGATGATAGCTTACTTAAGCTTCAGTATGACCTGTTTTACATCAAGCATAGAAGTTTTGTGCTAGACGTAAATATTTTATTAAAAACATTAAGTACCGTTATTTTCTTCAGGGGCCAGTAAACTAATTAGGCTTTAGAGTATTTAATTAAGTAAGCATACCTAATAAACATTGCAATTAATAAGGGAATTAAACCTATTGCAAAAACTTGGACTCCAGTAACCCAATGGAAAATCATTAAACAAAGTAAAATAAACAGAAACTTTAAATACTTATTAAACCAGGTACTCATTTTATGTTTAAATACTTGATGCAGCACAATAAGATTTAAAGGGCATACCCACAGAAGGTTATAGTTGTTATGGGTAGTTTGATGATCTGTGGCAAACCACAATAACAAAATAAATACACCAGCCAAACCAGTTAAAGCGAAAAGGGCTATGTCCAATATTTTTGTACGTCTATGTTTTTTATAGTCTTTGTAAGTAATAAAAATGATGAGTAATCCCAATAATCCAAAAATAAACAAGGGGCTAAAGAAAAAGTTTAATGTTGCATCTTGAGTTTTGTTTTTAAATAATACCTTATTGTTTTTAATCAAAGGCGTATTACCATCAAATTTTGTAGCATTTTCAAAAAAAGCATATATGTTTTTGGGTAGGAACATATGCTGTTCAGGAGTAGCTTTACGGTCAATTACTGCACCTAAGGCTATATCTATTCCAAGACTTCCCCATGAGTTTCTATTTAAATTTTCTTGAATTAATGTCCGGAAAGTTGCTTCCTTATAATTTTTGGGGATGTTGTATTGTATGGTATTATTGCAAGCTACATTTGTTACATCTTTAATTTTAGTGGCACAATTATCAAATAGAAAATCATATAAATACTTTCTGTTTTCTGGTTTATAATTTTCAATAAGATAACCAAAGAGTTTCTGTTTTTCTGCGTAAGTTAAATTTAGGGTTTGCTGCTTAATGCTTCTATTAGCAATAGTGTAGGCTCTGTAAAAAACATCAAATCGATTTAATCCAATCAAGTAGTTTAGTTTTCCTTGAGCAAACTTTAGTATAAAATTTGGAGCCTCGAAATCGTAAACGCCATAATTAAATACTAAATCAAAACCTTTAGTGTCATCTTGAATTCTAAATGCACTATGGCCAAATGCATCATTTAATGAAGCGCCTGGTCCTATAGTAAGAACACTAATTTTAGCATTTTCTGAAAGTTCTTGGGCGGGAAGAATTAAGAAAAACAAGCAGGTAACAAATATAAAATAACATCGCATTATCTAAAGATACTAAAATCAAGCTTTAAAGAAAATACATTTGAGTAAAGCGCAATACTTTGATCGCCAATATCAGTAAATGCATAATCTATTTGAACTCCGTTGTATTTAAAACCTACACCAAAACTTGGTTGAAAGCTTAATTGTTCAGTGTTGTCAATTTGTAATTCGTTTTGGAAATTACCAACACCACCACGAAGATACACCATATCAACATATCCAAATTCAAAACCTAAGGCTGGATTTATACTAGCAAAAGATGATGAGAAAATATCATTATTTTCTTCAAAACGAACGTTTAAGTTTGCAGAGGCCAGAAGGGTATAATCGTAATGAAATGTCATTAATTTAGAAACACCTATTTGTAGCTTAGGGATAGTAATTTCGGTTGTCTCAGGTAGTTCTTGGTTTTGTCCTTCTACAGCATCTCTTACTGTGGCAAATTGTGCTTCATCAATCGCCCAAGCATTAAATGTAGTAGTGATATCCCTTGCCATCACTCCAAATTTCCAATTGTTTTTTGTCTCAAATTGTATACCAGCATCTAAACCAAATCCCCAAGACGATGCAAAATCACCAATAATTCTGCGAATTACTTTGGCATTTACACCATAGTTTAAACCTTGTATAGGCAATTTTCTTGCATAAGAAAACGTAAGTCCATAATCTGCTGTTGAAAACAGGCTAATCCTGTCATAGTTAATATTACCTTGTTCGTCAATAAGCTGTGTTGTGTTTAAAATGTCATCCACAGCAAAGCGTATTAGTGAAATACCAACAGCACTTCTATTATCTAGTGGCATGGCAAAACCGGCATAATCATAATTAGCTATATTGGCAAAATAACTGGAATGCATTAGTGCTAATTGATTGTCTTCTAGGTTTACTAAACCTGCTGGGTTCCAATACCCAGAGTTTACATCAGAAGAATGCGCAGTAACAGCACTACTCATACCTAAAGCAGCAGCGTCAACACCAATATTCATAAACTCATTAGAATATTTTCTAACGGTTTGACTAGAAATAGTTATGGCTATTAAGCTAAATAGTACAGTAATATGTTGTTTCAATCGCAATTTTTTTACAAAGATGCACATTATACCAGTTTTATCATAAAATATGCTTATGAAAAAGGTATGTTTAAATGCTTTCCTATAACGTCAAAGTCTCATATTTGTTGCATTAGTATACAATATCTTAATAGATATTATTTAATCTTTGCGAGTAACACTAATAGTTTATTATTTTTACCAAAATATTTCTTTTTCCATGAAGCAATACATACCTAATGCGCTTACCCTTTTAAATTTATTATGCGGTAGTATTGCTGTTCTATTTGTTGTGAATAACAATCTAGTATATGGAGCACTATTTGTTTTTTTAGGCATATTTTTTGATTTTTTTGATGGTTTCGCCGCAAGACAACTTAATGTGCAAAGCGAATTGGGCTTACAACTAGACTCTTTGGCAGATGTAGTTACTAGTGGTTTGGTGCCAGGTCTGGTAATGTTTAAGCTTTTGGAATTGGAGGAATCTGACTGGGGAGAAGCTGATTTGTCCAGTGGTTTTGAAATTCCCTTTTTTCCGCTTTTAGGTCTTTCCATTACCCTAGCTTCAGCATACAGATTAGCTAAATTTAATGTAGATACAGAGCAGCAAACGTTTTTTAAAGGTTTACCAACTCCTGCTAATGCACTATTGGTGTTGTCTTTTCCTTTAATTTTGGAATTTCAGGATAGTGATGCTATAAATGCCATTATTTTAAACAAATGGTTTTTAATAGCTGTAACAGTTTTAAGTTGTTGGCTACTAAACTCTGGAGTGAAGTTGTTTGCATTAAAGTTTAAAAATTACAATTTTAAGAATAATGCAACACGTTACATATTTATTATGCTTTGTTTGGTATTGTTAATTGTGCTTCACTTTGCAGCAATACCAGTAATTATTATTCTATATATTCTTATGTCTATTTTAGACAATACAACTTCTAAATAAAATTTATGGCTTCTGGTTTTTTTGCGTTGTTAGATGATATTGCTGTTCTTATGGATGATGTAGTAGCAATGAGTAAAATTTCTACTAAAAAAACTGCGGGGATTTTAGGGGACGATTTGGCTGTAAATGCTGAAAAAGCTACTGGCTTTGTGTCGTCTAGAGAGTTGCCTGTACTTTGGGCAATTACTAAGGGATCAGCACTAAATAAATTAATTATCCTGCCAATAGCATTCTTATTGAGTGCTTTTGCACCAATAGCTATTGTAGCGGCATTGGTTTTAGGAGGCTTATATTTGGCTTACGAAGGTGTAGAGAAAATATATGAATTCTTTTTTCATAAAAGTCATAATACAGAGCATAGGGTTTATGCAGATAAAGCTTTAACCCAAGAAGAGCAAAAAATAGCAGAAAAGAAGAAAATAAAATCAGCCATATTTACCGATTTTATCCTATCAGTAGAAATAGTAATAATAGCTTTGGGTACTGTATTAGAAAAGCCAATTTTATTTCAAATATTAGTGGTTTCTATAGTATGCGTTATTGCCACTGTTGGAGTTTATGGTATTGTTGCCTTAATTGTTAGAATGGACGATTTTGGTTGTAGATTGGTAAAACTTGGTAATGAAAAAGGAGTATTAACTTATATAGGGAACTTTTTAATTCGTGCTTTACCAGTTGTTATTAAGAGTTTGGCGGTAATTGGTACCATAGCACTTATTCTGGTTGCTGGAGGCATTTTTGTTCACAACATAGAAGCTATTCATCATATTACAGATGGGTATAAAATTCCTAGTATAATAACTGAGTTTATAATTGGTTTATTGGCAGGTGCTATTGCTGTACTTTTAGTTAAAATATTTAAATTCCTTTTCTTAAAAAAAACATAATAATGTGTTTACGGTGTAAAGCTTATCTGTTTTGTACAAGATTTACATCGAATGCTTGATTTGTCACAATATTTTTCGATTTAACGTATTATTTTTGATAAAAAATGTTTCTAATTATGAAAAATAAATGGTTAATGCTAATCATAGGATTAGTGCTATTAGGTTGTTCAACATCCAATGATGATGGAGAAGTTGTAAAGATTGAACCAGAACCTAAAGATGAAGAAGTTGGGGGAATAAGAAACCTTACACCTACGCAACTGGTTGCCGATATGGGACCTGGTTGGAATTTTGGAAACTCTTTTGATGTACGTAGCAAGGATAAAACCGCATGGGGAAACCCACTGCCAAGTACAAACGTTGTTGATGCTGTTTTTAATCGTGGATTTAAAACGCTAAGATTACCCGTTACTTGGGGGTATGATATGGGAGAAGCTCCTAGTTTTGCTGTTGAATCTGGTTATTTTGAGCGTGTAGAGAATATTATAGAACACGCATTAAACAAGGGGATGTATGTAATAATTAATGTGCATCATGATGACAAGTGGGTTGTTCCTACTTTTGCGCAAGCTGATGCGGCAAAGAGTCAGTTAGGTGCACTTTGGACACAGATAGCTAATCGTTTTAAAAACTATAGCGATTACTTAATTTTTGAAATATTAAACGAACCAAGGCACAAGGATACGCCTGAGCAATGGACTGGTGGTACGGAAGAAGGAAGGGAAGTGTTAAACGATTTTTATAAAACCGCAGTAGATGCGATAAGAGGTACTGGAGGAAATAATGAGAAGCGAAAATTGATGATAGCCCCTTATGCGGCTTCTGTAGTACAAAAAACTTGGGATGATTTAGTAATTCCTAATAATGATCCTAATGTTATTATCTCTATACATGCATATGTACCTTTTAGATTTGCATTGGATGCCAGTGATCCCGATTGGGGGTCTGATGAGGATAAAGCAGATATCGATGCTCTAATGAATAGGATAGAAGCTAACTTTATGGACAAAGGTTTCCCGGTAGTTATGGGAGAATGGGGAAGTATAGGCTTATTAGCTACTGAAGCAGAGCGTTTGAAGCATGCCAATTATTTTGTAGCATCTTGTTTGTCTAAAGGAATTGTTCCAGTAGTATGGGATGATGGTGGCGATTTTGAACTTTTAGATAGAAGAAATCTGGTATGGAATTTACCATCTTTAGCTGATGCGGCAGCAAATAAAAATTAAAAATACGTACAACTAAAATAGTATGGATTAGGGAGTAGCCTTTTGGGTTATTCCCTTATTTTTTTCTTACGAAGCTCAAAGTTTTGTCCAAGATATACTTTTCTAACCATGGCGTCATTGGCCAATTCTTCTGGTTCCCCAGCTTTAAGTATACTACCTTCAAACATTAAATAAGTTCTATCGGTAATAGCTAGGGTTTCCTGTACGTTATGGTCTGTAATTAATATACCTATATTTTTCTTGGTAAGTTGTGCTACGATCCGCTGAATATCTTCCACGGCAACGGGATCTACACCTGCAAAAGGTTCGTCTAAGAGGATGAAATTTGGGTCGGTTGCCAAAGCCCTTGCTATTTCAGTACGACGACGTTCACCTCCTGATAGTAAATCGCCTCGGTTTTTACGGATGTGGCCCAGGCCAAACTCCTCTATTAAAGATTCCATTTTCATGCGTTGCTCTTTCTTACTGAGCTTGGTAAGTTGTAGTACGCTTAAAATATTATCTTCTATACTCAATTTTCTAAATACAGAGGCTTCTTGTGCCAGATATCCAATACCGTTTTGTGCACGCTTGTACATGGGGTACTTGGTTATCTCGGTATTATCTAAATAAATGTGGCCACCATTAGGTTTTATCAAGCCTACAATCATGTAAAATGATGTTGTTTTTCCTGCGCCATTAGGACCTAGCAGTCCTACAATTTCGCCTTGCTTTACTTCCAAGGATACATCTTTTACTACTTTTCGCCCACTGTAGGACTTCATTAAATTTTCGGCTCGTAAAATCATGGGTGCAATTACGGAAATTTTAGTTAATTCTGGAAATTGTTGTGTTTGTATAACGTTTTGTTAACGGTTTTGTTGCTTTTTATAAGAACTAGACTTTTGTTAATTTGTATATAACTTTGATTTAAGCTTCTTGTTTGCGGATAGGTGCGTTAGGGATTGAACGGCATGTTTGAAATCCCCGACGTAGGAGGGATTGAGTAGTGAAAGCCCGACCCTTTACGGGTAACGCCACAATGATATTACCCATTTGCTTTAGCTCTTTTACGTTGTTTTTTTACTACTATTTTAGAAATATAGATGCTTATTTGGTATAAGATTAAAATAGGAATGGCAACAATAACTTGACTTGCGATATCTGGTGGCGTTATAATTGCTGCTAAAATTAGTACTACTACTAAAGCATATTTTCTGTAGGTTTTTAGAATTTCAGGAGTTACAATACCAACTTTTGTTAGGAAATATATAATGATGGGGAGTTCAAATATTAATCCAGATGCCAGTACAGATGCTCGAATAAGACCTATATAACTGTTTAGGTCGAAATCGTTATGCACTTTATCTGCTACAGAGTAAGTACCTAAAAAGTTTATGGATAATGGGCAGATAATGTAGTACCCAAAAAGTACACCCAAAAAGAATAGTAACGATGAAATAATGATAAAACCTTTAGAATGTTTACGTTCGTTTTCGTGCATTGCAGGGCTAATAAACCGCCATAGCTCAAAGATTACATACGGAAAGGCTATGATAAACCCAAAGGTTATGGAAGTCCAAATATGGGCAGAGAATTGGCCTGCCATGGTTCTACTTTGTACTTCAAAATCAAATTCAGTATTACAAAAGCTATCAAAACCTAATAACTGTGAAGCCTTACACAGTAAATCGTAGGTTAGGAAATTAGATTTTGATGGACCAAAAATTAGCGTCTCAAAAATGAAACTTTTTAAAAGAAAAGCTACCGTAGCTGCAATCATTACTGCCACTACACATCGTATTAAATGCCATCGTAATTCTTCAAGATGATCTAGAAAAGACATCTCATTTACATCTTTCTTTGCCATTATATAATTCCTTCTTTTACGAGATCGTGTAAATGAATAACGCCTTCGTAATTTCCATGATCCTCAACGAGTAATTGTGTAATTCCAAAGTCTTCCATTATTTCTTTGGCGTCTATGGCCATGGCATCTGAAGCGATGCGCTTGGGGTTTTTACTCATAATATCTTTTGCTGTTAAATCACTAAAATCATCAGTTTTACTTAACATTCTACGTAAATCACCATCGGTAATTACGCCTACAATGGTATTGTTTTCCACTACAGCGGTAACACCCAGTAGTTTTTCAGAAATTTCAACAATTACATCTTTAATACTCGCATCGGTATTTACTTTTGGTTTTTGGTTTACTGATGAAATGTCGTGAACCCTTAAGTATAACTTTTTACCCAACGCTCCTCCAGGGTGGTATTTAGCAAAATCGTTGCTGGAAAATCCGCGTTTTTCTAACAAGCATACTGCCAAGGCATCGCCTATTACCAATTGAGCTGTTGTACTTGTTGTTGGTGCTAAGTTATTGGGGCATGCCTCTTTTTCAACATAAGCGTTTAATACAAAATCGGCTTGTTGCCCCAGAAAAGATGCTGTATTGCCCGTAATAGCTATCATTTTGTTATTAGCACTTTTTATTAGTGGTACTAAAACTTTAATCTCAGGTGTGTTTCCACTTTTAGAAATACATATTACCACATCGTCTTTTAAAATCAATCCCAAATCTCCATGAATAGCATCGGCAGCATGCATAAAAATTGCTGGAGTACCTGTTGAGTTTAAGGTTGCCACAATTTTACTGGCTATTATGGCGCTTTTACCTATACCAGTAATCACAACGCGCCCTTTAGAATTAAAAATGAGGTCTACGGCATCAGCAAAATTATCGTCAATCAAGGTAGACAAATTTAAAATGGACTTAGCTTCCATTTCAATAGTTTGCTTAGCAGTATCAATACTCCCTTTTTTACTATTCAAAATATATAAGTTTTAAAGTAATTGTGCTCAATAAAAGATTTTATTATCTTTATCAATAGCCAATTTAAAATTTTATTGTAAATTCAAATTTCGTTTGCAAAATTAACGAAAAAAAGAATGAGGGCTCTCCATATGAATTGCTAAATTAATGGTCTATAGCTACACAAGGTATAATATTAATTAGTTATTAAATTTTTAAAAATTTATGTCTATTGCAAAAGCAGATTTGCACGATGCATTAAAGAAGTATTTCGGATTCAATAATTTTAAAGGACTTCAAGAGGACGTTATAAAAAGTATTTTAGGCGGTAATCATACATTTGTAATAATGCCAACTGGTGGCGGGAAGTCGTTATGCTACCAATTACCTGCTTTAATGGAACAAGGTACTGCAATAGTTGTTTCTCCGCTTATTGCACTAATGAAGAACCAAGTAGATGCTATTAGGGGTGTTTCCAATGAAGACGGAATTGCTCATGTTTTAAACTCATCCCTCAATAAAACCGAGGTAAAACGTGTAAAAGAAGATATTATAAATGGTGTAACCAAGTTACTCTATGTGGCACCAGAATCATTAACCAAAGAAGAGAATGTAGATTTTTTACGATCGGTAAAAATCTCATTCATGGCCATAGATGAGGCTCATTGTATTAGTGAATGGGGACATGATTTTAGACCCGAATATAGAAACCTAAGACATATTATAGCAAGAATAGGAGATAATATTCCCATTATAGGACTAACAGCAACAGCAACGCCTAAAGTACAGGAAGATATTATTAAAAACTTAGGTATATCTGGCGCTAATACTTTTAAGGCATCATTTAACAGGGCAAATCTGTTTTATGAGGTACGGCCAAAGACTAAAAATGTTGATGTAGATATTATTAGGTTTATAAAACAAAACGAAGGGAAATCTGGTATTGTATACTGTTTAAGTAGAAAGCGTGTTGAGGAATTAGCCCAAGTTTTACAAGTAAATGGTATAAAAGCGGTGCCATATCATGCAGGGTTAGATGCTAAAACAAGATCAAGCCATCAAGATATGTTTCTTATGGAAGATGTAGATGTTGTGGTAGCTACTATCGCTTTTGGAATGGGTATAGATAAGCCAGATGTACGGTTTGTAATACATCATGATATACCTAAAAGTATAGAGAGTTATTATCAAGAAACAGGGCGTGCAGGAAGAGATGGAGGCGAAGGTCACTGTTTGGCGTACTATGCTTATAAAGATATAGAGAAATTAGAAAAATTCATGTCTGGAAAACCAGTGGCAGAACAAGAAATAGGACACGCCTTATTACAGGAAGTTGTGGCTTTTGCAGAAACATCAATTTCTAGGCGTAAGTTTATTTTACACTACTTTGGGGAAGAATTTGATAATGCCACTGGGGAAGGTGGCGATATGGATGATAATGTGCGTAACCCCAAAAAGCAGACCGAGGCAAAAGATAATGTTAAAGTGCTTCTAGATATAGTAAAAGGCACAAATTCTAAATACAAATCTAAAGATCTTGTTAATGTTATTGTAGGTAAGGAAAATGCATTAATAAACTCCCATAAAACCAATGAACAGCCATTTTTTGGAAATGGAAAACAAGAAAACTCTAAATACTGGATGGCTTTATTACGGCAACTGTTAGTGGCTGGATATTTAAAAAAGGACATCGAGAGTTACGGTGTAATTAAGTTAAGTAAAGCAGGGGAGGACTTTATAAAAAAGCCTACCTCTTTTATGATGACCGAAGATCATGTTTTTGATGAAAATCAAGACGATTCGGGTATTATAACAAATGCCAAGGGCGGCGGCGGAGTATCAGATGAGACGCTAATGGCAATGTTAAAGGATTTGCGTAGAAAAAATGCTAAAAAGTTGGGGGTGCCACCTTTTGTTATTTTTCAGGACCCTTCGTTAGAAGATATGGCCTTAAAATATCCAATAACCTTATCAGAATTAAGTAATGTACATGGTGTTGGAGATGGTAAAGCCAAAAAATATGGTAAAGATTTTGTTGCGCTTATTGCTAATTATGTTGAAGAAAATGATATTACAAGGCCAGAAGACTTGGTAGTAAAATCTACAGGCAGCAATTCTGCCAATAAACTATATATCATCCAAAATGTAGATAGAAAGTTACCACTTGATGATATAGCCTCGTCTAAAGGTATGGAAATGCCAGATTTTATAAGGGAAATGGAAGCTATTGTATATTCTGGTACCAAGCTTAATATAGACTATTGGATTGATGAAATTCTAGATGAAGATCAACAAGAGGAAATCCACGATTACTTCATGGAATCAGATACCGATAGTATAGAAGATGCTATGGAAGAATTTGATGGCGATTATGATGATGAGGAACTGCGTTTATATCGTATCAAATTTATTAGTGAGGTGGCGAATTAGTACACTTTTGTATCAAAATTAAGCTAAAAGCACTTGTTTTTTAACTCAGTTCTTTGTTAGGCACAGTTATTTAATTATTGGATTCCAAATTTCATTTATTTCCTTGATTTTTTTATTTTCCATATTTGAGGCTGAAAAAATCCATTCTATAAAATCCATGTGGCTAAATCCGTGGTATTTACAAATCAATTCAAGTCTTTTTTCTGTATAATCGGCCATTGATAAAGGATTAAACTTCCATTTTTCATTTTCTTTTACAAATCTCAACTTAACGCTAGGTGACAAGGTATCTCCATTAATTAAAAAATCACATACAGCTTTTTTATTTTCAATTTGAATGTTTGCAATTCCTAACTCTTTTATTGCGTTTATTTGTGTAGAGTCCATAGTACTTAATTCTGTATATATTTTAATCATTAAATCTTTTGGACTTATTTTTTTTAATACAGAATCTTTGATTATTGCTCTTGCCGATAATAAATTTATTTTTTCAGTTAAGTTTAATTCGGTTATTCCAATAGAATCTAATTTTAATATTTTAGTCAAAAATCTATTATAATAGTTGTGAGTTTCTGAATTGGTCAATTCATAAATCTTCTCTCCATTTAATTCAATATTGGCTTTATTAAAACTATTGAAAGTGTTAATTATTTCTTCATGTTCATTACTACATCCAAACAAAATAATCGAAAGAGCTAAGATTGAAATTTTTCTCATAGTTTGCTTTAATGTCTAGTCCTGAAATATATCTAAAGG
Source organism: Hyunsoonleella ulvae (assembly GCF_016827605.1). Classification (GTDB taxonomy): domain Bacteria; phylum Bacteroidota; class Bacteroidia; order Flavobacteriales; family Flavobacteriaceae; genus Jejuia; species Jejuia ulvae. Next base: position 763,496 of record NZ_JAEPJQ010000002.1, on the reverse strand, counting down.
TTTAAAAATACTTGCTTTTTAACTCAGTTCTTTGTCAAATAACATATTTTATATCTTTTTTACAATCCAATTCGATATTTTTTCAATCCGGAATAATATAATTAGAGTTAAAATCATTTTTAGAATATAATTCGCTATCGCAAAATTTGGCAATTCAATTTCTCCGTTTCCATTTAGCCTTGAAATTAGTTTTGCGCAATATTCAATCAAGTCAGGAAGTAAATAAATTAATTTTGCTAACCAAATAATTCCTACTGTCAATAAAATCACTTTGGTCAGTGAATTTACGTTCAGTTCAGTTTTGATATCACTTTCCTTTTTTACAAGTTTCTTAGAAATCCAGTCCGCTTTTATGAAAAGGAATAATGAAATAACAGTATTGGCAATTGTCAAAAATGTTCCAGTGAAATAGAATTTGTCAATCGGTTCACTTAATAATTCATCAAATCGAGCCATTGTTGCAGTTCCGTAAACCGAAAAGAAATAAGTTCCAAAATGGTCAAAAATTTTAGTGAATAAATAAATTCCAGCTATTCTTAAAATCAGCGAGGTTAAGGTTCGATTCGTCATTAATTTTCAGGTTAAAATTATTGATAATGGTCTATGAGTAGTTGCGGGGGTTAGCTTTAAACTTTGCAAGTACACACCAAGCTGAAAATCCTTGCAGATTTTCAGAAGTAGGCGAGAAGAAGCAATTACTTATGGCCATCCTAAGTTTGTATTCATTAATATTTATTTTAATTTTATATCTACAATTTTCATGTATCCATAATACAGAGTAGCGTTTTTTACACTTTTTTGCATAGGAAAATATAAGTTTATATTTCTTTTTCTTAAACCTTTAGGTTCAAAATATGATAAATGACATTCTTTATCTGGGTTTTTAAAACTTATTTTGTATTCATCATACGCTTCATAACATATTGGTGTCATTATATTATTAACTCCCTCAAATTCATAATCTAAAAATGTATCTTTAACATCTGGCTTGTATCTATCTTCTAAAGATTTATACTTAGGTTTATTTTTAATTAATTGAATAAAGTACCATTTGTCCGTAAAATTTGTATAAGTCACACTAAGTGGTCTTAATCTTATTTTAGCTTGGTGGTCTATAAGTGAGAATTTATTAACATCAAAGGGTCTTATCTTATTGTCAATCATCTCAATTCTGACTTTTATGTTGTATTGAACTATCTCCTTTGATTTTGTTCTAACGTTAGTTACAGCACCTATTAATTGGCTCGCCTTTTTAGTTTTTATATATTCAATAGTAAGGTTATCCTCTTGAATCTCAATTTGAGAATAAAATATTTGAGAGGATAGTAATGCTATTATGATTAATCTTGTTTTCATATTAGTTCATTGTTGTGTGTAGTTTTTAACTACTTTTCTCTTTTTATTATTTTAATTTTACAACCTAAGAGCATCGTGAATATCTTTTGCGTTTTCTAAAATTATCCTACACTGATTTGAATTGAATCCATCTTCTCGAGTGCCTCCTCCATGGGAACATTCATCAATATATTCATCTGCATCGGCAGACGAATAAGAATTATTTGCAGGATACCTCCTTGAACTTCTCATAATATTATTTGTTAAATTACTGCAAACATGAGCTAAACCAAATGCATGTCCCATTTCATGTTCTTCAGGTGCCATTAGATTATGATCGAGACGTTCATAATCTAATAAAATGTAAGGTCTGTCCGAGTTATTTCGAGCATGTCCATCATTATTTGACCAATAGGAAGAAGAACTCCAGCTATCATAAATATATATATTAATTGCCTTTGGATCTCGAATAAGTCTGTTCGTTTCAGCGTTAAATTTTTTCTGTATTCTATTTTTCTTAGATCTATCGTAATTAGTGGAACTTGTTATTTCATTTAGAAAATCACTTTCTATAGCTTCAATATCGCTAAACAAACTTGCTGATTTATATTTGAATGTAACAATTCTTCTTCTGCCATCTGGCTGACTTGGATCTTCGGCAGTAAAATACTTATTTAAAATTGTAATTTCTTTTTTTAACTGTACTATAATATCTTCATCGGATTCAGTATAAGCACTTGTAACAACACAGAAATGAACAGGAAAAATGTACTTAGTTCCAGTACAAGATTTAAATGAATCGCCACAATTAAGTTTGCAAAGTTCGTCATCACAATCCTTAATACAGTCAGAATATGAGGTTAAGCATTCTTTTGTTTGCTGAGAACATTTTGATGAATTGAGTACAATAAATGATAGAGACATAAGCAATATCATTTTACAGTTCTTGATTGTATTTGATTTTTTCATGAAATTAATTTTATCTATTTACTTTTCAAATACCGGTTTTCCGATTTCGTCCCAACTTGCTAATTCACGCTCAACTTTCATTCCGAGCCAAAAGGAAAGTATAATTAGTACAATCGAAAATGTTATTAAAGTTCCTTTTTTCAATTCAGATTTCGGTTTTTCATAAATGTTTTCAACGGTTGGGCTATGATCTAAACTATTCTAGCATAAAACCATAAAAAAAATTGGGTTTTGGCTTAGTTCATTGTTGTATCGCGTTTATTTTCCAGTTCTATATCCTATTACAAAGCTTGTCCATACTATTCCCAAACTTCCTATTTCTTTATTCTCTTTATTGGTCAAATATGGAATCAATTCATTAAAAGGCAACATTACGCCAACAATTTTACTATTCGACTTGTCAATTATTATCGGACTGTAGGGGACATTGCTTTCAGTCCAAGGTATTTCGAAAACTAATAATTCAAAACGCCCTTTTTCAAGTTTTTTGTGAATTTTGAGTTGATCGGCAGTTTTTTCCTTTTTTAGTTTTTTAATGAGTTCAGTCGTAATTGGTAAATATTCAACTGCTTTATTTTTCGGTTTCCATAATAATTCTCGTATTTCTGATTCATTTCCAATTTCGAGTTTGGATATCAGATTCTCGTAATCAACTTTATATTTCTTTTTAAAAATTCTCATTGGCAAAATGCGATACAACGGTCTCCTAAGAGTAGTTGCGTGGTTTAGTGCTTAACTATGCAAGTACGCACCAAACTAAAAATCCTCGAGGATTTTCAGAAGTAGGTGAGAACAAGCAATTACTTATATTGTTGGCAACTGGCTTTATTCTCCAAGTCTTGATTGCATAGGGTCAGTTATTGGTTTAGAATTTTTCCAAATCCAAAACCCTCCTTTTTTTAACTTATAAAGAGGAATCGCATAGGATAAAGTCAAAAATGTTGGTCTTTGATTTTCTGATAGAGTTCCAAGTTCATATCCAACACCTATTTGAAAATCTAATACACTAAAATTCAATGTTGGTGCAAACACATTGTTTGTGTCATCTCCAGTTCCTGCCGAAAATAAAAACCCTAAATGCACTCCAAAGGTATTTACAAATTCTTGATTAATTAGATTACCTTGTAAATCTCTTGTTTCACTTAACTCTCCAGCACTAATTCCAAATCCTGCTCCAATAGAATTAAACAATAATAAGTCTCCTGCTTTTTGTTCATCATTTTTGGTAAAATTAAATCTTGCTAATGGGATTGAAAAATTAGTATTCCAAATGGTTGCTTTGTATTTCACTGTTTTTCCTGCTACGGAAAAATTTCTGATATTGTTATTTGCGAGATTTCCATCACTAAAATTCTGAAGTATTGAATTTGGTTGTTCAATTTTCACAAGTATTCTTTGAGAAATTTCTTGTTTTGAATTTACAGACCACACTATGATATTATCTCCTACAGTTAAGGATGATGGAAAAGTAAATTTAAAGTTCCCTTTGTTGTCAACTGCAATTTGATGTTCAGCTGTAAAATCCGTATCTGTGCTTATTTCAATAGTAGTTCCAATTTCTCCTGTTCCTTGGATTAAATCTGGTGATGCAAAAAATACCTGTGGGTTAGTTTGTCCAAAAGCTATTAGGCTAAAAAATAAAAGTGAAGTTAGTAGTGTTGATTTCATAATTATATTTTTGGTTAGATGTGTAATTTCAATCAAATTTTTAAAATTTACTATACCTATTATTGGGTATTATTTTTTCGAATTGGTTTTAGCTTGTTGCCAACTTGTTTATATACGGAACTTTTAGCTTTTTTATACCTTTTAGTCCTCACTATAAAAGAATGAAAATTCTTATATCCAGCAAGGTAGCTAAACCCTTGTACATTATCAAAAAAGATTTTAGCATCTTTCATTTAAAAACTAGTATTCATTCATCTAAAAATTAAAAATCGTACTATATTTGCACCTCATTAAAAATCAAGACCATGCAAGACGGATTATACGCAAAATTCAATACATCAAAAGGCGAAATACTAGTTGCTTTAGAATACAAAAAAACACCAGGAACCGTAGGTAACTTTGTGGCTTTGGCAGAGGGTAACTTAGAAAATAAAGTAAAACCTCAAGGCACACCATATTACGATGGGTTAAAATTCCATAGGGTTATTCCAGATTTTATGATTCAGGGTGGGTGTCCTCAAGGTTCTGGTGCAGGAAATCCTGGGTATCAATTTGATGATGAGTTTCATCCAGATTTAAAACACGATGGTCCTGGCGTGTTATCTATGGCAAATGCAGGCCCTGGCACTAATGGGAGTCAGTTTTTTATAACCCATGTAGAAACACCATGGTTAGATAACAACCATACCGTATTTGGAAAAGTAGAACATGGGCAAGAGGTTGTTGATGCTATAGCGCAAGGTGATGAAATTGAACGTTTAGAAATAGTAAGGGTGGGCTTAGAGGCAGAAGCCTTTAATGCTGTTGAGGCATTTAGAACATTTGAAGGTTCTAGAGAAAAACGATTAGCGGAAGAAAAGGCAAAACAAGAGGCAGAGTTGGAAAAAGTAGCTGCCGGTTTTGAAAAAACCGAAAGTGGTTTACGATACCAAATCATACAAAAAGGAGATGGCGTAAAAGCTGAAAAAGGCAAAACAGTATCTGTACACTATAAGGGACAGTTAATGGATGGCACTGTGTTCGATTCATCATACAAGAGAAACCAACCTATAGACTTTCCGTTAGGTGTGGGACAAGTAATTCCTGGGTGGGACGAAGGTATAGGTTTATTAAACGTAGGCGATAAAGCGCGTTTGGTAATCCCAAGCCATTTAGCTTACGGTAGCCGTGGTGCAGGTGGTGTTATTCCTCCAGATGCCAATTTAATTTTTGATGTAGAATTGATGAATGTAAAATAAAACAAGTTTATATTAAAATATCTACAAAAAGCGTTCGTTTTGAACGCTTTTTTTTATGCATATAGTAACATAACGTTTTATTAATGGATGTATCGAGTTTTTTGACGTACTGAGTTTTCAATACGTAATTTTGCTCTGTGGAAAGCGTAAAACACACTTATCTGTATTCCGAGGTTATTAAAGAACTTAATTATCCTTTTGGGGATATCTTTATTTTTAATGGTTTTATTATTTCAGAAATAAAACAAGGTGTTACCATTACTTGGAAAGATCATGCAAAGCACATTGTAGACGATGTATCTTGTTATTTGGGAACTGATGGTAGTGATCTGGTTTATATATCTAACCGCATTAATTCTTATGCAGTTGCCCCAGCAGACTGGCTAAAGTTTTTTAAAAGTAATTACAGTCTAAAAGGGTATTATATTGTGTCCTATCGCTCAAGTAGTAAGATAAATTTAATTATGGAAAATTTATTTTTCAACAATAACATAAAGAACTTTAATTCTCTGTTTGAAGCTGTGAATTGGGCGAAAAAGGGCAATGTGGAGATTGCATAATCCCAATTAATACTTATTTTAGAACCACAATTATAAAATAGATACTTGTGGATACTACTACACTAGAACAATTAAAATATCCCATAGGGCAATTTAAATGTCCTGAACCAATTACTGAAACCAACATAAAAGCGTGGATAGATGTATTAGAAACCTTCCCCATTCGCTTAGAAGCCTTGGTAAAACACCTTAATAAGGAACAACTAGACACACCATACAGACCTGGAGGTTGGACGATTAGGCAAACTGTACATCACATTTCAGATAGTCATCATCATAGCTATACCAGATTTAAATGGGCATTAACAGAAGATAAACCTCTAATAAAAGCCTATGAAGAACAACAATGGGCGGAGTTGTTTGATAGCAAAACAGCCCCAATACAAATGTCTATAGAGCACATTAAGGCGATTCACTATAAATTAGTATACCTGCTTAAAGGGTTATCTAAAGACGCTATGAAAAAGCGTTTTTTACATCCAGAAACCAATAGTGAAGTACCCTTAGATTATAATATAGGAAATTATGCGTGGCATAGTAACCACCATTATGCGCATATAGAAAACATAATGCAACAAAAAGGCTGGCTTTAACATGGTAAGACCATTTACCATAGACGATACTCCAGCACTATTGGATATATACAACCATTATGTATCTAATACGGTGGTTACGTTTGATATAGAACCTTTATCTTTTACAACTTTCGAGGCAAAGGTTAACCGTATCAATGCCGAGTATCCTTTTTTTGTTTTTGAAGACAATCAGGGTATTTTAGGGTTCGTTTATGCTAGTAGGTTTAGGCCAAAACCTGCGTATAATTTTACGGTAGAGTCTACGGTATACGTTAAACAGGATGCGCATGGAAAAGGTATTGGATCTAGGCTTTATGAAGCATTGCTAACCGCATTGAAACAAACTGATACCCACACAGTAATAGGAGCTTTAACCATACCTAATGAAGCCAGTGTAAAGCTCCACGAAAAGTTTGGGTTTAAAGAAGTAGCCCTCTTAAAAGAAGTGGGTTTAAAATTTGGTAAATGGCATGATGTGGGAATGTATCAGCTTAAACTTTCCACTTAATATTACAACCAATACTTGGTTTTTGAGTTTCGTTATTGTCCTTATTAGAGATTAAACAATCTATAGCATGCTGTAAATCTTTTCCCGAAACAGGTATGCCATTCCCTGGTCTGGAGTCATCTAACTGTCCACGATACACTAACTTTAAGTCTTCATTAAAAAGATATAAATCAGGGGTGCAAGCAGCGTCGTAAGCTTTTGCTACGTTTTGGGTTTCATCGTATAAATAAGGAAAGGGATAACCTTCAGTTTCGGCATGAGCTTTCATTTTATCAGGACCATCCTGAGGGTAGTTTTCCACATCATTACTAGAAATTGCAATAAAATGAATTCCTTTAGGTGCGTATCTATTTGCTAGATCTACTAATTTGGGGTTTACATGAATCACAAAAGGGCAGTGGTTGCAAATAAACATGATAACAGTACCTTTTTCCCCTTTTAAATCATTTAGACCCAAAACGGAGTTAGATACCGTATCCAATAATGAAAAATCTGGAGCTTTAGTTCCTAAAGGAAGCATATTTGATGGAGTTCTTGCCATAATGTTTTAGTTTCCCCAAATGTCGGAATTATTTATATTTTTGAAAAATGAGCGATACAATATCTTTTGAAGATTTTACCAAAGTAGATTTACGTATAGGAACCATTATTGAAGTAAAAGACTTTCCTGAAGCCAGAAACCCAGCCTATCAATTAACTATTGATTTTGGGGATTTGGGGATTAAAAAATCATCAGCGCAAATAACGACTTTATATAGAAAAGAGGACTTGGTAAACAGGCAAATTGTTGCAGTTGTAAATTTCCCTAAAAAGCAAATTGCAAAATTTATGAGCGAGTGTTTGGTGTTAGGAGCTGTTGATGGTAAAGACGTTGTTTTGCTAAACCCTGAAGAGCAGGTTAAAAACGGTACTACGGTAAGCTAATTTAGAGTACAAAAAAACCTTTGTTATAAACAAAGGCTTTTAATATCTAGAAACTTTAATACTAGTTAAATATCATCAAAGTCTATATCTGTAAAACTATCAGTAGATTTTATGTCTTCAGTTGTAGTACTTTCAACTGGTGTTTGCTCGTAATCTTTTTTAAAGTCTTTTTGGTGACGCTCGCTAATCACTTCATTACCTTTTTCGCTAATGATAAAATCAGTCATTTCAGCTAAAATTTCTCTAAATTCAGAGAAGTCCTCTTTGTAGATGTAAATTTTATGCTTCTTGTAATGGTAAGACCCGTCATCGTTTGTGAATTTTTTACTCTCAGTAATCGTTAAGTAATAATCTTCTGCTTTAGTAGCTCTAACATCAAAAAAATAAGTGCGTCTTCCAGCTCGTAATACTTTAGAAAAAATTTCCTCTTTCTCCATCATACCGTTGTTATTCATTATACGTTGTTAAATGTTGGTAACATCAAAAATCTAAAAAAAACATAAACTTACCAACATTTTTTAAAGAATCTTTTTAAAATGCTGATTTTTATTAAATTAAAACTAATAATTTATTTTAAATCGAAAGTTGTTTAATTTTTCTTTTCAGAAGATTCACTTAACTGTTTTAAGTACAATTCCTTGTAGTATCCTTCTGTGTCTATAAGGGTTTCGTGAGTGCCTTCTTGGATAATGTTACCATCGTCTAGCACAATAATCTTATCGGCGTTTTTGGCAGAGGATACACGATGACTCACAATAATGGTAGTTTTTCCTTTAGAAATTTTAAAGAGGTTTTTTAATATTTTTTCCTCGGTTTCAGTATCAACTGCAGATAAACAATCATCAAATAATAAAATTTGTGGTGATTTTATGATGGCTCTTGCAATGGAGACTCTTTGCTTTTGACCGCCAGAAAGTGTAATGCCTCGTTCTCCTAAAACGGTATCATAGCCTTTACTAAATTTTATAATATTTTTATGTACATAGGCATTTTTAGCAGCAGCAACAACTTCTTCATCTGTAGCATCTTCCTTTCCAAATTTAATATTATGCTTTATAGAATCAGAAAACAGAAAAGCATCTTGTGGTACATAACCAATACTGTTTCTTAAACTCGATAAATGGTGTTGGCTTATCTCTATGTCATTTAGAAGAATTTGCCCCTTATCAATATCATAAAGCCTACCTACCAAATCTAAAATTGTAGATTTTCCAGAACCTGTCTTTCCTAAAACAGCCAGGGTTTCCCCAGCTTTTATATTAAAGGACACACCTTTTAATGCCTGTATATTGGTGTCATCATAAGTAAAAAATACATTTTTAAATATAATATCTCCCGTAATCTTGGTCGGTAGCTCTACTTTATTTTTAATTTCTGGTTCAATTTTTAAAAATTCATTAATACGTTTTTGTGATGCTTCGGCCTGTTGTACTATAGAGGTTACCCAACCTACTGTTGCCACTGGCCATGTTAACATGTTTACATAAATAATAAACTCTGCAATGGTACCTAAACTTTCTATTTGTCCATTAATATACTGCATGCCACCTACGTAAATTACTAACAGGTTACTGGTGCCAATTAATAAGATCATCATAGGGAAAAACAAAGCCTGTACTTTTACAAGATGTAATTGTTTTTCTTTACTTGTGGATGAAAGCGCATCAAAATCGGTTGAGGTTTTTGGCTCGATACCATAGGCTTTAATTACAGATATACCGCTAAAAGACTCTTGTGTAAATGTTGATAATTTTGATAGATACTCTTGTACAACGGTACTGCGTTTATGTATTTCCTTGCTTAGTTTGTATATAATAACAGAAAGAATAGGAAGCGGTGTTATTGTATACAACGTAAGCGTTGGTGCTTGGTTGTACATGTAAATTAGTGCAATTACAAATAAAGTAATAGTATTAATACTGTACATAATAGCTGGACCGGCATACATGCGTACCCTTCCCACATCTTCGCTAATGCGGTTCATTAAATCTCCCGTTCTGTTCTTTTTGTAAAAATTAAGAGATAGTTTTTGGTACTGCTCATAAATTTCATTTTTTAAATCGTATTCTATATAACGCGATACATTAATTATGGTTTGCCGCATTAAAAATGTAAATAATCCAGCAATAATAGCGGCACCAATAATATAAAGAATAGCTTCTAGTAACTCGCCTTTTATTGCAGTATCGCTCAACCCTGCTTTATTTTCAATAATTTCAATGATACGCCTTATGTAACGTGGTGTGAATAATAAAAAAATTCTAGCAACAATGGTTATTACAACCCCAATGAGGAGATGGGTTTTGTATTTTAAAAAGTACTTATTAAGATGCTTGAGTTCTTTCACTTAAATTAAAAAATAAGTAGCAAATATACGCCATTATATATATAATTGATGTAGTATAAGGTTTGATAACTGTTAAATAATAGCTAAAACGAATTAACTGAAACAAAACAAAAAATCAGCACTTATTTTATTAAAATAGTTTTATTTTTGCCCAAGTAAAAGGTAAAAAACAATATATACGTTTTAACTTAAGTTCTTTGTAATGATGCTAAACAGAAGACATATTCGTGTTAAGGTAATGCAAACCATTTATGCTTTTAACGGTAGTGAAAGCGATGGTTTAAAACAGAATGAAAAATTCTTATTGTTTAGTATAGAGAACATGTACAATCTGTATTTGCTCATGATAGCGTTGTTGCTTGAAGTTCAAAAAAGAGCGACTCAAGACCTAGAAAAAAAGCAAAAAAAGCACTTAGCGACTTCTGAAGATAAAAACCCAAACAGAAAGTTTGTAAATAATCAAGTATTCCATCTCATAGCGCAGAATGAAGCATTTTTAAAGCAGATAGAAGATAATAAATACTTTAATTGGGAATTAGATAGTGAGTATGTAGATATCATTTTTAAAGCGATTCTTAAAAGTGATTTGTATAAAGATTACATGCAAACCAGAACATCAGATTTTAAGGAAGATAAGACTTTCTTTATTGATATATTTAAAGAAATAATTGCACCAAACGAAAAGCTTTACGATTATATTGAAGATAAGCATTTAACATGGTTGGATGATCTACCTACTGTAAATACTACCATTTTAAAACTATTACGAAAGTTGAAAAACGGCAGTTCTGAAGCACACTTTGCCCCTAAACTATACAAGGATGTGGATGATAAACAATTTGCAATAGATTTGTTTAAAAAAACCATACTGAATACCAAAGCTATAAATGAAGAAATTGCCCAGAAAACTAAAAATTGGGACGCAGATAGAATTGCCAGTTTAGATTATGTGCTATTACAAATGGGTATATGTGAATTGCAGCATTTTCCATCAATACCTGTAAAGGTTACTATTAATGAGTATTTAGAAATTGCCAAAGAATACTCTACACCAAAGAGTAGCATATTTATAAATGGTATTCTAGATAAACTTGTAAAAGAATATAAGAAAACAGACAAACTAAATAAGGTAGGACGCGGTTTAATATAGCATAAACCTTGTTAAGAAGCCATAAAAGTTTTTAAACATTTAAATTATTGCTATTTTTATGCACCAAATCATAAAAGGAAACATTATGAAAAAAGTAATATTAGGATTAAGTACATTATGCTTGGTAGCTTTTACGTCTTGTAAAGAGGATGCTACTAAAAAGATAAGTGAAGCAAATGTTGCGAAAGCTGCTGAAAGGGATGCTGTAGCATCAAAATTTCCAGTATTGACATTTGATAAAAAAGAACACGATTTTGGAGAAATTGAAGCTAAAACACAGGTAGAAACTGTTTTTACTTACAAGAATACAGGCGAAGCACCGCTTGTAATTACAGACATAAAAAGTACCTGCGGATGTACAGTGCCTAAAGATTGGAGCAGAGAACCTCTAGCCCCAGGAGGACAAGGGCAGTTTACCGTGAAGTTTAACGGTAGTGGTACTAACAAGGTTTCAAAAACCATAAATATTACAGCAAATACAGAAACTGGTAGAGAAAGTGTTAAAATTACGGCATTTGTAAAACCAGACCCAAATAAAGCAAAACCAGCAGCTAAAAGCTAAATTATAAAAATCAATGGGAGAAGGAGGATTCGGCAGTTTAATGCCATTCATATTAATGTTTGTGGTTATTTATTTCTTTATGATTGCACCACAAATGAAACGTGCCAAAAAAGAAAAGAAATTCGCAGCAGAATTAAAAAAGGGAGACCGAGTAATTACCAAAAGTGGTTTACACGGTAAAATAGCCGAACTGAACGATAAGGACAACTCTTGTGTTATAGAAACATTAGCAGGTAAGTTAAAATTCGACCGTTCCGCAATTTCTATGGAGATGAGTACTAAATTAAATGCTCCAGTTACTCCAAAAAAATAAAAATTAAATAAAAACTAACATTAAAGAAGCTTTCCATATTTTGGGAAGCTTTTTTAGTTTTTAGCAGTTTTTGTATTTATCGTGTAAGCCAACCCCATTTAAAATCATGGGTATAATTTTTTCTAGTCGCGTTTGTTTTGTGGTATTTCGTTTAGCGGTATAAATGTAGTTGCAATATTCCCGCTGTTTAGCATTGGAGAGGTTTTTAAATGCCGATGCTAAATCAAGGTTACTTTGTAAAGCATCATTAAGGTGTTTAGGTATGATAACCTCTTTTTTGCTTCTGTCTGGTTTTATTTCTTTTCCTAGTTTTTGGTTTTCAATGGCTTCTTTTACATAAGCTAAAACAACATTTTTGTCGATATCATCAATACAGGTAAAGCGCATTTGTCGCATCGCTTTGGTTTTTCCATCTTGGGCGTTTTGTAAAATATTTAAATCATCTTTTAGAAATACACCATTAAAAAACCAAATTCCAAAATGGTTTTTAAAAGCACCTAAGCTTAGTACGTTTTTGTTTTTAAGCGTATACACAGGAAAACTCCATTTTATGGTTTCTTCCAATACTGTGGAAAGTATAATGGAACGCAGGAGTTCTAAAGCTTTACTGTATTGTGCATTTTCTTCTATGTATTCTTCTACAGAGTGGACTTTTTTCAATGAAGAGATTCGTTAGTGTATTTATATTTAGAATTATTTGAGTTTATTTAGTACTTAATTTAGTAAATAATCATTCAAATATAAAAACTTAAGGAGTTTACTTGATTAGTATAATCTCTAGCATCGAATATAGTAATTAGCGGTTGTCTTAAATCCGTATTTGTTTAGTCTTTCCATTTTTTGTTACAATTGCTATTCCCTTTTCAAATTTCATGGTATCGTATTCACAAGGAATTATTGTTTTACCATTTAAATTCATTAACCCGTGTTTGTTATATTTTGAGACAAAAACATAACTATCTTCTATGTTAAAGCTGGTGTACTCACAGGGAATGATAGTTTCTCCATCTAGATTCATCAAACCACGTTTATTGCCTTTTAGGGTTAAAACATAATTACCACTAATTTCAAACATATCGTACTCACAGGGAATGATGGTTTCTCCATCTAGATTCATCAGACCACGTTTATTGCCTTTTAGGGTTAAAACATAATTACCACTAACTTCAAACGTGTTATATTCACAAGGAATGATGGTTTCTCCATCTAGATTCATCAAACCACGTTTATTGCCTTTCAATGTTAAAACGTAATTATTTTCAACTTCAAATTTATCATATTCACAAGGAATAATTATTGTTCCGTCTAGGTTCATCAAACCATATTTCTTGTTTTTTTTAACAAAAACAAAATCCCCTTCAATTTTAAATTCATCAAAGTCCTTAGAGAAATCATTTTCTTTATTTTGACTTTCTATTGTTACTTCAGATTTTTTGTTAGACGATTTAGATTGTGCTTCAGTATTAAATATGTTTATACCTATAAGAGTTAAAATAAGTAAAGAGGCAGATAAAATTGAGATTTTTTTCATTGTGTTTGTTTTTAAGTTAAAGGTGTCTTTTAAATACCATAGAGCTGTACGGTTTTTAAAACTTGAATTTTGAATTGAGTTTTCGAAAAAATCAATTTCTAAGAATTCAGAAATAATTTTGATAGTAGAACTTCTTGGTTTAACAGTACCAGATTCAATTCTTTGAATCGTGCGTATTGTTATATTACATTTATCTGCAACTTCAGCTTGAGTTAATCCTTTAGCTTTTCTTATTCTAATTAATTCTTTTCCGAAATCAAGTCTATCCATTCAAATTGAAATTTTAAGTAAAATTATCTTCAATCATAAAGTTTACCAAAACTTAATAATGTTTTATCTACGACATTTACACGACATTTCGTGTTTGGAGTTACTAATCAAGACTTTTGATATATATAGGTAATGCTTATTCTAAATTACTAATAACAGTTTCATGGATAAGTGTTGTTTAAACGACTTAAATCCTATGTTAGTTAGAGGGGCTAATTTTTTAAAAAATCAAGTTATCCTTAGTTTTAATTGCTGTTAACTCCGCAATCTTACAAATCACTTCGGTGGCCTTAATCATACTTTCTACGGGGATATACTCATAACGCCCATGAAAGTTATGACCTCCAGCAAAAATATTTGGGCACGGCAACCCCATATAACTTAATTGCGAACCATCGGTGCCACCACGTATCGCTTTAATTAAAGGGGCTATATCTAATTGTTTCATAGCCTCTTCGGCAATATCAACAATATGCATTACAGGTTCAATTTTTTCACGCATATTATAATACTGGTCATGTATTTCTGTAGTAATAACTTCCTTTCCATATTGTGTGTTCAACTCATTGGTTAGTTTTAGCATCACATCTTTGCGTGCTTCAAAATGAGCTTTATCATGATCACGAATAATGTATTGTAGCGTAGTTTCCTCTACATTACCTATCATATCATGTAAATGAAAAAAACCTTGGTAACCTTCAGTGTGTTCTGGTGTTTCAATTCTCGGTAAGGAGTTGATAAATTCTGTTGCGATATACATGGAATTTATCATTTTACCTTTTGCATAACCTGGATGTACGATCTTACCTTTTATTTTTACGATGGCACTAGCAGCATTAAAGTTTTCATATTCTAGCTCCCCAATTTGACTTCCATCCATAGTATAAGCCCAATCTGCACCAAATTTCTCCACATCAAACTTATGGGCGCCCCTACCAATTTCCTCATCTGGTGTAAACCCAACACGTATAGTACCGTGTTTAATTTCTGGATGATTAATAAGGTATTCCATTGCTGACACAATTTCACATATACCAGCTTTATCATCTGCACCCAACAGTGTAGTGCCATCAGTAGTGATTAAGGTCTGCCCAATATATAGTTTTAGGTCATCAAAATAATCAGGTGATAATATGATGTTTTGTTCTTTGTTTAAAACTATATCGCCTCCATGGTAATTTTCTACAATTTGCGGGTTTACGTTAGCACCAGTAAAATCTGGAGAGGTATCAAAATGAGATATAAAACCTATGGTAGGTACTTTATAATCTACATTACTAGGTAAAGTTGCCATAATATAGGCATTGTGGTCTACAGACACATCTTGCATGCCAATAGTTTTAAGTTCTTCAGCTAGCTTATTAGCCAAATTCCATTGTTTTTTAGTGCTTGGGGTTGTGTTCGAATTAGGATCAGACTCCGTGTCAATCCTAGCATAACCTATAAAACGTTTTGTGATATCTTCTTTTGAAATCATACAGAAGTATGGTTTAGATGTATGGTTTGTTAAGTCTCTTTTGAAGCTAAGTATTTTTATACAATTTACAATATTTATTGAAATTTAAAGTGTCCTATACTCGCATAATGTCAATTTTTTATTTACAAGATTTCAACCTATTTTTGCACAAATATTACAGATGTACAAAACACTTCTAAGACCAATATTTTTCGCATTCGATCCCGAAAAAATTCATCATTTTACATTCAGTCTTGTAAAAATTACTTCAAAAATACCTGGGGTTTCTGCTTTATTTAGGAGTTTATATACGGTTGAAGATAAACGTTTGGAACGAAATCTTTTTGGATTAAAGTTTAAAAACCCAGTAGGACTGGCTGCTGGATTTGATAAGAATGCTGTGTTGTATAACGAACTGGCAAATTTTGGATTTGGTTTTATAGAAATAGGAACGGTAACTCCAAAAGGGCAACCCGGGAACCCTAAAAAGCGGTTATTTCGCTTAAAGGATGACAAAGGTGTTATAAACAGAATGGGGTTTAATAATGAAGGATTAGAAGCTGCCATTACCCAATTAAAAAAGAATAAGGGCAAACTAATTATTGGAGGAAATATTGGAAAAAATACAGCTACTAAGCCTGAAGATTATACCAAGGATTATTTACAGTGTTTTAAGGCACTACACCCGTATGTAGATTATTTTGTATTGAATGTAAGCTGCCCAAATGTAGGGAGCCATGCAAAACTAAATGACAAGGACTATTTAGAAGAACTCATAGAAGCTGTTAAAAAGGAGAACACTACATTTGAGGTGCAAAAACCAATTTTGTTGAAGATTGCTCCAGATTTAAATGATGGTCAGTTAGATGAAATCGTAGAACTTGTAAAAGACACTAATCTAGATGGTGTTATAGCTAGTAATACCTCTACAGATAGAAACGGTTTAAAAGCTAAAAAAGAGAGGCTTGATGCTATTGGTAATGGCGGGCTTAGTGGGCAACCTATTAAAGAAAAGAGCACTAAGGTTATTAAATACCTTTCGGAAAAAAGTAATAAAACATTTCCTATTATTGGAGTAGGGGGTATCCATTCTGCGGAAGATGCATTGGATAAGTTAAACGCTGGCGCAGATTTAGTACAAATCTACACAGGTTTTATCTATGAAGGTCCTAGTTTAATAAAGCGCATCAACAAAGCTATCCTAGAGGGAAATAGTAAGTAGTTACTATTTGATAAACTGTTTTACCTCCACGTTTTTACCATTTATCACAGTAATTAAATAGGATCCTTTGGGTAATTTAGATACATTAATTTGTTGATGGTCTAGTAAGCTTCCTTTTAAAAATACCTGTCCAACAAGATTAGATATGGTGTAATATTGTTTTGGATTTGGTTTTTCTGATGTAGATACTATGTTTATAATGTTATTGGTAACAGGATTAGGAAACAGTTTTAGGGTAGAGGTATTTTTACTTTTTTGCACCACTGAGTTTCCTTTAATACGAATACCATCAATGGCAATATCTCCAGCCCATCCCTTGCCACGAACGGCTCTAAAGTGAATATTTATAGTCTCTCCATAAAAACGAGATAAGTTAACCGTTTCTAACACAAAATCATCATCTTGATTAATTTGCTGAGCACCTTTAATGGCAGGAATAACATCATACACATAGCCTTCATTTGTTTCTATGTCTATATGAAGTTCTCCTATATGATCTCCAAACATGTGATAGTAAAAGTCTAGAGATGTATTTTGTTCATTGATACTGATACAAGGGGAAACAAATTCAGCAACATCGCCTTCCTTAGATCCTGAAGCTTCTGTGTAAATATAGTTTCCAGAACGTTCCCCACTGGTTTTATCCATCATAGGTCCTGTATTTGTAGATACCGTTTCTGCTGAATTTATTAACCAATTAAAGCCATGACCCGAAACATCAATTGCAGACCAACCATCAGAACTGGCAAAACCGAACGTATCAAAATCTACATCCATAGTAGTATCTTCATGAGTACCAACTTTTATAATTTGAGAAAATGTCTTGCTTATCGTTTTTACAAAAGATTTGGTGTTTTCATCCCCGTTTTTAAATGCCGAACTAGCAGTGGTAATGGTTAGCGTTACATCATAAATACCCGCAGTAAAGGTATGGGTAGGATGTTGTTCTACATAGTCAATTTCATTATCTCCATCTACATCCCATTGCCACGAAGTAGCACCAACACTTAAGTCTGTAAAATTAACAGTTAACTCATCTTCACAAGCTTGAAAATTATCAGCAGTAAAATTTACATTTGTTGACGGACAGGATAAATATTGTCTGGCAGATTTATAAAAAGCGTACATTCTAGCGAGCTGCTGTTGCGAAAAATGAGATTTACAGCTAGATCTAGAATAAGACATTATATTTTCAGTATCAGGTTGGAATAAATCTCCATTAGTATCTTTTATACTACCAGTATATTCACAATCAGTATTAACATTATAAATACTTAACCCGGGATCAGCAGGTGTATCGCATATCATATCTCCATCGGTATCACAGTTAGAACCATCTACCAATTCAGTAGTTAGTTTATGGTTGTCAGGGCCATGGGTGTGCATTAAAGAAAAGAAGTGTCCAATTTCATGTGCTAACGATGTACCGTTGGTAGCACATGTATTATTCATCACGATAACATCAGAGCCTCCAAAAGTATTAGAGTATCCACACAACCCAACACCAGTTGTTACCTCAACATAATCTGTGAAATAAATATTGATGACGCCGGGAGTATAGTAACTTTCGGTTACATCAGTTTCTTGTGTTCTGTTAAACTTATAATAGTAATCATCATTATCAATATATTCTACACCATCACAAAGAAAAAATTCCATAAACGCATCAGCGTACAATGTGTTTAGATCATTAATAGCCTTATGCAAATCATCTATGTTTAAACCGCCATGACCTGAAGAAGGCCTGATAATAAATGCTTTTACAGGTATAGAATTTAATGGAGCAGGTAATGTGTTTTTATGCGTTCCAGATTTTTTAGTTTTTTCTGTAATAGCCATAAACTCATTTTCATGAAATTTTATATCATCATGAAAAGCTTGGGTGTATGATAGGGATTTCTCTGTTATTTCAGTACCACAAAAATGAGAAGTGTTTTGAGCAAAATTGTCCGTTACAAACAATAATAATATAGCAAGTATAGGAATACTCAAATTGGGGTAAAACTTCATGGGGCACATCGTTTGGATCAAAAGTACCCTATGGCTTTAATTTTATGTAAAAAAAACGTTAAGTGTAAATTTTTTATCGACGATGTGAGATTATCGTACTATTAACTTTTGCGTTTTAGCGTTACCATCCTCATTATTAAGCTTTAGCAGGTAAATGCCTGAAGTTAAATTTGATACATCTAAATCTAGGTGTTTAACTTTTTTTTCAATAAAATAGTCTTGTTTTAATTTACCTAGAATTGAAAATATTTCAACACGCTTGATATTTGTATTTTGAATATTAGAAATCGTTATTTTTCCAGATGTTGGATTTGGGTGTATTTTTACATTACCAAAGCTTTCTACAGCAGGATTACTTAATGTAGAAGAATTATAGGTGAAAGTAACAGTTGCCATTCTATTACCATTAATAGGAAATCCAGAAACCATACTAATGGGATCCCTAGGCGTTGTTATCGAATTCCCAGAACCGTAATCAGTTCCTGAGTCTGTTCCAGCATCATAAACAAATACATCCATAGTAAAAGTATCTTTCCAACCATTATTTACAGAAGGATTTCCAGATCTTAAATCTAGGCTGTTTACGGCAATAAACCAATCTGGACTTGGTGCCACCATCGAGACTAAGGTAATTAAAGGGAAATCTTCACTTACAGACACACTTGTTAATGTGGAGTTACTATTGTTTCCAGCAAAAGGGGAAAAACCTTGTTGTAAATATTGGTCACATTCTCCAGACGAAATTAATGTGTTTATTTCACTATTAAATGCACTTGTATTCCCTGTTTCAGCTATATTTTTAATACCATTAGTAGCTGGAGCCACAACGCCAAACTCTAAAACGGTATTTGTTGTTTTATGAGTAGCTCCTGCTAATGGAGACCAATGTGCATTCCCAGGAACTGAGGTATGATCTGTTGAATTCCAAATTGTAGTTACAGAAATATCATAATTCGCTATACTTTGCGAGAAAGAAAAGAAGGATATTAGTAGTAATGTGAGGAGCGTAATTTTTTTCATAGTGGTTATGTTTTAGTGTAGAATAAAAATCAATTTATTAAGTCGTCATTAAATACCAGAACTTACATTTTTAAAATTAGTAGTACTTTTAGCTCTCTAAATTTTTAAAACTTCATGTCGCAAACCATTAAAATAATAGAATGTCCACGAGATGCGATGCAAGGCATAAAACGCTTTATTCCCACTAAGCAAAAAGTGCAATACATCCAATCCTTGTTGCGTGTGGGTTTTGATACCATTGATTTTGGAAGTTTCGTATCTCCTAAAGCCATTCCGCAAATGGTAGACACTGCTGAGGTTTTATCGCAATTGGATTTAAGTAAAACCACAAGTAAACTTCTAGCCATTATTGCAAATACTAGAGGTGCCAATGATGCCAGTCAACACAACCAAATAAATTATTTGGGATATCCTTTTTCTATTTCAGAAAATTTCCAAATGCGTAATACTCACAAAACCATAGCGCAATCCGTTGATATACTTTCGGAGATTTTAGAAATTGCCGATACATCTAAAAAAGAGGTTGTTGTTTATATCTCGATGGGTTTTGGGAACCCTTACGGCGACCCTTGGAATGTTGACATTGTGGGTAATTGGACCGAAAAACTAGCAAAAATGGGGGTTAAAATAATATCGCTTAGTGATACTGTTGGTACTTCAAACCCAGAAAGTATAGATTATTTGTTCTCTAATTTAATTCCTTTATATCCTAACATAGAATTTGGAGCACACTTACACACCACACCTACGTCTTGGTTTGAAAAAGTAGATGCAGCCTACAAAGCGGGATGTAATAGATTTGACGGAGCTATTCAGGGTTTTGGAGGATGCCCTATGGCTAAAGATGAACTAACAGGAAATATGCCTACAGAAAAACTCTTGTCTTATTTCACAGCTAAACAGAAAAATAACCTTGATGCTTTAAGTTTTGAAAGCGCCCATAATGAAGCTTCCAAAATTTTTAATCATTTTCATTAAGGTTACCATTTTATCTAAATGTTAAATTTTAAAATTTAACATAATTTAAATATTTGAAAAACAATAGGTTGTGTTTTTTACTGCGTTTTTATTTAAATTTAATCTAAATAAACTTTGTTGAAGTGATTTTCCCTTTTATATTTGCACCCGAACAATCTATTTATAATAAGTCTAAATAAAAGGACGCCAAATTAAAACTATGAAAAAAATTATACTAAGCTTATTTGTAGCTTCAGCGTTTTTCCAATCATGTTCCAATGATGATGACAATACAGGAGGGCCTTCTAACGTAGTAGCACCAGCAACTTACGATTTTACCAGAAACGGCAATTCTACGGTAAGTTTTAGTGGACAAACGACTAGAATTGAAATGGGTCAAGAATTAATCGATGGCCTCAAAGATACGTCTAAAACTGAAGAAGACTTAGATGGTATGTTTACCAACACGGGAGATAAATTTTCTGATGCAGATTTAAATGCCTCAAGTAAATCTATCAGAAGTAAAACTGCTGCGTCAGCAGATTACTTTTCTGCAAACACAACAGATGCGAATGCAATTAAAGCAGATTTTGATTCCTGGATTGCGGCACAAGTAAGTGAAGTTTACCCAAATTGGGATGTAGATGCAGCTTCAGGTACTGCAGGTAAGATTCAAGAAGCTGGCGGTGGAAGTACTAGGTACGTTAACGCCAAAGGATTAGAGTATAATCAAGCAGTAAATAAAGGACTTATTGGAGCGTTAATGGTAGACCAAGCTCTAAATAATTATTTAAGTACTGCTGTTTTAGATGCAGGAACAAACGTAGCAGATAACGATGCTGATACAGTAGCTGAAGGTAAAGATTACACAAACATGGAACATAAGTGGGATGAAGCTTATGGTTATGTATACGGTGTAAATGCAGATCCTGCCAATCCTAATGCAGATTTAGGAGCAGATAGTTTCTTAAATAAGTACATTGGTCGTGTTGAAGGTGATGATGATTTTACAGGAATCGCCGACGAAATTTACCAAGCGTTTAAATTAGGTAGAGCAGCAATTGTAGCTAAAAACTATACAGTTAGAGATGCTCAAGCTGAAATTATTAGAGAGAAAATTTCTGAAATAATTGGAATTAGAGCTGTATACTATTTACAACAAGGCAAAAATATTTTAGCTACAGATAAAGGCGCTGCATTTCATGATTTATCTGAAGGTTTTGGGTTTATCTATAGTTTACAATTTACCAGAAAACCAGGAACAAACGAGCCATATTTTACAAAATCTGAAGTGAATGGCTTTATAGCTACATTAACAGCAGGAAACGGTTTTTGGGATATTACAGAAGAGGCGTTAGATACAATGTCTAGTACCATTGCTGCAAAATTTAATTTTACCGTTGCCCAAGCAGGGAGCTAAAGTGAAGGTTAGTTATTATTTATAAAGTGAAAGTAGTTATTCTATTTGTTATAAAATAGAGTGACTACTTTTCATATTTTTGCAAAAAATTTTGAAAAAGAAATAAAATTTAAACAGATGAGAAAGTTTTTTTTAGGATTAGTTGTTACATGTTTAGTTATAGCTTGCAGTTCTTCATCTTCCGATGATGGACCAACAGGAGGTAATGATAATTTTGATAGAGGCGCATTATTAACCAATGTAGCTAATAATATTATTATTCCTGCTTTTGAGGACTTGAGCAATAAATTATCAGAATTAAAAACAAAAAAAGAAACTTTTATAACCACGCCAAATCAAGATAATCTAGATGCAATAAGAATAGCATTTGTTTCAGCTTATAAATCTTGGCAGAATGTAGAAGTTTTCAATATTGGCAAAGCAGAAGAAGTTTTGTATGGTTTTCAAATGAATGTTTACCCGACAAATACTGTGGATATTGAAAATAATATTTCTAGCGGATCTTATGATTTATCTAATGTGAATAATAATGATGCGGTAGGTTTCCCTGCATTAGATTATATGTTATATGGCTTAGCAAGTGATGACACAGCTATCTTGAATAAATATGCAGATGGTAAGTACATTACTTACTTATCAGATATAATTGATCAAATGGATTCTTTGACTGAAACAGTATTGAATGATTGGATAAATTCATATAAAGATATATTTATTAGTCAAACAGGAAATGCGGCTACAAGTGCCCTGAATAAATTTACCAATGATTTTGTGTTTTACTATGAGAAAGGATTAAGAGCCAACAAAGTTGGTATTCCAGCAGGTAATTTTTCATCTACACCATTACCTGAAAAAGTTGAGGGGTATTACAGCCGAGTATATTCTAAAGAATTTGCTTTGGAGGCTCTAAATGCAGTACAGAATCTATTTAATGGAAAATCTTTTTCTGAAGAAACAACAGGGGAAAGTTTTAATTCGTACTTGATAGATTTAGACAGAAATGATTTAGTTACTTTAATTAACTCTAGATTTGATGATGCGCGCCAAAAGTTAGAAGCTTTAGATTCTGATTTTTATGCTCAAGTAAACAGTGATAATACTAAAATGACACAAGCCTATGACGCGTTGCAGCTTGCAGTTGTTTCTCTAAAAGTAGACATGCTACAAGCTTTTAATATAAGAGTAGATTATGTTGATGCAGATGGAGACTAGAAACAAAAATAAAAGAAGTAAAGGTTGTCGTTAAAGACAACCTTTTTTATTTCATGCATGAGTTTTAAGCTAAACACATATCTCAATAAAAACACGCAAGCTGCTCCTTTAGCAGTATTTAGAGTGGCGTTTGGTATTATGATGTGTTTTAGTATTATTCGATTTTGGAGCCACGGTTGGATTGAATCATTGTATCTAGAGCCAAAATTTCATTTCTCTTATTATGGTTTTGGGTGGGTAAAACCCATAGGGAACTACACCTATTTACTATTTGTAGTTTGTGGTATCTCTGCCTTATTAGTAGCTATGGGTTTAAAGTACCGTATAGCCATTATCACGTTCTTTTTAAGTTTTACTTATATAGAATTGATGGATAAAACCACATACCTTAATCATTATTACTTTATAAGCCTTTTAAGTTTTTTAATGATTTTTTTACCAGCCAACGCCCATTTTTCGGTTGATAACCTACTAAAAAAAAAGAGCTATACTCATGTTCCCAAATGGACTATAGACAGTGTAAAATTACTATTAGGTATAGTTTACTTTTATGCTGGGTTAGCAAAAATTAATAGTGATTGGTTGTTTAGGGCGCAACCCCTAAAAATATGGCTCACTTCAAAATACGATTTACCTTTGTTAGGAGATACGTTAATGCATCAAAATTGGTTCCATTATGCCATGAGTTGGAGCGGTATGCTGTATGATCTAGCCATTCCATTTCTATTACTTTACAAAAAAACAAGAGGGTTGGCTTTTGCCCTAGTAGTATTTTTTCATGTATTTACAAGAGTACTATTTCCTATCGGAATGTTTCCCTTTATAATGATTGTATCTACCTTAATCTTTTTTGATGCTAATTTGCATAAAAAGTTGATTAAAATATTAAGTAAGATTTTAAACCAATTATCACTTCGAGTGAAAACGAGAGGTTTCATCAAGAAAAAAGAAAATTATAAATATCAATTTAAAAAACCTGTCATTGGTTTATTAACCTTATTTTTTATTGTACAGCTAATTCTTCCATTTAGATACATGCTTTATCCAGGAGAACTATTCTGGACAGAAGAAGGCTATCGTTTTTCATGGCGTGTAATGCTTATGGAAAAAATGGGAATAGCAACCTTTAAAATTGTAAATAAAGATACAGGAGATTTCTTTCTTGTGGATAATACAGATTTTTTAACATCCTTTCAGGAAAAGCAAATGAGCTTTCAACCCGATTTTATTTTAGAGTATGCACATTATCTAGGAGATCATTTCGCAAACCAAGGTCATAAAAACGTGCAGGTATTTGTGGAAAGTTATGTAGCATTAAATGGTAGATTAAGTATGCTATATATTGATAAAACCGTAGATTTGTACGCCGAAAAAGAATCGTTTAGACCTAAGCATTGGATATTACCTTTTACAGATGACATTAAAGGCTTATAAGCTATTAACAGCATTAATACTAAGCGTTTCATTGTATGCGCAACATACCGTAACAGGTATAGTTACTTTTTCTAAAACAGGCACTCCCATTGCAGATGTTAGTGTTTACGATAAGACTTCTGGACTTCTAACGACAACAAACAGTTCTGGTGAGTTTGCATTCGAGACTTCAAAAGAAACCTTAATACTTGTATTTTTTTCCTCTGAATATGAAATTAAAGAAGTAGAAGTAGTTACTAAAGATGCACAAACCCTTAAAGTCGTTTTAGAAGATTTAACCACAGAGCTATCCGAAGTCATTATTAATGCTAGGAATAAACGTGTGTTTGAGTTAAAACGATTAAATGATGTAGAGGAAACCGCAATTTATGCAGGTAAAAAAACAGAGGTAGTTTTAGTAGATCAGTCTATGGCAAATTTGGCATCTAATAATGCACGTCAAATCTACAGTCAAGTTGCTGGATTAAATATCTTTCAAAATGATGATGCTGGTTTACAGCTAAATGTGGGAGGCCGTGGTTTAGACCCTAACAGAACGGCTAACTTCAATACTAGGCAAAATGGTTATGATATTAGTGCTGATGTTTTAGGATACCCAGAGAGCTATTACACTCCTGCTGCTGAAGGGTTACAAGAAATACAGGTAATACGAGGTGCAGCTTCCCTTCAATATGGTACCCAGTTTGGAGGGTTGATTAATTTTAAAATAAAATCGCCCAACCCTAATAAATCATTAGAACTTATAACCAGAAATACCTTGGGTAGTTTTGGTTTGTATACCAACTTTACTAGCCTTAGCGGTACCAAAAATAAATGGAGTTATTACAGTTATTTTAATTATAAGAAGGGAGATGGATTTAGACCTAACTCGGAGTTTGAATCTAAAAATATTTTTGCTCATATTGGTTATCAATTCAACAAAAAATCTTCCCTAGAAGGAGAAGTAACTTATCTTAATTACTTAGCACAACAAGGAGGTGGGTTAACAGATGATATGTTTCGGGATGACCCGTTTCAAAGTAATAGAGAAAGAAACTGGTTTGAGGTAGATTGGTTACTATACAATTTAAAATTTGCTCATGAATTTTCAACCACAACTAATTTTACATTTAACTTTTTCGGGTTAAATGCTTCAAGAAAGGCATTGGGTTTTAGAACAAACCGTGTCAATCAAATTGATCCTGGCAACGAAAGGGATTTAATTGTAGGCGACTTTAATAATTTTGGTTTCGAAACACGTTTGTTAAGTAAATACAAGATTAAGGAAAAGGATGCTACGTTTTTAATAGGTGGTAAATTGTATAAAGCAGATAATTATCAAAAACAAGGGCCAGGTAGTGCAGATGAAGGACCAGATTTTAATTTTGCTGAAGAAGATTTCCCTAATTATCCAGACCAATCAGAATTTGATTTGCCTAATTTTAATGTCGCAATTTTTGGAGAGAATATATTTTATATATCAGATGCGTTCTCGGTTACTCCAGGATTTCGTTTTGAATATATAAAGACACAAAGCGATGGTTTTTTTAGAAGAATTAACACTGATGGTGCAGGAAATGTTATCTTAAATGAAGCAGTAGAAGATAATCGCAACTTTGAGCGCTCATTCGTATTGCTTGGTGTTGGTTTGAGTTATAAGCCTAGCAAAAGTGTAGAACTTTACGGAAATATTTCACAAAATTATCGTTCTGTGACGTTTTCAGATATTAATATTATTAACCCAGCGTTTTCAATCAATCCAAATATTACTGATGAAAGAGGTTTTACTGCAGATATGGGGTTAAGAGGAAATTATAAGCGTTTAGTTTCTTATGATCTTGGTGTATTTGGTTTATTTTACAATGATCGAATAGGGTTTGTTCAAAAAGGGTTGTCTGATGGACGTGTAACTAGTGAGCGTGGCAATGTTGGGGACGCAGTTATGTACGGCATAGAATCTCTATTTGACTTTAATTTGAAAAAAATTATGGGTTTAAATAATGATTTTCAACTAAATTACTTTGTCAATGCATCAGTTATTAAATCAGAATACACGGTATCCGAGCAATCGGGAATTGAGGGTAATAAGGTGGAGTTTGTTCCCGATTTAAATTTAAAAACAGGGCTAAGAGGAGGTTATAAGAATGTCTTGGGCAGTATTCAATATACGTACTTGGGCAGACAATTTACTGATGCCACAAATTCAACCCAAGCAAGTTTAAGTGGGGTAATTGGAGAAATTCCAGCATATGATATTTTAGATGTATCGTTGTCCTATACTTATAAAAACTTCAAACTGGAAGCAGGTATAAATAATATGTTGGATAATTCATATTTTACCAGAAGGGCAACGGGTTATCCAGGACCTGGTATTATTCCATCTGCACCGAGAAACTGGTATACAACACTACAAATAAAGCTGTAATTTGTAAAGATAAATTTAACGTTTAGTTCCTATAATTTGTGTATATTTGCACGCAATTATAATCGTAATTGCATCATGATAGCACATCAAAATAAGATTCTTGGAGAAGGTTTAACCTACGACGATGTCCTTTTAGTTCCAGCTTTTTCAGAAGTTTTACCTCGCGAAGTAAATATCCAAACAAAGTTTACACGTAACATAACAATTAATGTTCCTGTGGTGTCTGCCGCTATGGATACTGTTACTGAAAGTAAAATGGCAATAGCTATGGCACAAGAGGGCGGTATTGGTGTACTACACAAAAACATGACCATAGAACAACAAGCCCAAAAGGTTAGGCGTGTAAAACGTGCAGAAAGTGGTATGATTATCGACCCTGTTATCCTATCAATGGATGCCAAGGTTAAGGATGCAAAACGTGCTATGGCAGAACATAGTATTGGAGGTATTCCTATAGTTGATGAAGACGGAACGCTAAAAGGTATAGTGACAAACCGCGATTTACGTTTTGAGCATGAAAATAAAAAGCCAATAGCTAAAGTAATGACAAGTGAAAGCTTAGTTACCGCACCAGTTGGTACTTCTTTAAAAGATGCTGAAGCTATCCTTCAAGAACATAAAATTGAAAAGCTATTAATTGTTGATGATAATTATAAATTGTCAGGATTAATTACGTTTAGGGATATTACCAAGCTAAGTCAAAAACCAAATGCGAATAAAGATAAATTTGGACGTTTACGTGTAGCTGCTGCTATAGGGGTTACGGGAGATGCGGTTGATAGAGCAGAGGCTTTGGTTAACGCAGGAGTTGATGCTGTCGTTATTGATACGGCACATGGGCATACCAAAGGTGTGGTAAGTGTTTTAAAAGAAGTAAAATCTAAGTTTCCTAAGTTAGACGTAATAGTTGGAAATATAGCTACTGGAGCTGCAGCAAAATATTTAGTTGAAGCTGGAGCCGACGCCGTAAAAGTTGGTATCGGGCCAGGGTCTATTTGTACAACACGAGTTGTTGCAGGTGTTGGTTTCCCTCAATTCTCAGCGGTGTTAGAAGTAGCTGCCGCTATTAAAGGTTCTGGAGTACCAGTAATTGCAGATGGAGGTATTCGTTATACAGGCGATATTCCAAAGGCTATTGCAGCAGGGGCAGATACAGTAATGTTAGGGTCGCTTTTAGCAGGAACTAAAGAATCTCCAGGAGAAACGATTATTTACGAAGGAAGAAAATTTAAGTCCTACCGTGGTATGGGATCGGTGGAGGCCATGAAACAAGGTAGTAAAGACCGTTATTTCCAAGATGTAGAAGATGACATTAAAAAGTTAGTACCAGAAGGTATTGTTGGGCGCGTGCCATACAAAGGAGAACTTAACGAGAGTATACATCAATTCATAGGAGGCCTAAGAGCAGGAATGGGATATTGTGGTGCTAAGGATATAGAAACTCTAAAGGAAACAGGACAGTTTGTAAAAATTACGGCTAGTGGTATTAACGAGAGTCATCCACATGATGTAACCATTACTAAAGAATCTCCAAATTACTCTAGATAAATTACTTGTTTTTTTTGGACTTGAAAATGTGTATTCTTCTTGAAAAGTACACATTTTTGTATTTAAGGGGCTTTAATTACTTATAAGTAGTTGCTATTTAAATGACACCTTTTAAAGAACTCTACTAAAAATCTTTGTTAAAACTTTTAAAAGGTGTTAGGGTTTAACTACTAATACTTTATAACTTCGCTCAAAATTATCACAACGCTCTTACAGAGTCACTATAGTTTATTTTCTAAAATGGGCTTGAAACAGTTATTTTATACAATTTTGATGTGTTGCTTCGGAGGCCTTATCTCTGCACAAAGTATTGAAATTCGAGGTAAAGTTATTGAAGAAACTACCAAGCAACCACTCCCTTATGCTACTGTAGCTATACTTGATGAGGTAACAAATGAAACAATAACAGGGGTAATAACCAAAGAAGATGGTACATTTAAAATAGAAACAAACGTAAAGCAAATTTATATACAGATAAGTTTTATAGGTTTTGTTTCAAAAACGATAACTGAGTTTGATAAAACAAAGAGAAAAATCAATTTAGAGGTTATTACATTAAAAGAAGATACCGAACAATTAGCAGAAGTATTGGTTGAAGCTGAAGTGTCTTCCTCGCAATTTAAATTAGATAAACGCGTATTTAATATTGGAAAAGATTTAAGTAGTACTGGTGCAAGTGCATTAGAAGTTTTAAATAATGTGCCGTCTGTAAATGTTGATATTGAAGGTGTTATAAGTTTGCGGGGAAGCTCTGGAGTACAGGTTTTAATTAATGGAAAACCTTCAATATTAACCGATGATGGAGGTGCTTTAGGAAGTATTACCGCAGATATGATTGATAGAATAGAGGTGATCACAAACCCTTCAGCCAAATATGATGCAGAAGGCACATCAGGTATCATTAACATCGTCATCAAAAAAGATGAACGAAAAGGCATAAATGGTGCGTTTAGTGTTAATGCTGGTATACCTGATAATAATAGTTTTGGATTGAGTTTAAATAAACGTTCAGAAAAATTTAATTTGTTTACACAGGTTGGATTAGGAAGAAGAGTTTATCCTCGGGATTCTGAAAATATTAATGAAAATTTAGAAAGTGGTATTTCAATTTTAAGTGAAGGTAAAGATTCCAGAATTGAAAAATTCTATAATATTACTTTAGGAACAGATTATTATATCAATCCCAATAATGTCATTACACTATCAGGAAATTTTGCTTATGAAATAGAAGACCAACCATCAGATCTTAATTTTAAGGCACTAGATGCGAATGATAATTTAACTTCTGAATGGAATCGTACTGAAACTACAGAAGCAACAAATCCTAAGTGGCAATATGAATTAGTGTACAAGCGAGATTTTGAAGATCATGAAGATCATGATTTACTACTAAGTGCTACAGGGAATTCTTTTGCAAAGGATTTAACTTCATTATTCCAAGATACTACTATTTCGGGAACAGATAGAGACAATACACAAAATACAAGAACGGATTACTCTGATAATACGTATACATTTAAATTAGATTATACTAAACCGTTTTCAGAAATATGGACTATGGAAACCGGTGCTCAATATGTTATTAATGATATTGGTAATGATTTTGAAGTTCAAAATTTAGTTAATGGTGAATTTCAAACAGATTTAGGTTTTACTAATAATTTTGAGTTCGATCAAAAAGTTTTAGGGGCTTATGTTATAGGAGGATATGAATACGAAGCTTGGGGTATAAAAGCAGGATTACGTTTAGAACAAACCGATTTAACTACACTTCTTGTAACCACAAATGAGAGCAATAATCAAAATTACACCAATCTGTTTCCAAGCATTCATACATCATATAAAATATCAGATCTAGTATCGTTACAAGCAGGGTATTCGGCGAGAATAAATAGACCAGGCATGTGGGAGTTAAATCCTTTTTTTAATATTCGTAATAATTTTACGATCCGTCAAGGTAATCCAGCGCTTATGCCAGAGTTTACAGATTCTTATGAGCTAACTAGTATTATTGATATTGGTAAAACATCTTTAAATTTAGGAATGTTTCATCGTTACACAACTGATGTAATAGAGCGAATTTCTGTATTTGAGAATAATGTTAATACGCGTATGCCAGAGAATGTAGGTACAAATAGCACGTTTGGTATTGAGTTTAATACAAAGTATAGTCCCATTAAATGGATAACGTTTAATGTTGATTTTAATTACAATCAATTCAACAGAAAAGGAACTTTTGAATCTGCTGTTTTTGACTTTAATGGAGATCAATGGAGTTCAAAACTTATGGCAAAGTTTAAATTGCCAGCTAAAATAGATGTAGAAGCAGTAGGGAATCACATATCAAAAGTAAAAACAGTACAAGGTATAAGAAGTGCAAATACATTTTTAGATATAGGTGTTCGAAAAAAAATATTGAAAGATAAAGGCGTTATTAATTTGAGTATTAGAGATGTATTTAAATCAAGATTTTTTGAAAACTTTATAACGCAAGGTAACTCAAATGCTTACAATTGGAGCAGGCGAGGAAGATTTATAGCTATAGGCTTCAGTTACGGATTTGGTAAAGGAGAAGCTATGGAATATTCAGGAGGAAAGAGACGTTAAGTTTTATTCTTTAATAAATACAACAGAGTCTTTTTCTTTAAGTTCCCACTCATCAACTAAACCAGCATTAACTTCAAGGACGTATTTGGCTGGAGCTCCAGAAGGAAGTGACGACTCATCAAAAGGTTTGGCGTTTTTTTGAAAACTCACAATTGCATTGTTGGCGTTGATGTATATGATATCTAAAGGAATTCTGGTATTTTTCATGTAAAAGAAACGCTCACGTTCGTCTTCAAAAATAAATAACATGCCTTGGGTGTTTTTCATACTATTGCGATACATTAATCCTGTTTGGACATCAAAGTCAGTATCGGCGATTTCAATATCTAATTCTACTTTAAGCGAATCAGTTTCGGTTTTAAAAATTGAAAGTGTCCCTTCTTTTGTAAACTGAACTTCTGTTTGCTTTATCTTTTTTACATCTTTTTTACATGAAGTAACACCAAAACTGAAAATAGATAATAATAAAAAAGATATGATGTGCTTTAATTTCATGTTTAAACCACTCGTTTTTTAGGTGTGTAAACAAACATAAAATAAAAACCTAATAGTATAAATGGGATACTTAGCCATTGTCCAGTGTTTAATGCCCATGTTGCTCTTTCATCAACCTGAGCTTCCTTTACAAACTCAACAAAGAACCTAACAGTCCAGAGTAGCACTAGAAATAAACCAAAAAGAAATCCAGTTTGGTCTCGTTTGGAGGTTTTAGAGTAGAAATACCATAAAATTAAAAACACAAAAATGTAACAAAAGGATTCATACAATTGTGCAGGGTGTCTGTAAGGAACAGCTTCTAATAATTCAGGGGTATTGGCAACTGCATTATATGCTTCTTGTACATCTTTAATTTTTGTAGCTCTTATAACTTCATATTCCTTGTAATGGTCTTTTATAAATCGAACACCTAAAGGAAAATCTCCTGAGACCTTTCCAATAATTTCAGAATTAATAAAGTTACCAATTCTAACAAAAACTGCACCGGAGGCTACAGGTATTACCAAACGGTCTAAAATCCATAATAAGGATTTATAGGTGTACTTTCTCCTGTAAAGGTACATTCCAATAATGATACCTATGGTTGCACCGTGGCTAGCCAGTCCCTGAAAACCAGTAAATTCAAACCCTCCTTTAAATTTAAAAGGTAGAAAAATACTAAAGAAATCTTCACTTATAAGTTCAGATTGGTAAAATAAAACATGTCCTAGACGCGCCCCCAACATAGTAGATAATACTACATAGATAAACATAGGGTCTAGATATTCTAAATTTACTTTTTCTTTGGTATAAATGCGTTTCATGATATACCAACCTAAAAGAAAAGCCACAATCCACATGAGGCTGTAAAAATGTAGTTTGAAATTACCAACAATATCTATCCCTGTTATAGGATTCCAGTCAAATTTTAAGGCGTGCATAAAAAATGTTTTACTGCGTAAATATAAAGGTTTAACACTACATATCTGTTAAAATTTTGTTTAGCTATTTAGCCAAGCTTAAAATTTCAACTTCAAAAATAAGATTGGTTTTTGGAGGTATACCTCTGTTGCCAGCTTCTCCATACGCTAAGTGGTAAGGTATAAATAACGTAGCTTTGTCCCCAACATTAAGTTGCTGTAAACCTTCTTTAAAACCGGCAATCATGGGCGCATCTGGGCTCAAATCTGCCGTAATGGGGAGGTATCTATTTGCTGCTTTTTTTCTTTCGTTTACGGCTTCCAATGTTTCGGCAAGACTTAAATCGCTGGTGTCGAGTAAGGTGCCATCTTCAAAAAACAAAGCATAATGCGTTTTGGCTTTAGAGAATACTTTTAGAGGTTCGCCATTTCCTTTTTTGGAAATATAATATTTTAAACCAGACTCAAGGGATGTTGCTTCCTCCTTTTGTTTGGTATGCTTTTCAATGGTAGCTTTTAAAATTTTTTCTTTTCGGGCTTTTTCAGCTTTTTCTTGAGCCTCTCTTTCGGCAAAATGATTTTTAAATACTTCTGGAGCATCAAACTGTTTTGCCTCTTTTCCTTTTCTAATGATGTTTAGTTGATTTATAACCACACTGTCTAAAGGTTTGTCTCTATTGTCAGTTTCAACATTAGATATGGAATCCTGTACATCCAAGCCCATAACTAACTCCCCGAAAACGCTATAACGGTTATCCAAATCTGGTCTAGGAATCTCGGTAATGTAAAACTGACTCCCGTTTGTGTTTGGGCCAGCATTTGCCATGGCTAATATTCCTGGTTTATCATGCTTTAAATCTGGGTGAAACTCATTCATAAAACGATAACCAGGGTTTCCTGCTCCAGTACCTAACGGGTCTCCACCTTGAATCATAAATTTGTCTTTAACTCTATGGAAAATGAGTCCGTCATAAAACTTTTTTCCTTTGAGTGAATCTGTTACAAGCGTATTTGTACCATTGGCAAGAGCAATAAAATTAGCAGAAGTAATTGGTGCTTTTTGGTAATATAGTTTGGCAACCATTTTACCTTTTGTGGTATTGAATTCTGCATATATACCATCATCTAACTCTGGATATTGAGACTTACAGCCAGACAAACATAGTATGAAGACAACTACTAATGGAATACAGATAACGTTTAATCTAAACATATTAGTTATCTTGTGATTTGGTAATGGAATTTAAGGTAACTTCAGCAATTAAAGGTACATTGGTACCAATTTTGTTCTC
This sequence comes from Hyunsoonleella ulvae, assembly GCF_016827605.1. Lineage (GTDB taxonomy): Bacteria > Bacteroidota > Bacteroidia > Flavobacteriales > Flavobacteriaceae > Jejuia > Jejuia ulvae. Next base: position 729,567 of record NZ_JAEPJQ010000002.1, on the reverse strand, counting down.
ATCCCCGTAATATCCATAAGCTTTTTGGGATGGAAAAAGAAACGTAACCGTTTCTCCTGGCTTCATTAGTTTTAAACCTTCTCGAAGTCCTGTGAATAGTTCTTGCTTATCCATGGTATAGTCCAGATTCTTAAAATAATCTGTTGGATAAATCAAGTCGCCATTTAAATTTTTAAGATGATAAGAGTAATTCACAACATCCCCAAAACCTGGAGTTATAGCTGTTTCTTCGTTTGTTTTTGTGTTATAGTAATACCAAAATCCATTTTCTGATGCAATGTACTCATTACTATCATTTGCAGACATTATATCTTTAATTAACGCTTGTTCTTTGGCATTAAGCTTTTTGTTTCTTTCAACGGACTCGTTAATAAAAGAGCCTGATTTTACAGAGATTGGTTTACGAGCTTCGGGAGTTTTACAACTAAAGCTAATAAGCACTATTAGTAGTAATGCGGAAAATTTATTCATGATTTAGGGCATCTTTATATGGAGGCAATATACTAAGAAATTTTTCAACCGTAGATCTTAATGATGTTTCACTACGTCCACCCGCAGCATTATTGTGCCCTCCACCATTAAAGTGCGCCCTTGAAAATTCATTTACAGAAAAGTTGCCTTTAGAGCGTAAAGAGATCTTGATAATACCTTCTTGCTTATCTTCAATAAAAATAGCTGCAAAGATAATGTTCTCTAGTGAAAGTGCGTAATTAACAACACCTTCGGTATCTCCTTTTTTGTAATCAAACCGTCGTAGTTCTTCTTGAGATAAGGTAATATATGCGGTTCTTAATTCTGGTAGAACTTTTAAATTGGAAAGTGCACACCCCAATAATTGTAGGCGATTATAACTGTTGGTATCGAAAACATTATTATGGATGTCTGCGTTTTTTGCACCTTTATCAATAAGTTCAGCAACAATTCTGTGTGTTGTACTAGTAGTTGAAGGAAATCTAAAAGAACCTGTATCTGTCATAATGCCTAAATACAAACAGGTTGCAATTTCTGCATCAACCTTATCTGTGCTGCCTAACATATCAATAAAATGATATATCATTTCACAGGTGGAACTCATGCTCACATCACTATAGCTATATTTAGCATAGTTATCTGGTTCCTCATGGTGGTCAATTAAAATTTTAATTGCTGTTGAGCTTTTAAGTATAGGTTCCATTGCACCAGTTCTATGAAACGCATTAAAATCTAAAGTAAAAACAATATCAGCGTTTTCAATAGCTTTATTACAAGCTTCTGTTTGAGAATCGTACTTTAGTATGGTGTTTTCTCCTGGAACCCATTTTAAAAATTCAGGATAATCATTAGGGGTAATAACCTGAATATTATGATGGTACTTTTTTAAAAAATGAGATAAACCTAAGGTAGACCCAATGGCATCTCCATCAGGGTTTTTGTGAGGTACCACCACTATATGTTTTGGCGTACTTAATAGTTGTTTAATCGCCGTAATGTCGTTTGTATCCATAAGGGACGAAGATACAATTTTTTACACTTGCTTTTTGTTGAAAATACCTTACTTTTGCGCCAAATAATACATGAAATGGCAACAAATAGAACATTTACAATGCTTAAGCCAGATGCTGTTGAAAAAGGGCATATTGGTGCAATATTAGAAAAAATTACAGCTTCAGGGTTTAGAATTGTAGCGATGAAATTAACGCAAATGACTAAAGCAGATGCGCAAGAATTTTATGCAATTCATAAAGAGCGTCCATTTTTTCCTGATTTAGTAGAATATATGACACGAGGCCCTATTGTAGCGGCAATTTTGGAAAAAGAGAATGCAGTTGCAGATTTTAGAACCTTAATAGGTGCTACTAATCCTGCCGATGCGGCAGAGGGAACGATTAGAAAACTGTATGCTGATTCTATTAGCGAAAATGCAGTACATGGTAGTGATAGTGATGACAATGCTGCTATTGAAGGAGCGTTCCACTTTTCAGGAAGAGAGCAGTTCTAATTAAAAAAAGTTTATAAAATGAAAAACCCAAGACAATCGTCTTGGGTTTTTTGTAATAAAAAAGTGAAATAATATATATTAGATTACTTTTACGTTTACTGCGTTTAAACCTTTTCTACCTTCCTGAAGATCAAATTCAACGTTGTCGCCTTCGCGAATTTCGTCTACTAATCCAGAAATGTGAACAAAATGTTCTTTGTTTGAACCTTCTTCAGTTATAAATCCGAATCCTTTTGAATCGTTGAAGAATTTTACTGTTCCTGTACTCATTGTGTTAAATATTAAATTAATGTAATTGTGTAATCAAAGTTAGTGCCACAAAAAAAAGCCTATTTTTACATAGCAATAGGCTTTTCATTGTAAATCTTAAAGTATATATATATTAAATAACTTTTACGTTTACTGCGTTTAAACCTTTTCTACCTTCCTGAAGATCAAATTCAACGTTATCACCTTCGCGAACTTCGTCAATTAATCCAGAAATGTGAACAAAATGTTCTTTGTTTGAACCTTCTTCTGTAATGAATCCGTAACCTTTTGAATCATTAAAGAATTTTACTGTTCCTGTACTCATGTTAAAAAAATTAAATTATTAAAGCACAAAGGTAGTGTTTAAAATATTTGTAAATCAATTATTTACGTTTTTATTTTGTTTAAGAGAATAAATAACACTTAAAAGTCTTGGTAAACAGTAAGGTAAACCATAAAAACTATTTTGTTAACGTTTGGGTTTTCTATCGTAATATCAACTTTTTTACAATTTCTTTACCTAACTCTTCATTTAATAAAGTAATTATTTTTTGCTTACCATAGCTTAACTCTTCTCGAAGCACACTAGAACTAAGCTGTACATAAAGTGTTTCCCGTTCCAGTTTAACCGAGGTAGTATAATTATTAACACCATTACCCATTAATTTTGCCCATGCCTCGGCAGCATTAACTTTATCTAAACCTTTTTCCAGTTTGTTGGTTTCTACAAATTCTTTTAGTGCATCTTTAATGCTGATATGTTCGTTGTTACGTTTGGGCATATTTTAGTATTCAGTATTCAGTAATTAATAATTGAGTGTAGGGTATTTAGTTCTCATTACTAAGTACTAAAGTCTACCTACTAGTTTATTTATAACTTAAAAATCTCATAACTTTGGTGTACTTGTTTTACAGCATCTTCCGTCCTATCAGCATGGGTATCACTTATAAATAGTTGTCCAAAGTTTTCATCATCTACCAATGTAATAATTTGTGCAACACGTTGTTCATCTAATTTATCAAAAATATCGTCTAATAATAAAATTGGGTTTACACCGCTTTGCGTTTTTATAAAATCAAACTGTGCCAACTTCAGGGCAATTAAAAACGATTTTTGTTGCCCTTGGCTACCAAATTTTTTTATGGGGTGCCCTTCAATATGAAACACTAGGTCATCTTTATGAATTCCAACACTAGTGTATTGTAATGCTTTATCTTTGGCAAGACTATTGGTTAATAAAGTGTTTAAATTATCATTGGATAGGTGGCTATCATATACCAAATCTACAGACTCTTTACCGTTACTAATTGATTTGTATCTGGATTTAAAAATAGGTATGAAGGCCTTTAAAAACGCATCTCTTTTTTCAAAGATTAATGCTCCATACTCTGAAAGCTGTTCGTTATACACACTTAATGTATCAGCATTAAATGTATGGTTCAAAGCAAAATATTTTAATAAAGCGTTGCGTTGTGCTAAAACTTTGTTGTAATTAATAAGTTGTAACAAATAGTTTTTATCACTTTGGGAAATAACACTATCCACAAACTTTCGGCGGGTGCTGCTACCTTCAATAATTAAATCCCTATCAGCTGGAGAAATGATAACTAGAGGCAAAAACCCAATGTGTTCGCTAAATTTTTCATACGCTTTTCCATTGCGCTTTATTACTTTTTTTTGACCACGTTTAAGACTGACACTAATTTTTTCATGTTTTTTTGCCTTCTCATAATCGCCATTAATAACAAAAAAATCTTCATTATGTTTTATGTTTTGGAGCGCAACAGGGTTGAAATAACTCTTACCGAAAGATAAATGGTAGATAGCATCCAAAATATTGGTTTTTCCAACGCCATTATTACCAACAAAGCAATTTATTTTTTCATTGAAATTGAAGGAGTGACTTTCAAAATTTTTATAGTTTACTAATGAAAGCGTTTTTAAAATCATGCAGTTGCTGCTTAATTATGTGTTTAAATTCGAAAATATAGCAAAAAGAAGTGCAAATTATTGAAAAATAACAAATAATTAGCCTTTTAGTTATGAAGAAAAATTATATTTTTGCGCGACGATAATTTTCAAGATATGGCAACTTACAAGAAAAGAGGATTTAAACCTAAAACTAAGGCAGAGAAGGAGCAAAATATAGAAGAAGGATCAACTACTGCAGAGGTTTTTAACACGTTAGATGAAACTGCATCTAAAACCGAAGCATTTGTAGCCAAAAATCAAAAATATATTTTCATTATTGTAGGGGTAGTAGCGGCAGCTGTTTTAGGGTCGTTGGCATACAAAGAATATGTGAAAAAACCTAAGCAACTCAATGCTATGAACGATATGTTTCAAGCTCAAAAGTTTTTTAATGAAGCTGTAAACGGTGTAGCAAAAGATTCTTTATTTAATTTGGCATTAAATGGAGGCGAGGGTAAATTTGGTATGTTAGATATTATTGATGAATATAGCGGGACCCAAGCTGCAAATTTAGCAAATTACTATGCTGGTACTGCGTATTTAAGGTTAAAGGACTACAAAAATGCCATAGCATATTTAAGTGAATTTGAAAGTGATGATGAGGTTCTAGCACCTTTAGCTAAGGGTAATATAGGCGATGCATTTGTGCAACTAGATCAGCCTGAAGATGCTTTAGGGTATTACGAAAAAGCCGTTACTCTTAGAGATAATGGTTACACTACACCTATGTACCTCTACAAAGCAGGCGCTTTAGCTCTAAAGTTAGGGCAAGCTGAAAAAGCTTTAGGATATTTTAAAAGAATAAAAGAAGAGTATCCAGATTCTAGTGAAGCATCTTCTATTGATGTTTTTATAGGAAAAGCAGAAGTTATAGCGAGTAAGTAATTCCATAGTATAATGGCTACTGAAAATAAAAATTTATCAGACTATGATAAAGCAACAATCCCAGATGCGAAGGAATTTCGGTTTGGGATTGTTGTTTCAGAGTGGAATGATACCATTACAGAAGGGCTTTACAAAGGTGCTTATGATGCCCTGATTGATAATGGTGTATTGCCTACAAACATTATACGTTGGGATGTGCCAGGAAGCTTTGAGCTGATTTATGGCTGCAAAAAAATGCAAGAGCAAAATGTAAATGCTGTGATTGCTATTGGAAGTGTGATTCAAGGAGAAACTAAGCATTTCGATTTTGTTTGTGAGGGGGTTACCCAAGGCATAAAAGACCTTAATATCATAAGCGATATTCCAGTAATTTTTTGTGTACTTACCGATAACACAATGCAACAAGCCATTGAACGCTCTGGAGGTAAGCATGGTAATAAAGGTACAGAAGCTGCCATAGCTGCTATAAAAATGGCCGAACTTCGTAATAGTAGTAGAATATAAATAACATATTCCAAAACCGAAATTCCAAAAGGTGCTCTAATAAGGATGTGATATCTATTGGAATTTGGTTTTTATTTTTTTGGAATTTGGCTATGCTGTTTGTTAACAATTTTTAGCAGTCCAGAACTTCATTTCTGTGGTTTTTTAAGTATTTTTGAGAGATTAAGAACAATAATTTGTTTAAGCGGCGAAAACATAAAACCTTTAATTATACACCTCGTTTTTCTGAGGATAACATCAATTCTGATGTTGAGGATGAAAAACGCGAATTTGCTTTAAAGTGGCGTAAGGAAAATGGTAAAAAAGTTAGAGGAGGTTTATCTATACGTTTTTTAATCTTGGCTTTGGTACTATTATTGATTTGTATGTATCTATTGGAAAAAAAATACATGTAATCTTAGAAACCGAGAACCCATGGGAATATTAAAAGTGAGAAAAAATAAGAAGTTTGACTATACACCTAGGTATTACAAAGGAGATGGTAACCCTTATGAAATAAAACATAAGTTTGACGAACATCGTACAACAGTAGGTAATAATAATGGTATTAAGTCTAAGTTTATTAATGCTATAAACGATTATAAAACCAATGAGAATAGAGAGGCAAATCGCCGTGTAATAATCATAGCAGCAGTTTTACTTTTTGTATTTTTATTAATCATAGGTTTCGATTTATCTATTTTCTTTGCATAATTTTATATGGCAGACATCATTCAACTTTTACCAGACCATGTAGCCAACCAAATAGCTGCTGGAGAAGTTGTACAACGCCCTTCTTCTGTAGTTAAGGAATTGTTGGAAAACGCCATAGACGCTGGTGCAGGCACTATAAAGCTTATTGTAAAAGACGCAGGGAAAACACTCATCCAAGTTATAGACAATGGTAAAGGCATGAGTGTTACCGATGCACGGTTGAGTTTTGAACGGCATGCTACATCTAAAATTAGAAATGCCGATGACCTATTTCAATTAAATACTAAAGGGTTTAGAGGTGAAGCTTTGGCAAGCATTGCTGCCATTGCACATGTGGAATTAAAAACCAAGCAGGAAGGGGATGATGTAGGTACCAGTATATCAATAGAAGGAAGCGAAGTAATTTCTCAAGATGTTGTGGTAACACCCAAAGGGACTTCACTTTCTGTTAAGAACTTATTTTTTAATATTCCTGCGCGTCGTAATTTCTTAAAATCCAATACAGTAGAACTACGCCATATTATTGATGAATTTCATCGTGTAGCACTAGCGCATCCAGATATTAGTTTTTCATTATTCAATAACGGTAGTGAAAACTTTAATTTACCTGTTAGTAATTACCGCCAACGTATCGTAAATATTTTTGGAAATAAAACCAATGAAAAGTTAGTGCCTGTAGAAGAAGATACAGAAGTATTAAAGATTTCAGGGTTTGTTGGAAAACCAGAATTTGCTAAAAAAACAAGAGGAGAACAGTACTTTTTTGTAAATAATCGCTTTATTAAAAGTGCGTATTTAAATCATGCGATTTTATCGGCTTTTGAAGGACTTTTAAAAACAGGAACACACCCGAGTTATTTCTTGAACCTGAAGGTAAATCCGCAAACTATTGATATAAACATCCATCCTACAAAAACAGAAATTAAGTTTGATGATGAACACACTCTGTATGCCATTTTACGGTCTGCTGTAAAGCATAGTTTGGGTCAGTTTAATATTGCTCCCGTTTTGGATTTTGAACGCGATGCTACTTTAGATACACCTTACGATTTAAAAGGTACGCTCTCTAAAACACCAAGAATAGAAGTAGATAGTAATTTTAATCCGTTTCAGGATTCTAAAACTGTGTCTTCAGGGAATTCGTCAACCCAAAGTTTTAAAAAAGCACCAACAGAACATTGGGAGAGTCTTTATGTAGGCTTAGAATCTAAGAGTAATGATGCGTCAACAGATTTTAGCGAAATTACTTTTGAGAGTGAAGCACAACCCAATGTTTTATTTGATGAAAAAGATACCTCAGAAACAGTAAGTTCTACATATCAGTTGCACAACAAATATATTTTAAGTGCCATAAAATCTGGTATGTTGGTTATAGATCAATATAGAGCGCATCAACGTATTTTATATGAAGATTTTTTAAGGGATATTACAGTAAAAGAGGGTGTAAGTCAACAGCTACTGTTTCCATTAGAATTGCATTTTTCGGTACAGGAAATGGATATTGTAAAGCAATTACAGGAAGATTTGGAGCATACAGGTTTCGTGTTTTCTAATGTAACTGACGAATCTGTAGAAATTAAAGGAGTGCCCGTAACGGTACCCGAAAGTGAAATTTCCATTATTCTAGAGCAATTAATAAGCGATGTAGAGAATGAAGTGCCAGATGCTAATTTTAGTGCTACCGATTTGTTAGCAAAGTCTATGGCTAAAAGTTTAGCTATTAAAGCAGGGCAATCACTACAAAAGGACGAGCAAGAGCACATAGTTAACAAATTGTTTGCTTGTAAAGAACCTAATGTGTCGCCTACTAATAGGGTTACGTTTATTACTTTGGGTATTGATGAATTAGATAAAAAATTTATTTAGATTATGATGAGGATTACGGATACCGTAAAGCATTTAATTATTATTAATGTGATAATGTTTGTGGGCAGTATGATGGTAGGAACTTTGGCGTTTGATAGTCTGTCGATTTGGTTTTTTGAAAACAATAATTTTAAACCATGGCAAATTATCACACACATGTTTATGCATAGTCAGGTTTTTATACCGCATATTTTGTTTAACATGTTGGCATTATGGATGTTTGGAAGTCCTTTAGAGCAGATGTGGGGCAGAAACAAGTTTTTATTTTTTTATATTTCTTGTGGTTTAGGAGCTGTTTTTCTGCCTTTTTTAATAGATTATTTCAGTTTTAATTCCTTGATAAGTCCTTTGTTGGAGAATGGTTTTACTAAAGATTATATTGTTGAAACTCTTAATCAAGGAAATATAGATACTAGATGGAAAGGTATTATCGGAGATGAAAATTTAAACCAACTGGCTCGTTTATTTTTTGGATCTGGTTTAGGAGCTTCTGGTTGTGTAATGGGATTATTGGTAGCATTTGGTATGAGTTTTCCGAATAGCGAATTAATGCTGATTTTTTTGCCTATTCCCATTAAGGCAAAGTACTTTATTCCTCTTTTATTGGCTTATGAAATTATATCAGGAATTACAGGAGGAACCTCTATGTTTGGTGTTAATGTAGCTCATTTTGCTCATGTAGGTGGAGCATTAACAGGTTTTTTAATAGCTTGGTACTGGAAAAAAACACAGTTTAATAATAATCGCTGGTATTAATGACGTCTTTAAATCAAGACATAAAAGATAAACTGTCACGATTAAACGTACTTGAGAAAATAATCGTGGTTAATGTTATAGTGTTTCTCTTAAGTTTTGTGTTGTCCCCATTACTATCTTGGTTAGAATTACCTAGTGCGTTTACCAAGTTTATATTACGACCATGGAGTATCATCACTTATGCTTTTGTACATTACGAGTTTTTGCATTTACTGTTTAATATGCTTTTACTCTATTTTGTTGGGCGTATGTTTTTAAACCTATTTTCTTCTAAAATGGCACTTAATATTTACTTCTTAGGTGCAATTTCTGGAGGGATTTTTTATTTATTGTTTTTTGAGTTTTTACCCAAAAGTAAACCAGGCATACCACTTGTAGGTGCATCGGCAGCCGTAATGGCAATTCTAATTTTCCTGTGTGCATACATGCCAAAACAAGATGTGCGTATTTTTACTTTTAATATTAAACTCTGGTATATAGGTGCTTTTTTTGTGATACTGGATGTTTTGCGTCTTTTTGGTGATAATGGTGGTGGATATTTAGCACATTTAGGTGGTGCATTATTAGGATTTGTCTATGCAAAACAACTTACTAAAGGGCATGACATTGGTAAGGGATTTGAAAAGTCTATGGATAATTTTGTTGGATTTTTTAAGTTTAAAAAGAAAAGTTCACTAAAAACCGTACACAAAAATAAAAGTAAGATTGGAGGATATACTAAAGCAGATTTTAATGAGTTTAACAATCAAAAGAAAGTTGATATAATCTTAGATAAAATAAGTAAAAGCGGTTATGATAGTTTAACTGCTGAGGAAAAAGATTATCTCTTCAGAGCAGGAAAGTGATGATAGATAAAGATTTTTTCGAAAACCTACAATAAATCTTTCGTCTAATGCATATGCTGATGGCTTTCAGAAGTAATATTAAATAATATCGGTCATCAATCATCTATAACTATGGCAAAAACAAGTTTTGTTGATAAAATTCTTTGGTTCATCAATAGAATATTGGCTGTTGTTTTGTTACTGTCTTTTGTTTTACCTTTTTTACCTCCCAAAACATTTTCCATCCTTTCGGTTTTAAGCTTAGGTGTAGCACTGTTGATTTTAATAAATGTATTATTTTTTCTCTATTGGTTAGTTAAACTTAAAAAGAGGTTTATGCTATCACTAGTAGTTTTGGCTATTGGTTACTTTTCATTTGGATCGCTGTATAAGTTCTCTTCTTCTAAACAAGTAGCGTCCAATACAAATTTTAAAGTGATGAATTATAATGTTCGTTTGTTTAACTTATACAAATGGATTGAAAAAGATAGCGTTGAAATCAAAATTATTGATTTAATACGAGAAGAAGCCCCGGATATTTTGTGCTTACAGGAATATCATCCTCATAAAAACATCGATTTATCTTTTTTTAGGCATAAGTATGAGAAGTTGTCTGGCAAGAGGAATAAATACGGACAAGCCATTTTTTCAAATTTCCCTATTGTGAATTCTGGGTCTATAGAGTTTCCTGAAACATCCAATAATGCTATTTACGTTGATATTAAAATTCAATCAGATACTGTACGTGTTTATAATTTACATCTAGAGTCTATGCGAATTGATACCAAAGTGGAGAGCTTGAAAAAGGAAAACTCGGAGCGTCTCTTTAAGCGTGTTGGTAATACATTTAAAATGCAGCAATTCCAAACAGAGCTGTTCTTGCGACATAAAAATGAGTGTGCTTATAAAATGATTATTAGTGGCGACTTTAACAATACTGCTTTTTCTTATGTGTATAGAAAAATTAAAGGGGATTTAAACGATACTTTTAAAGAGGCGGGTAATGGATTTGGGAGGACTTATGATTTTAAATTTTTTCCCATTCGGATTGATTTTATATTATCAGATGATAGTTTTAAAGTGAATGGTTTTAAGGCTTATAATGCGCATTATTCTGATCATTATCCTATTATGACTACTTTAGATTTGAAACAGTAACGTATTACATAAAGGAACAATCCACCATATCAGCTACAATGTGAATCACCAAGCCTAGACCTACCAAACGAGATGTTTTAGGGACACATAAAAAAATGTAAAATAAAATGGCGAATGAAGAGTGTAACGGATGAAACCCGATACTACACCTGTTAGGATCAAAAACAGGTGTTGCTAGCAAATGATCTAGATCAATTAGCAGCCCAGCAAGCATTATTAAGTAGGCCTTTTTCCAGTTTGATTTAAAGCATAACACAGCAACTAATAGCGGTAGTAAGAAGTGACATCCGTAATGTGCTAAGGGCTGTATCATATTATACAACTAAGGTTTGAGATTCTAAATAATTTAGTGCGTTTGGGCCTTCGTTAAAGAGTAAATCTAGGATACTTAAGTTTGACATAAAACCGTGCTTGTTTGTAAAAACTTGAGTATAGTGTTCAAAACCGAAATTGATTTCATTTTTTGCGTTTACCAAGAATCTAAAATCGGTTTTATGATTCAATGTTTTTTCAAAAGTTTTAGTTTTAGATGTTTCTATTTCCAACTGTAAACAATCACATATGGCTTGAAAACACTTTAAATTAAAGTCCATTAGAAACTGAGCTTCTTCAAAAAATAAAGGCTTTAATTCATCTTCATAAAATTCAAAAAAAGGCGAAGTGCGATACGCAGATTCTAAAGATTTCCAATGTTGTAATTGCCATTTAACTTCATTAAAAATTTTTACGTCTTTATATAATTGTCTTTTTTTTTGGGAGTAAACTGCAGGAATCGTTAAAGGCAATTTACCATTGGCACCATAAATACAGCATCTGTTACGGTAGGTTTGTTTTACAAAACTATCAGCAAACTCAAACGAGATGTGTTTTGATTGCACTGTAGCTACGAAGTGCGCTATGTTTGGAAAGTATGTTGGATGCATAACAATAGCCATAAATAATCAAACTTTGCTGTATGCAATATATTCTTAATACTTTAAGTTTATCTCTTATATTTCATTACAATTACTGAATTAGCAGCATTATCGTGAATGGCTTTTTTCTTTTTATCTCCAGAAATAGTAAGTAATGAAATCCATCCAAGAGAGGCCTTTAAAAGAAATCTAATTAAGGCTATTGGAAAAGATATGTTGCTATTGAGGTTTCCGTCTTTTCTGACTGTAATTTTTGAAATTGTATGACCTACTGTTCCTCCATAAAAAGATGTCATAAGCGGGTCATACAGTAAGAATATAATAACGGAAATAACAATTTTCACATAATTGGGTACAGAATCAAATAGTGTAAATAATTCAGAAATAAAATACATTATTACAATTAGAATAATTGAATCTATGATAGCTGCTTTGATTCTATCTGGGATAGATGCGTATCTTACAGTATCCTCATTAAGGTTTTCATCAAGTCCCAGAGTTTTATTTTTTTTCCAGAGCCTATTTAAAGCAATTATCATAAACAGTAAAACTAAAAAAGGAACGAAAAGAGAGGAGGGCTCTTTTGAAGAACCATGAACAGTAGTAAAGAAACGTTCCCATCTCGCATTGGGGAAACCATCCCAGCTCATCCAGATAAAAACAGCTTTACCAAAAACATGACTAAAAGGTACAAATCCCCATCGTCTTGCATCAATGGAGTTATGGCGATTGTCGCCCATCATCCAGTAGTAATCTTGTTTAAATGTATAGGTGTTTGCCACTTTACCATTTATCTTTACTTGATTCCCTTCAACACTTAGCGTGTTTCCTTCATATTCTGTAATTACACGCTTATAAAGAGGTAGCACATTAAGATTAATATCTATTGTAGCTCCTTTTTTAGGGATGTAAATGGGACCAAAAAAGTCAACATTCCAAGGATAATCTGGTGAATGCGGAAACGTATTAGGATCATGTAGCCCCTTTTCTTGTTTATTTACTTTAATATCTGAAACGTTAGGGTGGTTTTTAAAGCTTGTATAAGCTTCATCAGACATCGCAGGGATATAATAATTAGAATATTGTTGATTAGTAGGATATGCACCATCCGTTATATCATAACGCTTGGCTAGGTAATTAGGATCAAAGGTTCTGGATTTAGGTTTAACATTATAGCTAAACTGTAATTTTGCTCTATCTGGTAGTTCGTTTTGTTTGCCATTAATAAAAACATAACCATTTCTAACTTCTAAAGAATCTCCCGGTAAACCTACACATCGTTTTACTAAATTGGTCTTTTTATCAATGGGTTTGTAGTAGTTACGATCTGGTGTAAAATCATTCATATCCAACAAAGTATCGGCTGGCTGGTTAAATACTACAATATCATTGCGTTTTATTTTTTGAAAGCCAGGAATACGCATGTAAGGCAATTGCAATTTGTTAATCCAGGATGTATTGCGTTTTTCGTAATTATCATTAAAGGCGTAAGACTTCACTCTAGCTAAAGGAATAGTGTCATGTACCATAGGGGCAGCAACAGTTGTCATAGGCACTCTGGCACCATAATGAAATTTACTAACAAATAGGAAATCACCAACGAGTAACGATTTTTCCAAAGAAGAGGAAGGAATCGTAAATGGTTGCATAAAATAAGTATGTACAATGGTGGCTGCAACTATAGCAAACAAAATAGAGCTAGTCCATTCTCCAGAACTGGATTTGGGCATAATACTTCTATTTTCAACATAGGTTACATCAGTAACATAGTTTAAGTAGTAACTGTAAAACCCTAAAGTTATAATGGCTAAAAATGTATCCAGATACGTGTTTTTGCCAAAGCTTCTAGCTGTTTCTACCCATACTACCATGAGCATAATAAGGTTTACAATAGGTAAAAACAGTAAAATAACCCACCACCATGGACGGTTGATAATCTTCATTAAAACTACACCATTGTATACAGGAATAAAAGCTTCCCAAGCTTGTCGCCCTGCTTTAATATATAGTTTCCATGTACCTAAGCCATGGATAATTTGAATGATTAATAAAAATATAAGCCACTGAGTAAAAGTCATCTTATTAGTGTTTTTATGATAAGCCCATTAGAACGAAAAACGTAAATCTTGTTACAATAATTAATACTATTAACCAATATTTAACACATCGTTCATGGAGAATATACCAGTTTTTCCAACCAACCATTCTGCAGCGACTACAGCACCAAGAGCAAAACCTTGTCGGTTATGAGCAATATGCTCTATGGTTATGGAGTCTACTTCACTTTGGTAATTAACGGTATGTGTACCAGGGATATCTGCAATACGTTTTGCCTCTATGGGGATGGTTTTTTCAGCACTTTCATCTAATTTCCAAGCATCATAGTTTGCATTATTTTCTATAACGCCTTCTGCTAGGGTAATTGCAGTTCCACTTGGTGCATCCAATTTTTTAGTATGATGAATTTCTTCCATAGTAACATTATACTGAGAAAGATTACTCATCATTTTGGCTAAGTTTTTGTTTAGCTCAAAAAAGATATTCACGCCTAAACTAAAATTTGACGCATAAATAAAAGCTCCATTTTTTTCTTTACATAAAGCAATGGCCTTATCATAATCTTTTAACCAGCCAGTGGTTCCAGAAACCACAGGAACCCCATTCTCTAGGCAGTTAGAGATATTATTAAATGCAACAGAAGGAATACTAAAATCGATAGCTACATCAGCTTTGGTGATATCGTAATCGTTATCATCCTTATCCACTTTTAGCACGATAGTATGCCCTCTATCTATTGCAATTTTTTCAATGGCTTGCCCCATTCTACCATATCCAAGTAAAGCTATATTCATATGTTTTGTTTAATATTCATTAAGAACTAAAATTTCCAGTTTAAACTTAGTCCAACAGTACTGCTTCTATCTATATCGTTAAGTTCGTAATGCGGTGCTAAGGTAAGGTTTTCATCTACATTATACTGTAACAAATGTGCATCTACATTTGCATCAATAATATTTAAAGCATATAGCCCGATGGTAATTAACAGGGATACTTCTTTATTTCTCCTAAATAACCTTTGGGCCCGTATTAAACCATCATCGGTAACACGTTGTGATATCACATTACCTTCAGCATCTAGATTGTAAAATTCATCATCCTGAAAACCAGCCGATCGTCTTCTAAATGCATCGCGATATCTTCTATATTCTTTATCATTTGTAAGATAGAAATACATGCCCGTACCTAAAGCACCATAAACAAAAGGTATTTTCCAATATTTTTTATTGTAGGCCTGACCCAAACCTGGAAGTACTGCGGATAGAAACGCTGCTTTTGCGGGTCTTAAGGGATCTATGGTTTTGGATTTTACAATAGTGTCTTTAACAACAAGAGCAGAAGGAATACTATCTTGACTTGATTTATCCCTGTTTTGGGAAAAGGAAATAAAGCAACAAAATAAAATGGTTAAACTTGCTAAAAAGAGCTTATTTGGCACGCTGCACTAATTTTTTAATTCGGTTGAAATCTTCTTCGGAATGAAAAGGAATAATAATTTTACCCTTCCCATTTTTAGAGACTTTAACGTCAATTTTATGTCCAAAGTATTCAGAAAATTCTTTTATGCCTTTTTTAACATGCTTAGGGATCTCTTCTATATCATTATTTTCTGAAGTAGATTGAGTGTTTTCTATATTGGGATTGTTATGCTGTCTTATTAATTCTTCGGTTTCCCTAACGGATAATTTTTTTGATAAGATACTTTCGTAAATATCAAGTTGATGTGATTGGTTTTCAACAGAAATTAATGCACGACCATGCCCCATAGAAATAAATCCATCTCTCATGCCAGTCTGTATGATAGGGTCTAGTTTTAGCAAACGTAGATAGTTGGCAATTGTAGAACGTTTTTTCCCCACACGCTCACTCATTTGTTCTTGGGTAAGGTTTATTTCATCTATCAATCTTTGGTAAGACAGTGCTATTTCTATAGGATCTAAATCTTGGCGCTGAATATTTTCAACTAGAGCCATTTCTAAAGATT
This sequence comes from Hyunsoonleella ulvae, assembly GCF_016827605.1. Classification (GTDB taxonomy): domain Bacteria; phylum Bacteroidota; class Bacteroidia; order Flavobacteriales; family Flavobacteriaceae; genus Jejuia; species Jejuia ulvae. The sequence continues at coordinate 713,726 of NZ_JAEPJQ010000002.1, read as the reverse complement.
CTTGATCGTTGGCGATTCTAATGTAAGCAGGGATAGTTTGTAAACCTACTAACTTAGATGCACGATAACGGCGCTCCCCAGAAACTAATTGATATTTGTTAAACTCTAACTTTCTAACCGTTATGGGTTGTATAATTCCCAATTCCCGTATGGATGATGCTAGCTCTTGTAAAGATTCTTCACTAAAATTTGTACGGGGCTGAAATGGATTAACCTCAATGGCGGTTATATCTAATTCCACAATATTACCAATAACCTTATCGGCTCCCTTATCTTGAACAGATTGTATATCGTTACTAGGATCTTTAAGAAGCGCAGATAAACCTCTACCTAAAGCTTGTTTCTTGGTTGCCTTCGCCATAATTAGGAGTTTTTAGTAATAATTTCTTCAGCTAAACTTAAGTAATTGCTTGCGCCTTTACTTCCTGCATCATAGTTTATAATACTTTCACCATAACTAGGAGCTTCACTTAAACGAACATTTCGCTGAATTATGGTAGTGAATACCATATCGTTAAAATGTTTTTGCACTTCTTCTACCACCTGATTAGATAACCTTAAGCGAGAATCGTACATGGTAAGCAATAAGCCTTCGTAATCTAAATTAGGATTGTGCACTTTCTGTACACTTTTTATAGTGTTCAATAGTTTGCCTAATCCTTCTAAAGCAAAATACTCGCACTGAATTGGAATCAAAACAGAATCTGCGGCTGTAAGTGCATTTAATGTTAACAAACCCAAAGAAGGCGCACAATCAATGAGAATAAAATCATAATCATCTTTAATATCTGTTAATGCTTTTTTTAGCATATACTCACGCTCATCTTTATCAACTAATTCAATTTCAATAGCAACCAAATCTATGTGCGCAGGTATGATATCTAAGTTCGGTGTTTCTGTGGTAATTACAGATTCCTTGGCAGAATTTGTATGTTCTAAAAGTTGGTATGTGCCAATTTCCACACTTTCAACATCAATACCTAACCCAGAAGTCGCATTGGCTTGGGGGTCAGCATCTATCAACAAAACTTTTTTCTCTAGAACACCTAACGAAGCAGCTAAGTTTACAGAAGTTGTCGTTTTTCCTACGCCTCCTTTTTGATTAGCAATTGCAATGACTTTGCCCATTAATTGATTTGGTTTTTTAATGCGTAAAAATACAATTATTTACGAGTAATAAAAACCTAATTTGTTAACATAGTTTGAATGACTGTTATCTCTAGTTTTAAGGGTTTGACCTAATAAAAGGTTAACATTTTATTGTGAGAAATTATATAATTGAAATGGGAAATTTGAGAAACTAAAAAATTAACATTATGAAAAGCTATTATTCTCATTTAAGAAATGCTACGGTTATTTTATTTATCATAACCATTTCATTTCAAATTAATGCTAAGATTAAAAAGACAGACAAATTAACCCTTCAAAAAAATTTATTATTGATATACCTGACCGCGATGTGGTTTTAATGCATCTCGTACAGATTTCATTTCCTCATCACTTACTACCATAAAAGCCACAGCGTGTAAAGAACTAATAGTTTGTACACCAGTAATATTTAACGTTAAATGTTGTGCCTTGATAAAATCTTTTAAATGAATTTCATGATGTTCGGCAATTTTTAAAGCATCAGGTCCGCGAAAATCCCAAATAAGTTTTATTTGTCGCATAGGTTTTTATTTGGCTTCAAAGGTCTAAAATTCAAAGTAAAAACACATCGAAAACTTAAAATAAAAACTCTTTTTTTACGTTTGTTAACTCAACTTGTTTTAAAGCTATATATTAGTATTTTTGTAGCCATCCATTAATTAAATTCTACTATGAAGTTAAAGAGTCTCATCTTAGTTTTTTCATTATTTTTTATAGGTATTGGGTTCTCCCAGACACAAAACAAAGAAGTTTTGTTTACTGTTGCAGACGAACCTGTATATGTTTCAGAGTTTTTAAGGGTGTATAATAAAAACTTGAGCTTGGTACAGGACGAATCTCAAAAAGATGTTGAACAGTATTTAAAATTGTTTGTAAACTATAAGCTAAAATTAAAAGAAGCCCAAGCACAAGGACTGCATGAAAAACCTACCTATCAGCGAGAGCTAGGGAATTACAAAAAGCAATTAGCTAAAAATTACATGACAGACGCAGAGGTAAATGAGGCGTTAGTAAAAGAAGCTTACGATCATGTTACAACTGATGTGAAGGCAAACCATATTTTGGTACGTGTATCCGAAGAAGCTAGCCCTAAAGATACATTGGCAGCGTTTAATAAAATTAAAAATTTAAGAGAGAGAACACTTAAAGAAGGTTTTGAAACCGTTAGAAAAGAAGTTCATAACGGCAAAACACTATTTGGAGAAGAATTAGGTTGGTTTTCTGCATTTAAAATGGTATACAAGTTTGAAAAACCAGCATATAACACTCCCGTAGGCGAAGTGTCCCAGCCATTTAGAACGCGTTTTGGCTATCATATCGTAAAAGTTTTGGATAAGCGTAAGGCTCGTGGGACACGTACCGTAAAGCATATTATGATTATACCAAAAGAAGATGCTGCTGCTTTTAATGCAGAAGAGAGAATTAATGAGATTTACAAAAAAATCCAACAAGGAGAAGCGTTTGAAGCTTTGGCAAAAGAGTTTTCTGATGATAAAAATTCGGCACCTAAAGGAGGTTTGCTCAAAGCATTTTCTAGCGGACAGTTAAGTGTACCAGAATTTGAAGATAAAGCATTTGCATTGCAAAACGAAGGGGATATCTCTGAACCTTTAAAAACAGATTTCGGTTGGCATATCATAAAACTCGTAAAAGCAAAACCAGTAGGCGATTTTGAAGATTTAAAGCACGAGCTAGAACAAAAAGTTAAAAGGGATTCCCGTTCACAATTAATTGAAGATGCCTTAATCTCTAAGCTAAAGCAGAAATATGGCATTACAGACCAAAACCCAGATTTAAGTTATTTTGTGTCTATATTAAATGATGACTTTTACAAGCGTACTTGGGAATTGCCCAAAGATTTTAAAGGAGATTTACCTCTAGTGAAAATAGGAGAAAAGCAATTAACAAATGCCGATTTTGCAGATGCGTTGTTGTCCCAGCAAAAGCGAATAAGAGGAAAGCAAAGTTTTCCAAATATAGTGAATGGTGCTTATGAAGCTTTTCTAAACTCAAATTTAAAACAATATCAAGAAGACAATCTTGAAAACGAAAATGAAGATTTTGCCCATATTTTTAGTGAGTACAGAGATGGATTACTGTTATTCGATTTAATGGAAAATACCATATGGAAAACAGCAAAAACTGATTCTGTAGCGGTTGAAGCATTTTATAACAATAATAAGGACAAATATGTCTGGCCTATAAGGGTAGAGGCAGAGGTAGCATCTTCAACAAACAAGAAAGTGATTAAAAAGGTAGCTAAACTCATGAAGGAAAGAATGGCAATTGATGATATTAAGGCGTTAGTGAACACGAATGGAGAGGTTAATGTGATTTTTACAGTAGATACTATGGATGTAGATCATCAAGCATTACCAAAAGCATTTGACGTAAAGAAAGGTGTTTCAAAAGTGTATAAACACAATAACGGCTTTATCGTGGCTAATGTAAGTCAAGTATTTTCTGAAAAGCAGAAGACCTATGAAGAAGTTAAAGGGTTAGTGATTAGCGATTATCAAACCCATAAAGAAAACCTTTGGTTAGACGAACTGAGAAAGAAGTATGAGGTAATTATTAATAAGGATGTCTTTAAGAAAGTTAAGGCAGGTATTAAGTAGAGTTTTGCGCATTAAATCCCTCAATATAATATTAGTTTTTATTCTACTTGCATCCTGTGATTTTTTTAGAAAAACCGATGACAGGGAACCTATAGCCAGGGTCAACGATACGTATCTCTACAAGGATGACTTAAAAGGTTTGGTAGCTGAGGGCGTCACAGGAAAGGATAGTACTCTAATTGTTCAGAATTTTATTAAAGAATGGGCTACAGGACGACTTCTGGTGGACGGAGCCCAAATAAATTTAAGTGAAAAAAAACAAGAGGATTTTAATAAGCTAGTAGAGCAGTACAAGTATGATCTTTTTAGTAAAGCGTATTTAGAAGCATTGGTTAAGAAAAACCTAGATACAACAGTAAGTGTACAAGAGGCCAGTAGTTATTATGAAAAGCACAAAGATGTATTTAAACTTAATGAAGAGCTTATCAAATTTAGATACCTTCACTTAGATGAAAATATCATAGATTTTGATAACATTAAAGAACGTTTTAAGCGCTTTGAGGAAGATGATAAAATAGTGTTAGACTCTATAGCACTCCAATTTAAATCCTATTCATTAAATGATTCTATTTGGGTAAAAATGAGTCAGGTTATTACTAAGATTCCAGGTGTGAACTCAGAAAATAAAAATCAACTGTTAAAAAAATCTAATTTTGTGCAACTCAAAGATTCATTAGGAGTATATTTGATGCAAGTTAATGATGTTTTGGTTAGGAATGATACTGCGCCTTTGGAGTATGTAAGACCAACAATTGACCAAATTGTTATCAATAAGCGAAAACTAGAACTCATTAAAAAATTAGAAAAAGACATTACAAAAGATGCCATTAAGAATAAGGAATTTGAAATTTATAATTAGCCTATTAGTGCTACTCCTCTTAGTTGGAGTAATACAAGCGCAAGAAATTATTGAAGACGTGCCAACTAAAGTTGAAGAAAGTGAAAAGAAGGTAATTACTGATTCTACTTCAGCATTTAAACCTGTAAAGGTTGATGGTGTTGCGGGTGTTGTAGGCGACTATATCGTATTAAACTCTGATATTGATAAAGAGTTTTTACAGTTACAAGCCTCTGGTGTAGACACTAAAAATATTACCAGATGTCAGCTTTTTGGTAAACTTCTAGAAGATAAATTATATGCTCACCATGCTATTCAAGATAGTGTATTGGTGTCTGATGCTGAAGTTAGAAATAATGTAGAGTATCAATTACAGCAGTTTTTGTCCCAAGTTAATGGGGACATAAACCGCCTCTTAGCGATATACAATAAAGAAAGTGAGGAAAGTCTTAGGGAGGAGATGTTTAAAACCAATAAGGATATGATGTTAGCCCAGCGTATGCGAGCTAAGGTTGTTGAAGAGGTTGAAATAACTCCAGAAGAAGTAAGGCAATTTTTTAATAAAATTCCAAAAGAAGAACGTCCAAATTTTGGTACAGAATTAAAAGTAGCTCAAATAGTGGTAGAGCCAAAAGTATCAGAAGAAGAAAAGCAACGTATCATAAGTCAGCTAAAAAAATTTAAGAGTGATGTAGAGGATAATGGCGCAAGTTTTAGGTCTAAAGTTATTCTATACGGTCAAGATCCAGGTATAAAACAATCGGGTTACAAATATACGCTTAACAGAAAAAAACCTAGGATGGTGAAGGAATTTCGTGAAGCAGCATTTTCCTTGCAAGAAGGACAGGTTTCTGAGCCTTTTGAAACCGATTTTGGATTCCATATTGTCTATTGCGAAAAAATTAGAGGCCAGGAGTATGATGTTAGTCATGTGCTATTGATTCCAAAAGTTTCTGATGCCTCAATAATTGAAGCAAAAGAAAAACTTGAGGAAGTAAGACAAAAAATAGTTAGTGGAGAAATTACATTCGAAGCAGCAGCTAGAGAAATAAGTGATGATGAAGTAACGCGATTTGATGGAGGACAGTTAATAAATCCAGAAACTCAAGACTATAATTTTGAATTAACGCGTATGGATCCTGAATTATATTCTCAAATTCAAGATTTAAAGGATGGAGAGGTTAGCCAAGTAGTTGCGGAGTCTGACAGATCTCAAAAGCTTAAGTTTAAAATCCTTACAGTTTCTGATAGGGTAGAAGACCATGAAGCTGATTATGCAAGAGACTTCTTAAAAATTAAGGGACTTGCTCTTAACGAAAAGAAAATTAAGGCTATAGAAAATTGGCAAGCGGAAAAGATTGATGATACCTACATTAAGATAACAGGTAATACAAGAGATTGTGAGTTTTCTAGTAACTGGTTAAAAAAATAGGAATTTATGTCTGATGTTGCTGCAATAGAACATTTTGTTAAAAAATATAAAACGTTAAAACAGGAAATAGCTAAAGTCATTGTAGGACAAGATGATGTTATCGATCAAATTTTAATATCTGTATTTTCTGGAGGACACTCTTTACTTGTAGGTGTACCAGGTTTAGCCAAGACATTAATGGTAAATACCATTGCGCAAGCCTTGGGTTTAGATTTTAAGCGCATACAGTTTACGCCAGATTTAATGCCAAGCGACATTTTAGGAAGTGAAATTCTTGATGAAGACCGTCATTTTAAATTTGTAAAAGGTCCTATTTTCGCCAACATTATTCTAGCAGATGAAATAAATAGAACACCGCCAAAAACCCAGGCAGCACTATTGGAAGCAATGCAAGAACGAGCAGTAACAGTAGCTGGACATCATTATAAACTAGATTTACCTTATTTTGTTTTAGCAACGCAAAATCCTATTGAGCAAGAAGGAACTTATCCTCTACCAGAAGCACAATTAGACCGTTTTATGTTTGCCATTAACTTAGAATACCCTTCATTTAAAGAAGAAGTAGAAGTGGTAAAGGCTACAACTAACGATGTGAAAGTTGAGGTAAATGCACTTTTTACTGCAAAAGAAATTTTAGAATTACAACATGTTATTAGAAGAATTCCCGTAGCTGATAATGTTATTGAATATGCAGTTACTATGGTTGGTAAAACTAGGCCAAATAGTACTGTAGCATCAGATTTAGTAAAACAATATATAGATTGGGGAGCAGGGCCAAGAGCATCTCAAAATTTAATACTAGCAGCCAAAACCCATGCTGCAGTTAATGGTAAATTTTCTCCAGATAATGAAGATGTACAGGCGGTAGCTACCAGTATTCTTAGGCACCGTATCATTAAAAACTACAAAGCAGAAGCAGAAGGTATTTCAGAAAATCAGATCATTAAGAGTTTATTCTAATTAAGGATTGGTTTTTTTGGACATAAACCCATCTTTTAAGCTGTTCCCTCTCAACTTAGGAATATAATGATAATAGTGTTTTATATATTCCACTTGTTGCTGATTCACACAAGGTAAGCTACCATTGCCAGTACCCCAGAAGAACACATCTTTTTCAGGGGTATAAAAATCAAACCCATCAACAGTAACTTTAGAAAAAGTAGTGGCAGTTTTAGTATTGTTCTCTGGAATAATAATATTTTTAAACTTGAAATTACTTAGCGTCATAGCAAATTTATTTGAAGTAAAAGCATTTAAATTTAAAGGAATAAAAATAGTAATTGCACTTAAAATTATGGCACTACACGTGAGGTACAATCCCAACTTTTGAGATTTAAATAAAGTAACGAATATTTGAAGCGAAAAAATAACAATAAATACAAAAAAGAAGCGGTATTGAGGAGAATTAAGCCAAACGATTACAAGTTGTACAAGTCCTAATAGGTAAACAATTAATAGTTGCGTTTTGTGTTTACTTTTAAGAATACAAAAAGGAAAAAGTACTAAAAGAAATAAGAACAGTTTATTAAATAGCCCATTAAGTTTGGGGATTTGCAACCAATATTTAAGTGTTTCAAGAAAGCTAAATGATGAAGTGTCAATATTATTAAAACCAGATTGATAGGTGCCAGTTTTGTATAGTTGTAATAATTCAGGCGGTAATTTCCAATCTACGTTTAAGATGTCCAAAGCAGATGTAGGGTAAAATAAGTATCCAGAGATGATATAATTTTTAAATAAAAACAGTCCAAGTATTCCAATGCACAGTAAGGTAAACTTAATACTATATATTTTCAATGCATTATAATGTTTTAAAAATAAAATTAGTATAAGAAGGGATACTACCAACATCGTTACTTTTACAAGACATAAAAAAAGGACTATAGATAAAAGCTGTTTAAATGTATTGATGGATATGGTGTTATAATTCATCAAGAATTCATAGACAACATATGGCGTCAACAAAAAGATAATTAAATCAGGAGAAGGTGTATTTACAAATTGCATCAAGAATAAACTAAACACAAGTATCAGACCTAAAAAATAATCCTGAACATTAGAATTATGATTCAATTTTTCAATAAACAGAAAGCCTAATAGCACAAAAATAAATCCGTTAATATCATTAAAGCAATTAGTGATAAAAGGGAAATTAAAACCAGCTTGTAAGGCGTGCCATGAAGAATTTTGTCCTAAAAAAAGATGTAGGTTGGCTAGCCCTTTTACATAACCAAATTCATTTATCCATTTTATGGTTTGTATATAATACGATTCGTTATCAATTAAATAAGGCTTGGTAGCACTCTGTGCCAATACCAAAATACATAGCAGTAGATATAATAGTTTATAAGGAGTTTTTAAATTTTTGATTGCATGCCACACACTATTTAAAAGCTGTTTAATATCTGCTCTAAACCATATAAGTAGTATACAATTAAGAATTAAAACACTTACATAGTATTCAATATGAATTCTCATAAAAAAAGCTGCAAGACTAGTTGTAATGGTATAGAGAAAAAGCCCTAAGATATGATGTATCGTAAAATGGCAATTGTCAATTTTGAGAATTCTCCTGAAAACAAATCCAAAATTTAGGCAAGTTAAGGCTATGTATATCCAGCTTAATAGTATAAGAAGCATCTTCTTGTTTGGTTTACCTCAAAGGTATAGATTAAAAGTCAACATTAAATTATTAATTCATTAGAAATTGCTGTATTCAACTAACAAAAATTCAATCATTTTATTTAATAATGATACTATAATAATTAAGTATAGATACTTAGTTTTATTGTAGTTTTCCTTTTAAACCTTTGCATTAAATTCGTATTTTGCGTCACTTTTTTAAATAAAACTAAAACTGAAATATTTCTTATATGAACTACAACGATTACATCAAGGAAATCGAGGAAAGAAAAGCTCTGGGCTTACACCCAAAGCCAATCGACGGTGCAGATTTATTGAGTGACATTATCGCTCAAATTAAGGATGAGGGTAATGCGCACAGAGAAGCATCTTTAAATTTCTTTATTTACAACACCTTGCCAGGAACCACAAGTGCAGCAGGTGTTAAGGCTAAGTTTTTAAAAGAGATTATTCTTGGAGAATCAGTAGTAGAAGAAATCACTCCAACATTTGCTTTCGAGCAACTGTCGCATATGAAAGGAGGACCTTCAATAGAAGTGCTTCTAGATTTAGCATTAGGAAATGATGAGGACATAGCACAACAGGCAGCCAAAGTGTTAAAAACACAAGTATTTTTATACGAAGCAGATACTGATCGCTTGGAAGAAGCAATGAAAACGGGAAGTGCTATTGCTAAGGAGATTATTGAGAGTTATGCTCAAGCAGAATTTTTTACCAAGTTACCAGAAGTAGATGAAGAAATTCAAGTAGTAACTTACATTGCGGGTGTTGGTGATATTTCAACCGATTTATTATCACCAGGAGCCGATGCACATTCACGTTCAGATAGAGAATTACACGGACAGTGTATTTTTGAGCACAACAAAGACATGCAAAAAGAAGTGTTAGCCCTTAAAGAGCAGCACCCTGATAAGCGTGTAATGCTTGTGGCAGAGAAAGGCACTATGGGTGTAGGATCGTCTAGAATGTCTGGTGTAAATAACGTGGCGTTATGGACAGGTATCTCATCTAGCCCATACGTACCATTTATAAACATAGCACCAGTAATAGCAGGAACAAACGGTATAGCACCAATTTTCTTAACGACAGTAGGTGTAACAGGAGGTATAGGGATAGACCTTAAAAACTGGGTAACTAAAAAGGATGCCGACGGTAAAACGGTTTACGATGCCGATGGCGAGCCTGTATTAGAGCAAGTATACTCTGTAGAAACAGGAACTGTACTTACTATAAATACAAAAACTAAAAAGTTATACAACGGCGATAAAGAGTTAAAAGATATCTCTACAGCATTAACACCACAAAAAATGGAGTTTATAAAAGCTGGAGGTTCTTATGCAGTTGTATTTGGTAAAAAATTACAAACATTTGCTTGTAAAGCCTTAGGTATCGATGTACCACAAGTATATGCACCATCTAAAGAAATTTCTATAGAAGGACAAGGCTTAACAGCAGTAGAGAAAATATTCAACAAAAACGCTGTAGGTACAACACCAGGCAAAATATTACATACAGGTTCTAACGTACGTGTAGAAGTAAACATTGTAGGCTCTCAGGATACTACAGGTTTAATGACGTCTCAAGAGCTTGAAATGATGGCAGCAACAGTGGTATCGCCAATAGTAGATGCCAGCTACCAGTCTGGATGTCACACCGCTTCTGTATGGGATGATAAGTCTAAGGCTAACATCCCAAGATTAATGAAGTTTATGAACGACTTCGGTTTAATTACAGGACGCGATCCTAAAGGTGTATATTTCCCAATGACCGATGTAATACACAAGGTATTAAACGATATCACGGTAGACGATTGGGATATCATTATCGGTGGAGATTCGCACACACGTATGTCTAAAGGGGTAGCTTTCGGTGCCGATTCTGGTACAGTAGCCCTAGCTTTAGCAACAGGAGAGGCCACGATGCCAATTCCAGAGTCTGTTAAAGTAACTTTTAAAGGCAACATGAGAAGTTTTATGGACTTCCGTGATGTGGTACACGCTACACAACAACAAATGTTAAAGCAATTTGGTGGCGAAAACGTATTCCAAGGGCGTATTATAGAAGTACATATTGGGACATTAACGTCTGACCAAGCCTTTACATTCACAGACTGGACAGCAGAGATGAAAGCTAAGGCGTCTATCTGTATCTCAGAAGACGAGACTTTGGTAGAATCTTTAGAAATTGCAAGAGACCGTATCCAAATCATGATCGATAAAGGTATGGACAATGAAAAGCAGGTGCTTAAAGGTTTAGTAGATAAAGCAAATACCAGAATAACAGAAGTTAAAACAGGTATCAAGCCAGCATTAAAACCAGATGCAAACGCTAAGTATTATGCAGAGGTGGTTATCGATTTAGATGAAATCGCAGAACCAATGATTGCAGATCCAGATGTAAACAACGAAGATCCATCACGTCGTTACACGCACGATACCATCCGTCCATTATCATACTACGGTGGTACAAAGCAAGTCGATTTAGGTTTCGTAGGGTCTTGTATGGTACACAAAGGCGATATGAAGATTTTAGCACAAATGCTAAAAAACATAGAAGCACAACAAGGTAAAGTAGAATTTAAAGCGCCTCTAGTTGTAGCGCCACCAACATACAACATTGTAGACGAGTTAAAGGCAGAAGGCGATTGGGAAGTATTACAAAAATACTCAGGTTTTGAGTTTGACGATAGCGCACCAAAAGGCTTAGCACGTACCAAGTACGAAAACATGCTATACTTAGAGCGTCCAGGATGTAACCTATGTATGGGTAACCAAGAAAAAGCAGAACCAGGGGATACAGTAATGGCAACCTCTACACGTTTATTCCAAGGCCGTGTGGTAAAAGATACAGACGGTAAAAAAGGAGAATCTTTACTATCCTCTACGCCAGTAGTCGTATTATCTACCATTTTAGGTCGTACACCAACTATGGCAGAGTACGAAGCAGCAGTAGATGGTATCGTATTAACCAAGTTTAAACCCTCTCAAAAAGAATTAGTCATCTAATTCTAACCAGAGACACACATAAATGAAAAGCCTAAGCGTAATGCTTGGGCTTTTTTATGCTTTGGATTTATTTTGCTATTCGTTTTTTCATTACACGATAATTACAAGCTTTGTGCATAGTATATTCAATTTTATACTCCTGTAACAACTTTGCAAGTATTTTAATTGTTTCATCTTCGTTAAGACCAATAAGTTGCCCCAAGATCTATTTCGTTAAGTAAACCATCATTTTTAATAAATGCATCTAAATATCTTTTTTTATAGTTCATACGGTAATTTTTTTGTTGCTATCATTATGTGAGGACTAAAAGCTAAAAGTGCATCATCAGTCTCGGTTATATTTAAGAGTTGCAATAAAGTTTCTTTTCTACTACTATTAGCCATACTTAGAAAAAAATCTTTATCTAACCATGTTATTCCCTCTACAGCATGTATGTTAATATGATGTAGCTGTTGATTAATAAACTCTTCTTTGAGCTGTTCTGGTCTATGGTAATATGCTTCAGCTAAAACCCACGGGAACGCATCAGGTTGATGATGTAAACCTGTTGTTAATACTTCTTTGCACATGCTAAGAAATGGTTTTTTATGGATATAACCATTTAATAGACCTACCAACGTTGATGCTGTATAATTAATCGCAAAACCTAAAATTATACCATTATTTTTTAAGATGCGTTTGGCTTCTTTTATACACAATGCTCTATCTTCTCTTTTTTGAAGATGATATAGAGGTCCATGTAGTATTATAAGGTCGGCAAAGTTGTTAGGGAATTCAAGTTTTCTTGCCTCTCCATAGTTTACGGTAAATTTGTTCTTTAATTTATGAGCCCTATTTTGAGCTAGTTTTATGTGTTTCTTAATGGGATCAACTAAGTGTACTACATGTCCTTTTTTTGCAAGCCACTCGGCGTATTTTCCTGTACCTCCTCCAACATCTATTATTGTTGAGCATTGGTTTGGAATATACTTTTCTATGAGAGTTTTAATTCTTTCAAACTCAAAAACTCCCATACCTTGATTTAATCTTGTTTCTTCTGATGAATTATTATAAAATTGTTCTATGCTCTTATTTATTAACTGTTTTTTATTCATTATTGTCTATTTTTTAATCACATTTAACAAAGCATCAATGATGGTATAGCTTTTCTGCGATTTTTATTTTTAAGTTTTTTGTGAAAAATAAATGTGCCTATCTATGCATTAAAGAACAAGAAGATGTTATAATGCAATTTTTACTCTTTTTTAAGAGTTGTCTTTCTTGAAAAGACTCAGATAGTATGTAATGAAAAATATAACAGAGTGTAAAGATATAAATTACGGATCAATTTTTCTAAAAGTTGTTTTTAACCATGAAATTTATATGTTTTCTCTTTTTCAATACCTTACATATTTTCGTATCTTAGAGAGCGTTAAAAAGAAACTAAAAATTAAATAAAATAAATTTCTATGACATTTGATATTGACATGATAAAAGGCGTTTACGCCAGAATGAAAGAGCGTGTAGACACCGCCCGAGACATTGTTGGAAAACCACTAACACTTTCAGAAAAAATATTATACAACCACTTATGGGACGGCATGCCAACCAAAGCTTTTGTAAGAGGAAAAGACTACGTGGATTTTGCACCAGATAGAATCGCATGTCAAGATGCAACAGCACAAATGGCTTTGTTGCAATTTATGCAAGCTGGAAAAGATAAAGTAGCAGTTCCAACGACTGTGCATTGCGATCACTTAATACAAGCCAAAGAAGGTGCAGCAAAAGATTTAAAACATGCCAATACAGTAAGTAGCGAGGTATTTAATTTTTTAGAATCAGTATCCAATAAATATGGTATTGGTTTTTGGAAACCAGGTGCAGGAATTATTCATCAAGTGGTACTAGAAAACTATGCGTTTCCTGGCGGTATGATGATAGGAACCGATTCGCATACGGTAAATGCAGGAGGTTTGGGCATGGTGGCCATTGGTGTTGGTGGAGCTGATGCAGTAGATGTGATGGCAGGTATGGCGTGGGAATTAAAATTCCCAAAGTTAATAGGTGTTAAGCTAACAGGAAAGCTATCGGGATGGACAGCACCAAAAGACGTGATTTTAAAAGTTGCAGAAATCCTAACGGTAAAAGGAGGTACAGGTGCTATTGTAGAATATTTTGGTCCTGGGGCTTTATCGATGTCATGTACGGGTAAAGGAACTATCTGTAATATGGGGGCAGAGATAGGTGCAACCACATCAACTTTTGGATATGATGATTCTATGGATAGGTATTTACGGGCAACAGATAGAGAAGGTGTTGCTGATGCAGCAAATGAAGTGGCAGCTTATTTAACAGCTGATGCTGAAGTTTACGAAAATCCAGAACAGTATTTTGATCAAGTTATAGAGATTAACTTATCTGAACTAGGCCCATTATTAAACGGACCATTTACCCCAGATTTGTCTACAACGGTAGGTTCTGAAATGACAAAAAAAGCTAGTGATAACGAATGGCCGATAAAAGTAGAGTGGGGCTTGATTGGGTCTTGTACTAATTCCTCGTACGAAGATTTATCCAGGGCAGCCTCAATAGCACAACAAGCATTAGATAAGAATTTAAAAACAAAAGCAGAATTTGGTATTAATCCAGGATCTGAACAAGTGCGTTATACTGCTGAGCGTGACGGTATTTTACAAGTTTTTGAAAAATTAGATGCTACTATATTTACCAATGCTTGTGGCCCTTGTATTGGCCAATGGGCACGATACTCCGATCCTAAAAATGCACCAAAAAATAGTATCGTACATTCATTCAATAGAAACTTTGCGAAGCGTGCAGATGGAAATCCAAACACACATGCATTTGTAGCCTCTCCCGAAATTACAGCAGCAATAGCTATTGCAGGACGCTTGGATTTTAATCCGATGACGGATAAACTCATCAATGAGAATGGGGAAGAAGTGATGCTAGATGAACCTACAGGATGGGAATTACCTCCAAAAGGTTTTGAGGTTGAGGAAAATGGGTATTTAGCTCCAGAAGAGGATGGTAGCCATGTAAATGTTGTGGTTAAAGAAGATTCAGAACGCTTACAATTACTAACGCCATTTGTACCCTTAGGCGACACTATTACAGGTGCTAAACTATTAATAAAAGCCTTTGGTAAGTGTACAACCGATCATATTTCTATGGCTGGTCCATGGTTACGTTTTAGAGGACATTTAGATAATATAGCCAATAATACCTTAATTGGAGCGGTTAACGCTTTTAATAAGAAAACCAACTTTGTTAAAAATCAATTAACAGGAGATTATGGTGGTGTACCAGATGTGCAACGTGCTTATAAAGCGGCAGGTATTAAAACTATTGTGGTAGGAGATCATAATTATGGAGAAGGTTCTTCTAGAGAACACGCTGCAATGCAACCACGCCATCTAGGAGTAGCGGCAGTTATTGTTAAATCTTTTGCGCGTATTCATGAAACCAACTTGAAAAAACAAGGGATGTTGGGGTTAACCTTTGCTAATGAAAGTGACTATGATTTGATTCAAGAAGATGATTCCTTTAACTTCTTAGATTTAAACGAGTTTGGACCAGATAAGCAATTAACCTTAGAGATTGTGCATACTGACGGAACTAAGGATACTGTTAAATTAAACCATACATATAACGATGCACAGATAGCATGGTATAAGGAAGGCTCTGCACTTAATTTAATAAAGAAGCAAAATGCTTAATATTTGCATAGACTACATGAAATTTAAAAATCCAGCGAAAAGCTGGATTTTTTGTTTTTAATATGGTGTGCGATATTTAGGATTTGTGGCGTTTTTCACCGCGTTTTTCTTTTGCTTTGTTCTTAATGTAAATATGTTTATACCTACTATTGTTTGGGGCATTACGCTCTTCAATATCAAATTTACCTGTAGATTTTATTAGAGGCGTTAGCTTTTGAAAACCATAGTTTCTTGAGTCAAAATTAGGGCGTTTCTTTTGTATTAAACTACCAACATCCCCTAGAAATGCCCATCCATCTTCATCAGACAAATCTTCTATTGAGGATTTTATCAAATTAATCTCTTTCAGGGTAATAATATCAACAGAAGGTTTTTTGGATGATTTAGAATCATTAGTATCACTATCCTCTTTTTCGTTATCTCTGCTTTTTAAAATTTCAATATATATAAACCTGTCACATGCAGCTATGAACGGATTTGGCGTTTTCTTTTCCCCAATGCCAATAACTTGCATACGGGCTTCCCTTAATCGTGTAGCCAAACGTGTAAAGTCACTATCACTGGACACTAGGCAAAACCCCTCAACTTTATTGGAATATAAAATATCCATAGCATCAATTATCATGGCGGAGTCTGTGGCGTTTTTTCCAATAGTATAACTATATTGCTGTACAGGTGTGATTGCATTTTCAAGTAATACTTTTTTCCATTTGTTTAAATTTGGTTTTGTCCAGTCTCCATAAATACGCTTTATGGTGGGATTACCATATTTCGCGATTTCTTCCATCATTTCATTAACATGACTTGCAGGTATGTTATCCCCATCTATTAAAACAGCAAGATTAATATTCATAATAAGTGTTTAAAATAAGTCTCTAAGTTACAGGATAGTTATGCCAGAGCCAAACATATGGTAGATTTATTAAAAAATGAATAATCATAAATATATTCATTTATAAGGCTTTTATATTTTCATATTGTTAAAATTACGATGTTATTTTGGTAATATGACAAAAGTCATAATTAATATTGAAGGCACACTTTAATTTTACAGTAACAAAATGATAACAAACAATGAGATTTTAAAAATTTCATTGTTAGAGCAATTACAAACTTTAAAACCGGTAAACATGATACCTAAAAAGAACCCAGAATTAGAGGTAGGCCGGAATAGCAGCCTTTATTTCGCTATAGGACTCAATATTATGTTATTCTTTTCGTGGCAAGCGATTGAATATAAAACATATGAAGAAGAGGCAGTAGTAATAGATATGATTGTGATGGATACGGAAATAGATGAAGAAATTCCGTTGGTAAGTATGAATACGCCACCACCGCCACCACCGCCAGTAGTTATGCAAGAGACTGTACAAATTGTAGAGGATACAGAAGAGATTGAAGAAACTGTATTTGAAAGTACAGAAACTAGTCAGGATGATTTAATAAGTGATAATGTAATACGTGTTGAAGATGTAAATGTTGGGCAAATAGAAGAGGAAGTTGAGGTACCATTTGCTGTAATTGAAGATGTGCCTTTATTTCCTGGTTGTGAGAAGGTAAAAAAATCTGAGCGCAGAAAGTGTTTTCAAGAAAAAATGAATATGCATGTAGCAAAAAACTTCAACTATCCAGAAATGGCATTAGATATGGAAATATCAGGACGTGTGTTTGTAATATTTGTAATAGCTCAAGATGGAAGAATTACAAAAATTAGAACTAGAGGTCCAGATAAAATATTGGAAGATGAAGCACACCGTATAGTAAGTTTATTGCCAAAAATGATTCCAGGAAAACAACGCGGTAAACCTGTAAGTGTACCATTTAGTTTGCCTATTAATTTTAAAATGGCAGAACAATAGCAAACACATAACAAGCTTTTTTAGGGTTAATACCCAGTTATCATGTTTGGACGGTTAAGGATACTTTATTACAAAGTATCCTTAACTTTTTTATGCCTGTTTACTACAGTTTAAAAGAAAACTACAATTCAGTATCTGTTTTTTACAGTTCGGTAAGTTCAATTTTAAATTCGTGGGCTTTGATAAGATATTTGAACTGTCATTAAAAATAAAACAGTTATGCAACAACTTATCAAAATCATCTGCTTCATCATTATAAGCACATCGCTTTCATTTGCACAAGAGGCTACAGGACATCATGTAACCGTAACAATCTCTAATTTAGAAAGTAATTCAGGGAAAGTTTACATATCCCTTTATAATTCACAAGCCAGCTTCCTAGGAAAAGGCTATAAATCTACTTCCTTAATAATACAAAACAACAGTTGCGAAGTAGTTTTTAAAAATATACCTAACGGTACTTATGCTGTATCATTTTACCACGATGAAAACAATAACAATAAAATGGATACAGGTATGTTTGGTATTCCCAAAGAAGATTATGGGTGCTCAAATAATGCTAAAGGTTTTATGGGGCCACCAAAATGGGAAGATGCCAAATTCACAATCAATAACGAATCAGTAACACAACATATCACATTATAACACTTAATATCATGAAACACCTATTTATTATCGCAACATTTTTAGTGTCAATATTAACAACGGCACAAACTAATTATGAAAAAGGAATGCAAAAAGCATTTGAGTTGTGGGGGGAAAACAAACCAGCAGAAGCTGCCAATTTGTTTGAGCGCATAGCTTCAGCAGAGCCAGACAACTGGTTGCCACCGTACTGGGCAGCTCAAATAAATATCGTAACCAGTTTTGGGGAACAGGATAAAGATAAACTAGTTGCAAAATTAAAAAAGGGACAGGATTTATTGAATGACGCTACAGCAATTTCAAAAAATAACCCAGAGATTATGGTAATGCAAGCCTTATTGCATACGGCTTGGATTGCTTCAGATGGTGCCACTTACGGTATGACCTTATCTCCAAAAGTAATTGAGTTATATGCTAAGGCAGAAGCCATAGCACCAGATAACCCAAGGGTTGTTGCATCTAAAGCAGAGTGGAATATTGGCAGTGCAAAATACTTTGGACAAGATACCACACCATTTTGTAAAGACTTAGAACGCGCCTTAGAACTTTTTGCTAAATTTAAAGCAGAAACGGAATTTCATCCCAAATGGGGTAAGGATCGGGTAGAGGAGTTACTAAAATCATGTAAACAGTAAATTTTTGCAATAAAACGTATCATGAAAAAATCGATTAGACAAATTCTTATAACATTTATAATTGGTTGTATAGTTTATGTTATTGGAGAGCTACTATCCGATAGGTTTAGCTACGACAGTATACAGGATTTTTTAATCGATTTTGGATTCTATCAATTGTATGCATTTCTGTTAGGGTACTCCAATATGTACTTTTTTGATAAAATGAATGCCTACAAATGGAAAAAGAACAGTACACTAAAGCGTATTATCGCTGGAATTATAGGGTCAACACTAATCACATTAATAGGTTTATTCTTTTTAAGATTATTTACCTACTTTGTTTTTGGAGGGACCTCTGTTGAAGAATTTATAGCAAATGACAAATTGGAATATTACTATTTCGGGCTTTGGATTACCCTTGCTATAGTATCAGTATTCCACATTATATACTTTTATAACAAGTACCAGCAAAACAAATTAAAGGAACAAAAAGTAATAGCAGGTACGGCAAGTGCAAAGTTTGATGCATTAAAGAATCAGCTAGATCCGCATTTTTTATTTAATAGTTTAAATGTATTAACCAGTTTAATTGAAGAGAATCCCCATCAAGCTCAAAAGTTCACTACCTCATTATCCAAAGTATATCGCTATGTGTTAGAGCAAAAAAATAAGGAGTTGGTAACCGTAGACGAAGAGCTACAGTTTGCAAAAACCTATATGTCGCTTTTAAAAATGAGGTTTGAGGACAGTATTGTCTTTACCATGCCAGCACAAGCTAAAAATCCAGAAAGTAAAGTAGTGCCGTTATCGCTACAATTATTATTAGAAAATGCTGTAAAGCACAATATGGTAACTCCAAATAAACCTTTACACATAAAAATTTATGAGGATGAGGGATATCTGGTAGTAGAAAATAATTTACAACCCAAACAAATCGTAAAAAAGAGTAGTGGTGTAGGTTTGGCAAATATCATGCAACGTTACAAACTGCTCACAAAGAAAAAAATAGACATTAACAAAGAAGCACAAAAGTTTGCTGTTGCAATACCAATGCTTACAAAACAAATATCAGTTATGAGAACACAAACATCAAATCAAATAGACGATACTTATTTAAGAGCCCGCAATCATGTAGAAGAATTAAAAAACTTTTACTACAGTTTAATATCCTACTGTTTAGTGATACCATTTTTAATATTTATCAATTATAAAACGTTTTGGGGTTTTCAATGGTTTTGGTTTCCAATGATAGGTTGGGGCATAGGTTTAACCATACAAGCTTTTAAAGTTTTTGTAAGTGATAAAACTTTTGGGGGTAACTGGGAACGACGCAAAATAGAGCAATTTATGCGTGAGGAGGAAGAGAATAGATGGAAATAGAACTGAAGTTGTAGCAGTTTTATAAAATAAACAAAAAATAAAAATTTAAAACAATGGATAAGTACGATATACAACCTTACGGGGAACGAAATTATAGAAACGAAGATGCATATTTACGGGCAGAAAAACGCTTAAAAGCTCTTAAGGGCTTTTACTGGCATGCCTTCTGGTATGTAGTCGTAAATATTTTTATTGTTGTGATAATAGCCGTTAATAGTGGGAATATGTGGCATTTCGGCACATGGTCAACACCAGTTTTTTGGGGTATAGGTTTGGGGTTTCATGCCATAGGCGTATTTGGCAAGCGTCTAGCCTTCAATAAAAAATGGGAAGAACGTAAAATACGAGAGTATATGGAAAGAGAACAACGAGACGAGCGTCAATTTGAATAATCATTTAAATACCTCTCTGTTGACAGGCTTTCATTTCTCAAAGTCTTAACGTGGAATCGGCAAAAATAGCGTACTAGTACAAAGTTTATCAACCAAAAACAGTCAATCGAAATACAATGAACGTAATAATTATAGAAGACGAAAAACCATCTGCAAGACGTTTACAGCGCATGCTTCAAACATTACATTTAGAAGCACAAGTTATGCTACATTCTGTAGAAGAAGCCATAGCATGGTTTCAAAACAATACGCATCCCGATTTAATATTTTTAGATATTCAATTAAGCGATGGACTCTCCTTTGAAATTTTTGAAACTATAGAAATTAAGTCTGCCGTGATATTCACAACAGCTTATGATGAATATGCGCTGCAAGCCTTCAAATTAAATAGCATAGATTATTTATTAAAACCAATAGATGAAGACGATTTAGCTATAGCAGTAAAAAAATACCAAGACCGTGCACCACAAAAACAAGCCGTAACACTAGATTTTAATGATATTAAAAAACTATTAGTAAACCCTATAGATAGGGAATATAAAAAACGATTTTCTGTAAAAGTTGGGCAACACTTAAAATTGATAAATATAGACGAGATAGAGTGTTTTTATAGCGAAAATAAAGGCACCTATTTACACACTACAGATGGTAGAAATTATTTAATAGATACTACTTTAGAGCAATTAGAGGAAGAGCTAGAACCACAAACTTTTTTCCGAATTAACCGTAAGTTTTTTGTCAACATTAACGCCATAAAAGATATGGTAAGCTATACCAATTCGCGTTTACAAATAAAATTAAACTCTTATAATGAACAAGACGTTATTGTAGCCAGAGAACGGGTTAAGGACTTTAAAGGTTGGTTGGAATAATTTCAATATCGGATAGAATTATTTTTAAGTACAAACGATATTTAGTATCTTTGTACTGTGTGGGATATAGATGTTACATACGGGAAAGACTTAAATGAAACGTTTCAACGTTTATTTGATAAGGTAGCAATGCTAGAAGCAGCAAGACCGCTGCCTAATATTGCATTGCAAAAAATTAAGGAAGCCCTATCTATAGAGTGGACTTACAATTCCAATAGTATAGAGGGTAACACATTAAGTTTGCGAGAAACCCAAATGGTACTTCAGGAAGGGGTTACGATTAAAGGAAAATCTTTAAGGGAACATTTTGAGGCAAAAAACCACGAAACAGCCATAAACTATTTGTATACATTGGTTACTAAAGGGTATAAGCTTAATGAAAAGGATATTTTATCGCTTCATGCATTAGTACTACGTTCCATAGAAGATGATTTTGCAGGAAGGTTAAGAAATGCAGGAGTTAGAATTTCTGGTGCCAATTTTATACCTCCCAATGCCCGTAAAGTATCTCAATTATTAGATGATCTTGTGCATTTTGTAACTAAAAACCCTTTGGGTTTAAATGTTATAGAATTGGCTACAGTATTCCATCATAAGTTTGTGTGGATACATCCGTTTTTTGATGGTAATGGTAGAACTGTACGCTTATCCATGAACTTAATTTTAATGGCACATGGTTTTCCTCCAGCTATTATTTTAAAAAATGATAGAAAGAAATATTACGATGCTTTAAATCTTGCTAATAAAGGCAACTATGCTAAACTAATGTTGTTAATGTGCCAGTCCTTAGAGCGTACACTTAATATTTATTTAAGTGCATTGCCAGATAACACCGAAGATTACAAAATAATCTCAGATATTGTTGAAGAGCCCGATGTACATTATGGGCAAGAATACATTAGTTTATTAGCAAGACAAGGTAAAATTGATGCCCATAAAGAAGGTCGCAATTGGTACACCACCAAAAAGGCTATTGATGATTACATAAAACAAAGAAAGCGTAAACGGTAGTGTTAGCTTGCATTTTTCAACTAAAAAAAACCAACTTTGGGAAGATTACAGTTTAAGGGGGAATTGTAAGTGATTTTGGATTTAGTTAATAGTTAGCAATAAGAATAGTCCGTATTTTAACTACTAATATTAGCAGTGCATGAAGCTAAAAAACTAAAAGATCTTCTGAGGTATATCAGAATAAGTAAATTACTTTGGGTCATTGTTAGTAAAAGATTTTATTTCGTTTAACAACCCTTTCCAATAGCCATATTCTCCTCTTTCAGAGATGTAATTGCCTTTACTATCAATTATTACATAACCTCCACAAGGATAAGGTATAGGGTAAAATGTCTTTTCAATTAAATTGTCAATATCAGATTGCCAATTGATCTTATTACCAAACCCTTTTAATCCGTCATTTGATTTATAGACAAATAGTTGTTTTAAATTTTCTATTTTATCAAATTTTCGTCGATACTGACTATAGTATGATTTAAAACTTGATTTGTATCCATCTGTACTACATCTGTCATTTCCTGGATAATAGTTTATCAGGAATATTTCATTATCATTAAACTTCTTGTTTTTATAAAATACTTTTTTAATTGAGTCTAGTATTTTTAACTCAATTTTGCCTTTTTTGTATCTAGATACTTTTACATTTAAGTAAGCTGAGTCTAATTCGAATCTTAAATTTATAATCAAGAGGCTCTTTAGACATTTTGTCAAACTCAGTTTTCGATATATATTCAAAATCATCATTAACATAAAGCTCTTTTTTCTGACCAAATAAAATAAGGTTATAGAAGCATATTAGTAAGACGGTTATAGTTATTTTCATTTTGCAAATTTTCACTAGAGTGTTCACGCATATCAATTGCGAACGAATTTAGTAGAAAATTTTTACAAAGTCAAATGCTAAGCTACTCGTCTACTCGGTTTTCATCAAAAGCAGATGGTAACAATTTAGGTATAAATTTTACTACTAAAGGCAATAATAAAGCGCCACCAGGTAACATAAAAATCGCTAGACTAGGTATGGATTTAAAAATATCTAAAAGCTGTTCTTGTACTTTTTGCTGTTCTTCTTTATTTAAATCCCTAACGGTAGACTGTGTGAGTAATACCATGAGTTCTTTACTGTCCTTAAGTTCTTGGTATAAACGTTTACTGTTGCGGGTAATCAACTTCTTTACCATTTTACTGGAGTTATTGTAAAAGCTCTGCACTACATTTTTAGAACTCAACAGGGCAATGTTATCCTTGTTTACGGTGTAAAAGCGATTTACAACTTTTATGGCCTGTAAAGTGCGAGAGAGCGGTAATTGTAAATCGGTACCCAGTTTTTCTAGAAAGTGCTGTTCGTCCACATCAATCATTTGGTCGCTCCAAGTTGCCATACATGCTAGGTCTAGAATATAGTACCGTTCCTCTTCAGATACTATGTAATTAATGGCTTTTTTGTAATCTAAATTCTCGTTTTCATTAAAGCGTAACGACGATTGAAATAGCTTTACTAAACTTTCATCATAACTATGCTTTTCTTCCTTAGCATTTAAAACGTCCAAGGCAATAGTCACAATAGCTGCTTCTAATTGTTTTACATAAGCCACGGAAAACACCTCTTTGGATAAATACTGCTGATAGGCTAACACATCTACATAAAGTAATGCGTTAATGATGAAGTAATTAAAATTCTTGGTAAGTATATTAGCATCAATTTGAATGCGTTTATGAATGATGTTTTCAAGTTGTTCACTAGATTTTATACCACCTAATAGGCCTTTAAAAAATGATGTTTTTATATCGCTTATTTCCGAATAAAAATTGATGACACTCTCTACAAAAGGCTGTTTGCAACTAGAGTTGTAATGCGCATAGTACAGTGCTATACACAAGTTAACTTTACAGATTTCTTCTTCTTGTAGGTCTCGTTTTGGTAAGATTTGAGATGCAATATCTTGATTACTACCATAAATAAATCCGCAATCCCTTAGCGCATCATAAAATGTGGCTCTGCTAAACTTTAAAAAAAGATTATTTAAAGTTAGCTCGCTTTCAAGTTTTTTTATCCAACCAGATGCTGAAGGGTTCATAGTTTATTATCACAATGATGTAAAAATAAACTTTTAGCTGAAAACTACCCTAGTTTTTTCTTTAACAAAAATTTAACAAAACCGCTAAAATCCTTTTTTCGTAGGTATGCTTGAGAGTGAAAATTAATAATAACAAAATCTCAAAATCATGAAAAATTTAAAAACAATTCTAGGCGTGGGAGTTTTGGCAATAGCCAGCTTTTTCGTTATTGCTGCAGACCATATTGATGCACCTGCAGTACAAGGTGGTACAAGTGATATTACCGATTTTTATGCCTTCCAAGGCGAAAACACATCTAACCTAGCCTTTGTGGTTAACGTACAAGGGTTGATAAGCCCTGCCAATACTGCTAATGCTTCTTTTGATGAAGGTGTTTTGGTAGAAATTAACATTGACAACACTGGCGATAATGTGGAAGACTTGGTAATACAGGCTATTCCAAGAGATGGTAAAATGTACTTTTTTGGTCCAGTAGTGCCATCGCAAACAGGTTTAAATAGTGTGATACAAACAAACTCTCAAGCTAGTGGAGTTGTAGCAATTACAAAATATGGAGAAAGCCCAGTAATTGGTACAAGTGCAGGTATGAGCTTTTTCGCAGGACCTAGAGACGACCCATTCTTTATGGACTTTGCACAGTATTCTGAAATTATTGCTGGTAACGCCTCTGGTTTTAACGATCCAGGGACCGACACATTTGCAGGTTCCAATGTGATGTCTATTGTAGTTGAGGTGCCAAAGTCTATGATTGGAGGAACAGGCACCATAAATACTTGGGTGGAAACCAAGACAAAGTAAACAGGTATTAACTTATAAGATTGTAATTATGAAAACTTTAAAAATATTAACCTTAACATTAAGCCTCTCATTTTTAGCATTTAACTGTTCTAATGATGATGACGGTGTAACGACACCAAAAGGCCCAGATTTTTCTGGAACTTATGAACAAGAAGACCAAATGGGAAGACCAGCAGTAAATACCGTATTTGTATCCTCTTCCAGTAAAGATATGTTTAATACTACAATACCATCTCAGCAAAACGCATCGTTTCAAAGTATGTTTGAAACTAACCTAACTGGGTTAAGTCCTGCATTTGCTAACCCAGGTGACCAAAATGCATTAGGACTTGATGCAGCAGCCTTTACAGGGTTACTTGCTACAGATGTTTTAAATGTTTCACTGGATGGAACAACCACTTTTTTTGATGGAACTAATGTATTAACAGGTCGTGCTTTGGCAGACGATGTTATTACCGTAGAGCTTCTATTGATTTTTGGAGGAGAGGATTTTTCTGAAAATCCAACACTATCCAATGACAATGTGGATGCTAATGACAAAGCATTTTTAAGCACATTTCCTTACCTCGCATCGCCTTGGTAATACTAAATTAATCTAATTTCCGGGTATGTTAACCATGGCATACTCGGATAGTTAACTTCAAACAAAAACATATAATATGAAACTTTTTAATCTAATATTTTGTACCGTTATACTTTGTGTTTTTAGTTGTAAAACCAAAACCGAGACACCTAAACTAGTAACAAACAAAACCGACTATAACCAGTATTTACAAAATAAGAACAATGAGATTTTGGATGCTGCACAACAAGATTATATATTTTGGGAAAAAAAGCTAGAGAAAGCGCCAAATCAGTTTCCTTATTTGGCAAAAGTTGCAGCATCTCAATCTCTGTTATTCAGCGAAACAGGTAAAATTGAATATTTAATTGATGCTGAAAGAAAGTTGATAGCAGCTAATAAAGCGACAAACTATAGTAATTCGGGTTACCTAAGAGCCTTGGCGAGAAACCATATTTCGCAACATAAATTTAAAGAAGCCTTAAAGCTTTTAGAAAAAGCAGAAGTACATGGAGATCGTTTAGCATCTACCCAAAAAATGCTGTTTGATGTACATTTAGAATTAGGGAATTTAGCTGAAGCACAACAATATCTTAATAAGATTGAAAACTATAAAGATTTTGATTTTTTAATAAGATTGTCTAAATGGAGTGACCATAATGGCGATTTAGACAAGGCAATTCTGTATTTAGAAAAGGCTACTGATATGGCAGAGGCTAATAAAAATAAAGGTTTGATGCAATGGTCTTACACGAATTTAGCCGATTATTATGGTCATGCAGGTCGCTTAGAAGACTCATACAGCCATTATTTGAAAGCCTTAGCGCTAAACCCTAACGATGCATATGCCAAAAAAGGCATTGCTTGGATAGCATACTCTCATGAAAAAAATACCGAAGAGGCATTACGTATTTTAAATTCTATTACTAAAAATTACCATGCTCCAGACTATCATTTGCTAAAAGCAGAAATAGCTGATTTTACAGATGATATTAATTTGAAAGAGAGAGAAATTGCTTTGTATAAGAAAGCAATGGGTAATACATTATATGGTAATATGTACAATAAATACAATATACTACTGCTCGCTGAAAATAAAGCAAAAACTGCTGAAGCCCTAAAGATTGCATATCATGAGATTGAAAACAGACCAACAGCACAATCGTATGATTTACTAGCATGGACCCATTACAATCATGGTAATTTAAGAGAGGCGCTTAGCATCATGGAAAACCATGTTGCAGGTCATACTTCAGAACCAGAAGTGTTATACCATATGGCTGAAATATATAAAGCTAGTGGAAAATTAAATAAAGCCAAAGATATAAAAGAAGAACTCTTAAAAAGTAGTTTTGAATTAGGGCCACTAACCACAGAAACGATTAAGAATATATAGTAAACAACGAAACATCAGATTAATTTGAGGGAATTGATTGTGACTAAATATACACCTTAAAAGGTTGGTTTTTAGGTTTTTTGTTTGATGGAAGTCGCTCAATCGCAGAAATGTGGTTGAGTGATTTTTTTGGATATAGTTTTATACTTCTGCAGAAATCATCAACTGGTTTTAACAACACCTAGAGTATATAGTTGATCCATCGTTGGAGTATCACTACCACCAGCAGGTTCAAGGGTTATACCAAAGGCTTCACTTTGGTTGGTATTTTTTATTTCGAAGATTTTATTTGCATCTGTTTTAAAGCTATCAATGGTGCCAAGGCTAGTAGGTGTTAGCGGATTTAATTTTAAGGACCATACTTGGTATACCATCCCTTCAGGAGGTTCTGGTAATCCTAGAGCATCTAAAAATATACGATTTGATGTTTTATCCCAATATACTTTTGCATAAGCATTGGCAAAATTACCCTGCCCATCCAGAGGTATTTTTGCAATGTTATCATCGCGTAACACAGAAATTAGTGTATTGGCTTCTTGTAAATTATTTCTAGAGTTTTCTATGTGTTGTTCAAGAATGGATTGTTGGGTTTTAGATATTTTAATATCCGATTCTAGTTTGTTGTTTTGTTGTAGTGTCCATAGCAAACCTAAACCTAAAATAACAGATGCAGCCCAACCTGTATATGTTACCCAATTATATCTTGGTTTAGAAATAGGGATTACTTTAGGTATTTCATTGCTAAGATTCAGTTCTTTTTTAATTTCCCGTAGGATATGTGTGTTTGTGCCTTTTGAGGTTGCAGCTGTTAATTTAATTATGGCTGCTTCGATATCTAAAACCTCTTGTAGAATTTCAGGATGTTTTTGCATAAGCGCGTACACCTCTTTATTTTCTTTTTCAGAGAGTGTACCTGCTACGTATAGCTCTAAAACTCCTGACGCTATGTATGCATTAATATCCATTTTAATTTAAAACTATGTTTCTAAGTTCTTGAATACAGTTTCTATTTCTTGTTTTAATTGTACCTATGGGGATATCAAGAGCTTCGGATGCTTCACTTTGCGTGTAGCCCTTAAAGTATAGTAGCTCTATAACTTCTTTGCATTTTTTGGCAAGCTTGGCTACAAACTTTGTTATCCCAATGGCATCAGTTTTTTTATCTAGATTGTCACTGGTTTCTATGATATCTACGAAAAAAGTGGCATCGAGGTTTTGTTTTGAGGTCTTGTACGCTTTAGAACGTGTTTTATCTATCGCAGCATTTCTAGCAATGTTTAATAGCCATGTAAAAAAACGCCCTTTTTTTGAAGAATAACTATCAGATTTATACCATGCTTTTATAAAAACATCTTGCATAACTTCTTCTGCAATAGTATCATCTCTAACTATATTATAAATTACACCATGAATACTTTCACTATACATCCCGTAAAGAGTTTCAAAGGCTTTTTCGTCTTTTTTTTGAAATTTTTCTATCAGGCTATCTAAATCCATTCACGGCAAATAATTTATTGAAAAGTACTAAATAATTCACTAATTCGTAAATATATGTAGTTTAAAATTTAAATGAGGTCGCTAGAATATAAATGCCTTATTTAGTGTAGGAGAATAAGAGTATAGTTAGTCAATCAAAATTTCTAAAACAGCGATAGCAGTATCACTAATTTTTGTGCCAGGACCAAAAACAGCTATGGCGCCAGCATCAAATAAAAATTGATAATCTTGTTTGGGTATCACACCACCAACAATTACCATAATGTCGTCACGTCCAAAATGTTTTAGGGCTTTAATAACCTCTGGGACTAATGTTTTATGTCCAGCAGCTTGTGAGGATACCCCAAGAATATGTACATCGTTTTCAACAGCTTGTTTAGCTACCTCTTCTGGGGTTTGGAATAACGGACCAATATCAACATCAAAACCAATATCAGCGTAACCTGTAGCTACCACTTTTGCACCACGATCATGACCGTCCTGTCCCATTTTTGCAATCATGATGCGAGGTCTTCTGCCTTCTTGTTCAGCAAAGACATCTGCCAATTGCTGTGCTTTTTTAAATGTATCGTCGTTTTCTATAGTCTTGCTGTACACTCCTGAGAATGATTTTATTTGTGCTTTGTGCCTTCCAAATTCTGCTTCTAGTGCATCACTTATTTCTCCTAAAGTGGCACGTTGTTTTGCTGCTTTAATAGCTAAAGCTAATAAATTTTCTTGTCCTGTTTTAGCAGCTACTGTTAATTTTGATAGTGCAGCCTTAACTTCATTGGAGTTTCGGGTAGATTTAATATGTTTTAAACGCTCAATTTGAGCTTGTCTTACCGTTTGATTATCTACTTCTAAAGTGGCTATATGGTCTTCTTGTTCTAGTTGGTATTTATTAACACCTACTATAATGTCTTGTCCAGAGTCAATTCTGGCCTGTTTTCTTGCTGCAGCTTCTTCTATTCTAATTTTAGGTATACCTGCTTCGATTGCTTTAGTCATACCACCTAAATCTTCAATTTCTTGAATGAGATTCCAAGCTTTTTCTGCAATATCATGGGTTAGTTTTTCAACGTAATGGCTACCTGCCCATGGATCCACTGTCTTGGTTATTTTAGTTTCTTCTTGTAGGTATAGTTGTGTGTTTCTTGCAATTCGAGCAGAAAAATCAGTTGGTAGTGCGATAGCTTCATCCAGAGCATTGGTATGTAAACTTTGTGTGCCTCCAAAAGCTGCTGCAGTGGCTTCTATTGTCGTTCTTGCAACATTGTTAAACGGGTCTTGTTCGGTTAAACTCCATCCAGAAGTTTGACAATGTGTGCGCAATGCTAAGGATTTAGGGTTTTTAGGGTTAAATTGTTTTACAATTTTAGCCCAAAGCATTCGTGCGGCTCGCATTTTAGCAATTTCCATAAAATGATTCATGCCAATAGCCCAGAAAAATGACAGGCGAGGGGCAAAGGTATCTATATCCATACCAGCTTTTATTCCTGTTTTTAAATACTCTAAACCATCTGCCAAAGTATAAGCGAGCTCTATATCGCAGGTAGCTCCAGCTTCTTGCATGTGGTAACCAGAAATACTAATGCTATTAAACTTAGGCATTTGTTTACTGGTAAACTCAAAAATATCAGAGACAATTTTCATGGATGGTGTAGGCGGGTAGATATAGGTGTTACGCACCATAAATTCCTTTAAAATATCATTTTGAATTGTACCTGACAACTCTTGTAATGTAACACCTTGTTCTTCAGCGGCTACAATGTAAAACGCCATAATGGGGAGTACTGCGCCATTCATGGTCATAGAGACCGACATTTTATCTAGTGGAATTTGATCGAAGAGTATTTTCATATCCTCCACGGAGTCTATGGCTACTCCTGCTTTACCTACATCACCCACCACGCGTTCATGATCGGAGTCGTAACCTCTATGTGTGGCCAAATCAAAAGCCACGGATAGCCCTTTTTGACCAGCGGCTAAATTTCTTCTGTAAAAGGTATTACTCTCTTCGGCGGTACTAAATCCTGCATACTGACGAATGGTCCATGGTCGTTTTACATACATGGTACTGTAAGGCCCTCGTAAATAAGGTGGTATGCCTGCTGCGAAATTTAGATGTTCAATATGCTTTAAATCCTCTTTAGAGTATAAAGATTTTATATTGATGCCTTCTGCGGTATCATAAGTTTTTACATCAGGGTTATTAGAACTGATGTCAGTTTGAATCTTTATATGTTCTACAGGTTTTCTCGACACTACAACACCATTTTTTGAATGTAAGGATTAAAGTCTATATCATAAATACTAGAAAGCTTAATCATTACGGTTTTACGATTTGATGATATAATGTACGAGGTATTAAATAATGATGAACCTTTTTCAGTATAATCTACTTTGTATATAGCTTTAAAGATTTGTTGTTTTTTATTACCACTGTATTTAGCGGTAAGTTTAGTAAAGTCTATGTTTTGAGTTTCTGATACCTTTTCGTTATTCAATCTAATAATACCTAATAGTTGGGAGGCGTCCCTTTTAGAAAACGGAAAATAGGGTAAGGTGTTTATGGTATAGGTAATACCATAAGTGTCGTCAAAATAGATATAAAAATTACCTTCAAGATCTCTTAACGTTTCAACAGCTTTAGATTCGAATTCGTAATCTTTTTTAGAAGATATCGAATCTAAAAGCTGTAGGTATTCGTTTGTGCTATATTTTTTAAATGTATTGGGTAAATACACTTTTATACCATCATCGCTTAGTGAATGATATTTTCCAGAAATATCTTCAGAATTTTTAATTTCAATCCAGTTTTCAATACCACTGGTTCCATTAAGACAAGAAGCCAATGTTAATGAATACAAAAGAATGAATAGGTATGATAGTAATTTTTTATACATCAAAAATAACGCTTAATGATTATGTCCTGCATGAGGATCGTTTTGAGTTGTTGGTTGCGGGATTTTATTAAAATCAACCTTAGATTCAGGTGTTTCAGAAACTTGAGATAAGTCCACATCAAATAACTTTCCATAGAAAAACTCTAAAGCTACATAGGCTGATAGATATTTATCGCGAATAGCTGCGCCATAGTTAGATTGTAATGCTGGTCCGTATAGTTTTGGACTCATGCTATTGGTCTCGATTAGGGCATTAAAAGTGGTTTTTAAACTTTTATCTATCATGTTTTTTGAGATACATTCCATAACTACACTATTGTAATTTAATTTAGTATCTGGATGATTTAAGTCCCATAATTCTGCTCTGGATTTTAAAACATCAAAAACTTTAACTGAATGTGGGGATACGACCTCAGCATATTTTATACGACCATACATGGCATTTCTTATAAACTGCGAATAAGCTCGAGTAAGGTTAGGGTTTCCGGTTTGCCCTGTATTACCATACTTTTTTAAGATATCATCTTCAAAAGAAAAAAGGGCTTCGTTTAATAGTTTTACATCGAATTGATCACAGTTTAATACGATACCTTTTTCAGAGAATTTATAGGTTTCTAAGGTTTTTTCTTGTGGCTCTTTTTTACAACTAAATAAAGTGATGATTGCCAAACATGCAATAAATTTTAATTTCATAATACTTACTCTTTTTTTAATCGTTCTTGTTCTAAATTTTCGGTTAAACGTTTTTTAATTATTGGGGTTATTAAGGTTTTTCTTTTTTTAATTTTTAAAAACGGAGAGACTTCTATATCATCTTTCATTGTATCATTTAGGTTGGGGTATTTATTACTGCCAAGAATAACTACACTACCTGCATCAAACTGCTGTTGCTCTTTCGTGGCACTTTCTTTTATTTTACGTTGTATGGTACCACTTTTAAGTTGCTTTAAAAACCCGCCGTTAGCCTCTATGTCTTTAAAAAGTATTAAGGCTTTTTCGGCTAGTTGTTGTGTTATTGTTTCAATATAATAACTTCCATCTGTAAGATTGTCTACCACATCAAAATAGCTTTCATACTTTAAAATCAGCAATTGATTTCTGGCAATTCTAGAGCCAAATGCATTGTTTTTATGGAATAAAGCATCATAGGGTAAATTGCTAATGGTATCTGCACCGCCTAAAATAGCACTCATACACTCTGTTGTAGTACGTAGCATATTGGTGTTATAATCGTAAATAACTTTATTTCGTTTGGATGGTGTAGCAAAAATTGAGCATGAGTAATCTTGTGTGTATACTTTGCTAATGGTGTTAAAAAGTAAACGCAATGCTCTTAATTTTGCAATTTCAAAAAAATAGTTTGAGCCTAGGGCAACATTAAAAACTACATTGTATTTTGATGTTTCATTTAAAGTGCTATTCTCGATATAATTAAGGTATTCATTAAGGTGCGCCAAGGTATAGGCCAATTGTTGTACCATGTTTGCTCCTGCATTTTGGTACAATAACCCGTTAATCGATATGGTGTTAGAATGGTTTAATCCATTTTTAAAGTTTAAAAAATCTTCTTTTAAGTTTACATACCAATTCCCTGATTCGGCTAGATTTCCGATAATATCATTATGGACAAAAATACCTGCTTTTGATCCTGATGCAGTAAACAATTCAACAATGTCTGTGTTTAAAAATTGTAAGGCTATATGAATAGGTATTTCGTCTAGATTTATGTTAGCTAAAAGAGTGTTGACTTCAATATTCTCATGGGTTAACACGAATTTTATGGATTCTGCACCTTTTGAAATGGCCGAACATGCTAACTGATTTGCTGTTTTTGCATTATCAACCTTTATGGTTTCACATATTTTAAATTTTGCAGTACTTGATGTGATATTTTGGGGTAAGTTAGCAACATCTTCAGAGTGATAAAACGGTTTTACTTGAATACCTTCGTTAGTGGTCCAAACAAGTGTGTCATTGTAATCTGCACCTTTAAGATCAAATTGTATTTTTTGTTTCCATTGTTTCATGGAAACGGGTTCAAATTCACTAAATAACGAGTTACTCACTATCCTTTGTTTTTAAACTGTCTTCGTATTCAATAATAAAAATTTCTTCGTTTTCACGTTTCATGTAGTACTCTTCACGAGCAAACTTTTCTAAACCTTGTTCTGAACTTAACTTTTTAAACTCTTTATCGTCTTTTTCCTTTCCTTTTCGGTAGTACTCTTTTTCTGATTCTAAATCGTTAATTTCTGTGTTTAATTCATTATGGATAAACCACGAATTACTATCAAAAAAAATCATCCAAACTACAAAGACTACCAGTGCAAGGATGTATATATTCTTGAATGGTTTTAAGTATTTGTTATTGGTGTTAAACGTTTTCATTTATAATTTTTCGTTGATAATGGTACGAACAATATCTATAGCTACGGTATTGTAATGGTTGTTTGGTATTATAATATCAGCATATTCTTTCATGGGTTCTATAAACTGATCGTGCATTGGTTTTAAAGTGGTTTTATATCGTGTTAAAACTTCCTCTAAGTCCCTGCCACGTTCAGAAATATCACGTTTTAAGCGCCTTATTAAGCGTTCATCACTATCGGCGTGCACAAATATTTTAATGTCGAACATATCTCGAAGCTCAGGATTGGTGAGGATTAAAATTCCTTCAATAATCATCACTTTTCTGGGGTGGGTTAATATAGTATCCCCAGTTCTATTGTGCTTAACAAACGAGTATACAGGCTGGTGTATAGGTTCGCTATTTTTTAAGGCTCTTAAATGTTGTACTAATAAATCAAAGTCAATGCTCCTAGGATGGTCGAAATTGATTTTTACACGTTCGTCATAGCTTAAATGAGACGTGTCTTTGTAATAAGAATCTTGGGAAATAACCCCAACCTCTCCTTCTGGAAGCTCCTTTAGTAACTGATTTACAACCGTAGTTTTACCACACCCTGTACCACCAGCAATTCCTATTACCAACATATAATTTTACGATTTTTAGGCTATAAACAAAGTTAGTAAATGTTAAATTATATGGTTGGGGTTTCTGCTATTTTTTTACTGCAGCAACTTCTTCCTTAGTTACCATTTTTGTATTTGAATTGCCCCAATTATTATTGATAAAGTTCATGACGTCGGCAATTTCATCATCATCTAGACCCATGGGTGCCATATAGCCATTGTAAACAGTGCCGTTTACGGTAATTTCTCCTTTTTGACCATATTTAATACCTCTGATACTGGCTTCCCTATTGTTTTTTAAATAATCGGACTTCGCTAAAGGAGGAAACGTTTTTTCTACACCTTCGCCATTAGCCATGTGGCAATTTATACAAAAATCTGTGTAGATATCTTGCCCTTTGGAGATGCTTTCTTGTAGTTTGTCTTGTTGGGGTGTTATTGTAAAGCTCAATACAGTTAAGCTTCCTAAGCATAGAAATATAAATACTTTCATAGAGTTGTAATTTAAAATGAATCAGGAATAAGTTTTACAATACCAACACCCTCTACGCCAGCATAGAGATAACCATCAGGTGCTTGTTTTATGTTTCTAAACCTGCCTAAACCTTCAAATAATTTTTCTCGTTTTATAACTTTGTTGTCTTTAATAACTAACCGTTCTAAATACTCGAATTTAAGCGAGCCTACTAAAACACTTCCTTTCCAATCTGGATATCTATCCGAGTTAACTATTGCCATGCCACTTGGTGCAATGGAGGGCACCCAATAGAATAGTGGTTGTACCATATCCTCTTTTTCAGTGATTTCTGTAAACTTTGTACCACTGTAATTAATACCATATGAAATTACTGGCCAACCATAATTATTCCCTTTTTCTATAATGTTTATCTCGTCTCCACCTTTTGGCCCATGCTCGTTTATCCAAATTTTGCCAGTTATTGGGTGCATTACCATACCTTGTGGGTTTCTGTGCCCATAACTAAAAATGGCACTTTTGGCATTGAGACTATCTATAAAAGGGTTGTCCTCTGGAATAGAGCCATCATCGTGTATCCTATATATTTTCCCTCCATCCTTGGTAATATCTTGTGGGTTAACATCCCGATTACCTCTATCTCCTATGGAGAAGTATAGGTAACCGTCTTTATCAAATTCTATTCGAGATCCCCAGTGTTGTCCTTTTTTTGTGTTAGGCACGCCTTTGTAGAGATACTCAATATTAGAAAGTAAATTTCCGTTTAATTGTGCGCGAATAATGGCTGTATTACCACCATCGCCCTTACCTTCTGCTGAGGCATAAGAAAAATAGATCCAACCATTATTTTTGTAGTCAGGATGTAGTTTTACATCCATTAGGCCTCCTTGTCCTCTCAAGTATATATCTGGGAGTCCTTCAATTGTTGTTTTATTGCCATCTTTAAACATAATTAATTCTCCTGTTTTTTCAGTGATTAATATACTTTCATTTGGCAAAAAGGCCATACCCCAAGGTATATTCAATTCAGGAACAACAACTTTGGTAACGTAATTATTTTTTATTGGTTTTTCTGCCGAAACCTTAGAGGGAACTTGTTGAGCGCATGAGAATAAACATATTAAAGTCATTAAGAATAGAGAGATAAACTGTTTCATTTTCATAGGTTTATACAGTAAATATACATTAAAACGAATAATTTAAAGCCATAGCGGCGTAATAGTTTAACGGATTTCCAGGATAAAAATACCGAGGCGCATTGCCACCAAAGCTACTGGCATTAATTAATATTTGGGATGCATAAGAGACATCAAATATATTGTTGATACCCAAAAATGTGTGGACGGTTAATTGCGGAAAAAGTGTTTTTCTGTATCCTATTTTAAAATTTGAAATAGTGTAAGTATCACTATAAATAGAGTTGCTGTCGGTGATTGGCATTGCACCAACGTTTTGAACGTTGATATTACCATACACTCCAGAAGTGGTGTTAACATCTATCCCCAAATTAAGAACGTGAGATGGTACACCAGTTAAATCATTTCCTGAAAAATTTGCAGTACCATCCACGAAATCTCTGAATTTATATTGATTAAGTGTACAACTCCCAAATATAGAAAGTTGTATTTTTTCAGAGTTTATGATGTTATAGTTTAAGTTGGCCTCTAAACCATCATGCTGGGTTTTTCCAGCATTAATACCAATAAATTCATCTTCGGCAGTACGTCTGGCAACCAAAAGGTTTTTTATGGACAATCGATAGATTGAAATATTGTATTCTAAACGTTTTTTTATAGCTTGTCCTTTTAAGCCTAGTTCTAAATTCCAACCAGTTTCAGGGCTTAAATTGTTATTAATTTGTCCGTTTGGTAGTAGTGTTTCTTGTAATGTAAGAGGAGAGAACCCGTGGCTAACATTGGCGTAAATATTAGATGTTGTGTTTAAGCTATATAACAGCCCAAACTTAGGGGAAAATATACCTTTAAAGGTAAAGCTTCCAGATTGATCGGGGTTGGAAGCTGATGTTGGAAATTCATCTTCAAGGTCATAACCTGTTTTATTATAGTTTATTCCAAGTACAATATCTGTTCTGGAAGACATACTATACCTACCCTCAAAAAATAGATTGTAATAGTATCTTTTTTCTTTAAAGTTTGATAAGGCTTCACCTTGAATGCTGCCATTTGCCTCAGGAAAATCTTGATACAGGTTTTCAAAAGTTTGGTATTTGTATTGGTCTTTGAAAAGCTCTATCCCTGATGTCCAATTAACTGCTTTGTCATTAATATTAAAATTGCCAATGTAACGATGTCTAAGTCCGTAACCAAAAACAGATTCCTCTAAAATATTGAAGGGTCTTGGTTCGTAAGAGTTTCTAAAGGAAGCAAATATGCTTGTGGTTTGTTTAAGCCTGTCGTGAAATTTATGTTGCAGCGATACACCTATTATGTTACGCTTGGTATCTTCGAAGCCTTTAGCTGCCGACCAAGTAAATGCTGCTTTTTGTGGGTTGTTTCTAAAATCAGTTTCATTTAAAGAGCTTGGAATAAAAGCCTTTAAACCTGAAAATGCTCCAAATACAGAAAGTTCGTTTTTAGTATTAAAGCTGTGAGAGCTAAGTAAGGTTAAACTACTTCTCTTATAATGATTGTTGTTTCTGTAGCCATCACTATTTGTATGGCTGTACACCAATTTTAAATTGTGTTTAGCGCCTCCGTAGTTAAGCTGGGAAAGATTTTTCAATAATCCAAAAGAGCCAATAGTAGTTTCATTACTGATGCTATAGTTGTTTAAAATTGCTTTTTTAGGCATGAGTTGTATAACGCCTCCCAACCCTGAACCATAAACGCTGGAAGTGGCACCTTTAGTGATTTCAATTCTGGAGATTGCACTTAGCTCGAAGTCTTCAAGACTAGTTTCCCCACTACCATTGGTTAAAGGAATATCCTTAATATATGCTCTAATTTTAGAGGTGCCAAATAGGTTTCTTGCTCCAACACCACGTATTGTGATACGATTAGTATTTAGTGCACCTGTTTGCATAAATACTCCGGGTACTCTATTTAATGCTTCGTTAATGTTAACAGAGTTGCCTCTCTCTATATCTTTTGCTGAAACAAGGGCTGTACTTGTTGTGGAAGACTTAAGTTTGATTGGTAAGTGGTGGGTGTTAATTATGATTTCGTTCAATGCTGAAGGTGTTTTTTGAAGTGCAATTTTGTACCCTTTCTTAGAATTTAGTTTGACCTTACGAGTAGTATATCCCTCTTTGCTAAACGTATAAAAACCTGAGATTTTAATTGTAAAATAGCCATCGTCACTTGCAAATATAGAATCGTTTTCAATTTTAGTAATGCTAACATTAAGTAATAAGCTACCATTTTCACTGTCTATTATTGTATTGCGATCTATGTTTTGTGCATAAAAACATGATTTTAATATGATGATGAAAAAGATAGAAAGAAATAGATTTGTTTTCACCATCGTAAAGTAGATGTTTTATAAAAAACGAAAAAGTTTAGAGAACTAAAATTTTCTTAAAAAAATCATTTTAAACTGACTAAAATAAGTATATTTGCACCCGCTTAGATAGCTGCATCGGGGTGTAGCGTAGCCCGGTTATCGCGCCGCGTTTGGGACGCGGAGGTCGCAGGTTCGAATCCTGCCACCCCGACAAAATTATTCAGGTAATTTTAAAAACACTGTTAGTTGTATTTCTGGCAGTGTTTTTTTATTAATCATTGAGTTGGATGATAGGTAGAAGTTTGTGAACCATTTATGCTGAAACTTTGAAAGCAAAGATTTTTGGGTTATTTTCTTTTACTTTGTCTATAATTCCTAGGGGATTTACCCATAAAATTCTTAAAAATCCTAGAGAAATATAAAGGGTCATCAAACCCAATTTTATAGCTAACCTCTTTAATGCTCATGTCTGTATAGTTTAGATACTCGCATGCTTTTTGTATTTTTTTTAAATTAAAAAATACCATCACGGGGTAACCGGTTTCTTTTTTAAACTTAGTATGTAAATATGATTTTGAGTAATTAAATTTATTTGCAATTTCAATTAATGTAAAATTCTCTCCCAAATTGGACAATAAAAAGCTTTTTATCTGGTCAACGAGTGTGTCCTTCTGGTTGATTACTGTACTAGAATTAGCATTGTGGTAAACAAAGGAGCTAATAAAACCAAGGCTTAATAAATTTGCGTATTCTATTTGCTTTTCTAAATAGTTTCTCTCAAATAAATCAAATATTTTATTAAATAAATCGATCTTATCGGTTGAAAATAAAACATCTTTATAGTTGCTGTAGTGGGTCGTCTTGTGGCGGTTATAAAGTTTTGGGGCCATTGTACCGTTAAAATGAAACCAATAAATACTCCAAGGGTCTGTGGTATCTGCTCTGTATTCGTGTTTAACTTTTTTGGGAATGATAAAAAATTGATTAGGCCCTATTTCCGTCTTAGAATTGTTGATAATTACTTCTCCTTTGCCCTTGGTGCAGTAAATAAAAATAAACTCTTTGGCTCCTTTTTTTCTATAACGAAAATGATTGTGTGCTACTGGATAATAACCTAAATCAGTAATGTAGAATTTTTTAGTAATAGCATTATTCTTTATGATGTTTATGACAGCTTCTGGTAGAGCAATCATCTTTTGACCCAGGAACCCTTCTTTTACTAATGCATTATCCATTTTTGTAATTGTTAAATTTAGTTAAGAGGTGTGCTAGTTTTATTAAATTGTAAAGGCTTTTTCTTGTGTTTTTTTACAAGTTATTGTATTACAAGGCATGATACAATGATGCTGCATTGCTAATTAATACTTATAACTACAGAACGTCCTTTTGAGGAATAATATTACTAGTCCATAAGAAATGATTTTATTTTCAGTTGGTTAATTGATTTTAAATGCTGAAAGTTAAGTATTTTTATCCATATTTAGGATTTTTTTGTCTATTACTTTTAGGTTTAATGCATTGTATATTTGTAATAATGTAAATATTTGTTTTGCTTTTTGAGAATAATGTCAAAAAGGGTGTTAAGATTTGTCAATAACATTTTTTTAAACCAAAACATAATTTTACAAAAAAGTCTTTCTTGATGTTAAAAATGTCTATGTTAATAAAGATTTAAAAACAATAAACTAAATAAAAATGATGAGAACAACTAAATTAAAATTGCTAGGAGGCATTAGCTTGGTATTTGCATTAATATTGGCTAGTTGCGATAATGATGATGATTCTGTTACTGTAGATTCTACACCGGCATTTCAGACCTTAATACAAGAGATATCGTCTCTGCCAGGGGAGGAATTTGTTTTTGAGGGAATAGTTACAGATCCTGCGGGGATTAAAACTGTAAACTTTAAGTATGAGTCTTGGTTTCTTGATAAAACTATTTTAAAAGATTCCTTGCCTGAAACTTACACCATATCCTATAAATTTAAAGTTCCAGATGATGCAGAGGAGTTTAGTGTGCACACTATTCCGGTAACTATTACAAATGCCGGGAATGTAGAAACGACTCGAGATGTTGTAGTTACTTTAGATAGGGATATTTCTGCTCCAACAATTACTGTAAATAGTCCTGCTAATGGAGCTACAGTTTTAATAGGTGCTGGAAATGAAATAGATTTAAATATTGATTTAGCCGATAGAGAATTGGCTGAATTGCGAATTGAAAGTGATATTTTAAACGAGACAATTCCTGTTTCAGGTGCTTCACATAACTATAGTAATAGCTTAGATGTAGCTAATCCAGGAAATTACGATTTTACGATAACGGCAATAGATGCAGCTGGAAATGAAGCTACAGCTTCTGTGTCAGTAAGTATAGTTACAGATTTACAATTTGGTGCAATGTTTTTAACTGATGAAACTACAGATGCAGCGTTAAATCAAGATATTTTTGGAATACCTTTTACAACCGAGGGAAGTCAGGTATCAGGTGAAGATGGATATGTTTTCACGGGTAGGTATTATTCTACTGTAGCTAACTCAGAGGTTAGGTTTATTCCGCAAGCAGGATCTTTTGAGCCATTTACTTTTGGAGCTAATCCTAACATACCAGGGCAACTGGTTTTAGGACAGGATGTTACGGTAGCACCTATAGTAATTCCTAATGTAGGATATTATGAAATTACTATGGATGTTAGGGATTTAAGTTATACGGTAACACCATATACGCCAACTGATGCAGCTTTTGATCAAGTTTACATTTTAGGTAGAGGAATTTATATAGATGCCACAACTTCTACATGTACAAATAATAACGATGGAAGTACTCAGTGTTGGCATTTTAATTCAGGTAAGCCATTTACTCAAGATGCAAACAATAGTTATTTATGGACTATTGATGTAACGTTGCAAGATCAACCTAATGATAATGGAGCAAATGGTTTCATATTGAATGCTAATACGTCTGGTTGGGCGCCGTTCTGGCGAGTAGATGTTAATGGAGGAGATCCTTCTAAAACTATTCCGGGAGGAGGTAATAACTATGTATTTGATGATAGCGCTTTAAATAAGGATTACACTTTTATCTTCGATACACATTTAAATAGGGTTATAGCAAAAGATAGATAATATAACTAAGGTCTGAGAATGTTTGGTTTTAGAGAAGTCTAACTGAACTTTCTCAGAATTTAGATTTAAATATTAGAAAGAAATAGCAAAATAATACCATTGGTAATGGATTTTGGTAATATTTCTTTTGGATTTTCGCACTAATAAATTTTATAACAACTAAACTTTAAAAAAGCAAATTAAATGAAACAAATAACTTTAATTGCAATCAGTATGTTGTGCTTCAGTTTTACGATAATGGCACAAAGTACTATTGGAGGAACTATTACGGATGATCAGGGTGTGCCATTGCCTGGGGTCAATATCCTTGAAAAAAATACAACCAATGGCTTTGTGTCAGATTTTGATGGAAATTATACCATAACAGTTGGGGGTAACGCTACTTTGGTATTTAGTTATGTAGGTTTTAAAACGCAAGAAGTTGCGGTAAATAATAGAAGCAACATCAATATAATTCTTTTAGAAGATAATGAGCAATTGGATGAAGTAGTTGTAATTGGTTATGGGGCGGTAAAAAGAGATAAAATAGCCACTTCTATATCTTCTGTCAAGGGGGAGGATATAGTGACTCAAGTGGCAAGTAACCCTGCGGAAGCACTACAGGGAAGAGCGTCAGGGGTTCAAGTATTGTCATCTGGAGGAGCTCCAGGAGCATCGCCGACTATTCTTATTCGAGGTGTAGTGACTGGAACCACAAACACTAGTCCGCTTATAGTAATTGATGGAGTAATGCAGCCATCAGGTACTTCTTTAAACTCTGTTAATTCTCAAGATATAGAAAGCGTAGACATATTGAAGGATGCTGCGGCATCAGCTATTTATGGTTCAAGAGCGTCAAATGGGGTGGTTCTTATAACTACAAAGCGAGGTAAAGAAGGTAAAGCAGTAGTAAACTTCGATTTTAATTATGGTGCTCAACAGTGGGAAAAAGTTGAGATGGCAGGAGCGCAGGAGTATATAGACATAATCAATACAAGAAGGGCTAATGATGGAACAGCGCCATTGTATGACCCAAATGATTTTGGAGAAGGAACTGATTGGTGGGATGAAGTAGTGGAGGATTATGCGCCCGTTGTAAATGCTAATATTAGAGCTTCTGGTGGTAGTGAAAATATCAAGTATTCGGCTAGTGCTAGTTTTTTTGACCAGCAATCTAACTATGCCAAAGGATGGTACCAAAGAGTTACCACAAGATTTAATGTGGATTTTAAAATATCAGATAAAGTAACTCTGAAACAAGATATAAGCCCTAGAATAGAACGATGGGAAACCACGCAGGGTCTATTGGATAACGTATTACGAATTGATCCTTTAACACCAGTTTTTATCCCTCAAAGTGAACGTGAAGGGCGTAATGAATTTAGTATACATGGTTTACCTCTTAACTTAGTAACCAATCCTGTGAATGCTCTGGCAAGACATTTTGACGATAACAACTTTTTTGGTATTTTTTCAAATACACAGTTAAACGTTAAAATAACACCAAGCATAACGTTTTCTTCACAGATTGGGGTTAATATGTCATCTAGGACCAGAGAACGATTTGAACCAGAATATTTTTTAGGTCCAAATCGTCAGTTAGAAATAAATAACTACAGGGAAAGAAAGACCACTAATTTTGATTATGTTATAAACAACACCATCACTTTTGAGAAAACTATCAATGAAAAACATTATTTTAATGTTTTAGGCGGTATTTTATACGATTCTAGAAATTGGGAGTATGTTGAAGGTTTTGCGGATGGATTACCCAGTAATACTAACGTAAATTTAAGGCAGTTAAATGCAGCTCAAGGTGAAACGGTAAGGGTAGAGGGTAATGATGCGACTGATAATATTTGGTCTGCTGTATTTAGAACAATCTACAGTTTTGATGGTAAGTATACGCTTAACTCTTCGGTAAGGGTGGATCGAGCTTCCCGTTTTGCAAAAGACAAAAATACAGGAGTGTTCCCAGGAATCTCTTTTGCTTGGGATGTGGATTCAGAAGATTGGTTTAAGAGTAAAGCTATAAACAATCTTCGTTTCAAGATAGGTACTGGAGAGCTTGGAAATCAACAGATAGACAGAAACGGTCAGTTCTCTCTTGTGGGGAGTGGAGATTTTGTATTTGGTGGAGATAGAGTGCCTGCTAATTTCTTAAATCGCTTAGGAAACCCGCTTTTACAATGGGAGACCGTAAGAGATAAAAACGTTGGGGTAGATTTAGGGTTATTCAATAATGCTATTACGCTATCTGCGGAGTACTATGAAAAAACTTCAGAGGATTTATTGTTCGATGTTGAATTACCAAACTATACGGGGGTACCGGGAGTGGTGTCTCAAAATGTAGGTAGTTTTCAGTCTAAAGGATTCGATCTTAACTTAGGTTACAACAAAAATTGGAATGATTTTACCTTAGGGCTTAATTTAACAGTATCGTCCAATGAAAGTAGAGCTATTGAGCTAG
Organism: Hyunsoonleella ulvae; assembly: GCF_016827605.1. Taxonomy (GTDB): domain Bacteria; phylum Bacteroidota; class Bacteroidia; order Flavobacteriales; family Flavobacteriaceae; genus Jejuia; species Jejuia ulvae. The sequence continues at coordinate 669,843 of NZ_JAEPJQ010000002.1, read as the reverse complement.
CTCCAGGAAATGAAGTGCTTTTGGCACAAAGAAGATCTACTCTAGGGAACAGGGATATAAAAAGAACGGAGTTAGGTGGTATAGTAGGGCAATTTCTAGGTTATGAGACAGATGGGATTTTTCAAAACCAAACAGAGTTGAATTCTCATACTTCTGAAGATGGTACCATTATACAACCTAATGCTCAAGTAGGAGATTTGCGTTTTGTAGATCAAAATGGAGATGGTGAGTTAACTGACGAGGATTTGGTTGGAATAGGAAATCCGTTTCCAGATTTCTTTACGGGGTTAAATATCAACATGAAGTATAAAAGGTTTGATATGTCCATGCAATGGTACGGAACTTTTGGTAATGATGTGTGGAATAGTAATCTAGAATACATATATTCAGGAACACAAAATCTCAATGTGCTTGCTGGTACTAGAGATGTAGTGTGGTCTCCTACGAATACAGGTGCAAGGTTTCCTAGGTTAACTGAATTAGACAGAAACGGGAACTACCAAAACCCATCAGATTTGTTTGTTGAAGATGGATCTTATATAAGATTGCGTAATGTGCAATTAGGGTACAATTTCAAAGTTAAAGGATTTAAGAGGTGTAGGTTATATGTGTCAGGGCAAAACCTTTTAACAATTACAGACTATAGTGGTTTTGATCCTGAAGTTTCAGGGGGAGACCCTAGCCAATTGAGTATTATTGATCGTTATGGGGTGGACTATCGTAGAAACCCAGTGTCTAGAACATATTTATTAGGACTAAATTTAACATTATAAGACTATGAAAAAGATTTTTTTATTATTAGGTATTGTCACAACTCTATTTTTTGCGAGTTGTGATCCGTCGGATTTTTTAGATCAACCGGTACAAGGTCAAGAGGAGTTGGATGATTTCTTTTCAACTGCTGAGAAGGCTGAGGCGTTTATTAACGGTATATACAGAAAGGTAAATGGTGAAAGTTGGTGGCAAGTTAATTTTCAGCGCCAAATTAACGAAATGGCTACGGATGATAACTGGGCAGGTAACACAGCTCAACCACGACCAGATATTACTGGAATAGCGCAATATAATGTATTCGCAGGTTCTAGGTATTTTAATTTTTTATGGGAAAGCCATTATATAGGTATCACAAGGGCTAATATTTCATTAGATCGAATTCCTGGAATAGAAAGTATAGAAGAAGATAAGAAAACCCAGTATATTGGTGAGGCTAGATTTATAAGGGCGTTTTTCTATTTTGATTTGGTGCGTAATTTTGGGGGAGTGCCTATTGTAACCTCCTATGAAGAAATATTAGACCCTTCTATCAATGATAAGGTTCGTGCATCAGTTGAAGAGGTATATGCTGTTATAGAACAGGATTTAGAGGTTGCTATTAACAATTTACCAAGAAAAAGTGAGTATGCGGCAGACGATTTAGGTAGGGCTACCAAAGGTGCTGCCCAAGCGCTATTGGCTAAAGTGTATTTATACCAAGAAAAGTGGGCTCAAGCACAAGCTATGGCTAAAACGGTTATGGATTCAGGAGAGTATGCTTTGGAGGCTGATTTTGCAGACCTATATAGAATTGGCAATGCTCATGGTATAGAATCGATATTTGCAATAGAATTTATTAACAATCCTACGTTTCAAGATATAGGAGGGCAATTCTCTATTACCAATGGTAGTCGTGGTGACCGTGGCTGGGGCTGGGGTTCTCCAACTAGCGATTTGGAAAATGCATTTTTAAGTGAAGGTGATAATATCAGATTAAGGTCTACAATCATTAAACATGGTGAGCCTGTTTTTGGTGATCCAGCTGTAACTGAGTTTGATGGAAAACCCTCTGAAAATAAATCTGGGCGTACAAACAGAAAATATTATACACCAGTTGGGGAAAGACCAGAACCGTATCAAAGAGGGCAGATTCCTGGACAATATATTCACATAAGATTAGCAGATGTTATATTGTTTCATGCTGAGGCTGCGTATTTTAATGGAGACGCCTCATCTGCTAGAAACTCGTTAAAACTTGTGAGAGATCGTGTTGGTTTGAGTACTAATATGTCTTTGTCTGGAGATGCTTTAAGAGATGCAATTTGGAAAGAAAGACGTCTAGAAATGGCCTTGGAGCAACACAGGTTATATGATCTAAGAAGGCAAAAGATAAATGGTGTGCCAAGAATAGCATTAATATTGGGCCCAAATGGTTCCTTTGTGAAGTATAATACTGAAGAGAGTACTGATCCTTTTGAGACTACAAACTTATTAGAATCACAAGATAGTGGAGCGTTATTCGATCCAGATATCCATATGTTGTGGCCTGTTCCTCCTAGAGAAATTCAATTATCCAGAGGTAATATAACGCAGAACCCTGGGTATTAATTTTTTTGTTAAGCTTTTGAAAAAGAGAATGAATGTTGAGATTATATAAGTATGTTTTAGTTTTTACACATGTTGCACTATTTATGGGGTGTACTTCGGATAATGCTACGGATCCTAATGATCCAAAGTTTGAAGTGCCTCAAGATGGTATTAGTTTAAACTTAAACACTACATATCAAGTCATAGATCATTTTGGAGCTTCGGGCGGTTTTCAAGACCAATGGGTTGGAAAATGGCCCGATGCCTCCAGAAATAAAGTAGCTAAATGGTTATTTAGTACAGAAACTAATGCTTTGGGAGATCCCGAGGGTATTGGGTTGTCTTTGTGGCGAACTATCATAGGAGAAGGGTCTGCGGACCAGGTTAATAGTGGCTTTAAAGCTTCGAATTGGTTTCGTGAGATGGAATGTTATTTGGCGCCGGATGGTACTTACGATTGGAATAAGCAAGAAGGACAAAGGTGGTTTATGTCTAAAGCCAAAGAGTATGGTGTGGACAAATTTACAGCATGGACAGGTTCTCCTCCATATTTCATGACTAAAAACGGCTATGTTTTTAGTACAGCAGATGTTCCTACTTTTAATTGTGAACCAGATAAATATGATGATTTTGCTAATTTCTTAGCAGATGTGGTTAAAAAATATGAGGACGACGGTTACAATATTACTACAGTGTGTCCTTTTAATGAAACTCAATACGAGTGGAATGCAACAGTAGGAGAGGCACAACAATCTGGAACAAGAGCAACTAACGGAGAGATGGCAACAGTTACAAGAATTATTGATGGTGTATTTGCACAGAAAGGAGTGAATGCTAAAATTATGATTCCTGAAGCTGCTCAATTAAAGTATTTGTTTGAAGGTAGTACTAACAGAGAAAATCAGGTTAATGATTTTTTTAACACGTCCAGCTCAAACTATATTGGAGATTTGGATAATTTGTCAAAACATATTGCAGGACATAGTTATTTTAGTAATGGTACTACAAGTGAGTCATTAAGGCAACGAAAGTCTCTAAAAACAACTGTGGAGAGCTATGGTTTAGATTATTGGCAAACAGAATATAGTCTTTTGGGTACGGCATACCTCAATGGAAGAGAGGCAAGTGATCTATCGGAAATAGATTACGCTTTGTGGATGAGTAGAATTATTCATACAGATTTAGTTTTTGGTAATGCTACTGGTTGGAGTTTTTGGACGGCACTTAATAGATCCACATTTGGCGATCATCGTTATAGGTTTAATCTTGTGTTGTGGACTCCAAATTCTAATGGGCCCTCTCACACAGATGGAACAGTGTCAGATAATAAATTGCTTTGGGCTTTAGGGAACTTTAGTAGGTTTATTAGGCCTGGTATGGTTAGGTTTGAAATTAATGATCCTGATTATAGTGATAATGCTTCTGTAGAAAATTTTATGATTTCGGGATATAAAGGAGGTGCTTCAAATAAAGATTTGGTTATTGTTTGTATTAATAACACTGATTCAACAAGGCGTATATCTTTTGAAAACTATGGTGTCGATTTTGAAGTTGTGAATGATACTTTTGAGGCCTTCACAACATCATCAGGAACTAACCTAAAGAAGTCAACAATGCAATATGATGGTGTTGACATACCTAGAAAATCCATCGTAACATTAAAAGCTGTGCTTAAATAAAATTAACTGTGAGATATTATTAGTGTTAAGCTCAAGCTTAGTGCTTAATTACTTCCCACTATAATAAATAAATTTAAAAAAAAAGATATGATTAAGATAAGACAAACATTGGTATTCGTTTTAATGGGATTGGTTATGGCTTGTAGTACCAGTAGTCCTACAGATCCTAACGACCCTAAATTTGATGATACAGACGATGGTCCAATTACTGGAGGGTCAGCAGATGCTGATATTACATTAACAGTTGACGCTACAGATGCGGTAGATATTTACCCTGATATTTTTGGGATTAATAATGATTGGCGTCTAGTTTCTGATGAGACTTTTGCAAGCTTTGTTTCTACCTTAGGAGACATAGGAACAACTGTGGTAAGATATCCTGGTGGTTGGGAATCTGAGTTTTATGCTTGGACGAGCAACACAACTCCAGGTTGGGATAAAACACCAACGAATCCTGGAGCTTCAGTTGCAACCTTAAAAGCTAATGTGTCTAACTATAGTATTGTGATCCCTACCACAAATGCCATGAATACAGCGGTTGGGTCCAATCAATACAACAACGCCATAACGCTGTTAAAAGATAGAGCGAAACAGGCTATAGACCTTTCTAGTATTAATTCTGTAGATGGTGGTCTTTTAGAAATTGGTAATGAATGGTGGTTGCAATGGGCTGGTGGAGTAACCAGAGCTCAAAAATTAGATAAATATGTCAATATTGCTATGGAATTGACAGAGTATATAGTTAGCGAATATCCAAACCGTAAGTTTAAGCTGCTTATTAATGGTGATTATACCCAGCCACAGGAATTTACTACTATGAAAAATAAGTTTACCAGAGCATATGATGCTATTGATGGGGTAGGGTTACATACCTACACAGGATATGTTACGGACACACATAACATCGCTGATTTGGAACAGAGAATAAAGGATTGTGCAGATAACTTTAATTCGAACAAGAATTTTAAATATCTCTCAGAGTGGATGCCTTCTAGGGATTATAATGACAGAGCATTATATATGGAAGCAGCTAATATTATTCCAGATATTATCCACATCTATGCTAGATCTGGAGCTCAAGCAGCTGCATACTGGCCACCTATTAATAGTCCAGTGCCTGGTTTGGGTGTAACTAATTGGAATTATTCTAAAATATTTCCTACAGGGCAGATTTTAGGTAATATGGCGGAATCTTACAAGGGTAAGTCGTTAAAAACCACATCAAATAAATTTCATTTAGCTGCAGCCTTGCAAGATGATAGTACTATGGTGCTATACATAACAGGAGGTAAGGAGAGCGGTAAGAAAGTGGCTGTGAAAGTAAATGGTTTTACCTTAAGTTCTATACAAAGCGTTGAGCGTTACATACCAGCTGATTATAATGATACTGCAAAATCAGAGCCCTACCTTACAGAATCAGCATCTGCTGAAATCAGTTCTGATAATGCCATAGTAGTAGATGTTAATAAACAAGGTTTGTACCAGATTTATAAAATTATAGTAAAAGGTAACTAAAACAACAAAAGTATTATTGTCCATATATTAAATTTTGTCATCTATTTTTTGTTCTAGTAATATATCTAATTTTGCTTAACAATAATAGTATTATTGATTATTATGTAATTGGTGTGAGAACAAAAAATGTTAAAATATAATTTAAAAAATATAATACATGTACTGATTCTGATTGCATGTACTTTTACAAATAGTCTAAACGCGCAATCTGCTAAGATTAGTATTGATAGTGAGAACGTGTTTCAAACTATGGAAGGCTTTGGTGCATCAGATGCATGGAGATGTCAATTTATTGGAAAATATTGGCCAGTCGAAAAAAAAGAAAAAATAGCTGAATTGTTATTCAGTAATGATTTGGATTCCAAAGGAAATCCAAAAGGTATTGGCTTATCTATGTGGCGATTTTATATAGGTGCAGGCACATCTGAACAGGGAATAAATTCCGATATAAAAAATGAATGGAGACGAGCAGAATCATTTATCGATGCTAATGGAAATTATGACTGGAGCAAACATGAAGGACAGCAGTGGTTTTTGCAAAAAGCCAAATCTTATGGAGTGGAAAAGTTTTTGGCTTTTTCGATTTCAGCACCAGTATACTGGACAAAAAACGGAAAAGGTTACAATGATGATTTAATCAGTGGGAAGCTAAATCTAAGAGATGATAAATATGATGATTATGCCGAGTTTATGGTTGAAATATTAAAACATTTTGATTCCAAAGGTATATCTTTCAATTATTTAAGTCCCATAAATGAACCTCAATGGGAATGGGAGAAAAAAACGCAAGAGGGCACTCCTGCTACTAATGATGATATGTTAAGATTAGTGAAACTTATTGACAAACAGATAGATAAAAATAAATTGGGTACAGAAATTGTTTTAGGGGAGGCAGCAGATTTACGTTGGCTATATTCTTCATATAACAAGCCTAATAGAGGTAATCAAATCAAGTATTTTTTTCATGACGAAACATCGGTTAAACACCTAAAGCATGTAAAACCTACGATTTCAGGTCACAGTTATTTCACGACTTGGCCTGTTGATAGTTTGATTCAAATAAGACAAAAGCTTTTTAAAGCACTGAAAAAGGATGATATTGATTATTGGCAAAGTGAATTTTGTATTCTTGAAAATACTGATGACATAGGTAGTGGGAATAAAAGAGATTTGGGTATTGATACTGCACTTTATGTAGCTAGGGTAATACATGCCGACTTAACCATAGCAAACGCTTCATCATGGCAATGGTGGACAGCGTTGACAAATGCCGATTACAAAGACGGTTTAATTTATCTTGATTCTGGAGAATCATCCGATTTGTTCAATTTAGATAAAATGAAAAAAGATGGCAATTACCATGAATCTAGACTTTTATGGGCTTTTGGAAATTATTCCAGATTTATTAAACCCGGTATGGTTAGGGTAGGTATCAAAGTAGAAGAGAATGATATGCCAATAGAAAAGCAATATGAAAATCTTATGTATTCTGCTTATATGGACAAGACATCATCAAAAGTAGTAATTGTTGCCTTGAATTACAGTGATGAAAACAAAACTATTGATGTTTCAAATTGTAAGATTAACGGTGTTTACACTACATCGGCTGATAATAATTTAGCCCACAAAAAAATAACCAACAACACAATAATATTAAAAGCAAAATCTATCAATACATTGACGGGTAGTGTTTTGTAAACGTATAAAAATATATGAATTTTTTCAGAATAAATTTAGTTAAGTTAGAGTTAGTTTTATTTTTTGGTCTTTGCTTTATGGTCACTTTTTTTAGTGGCTGTAAAGCCAAGGATCTGTCCCAAAAAGAAGATCTTAAACAAAAAAAACCGAATATAGTTTTTATTCTAGCTGACGATCTTGGAGCTCATGATCTTGGTTATTCAGGAAGTAAGTACTACGAAACACCAAAGATTGATGAGATTGCAAATACGGGGATTCAGTTTACTCAAGGTTATGCGGCATGTCAGGTATGTAGCCCCTCAAGGGCTAGTTTAATGACAGGTCAAGATGCGGCACGTCATGGTATCACAGACTGGATTGGTGCAGAGACTGGTAGTACTTGGGCGAAAAATAATAACACTAAGCTTATGCCTCCAGAGTATGAATATAACTTGAAGGAGGAGAGTGTTACAATAGCAGAAGCACTGAAGCAAAATGGTTACAAAACGTTTTTTGCAGGTAAATGGCATTTAGGAGATGAACCATACATGCCAGAAACAAACGGATTTGACATAAACAAAGGAGGTTGGGAAGTTGGTAGTCCTAAAGGAGGCTATTACGCACCTTGGAAAAACCCTAAATTAGACTATAAGTATGAAGGAGAGAATTTAACCAAACGTTTGGCATTAGAAACTGCAGATTTTATCACTGCGAATAAAGATGAGCCTTTCTTTGCATTCCTATCATTTTATGCAGTTCATGGACCTATAGAGACTACAGAAGAGAAATGGAGTAAATATAGAAATAAGGCAGAGGCACAAGGTATTCCAGAATCAGGTTTTACAATGGAAGCTAGGTTGCCTATAAGGACAGTACAAGACAATCCAATTTATGCAGGTTTGATAGAATCTATGGATGATGCAGTTGGAGTAGTTTTGGATAGGTTAAAAGAGCTTGGTCTTGAAGAAAATACCATAGTAATATTTACCTCTGACAATGGTGGAGTAGCTAGTGGCGATGCATTTTCTACTACGAATTACCCTTTGAGAGGGGGAAAAGGTTATCAATGGGAGGGTGGTATTAGAGAGCCATACCTTATTAAAGCACCTATGTTAAAAAGTGCACTAAAGAAAGTAGATTATCCTGTTTCTGGAATCGATTTTTATCCAACACTCTTAGACTTGGCTGGAATAGATCAAGACCCTAGTCACGTTATCGATGGCATAAGTTTGGTTCCTCTTTTAAGAGGCAAATCATTAGATACCAGAGCTTTATTTTGGCACTATCCGCATTATGGAAATCAAGGAGGAGATCCAGTAAGTATCGTGAGAAAAGGAAACTACAAACTTATTCACTATTGGGAAGATGGGCATGATGAGTTGTATGATCTATCAGCTGACCTAGGAGAGGAAAACGATATTTCGAAAATAAACGAAACAATTGCTAAAAGTTTAAGGGCTGAATTGGATAATTATTTGGTTAGTGTTAATGCCAAAATTCCAGGCATTTATACTGATTATGATCTTATCAAAGCTGAGACAAAGGAAAATAATAGAAAGGTCAAGATGTTACAGCGTCTAGAAAAACAGCGCAAAGACTTTTTAAGTAAAGATTTTAAGCCTAATGAGGATTGGTATAACAGTAGCTTATCAACTAAGGATTAGGAGATTAATATTAACATAAACAAACAAAACCAAACTAAATAATGTCTAAACCAAAATTTAATTTTACCTACCTTCTCTTTTTAGCGCTTGTTTCAGCAATGGGTGGTTTTCTATTCGGGTATGATTGGGTAGTAATTGGAGGGGCAAAGCCTTTCTATGAGCTTTTTTTTAACATAAGTTCAGAGCCAACATTACAAGGTTGGGCTATGAGTAGTGCTTTAATAGGTTGCATCTTTGGAGCAGTTGTTTCTGGATTTGTTGCTGATAAGTTCGGAAGAAAACAACCTCTAATACTTGCTGCTGCTTTATTCATAATTTCGGCGTTTGGTACGGGATATGTCAATGAATTTACGCCTTTTATAATTTACAGGCTTATTGGTGGTTTAGGTATTGGATTAGCTTCTACCTTATCTCCTATGTACATTGCAGAAATTGCACCAGCAAAATATAGAGGCCAATTTGTGGCAATCAACCAGTTAACACTTGTTATAGGGATTTTAGCAGCGCAAATAGCTAACTTTTTTATCGCTGAATCTATACCGAAAGATTTTTCGCCAGAAATGATTTTAAATTCTTGGAACGGTCAAACTGGTTGGCGTTGGATGTTTTGGGCAGAATTGATTCCAGCTGTTCTATTTTTTATTTTGATGTTTGTTGTACCCAAGAGTCCTAGGTTTTTAGTGAAAATTGCTCAGCCTGAAATGGCTAAAAGTATACTTTCAAAAATTGGTGGCAAAGCTTATGCTGAGGAGGAATTAAGTAATATTAAGTTGACTTTAAAAGAGAGTAGCACATCAAAAATCAATTTTTCGGATTTTAAAAATCCAAAAATTAAACCAATTTTAGTTATAGGAATTGTTTTAGCAATATTTCAACAATGGTGTGGCATCAATGTCATTTTTAATTACGCCCAAGAGATTTTTACTGCGGCTGGTTACAGTGTTGGTGATATGCTATTCAATATTGTGATAACTGGAAGTGTGAATTTAATATTTACACTAGTAGCGATGAGAACTGTAGATAGTTGGGGGCGTAGAAAATTAATGCTTTTTGGGTCTATTGGATTGGGTATAGTATATCTGATTTTAGGAGGGGCTTTTTATTTTCAATTTACCGGCTGGCCTGTATTATTGATGGTAATTACAGCTATTGCTATTTACTCAATGTCTTTAGCGCCTATTACATGGGTAGTACTTTCAGAAATATTTCCAAATAAAATTCGAGGTGTTGCCATGTCTATTGCAACCTTTTCACTGTGGGTAGCTTCGTTTGTACTAACCTTTACATTCCCAATTTTGAAAGATGCCTTGGAAGCTTCAGGAACATTTTGGGTTTATAGTTTCATTTGTATAGTAGGGTTTCTATTCATAAGAATAAAATTACCTGAGACAAAAGGAAAGACTTTGGAGGAAATAGAACAGGAATTAACAAAAGAGAAGTAAACACTAATAGATAATGTCAATTTTCAAAAAACATATCGCTCTAGGATTTTTTTTATTGATGGCTTTAAATAACGCCTGTGCTCAGCCTGAAGAAAACATGGCGTCTAATTATTTAGATTCTTTAAAACAAGAATTGAAAGTAAAATGGCCCAAAAACCGTACAATAAATTTAGTGTTTCATGGGCACTCAGTTCCTACTGGGTATACCACAGGAGGGGTGTTAGATAGACTCAACTCTTATCCATATAAAACCTTAAAAAAAGTAAATGATTTTTACCCTTATTCAGTAGTAAATACTATTACTACGTCAATTGGGGGAGAACAAGCCGAACAAGGCGCCAAACGCTTCAAGGAAGAAGTCTTGACTTACAAGCCAGATGTATTGTTTATAGATTATGGTTTAAATGACAGAAGTATTGGTTTAGAGCGTGCAAAAATAGCTTGGGAACAAATGATAACTGAGGCACTAGCGTATGGTACTAAAGTAATACTCTTAACACCAACACCAGATTTAAAAGAAGACATTACATCAGAAGATACTCCTCTAGCTAAGCACAGTAAGCAGATTAGAGCATTAGCTAAAAAATATAATGTTGGTTTGGTTGATAGTTATGCATTATTTCAAGCTTTAGCAGAAATACAGCCACTAAAAGGGTATATGTCGCAGAACAATCATATAAATCAAAAAGGACATCAGTTTGTTGCTGATGCCATTTTTGAATATTTCAAAATATAATAAAAGCGAAAGCTAATTACTACATGAAGTTTTTAAAAACCATAAAAGTCATATCTATTTGCGTATTGGTACCTATGCTTAATGCATGTGCTGGTGTTAGTGGTGAGCAGATGTCAATTGATTTATCAGGTTATTGGGACTTTAAAATTGATTCTCTAGATGTTGGAGAGCAGGAAAAATGGTTTTCTAAAAAATTGGATGATGTAGTTAAATTGCCTAGTTCCATGGCAGAGAATGGTAAGGGGGATGATATTACCGTAAATACCCATTGGACTGGTAATATGTGGAACGATAGCCTTTGGTATAAAGACCCCGAAATGGAAAAGTATCGAAAAGAGGGTAACGTAAAAGTACCATTTTGGTTAACACCTGTGAAAGATTACAAAGGTGCTGCTTGGTATCAAAAAACAGTAGTAATTCCTCAAGCATGGAAAAACAAAACCATTAATTTACATCTAGAGCGTGTGCATTGGGAATCTACTGTTTGGGTGGATAATAAGAAACTGGGCATGCAGAATAGTTTAGCTACTGCCCATAATTATAATTTAGGTAAATTATCAGTTGGTGAGCATACTGTTTCAATACGTGTAGATAACCGTATAAAGGATATTAACGTTGGTTTAGATGCCCATAGTATTTCGGATAATACACAGACCAATTGGAATGGTATTGTGGGGGATATATCGCTTTCGGCACTTCCAAAATTATCCATTGGAAATATCAAATTGTACCCTAACGTTTCAGATAAAACTGTTAGGGTTGTAGTTCAAATTGAAAACGGAACGGGGAAAACCCAAATGGCTGAATTATCACTTCAAGCTAAAGAGAAATCAGAAAATGGGCAAACTCTTGAAATTGTAAAAGAGTCCATTCAAATAGACGATTCCAAAGTAGTTGAATTAGAATATTCAATGGGCAATGCACCTAAACTATGGGATGAGTTTAATCCCAACTTATACGACATGTATTTGTCTTTAAATTCCGAAAAGGGTTTAGAAAAAAAAATGGAAACCTTTGGAATGAGAGAATTTAAAACGGATGGTACGGTTTTTACCATTAATGACAGACCTATTTATCTTAGAGGGACATTAGAATGTGCCATTTTTCCATTAACTGGTTATCCTCCAACAGACGTAGATTCTTGGAAAAGAATTATGAAAATTATAAAAGCGCATGGTTTAAATCATATACGTTTTCATTCTTGGTGTCCTCCAAAAGCAGCATTTCAAGCTGCTGATGAGATGGGTATTTATATTCAGGCCGAAGCTTCTGCGTGGCGCGCTGGTTTAGGGGATGGAGAACCTGTTGATGCCTGGTTGTACAAAGAAGGCGAAGATATTATCAACGCTTATGGAAATCATCCATCTTTCGTACTCATGACCTATGGTAACGAACCAAGTGGAAAAAATCACAAGCAGTATTTAACCAAGTATGTTGACCATTTTAAGGCATTGGATAACCGAAGGCTATACACAAGTGGTGCGGGCTACCCATATCTTGAAAATATGGATTATTATAACCATAGAGGTCCAAGAATACAAGGTTGGAACGAGAACTTAGAAAGCATCATTAATGCTAAACCACCCCAGACAGAATTTGATTGGAGTAAATTTATAGATAAAACACCAATGCCTTATGTGAGCCATGAAATGGGTCAGTGGTGCGTATATCCAAACTTTAAAGAAATGTCCAAGTATACGGGAGTTTTAAAACCTAGGAACTTCGAAATTTTTAAAGAATCTTTGGAAGAAAACGGGATGCTGAAATTAGCAGATAGCTTTTTATTGGCATCAGGAAAATTACAAACACTTTGTTATAAAGCTGATATAGAGGCAGGATTACGAACCAAAGGAATGGCAGGATATCAGCTATTAGATTTGCATGATTTTCCAGGTCAAGGTACAGCACTTGTTGGTATTTTGGATGCGTTTTGGGATGAAAAAGGTTATGTGTCGCCAGATGAATTTAAATCATTTAGTGGAAATACAGTGCCTTTGGCAAGACTGGAAAAACGCACTTTCAAGAATTCAGAAACGCTTACAGCAAAAATAGAAATAGCACATTTTAGTGAAAATCCTATGCAACAGGTGGTTCCAAAATGGCAATTGACTCATACAGATGGTAGTGTGTTTTCTGAAGGCGAATTAGATAAAACAGATATTCCAATAGGGAATGGCATTCAATTGGGTACTATAAATCAATCTTTAAGTTCTATAAGTATAGCCAAAAAGTTAACGTTAACTGTTTCAGTAGAAGATTTTAAGAATAGTTGGGACGTTTGGGTGTATCCAAATCAAAAAGAAGCCATTGAAAATGAAGCATCCATTAAAATTGTAAATAAACTGGATGCTAAAACCATCAGCTATTTACAAAACGGTGGCAATGTACTTTTAAACATTACCAAAGGAGATATATCTCCAAATTATGGAGGTAATATTGGTATAGGTTTTTCAAGTATTTTCTGGAATACTTCTTGGACTAAAGAGCAGAAACCTCATACACTGGGAATTCTTTGTAATCCATCGCATCCAGCATTAGCACATTTTCCAACAGAATATCATTCCAATTGGCAGTGGTGGGATGCCATGAGTCATTCCAACGCTATCATTTTTGATGAGATACCAGAAATAACGCCTATAATAAGGGTAATAGATGACTGGTTTAAAAATAGAAAGACCACACTTTTATTTGAATGTAAAGTTGGTAAAGGAAAATTGATATTCTCAGCTATAGATTTACATACCAATTTACGCAACAGACTAGAAGCACAACAGCTCCTGTATAGTTTAAAACACTATATGGCAAGTGAGGCCTTTAGTCCTAAAACAACTATAGAAATAAGCCAATTGAAAAGGCTATTAAAATATTAAAACATACAAGGTTAAATTATTACGATTATGAAGACAGTCAAGGCTTGGCATGAAAAAGTAACCATTCCAACTTATGAAGTGGGAACCCCAGAAAAATATCCGGTTTTTTTAGAAAAACGTGTATATCAGGCAAGTAGTGGAGCAGTATATCCGCATCCCGTGATAGAAAAAATTAGTGATGAAAAAGTAGACAAAGAATGGGATGCTATTTTCATTGAAAACGATTATATAAAATTGATGATTTTACCAGCGCTTGGAGGAAGAATCCAAAGAGCCTATGATAAGATTCGTCAACGGGATTTTGTTTATTATAATCATGTAATTAAGCCAGCGTTAGTAGGGTTAACAGGGCCTTGGATTTCAGGAGGAATAGAATTTAACTGGCCACAACACCATAGACCAAGTACATACGACCCAACAGATTTTTATATTGAGGAGAATGAGGACGGAAGTAAAACCGTTTGGGTAAGTGAGTTAGAGCGTATGTTCCGTACTAAAGGTATGGCAGGCTTTACACTACATCCAGATAAGGCATATATAGAAATAAAAGCACATTTATATAATAGAACCCCACATCCACAAACCTTTTTATGGTGGGCAAATCCAGCAGTTGCGGTAAACGACCATTATCAATCGGTTTTCCCGCCGGATGTAAATGCTGTATTTGACCACGGTAAACGCGATGTGTCTGAATTCCCAATTGCTAAGGGAGAGTATTACAAAGTAGATTATTCTCCAGGAACAGATATATCTAGATACAAGAATATTCCAGTACCAACAAGTTACATGGCAATTACCTCTAAATATGATTTTGTTGGAGGATATGAAAACGATTCAAAAGGAGGCTTACTGCACGTTGCAGACCATAATGTATCTCCCGGTAAAAAACAATGGACTTGGGGCAATGGAGAATTTGGAAAAGCGTGGGATAGAAACTTAACAGATGAAGACGGACCTTACATTGAATTGATGTGTGGTGTTTATACAGATAATCAACCAGATTTCTCTTGGATGCATCCATACGAAGAGAAGAGTTTCAAGCAATACTTTATGCCCTACTACAACGTAGGTGTTGTAAAAAATGCAACAAAAGAGGCCTTGGTAAACCTTGAAATGGTAGATGGTAAAGCTCAGGTTAAAGTATATGTTACATCTACATATGATAATTGTGTTATCACTTTAAGTGCTAATGGTAAGGTGTTGCACGAAGAGGTGTTAAACCTTTCGCCAGAAGTTGGTTTTGAAAAATTGATTGATATTGCTGGAAATACATTTGACGATTTAAAAATTTCAGTGAATGACAGTACAGGTAAAGTTTTAGTGGCATGGGAACCAGATAAGGATTTATCCGATGAAATTCCAGAACCAGCCAAAGCGGCCAAAGACCCTAAAGATATTGAAACTGTTGAAGGTTTATATTTAAGAGGGCTTCATTTAGAGCAATACAGACACGCCACCTTTGTAGCTACAGATTATTATGAAGAAGCGTTAAGACGCTCTCCAAAAGATGTACGCAATAATAACGCCATGGGGCTTTGGTATATGCGTAAAGGACAATTAGAAAAAGCAATTGAGTATTTTGATACAGCTATAGAAACATTAACAAGCCATAACCCTAATCCGTATGACGGAGAGCCTTATTTTAACAAAGGAATGGCTTTAAGTTATTTAGGTAAAAAAGAAGAGGCATACGCCAGTTTCTTTAAAGCATGTTGGAATGCACAATGGCAAGATGCGGGGTATTTTAATTTAGCACAAATAGATTGTTCTAGAGGCGATTTGGCAAAAGCCATGGATTTGGTAGACAGAGCTTTAATTAAAAACTGGCATAACCATAAAGCAAGACATTTAAAAGTTGTTTTACTTAGAAAAACAGGTAAAATTGAAGAAGCAAAACAGTTAATTGAAGATTCGCTAGCTATTGATAAATTCAATTTTGGTGTACTTTTTGAAAAATATGTACTATCAAATGCTAAAGAAGATTTGCAAGCATTTAAGGATATTCTTAGGAATTACGCGCATAATTACATTGAGTTTTCTTTAGATTATGCTATAGCAGGGCAATATGACGAAGCTGTTGCCCTATTAAAAATACATACCGATGCCAATACCGGAGTGTACCCAATGGTATACTATTTTATGGGATGGTATTTAGACCAAAAAGGAGATAGTGCTGGTGCTTTAGAAGCATACAAAAAGGCTTCACAAATGTCTGATACCTATTGTTTCCCTAATAAAATTGAAGAAGTCATAGCGTTACAATCGGCAAGTAAAGCTAACCCATCAGATGCAAAGGCATTCTATTACCTAGGGAACTTCTGGTATGCTAACAGGCAATACACTGAGGCGCAAGCATGTTGGGAAACATCGGTAAAACTAGACGATAGTTTTGCTATTACGCACCGTAATTTGGCATTATTGTACTACAACAAAGCAGAACAAAAAGACTTAGCAGTAATGCACTTGGAAAAAGCGTTTGAATTAGACAATACCGATGCTAGGTTGCTTATGGAGTTAGATCAGTTATACAAAAAAATTAATGTGCCTTTAGAAAAACGTTTAGCATTATTGGAAGAGTATATTGATTTGACGAATTCTAGAGACGACTTGTACTTGGAGCGTATTGCATTATATAATTTATTAGGTAATTTTGAAAAAGCTAAATCACTAATAGATAAACGTCAGTTCCATCCATGGGAAGGAGGTGAAGGAAAGGTGCCATTTCAGTATTTAACAAGCAATATAGAACTAGCTAAGAAGTATATAGCAGTTAAAAATTACGATGGGGCTATTGAGCTTTTAATACAGTCAAAAGATTACCCACACAATTTAGGCGAAGGTAAGTTACATGGAACTGTAGAAAATGATATAGACTACTGGTTAGGTTGTGCTTATGAAGGCTTAGGGAATGATGAGAAAGCCAAAGCCTATTTTGAATTAGCCTCAGAAGGGTTAAGTGACCCAAGCCCAGCGATTTTTTACAACGACCAACAACCAGACAAAATATTCTATCAAGGATTGGCATTGTTAAAATTAGGACGTAGCGATGAAGCTAACAAGAGGTTCGATAATTTGTTGAACTATGGTAAAGAGCATATTAATGATAATGTGAAGCTGGATTACTTCGCCATATCATTACCGGATTTATTAATTTGGGAAGAAGATCTTAATGTGATCAACAATATTCACTGTAACTATATGATTGGTTTAGGGCAATTAGGAAAAGGCAACGATTCTGAAGCAACTGAGTCTTTCGGAAAAGTTATCAATACTAATTTGTCACATATTCCTGCACATATACATCAGGCACTAGTAGGTATTAAATCTTAATTTTTTTAAAATCTATGAATGTATTAGCATGTCTTAAAAGTCTAGTGTTAGCTTCTTTGTGTTGTATAGCATTTAATGCTTGCGCACAAAGAACTAACCCCAATATTGTTATCATTTATGTTGACGATTTAGGCTTTGGGGACATTGGTGTGAATGGTGCTATTGGAGTAGAAACACCGCATATAGATACACTAGCCAAAAATGGCTTAAATTTTACAGACGCCCATTGTTCGGCATCCACCTGTACACCATCACGATATTCACTGTTAACAGGTAGTTATGCTTTTAGGAATCAAGCGCAAATTTTAGAAGGTGATGCGCCTTTGATCATAGATCCAAATATGCAGACCTTGCCCAAAATGCTTCAAAAAGCAGGATACGAAACTGGTGTGGT
Source organism: Hyunsoonleella ulvae (assembly GCF_016827605.1). Taxonomy (GTDB): domain Bacteria; phylum Bacteroidota; class Bacteroidia; order Flavobacteriales; family Flavobacteriaceae; genus Jejuia; species Jejuia ulvae. Next base: position 652,196 of record NZ_JAEPJQ010000002.1, on the reverse strand, counting down.
GGGCAAATGGCATTTGGGGCTTGGTAAAGGAAAAATCAATTGGAATAAAAGAATACCGTTAGGTCCTGAAGAAGTTGGTTTTAATTATAGTTTTTTAATACCAGCCACTGGAGATAGAGTGCCTTGTGTGTTTTTAGAAAACCAACAAGTAGTTGGTTTAGATCCTAACGATCCCATAACAGTAAGTTACGGAACTAGGATTGAAGGATATCCATGGGGCTTTAAACGGCCTGAACTTTTAAAACAACACACAGACCCTTACCATCAAGGGGCTATTATAAATGGTATAAGCCGAATCGGGTATATGAAAGGTGGGAAAGATGCATTGTGGGTCGATGAGGAAATTCCTTATGTGTTAACCAATAAAGCAAAAGCTTTTATTGATACCAACAAGAGTAAGCCTTTCTTTCTGTATTTTTCGTTACATGATATCCACCAACCTAGGATAGCCAACATCAAGTTTGTAGAAAGTAGTACCATGGGGCCTCGAGGCGATGTTATTGCGCAAATGGATTGGTGTGTTGGTCAAATTTCAGAAACATTAGAAAAGCAAGGTTTGTTAGAAAATACCCTGATTATATTTACCAGTGATAACGGCCCAATTTTAGACGATGGGTATTTAGATTACGCTCGAGAACTAGTTGGGGATCATAAACCTGGAGGTATTTACAGAGGGAGCAAATATTCTGCTTACGAAGCAGGAACACGAATGCCTACAATTGTGCATTGGCCCAAAGAAGTAAAACCAGGTACAAGTTCTGCATTGTTATCCCAAGTAGATTTATATGCTTCCTTAGCATCGTTAGTCAATCAAAAGATTGGAAAAGAAGATGCTATTGATAGTAAAAACTTCATGAGCTCATGGTTAGGAAAATCAAATAAAGGGCGCAAATTTTTATTGGAAGAGTCATACACTTTTGGTTTTAGAATGGATAACTGGAAATACATCAAACCTAAGGATAAACCTGTACCTAAATGGATTGTTCAAAAGTTTGTCGACCCTGGATTTAGACCCGAACCACAGTTGTTCAATTTAGAACATGATCCTTCAGAATCAATTAATATAGCCAGTGATAATCCTGAAATCGTTGCTAAAATGGAATCCAAATTAAAAGAAACTCTTGGAGAATAATGCCTGTGAAAAAGCTTTTTTACATATTGTCTTTCGTTTCAATCTTTTCCTGTAAAACTCAAGATACACCCAATATTCTTTGGATTACTATTGAGGATACCTCTCCACAATTTATTGGCTGTTATGGGAACGAAAGTGCCAGTACCCCAGTTATTGATAAACTGGCGGAAGAAGGTGTGCGTTTTACTAATGCGTTTTCTACAGGTACGGTATGTTCAGCAAGCAGATCCACCATAATTACAGGCACCAGAACTTACAAGATGGGTACTGGGCATCAAAGAAGTCAGTATCCTATCCCAAGTTTCATCAAAGGTTTTCCCTATTACTTAAAGCAATTGGGGTACTACACTACTAATAATTCAAAAACAGATTATAACATTGCAAATGAAAAGGAATTTGTAAAAGAAGCATGGAATGAAAGCTCTAACGAAGCCACATGGAAAGATAGAGCAGAAGGACAACCTTTTTTTGCAGTATTTAATTTTGCAGAGTCCCACCAATCGCGTACCATGTCTTGGACTTTTAAACAATATGAAAAACATGTTTGGAACCATTTATCTGAAGAAGATAGAATAGCAGACGATGCTTTTGAAATGCCACCATTTTACAATGATACACCAGACATGCGTAAGCAATTTGCAAGGGTCTATAATTCCATTAAACTAACGGATAATAGAATAGGCGAATTATTACAAAAGCTAGAGGACGATGGTTTAAAAGATGATACCATAATCTTCTTTTATGCCGACCATGGAGAGGGGATTCCAAGAGCGAAAACCAATGGCATAAATTTAGGGTATCGCGTGCCTTTTGTAGTATGGTTCCCTGAAAAATTTAAGCATTTATCACCGTGGGAAATAGGAACAACAACAAATGAACTCATAAGTTTTGAGGACTTAGGACCAACAATGATTGATGCATTAGGTGGTCAAGTACCTGATTATATGAATGGAAGATCTTTTTTAAAGAGTGATTCCGGAGCAATACCAAAATACGTAACGTTGTCCAACGACAGGGTGGATAATGGTCTAGATTTGACAAGAAGTGTAACCGATGGTAGGTTTGTGTATTCAAGAAACTATATGCCATTTATTCCAGAAGTACGTTATATCAATTATTTAGAGATTGCCGATATCACAAAACACATGCGTAAAGATTTAAAAGAAGGAAATCTGAATGCATTTCAATCACGTATTTTTGAGGAACGTCCATTCGAGATGTTGTATGATATTGAAAACGACATTTGGGAGGAAAACAACCTAGCTAAAAACCCAAAGTACCAGTCCGTTTTAGAAGGTATGCGACAGTTTTTAGATAGTACTCTTTTAGAATCCAAGGACATATTATTTATGCCAGAGTACGACATGGCTAGAATTTCAAAAACGCAAACACCCTATGAATATCGTCTAGATGATACCCATTATAATTTTAACGAGATTTACAAAGTTGCTTCCTTGTCAGGTAAAAAAGGAGAAGACGTTATTAAAGCTCAAATAGATTACCTAAAACATCAAGATGAAATTGTTAGGTATTGGGCAAGTATTGGCTTGGTGTCTCAAGATAAGATGCTATTAAAACCGTATATGAGGGAATTGGAAAAAGCGATTCAAGATAATTATGCTCCAGTTTCAATAACCATTTCAGTAATTTTATATACGAAATTTGATAGTGAGCAAGCTTCAAAAATCTTAAACAATTTTAGCAAGGATAACAATTGGCATTTGTCTTTAATGGCTATAAATTTCATGCTCTATTTTCAAGATAGAACACCATTTGAAGCTACTATTGACGCATTACTTAGAAATTCTAAACTAAACTCGCATGTAAAAAATGCATGTTTAGATTTTAAAGAAAGCGAAAGACTTAGCAACAACATTTAAATTTTAATTTCTAAACAGAATAGATTAAACTACAATGAGATTATTTCAAACCACAGTTATTATTATTGCCCTAGTTTTAAGCGCTTGTACAACACCTAAAGTAGGGCAAATTGATTTGTCAGGAGAATGGCAGGTTAAATTAGATGCTACCAATATTGGCGAAGGAGAAAATTGGGCTTCATCAAAAATTAATGGCACAACGATGAGTTTACCTGGAACTTTAGATGAAGCAGGATTAGGAGCTCTCAATACGTTGGAACCAGCTATCAACAACTATGTAATGTCCAATTTAGCCAGAAAACATCAATACATTGGTAAAGCATGGTATCAAAAAGAAATTGAAGTACCCTCTAACTGGGAAGGTGATGTAATAACATTGAGTTTAGAGCGCGTGCTTTGGGAATCAACCGTTTATGTAGATGGCAAAAAAATAGGCTCAGCTAATAGCTTAATTGGTACACATGAGTTTAAATTAACAGACATAACCCCGGGAAAACACACGCTTACCATCGTAATCGATAACTCAAATAAATTTCCAGATATCAATGTTGCAGGGACCAAGTATCCTGTTAAAGTAAATCAGGATATGGCACATGCCTATACCAATCATACCCAAATTAAATGGAATGGTATTTTGGGAGACATCATTTTAAAAGCTTCAAGCAACAATGCACCAAATAACCTACAAGTATATCCTAGTAAAGATTTAGACAAATTAAAAGTTACTTTTAATCAATCAGTAGCAGAAGAAACTCCTGTGAAATTGGAGATTAAAACAGTTGCAGGAAATACTATTTATAGCGAGGAAGTAAAAGTTTCTAAAGCTGGTAAAAATCTATATGCATTAGAAATTGCTAAACCAGAGGATGTAGAATTGTGGGATGAGTTTAACCCTAATTTATATGATGTAGTTGTTGCCACTTCAACTGGGGCAGTAAATACTAGATTTGGTTACAAATTTGTAGCAAATGATAATGGCAACCTTACCTTAAATGGTACACGTATCTTTTTACGTGGAAATTTAGAGTGTGTTATTTTTCCATTAACAGGACATCCACCAACAACAAAAGAAGAATGGGCTAAACTTATTGGGCAAGCTAAAGCTTATGGTTTAAATCACTTAAGATTCCATTCTTGGTGTCCTCCAAAAACTGCTTTTCAAGCAGCTGATGAAGCTGGGTTTTACTTTCAAGTGGAATTACCACATTGGAGTTTAAAATTTGGAGAAGATGCTAAGACAGTTGAATTTTTAACCTCTGAAGCACACAAAATACTCAAAGACTATGGTAACCATCCGTCGTTTATTTTTATGGCTATGGGGAATGAGTTACAGGGAGATATGGCACAACTTAATAGTTTGGTAGCAGAATTAAAACCAACGGATAATAGACATTTGTATGCGACTACAGCTTTTTCATTTCAACGACCAGCAGGAACACGTCCTGAACCAGAAGATGAATTTTTTATAGCCCAATGGACCAAAAATGGTTGGATTCGTGGTCAAGGGGTATTTAATAATAAGCCACCGCATTTTGATGCCGATTTTACAGCGGGAGCCAAATTTGTTGAAATTCCATTAGTGTCTCATGAGATAGGGCAATATTCTGTTTATCCAGATTTGAGCGAGATTGAAAAATATACTGGAGTTTTAGAACCATTAAACTTCATAGCAGTAAAAAATGATTTGGAGAAAAAAGGTTTGTTGGAATTGGCTCCAGATTTTACATATAACTCAGGAAAGTTAGCGGCCATTTTATATAAAGAAGAAATTGAGCGCGCCATGAAAACACCAAGTTTTGATGGGTTTCAATTATTACAGTTACAAGATTTCCCAGGCCAAGGTACGGCACTTGTAGGTTTACTGAATGCTTTTTGGGAATCTAAAGGGGTTATTTCAGCAGAGGAATTTAGTCAATTTAATAGTGAGTTGGTATCACTTTTAAGGTTTGAAAAAGCAATTTACGAAAGTGGAGACACTTTTAAAGCCTTAATCGAGGTAGCTAATTTCTTTAAACCAATGGAAAACCAAAATATAAATTGGACCATTACTGATGAAGCTGGAAATACATTGAGCAATTCTCAAATCCAAGCCAATTTAACCATTGGCAACAATACTAATTTAGGAGAAATTGCTTTTAATATTAATACAGATACAGCTAAAAAACTTAAAATAGAAGTAAGTATAGAAGGTACTAAGTACAAAAACTCGTGGAATATTTGGGTGTATCCTAAAACTGTAGATTTGTCTAAGAAAGATGTGGTATTTACATCGTCTTTTGCAGTGGCTGAACAGGCGTTAAACAAAGGGAGTAAAGTGCTGTTAAATCCAGATTTTAAAACACTGAATGGCATCGAAGGACGCTTTGTGCCTGTATTTTGGAGTCCAGTACATTTTCCAAATCAACCAGCAACTATGGGGGTAATGGCAGATGTAGAGCACCCAGCTTTAAATAAATTTCCAACCGATACGCATAGCGACTGGCAATGGTGGGATTTGTGTATCAACTCGAAGTCTGTAATTACAGATGGCATAAATATTAAGCCTATAGTTAGGGTAATAGATAATTTTGTTACCAATCATCACTTAGCAAATGTTTTTGAAGCTAAGGTTGGCAACGGTACCTTGGTGTTCTCATCTATAGATCTAACTTCAAATTTAAATGAAAGACCAGTAGCTAGACAACTACGCCATAGTTTGTTAGAATATATGGAAAGTGATGCTTTTGCACCAACAAATTCTTTAACCATGAAAGATTTAGAAGCTGTAAGATCAGTTAAGAAACAAAACAAGTTTTCTACAGAAGATATATATGATTGATACTAGAGTTACTAAGACTACATATGTAATTAATCTTTATGTAGTTTAGAAATTGTATACGGAGTTATAAATACAGCCTGAACCCAAGAAAAGGGTTCAGGTTTTTTTGTGACTTTTTTATGATTATTTTTCTTGTTAAAATATTGAAAAACAGTATGTTATGTTAAAAGTTGTTAAAAGGCAGATTGTCTATTTAATCAAAATGATAGTCCATGTTAAGACCTCTTTCTTTTTCTAATTTTGGATAACATATAAATTTATTAAAACCTACTTATCATGAAAACAACAAAAAAAAAACTACAGAAAACAATCTTTATCCTATTAGTTGCAACTCTCAGTTTAGTCTCATGCGACGCAAAAGAGGAAGAAGTAATCGAACCGTCAGCAGAAAGTAATCTAGAAGCAAATTCAAGTAGCCAAGCAAATGGACAGACCGTAGATATTAGTGTTTTTACCAATAACCGGGTGCCAATATCTGATGCTTTCTTTGGTGTGAATAATAATTGGAGGACAATAACAAATTCTGATTATACCACTTTTGAAGGCAAATTAGAATCAATCAATTATCAAGGTGTAAGATTCCCTGGAGGATGGGAATCAGAATATTATGATTGGAATACGGATAGAACTCCAAATTGGCCAAATAATCCAGAAACACCGGGGGCGTCTATTTCCACTGTATTGGGTACTAAACCACCAACACTTAGTATAGTTATACCTACAGTTGATGCTATGAATTTAAAAGATGGAGAAGAGGATGCTAATTGGACGAAAGCTTTAGAAACTCTAAAAACTAAAGCTGTAGATGCTGTTAATGCTACAGGAGCGGGTAATATATTAAGTATAGAAATAGGAAATGAGTGGTGGTTACAAGCAAGTGGTGGTGCAACACGCTCTAAGAGTCTTGATAAATATTCTAATATAGCTAAGGTGCTAGCAAAACATGTTCGCACAACCTTTCCTAATGCCAAGTTTAAAATTTTAGTAAATGGAGATTTTACAGTGCCAAGCGAGTTTACTACAATGAAAAATATCTTTGGGGAAGATATTAAATATGCAGATGGGGTTGCTTTACATCCTTATGCTGGGTATAACAGTGATACACATAATATTGCTGATGTAAGGTCTAATATTATAGCATGTAGAGATAATTTCGGAAAAAGATTCATCCATTTATCTGAATGGGCACCGTCTAAGGCGTATAACAATAATAAAATCTATGCTCAAGGAGCTAATGTGTTAGTGGAGTTAACACATCAGCTTGCTAGGTCTGGTGCTAATGCTGCAGCTTTTTGGCCTCCAAAAAATACATCAATTCCTGGGCTTGGTTTATTTAATATTAATTTTGGTGTAACGTACCCAACAGCCCAACTTTTTGGAGATATGGCTGAAAACTATACAGGAGATGCGTTAGAGACCTCTACAAATGGTGATATACGAGCTGTAGCGTCTAGGGATGGAAATAGAATTACAGTATATGTAGCTGGTATGGCGCAACCAAATACAAAAGTTCGTTTAAAAGTAGTTGGGTCTGATCCCAAAACAAATCCAGTGTCATCAGACATTTATCTGCCAGGAGATATATCTGATACAGCAAAGTCATTACCTATGGAATTGACATCAAATACTTCTAGCTATAATGAGGATATTAAAGGCTTTGAGTTTAATGTAAATGAGAAATCTCAATATACAATTCAACGTTTAATTTTTGAGTTAAAATAGTGTGACTATATAATAGTTACAGTATAAAATTTAGTTAGTAAAATCAAGAACCTCGACACTCAAAGTGTCGAGGTTCTTTGCTAAAACGATAACGTCTTTTTTTAGTGTGTTCCATTGCACCAAGCTTTTTTATGGTAAAAGAGGTGCTGCAAAAGATTCTAACTTAAATAGTAAACTCTTTTGAACAGTAGTAATTTATGTTTTAATTCAGTTAGATGTTTAATCATTTATTAATCAATGGCTTGTTTGTTTGAATATTACGACTAGGCTTTTCCAAACGTTACAGAAGTCAACATATATTCTCATTAAAAGTTTGTTTTATGGTAACCAAGTAGGAACCCAATCATATTTAGAGATCTCGTCGCTCATAATGTATTTATTCTGGTGGTAGTTAGGGCTACATAACTAAGTATAACTTAAAATATTATGTGTTTCCCCAGTCCTTAAACCATTAATTTTAAGGAAAAAAATCACATAACTTTTTCAGGATATAATAAAAAATGAAAGTGTTAACGTCTATCTAATGAGAAAAATTATCCATAAGTGTATCGTGTTGTTTTCTGTAATTTAGTCAGTTAAACAACTAAACTATTCCAAAATGAAAAAAAATTTTTATTTACAAAAATCAACTTTAATCTTATTTACCATAATTTTTGGCTTTGTGTCATGTAACACAAATGAAGAAGATATGCTAGATCAAAACAATGCAGAAAATACTGCCGAAATGAGTTTGACTGCAAATTCTAGCAGTCAAATGACAGCACAACAAACCGTAGATATTTGGTTGTATACTAATAACCGAGTAGCTATATCTAACGAGTTTTTTGGTGTAAATAATAATTGGAGAACAATAACAGATTCTGATTATGCTACTTTTGAAAACAAATTAGAATCTATAAATTATCAGGGCATAAGATTTCCAGGAGGCTGGGAATCTGAATATTATGATTGGAGTACTAATACAACTCCAACCTGGCCAAATGCCCCAGCAACTCCTGGAGCGTCTATCTCCACTGTACTGGGAACTAACCCACCTAGTCTAAGTATTGTTGTGCCAACGGTTGACGCTATGAATCTAGCGCAGTGGTCAACAGGGTGGTGGGCTGCCATTCAAACACTAAAATCAAAAGCTGTAGATGCTATCAATACTGCTGAGGCCAACAATATACTAAGCGTAGAAGTAGGAAATGAGTGGTGGTTACAATGGGGAGGAGGCGTTTCGCGTGCTTCAAAATTGAGTAGTTATTCTCATATAGCAAAACGTGTTGTGAAGCATATTCGTCAAACCTTTCCAAATGCTAACTTTAAAATATTAGTTAATGGAGACTTTACGGTTCCTAGTGAGTTTACCACTATGAGTAATATATTTGGAAGCGACCTTAGTTTTGCCGATGGAGTTGCGCTACATCCTTATGCAGGTTATAATACTACAACCCATAATATTGTTGATGTGAAATCTAATATTATAGCATGTAGAGATAACTTTGGAAAAAATTACGTGCATTTATCAGAGTGGGCACCATCTAAGGCTTATAATAACAATAAAGTATACGCTCAAGGAGCAAACGTTTTGGTGGAACTTACACATGAACTTGCACGATCTGGTGCTGATGCTGCAGCATTTTGGCCACCAAAAAATCCATCTATCCCAGGACTTGGTTTGTTTAGTGATAATTATAATGTAACGTATCCAACGGCACAACTTTTTGGAGACATGTCTCAAAACTATACAGGAGATGCTTTGGCTACGACTACAAATGGAGACATAAGAGCTGTTGCATCAAGAGATGGTAATAGAATTACGGTATATGTTGCAGGTATGGATGAACCAAATACATTGGTACGTTTACGTGTAGTGGGATCTAATCCACAAACAACACCAGTGTCATCAAATATTTTCCTACCAGGAAATACTTCTAATACAGCAGCAGCGGTACCAATGACAATAACAACAAACCCTTCTACCTATAATAGCAGTTTTACTGGATATCAATTTAATGTGAATGCACAATCAGAATACTCAATACATCGCTTAATTTTCGATGTGAATTAGTAGTAATTTATGTCTCATAACTTACTGGATGAAGATACCTCGATACAAAGTATCGAGGTATCTCAGCTAAATATGTAAAAACAATTACGTGTTTGTTAATTTAAGATAAAGCACATAATAGGAACATTAAGTTGGACTGATAATAGACATGAGTACAAGGATTGTTATTTAATTGAAGATTAAATAAATAATAAAGAGAAGCTCACTTTTTTATTTGTAGTGTGATTTATGGTTTAGCATTATGGGAAGACCCAGAATGAGAAAATCCAGAGATTTTTTCCAAATTGATAGAGAGCGACCCAGAACAATATTTTATAGTTTTTCTTCAATCATAGAAACATTAAAAGGTAAAGATTAGGGACTTTAAAAGGTATTTATCTAATAGGCTTTAAATCAAGATTTGGGAGAAGCACAAGACATCTAAGAACTACAAGATGAAGATGTTAAGTAGTCTTTCTAAGTTCAGAAGGCGCCAACCCTTTTACCTGTTTAAATTGCCTATTGAAATTAGATAGATTGTTAAATCCCGAAAGTTCAGCTATTTCAACTATAGATAAATCTTTTTGGTGCTCCAATAATCGAGTGGCATGCTCCACACGTATTTCATTTAAAAACGTAATATAGGTTTTGTTGGTACGTTTTTTAAAATATTTGCAAAACGCATTTTTGGTCATGTTGGCGACATTAGCAATGGTTTCCAAAGTAATAGTGGTTTTGTAATGGGCCATAGTATATTCAAAAACATCACGCATTCTGTTACCCTCATTATCAGTATAATTCTTGGTATATATAAACGTAGAAAGTGGTGTATATCTGGCTTCGCTTCCAATTTTTAAGAGTTGGATTAAAATGATAAGGTGCTCTAATTGACTTGCAGTTTCAGTTTTTAGAATTAAATCGGTAGCCCATCTTTTTTTAGAATTAATTTTGAATCCATATTCTGAACGCTTAAAAAAATTGGAAACTTCTCTAAGTTCATTCAACTTAAAAAAGGCATCACCCAATAACTGTTTTGAGAAAAATACCGTGAACATTCTAGATTGTTTTTTCTTTTGAGTGTCACTATTAAATACATGCGGAATATTGCTCCCTATTACCAAAATATCCCCTTCCTTATACCGATTTATAGTATCTCCAACTATCAAATTGCCCTCGCCCGAAAGTATTAAACTAATTTGGATTTCTTCATGCTGATGTAATTTTCCAAAGAAAGTCGTTCCCCTGTCTTCTTGAAAAACAACAGCATTTAACTCGGGTTTAGGTATTTTAAAGGGTAAAACCTTCATGGTTTATTCTCAATTTTCATGTTAAAAATACATGAATAATATTCCAAAAATATAAAAATGATGTAAATTAATGGATAATATAATACTATAAATGAATAATTTAGTAGTACTGTTGCTAGTAATATTTATATAGTTTTATGACTCATTAATAAGAATAAAATAAGATGAAATCCAATTGGGATGGCGTAATGCCTGCAGTGTTTACATGGTTGAAAGAGTCAAAGTCTGGTACTCTTGAAATTGACTTTGATACAACACAAAAACAGGCAGCAGGTATCTTAAAAGCTCAAGGAAAGGGCGGAAGCAGAATGAGCGGACTTGTAGGTTCTGGTACTCTGGGTGAGAATAGCTACCTAAGTAGCAAACAGCGTCTTTCTTTACTTAAATGCCTTTCTGAGGTTGCTAAAGAATACAACGTTCCGTTAATCAGCGGCGCTTCAGCAGAAACTAAGGAAGAGCTTGCCAAAATTATTGAAGGACTTGCAACAGTTGGAGTTGATACGGTTATGGTCATGCCACCAACAACTAAGGCGGTTCCTTCTGAAAAAGAAATGTATGAGTATTATGAACTTTCTGAAGCAACTGCAAAGGATGTAGGTGTAACAATGATGCCTTATAACAATCCTGATGCAGCTGGTTACCATTCACTTTCAACTGATCTTCTTTTAAGACTTTCTGTGCTTCCTAAAGTAACTGCTCTTAAAATATCGACTATAGATGTTTCGATTATTGAAACTCTGATGCTGGAGAACAAAGATTTAAAAGTTTTGGCAGGAGTAGATACAGTTACAGTACATGCAGGACTTGCTGGAGCATGTGGTGGGATTACTGGTGTAGGCAATATCTTCCCAAAAGCAAGTGTTACCATGCAGGAATATGTTTTAAATGGAGAATGGACTAAGGCAAATAAAATTTCTCAGGCTTTAAATTCCATATCGTATCTAGATGCTCAGCCGTTGCTTTTGGAATATCTTAAACTTGCTATGGGAATTCATCATAATGATATTGCTGGAGGACTGCGTACTTTTGGTAAGAAATTAACTAAACAGCAAATTGATGATGTCCGTGCAAGATATATTCTAGCAAAAGAAAGGCTTGAAGCACTGGACTTAATAAGTTGATTCTTTTAAATTGTGAAAAAAAGAAGTTTGCAAACGAGTAAATTTGGATAAAGAATAAAAAAATAAGTCAATATGATTACTGGAAAAAACTATATCGGGCAAACCTTAAAAGCCTCTGGAGCTAAAACATATAAAACCGTTAACCCAAAATTGAACATTGAAAACGATACGGCGTTTATTGATGCGACTGAAGATGAAATAGATGAAGCCGTAAACCTAGCTTGGGACGCTTTTAAAGTATACAGAAAAGTATCGGGAGCAAAACGTGCCGAATTTTTAAACGCCATAGCAGATGAAATTTTAGCATTGGACCAAACACTTATCGACATGTATATGTCCGAATCTGGACTGCCTGAAGGAAGAGCTATTGGCGAGCGTGGAAGAACCATTTTTCAATTGCGTTCTTTTGCTGAATTAATTGCAGATGAGCAATGGAGAGATAACAGTTTTGATACTGCAGACCCAAATAGAACACCATTGCCAAAGGCAGATTTGAGAAAAACATCCATTCCACTTGGTCCAGTAGTGGTGCTAGGTGCTAGTAATTTTCCACTCGCATTTTCAACAGCAGGAGGGGATACGGCAAGCGCGTTGGCTGCAGGTTGTCCTGTAATTGTAAAATCTCACCCTATGCATTCTGGTACAGGAGAATTGGTGGCTAAGGCAGTACTTAAAGCAGCTAAAGAAACAGGAATGCCAAACGGCGTATTTTCCAACTTAAATGGTAATGGAGTAGAGGTTGGTACGCAGCTAGTAAAACATCAAAATGTAAAGGCTGTAGGTTTTACGGGTAGTGTAACAGGTGGAAGAGCGCTTTACGATTTGGCGTCACAACGTAATGAGCCTATACCTGTTTTTGCAGAAATGGGCAGTATAAACCCTGTAATTATTACTCCCAAAGCTATCGAAAACCGTTCAGAAGCTTTAGCATCTCAGTATGCGGGTTCAATTACTTTAGGAACGGGACAGTTTTGTACCAACCCAGGTTTAATTTTGACGATTGATAGTGAAAACACAAAAGAATTTATAAAAGATCTGGCAAGTAAAACCATTGCTGCAGAAGCGCAATGTATGTTACATCCAAAAATTAAAAAAGGTTTTGAGCAAAATGGATTAACAGTAACCTCTCAAAAAGGTGTCCAAGTTATTGCTAAAATTGATACCGAAGTAGCAACTAACTATGCAGTATCACAAATTGTAAGTGTTTCGGGAGAAGACTTTTTAGAAAATCCTAAATTACAACAAGAAGTATTCGGGCCTTTTTCATTGGTGGTAAAAGCAAAGGATGAATCAGAATTAATCGCTATCATCAATGCTTTAGAAGGCCAATTAACAGGAACCGTGATTGCTGAAGAAGAAGAGTATTCTAATTTGCAAAATATTATAGATGCCTTAGAGTTGCGCGTTGGTAGAATTATTTTTAACGGTGTGCCTACAGGAGTAGAAGTGTGTCCGTCAATGCAGCACGGTGGGCCGTATCCAGCATCAACAGATTCTAGATTTACGGCAGTAGGAACTAATTCTATAAAACGATGGGTACGCCCCTTAAGTTATCAATCCTTTCCAAAGGAACTATTACCAGAAGCTTTAAAATAAACAAGAATGGCTAGAAATACATTTGTTTGTATTGATGCGCACACCTGTGGAAATCCAGTTCGCGTTGTAAAAAAAGGCGGGCCAGAGTTACTTGGTGCAACTATGAGTGAAAAGCGCCAACATTTTCTAAAGGAGTATGATTGGATTCGTAAAGGTTTAATGTTTGAACCTCGTGGACACGATATGATGAGTGGCAGCATTTTGTATCCGCCACATAATCCTGAAAATGATTTTGCTATCCTGTTTATTGAAACCTCTGGATGTTTGCCCATGTGTGGACATGGCACAATTGGCACCATAACCATTGCTGTAGAAGAAGGGTTGGTAACACCAAAAACACCAGGTAAAATGAAGATGGAAGCGCCTGCAGGGTTAGTGGAAATCGAATATCAACAAACAGGGAATAAGGTAGATTGGGTGCGTTTAACCAATGTGAAAAGCTATTTGGCTGAAACCGATTTAAGTGTAGAATGCCCAGAACTAGGGCAATTAACTTTTGATGTAGCCTATGGAGGTAATTTTTATGCTATAATAGACCCTCAAGAGAATTTTTATGGAGTTCAAGATGTTTCAGCAAGCAAAATTATTCAGTATTCCCAAGAATTGCGTCAACGTATCAACAAGAAATATCCAAATGTATTTATCCATCCAGAAAATGATACTATCAGGGATGTGTCGCATTTGCTTTGGACGGGAGAACCGTTAGATCCCAGTTCTTCTGGGAGGAATGCGGTGTTTTATGGAGATAAAGCCATAGATAGGAGTCCTTGTGGAACAGGTACTTCAGCAAGAATAGCACAATTATATGCCAAAGGAAAATTAAAAAAGGGGGAAGACTTTATACACGAAAGTTATATAGGAAGTAAATTTGTAGGGCGTGTTGAAGCTGAGGTTTCAATTGATGGCAAACCAGCAATAATTCCCAGTATAAAAGGTTGGGCAAAAGTTTATGGTTACAACACCATAATTATAGATGATAAAGATGATCCATATGCGCACGGATTTCAAGTAATATAAATGTTGGTATGGGAAAGCATGTAATTATTATTGGAGGTGGAATTATTGGATTGTGCTCAGCCTATTACCTTCTACAAGAGGGATATCAAGTAACGGTTATTGACAAATCCAATATGGATTCTGGGGCGTCTCATATCAACGCCGGTTATATAGCGCCAAGTCATTTTATTTCATTAGCTGCCCCAGGTATGATTTCAAAAGGATTAAAATGGATGTTTAACCCTAAAAGTCCGCTCTACATAAAACCAAGATTAGATTCAGAATTCTTAAAATGGGCTTGGGCATTTAAAAAATCGGCAACACCTTCAAAAGTAGAAAAATCCATAAAGCCCATATTGGATATTAATTTACTTAGTAGAGATTTATATGAAAGTTTAAAACACTCAAAAGACTTTAATTTTCATTATGAAAAGAAAGGACTTTTAATGTGTTATAAGACCGATAAGTTGGGCGAAGAAGAATGGGAAGTTGGTAAACGGGGTATAAGTGAAGGTCTACAAGTTGAGCATTTATCGGCATCAGAGGTTTCAAAATTAGAACCCAAAGCTAATTTAAATATAAAGGGTGCCGTGTATTATCACTCTGATGCCCACATGACCCCAAATAATTTCATGCAAGAGATGATGTCGTACCTAATAAATAGTGGCGTATCAATTTACAGGAATGAAGAGGTTATTGATGTAGAAATAAATAATCATAGCATTTCAAAAATTATAACTAATCAGCAGCGTTTAACTTGCGATGAGCTTGTTTTGGCAGCAGGAAGTTGGAGTCCAAAACTAAGTGAAAGATTAGGATTAAAAATGTTGCTTCAGGCAGGTAAAGGCTATAGCTTAAATATAAAACGTGATACTCACATTACCATCCCAGCTATTTTATGTGAAGCTAAAGTCGCCGTAACACCTATGGATGGTTTTACACGTTTTGCAGGCACCATGGAGCTAGCAGGCATAAACCATAGCGTAAACCCTGTACGTGTAAATGCAATAGCGGAAGCCAGTGCCTTATACTACAATCAGCTTAAGATTACTCCAGAAGAAAAAGCAGAAGCAAGATGTGGATTGCGTCCCTGTACACCAGATGGTTTGCCGTATATTGGTAAAACCTCAAAGCACAAAAACTTAACCATAGCTACAGGTCATGCCATGATGGGTTGGAGTTTAGGGCCGGCAACAGGTAGGTTAGTTTCAGAAATCATTTCAGACAAGAAAACAACATTACCACTTACTTGTTTTCATCCAGAGAGACAATTTTAAGTTAGTATTGTATTTATATGATTCCAAATTATATGTGGCACTTTCATGTCATTCAAACAGAAAATATTTAGCAGGAGAAAAGGTAGTGTTTTCGTATATGAATTTTTGTGACTAACATTAAATAGAAATATAAAATAGTATTGATTGTTTGCTACATTATGCATACATAATTCCTTATATAAAACAGCGATATGATAAACACTGTAGAATATTGGTTTTTTGTCTCAATTTAAGTGTTTTTGTACATGTTTACAGTAATTTATTTCATGTATTTGCTTCTAGGTTCTCATAAATTTACGTTCTAAACTAAATTATCAAGATATTATTATGAGAAAGAACCGTTTGTTGGGACTGGTATTCTTCAGTCTTACTATTGCGTTATTTTTATTTTTTAGAGGCGAATTTTTAAAAGAAGATGTAGGAGCATCAGATTTTGATTATGATGCTGATAATGAACATTACCTAGAAGAAACACCTGAGGAGATAGCTATAGAAATGGCTATGGACAAGGAGGCATTTCCAAAACCTTTTAATTTCCAAAATTTAGAAGGTAATGATTTGGATGCCTATAACTCTTGGTACACAGACATAGAAAAATCAGGTTTTACATTCAGTAGTCCTAAAGATTTTAATACATATTTCAAATCTGCAAAAACCAACATGTCTATGCCTCCACCAGAAAAGTACTACTACGCTAATAGTACACTTTCAGGACGATGGGATCAGAAATATTTACACATGACGTCCACTACGAATCCAGGTTATAATGAAGGGGGCTTTAGAACTGATGGATCGTTATATGATCCAATAAACGAAGAAATGTATGTGCTTTCATCCGCAGGACATATTTATAAAATAGATGAAGATGCTCCAGTAAAGTGGTCGCTCAGAAATCATTCTAAGAGCTTTTTGGGTGATGAATTTAATGGAGTTAATTTGCCAGACGGCTCTTTTAGATTACTGAATCAAAAAAGTAATGGTAGCATGGAATTTTCAGATGATGAGGGTAGAACATGGATGGATGCCAATGGAGCTTTTTTTGAAGGTGGTGCAAACTACACCACCGCGGTTACAAAAAATAATAGTAGTAAACGTATAGTGGCACATGGTGCGAGAAGAAATGCTGCAGATAGTAACGCTTGGTACGATTATGTTTATATATCCACAGATTATGGGTTAAACTATACAACATCCACACTGAATTTCAAGAGTAATGCATTTGATGTTGAGATACTTAAACCTCATGGAAGTAGAGATGTATACCTTTTAGCAAAACGCAATAGTGATTCTAAGTTGTATGTTTATAAAATGGGAGAAAATGACGCTGATTTTTCTCTAATCCATGAACCAACAACAACTGTTGATGCACTTGATTCTGTACAAGGAACTACCGTGTCAGGAAATACACATTTTTATATCAGTTATGGTAATACTACCATATTTTATTCAGGAGACGAAGGAGCAACATGGACACAAAGTGTTACCTCAAGTGATACTGGTAGAAATATTATTGAGGTGCACCCAACGCAACCTAATATAGTTTTTAAAGGATTTGTTGAATTATGGATTTCTACAGATTATGGTGTGAATTGGACGAGAAATCAACATGTTTTAAGTAATAATGATATTTATGTTTGGGATTTACAACATTTCAAAACTTTTGATAAAGAAGATGGTACATTTCTTACTATATCTGGATACGATTTCGGGACGTATTATTCAGGAGCACCAGAAGATTGGAATTCTTGGATAAGTGTAAGTAGGGGTAACCCAACCACTATGTGCTATGATGCTGAAACTAGCGAAAAGTATAATTTGGTTTACACAGGTAATCAAGACAGAGGGTCGCAAAGTTTTTCAGGAGATAATGACTATGATAAAACCATACCTATACCAGCAGCAAGAGAGGCTAACACTGATGTCTTAAGAGTGACAGTAGCTAATGGAGGCGAATCGGCTTGGTACTGGTATTATTTTGGAACTATAGGAAGAAGTGATGTTACAGATGGTGGTAATTTTAGAACAGTTACTAGAACAGATTTTTATGGGAATTGGTCAGCTACCAGTTTAGTGCCATCTCCTGTTGATAGTGAAGATGCTGTTTATATTCCTTGGGGGAATGCGCTACAAAAAATTATCTATAATGGTTCTGCTGTGGTTAGAGAAATTCATCCCTTTGAATTCAGTGGGCCTATTTCCAGTTTTGGTTATTCTAAATTAAACAAAAACCGATGGTATGTGAGTTTAAAATCTGGTCAATTACTGTACTCTACAGATGGAGGTAACTCATTTACAAATTCTAGTGTTTCAGGTGGTTCTTGGCCTCAGCAAGATGATTCACATAGAAAAAGAAGACAGGTTATAGCTACTAGTCCAATAGATGAAGCTACAGTTTATTATGCAGGTAAAGGTAATGAGTTTTTGATATCTGTAGATGGCGGACAAACATTTACGAGTCATAATAATGGATTAACTGTAGACCGAATTACAGAGCTAGATGCCTCTCCAAATGGTCAGTATATTTTTGCTTCTTGCGAATTTGATGGTGCATGGGTGTATTCAGTGCAACAAGACCAATGGTTTAAAATGGACGGTTTGGATGTGCCAGATGCGGTAGGGTACACGGATGTGCAATTTATAGAGTCTGAAAATGCAGTACGGTTTGCTACATATGGTAGTGGGGTTTTAGATTTTATTTTAGATCAGGATTTTTCAGAAATATTTGTAGCGGCTGATAATTTTACTATCGAAACTATCGATGAAACTTGCCAAGGAAAAAATGGACAAATACAAATTAGTACACAGTTTAGACACAACTATACTGTTACAATAGCTGGTATAGATTACACTTTTAACGATATATTAAATTTGCCAAATTTAGATCCGGGAACTTATGATATCTGTATTGGGATTACTGATACAACCTATGAATACTGTGTGAATCTTATGATAGAAGCTTCTGATTTGTTGACTGGAAAATTTATTTCAGGAAAAGAACAGGGCGTGGTAGCTGTTGAAATTGAATCTGGTACAGCACCATACAAGGTATTTGTGAATGATAAACAAATTTTAGAGACACACCAAACCTCATTTAGCGTAAATGCCGATGAAGGAGATGTTATAAGTGTTGAAGCTAAAGCAACATGTGAAGGTAAAATGACCAAAGTTATGGGAGGAAGCGCTGCATTAAAAGCTTTTCCTAATCCAGTAACAGATAAATTTGAGTTGCGTATTCCTGAAATTTCAAAAACAAATGTGAATTTAGAGCTATACTCCATTACCTCGGGTTTAATAGCTAAAAAACAATATCCGTTAGTTGGAGGTAAAGTAAGTGTGGATATGCAAGAACATCCTGCTGGAATTTATTTCATTAGGTTGGTAGACTCTAAGACGCCTCAAACATTAAAAATTGTAAAGCAGTAAAAAGAAAATTATGAAAAATATTATATATAAATTAGTATTAGTTGCATTCATATTTACTTCCTGTTCATCAGGTGGAGATGATTCAGATGGAGGTTCTGAAACACAAGACTCTAAACCAACCACCCCTGCATTGGTTTTTCCCTCTCAAAATCAGTTATGTACTACAAATACGTTGAATTTTGAGTGGCAAGCTTCCACTAATGCGGATGGAAGTTCAGTGATATATATATTAGAAATAGCTAGAGATAATCAGTTTACAGATAAGGTGGTTGATGAGGTGCTTACTGGTTTGTCAAAAATTGTGACTTTAGAAAAAGGTTTAGCCTACTATTGGAGGGTTAAAGCCAGAAGTACAAGAAGTGTTGAGAGTGATTATTCGCCTATGTCGCAATTTTATACGGAAGAAGTTCCTAATAGCAATCATTTGCCATTTGCACCAAGTTTGGTAAATCCATTCCTGGGACAAATATTAGAAAATGGGACAACAAACATTGCACTTGAGTGGACAGGAGCAGATGCTGATAACGATCCGCTCACTTTTGATGTATATTTTGGAAAAGATAAAGATGCGCTAACTATGGTGGCCGAGAATACAGATACAACTACTTATGAAGCCAATTTAGATACCGCAGATACAACCTATTATTGGAAGGTAGTGGTAAAAGATGATAAAGGAGCTACAGTTACTGGACCACTTTGGTACTTTAAGCTCTAATGCCAGAGATTAAATAAATTACTATGAAAATAAAAAGATTGATTTTTAGCTGTTCGTTTATAACTGTTACGTTACTATTGTCATGTTCTGAGGATAATAAAACCTCTCCAGAAGATGAGCAGTTTAATGATGGGGATAACCCAGCTGCAGTGGCTAAACCACTTTTAAATTCGGTAAATACCAGTGGATGGACCTTAATGTTTGAAGATAACTTTGATAAGTTTGAATCTACAAAATGGACTAAGAATAACTCAACAAGAAGCAGGAATGCTAGACCAGGCATAGGTGTAAACCAATGGTTTTGGAAGCCAGAAAATGTAAGCTATAGAAATGGTAATTTGGTGCTTAAAAGTGAGAAAGTTGGTAATGATGCCATGAATTGTGGTGGTGTTTATACTTATCAAAAATTTGAATTTACTTATGGTTATATAGAAGCTAAAATAAAAATTGCTGAGACTATGTTTGGTACCCATACAGCGCTATGGCTTCAAGGAGAAAACATGAGTAACATAGACGGTACAGGAAATGACGGTGCGGAAATTGACGTTTTCGAGTCCGCTTGGGTTGAAGATTTTACTAAAAGCGTGGTACATATAGATGGTTATGGATCATCTCATAGAGCCAATACAAGAAGGTGGGACGCTCCAGATATACATGATGGTTATCATGTTTACGGATTGTTGTGGAAAGAAAATAATTTGGAAGTTTATTACGATGGTAAGTTCATGACTAGGTATCAAGGTATTTGGGTGCCAGAAGTTAATGAGTTTTTATGGTTATCAACAGGAGCGAGCTTTGGAGGGACAGCTAATTTCACGTCAAGAAATATTGGAGATTTCACTGAAGCTGAGGTGGACTATATTAGAGTTTGGCGTATGAAATAAACTGTCTTCTCTACAGAAAATATTTAGAGTTCATGATTTAGAAAAAGCTATCTAGTTATTTAGGTAGCTTTTTACATGTTTTATAATATATGTTTTGCGAGTATTAGTTATATGATGTTGTTAAATAGAGTGTTATGCGTATGTGAGATTAATCTTTCTTTTGCATTAAAAGAGTAATATTGTCTAGGTTTTCATAATTATTATCCATTTAAACACCATGTAGTTTGTCTAATTTTAGAGGATAATTAACAAGCTAAATATAATAACATTATGAAAAAAATTACATTATTAAGTTTACTCTTTTCTTTATTTACTTTTTATGGTTTTACGCAAACCATGGTGGATGACTTTGAATCTGGATCAGGAAATTTACTTAATGAAGGAGGAGGTATTACTTCAGCAGTGGTCACAAATCCTAACCAAACTGGATTAAATACAACAGCAAATTGTCTTGAATTTAGAAGAACGGGGGGGCAGTGGTGGATATTTAGAGGTATTGATGTGAATGATATAGCTATTTCCTCTTCCGATACTAAATATTTAAGTATGATGGTGCATTTTCCTGCTCAGGCAGATTTAGGACTTCGTTTTGATGCACCAGATGACGCTTCCAATGGAGTTGAAATAGTTAGAGCACTAAATTCATATACTAATTTCAATCAATGGCAGGAAATTATTTTTGAAATTAAGGATGACGATGATACAGCTACTTCTTTCACTTTAGGCACTTTGTTTAGATTATCGTTCCATCCAGATATGGGCTTTGAAAATGATCCTGCAGGTCAAATACTAGACAATACGAGCGCTTTTGGGTATATAGACCAAATTCAAATTTTAGATTCTAACCCTTTGTTGAGCAATGATCAATTCAATTTAGAAGAAAGTATATCAGTATTCCAAAATCCTTCTAAATCTAACTTTAGAATTGTTGCTAGAAATAATGTAAACATCACAGATGTAGTACTTTACGATATGTTAGGAAGTAGAGTGAAAAATATTTCTAAAATAGATAATGAGTATGACATGAGTAATTTATCATCTGGATTATACATAGTTAAAATCCTTGATGATAAAGGAGCCACTATAAGTAAAAAATTAGTGAAGCAGTAAAAAGCACACACTAACATTTAAGGAATTAATCAAGGAAAACTCCGTTTGTAATTTTCTAAAGTAGGAGTAGAGAGAGATTGATTAGTTTCTTTTGTAACCAATCATTATGAAAAGATAAGCCTTTGGGAGTTAATCCTAAGGGCTTTTTTTATGCTTCAAATATTATTTAGAGTATTATAAGAATCTATTTTTTAGATTTCCACAAAAACTAAACCTATAATTTTTTTATTAAATAATTATTGATATTCCAATTTGCGAAATCTTCAATAATTGCCACTCTACGTAAATTAATTAGTTTTTCAGATTAAAAAATACGTATTTATACTTAGTTTTGTTGTAAAATACGTAATTATGAAAAGCATCATTGTAGTAGGTAATGGTATGGTGGGATACAAATTTTGTGAGAAGTTTGTTGCCCAAGAAGAAAGTAAGAACTTCAAAATAACTGTTTTTGGAGAAGAACCAAGACCGGCTTACGATAGGGTACATCTCAGTGAATTTTTTGAAAATCAGGATGCTAAAGCTTTGGAAATGGCCCCTGCTGAATGGTATACAGGCAATAACGTAGACTTGATCACAGGAGAACGTGTTGCAGACATCAACCGTAAAGCAAAAACCATTACAACCGCTAAAGATAGGGAGTTTAGCTACGATTATTTAGTATTAGCTACAGGCTCTGTACCGTTTGTGCCGCCGATAAAAGGTGTTGAAAAAGAGGGGGTTTTTGTTTACCGAACTATTGAGGATCTAGAAGGTATGCTAGATTATGCTGCTAAAATAAAAGCAGAAAAGTCTAATGGAAAAGCAGCTGTACTTGGTGGAGGGTTACTAGGTTTAGAAGCAGGCAAGGCTGTTTTAGATATGGGATTAGAGCCTCATATTGTGGAGTTTGCCCCTAAATTAATGCCAAGACAGTTGGATTCTCGTAGCTCTCAGGTTTTAAAATTGAAACTGGAATCTATCGGTTTAAACATTCACTTGAGCAAAGCAACAAATCAGATATTGGGTAACGGATCGATAACAGGAATGGAGTTTGGAGAGGATGATAGGCTTGATGTGGATATGCTTATTATTTCTGCGGGAATACGTCCGCGTGATGAACTAGGGCGCGCTTGTGGATTGGAAGTTGGTGTTCGTGGTGGTATTATTGTGGACAATACAATGAAGACCTCAGATGATTCCATTTACGCCATTGGGGAAATCGCATTATACAACCAAATGATATATGGTTTGGTCGCTCCTGGTTACGATATGGCAGAAATAGCCGTAAAACAAATTATTGGAGAAGCTGAAACCAAAATGCCTGCTGATATTGACATGTCCACCAAATTAAAATTGATAGGGGTAGATGTAGCAAGTTTTGGAGAGCCGTTCATGCCAGCAGATAAAGGACACTCTATCATATTTGAAAATAAAACGCAGCATCTATACAAGCGTATTAATGTAAGTCACGATGGTAAAAAGCTACTAGGAGGTATTCTTGTTGGAGATGCGGCAGATTACAGTATGTTACATCAAATTTATCTCAATGGAATGGCCATACCAGAAGATCCAGCGCAATTAATTTTACCAGCAAGTGAAGGAGGTGCTCTTTTGGGGGATGTGATGGATTTACCAGACGAGGCGCAAGTGTGTTCCTGTGAAAGTGTTACTAAAGGTCAAATTTGTGGTGTTATAGAAAGCGGGGAAGCAACCGATTTAGGAGATGTAGTTAGCTGTACAAAAGCAGGTACAGGTTGTGGTGGTTGTAAGCCTATGGTAGCAGACTTGACGAATGCAACATTAAAGTCATTAGGTATCGAAGTTAAGGACTCTATTTGTGAGCATTTTGATTATAACAGACAAGACTTATACAAAATAATACAAGTAAAAGGCTATACTAAATTTAACGAAGTATTAGATAGTCATGGAAATGGCGGACATGGTTGTGAAATATGTAAGCCTGTTGTAGCTTCTCTTATGGCTTCAATTCATGCAGATACTGCTAATAAAGAATACGCAATACAGGATTCTAACGATAGGTTCTTGGCAAACATCCAACGTAATGGTACTTATTCAGTAGTACCTCGTGTTCCAGGGGGAGAAATTACTCCAGATAAATTAATTGCCCTAGGGGAAATAGCTAAGAAATACGATTTGTATACCAAAATTACGGGAGGTGTGCGTATCGATTTATTTGGAGCAACATTAAATCAATTACCATTAATTTGGAAAGAATTAATTAGTCATGGTTTTGAGAGTGGGCATGCTTATGGCAAATCATTAAGAACCGTAAAAACATGTGTAGGGTCAACTTGGTGTCGCTACGGTATGGATGAGAGTGTGAGTTTTGGTATAGAATTAGAAAATCGTTACCGAGGTATTAGAGCCCCTCACAAAATAAAAGGAGGTGTTTCTGGTTGCATAAGAGAATGTGCTGAAGCAAGAGGAAAAGACTTTGGTTTAATAGCTGTTGAAGGGGGCTGGAATTTATATGTAGGAGGAAATGGTGGAGCAAACCCAAGACATGCAGAGTTATTTGCAGAACAAATAGATAACGACACCGTAATTAAGTATTTGGATAGATACCTGATGTTCTACATGCGTACAGCAAAACCCTTGCAACGTACAGCTGCATGGCAAGAAAAGTTAGAAGGTGGATTAGAGTATCTTAAAGAGGTTATAATTGAGGATAAATTGGGAATAGCTGAAGACCTTGAAAAGGAAATGCAAACTTTGGTAAATAAGTTTGAATGTGAGTGGACCCAAGCAGTTAATGATCCAGAAATGATGAAACGTTTCAATCATTTTGTCAATAGTGAAGAGGAAGATGATAACTTGGTTTTCGTACCAATGAGAGACCAAAAAATGCCAGAACCTTGGGTGTAATAATCTAACAAAAAATTAAAAATCAATATGGAAGAAATTCTAGATAAATATAGCGCAACAAAAGTAGAAGATGTTACCGTTTGGTTTAAAGCAGCATCAACAGAAGATTTTCCTAAAGACGGAGGAGCTTGTGTAAAGTATAAGGACAAACAAATCGCAGTGTTTAATTTTGAACGATTAGGTAAGTGGTATGCATGTCAAAATCTATGTCCCCATAAAATGGAAATGGTATTGAGTAGAGGAATGATTGGGGATGACAAAGGCATCCCGAAAGTAGCATGTCCGTTACATAAAAAAACATTTTCTCTAGAAAATGGAGAAAACTTAAATGGAGATTTAGATGCCATAGCTACATACCCTGTAAAAATTGAAGCAGGATTTGTTTATGTAGGTTTCTCAGAATAGAATAGTTAGGTACCAAAGCATGCGGTAATAATATGTAGAACTGAAACTTAAAAGGTTATTAAATACTAAGACAAATTCCAAATGTTCTCCATGTTACCGCAAGGGCTTTGGTAATGGTTGTATTAGTTTAGTTAATTTCCTTTTTAAAAATCCCAAATATACTATTTAATTAGAAAAGTAATTATGTATATTGGCTGCATAGTGTTTAAACATACATAACTATATGAAGCCCACACGTTTTGAAACAGCTATCGCTCTTATTGATAAGGTGAATTCAGAAGACATAAATACATATCAAGTTGCTGGTATTGAATATCCTAAGGAGCTTTTGTATTCCCAAAGGATGACACGCAAGTTATTACAATTTAAACCAGATGCGTCTAAAGCATTGCAAATTGCAGCGCGAGCGCAACATATATGTAGATGGAAAATCCCGAGGGATGAATACCCGATGGATCGTGTTGGATATTTAAAATGGCGTGAAACACTTAAGAAAATGCATGCCGATTTAACGTCGGAGATACTAAAACAAGTGGGCTATGATGAGCAATTTGATAATAGAATTAGAAAAATAATTCTCAAAAAACTTATTAAAAAAAACGAAGAATCTCAAGCTCTAGAAGATACCATTTGCTTGGTGTTTTTAGATTATTACTTTGAGGAATTTGCGGAGAAACACCCAGATGAAAAGGTTATAGATATTCTCAAAAAGACCTGGGTTAAAATGTCAGAAGAAGGACAGCAAGAAGCTTTAAAACTAAACTTTTCGGAAAAAGGGTTAGCCTTAGTTAAACAAGCAATAGCATAAACTTTAAGTTATAATATGGCAAAAAGCGGTAATTCATTAGACCAAAGGACTTTTGATAAACTACGCCGTTTGTACATTATTGGCTTTAGCACCATAGCGCTTTCTGTTATTATTAGCCAGATATTGGTACGTACACATTTAAGGGGTCAAGAAAGTGACTCTAGGGTTATTAATATAGCTGGGAGACAGCGTATGTTAAGCCAAAAACTAGCCAAAGATGCAGTTTCACTACTAAATATCAAGAGGCGAGAAGATGGTTTTATTATCAAAGAAGATTTAAAAGAAACATTGGCGCTTTGGGAGTTATCACATCATGCTTTACAGCAAGGTAACGACAGTCTAGGTTTGCCTAGGCAAAATAGTCAAGTAATTGCTCAAAAATTTAGAGTTTTAAATCCTGTTTTCGATTCCATAAGTAACGCCTCCAAATCTATTATAAGAAAAATTGAAAATGAACCCGCTCTTCCCTTAAACAGTTATGTTTTAGATATTAATAAAGTAAGAGCTTACGAAGGGGATTTTTTAGTGCAAATGGACGCCATCGTGAATCAGTACGATAAAGAAGCCGAAGAGAAAGTGGCTTGGCTAGGTAAGCTGGAGTTATTGCTAATGGGGCTAACGTTATTAATTCTCTTAGGTGAGTTTATTTATATTTTTTGGCCTGCAGCAAAATCTGTAAGATATACTTTGGCAGAACTGCTAAGGGCAGAGAAAAAAGCCAAAAAAATGGCTTTTGACGCAGAGGAATTAAATAAAGTAAAAGAGAAATACATACAAGAGTTAAGTGCCTTAACTAGGGCAATGGATAATACCCTACTATTTGCCAGAATTACGCCAAATGGACAGTTAATTCACATGGGTAATAAGTTTTCAAGACTATTTAAGTTTTCAAAATTTAACAATAGCGCATTGTTTTGGGACATTTTATCTGATGTAGAAAGTGAACGAGAGGGGATCCAGGGTATCATAACTAAGTTTAAGAAAACAGGTTGGCAAGGAGAAGTTAAAGCCACAACAAGTGCAGGAAACACTGTTTGGTTAGAAATGGCGGTAATACCTTACAGTCCCATAGAAGATAAGCCTGAGCTATTGATTATTGCATCAGAAATCACAGAACGTAAGGTGGCGCAATTAGAGATTGATAGACTTACTGAAAAGAGTTTTGAGGAAAAAATGAATCAGCAAAAAATCATTTCTAGTAAGATTATTGAAAATCAGGAAAAGGAACAAAACCGTATCGCTAAGGATGTGCATGATGGTATAGGGCAAATGCTAACAGGTTTGAAGTATAATTTAGAAAGTATAGATACTAAAGATGTAGAGAAAGCCACTGCTAAGATTGAACACCTAAAAGAACTGGCAGCCAATATTATTAAAGGAGTAAGAACGGCAACATTTAATTTAACACCACCAGAGTTAACGGACCATGGAATAGTACCTGCACTAACCAAATTAACACAAGAATTGGGGCGATTAACAGGAAAGGAAATAGTGCTTTTTAATAAAACCGATTTTAATCTAAGGCTAGATTCGCTTTCAGAAATCAATATCTATAGAATAACGCAAGAAGCAATTAATAATGCTATAAAATATGCAGAATCTACCCACATCATAGTCTCTTTATCTCATAGTAAAAGTATGTTGAGTGTTGTTATTGATGATAATGGTAAAGGTTTTGATCCAGATAAAGTAAAAAAGATAAAAACTGGGGATGGAGGTATGGGAATGACCTTTATGCAAGAGCGCATAAAGTACATAGATGGACGATTATTTTTAACTTCTGAAGCAGGTAAGGGAACTCGTGTTACTTTAAATATTCCTTTAAATGAAAGTAGGACTCTAGGGAAATAAAATTATAAGTTTAAGATGAAAAGAAAACTAATAAGTACAGGTTCAACATTTGAAGATGATATAGGATATTCTAGGGCGGTAGTACAAGATAATTGGGTTTTTGTATCAGGAACCACGGGTTATAATTATGACACCATGACGATTAGTGACGATATAGTCGAGCAAACAGAACAATGTTTAATCAATATAAAAAGTACCTTGGAGCAAGCAGGTGCTAGTTTGTCAGATATTGTTCGCGTTACGTATATTTTGCCAAATGCTTCAGACTTTGAAAGCTGTTGGCCAATACTTAAGAAATACCTAGGTAAAATCAAGCCCGCAGCTACTATGTTTTCAGCTGGATTAGCTGATAAAAACATGAAAATTGAAATTCAAGTTACGGCTTTAAAAGATTAAAATACGTAATATTACTTAAATTCTTATTTTTGTGATATAAACCTATTATATGGATAAAATTAATGTAGTACTTGCTGACGATCATGTTTTGGTTAGAGATGGGATTAGGGCATTGCTTGAAGATCAAACAGGAATAGAAGTTATTGATGAAGCTTCAAACGGAAAAGAAGCACTGGAGGTTATTAGCAAAAACAAACCGCATGTACTTATTGTTGATATTAGAATGCCAGAGAAGACTGGAATTGAGGTAGTTGGAGAGATTAACACATCAGGTATAGATGTGAAAACATTAGTGCTATCCATGCACGATTCCGAGGAATACGTAGTCCAGGCCATTCAGGCTGGTGCAGACGGTTATTTGTTAAAAGGCGCCAGTAAAGAAGAGTTTATAAAAGCATTAAATAAAGTTGCATCAGGAGGCAAGTATTTTACAGGTGATGTTTCTGCGATTATCATGAATAATTTCGTTAATGGCAATACCAACGTTGCTGTAACACCAAGAGCGCTACCAAAAGAAGACCCTTTTAATTTAACAAAGCGCGAAAAACAAATTTTAAGTTTGGTTTTAGAATTAAAGAACAACAAGGATATAGCCGAAGAACTTAAAATAAGTAAGCGTACTGCAGAGGTACACCGTTTTAACTTGATGAAAAAGTTAGAGGTGTCTAATTTAAAAGAATTAACGGATAAGGCTAAGGAATTTGGTTTAGTGTAGTCTGAAAATAATCAATTATTCAAACAACACGAAGATTATTCGGTAAACTTTATTGAAGAAAACCCTAAATATTTGGGAATATTCTTTTTACCAATTACCATACTTTAGTTGATTTACAATATTAAAAAAGTGAGACAATAGATTTCAATGATAGAAGCATTGTATCTAGGAATATTTTTATTAATGGTTGGGCCCTACTAGTAATGCCATCTATTTTTAGCGTTTTTTCATTATTCGATTGAGTATTTTATTAAAATTTCCCTCTTTTTTCTTTTGATTTTACAACATCCATAAAATCAATATCCTCAAATTATCAACTTCGCATAAATTAATGTATACTTGAAATTTAATATTAAAATTAAGTATTAATACGTAGATTTGTAAGTATGGTAATATACCTTTTCTGTTAAGTTAAAACTTTAATATTAGATACAGTTTTTTATCAAAAATTAAATTTAAAAGGTCTTTTTTACGTTATCCAGAATAATAAAGACAAGGTTTGCTTGAGAGAAATAAATTATAGTAATTAGTATAAAATGTTGGTTTGAAATGATAAAAAGCGAAGTAAAAACTACTTGTTCTTATTGCGGAGTTGGCTGTGGAATCATTGTTAAAAAAGATGCCAATAATCAAGTATTTGTAGAAGGCGACAAAGACCATCCTGTAAATAAGGGTATGTTGTGCTCTAAGGGTATGAACTTGCATTACGTGGCAAATGATACTTCCGATAGGATTTTATATCCTGAAATGCGTTGGAGCAGATCGCATCCAAGAGAGCGAGTGAGTTGGGATGATGCTCTAGACAGGGCAGCCAGCGTATTTAAATCAATAATAAAAAAGCATGGTCCAGATAGTGTTGGGTTTTACGTTTCTGGGCAGAGTTTAACCGAAGAATATTACATAGCAAATAAGCTAACTAAAGGCTTTCTGGGTACTAACAATATTGATACGAACTCAAGATTGTGCATGAGTTCAGCTGTGGTAGGTTACAAAAAAACCTTTGGAGAAGATAGCGTACCTATTTCGTACGCAGATATTGAATTGGCAGATACCTTCTTGATTACTGGAGCAAACCCAGCATGGTGCCACCCTATATTATTCAGGCGGTTAGAAAAACACAAAGAGGAAAATCCAGATGTAAAAATTATAGTTGTAGACCCTAGAAAAACAGATACAGCTAACTTTGCAGATTTACATTTACAACTATTGCCAGGAACTGATGTGGTATTGTATAATGCCATTGGAAGATGTTTATACAAGCGTGGTTTAATAGATGAAGATTTTATCAAAAATTACACAGAAGGCTTCCAAGATTATAAAGATTTAATCTTTAAAACATCACTTAAGCAAGCGTCAAAACTATGTGGTGTTTCAGAGAAAGACATACGAAAAGCAGCTGATATCATTGGGCTGTCTAAAGGGTTTATCAGTATGTGGGCCATGGGGCTAAACCAAAGTGTCGTGGGTACTGATAAAAATGTATCGTTATTAAATTTATCCCTGATTACAGGTCAAGTTGGAAAACCAGGAGCGGGGCCATTTTCGTTAACAGGACAGCCCAATGCTATGGGTGGACGAGAAGTAGGGGGAATGGCAAATCTTTTAGCAGTTCATAAAGATTTAATGAACGAAGAGCATCGTAGGGAAGTAGCTCAGTTTTGGGGTGTAGAACAAATTAATCCTAAACCAGGATTAACCGCAACCGAAATGTTCGATGCTTTGGAAAGTGGTAAAATGAAAGCGGTTTGGATTGCATGTACAAACCCTCTAGTAAGCTTACCAAATTTAAATCGTGTAGAAAAAGCCATGAAAAACGCAAAGTTTGTTGTGGTTCAAGATATATCTCATAAATCAGATACAGTTGCTTTTGGTGATTTAGTACTACCAGCAGCAGCATGGCTGGAGAAAGAAGGTACGATGACGAATTCTGAACGACGAATTTCCTACCTACCAAAAGAGATTGAAGCTCCAGGAGAAGCAAGGCCAGATGTAGAAATTTTCTGCGATTTCGCACAACGAATGGGCTTTAGAGGCTTTAACTTTAATAGTGCTAGTGAGATTTATGATGAGTACGCTTCCATGACAAAGGGTACAAATATTGATGTGTCTTACTTAAATTACGACAGGCTTAAAAACGAAGGTACGTTCCAGTGGCCAGTTCCAGAGCATAAACATCAAGGTACATCCAGACTGTTTGAAGATAAAAAATTTTACACACCATCTCAAAAAGCAAAGTTTAATGTGCCAAGTACCATAGAGAATACATCGGTATTGCCAAACGATGACTATCCATTAATTTTAACAACAGGACGTATCAGAGATCAATGGCATACCATGACTAAAACTGGTAAAGTGTCGCGTTTAAAAACGCATTACCCCAAGCCAGTATTGGAGGTTCACCCGGTAGATGCCTATTTATATAAAATCGAAGATGGAGATATCGCAGAAATAAAAAGCGAAAATGGAGAAGTAAGGGTGCGTGCTAAAGTTACCGATAACATAAAAAAAGGCGTGGTGTTCTTGCCAATGCACTGGGGAAAACAATTACAGAGTACCTTAAACCGTACGAATAATTTAACTAACACACACGTAGACCCAACATCCAAAGAGCCAGACTTTAAGTTTACGCGTGTAATAGTTTCAAAATATAAAAAGAAAGCCGAAAAAATTATCATAGCAGGTGCTGGAGCTGCTGCATTTCGTTTTGTTCAGAATTACAGGGAACAAAATGCAACTGACGAAATTCATGTGTTTTCAAAGGAACCTAACCTATTTTACAATAGGGTACTGTTGCCAGAGTATGTCACAGAGGAATTATCATGGGAACAGCTTCTAAAAATTAAAAAAGCAGAGTTAGAGAAACTTAATATAAACCTATACCCTGAAACCACAATTTCAAAGATAGATAAGGAAAATAAGGTAGTCACCGATAGTAAGGGGTTAGCGCATGCGTTTGATAAATTAATTTTAGCCACGGGAAGCCGGGCTTTTGTACCAAAAGATGTGCAGATAGATTTGCCAGGGCGATTTACCATGCGTAATAAAATTGATGCAGATAAGTTTAAAAAACACTTAGATGCCACAGGTTTGCCTCCAGAGGAACAACATGTGGTTATTGTGGGAGGTGGATTACTTGGTTTAGAGTTAGCAGCGGCCATGAAGCATAAAAATGCCAAAATAACCATTATACAACGTGCATCGCGTTTAATGGAGCGTCAGCTGGATAAAGTTTCTAGTAAGCTGTTAGCTTTGGATGTGCAAGAACGCGGCATTCAAATTTATTTTGATAATGAAGTAAGTACAGTGTTTGATGATGAAGATACAGGAGAACTAAACATTACTTTAAAAAGCGGAAAGTACATTACAGCCAATGCCATTGTGTACGCCATAGGTACAATTCCTAATGTAGATATTGCTAGGGCAAATGGAATAGAGTGTAGTAGGGGTGTTAAGGTAAACCAACATTTACAGTCGTCCCATTCAGATATTTTTGCCATAGGAGAGATTGCCGAATACAACAATCAATTGTTTGGTATTACATCAGCAGCAGAAGAACAAGCTAATATTTTAGCTAATTTTATAGCTGGAGACATTAGTAGTTCCTATAATGGTTCTGTATTAATGAATATCTTAAAATTCAATGATTTGAATTTATGTAGTATAGGTGATATTAGTGTGCCAGAGCATGATGATAGCTACGAAGAAATTATTTTCACAGACATCAAGAAGCGCTATTACAAAAAATGTATCGTAAAAGATGACCTTTTGGTAGGAGCAGTTTTAATGGGTGATAAAAACGAATTTGCCGAATTTAAAACCATGATTGAGAGTAAAATTGAAATGGCAGATAAGCGAAATACTCTGCTTAGGGGGGCATCCAATGATGCACCAATAATAGGAAAGCTTGTATGTTCATGTAGTCAGGTAGGGCAAGGAAATATAGAGGAAACCATAGCTAAAGGGTGTACAGATTTTACAGAGTTATGTAATAAAACCGGAGCAGGTATAGGCTGTGGAAGTTGTAAAACAGAAGTTAGGGAAATACTTCAAAATTCAAAAGTATTAGCATAATGGAACCGTACAGATTAATGATTAATGGTGGAGTATTATCGCCAGGGGAATTAAAGTATATATGTGAAGCGGCTGAAGGTTTAGGTTTGGATGCCATATCCTTTGGGTCTCGACAAGACATCATTTTTCCAGAGCAAATTGATGAAAGTAAGTTTAGTCAATTTGATAAAATAAAATTTGTAAAACCTAAGCGAGACGGTGTGGAAAACATAGCGTCTTCCTATGTGTCTTCAGAAATTTTACCAAGTACCTCATGGTTAACAAGCGATCGTTACCTGTATGTTTTAGAAC
Source organism: Hyunsoonleella ulvae (assembly GCF_016827605.1). Taxonomy (GTDB): domain Bacteria; phylum Bacteroidota; class Bacteroidia; order Flavobacteriales; family Flavobacteriaceae; genus Jejuia; species Jejuia ulvae. The sequence goes on along the minus strand of NZ_JAEPJQ010000002.1, from coordinate 618,778 downwards.
AGTTTAAGCACGATCCAAAACTCAGGATTAATGTTATAGATCCCAAGCAACGTTTAGTACCATTATTTACGGGTAATGTAAATTTTATAGCTTCAGAGCATGAGGATTATTGGTATCTATACTTACGATTGCCAGGTTGGGAAAAAACCAAAATGTATCCAGCTTTGATTTATAGTTGGGATATGGATAAGGTAGAACTAGCTGTAGAGAATATTTTAATTGAAGAGCCCGAAACTGTAGATATGGTTTTTGATTTGGTAAATGATGCCGTAGAAACCAATAATAGAACCGTAGATAAACCTTTAGAAGTGCCTTTTTACCCTTTCCCGTATTATGAAGGGATGAACCGTATTGGTCCAGATCGCTACTGGTTAGGGCTATATTGGAGAAACAATCGTTACGACTTACCATTTTTAAAAGCCATGTGCGATTTGTGTTCAGAAAATAAAATAGGAAAAATATCCATCACACCTTGGAAATCATTTATAGTTAAAGGTATCCCACTACACTCCAAATTGAAATGGGAAAAGTTTTTAGGTAAATATGGGATTAATGTTCGTCATTCTATGCTTGAAATGAATTGGCACCTTCCTGTGAATGATAAAGAAGCGCTAAATTTAAAAAAGTACTTAGTAACAAATTTTGACCAAAATGATATAAGTACTTACGGACTTACTTTTGGAATTACCAGTTACGATAGTGATACCTACAACTTTACATCAATTGTTGTAGAGAAGAACAGGCAACCAGAAGTAGAAAGAGGCTTTAAAATACGAGATACCTACAACCTACTGTATGCGAAAAATTTTGATCCAAATACACGCGAATACATTGTACATGTTCAGGATGTGGATAAGGTAGAGTTACCAGGCTTGTTAATGGAGTTAAGTAAATTGTATTTTGAACGTTTAGGTGATGAAAATGAGGAAGGAACGCAACCAGAAGTATCAAAAGTAAGTAGGGAGGAAGAGGTGCACCAATGTTCAGAATGTTTAACAGTGTATAGTGATGCTTATGGAGATGTTACGCAAAATATTCCACCAAATACCCCATTTGAGAAATTACCAGACACCTATAGATGTTCACTATGTGAGTCACCAAAACAGAGTTTTGTGAAGAAAACATTGCAACTTGTAAATAATACTTAGCTGTTTAATCGAAAAGAATTCCCCGTATGCTTGCATCGGGGTTTCCGTTGAAATTGTCATTCCCGTGAAAACGGGAATCTAAAATACAGAATTTCGATTTTTGGCCTAAAGCCAAAATGAAACCAGTGAAATACTCCTGTGGCTTGCCCTAGGGATAGTAAGTTTCAAGAAATTCTTTATTAGGTGTAAAATAAAAGCACAGTGTTGCTTAGTTTGAATTATATGAATAACCAATTTTTAGTATTGTGATTAGTGGTAAAATAGAACAAAGAAAAGAAGGCGCATGTGATACATGCGAAAATCCAAACTGTCTCATAAACAACCACTACGAAGTATTGTTTAGTTCAAGTTTAGCGCAACAAAGTACTGTATTAAAATGTAAAAAAGGACAACAGTTTATTATGGAGGGAGCTCCTGTAAACGGTCTTTTCTTTCTAAAAAGTGGTACGGTAAAAGTATTTAGAACAGGAATTAATGGAAGAGAGCAAATAGTACGCTTTGCCAAACCATGCGAAATTATCGGTCATCGTGGTTTTGGTACACAAGAGTTCTATTCCATCGGAGCCATTGCACTGCAAGATGTAAAGTTGCACTATTTTTCAAAAGAACATTTGCAGGAAACCCTAATGGCTAATCCCAAGCTTACTTATGATATGATGATGTTTTATGCTAACGAACTTAATAGAAGTGAGAATAAAGTGAAATCTATTTCACAAATGACGGTTCGAGAGCGTGTTATCGATTCTTTGTTATACATTCACAGAAAGTTTGGAGAGTTAAACGGTTTTTTAAACTTACCACTTAGCCGCAGAGAATATGCTGATTATTCTGGTACTACTGAAGAGCAAGTTATTCGTGTATTCTCAGCTTTAAAGAAAGAAAAGTTAATTTCTGCCCAAGGTAAAAAGATAGGTATCAATAACATTCAAATGCTTAGAAAAGAAATAAGCGACCATAACTATTTCTTAGATAGTTAATTATACTTAGTTTTTACCCCTTTTTTTATTCAATTATTGATTTTCCTGCGTTTTATCAGTTTTTGTAATGTTGTAAAAGATGTTTTGCTACTGTAGTATTTCATAATTAGTTAGAGTTATACACTTTATTTTTGTTTACAGTAAGTATTAATACTTACTTTTTAAATAAACAGACTAACTTATTATAATTATGGAAGCAAAAACAGTAACATTAGTACAAGATTCTTTTGAAAAGGTAAAACCCATTGCGCCCCAAGCAGCTGAAATATTTTACACTAAACTGTTCGAGCTAGATCCAAATTTAAAACCATTATTTCCAAGTAGTGATGAAGCTATGAAAACCCAAGGGAATAAACTAATGTCTATGCTAGCAGCAGCAGTAGCAGGATTAAGTAATTTGGAGGCGTTAATACCTGTATTAAAAGATCTTGCTAAAAGACATGTGGATTATAAGGTAGAGGCTTTTCATTATGACACAGTGGGAGCTGCTTTACTAGGAACTCTGGAAGCTGGATTAGGAGACGATTTTACTCCAGAAGTTAAAACTGCTTGGACAGACGTTTATGGCGTAATGTCTAGTGTAATGATTGAAGCAGCATATTAATCAGCTCAAAAATTAATGGTGTGCCATAAGCGTAGCATTTAAAATGCTAGCCAACATGTTTCATGGCAAATTAAATCACACTCATATCTAACAATAAAAATTAACAGATGAAAATTACTAAATTATTATTCGTATCAGCTTTAGCATTAGTATTTTATTCTTGTGGAGGAGTACCTGAAGAAAAATCAGACCAAGCAGGAGAAGAAAAAGTATTTGCGGTAGAAGAGGTTTTAGAAATGGTAGCAAAAGAAAACGATGTTACAAGAACATTGTATACCAAAGCTATTGTTGGTAAAGGTAAAAAACAGGGAATGAAGTTTGATGAAGACTGGAGAAAGGATGATGTTGAAGCGGGACCTTTACCTGCATTGTTTTTAAGGGGGGTTGCAACAAGTATCAGAAAAGGTCCTGTGCCTTTAGGGTTGTATCTAGGGTCTGATTTCCCAGTAAATGCTGCTAATAAGTTTGAGGGTAAACAAGCGGAGTTGTTTGCTCAAATTAAAAAAGATCAAAAACCACAATTTTTCTATGATGAAGAGCAAAAACTGCACACAGCTATGTTTGCAGATTTAGCTAGTGCAGGGGCTTGTGTAACATGTCATAACAAGCATCCACAAACCACAAAGTCTGATTGGGAATTAGGAGATGTAATGGGGGCAACCACATGGCAATATCCAAAGGACTCCTTAACCTATAAGGAAACTGTAGCTGTGCTTAATTCTTATGCAAAAGGTACAGTGGATATCTACATGGAGTATTTAGATGAAATAGAAGCTTTTAAAGAAAGTGAAAAACCTGAAATAGGAGATAAATGGCCAGCAGAAGGGAAATACCTTCCAACACCAGAAGTGTTCCTAGACAGTGTGCGTAAACTGTCTTCTTATGAAACTATGAAACATCTGGTGGCTGCCAAATAATTTTGTTTAGTGTTAAGATTGCAATCTCGCTGGTATTTTTCCTTTTAATCCAGCGAGTTGCAATTGTTTATCATCAATTTTTCCTTTATGGTTCTAAATAATAATAAATTTACCATTGTTGGATTAGTACTATTATCAGCGTTTTTGCTTCAGTTTTTTTTAAAACTGGAATGGGGCTGGTTATATGCGCTACAAGAAGAAGAAATGTACAAGCGTTGGTCTGGACTGTTTTTGGCCATTTTTATTGTATTTCAATGGGTGTTGTCTTTAACCAGAACTGTAAAAAAGTGGAAAAAGTACGCCATGAAAATGCAAGCTATCCATAAGTGGGTAGGGGCATTAAGTCCTATTTTCTTTTATGTACACAGTATGGGTATGGGCTATGGTTATTTGCTGTTGCTATCTTACATCTTTTTCGCTAACACCTTATTGGGGTATTTCAATTTAGATGTAATGAAAAATAATAGTGATGCCCTGTTTAAAGGATGGATGATTACTCATGTAGCACTATCGTTGGTGGTATCTATAATGATGTTGTTTCATATTACAATGGTGTTTTATTATAAATAGAAAAGCTTATGAAATTATTGGTAAAAGACATCATAAAAGAAACTGATGATGCGATGAGTATTTGCTTTAAAAATGGAAACCTTTTTAAGAAATTGAAATATAAGCCAGGGCAGTTTTTAACCATTCATGTACCTATTGATGGTGTGATACAAAAACGAGCGTATTCCTTTAGTAGTAATCCTTATACTGATAAAGACTTAAAAATTACTGTAAAGCGTGTAGAGAAGGGGTTGGTGTCTAATTATGTACATGATAATCTTAAAATAGGTGATAAACTACAAGTGGATGATCCAGCTGGTACATTTTGTATAGAACCTAAAAACAACCATCAAAAACAGTATGTTTTATTTGCAGGAGGAAGTGGTGTAACACCTATGTTTTCTATAGTAAAGTCAGTATTAACAGAGGAGCCTAAATCTAAGATCCTGTTAATTTATGCCAACCAAACTATGGAATCTATCATATTCCATGAGGAAATAAAAGCTTTATCGGCCCAATACTCAGAGCAATTTAAGGTAGACCACATTGTTTCTGGAAACACAACTTATAAAGGCAATTACCATCCTGGATTAGCCACAAAATTGGTTGTAGATCGCATTTTTATAAAACACGGTATAACCTATCAAGATGATCATGTGTATATGATTTGTGGCCCGTTTGGTTATATGGAAAAGATAAAAGAAATCTTGGGGGAGAACGGTATTACCCGAGAAAAAATAAAGGTGGAGGTATTTAAAAGTCCAACGGTTAAGGTTACGGGTAAAAATCTTTTAGCAGATGTAACCCTAAAACATAAAGGAGAGGAATATAACTTCAAAGTTCGTGGGGATAAATCCATTTTAAATCAAGCGATGTCACACAATATTGTTATTCCGTATTCTTGCAGATCTGGAATGTGTTCTACTTGTAAAGGGAAATGTGTTGAAGGAGAAGTACAAATGACGGAAGGTCACATATTACCAGATGATGAGGTAGAAGGTGGTAGTATCCTAACCTGTGTAACCTATCCAGTAAGTGAAAAAGTAGTAATAGAAATATAGTTTAAAGTATGTTTAAAGTAAGTCCGTTACGAAAAAGGCAAGTTATAGGAGGCATTATAGGCTTAGTGCTAGGAGTTTCTTTGTTCTATATCTTCACGCTAGATGCTACCGAAGATTACGTCTCTATTGGTCCTATGAATACTGGACATGAACAGCTTAATTGCTTCGCATGTCATGCCGATGCTAAAGGCAATTTAATGCAGCAAGTACAATCTAATATGTCTCATGCTTTTGGAGCACGCGAAAGTAGTGTAGATTTTGGTACTCAAGACGTTACCGTAGATAATTGTTTACAATGTCACGATCGTCCTAACGATAGGCATCCTACGTATCGTTTCTCAGAACCACGATTTAAAGATGCTATAAAACACATCGATGCTACTACTTGTATTACCTGCCATACAGAGCATGAGGAAGAGCGTGTATCGGTAGCAAATATCAATTATTGTATGAACTGCCATCAGGATTTAGTGGTAGAAAACGATCCTCTGGATATTTCTCACGAAGCCCTGATAGCAAAAGAAGAATGGTTTACCTGTATACAATGTCACGATTTTCATGGCAATCACAGATACGAGGTACCAGAAAAACTAAGCGATACCATTCCAATGAAAGCCATACAAGCTTATTTTGATGGAGGAGAAGATCCTTATGGTACAGATAAAAAGTATATAGCCCTTTCCCAAGAAGAATGGCTTAAAACTCTAGAGGAATAGGTAACTACTATTTTTAGACGTTACTCACAAGTAGTTGAGCCTTCTCATTGGTAAATACTTCCTTATCATACTATCATTTCAGAAGGTAAGTTTGAGTAGTTTGTTTAAAAGGATACAAGGCGCTTACCTCAAAATCGTAATATATCCAGAATGAGACCTATTGTCGTTATCATTTAACTCCATGTAATAGTAGTAATTACCAACAGGTAAAGGTTCGCCTTTATAAGTACCGCCCCAAGAGTTATTATATCCTGAAGCTTCATAAACGATATTCCCCCAACGGTTATAAATGGTAAGCCTGTTATTAGGAAACGTTTCTATGTTTTTAATAAAAAAGGTGTCATTGGCGCCATCTCCATTTGGTGTCATAGTATTAGCAAAAAATGGCATACAACGGTCTTCTACATCAGTGTTTTCATTATCCATTCTAATCAAAAATGTACTGATAGAAAAACATACGTTAGCCATAGCATTTTCCGCACGTACATAAATTGTGGTATCTATACCAGCATTTAGGTTTATTTGTGTAACATCATTTTCGCCTAACAAAGCATCATTTTCAAAAAGATGATAGCTTAGGTTGATGTTAGATTGTTCTATGCCTTCAAAAACACGAGCATTTAACTGAGACAAATCATATCCAACAGTATTTTCTTTTAAATAACAAAGAAAGATATCGTCCACAGCATTTACTATTGGTGTATCAAATACGCTTAGTGAAAACGAAAAAAAGCGTGTGCATCCATCATTATCTTCCACTCTTACATGTAGCGTTTGTGGGTTTGAAGCATTCATAAATTCCAAGGGTAAGGCACCAGTATTCATTTCAGCTTCAGCAGCACTATTATGAAAACTCACTACAGGAAATTCTGGAGTATCAGGAGCTACGTTTTGTAAAATAAAATCCCGTTGTGCAGCTAGATCAAAAGTAGCTACATTCGGCATATTTGGTTCGGCACATCCTATTAAATCCTGAGGCGTTTCATACATAAACGGACTCACTAAAGCCACAGACTTAGTAATACTAAAATCTTCAGTGCCGTCATTTACCGTGAGTGTCACATCGTATGTGGTATCAGGCGCGTAAGTATGACTAGGGTTTTGCGAGGTGTTTAAAGGAGAGCCATCTCCAAAATCCCATTGGTAGCTGAGGTCGTTACAACTATTAGTAAGGTCTGTAAAGTTTACAACCTCACAGTTTATTTCAAATTCAAAATCTGGTAGTGTGGTACTTGGGCTAAGAAAAACATCAAGAGTTTGAGAAAAATCTTGGCTACCATCATTTATAGTAAGCGTAACACTATGTGGTCCAATAGTCGTATAAGTATGGGTTGGCATTGCTTCGCTACTTATTGGGCTACCGTCCCCAAAATCCCAAGCTAAACTTACTATGGGATCGCAAAGTGTTGAAATATCTTCAAAAGTAACATCAAAACAATCGATGGTTAGGTTAAAATCCACGTTAGTTTCTACGGTAATATCTACAGTATCGGTGTATACAGGTACGCTTAAACTAGGGTTATCCGTGTTAGATATAGTAAGTGTAATGGTGTACATGCCAGAAACCGTGTAATTATGTGTAACGTTAACTTCAGAGTTGTCTGTAGTTGTATTAGGGCTACCGTCTCCAAAATCCCAAGTATACACAAAAGAAGGGAAATCGGCTATGGAAGCACCACAAATACGACTTGTATTTGTAAGCGTTACAGTTTCACAATCTGGTGGTAATGTGCTAAACTGCGCTGTGATAGAAGAAGTCGTGTATTCCAACGATTTAGAATCCGTTAAACCATCTGCAGCGGTAACGGTTAACGTAATAACATAAGTTTCCTCATCAGTAGTTAGCGGAAATGTATGTAAGGGCTCTACTTCAGTACTAGTAGTGCCATCGCCAAAATCCCAAAGATACGAGAGCCCACCTTTACAATACCCCGATAAATTTATCAATTGTATGGTATTGCAAGGATTGTCATCTGCAGTTATTACAGGTTCTATTTCAAAATCAGCGGTTGGGAAAGGCGGTTCGTTAGATTGTAAAACGGTAACTGTAAATGTAGTAGATGGGCCATCACAACCATTTTCGTCTCTAGCAATTACAGTATACGTGGTATCAACGGTAGGGCTTAACACTGCAGAAATTCCAGGAGGTACAACATCATTAAAATTGCCAGGGTTTGCAGGATCAGGAATTACATATCTAAAATCGCCAAAGTTTGTTCCAGTAGGTTGAACAAAAGCGTTACCTCCTAAACAAATCTCCTGATCTGGTATGGCGTCTATAGTTGCAGCTTCAACAGGTTCTAAAGTAATGGATGCAGAACTATTACAGCCTGTGTTAGAAATAAGATCAACACTATACATATCCCCAAATTGTGCATTGGTTACCGTAATACTTCGTGTGGTTTCGCCGTTAGACCACAAATATTCGGTAAATCCTAAAGGAGCAGTTAAGGTTATGGTATCTCCACTAACACATAAATTTTCAACCTGAATTTCTAAAGGTTGTAAGGAAGCTTCAACATAGGCATAACCACCATGTGCACCTCTTGTACAGTCTAAAGACAAAAATTCTATAGTAATTTGTTGTCCAATAAACGGTGTTAAATCTGCCCCAGCAGTAGTCCAAGGTAAAATTTGATAGTTAGAACGCTCACATCTGGTAAATCCCTTATCAGCTGCATTGGGGCCAGCAAAAGCCTCAAATTGTCCACAAGTTACAATGCTATCAGTAGCATCTTTAATGTTTACTACAAATTTGGGTTGTTCTTCTTGGGTATGGCTTGGGTCGTCCAGAACTATAGCATAACTGTATTGCAAAAACGTTTCATCAGCAGTAACGGTAAACGTCCTGCTTATTCTTGCGGTTCGTCTACCACCTTCAATATTACCTATACGCGCAGAAAACTGACCACCAGGGTAAACCGAAGGAATATTAAGTGCTGTAGGTAAACAGTCAAGTCCGTTTGCATCAAATAACGGACTAGCAGGACTTGTAAGCTCAATTTGTACATCTATGTCAGCCGCTGGTCTTGGGTTCCAGTCAATTCCCATAATATTTGGCCTTACACCAGTATCTAAAATCCAGTTATCAAAATTACCAAACTCAAAATTCATGTTTTCAGTTTGCGCAAATGTGGCAGAGGTTGTTAAAACGCACACCACACAAATTATAAGTATTTTTAGTTTTTGTAACATTATAAGGAGTATTTAGGGCAAGCACAATTTTGTTTTCTAATATTAAATCGGTAACCAATAACAATTTCATGAGTTCCAGTTTGTTGTCCGCTAAACTGGGTGGTAACCCAATCGTAAGAATAACTAAGTAGTAGATTTTCTGTAAGGCGTAAACCAAAAAAGCCCGCAACTGCATCTTCATTACGGTATGCTAAGCCGCCCCAAAATTTATTGTCGTATACCAGTTTGGCACCAATATCCCAACGCAAAGGCGCGTTTTTTACAGTTTTAAGTAGTGTAAAAGGCACAAACTCCGTCACTTCATTTACAGCAATTCTACTCCCCAAAAGCATATTGTAATTTGGTAGTAAGGTACCGCCAGTATTAGTTTCGGAGAACTGAATATCATTATTAAAAATTTGATTAGCCGCCACACCAAAAAATAGATATTTGGAATAGGCATACAGCCCCAAGCTCATATCAAAATTTAAATTAGACACGTTTTGTACAAGCACATCATTTGGGTTATCAATTAAAACTACATCACTATCGTCAAATTTAAATTGGGTAGCACCAATAAATGTACCTACAGATAAAAACCAATCGTTGGTAACTTTTAAATGGTAGGCGTAACTGCCATAAAAACCACTTTGTTTAATAGGGCCAACATCATCGGTATACAAAAAAGCACCTATCCCTTGGTGGGTCGCACCATCATTAGGTAAATAGCCAGCCCTGTTAGGGTATAAAGCGCTGTTTATACTAAACGTAGTAGTTCTAGGAGCGCCATTAATACCCGTCCATTGGTTGCGGTATGCTACGTTTACATCAACATAATCCTCAACACCAGCCATGGCAGGATTTAAAACAAAAGGATTTTGTAAATACTGTGAAAACTGTGGGTTTTGCTGCGCATGTATCGTTAGGTTTGCAAGTATAGCAATGCAAAAAAATGTAAAAGGAGCAATAAATTTAGTTGGTGTTATACAACGCCACTTAGGTACTTTAAAACAGTAGGTGTTCAAAATTGGTTAGTGCTTAATGAGATTAGGTAACGTTATGTACGCTCATTTTTTTGCGTCTGGATGTTTTTTGGAATAAAAAATGCAAAAAAACGTTAAAAACGTGTATTTCATCGTGTTTTTTTAAGTGATTTAGAAGTATATTCACATCATTTTTTAAATATTTTGGGCGCTACCCTCTACAGGTTTAGGGCAGGAGAAGTCGGGCTTGCCTGCCGGTAGGCAAGCTATCCACAACACAATTACAGAAAGTTATTAATTCCCGTATTATCAATGTAAAACAAAAGGGAGTTGTTGCAACCCCTTTGTTAATTAAGGTAGCTACGTCGCTCGTAACTAACTTCTCTTAAATGATGTATTATTGAAAACTACGTATAAATACGTATTGATTTTCTGATATAAAAACTCGAACTTCGCTTACCGAATTATATAGTTCATCAAGAACGAAGCTATATCTAACCGTTGGTGCAAATATGAAATCACGTCTATTAATAAGTTCTTTTTTTTGTGTTTTGACTTTATTTTCGAAAACAACTAGCGGTCAAAATAAACTTATTCTGAAAGGTCATGAATCTAAATTTTATTGTTTTCTGGATACATTAAAAGTAAGTAAACCTTATGTTACAGTCAATGTGAAATGGATTTCTGATACTATACAAATACGAAAATGGACTTATGACTTAAATATTGATTCTGCACTCGTTGAATTTAAAAAAGCGGCCAGAATCACTGATTGGTTCCCTTCTGAAATGGAAAAGCAAGGAATTCTAATCAGAAAAAAAATTGCCGCGCAGAATTGCTACAGTAACGCATTAGAACATTATTTTGAATTTAAAAATTTGAATTTTAACAAAATTTTTAACGATTCAACGTCCATTGTCGATATGTCAAGTTTTGAAAAAATCTTAAACAATTCGTTTGCTTTAGTTAAACGATTTTCTACTAAAAAGAAAAGTAAAATAAATAAACTTAATATTGAAAATGGCAGTTTTATTGTCCTGAGAAATAAAAGTCGAAAACCTATTCATTCTATATTTTATGAAAAAGATATTTTTTATTCAAAAAATGGGCAAAATGCTGAAACTAAATATAAAAGATTAAAAGATATAATCAAAAGGTATTTTGACACTATAGAAATTGAAATTTATGAACTAAATGAAAGTTCTATTTTTAAATTTATATCCAACAAAAATACTTGTGCCAACAAAGAACTGATTTAAAAAACAAGTATTTCTAAGCTAATTTAAGAAATACAGTTCTCATAAGCCGTTAACTTAAAGACCGTTTTAGTTCTCCTCCTCTTTTCTTCTGTTAATTGTAAAGAAGACCAATAAGTTCAACTCTCCATAAAGTGTCCTAACCACATTCTAAATTATACACCCAAATACTAATTCAGCCCAAAAGCATAATAAACACCATATAACTACGTAGTTTTTACTAAAACCCTTAAATTTTCTGTTTAAACTTTCCTTATTTAAGTAAAACATACGTAAAATGTTATTAACAAACACCTGTTTATACGTAGCTAAATAAGTAGATGCATATGCGTTTTTTTAATATATAAACAATTGTTTTTAAGTTAATTATGTTTTAAACCTGTGTTTTAGCAGGTTAGTTTATGGGTAAAAAGAGGTGTGTTTATGGGGAATCATAGGGGTTAAATTTAAAGGTACTTATATATTTGCTTAAAAATTAAGTATAAATACTTAGAAAAACTTTTAAAACTTAGAATATGAAATCTTTATTAAAACGCACATCTTGGATTTTACCTGTGGCAGTGCTACTATTTGCTTGTGGTGGAGAAAAGAAAAAGGAAACAGTTGTAGCTGAAAAAGCAGCGGCATCAACAACAAAAACTTTAGAAATAGAAAAGCCACAGTTAACCTTTGGTTTTATAAAGTTAACAGATATGGCACCTTTAGCTATTGCAAAAGAAAAAGGCTTTTTTGAAGATGAAGGCTTATTTGTTTCAGTTGAGGCACAATCTAACTGGAAAAATGTATTAGATCGTGTAATCGATGGTCAGTTAGATGGTTCCCACATGCTAGCGGGTCAGCCAATTGCAGCAGGTGCAGGATTTGGCCGTCAAGCAGAATTGGTAACACCATTCTCAATGGATTTAAATGGTAATGGTATTACAGTATCTAATGATGTATGGAGCAAAATGAAGCCAAACGTACCTAAAGGTGCAGATGGTAAGCCGGTACACCCTATAAAAGCAGATGCGCTTAAGCCAGTAATTGCAGATTACAAAAACAGCGGTAAAGCTTTTAAAATGGGTATGGTATTCCCTGTATCTACGCATAACTACGAAATAAGATATTGGTTAGCAGCAGCGGGCATCCACCCAGGTATGTATACTGCTGATAACGTACAAGGACAGATTGATGCTGAGGTATTATTATCTGTAACGCCTCCACCACAGATGCCTGCTACACTAGAAGCTGGTACAATTTACGGCTACTGTGTAGGAGAGCCATGGAACCAACAGGCGGTATTTAAAGGTATTGGTGTCCCAGTAACTACCAACTATGATATCTGGAAAAACAATCCAGAGAAAGTATTTGTAATGACAAAGAAATTTGTGGATGAAAACCCTAACACTGCAATTGCTGTAACTAAAGCATTGATTAGAGCTGGTAAGTGGTTAGATGAGCCAGGAAATAGAGCTGAGGCTGTAAAAATATTATCTATGTCTCAATATGTAGGAGCTGATGAGGCTGTATTGGCAAACTCTATGACTGGTACGTTTGAATTTGAAAAAGGCGATAAGCGTGAGATGCCAGACTTTAACGTATTCTACAAGTACAATGCTACATACCCATTCTACTCTGATGGTATCTGGTTTTTAACACAAATGAGACGTTGGGGGCAAATTCCTGAAGCGAAGCCTGCGTCTTGGTATGCTGAGACAATTAAGGATATTTACAGACCTGATATTTGGACAAAAGCAGCTAAGCTTTTAGTGGAAGAGGGTAACATTCCTGCAAGCGATATTCCAGAAACTGATGGTTACAAGCCTGCAACAACAGACTTTATTGATGGAAATGCCTATGATGCTAAAGACCCAATAGGATACATCAACAGTTTCTCAATTGGAAATAAAGATAAAGCGGTAAAGTAATCAAAATTTATCTGTCATTCTGAACTTGTTTCAGAATCTAGTTAGGCTGTGAAGCTGAAACTAGTTCAGTATGACACTAGTAAACACAAACACTAAACACACATTAAATAAAAGAGTCATGAAGCAAAGTTTAACACTAGGAAAAGTAACCAAATTTATGGGCTTAGGCTTTTTAAGCTCGTTTAAAGACCTATTTACAGGGAAGCTAGAGAAGGACGATTACAAAGCCTTTTTACGTAAAATAGTTGTACCTATTGCTTCTGTTCTATTGTTCTTAGGTTTATGGCATTTAGGGGCTAAGGCGCTATACAATGTTGAGGCTGAGTTTAGAATAGAAAAAGCATTAAACGAACAAGGGCAGGCTGCCGCTGATGAAATGGCTGCTTGTATTGCTTCGGGAGATATAAGCTGTCAGCCAAACACGCTGCCATCTCCTTCACAGGTTTGGGCATCGTTCCAATCGTTATTAAACGATCACGCCTTAATTAGTGCTGATAAAGCTGCTTTTGCTGAAAAAACAGCGGCGTTAAACGAAAAGAGAGTGGCTGAAGGTAAAGATCCTATCGTGTATACGGGTAGACCTTCTTTTGTTGATCAAATCTTTAGAAGTTTAAAAACGGTATTTGCAGGTTTCTTTTTGGCTTTACTTATTGCAGTGCCTCTTGGTATTTTTATAGGATTAAGTCCAACGCTAAAAAGTGCGTTTAACTGGTTTATTCAAATTTTTAAGCCTGTATCACCAGTGGTTTGGTACTTGCTTGTGTTTATGATTGTAAAAACATTATTGATAGATTCTAGTGAGGATAGTTCGTTTACCATCTCGTTTATAGCAGTTGGTTTATGTTCTATGTGGGCCACTTTGGTAAATACGTCTATGGGTGTATCATCGGTAGATAAAGATTACATCAATGTTGCCAAGGTCTTAAAACTTGGGAATTTCCAAAAAGTGTTTAAAGTGGTATTGCCATCGTCTTTGCCTTTAATTTTTACGGGTTTAAAAATTACATTGTCTGTGGCGTGGATGGTATTAATTGCTATTGAATTACTAGCACAGAGCCCTGGTTTAGGATTGTTTGTTTGGGAGGAATTCCAAAATGGTGCCAACGACTCGAACGCCAAAATTATAGTTGCCATGTTTGTTATTGGTATTATAGGCTTCTTGTTAGATCGCCTCATGTTAGCCATTCAAAATGCAGTGTCTTTTGAAAAAACAGACGCGATATAATGTTGAATTGTTTAAATGTTTAATCGTGGAATCGATTAAACGCATCAACAAATAAACACTTAAACAATAAAGAAATGGCATACTTAGAATTAAAAAATATTTACAAAACCTACGGGAATGATGAGAATGCAACCGAGGTGCTATCTGATATTAATTTATCAATAGAGGAAGGTGAGTTTGTAGCAATTGTAGGCTTTACTGGAAGTGGAAAAACCACACTGGTAAATTTAATAAACGGATTACTGGAACCCACCAAAGGCGAAGTGTTGTTTAAAGGAAAGCCTGTAGAAGGCACGAGCCATGAACGTGGTGTGATTTTTCAGAATTACTCATTATTACCGTGGTTAACCGTTGAGCAAAATGTAATGATGGCGGTAAAGGAAGCGTTTCCAAAACGAGAAAAAGCGGTGTATAAGCGTAAGGCGGCACACTATATTGACATGGTAGGTTTAACACCTGCTATTAATAAGTTACCTAAAGAATTATCAGGAGGTATGCGCCAGCGTGTGGCTGTAGCTAGAGCCTTATCTATGAAACCGGATATGATTATTATGGATGAACCTTTAGGGGCGCTAGACGCATTAACGCGAGGTACGCTTCAAGACCAGATATTAAATATTTGGGGAAAAGATAAGCGTACCGCTTTATTGATTACGAACGATGTAGATGAAGGTATTTACATGGCAGACCGTATTATCCCATTACGACCTGGGCCAAACGCAACCTTGGGGCCTGAGTTTAAGATTGACATTGAGCGTCCTCGTGACAAGACCGAAATGAACGACAACCCTAATTACAAAAAAACCAGAAATGCTATTATTGAGTATTTAATGGATATAGGAGCGGAGCGTAAGGCACAAGCCTCGGAAGAAATTGTACTTCCAGATTTAGCACCAAAAGATTTTGTAAACCAATTTAGATAAAGATCAGCTATGAGCACTATTATTACAGATACAGCTACAAAAGGACATAATGGCATTTTCCCTTCTAACGAAGTAATGCTTGATTTAAATGATTTAAAGAAGGTTTATCCAACACCAAAAGGAGATTATGTGGTTTTGGAGCATTTAAATCTTCAAATTAGAAAAGAAGAATTTGTTACTATTATTGGGCATTCTGGATGTGGTAAAACTACAATGCTTTCTATGATTGCTGGATTAAACCCTATTTCTGGCGGAAACATCTCGGTTTTAGGAAAGCACATAAAAGGGCCAGGGCCAGATAGGGGTGTTATATTTCAGGCACCTAGTTTAATGCCTTGGATGACGGCTTTACAAAATGTATTGTTGGGTGTAAACCAAGTGTTTCCTCATGCTACCAAAGCACAACGTAACGATATCGCTAAATATTACTTGCAAAAAGTAGGTCTGGAAGATGCGTTTAATAAACGTGCTTCTGACTTATCTCAAGGTATGCAACAACGTGTTGGTATAGCAAGGGCATTTGCTATTAAACCAAAAGTTTTATTGTTAGACGAGCCTTTTGGAATGTTAGATTCCTTAACACGAGGCGAATTACAAGATATATTAATAGAGATTTGGAATAAAGAAAAAATTACGGCGGTAATGATTACCCACGATGTGGATGAGGCCATATTTTTAGCAGATCGCGTAGTAATGATGACTAGTGGTCCTCGAGCAAAAATTGGAGACGTTTTAGATATAGATTTTGAAAGGCCTCGTTCGCGTAAATCGGTATTAGAACACGACGATTATTATAAATATAGAAAACACTTAATAGACTTCTTAGAACACTAGAAGTTACGTAAACCACACTAAGCAAATAGAATTACAACATGTTTGTGGGATATTAGATTCCCATAAACACAGGATAAACACAACCTAAAAACAAAACAATTAATTAAAAACTCAAACACAAATTAAACGTAAAAACAAGTAAAAAATGAGAAAGCAATATGTTTTAATAGGCCTAATGGCATTGATAGTTCAATTTGCACAGGCACAGTTTACATTAGAAGGGGAATTTAGACCACGTAGTGAATACTTTGGCAATGGTGGTAACTTTACAGGAGGTACATTTCCTGCCCAAACAGCAACGGATGCTGATGAAGGCTTTATAAGAACTACTGTAAGAGCAGCCTTAAAAGCTGCTTATACTGCTGAAACTTACAAGGTATTCATTAATTTTCAAGAGGTATTTGCTTTTGGTGATAGACCACAAATTGCAACTGCTGGAAATGGAAACTTTAGAGTACAGGAAGCTTGGGCAGATTTAAAACTAGGCGAATTTTCTAGTTTAAAACTTGGTCGCCAACAACTATCTTATGATGACCAAAGAATTCTTGGTGGTTTAGGATGGGCACAACAGGCACGTACGCATGATGCTGCAGTCTACAAATACAAAAAGAACAAGCTTAGCTTAGATATTGGTGGTGCTTTAAATACTACGGTTGATGAAATTTATTTTACAGCAAACTTATTCTCTTATAGAGATATGGTATTTACCAGGTTAAATACTAAAGGGGAAAAATTAAACTTTTCGTTCTTAGCATTATTAAATACATTCCAAAATGGAGGAGATAACAATCCTGCAACACCTCCAACTACGGATAGAAAAGCAACTTTATTAACTACTGGTGTACATGCTGATTATAAAACAGGAGCATTGTCTTTAGCTGCTAATCTATTCTTACAAGAAGGAGAGAGAGTAGGTGGATTAGATGTAAAAGGTGCCATATTGGCAAGTATTTTAGCGAAGTATAAGGTTTCTGATAAAGTAACTTTAGGGGCTGGTTACGAAACCATTTCTGGTAGAACAGATGATTCTGCAGCATTCTTTCCATTATATGGTACAAACCATGCCTTTAACGGTTTAATTGATAGATTTTATGTAGGTAACCATGCAAACGCTGGTGGTTTAAATGATTTACAAGTATCTCTTGCCACTAAAATTGCAGGTTTAGCGGTAACCTTAACAGGACACTACTTTACAGAAGTTGAAGATGTAAATGGTTTTGATGGAAAGGATCTAGGTTCTGAAATAGATTTAGTAATCGCTAAGAAGTTTAAAGAATTTAAGTTAGTTGGTGGTTACTCTCACTTCTTTGAGCCAAGTGAAATCGCTGATTTACCTGGTGTGAAGTCAACTCAAAACTGGGCATGGGCTATGTTAATTATTAAACCTAAATTTTTAAATACGGCTAAGTAAGAATAGGTTTTAACACATAAATTGGGAATAAATTTTCATAATGTATAGTGTTAATTTAGTTTGATATTCCAATTTTTAAATCCCGCCATTGGCGGGATTTATTTTTTTATGATTATAGGTTTTAAGAACAAAATGCGTTGTCTCTGGTTAGTTTACAGCATTTACAGGGTTGCCATTTAAAAAGGCATTTAAATTATCTACTGTAATTTGCATTAAACGTTGTCGCGCCTCTTTGGGTGCCCAGGCAATATGGGGTGTGATAATACAATTTTTTGCTCCCAATAACGGATTGTTCTCCTGCATAGGTTCCTTAGATATCACGTCTAGTGCAGCACCAGCTAAATTGCCTTTGTTTAAAGCTTCGGCAAGATCACTTTCATTTACTAACGGACCACGAGAGGTATTAATTAAAAACGACCCTTGTTTCATTTTACCTATTGCATTCTTATTGATAATACCATTTGTCTCATCGGTTAGAGGACTATGTAAACTAATAAAGTCAGAGGTCTTTAATAGCTCATCCAGTGTAACAAATTTTAAGTTGCTATTTTCAAACTCCGGATAGATGGTTCTGTTATATACCAAAATGTGCATACCAAACGCTTCAGCTAATTTTGCAGTAGCTCTACCTATTTTTCCAAAACCAACTAGCCCTAATGTTTTACCTGCTAGCTCAATTAATGGGTAATTCCAAAAGGAAAAATCCTCACTTTTTATCCAATCTCCTTTTTGTACTGCATCATTATGAGCTCCTACATGATGGCATAACTCTAACATTAAAGCCATGGTAAATTGTGCAACTGATACTGAGCTGTAATCTGGCACATTCGTTACAACTACATTGTGCTGCTTAGCGGTTTTGATATCTACTACATTGTATCCAGTTGCTAATACGCCAATATATTTTAATGATGTTACTTTTGATAACACATGTTTATTAATAGGGGTTTTGTTGGTAAACACAATATCTGCATTGCCTATATTTTTAATAATCACTTCATCGTCATAGGTTGTTCTATTATAAACTGTTAAGTCTCCAAATTGAGACATACCATCCCAATTTAAATCGCCAGGGTTAAGGGTATAACCATCTAATACTACTATCTTCATGTTTTAAAAATAAATGATAAATATAACTTATAACAACCTAATTTCGCCTATCAATCCTATTTCTGTTTAAGGTTGTTTTTCACTTAGGTATTTCCAATACCGTTTTGGAACATGCCTAACATGTAATTTAGTATTGATGCGTTCTTCTATATTTGTGCTTTCAAAATAATCTTTCCAAAGCGTTTCGTATGTTTTTTCGTTTTCGGTAAACCAATCTTGTTTTGTATCTATATTAAAATCTATATGAATTACTTCTGTACTTTCTAGATTATAAAACAAGCCATATTTGCGTTTTAAATCATAAATAATCCATTTTTGATTGGCATATCGTTTTGTAAAATGGTTTTTTATTAGCGGTAATACATTAAAATCAGGTTCTACATTAGCAAAATAAATATTGTCTTTTGTTTGTTGAAACCTAACAAAGGCTTCCATTCTATGTTTTTCCCTTCTAACTTTTTTTACAACTTTAGACAGGTGTAATACATCGGGATGGCTATAATCTGAAATTATGTTTTTTTGACTTTTAAAAGTGTATTTAGCAACGCTTAGCATTGTGTTTTCGATACCTTCCAATTCACTTAAAAATGAATAGTATAGCATTGTGCAGCCTTTAGTGCCAATGCGTTTTTTTAATCCATCAAAAACACGTTTAGATTTATTGTTGTCTGTAATAATGTGTTCGTGTATACCAAAAAGTTCACTTTCAAATTGAAGCTCATTTTTAATAATAACATTCGATAAGCGACGCTCATATATTTCAAAGACGGCAGTTAAAAAACCATCAAAAGAACCATCGTATGTAAACGTGATATGCTGCATTAGGTAAATAATGCTAATTGACCTGTAAACGCTTTTTTATGTTTGCCAGTAGAATTATGTATTAGTATTTCTTTAAGTTTAGAGGCCGAATAGTCTTTGGTTTCAAAATATCTAGAATTACAAGTGATAAAATATTTTGCTCGGTTTAGTTTTACTCCTATGGTTTTTAAATGTTCCCAATTTAAATTTCTAAAACGACGGGCATTTATAATTTTATGTACTGATGTAATGCCAAGTCCTGGCACTCTTGCCAACATCATTTTGTCAGCTTTATTAACATTTACGGGAAATTGATGTAGGTTGCGTAGAGCCCAAGATAGCTTTGGGTCTATATCTAAGTCTAAGTTAGGATGTTTTGGATTAAGGATTTCGCGAACATCAAATCCATAAAAACGCAATAACCAATCGGTTTGGTATAATCTATTCTCGCGTAAAACAGGAACTTCGGTGCCTATCATGGGCAAACGTTTATCATAACTTATGGGTATATATCCAGAATAATACACACGTTTTAAATCGAATTTATTATACAAATAATTAGAGGTATACATAATTTGCATATCATTCTCGCCACTAGCCCCTATAATCATTTGTGTGCTTTGCCCTGCAGGTGCATATTTAGGTGTGCTTTTAATAATTTTCTTTTCAGATTTATATTGAATGATTTCATTTTTAACCTTTTTCATGGGCTTAATGAAGTCTTCTTGATGTTTATCTGGTGCTAATTTTTTCAAGCCCTCTTTGGTAGGGATTTCAATATTAACGCTCAATCTATCTGCATAAAGTCCAGCTTCCCGCATTAATTCATCAGATGCTCCCGGGATAGATTTTAAATGTATATAACCATTAAAATTTTCTTCTAAACGTAATTTTTTAGCAACGGCTACCAAACGTTCCATAGTATAATCAGCATTCTTAAAAATACCAGAACTTAAAAATAGGCCTTCAATATAATTTCTTCTGTAAAAATTAATAGTTAAGTCTACCACTTCTTGTACTTTAAATGCAGCACGTTTTATGTCGTTGCTTTTTCTTGTAACACAATAGGCACAATCAAAAATACAGTGGTTGGTCAATAGGATTTTTAAAAGAGACACACAACGGCCATCTTTTGTGTATGTATGGCAAATGCCCATACTTGTGGCATTCCCTAAACCTTTATTGGTGTTTTTTCTATTACTGCCACTGGAAGCGCAAGAAACATCATACTTTGCGGCATCAGCAAGTATATTAAGTTTTTCCCGAATACGTTCGAAAGACATAAGTTGGATGAATTAAAAGGATTGAATGTAGATTTGGAAAACCTGAATACCCAAATATAAAAAAAATAAAAGTTGAATTATGTTAAAATTGATTTGTCTTTTCTGTAATAGTGTAGGCTTATCGCTTTATAGGTAGTGTTAATAACTTATGTGTAAGGTTTACATCAAAAATTCTACTTTTGTTCTACTAAATTGATAAGATTATGGCAGAAGATATAGAAAAATTAAAATGTTTAATAATAGGCTCTGGGCCTGCGGGCTATACCGCAGCGATTTATGCTGCTAGAGCAAATATGAATCCTGTATTGTACCAAGGTACGCAACCCGGGGGACAGTTAACTACTACTAATGAAGTTGAAAATTTCCCAGGATACCCTGAAGGTGTTACAGGGCCAGAAATGATGATGCAATTGCAGGCGCAAGCACAGCGTTTTGAAACTGATGTACGAGATGGCTGGGTAACTAAAGTTGATTTCTCAGGTGATGTTCACAAAGTTTGGGTAAACGATACCAAAGAAATACATGCAGATACTGTAATTATTTCTACAGGAGCATCGGCAAAATACTTGGGCTTAGATTCTGAACAGAAATATTTAAAATTAGGTGGAGGTGTTTCAGCTTGTGCAGTTTGTGATGGCTTCTTTTACAGAAATCAAGAAGTGGTTATTGTAGGTGCAGGAGATTCAGCATGTGAGGAAGCACATTACTTATCTAAATTATGTAAAAAGGTTACCATGTTGGTAAGACGTGATGAGTTTAGGGCATCTAAAATCATGGAAGCTAGAGTTAGAAACACAGAGAATATTGAGATTTTATTCAATACGGAAACTGATGAGGTTTTAGGAGATGGACAAGTGGTAAATGGGGTTCGTGTGTTTAATAATAAAACAAATGAAAAGCACGATATTCCAGCTACAGGATTTTTTGTGGCAATTGGGCATAAGCCTAACACGGATATATTTAAGGATTACTTAGATTTAGATGAAACAGGTTACATTATAAATGTACCAGGGTCTTCCAAAACTAACGTAGAAGGTGTTTTTGTATCAGGAGATGCAGCAGACCATGTGTATAGACAAGCAGTAACCGCTGCAGGAACAGGCTGTATGGCGGCTTTAGATGCCGAACGTTACTTAGCAGCTAAAGACACCTCTTTTGAAGTGTCTACCTCGACTTATAATTAGGAAATTAATTAGAATTATTAAAGCCAAAGTTTTAATAGCTTTGGCTTTTTTGTTTTTGGGCGTTTTCTACGCTCACACCTATAAGATTTTTTAGTAAACCTTGCAGAATCGCTTCGGTCGGGCCTTCCTGCCGGTAGGTCTTTTGTTTTGTCATTCCTGCGAAGGCAGGAATCCATAATATGTTTACAGTGTAAGGTTTCAAGTTAGTCTTATTAATAAATAAACAAAAGGATACCGCTGCAATCCCTAAGCGTGCCTATTTGCCAAAGTCACTTCAAGCTAAAATTTTTCTGTGACTTATTTGCAATTTAAACAACATACAAGTTTGTAATTATTTAAAAAAATAGTTTCTTTGAAAGCTGATTTTAAAACGGGATGTGGCGCAGTCCGGTTAGCGTACACGGCTGGGGGCCGTGTGGTCGCAGGTTCAAATCCTGTCATCCCGACAACCAGATGCCCGGCTTCATAGAAGTTGGGCATTTTTATTTGTATCAGTACCACAGATGAGTCGTTTATCACACATCAATATGGATACTGAAGATGTATCAGTATCCTATACCTTTTCCAATATATAAAGTAAAGGGGGGATTTATCCTTAACCCCTTCATACTTATTTATAATTCTAACTTACCTGTTTATTCAAGGCTTACAGGTCTATACAGGATGGTTTTTAGTAAATTATTGATAATCTTGTTATGCTAGAATCCAGACTATAATTATGAAATTTTACTTTTCCTTTATTCTGTTTTTACTGTTGCAAATTTTACTTTTAGGATGTAACCATTCTAGTAAGGATAATAAGGAGTTATCTTCTATTGGTTTAAAAGAATTATCAATAAATTTTAAATCGCCCGCATTACAATACCGACCAGAAACTTGGTTTCACCTAAATGGAAATAATATTAGTAAACAAGGCTTAACGCTAGATTTAGAAGCTATAAAAGATGCAGGATTACAAGGTGTTCACTTGTTTAATAAAGCGGGTAGGCCTTACCCTAATGTGCAGCCTATAAAAATATTATCGCCTGAATGGGAAGATATGATTCGTCATGCTGCAAATGAATGTGAACGTTTGGGTTTAAAATTTACTATGCAAAATTGCCCAGGTTGGTCTATGACGGGAGGACCTTGGGTACCTGTTGAAGAAGCACAACGTGAAATTGTGGAAACAACGTATCATGTTTCTGGAAATCAAAAGTTTGAAGACGTTTTACAAATAGATACTTTGTACCATACTCCAGATTACGATTATAAAGATATTCAAGTATTGGCTTTCCCAACAGTTGAAGGTGATGATATAAAACCTTTTAATCCTTCTAAAATAGAAACGAATAATAAGGTAGTGCCATGGAAGGATATTTTTAACCCCAATTCAACAATCATAGTAACACGCAAATCAACGCGATTAGATAAACTTTTAGAAGAGTACAGGGCTCAAGGTATTTCAAAAGTAAATAGTCAAGATACTTGGGTAAAAACAACTTTTGATAGTCCAGTAACTTTAAGAACTATCAAATTTCCACAATTACGCCATATTATCATGGGTACAGAATATCCTGTGATAGATGTAGATCTTAAGGTGGAAGCATATATTGAAAATAAATTAACAGAAGTAGCAACTATAAATTTACCTGATGCCAATTGGAATGATAGGCGTAAGCATCTTACCTTAACGATCCCAGAAACAACTTCATCAGAATTCATTTTCACTTTTGAAGGGAAGCATAAAATAGCTCCAGAATTTATCCGATTAAGTGCAAAACCAAAATTACACAATCGCGAAGCCAAAGCAGCTAAAGTTTTAAGACGTCTTGAAAAAGATGTACAATATGATTATGCTGAAAATACGATTATAAATACTGAAAACATCATCAACTTAACTAATAATCTGTCTGCTGATGGTAAATTAATTTGGGATGTTCCAGAAGGCAATTGGACTATTGTACGTTTTGGGCATATAAATATGCGCTTAACCAATAAACCAGCAGTTCCTGAAGCTACTGGTTGGGAATCTAGTAAACTAGATAAATTAGCTATAGAAAACCATTTGCGTAATGGTATGATTGGAGATTTAATTAAAGATGGTGGACCAATAGGTAATGGAAAGTTGCATGGGTTGTTAATAGATAGTTGGGAAAGTCATGTGCCTACTTGGACGATGAATTCTGAAGATATGTTTACCGAATTTGAATCACGTAGAGGTTACAGTATGAAATCTTATTTGCCAGCTACAATGGGATATATTGTAGAAAGTCCTGAAAAAACAACTAAGTTTTTAAGAGATTTACGCCATACCATGGATGAGGTGTTTATTGATAATTTTTTCAAGCATTTTGCAACTGTGGCTCACGATATGGGTGCTGAGGTATATACCGAAGGTGCTGGAGGTGAAGTATTGCCCATAGACCCAATGCGATATTATGGCGTAAGTGATGTGCCAATGACTGAGTTTTGGTATCCTTCAGCACCATCTGTACAAAATGAATATGCAAAACCAATATACAACGCCGCTTCGGCTACACATTTGTACAACAAGCCTGTCTTGGCAGCAGAGGCGTGTACACAAGTTGGTGTAAAGTGGAATGAGCATCCTTTTTCTGTAAAATATTTAATAGATTATAATTTTGCTAAAGGTGTGAACCATCTCGTATTTCATACCTTTTCGCATACACCGCAAACAGATGTATATCCTGGCTCTAGTTTTGGTGGACATATTGGGTTTCCTTTGGTAAGGCAGCAAACGTGGTGGAAATATATGCCATATTGGATAGATTATTTAAGCAGAAACCAATACGTATTGCAACAAGGCGAATATGTGGCAGACGTGTTATGGTATTATGGCGATCATTATGAGCGTCCACCTTTTGATTTAGATGATTTTCCTGAAGGTTATCGATTTGATTATTTAAATGCTGAAATTTTACAGGAGAAGTTAAGTGTAAGCGATAATAAGATACATGTTGAAGATGCTGGGGATTATCGTATTATTATGTTGAGGGACTCTGAAGAAATGTTATTGTCCACAATAAAGAAGTTAGGGGAATTAGTTGAAGGCGGTGCAGTAATTTTAGGTAACAAACCTGTGGATTCTCCTAGTTTGATGGATGATGAGGATGATTTAAAAGAACTTAAGTCTATTTCGGATAAACTATGGGGAACCTCTAAAAGTGGTGTGAAACAAGTAGGCAAAGGAAAAGTGTATTGGGGTAAAACTCTGGAGGCTGTTTTAAAGGAAGAAAGTATTGCTCCAGATGTGATTGTGCCTCAAGGTATAGATGTTAATTGGATACATCGAGAAATAGATGATGCTAATATTTATTTTGTAGCTTCAAAAGAAGATAAACCTGTAAATTTAGCGTTGAGTTTTAGAGTTAATGACCTCTCTCCTCAAATTTGGGATGCATTTACAGGAGAACAACAAGATGCTAAAATTTGGAAAACTTCAGAAGACAGAACTAATATAGCATTACCATTGGCATCAAATGGAAGTGCTATCGTAGTGTTTTCAAAAAATGATAAAAAGCCTTTGGCTTCAAAAGTAGCTCACAATAGTAAAGTTATATTAAATACTGAAACGGGGTGGTCTAAAATTCAAGAGCAGGAAGTTGTTCCTCAATTAACTTGGAAGGATGACGATTTTGTGGCGTCTATGTCTGGTAAGTATGTATTTCATCAAAATGAAAAAGAAGCAAGAAAAGAAATTTCTGTTGAAGAAATATTGCTTCAAAATAATTGGAAACTATCTTTTGAAGGAGGTTGGGACACTCCAAATATCTTAGAAGTCTCTGAATTAAAATCTTTAACTGCACTTGAAAATGAGGCTGTAAAACATTATTCAGGTACAGTGACTTATTCAAAAGCAATCAATTTAGATGAGATTGGTAAACATACAATTCTAGATTTAGGAGATGTGGCAAACATAGCAGAAATTTGGTGTAATGATAAAAAGGTTGGTGTAAAATGGTCACCACCGTTTGAATTCAACATCTCAGAGTTTGTCCGAAAAGGAGAAAATACTTTTGAAATTAAGGTAACCAATACGTGGCGTAATCAACTCATTTTTGATAACTCCAGATCAAAGGATCAAAAGAAAACTTGGACGACCAATCCACCTAAGAGAAATGAAACTGAACTAGAGGCTTCTGGATTAATTGGGCCTGTGGTTTTGAGGCAAATAACGTATTAATCATTCGTTTATGGTTGTTTTAAGTAAGATTTGTTAAAGTTTTGTTTTTTAGCGAAATATTGGCTCATTAAACTAAAATATTAAAGCTAAGTCTACTATTTTAATAGGTTTGTATGAATTTTACAATACTCACTGTTTTTGAACAGCATACTTAGGCAGCTATGAAAAAAAATACTTTTAGATTTTTATTGTTTTGTGGTTTTAAAATCTCTTCACTTTGTCTTACAGCACAAACAGCCCCTGATGAAGATACGAGTTCAGATCTCAGCTGTCCAGCATCTAATGAATTTAGAAATGAAACTAGAACCTCATCAGATTTACCAAACCCTGTTAATGTAGGGACTATTGATGATAGAAGTTGTTATGCTGATTATTCAGAAAGTAATGTTTATAACAATACTTGGGGAGTATACAACATAACAGTAGATTCAAACCATTTTCCTGAATCTTTACAACCTAGAATAGAACGTTCTTTACCCAGATCTCAAACTACAGGCGTAGGTAGTTATGCAAGATTTACAGGAACAGTTAGAATCCTTGAAGTCGGTAATGTTTTTGGAGGAGGTGTTCTAAGTCAAGATGGTAGTTATTTCATGCAAGCCAAAGGGAAGCATACAGGAGGCGGAGGATCACCCGATCCTGCTATTTGTTTATATTTGGCGTTACCAATATATGGTACAGGAGTTAACAGTAATGTACAGGTGTCTTTCGATATTTATAGAGAGCAAATTGTTAACCGAGAAGGGTTTAGAGAATATACTTATTTAACCAATATTCCCAGAGATGTACCCACTAATGTTGAACTGGAGGTAGGTTTTAGGGCAGACCCAAACAATCCTTCAAAAAAAATACATTATGCTGATGCCGTTATTGGCGGGCAAGTTTTTAATTGGAACATTCCAGAGCCAGAAAGGGGTTTGCAGTCAGGTATTAGATATGGAGCCTACAGGGTTAAAGGCGGTAGAGCTCAAATCAGGTGGGCCAATACAACTTACGAGATGGAGGAAGTAGAAGCAGAACCTATAGAAAATGATGATCCAGATTTAACAGAAGGGATTTATAGTTTGGAAAATGTTGCTAGTGGTCAATTTTTAACCGATGCAGGACTACCCGCTACACCAGTTACAATGAGTGATTCTGATGAAGCGCAAAACACACATTGGACTTTTGTTAACAGTGGTGCATTTTTTAATATTGATAGTGAAACTTTGGGGATATTGCGTGCTCCAGGTTCTGGAGGTCCAGGAGGCCCTTATGTTATTTTAAGTACTGAAAGACCTTCTCCAGAAAGTACAAGTGATAAAATTTGGATAATTCATTACAACAACTCAGATGATACATTTAGGTTTGAATCTGGTAGCGGTAGATTCTTATACCATGATACAAATGGGGATGTTACCCATTCTTTTGCTTCAGAAACTGATAGTAGAAGTAAATGGAAAGCTAATTTAAAAAATGAGCCATTGGGTGTTTCTAATCAAGAAAAACTATCCGCTTCAATAAAAATATATCCTAACCCAGCACAAGATAGATTTACTATAATCTTTCAAAATATTAATACTATGAAGCGTGTTCATATTTATAATATTTTAGGAAAACGAGTGTATCAAAACTTACCAAATAGTAATGTTTTAGAAGTTGAGAACTCCGGATTTGAAACAGGCATTTATTTGGTTGAAGCTTTTTCAGTAGATAATAAAGTGTTCTATTCTAAATTGATTTTACAATAATTCTACCATCTAATATGGTTGTCTGTTAAATTGATTTTTTCTTTTGAGTTATAAGTTCAGTTGTCAATGAGCAGGATAGGTCAGGATACCTTTTTAATCTGCAGTCAATAGTTTTACGTGCTATTTGTTTTAATATCAACATAATAAATGCTCAACAGTTATGAAAAAAATTACCTTTAAACCAATATTGTTTTTCTTTTCTACGTTATGTTCACTTTCCATAACAGCTCAAGATGCGCCACCTTCTGATGACATCTTTAGATTAAGAAATGTAGAAACTGGGCTATTTTTAACAGATACAGGTTCAAGTGCCACTGCAGTTACTATGACAAATTTAGGAGAAGAAGATCAAAGCACTCATTTTACGTTTGTGGAAACCGGAGCATTTTATAACATTGACAGCGAAATCTTAGGAATATTACGTGCACCAGGTTCTGGAGGTCCAGGAGGCCCTTTTGTAGTTGTTAGTACAACTAAAGCTTCTCCAGCAACTGATGCTGATAAAGTGTGGACGATACAACATAATACAACGGATGACACCTATAGATTTCAATCAGGTAATAGTGGTAGGTTTATGTATCATGATGCTAATGGAACGGTAACTCATGTTTCAGTTGCAGCAACAGATGATAGAAGTAATTGGGAGCTCATTCCTTTTGTGGAAATCCCTGTAGTTATAGCTCCAGATGAAGATACGAGCACAGATTTAAATTGCCCAGCTTCTGGTGAGTTCGAAAACAATAGTACCAGAAATGTAGATATACCAGGGTCTGTTAACGTGGGGACTGCGGATGATAGAAGTTGTTACTCCGATTACTCAGAAAGTAATGTTAATGGGAAAGATTGGGGTGTTTATAATATTACTGCTGGCTCCAACCATTGGGATGCACCAAACACCTTACAGCCTAGAATAGAACGTTCTTTACCTAGATCTGGAGAAACGGGTGTAGGGAGTTATGCAAGATTCACGGGAACATTTAGGATTTTAGAGGTAGGCGATGCTGGCAGTTTTAGTCAAGATGGAACATACATTGCGCAAGCCAAAGGTAAACATACAGGAGGTGGTGGTCCACCAGATCCTGCCATTTGTTTATATAGAGCACATCCTGTTTATGGCACTGGAATAAATGCAGACAAGCAAGTAGCATTTGATATTTATGCCGAGCGTATCTTGGAACGTGGCGGATCAGGTAGTGGTCGGGAAGTTGTTTTTCTAAAGAGAGTAGACAAAAATGCGGAAATTGATTTTGAACTAGAAGTTGGTTTTAGGGTGGATCCAAGTGATGCTACAAAGAAAATTCATTATTGCGATGCAATAATAGGTGGAGACGCTTTTAATTTTAATATTCCAGATCCAGAGAGAGGTACAGAATCTGGTATAAGATATGGAGTATATAGAGTAAGAGGAGGTCGCGCTCAAATAAGATGGGCAAATACAACCTATCAAAGAGAGGAAGTTGTAGACAATTCTGGTACACCGCCTTCTGATGACGTTTTTAGATTAAGAAATGTTGCCACAGGGGAATTTCTCACAGCTGTAGGTTCAAGTGCTGAACCAGTTATCATGACCAATTCAGGTGAGGCTCAAAACACACATTGGACTTTCGTTGAAAGTGGTGCGTATTATAATATTGATAGTGAAACTGTTGGAATATTACGTGCAACGGGTGCTGGTTTTTCTGGAGGAGCCTATCGTGTTGTTAGTACAGGAGCAGCTGCACCATCAAGTGATACAGATAAAACTTGGACGATTGAATATAATGATGTCGACGATACCTACAGATTCGAATCTAGGACTGCTGGCAGATATTTGTATCAAGAGGTAGATGGAACTGTTACACATAGTATAGTTCCAGAATCAGATACTAGAAGTGTATGGCAAGCTATTTCAACTAGTCAAACTTTAAGTGTTTCTGGAGCAGAACTAAAAACTCCTTCAATGAATATATATCCTAATCCAGCAAAAGAAAGGTTTACAATTGTATTAAAAAACATCAACAATGTTAAGACTGTAGAAATTTATAGTATTTTAGGAAAACGTATTTATCAAAATGAGTCAAACGGAAGTGATTTGGAAGTTGAAAGTACTACTTTTAAAACAGGTGTTTATTTAGTGAAAGCTATTGCAGATGATAATAAAGTATATCATACAAAGCTTGTTATTAAATAAAAATATTCAAAGTATTGAAAGTAAAAGCCAGAGCAAATTTGTTTCTGGCTTTTTTAGTTTTTAACAGGACAAAACAGGATAGCTTATAAAAGTTATCTTTTTAAATTCAACCTGTTTAAATATTTACTAAATGAAAAGACGTAACTTCCTTCAGCTATCAACATTAGCAGGTGTAGGTTTATCATTGCCAATTGCAGGATTATTTAATGCCTGCGAAAACCACCCAGAACATTCTTTAGAATTTAAAAGTTTAATTACCGATTTGTTAAAAGACTGGAGTGATGCCATGTTAAAACAACAAATTATAAACCCCTCAAACTTAGAATTACACGGCGCGTTAGATTGCCCCTCTTGTGAGCACATACATGGTCGCTGTATGGATGCAGTTTATCCATTTTTATACATGGCAGATAAAACAGGAGATCAAAAATATGTAGAGGGTGCTAAATTAGTAATGCTTTGGGCAGAAAATAACGTGTCTCAAGAAGATGGCTCATGGACAGTTATCAAAAACCCTAAATCGTGGAAAGGTATAACTGTTTTTGGTGCTATTGCTTTGGCCGAAGCCCTGCATTATCACGGACATGTTTTAGGTGAAAGCACGCGAGTGGCATGGACAGAACGCCTTGAAAAGGCTGGGCAATATATTTACGATACGTTTACAATAGACTTTACTAATATTAATTATCCAGGAACAGCGGTTTATGGGCTGGACTTAATTGGAGGTGTAGTAGGTAGAGGTGACTTTAAAGCCAAGAGTAAAACATTGGCATCAGAGGTAAAAGCCTATTTTACAGCCAATGAAGGTTTGTTGTTTGGAGAATGTAAAAAGAGTTCAAGTAAATTAAGCGCAAAAGGCCTACACGGTGTAGATTTGGGGTATAATGTCGAGGAGACTTTAAATAGTTTGGTAATGTATGCACTCAAAAAAAATGACGAAGAGCTACTGCAAATTCTAACCAAATCTTTAAATAGCCATTTGGAGTTTATGTTACCAGATGGAGCTTGGGACAATAGCTGGGGTAACAGAATGTATAAGTGGAGTTACTGGGGCAGTAGAACCTGTGATGGCAGCCAGCTCGCATTTGGTTTAATGGCTCATATTAATCCTACTTTTGGTACAGCAGCAGTAAAAAATTCAGAGCTGTTAAAACAATGCACTTCAGGTGGGTTAATTCATGGAGGTCCGCATTATGTTTCAGCAGGAATACTGCCATGTATACACCACACTTTTACACATGCAAAGCCATTAACTTTTTTACTAGACCATTGGGAGCATTTACCAGAAATTAATAAAAATACAGCCTTACCAAGAGTAACTGCAGATGGTATAACGCATTTTAAAGATTTAGATGTGTCTCTTTTTGCAAGAGGAGATTGGAGGGGAACAGTTAGTGCATATGATGCGGAGTACCATTACAAAAATGATTATCGTCAAGCTACTGGAGGTGCATTAGGAGTATTGTATCATAATAAAGTAGGCTTATTGTGCGCAGCAAGTATGGCTGTGTATTATATGGTAGAAAAGAATAATCAGCAAGTACAACCCGGGGAGGATTTTGCTTTAACTCCACGAGTGGAAACTTTTAAAGACGATGTTTGGTATACCAATTTATTCGATTTAACTGCAATTATTGAATCGTCTGACGTTGATGGGGAAATAAAGTTGAAATCTGAGATTCAGCTTAAAAACGAGACGCGTGATATTGTAGCTGACACCGCTTCAGATTTTGAAATTGCCTACAAATGTACTGTTGATGACATGCAAATTTATGTTAAAACAAATCAACCTATAGTTGAGAGAACAGCCTTTATATTGCCAGTGGCCTCACCTAACCATGAGAAAGTATCAGTGGTTGGAGACCATGAAATCACAATTCAAAAACCAGAAGGATTGGTGTCTATAAAAGCCAATGTACCTTTAAATATAAAGGAAATGGCTAAAAACAGAACGTTTAATATGGTGCCGGGAGTAGAAGCTGTTCCCATTGAAGCTTATTTTGATAAAGACCATAAAGAGGGGATTGTGATAACGATACGTGTGAGTTAAACAAAATGAGATATTAAATTTGGAAGAAATGCTTATCAGTGTATCGCTACAGAAATTATTTATTTTATAAAGAAGCTGTTTTACTCAAAGCTCTAAATTTACCGGGAGCTAAACCAGTTTTTCCTTTAAATAAACGATTGAAATAATAATCCGATTCAAACCCTAATTCGAAAGCTATTTCCTTTTGGGGTTTTTTCGTATTCAAAAGTAACTCTTTTGCCTTTTCAATTTTTAATAATAAAAAATATTGCAAAGGAGAGACACCCGTTTGTTTTTTAAAGTCTAATCTAAATTTAGAATAACTAATCCCTAGTTCTGATGCAATAGTAGTTAAATCAATAGTCTGGTTGATGTTTTTATACATAATACCTTTTGCGCGAGATGTCATGGAGTTTAGGTGATCAATATTATTACCACCTGTTTTAATGTTATAAAGTTCTGCCATAAGCTGCAGGCAAATACCAGAAGCTAAACGCTGGTACCCATAATGTTCTTCATCAAACAATTTGAAAAGTGTATTAAAATGATTTAAAACAGACGGTTTGTTACATTTAGAAATAATTGGGGCCTCGGCACTAAAGAATCCATTTGAAAGGAATTGGGAAGCAATCTCCCCAGAAAAACCTACCCATCGTTCTGTCCAACCTGTACTTTTTTTTGGTTTATAGCGATGCCAAACTCCGGGAAACAGCAAAAACACATCACCATCAGTAATATTTACTTTTCCTGTAGCTTTACTTTGAAAAACACCTTGCCCTTTTGTGATGAGTACCAAATGAAATTCATTTAAAACACGCCCTGTATTCCATGTAAAACTGTATTGGTCTGGATGGTCTTTAGAGGGATATTCAGAGTATTTTTTAATAACATTTCGTCCTAAATCATTTATGTAAAATCCCCATGAAACATCATTAGAAGTAGTGATTTGATATTTTTTATAGTTATTTTTCATATCATTTTGTGCAACTAATATATCAATTTGTTAATTGTGAATCAGGATATTTTAAAAGAAATTTACGAAGAGTAGTAAATAGGTAGAATAGCATTACAGGTAATTGCATGACACTTTTTAAAAAAGGTTTTACTTTATTTATTATTTCTAAATCCATAAAAACTAAATAAGTCAATTAAAATGAAACTATTACGTAACACCACTACGTTTTCATGCTCACTTTTGTTTGTATATATGATACTTGGATTGTGCTGCATGTCGTGTAAACAATCTACTGTTTCTATCGTTGAACCAAAGTGTGAGTATAAGGCTAACCCCATGGGAATTGACAATAAAGCCCCTAGGTTTAGCTGGAAAATTATTGATAAGAATCAGGTTAGGGGACAAAAGCAAACAGCGTATCAAGTTTTAGTATCAAGTAATTTAGAATCACTAGAGAATAATAAAGGAGACGTATGGGATTCTGGTAAGGTATTAACTAATAAATCAGTAAATAACGCATTTTCTGGAAACACCCTAGAGTCAGGGAAACAATACTTTTGGAAGGTAAAAATTTGGGACGTTTCAGGTTTAGAATCTAAATGGAGTACAACAGCAAAATTTTCAATGGGATTGTTAAATCCTAAAGATTGGAAAGGCAAATGGATTTATAAAAAAAATCAAAATAAAAAAGACCATAATTGGTATAGAAAAAACTTTTCTTTAGATGCTACTCCCAATTCAGCATTTATCCATGTAGCTTCTTTTGGGTATCACGAGGTTTACGTAAATGGCAAAAAAGTAAGTGAAGCAGTTATGAACCCAGTAAACTCTTTTCTAAAGAAGCGTTTGCCCTACCTTACTTACGATTTAAAGGCGTTTTTAGAAGAAGGTGATAATGTTATAGGTATTTGGCATGCTGCTGGTTGGACAAGATGGGGAAGGGTAAAAGCCTATTACGATCCACCTTTCGTATTCAAAGCACAAGCAAATATTGAGGTTGGAGACAATACAATAACATTGGTTTCAGACACGTCATGGAAATGTAAAAAAAGCTATAGCTCATACTATAGCTCTTGGGATATTTTAGATTTTGGCGGTGAAATTATTGATGAACGTTTGCGCGAAGATAATTTGAATACTGTTACATACAACGATAATAATTGGGACAATGCTGTTGTTTTTGATGAAGCTGAAATGAAAGAGGTAGATATAGCCAATATCAATTTAGGTCCCAAAGGCGCAGTAAGAGCACCAAGTACGGATGCTAACCCACCAACAAGTAAAATTACAGCAACTTTAAGTGCGCAAATTGTAGAACCTCAAGTAAAATATAAACAAGTTAACCCAATTGGTGTCACTAAAAATAAGGAAGGCCATTATGTGATTGATATGGGCGAAAATTATACAGGCTTTTTCGAAATGAACCTGTTTAATGGAAAAGAAGGAGATACGGTTACTTTTGAAGTTGCCGACCATAAAGAGGTCTCCACATCTTGGGAACAACGCAGTAAATACATTTTTGATGAATCAGGTACGGGACATTTTACTAACCGTTTTAATTTAGCAGGAGGGCGTTACGTAACAGTATACGGTATTAATTATAAGCCTGAATTAAAAGACATTAAAGGTTATGTAATTACTAATAATCGTAAACAAATAAGTCAATTTGAAAGCTCCAGTGAGTTGTTAAATAAGATGTATCAAGTTAATCTTAATACCTACATCGCCAATACAATAGATGGTATTTTGGTAGATTGTCCGCATCGTGAACGTAGAGGTTGGGGAGAAGTAACCGTGGCTGCCATGTATGGAGACGCTTTACCAAATTTTGAAAGTGGTGCATATATGGGTCAATATGCCCAATTTATGCAAGATGCCCAGGCCGATGATGGTAAGATGAGAGCCGTTATAAATGGAGATGATTTTGAGTTTTTAATGTGGATGGCAAATAGCCCTATTACCATTTGGGAAACTTATCGCATGTTAGGCGATAAGGCATTGTTAGAAAACCATTATCCAACGTTAAAAAAATGGATGCAATGGTTGTATGAGCATTCAGATTATGAAACAGGAGGAGCTCTAAAGATTGGTACAAGAGGTACATTAGAATTTCCAGGTTTAGGCGACTGGTGTACACCAAGAGGAAATTTTTGGACTTCTAGTAACTCTCCAGAATCCGAACATTTTAATAACTGTGTGTACGCATTTATGCTAGAGTCTGCGGTTCAAATAGCAAATGCTTTAGGGAAAGAAGAAGATGCTAAAATGTATACAAACCGTTTAGAGGTACAATGTAAAGCCACACACAAAAAAATATATAATGCAAACACAGGTAAATATGGAGAAGGGCATCAAGTAAATCAGGCTTTTGCGCTACTTTCCGGAGTCACGCCAGACTTAGAAAAACAAAAGGTTTACAATAATTTAGTGGACCAAGTATTGTATAAATTTCCGTATTACGATACTGGTAGTTCTGGGCAAGCATTGTATACACGCTATTTTATAGAACATGGGGAGCGTATGGATTTAATTTACGAATTGCTAAAAGACAAACGACACCCAAGTTATGGCTACTTTTTAGAGCAAGGTAAAACGGTATGGCCAGAACGTTGGTCTGCCATTGGGAACAGCCAAATTCATACCTGTTACACGGGTATTGGTGGTTATTTTATTAAAGGTTTTGCTGGAATTAGACCAGATCCAGAGCAACCAGGAATGCAACGATTCATGGTGAAGCCAGCACCAGTAGGAGATTTAACCTATGTAAATGCAAGTTATCAATCGCCTTATGGAGATGTCGTTTCAAATTGGAAAATCGCTAATGAAACAGCAACGTTTCATATAGAAATCCCTATAAATACTTCGGCTAAAGTTTACATCCCCGCTAATGCAATAGAATCAGTTTTTGAAGGTGGAATGCATGCTGAAAAGTCTGAAGGCATTAAATATATAGGTTCAGAGAAAAGCGATGCGGTAGGTAATTATATCATTTTTGAAGTGGCATCAGGTAAATATAATTTTGAAGTAACTGAGCTACCAAAAGTAAGCTATCCAGAACCTTTAAATACACCCAGTAATTTGGCATTAATTGGGCGTATGAATGCGTCTTCAATGACTATAGATTCTGAAAAACTACCACTTTTTGAAGCATTTAGGGTAAATGATGAAAAGTTAGAAACACACTGGAAAGCGAGTTCAAAATCGAACGAATGGTTGGAAGTGGAATGGTTTAAACCGCAAACGTTCAATGAAATCGTGATTCATGAAAGGGGTAGCCATATTTCAAACTATAAAATTCAATATTTTGAAAATGAACAATGGATGAATTTAGCCGAAGATACATCATGTGGTTCTAGTAAAAAGCATCAATTTCAACAGGTAACCGCTTCAAAATTTAGAATTTTAATAGAAGCTTCTAATGCTATTCCTGAAATTTCAGAATTAGAAATATATTATTCAAACTAAAAATTTTCAAAATTGAAGTGCGCAATAAAATGTATTTACAGAAAAACATAATTGGACCTATACTTTTTGGGGTATTAACGTGTCTTTTAAGTGGTTGTTTGCAATCAGACAAAAAAGGTGCAGAGATTGCGTTAAATGATAGCCCAATGACTTCAATAGCTTGGGAACAAGCAAAATGGATTGGCTACACCAAAGACCATCGCCCTGAAGCATGGGCAGCTAGAGATTTGGTACGTAACCAGCCACCCATGAATATTAATACTTGGGAGCTTACTGAGGAAGATTTGAAAGTAACCAGACGCAAAACCCATCCTTCAGTTCTTTTAAGAAAATCGTTTTCAATAACTAAAGAGGTGGCATTAGCAGAAGTAGCTATTTGTGGATTAGGGCTTTATGAGCTGTATTTAAACGGGAAAAAAGTGGGGGACCGTGTGCTCGACCCCGCCCAAACCTCATATAACAAGCGGGCTTTTTATGTGCGTCATGATATTACAGAAGCGATTAGTAAAAACAACAGTTTAGGGTTAATATTGGGCAATGGGTTTTATGGTCAAAATATGGCGTTTTGGCCAGGGCTAGCTTATGGAAAACCACGTGCAATTATGGTATTAAGTATCCTCTACAAAAACGGAACTAAAGAACAAATTGTTACCGATGAAAGCTGGAAAGCACATAGTGGTCCAATACTTTTTGATAATATTTACTTAGGTGAAACTCATGATGCGCGAGCGGAGTTGAGCGATTGGAGTACCTTTAAGTTTGAAGATACAGCTTGGGAAGCGGCTGAAATTATGGATAATCCAACCGAGAAATTGATAGAGCAGGATTTAGAACCCATGCGAAAGATTAGAACAGTTAAACCTATAGCTGTATGGAAAGCAGAAAAAGGTTGGTTATTGGATATGGGACAAAACATGACAGGTTGGTTGGCCATTTCTGTAAAAGAAAAAGCAGGTACTGTTGTAAAAATGCGTTTTGCTGAACATCTCATGCCCGATAAACAAAACATAGACCCCGCATCTACTGGAATTCACGTAACTGGAAATACGCAAACCGATGTGTATATCTGTAAGGGTGATGGGACTGAAACTTGGGAGCCACGTTTTACCTATCATGCCTTTCGTTATGTTCAAATTGAAGGATTAAGTAAAGAACCAGATTTGAGTCAATTTACGGGTTGGCTGGTGCGCACCGATGCAGAACGAATAGGAACTTTTAAATGTTCAGACCCACTAATAAATAAGTTTTACGAGGTGTCTATGTGGACTATAGAAGATAATATTCAAGGGTTGTTGAGTGATTGTCCGCACCGTGAACGTTGTGCGTGGATGGGTGATGCTTATGTGGTGGCTGAAG
Source organism: Hyunsoonleella ulvae (assembly GCF_016827605.1). GTDB lineage: Bacteria > Bacteroidota > Bacteroidia > Flavobacteriales > Flavobacteriaceae > Jejuia > Jejuia ulvae. The sequence goes on along the minus strand of NZ_JAEPJQ010000002.1, from coordinate 580,824 downwards.
CAGCTAGTTTTAATTTTGATTTAAAGCACTTGTGGCAAAAAACATCCTCAGATATGGAAACAGTTTTAGGGGTGTCTAAGGCACATTTTAAAGATCCTTTTCCTTATGATTCGCGAGCGCCGTCTAATATTTCCGTTGGAAAACGGCTCTGTTTACAGGCGCGACCAGATTGGGGAGCTGCCACAATTATGGTACCATGGTTTTCATATGTGTATTATGGAGATAAGACCATTATTGAAGGTGCTTGGGATATGATGGAAGGTTGGATGGCTTACCTAGATGAAAAGGTGCAAGAAGATGGGATTATTAATGGCGGATTTGGCGATTGGTGCCCCCCAGGAGGTAATCCAGAAATGGATACACCACCGGCTTTGACGTCAACTGCGTTGTATTATCAGTCTTTGGTATCTATGGAAAAAATGGCATTGGTGTTGGATAAGAAAGAAGTTGCTTATAGTTATGCTGAAAAAGCGAAATTGGTCAAAAAGGCTTTTAATCAAACTTTTTTTAATGTAGAAACTAAATCATATGGTTCCCAAACGGGTAATGCATTTGCATTGTATTCTGGTTTGGTTCCTGAAGGTTTAAAGCAGTTGGTTGCCGATAATTTGGCAAACCTTATTATGAAAGATAAAAATGGGCATTACAGTACGGGTATTTTTGGGCATCGTCCGTTATATACCGTATTGAATGACTACGGGCATGATGCTGTGACAAAGCACTTATGGAGCATTACCGATTATCCGAGTTTAGGATTTATGACCGAGGAGCACGATTTAACCGTATGGCCAGAAGGTGTTAGCAATTGGGATAAAAAGGAGCGGTATTATAGACATTCATTTAACCATCCCATGCAAAGTGGTTTTGCAGCGGCTTTTCATGAAAGTTTAGGCGGTATAAGACCTGACGAAAATTTTCCAGGATTTGAGCGATTTATTTTAAGGCCAACTTTTTTATCGGGCTTGCAATGGTGTGAGGTCGATTTTAAATCACCTCATGGTAAAATTAAAAGCCATTGGAAAAAAGATAATAATAAAATAGAATGGATTGTGTTTGTTCCCCAAGCCTCTATGGCAGTAGTGCAATTACCTCGTTACGAAAAGGAACAAATATTGTTAAATAAAGATAAGGTTGTAGCTAATACTTTTAAGTTAAATCCAGGTAAGCATATAATTACCATTAAATTATAGTAGATTTTATTTTAAGAAGTTAAACAAACTTCAAACTGAATTACGAATTTTTTTCAATTATATGAATAAACTCCTATGGAATATTTAAAATTTAGAAACATTGTTTTATTTCTTTTTAATTTGATGCTATTAGCAACTTCTGCTTGGGCAACAGAGGTTCTAAATTTAAAATGTAATGGGCAGGTCAATCCGACAGGTATTATTGACGTAAGACCAGAATTTAGTTGGACGTTTATTGGCGATACTAATAGCCCAAAACAGGGTGGTTATCGTATTATGATGGCGACATCGATTGAAAAATTAAAGTATCCAGATATTTGGGATACAGGGCCAACAAGTACATCCGAGACAGGACCTTTTGAATATTGTGGAGAACCCTTGAAGTCTGGTCAGCGCATATATTGGAAGGTAACCGCTTGGGGTAATAATCGGGGTGTAACACATAGCGAACCTGCTTGGTTTGAAATGGGACATATCAAAAATCCCGAAACCCCATTTCAACCCTATGTATTTTCAAAAAAAGGAGGTGTTGTGCAAATCACTTTAAGTGGTAATGATATAGGAAGAACCTTTGAAGGTATTGGCGGGGTAAGTGCTGGGGCTTCTACAGACTTGTTGTACGATTATGAAAATCCTGTAAGAAGTGAGATACTAGACCTCTTATTTAAACCTAAGTTTGGAGCTGGTTTTCAACATCTAAAAGTAGAAATGGGCGGAGGGGAAAACTCCACATGTGGTTCTGAGCCATCACATGCCATAACTAGAGATGAGCTAAAAAATCCTGTATCAAGAGGTTATGAGTTTTGGTTGATGAAAGAAGCACATAACCGAAACCCTAATATTATTTTAGAGTATTTACCTTGGAGTTTTCCATATTATTTAAAACCAAACATTTACACTGATGAATCTGCTGAATATTTCGTATCTTTTTTAGATGTGGCCAAAAAACATTGGGGTTTGGATATTGACTGGGTAGCGGCTGCGGAAAATGAAAATTATACCAATGAAGATTGGCTGGTACATAAAGTTCGTCCGCTTTTAGATAAGCGAGGATATACAAATGTGAAAATTCAAGGGCCTGACGACAATAGTGGAGATTGGAAGATTTTTAACGAATTTGAAAAGAATAAAGCCTTAAATAACATTGTTGAAGCGGTAGGGTACCATTATGTTACTGGGCGTGAGTTTAATGAAAATATGGTGGACGGCAGAGGGCGCCCAACAACCGAAAAAGCCAAAAGTAGTGGAAAATCTTTATGGGCAAGTGAAGATTGGAGTTGGACAGGAAAAGACTGGGGAGGTGCAGGAGCGCTAAATCTAGCACGTATCTACAATAAATTTTATATACGCGACAGAATTACTAAAACCTTAATTTGGGCACCCATAGGGTCTATTTACAAATCAGTAACATGGGATAAGGCAGGAGCTATGAAAGCGAATAGCCCGTGGAGTGGTTATTATGAAGTATGGCCAACAATTTGGGCTACAGCACATACCACGCAATTTGTTGAGCCCCATACTTGGCAATATTTAAATAATGCTTGTGGCCTTTTTGAAGCATCAACCTACAAAGGGAGTTGTGTAACATTAAAAGAAAAAGGTAGTAACAACTGGAGTATGATTATATGTACAGAGAACAAAGAGCACTTAGAAATTAATATTGGTAAAGGTTTATCCAATGGAAAGGTTAACGTTTGGAAATCTGATGAAGCCGAACAGTTCATACAACAAGAATCTGTGATGCCTCAAAACGGGATATTAAAACTAACATTAGAGCCAAAGAGTATTTATTCATTAACCACAACTTCAGGACAGCAAAAGGGGACTTATAAAGTACCAACAGAAACCGCATTTCCTTTTCCTTATTCAGAAAATTACGAGAATAGGGAAGCAGGAGATTTACCCAAATATCATTCAGACCAAACAGGAAGTTTTGAAATAGCTTTAAAAGAAGATGGGTCGCAATGTTTAAAACAAATTGTTCCAGAACAAGGCTATGATTGGATGCGTGTTTATAGGCGCTCAAATATTAAACCCAATACTTTAATTGGCGATGTTAACTGGAAAAATTATACCTGTAGTGTAGATGTGTTTATTAAAGATGGCAATGTGGAATTAGGTGGTCGTGCAACAACTAGCTATTTAAAAGGCTATCGTTTTCAACTGGCTAAAAATGGCGAATGGAAGCTTATGTTTCATAAAGAAGTGCTAGAAAGTGGAAGGATTAAAAAATTTAAAGGCAAAAAATGGAATAACCTTAAGCTTACATTTCAAGATAAATCCATCGAAGCTTTTGTAAATGGAAAATCAATTGTTAAGTTATCGAATATAAAACATAAGGGGTATGTAATGCTTGCAAGTTCTTATGATGAAAATCTTTTTGATAATTTAAAAATAATAGAATAGAATAAAATGAAAATGAAAAGGAGTATAACAATTTTCCTAAGTTTAGCAGTAGTACTAAGTACTTTAATTAGTTGTCAACCTTCATCTTTAAAAGCAAACGATTTACGTTGTGAGTACAAAATAAATCCGCTAGGTATAGATAATGTGGCACCTAGATTAAGTTGGAAACTGCTTGATGAAGCAACAACCAGAGGACAAAAGCAAACTGCTTATCAAATACTTGTAGCCAGTAGTTTAGAGAATTTAAATAAAAATACTGGAGACATCTGGGATTCTGGTAAAGTAAGCTCAAATCAGTCGGTAAATAACACCTACCAAGGCACCTCTTTAGCATCTGCAAAAAAATATTTCTGGAAGGTAAAAGTATGGGATAAAGATGGTGCGGTTTCCAATTGGAGCGAGCCTGCATATTTTTCAATGGGTTTGTTAAAGCAAGCCGATTGGAAAGGCGATTGGATTATGAAAGCAGACCAAAAAAAAACAGACCACAACTGGTATAGAAAGAATTTTGAGCTTAAGGAAAACGCAGAATCAGCATTTGTATTCGTAGGATCTTTTGGTTACCATGAATTGTATGTAAATGGTGAAAAAATCACAGATAATGTCTTGAATCCTGTGTCTTCATATATGAAAAAACGTATCCCGTATTTAACCTACGATGTCACGGATAAATTAAAAGAAGGCGATAACGTAATTGCTATATGGCATGCAGCAGGATGGTCTAGATGGAGGCGTATTCGCGAGTATCGCCAAATTCCATTTGTATTTAAAGCTCAAGCTGAAATTGTAGCAGGAGGCGAGCATATTACATTAAAAACAGACACCTCTTGGAAAACTAAAAAGAGTTATTCAGAATATTATGGCGATTGGGATATTTTGCGTTTTGGAGGCGAAACTATAGATGATAGAAAACGAGAGGATGATTGGAATACGGCAGATTATGACGATTCTAATTGGATAAACGCAACCGTATACAATCATAACGAATTGAATAAAAAAGTACCAGAGGGGAATAATATAAGTTTTGCGCTAAACAGCAATAAAAATAGAGAAGTACGGGCAGAATATACCCCGATAAAAGCCAAATTAAGTGCGCAAATAGTAGAGCCTCAAGTAAAGTTTGAAGAAATAAAGCCTATTGCGGTTAGAGCTAATAAAGATGGAACTTACCTTATTGATATGGGAAGAAATTACACTGGCTTTTTTGAGATGAATCTTTACAATGGTGTTGAGGGCGATTCGGTGCTTTTTGAGATAAGCGACAGAAAAGAAGTGGTCATGAATTGGAACCAAAAAAGCAAGTACATTTTTGGAAAATCTGGAAAAGGTAAGTTTACCAACCGTTTTAATGTTGCAGGAGGAAGATGGATAACCGTGTATGGTTTAAAGAATGAGCCTAGAGTTTATGATGCAAAAGGCTACGTGGTAACCAACGATAGAAAGCAAATAAGCCAATTTAAATCTTCTGATGCCTTACTTAATAAGATTTACAAGGTAAACTTAGATACGTATTTAGCCAATACTATGGATGGAATTTTGGTAGATTGCCCACACCGAGAAAGACGTGGTTGGGGAGAAGTAACCGTTGCGGCCATGTACGGCGACGCTTTACCTAATTACGAAAGTGGTGCCTATATGGACCAATATTTACAATATACCAGAGATGCGCAATTTGACGATGGGAAAATACGTGCGGTTATCAATGAAGAAGACCGACCATTTTTAATGTGGAAAGCCAATAGCCCGTTAACCATTTGGGAAACCTACAGAATGTTGGGCGATAAAAAAATATTAGAGGACAATTATGAGTCTATGACAAGGTGGATGACATGGCTGTATAAGAATTCCAACTACGAAACAGGAGGGGCGCTAAAAGCGGGAGAGCAAGGTGCAAGACAATTTCCAGGACTAGGCGATTGGTGTACACCACGAGGTAATTTTTGGACGAGCAGTAACTCGCCTGAAGCACTTCATTTTAACAATTGCTTATATGCCTTTATGTTAGAAAACGCACAAAATATTGCAACAACACTAGGTAAAACAGAAGATGCAACACAATATGCACAGCGTTTAAAAGTACAACGAGAGGCTACACATAAACTGTTTTATAACCCAGAAGCAGGTACTTATGGTAATGGGCAACAGGTAGACCAAGCCTTTGCTCTGTTAGCAGGTGTTACACCAGAATCAGAAAAGAAAAAAGTAGAAGCGCATTTAGCAGATAACGTATTATATAAATTTCCATATTACGATACAGGAAGCTCTGGACAAGCACTCTACACGCGATATTTTACCGAATATGGAGAGCGTATGGATTTAATTCATGAATTACTAAAAGACAAACACCACCCAAGCTATGGGTACTTTTTAGAGCAAGGTAAAACGGTGTGGCCAGAACGTTGGTCTGCCATAGGAAATAGCCAAATACATACCTGTTATACTGGTATTGGTGGTTATTTTGTAAAAGGTTTTGCGGGTATTCGCCCTAATCCAGAACAATTGGGCATGCAAAACATGCTTATTAAACCAACACCAGTAAAAGATTTAGAGTATGCCAATACATCTTACCAATCTATGTACGGTAATGTAGTTGTAAATTGGAAAAAAGAAGATGGTGGCGCAGTATTTCACATAGAAATTCCTGTGAACACTACTGCAAAAGTATATCTACCTGCAAATAACAAAGATGAAATAAACGAGGGCGGACAATTAGCTGAAAGTTCAGAAGGTATAGTATATATAGGTAGCGAAAATAGTGAAGCTGTTGGTAATTATGTAATACACAATGTGGCTTCTGGCGTTTATGATTTTAAGGTAGGTAAGTTACCAGACACACAATTCCCTAGACCACTTGGAAGAATTAAAAACCTATCTAAACTAGCAAGGTTAAACGCATCATCTATGTTTATTCAAACAGAAAAATTACCTGTTTTTGAGGCGTTTAGAGTGAATGATGACAATGATGAAACTCGCTGGTTGGCTACTGAAACAAAAAATCAATATTTAGAATTTGAGTGGATACAACCACAAACGTTCAATCAGATAATTATTGATGAGTTTGAAAATAATATCACATCATACAAACTACAATATTGGAAAAATAACGAGTGGAAAGATATAGCAGAAGGAACCACTTGTGGAGCAAATAAAACACATGATTTTGATAGTGTGACAACTGTAAAATGTAGACTACTCATATTAGATGCTAAAAAAGCACCTTCTATCAAAGAATTGAAAATTTTTTATAAGTAAACAAAGACATGAGAGTACATGATACAAAAAGTATTGAAAACCATTATTATTGTTCTTAAGGAATGGTAGATATTTAACTAGGCGTATTCCACCAAGCCTTCAATAATAATTTACAATTAAGCATGAACAAATTAAAACAAATCAGATCAATAAAAAAGAAACAAATACTATTCTTGATGCTTATTGGTGTGAGCTATATATTAAAAGCGCAATCTAAAAAATTGATCGAACCAATTGTTAGTGAAAGTGTAATATTTGAAGAAAAGTCAGGCATAGTAGCAGTAGAAGCTGAGTTTTTCTATAAACAGTCAAAAACAGATGTACGACAATGGTACCGAGCCTCTAAGTTTGAAGAAGCCAATGCAGGAAGGGATGCAGATACTTTACATGTTTATGGGGCTAGCAATAATGCCTACATAGAGGTTTTGCCTGATACCAGAATTACACATGATGATGCATTGGTAAAAGGTAATAATTTTAGTGATGTGCCAGGGGCTGTAGCTACAGTACATTATAAAGTTAAATTTAATAGTCCAGGACGCTATTATGTTTGGGCACGAGTATTTAGCACAGGAAGTGAAGATAATGGGATACATGTTGGGTTAAATGATGAATGGCCAGAAAGTGGACAACGCATGCAATGGTGTGAAGGTAAAAATAAATGGACATGGGCAAGTAAACAACGTACCAAGGAAATACATTGTGGTATTCCTCACGATATTTATTTAGATATTAAAAAAGCTGGAGTACACGATATTCAGTTTAGTATGCGTGAAGACGGTTTTGAATTTGATAAATTTATTTTAACAACAGATAAATTCTATATCCCGAAGGGTAAAGGGACTACGGTAAAAGCTAATAAAACTTTACCGAAACCTTATCCAACCGTAGCAGCACCAGTTATTAAAAAGAATTACTTTAAAACAATAGCTACGGCATTACCAGATAATAAGTGGATAGCATCTCAAGAATTTCCTGCGTTAGGAACAGATTTTTATAAAAATGGCAATAATTGGATGGCAATAAATCCCAAAACCCATAAAAAAGCCATATCAAGTACGGCATTTCAATTTAAGAGTGGAGTTTATGATATAGTATTTGTTGGTGTAGCAGAGAGCGATGGTAGTTCTACATTTCAGTTGTCAATCAACGGGAAGTTATTAGGGACCTATCAACCACAAATATCAGGGTATATGTTTGAAGAAGGTAAAAATTCCACCAAAATATGGAAAAAAGTAAAATTGAATAAAGGCGATAAAATCACTGTGAAAGCTAAAGTAGGTACAGATGGAAAAGAATTTACGAGAGGGAGATGGGCAGGTATCATCTTTACCCCATCAGGTAAGGGAAAAAAAATACTAGATGCACCATCAACCTATTCTCAAAACTAAAATTTAAAACAGAATTAAAATGGCTAAAATATTTTTTACGATACTAACTTGTTTTGCAATCACTAGTAATGGTTTTTCCCAGCAAGTAAACCCTCCAGCTGGTCGCATAGCTGTAGTAGCAGATGGTAATTCGCCAGACCCCGATGACCTTGGTGGTACAGCGGTTTCACTTGCTATAATTCGTGCAGCAGGTCTGGAAGATAGGTTGGTACATTATTCGCATAGTTGTGATATAGTTCCAACCAAGAGAATCTCAAAAGAAGCAGAGCATGAACGTCACGCATTAATGCAAACTACGTGCGATGGCACTGCCAGACGTTGGGGAGGCTTTGAGCATTTAACGTTTATTGATGTAAAATGGAATTTAGATAAGGCTGTAAAAGATTTAGCTAAAGCCATTAATGCATCTACAAAAGAAAATCCCCTATGGATAGTAGAAGCAGGAGAACCAGATTTAATAGGAATGGCTTTAGATGTATCTCTAAAGTCTAAGCATAAATACGTAAAAGTAATTACCCACCATCCAGCAAACGACCAAACAGGAAAATTCTATGCATGGGAAGAAATTTTAGAATTTGGAGTGGAAGAAGTTCGCATTCCTGACCAAAACATCTTACTTAAAGTTGATGAAGCACAATGGGATTGGGCCAAAAATCATAAAGATAGTCGCTTAAACTGGATTTGGTTAATGGGTAAGATTGCCGAGGTTGATAATGTTGTAAAATTCCAAAAAGGCAAATGGGATTGTTCTGATGCAGGAATGATATATTATTGGATAACAGGTGCCAATGTAAATGACGGAGAAATACAACCAGCCGTATATCAGGTAAAAGATATGTTATTAAACTATATAGAGAAAACCCCTCAATAGTTAATCAAAATAGGCATTATTTACATGCATAATATATGGTTGTTTGTTAAATATACTAGGTGTAATAGTCCCGTGTTTAGTATATTTTGATATCATTTTGTGCAATAAATATATCAAAACATGAATTGTGTTTTTAAAGAGTATCCACGTATTTTACATTCCTATTTGTTTTAAATAGGCATTTATGTGTTATTCCTAAGTTGTTTAGGAAATAAGATAATGAACATGCTTAAGGCACCTCAAAATCTTTTCTGAGGTAAATTATAAGCCTTGTTGTTCTTTAATTTAAGTTTAAAAATAAATCAATGTAATAATGGTAAAAGTAGGATTATTTGGTATTGGATTAGATACCTATTGGCCCCAATTTGAAGGATTATTAGAACGCCTAGAGGGCTACCAACAACAAATAGCCAATAAGATGGAAGGTTTTGGAGCCCAGGTGGTAAATGTAGGACTTGTAGATGCTCCAGAAGTAGCAAGGGAAAAAGCACAAATTTTAAAAACAGAAGATGTAGACCTCTTATTTTTATATGTATCTACCTACGCATTATCCTCTACAGTATTGCCCGTAGTACAGAAATTGAAATGCCCAACCATTATTTTAAACATACAACCTGTAGCTGCTATTGATTATGATAGTTTTAATCAGCTGGGCGATAGAGGGAAAATGACAGGCGAATGGTTGGCACATTGTCAAGCCTGTTCTGTACCAGAATTGGCAAATGTTTTTAATCGTTCAGGCATCAGCTATGAATTTGTAACTGGGTATTTAGACGAGTCAGTAGTTTGGGAAGAAATACAAGATTGGATTGATGCCGCCAAAGTGGCTAAAGTTATGGCGAATAATCGCTTAGGTGTTTTGGGGCATTATTACTGTGGTATGTTAGATGTTTACGCAGATTTAACTAAACAATCAGCAGCCTTTGGTACACACATTGAAATTGTTGAAATGTGTGAAGTGAAAAAATACAGAGATGCAGTAACCGAAGCTGAAGTTGAAGAAAAAATTACTGAATTTAGAAACACTTTTGAAGTAATTGATGCCTGTGAACAATCAGAATTGGTACGTGCCGCAAAAACTTCAATAGCTTTAGATAAATTGGTTGAAAACCATAATTTGGGCTCTATGGCCTATTATTATGAAGGCGAAACAGCCAACGAATATGAAAATATTGTTACCTCTGTTATCGCAGGAAATACACTTCTAACAGGGAAAAATGTGCCCGTAGCAGGAGAGTATGAAGTGAAGAATGCTCAAGCTATGAAAATTATGGATGCCTTTGGGGTTGGCGGTTCGTTCTCAGAGTTCTATGCTATGGATTTTAATGATGATATCGTCATGTTAGGGCATGATGGTCCAGCACATTTTGCCATTGCTGAAGGAAAAGTGCAATTAGTTCCGCTTCCTGTTTATCATGGTAAACCAGGAAAAGGCTTATCTATTCAAATGACGGTGCAACATGGTCCAGTGACCTTGTTATCTGTGGTAGAAGGTAAAGACGATGTGTTTTTGTTAGTTGCAGAAGGAGAATCTGTTGAAGGGCCTGTACTTCATATAGGTAATACCAACAGCCGTTATCGTTTTTCTATTGGTGCTAGAGCATTTATGAACGAATGGTCTAAACAAGGGCCTTCTCATCATTGTGCCATAGGTGTAGGGCGCATAGCGAATAAGATTGAGAAGTTAGGAAATTTACTAAATCTCAGAGTGGTTAGAATTTGCTAGAATTTTATTTTCGCCATGACATTACAGGATAATTAAAAGGCGGACTAGAGTTAAATTTAATAACTCCAATGAATAACAAAGTAGTTTCAACCCAATATTTTTAATAACGACAAGGCTTAAATTGAATATCAAATAGACTAATATGCGGTTACTTTTTTGTTTTGTATTGGTTCTTGGATTTGGTTTGCGTAACTCTTATTTGCAATCTAGTCGTGATACTATTTACCCTATTTTTCAGTTTCCACAGAACAAAATCCCAAGAATAGATGGGGACTTTTCAGATTGGAATCTAGTTTCAGAAAACTTCGCTATAGGCTTAGACCAAATGAAAGAATCTATTAATGGTATAGGTTTTAATCTAGATGCTACCGATTTGGATATCTCGGTAAAAGTAGGTTGGGTCAAAGACCTAAACCGATTGTATTTTTATGTTGAGGTTTTTGATGATTTCTGGGAATTTGAACAACTTGATATTAAACAAGATATTTTTGAATTGGTGGTAGATGCTGATGTTTCTGGAGGTAATTTTATAAAAAAATGGAACGCCAATAAAAAACATATTCCTATTGAAGAATTACATTTTAGAGGTCATGGCGCGCATGCACAAAACTACCATGTTTTCATCCCTGCAAAAAATAAAGACTGGGCGATGGTTTGGGGAAATACCCCTTGGATTAAAGACTTTCCTTATGCTAACGCAGCTTACGAGCATAATTTAGAACAAGGTAAATCAGGTACACTTAAGCTGGAGTTTTGGATAACACCATTTGATTATGCGGCTATTGAGGGTTTTGATCGTTCTGCGGTTTCAACCTTGAAAGAGAATGAAATTATTGCTATGTCTTGGAGCGTTCTCGACTATGACGACGATAACAAGGAAAGAAAGGATTTTATAAACCTAGCACATAATATTAAAATGATTCATGATGGCGATTTTATGAATCATTTTAGATTAATGCCTTTAATCAAAGAGTTGAAACCAGAATTACAAGCAAATTGGTCTTTTGTCGAGGTTGATAGAGATAAGCGTGTTTTCGCTTTTAAAGATGAATCTGTGGGTAATATTCAGAAGTGGACTTGGGATTTTGGAGATGGAATTACTTCTAATGAACAAAATCCAGTGCATCAATATAATTCTGCAGACCATTGGACTGTGGTACTAACCATTGAAAACAAAGATGGTAAATCTATACGTTCTAAAGTTTGGGATGTGGTTACAAAATAGGTTGAAGTAGTACCATAATAAAGAATATAAAACAAGAATGAGAATAAAATTTAAATACTACAAAGTTATATTTCCATTATTAATGGCTATCGTGTCTTCAGTTTCAGTATTTGCTAGTAAGTCTAATTGGCAAGATGCACAATGGATTTGGCAAGAAGAAGCTGGACCAGCAAATACTTGGGTGGCGTTTCGAAAATCATTCAATCTTAATGAAATTCCAGAGAAAGCTTTGGCAAATATTGCTGTAGATACCAAATACTGGCTTTGGGTTAATGGTAAAATGGTTTTGTTTGAAGGTGGATTAGCTAGAGGAGCAGCACCAAACACAAACTATTATGACGAAGTCAATTTAAAGTCGTATTTAAAAGAAGGACAAAATACTATTGCTATTTTAGTTTGGTATTGGGGTAGAACCCGAAAAGTGCATGATGACAGTGGAAAAGGAGGGCTCTTATTTCATGCCAATTTAGGAAAACAGCAGCTTATTTCTGATACAACTTGGAAAATGAAAGTGCACCCTGCTTACGACCCAAAAAGCGGTGGTGGTGGAGGTAGTGCCAACCGTGTCAATGCATACAATGTGAAATTTAACGCCCAAAAAAGTTTAGGTGATTGGTCAGATAATGCTTGGTACACTAGTAATTACGATGATAAAAATTGGGACAAACCAATTGTAAAAGGTGATGCCAATGGTAAACCTTGGGGAACTTTAGTTAAAAGAGCCATTCCTCAATGGAATGATAGAGGTTTGGTAAACTATGAATCTCTTACATTAAAATCTAATAAAGAGAAGATTCATCTACCTTTTAAGAATACAAAAGATTCTTCGCTTGTAATTCGTGCCAAATTGCCTTTTAATCAGCAAATAACTCCCTATTTAAAAGTAAAAAGTAAAGCAGGTAAAACCATTGTAGCAGATATGGATAATCCATTTAATATGTTAAAGGGGATTTACATAACAAAAGATGGTGTACAGGAATTTGAAGGTTATTCATGGATAAATGGTCACTTTGTGGAATATACAATTCCTGCAGGAGTAGAAGTATTAGAACTAAAATACAGATGGACAGGTGTAGGAGAGATGACAGGAACATTTGAAACGAGTGATTCTTATTTTACACGCTTATGGTGGATGGCTAGAAACACTTTATATGTCTGTGCTAGAAATAATTATATGGACTGCCCAGATAGGGAGCGTGGTTTATGGATTGGTGATGTTGCTGACCAAACAGGTGCTGTTTTTTATACATTGGATGAACCAGGGCGTTTATTATTGAAAAAAGGAATTGATAATACCATAGCTTATAGAGCGGGAGATACCATTCAAGGGTTAGCACCTGGCTTTGGAGCATATCGTGGAAAAAGTAGTGAACTAACAGGACAAAGTTTACAATACATAGATCAAGGTATTTGGCAATATTACTATAATACTGGAGACAAAGCCACACTTGAAAATGCGTATCTAGCCGTTTTTAACTATTTAAAATTGTGGAGTATGCAAGCTAATGGTTTGCCAAAACATAGAAAAGGTTATGCCAATTGGGTAGATTGGGGTATAGATACCGACCCAGTAGCAACGAATGTAGTATTGTATTTTATGGCGTTACAATCCGCTAAAAAAATGGCAATAGCATTAGGAGAAACTAAAGATATTACTTGGTATGATGAACGCATTGCAAGCATCAAGTCTAATTTTGAAAAAGAATATTGGCAAGGGAATCGTTATGGTTCTCAAAATAAAGTCATAGAAGAACGCGTAAGTGCCTTAGCTATTATTAGTGGATTAGCTAAAAAAGAACATTACAATACTTTAGTAGATAGTGTTTTGGTTCCTGTAAAAAAGTCAAGTCCACACATGGAATGGATAGCAGAAGAAGCAATCATGATTACAGGTCAATACGATAAAGGTTTACAGCGTATGAAAGACCGTTATCAAGAACAAGTAAATAAGGAATGGCTAAGTACTTTGTATGAAAAGTTTTTACCAAAATTACGAGGTACCTACAACCATGCTTGGAATGCACCAAATTATGTGCTTTCAAGATACATTGCAGGTATAAAAGCTACAGCTATCGCTTGGTCTTCGTATGAAGTAAAACCAAATTTAGCACATATGACTTCTGTAAAACAGATTGTACCATCTGTTAAAGGAGATATTACTTTAGAAGTAAATAAGACAGAAAGCAACTATCAACTAGATTTAATCTCCCCTGAAAAAACTACAGCTACTGTTTACATTCCTAAAGAAGACAAAGAAATTGTAAAGATTTTAGTAAATGGTAAAAATGTTTGGAGAAAAAATAAGTTGAAAAAACAATTAGAAGGATTTGATTTTAAGAGTGAAGATGATGAATTTTTAGTTTTTCAGATTAAACCCGGTACATGGCAGTTAACAGCTTCTTATAAATAATTTTACAACATAATTATGAAGAAATTAATAGCACTTATTTGTTTATTTCTGTTTTTAACTGGATGCAGTAACTCTCAAAGGTATGAGATTATCAAAACCAATTTTATAAACCCAACAGAAGGCAATAACCTTTGGTGTTATTGGTATTGGATTAACGATGATATTTCTAAAGACGGTATTACCAAAGATTTAGAGGCGATGAAAAAAGCGGGAATTGGAGGCGCTTTAATCGGTAATATTAATCCAGCTCGTAAAGATGGAAAAGTACCCATGTTAAGTGAAGATTGGTGGTCTCACATGGTACATGCGGTTGTTGAAGGAAAACGAATAGGCGTAGACATAGGTGTTTTTAATTGTCCAGGCTGGAGCCAAAGTGGAGGGCCTTGGGTAGATTCTAAAAAAGCGATGCGTTATTTAACGTTTAGCGAAACCAAAGTGGAAGGAGGTAAGTTAGTGAATGTTAAACTAAAACAGCCAAACGAAAAGTTTCAAGACACACATACCTTAGCTTTTAAAGCGTCTGAGACAGAGCAAAGAAGCACACAATTTATTCCAACAAAAGTTACTGCAAATTGGGATGATGTAGATACAAAAGGTTTGATTGATGGAAATGTCGATACTGATACACGTTTTAAACTTCAACCGAAACAAGATTTAGAAATTACATTCAATTTAGAGGAACCTATATCAGCGCGTTCCATTTCAATAGTACCAAGTCAAGAATTTAAATGCCAAATAGAAATATCTGCAATTGTTAAAGGCAAAGAGCAATTCATAAAAAAAATAACTTTCGACCGTTCTAAAATGACATCAAATGTGGGGCCAATTTTAAAAGGGGCTTATGCAACAACGTTACCAGATGTTAAAGCACAGCAATTTAAATTAAAATGTAGTCAGTTTAGTTCTCGTAAAAAAACATTCGGTTTTGCTGAAATTACAATTTCAGAAGCACCAGTATTAGATAAATATATCGAAAAACAATTGGGGAAAATGCATCCAACTCCAACTCCAAGTTGGGATACGTATGCATTCAACAAACAAGAAGAACTTCCGTCTAAAAAGTTAAGTGTAAATCTTGATGATGTAATTGATATTACAGATAAAATTGATGAAAACGGAAACTTAAAATGGAATGCTCCCAAAGGAAACTGGACAGTTTTGCGACTTGGAATGACACCAACAGGAACTAAAAATGCACCTGCTGCACCACAAGGTGTAGGGTATGAAATTGACAAAATGAATGGCGAATTGGTACAATACCATTTTGATAATTTTGTGGGCGAATTGTTAAAGCGAATTCCAGAAGAAAGCAAATCTGCTTTTAAATATGTGATAGCAGATAGTTACGAAATGGGTTCACAAAACTGGACAGACAATTATGAAGTGAAATTCCAAGAAAAATATGGATACAATCCTGTAAAATATTTACCAGTCTTATCAGGTAGAATTGTAGGAAGTGTAGAAGAATCTGAACGTTTTCTTTGGGATTTAAGACGAACAATTGCTGATGATGTAGCCTACGAATACGTGGGCGCATTAAAAAAAGCAAGTAACAAACGCAACCTGAAAACATGGCTGGAAAATTATGGACATTGGGGTTTTCCAAGTGAATTTATGATGTATGGAGGTCAATCTGATTTAATAGCTGGAGAATTTTGGAACGAAGGAACCTTAGGGAATATCGAATGCAAAGCTTCGTCCTCAACCGCACATACTTACGGAAAACCAATAACTTCTGCAGAAGCTTTTACATCTGCTAGAAAAACCTATTTGAGGCATCCAGCAATGCTTAAAAAACGGGGCGATTGGTCATTAACAGAAGGAATCAATCATTTTGTATTGCATTTGTATATTCAACAACCAGATGACAACAGAAAACCGGGAATGAATGCTTGGTTTGGTACAGAATTCAATCGTCATAATACGTGGTTCAATCAAGCCGATTCGTATTTCGATTATTTGCGTCGTTGTCAATATTTGTTACAACAGGGTAAATACGTGGCAGATGTCTGTTATTTTATTGGCGAAGATGCTCCTATCATGACTGGAGGTAGAATACCAGAAATTCCAAAAGGCTATTCTTACGATTACATCAATGCAGAAGTAATTTTAAACAGACTGTCTGTAAAAGACGGACGTTTTGTATTACCAGATGGCATGTCTTATAAAGTAATGGTATTGCCTCCTTTTAAAACCATGCGTCCAGAATTATTGCAAAAGATAGAAAATTTGGTACAACAAGGAGGAATCATTTTAGGGCAGCAACCTGAAAAGTCCCCAAGTTTAGAAAATTATCCCACAAGTGATAACATCGTAAAAAGTATTGCTAATAAGATGTGGGGTGGGGATTATGAAGGTAGCAAAATGGCTAACAGCTATGGAGATGGAAAAGTATTTGATGGATACGATTTGTCAGAAGTTTTTAAGATAGTAAACCTATCAAAAGATGTTGAAGTTTTAGATGATGCGCCAGTTTTATGGACACATAGAAGAACTCCAGAAATGGAGCTTTACTTTATTACCAACCAAAGTAATAAACAAATAGAAATAGCACCAACATTTAGAGTAGATAAAAATTGGAAACCACAACTTTGGGATGCAGTTTCAGGAGAAATTAGAGTTTTACCTGATTTTGAAGTTACTGAAAATGGAATAAAAATACTTTTAAAAATGGAGGGTGCTCAGAGTTGGTTTGTGGTATTCACTGAAGAAAATAAATCATTAACAAAACCAACTAATAGCGCAAACTTCCCTGCTTTTGAAAAAGTAAAAGAAATAGAAGAACCGTTTACAGTAGACTTTTTAAATAAAGACATTGGACCAAAAGATCCAGTAGTTTTTAATGATTTAAAAGATTGGTCTGCCTTAGAAAATGAACAAATAAAATATTATTCAGGTTTAGCAACGTATACCACTACTTTTACTATAGATGCACTTCCTGAAAATGAGGAATTGTATTTAAATTTAGGTAAACTATCTGTCATGGCTAAGGTAAAACTAAATGGAAAAGATTTGGGAGGACTTTGGATAGCACCCTATCGTTTAAATATTACAGAAGCATTGAAAAAAGGAAAAAATCAATTAGAAATTGAAGTGGTAAATCTATGGCGAAATCAATTGATTAAAGATAAATCGCGTAAAGAAGATGAAAAATATACTTGGTTGGTTACAGATGATATTACCCAAAAATCCCCATTGCAAAAATCAGGATTGCTAGGGCCTGTGGTTATTGAGTCTATTCAGTATTGATTTGAAAATAAATTAGAAGCTATTCATGAAACCCAAAATAGAAATTTTTAATATCCTTTTGATTACTTTAATATCTATCATTGTAAGTTGCAAGAAAAAACAAGTGGTAGAAAATAAAGAGGCTATTGAAAATCTAGAAGTAGCCACAAAACCAAACATCATTTTTATTCTAGCAGATGATTTAGGCTATGGGGATGTGGGCTTTAATGGGCAAGATAAAATCAAAACCCCAAACATTGATAAACTTGCGACAAACGGTATGGTTTTTACCAACCATTACACAGGTTCTTCGGTTTGTGGTCCTTCACGTGCAGTGTTAATGACGGGTAAACATACAGGGCATAGCACTGTAAGAGGAAATCCAAGGTGGACAGCAAGTGGAACTCCAGTAGATATTAATGCAGAAGATGTTACTGTTGCAGAAGAATTAAAACGAGCAGGTTATACGACAGGAGTTGTTGGGAAATGGGGATTGGCTGAAAATTTAAACGATGGTATACCAAACAAACAGGGATTTGATTATTTCTATGGATTTAACCAACACTCGCCTGCGCATCATTATTACCCTAAAAGTATCTTCGAAAATGAGAAGAGAATTGCTTTAGATGGTAATAATCCTCAAACAAAAGAAGGGCAACACATTCACTATTTAATAACCGAAAAAGCAACAGAATTTATTGATAAAAACCATAAAGAACCGTTCTTTTTGTATTTATCCTATACTATTCCGCATTTTGAATTAACCATTCTAGAAAAAGAAAAAGAACAATACAAGAATTTAGGTTGGCCAAAACGAAAGATGACACCAGGGCATTATCGACATGATGAACATGGACATATCACGTATGCAGCCATGGTATCTACAATGGATAGAGATATTGGAAATCTTGTTAGACAACTAGAAAAGTTAGGTGTAGCTGATAATACCTTAATTGTGTTTACCAGTGATAATGGGCACGAATACGACGATTTAAAAAATGAATTTTTCAACAGTAATGGCCATTTTAAAGGGCATAAACGTGATTTGTACGAAGGAGGCATTCATACACCATTTGTAGCCTATTGGCCAAATAAAATTAAAGCAGGTTCTAAAACCAATCATATTTCTGCCTTTTGGGATTTTTTACCAACGGCATGCGAATTGGCAGGTATAACACCAACTGATAAAATTGATGGCATTTCTTATGCGCCAACGCTTTTAGGAAATGAAAATCAACAACAAAAACACAACTATTTGTATTGGGAGTTCAACGAAAGACAAGGCCCAATTCAAGCAGTGAGACAAAACAATTGGAAAGCTGTAAAGTTCGATAAAAAACCTGTTGAGTTATATGATTTAAGTAATGATATAGGCGAGCAAAATAATATTGCAGAACATTATCCTGAAAGGGTCAAGGAGTTATTATATTTAATCAATAATTCTAGAACAGAACATCCGGAGTTTCCTCTTATAAAAAAGACGCTTAAAAAATAATCATTGACATCTCCTAAATATGAGAATACATCTAATACTGTTCACTCTTTTGATTACCTTGATTAGCTCTTGTAATAGCAAATCAAATCGAAAGCAAAATACCAAACCCAATATCGTTATCATTAATGTAGATGATATGGGTTGGCGAGATGTTGGTTTCATGGGTAGCGAATATTACGAAACGCCAAATATTGATGCGCTTTGTGCTCAAGGTATGGTGTTTACCAATGGTTATGCAGCATCAGCAAATTGTGCACCAAGTAGAGCTTGTTTAATGACGGGGTTATGGACACCACGTCATGGAATTTACACGGTAAATTCTTCTGAAAGAGGACAATCAAAAGACAGAAAACTTATTCCAACACCAAATACAACCATATTAGCACCAACTCATGCAATCATTCCTAAGGTTTTAAAAAAGAATGGTTATAAAACCTGTCATGCAGGGAAATGGCACTTGAGTCACGATCCCTTAGAATATGGCTTTGATGTGAATATAGGAGGTGGTCATAATGGCCTTCCAAGAAGTTATTATCCACCGTACAAAAATGTTAAAATTAAAAAAGGAAAAAGCGAGTATTTAACTGATTTAATCATGGAAAACACGTTGGAATTTGTAGATACAATTTCATCTCCCTTTTTTTTGTATTATTCGCCTTATGCTGTACATACCCCCATAATGCCAGTAGATAGTTTATTACCTAAATACAAAAACAAGGCGCCTTGGAATGGTCAAGGTAATCCGGATTATGCCTCTATGGTAGATAATTTAGATAGAAATATTGGGTTGCTCATCAAAACTCTAAAAGACAAAAATCTTTTTGATAATACCATGATTGTGTTTACCTCAGATAATGGTGGTTTGTATGGTATTACTAAACAAAAACCCTTGAGAGCAGGAAAGGGAAGCTACTATGAAGGCGGTATTCGTGAACCTTTTTTCTTCGTTTATAACGACAAAATTAAACCCAATATAAAAAGTGAGGTGCCGATAACCAATCTGGATATATTTCCAACAATTTTGGAGTATGCAGGGATTGAAAATGCGCAACTTGAATTAGATGGAAATAACCTTTCGTCAGTTTTAGAAGGTAAAACAGAAATACTAGAACGACCTTTGTTTTGGCATTTCCCTATCTATCTTCAGGCTTATTATAGAAACGATAATGAAAATAGAGACCCTTTATTTAGAACACGGCCAGGTTCTGTGATTCGCAAAGGCGCTTGGAAATTGCATTATTATTTTGAAGACGATGGTATAGAATTGTACAACTTATCTGAAGATATTGGAGAATTAAATAATTTGGCATCAGCAAATCCAAGTAAAAAAGAAGAATTGTTAGGAGAACTTAAGAAATGGTGGGACGTAACAAAAGCACCTATTCCAACTACGATAAACCCCGAATATATAACAAAGGAAACTTATAAGAATTAAAATTTAAAAATATGCAAGCAATATTAGGTGTAATATTTCATTCATTAGGAGGTGTAGCAGCAGGTAGTTTTTATATGCCTTACAATAAAGTTAAAGGTTGGTCTTGGGAAACGTACTGGATGGTAGGAGGCGTCATGTCTTGGTTAATTGTTCCTCCCATAGCAGCATATTTAACAGTGCCTGGTTTTATCGATATAATTTCGGCTAGCTCAAGTACCATCTTGGGATTTACCTTTTTAATGGGCTTACTTTGGGGAGTTGGTGGTTTGTCTTACGGTTTGGGTGTGCGATACTTAGGCATGTCTCTAGGAAACTCAGTGGTCTTAGGGTTTTGTGCGGCATTTGGGGCTATAGTGCCTTCTATTTATTATAACTTTAATCCAGAGGAAGGTAAAACATCGTTTACAGAAATGATAAGCTCAACTGGAGGGCAAGTCGTTTTATTTGGGGTTTTAGTATGTTTGATTGGAATAGCAATTTGCGGAAAAGCAGGAATGCTAAAAGAGGGCGAACTCTCAGAAGAAGAAAAAAAGAAAAGTGTTGCAGAATTCAATCTCGTAAAAGGGTTAATTGTAGCTGTGCTTTCAGGTATATTAAGTTCCTTTTTTAGTTTTGGAATAGAAGCCGGAAAACCATTGGCTGATGCTGCTGTAGCTGCAGGCTATGACCATTTGTTTGCAAATAATGTGACGTTTGTGGTAATTCTATGGGGAGGTTTAGCCACTAATTTTGTGTGGACTACCTATTTGAGTTTAAAAAATAAAGCCTATAAAGATTTTACAAATAAAGAAACACCTATTTCTAAAAACTTACTGTTTTCTGCATTGGCAGGAACCATCTGGTTTTTACAGTTTTTCTTTTATGGTATGGGCGAAAGTAAGTTGGGTAATGGTGCTAGCTCGTGGATTTTACACATGTCTACTATCATTTTAACAGCAAACTTTTGGGGTATTTACCGAAAGGAATGGCATGGTGTAGCAAAAAAAACCAAAACAACCATAACACTTGGTATTGTTGTAATTTTACTTTCTGTGGTGTTGGTCGGTATTGGAAATTCACTATAGCAAGTTGTTACTGCAATTCAAACCCTCTACTACAGGATATTCAAATAATTACTTTTCTATAATTTAGATGAAATAAGAACATTTAAAAATTGATATTTCAAAAATGACTTTTTTAAAGGCAAAAATACATCTATTACTTGTCGTAGTTTTAATGGTTTTTTCATGTAAACACAACACTTCCAAAGAAAAGGCTATAGAACAAAAACCTAATCTTCTTTTCATTTTTGCAGATCAATATAGGCAAGCTTCTTTAGGGTTTTTAAAAGAAGACCCTGTGTACACACCAAATATAGACCAACTCGCCAAAGAAGGCGTGTTTTTTAGTGAAGCTGTGGCAAACAATCCATTGTGTAGTCCTTATAGAGCCATGTTAATGACAGGGCGTTATTCGCTTTCAACAGGTGTTGTAGAAAACTGTAATTCCCAAAGAACCGCATTGGGTAACTATTTGAAGAAGAGTGAAGTTTGTATTTCAGATGTTTTAGTTGATAATGGCTATAGTGCAGGTTATGTAGGGAAATGGCATTTAGATGGTCCAGAACCTACACCACCAGATGTAAAACGCGTTTGGGATACTTGGTGTCCTCCAGATAGAAGGCATGGGTTTTCTTTTTGGTATGCGTATGGAACACATAACAGGCATAACGACCCGTATTATTGGACCACTGATGGCGGGGAAGAAGATAAGGTGTATCCTAAAAAATGGTCTGCTGAACATGAGGCTGATGTTATTATCGATTATTTAGACAATACTGAGAATCAACGTAAAAGTAAAGAGCCATTTGCTTTATTTTGGTCTATCAATCCACCACATACACCATTTAAACAAGTGCCAGAACGTTACCAAAAACGTTATGAAGGCTTAGATTATAAAGAAGTGTTAAACAGACCTAATGTTCAGTTTAAAGATAATTACGAGTTAAAAAGAGGCGACCATGGCGTAGAAAAACGTTTAAATGAAGCCAAAGATTATTTCGCATCTGTAAATGGGGTTGATGACCAAATAGGTCGTGTTATCAAAAAATTAAAAGAGAAAGGCTTATATGAAAATACTATTATTGTGTTTTCAGCAGACCATGGAGAAATGTTAGGAAGCCAAGGCTTAATGCATAAAAATGTATGGTTTAAAGAGGCTTATAGGATTCCTTTAATAGTTCATTATCCTAAAAAAATAAAACCTAAAACTGAAGATTTGTTGATTTCTGTTCCAGATAATATGCCAACATTGTTAGGGTTAATGAATTTAAAGACTGAAATTCCAAAAAAAGTTGAAGGTGTAGATTATTCTGATGTTTTCTTCGATAAAGAAGTCATCCGTCCAGAAAAACAGTTATACTTTGCTGGTAAAAGTTTTGCATCAAAAGGCGATGCTAGAGGTTTCAGGACTAAAGAGTATACCTATGCTGTTGTAAAACATGAAAATGGCAATAAGTTTCATTATCTATATCATGATGCTGAAGACCCCTATCAAATGACCAATATTTGGGGTAAAAATGCTGAGCTAGACCAAAAAATGGAAACAGAATTAGCCGAATTGCTAACTTCTATGAATGATCCTTGGTAAACGAAAATATTACAAATGAAAACAAATCGTAGAAGTTTTATAAAAGGTATCTCCAGTGTTGGGTTGTTCAGTTTATCCTATCCTTTGCTATCATCTTGTATCAGCGATAAAGACGTATTGACAACAAAAATCACAAAAATTGAATTTTACCAATACAACATCAATATTCCACGCTATTTTTCTTTTGGTACGTGGTTGAATCGTCAGCATATATTTATGAAAATTAGTGCAGGGGATTATTATGGATGGTCTGAAATTCCTGCTTCCAGAAATAATCCAGATGTCGATTTGAGTCCGTGGGTACATTATGTGAAACAATTCAAAGGTTTAAGTGTTTTAGAAGCACAAAAGGTATTGCAATTACAACAAGTAAAAGGCTCAAAAACGTCTTTTAAATATTTAGAATTAATGGACATGGGCTTACTCGATTTGGCCGGTCGTTTACAAAATAAACCTTCAATTGAATTATTAGGTTTACACCAAAAAGAAGCCGTTCCTGGCTTGTATTGTATTTTACATAAAGATGAAAACAAAGTCCGTGAAGAAGCTGAAAAAAGTCTAAAGCAAAACCTTGGGCACCATATGAAGTTTAAAATGTATGGAGATGCTGAGGTTGATTTAAAGTTACTACGAATTATTCGTGAAGTTTTAGGAAAAGATGCTGTTGTGATTTCTGATGTAAACAAAGGGTATAAAAAATGGAAATCGCTAGGAGAATTGGCTGAGATTTTGAATACTTTTAAAAAGCATGGGCTTAATGCCATAGAAGACCCTGCACCGCTAACAGTCAAACAATGGATTACACTCCAAAACATGACAGGAGGTTTAGATTTAATTCCAGATGCACCCATGCGACCAGCTTGGAATGGTGTAAATAAACTCCAAAAAGGCATGGGACGTATTATAAACTTGCATCCTTCTACCATGGGAAGTTTTCATCATACAGCCTTATTGGCAAAAAAGGTACAAGATATTGATGCAAAGGTTATGATTGGCGACGATAGTTTGGTAGGCCCTGCATGCTCTGCGTGGCAACAAATAGCTATTGGAGCCGGAGCTACTTGGGTAGAGGCTATTGAGAAAGAAGAAGACTCTAAAGAATATTTAGAATGTATATTAAAATCTGCCACCACTAAACGAAGTGATGGCTATTTTACCCTCGATCCAAAACCTGGTTTTGGATTAGAATTGAACGAAAAAAAATTAAAAACTGTTTGTAGTAGTTTTATAAATGTTTAAACTACAAAAGTTAATTAATTCAAAGTAGACATTTATTGTTATAGCTTGTAAAGAAAAAAAACTGCCAAATATGGCAGTTTTTTATTGAATTTGGTTTTGGTAAATCTTCTTACTTTGAACTGGTTTTCATTAGCCTTTAAAGTTGTGTTTAACGTCAGACCACCAAATATCTGCTTCACCTGCATGACATCTATATGCACCAAATCTTATTTTGGCATCTCTACCTGTTTGATATTTGTTTGTTCCATTAATTTCTACTAGTGTATTTGGAACATTCCAAGAAAATTTAGAACCACTAATAGTAACCTCTACATATTGTCTAGTACTAGTGTTCCAACCATTAACCATTTTTACCTTAACTCTCCTGTCTCCAGGTACATTTTTTAAAAACACTAATTTTCTACCATCAACACCTGAGCCACCACGTTTTGTAATTTGTTCTCTGTAAATATCAAAACTGCCATTAGCCCCAGCTTTTGCAACAAGTAGTGCTATTGCTGGGTCATCAGATCCAATCGTTTTATTGTAATGTGTTCCCTTTGCTTGCATTATGTAGGTGCCTTGTTTATCACGCATATCAATTTTCGAAAAGTTATTACCAGATGGTTTATTTCCTACTCTTCTAATTCTTACATAACCTTCAACGCTTACAAAATTTCCATTTTTTCTGTCTACTTTTTTAGTGGTGCGTTCTATTCTTGGTTGTAAATTATCGTATTCGTTAGAGCCTGCTTTTAATTTGTACTTTCCGTATTCATACGCACCTCTTTTTTCTTGTTCATAATTAAACGCACAAGTTCTATCGTCTAGGTCTCTCATCACGTCTACTCCTGTGCCGTTGATAGCTGTTTTAGATACATAGTCATCACTATCACTTAAACCACTAAGTTCTCCTACTGTATATATGCGATACCCCTTTGGGTTGTCGCAACCAGATATTTTATTTCCTTTGGTTCGTGCACTTAGTGTTTCATCATTTTTTATTAATGGCTCTTGTTCAGATACCTCTTGCTCGGTTTCCAGGAGTTCTTCATCATTTGAACAGGAAAAATTAGCAACTAATAATAAACCTAGGCATAGGTAGATTGCTCTAAAAGAATAGTTTTTCATTTTAAATTTAATTTTAGTTAATTGAATTATATAGTTTAGTTTCTCAATTTATTTATATATAAGTTTTATACTATCCTGTACAATCCTTTAATAAATAACTAGGAAAAAATGATATAGGGATAAAGTGCCAACCGGAATCGTAGGTTCAGTAAAATTGTTAACTAATATAAAATAGATAGTTCTATTAAAGTTTTCTAAAAATATATTTATTAAATAATTAGTAACCCCTATTTCTAGTATAACTATATTCTTTGTATGAAAGGCACAATGCTTTCTTTTATGTAATTAAGACTTAAAAAAAAGGAGACTGCGTTAAGAACAGCCTCCTTTTTCTGTTAAGAAGAAATCTAGTCTCTACAGTGCTTAATGTCTTTAAACTGAATATGCGCAGTTCTATCTCCAGTATCGCTTGTACCATAAGCCCCATATCTTGTATAAACTCTTTGAGTGGTATGGTTATGCGTAATGGTTTTTTCTGTACCTCCAACTTTTATTTTTGAAAATGCGGTGTTATATATGTTATATCCTGTTTCATATCTAAAAGTGTATTCTTGCCCGAAATTAATGGTTTTGAAGTAAGTTACGGTTCTACTTCCTAGATCTGGTGTGTAAGGATTTGTGGTTACATGAGTTTCTAATTTAATTTTATCAACACCATCTACTCTAACTTTTTTGGCATATAGTAAAAATTGCGCACTACTATTCTTGTTGCCAGCTTCAACGCCTTTTTGAATTACACCACCTGCATGAGATTGAATAATACATGTCTTGCCATCGCTTAAATCGTGTATTTTAAACTTGCCTGTAAGTACTGTTTTTTTATTGGCGCTTCGGCTAAGGTTGTCGAAAAATCGTTCTACTCTAGTTTTTGTGTTGTCGTACCTTATAGTACCTCCTTTAATTTTGTATTTACCCCAACCTCCAGAAACATTTTCATAGCCTCCATAACTATTATCAGTTCTGCAGTCTAGGGTTCCTATGTTATTAGGGTTAAATACATCATAACAGGTTTGAGTAGTATTAGGGCCAAGGCTAGGGAATGATGTGTCACAAATTAAAGGAGTTGAATTTGAACTTACTGTTGCAGATAATTCTATTACATCTGGTAATTCTTCTAAAGTAGATTCATTAATTGACGAGTCAATTTCATCATTTTTCGAGCATGAAATTGAAATGCTTAATAATAAAATTAAGCTTGTTTTTTTTAGAATTCTTAAATTGTTTTTGTTCATTTTAAAGTAGTTTTAAGTTTATATTGGGGCTTTAAGATTTGATTTAAAAATCTTACAACTGTTAAAATTATGCAATAAACAAAGCTTTCTATCCTGTTCTATCCTGTCTTTAACAATTTTGTGTGTTTTTTTCTATAAAATAATGATTATATTGTGGTTTTCCCGAAATGAATATGTGGTTTGCCTCAGCTATTTTTTCGTTTGATCGAAATTTGAATATGCCAAAATAGCGCTATGGATATTAAGAATATTTACAAGTTGTAAGATAGCATGAGAGTACAGGATGAAAAGTGTTAATGATATTGATATTTTTCATTTTTAATAAAAATATCTAATCAACATTAAGACAATATTCTTTTAATGAAAAACAAACAATCATTACTATCCTTAGCACTAATAGCTATTTTCTGTGTGTCATGTAAGCAGGTTTCCACTTCAAGAACACCAATGTCTTTTGAAAACTTATTAGTAAATTCAAAAGAAAATCCATCAACTATTGAAAACGAAAACCCTTTGTTTTCATGGGTATTAACCACCAAAGGAGAGCACAAATCGCAATCCGCATATCATCTTTTAGTAGCATCTTCTAAAGATAAATTAAACGAAGATGATTCAGATATATGGGATTCTGGAAAAGTTAATAGTGAAACATCAGCTTTTATAAAATATCAAGGCGAAGCTTTAAAGGCGCTGCAAACCTATTTTTGGAAAGTTAAGATTTGGGATGAAAATGGGGATAGTTCAAATTGGTCAGATCCTCAAGAGTTTAAAATGGGATTAATGACCCTAGAAAATTGGGGCAATTCAAAATGGATTACACTAAACAACGATACCAGAACTTCAGAATATCGTTTTAGAGATTATAAAACAGGGCGAATGGATAAGCCAATGCCTGTAGCTGGTTTCCCTGCAAGTTATTTTAGGAAAGAGTTTAATATTGAAAAGCACATTGATAATGCTCAAGTTTACATTTGCGGTTTGGGCCTTTACGAACTATTTTTAAATGGAGAAAAGGTGGGTGACCATGTGTTGGACCCTGCACCTTCAAACTATGATAAGCAAGCCTATTATGTGAATTATGATATTACTGAAGATTTAAAATCTGGTAAAAATGCCTTCGGTATTAACTTAGGAAATGGGTTTTACGGACAAAATATTTCTTGGAAAAACGACCCCGAGTCTGATAGAGATTTGGCTTTTGGACCACCAACAGTACGCTGTTTAGTAAAACTAACATATACCGATGGTTCTAAGGAAGATTTTTATACAGACAAAAGTTGGAAAGAAGCTACAGGATCTATAGTGTTTAATAACATTTATGGTGGCGATACCTATGATGCTAGATATGAATTAGGAGATTGGGCAACCGTAGGCTACAACGATGAGCAATGGGGTTTAGCCAAAGAGGCAAGTCCAAAGACAAGAAAAATAAGTGCACAACAAATTCCCGCAATAAAAAAATTGAAAGAGTTTGAGCCACAACGTGTTTTTAAAGGAGCCGATGGCGAATGGATTGTAGATTTTGGTCAAAATATTGCAGGTTGGGTAAAATTAAATGTGAAAGAAAAAGAAGGGCAACTTATTGAAGTTATAACTACCGAGGCATTACTAACAGACGGTAGTGATATTTTTCTGGGTTCTACTGGTGGCGGTGCCAACGGTATGTCACAAATTTATGAGTATATATGTAAAGGAGATGAGGTAGAATCTTGGGAGCCCAAATTTAGTTATCATGGATTTAGATACGCCAAAGTAAAAGGTGTTTCTACAAAACCAGATAACAAAATGATTAAGGCGGTTTTGGTAGCAACCGATATTCAAGAAACAGGAAGTTTTACATCCTCAGATGATTTACTTAACAAAATGCATAGCATTAGTAAATGGACTATCGTAGACAATGTACATGGTATTCCAGAAGATTGTCCACATCGCGAAAAATGTGGTTGGTTAGGAGATGCACATGCATTTTGTGAGTATGCTTTGTACAACTACGATATGTACGATTTCTACAAGAAATACATGGAGGATATACGTACGCAAATGCGACCAACGAAAGGGCATAACAATCCAGAGTTTAAGTTTAAAGTGCCTACAATGATTGCTCCAGGAAAACGCACATCTACCTATGCAAAAATAGATTGGGGAATAGCTACCATGTATTTACCATGGTATAATTACAAGTTTTATGGCGATGATGCCATTGTATTAGAATATTATGATGCTATGAAAGGCTTAACAGATTTCTATTTAAACTTTAAAGGCGAAAACGGTATCATGCACGATGGTATGGGCGATTGGTGTCCACCACGTTGGGATAGACGTAAAAACCCAAGTGCCATGGAGTGCGATCCTATAATTTCAGCAAATGCCTATTTTTATGATGTGTTGGGTATTATGCAGCGATTTGCAAGAATGAATAATGATACAGATTATGAGTTGAAAATGAAGCAAGAAAAAGAAGCATTAAAAACAGCATTCAACAAAGAATTTTTGGTTGACATTCCAGAAACAAATCACAAATGGTATCAAAGTCAAACCGCAACAGTACAAGCCTTACAGTTTGGTATGGTGCCAGATAACGAAATTGAAAGTGTAGTAAACGGGTTGGTACATGATATTGTTACCGTTAAAGGCGGACATCACTCTACAGGAATTCATGGTAACCGCTACATATACACAGTATTAACCAAATATGGTAAAGCAGATTTAGCACATCAAATTTTAACAACACCAGAATTTCCAAGTCAAGCGTACGTAATGAGTAAAGGTTTTACAACATGGCCAGAGCGTCAGTTTGAATGGGAGAAAATGACGGGACCAACCAACTCGTTAAACCACCCTATGCATAGTGGTTTTGCAGCTTATTTTTATGAATCTCTGGGAGGAATAAAATCTTCTGAATCTGACCCTGGGTATAAAATGTTTATTGTAAACCCTGAGTTTCCAAGAGCCATTACAAAAACAGCAGTATCTGTCCCAACACCTTATGGTACTATTATTAATAAATGGCATACAGATAATAAAATGCTAAACATGAATCTTACAGTGCCATTTAATACAAAAGCTAAAGTTGTGGTAACCACATCAGAATTAGAAAGCCTTGAAATTAATGGAACTCCTATTTCAGAATTTAAAGAAAACAACACCGTTGAAATTACTAATGACGCCGTAATTTTGAGTTCTGGAGAATATAACATCAAATATTCAAAACACTAAATTTTATAAAAACTATAATATCTTATTGTAAAAAATGAAATTCCCTTACAATACCATTTTTAAATTATTAATTGTTACGTTGCTAATATCATGTACAAGTTGTAATTCAAATTCTAAAAACAAAAGCGGAACTACTGAAACGGCAATAGTAAAAGCGCAAACAGGAAGCTTCGGCGATCAAGGCGATGGTACGTACATCAACCCAATTCTAAACGCTGATTATCCAGACTCAGATATTGAGCAAGTAGGGGATACTTATTATATGATAACTTCCAAGCAGCACATGTCTCCAGGAATGCCAATTTTAGAATCTAAAGACATGGTAAATTGGACTAACGTTGGGCATGTTTTTGAAAGTTTATCTTGGGCACCAGAATACAATTGGGATAGAATGAATGGCTATTCCTTCGGTACATGGGCAGGAGATTTGGCTTACCATGAAGGCACTTGGTATTGCTATCAAATAGATTACCAGCACGGGTTAATGGTAGCTACAGCTAAAGATATTAAAGGGCCTTGGAGTAAACCAATATTTATGTTGCCAAAAGCAAAAGTGTTGGACGACCCAGCGGTGTATTGGGATAAAGACACTCACAAAGCATATGTGATAGTAAATACCGCAGGCAAGCAAAAAAGTCCAGATAATAAAATTGAGGGTAATGAAAACCGAATTTATGAAATGAGTTGGGATGGTACTAAAATTCTCGATGAAGGTAAATTGGTGTACACGGGTATGGGTGCCGAAGCGGCCAAAATTTATAAAATTGATGGTACCTGGTATATCTTTTTAGCCCAATGGACTATGGGAGACAAGTCCACCAAACCAGGAGTTAAAAATCCAAAAAACGACAGAAAACAAATCGTATTACGCTCCAAAGAAAGCATTTACGGACCTTACGAAGTAAAAACAGTTTTAGAAAAAGGAACCGTATTTAACAATAGAAGTGCCAGTCAAGGCGCATTAATGCAAGCACCCGATAAATCATGGTGGTACATGCATCAATTAATTCAAAACGATACTATTCCATTCCAAGGACGTCCACAATGTTTAGAGCCTGTTAATTGGGTTGATGGATGGCCAATTATTGGTATAGACGAAGATAATGATGGCATTGGAGAGCCTGTAAAACAACATAAAAAACCAATAGATGGTTATCCTATCTCATCACCAAGTTCTGATGATGATTTTTCATCGGCTAAATTAGGATTTCAATGGGAATGGAACCACAATCCAAGAAATACGCATTGGTCGATAACAGAACGTCCAGGTTGGTTGCGACTAAAAGCAAGCAAGATATTACCCAATGAAAAGGGCTACGGACCAAATATAAACGAGTGGACTAACAATGATGGCTCCGATTCTAATTTTTGGCGTGCTTGCAATACTTTAAGCCAACGTATTATGGGGGTTACCACAGGAACTGCTGAGGCAAAATTCGATATTTCAGGCATGCAACCACATCAATTAGCAGGTTTTGTACGTTATGGAGGCGTGTTCAATTTGCTAGGCGTAGAGGTGGACGAAAACGGAAAAAAGCACTTGTTTTACATGGACGGCATGGCACAAAAAACTAAAGGACCAGAAATAACAGAAAACAATCTATACGTAAAAACATCAAATAACAGTAACCAAGCCACCTATGAGTACAGTCTAGATGGCGAAAATTACACACGTTTTGGGCCAACATTTACCATTGCTTTCGGAAAATGGACGGGAGATCGCTTGGGTTTCTTTTCATGGAACGAAAAAGAAGATGCAGGGTATATTGATGTGGATTGGTTTACCTATGATTATGATGGACCTAAGGCAGCAAAATAGTTTATTTAATATAGAATATAATAATGAACGTATATTTTAAATTACTGAGCCTTATAGTTGTTCTTTCTCTTTTTGGATGTAAAGAAAAACAAAAAGTTGTTGCTAAGGATGCTAAAAAGCCTAACATTTTATTTATCCTAGTTGATGATTTAGGGTATCACGATTTAGGTGTAACGGGTAGTTCTTTTTATGAAACCCCAAATGTAGATAAACTAGCCACCGAGGGTGTTATCTTTACCAATGGCTATGCGGCTAGTAGAGTGTGTAGTCCGTCTCGAGCCAGTATCATGACAGGTAAGTTTACTGCACGTCATGGAATTACTGATTGGATAGGTGCAAAAGCAGGAGAAGCATGGCGTACAAGAAATCGGCATGATAAATTACTACCTGCAAATTATGTGATGGAGTTACCACAAGAAGATGTAACCATTGCAGAAGCCTTTAAAAATAACGGATATAAAACCTTTTTTGCAGGAAAATGGCATTTAGGCGATAAAGGGTCGTATCCAGAAGACCATGGTTTTGATATTAATAAAGGTGGTTTCCATCGTGGCGGCCCATCAGGTGGTTTTTTTGCGCCATTTAATAACCCCAAACTAGAAAATAGGCAAAAAGGGGAAAATCTTACCATGCGTTTGGCAAACGAAACAGCTGATTTTATTGCCAAACATAAAGATTCTACGTTTTTTGCGTTTTTATCCTTTTATGCCGTACATGCACCTATACAAACTACACAAGAAAAATGGAGTAAGTATAGAAAAAAAGCCGATAGTATGGGTATTGCCAAATCGGGCTATGAGATGGAGCGTGTTTTGCCTATACGAAGAATTCAAGACAACCCTATTTACGGTGGTTTGGTAGAAACCATGGACGATGCCGTAGGTATAGTTTTAAAAGCTCTAAAAGATAATGGAATAGATGATAATACTATTGTGGTATTTACATCAGATAACGGTGGTGTAGCTTCTGGCGACAACTATGCAACTAGTAACTTGCCATTAAGAGGAGGAAAAGGTTACCAGTGGGAAGGTGGTATAAAAGAACCGTTTTTTATAAAAGTGCCGTGGTTAGAAGGTGTTAAAACTTCTAAAGTTCCTGTGGTAAGTACTGATTTATACCCTACACTTCTAGATTTAGCA
The DNA here is from genome assembly GCF_016827605.1 of Hyunsoonleella ulvae. Classification (GTDB taxonomy): domain Bacteria; phylum Bacteroidota; class Bacteroidia; order Flavobacteriales; family Flavobacteriaceae; genus Jejuia; species Jejuia ulvae. The sequence goes on along the minus strand of NZ_JAEPJQ010000002.1, from coordinate 547,812 downwards.
AATCTGCCTCTGAAAACCGAACAGCATTTAGATGGCGTAAGTTTAAAACCAATACTAGAAGGAGAACAAGCAGATATTACCAGACCATTATTTTGGCATTATCCGCATTATGGGAATCAAGGAGGAGAACCCTCATCTATTATTCAGAAAGAGGGTTGGAAACTTATTCATTATTGGGAAGATGGACGGGAGGAATTATTTAAATTGCCTTCAATTGAAAACAATAATGAGAATGTAATTGCTCAGCATTCAGAGGTTGCCAAAAATTTAAGTGATGAACTCCTAACTTGGTTAAATCAAGTAAACGCGAAGTATCCAATTACAGATACAGAATTCAATCAAGATAAGCGCAAAAAGCGTTTACAAAATTTGGTAGATAAAAAATTACCAAATCTAGAAAAGCAAAGACTGGAAGTGTTATCTCCAGATTTTAAACCCAATAAGGATTGGTGGGGTAGCCAATATTATAGAGATTAATATGTCTTTATATTCGCAAATAATGAAAAGGAGATGAAATATTTATCATCTCCTTTTCAAAAAAACTAAAACAAAAATTAACTACAAAATATTGTTATTTAATATCCTGGATTCTGTGGCTGTAAGTTTGGACTAACTTCCAACTCTCTTATAGGGATTGGGTAAAGTAGTTCTTCTATGGTTATAATATAAGACTCAGGTTCAATGTCTACAATATCTGAAGATGGCATTGTTGGATTAGCAAGCTCTTCTATGCCATGGGCAGTCATAACTTCAATAGCTTTACCTGTTCTAACTAAATCAAACCAACGGTGGTTTTCGAAAGCAAGTTCAACCCTACGTTCTTGTGCAATTGCATCTCTAAAAGCAGCTTGATCTGGTAAATCTGTAGGGGTTAATGCAGGTAAACCAGCACGTGTTCTTACCATGTTGAGTAAACTAAATGGAGTACCGGTTTGATAACCTTGTTCATTGATAGCTTCTGCTTGCATAAGTAATGCATCTGCATATCTATAAATCGGCCAATTATCTGGTGTTCTTGCAAACTCTGGGTCGGTATCATTATCATATTTTTTAATATACCAAACTGGGCTTGGGTTTCTGTCAAAAAATGCTATGGAAATATCCTTTCTTAAATCATTAGGCTCATAAGCATCAACGATACTATTCGTTGGAATATTTCTTCCGCCTCCACTTTCTGGACCTAAAACAACAACCCCTCTAGAATTTAATGGAGCAAACGTATAAACAAATCTACTCGCCTCACCTTCAGGACCTTCTTTAAATTGTGCCTCGAAAATAGATTCAGCATGATTTTTATTAGCAGGGTTAAAAACGGCTGCGTAGTCATTAAGCAAACTATATTGATTAGATCCAATAATTTTGTTTAGCTCAATCTGTGCTTTAGGATAATCTTGCCTAGTTAAATATACTTTGGCTAGTAACATTATAGCAGCTCCTTGAGTAACTCTTCCTATATCGCTTCCTGTGTAAGATGTAGGTAATACAGACAATGCAAAGTTCGTATCGGAAATGATTGACTCGTAAACAGTGTTAGCAGGAGTTCTGGTAATAGCAAAGGCCTGTTCGGGAGATGTTATAGGTTCTAAAACCAGAGGAGTGTCACCCCAATAACGCACAGCAACAAAATGGAAATAGGCTCTAAAAAATTTAAGTTCCGCTTCGGTACGTCTGGCGAAATCTTCATCAATGTCAGCATTCCCTAAAAAAGATAAAGTAAAGTTTATGTCCTTAATGGCATCATATATTATAACCCAAGCATTATTAACAGGGCTTGCTCCAGAATCCATTGTAAATCGATCTATGAAATTTAGCTGAGGCCCACCAGCCAATTGGCCTCCATCAAGTAATTGATCGGGCATAGTGTTGTCAGATCGAGTTTCTTCTAGTATATAAGCGCTTGCTACATACTTTTGAAGGGCAGAGTATACTGCTGTAGTTGCTTGTTCAAAATCAGCTTCAGTTTTATAAAAATTACCATTTGTTTGAAAAGTTTCGGGAGGAATATTCAAAAACTCTTCATCGCATCCAGTAATTAAGAATACTACAGTAAGAAATAAGAGGCTTCTTAATTTTGATATTGAATTATATATTTTCATTGTGTCTTTTTTTAAAATTTAATGTTTGCACCAAATGTAAACGTCCTATTGGTTGGGTATCCAAATTCATCAATACCTAGTCGTTGTACATTATTACCAAAACGGCTTACTTGCGGATTCCAGCCACTATAGTTAGTGAATTTAGCTGCGTTTTGGACGCTAAGGGACAGTCTCATTTCAGATAAAAATTTAACTTTATCTAAAAGTGATTGAGGTAATTTATAGCTAAAGGTTATATTTCTTATCCATAAGTGATCACCTTTTTCTAGCCAGTGCGTACCAGCCTGATGTGTGTTACGAAAATGAATTCCAGGAATTAAACCATCTCCAGGTTCATCTGGAGAAATAAATCTGTTTAAGAATTTAGAGCTTACATTCCATCTCCCTTTGGCATTATATAATACTTCATTTGCTTGTGGTAAAATATCATAGCCAAACATCCCTGTTGCTAGAATGGATAAAGAAAAATTCTTATAGTTAAAGACGTTATTAAACCCTAATATTACTTTGGGGTGGGGGTTGCCTATATCTGTCCTATCTAAACCATCTACAGTACCGTCACCATTTACATCTCTAAAAATATATGCCCCAAAGTCTCTTGAGCCTGGAGCAGCTCCTAATGAGGGGTCATCCAATTGTTCTTGTGTAGTAAATATACCATCAACTACCCAGCCTCTTAACGTACCAACGGGTAAACCCACTCGGGTAACATTAAATCTCGAGTTGATTTCTGAAATTTCATCAGGTAGTGCTGTAACCTCATTTTTTAGGAATGATAAGTTTAAATTACCGTTCCATGAAAAATTACCATCACCACTGTATAGATTTGCTCCTAGTTCTATATCTAAACCTGAGTTTTCCATTTCGCCAACATTTGTTCTAACTGTGCCGAAACCAGAAACATTAGGAATAGACAAATTAAAAAGCATATCTTCTGTGGTTTTCTTGAAATAACTTACATTTAAACTTACCGCATTATCAAATAGCGCCATTTCCATTCCAATATCAAGTTGTGTGCTTGTTTCCCATTGTAATGTACTGGAAGGTAAAGAGGTTAAAGATTTGCCTACAGCAACATTATCGTTAAAAACATAATTAAAGTTATTACTCAAATTACCTGCATTAGGAATTGAGATAATATTGCCAAAACGATCAAAATCTCCAATTGCCGAATTTCCTGTAATACCATAACTACCTCTAAACTTTAGTTCATTTATAATACCATCTTTAGGAAAAAAATCTTCTTCTGATACGCGCCAACCAACAGAAGCTGAAGGGAAATTACCGTACTTATTGTTAGTTCCAAATCTAGAAGACCCCTCTCTTCTAAAGTTTACCTCCAGTAGATATTTAGATTTATAATCATAACCTATACGTGCAAAAAATGCAACTAACGACCAGTTACTACCATCTCTTACGGAGGCAGTTACTTCTGCAGCTTCAAGATAATTTAAGACATTATCACTTGGAAAACCTGTGCCTATAACACTAGTGTTTACACCAGACTGCTTTTGTGCGGTATACCCTAATAACCCGCTAACTGAGTGGTCTCCAAATTTGTTATCATAACTCAAGAGGTTATCAATGCCCCAGTTTGTTATATCATTTTTAAAATTAGTCGCAGAATTTACAAAGGGAGGGGCCCCAGGAGATAGATTAGCGGCATTACCAATTAAAAACAAAGGCGATATAGTGGTAGGTCTCAAGGAATTCTGTTCTATGGTTAAAACACGACCATATAATTGAGGTTTATAGTGTAGTCCTGGTAATATGGTAATGTCTAGGTTTACACTAGCATTTATATCTCTTTGAATGGTATTGTTTTTACGCTCTAAAGCCTCAAATACGGGGTTAGTTCGCGCAAAGTATCCTGGTGAATCTGCTGCTATAAATGGGATGAGATCTCCGTTTTCATCATAAGGAGATTTTAAAGGGCTTGAGGTTATTACTTTCATTATAATACCTCTAGCGCCATCTTCTGGCAAGGAATTGTTCTCGGAAAAAGCAACGGCTAAGTTAGAACCAACTTTTAACCAATCGTTTACATTAGCATCTAAATTTGTTCGTAAAGAATATCGTTTAAAATCACTATTAATAAGTACTCCTTCCTGACTTAAGTAACCTCCTGATACTGCACCTCTAAATTTGCTGTTGCCACCTCTGAAAGAGATATTGTGGTCTTGGAATAACGCCTCTCTAAAAATAAGATCTTGCCAATCAACAGTTTCTAGATTAGGGTTATTTATAGCATCCAGATAAATTTGAGGAACTGCGTTATTTCTGTTATTTCGGGCATTAAGTTCAGCTACCCTTTCTATATTATACTGGGCATATTGACGTGCATTTAAAACTTTTGGTCTCCAGCTATTTGGAACACTTTGTATACCAGTAGAACCTGAATAAGTAAACTGAGTTTGAGCTTCTATTGCTTTTATTGTTTGGATTAAAATTACACCATTAGAACCTCTAGCGCCATATATAGATGTAGAGGCAGCATCTTTTAGGACAGTAATTTTTTCTATATCCCTCGGGTTAAGGCTTTGAGGAATACCATTTCCTATAGGAAAACCATCAATCACTACCAATGGCTGAGTTCCTGCATTTATAGAGCTAATACCTCTAACGCGTATGGAAGGAGCTTCTCCAGGTGTTCCAGAATTTTCATTAATAATAACACCAGAGACTCTACCTTGCATAGCTTGACCTGCAGTAGTGTTGGGCATATCTTGTGCTCCTTTTAAATCCACTTCAGAAATCGCTGATGTGATTTTCTTTCTGCTTTGAGAACCGTATCCAACGATTACAATTTCATCTAAACCTGCAGCATTCTCTAAAAGCCTAACTGTAATTGGTGTATCGGTATTTGCAGTAATCTCTTTGGTTGTATAACCGATATAGGAAATAACAAGTATGGCACTATCTGATGAAACATTTATTGAAAAGTTTCCGTTAAAATCGGAAGTAACTCCATTACTTGTTCCTTTTTCAATAATATTTGCCCCAGCTAAAGGCGTGTTATCGGAATCTACAATTGTACCAGTTACAGTTTTTTGAATAGCCTTTACGCTTTTAACTTCTTTGATAGATGCTTCCAGATAAATAGTGCCATCTTTGGTAAATTTAAAATTGTAGTTGCTTAGTTTAGAAATCTTTTTAAATAATTCCGTTATTTTAATCTCTCCTTTTTTAATTTTAATAAGAGGCGTATTATCAAAACTTCCAGAGCGATACATAAAATTATATTCCGTTTGTTTTTTTACTATATCAAGAACTTCTTCAATTGACATTGAAGTGTTTTCAGGAAAGGTAATCTTTTCATCTTGAGAAAATCCATTTTCAGGGTTTAAGGAAAAAACTAAAAATGAAAAGAAAAAGATAAGAACTTTCATAGTAAAGAGAAGGGGTGCTTTTAGGCGTGAAAAATAGCACCATTTTAGTTTGGTTTTCATAAATTTGAATGTTCGTTAATAATTAGTTAATCGGTTTTTAATGAATCTCTTGGGTGGTTGTTTAAATTTTCCAGGTCTAGACACCACCCATTTTTTTGTTATTACATCATAGTTATAGTTTTATTGGTTATACTGTATTTCACTTCATTCGTGCTTTGAATAATATCTAATATTTGTTTAAGGTTTAAATTTTTCCTGAAGACGCCATTAAACTCTATAAGTTCCTTTGTTTCATCCTCAAAAACTATTGAGACATCATACCATCTAGACAATACTTTTGTGATTTCTTTAAGCGAGGTGTTTTTAAAACTAAACAACCCATCTTTCCAAGAAATTTGATTGTAAACGTTTACCCTAGTAACGCTTATTTTTTTGGAATTAAGGCTTAAAATAGACTGCTCACCTGGTATTAGGTTTTTATTTATATTATTAAGATTATCCACGAGTACCTTACCTTCAACTAATGTGGTGAAGGTTGTTTTTTCATCTTTATAGGCTTTAATATTAAACTGGGTACCAAGTACTTGAACATCCTGATTTTCCGAATGTACAACAAAGCCTACGTTGTTATGTTTCGTACTTGGAGATACTTCAAAATAGGCTTCGCCATAAGATAATTCAACTTCTCTAATTTTGTTAGGGGTAAATGCTACTGGGTATTTTAGTTGGGTTTCAGAATTCAACCATACCTTAGTGCCATCTGCGAGTACTAAAAAAAATTGACCTCCCCTGGGGACGGTAAGTGTATTTTGTTTAACTAGATTATTTGATGTTGATTTACCTGATTTATAAATAAGCCTCTCTCCATCACTGGAGGCTTCTTGATTGTTATATTTTGTGCCTTTTTCTAGAGCTACTATTGATCCGTTATCTAATGTTAAAGTGGCTTTATCTGTACCAACTTTTATAGGATTTTCTTTTGCCACCTCGTATTCATGATGAATTTGAGATGTATTCTTTGAAGAATTGAAATACCAAAAACTCCCCAAAGAAATGAATATGATAGCAGCTGCAGCGTATTTAAAATTAAAAGTTCTTTTAGGCAGACTAGTGCTCTTGGATATTTTGCTCCATCCTTTTTTTAAGTTAACAGAATCAATACCCTTATTGTAATTTCTTTGGACTCTTTTAAAATAATCACGATGTTTTGGTGATTCATTGTACCAAGTCTCAAAAATTTTGTTCTCTTCTTCAGAAAGAGTTTGTTTTATCTTTTTTATAATTAATTCAAAATTCATAGCTTAAAATCAATCATGACTAATTAGAAGACAACTGAATTCTTAAAAAGGGTTACAAAATTTAGAAAATATTTAATTTATACTAGAAATTTAGAGTATTTCACAAAATAAAGTAGTTTTATTTGCTTACTTGTTAAATAGTTTAGAAGTTGCTAAAGTTCAGGATGTAATAAAAGAGTAAAAAACTAGAGGAGTACTATGGTTAAAATGAATGTTATAGAAAAAAGAATAAACTGAGTTAATTTTACCTTAGCTCTTTTTAATTGAGTCTTAACCGTGTTTACGGAAATATTTAACTCGTTTGCAATTTCTTTGTATTTATAGTTATTTATAAACCGAAGCTTTACAATCAATTTCATTTTGTTAGGCAAGTCTTCAATAGATTCCATTATTTTCTGGTGAAGAATTTGTTTGCTGTTATCTTCTAAGACATAAGGTGTTTGGGCATTTTTATTAGCGTAGTCTAAAATAAATTTATCATCAGTGTAAGTAATTTTGAGTGCTTTTAATTTGTTTAAACAGCGGTTTCTTACCATAGCATACAAGTATGCTTTTAAGCTTGATTTTATTTCAATTGTATCAGCTTTTTCCCAAAGGTAAATGTATACGTTTTGTACTACATCTTCACTTAAACCTTTATCGAATAGATATTGGTTTGCAAACACAACTAAATCAAAATAGTATTCATTGAAAATTTCTTTAAAAGCCGAATGATTTTTATTCTGTATTTCAAAAAGAATTCTTTTTTGGTTCATTTTTTTAATTGGCTTAAATCAAAAAACTTATTTGTACACAATACATTTTAATTAAGGTAAGATTTGGAGTAGGATTCTGGTTAAGCTTTTAGGTAATGCTTAATACTATGAATCTAAGTGATAATTTGGTTTGTTTTTTTGATTTTAGCTGTATTTGTTTAGTTGATATCTCTAAATATAGACTCAAAAAAGAGTAATACTATCCTGTACAATTATGTATAGAAAACCTTAGATTTTACTGCGTATAGGATATTTTAGGCTAAACTAAGTATTGATAATAGGTTTATTTTCTTAAACATTTATCCTCTTAATTTTATGTTTCCAGTACTGTTCAGGATGAATATATTTTTTGAATAGTTTAAATTTCATATTTGGTTAAACTAAAATTCTAAATAAAAATGTAATATGGTAAGAAACAGAGTTTGTTATGTCCTATTAGTTTTGTTTTCCATTTGTGTTTTTTCATGCAAAGAAGCAACAAGCAACAAGGTTAATGTTTTTAAGTCTATATTTAATGGTGAGAACTTAGACGGTTGGGAAGGAGATCCTAAGTATTGGCGTGTTGAAAATGGTATACTAATCGGCGAGGTTACACCAGAAACAATTTTAAAACGCAATTCATTCATAATCTATAACAAAGAACAACCCGACAATTTTGAATTAAAACTAGAATATAGAGTTTCAGAGTTAGGGAACAGCGGTGTTAATTATAGAAGTGAAATGATAGAAGGCATACCATTTGCACTAAGAGGCTATCAGTGCGATATAGATGGTAGAAACAGATATACGGGGCAGAACTACGAAGAAAAAAAGCGTACCACATTGGCATACATGGGAGAAAAAGTAAACATTGCCAAAATGCCAGATAGCATTCCAAAAAATAATCTCCGTAAACATGTAAAAAAGAATTGTTGGCAAACAAGAACAGTGGTGGATACTTTAGGTTCTAAATCTCAATTAAAATCAAACATTAAGGCAAATGCCTGGAATAAAGTTTACATAAAAGTAAACGGAAATACAATGCAACATTATGTAAATGGTGTTTTGATGAGTGAAGTTACCGATTTAGATACAATAAACAGAACCATGAAAGGTTACATTGGTGTACAAGTGCATGTTGGCCCCCCAATGAAAATAGAGTATAAAAATATATTTATCAAGCATTTATAGCAATTAGATTCATTTTTTGTCATGACACTACAGGTCTGTTTTTAGTTAATAAGGCGTTATTTTTGTTGTAATTGCTAAATAAAAAGAGATCATGAAAAAAATAAAAACCCTAAGATTGTTTGTGTTAATGATCCCCATAATATCACTTACATTATTTTACACATGTTCTAAAGTTGAAGAAATAGAGGAAGTTATAGAAATTCCAGAACCTGAAGAACCCGAGGAGACCGAAGAACCTCAGCCCATAAACGAAGCGGATATAGATGCTAATAAAATAGTTACTATAAATACTGGTGCAGTGATAGGGCAATTTTATAACTTTTGGTCCACACGTCCAATGGTAAATCAAAGCAGATTTAATGGTAGTGGTTTTAGAAACTCGTTACAGCCCATAAAAGACTATGTTAAAAGTTATAACTTGGTAAGATCAATGGGAGGTAGAACGGATAACCTTAATATGTATTATAAAGGTGTTGATGCTTCAGGTAATATAATCACTGATTTTAGTGATTTAGTTTCTACCATGCGAAACTTTTTAAGTACTGGTTTTAAACCAAGACTAGTTTTAAGTAAAGTACCTTGGGAAATGGTTGCTGATAAGGTGGTTAATACCTACGGAAACACAAGTCCACCAGATAATTATAACCATTGGAGGCAATATGTAAATGCATTTTTAACCACACTTGTTAATGAATTTGGTATGCAGCAGGTTAAAACTTGGCGATTTAGAGTAAGTACAGAGCCTAATTATACGCCTAACCATTGGAATGGGACTATGGAAGAGTATTTCAAGCATTACGATATAACTGTAGATGAAGTACTTAAAGTTATTCCTGATGCCATTATTGGTCCAGGAAATATGTTAACTGAAAATAGTGTTGCCACATATACAACAGAGTTGATTGATCATTGCGCTAATGGAACTAATTATGCAACGGGAGCAACAGGCACTAAAATGGATTTCTTTAGTATTTCATATTATGAAAAAATAGATCAAAATACAGTCGCCTTACCTGAAAAAATTGAGCGTTACAGAAACAAGTTAAATAGTTATGCTCAGTTTAGTAATGTCCCTTTAGATATTCAAGAATTTGGAATACTTCGAGATGAAAACCGTAAACGCGGGTTAAGTTTAACAGATGCTACAGAACTTGGCGCGAGTTGGTATGCCACAGTTGGCGATATGGTTCATGAATATGGAATTAATGAGATTTATGACTGGGGACAAGAAATAGAAGGTAGTGATTTGCCTCAAGGACGAAAAAATGTGATGCGCATGTTCCAAAAGATGGAAGATGGCAATAGGTTAGAAGCCATAGATAATTTTAGCGGTTATGCTGGTGTAATTCCTGTAGTTAAAGGAGATGTTATATATTTATTAGTTTACAACCATAATCCATCAAGAACAAGTACTTCAAGTCGAACCATTTACCCTAAGCTTGAAGGAGGTCTTATTTCTAGCGGAAATAAATGGAAAATGAACGAATGGACTGTTGATAAAAATAATGGTATTATGATGCACGAGCTATACAAAGATTTAAGAGCAGCAGGTGTTTCTGAAGATACAAACGGGCGTATTTATGGAAATAGACCTTCAGATAGATTTGGCGATGGATGGAGAGATGTACTAAATGCAAACTTAACTAAGTATCAAGGTTTGGCTGAACTTCCAAAAACGGTATCAGATTCTTTAGTGATTAGAGGAGATGAAAGCCTTATCCTTAAAGTTGATCTAGAACCGCATAGTGTTAAACTCTATGAACTTGTTCCAGAGTAAATATCTTATAGTGTTAGATTAGAAATTTCAAAATAATAATTCAGTTGAAAAAGTTTAAACTACTCCTTGTTTTTTGTGTATTTACGTTAAGTCTATTTTCTCAAATTAAACACGGACTTCGTGATGATTTAGGTAGGCATGTGATTCCCAGAGGATTTGTAATGAATACCAACGACCACAAAGGCGAAGTGTTTTTTGATAGCGACGATTATGCACGTATGGTGCGCATGGGGGCTAATTTTCAAGTAATTCGTTTAGAACTAGGAAAACTGAGTAATTTTCCTGGTGGACAATTAGAGCCTCAATATTTAAAAAAGCTGGACACCCTTGTCATGCTAGGTAAAAACCATTATATTAAAACTGTTTTTAAAATGACGGTATATGGTGTAGATAGGTTTAAGTGGGAAGACTTCTGGTTAAATCAAAACAACGAATACAAAACTTATATTGATGCTTGGAAAGTAATTTGGGAGCGTTATGCCAATAATAATGCTGTTGTGGGATATGATGTGGTTAATGAACCAAGGAAACTCTACATGGATATTACATACAATGAATTAACTAAAAAGTATTTAATTCCTTTATATCAAAGAATAATTGATGAAAGTCAAAAAATCAATGCCGATAAAAAGATTCTGATTCAATCTATATTTATGAATAAGGGGGAAGCTATTGATAACAATCAATATGCTGAAATTATAGTTCCAATAAAACGAAAAAATGTGGTATTTGCACCGCACATTTATCAGGACAACATGGATCTTGTAAAACCTGTCATGGATCGTTTTGATAGAGAATCAGATTTGTTAAACGCTCCAATACTCATCGGTGAATGGGGTTTTCCTACCTTTGCTAGAACAGATACCTTAATCAGTGGAGGGCTAGGGCAACTAAAATACCGTGAACTTTATATAAAAACAGCCGAAGTTTTTGATAGAATGGGTGTTGGTTCAATAAAAGCATGGTTTTTAGGTAACCGAAGTATGCAGAACTTTTTACATGGAGGTCCTTCAACTTGGGCCATATTTAGTGATAGTACAGATGCGGGAACGGTGGAGCGTAAATATATAACTGATGTTATCTCAAGGCCATTTCCGCAAACCATTGCAGGAGATATTCAGTCCTTCTTTTTCAATCATGCTACTAGAACTTTAAATGTCAACTTTAAACCAAATAATCAACAGGGTGCTTCAAAAATATTCATTGGAGCAAACAGGCATTATCCAGATGGATTTTCTGTTTTAATAGGAAACGAAACGGTATTGTATTACAACCCTATAAAAAGTGTAGGCCTTGAAGTTTATAAAGCTCCAGATCGATTTGATATATCAAACTACATATGGGATGAGAAAACACAAAAACTCATTGTTTTGAAATGGTCTGAAACTCAAAAAAGCATTAATTTAAGAATAGTTCCAGGTATTCGAAATTTTTAAATACCTCAAATTTTTTTGATTAAAAGATTTTAATGCCGACTAGTTCTAAAACCCTGCATGTATACATATGCTATGAGTACTTTGATAAGTACAGCAAGTAGAAGGGAATTCAAGAATTTAATTTGATGTTTTCTACTCTAACTTTCTATTTCAGATAAGATTAAAAAGGTATTAGTATCTCCAAATTGCATTAGTTTGTCTAGCAATTTCTGAAGGGATTCTTGGTTTTGTATCACAACTTTTAAGTGAATATTTTGGTTTCCTGTAATTCTATGGGCAGTAATAACCCCAGAGAATTCTTTTACCTTTTTAATAACATATTGAAGCTTTCCTGGAAATACTTTTACTAGAATAAAAGCTTCTAAATCATAGCCTATCTTTTTGTTGTCAATCTGTATGCTATACTTCTTGATAACACCTTCTTCTTCCATTTTTTGAACACGTTCTCTAACAGATGAAGGAGATAGGTTTATTTGACGACCCAAATCTGCAAATGATAATCTTGAATTTTCTTTTAAAATACTTAATAATTTTAAATCTGTATCATCAACCATTGAATCAGCATTTTTTTTGTTAATTGAAGCGCAAATAACGGTAAAAATGTGTAAAAAAACAATTAATCAATTTATGTAGAATTTATTTTAAACTTAACTTTATTCAAAACTTTAACCTCTATTGTGAAAATAATTCAAAGTTATGTGATAAAGGTTGTGAATTATATTTTTCGTAAAAACTATGGGGTTTTCAATATATAAATTACCATTCATGTTAAAACAAAATTTTGACTTTAGTAAAAGGACTAATATATGCTAACATTAGATGAAAAGTTTAAAGCTCTTGAAGCAGATAATGCTCCGGGGCAAGAGGTAAGGCAAAGTGCAGAAAACTTTCTAAATTTAATTAAAGGCAAAACCTTAGAAGGATTACTAGTAGATTTTTCTCATGGCGATATAGATGCCTTTGCTCCAGTTCCAGAATCCGAAACGGTTTGGATGCAAGGTTTTGAAAAAGGAGGTAAGCAAGCTTATACAGAGTATAGAGGCGATTTGGATATTCGTAAAGGTTTAGCCAAACGCTTAGGAGAGTTTACTGGAAAGCCAATACATCCTGACACCGAATTAATATTAACTCCAGGTACCCAAGGTGCATTATTTTTAGCCTTAGGCGCAACTGTGAGTATAGGTACTAAGGTTGCTGTTGTAGAACCTGATTATTTTGCGAATAGAAAATTGGTAAACTTTTTTAATGGAGAGTTAGTACCAATACCTTTACATTACTTGCAGGATTCTAACAGCAATGGTCCAGACATAGAGGTTTTAGAAAAGGCCTTTAAAAATGGTGTTAACGTATTTGTTTTTTCTACACCCAATAACCCTACTGGACTGGTATATTCAAAAAAAGCAATCGATAAAATAGCAGCTTTATCAAATAAATATGGAGTTACTTTGATTGTAGATCAATTGTATTCTAGAATGCTGTTTGAAGGTGAGACGTATACACATACCAGAGCATGTGATAATGCTCCAGAACATATGATAACAATAATGGGGCCATCAAAAACCGAATCTTTAAGTGGGTTTAGGCTTGGGGTTGCCTTTGGTACACCAGCTTTAATAGATAGAATGGAACGGCTACAAGCTATTGTTTCGCTAAGGGCAGCAGGTTACAATCAATACGTGTTTAATACTTGGTTTAACGAACCAGAAGGGTGGATGGAATCTCGAATAAAAGCACATCAAAAGATTAGGGATGGATTATTGGAAATTTTTAGAACTGCAGGTTTTAAAGTTGCTACACCTCAAGCAGGTAGTTATCTATTTCCGCAACTACCAGCTTTAAGTGTTGATTTAAACACGTTTGTAAAATTGTTAAGACACCAAGCAAATGTAATAGTAACTCCAGCATCAGAGTTTGCACCACAATTAAATAGTAGTATCAGGTTAAATTTTTCACAAGATTATGATAACGCTATTGCAGCTGCAAAACGAATAGTAAAAATGGTTGATATATATAAACAATGAAAGGTTTAGATAAAAAGCCAATTCCTCAAGGAAAATATTTGGCAGCAGTAAGGCATGAAAATATTATATATACTTCGGGGATGACACCACGTAAATCTGGTAAGCTGCTGTATTCTGGAAAAATAAAAACAGATAGTGCATTAGAATCCCATAGAGATGCAGTAGAATTAGCTGCCTTAAATGCCTTAGGTGCAGCACAAAATTGTTTAGAAGTTGGAGAAAAAATTTCTGTGATATTGCAAATGAGTGTGTTTTTAAATACAGAAGAAAATTTTTCGCTACATGCTAAAGTTGCCGACTTTGCATCAGAAATCCTCATTGACTTTTTAGGGATAAAAAGTATAGGTACAAGAGCTGCTATTGGAGTAGCGTCTTTACCATCAAATGCACCAGTAGAAATTACTTTAGTTTGTAAAGTTGGTTAATGGTATTTGTAAAGAGGTAAAAAATATAATGTGTTAAAACCTATAATTCAACTCATTACAACATCGCTTACTACTTCAATTAACTGTGTTTTAACACAACCATCGAATCTTCTTTAAAACACATTAAAAAACTTGTTTCCACTAAAAAAAAGGAGTTTTACCAAAAAATCAACTTTTAGAATATTCTCAATAAAACTAATTTTATAGTAAATAATTACAATTATTATATCGATATGTGTGAGAAAAAATTACAAAAAAACTAAAATCTTTAAACTATTATCAATAGTGATATTATTGTCATCTATTTTTTATCAAAAAACTAACATTTATGAAAAATAAACTCAATCAAGTTTTACTAAAATTTGTAATCATGTTTGGTTTGTGTCTTACATCATTACAAATTTATGGTTATGATGACTTAGCGGTATCAAACCATATTAATGAAAGTTACAAAACTGATTCCCCACAACAACAAATCGAAGGAACTGTTTATGACGATAAAGGAAACCCTTTAATAGGAGTAACTATTATCATAAAAGGTACCCAGAAAGGCGTATCTACTGATTTTGATGGTAATTTTAAAATAAATGCCTCACAGGGAGATATATTAGTGTTCTCGTATTTAGGGTTTGCAAGTAAAGAACTTCTGTTAGGCGCTGAAACTAATTATACCATCACTATGACACCTTCTGTAGAACAATTGGAGGGTGTGGAAATTGTGTCTACAGGATATCAAAAAATTAGTAAAGAACGTGCAACAGGATCTTTTGCAGTTATAGATAGTAAGGTCTTAGACCGTAAAATAGAGCAAAATATAATCTCTAAAATAGCAGGGGAAGCGCCTGGGGTACAATTTGATCCTTTTATCCAAGAAAAAAATAGTATTGGTCTTGTTATTAGAGGAAGAAGTTCTATCAATGCCACAACAGAGCCTTTGGTAGTTGTGGATGGTTTTGCTATACCAGGAGGCTTTAGTACGATAAACCCTAATGATGTAGAGACGATATCTATTCTAAAGGATGCTGCAGCCTCATCAATTTGGGGTATTAGAGCAGCCAATGGCGTTATTGTTATCACTACAAAGAGTGGTTCTAGAAATAAAAAGTTAGATGTAAGTGTTTCGGTGAATACTGCAGTTACCTTAAAACAGGATATTTTTGACTCTCCCTTTGCGGATCCCAGTACCCAAGTAGACTATCAAATTGAATTATTCAAATTTGAGCAATTCTCTCAGCAAAGAGATTTATTTAGTGGTTCTCTTAATGAGTTTTCGTTATTTCAAACAAATTCTGTTAGAGAAACACTATTACGTCTTAATAGAGGAGATATAGATATTGCAACTGCAGATGCAAGAATTAATGCGCTTAGAAATAATGATGGAAGAGAAGAATTTTCAAGATTATTTTTAAGGCAACAGCTATGGAATCAGTATAATTTAGGGATTTCAAGTGGTGGAGAGAAATATAATTTTAATTCGTCTCTAGTCTATAACTTGAATAAGGGACCTATAGTTAACGATCGTACAGATCAATTTATTCTAAATCTTAATGCAAGTTATAATTTAACCGATAAATTAAAATTACGCTTTATAAGTAATATAACGCAAACAAAAAATGAAGATGGTCTCGGTACGGGAGCTGTAGGTTATTTAAATAACTACCCATTATTTGAAAGAATTGTAGATGATAATGGTAATTACCTCCCAATGTTTAATGGTGTTAACATTGAAAGTTCAGAATTAGCACAGCAAAACGGATATCCGTATCCTTGGACCCTCAATTTAAAACAAGAGTCTGATAACGTTGACGACACATCTACATCTACTGATTTACGTTTGCAAACAGGTATAAACTATGAAATAACTAAAGGGCTTACGGTAGACTTAAGTTATCAATATTTATACAATGCTTTTTTTGGAAGGGATTTGTTTAACGAAAACAGGTTTTTTACAAGAAATACGGTAAACAGATTTGCTCAATTAGATGAAAACGGACAAGTAGTGGATTTGCCTGTACCAGTAGGGTCTATATTAAACACGTCAACCAGAAGCTCTACAGATAACACGTTTAGAGCACAAATTAATTATTCTATAGATTTTAAAGATCGCCTACACAATATAGATGCTATTGCTGGATATGAAGTGCGCAAACAAATATCAGAATTTAATAGAGATAGAAAATATGGTTATGATGATCAATCCCTAATCTTTACACAACCTAATTTAAATACATTATATGAAGATGCTATTTTTGGGGGGCAACGCCTTATAAATGATGGGGAAATCGTTGTTTACAATGAAAATAGATTTTTATCCTATTATGCCAATGCAGCGTATAACTACGATAACCGATATACTATTTCTGCAAGTGTGCGTTTAGATGACACCAATCTCTTTGGTGCCTCAGAAGAGTTTAGAAACACACCACTTTTCTCGGCTGGTTTTAAATGGAATATTACTAACGAATCCTTTTTCAAATCAAAGTTTTTTGATAACCTTAACTTAAGAGGAACTTATGGAGCTGGTGGAAATGTAGACAGGAACACATCTCCATTTCTTGTAGCAAGACAAGGTAGGGATGCAGGTAGCTTTTTAAATAATTACTTAACTATTTCTAACCCACCAAACCCAACATTACGTTTAGAAAAAACCAAAATTTTAAATTTAGGTTTAGACTATTCTATGGCTAATAATAGAATTTACGGAAGCATAGAGTTTTATGACAGACGAAGTGAAGATTTATTGGCAAGAAGAAATCTAAGCCCTACTTATGGATTATCTTCTTCATTCTTAAATGTAGCAGAACTTTATAATAGAGGTTTTGATATTGATTTAGGTTTGCGCATTATTCAATCAAAAGATTTTAATTATGACATGCGTATTTTATTCAGTGCTAATGAAAATAAGGTAACGAGTATTGATGAAAGTAACCCTGGAGAGATTTTCTTATGGACACAATATGATGCCAATGCTTTTGTTATAGGAGAACCAGTAGATGCTTTCTTTAGTTTTAGATATGCAGGCTTAGATAGTAATGGTAATCCATCATTTTTTAATGAGAACAACGAAATTATTGAAGTAGGTGGAGATATTGGAGCTATTGAAGCCTTAAAAAGTGAAGGCTCTAGATCGCCAAATAAAACAGGGTCAGTAGTAAACACTATTAGTTATAAAAATTTATCCTTACGCGTACTAACCACTTACTCTGGAGGTAATAGATTTAGATTTGAAAGAAATTACGATCCAAGGTTTTTTAGGACTAATGTGTGGAGCGATTGGACAAGTAGATGGCAACAACCAGGGGACGAGCTATTAACAGATGTGCCTAGATTAACATCTCCCAATGAAACGGGTACACCATTGTATTTATATTTAGATGAATCTGATAGAAATACAGATGATGCTACAACAATTAGGTTAGCACAGGTAAATCTTTCTTATCGCTTCCCAGATTACTTGGCAAATAAGCTAGCAATGCGCAATTTATCCGTGAGTATCCAAGGCGATAACCTTAAGGTATGGAATTTTAATAAATGGGATGTAGATCCTATAAGTAGAACAATTCCTATTCCACCAACATTTACTTTAAACGTTACAGCAAACTTCTAATTCATATAGAAATTTATGAAATATTCAATATATATAATTTTAGTTTCAGCATTCCTTTTAACAGGTTGCACCAGAGATAATTTTTTAGACTTTGAGCCTAAAGGACAAGTAATACCAACAAAGGTAGAAGAGTTTAGAGCGTTGTTAGATCAAGTAGAACCAGATCCAAATATTAATTTCACACAAGGTTTTGGCTCACATCACGACTTTACGATTTTGGCCAGTGATAATTATTTTCTATCAGAACAAGTACGAGCAAATTTTGGGATAAGTCCAGAACAAATCAATATGTATTTGTTTAGAGATCAAATTTCAACTGATAATGGGGATGACAACACATGGATATTATATTACAACCAAATATATGTGGCCAATGTGGTTTTAGAAGGTTTAAAAACTGCTGAAAATGGAACTCCTGAACAAATAGCAGAATTAAGAGCCGATGCCTCATTGCAACGTGCATTTGCTTATTTTAATTTAGTAAATATTTATAGTGTACATTATAATCCAGAAACAGCTAGTACCGATTTAGGTGTGCCGATAAGAGAAGGTATTGATCTAGAAGGTGCAGACTTTACACGAGCATCTGTCCAAGAAATTTACGATTTAATACTTTCAGATATCAATGATAATATTAATGCACTACCAGATGTACAACCAGCAAATTTAACATTCAGACCATCTAAAGCAGGAGCTTATGCGTTTTTAGCACGTGTGTTGTTATTTCAAGGTAAATATCAAGAGGCACTTGATGCTGCAAATAGTGGTTTAAGACTAAAAAACACCCTTAGAAATATTAATAGCGATCCCACCGATCCGAGAGATGCCAATGTGATATCTTTTCCATTGGCTCTTGAAGATCCACAATTAATTTGGTTTAAAGATTCAGGAGGTTTTACTATAGTATCAACACCAGAATTTTATGGGTTGTATGCCGATGATGATCTCAGAAAACGATGGTTTGCTGATGCCAATACGTATTTCTTTGCACCTATTGATAATCCTGTATTTGTAGCTCACAGGGCAAATAATAACCCTAATGTATCTATAACCACTGCAGATTTATATATGATACGAATGGAGTGTAATGCCAGATTGGGTAATGTGTCTATGGCTAATAGTGATTTAAACCTCTTACGAAGTAATAGATATGCAACAGGAACATATAATCCAGTTAATATCACTGACGAAGCAGACCTTTTAGCATTTGTAAAAGATGAAATACGAAGAGAGAAGGCACCAAGTGTATTAAGAACCTTTGATATTAAACGCTATAACCGTTTTGATGAACAAAAAATAACAGTAACGCACACATTTGATGGAGAAACTGTATCTATCGAACCTAATAGTTTAAACTGGGCTTTCCCAATTGCTAATAATTACATTGTTGCAAATCCTGAAATAGAACAAAATCCAAGACAGTAAATAGTAAATAGAATCGATTATGAAAATAGTATATAAATATTTAGCAAGCTTACTAGTTATAGTAATGTATGTGTCATGTAACGAATCTGATGATAGTGTTTCTGGAGTTACCGTTAATACAGAAGATTTTACAATTACAGCACCAGTAGTGGTACAGCAATTAGATACTCTAGGCTTTTCAAGGGGCACATCTAATAGTGGAGAGGTAACATTTACATTACTATCTCAAAACCCAGAAAACAGTGTTGTTTTAGGGGTGCGTTTTGGGGAAATTATAGCAGCCACTCCAGAGATTTTTAATTCTGGCAATGTAAACGAAATCACTTTGCAAGTACAAGTAAGAAAAAAGGATGTTTCTAAAATATCCAACATAACCATACTGAGAAATTTAAATGATCCAGATGGAGATGGCATTGAAAACAGTAGAGATTCTGATCCTAATAATCCATGTTTGCCATTACAAGACCTAACCTATACAGGTTTCAACCCATTTAATAGTATTTGGGGTGCTGCAGACTGTGATGAAGATGGCATGTCTAATGCAGACGAAGTAAACAATGGGAGAAACCCTTATATAGACGAGTCTACAATAGGAGATGCAGATGGAGATGGTGTGCGTGATGATGTTGATCCAGAACCTAACAATCCATGTTTGCCTGAGCAATTTGCAGGTTATCAGGATTTTAATCCTGATAATGAAGTGTGGGCTATGGGAGATTGTGATGACGACGGTATTACAAATGCAGATGAATTAGCAAATGGAGATTCGCCATATCCACTTCCAGATTTACCCTGTAATGAAATATTGAATTTTGATTTAGGTAATTATGAAAGAGAATTAAGAACTGTAGATTCCAATAACGGAGAAGGTGTAACAATAGGAGTTCTAGGAGAAGAATGCGGTACATTTTTCTTCACAGGAGGTAGTTTGTTTAATCAAGGATGTTTTAATGACGATTTAAGTATACCATTCTTTTTTACCCCAAATGATTCCTCATCGTCAAACGGTAGCATAGTAGTAGAGCTAACAGAGTATTCTTGTTTATCAGAAGATAGAACCTCAACTAGAGAGTTTACAGTAGAAGGTTTTGGTACTTATGCAGGGGCATCAAGTACGGTAGAATTTACATATACTATAACGCAACTGGGAGATGATATACCAGATGAAGAAAGAGTGACAACAGGAACACTAATTATAAGACCATTGTCTTAAATAATAAAAAGCTTTAAAAAACTATAAAACAAAGATTATGAAATACACATTAAATATAAAATGGTTTCATGTAATAGCAGTTATAATGTTGTCTTTAATAACAATATCTTGTGAAGAAAATGTTGAGGCTTTTGTTAGTGCTGCAACTGATTCAGACGGAGATGGTATTATAAATAGTTTAGATGAATCACCAGACGATCCGTGTTTACCAGCACAGCAAATGGCTTACATAGGTTTTGATGTGTTTAATGAAACTTGGCAAAATGCAGATTGTGATGGAGATGGAGTATCAAATGCAGACGAGTTTGAAGATCAATCTAGAAATCCATACTTAGATGAAAATACAATTGATACAGATGGAGATGGTGTTGCAGATTTTATAGACGAAGAGCCAGAAAACCCCTGTGTACCTGCACAAGAAGAAGGATATATTGGTTTTAATTCTGATAATACTATTTGGGGAACCGCCGATTGTGATGGAGATCTTATAGCAAACATAGATGAGTTTATTAACGGAACTGATCCTTATAAAGCATGTAACTTAAATTTCGATTTATCCAATTATGTAAGAGAGCTAAGAACAGTAGATTCTAATAATGGCGAAGGCGTAACGATAGGTAGATTAGGTGTTGAGTGTGGAGAATATATTTTTACAGGTGGAGGTATTTTTAATCAGGGATGTTTTAATGACGATGTTGAAATTCTATTTGTTTTCACACCAAATAGTCCTGAATCTTCTGAAGGGACTATTACAGTACCCTCTACTACATATTCTTGTTTATCTGAGGATGGTAGTGAAACAAGAGAATTTACCGTTGAAGGAACAGGTATATACCAAGGAGAACTTACAAGGGCGGAATTAAACTATACCATGATTACTCCTGATGGAACCGAAACAGGAACTTTAAACATTAGACGTTTAGACGATCCTGGAGACGATAATGGTGGAGATTGTAACCTAGATTTCGATTTTTCAAATTTTGAAGGAGAACTTTTAGCCAGAGATTCTAATAATGGCGAAAATATTATTATATCGTCGTTATTAGAAAGTTGTAATGAGATATCGATTAGTGGCGACTTTTTAAATTTAGGTTGCACCAACAATGATATTGAGTTCTTAATGTTCCTAGAGCCTTTTGTTGAGGGTGGAAATGAAGGTAACGCTATTGTAGAAAACGCCACATTTAGTTGTACAAATGAAGGAGGAGAAACAATAGACTATACATTTAATGCTTCAGGTTTCTTTAGTGGTAATGACGGATTTATGGAGTTTTTTGGTTATGAGCTCATTGGAGGTGGAGAAACGATAACAGGAAACTTGTTTATTGAACAATCTGGAGATACTGGAGGCGGAGATGATCGAGATAGATGCAGTTTTGAAGGCGAATATAATAGTATAGTAAATATTGATGGGAATGAGAGTTTTGGTATAGGCATATTTAGTCAAAATCCAGATAACTGTAATGAATATATATTATCTGGTGATTTTCTTGGACTAGGATGTAATAATGATCTAGTTCAGCTTGGCGTTTTCTTTGGAGAAGAAGAAGGAGGATCTGAAGTGATTATAAGTGAAGCAACTTTCACTTGTGAAATATCTGGAGATTCAGCAGAGTATACATTCAGAGGCTTTGGAGGGTATTCAAACGCAGAAGGATTTATAGAATTAAGTGAGTTTACTTTAACTGATCCTGATGGTATACAAACCAATGGAACTATATTTTTTGAACCTTTATAGTTAGATATCTAAAATTTAGTTTTAAATATTTAAACATGATGAAATATCTTATTGTTCTAGTAATAATCTTTTTAAATTCCGCTTGCAAAAATAAACAAGCAGAAATAGCCATTGATGGCGAAGTAGTTCTAAATAAAGAAGTTTACCAAAATAAAAAACCTTTGTTTAAAACCTCTATAACCTCCACGGAAATAGATTTTATTAAAGAAAACGATGAGGATGCTTTTATAAGTCTTGAATTTATAGGAAATGAGACCAAGGAAATGCCAGGATCACTTAATAGTAATGAGTTAATGGATGATGGTGCCTACGTATTTAAAGCTAATTTTTCAGATGATAAAACTATTGAAATTTGGTTGCACAGTAGTTTTGGCAATAAGACAAAAGCTAAAGTGTATGCAGATAAATTAACCGCTAGGTTAGGTAAATTACCATCTTTTATGCGGAAAACATTAAATCATGTTGTAATTCATACAGGTGATCATACGGCTTTTGCAGAAGATGCTGGTAGGTTTTTTGTATTATATTCTGATAATATGGACACGAGAATTAGTAATAATGATTTAGAGGAAACTGTTTTTCATGAAACAGCACATGTAACTTTTGATTTAAAATATGCTAAAAGCAAGGTTTGGAAGGAAATTCAAGCTGCTGATAAAACGTTTATCACAGAATATGCTGAAAGCAAACCACACCAAGAAGATATTTCTGAAACAGCACTATTTGTGTATATCATGAAAACATACCCAAACAGACTGTCGCCCGAAATAGAACAATGGATAAAAATAAACATTCCTAAGCGGTATGAATTTTTAGAAAAGTTCTTTTAGAGAGCAAATAAATTAAAAAAATAAGCTATGAAATTAAAGAGTGTGTTTAATATTTTATATCTGTCAATGCTATTGGTTTTGACTAATTGTACTACAGATAAAGATGTTGTTATTAGAGAAGATCTTATAGATCAAGAAGATGATAATGATGATGTAAATACAAATAATGATAATGAACCTTTATTTGAGTTTTCGATTGATGGTACAGGTATAGATTTTATAAAAGCTACAGATCCGGATACATTTATTAGTATCGAATACTTGGGACAATTTAATAGAGAAATCCCCTCAAAAGGACAATTTGAGTTAAATGATCCAAACGCTTATGTTTTTGAAGCTACTTTTACTGGAGATAAAAAAATAGGTATTTGGTGTCGTAGTAATTTTGGAAGCGTAGAACGGGCTACGGAGTATGCCAATAAATTGACGGATAAACTTGGTAAGTTACCTGTTTTTATGAGAGATGATTTAAACCATGTTGCTGTGATTGATGGTGCAGGTGGGGTTAGCGCAGAACCTGATGGTAAATTTTTCTTTATATTCTCTGAACGGATTGATGAAAGAATTGCAGGTAATCAATTAGAAGCCACTGTATTTCATGAAACAGCTCATGTTTATTTTGAAAAAAGATACGGAGCGAGTACAGAATGGTTAAATGCAAGACAAAAAGACGGTGTTTATATGACAGAATATGCGCAGCGTATACCTGATAAAGAAGATATACCTGAAACTGCCATATTTGTATATACCATGGTAAAATATCCAGGTAGATTATCTCAAAGTATTGAAGATTGGGTAAGGAATAATATACCTAATCGATACGAGTTTTTAGAACCATTTTTTAAAGATTAAAATATAAATGTATTTGTTACTCTTACTTCTATGAAAAAAAATGAAAAAGAGAAAAATAAAAAACAAATCGTTTTTATTATGTTAAATACGCTTCTGATATTATTCGTGTTAAATTGTAATAATGGCAACGATCCTGTTATACGTCAAGACCTAATGGAAGAAGAAATTCCCGATGATAATCCAAATGGGATTATATCTGGAGATACGCTAAGGGTTCCAGTAGTACATCATATTTCTAGGCGAGACAATGCAACAAATCCTGCAGTTACAGGAGGGCGTATTGCTAAAATAATGGGAGATATTAATTCAAGTTTTAAATCTGCCAAAATTCAATTTGTAACAAAGGACATCAAATTTGTAGATAATACACAATGGAATATACAATTTACAAAACAAGATGATTTTATTAGTAATAAGGTACTTTCCTCTTTTGAGGATCCAGACGCATTAAATATATTTTACTTCATCACATTGCTTAATAGAAGAGGTGGTCAAATTACAGGAGAACTGGGGGCAACTGCCTTATTTCCTGATGAGGGAAATAATTTGAAATTGAGTGCTTCATCGGTAAGGATTCAAAATACGGCAACAGCAACTCATGAAATAGGACATTATCTAGGATTGTATCACACTGATGATGATTTTAGAGATAGTCAAGGAAGACTTGAGTTAGTCGATGGGTCTAATTGTGCTGAAGCAGGTGGGGCTTTTTTGATACACCTGCTTCGCCAGACCTTAAACCCAAATAATATAAGAAGCTTATTTTATAATTAGTGGTAGTAGTGTAATGAGGTATTACCTATTGCAGGAAAATATAATTTATGGATTAACATTTTTAAGAATTCTGAATAATAGCAAAATTTGAAAAATCATGAAAAATAAAAATAGATTTTTAGTAGTGTTAACTATGCTAAGCATAGTAAGCACTTTGTTTTTGTTTAATTGTAATAATAGTAGTAATTCCGAAGAAAAAGAAGATCCTATTGATAATGAAGTACCAGACACCCCAGATGTAACAACATCAGGAGATACGTTAAGAATACCAGTGGTACATCATATATCTAGACGAGATGACGGAACGAATGCTCCCGTTGATGAAGCAAGAATAAAAAAAATAATGGGAGATATAAACAAAAACTTTAAACCGGGCAAAATTCAATTTTATACAAAAGAAATAAAGTTTTTGGATAATACAGGGTGGAACACATCCTTCTTAAAACAGGACGATTTTAGAGATCTTAGATTGTTAAAATCTTTTGAAGATGATAAGGCAGCAAATATATTTTATTTTAGGGTTTTACAGAGTAACAGTGGCGGTAACCTTCGTAACATAGGCGCAACAGCTTTATTTCCTGATGAAGGGAATAACATCAAGTTAACAAGCTCATCTGTAACAATGGAAAATACCGGTACAGCTTCTCACGAACTGGGGCATTATTTAGGATTGTATCACACCGATGATGATTTTAGAGGTCCGAATGGAAATACCGAATTGGTAGATGGGTCTAATTGTGAACAAGCAGGAGATAAAATTTGCGATACACCAGCATCACCAGTTCTCAATGATGGAAATATGAGGAACTGCGCTTATATTGGCACAGAGAAAGATGCTAATGGGATGCAATATAACCCTGATACGTTCAATATTATGACTTCATCAGGGAGAACCAGAAGTGATGCTGATGGTTTATGTCGAAGACGTTTTAGTCAAGGACAGATAGATAAAATGGTATCAGTATTAGAAGGAGATCGTTCTTATTTAATAACTAGAAAATAATAGTGCAAATCAATTTTCATTTTGTCAGTAAAATTATGAGAACACCACTCATACTTGTTATATTATGTGCCTTTTTTGAGTTACAAGGGCAAAACGAACTCTATATGCCTGTGGAATTTCAAAAGGCTTATAATAATGAGACCAGAGCATACAATGGGACTCCAGGAAAAAATTACTGGCAAAACCAATGTACATACTCAATTGATGTTGAAGTAATCCCAGGTACATGGAATGTTATCGGTAGCCAAATAGTAACCTACAAAAATAATAGTCCAGATAGTCTATATAAAGTATATATAAAAATGCATCCTAATCATTATAAGAGAGGAGCATTACGGGCAAACGAAATTCCAGTAGAGAATTTAACTAATGGCATGCAAATAAGTGGTTTAACGGTAAATGGTATCGAGGTTCAATTAAAACAGAAACATAAATCTACAAATCTCGCTCCTGAGAATATAGATACTGCAAAAACTATCAATGGAATTACTGTAACCGAACGTTCATCTTATATTAGGCTGAATTTAAAAAAACCGTTAGCTCCTCACTCAAAAGCTATTTTTACCATGACTTGGGAAACAAGTATGCCTTTGGTTTATGTTAACAGAATGGGTGCTTATGATGGTAAAAGTGCATTTGTAGGCTATTGGTATCCGCAAATAGCAGTTTATGATGATATTGATGGTTGGGATAGTAGCGAATATACTGGTGCACAAGAGTATTATTTAGATTATTCTAATTATGAAGTGAATATAAAAGTGCCTTCAGATTATAAGGTTTCTGCAACAGGTAATTTGTTAAATCCTAAAGAGGTTTTTACTGCAGATGAATTTAAGAGTTACCAGATTGTTAAAGCTACTCCAAATCCAGTTACAATAATTAAAGGTAATATATCAAATAAAGAGGGTAGCCAAGAACAAAAGACTGTCTGGAAATATAAAGCGACTAATGTTAGAGATTTTGCCTTTGGCTTAAGCAATAATTTTAAGTGGGTTGCACAAAACGTAGTAATTGATGATAACTCGATAGTATCAAACCTGATTTATGATATTAAAGACGAAAAATATGCAGAAGGTATACTAGAGGTTCAAAATAAGAGCTTAAATTTTTTGGTAAATGATTACCCTGGGATACCCTTTCCTTATGACACTTTTACTACTTATATGGGTGTCCCAGAATTTGACGGTATGGAATTTCCAATGTTAGCAAATAACGGTTTAAGTAAAAACCCCAAGAGCAATGATTATATGACATTTCATGAAGCTTCGCATACATATTTGCCACATTATGTAGGCGTTAATGAAATTAAGTATTCATGGATGGAAGAGGGGTGGGCTACTTTTTTTACGATTAAATTTATACAAAAGCTTTATAAAGACACAGCTGATGAAAATAGACAGCTAACAAGAACAATGGGTAGCTATATAGTAAATGCTGGAAAGCAATGGGAATCTCCTCTAATTGCGCCAACAAATCATTTAACAATTAGAAAAGGACATTTTCAACTATCTTATCGCAAGCCAGCCTTTATGTTGTTAGCTTTAGAAAGTTTATTAGGAGAACAACAATTTAAAACATGTTTAAAAGAGTATATAAACAGGTGGAAAGGAAAGCATCCTACACCTTATGATTTTATGTTTACGTTTAACGATATAAGTGAAAAAAACTTAAATTGGTTTTGGAAAAAATGGGTGTTTGAATATGGTTATGCAGACTTAGAGCTAAAACGTGTAGATAAGTCAGGTGTTACCATACAAAATATTGGAGGTTTGCCTGTGCCTGTTACATTAAAACTTGTATATGCTAATGGTAAAACATTGGGTATAGAAAAGACTCCAGAAATATGGCAAAGTAACCCTAATTTAACTCTTGTAGATGTGAAAACTGAAGAACTTATCTCTATAGAATTGGTATCCGATAGTTTTCCTGATACTGATATTAAAAATAACGTGTTAATTATGAAAAAATAAGTAGAGCTAGGTATTATCAGGATACAGTATACTGTCTTTGGAGGTATTTAAGATAAATATAAAAATTGATGCCAAAAATGCGTACTGCGTTATATGAGACGGCAATGCTGGCCACTAAAATATCTACTCTCATCTTAATAATTTTGACATTTAAATCTGTTTGGTTAAGTTTGTTTGTATAGCGTATGTTGTATTAAGAGTATTCTTTAAGAATAACATGGGTTTTGTACACATTCTAAGCTCAGCACTAATTTCCCCAAAAACCTGAAATTACCTATGTTTTATGTATACGGATAGTTAGCTTGTTAGCTGTTATTAAAATGACAGGAAAGGAAAAACATAATGAAAAAGTACTTATACAGGAGCTTGTTCAAGGTAACGAAGAAGCGTTCCGAAAGCTCTTTGATGCGTATAGGGATGATTTGTACAAGTATAGTCTTAGTATGGTGTGTTCTGAAGTTTATGCCAAAGATATTGTTCAAGATGTATTCTTAAAAGTGTGGACAAAACGTTATACACTAAATCCTGAACTTTCTTTTAAAGCTTATATTTTTACCATAACAAGAAACAAAAACATTAAGTTTCTAAAAAAAGCGGCAAATAACCTCAAACTAAGGGAAGAGGTCTTCTACAGAGGGCAAAAGTTCTTAAATTCCACAGATAGGTATATGAGAGAAGCCGATTTGGAAGTTTTAAAACAAAACGCTTTAGGGCAATTACCGCCTAAAAGACGATTAATTTTCGAGATGTCTAGAAACGATGGCAAAAGCTATGAAGACATTAGCCAAGAACTCGGTATCTCTCCAAATACAGTAAGAAACCAAATGAGTCGTGCTTTGGAAACCCTTCGTAGTTTTATTTTAAGTGATAAAGATATCACATTAGGATTACTTCTATTGATTTCTGGTTGGATATAAATATAACCTGTTCCTCTATTTTACTTCAATATGTATCATTTCCCGTAACTAAATATTCCTAGGAATAGGCCTAAGAGCTTCATTTTCTTATTTCAAAATAAAAAAATTAAAAACAGAGTGGTACTTGAGACTGGCCTAGGGGTATTATATATGTACAACTATAAAAAGAAAAATGAATTCGGACCAACTAAAAGTACTATTTGAGAAATATATAAATAGAAAATGCACAAAAGAAGAGATACAACAAATAGTATCCTACTTTAGGAAATCTAAAGATTTATCTGATTTTCCAACGCTCGATTCGGTAAAAGCATTGTTGGAAAAGTTTCCAGGTATGGATGATAAGGATGCAGATAAAATGTTCAATGAAATTATTAAGGCAAAACCCAAAAGAGACAATATTTTTAACATAAGAAAAATAATAGCGGTAGTTGTAATCTTTATTAGTGTTTTCACAGCAGGATATTTATACCAACTGGGTTACTTTTTTCAAGGCAATTCAGGAGCACTCACTCCCAAATATGAAGTTGTAACACTTGAGCTTAATAATGGGAGTATTCAAGTTATTAAAGAAAATGGGAATACCAATGTAATTGATAATGAGGGTAATGTAATAGGGGAACAAACAGGAAATAAATTAGTATACTCAGATAAAATAACTTCTGAAAACTTGGTGTATAATACACTAAAAGTCCCTAATGGGAAAAAGTTTGACCTGGTGCTATCAGATGGCACTAAAGTGTTACTCAACTCAGGAACCTCATTAAAATATCCTATAAAATTTCTTCCGGGTAAAACACGAGAAGTGTTTCTATCAGGAGAAGCATTTTTTGATGTTGAACAAGACAAAGCACATCCATTTATAGTAAATGCCAATAATTTAAATGTTGAGGTTCTGGGAACCCAGTTCGTGGTTTCGTTATACGAAGAAGATAAACATACATCTGTAGTGCTCGTGGAAGGCTCGGTTGATTTGTCAAAAGATAATCATACAGATTCTACCATCTTAACTCCAGGAACTATAGGTGTACTTAACAGCCAAACAGGAATAATAGCCAAACAAAGTGTTAATACAGGGCTTTACACTTCATGGATAGATGGTGTACTCATGTTTAGAAACCAAACTTTTGAGAACATTTCAAAAAAATTAGAGAGAATATATAATGTAACAATCGTAAATCATAACCCAACTTTTAGCCAAGAGGTGTTTAATGCGAGTTTTGATAACGAAACTATAGAGGATATTTTAAGTTATTTTAAAGATAGCTATGATATGAACTATGCCATAGAAAACAACATAATTAATGTAAAATAAACTTTAACTAAAACACACTATATGAATACAAATTAGAATGACAAAAAACTAACAAACTTTTAAAACAGATAGGTGTAAAAAAAACCGGAAAATGTTGGAGCATCTTCCGGTATAAATAGTTGATTATCTCTATCTGAAATAACCAAAATTAACACACAAAAATATGAAAAAACTTTTATTAGGAAGGAGGAGACGTTTGCCTACTTTCAAATATGATTTAAAAATGAAATTGACAACCATTTTACTATTATCCATTGTGTTTTGCATGAATGCTAATAATGGTTACTCCCAGAAGACTAGGATAACAATGGATGTGGTTGATGCCAAAGTAGATCAAGTATTGGATGAGATAGAGAGGACTACCGAATTTAAATTCATTTATAACGTAAAACATGTTGATTTAAATAGGAGGGTTTCTATAAAAGTAGATCAATTGCTTATTCATAATTTACTTAACTCTCTATTCCATAATACAGAAACCACTTATAAAGTCAGGGGTAAGCAAATTATTTTAAGTAAAATGGAGCACGTTTTACCTCCATTAAAAACAAAATCTAACCCAAAGGAAGCTCAAAAGAAAATTAAAGTATCAGGTAAAGTTGTAGATGATTTGGGACTGCCTTTACCAGGGGTTTCAATAGTAGAAAAAGGTACGACTAATGGTACTGCATCAGATTTTGACGGAGGTTTTGAAATTAGTGTAGATGAAGGAGCAACCCTTGTATTTACATCTATAGGATTCTTGGAGGTTGAATTACCCGCAAGTATTGAGTTTATGAACATAAGTTTAAAGGAAAGTGCAAGCGAATTAGATGAGGTCATTGTTGTAGCTCAGGGAATTTCTAAATCTAAAAAGGCTCTAGGATATTCTGTATCTAAGGTAGATACCCAAGAAACGGAAGGGCGACCAGAGACTGATATTTCAAGAACTTTACAAGGAAAGATATCAGGTGTTCAAATTTCTGCTCCAAATGGTAGCAGTGGGGCAGCTACATCGATTACTGTAAGGGGGAATCTATCACTTACAGGAACCAATCAAGCGCTCATAGTATTAGATAATATTCCTTATGATGGTAACCTTTTAGATATCGACCCAAATGATATAAAAAACATAACCGTATTAAAAGGGTTGAACGCAGCTGTATTATATGGTAGTGAAGGAAGAAATGGAGTTATTTTGATTGAGACCAAAAGTGGGAATGCAGCATTGGGAAAGAAAAGTTTTAGCTTGAATGTATCTCACACATCTTATGCAAATCAAATAGCAAATTTACCTGAATTTCAGAATGAATATGGCGTTGGGAACAATTTTAATACAAATCCAGGTACAGTAGGGAACAGTGGTAGTTGGGGAGCAAGGTTTAGTGATGTTGAAACGGTACCACATCCCTTAGCCAATAACCCTAGTTTTTCACAGTTTGCAGGGGTAGAAGTACCTTATGTTGCTGCACCAAATAATGTTAGCGATTTCTTTAGAACAGGGGTAGGTCAAAACTTTGCCTTAAATGCAGTAGCTACAGGAGAAAATGCGTCTTTTAGTTTTTCTACTGGTTATACAGGGGAGGATGGTATTATAGGAAATAACGATTTTAAGCGTTTCAATATTAATGTTGGTGGTACAGCTAGGCTAAACGATAAAATTGTAGTGTCTTCCTCAGTTGGTTATAGCACGAGAACTAGAAATTCTCAAGTAGGTAGTTTCTTGTTTAATCGCCTCTGGCAGCTTCCTCGTAGCTTAGATATTCATAATCTTCCATATCAAGACCCTCAAACTGGAGAAAATGTATTCTATCGAAATGGTAACGAAAATCCTTTATGGACTATCAATAATACGGGAAGAGACACCAAGGTTGATAGGGTTACTGCTAGTTTAAATCTAAGCTATAAGTTAAATGATCACCACACCTTAAAATATAGAGGTGGATTACAAACAGAAGTTGTAAGCTTTATTGGCTATAGAAATCGAGGCGGACGGTTTGATGGTGTTATTGGAAATAGCGGAGTTTTAGACATAGATTCCTCTACGGAGTTTGTGGTAGACAATACATTTATTTTAGCTTCTGAGTACGATATAACAGAAACTTTAGGTTTTAGTTCCCAGTTAGGTGTGAATTCTCGTTTGGAGGTTGACAAGAGCACTTCATCTCGATTTACAGATCAAATTGTATTTGGGTTTTTAAGACCAAGTAATTTTAGGAATAATGCAGATGCAGGCTATTCAGAAGGAAGAGATAATTTAGCAGGTTTCTTTGGACAGTTTGATTTTGATTATAAAAATTACCTCTATTTAGGTTTATCGGGGAGATACGACATATCGTCTACTCTAGAAAGAGAAAATCAAACCTTATTTTACCCTGGGGTTTCACTATCTTTTATACCAACATCAGCATTTAATTTTGGTGGTAATACTATTAATTTTCTTAAGCTAAGGGGGGCATATGCTACTTCTGCAGGTTTTCCAGGTAGGTATAGAACAAGAAATAGTTTAGCGTCAGACCCACGTGAGTTTGAAGATCTTAACGATGGGCTTATCATCACTAATTCATTATTAAATACTTTAGCTAACCCTAATATAAAACCAGAACTACATCGCGAGTTCGAACTAGGGTTAGAAGCTAACCTTTTAAACAATGCGGTTACATTAAATGCATCTGTATTTAAAAGAATTTCTGAGAATCAAATATTTAATACCTCTTTACCTCCAGCAACAGGATTTACCAATACCAATATAAATGCAGGAAGGTTAGATACTGAGGGACTAGAAATAGATTTAGGCGTAAAATTATTTAAAAACAAAGCTTTTAACTGGAATGTTAGAAATGTATTTACCTCTTTTGTAACTGAGGTAGTAGAACTACCAAACGATTTAGAAAGAGTTGTTCTAGATAGTAGCGGAGAAGTAGAACAAGTTGCAATTTTAGGTAAACCCTTAGGTACTTATATTGGGACTTATGTTGTTAGGGATGATAATGGTACTCCGCTTGTTAATCCAACTACAGGAGAATTATTGGTAAGCGGAGAAGTTGGACTTGATGACGAAATTATAGGAAACTTTAATCCAGATTGGAGAGCAACCTCTATTCACAATTTCTCATATAAAAACTTTTCCTTATCGTGTCAGTTGGAATATACGCATGGAGGCACCAGAACCTCTAGAGTTGTAGAAGAACTTTTTGAAAGAGGTGTTATTGCTTCTACAGCAGATAGAGAAGGCACCTTTGTAGTACCTGGTATTTATGGTAACCCTGCAACAGGAGAACCTATACTTGATGTAAATGGAAATACCATACCAAATACAACTCAAGAAATAGGTAATAGGGTTGTGTTTAGTAATTACTATAATTCTGAAGAAGGGTACACTTTTGATGCTTCTTTGTTTAGAATACGTGAAATCTCCTTGTCTTACAATTTAGATTCATCCGTAACTAAAAAACTACCATTTGATAGTATAGTGTTTACATTAACAGGGAGAAACGTGTTTCATAAAGCACCTAATTTTCCAAAAGCATTTAACATGGATCCTGAAGTTGTGGATAATGATTTCCCAACAACCTCACGTTACGCTTTTGGTGTGTCTATTAATTTTTAATAAAGAGAACTATGAGAAATATAAAACTAATAGGGTTATTACTTTCTGTAATACTCGTTTCCTGTGAAATCTCTAATTTTGGAGAAGAACTTCAGGTTAACCCCAATGCTCTTACTACTGATAATGCTGATCCTAACTTTATATTGAATAATATTCAATTAGAGTTTGCAGATGTCTTGTCTGATATTGATAATGAGAATGATGAAATTATGCGATATAAAGCATTAAGTAATGCTTATGCAGAAGAGGCAGACCAAGGAGCGTTAATAGGAGAGTGGTCAAACTATTACACGTTTTTACAAGATGCAAAAGTATTAGAAGCAATAGCTGCAAATAATGAAGATTTAAGGTATCACAGAGGAATGTCTTCAATTATCACTTCTTACGCAACTGTTGTAATGGTAGATTACTTGGGAGAAATCCCTTTTACTGAAGCCAACAGGGCAGACGAGGGTATACTTAGCCCTGCACCCGATAAAGGATTGGATATTTACAATGCGTTACTGATACAATTAGATGAAGCCATTGAGGATATGAATGCAGCAACTTTAACACCATTAAACGATTTGTATTATAGAGGAGATAAAGAGAAGTGGATAAAACTTGCTAATTCCTTAAAGTTAAAAATGCTGGTTAATTTAGGAGATGTATCTGCCTTAAACAGTTTAATAGCAGAGAACAATTTTATTGATAGTGTAGATGATGATTTTCAATTTAGCTATGGTACCCAAACCGATCCAGAAAGTCGTCACCCTAATTTTGATGCCGCATATGTAAATGATTTGGCAGGAAATTATATGGGTAATTCCTTTTTAAACCTATTGTTAAATGGCAAATCCTCTCCAGATCCAAGAATAAGATATTATGTTTACAGACAAGCAAGTATAGATCCTCCTTCATCAGTATTACCTTGTCAAGGTGATACACGATTTGATTTTTGCTACATAGGAAATTCTTATTTTGGTAGAGATCATGGGGATTTAAGACCATTTTCATCAGATTTTCAATTCCGTACTATTTACGGACTTTACCCAGCTGGAGGAGCCTTTGATGCTAATAATCCAGCTGATGAGCCAAGTGGAATACTTACTGGTTCCAATGCACCTCATGCTGGAGGGGCTGGTATACTTCCAATAATGTTATCTTCTTACGTAGATTTTTTAAGAGCTGAGGCAGCTTTGAGACTCAGCACCAATGACGATGCTGAAGCACTTTTAGAATCTGCCATAACAAAGTCTATGACCAAAGTACTGAACTTTGCAAATGGAGCTGCATTAGGTTCGCCGTTTGCAGCATCAAATCAAGATGTTAATGATTATGTTGCAGAAGTTTTGGCAAACTATGGAAGTGCAGACAATACGGGTAAATTAGATATAATTCTAGAGGAATTCTACATAGCTTCATATGGAAACCCTACGGAAGGTTACAACGGATATAGGAGAACAGGTTTTCCGTCAAGTCTTCAAGTTCCAGTTATAACAACAGCATCTCCTTTTCCAAGAACATTTGCTTACCCAGAAAATGCAGTTAATAGTAATCCATCTATTAGTCAGAAGCCAATTACAACACAGGTATTTTGGGATACAAACCCATCAGGCTTCATTGAATAATATAAAATATTTTAATTATGAAAAAAACGTATTTAATTTCACTATTGATACTAGGATTATCCTGTAATAGTGTGGACAATATATTTGAAGAAAATTTTGAACGAGGTGGTTATATAGAATTTGTCGATGAATTAGAGATAAATACCATTAACCTATTGACTTTTGATGAGTTTACCTTTTCTGAGGGTGTTATTGACCCTAATAATAATGCAACACTCTATCAATTGGATTTAATATATGATGATATTGTAGTAGAAAATTTTATAACCATAGATGCTTTTCCCGCAACATTGCAATTTACAGGTGCAGAAGTACTAAGTGCTTTAAACCTTACCATTGAACAAATTAGCTTATCTGAGCCATTAGTATTTATAGCTAAGGTAACAACCCCTAATGGCGTTTTTAAAGGAACACGATCAGATTTCGATTTCTCCACCAATACTCAAAATGGAGGTAATAATGGTGCTAATGTGTTTAGGACATCTAGAGAACAAGCAATTCAATTTGGATTTACATTTGTTTTACCACCACCAACAAAATTAAGAGGAACTTCTTTTGAAGAGCCCTTTGGTAATGATTTACCTTATACTAAACCAGGAGGGGCAAACGAAGACGAAGAATTGGTAAATAACCCAGGAGAACGTGCTGTGCAATATACAGCACAGGGTACTGGAGTAGATGATGAAATTGGTTTTAGATCTTTTATGGACTTTAACAATGGCTCAAACCCAGGTTTTACTAGCGAAAAAATAGGTGTATCCTCTGAAGATGGAATTATTGAAGCAGGTTTTCCAGATGGTTCTCAAGCTTACGAAACACAAGATTCTGATGGTATACTAAGTATTGTTTTCGATCGTGTTGAAGTAGATCATACGGTATACCCAAGAACAGGAGTTCAAGTACAGTATTATGCCTCGGTAGCTGGTTACGAACAATCAGATATAATTATAATTAAGGCAGAAATAGAAAGGGCTAATGGCACGACCGAAACTATTGAACTATTAAATATTGATGGAGATGATATTGATAATGGGTTAGAGGGGCGTTGGATCACAGCTAACTCTGGTCTTTTGTTAGATGTCGTAGCTTATACCTTAACCATTGAATCACTTACGACAGCTGATGATGAGCGTCTGTTCTTTGATCAAATGATGGTGTATACCATTGAATAAAATAACAATATCTAGTAATAACCATAATATCAGAAATAAAATAGGTATAGATTGCTTTTTTAAGTGCCTATTTTTAGTCTAAAATTAAAAAAACACTTTTAGTACTAGATTTAGTTAGTTTGTTTGAGTTAGTTAAAGAAGGTACAGGTTAGCATATTTGCTACTTGTGCCTTTCTTTTTTGTGATGAGGCGATGTGAAAAATAAAATTTTATTTAATAAACAAAAGAGAAAAAGCTAAGTAAAACCTATTATTACAACATAAATAAATTACCCTGGCAGATTAGTTTTAGTAATCGTATATATTAAACAGAAGATTAGAAAGGTATGAAAATCAATTTTCATGCCTTTTTTAATTAGTGGTATGCTCACTTTTTAGTGTAAAGTATTGAGTTATATTTATAGGATTTAGTTTGTTTTTTTGAAAAAGTGTAGATCGATTATAGGGGAAATTAATGATAAGTATACTACATTCTCATGCGCTTAAATTTTGTTTTTTATTCTCCGTAAAATTTGATTTTTTAATTACGCACTCCAATAAAAATCAAGATATAAAACGTTTTGTAAATATCTCTTTTTCAGAATAAATCGCTTTTGTCGTTTTTTTAATTCCGCTAGATAACATAATTCTTCAAAGTATCCTCTGGCAGTTTTTGTTACTAAGCTCTATAATATTTCATAAAGACAATACAACACAAAGAGACAAATATGTTACCTAGGCTCCTAATAATTATTTTGTAGTACTAATTATACAGGATAGAGCATAACAGGACAGTTCATAACGGGTAGTGCAGGACACTCCATTAATTTTTAAGAAATATTTTAGGACTCTAATAAACAATTTTAACTTGAAATTTATGAAACTAAAAACTAAACTAAATGAGACACCTAATTTCAGAAGAATTGGGCTGTTTACCATTTTCTTGTTTTCATGTGTAGCAATGTCTTTTGCCCAAACTGTTAAAGGAACAGTTAGTGCAGATGGCCAGCCGCTTCCTGGAGCCACGGTAGTGGTAAAAGGAACCACCACAGGAACAAGTACAGATTTTGATGGTAATTATACCATTAATGCGAGTTCAGAAAATACACTAGTATTTTCTTATGTAGGTTATTCTACAAAAGAAGTTGTAGTAGGAAACCAAACTACTATTGATGTTGTTCTTGAGCAGGACAATGCGCTTGACGAAGTAGTTGTTATTGGTTACGGTACACAACGAAAGTCTGATTTAACAGGTTCTGTATCTTCCGTAAGTTCAGAAGATATAGCAGCCCTTCCAGTGCCAAGGGTAGATCAAGCCTTGCAAGGTAGAGCTTCAGGTGTACAGGTAACTCAGGTTAACGGTGCTCCAGGTGCGGGTACTGTTATTAGAGTGCGGGGTGGTAACTCCATTACGGGGAGTAACGAGCCACTTTGGGTTATTGATGGTATTATTGTAGGTACAAACTTTAACTTAAACAACATTAATAGTAATGACATCCAATCCATTGAAATTTTAAAAGATGCATCTTCTATCGCAATCTACGGTGCTAGAGGTGCGAATGGTGTAGTATTGGTTACTACAAAAAGCGGTAAGGGAGCTGGTACAGGAAAACCTCAAGTAAGTGTAAACCTATATACCAGTTCACAAATGTTGCCTGAACTACCAGACAGATTAAACCAAAGAGAGCAAATAGAGTTTACTAATGAGCACGCAAATTTCAGGGGTGTAGCTATTCCTTTTCCAGATGATCCGTCTACATATCCAGACAATGATTGGGTAGATTTAGTATTAGGTACTGCTCCTATTTACAATGCAGATGTTTCCATTTCTGGAGCTACTGATAATGTTAACTACTATACCTCAATGAATTATTTTAATCAAGAAGGTATCGTGAAAAGTTCTGGTATTGAAAAATACATTTTTAGAACAAATTTAGATCTTAAACTAAGTGATAAATTAAAAACAGGTTTTAGATTAAATTATTCGAGACTAGAACAAGATAATGCGCTGGCTAGTTTTAGTCAGGCAGCTTTTGGTATCCTTCGTACACAACCTGTTTTTAATGATGACGGTTCGTATAATGGCTTTGATGACGTAGTTGGTTCACCGTTCAACAATCCTTTGGCAGCTATAGATTTAAATACAAACGAAACGTTTACTAATAACTTATTAGCAACAGTGTATTTAGAGTATAGTCCAGCTCCCAATTGGACTATTCGCTCAACGTTCAGTCCAGAATTTAATAATACGAAGCAAAATAGATTTAGTTCTAGCCAGTTGCCAGGTTTACTTGCGGTAGGGGATTTTGGACAAGGAAGTGCTAGCGTTCGTACTGTAAATACTAATGGATGGAACAATGAAAATACGATACAATACCAAACAGATATTGGAGAAGACCATAGTATTACTGCCCTTGCAGGTGCTTCTTTTCAAAAAGTATCTACAGAGGTAGCTCAGGCTGAAGCTTTTGGTATTACCAGTGATGCTACAGGGTTTAATAATTTAAATAACTCAGACCCTACAAGGTCTGTAGTAACAAGTGACTTTACTGGATTTCAATTCGCATCTTTTTTCGGAAGATTAAACTATTCCTATAAAGATAAATATTTATTAACTTTAGTAGGTAGATCAGATGGTAGTTCTCGTTTTGCAGAAGGTAATAAATATGCGTTTTTCCCTTCAATAGCGGGTGCTTGGAAAATAACGGAGGAAGATTTTATGCAAGATCAAGATATATTTCAAGACTTAAAATTAAGAGCGAGTTGGGGTAAATCAGGTAATCAAGCCATTGACCCATACAGCACTCTTGGATTGTTAACAGGGGCAAACACAACACTTAACGGCGTAGAAGTTCCTGGTGTAACTTTAGGTAGACCTGCAAACCCTAATTTACAATGGGAGACTACAAGTTCTTTTGATATCGCACTTGAAGCGTCATTATTTGGTGGTAGAGTATTTACAGAATTTAACTATTACTACAAGGAAACCGAAGATTTACTTTTGGAAAGAACTATTCCAAGGCAGACTGGTTTTAATAGCCAATTACAAAATATTGGGGCTCTAAAAAATACAGGATGGGAGCTTTTGGTAA
Organism: Hyunsoonleella ulvae; assembly: GCF_016827605.1. GTDB lineage: Bacteria > Bacteroidota > Bacteroidia > Flavobacteriales > Flavobacteriaceae > Jejuia > Jejuia ulvae. Next base: position 508,360 of record NZ_JAEPJQ010000002.1, on the reverse strand, counting down.
ACTCTACAAATATCAATACATCTAACTTTAATTGGAATTCTACCGTAACATTATCAGCCAACAAGAATGAAATTCTAGATCTTGGTGGTGTTGATTTTATTGATATTGTTGCAGATCCTATTTTGGGTTCAGGCAATACACGTTTAATTGTGGGAGAAACTGTACCTGCTTTTGTGGGAGTTAGGTATTTAGGTACTTGGAAAAGTCAAGAAGAAATAGATGCATCTGGCAGAACGGATCCTCAAATCGTTGGTGGTTCTCATTTTGAAGATATAAATGGAGACGGTATCGCATCAACAGAAGACGCCGTGGTGGTAGGTAGCCCTTTTCCAGATTTAATCTTTGGTATAGAAAACAATTTTTCATACAAGAACTGGGACTTTTCATTCTACTTCCAAGGAACTCAAGGTAATGAAGTATACAACCTATCAATGAGAAATCATTATTTTAACCGTGGAGAGACTGTTAAATTCGGAGACATACGTAACCGTTGGACGGTTGATAACCCAACATCTAATATTCCTAGAGCAGGTGGAGATAATGTAACGAATACATTACCTAATTCTGAGTATGTTGAAGATGGATCTCATATCCGTTTAAAGACGGTACGATTGGCATATAATTTCCAACCAGAAAAGATGGGATTAAATGGTATTAAAAATGCTACGGTTTATCTATCAGGAACCAATCTATTATTATTCTCTAATACAAGGTTAATAGATCCAGAAGCAAGTAATTTTGGTCGTAATAATCTTTTACAAGGTTATATTAGTGCGCAATATCCTAATCCAAGAGTTGTAACACTTGGTTTAAATGTAACTTTTTAAAAAAAATAATATGAAAACAAAACACATAATTTTATCCGTCTTTATAGTTTTCGCATGCTTTAGTTGTGAAAGCTTTTTAGAAGAAGACCCAAAAGCACTTATTTCTCCCGAAACATTTTTTGCTTCGGAAAATGACGCAAGACAAGCGGTGCAAGGTATGTATGCCATTTTAAAGAACAACTCTTTATATGGTCAGGTAGGACTAGACCATTTTTATGATAATGGGTGTGATATTATTGAACCCAACCGTAATGCAAATTTTGTGCAACCAATAGGGAACTACACATTGAATGAGGCCTTGGCAGATGTATCTGTTCAAAAAATGAGTGTTTCAGATACTTGGAAAGACCTTTATCGAATTATTCTAAATGCTAATGTTATTATAGATAGAGTAACAGGTAATGAGGCCATTGGTACCCAAGAAATAAGAACTGATATCCTCGCAGATACTAGATTTATTAGAGGCTTATGCTACTGGCATATTACTAACCTTTGGGGGGATGCGCCATATTATACAGAGGTATTAACTTTGGAAGAAATCGGTTCTTTAGGTAGAACTCCAGAGGCAACTATTGTTGAAGGGGTTATGGAGGATTTACAGTTTGCTCAAGATAATCTACAGGACGCTTACACAGGTGATCAAAGTGGTAGAGCTTCAAAATGGGCAGCAGCTATTGTAATGGCTAAGATTTATATGAAGCAGCAACAATGGCAACTAGGTTTAGATAAATGTTTGGAAATCATCAACCAGTCTCCTCATAGATTGTTAGATACTTACAATGAGGTGTTTGATCAATTTAATGAATACAATGATGAAATTATCTGGTCTTTAGATTTTGCTAGAGATATTAATAGCCAATTTGATCCAGCATTCCCGGGTAGATCATTTGCTGGTAACAATAACTGGCGCCCAAGTATGTTTAATCCACGTCTAAGAGATGAGCCAGCAAATTCAGATGAAAGAGCTGCATTAGGAGATGCATTAGCTGCTAGAGGTGAAGCGTTTAATGGTACTGGATTACAGGTGGCTTCTAAGGACTTTGCTGAAAAGTTTCCAATGAATGATTTAAGAAGAGAGCTAAATATAGTGGATAACTATTTAGGGTTTCAGTTAAATTTCCCATACATGGCAAAATTCTGGAATTTGGAGTTGGATAGATCCCCTCGTTTTAATCACTCTGATAACAGAATGGTATTCCGTTTAGCAGATGTGCATTTAATGGCTGCTGAATGTGAGAACGAACGTCCTGGAGGTAACCCAAATACAGCTTTCGAATATATTAGAAAAATTAGAGAGCGTGCCTTTGCAACACAAGGAGAAGCTGAGGCTATTTTAGGTTTAAGTCAGCAAGCTTTTAGAGAAGCTATTTACGATGAGCGTAAGTGGGAGTTGGCTGCTGAAATGCATAGACGATATGATTTGATACGATGGGGTATTTTATTAGATGTGGTTCAAGATTTGGAATTCCGTTTTTGGAATCCAGCGGATAATATCAGACCATGGCATGTTAAGTTGCCAATTCCTTTACAGGAATTAGAAAATAACCCAGCATTATTGGAATCAGATCCAACAAACAATGGATACAGAAATTAATAAGCAGTAAGTTTTTTAATTGTTTAGTTTGAAGAGGCTGGAGAAAATTTTTCTCCAGTCTTTTTTTATACAAGATAGTTCAGGATGGGTAAAGGATAAATATCTTTTAGATTAGTAGCCAAATACAAATTAAGTTAAATGAAAAACTCTGTTTTTGTACTAGTTTTAGTTAGTTTCTTTTTTAAAAGTTGTCAATCTGAGACATCAACTTTAAAAGCAAATGAAAAAGATCAAAAAATAAATGAAAAAGTAGAAGCGCTATTAAGTCAAATGACCTTAGACGAAAAAATAGCAGAATTAACACAAGATGCTCCTGCCAATGAAAGATTAGGTATTCCATTTATGAAATATGGAGAAGCATTACACGGATTATGGCTTGTTCTTGACTATTATGGCAATACGACAGTTTACCCACAAGCGGTGGCCTGTGCCTCAACTTGGGAACCAGAACTTATTAAAAAAATGGCGTCTCAAACAGCACTAGAAGCGCGGGCTTTGGGTGTTACGCATTGTTACTCCCCTAATTTAGATGTTTACGCAGGAGATGCCCGCTACGGTCGTGTTGAAGAATCCTATGGAGAGGATCCTTATTTGGTGTCTCGAATGGGTGTGGCATTTATTCAAGGGTTACAAGGAACGGGTAATGAGCAATTTGATGAAAATCATGTGATTGCAACGGCTAAACATTTTGTTGGATACCCTGAAAACCGCCGTGGTATAAATGGTGGATTTAGCGATATGTCCGAACGTCGTTTGCGTGAGGTTTACCTTCCACCCTTCGAAGCTGCAGTAAAAGAAGCAGGGGTAGGCTGTGCTATGCCGGGGCATCAAGATTTTAACGGTGTTCCATGCCATATGAATACATGGTTGTTAAAGGATATCCTACGAGATGAGTTAGGATTTGATGGTTTTATTGTATCCGACAACAATGATGTAGGGAGATTACAAACCATGCATTTTATAGCTGAAACCAGAACCGAAGCTGCTATTTTAGGCTTAAAAGCAGGTGTTGACATGGACTTGGTAATTGGTAAAAACGTAGACCTGGCAACGTATCATAATAATATTTTGAAGGATACAGTAATACAGGATCCTGCATTGATGAAATATATAGATAAAGCCACATCACGTGTTTTAACCGCCAAATATAAATTAGGCTTATTTGATTCAGAACCAAAAGAAATTGATGAGGAAACTGTAGAGGCTGGAACAGACGAACATCGTGAGTTTGCATTAGAAATTGCTGAAAAATCTATTATCATGCTTAAAAATGATAATAAACTTTTACCTCTTGATGTATCAAAAATAAAATCTTTAGCTGTCATAGGCCCTAATGCACATGAAGAAAGACCTAAAAAGGGAACATATAAGTTGTTGGGAGGGTATTCAGGGTTACCGCCATACTATGTCTCTGTTTTAGATGGTTTGAAGAAAAAAGTAGGTAATAATGTAAAAATAAATTACGCTAAAGGTTGCGATATAGACAGTTTTTCAAAAGACGGATTTCCCGAGGCTGTTGCTGCTGCAAAAAAATCGGATGCTATTGTTCTGGTTGTGGGTAGCTCTCACAAAACCTGTGGTGAGGGCGGCGATCGTTCCGATCTTGATTTATATGGCGTACAAAATGAATTGGTAGAGTTGATCCATAAAACAGGAAAACCAGTAATTGTTATTTTGATTAATGGTCGCCCATTGAGTATAAACTACATCGCCGAAAATATACCGTCTGTACTTGAAACGTGGTATGGAGGTATGAGAGCAGGAGATGCCGTTGCAAACGTAATTTTTGGGGATGTTAATCCAGGTGGAAAACTAACGATGTCTTTCCCACGATCTGTTGGGCAAGTTCCTGTAACTTATCTGGAGCGTCCTGACTTTATTGGATCTGGAAAAGGAAAGTATCGTTTTACTGATAAATCGCCCTTATTCCCATTTGGATACGGTTTAAGTTATACAACTTTTGAATATAGTACCCCAAAGCTTGAAAAAGAATCAATTCCAGTAGATGGTTCCACAACTATTTCAGTAAACGTTACTAATATTGGAGATAAAGAGGGTGATGAGGTTGTGCAAATGTATGTTAGGGACGATTACGCATCTGTTGGTCGCTATCTAAAGATGCTAAAAGGATTTGAGCGAATCACTTTAAAGCCAGGAGAAACTAAAACAGTTACATTTAAAATAGGTTTTAACGAATTAAATTTATTAAACAGTGATATGCAAAAAGTAGTAGAGCCAGGAACTTTCACTATATCAGTAGGGACTTCTTCCTTAGAAAAAGATTTGCAAAAAGTAGTTTTAACTGTAAAATAGACAGCTCTATGTAGAACTTTAAAATGTTAATAATGAAATTTTTAATTTGAAAATTGGCACTAAAGCACGCATAACAGGTTAGTGCAGGATAGTCTATTTATTCATTTTTTTTAATTTGTACCAAATTGTAGTCTTTCTAATGACTAACAGACTAAATATTAACTTTTTAAAAACTTAAATTATGAAAAAAATTACTTTAAAGTTTATTGCTTTTTTAATGCTAGCTATGTTCTCTCTTCAAGGTTATGCTCAGGCTATTGATGACGGAGATGGCGATGATTGGGGGTTTTTTAATTCAGGCTCTTTAGGAGTTTGGGAAATAAAACTTCGTGATCAAGTTGGTGGTGTAGATCTTTTTCTAACGTTGCGAAACGATCTTGGTTTAGCTTACAGTCAAGATGTTGCTAATTCTCCAACACAACAATGGTTATTTGAAGCTCACCCTACTGTTACTGGTATGTTGATAATGAGATCTACTGTTGAAAATGGTAGCGGTGCTAGTCTTGGGTTTGTACAAATAGATCCGTCTATCACAGGCGTAGCTACACCAATGGTAGTGACAACTACTCCTGACGACAATTTAGGGCAGATTCAGATGAGGAAAATAGCTTCTGGTGAGCCATGTTGTGCTGCAAATTCTGATTTACCTGGCCAAAACCAGATCTTCTTTAGAGGTGATTACGCAGGTACTCCATGGGCAGGTCAGAGTTCTGCTTATAGATTTGGTGCAACCCCTGTAGAAGACGATCCTATCACTTTAGATACTAGTGGTGATAATTTCCGTTTTAGATTTGTTGCACCATTAAGTAACGATGAGTTTGATACAAGCTCTATATTTGTTTCAAATCCTGTAAATAACAGAATTAGTATTAAGGGATTAACTGCTGAAGTTAATTCAGTTTCTGTATATTCTCTTATTGGTAAAGAAGTGTTAACCAGAGAAGTAAATGGAGAAGCATCATTAACTTTAGATGCGAGTGCTTTATCAAGTGGTATGTATCTAGTTAAGTTTACTGGAGAAAAAGGAAGTTTTACCCAAAAAGTGATAAAGCAGTAATAGTTTTACAGCTTAGACAAGATAAAACATTTATATAAAATCATTCTATGCGTAAAATACGCATAGAATGATTTTTTGGTTAAAAAAGTATGCTAATATGAAGCGACTAGCGTTTAAAATGAAATTGAATAAAGGCCAAAAAGCAGCCTATAAAGAAAGACATGACCAACTATGGCCTGAATTAAAAAAATTGCTTAAAGACAGTGGTGTAAGTGAGTACTCTATTTTTTTAGATGAAGAAACCAGTACATTATTTGCCTTTCAAAAAGTATCTGGAGAAGGTGGATCACAGGATTTGGCCAATAATCCAATTGTTAAAAAATGGTGGGATTTTATGGCAGATATAATGGAGGTAAATTCAGATAATTCACCTGTTTCTATTCCACTACAAGAAGTGTTTTTTCTGGAATAATTAATTTTTAGGAGAAGATAATTCTTAAAACGTCGTCAGCATACTACAGGATGCTTTTTTATTGAAATTACATAAATTTGTATATGTAAGCCTTATTAAATAAGGTAATAAAAAGAAAAATTATGAAAAAAGAATACTCTCGAAAAAAGAGTTTGCATAACTATGTCTTAATAGTTGTAGTGCTGATACTCTCTGTCACTTTAAATGCTCAAGTTGTTTTAGAAACCGAAGTTAAAATTACAGACTTAGGTCTACATTTCGATGGTAGTAAAGTAACTAGCGGAGCTTCAAATACTGGAGATAATGCTCCTTATGACTATTTTTTTGGGAGAAATATCTCAGCTCATGGAGATGCCATAAAAACCTATGGGGATTATGTTTTCATGACTTGGTATCGTGGTGGTAAAGCAGACCGCCATGTAATGCTTACCCGCTACAATATAGTAACCGGCACAATGGCAACCATCGAGTTTCCTCATAGGCATACGGGGTATCAAAATCAATACTGGATTGGAGAATCTCATAATACCATAGCTGTTGGTATAAGTCCTTTAGACGGAACAATTCATTTATTGTACGATATGCATGCTTATAGTGCTTCAAGACCATCTAATGGAAGTCTAGCTAATGATTATTTTAGATATTCATATTCAGTTAAAGATGCAGCTTCGTTACCAGATGCTGATTTTACTTTGGATAAATTTGTTCAAAATGGTAGCGGTGGATATAAGCATTTAAGAATGCCGGGAACTGCTGCTCAATCAGAATTCGTATCATTAACCTACCCAAGATTCTTCCAAAATGATGATGGAGAAATTTTTATGCTTATGCGTGAAGGTGGAAATAACAATGGTATGTATAAGTTTGTAAAATATGATGCCAATACTGGAGAATGGGGTAACTTCATAGATTTTAATAGGTTAAATGCAAGAAGCCAACCAGGGATTGATTATAATTGGGGACTTTACGGTGATATGAAATACGTAAACGGTAAGTTTCGTATTGGTTTTCAACGCAGATCTCAAAATAATGATGATAAATATCTTTATCAAAATGGAGTATATTATGCCTATTCAGATGATCAAACGGCTGCTACGGGTTGGAAGAATTATAAAGGAGAATCTTTTAGTCTTCCATTATGGGATGCTGATTTTATAAAAGTCATGGAACCTGGAGATTACGTAGAGACAACAAATCCAAATAGAGTACATATAGTTGGTGGATTTGATTGGACGGTAACCGCCAATGGTGATGTACATATTAAGAGTCAGGTACGAGATTTAGATAGTAACGTAACTAAAAGCTTACACACTTACAAACCGGCAGGTGCTACAGAGTTTATAACTACAGAAAAATCTATAGCAGGTTCGTTTTACACATCTGGGGCTAATGTTTATGCAGTAGGCTTAAATAACGGTAGAGTTGTTGTAGACAAAGCAGAAGGTGGAACTGATAATTTTGAGAGGGTTTATGAGGCTACCAGTGGAAGACAGTATGATCACGGCGTTGTTCATATAGAAAATGGAAAAGCATACTATTATTTGATGGAAGATAGTTCTGGTAATGCGCAGCCATTATATCTACAAATTATCGATTTAGGTATTGTCCCAGTAGACCCTTTGGGACCTGATAATTTTACTATTCAATCTGTTGGTGAGACATGTGTAGGTAAAAATAATGGTAAACTGGTTATTAATGCAGGGGCAGTTCATGATTATGCTACAACTATTAATGGTGTAGATTACAACTTTACTAAAGATGCCACGATTGAAGACTTGAGTCCAGGAACTTACGATTTTTGTATTGAAGTAGTAGGAGAAAATTATAACCATTGCTATGAAGTAGTAATTGAAGGAGGGATTAATTTGTCTGGTAAGATGCAAGTTGTTAAGCAATCTGTAGAGGTATCTGTTGATGAGGGGGCTCCTCCTTACACGGTTTACAAAAATGGAACTCAAATTATGGAAACATATCAGTCCAAATTCAATGTGCAAGTAAACCATGGCGATAATCTGGTTGTAAAAAGTAAAGATGCGTGTCAAGGAGAAATGGTAAAAACTGTAAATCTTCTTGAAGACATTAAGGCTTATCCAAACCCTTCTGATGGTGTATTTGAGATTTTTATGCCAAATAATTTAAAGGCAGTAGATGTAGAAATATATAATATTCATTCTCAGTTAATCGATGTGAAGAAATATCAGGCAAACTCGAGGAAAATGATGTTGAACATAGAAGATAAGCCTAACGGTATTTATTTTGTAAAAATAAATGTAGAAAAGCCAGTATTTATTAAGTTAATAAAAAATTAAAATGAAAAAGTCATATATATATTTAGTAGCTCTCGCAAGTATTATCTTGTCATGTAGTAGTGGTGGGGATGATAGTACACCAGAACCAGATCCAGTAAACACTGCACCTTCTGTCCCTGTTCAGGTTTATCCATTAAGCAATACGTTGTGTATTGATAATAACGTAATTTTTGAATGGAATGCTTCTACAGATAATGAAGGAAATACGATAACTTATAGAGTTGAAGTATCTGAACAAAGTGACTTCTCCTCGCTAGCATATGATGTTTCAAGCTCGACAACGTCTAGAGTTATTAGCTTAGAGAAAGGGAAATCGTATTATTGGCGGCTAAAATCCAGAGATAGTAAGGGAGAGGAAAGTGCATATTCTGCCATTAGTCAATTTTTGGTTGAAGGTGATGGTGTTTCTAACCATTTACCATTTGCTCCTAGCCTTGTTGAACCTGCATTAAACTCTGAAATAGATGCCACTAGTACAACACTAAGTTGGACAGCTAGTGATGTGGATAACGATAGTTTAATTTACGATGTGTATTTAGATACAGATAGTGATCCAACAACAAAAGTTTCAGAAAATCAATCTGAAACAACATATAATGCTACCGGTTTAGCAGCAGCTTCAACTTACTATTTTAAAATAGTTGTAAAAGATGGAAATGGAGGAACCACTATAGGTCAAATTTGGAGTTTTACTACCAAATAATTATGTGTCAAAAGAAACTTGTTGTGCTGAAAGTAATAAATCAAGTTAATAATAGATAATTATTTTTTAATTGATTCTTATTTAGAATTCACAACATAATAGATATAAAAATAAAAAAACCAGAAAGTTTAACTTTCTGGTTTTTTGTTAGTATGATTTCCTAAAATAACTAAAAACCCGAATCCATCATAAAAAATGAAATAAGAATATAATTTTAATTAAGTTCTTGGTATGGTGATTTCTAAATAATAGAAGGAAAAACGCATTATTCTTTATTATAAGCGTAGATCAAATAACTTCTATAAATCGAGATACAACAGGATAGTTTTTTTTTTGAAAAATTGGAAATTGCTTTATTACATGTGCGCCTTATTGTTTATGAGTCATTTATGAGATACAAGTCTATTGTTTTTAGAGTTTTTTTGTTAAGTATTTTTGTGGGATTGCTATCCTGTAACACTACTCTGGTTGAACAGCCCATATATTTAACTATTTCTGAAGGCTTTAAAAATCCTGTAGGGTTTTACGATGATAATCTTACATTTTCATGGAAATTACCTATTTCTGAAGATATAAAATCACAATCAGCCTATCAGGTTATTGTGGCTTCATCTGAAGATATATTACCCAACAATCCAGATTTGTGGGATTCTCAAAAGCAGATTTCAGAACAATCTAATTGGGTCGAATATGAGGGAGTAGAACTGATATCCAGACAAAAGGTATATTGGCAAGTACGGTATTGGAATCAAGATGGTCAAATTTCAGAATGGAGCGATATTAATTCCTTCGAATTGGGACTATTAAAAAACTCAGATTGGAAAGCAAAATGGACGGGTTTAGATACGGCTAAAGACAGTATAAAAGGAGTTCGTAAATTCCTAATGCACAGACCTCAATATTTAAGAAAATCATTTGATTTACCTTCAGAAGTTAAATCAGCGAGATTATACATTACAGCAAAAGGTGTTTTTGATGTGCACTTAAATGGAAAAGACGTTAGTGATGATGTGATGCCTCCGGGATGGACGCCTTATAATCATCGTATTGAAACACTAACTTATGATGTTACCGATTTTTTAAAATCCAACGAGAATGCACTAGCAGTAGAATTGGTATCAGGTTGGCACTCTGGAAGGATAAGTAGAGGGAAAGCACTTTATGAAAATTTTGCGTCTCCAAAAGTGTTGTGCCAGTTAGAAATAACCCTTGAAGATGGTTCACAGCAAACTATAGTTTCTGATGAAACTTGGAAAGGAACTACAAACGGCCCTGTAAGATTAGCAGGCATTTACGATGGCGAAACCTATGATGCCAATTTAGAAATGCCCAATTGGACGAATCCTGAATTTAATGACAGTTTATGGCATGCGGTTGAAGTACAAGCTATCGATAACACTGTTAAATTAGAACCTAAAAGACATAGTACTGTAAAAACGCAGACTATAATTGATGATGTACAGTTGGTTTCTTCAGAGGGAAATCGTGCCGTTTTCAATCTAAAACAAAACATAGTGGGTGTGCCAAAAGTGAAAGTCCCTATGAGGAAAGGCGATACTTTAAAGATTAGATTTTCTGAAATGCTATTAAAGGATAATACTTTCTATACCAAAAATTACCGTTCTGCGCATTCAACTGATTATTATATAGCTTCAAAAGATGGTATTATAGAATATACACCAAAGTTTACATTTCACGGGTTTCAATATTTAGAGTTGAGTGGTTTTGATAAAAATGCAAAACCAGAAGCAAGTTGGGTAAAGGGGTTAGCACAACATTCAAATTTTGAACAAAACGGAACGTTTACATCATCTCATGACAAGCTGAATCATTTGCAACGAAATATTACTTGGGGCTTGCGCGATAATTTCTTTGATGTTCCAACAGATTGCCCTCAACGAGACGAGCGCTTAGGATGGACTGGAGACGCACAAGTTATCGCGCCAACTGCTTTGTTTAATTATAATACACATGCCTTTTGGACGGCATGGTTGCAAAGTTTAAGAGAAAACCAATCTGAACACAAAAATGGAGCAGTACCTTTTGTGGTACCAGATGTGCTTCAAAACAAGAGTGCAAGTTCGGGATGGGGAGATGCCAGCGTCATTATTCCTTGGGATATTTACAATGCTACTGGAGATATTAATGCACTTAAAGAGAGTTATGAATCTGCAAAAAAGTGGGTAGGCTACTATCAATCTAAAGTAAAAGACAAAGTCTATATTCCAATTATGCATTCTTTTGCAGATTGGTTGCAACCCTATCCTTCAAAACCAGGAAAAACAGGAAATCGAGGGGACACACCTAAAGTATTTATAAATACAGCTTTTTTTGCGCATTCGGCACATTTGGTTTCTAAAATTGCAGGAGTACTTGGAAATGTGGAAGACGAAAGCTCGTATAAAAACTTATATAACAATATAGCTAATGCTTTCGAAAATGAGTTTTTTGATGAAAATGGAAGGTATAAAGGAGAAAAGGAAACTCAAACCATTTATCTATTAGCCATTTATTTTGATTTGCTTTCTGCTGAAAAAATGGAAAACGCGAAGAGATATTTGCTAAAAGAAATTAAAAAAGCAGATAATCATTTAGGAACTGGATTTTTGGGAACACCTATTTTACCAAAGGTTTTAGATGATATGGGAGAAATTGATTTGATGTATGAGATAATCTTTAAAGAAACCTACCCATCATGGTTTTATTCCATCAATCAAGGAGCAACGACCATGTGGGAACGTTGGAATAGCTACAGCATAGAAGAAGGCTATAATAAACAACCAATGAATAGCTTAAACCATTACGCTTATGGTGCTATTGGGCAATGGATGTACGAACGTATTGCAGGTATTGCACCTTTAGCACCAGGTTATAAAAAAATAAAAATCGCTCCTGTGCCCAATACAGAATTTTTAAATTCAGCTTCGGCAAGTGTGAATACACCCTTCGGTAAAGGGTCATCTTCTTGGAAGATAGAAAAGAATATGTTTAATTTAGAAGCTTTAATTCCACCAAATACTACTGCAGAAATTTACCTTTACAATACTTCAAAAAAAGACATATTATTAAATGGTAGGGCATTACGAGAAGGTTCTTATTTAAAACTAGAAGAAGTAGAAGACAAAACTATAGTCGTAACAGTCGATGCTGGTACCTATCAATTTCAAACTAAACTAAATTATGATGAATAATAAAATGAAAATCAATAGATTTTTAATAACACTTTTATGCGTTGTGTTATTAAGTGTAACGTCATGTCAGGAAAAAGTTATATTGGAAAAAGCCAATGACTTAACCATTTCCGAGGGGTTTACAAATCCTTTAGGATTTTATGATGCTAAACCAACATTTTCTTGGAAACTACCAGTTTCTAAAGATGTAAAAAGTCAGTCGGCATATCAAATTGTAGTAGCAAGTAGTCTAGATTTATTGCCTGATAATGCAGATTTATGGGATTCTGGAAAACAAATGAAAGACCAATCTGTTTGGGTAAAATATGAAGGTAAACCCCTAGAGTCTCGCCAAAAAGTATATTGGCAGGTAAAGTATTGGAATCAAGATGAAAATGCTTCCCAGTGGAGTGCTATAAATCAATTTGAATTAGGATTATTGAATAACAGTGATTGGAAAGCGAAGTGGATTGGTTTAGATACCAAAAAAGAAAAAATATTAGGAAGTCAAGATAATATAATTCATCGTCCGCAATATTTAAGAAAAGGTTTTGAGCTATCTAACGATGTGGAATCTGCAAGATTATATATTACAGCTAAAGGTGTTTTTGATGTTGCCATTAATGGCGAAGATGTAAGTGACGATGTAATGCCTCCAGGATATACACCATACAAAGAACGTATAGAAACCATTACTTATGATGTTACTGGTGTTATAGAATCTGGTCAGAATACTATTGGAGTAGAATTAGCTTCAGGTTGGCATTCCAGTAGATTAGGTTGGAGAAAAGAATTGTGGGTTGATACAGAAGCTCCAAAAATATTATGTCAGTTAGAATTAACCATGAAAGATGGTTCTAAAAAAGTGATTGTATCTGATGAAAGTTGGAAAGCTACAACCAACGGACCAATAAGACTTTCAGAAATTTATGATGGCGAAACTTACGATGCTAATCTAGAAATGCCTAATTGGACAACCAATAATTTCAGTGATAAGAATTGGGAAAAAGTAAATGTATTTCCTATAAATGATAAAATTCGTTTAGAACCAAAAAGGCATACAACCGTAAAATCGAAAATAAAGTTAGCTACACAAGAGGTTATTGAAAAAGATGGTGCTGTTATTTTTGATTTAAAACAAAATATGGTAGGTGTGCCATTGTTAAAAGTTCCTATGAAAAAAGGGCAAAAGTTAAAAATTAGATTTGCAGAAAAGTTATCACCAGATGGAACTTTCTACACAGATAATTACAGGACAGCACAATCTACCAACTATTATACAGCATCAAAAGATGGTGTTATAGAATGGGTGCCAAAATTTACTTTTCATGGATTTCAATACGTGGAGTTAAGTGGGTTTGATACCTCAAAAACCCCATCAACTGATTGGGTAACAGGTTTGGTGCAGTATTCAGATTTTGAAGAAAATGGAACATTTACATCCTCTCACGAAAAATTAAATCAATTACAAAGTAATATTGTTTGGGGCTTAAGAGGAAACTTTTTTGATATTCCAACCGATTGCCCACAGCGTGATGAGCGTATGGGTTGGACTGCAGATGCACAGGTATTTGGACCAACCTCTATATTTAATGCCGATGTGTATAAGTTTTGGGCAAGCTGGTTACAAAGTGTACGCGAATCCCAATATGAAGATGGAGGAATTCCTTGGGTAGTACCAGATGTGCTTTTTAATAACAAGGTAAGTGCCGGTTGGGGAGATGCCTGCGCCATAATTCCTTGGGATATATACAACAGAACTGGGGATAAAAGAATTCTTGAAGAAAACTTTGAAACCATGAAGGGTTGGGTAGCATATCATGAGGCTACTACCAAAAATTATATTTCTTCTATGGGGTTTTTTGCAGACTGGTTGCAACCACTGCCTAAAAACGGCGATAACAGAGGAGATACATCTAAAAGCTTAATTGGAACAGCATTTTTTGCACATTCAGCAAAATTAACAGCGCAAACTGCTGAGGTATTAGGTAAAAAAGATGAGCAAGCTAAATATGAGGCTTTATTTAAAACTGTTGCAAATGCTTTTGAAAATAAGTTTTTTGATGAATCGGGGAAAGTAAAAGGCGTTGAAGAAACACAAACCTCATATCTATTAGCATTGGCTTATGATTTATTGTCTGAAGGTAAACAGGCTAATGCAAAAAAACACCTATTAGAAAAAATAGCTGAAGCAGATAATCACTTACGAACAGGCTTTTTAGGTACACCACTATTATCACGAGTTCTGGACGAAATGGGGGATACAGATTTAATATATAAACTATTATTTAATGAAACCTATCCATCGTGGTTCTATTCTATTAATCAAGGAGCCACAACTATATGGGAACGTTGGAACAGCTATAGTAAGGCAGAGGGTTTTAACCCTCAAAAAATGAATAGCTTAAATCATTATGCTTACGGAGCGATAGGCGAATGGGTGTATGAACGAATAGGAGGCATTGAACCATTAGAGGCGGGTTATAAAGTCATTCGTATTGCTCCAGAACCTAAAAGTCCATTAACTTCAGCATCAGCTGAATTAAATACACCGTATGGGAAAGTAGCTTCTTCGTGGGAAATTAATGAAGACATTTTTACTATAAATGTTACTATTCCACCAAATACAACAGCAAAAGTTATATTACCTGGAACTGTAGAATCGATTGAAGATACAAACGATATAAAAACGATAAGCTCAGAAACTGACGATACTGAATTATTGGTACAACCAGGAACCTACACGTTTAAGTCTAAATTATAATGAAACAAGGATTTCAAATAGTTGTTGTTTTGATATTTGGTTTATCCTTGGTAAGCTGTAAAAATGAAAAAAAAGAACAGAAAGCTAATCCAGCTGTTGGAGTAAAATCCTCGGCACACAATGAAGGGAATAACCCTGTAATTCGTCATATTAGAACCGCAGACCCTTCTGCACATATTTGGAACGATGGCAAAGTTTGGATGTACACGTCTCGTGATATGGAAGACGCTACGTTTTACGATTCTATGGATGGTTATCGTGCGTTTTCATCAACAGATATGGTAAATTGGACAGACCATGGCGAAGTATTACATTCCAGAGATATTCCTTGGGGTGCAAAAGGATGGATGTGGGCGCCAACTGCCATATACAAAAACAATAAATATTATTTATTATATCCGCATTCAGTAAAAGGATCAAAAGACGATATGAGATGTGGAGTCGCTGTTAGCGATGTGCCAGAAGGACCTTTTAAAGATATCGGTTGGATTGAAGGTGTGGAAGGAAAATGGTTAGACCCTTGTGTTTTTGAAGATGACGATGGTAAAGTGTATTTATACTGGGGCGTCAGAACACCTAAAGTAGCACGTTTAAAAGATAATCTTTTGGAGTTAGCCGAAGCACCAAGAACCATTGAATATGGCGCTAAAAATTTCTTTGAAGCCAGTTACATGCATAAACGCAATGAAAAATATTATTTCTCCTATAATGCTGGTTTAGGAGGTTTTTATGGGATGGCAGACAATCCTTATGGCCCTTTTGAATACAAAGGGGCTATCAACCCAAAACAAAGGCAAGACCATCATTCTATCGTAAACTACAAAGGGCAAGATTATTTCTTTTATCATTGGCAAAATTGGAATGGAGGGTCAAAATTTAGTAGAAATACTTGTATAGAATATTTGTATTATAACGAAGACGGAACAATACAAGAAATTAACGCCACTGAGGAAGGGGTACAAAAAATAAATCAATAAACAAACAGACAATTTAATCAGAAAAATGAGAATTAAATTATTTTCAGCAGCTATTTTAGTACTAGTATTTACTTTATCAAGCTGTAAAAAAGAAGTAAAGCAAAACGAAGACAAAGCTTCAGTAGAAACCAAGCAAAAGAAACCAAACATCGTTTATATTCTTACAGATCAATGGAGAGGATCTGCTTTAGGTTATGCAGGTAATCCAGATGTAAAAACGCCAAACTTAGATGCTTTTGCTAAAGAATCTGTAAACTTTGCCAATGCAGTTTCCGTACAGCCAGTTTGTACACCACATAGAGCATCGTTGCTAACAGGTAAGTTTCCAACAACTACAGGTATGTTTTTAAACGATTTGTATTTACCTGCTGAGGAGTTAACTATGGCAGAAATCTTCAAGTCTGAAGGTTACAATACAGCGTATTGGGGTAAATGGCACTTAGATGGTCATGGAAGATCTAGCTTTATTCCTAAGGAAAGACGTCAAGGTTTTGACTATTGGAAAGCTCTTGAATGCTCTCACAATTACACAAGAATGCCATATTATGATAATGATAATAAAGAGTTAAAACACTGGAAGGAGTATTCGCCATTTGCTATTGTAAAAGACGCAAACAACTATATTACTGAACATTCCAAAGATGATAAACCATTTTTAGCCTTTATTTCTATAGCTACACCGCATTACCCACATAATTCGGCACCTAAGAAATATAAGAATATGTATCCTCCAAAAGGCTTAACGTTAAATCCAAACATACCAGAGGAATTTAAAGAACGTTGCCGTCAGGAGTTACATGGGTATTATGCGCATGCAACAGCTACAGACGAAGCTATAGGAAGTGTTATAAATAAACTAAAAGAGCTTAAGTTAATGGATAACACTATTGTAGTTTTTTCTGCAGATCATGGTGAAATGATGGGAGCGCACGGTGTTAAACCTTTTGTGAAGCAATTGGCATGGGATGAGTCTATCAGAGTCCCTTTTTTAATTAGTTATCCAGGAATAGAAAAGCATAAAGGAGCAGTAGTAAACGCACCTATAACAACCCCTGATATATTACCATCATTATTAGGGCTTACTAATATTGAAATTCCTGAAGCCATAGAAGGGGAGAATTTAGAAGGTTTAATTAAAAATCCAGATCCAAATGTAGATAGGGCAGCATTAGTCATGAATCCAGCTCCTTTTGGAGCAAATTTTAAAGACGAACCCTATCGAGCACTTAAAACCAAGCAGTACACCTACGCTAGAACACCAAGTGGTCCAAGTATGCTTTTCGATAACATAGCAGACCCTTTTCAGCAAAACAATTTGCTCGGAAGTACTCAATTAAAGGAAATTCAAAAAGATTTAGATACTAAGTTAAATTTAGCACTAAATAAAATTAATGATGAATTTGGAACACGCAGCTTTTATTTAAAGAAATATAATTATATGTTAGACAAGAAGAAAAAAGCTATTCCTTTTGGGGGATTTAATGAAGGAAAGGGAAAACTGATTAACGTAGGAGATACTAAGCCAGTTGTACAATCTCCACAACCAGTGCAAGAGTAATTAATTTGGGCGTTACCCACAAGGGGTCGGGCTTTCACTACTCGCTCTTTTCAAGGAGCTCAAACAAGCCGTTCAATCCCTAACGCGGGCTAATCCGCCAAAGTAATTTTTAAACCTTAAAAGTTAGGTTTGTCTAAAAACTAAAATTATAAAATGAGAAAACTATTTCTACTAATTTGTATCACGTGTTGTATTCTAAAAGTATCTGCACAAAATGAGAAACCAAATATTTTAATTTTTTATATAGACGATTTAAGGACAGAACTAGGATGCTATGGAAGCGAAACAGCTATTACTCCAAATATTGATAAACTAGCATCAGAAGGTGTAATGTTTAACAAAGCCTATACCCAACAAGCCATTTGTGCCCCCTCTAGAATGAGTACTTTAACTGGTTTAAGACCAGAAACTTTAGGTATTTATAGCATTTTTACACCTTTAAGAAAAGTGCATAAAGATGTTGTAACGCTTCCACAACTTTTCAAGCAAAACGGTTACAAAACTATTAGTACGGGTAAAGTATATCATCATTTTGTGGATGATAAAGAAAGTTGGACAGAACTGGTAAAAAGACCTTCTAACATATACTTAAAACCAGAGAGTCTTGAGGTTATGGCTGGTAAACGCGCCAAAGGTCCTGCCTATGAAGATGCTGACGTGGCAGATGATGGATACAAAGATGGCATTGTTGCAAACGATGCTATTAGAATGTTGCACCAATATAAAGACGATAAATTTTTAATGTTTGTTGGTTTGATGAAACCACATTTGCCTTTTAATGCACCCAAAAAATATTGGGATTTGTATGATAAGGACCAATTTAAAATTCCCTTAAAAGACAAACCCAAAGATATGTACAGGTTAGCATTGAGTAAATGGGGAGAGTTAAAAGGATATCATGGAATACCAAAGGAAGACCCCTTGAATAACGATATAACAAGAACATTGATTCATGGTTACCATGCTTGTGTAAGTTATATGGATGCCCAAGTAGGCAAGGTAATGAAAACACTAGAAGAATTAAATCTTCGTAAAAATACCATGATTGTTTTTATGAGTGACCATGGTTACAAAATAGGAGAATATGGGGCTTGGTGCAAACACTCTAACGTAGAAATAGATGTAAGGGTGCCTTTAATAATAAGTAGAGAAACAAATTATAAAAATCGATTAGTAGGAGCGACGTCCAATGCATTAGTGGAAAATGTAGACATATTTTCAACCCTTGCGGAGGTTTGTGGGCTTAAGCACTTAAATTCTGATGGGAAAAGTTTAGTTGGGCTATTGGATAACCCAGATATGGAATGGGATGCTGTAGCAACAAGTGTTTTTGCAAGAGGAAAAAAAATAATGGGTTGTACAGCAACTAATGGCAATTGGCGTTACACAGAATGGAGGGATTCAAACACCCATGAAGTGTTAGGAGTAGAATTATATGAACATAAAAATAGTTTATTGTCTTTTGTAAATGTATCAGGTAAGCCAGAGTATCAAGAGGTAGAAGAAATAATGAAACGCTTATTAGAAACCCAATTTCCGAGAAACGCAAGCCCTTTTTTACAAAACGATATTCCTAGGAAAAAATAGATAAAAGAGGTAATAAAAGCATAATTTTGTATTAATTTAACCACAAGATGTATTAAAAAAAACTTTTAGTTACCCTATTTAAGATTTTTGGTTTACTAAGCTTTAATAATTTTGACATGACTAAAACTATTTAAGCCATGTTAGATCTTATAACGCTAGATGTAAACTCTACTGTGCCAAAATATTTGCAAATTATTAACTCCATAGTTTGTAATATTTCAAATGGTAATGCAAAGATTGGAGATAAAGTACCTTCCATAAATAAATTAAGTCAAGAATTCTATCTCTCTCGAGATACAGTTGAAAGGGCTTACAAAGTTTTAAGAAAACGTAATATCATAGTATCCGTACAAGGTAAAGGCTCTTATATTGCAAACACGCAGTTAATATCAAAGTTAAATGTTTTATTTCTAGTAAATAAATTGAGTCCATACAAAACGATGGTTTACAATTCATTTCTAAAGGAAATGGGAAATACGTGCCATATCGATTTGCATAGCTATCACTGTGATGAAGCATTATTTTTAGAGCTAATGACCAAATACAATAATACTTATGATTACTATGTGATAATACCACATTTTAGAACTGAAGATCTATCTTATGTAAGTTTTACAAGTAAAGTAAGTAAGGTAGTAAATGAGATACCAAAAGATAGTTTGGTTTTGTTGGATAATAATAACCATGAAATTGAAGGGAATTTTATTGAGGTTTTCCAAGATTTTGAAAATGATATATTTATAGCACTTCAAAATGCTAAACAAAAAATAGATAAGTATAATAAACTAACACTTGTCTACCCTAAAGCATCATTCTACCCATACCCAAGAGCCATTTTAAATGGCTTTACAAAATATTGTACTAAATATCAATGTGATTTTGAAATCATTGAGGAGGTTTCCAATGAGTTTGTGTTAGAAAAACAGAATTTATACATTACCATTGAAGATGATGATTTGGTACGTATAATGCATCAAGTTAAAGAAAATGATTTTAAATTAGGATCTGATATCGGTATTATATCATACAACGACACCCCTTTAAAACAAATATTAGGAATAACGGTTATTTCTATTGATTTTAATGATATGGGAAAACAAACAGCAAAAATGATAACTGAAAATATAAAAGAAAAAGTTAAGGCACCATTCTTTTTTGTCGATAGAGAATCTGTCTAAATATTTAATAATATAGTAAAAAAAGGAAGCCTATTAATTAGGCTTCCTTTTTCGTTTTTAAATAAAATAAAGTCTATATTAGGTAAATAAATTAGGATGTGTAATAGGTATACTTTTCTACTAAATGATGAGTTTGGTTTAAATTGAGATATCGTATTAATATTTTTTTTAAAAAACTACTTTTTTGTTTTACCAATACTTTACTAAATTCTTAATGAATTATAGATCATTTCTCATACTGTTTTTAGTTTCTATTAATTTATTACAGGCTCAAATTAGTGATTTTAATTTTAGAAATTTTAATATTTCAGATGGTCTTTCAAATAATACGGTTGCATCAATTACCCAAGATAAATTAGGGCAAATATGGATAGCAACAAGTAATGGTTTAAATAAATTCAATGGAAAAGAATTTGTTATATACAGAAATATACCTGATGAGACATCCAGTATCAGCAGTAGTGATATACTTAATGTTTTAGAAGATAGAGAAGGTAATATTTGGGCAGGTACTTTTAATGGCTTAAACAAATACGAACCTCAAAGTAATCTGTTCAAAAAATATTTTAAATCGTCCAATAAAAACTCTTTAAGTAGTGATGCTGTTATTTCTAGTTTAGAGATGAAGAGTGGTAGTATTTGGTTTGGAACATCAAACGGGGTTTCAATCTATGATAAAAAAACAGATTCTTTTACTAGGTTTTTACAAGGAAAGGGAAAAAATAGACCTATATATGACATATATGTTGATAAAAGAAATGTTGTATGGTTGGCTACAAAAAATAATATTATAAGAGTAAATAGGGATAGAGAAGGAAAATTTACTACCAGAGCGTATAGCATAGAGAATTCGAAAAATAGATTTCATGTAAATAAAATACTAGAAATAGAAAAGGGGGTTTTGGGAATAGCGAGTAAATACGA
Organism: Hyunsoonleella ulvae; assembly: GCF_016827605.1. Lineage (GTDB taxonomy): Bacteria > Bacteroidota > Bacteroidia > Flavobacteriales > Flavobacteriaceae > Jejuia > Jejuia ulvae. Next base: position 486,987 of record NZ_JAEPJQ010000002.1, on the reverse strand, counting down.
TGGATACTTATTATTTGATACGCAAACAGAACAATTTAGTTACCCAGAACATTTAGACATACTCCAAAGTCTGGACATACAAGATTTAGAGAAAGATGAAGATGGCAATCTGTGGGTAGCGACTACTAACGGACTTTTTATAGTAACATCCTCTAAAAAAATAATACGTATAGCGGAGAATGAAGATGAAAATTATGGGAGTATTAAAAATAGAATCAAAACAATTTATAAGGATAAAAGTAACTCTATTTGGTTAGGAACAGAGAGTTTTGGTGTATCCACATGGCACAAGTCTAACCAAAACTTTAAAAAGATTAAAAACCCTAACAGTTACAACAATATTACAAATACCATTATCACAGATAAAGAGCAAAATATCTATTTTGGAACAGAAGGAGGTAGTGTAAATGTTTTGGAAAAAAATAACGAGGTTACAGAGATCATAAAAATTCAAGATTCTACCAAAACTATTTCTTATCCTGTAAGGTCTTTATACTGTGACGAAAACAATTTGTTATGGATAGGTACACTAAACAGGGGGTTAAAAATATATGATTTAGAAACCAAGAAAGAGCTAAAAAATATATTATCAAATAGACTTAAAAATTATACAGAAAACACTTCGGTTTTAGATATTAAAAAAGGAACAGGTCATGATGTTTGGATTGGTACTTATGGTAGGGGATTACTTCAGTATAACACAAAAACAAAAAGACTTAAAGTATATAAAAAGCCCTCATTGGCTTCAAGTATCATTCGGAAAATACATGTAGATGAAAATAGTGTAATTGCAGGTGGTTTAGGAGGTGTAAGTATTTTAGAGCGCAATGGTTCTAAATTTCAAATTTCAAATTATTTCAATGAAGCATCCGTAAAGAGATTTAATATTACCACGATTTATAAAGATTCAAATGATATTATTTGGATAGGTACTAAAACCAGAGGATTATATAAATTCAATGGTAAAGACTTTAAGCCTGTGGTAATATCAGCTAACAATAAAATATTTACCATCAATTCAATTTTAGAAGACGATAAAGATGGGGTCTTATGGATAGGTACAGATAAAGGTATAGTTAGGTATAATGTTTTTAAAAAGGAAAGTATCATTTACAATCAACAAAATATAGAGCCTAATAATGACTTTATAATGAATGCCGCTTTAAAAGTTGATAATCAATATTATTTTGGGGCTTTACAAGGTATAATAATGTTTAATCCAGATAAGATTGTAAAATATAATTTTAAACCAAAAGTCATACTATCAGAATTAAAAATTAGAAATGAAAAGATAACAGCAAAAAGTAGTAATCAAATTTTATTAAAAAGTATTAGCTACACAAAAAAAATAGAGTTAACCCATGATAAGGCAAGTTTTTCTATCAGCTATGCCTTTCCCAATTATATTAACTCCAAAAATAATCAATACGCATATAGATTAAAAGGGTTAGAAGACGATTGGTTTTACACAAAACAAACAGAAGCCTTTTTTGCACTACAAACCTCAGGTGCTTATACATTTCAGGTTAAAGCAGCTGATTATGATGGTGTTTGGAGTGACGAAATCACAGAACTAAAAATTAAAGTTCATCCAGCTCCCTGGAGAACATGGTGGGCTTACGTTATTTATTGTATTGTCTCCTTTGGATTAGTGTTCGGAATAGTATGGATACTACAATCTAAATCTAGACTACAGCATAAGTTAAAACTGGAGTATATCGAAAATAAAAAAAAGGAAGAGTTAAATCAGGCTAAGCTAAAGTTTTTCACTAATATTTCCCATGAGTTTAGAACACCTTTAACCTTAATTTTGGGGCCACTTCAAAGCATACTAAACGATTATTCAGGATCTAAGACGATATACAAAAAGCTAAAGGTTATGGATAGTAGTGCCAATCACTTACTACGGCTTATTAATAGATTAATGGATTTTCGAAAATTAGAAAGTAACCAATTACAATTAGAAGCAGCAGAAGGAAATATTGTTAAGTTTTTACAGGAGATATTTTTGTCCTTCAGTGAATATGCCAAAAATGGCAAATACAATTATAAATTTAATACCTCAGACGATGAAATATTAGTTTTTTACGATAGATATAAGCTAGAAAGAGTATTCTATAATTTAATATCTAATGCCTTCAAGCATACAAAAAATGGGGGAGATATAACTGTTAATATATATAAGGAAGACAATGACGTTGTTATAGAAGTTAAAGATTCAGGTAATGGGGTGCCAGAAGAATTTTTAGATAAGATTTTTGACCGCTTTTTTGAAGTCTCAAATAATAGTGAAACCAATACGGCCTATAATAAAGGTACGGGTATAGGGTTGTCTATTGCCAGTAACATTGTTAAACTCCATCATGGAGAAATATCAGTTAAAAATATAAAACCTGAGGGAGCAGTTTTTATCGTAAAATTAAAACTGGGAAAAGGGCATCTGTCAGAAAACGAAATACTAAAGAATTTTAAAATGAGTGATGATGTATCTCAATACGTTACTCAAATTAGCATTTCAGATACAGAAATTAATAACACCAATAGTCCAAAAGATTTACTTTTAGAGAAGAAGAAATACACCATTTTAATTGCAGAAGACAATACAGTACTCAGGTCATTTATAAAAGAAATACTCAAGCCTAAATACAACATCATACAAGCCGAAAATGGAAAAGTAGCATTACAAAAAGCTATTGAATATTTACCCGATTTAATTATTAGTGATGTAATGATGCCAGAGATGGTAGGTACTGAGTTGTGCTCTAAGATTAAAACTACTATAGCTACAAGCCATATACCTGTAATTTTGTTGACATCACGTTCCGCTTTGGTTTATAAATTTGAAGGGCTTGAAAGTGGTGCAGACGATTACATAAGTAAACCATTTAACCTTAAGGAGTTTAAGCTTAAAATCCAGAATTTGTTGGAGTTTAAAGAACGCTTAAAAGATAAGTTTTCATCAAATGAAAATTTTGGAGCCCTAGATGTGTCTTTAACGTCCTTAGATCAGCAATTGCTTGATAAAGCTCTGGAAATAGTACATAGAAATATGTCCAATCAGGATTTTAATATTTCTCATTTTTCAGAAGAGTTAGGAGTGAGCCGTTCCATACTCTTTACAAAAATAAAAGCCTGGGCTAACGTTACCCCAAACGATTTTATTCAAGATATAAGGCTAAATCATGCTATGAAATTATTAGAGTTGAATAGACTAAATATTACAGAGGTCGCTTATGCGGTAGGATTTAAACGTCCAAAATACTTTAGCCAACGCTTTCAGCAAAAATTTGGATTAACACCTTCAGAGTTTTCAAAAAAATTCACAAATACAAGTAGTTAAAAATAGCTTTTCATGCCGTTTTTGTACGTATCTAAGTATCGATGGTTGCAGGACACAACAGGATTACATTTAGAGTTTAAAAAATTAAGTTTGTTAGTAACAAAACTAACTAATGAAAAATATACTCATAGCTTTATTTTTAGCTTTAAGTTCTGCATCAATTTACTCTCAAAGAACTGCAACAAACTTTAATAATGATTGGAAATTCATATTGGAAGACAATACATCATTTTCAAAAGAAAATTATGATGATTCGTCCTGGAAAACCCTAAATGTACCACATGATTGGTCTTTTGAAAAAGGTGTTCGTAAAGGTGGAGACCAAGGACAGGGCGGTGGTTATCATGATGGGGGAATTGGTTGGTATAGAAAGTATTTTGAAATTAAAAAAGGAAGTCTTTCAAAAATTACCTATATCAATTTTGATGGCGTATATATGAATAGCGAAGTTTGGGTTAACGGTAATTATCTAGGCAAAAGACCTTATGGATATATTAGTTTTAGATATGATATTTCAAAATACCTAAAAGAAGGAAAAAATATAGTTTCAGTAAGGGTTGATAATAGTTTAGAACCATCGGCACGATGGTATCATCCTTGTGGTATTTATGCGCAAGTACAATTAATAGAAGTAAATCAAACTCATTTTAAACCCAATTCTATTTTTATTAAAACACCTTCAATTTCAAAAGAAAAGGCAAGCGTAGCAATTGATGCAGAGATTAATGGAGCACTAAAAGGTTTAAAGTATGAAGTGAAATTATTCTCTCCTCAGGGAAAAGAGTTGGTAAATAAATGTGAGAAATTAAATATCACTAAGCCAACATATCAATTAGAAGTGGAAAACCCAAAATTGTGGAGCCCAGAGACACCAAATGTATACAAAGCAGTTACTAAAATTTTGGATGGCAAAAAAGTAATAGATGAGGTTGAAACCACTTTCGGATTTAAAACGGTTGAATGGAAAACCGATACAGGCTTTTGGCTAAATGGCGAAAATATAAAACTGAAAGGTGTTTGCGAACATTGGGAAGGAGGGCCTGTTGGTGGTGCTTGGACAAAGCCTATGTTGCGTTGGAAATTACAATCTTTAAAAGATATGGGGATTAATGCCATACGTCCGTCACACAATCCAACACCACCTATGTTTTACGATATCTGTGACGAAATTGGGTTATTGGTTATGGACGAAATTTTTGATGGATGGCATAAAAAAGCACCTGAAGATTATGGAAAACAAGCCTTTGATGAGTGGTGGCAACGCGACGTGAAAGAATGGATAACCCGAGACCGAAACCACCCAAGTATTTTTGTGTGGAGTTTGGGTAATGAAACCCATAATGATGTGGCACCAGAATTGGTTAAGTTCGGCAAGAGTTTAGACCCTACCAGATTGTTTACCTCAGGAGCTGGGAACCCAGAAGATATGGATATACAAGGCGTTAACGGTGGTTCTGAAACTAAAACATTTATAGAAAATAAGCATTTTGACAAACCATTTATTTCCACAGAAGCACCTCATACATGGCAAACAAGAGGGTACTATAGAACACAAACATGGTGGAGGGATAATGAGTTGCCCGGAACATATGAACTACCAAATCTTACAGAAAAAGAAATCTTTTTTTATGAAGGTTTAAACCCAAAAGATTGGAGAAATAGAAAACAACGATTTAACTCCTCTTATGACAATGCTACAGTACGTGTGTCTGCAAGAAAATATTGGGAAGTAATGCGTGATACGCCATGGCATAGTGGTCATTTCCGCTGGACAGGTTTCGATTATTACGGAGAAGCAGGTTTAGTTCATGGAGGGTTACCTTTTAACTTGTTTATGGGAGGAGCGCTTGATGTTGCTGGTTTTAAAAAGGATCTATTTTACTTCTATAAAAGCCAGTGGACTTCAGCACCAATGGTTCATATGTTGCCACATTGGACACACCCTAGAATGCAAAAAGGTACTGTTATTCCAGTTTGGGTGTATTCTAATGCTGATGAAGTAGAGTTGTTTTTAAACGGAGAGTCCCTCGGAAAAGATAAGCCAGGTACCATTTGGAATGAAATGCAATGTGAGTGGATGGTGCCATATGAGGCAGGTACTATTGAAGCAGTGGCTTACATAAAGGGTAAAGAAGTTAAGAGAACACATTTTAGCACAAGTGAGCATCCTTCAAAACTACTTACAAGTGTAGAAAAATTATTAGCTGAAGATGGTTTTCCTGCAAACTTCATTATAACCTCGCAAGCCACAGATAATTCGAATAATCTATATCCATACGGAGAAAATAGAGTGTATTATAACATTAAAGGCGATTTAACCAAGGTTTCTATGGAGAATGGAGACCCTATAGACCCTACTAGTCGTACCAAATCAGATTTTAGGAAAATGTTCTTCGGGAAAACGCGACTGTTTTTAAAAGAACAACCAAATGCACAACAAGCGTCAATTATTACAGGAGCTATTTTAGGAGATAAGAGTTTATACATTTCTAATTTAATCAATATTGAAGCTCAGCAAATTGGTCTCATTGGAGAAAACTCAAAATTTCCTGAGTTAGAAATATTATTTACCACAGATGGAAGTAATCCTGATTCTAACGGAAAAAAATATTCCAAACCGTTTAACATTGATGATGGTACTACCGTAAAGGCGATAGTAAAACAAAATGGAACCGTTGTTTTAACCATGGAAGAGACTTTTGGTAAAAACGAAGGTTTGTTTTGGGGAAATGAGCACTCTGCCGATATGTGGATAGGAAGAGGCGTTAATATTTCTGCAGAAGATGGTAGCCTTGAAGGAACAGCAAAAGCGAGTTCAAAGGCACGTCGGTATAAGGGAAGTGGTTTTGTAGAATTTCAAAATGGGGAAGGTGCTATCACTTGGTACCAAGAAAATGATGGCGAACAAGGAGATTATAGCATACGTTTCAGATATATGCACAATAATGAAGGAAAACTACACCCTATGAAACTTTATGTTAATGATGAATACATAAGAACATTAGAGTTCAAACCCACAGGAGGTTGGGAAAAGGAATGGAAATTTGTACCTACTATTATTACCTTAAAAGCAGGAGCCAATAATATAAGACTTGAAACATCAGGAAAGAGTGGGCCATATATAGATGAACTATTTATAGATTAGATGAAATTTGATGACAGTTGTATACATAATAGGTGTTTTACTTGTGCTAAATGTTTTATTATTTAAGTTTAGTAGTAATAATGACAGTAAGTAATATTGATTTAAGAGAACAGTGATACGTATTCTAGCATTTATTGGCACATACCTTTTTTGTTCATCATTATCAATTGCCCAAAAGCAAAATCAAAACGTCCACGTTACTGCTTTTGATGAGTTAGAAGAGCAAAAAGCATTTATTACAAAAAGAGAGTATAAAGCATTAATCAAACAGGCAAATAAATTATTAAGTAGAGATGTGTTTTCTGTAGTGCATAAAACAGGTGTTCCTCCAAGCAAAAGCAAACACGATTACTTGAGTATTGCTCCATACTATTGGCCAAATCCAAAAAGTAAAAATGGTTTACCCTACATCAGAAAAGATGGAAAAGTTAACCCAGAAACACGAAATAACTTCACAGATATTTTAGAAAAAAGCAATTTTGTTTCGGCTGTAAAAACATTGACAAAAGCATTTTTTTTTAGTGAAGATGATAAGTATGCTAGAAAAAATATAGCTTTTATTGAAGCGTGGTTTATTAATGATGCTTCTAAAATGAATCCTAATGTGAATTTTGGTCAAGGTGTTCCTGGGCGTTTTGATGGAAGATGTTTTGGAATTATAGAGTTTGGAGATTTTATTGAGATTCTAAAATTTTTAGAAATAGCTAAACAAAAAGAAATACTAAGTATCAAAACAGAACAGGCGATGTTCCAATGGTTTTCAGAATTTGCATACTGGTTACAAAATAGTGATTTAGGTAAACAAGAGGCTACAAGAAAAAACAACCATGGCACTCATTATGATGTCCTATTGCTTAATATTTTGTTGTATTTAAATCGAATTGAGGAAGTAAAAAATCACCTTTTAACAATATCAAAGAATAGAATTTACAGTCAAATCGAACCAGATGGTCGACAACCATTAGAATTAGCTAGAACCAAATCGTTTTCATATTCAGTTATGAATCTACACGGTTTTTTAGAGTTGGCAATTATTGGTAAAAAAGTAGGTGTTAATCTTTGGGATGCCTCTTCTAAAGATGGCAGAAGTATAAAAGCTGGATATCAGTATATGTTACCCTATTTAACAGGTGAAAAAGAATGGGAATACACACAAATTAAAAGTAAAAAATATTCAAAACAGAAATTAGTTTCCGATTTAAAGAAAGCGCATAAAATTTTTAAAGAAGACACTTTTGATGAAATACTAAAGCATCATTAATGAAAAAAATAGTACATATAATTTGTTTGTTTATTATTGTAATAGCTTGTAAAAATCAGAAAGTTAACAGTAATTCAGAAAAAAAAATCAGTCTTGAAGAAGGTTTTAAAAACCCACCACAAGAAACCAAACCCAGAACATGGTATCATATCAATAGTGGTAATGCATCAAAAGAAGGATTTACTAAAGATTTAAAAGCCATAAAAGAGGCTGGTATTGGCGGTATTTTAGTGTTTAATGTGTCTATGGGTTTGCCAGAAGGGTATGTAAAATACAACTCTCAAGAACATCGAGATATTTTAACACATGCGGCTAAAGAATGCGAAAAGTTAGGATTGAGTTTTGGTGTGCATAATTGTGATGGTTGGACGTCTAGTGGTGGCCCATGGGTTACCCCAGAAAATGCCATGAAAGTTGTTGTTAATAGTCAAGTGATTGCGGAAGGTGGTAAGCAAATCAACCTAAAATTACCGCAACCACCAGCAAGACATAATTTTTATAAGGATATTGCTGTTGTGGCGTATCCAACGTTAGAAACGGAATTGATTGACGACAATGTAAATCCTATAATCACATCTTCAGACAAAGCGTTTAAAGTAAATTTAGCCACAGACAAACAAACCAATACCCATGCCGATTTAAAGGCGGACCAATGGGTGCAATACGATTACGGGAAACCACACACCATATGTTCCATGAATGTTTTTATCAATAAACGAAAAGGAAGGTTTACCTTATTAAAATCAAATGATGGTATTAATTTTACAATAGCTCACAAGCCTAAGGAAGAACGCATTGGAAAAGACGAATGTTATTTCTATGAAAGTTTTAAACCTATTACAGCCCGTTATTTTAGAATAAAAACCGAAATGGATGCAGGTATTTATGAAATGCAACTTTCTGCAAGTCCAGTGTTAGGAAATGTAATGGAATACACGTCATACAGAAAAAATAGACGCCCTATTACAAAAGCAGATGCAAATGCTTATATCAAAAAAGAAGACATCATTGTGTTAACCGGCCAAATGGATGCAGATGGTGTACTGAAAGCAACACTACCTAAAGGAAATTGGACTATTATGCGTTTCGGTTTTACAGCCTCAGGAGCAACAAACGAACCAGCGTCTGATGAAGGCACAGGGCTTGAAGTAGATAAATTCAGCAAAAAAGCATTAAAAATACATTATGATGCCTTTGTTGGGAAACTTGTAAAGCAAGCCAAAATTGATGCACCAAATGCCTTACAATATGTAGAAATTGATAGCTATGAAGTTGGTCCACAAAATTGGACTGACGATATGGAACAACTATTTGAAAAGCGTTTTAAATATGATTTTGTTCCGTTTTTACCATTGTTTGCTGGAAAACATATAGAAAATGAAGCTACTATTGAGTCCGTTTTTTGGGATATGAAACAGTTGGTAAGCGATTTAATGGTAACTAATTATTTCGATTATTTTACAGAATTATGTCATCAAGATGGTTTAATATCCTATGTGGAACCGTACGGATTTGTGGGACCTTTTAATAGTTTAGATGCGGGACGAAAAGCCGATATACCAATGGGAGAGTTTTGGTTGGGAAAACCGAATAATCACAAACGAGCACCAGTATCTTCAGCGCATATTTATGGAAAAAATGTTATTTCTGCAGAAGCGTTTACCAGCACCAAATTAAATTGGAGTTTCCATCCGGCTTTAGCCAAACAAAAAGGCGATTACGAGTGGACAAACGGGATTAACGAATACATGTTTCATCGTTTCGCACATCAATCCAATACCCATGTAAAACCTGGGATGAGCATGAGTTTTGTTGGCTCGCATATAGACCGTACACAAACTTGGTGGGACAATGCAGGACCAGAATGGTTTAATTATTTGGCAAGAGGTTCATATATGTTACGTCAAGGAAATCCGGTGTTAGATGTGTTGGTTTTTGTGGGCGACAGAGCGCCAAGTCATGTGATACATGCAAAACAAATGCGACCAAAATTACCAGCGTCGTATAAATACGATTGTGTAAATTCTGATGTGATTATCAATCGATTAAGTGTAGAAGATGGGAAGCTGAAATTACCTAATGGCATTACCTATAATGCCTTGTCTTTACAGAGAAATGAAGCCATTAATTTAGAAACCTTAAAAGGTATTCATAAATTATCACAGCAAGGTGCTTTAGTCGTTGGTAAGAAGCCTCAAAAATTGGGAGGTTATGTTGTAACTGAAGCAATGCAAAAGGAGTTTGATACATTGGTCAATGAAATTTGGTCGAGTAAAAGAACCTATAGTTCAGGAGAATGGGAGCAAATTTTTGAAGAAAATAGCATTCATAAAGATTTGACTGTAGAAGGCCAACCCGATTTTAATTTCTACCACAGACGCACTGAAAAGGAAGATATTTATTTTGTGTATAACCATAATCTAACCGAAACAGAAACGTTAAATTGTAGTTTTCTAGTGGAAGGAAAAGTACCCGAATTATGGAATGCCGAAACTGGAGAAATTACCAAGTTGGTGGATTACACTACAAAAAATAGAAGAACCGATATTTCCATAGAAATGCATCCACAAGAGTCGGTTTTTGTGGTTTTTAAAGAGGCAGAAACAGTGCAACCAAGAGTTACGTATAATCAATCTGAGGATGTATCCAAGCCTGTATTTAGTTTAGATGGCGATAATAATTTACAGGCTGAGGTTTTTGAAAACGGAACCTATTCAGCTCTAGTAAATGATTCAGAAAACTGGAATATTGAAGTAAACGATATTCCTAATCCCATAGAAATTAAAGGGAATTGGGAAATCAATTTTAGGGAACAAGACTTTTACAAAGCCACCATACGAACCGACAAATTATTTGATTGGTCAACACATGATACAGATCAAATCAAACATTATTCTGGTACAGCAATTTATAAAACAACATTCAATATTGAAAAAGATATGTTGCAGTCCAACAGACAATTTCAACTCAATTTGGGAAAAGTAAATGTAATTGCTAAAGTTCTTGTAAACGGAAAAGATGTTGGCGTAAGTTGGATAGCACCTCACAATATAAATGTGACGGATGCTTTAGAAGAAGGGGAGAACGCATTAGAAATACAAGTTACCAACCAATGGACAAATCGTTTAATTGGTAATGAAAAATTACCGAATCAAACGGGTTATGACGTTAGAAGAGGAAGTCCAGGTTTTGGCGATTCAGAATTTAGGGGTAAGTTTAAAAAAATGCCAGAGTGGTATCGAAACAACGAACCATTACCAGAAGGTCCTCGCAAAACATTTAGCGTTTATGGTTTTCAAAAACCAACAGATACATTACTGCCCTCAGGTTTGTTAGGGCCAGTGACTATTACCACTTCACAAATTGTAAAAAGAAAATAAGCAATGAAAAAACTAGCCATTTTAGGTATACTCTTTTTATGTTTTGGGTGTAATAACCAGTCTTTAGAAAAAGAAAAGCAATATGTAACCTTAGAAGAAGGCTTTAAAAATTCACCAAACCAAGCCAAGGCAAGGACATGGTGGCATTGGATAAGTGGTAACGTCTCTAAATCTGGAATTACCAAAGATTTAGAAGCTATGAAAGCGGTTGGTATTCAAGAAGCACAATTGTTTAATGTGCATTTGGGATTTCCGCAAGGATCAGTAAAATATTTAAGTGAGGAATGGCTAGACTTATTCAAATTTTCTGCGGAAGAGGCACAACGTTTAGGTTTAGAAATGGCATTTCATAACAGTGCTGGTTGGTCGTCTTCTGGAGGACCTTGGGTTACTGAAGAGCATGCAATGCAAACAGTTGTTTTCAGTGAACTTATAGTTAAAGGCGGGAAAACCATAAAAGAACAATTACCAAAACCTAAAACGAAGTTCGACTACTATAAAGACATTGTAGTTTTAGCATTTCCGAAGCCTAACCAAGCTATAAAAATTGATGGTTTGGACTATAAAATGCTTTCTGAACGTGTTCGAAATCATTTATTACCTGATACTAAAGCAATTTCAAAAGAAGCTATTATCCAAAAAGAAGCCATTATCAATATAACTTCAAAATTATCTGATGATGGGGTTTTAAATTGGGACGTACCTCAAGGCGACTGGGTTATTTTACGTTTAGGACATACACCAATAGGAACAACCAACAGGCCAGCACCCCCAGAAGCCAAAGGTTTAGAAGTGGATAAAATGAGTAAAAAAGCACTAGATGCGTATTGGGAAGCTGGTATACAACCCATTATTGATAAATTGGGCGATTTAGTAGGTACAACCGTTAACAATTGTTTAATTGATAGTTACGAAGTAGAAACTACCAATTGGACTACTGGTTTCGATATACAGTTTGAAAGTTTAAGAGGTTATGATTTAACAGCATATTTACCAACTTTAGCAGGCTATTATGTAGAAAGTGGAGAAGTTTCAGAACGATTTCTTTGGGATTTTAGAAGAACTATTGGCGACTTAATCGCAGAGAATTATTATGGGCATTTTGGAGAATTATGTCATAAAAATAATTTGAAATTTTCTGTAGAACCCTATTGGGGCCCTTTTGATAATATGCAAGTAGGTGCTCAAGGCGATATTGTTATGTGTGAATTTTGGAGTGGTGGTTATCCGTTTTTTGATTCGCCTAAATTTGTATCATCCATAGCACATTTAAATGGAAGCTCAATTGTTGGTGCAGAGTCCTTTACTGGCATTGGGGGTTGGGACAAGCATCCAGCAGATATAAAATCAATTGGCGATCGTGCTTGGGCAGAAGGCATAACCCGTTTCATTTTTCATACTTATGTACATCAACCTTGGGATGTCGCACCAGGGTTGGCCTTAAGTTACCATGGTTTTGATTTTAACCGTTTAAATACTTGGTGGAAACAAAGTAAGGGTTATATGGATTACGTAGCTCGTTCACAATATATATTGCAACAAGGTAAAAATGTAGCCGATGTTTTAGTGTTTACAGGAGAATCATCGCCAAATACAGGCTTCATTAAACCTGAAATTAAAGCCATGGGTTTTGATTATGATTTGATTGGTGCGAATAAATTAAAGGACCTAACCGTTAAAAATGGAACAATATATTCATCCGTAGGCAATACATATAAGCTTTTGGTCTTACCGGAATCAGACTTTATCAAACCAGAAACGTTAGAAAAAGTAAAAGAATTGGTAAATGGTGGCGCAAAGGTCATTGGAAAAAAACCGTTGCAATCGCCAAGTTTAACTGATTATCCAAATTGTGATGAAGAAGTTTCAATTTTCGTCGATGCATTATGGGGAAAAGGTTTGGTAAAAGATATGACTATTGAAGAAGCGCTCAGCGATACAACACCAGATTTTAAAATTGAAAGTAGTGATAATTCGGATTTGAGTTTTATGCATAGAAAGACAGCTGATGCAGATATCTATTTTATAGCAAATGCTAGAAAGGAAGCCAGAGATATTACAGCGCGTTTTCGAGTTTCAGGAAAGCAACCAGAACTATGGGACTCAGAAAAAGGCACTACAAAAGATGTGGTATTTTTTAAAGAAAATGAAGATGGGACAACCACAGTTCCGTTATCCTTAGGTATGGAAGAATCAGTTTTTGTTGTCTTTAAAAAGCCTGTTAAAGCTAACCATATATTAGAAGTTTCAACAGAACTAGAACCTTCTCAAACAGAACCACTTTCGAATTTAGAAATTATAAAAGCAGAATACGGTACGTTTTTACAAGAGGGCTTAATTGATATTACAGACAAAGTAAATAAAGCCATCAAAAACGGAACATTAGATTTTAAAATGAGCAGAGCTTTTTGCGATTGTGATCCTGCAATGGGCTATAAAAAGGAGTTTCGAATGGAATATCAAATTGGTAATACTAAAAAACAATTGTATGCCGAAGAACGCGAACATATCGAAATAGATGCAGGTCATCAAAAACTAAAAGTACTAAAAGCTGTCTTCGGTAAATTTAAAGCTGAAACGATTGGTATTCCTGAGCACTATAAAACTCATGATGTCACTAGTAAGATACAAAACTTAGTAAGTTCGGGAACTTATGATATTTTGGTGTCTAATCAATTAATTGAGAATAAAATTCCAGAAGGAGATAAAACCGTTTTAAAAATCAGCTATAAAACTGATGGAGAAGAACGCACTATGTTTATTCCAAAAGGTCAATTTTTAAAATTATCTAAAGACGTAGCAAAACCAAAATTAGAATTTAAAAATGATGCAATAAGCTGGACAACGCCTTATGCAGGAAAGATAAATTACACGCTAGCATCAGGAGAATCAAAAACCGCAGAAGTGACATCCGTTTCAAAACCAATGGAGCTATCAGGCGCTTGGGAAGTTTCTTTTCCAATAAATTCAGAAGCTTCAAATAAAGAGACGTTTCCTAATTTGATTTCGTGGACCGATGTGCAAGACGAGGCGATTAAACATTTTTCAGGAACAGCATCTTATAAAAAAGAGTTTGTGTTATCCGAAGAGATGATACAGCCGAATAAAAGTGTGACCTTAGATTTAGGAAGTGTATCCGTTATTGCAGAGGTCATAGTTAACGGTAATAATGTTGTATCTTTATGGAAGGCCCCTTTCAGAGTAAACATTGATGAATTTGTGAAAGAAGGTAAAAATTCCTTAGAAGTTAAAGTGACAAACTTATGGGCCAATAGATTGATTGGTAACGAAAAACTAAAATTGGATTATCCAAGACAAGGTAAACGTGCAAAACCGCTTCCAGATTGGTTATTAAATCATACAGAACGACCATCGAAAAGAACAACATTTGCCAGTTGGAATCATTATAATAAGAATGATGATTTGCTAAAGTCTGGTCTGCTCGGACCTGTAAAATTGATATTTTTTGAAACTATAAAGTTAGAGAACTAATGACTAATTATGTTTATATACACCTCTTTATTTGTTTTTGTTTGTTGGGTTGCGTAAATAAAGCCAAAGAAGACAAAACAATTGAAGCAGGGAACGAAATGGTAGACTATTTTGCCGATAATGGTTTTGGTAATGCAGTTGCAATTGTACAACATCCATCAGGTGTATATCATAAAGGCATTACTTATGTAGCTTATCAAGGGGCTTTAGAAGATCCTTATGTAGCGTCTTACAATCATACTACTAAAGAATGGAAAGGCCCTTTTAAAGCGGGAGTTAGTGAAATGGGTAAGGACCCTAATAGAAAGAAAAAAATAGACAATCATGGTAAACCGGCATTGCTTATTGACGATGCAGGATATATTCATATTGCGTTTGGAGGTCATGGTGGAACACCCGATGATGGTAAAAACCCATTAGGAAATCATCACTATGGGAAAAATTTACATGCAGTTTCTAAAAAACCTTTAGATATTTCTGAGTGGGAGACATTAGATAACATTTCATTATTTGGAACCTACAGTCAGTTTATAAAAATGGATAACGGGGACATGTATTTGTTTTATCGTCATGGAGCACACAGAAGCAATTGGGTGTATCAAAAATCAACCAATAATGGAAAAACATTTGATGAGCCAGTTTCCTTTTTAAAGCATAAAAGAAGAACTGATATAGAAGCAGAAGATTCTTGGTATCCTTGGCTTTCTAAAGGGAATGGAGACGATATTATTGTAGCATTTGATTATCATATTTGCAGAGACAAAAAAAATGCGCAAGACCCACGAGGTCATATCCCAGAACGACATAATTTGTATTATATGGTTTTTGATACAAAAACAGGTGTCTGGAAAAATGTTAAAAACGAACCTTTAGCAATGCCTTTAACCAAAGAAATGGCAGACGAAAAAACTTTGGTTAAGCAAATACCCAATGATTGGACATTTCAAGCTATAACAGATATAGATTCTAATGGGAATCCTCAAGTTGGTGTAATGGTTGGTCCAGATGTAGGAGCTAAAAGAAGTGGTACTAAGCGCATACAGCATTTTAGATGGGATGGACAAGAGTGGTTACAAGGAAATACCGATAATTTACCCAAAGGTGATGCAGATATTGAAGTGAAATCTGCCTCTGAAGTAAGCTTATATTTAGAAAGTCAAACTCAAGCAGATGTTGGAGAAATTAGTAGATGGGATAGTTTTGATGGCGGAAAAACATTTAAGAAGAACACCGTTTTTTTAAGTCGAAAGAATTCCGGTTTTATCATATCTGCGCTTATCGATAATCCACATCCAGATGCTAGAATCGTTGTAGCACAAAAAGAAGAAGATTCAGATTTCAGAAAAATGTACCTTTTAGGAGATAGTGGTCCAATACAACGTTTACAAACAGAAACTAAAGTTTTAAAAAATAACAAATAACAGAACAAATAAGTAACAACTATGAATAAATTGAACAAACTAGGTTATATCGTATTATTATTGATATGTTTTTCCTGTGGAAATAAAACAAAAACATTAGAAGCAAAAGGGCAGGAGTCTGAAGAGACAAATCAAACTCCGAACATTGTTTTTATTCTTTCCGATGACCAATCTTGGACAGATTACAGCTTCATGGGAGATGAAAATATTGAAACACCACGTATAGATCAGTTTGCAAAAGAAAGTTTAACCTTCACACAATCCTATGTGCCAACACCTTTATGTTCTCCCTCTTTGGCAACAATTATTACAGGCTTGTATCCTAAAGATCATGGCATTTTAGGAAATGATAAGGTCTACGACCGTGGAAATATCCGTGGAAAGGAAAGGGCAGAAGCCTATAAACCTGTTATTTCTGCTTTCGAAAAGAAAACGACACTTCCAGATATGCTAAAAGAAAAAGGCTATTTGTCTTTTCAAACGGGTAAATGGTGGCACGGTAACCATAAAATTGGTGGTTTCGATTATGGTATGACGCATGGAGATCCAACACGTGGAGGGAGACATGGTGATTATGGTTTAGAAATTGGAAGAAAAGGTTTAGATACGATTAACAGCTATGTGGATTTAGCATTAAAAGAAAAGAAACCCTTCTTTTTATGGTATGCGCCATTTTTACCACATAGGCCTCATAATCCTCCGCAACGTTTATTTGAAAAGTATAAGAAGAAAACAGACTCAGAGCATTTGGCAAAGTATTGGGCGATGTGTGAGTGGTTTGATGAAACTTGCGGACAATTATTTGATATGTTTGAAGAAAAAGGCTTAACAGAAAACACACTTTTTGTATATGTATGCGATAACGGTTGGGCGCAAAATCCAGAAAAAAGTGGGTATTTAAAGCATTCTAAACGTGCGCCTTATGATATGGGTATTCGTACACCAATCATGTACAAGTGGAAAGGAAAAATTACAGCTAAAATGGATGAAAATACAATAACAAGTAGTATAGATATGGTGCCAACAGTTCTAGATATTTTGGGGATTGAAAAACCTGAAAATTTACCTGGAATTAGTGTTTTAGATGAAAAGGCGTTAAATGAACGAAAAGGTGTTTTTGGAGAGGTATATGCACACGATTTTGATACGATAGAAAACAGCATGTTCTACAATATGGCGATTTTCCCTCCTTATAAAATTATTGTTCCAGATCCAGTAAGAAAGAAAAATGAAGTAGTACAACTATTTAATATTGAAGAAGATCCATTCGAGAAAAATAACATTGCAGAAGCAAACCCAGATATTGTAAAAGATTTACAGGATAAAATTACCGCGTTTAGAGCTGAATAAATCAAAATTACTAAACTAAAAATTATATTCAGATGAAGCGTAGGGATTTTATTCAGTTGTCAACTATAACAGGTGTTGGGTTGTCGCTTTCAGCAACTAGCTTGTTAAGTTCATGTATCAATGAGGTAAAAGAATTTCATTCTCCTGAATACAGAAAATTAGTTTTTGATTTATTGAAGGAATGGTGTGATGGCATGATTAAAATTCAAATCATTAATCCATCAGACCCAACACTACACGGGCAATTTAAATGTCCAACAGGATGGATGCATGGTCGTGTTATTGATGCTGTGTATCCATTTTTTTGTATGGCTAAAATTACTGGCGAGCAAAAATATTTAGATGCCGGTATTGCTGTTTTTGAATGGGGTAAAAATGTTACCAAACCCAATGGCGCTTGGACTAACGATGTAGACCCAAAATCCTGGGAGGGCACTACCGTTTTTGCAGCCATTGCACTAGCAGACACTTTGAAGTTTCATGGCGACTTAATTGATGAAACGAGAAAAGAACGCTGGTATAAGCGTTTAGGGCAAGCAATGGAGTTTGTGTATCATAGATTTCATGTAGTGGGTAATTCCAATATCAATTACAGCGCTACTACGATTTATGCTTTGCATTTAATAGGCAATATGCTAAACAATATAAAGTATTTAAAAAGAAGTAAGGACATGGCGAATCAAATTAAAAGTCATTTCTCTGAGCCTAATGCTTTACTTTTTGGCGAAATTCAAAATAAGAATAAAAAAGCACTGAGTCCTAAAGGGTTGCCAGGTATAGATTTAGGATACAATATTGAGGAATCGCTAAATAACCTTGTAATGTATGCCTTGGAAGCAAAAGATGAGGAGCTTTTACAATTGCTTAAAAAATCATTAAACTCGCACCTACAATTTATATTACCCGATGGCGGTGTAGATAACAGTTTTGGAAACCGCATGTTTAAGTGGACCTATTGGGGCGGTAGAACCAGTGATGGTATGCAACCTGCATTTACGTTTATGGCAGGGCATAATCCAGCTTTGGGAACAGCAACATTCAGGAATACAGAATTATTACAACAATGTACCAAAGATGGGTTGCTCTATGGGGGACTACATTATGTGTCTCATGGTGTTGAGGCTAGTGTGCATCACACCTTTACACATGCTAAACCATTAGCCGCCATTTTAGACCATTGGGATGACTTACCTAAAATTGATACGTCTACTCCGCTACCAAGGGCAGTAGCAAACGGGGAAACCTATTTTAAAGAGTTAGATGTGTCGTTATTTGGCAAAGGCGATTGGTGCGGAACGGTATCCGCTTACGATTCCATTTACAGTACCAGAAAAGATGTAAGGCAAGCCACGGGCGCATCGCTTTGTACACTATATCACATGAAAGTGGGATTACTGTGTACTACAAGTTTGGCGATATATAAACTCTTAGAAGCGCACAATCAGCAGGAACAACCGGGAGAGGATTTTGCGCTAACTCCACGCATTGAAACATTTAAAAATGAGGTTTGGTACACCAATTTATTTGATTTAGAAGCCACTTTTACATCAAAAGATGAGACGGATAGTTTGGAATACAAGGCTAAAGTACAACTAAAAAACGAAGCTTTTGAGGCGGTATCTGAAACGGCTTCAAATTTCAATTTAGACTATACTGCAACTTCTGAAAAATTAGAAATACTTGCGACTACCAATGAGGCTATAAAAACACCAACTGCTTTTGTATTACCAATAGTATCTCCAACAGGAGAAAAAGTAACACAAGTTTCAGAACATGAAATTACTATTGAGAAACCAGATGGAGTAGTAAAAATCACTTCAAGTTCAGTTATAAAAATAAAAGACACACCAAAGGGAAGGCTATTCAATATGGTGCCAGGGGTAGAGGCGATTCCAATTATAGCAGAATTTAAAAATGTAAGTAGTCAAGTTAAAATTGCTATTGAGGTTCTTGCATTTTAAAAAATATTTAAACGATATCATATATGAAAAAAATAGTGTTTGTAATAAGTGTTTTGGGTTTGTTTGCAAGCTCTTGTAAGTCCAAAGCATCACAGGAACAAGTTACCGAAACTCAAAATACCAAACCAAACGTGTTGTTTATAGCAGTAGATGATTTAAACAACATGATAGGTCCAATCGATAACTTTTCAAACGTAAAAACACCAAATTTTGATAGGTTGGCTAATATGGGAGTTACCTTTACCAACGCGCATGTTCAAGCACCACTTTGTGGACCATCAAGAGCATCGATTATGACGGGGTTGCGCCCATCAACCACAGGTATTTATGGTATGGCTCCTGATAATGAAGTACGTCGGGATGGCAATCCTGAAACAAAAGATATCACGTTTCTTCCTGAATATTTTAGAAATAACGGTTATCACACTATGGGAATAGGAAAGTTGTTTCATATCCATGCACCTGATAGTGTGTTTAATGAATCTGGAGGACGCGTCAAAGGTTTTGGCCCATATCCTAAAAAACGTTTTGTCTGGGATGGATTTGGAAAAGGTATCAGAGGAACACATGGACGAACAAGCACCGATTGGGGAGCTTTTCCTGAACAAGATTCATTATTGCCTGATCATCAATCTGTAAATTGGGTTACTGAAAGATTACAACGAAATTATGACAAACCATTTTTTATGGGACTTGGTTTTTTACGTGTGCATGTGCCATTGTATGTGCCTCAAAAATGGTTCGATTTATATCCTTTAGAAGAAATTGAAACACCACCATACAAGTCTGATGATTTAAATGATATTCCTCCCGTTGGTATGAAAATTAACGATTTGCCTATGATGCCATCTACAGAATGGGCCAAAGAAAGTGGGGAGTGGAAAAAAATTGTACAGGCCTATTTGGCTTGCATAAGTTTTGTGGATTATGAATTAGGTCGTGTTTTAGACGCTTTAGAAAACAGTAAATATGCCGACAATACCATTATTGTTTTATGGTCAGACCACGGTTATCGCTTAGGCGAAAAAGGCACTTTTGCAAAACATGCTCTTTGGGAAACGGCAACAAAAGCACCATTGTTATTTGCGGGACCAAACTTGCCAAAAGGGAAGAAGATAGATGCACCAGTAGAGATGTTATCTATTTATCCAACTTTGTTAGAGTTGAGTGCCTTACCTGCTTATGAGAGAAATGAGGGCAATAGCTTGGTGGCTATGATGCAAAATGATGAAGGTCTTAGCGAAGCACGGGCTATTACTACTTTTGGAATGAATAATCATGCTATTAAAATGAATGGCTATAGGTATATTCAGTATGAGGATGGTAAGGAAGAATTGTACGACCATAGTAACGACCCTAATGAATGGGCAAATGTAGCTGGTAATTCAGAATATAAAGAAACTATAAAAGAGTTAAAAAAGCTATTACCTACTAAAAATGCTAGATGGGATGAAAAATCGAAGTATACGTTTCAACCTTATTTTGTAGAGCAGAAAGTGAGAACTAGTGTTGAGTAGTGGGATAGAGTCTATCAGTCTTAAATTATGTAGTTATCAGCAGTAAAAATTAAACCATGCTTAAAATAATTAACTGTACCTTTATCTGCCTTTTTGCTTTAGTTTCTTGTAAAAATGAGAAAAACAAATCGGAGGTATTAGAAGAAAACAAGCCCAAAAATATTTTATTTATTGCCGTAGATGATTTAAGGCCAGAACTTAATTTCTACGGAGCCAATCATATCCAATCTCCCAACTTAGATAAATTGGCTAGCGAAAGCTTGGTGTTTAACAGAGCCTATTGCAACGTGCCAGTTTGTGGTGCTTCACGAGCGAGCTTGCTTACGGGCATAAGACCAACACGTCATCGATTTTTAGATGCCAGAACAGAGAAGGATGTAGATGCTCCAGATACGGTATCATTGCCTATGCTTTTGAAGCAAAATGGATATGCCACCATTTCAAATGGAAAAATTTATCATAGTGGAAAAGATGACAATAATGCTTGGGATTCTAGATGGTTTCCTGAAGGAAATGTTAGAGACTATCAATTATCTGAAAGTATAAAGCAGGCTATAACGACAAGCTATGGTCCACCTTTTGAAAATATAGCTGCTGAAGATGATGCCTATTTTGACGGCAAAATTGCCAAAAAAGGGATAGAAGACCTACAAAAACTAAAAGAAGGAAACCAACCATTTTTTTTGGCACTCGGTTTTATGAAACCACACTTGCCCTTCAATGCGCCAAAAAAATATTGGGATTTGTATGATCGAAGTACTATCGAACTTCCTGAAAGCTACATACAACCAAAATCTACGCCTAAAGAGGCCTTTCATAAATTTGGGGAACTGCGTAAATATCATAATATTCCTAAAAAAGGCGATGTTCCAGAAGCTATGGCTAAAGAATTGATTCATGGTTACTATGCCTGTGTAAGCTATGTGGATGCACAAATAGGTTTGGTTTTGAACGAGTTAAAGCGTTTAGAGCTAGAGGAGGATACCATCGTAATTCTATGGGGCGACCATGGTTGGAATTTAGGAGACCACAAATTATGGTGTAAACACGTCACTTTTGAAACTGCTCTAAGAACACCATTAATCATAAAAGTACCGGGTAAAACAAGCGGACAAAAAACAAATGCTATAGCTGAATATATAGATGTTTATCCAAGTTTAGCTGAATTGGTTGGATTGGATAGCCCTGAAAATGTTGAAGGGCAAAGTTTTGTGCCTGTAATTAATGGACTAATGCCAAAAAAGGATTGGGCAGTATCGAAATTTAAAGATATGGTTACCTTAATTAAAGGCGATTTGTTCTATACGGAATGGGTTAAAGATGATGGAATAGCTTACGCTCGTATGCTGTTCGACCATAAAACTGATCCTTTAGAATTGGATAATCTTGCAGAAAAACCAGAATATCAAGACACTGTAAATCAACTTGCTGTAGAGCTTAGAGAAAAATGGGGAAAAGATTTCTTAAGTAAATAGTGTTTATGAAGTGGAATATATTTCTATTAGTGTTTTTTGTCTTCTTTTTATCATGTAAGACGAACAAGCTTCTAAACGGAGAGAATAATGATATCCAAGAGGATTGGAAATTAACTTTTGAGGATGATTGTACTAAAGATTGGTCCAAACAGTGGACGCTGGATGGTTTGACAGCTACGGTGGAACACTCTGATGACGGTATGCATTTTAAAGCAGGCTCTGAAGCTAAAAATGATGCCCATCATGCAGTTTTATGGACTAAAGAATCATTTTCAGGGGATGTGAAAATTGAGTTTGATTACATTAAAACCGATGACGCCAATAAGTATGTAAATATTCTGTATATTCAAGCAACAGGCGACCAAGAGGGTGTTCATGACAAAGATATATCTAAATGGAAGATCTTACGAGAAGTTCCTAAAATGAAGCTGTATTTTGAAAACATGAACACGTTTCATATCAGTTTTTCAGCTTTTGGTAATAAAGGTAATGGGTTGCATTATATTCGTGCGCGTCGCTATCCCAAACCAGATAACAAACCTTTTAATAGTATTGTGGTAGAACCGTCGTATGATATGCAAGGTTTATTTGAAAAAGGAAAATCCTACCATATAACCGCCATTAAAACTTCAAAAAAACTAAGTTTTAACATGGAGCATGCAGGTAACGCACAATATTTTGAATGGGATATTACTAAAGTAGCTCCAATTTCAGAGGGAAGAATAGGATTGCGGCACATGTACACGCGTACCGCTATTTATAAAAATTTCAAAATTTATACCAAGTAGTCAAGATAGCTCAGGATGGTTTATATAGCAGTAATAACTATTTTGTTGTTCTCAAAATTAAATCAATTCATAGATTGAAACATAATAACTAAACTTTAACCTTTCCTTATGAAAGATTTCACGCTCTTTTTTAGTAGAATAGCCTTACGCATTGCACTCTTAATCTTATGTTTAAGTTGTAATTCAAACAATGAAACTAAATCCAATCAATCTGAAGCTTTGGCTCAAGATTTGTTCTCAGGTTTTCAAAATCCGCCTGCCGAGGCAAGACCTTTTGTGCGTTGGTGGTGGAATGGCAACAAAATTAAAAGGGAGGAATTAGACAGACAGCTTGAATCTTTAAAAAGTGTTGGTTTTGGTGGTGTTGAAATAAATCCTATTGCCATGCCTAATGAGACGTCAACAGATGAAAAATCGTTGGTCTGGATGAGTGATGCATGGGTAGACCTTGTGGTACATGCTTGTAAAAAAACGCAAGATTTAGGTATGGTTGCTGATATTATTGCAGGGACTGGATGGCCTTTTGGGGGAGAGTTTCTAACTCAGGATGAAACCTGTCAACGGATGGTGACAGATGTTATTTCTTATAAAAATGGTGATGTAATTGAGGTAAGTGAGGACTATTTAATATCATTTTACAAAAAGAAGTATAAAAAGAACCGCCAAGAGAGACATAACAGCGCCCGTACAAAATTGAGTCTTGCAGGAGTTTCTCTGATGCCTTTAAATTGCAATTCTCCAAGTGAAATTATTAATCTTAAAGATCATTTAGATGAGGCTGGTAACATTAAATACACTATTGAAGGTAAAGGTAATTATTTGCTATCTTATCAACTATTACAACAAGATTTTAGGGATGTTACTTTAGGAGCTCCGGGAGGTGCGGGTCCTGTTATAGACCATTATAAAAAGGAAATGACTTTGGCCTATTTAAACAGGATGAAAAAAATTTCTGAGCGTTCAGGAATACCTTTAAACCAATTAATCCGAGCACTGTTTTGCGATAGTATAGAGGTCTCCGGTGCTAATTGGAGCGATGGTTTTTCAGAATTATTTTTTAAAACTTATGGTTATAAATTAGAACCTTGGTTGGCTTTTGTGTTCTATGAGGGGCATAGAGAATATTCTAAAAGCACATATTTAGAAGGGTTTTCAGAGGATTTTAAAACGGAAATAAAGCGCGTGCGTTTTGATTATAACGACATGTTGGTTGAAACCTTTCTGGAGAATTTTACCAAAACCTATAAAGCCTTCTGTGAAGAAAATGGGATTTTATGTCGCTATCAAGCCTATGGCACCCCATTTTTAATGGGGATGATGGATGGTTACATGATACCTGATATTCCTGAAAGTAATAACTGGATTTATGTTGCGGAAATGAAAGATGAAGATTTAAAATGGAGCCAACATAGAGGCGATAAAATTTGGAATTTATATGCATCTTCCGCAGCACATTTAACAGGAAAAAAAATAACCAGTTGCGAGGCGATGACCAATACCAATGGTGTTTTTAAAACCACACTGGAAGAGATTAAACAGCATGATGATATGAATTTTATTACGGGTATCAATCACTCTGTTTTACATGGGTATAATTATTCCCCTAAAGGCGCCCCCTTTCCTGGTTGGATTCGTTACGGCGCTTATTTTAGTGAGCAAAATCCATGGTGGAAACATTTAAGCAATTGGGTAGATTACAATGCACGGTTGTCTTATGTGTTTCAAAATTCCCAAGCTAAAAAATCTATTGCCATTTTAGGACCAACTTCCGATTTATGGGGAGATGAAGGTTTGGCAAGAGCACCATTTCATTTGGAACCAGAGTATTTATACAGATTGTGGGAACCTATAAGTCAGTTAGGATATTCTTGCGATTATATTAACCAAAATGTGTTGGCTAATGCTGAGGTAAACAATGGTGTTCTATCGTATGGCGATATGAATTTTAAATTGCTAGTCTTAGCCAATTTGCAATCAGTAGATGTTGAAGTGGCTAAAACATTGAAAGAATTTGTGGCTTCTGGTGGTAAGATTGTTGTTATTGATGGGTTGCCTGATAAATCTTTAGGGTATAACAATTATAAGTCCAATGATGCAATTGTTTCAGATATGATGACTGATATTCAAAGTAATTATGCATCATCAATAATCAGTGTAAAACAACCAAATTCGATTAAGGAACTATTCTCTTGGACGAAGGAAATTTTACAGAAATCTGAACTTTCGACAGATGTAGAAATTAGTAACCCTAGCAAGAACGTGTTTCAAATTCATCAAACGACTTCAAAAGAAATCATTTATTTCTTTACAAATATCAATCGTTACGAGACTTCAAGTTTTACAGCGATATTTCCATTTCAAAATAAATATCCTTATCTATGGAATCCTGAAACAGGCGAGCGCAAGCCTTATTATTTTGAAAAAACTTCAAGCGAATTACAAATCAATTTACAACCACTTCAATCTTTATTATTAATATTTGAAGATGTACAACCAGAGATAAAATCTATGGATAAGAAAACCGAGTTGACGTTTTCTAAAGAAATAAATACGAATTGGACGGTTGAAGGCAAAAGGGTTGATGGTAAAAGTTTTACCTGGAATATGAATGCTTTACAGGATTTTGGCGCATCAAAAGATAAAACGCAAAATACGTTTGCTGGAACTCTTATCTATAAGACTAAAATTACTGTTGAAGACGCTATTACACATTTAGGTTTAGGTAATGTGAATGAAGGCATTACAGAACTTTACATAAACGGTAAAAAAGTCGATAAACGTTGGTATGGAAGAGCGATGTATCCTGTATCTGATGTTCTAGAGGAAGGCGAAAACGCTATTGAAATTCACTATACCACAGTTCTGTCAAACTATTGTTTATCTTTAGATATCCCAGCTGTAAATAGATGGACAAATAGATACAAAAATGAACCACTAACATCAGTAGGTCTCGAGGGACCTATTAAACTGATAAAATGTGAGTAAAAAGAATTAATAAAATAATACAGCAAATGAAACTATTAAAACAATTAAAGATAAGAGGTTGCTATGTATTATTGGCATTAATTACCATAACTCAGTTTAAGGCATGGTCTCAAGCTCCAGAACGTCCATTTATATTAGTAAAAGCTTCTGAACGTCAACAAATACTCAATAAAATTGAAACTCAAGGTTGGGCAAAAGAGATTTATGTCAACTTGCAAAAGGAAACCGATAAGCAAGTAGATATATTCTATAAAAATCCAGAGGCATATATTAAACAATTACCCTTTAATTGGTCTAAAAAACAACAAAATCATTTTCCGCCATTTTTTAAAACAACACATATAAGGAATGGTGTTCAAGAAAATTTGGATAATGCAACTGATGAAGATTGGAAACCTGCCGAACTTTTAATTGCACATTTACAAGTGGCTTTAGATTGTGGTACCATGTACTACATAACCCAAGATGAGAAATATGCTTACATGGCAAGTAGCATTTTATATTCGTTTTTAAAAGCAGTACAGCAATCTGAAGTATCTACTTGGAGAGGAAGAGGCGGTTGGTTATTTCCGTATGATGGCTTCCGTGAGGTACGTGTTATAGGGTATAGACTGCCGTTAATTTATGATTTTATCCATCCTTATCTTAAAAAGGAAGGGAAGGCTTTTGATATCATTAAAAACAAAAAAGTAAATTTTCCTTTTGATGAGGCTCAAAAAGTATTTAAAGGTTACGCAAATATTACTGTTAATTATGGGCAAACAGGATCAAACCACTGTGTTTTAGAAGCACCTAGCTTGGTGTATAATGCCTTAGCGATGGATGATGAAACGGAGCGAGAAAAATGGTTGTCCTATTTCTTAACCGAAAGTACTGAAAACCAAGATGCCTTAGATATTATGGTTGAAAATTATAAAAATGAAGGCGATATTTGGCCAGAAACCTCTCAATACTTAAACCATACGACATCCATTTTAGCAAGATTGATGTTGGTATTAAATAAATACGACCCAACTTTAAGATTGGGGGAAAAGCATTCCAATGTATTGCATGCCTTACCACGACTAGATTATTTTGTATATCCTAACAATGAAATTGTGCGTTGGGGAGATGGACATAGGCATGCTCATGTGCCTTATGAAGCTTATGACGATGCGTATGTCGTGGCTAAGATGGATGGGTTAACGGAAATTCAAAATAAATTTGCACCACTTATTAATAGGGCAATTAGTAAGAGGAAATATAAAAGAAAAGGGGTTGAGGCCTTATTTTGGTACGATGGCAGTTTTGATAATGCATCTACAAATGTAGACTTGTCACGGACGGATAGAGTGTATCATGCAGGTATTGTTTTACAGCGTAATTTAAGTAGTACAAATAACCCCAAAGATGGTTTAATGTGTTTTGTTGGTGGTGCTCACATGGTACATGGGCATGCAGAAGGTATGAATATTGAATTATACGGTGAAGGGCAAGTTTTAGGAGTAGATAACGGCAGAAATCGCTATGGGGTTGACCTTCATGAAAATTACTCCAGAATTTTTGCAGCTCATAATACGGTAATCGTAAACGGGAGTTCTCAAGGTGAAGGTGGCTGGGTTAATTTAGGGATGAATAAAGTAAAACTCATTTCTATAGAACCTGAAGTTGGATTGGAAGGCGTGTCCCCATATCATTCTTTTAGTTTAACAAGTTTTGAGGATGATAAAGGAGATAAGGCCGAAGCCACACAAGAACGAACCTTGGCTTTAATTAGAACCTCGCCAACTACGGGGTATTATATGGATGTGTTTCGCTCAAAATCCAGACTACCAAATGAATATCACGACTACTTATATCATAATATAGGCGATAAACTCACTTTTGAAAATAAGGATTTAAAATTTCAAAAAACTCCTGACAGATTTATGGCGAATGCAGATGCGCCATGGCAACGTAATAAAGTTTATAGACACCCAGGATGGCATTTTTTCGAAGATGTAAAAACATCAAAGCCTTACATAGGAGATGTCAAAGCTACATTTCATACAAAAAAATTAAAACAAGATGATATTTTTATGCAATTGCATATTCCGGGTTTTGAAAGCAGAACTTATACCAAAGTAAAGGCTCCAACTACTTTTGAGTCCCCTCAGCCTTATGATGATAAGCCAACACCAACCTTAGTTATTAGGAAAGAAGGCGAGGCATGGAAGAATCCATTTGTGGTGGTTTTTGAGCCTTATGATGAAAAGGAAACGCCATCTATTCAATCAGTTACTAAAATTGAACAAGACGGACTTTATAAAGGCTTAAAAATTGTGAGTAAAACACCTTCTGAAACTTTAATTCAGTATGTAATTACGCAATCTAAAAACGAGGTCTTTAAAAGTGCTGAGTTAGATTTGCACTTTGATGGCACTTTTGCGGTTATTACATTGAATGCTAATAGTAAGCTACAAAGTATATATATAGGAGATGGGAGAAAGTTAGTTTATAAAAATGAAGTTATAAAAACAAACGCATCAAACACATACTTTAAAAAATATGATTGATAGGCTTGCTAAATAGTTGCGGAAGACAAATATTTAAGTAACCTAAACTTTCTAAAGAGAGTCTCTCTCTATAATATGAAATGGAACTTTTAAAGAAGTCTTCTTTTTATTTAAAATAGTTTCAGCAGCGGTTTCTCCCATAATTTTAAAATCAGTAGAAACTACCGTGATACCAAGTAATTCTTTTAGTTGGGTTTCGTTATAAGAAATAATTCCAATATCACTACCTAAAGTATACTCGTCTTCTCTTACCTGTTTTACTAAATTTACCAAATCAGATTCCTCTATGGTTATAAATAAATCTCCCTTTTTTAGAATCATGTCTTCATAGACTTTGTCTAATATTTCAAAATCTAATTTGTGTTCAACACAAAACTTTCTAAAGCCATGCAAAATTCGTCTCGGATAAGGATAAACCGATTTGTCAGGATAAGTGAGAATAACTTTTTTGTACTTTTTAATCTTATTGATTACTTTGCTTAGAGCTTCATAAATATCATTTTCGAAATCTTGATATATTTCCCCCAACACTCCTTTAAGGTTGGGCTTAACATTGTCAAGAACAACTAATTTATCTTTGGGGATTTTGTTTAATATTTTTAAAGCCTTTTCAGTAAAGCTCACATGCTTTAAATGTTCGGTTTTAAAATGAGGCATGATAACGTAATAATCAAAAGCAGATTTATTCTTCTCTAAAAGATTTAAAAATAGAGTTTCATCACAGTGATAGACATGTAAAACGGTATGCGAGTTGGCGCCTATGTTATTTATAAAATGATTGTATGTTCTTAACTTGTAATTACTAAGCTTATTTATAAGAAATAAAATATTGACTTTAGAAATTAATTTTGTTCTCGATATATAAAACCCTTTGCCCCTAATTGAGGTAATAATATTCCGCTCTTTAAGTATACTATATGCTTTCTCTACAGTATCTCTGGATAAATAAAATTCCTCACTAAACCTATTGATAGAAGGTATTTTTTGGTCTATGCTAAAATTTCCATTTGATATATTGGTTATTACAGAATCAACAATTTGTTGATATTTGGGCACCCTCGAATTTTCATCAATATTTATAAACTTATATATATCCATAAGATTCTCTGGTAATTTTAAGAATTATTCTGATTATTCTCCAAAATTAAAGCTTTTTTTGGACCAACATCTAAAGTAAAGCTTTTGTTTTTGAATATTTAGAAATTTCGCTATTAAATTAAAGTTTTACATACTAAGCAGTAATTTATTTGTAAGATTATTTTACAGTCGGTTTTGTTGTAATAGTTGTTTGTTTTTCATATAATGCTTGTAGTCAGTATTATATGGGGTGTTTTTTGTTTGATGCAAGGAGCTTTTACCATTATATTGTCTATCTAAAAACCAAAAACAATATTATAAAGAGTAGTTCAACAAAAATAAAATCAAAAACAGCAGTATAGTACAGGATAGAAATCATTGGTCGCTAATTTATTTTTGAATAACAAACATTATATTAATTCTAGAAAATGGAAAACATAACCAAGACCTTTAAATACGTAGATTATCTGTGGGATGAAAAAAAAGCCGCAGCGTTAGGAGACAATCAAGTTGAATTATTCTTATACCGTTCTAATATTTTAGGTGCTGATTTAAGAATTACCAATTACGGAGGCGGTAATACAAGTTGTAAGACAATTGAAAAAGATCCACTAACTAATGAAGATGTTGAGGTAATGTGGGTTAAAGGTTCAGGAGGAGATATTGGTACATTAACACGTTCTGGTATAGCTGGCTTGTATACAGGAAGATTAAGAGACTTAAAGAACGTATATCAAGGACTTCATGACGAAGATCGTATGGTTGGTTTGTTTAACCATTGTATTTACGATTTAGATAGTAAAGCACCATCTATCGACACACCATTACACGGGTTGTTACCATTTGCACACATCGATCACTTACACCCAGATGCACTCATTGCAGTTGCGGCAGCTGAGGATAGCGAAAAAGTTACCAAAGAAATTTGGGGAGACACTATGGGATGGGTGCCATGGCAAAAGCCAGGTTTCGATTTAGGATTACAGTTAGAAAAGTGTTTAGCTGATAACCCAGGAATAAGAGGTATCGTATTAGGAAGCCACGGTTTATTTACTTGGGGAGATACATCCTACGAGTGTTACATAAACAGTTTGGAAGTAATCGAAATGGCTTCAGACTATATCACTAAGAAAATAGAAGCAGGAGGCCCTGTATTTGGAGGTCAAAAAGTAGAGAGTTTACCAAAAGAAGAGCGTTTAGAAAAGGCAGCGCAGTTAATGCCTTTATTAAGAGGTTTATGTTCTTCAGAAAACAGAATGATTGGTCATTTCTCCGATACCGATGTTGTAATGGAGTACATCAACAGTAACGATTTAGAGCGTTTAGCACCTCTAGGAACATCTTGTCCAGACCACTTCTTAAGAACTAAAATACAACCATTAGTATTAGAGTTAGATAAGAATGAAGATTTATCTGATGCAGATGCAATCTTAAAGAAATTAGAGCCAGCGTTTGAAGCTTACCGTAAAGAATACGAAGACTATTATAACACTTGTAAAGTAGACAATAGCCCAGCTATTCGAGATGCTAACCCAGTAATTATTATATATCCAGGTGTTGGTATGTTTAGTTTTGCAAAAAACAAGCAAACTACACGTGTAGCCAGTGAGTTCTACATTAATGCTATTAATGTAATGCGTGGTGCAGAAGCTATAACATCTTACACGTCTTTACCAAGACAAGAAGCATTCAATATCGAGTACTGGTTATTAGAAGAGGCAAAATTACAACGTATGCCCAAGGAAAAACCATTATCAAGGAAAGTAGCTTTAGTAACAGGAGCAGGTGGAGGAATAGGTAAAGCTATTGCAGATAAGCTGGCTGCAGAAGGTGCAAATGTGGTTTTAACTGATATTAATGAAGAAGCTTTAATTGAAGCAAACGCAACTTACAAGAGAGATGTTTCTACATATGCAGTATGTGATGTAACAAGCACAGAATCTATCGAGAGTGCCTATAAAAAAGCTGTTTTAGAATTTGGAGGTGTAGACATTATTGTACATAGTGCAGGATTAGCAATTTCTAAGCCATTAGAAGATACTACAGACAAAGACTGGAACATTTTACAAAACATCTTAGTAAAAGGACAGTTTGATTTAGCCAAGCAATTTGCAGCTATAGTTCGTAAGCAAGGTTTAGGTGGAGATTACATCGCTATTGCAAGTAAAAATGGATTAGTAGCAGGGCCAAATAACGTGGCATATGGGACAGCAAAAGCTGCACAACAGCACATGGTACGTTTATTAGCTGCTGAGTTAGCAAAAGATAAAGTAAGAGTAAATACAGTAAACCCAGATGGTGTTATTGTAGGAAGTAAAATATGGGAAGGTGCTTGGGCTGAAGGAAGAGCAAAAGCAAATGGAATTACAGTAGAGGAGTTACCAGCATTTTATGCAAAACGAAATCTGTTGCATGAAATCATTACTCCAGACGATATTGCAAATGGCGTATTTTCTCTGGTAGGTATTCTAGACAAGTCTACAGGAAACATTATTAATGTTGATGGTGGAATGGCAAATGCCTTCGTCAGATAGATAAAAATAAAGTAATAGTAATTTGATTAGTTTAGTTAAAAAAGAAAACTTCCATTAAAATTCTTGTAATTTTATGGGAGTTTCTTTTCTTTTAAATGGTAAAAAAACATGAAGATTCAGCAAGAACAAATATTAGAAAACAATAAAAAGAGTATAAAAAGTCATGACGAGAATTATGATTTTTTGGCAAATAAATTAAGTAAATCGGGGCATGATGTTTCTAAAATTGTGTCAAAACTATCAGACTTTCAAGTTGCTATACCAAGTTGGGCTTTAGGTGCGGGCGGAACACGTTTTGGTCGTTTTTCATTTTATGGAGAACCTTCAAGTCTAGAACAAAAAATTGATGATATAGGTATTCTACACAGCTTAACGCAAACAGCAGGTGCTGTATCATTGCATATTCCTTGGGATATCCCATCAGATTATGCAGCGATAAAAGAAAAGGCAGATGCTTTAAATATTAAGTTCGATGCTGTAAACTCCAATACATTCCAAGATCAAAAAGATGCTGCTGAAACTTATAAGTATGGTTCTTTAAGTAATACAAGTAAAGCAGTAAGAGAACAAGCTATACAACATAACTTAGATGTTATTAAAATTGGAGATAAACTAGGATCCAAAGCTTTAACTGTTTGGTTGGCAGACGGATCTTGTTTCCCTGGACAAAATAATTTTCAAACAGCTTTTCAGAATACGCAGGACAGTTTAATTGATATCTACAAGGGGCTCCCAGATGATTGGAGCCTATTAGTAGAATACAAGCCATACGAACCAAACTTTTACAGTACAGTAATACAAGATTGGGGAGCATCTTTAATGTTAGCTAACGGTTGTGGCGATAAAGCATATACTCTTGTAGACCTAGGACATCATTTACCTAACTCTAACATCGAGCAAATTGTATCTATCCTACAATTAAAAGGTAAATTAGGAGGGTTCCATTTTAACGATAGCAAATATGGGGACGACGATTTAACAGTAGGAAGTATTAAGCCTTATGCGTTATTCTTAATTTTTAACGAATTGGTATATGGCATGCAAAACAATCCACAAAATCCTGATTTAGCATGGATGATTGATGCAAGCCACAACGTTAAAGATCCTCTAGAAGATTTAATACAATCTCTAGAAGCAATTCAAGAAGCTTATGCAAAAGCAATGTTAATAGACCAAAATGCTCTTAGAGCAGCACAGTTGGATAATGACGTTGTAAAATGTCAAGAAATTTTACAAGGTGCTTATAGAACAGATGTTAGACCTTTATTAGAAAAAGCACGTTTAAATACAGGAGGAGCACTAAGTCCAATAAACGCTTATCGTGATTTAGGAGTGAGAGATACTTTAATTACTGAAAGAGGTAAAAATACAGTAGCAACAGGGTTATAGCCATAAAAATGAAGCAAAAAGTTACAGCGGTTTTTGATATAGGTAAAACCAATAAAAAGTTTTTCCTTTTTGACAAACGCTTCAAAGAAGTTCACAAAGAATATATTTCGTTTGAAGAAGTAGAAGATGAAGATGGGCACCCAACAGAAAACCTTCCTGCTTTAAAAAAATGGTTAAAACAAGTTTTCGACCGTATATTGGAAAAAAAGGAGTTTGATGTTGAAGCAATCAATTTTTCTACCTATGGTGCTAGTTTTGTACATATAGATGAAAATGGAAACCCATTAACACCGCTTTATAACTACACAAAACCCTTACCAAAGTCAATAATAGATGCTTTTTTCGAGAAGTATGGACCACGTGAAGAATTTTTAAAAACTACAGGATGTGTTGACCTAAGTATGCTTAACTCTGGGTTACAGTTATATTGGTTAAAGTATACACAGCCTGATGTTTATGCTAAAATAAAATACTCTTTGCATTTACCGCAATATCTAAGTTACATATTTACAGGGATTCCGTTAAGTGAATACACTAGTATTGGATGCCATACAGCACTATGGGATTTTGGTAAGAAGGATTATCACGATTGGGTTTACAAAGAAGGTATTTATAAGATACTGCCCCCAATAGTTTCAACTGAAACAAGTATAAACATGAATTACAATGGCAGTAGAATAAAAATTGGTGTTGGTATTCATGATAGTTCGGCAGCTTTATTGCCTTATGTAAGAAGTATAAAGAAAAAGTTTGTTTTAGTATCAACAGGCACTTGGAGTATAGTGTTTAATCCATTTACGGACGAAAATACTGTAAATGAAGATTATAACAGTGATACCCTTAATTACATGCGAATTAATGGGAAACCTGTTAAGGCAACACGCGTATTTTTAGGGAATGAATATAAATTACAGGTAGAGAAACTCAACAAGCACTTTGGTGTAGATGATGAGTATCATCGTAATGTGGATTTTGATTATGATACTTATTTGGAGATTAAGAAGGACTTCAAGAATTGTTTTAAATGGGAAAGTCTCGTAGATGAAAACATGCCAGAGAAAACAGCTTTTCTTTATAATAAGTATGAACATGCTTATCACCAATTAATGACAGAGCTTGTACTTCTACAAATTAAGTGTATTAAAGAAGCATTGGGAACCGATAAAATAGCTCGGATATATGTAGACGGAGGTTTTAGCAATAATGATATTTATATAAAATTACTGTCTCATAATTTTAATGATAAAAAGTTAAGCACTACTGATGCGTCTTTAGGTTCAGCGCTAGGAGCGGCTATTTCAATTTCAGACAAAAAGTTGAATTCTAAATTTTTAAAACAAAATTATGCGCTTAAAAAGCATGTGCCTTTTATAGTTAATGGGTAACCAAAGTATAAAGTATTATACTAAAGAGTAATTAAAGAATATATTTCCAAATCGCAACACAATGTCAAAAAACACAAAATTGATCCACCCAAGAGATCAAATCACAGAAATCATCAGTAGAGTATATAAAAGAGGTATGACCACAACTTCTGGTGGTAACATATCTATTATAGATGAGCAAGGAGATATTTGGGTAACCCCTTCAGCAATAGATAAAGGTTCTTTGAGGGCGTCAGACATCATATGTGTTAAAAAAGATGGTACTATAATTGGAAAGCATAAACCATCTTCAGAATTTCCGTTTCATAAAGCAATTTATGAGGCAAGACCAGATATAAAATCGGTAATTCATGCGCATCCACCAGCACTGGTATCATTTAGTATAGTGCGGCAAATACCAAACACAAATATTATATCACAAGCAAAGCATATATGTGGTCCAATAGGTTACGCTGATTATAGATTACCTGGAAGTGAAGATTTGGGAGATGTAATTGCAGATGAGTTTAAAAAAGGGTACAAGGCGGTAATTATGGAAAACCATGGTACTGTTTTAGGAGGAAGTGATTTAACAGATGCATATGATCGTTTTGAAGCTTTAGAGTTTTGTGCAAGAACAATAGTATACGGTTCGCAAATTGGAACACCAAAATATTTAACAGATGCGCAAATAGAAGAGTTCGAATCCCAAGCAACTGGTGTTTTGCCAGAGATGGACAGCACTGATTATACATCAGATGAAGTAGAAAAGCGTTTAGAGATATGTAAAATAGTGCAACGTTCCTGTCAACAAGGTTTAATGATAGGTTCCTATGGAACGGTATCTATGCGTTGGAAAGACAATGATTTTTTAATCACGCCAACAGATGTGGATAGGTGGGATTTAGGTTTGGATGATATCGTACAGATAAAAGGAGGTAAGCGGGAAGCAGGAAAAATACCAAGTAGGGCTACTTGGATTCACCAAGAAATTTACAATAGAAATCCCAAGGTTAACTCTATTATCATGACCCAATCCCCATATCTTATGGCATTTGGTGTTACAGGAGAATATTTAAATGTAAGAACTATTCCTGAAAGCTGGATATTTTTACAGGATATAAATTTTGTAAAATATGGACATCATTTTAGAAAAAATAATAACTCTGAAATAGTAGATAATTGTCCAACAGCATTGATTATAGAAAACGATTCAGTTATTATAACAGGAGATAAGCTACTGCAAACTTTTGATTATTTGGAAGTAGCAGAATTTAGTGCAAAATCTATTGTTCTAGGTAGTTCATTAGGAGATATGGTACCGATAAATGACGAGCAGGTAGAGGATTTAAGAAAGAAATTTTTAGCATAATATTATGGCAATAAGTTTTGATACACGTTACCCATCAATAGATGATTTAAGGAAAAAGGCTCAAAAAAAGATACCAAAATTTGCATTTGAATATCTGGATGGAGGTTGCAATGAGGATGTAAATTTAATTCGCAATACTTCTGAATTACGGGAGGTGCAATTAAAGCCCAACTATTTAAGGAAGCACCATGGCTCATCATTAAAAACCAAATTATTTGGTGTAGAGTATGATGCGCCATTTGGAATTGCTCCTGTAGGTCTTCAAGGTTTAATGTGGCCTAACTCTCCTGAAATATTGGCTAAGGCTGCCTTTGAGCATAATATACCTTTTATATTAAGTACGGTTACTACAACCAGTATAGAACGTGCAAGTGAATTAACAGAAGGTAAGGCTTGGTTTCAATTATATCATCCTGCCGAAGATTCGCTTAGGGATGATATTATAAACAGAGCAAAAGCTGCAGAATGCCCAGTATTGGTTATTCTTTGTGATGTGCCAACATTTGGTTTCAGACCAAGGGATATTAGAAATGGTCTTGCAATGCCTCCTAAAATGACATTAAGTAATATTTTGCAAGGTTTTACACATCCTCATTGGAGTTTACAAACTTTAAAATATGGTATTCCTAGTTTTGAAACTCTAAAACCATATATGCCAAAAGGGTTAGATTTAAAACAACTTGGTAAGTTTATGGACCAAACTTTTAGCGGTCGTTTAAACGAAGAAAAGATTAAGCCAATTAGAGATATGTGGAAAGGTAAGCTAGTCCTTAAAGGTGTAGCTTCAGAATATGATACAGAAGAAGCTATCCGATTAGGACTTGATGGTATTATAGTATCCAATCACGGAGGACGTCAACTTGATGCAGGGCAATCAACAGTAAAACCATTATCTACTATTGCAGAAAAATACGGAGATCAAATAGAAGTTATGATGGATAGTGGTGTTCGTTCTGGTCCTGATGTAGCTAGAGCTATGGCAAGTGGTGCTAAATTTACGTTTATGGGGCGTTCTTTTATGTACGGCGTATCAGCTTTAGGTAAAAAAGGAGGTAACCATACCATTTCTCTGTTGAAAACCGAATTACAACAGGTTATGGAACAGTTATGCTGTGAAAACACCAGTGATTTTCCTAATCACTTAATAAAATAAATCTGGGTATTCGATACTAGATTAATGATTGATAGTTTAAAAACCCAGCTGAAATTTGACTTTCTAGTTGGGTTTTTTGTTTTTTAATTAGTATGAGTTTTGCTTAATTCGTAGAAGAAAAATTAAGCATCCAATCTATCCATGTTATATTACTAAATACTTTTTTATTGCCTTGAGGATGATTAGCCCCTGGAAACGCTATGTATTGTACATTTTTGTTACCTGCGGCTTTTAATAATGAGGTCATTTTTTCTACAGAAGCTACGTTTTTGCCATCTTCGCCACCTACCATACCAAATACAGGAAGTGCGATAAGTGTTTCTACGTTATCATTTTCCGATACACCACTAAATCCACAAGGAGCAGCAGCTGCAAAACGTTCAGGAGATTGTAGTATCCAATCCCAAGTGCCACGACCACCCATACTATGCCCCATAACATAAATACGCTTTTGATCTATTTGGGAATACTGTTCAAGGATATAATCTAGCATGATGTTTAACGTGTTAGGATCCCACTTATCATAAGAATTGGGTTCTAACAATATCAGATCTTTTCCTGCTAATTCCGCAAGGGAAAGCCCTTTAACTTTTGCAGAGCGTTTAAGTTGTTCCTCGATCGACCAAGCTCTTCCACCAGCACCATGAAGCGATATTAGAAGTGGTATTTTGTGTTTTGGTTTCGTTTTAGGAAAAGCAATAAAAGCCGTGTCTTTTAGTTGTCCTAATTCAGGCCGTAATGCTTTTGGCCATTGTAATAGTTTTACTTCCATAGTCTTAAACCCATCATTGATAGCGTTTAAGGTTTTTTCTATGTTAGGGGTTTGGTTAAAACTGGTTAAGAGAAAGAAGGTTAATACTATAAAAACTAACTTTTTCATTTTAAGGTACTTTTAAAAGTTTACAAATTATTTTCTGGTTTACTAAAGTTAGACAAAATACGTTATTACAGAATTAAAATTGTCCTGTACACACATGTCCTTAGCTTTTACTATCTTCATCTTTATATGCGCTTTTTAAGTAGGTTTCTGTATTTGTTAAACAGTATAGTACAGGATGCAAAAATCTGACAAGCATCATATTTTCGTTCTTATCCACTTATTTAAAAGGATTAATTAAAAAGAAATACAACTAACGAATAACTAAATAATATGAGTGAAACATCAGTAGAAATAGAAGACGTTGGTGGTGGAGAGTTTGAGAGAACCCCAGTACCCGCATCAAGATTAAAAGGTTGGAAATCTTTTTTGGGAATGTATGCGGGCGAACATGCTGCTGGTACCGAATTTATGATTGGGCCACTCTTTCTAGCTGCAGGTGCTAGTTTAAAGGATTTAATTCTAGGATTGTTTATCGGTAACATTTTAGCTATCCTTACTTGGAGGTATATAGTGGCTCCCATAGCTGTATCAAGTAAACTAACTTTATATTATCAATTAGAAAAAATTGCAGGAAAGCATTTGGTTAAAGTTTACAACGTGGTTAATGGGGTACTTTTTTGTTTTTTAGCAGGTGCTATGATTACGGTTTCGGCCAGTGCTGTTGGAATCCCCTTCGGCGTACGTTTTTCTGTGCCCGAAAATATTTTTGGTTTAAGTAGTCCAGCTTTTTCAGGGATTGTTATTATTGTAGGTTTAGTAATGGCAATTGTTGCAGCAGCAGGTTATAATACAGTATCTAAATTTGCCAATATTGCTGCGCCATGG
This sequence comes from Hyunsoonleella ulvae, assembly GCF_016827605.1. Classification (GTDB taxonomy): domain Bacteria; phylum Bacteroidota; class Bacteroidia; order Flavobacteriales; family Flavobacteriaceae; genus Jejuia; species Jejuia ulvae. Next base: position 447,744 of record NZ_JAEPJQ010000002.1, on the reverse strand, counting down.
ATGATTGTTGTGTTTGCTGCTTGTGGATTATCGGCGTTATCGCAGATGGAGGTTGATTCATGGAAAAGTTTATTAACAGAATGGGATAAAGGGATAAGTGTGGTACAGTCTGTTAACGGTAAAGTGGATTTTGGTTTTTGGAAAATTGTAATCTTTGCTTGGTTATGTAATGCAGCTATGCATTTTGGAATGTCTGATTTATCCATTATGCGTTTTGCAAAAGATAGTCGTGCAGGATGGGGCCCTTCTATAGGGATGTTTTTAGGACATTACATGGCGTGGATTTGTGCTTCATTTATGTTAGCAGCACAAATAAAATTAACTGGCGATATTTCTGCTAACCCAGGGGCTTTAGCCTGGAGTGTTGTAGGATGGACAGGAATCATCTGTGTGATTGTAGCTGGGTGGACAACAGCTAACCCAACCATTTATCGTGCAGGGCTTGCTTTTCAAAGTTTATTTCCTGCTAATGCAAAAGCGTATTCAGGTGTAATTTTGGCAGGCATTGTGGCTACAGTTGCAGGTATTTTCCCTACGCTATCAAGTAAGTTGCTCGATTTTGTAGGCTTGTATGGTACCATCTTAGGGCCCATGGGAGGGGTAATTTTTGTTAACCATTATCTAGCAAAAAAAATGGGCTTTACACAAGATTATGCAGATGAAAAAGGATCTAGCTTTAATATGGCTGTTTTATTGGCCTGGGTTATTCCAGTGGCACTAGGGTTATACTTTATTTTTGATAAAGGTGTGTTTCCTGCCTATGCAGTAATACCTTGTTGGATTGCCTCCAGTGTGTTATATGTACTTATTATGAAACTTCAAAAATCTTAAACTATGAAGAAGATATTAAAATTAATTAGTGGGGTATCCATAGGTGTTTTGATACTGTTAGTAAGTATACTTTCATTCGTAGGCACTATAGATACTACCAACATGAAAATATTTATGTTAATAGGTACACTCCTTTGGTTTGCTGCTACACCTTTCTGGATGAAAGAAGAAGAGTAGTAATTTCGGAGACCCCTTTGTAGTTTACTACGGTAGTAGTATTTGGCTAAGAGTTAGTAAATATTTAAAGTAAGTTAATAGTATTTACTATCCTAAAAGAAAAAGTCAAGAATTAATTCTTGACTTTTTGTTTTTATAATCTTTAATTATAGATGTAATTACTTTGTTACATAGTGTGGAACACAATCCTAAACCTCATTAAACCTCATAATTAATAGCATTAAGAAATTCATCTCTATATGCCTTATCTTCAAAGTGTCCACCATATTCTATGCTTGTGGTAAAACTGCTTTTATCCTTTATGCCTCTTGAGGATACACACAAGTGTTTTGCATTAATCATAACAATAACACTTTTGGTTTTTAAAACCTCCTGTAAATCTTTTAAGATTTGTAAACACAGTCTTTCTTGTACCTGTGGCCTGTGTGCATAATAATCTACCAATCGATTCAATTTTGAGAGTCCGATAACCTTATCTTCTGGAATATAAGCAACATGGGCAAAACCTGTTATCGGTAAGAAATGATGTTCACAAGATGAGTCGATAGTGATATTTTGCTCGATCAACATTTTCTTATAACCATATTTGTTATCAAAAGTAGATAGTCTAGGTTTGTTTTTAGGGTCTAAACCATAAAAAAGTTCTTTTACATACATTTTAGCTACACGATATGGTGTGCCAGATAAGCTATCATCAGTAATATCTAAACCTAACTCTTCCATTATTTTTTGGAAATATATCTGAATATTAGCTATTTTTTCATCATCAGATTTTTCAAAGGCATCAGAACGTAATGGTGTTTCTATGCTTGAAGCTATATGATTATCCCCTAAAAATTCAATATTATCTTTGTCCATAGCAACTAAGATTGATTAGCACAGCATTTTTCATTTTTGCATTGGCAGAACATACTTCCGTACCAATGCAATACTATTAAGCTTAACGATGGTATGTATATGGTAGGCTCAGGAATGCTAAACCACCCTAGTTTTTCGTTAACAATTATAAAAACTAGCATAGACCAACATATCCAAAGTGCATTACCAACCCATTTTTTTGATACGCTCGCACTAGATTTATATATTGCTAAAGCAGAAATGAATAAGAATATTATATCAAGACTGGACCACCATAGTGGTTTACCTTCGCAGCAAGCCATAACATGAGTTTGGGCAGCAAATAAAAAAGGAGTTGCTAAGCAATGTAATAGGCATAAGCTACTTGATATAATTCCTATAGAATCTGATTTATTGATGGCAAAAGTCATCTGAAAACTATTTAATGCAACAAAGTTGCAATATTACTCTAGAATTATTTAAAATGCAACTAGGTTGCAATATATTTGCGTTATGGGAATTACTAGGAAGACGAAACAGGTAAAAATACTGATGGATATCTTTAAGCGGGAACATCATGCTATATCAGTAGTAGATTTAGTAAAATCTTTAGAATCTCAAATGAACAAAACCACAGTGTACCGTATCTTAGATAAACTTATGGACGATGGTATTGTACACTCTTTTATAGGTAAAGGAGGTCTTAAATGGTATGCCAAATGCCAAGATTGCTCTTGTGATACCCATAATGATGTTCATCCACATTTTCAGTGTAAAACCTGTGGAGAAATGGAATGCCTACCTGTAAATTTTTCTTTACCATTTGTAAAAGGTTATAAAATAGATTCTATAAGTTTACTTATGATAGGGGAATGTAGTAATTGTTGTTGATTGTTATCTCAAATAATTATTTTTTTTAAAAGCAATCTTTAATGGCTTTATTAAGTGTTGAAGGTGTGCTTCCTGGGCCAATAGTAAGAAGTTTATTGCCTGTAATCGGAATGCCGTTGAAAGGTCTAAAAAAGATTTCTCCATCTGGTTTACGTTCAAAGTAGGTATAGCTTTTATCTAATCCTATCTTTGTACAACCTTTTACGCGAAGTATACTTTTGGGTAGGTCATTACAAATTTTGTAAATATAATCTATATGTGGTAATTCTGGTAAGTCTACAGAACAGGAAGCCCAATGGGCTTTAAGGTGCTCAAATTCTTGTGGTGCATTGTTTGATGGCAATAGTTTTGGAAGCAGCTCTATATCAATATCTTCCAAGGTAATAATTTTAGCTGTGGGATTTAAAGATTTAATATCCTGAATAACAGCAGATTTTCTATCAAAATGTATATTTTCAAGATGTGTTAATACGATAAGCGATGAGACTTGTATTTGATTGGCTTCAAGCTCATTATGAGTTTCCCGCCTTTGCCAATTTTTCACATCAACTACAGATATTTGAATAGGAGGGAGAAACCTTTGGTTAAGGCCAACACCTAAAAATTCAATAAGAGAACAGGCATCTGAGGTGCCATTAGCTTCAATAAGGGTAATACCTTTTTTTCGTTCAGGAATTCTATTTACTATATTTCTAAGTTCCATAATACCGCTACAGCATATACAACTTCCACTTAGTGCTTTTATAGATTTTTCTTTAATTTTTTCAGAGAGTTGTTGGGCATCTAAATGCGCATTTTCATAATCATTTAAAATAACAAAAGGCTGCCAGCCTTTATTGTTAAAGCCATCTATTAATTGTTTTAAAAGTGTAGTTTTGCCAGCCCCTAAAAAACCAACAAGGGTTACAATAGATTCCATATTCAAAGCTTTATTTTTTCTTTGGTCTAAAAGGTTTTATAACCTTTTCATCACACTCTAAAAAAGGCCCCTCCATAAGATCAATACAATAGGGGACAGCGGGAAAAACAGCATCTAAACATTCTCTAATAGATTTTGGTTTTCCAGGCAGGTTAATAATCAAGCTATTACCTCTTAGTCCTGCGGTTTGTCTTGAAAGAATTGCAGTTGGCACATATTTTAAGGACTCTGCACGCATTAGTTCTCCAAACCCTGGTATCATCCTATCACAAACTGCCTCAGTTGCTTCTGGGGTAACATCTCTTTTAGCAGGGCCTGTACCACCTGTGGTAACTACCAAGCAACAATGCTCGTTATCAACCATATCTATAATGGTATTTTCTATGGTCTCTTGCTCATCTGGAACTATTTTATATACTCTTTCCCATTTAGAAATTAAGTACTCTTGTAGGGTAGCAATTATGGCTTTGCCACTTAAATCTTCGTAAACTCCTGCGCTAGCTCTGTCGCTTACTGTTATGATTCCTATGTTTATTTTAGACATGATGATTTATTTCTATCTAAAGTTTTTAGATGTTCTTTTTTGATAATTCTACTTTTGGTTATTAGACAGGCTTGTGGTAATATTGCTTATTCCTTGTATTTAGCCTCACATTTTGTTAGGATATAATTAAAATGTCTCACATCATCCGCATTAAGTTTTAATGTGCCAGTAACGGTTACAATATCATCTGTTTTGAATTTTGATTTAGAAGAGAGTTCAAGTTCAATGGCGGTTTCTGGACCTCCAACACCACAAAAAAAGCAAGAAGCCATAGGGCCTTTAGATAAAATGTGCATTTTCCTTTCTGGGTCTATATTAAGAAAATAACCAGATATGGTAATTAATTTTCCTTCTAGAGCCTTGACGGAATCAGAAAACTCTGGATACATAAAAACAGCATCATATTCAGGAAAATATTTGTCGGTAAATGTCACTTTAGATAAATCTTCCCAGGTTACTTTTTTTTGGGCAAAACAGGTTGTACTTAATACAAGTATAAATACTAAAAGGATGCTATTTTTCATTGCTTAAAATTTTTGAAATCTTCATCTTCATAATGGGATAAACCGCAATTATTATTGATAGTAATATAATAATAAATACAATACCACCTATTTGAAATACGTCTGGTAAAGGTAATTCCTGAAGCAAGCTTTCATTAAAGTTGGTTTTTGAAAATTTAAATAGGCTAGGAAGCAATGTTTTTACAAACAATAGTGCAGAAATAAAAGCTAGTAGCCCTATGATAATCCCCTCATAAGCTACCATGAGTATTAATTGAGACGGTGTAGCACCATAGGTACGTAACAATGCTAATTCAAAAGAACGTTCTATTACCATTTTGTATAGACTGATAAAAATGGTTAAACCTGATATTAATAGAATGATATAAGCAATCCATGTGATGGTTTTTATACCAATACCCATGTAATTGTAGAGTTTATCCAGCTCGTATTTTGGTAATACTGCTTGCATATTGGTGCGTTCGTTAATGGTTCTTGGCAATGTTAAATAAGCTGTAGGGTTTCTAAAAGATACCAATAGCGATGTAATTTGTTTTGTGTCCTCTTCGTCGCGATGTTCGTCATGTTGTTCATCATGATCAGCCCCATGATGTTCCTCATCGTGATGTTCGTTTTGTGCTTTATCGTGATCAGCCCCATGATGTTCCTCATCGTGATGTTCGTCGTGTGCTTCATCATGATCGACTTCATTGTGTTCTTCGTCGTGATCGTGATCATGTACATCCCAAATACTCTCCAAATGGGTTATAATTAATCGGTCTATTACTTTTTGTGTGGGTTTTAAAATACCTACAACTACAAATTTGTCATCATGTACCTCTGCATCTGTTGCTTCTACCAAACCATGGGAACTTAAAAAAGTATCCCCAATAGAAAGTTGGCACTGTACTGCAACTGTATGCCCAAGCACTACTTCAAAAGTTTTTTGCACGTTATGCCCCTTTTCTAAGTCGGCCCCATAGAGCTTTTTAAACGCTTCTGTGTTTGTACCAACGATTCTGTAACCTTTATAATTATCGCCATAAGAAATTGGTACAGCAGATTGTATTAGGGGGTTCTTACCTATTTTTTTTGCTTCATTATAAGGAATATTACCCGTTGGATTATCTAAATGTAGTACTGATGCCAAAGTTAATTGTAAGGGACTACCTTTGGCACCAATTACTAAATCTATATCTCCAAGGTTGTTTTCTAATTGATGCTCAAAAGAGTTTTTTAATTGCTTCATTCCTAAAAGGAGTAAGATGCTTAATGCCAGAGCGCATACACTTAAAACTGTGTATAATGGCTTAGATTTTATGTTGTGTAAACTTATCTTCCAGATATTCATAAGGCAATAGTATTTTGAAAGAATGGTTTAATTCTTGCGTCGTGCGTAATAACTATTAAATGAGCATTATTTTGTTTGGCTTGTTGTTTTAGGAGTTCAATTACAATTTTGCAATTTTCATCGTCTAAACTAGAGGTGGGCTCATCTGCCAAAATTACTTTAGGCTGGTGTATTACAGCCATAGCTATACCTAACCGTTGTAACTGGCCCTCACTTAGCGTATTTAGTGTTTTATGTTTGTATTCTAATAGGTCTAATTCTTCTAATAATGCATCAATTTTAGATTTATCAATAGCCTTATTACTAAAGAATAGGCGAGCTTCCAGATTTTTAGCAAGACTTAAAGATTGTAATGCATGTTTTTTTTGAAAAACCAACCCAATATTTTTGCCTCTAAACTTATCTAATTTACTATGTGATAATGTATTGATGTTAGTGTCGTTGATAATAATATTGCCAGTTACTGGTTGTAACAAGCCAGCCAAAAGATGCAAAAAAGTGGTTTTTCCTATTCCCGATTTCCCTAAAATAAGCAGATCGTCTTGTACTTTTAAATTTATGTTTGGGAACGAAAACGCTTGTTCTCCTTCTTTATAATGGAATGTGAGATTTTCAGTTTTAATCATTTTAACGATCTTAATTATTTGCAGGGTATTTTTTCTGTCAATGCTTCAACTGTCGCATTAAGAATTTCGGGTGTTGTGTTTTCTGGAGTGTAAACGATGGATACTTCTTTAGTATTTAAATTTAAAATAGATTGGCTTACACCACTTAAGTTATTAAGACCGTTTTCTATTATATTTTGGCATTTGTAACACCTCGCTTTTGGCGTTTTTATAACTAATACAGCATCATTCTCCCCTTTTACTATTACTCTCTTTTCCTCCTTTATACGGTTACATGCTAATACTGATAACAATACGATTACTAGGGCTATTTGTTTCATTTTTTTTACTTAATTATATGTTATAAAACTTGATTTATATTTAATTAGAGTGCTCATGGTTTGGGATTGGCCAATGGTCAACTTGAGGAAAAAGACCATCTTTCCATAATTGTACTTCGGCATCGGTAAGTACACAAGTATGTAATTGATCTATCATGGTTTGCTTGTCTAAATATTGCCCAATAAATACCAATTCTATTTTTCTATCCCCGAAAAGAGCATCCCAATTAGCTTCGATTTGCGTTTGGGTTTCAATAAATGCGGCATAGTTACTACGTTCTGAAAAAGGCATTGAGGCCCACCAAACCCCCGCATTATCTGCTTTACAAGATCCTCCAGCAGAACTCCAAATTAATGCTTGTTTAGATCGGGATGCTAACCAAAACAGTCCTTTACTTCTAATGATATTTTGTGGAAAATCTTGATTTAGGTAGTTTAAAAAGCGTTCTGGATGAAATGGTGTTTTACTTCTAAAAACAAAAGAGCTAATACCGTATTCTTCAGTCTCGGGGACATGCTCATTTTCTAATTCTTTAATCCATCCCGCTGAGGCTTCTGCTGTTTCATAATCAAATAACCCAGTATTGATAACATTGTTTAATGTTACGTTAGACTGTGACGTTGTAATGATACGTGCTTCAGGGTTTAATGAATGGATAATAGCTTTTATTTCCTCTAATTTTTCTTGAGTTACAAGATCTTCTTTATTAATAATTATAACATTAGCAAATTCAATTTGATCGGTAAGTAAATTAACTATGGTTCTATCATCACCATCAATATTGGTAAGCGTTCTTGATACTAGATAATCTGAACTCGAAAAATCATTTAAAAAATTAAAGGCATCTACTACGGTTACCATAGTATCCACATAACTAAATCTACTTAAATCTATGGTACCATCTTCACTCTCAAAAGTAAAGGTTTGTGCTACAGGAATGGGTTCGCTAATACCTGTACTTTCAATGAGCAGGTAGTCGAATTTATTTTGTGAAGCTAATTTTTTAACCTCTATCATAAGATCTTCCCGTAAGGTGCAACAAATGCAGCCATTGCTCATTTCAACCAATTTTTCCTCTGTTCTGGAAAGTGTATTTTCGTTTTCTATAAATTGCGCATCAATATTTACTTCACTCATATCATTCACGATAACAGCTACTTTTAAGCCTTCTTTGTTATGTAAAATATGATTGAGTAATGTGGTTTTTCCTGCTCCTAGAAAACCACTTAATACGGTTACGGGTAGTTTTTTCATATATAACTATTTAATCTTGCTTAAGATTCAATTTGGTTAAGATGATTCATTTTCTCAATCAAATCTCCTGTAATGGCTACTACAGCTGGTTTAGGAATATTATCTGCATCAAAAGGCCACTTACTTGTTGGACTATTTATATTTTTTGTTTGTTCTCCAGGGTGCTGTACACTTAAAAAAAGTGTTTTTCCGTCTGGGGAAAACCATGGACCCGTAAGTTCTGCATCACGAGGTGCTGAGGCTACCCTAATTACTTTACCAGCATCTTTACCATGCCTTGGAATCACAAAGAGACTGTTGTTTTTAAAGGGTATGTATGGGCCATCTTCTTTATTCATGGCACTTCCAGACATATCTGATGTTATCCAGAGATTACCAGATAAATCAAAGGCTAAATTATCGGGGCAGGAGAACCCGTTATCTTCGCCACCAGCAATGTAAGTTGAAGCTTTAAAGGTTAATGCATCAAATTTACCATTGGTTTCCTCAATTTTCATAATAGAACCATGGTAATCGTTTTTATCTAAATTGTTGGTTAGTGATACAAATATATTTCCAGAAATGGGGTCGATTTCAATATCCTCTGGGCGATTTAGCGGTGTTGCTCCTATTAGTTTAGCTGCTGCTCTAGCTCTAATTAAAACTTCGGTTTGATTGTTGAATTTACTTTCCAAAACTGGTTGGCGCTCCCAATCTAAAGGCAACCACTTGCCATTAAGTGTATCTGCCACATAAAGGGTGCCTTCCTTAAGAGATCCTGGTTTGGAGGAAATAAACTTATACAGATGTTCGTTGTTTTTATCATCTCCTGTGTAGGCTACAACACGTTTGTCCTCTAATTCGTAAAGTGTACAACATTCATGAGCAAAACGTCCTAGAGCAATATGTTTTTGGGCACTTCCATCTTTTGGGTTTACCTCAACTACCCAGCCATAATGTTCTGGAGGATAATTGTAAAACTGTTCCCAACCATAATGACTAGGTTTATGGATAGCTTTGTTATTCTCGTCGTACTGGGTTTCGCCAAAACAGCTATCATAATTCTCTTCGCAAGTTAGAAAGGTATTCCAAGGTGTAATACCACCAGAACAGTTACTATTGGTGCCAATAATTTCGGTACTACCCATAATGGGGAAGTCCCAATTTATTTTAATAGGTGTATGTCCAGAAATGCGTCTGTTATGCGGATCGTTTTTTACTACTTCCCATGCTCCATTTACCTCTTTAATTCTTACAATACTGCCTCCTATATTGTACATTTCTTTCTCAACTTGCGCTTTGGTTTTGTGTTTAATTGGGGTTTCCCGTGCGTTAAACCCTGAAATGTAAAGTGAGTTGATGTATTCGTGGTTTACCCATAACAATCCATCATTAGGGGTGTTGGCGTTAAAAGGAATAAAACAGATGAAATCATTGTTAAATCCAAATGTATCTGTATTGTTTATGGCATCTCCCCATTTTAAAATTACGTGATAATCCAGACCGTTAGCCAACAGTAAATCATCTTTATCGGATGGTGTTAGTCCTTCTAAAATTACATCCTTTAAAATTTTTAATTGTGCTTTAGACAGTTCTCCATTTTTGGTTGGAGTTGTATGGTTACCGCAACCTGCTATAAAGGGTGGGATTACAAGTGTACCCATGCTAGCCTTACCTAAAAAATTTATAAACTTTCTTCTGCTGTACGGCATATTGTGCTATGACTATTTATTTTGTTACTTGCAAATATAATGCAACTTAGTTGCAATAAATATATATAGCACTAATTTTGTTTGATAATTAGAGCTTCTTGGGAGACTTTTTTTTGATTAAAAACAAAAACCCTTATGTCGCGCACAAGGGTTTCCTTTCAATATGTAAATGATTACAGTTTTAATTGTAATTCCCAAGAAATAGGAATTGAATACGTGTTTTTAAAACCACACGTTAACTTATACAGCGCTTTTCATGGTTTTTAAGTCTATCACTTCAAAATTTCTTGCATCAAAATAATCATCTATACCATGGCCTGTATTAATAATAACACCTCCTAAGAGTGTTACTGTATCTACAGGAAACTCGTCTTTACAAGTTTCAAGGTGTTCGTGTATTTTTTTATCAATTATTTTATAGGTTGCTTCAGTAATGGCTTTTTGCGGTGCGTCACTATTTAAAATATCTTCTCTATATGGTAACAAACTTTCCTCAAGTTTCATTTGTTGGTAATCATCATCATTTAATATTGGCGTATAACTAGCATTTTCTAGTCTGCTTAATGCTAACATTAAAGCACCACAAGAATTTCCTTTCTCTTCCATTCTAGGGCGGTACATTTTACCTAATTCTCCTTCTAGAGTAATTCCAATATGAGGGCCGTAAAATATAAATGCACTACCTTCATCTGGGATATGGTGGGCAAATGCCGTCATACCAGTTTGTCCAACAAAAGGAATACCACCTAAACCTCCCATAATAAAAGGTCCAAATAATACATTAAAGAATGTAGTGGATGGGATATTAATATCATCTGAACAAACAGATGTTGCCATAAGCACTTTGGAAATATCAACATTGTATTCAGACTGCATTTTTCCTAAATAGTGAATGGAAGTGTCTTTAGCATCTTTAGCATTTGGGTATTCTTTTTTAACTATCTCGTCAAATTTTCTTTGTAACATAATATCTAGTTTATTGTGTAATTATAGTAAGGTTTTGTCTTGTCTAAATATAAGATATAATTAAATAAGTGCAACATTGCTATATTAATAATATGATTTTTTTAACAGAAAAGGCTTGGCGTATTTAGTCTATTGAAATTTTGAAAATAATGTGGTTAAAGGGTCTTAACCAGTAATTTTTGTTTTCTCAACTTAAACTGAATTCGGCATAAGAAATGATATATTGGGTAAGCGTAAAATATTAATATATGTGAGTTTTTACGCCGAACTCGCGTTAACTTATAATTTTGAAAAGTGAAAGCGTCATTTTTTCAGCTTTATTACATCTGTTATAACCTTTACGATGTATTTAGGTTTTTATAAGTTTATCTTTTGAACTTTAATTTTTTCTCAATAGCTTCAATCATAATGTTAGCTATATCCAACCCTGTAGCATTTTCAATACCCTCTAAACCTGGGGAGGAATTAACTTCTAATAAAAGTGGCCCTTTGTTTGAACGAATAATATCAACACCTGCAACGGGTAAGTTCAAAATTTTTGCTGCTTTTACTGCAAGTCTTCGCTCCTCAGAAGTGATTTTAATTTTAGATGCTGATCCTCCTTGATGTATATTAGCTCTAAATTCTCCTTTTGCAGCTTGGCGTTGCATTGAAGCTACTACTTTGCCCTTAACTACAAAGCATCTTATGTCTTGACCGTTAGCTTCTTTTATAAACTCTTGTACTAGTATATTGGTTTTAACGCTCTTAAACGCATTTATTACGCTTTCCGCCGCTTTGTTGGTTTCTGCCAAAACAACTCCTTTTCCTTGTGTGCTTTCCAACAGTTTTACAATTAATGGTGCTCCGTTTACCATTTTAATTAAATCTTTGGTGTCCAAGGGAGAATTTGCAAAACCAGTAGTTGGAATGTGAATATCATTTTTAGCAAACAATTGGGTGGCTAAAAGCTTGTCCCTAGATTGTGTTATTGCTTGGGCCGAGTTTAAGCAATATACCCCCATAGCATCAAATTGTCGTATTAGTGCACAGGCATAAAACGTTACAGAAGGTTTTATTCTTGGTATTATAGCATCAAAAGCATCTATTACATTCCCGCCACGGTAGCGAATTTGGGGCTCAGTGGCATCAAATTTCATATAAGTTTGTTCTACATTTAAGAATACCATATCATGCCCTCTAGCTTTGCCAGCTTCCATCAAGCGTTTGTTGCTGAATAGCTCTGGATTACTGGCTAATAAAGCAATTTTCAAACCTGTTTTTTCAGGTATAAATGGAGCATATTTTTTTTCTATCTCCTCTTGAGTGAATTTTATTCGTAAATCAGTTGAAGAGGCATCAACCATATAACGCCCTGATAATGCTTCTCTTCCTAAGAGCATTCTAAATTCCATTGAATCTCTATTCGCTAGTGTAAGTTCAATATCAAAAGTATCTTCGCCTAAGGTTAAAGTGGTTTTTATAACAAAACGTTCCTCTGAAATGCCAAGAGAACTTTTAACTGTTCTCTTGGCCAATATTTTAGATTCACATTTAATTGAAATACTTCGGTTTTCCTTAAGTGGATTTACTTCAAATTTAACCCATTCCTCTCCTTTTTTTTGAAAAGGTTTTATATTATTGGCTTGTATGGATGATGTTTTGGCTCCAGAGTCAATGCGTGCTTTTATTGCTGGAATTCCAAAATCTTTAAAGATACACCACTCTTCACTGCCTACTACTTTGTATTGTGTTGTACTCAATTTATATTATGTTTTTTCGAATTAGTTAAACTTTAAAATGAATAGGTCTATGACCTCTATAACAATTAAAATGATGATGGTTATTTCTAATCTGCTACTTTCTCTATGGAACATGATTTCTTTGAATAGATCGAGATTTTCCTTAACTATATCTATTTGATGATGGATACTATGATGTCTATCTACTAAATCAAATTTTTTCTTTAATTGGATATTTAACTTGTCCAAAGCTCTATCATCATTTGCAACTTCATGAGATTCAAAAATGTATAGATTTTCAGAAATCTTATTTTTTACATTTAGAACCTTGCCAATGTAGCGTTTTAGTTTTTTGCCATTTATATTAAGTTTCCCCTTTTCTTCAAGAATATTTGTATGTCGTCTTGTGTCTTCTAAAATCTGTTCAGCAATATTATAGTAAAAATCTAAAGCCACAGATTGCGATAAATTGAGCATGATAAGCCTAATTTTTTCAGGGTTTTTGTCTCTTAATTTTATACTGTCAAAATCAATACTGGTTTCACTTGAGTTTAATATAATATTTATATTTTCAGCAACTGGATTTTTAAAAATTGTACCTTTTAAAGCAAAGGCTATCCTTCCTTTTGATGTATCAATTTCTGTTGAAGAAAAATTAAAAAAACAGATAATGCCATACTTAAAAGCATAGAAATACTTTTCATCCTCTATATTATAAAACAACTCATCATTATCAGAATGTATGGGTAATTGATTAAAAATTGTCTTTAGAGAATTAATATTTATGCTTTCGGATACCTTGAAAGCAACCGCATTAGTCTTGTTTGAGTTCATGGCTAAGTTTCAAAAATTTCTCTTTTGCTTTTAAAGCTTTTGAATTCTATCATATAGCCATTTGGGTCTGTTATGAAAAACGAAAGGTGTTCGCCTACTTTGTTTTCCATAAAGGTTACTTCGGTGGTTACTTCTTGGTTAGATTGTAATAATTTTTTATACAATTTACCCCACTGTTTTATACTAATAATAACTCCAAAATGAAACGATGGTAAAATGTTATCATCTAGTTTGTAGTTTTTGAATTTAAAATCAAAAGCACCAGATTGCGTAAATGTTAGTTGATGGTTAAACAAATTTATATCAACCCATTTATCTGTTTGTCTCCCTTGGGGCACTTCTAAAACATCTGAATAAAATTTTTTGGTTGCTTCTATGTCTTTACAAGGAAGTGATAAGTGAAATTGTGATTTCATAGTAATTAAAGCTTAATTTATTTTTTTATTAAACTGCCCAAAATAAAGTTCTACAACAAAGCGGTCGTCTTTGTCTAAATGGTCTAACGCATCATACCAATATACCCATGATGCTACTTTAAATTTGTGGTCTTCTAAGATTTTTATTTTACCACTTTTTAAAGGAGCAACAAAGTAATGCCTGTTTACTTCAATGTTATATTTGTTAATTCTTTTTTTAGAAATAAAGTATGTCAATTTTTTTTTGTTAAGATTTATGTTAATCTCTTCGAAAGTTTCTCGTATTAAAGCCTCTAAATCACTTTCTTTCTTTTTCTTAATGCCTCCGGCAAGTGAGTACCTCTTTTTGCGTCCTACTTTCTCAAGAACTAATAATTTATCGCCATTATAAGCCAACAGTCTAGATTTATCAATTCTTTTCAAAATCTTATCAGTTTTATTTTTTAATACTTTAATCTTGATCATTTAAGTCACTTGTATCAAAATCATCGCCATCGTCATTGTCCTTGTCGCCATCGTCATCATCTAAATCAAAATCTTCCATGGCTTGAATAAGACGTTTACCTACTTTCACTAAATACACTGTATCTTCTGTTCTTACTTCTACAGCTTCTACTATTTCATTTTGCGCATTTCTAAAAGTGATAACATCGTCATCATCGTAACCATCTGGAAATTTATTTGTTAGAAGAGTTAATATATCTTCGTTCAACTTTTGGTAATCTACAATTTTACGTATCATTTTTTTGTATTTACATGTCTAATAAATAGGCGAAAATTAGTGGTGCAACAATGGTCGAATCACTCTCAATAATAAATTTTGGAGTATCAATATCTAGTTTGCCCCAAGTAATTTTTTCATTGGGTACAGCTCCTGAATAAGAACCATAACTAGTAGTAGAATCGCTTATTTGGCAGAAATAGCTCCAAAAAGGCGTATCTGTACGTTCCATATCCTGATATAACATTGGTACTACACATATAGGAAAATCTCCTGCTATACCTCCTCCAATTTGAAAAAAACCGATACCCCTATCGGAATTATTAGTATACCAATCTGCCAAAAAAGTCATGTATTCTATTCCAGATTTCATGGTACTTGCTTTTAATTCTCCTTTTAAAACATAACTCGCAAAAATATTTCCCATAGTACTATCTTCCCATCCAGGGCAAACTATTGGTAAGTTCTTTTCAGCTGCGGCATACATCCATGAGTCTTTTAAATCTATTTCATAATATTCTTCAAGAACACCAGATAAAAGCATTTTGTACATATACTCATGAGGTAAGTACCTTTCTCCTTTTTTATCGGCATCTTTCCAAATGGCATGTATGTGCTTTTGTAATCTTCTAAAGGCTTCTTCTTCTGGGATACAGGTGTCTGTTACACGGTTTAAACCCTGCTCTAACAAATCCCATTCTTCTTGAGGGGTTAAATCTCGGTAATCTGGAATACGCTTGTAATGGGAATGTGCTACTAAATTCATGATATCTTCTTCTAGATTGGCCCCTGTGCATGATATGATATGTACTTTATCCTGCCGTATCATTTCTGCAAATATTTTACCCAACTCTGCGGTGCTCATAGCTCCTGCGAGAGAAATAAGCATTTTAGAGCCACTCGTGAGTTGGGCTTCATAACTTTTTGCAGCATCAACTACAGTGGCTGCATTAAAATGCAAAAAATATTTTTCTATAAACTCAGTAATAGCCCCTTTAGTACTCATCTTCTTCATGAAATTTTACGGATTTATTTAATCTGTTTGAGACTTCATAAGTGTCTTCATAATCATTGTTTTCCTCTATTTGAAATTTATAACTCAACATTTTGTAATATAATTTCGCCGCTAAAAAATCCGATGATTTGTCATTCTCATTTGGGCATAACTCTACGATATCAAAGCCTACAACATTTTTTTCTTCAAATACTTGCTTTAGAAAATCTAAAGTTTCATACCATAGCAACCCACCTGGTTCTGGTGTACCTGTGCTTGGTAATATTGATGGATCAAAAGCATCTAAATCGAAGGTTATAAACACATTGTTAGTCATTTGATCTATGACAGATTCTATCCAAGAATCGTTTACGACCATATCATGGGCAAAATAAGTTTTGTCCAGATCCATAACGGATTTTTCTTTGGCATCCATAGAACGGATTCCCACTTGAATTAAATTGGTTTGTAAACTGGCCTCATAAACAGCACAGGCATGATTGCAAGTGCTTCCTTCATATGATTGTCTTAAATCTGCATGTGCATCAATATGCAACACTGTTAGATTATTAAATGCTTCATTAAATGCTCTAATGGTTCCTATAGATATGGAGTGTTCTCCACCGAAAATGGTTACAAATTTATTTTTCTTTATATAGCTTTTAACAGCCTTATGAACCGCTTCCACCATAGTTTCAGGAGAATCGTTCTCGGTTACTGCTTCGGCTAGATGGATGCCTTCTTTATAAACCTCGATATCAGTTTCAATGTCATAAAGTTCCATGTTTTCTGAAGCTTCTAAAAAAGCTTCAGGGCCTTTGTCTGCTCCTTTTTGCCAAGTACTTGTACCATCATAGGGAACTGGAATTAAAACAATCTTAGCTTGCTCTAATTTTGTATATTTATCAGGAATACCTGCGTAAGTTTTTGTTTTCATTTTATTTGTCTTCAAAATGTAAATCGTGTATTGTTTCTAATATTTCATTATTTTCTTTTACCAACTGCTCTTTTTTGTAGCCTAAGATTTCTAATAGGTCTTCACTTTTTTGTTGTTCTTTAAACAGTGTGGTTATAATATTTCCTTTCTCATTTTTATCTATTAGTATGTGCTTTGGGTTTGGTATTAGGCAATGTTGTAAGCCACCAAAACCTCCTATGGTTTCTTGATACGCCCCAGTGTTAAAAAAGCCAACATACAAGGGTTTATCTCTGTCATACTTTGGTAAATAAATCGCATTAATATGTTGTTCGCTATTATAGTAATCGTCACTATCACAGGTTAATCCACCAAGTAGCACACGCTCATAAGAGCTGTCCCATCTGTTTATAGGTAGCATTACAAAACGTTTGTTTATAGCCCAGGTATCTGGAAGTGTAGTAATGAAAGAGGAGTTTATCATGTTCCATTTTTCCCTATCGTTTTGTTGTTTTTGATACAACACTTCGTAAATAGCACCACCACTTTCGCCAACAGTAAAGCTTCCAAATTCTGTGAAGATATTAGGTACAGGAACGGCCTCTTCATCACATGATAGTTTAATTTGGTTGATGATTTCATCTACCATATATTCATAATCAAAATCGAAAGCCAGTGAGTTTTTTATTGGGAATCCACCTCCAATGTTTAGGCTATCCAAAGTAGGACAAATCTTTTTTAAACTGATATATACCTTTAAGCATTTTAAAAGCTCATTCCAATAATATGCATTATCTCTAATACCAGTATTGATAAAGAAATGAAGCATTTTAAGTTGAATTTTTGGGTTGTCCTTTATCTGCTTGTTGTAAAACGGCACAATGTTCTTATAGCCAATACCTAAACGTGATGTATAAAACTCAAATTTAGGTTCTTCTTCAGAAGCTATTCTAATACCAACGTTAAAATTATCTGTTATCTCATTGGATAAAAGGTTTATTTCCTCATAATTATCTATAACAGGAATGCAGTTTTGGTGACCATTATTGACTAATCTAGCAATATTGGTAATGTATTGCTCTCTTTTAAAACCATTACAGATAATATAGGCGTTATTACTTATCTTCCCTATGCTCTTTAGGTTTTCAACAATGTCAATATCAAAAGCTGATGATGTTTCTATATGAATATCATTTTTTAGTGCTTCGTCTAAAACATGCTTAAAATGAGAACTTTTAGTACAGTAGCAATAATTGTAATTGCCTTGGTAATTATGCTTTTTAAAAGCTGTTTCAAACCATTTTTTTGCTCTATTTATGTTATTTGATATTTGTGGTAAATAAGTAAATTTTAATGGTGCTCCATAAACTTCAACTAGTTTGTTTAAGTTGATATCGTGGAAAAATAATTTGTTGTTTTCCAATTCAAATTCTGGCTGTGGAAAATCAAAAGTTTGATTGATTAAATCAATGTATTTAGTATTCATAATAAATGAAATCTTATTTTAAAAACAATAGAGTGTAAGTGACTTATGTATATGATAAGCCCGTAGAAAAATTTTTAAAAAAAGAAATATATCAAATACGAATTTGATTTATAGTCGTAGGGATAAAACCAAGCAAAGTTTGGTTCAAATATATGAGAATAACGGAAGTTAGCTTTAAATTTCGGGTGCTTATCCTATAAGCCGCTTTTGATTTTGACTTCCTAATTTTCAAAAGCCCGAACGTAAAAACAGGTATCACTTTGTTCAGCTAAAAAGTTCCTATGCTAAAAACTTTCAGGTGCAAATGAAATAAAAAAAAATCATAATTTTAGAATTATTTTAAAAAATAATTACAATTAGTGATATTATATGTGAACAAAAAACCCAAGACATCACATCTTGGGTTTTTCCTCCATTCATCTTGTAGCGAGAACGAGATTTGAACTCGTAATGTTTAAATACAATAGCTGCTATGGTATTCAAAATGTTTAATTTTAGAGTTACATATTGGATAATACTAAAGTATGCTAGTTTAATTTACTGAAAAGCCTAACAATTATGCTAGGCTTTTCCAAATAATTGATATGAATCATTTTTTAGACAGACTAATTCAACATCAAATTATTGTAGTAATTCATATTCAAATTTTGGGTTTCCTCTTTCTCCGTTTTCATTAACTACAGCATTAAAACGTAATTTGTAATAGTTTCCAGCAGTATCCTTTATCACAAAATACCTATCATCCTTTACAACAGCTACTGGACCGGCAAATGGATCTCTCCAACCACTACCGATAATATTTCTTTCATTAAAATTAAGAGAGGCGTTATCAACATCAGAAATTGAAAAATCTTCAAATGTAGGTACGCCTTCAATAGCCACACCCTCGCTATCTTTGGTAGATACTTTATATAATCCTGTACCACCTAATGTGTTGTGAATTACATAATCGCTATAGGTAGGTCCGTTTTCAGCACCAAACACGCCTGCGAAATTAATATCCCATTTATCTTTTTTGGGCTCTGGAGTTACCAGCTTTTCGTCCTTTAAACTGAATGCAACAGTATTATAGTCTGCATTTTTTGCAATAGTAGTTTCTTTTATGGTAGTAGATTCTAATTCAGCATATTGCAATTTATAATCTTCGCCATCCATGGTAATTCTAACTTTATACCACCCTCTATCATCTCCAGAGTGGTTAGTACTTCCAGATCCTGCTGTTGTAGGTATTTCAGAACCCATATAAACTAAATATACTTTATTATCGTCTGGAGTGGTAGAAATTTCAGAAATAGCAGTTGCGCTTCCATCTATATGGTCTGCATATGGGCCGTACATTGAGTAAGATTGTTTTACGCCTTCTTTATATTCTTCTACTGAATTTATAATTTTTGTTTCCGTCTGTTGCGTAAATAAATTGTATACATCAATTTCTAAAGCAGGAGAAAATGCTGTAGCACTTGTTACTGCACTTAAATCCGTAAAATCTGAAAGTTCGGCAGCTGTAACACGTAATGCAGAATTTAAAAACACCTTGTTTGCTGCTCCTGAGTGAAATGCTAATTCCCAAGCGTCCCTTCTTACTGGGTTAGTAGTTTGAGCGCTTAAATCTATAAATACTTGATTGGTATAATTTACACCTCCAACCTCTGGAGCAATAACACCACCTAATGCGGCAGTTTCCGTAAAGCTTAATAGAAAATCAACATTACCACTTACAGTAGCATTAGATAAACTTACTTGACTTATTGAGAATGTGATAGCCTTAGTATCTCCTTCAATAGGTGTCTTTAATTTATTTACCTTAAAACTAACACTTTCAGCACCAGCTGTAAAAGGTAAAGCAATAGTGCCACCATCACCAACAGGTACAGTTGTAAAGTCTCCATCAAGACCATATTCGGCATTATCTAAAGTATAATTAATAGTTACAATACCATTTGAAGTTGCAGCAGGTGCAAACACAATTACAACATCTTTATCTGCATCAGTTGCAAGAAAACTAGCAGAGGGGTTCTCAAAAGCTACTGCAAAGTCTTGAAGTACAGCTTCGTCGTCATCATTACTACATGCACTCACTAAAAATAGAATTACAAGTGCTTTGATAAATATTAGATTTGTTTTCATTTGTTGTTTAATTAGATTTAATATTATATAATAGTTTTAAAAAATAAGATCGTCCGTACCCCAAAAGAATGTTATTAGCTGGTCCAGAATGTGCACCACCTTCAATTGCGGTTGTATTTACTTGAGTGATATTAAAAAGGTTTCTTGCCCCCAATGTTAGCTGTAAAGCTTTGTTTGCAAAGTTTTTACGAAAAGAGGCATCTAGCATACTAAACCCTGCTTGCTCTCCTCTAACCAAAATAGTTTGATTATTAGCGTCTTGTTGTTGTACAAATTGTTGAACCGGCCCATTGAATTTAAAAAATGCCGATGCCACTAACCCAATTTTATCAAAGCGATACGATGCATTGGCGTTGGCCTGTAGCGCAAATAGATAATCATCGTTAGCCAAAGTTCTACTGTCTAAAACTTTTGATTGTCCTGAGTAACCCAAACCAAATGAAGCTCTTAAGCTGTTATAAATAAGTGTATTTCTAAAAAAAGCACCAATGGTTTTAAAAGCATCAATGTTAATGTATTGAAACTGTAATGGGTTATTATTAATTATGCTTAATTCTATTCTGTCTTCAACATTTAAATAGTTAAAAGACAATTTACTTTGTAGGCGAATTGGGGTTTCAGCCTTACCAAAAGAAAATTTCTTTTTTATGTGTGCAAAAATTGAAGCACCTTGTTCTGGTAATAAATCTGCATTACCTCTTACATCGTGGTTAGCATCTACAAAATAGGTGTAAAGCTCTGCATAATTTGGTAGTCTAGGAGAGGAGCCTACTAGTACTCGTAACTCTAAATCGTTTTTTAAATTATACTTTGAAATTAGAGATACGGCTGTCCTTGGTTTAAATAGGGTAGACGCAATTAATCTTGCTCCAGGACGTATAGAAATTTTTGGTGTTATGTTAATTTCTGATGATGCAAAAACATCATAATTGCCAAGTTCTCGTCTTATATTTTCTCCATCAAAACTACCAGCTTCTTCAGATGCAAAACCGTTGGTATTATTAATTTCGTATCCTAGCTGTGTTTTAAAATTCTTAATGTTAAAAAAATTACTAAAGTTACCTCTAGAATACCACACGTTTCTAGATTGAAATTCAAAAGCATTTACATCAAATTTCTCTCTAGTTCTTATACGGTATTTAAACATTTCTACATCACGCTTTTGGCTTTGATATGAAAAGGAAACATCATAATTAATTTGCTGTTTTAGTTTGCCACTAAAATTTAAGTGATGAAAAAAACGTATGGAGTTAAAAATAGCATCAGTTCCAACAGGGTTTGTTGTATTTGTGGATGCGTTGAAATTTTCTGCAACTTGTGATGAAAACCGATCAATTTGCTCATCAAAGTACTCGAACTTATAAAAGGATTGAAAATTATCTCCTGAAAAATTAATTAATGCTTTTCCTGTATTTTGAATTTTTGGTAGCCATAAAAATCCACGTAAACCATCATTAAATTCATAATAAGGGCCTTGTCTATCATCTAAAAAGCCATTAAAATCGTTTCTATTATAGTTAGCACTTACATTGATTTTATCTGTGAGTTGATGCCCAATTCTTAACGACTGTATATGCCTACCCTCATTAAACAAAGCATATTCGTTACTAACTGTTTCTTCCTGTGTAAACGTAGAAACATCCCATTTATATTTTGAATTTTTCTTAGTAATTATATTAATAACTCCAGAAACAGCATTGGCTCCATATTGCACACCCATAGAACCCTCAACTATTTCAATTTGCTTGATGTCGTCTAAATTTATTTGGGTTAAATCTGTGTTATTGCCTAAACCCTCGTCGTTTACTAAAGGGATATTATCTACAAGTATTTTAAAATATTGACCATCCAATCCAAACATTTGCACAGTTGATTTTCCAGTACTAGTATTTGGAATGATATTTAAATTAAGAGATTGATTTAATACATCTGCAAGATTGTTACCAGCCAGCATATCAATTTGTTTGCGGTTTATCACATTCACTTCAAATACAGACTTCCTGATGGATTGTAGGTTGTATTGCCCCGTTAAGACAACTTCTTCTAATGCTTCAACTTTAATAGAATCTCCATCTTTTCTAGAAGCTTCCTGAGAAAAAGAATAGCCTCCTAAAAAAAATGAAAAATAAATAGTTAAATATTTTTTATTTAGAATCATTCTTAATTAAATTTGCTGCAAATATATAAGTTATTTTTAATTAGTCTAAATAAGAATAAATAGATTTTTTAAAAATTAATATTCACATAACTCAAACATTTAAAAATGAAACGATTAACTATTTTACCGCTACTGATTTTAACATTTACCCTAAGTGCAAATGCCCAAAGCAAGAAGAAAGAAGACCTTGAAGCCATTAAGAGTATGTGTGGCTGTTTTGAAGTAACATTCAATTTTGCTGAAACATTTAATTACAGTGAAGATTCTTTGTACAAACCTTCTAAGACCAAAACTGATAAGGCCTTGGAGTGGGCGCAATTGATTATAGATGATAAAAATAAAGTGTCTATACAGCATTTATTGCAAGTTGGAGATCCATCTAAACCATATATCGTAAAGCATTGGAGGCAGGATTGGGTGTACCAAAACACCGATTTTTACATGTATAATGGCGATAATAACTGGAATTATGTTACGAAACCAAAAGCTGATGTAAAAGGGCAGTGGACACAAAAAGTATATCAAGTGGATGATAGCCCACGTTACGAAGGTTCTGGGACTTGGGTGCACGTTGATGGTAAAAGCTACTGGGAAAATACTACCGACGCACCTTTACCAAGACGCGAATATACCACAAGAAGTGATTATAATGTTACAGAAAGAGGTAATAGACATGAGGTTACCGATTATGGTTGGGTACACGACCAAGACAATAAAAAAATTGTTAGAACATCTGGAGCTGATGATGTAATAATTGCTAAAGAAAAAGGCTATAACACCTATAAAAAAGTAGCCAATAATAAATGCCAAGGCGCAATTGATTGGTGGCAAAAACACAAAGCAAAATGGGCTTTGGTTAGAGCAAAGTGGGATACCGTTTATAGCATGAATAAAGATTTAGCACTAGAAACTAAGGTAGAAAACAAACCCTTATACAAGCACTTATTTTCTGATGATATTGATGAAGAAACCGCTATTAGTGAGGTTATAGAATCTTTTGTAAAGTAAGTAATATATGGTTTCAAGTTATAAATTATTAAATATCATTATTGTTCTAATTTCAATCCAAGTTAGTGCTCAAACTAATGTTTTTTTAGATAGAACTTATTGGAAAAACAAACCTTCATTAGCGCAAGTACAGGAAGCTATTAAAGATGGGAACGATCCTACTGAACTCAACGAACATGCATTTGATGCCATATCTTGGGGACTTATTGAAAAGGTAGATAACAACATTATTAAATACCTTTTAACTATAGATGGTAATGGTGTGAATAAGAAAACCCACGATGGTAGAACCTATGTGTTTTGGGCTGCATATAAAGATAACATAGAAATGATGCAGTACCTTGTTGATAAAGGTGCAAAAATGGATATTATTGATAGTCATGGCTATTCGGTATTAAACTTTGCAGCAGTTACAGGACAACGCAATACTCAATTATATGATTTTTGTATAACGCATGGCGCTAATGTACTTTCAGAAAAAAACAATGATGGCGCCAATGCACTTTTACTAGTTGCTCCAGCTTTAAAAGATGATGTTTTGATAGATTATTTTGTCTCAAAAGGTATTAATTTACATAGTGAAGACAACAACGGTAATGGCATATTTAACTATGCTGCTAAAAAAGGAAATATAGATTTACTAAATCTACTTATAAAAAGGGGAGTTGCGTACAAGTCGCTAAACACAGTAGGAGGTAACGCCTTTATGTTTGCAGCAAAAGGCACGAGGCATCATAAAAACACATTAGAAACTTATAAATACCTAGAAAACTTGGGACTACAACCAAATATAATTACAGATGAGGGTTTTACGCCTTTACACGAGTTAGCCTATAAAAATAAGGACCTTGATATTTTCAAGTATTTTATTGAAAAAGGAGTTGATGTGAATCAAAAAGATGTGAATGGCAATACAGCTTTTATCAATGCATCTTACAGCAATATTTTAGAGTCTGTTTTATTTCTTTCAGAACACGTTAAAAATATAAATATCCAAAATAAAAAAGGGATAACACCTTTAATGCGTGCAGTAGAAAGTAATTCTGAAGATGTTGTTGCTTTTTTAATAGAACAAGGCGCAGATATAACAATAACCGATGCTAAGGGTAACTCTTTAGTATACTACCTTATATCTTCATATAGTGAAAAATCTAAAGACAATTTTAGGAAAAAGCTGGAATTGTTAAAAGCTAAAGGGTTAGATTTTTCAACACAACAGGCAAACCAAGATAACCTTTGGCATTTAGCAGTAAAGCAAAATAGCCTTAATCTTTTAAAACTACTTGAAGGGTTAAATGTGCCCATCAATCAAAAGAATAAATATGGTTATACGCCACTTCATATTTCAGCAATGAAATCAAAGGATAATGCCGTCTTACAATTTCTTTTAAGTAAAGGTGCAGATAAAAGGATACAAACCGATTTTGAGGAAACACCTTTGGATTTGGCTAAGGAAAATGAAGTATTACAAAACAACAAATTCAGTTTAACTCTTTTAGAATTATGATGATACGTTTATTAAAATACATACCTCTTATAACCATTTTACTGTTTACGCTTTTAGCGTTTACTAATGCTACGGAAACAACCAAAGTGAAGTGCATGATACAGTTAACAAATTATTCTGGCGAGGGAGCTTATGTTGTGGTTTCACTATTAAATCCAGAAGGAGCTTACGAGAAAACCTTATACGTTCAAGGAACAGATAAAGAGTGGTATAGTGATATAACTGAGTGGTGGAAATTTTATGGAAAACGTAGGCCAGATATTGATGCCATTTCTGGCGAAACCGTTGCAGGAGGAGAGCGTACCATAAGTGTTTTAGATATTGATACCGATATATTAGATAAAGGCTACAATATTCGTTTTGAAACCGCTGTTGAAGATCAGGAGTACTATACAGATGATGTTCAATTTGAGTTAACTTCAGAGAGCTTAACAAGTAAGGTTGAAGGTAAAGGGTTTATAAGATATATACGTTTAATACCTCAATAAACAGAAGTTTATGACATTATCTATATGGAGATATAGTCATTTTTTACTGGCAGCATCAACTGCCCTGTTTTTGGTTGTGGCTTCTATTTCTGGTGGAATTTTAGCTTTAAAATCAATGTCTGATGTGGTGCAACCACAAGTAACTTCAAATTTAGCGCACATTACTTTAGGGCAAACTGTTCAGGCTTTAAAAAATGAGTATAAAGACGTATTTGAGTTTGAAATTACAAATGCTAATGCTGTAAAAGCTTCTGTAATTACTAAAGCAGGTAAAAGTGAAACAATTTATATCAACCCAATTTCTGGCAAAAAACTAGCAGACATTGAAAAATCATCTGCTTTTTTTAACTGGATGACTAACTTTCATAGGTCGTTGTTTTTAAAAAGTATCGGTCGATTTTTTGTGGGGTTAGTATCATTGCTTTTATGCTTAATCGCCATTACTGGAGTAGTGCTTGTCTTAAAAAGGCAGGGCGGAATACTAAAGTTTTTTTCTAAAGTAAAGGAAACCGATATTAACAAGCGTTATCATGTAGTTTTTGGACGTTGGTTTTTAGTGCCCATATGTATCATTGCGCTAACAGGAGTGTACCTTTCTGCTGAAAAATTTTCGTTACTACCCAAAACTACTATCTCACACAATTACGATTTTGAACCTTCTAATAACTCAAAGTATAATGATGTTTTAGAAATTCCACTACTTAAAAACACGACATTAGATCAACTTAGAAAATTAACTTTTCCTTTTTCTGAAGATGCAGAAGATTATTTTGAAATAGCCTTAAGTAATAAGGAAGTACTACTGCATCAATATACTGGAGAAATTGTTAGTGAAGTGCGGTATCCCTTCGTACAAATGGCCTCTATACTAAGTTTAAAATTGCATACGGGAGCGGGGAGTTTTTTATGGTCTACAGTACTATTGATGGCTAGTTTGAGCATCCTCTTCTTTATATATTCTGGTTTGTCCATGAGTTTAAAACGTATCAAAAAATCAAGAATAACACTAGGAACTTTTGATAAAGATGAATCAGAAATTATTCTTTTAGTAGGTTCAGAAACTGGAAATACATTTGTATTTGCAAAAGACTTTTGTAAAGCTTTAGTTAAAGCAGGAAAAAAAGTATTTCTCTCTTCATTAAATGAGTACTCAACTTATAAAAACGCTAAGCAATTAGTAGTGTTTACTTCTACATACGGTAAAGGCGATGCACCAAATAATGCTAGAAATTTTGAAACCATTATCAATACGGTAAAACCCTTAAATGCTATTCAATTTTCGGTAGTAGGTTTTGGTTCAAAGCTGTATCCAGACTATTGCAATTTTGCCATTAAAACAGATGCATTGCTTCATAAACTAAGTCAATTTAAGCCTTTGTTACCATTGGTAAAAATCAACGAGCAATCGCAAACAGAATTTGATAGTTGGGTGTCACAGTGGAGCAATCTCACTAAGGTAGATTTAAGATTAAAACCTTCAAAGGAAAAGCGGAAATTTCAAAAGTTTCAGGTTATAGAGCGTACCTCTATAAATTTAGATAACACTTTCATTTTAACGTTAAAACCTAAGCAAAAACTCAACATCCAATCAGGCGATTTGCTTTCTATTATTCCTGAAAATGATACGAAAGCGCGTTTGTATTCCATTGGAGAAATTAATAAGAATCTCACGTTAAGTATAAAAAAACATGACAAAGGTGTTTGTTCTTCAACATTAAGTCAGCTAAAACAAAATGATATGATTACAGCCACAATAAAACAAAACCCAAGTTTTCATTTTCCGAATGATGCCAAAGAAGTTATTATGATAGCCAACGGTACTGGTATTGGACCATTTTTAGGAATGATTAATGCTGAAAAGCCAAATAAAACAAAGACTTATTTGTTTTGGGGAGGCAGAACCAAAACATCTTTTAAGTTATATAGCAATTTAATTGATTCTGCATTTTACAAGCAAAATCTTTCGGGGCTTTTTGTGAGTTTTTCAAAAGAAGAAAGTCAAAGAAGATATGTTCAAAATTCTTTAGTAGAAAAAGCGGATTTGGTATGTCGTGTCCTTAAAAATGGTGGTACACTTATGATTTGTGGCTCTTTAGAAATGAAAAATGATGTACTTGCAACCTTAAACAATCTCACGGAAACACGTTTTAACTTGCCTATATCTTCTTTTGAAAAGCATAACCAAATATTAACCGATTGCTACTAAAAAACCAAAACTACTATGTGTCATAAAGTAATAGCTAAAAATTGTAACGGACAACTTGCTTATTGTGAAAGTTGCCAATTATATAATTTACTGTTCAATAATATAAGTATAGAATTTACTAAAAAAGAACTTAAGGTATTTCAAAGTTTTGTTAGTGAACTTGAGGTGGAATATTGGCAAGCTGTGTACGATAGAACACCCGTAAAACGGAAAATACCTATTCAAACATTACAAAAAAATCTAACCCTGGTATTTAATAGGCAAGAATTTTCGGCATTAAAGGATTTAGTATTACAGGAAACAAAAAAGCCATTTACTGCATTATCAGTACCAGATGTAGATTATGTTTTCTTTTTAAACTAAAGTTTATGGATGATATCAATATGCTTTATAAGAATGATTATGGAATTGCTTTTAAATGGAAGCGCTGTCCACTAGAGCACTTTAAAAAAATAAATTTTGTTTTTGGTAAAACCGTGTTTCATCTTACTGAAGCAGAAATATTGATGTTTAGTGATTTTATTAATAAATCACTAAATAGGTTAATTAAAAATACTAGTAAAAGTGATGTAGATGAATTAACATTCCTTGAAACTCCTATACCTCAAATAAGTCTTGTTATGGATTATGAAAACTTAGTTTTACTTCAAAACTTGATTGAAGGTTCTCTATTGGAATTGGGAATTGATATGATGTTAAATAATCAAAATTTTGTAGGTAAACCTAATTCTTAAAAATAAAAATATGGACTCAAACAAAAACTTTGCAATCGTAAAAAAGGTATTTGAAGACTTTTTAATAAAAAAGAAATTGAGAAGAACACAAGAACGTTTTGCAATTTTAGAGGAAGTTTATAGTCGTGAAGGTCATTTTGGCGTTGATGAACTATATGATAAAATGATAGCTAGAAATTATAGAGTTAGTAGGGCAACGTTATATAACACTATAGAGCTTTTATTGGAAATAAAACTCGTAAGAAAACATCAGTTTGGGGATAATATGGCTAAATATGAAAAGTCTTATTTTAACAGGCAACATGATCATATTATTTTGACAGATACAGGAGAGGTTTTAGAGTTTTGTGAT
Source organism: Hyunsoonleella ulvae (assembly GCF_016827605.1). Classification (GTDB taxonomy): domain Bacteria; phylum Bacteroidota; class Bacteroidia; order Flavobacteriales; family Flavobacteriaceae; genus Jejuia; species Jejuia ulvae. The sequence goes on along the minus strand of NZ_JAEPJQ010000002.1, from coordinate 419,165 downwards.
CCGCGTTTGCAAGAAATAAAAAAAACTATTGAAGAAGTTTTCGATATTGAAATTGATAAACATTCCATGTATTTTTATGGTGTTAGAAAAAACACTTAGACTTTTAATATTCTAGTTTTGTTATTTATGTAGCGAGAACGAGATTTGAACTCGTGACCTCCGGGTTATGAATTTGGCAAAACATAAGTGGTTTATGTGTTTTGTTGCTATATAAAATGAAACTATAATTCGGCAGTAAATAAAGTTTAGTGACGAATTATAGTTTTTTATATCTTTGTCTAAAACGTACAAATTATCGCAGATAAAAAATTACACATAGAGCCCTTTAAAGCTAAGTTTCAGAATGTTGATACAATAACGGTAAAAAATATTTTCGATTTTTATCAAGATAAAGATTCTTTGGTTAAAAAAAATACAGTCAATTGGAGAATATATAAACTTCTTGAAAAAGGAATCATACAAAGAATAGGAAGAGGAAAATACAGACTTGGAAGGCATAAGCGTTTTGCTCCTCTAATAAATAAAGCAATAAAAGATTTATACGCAATACTAAAAAAAGAATACCCTTACTTAGATATTTCCATTTGGTCAACAGAATGGGTGTCACAATGGATGCTTCACGTACCAGGAATTAATAAAATTATCATAGAAGTGGAAAAAGGAGCAGAAGAGAGTGTTTTTTATTTTCTGTCTGATATTAGAAAAAATATTTTTATTAACCCAACTAGGGATATACTCGATAAATATACTGATGAAAATAAAGATCAAATCATTATAAAGAATTTGATTACAGATGCACCACTTCAAAAAATAAATAATCTACGAATTCCAACTATAGAAAAGATACTTGTTGATTTAATCCTTGATGAGAAAACCTTTCCAGAATATCAAGGTCGTGATTTGGAAAGTATTATCGATAACATATATCAGTTTCATTCTGTTCAAGAAGACAAGTTATTACGTTATGCCAACCGAAGAGGGAAAAGAGATTTTATAAAACAATTCATAAAAAACGTTGTATAGATGATATCTCCAAATAGCTTGTCCAGTGAATGGATATCTTCAAAAGCAAAAGAATTTAAAGGAGATCCCATAATTATCGAAAAAGTAATTCGGGCATTGATTCTATTAGAGCTTTTAAGAGTTGAAAATTTAGAATTCATTTTCAAAGGTGGTACTGCATTGATGTTAATGATAAAAGAACCCAGAAGATTCTCAATTGATATAGATATTTTAATTGAAAACAAAGATCAGAATTTAGAGGCTATTTTAGATAACATCATAAATAAGTCCGATTTTATAAAATGGGAGCCGCATGAAAGGAAAGCGGTTTCTGAGATTGAAAAACGTCATTTCAAATTATTCTATGAACCATTAGTAAAAATGAAAGGTAGTCTGAACTATATCTTATTGGATGTAGTTTACGAAACCAATCCATATGCTAACATTCAACAAACTAAGGTTTCTCATTTTTTGTTAGCCGAAGATAACTCTCCCATTAAAGTTGTAACACCAACGTTAGAAGCAATACTTGGCGACAAGTTAACAGCCTTTGGTCCAAATACTACAGGAGTGCCTTTAACTAAACCTATGGAAGTGATGAAACAAGTATATGATATTGCTGGTATTTTTGACAGAGTACCTACTTTAAACACGGTAAAGCAAAATTTCATTAAAGTAGCTAAACGAGAGTTAATATATAGAGGGTTTGAAAATGACAATTTCAAAATTATTTTTGATGATATCATTAAGACCTCTCACAATTTTTGTGTTTATGGTAAGTTAGACAAAGAAACCTACACAGTTATGCAATCTGGAGTTAGTAGGTTAAATAGCTTTATTTATGGAGATAAATTTAGAGAACCACAAGCACAAATTGCCGTAGCAAAAGCAGCATATTTATCAAAAAAACTCGATACTGATGCTATCAATATAGAAAGGTTTGATAAAGCAATTGATATGAAATCTTGGGTTATTTCTAATCATAATTTTTCTGCATTGAATAAGTTAAAGAAACATAACCTTGAAGCCTTTTATTATTGGTATAACACTATTCACTTGATGCCTTGAAAAGTAAATTGGCAATTATAGCAAAAGAGTTTGAAACACATGTATTGATCAATCAGCTTCAAAAGGAATTAGCCAATGATAATTCCCTTGTATGTAAAACGCCAGTAAATGATAATCTACTTGAAGTTCAAGAAAAGAATATTAAGCTTAGCAATTGATAGTTTAACACACAAAAAAAGAGGTCGCTGACCCTCAAAAGTCAAAGCGATCTCTTTTTCTCTTTTTATAATGTTTCGTTGGGAATTATTGTTTTTTCTCAGTTCTTAGATGGCCTTTTAAGTTTTTGTTTTCAATTTTATAGAGTCCATTAATTTCTAACCAATGTGAAGCATTAAACTCTCTTCCTGACATGTGACCACCTATAACTTGTTTTTCACCTAGGACTACCCAAAAAATCTTAAAGTCATTGTCATCAAGGAACTTTAAAAAAGGTTCTTTTTTGATGAGTAAGTACTTACGGCTAGGGTTGTATACGGATGGGTCAAAACAGATAAGATTATTATCATCATCAACAAACTGCCCTGCTTTAAATGCATGTTTTAGCTTTAATCCATCGAAGATAATTTTATTTGGCTTTAAGAAATTTATCGTTTCCTCTTTAGATGCATCTGTTCCCTTTTCCCATGAATAACTTTCGGCAGTTACAGAAACCTCTCCAATATAGCCTAAATCATCATGATGAATTTCTTCCCATAGCCCACCTCCATAGTATGGGATTTGAAAATCTTGATAAGCAGAAGACCAATAATATTCTCTATTAAAAATTTCATATCGGTTAGAGCTTTCGGGCATCCAACTTCCAAAAAATCTTTTATCCTCTAATTTCGATATTAGAGTTTCATAGTCTTTTTCTCTTACGATACAACTTTTGATATGCCACCACATTCGTTTATGTGGTATATCCCACTTTTCTTCTCCTAACATTTTTTCACTAGCCCATTCCGGATACCCCTCTAAAACAAGCCATTCATTCTTTTCATCATCAATAACATTAATAATTCTCTTTGGATTTGGTACATCGGAAGAATCTCCAAGCCACTTGTCATGAGGTGTTTCATTTTCTAAAGAGTGCGTCTTATCCCACCAGTTAGTTAGGAGTTGTTCGTCTTCATCATAATCAGATTTTTTTGAAATTAATAAAGTAGGGTCGATATCTCTTACGTATGGTTGCCATGGTCCATTGAAGTCAACTTCCTTTTTATTTTTCCAGTACCCTTCGTATTTCGGGAAATTGTCAGAAACACGAGCTAACATTTCATAAAATGATATCCATTGATATTTTTTTCCTATTCTCTCGTTAGGGGCAGAATCTCTGCCTCTTCCATGACCGATACGCCTATCGAAAGAGGCATGTTTTTCAACATCGTATCCATATTTTTCAAATATCCATTTGACAGCTATATTACTTAATTTATTTGCGTCAAGCTCCCAATCGTGGAATGCGCTTTGAAAAACATATCGTCCAAAATCTCCATAAGAACGCTTTCCGCCTTCAGTTCCCATTGATGACAAAATCATATTTTGACCCCAGAAATAATCTTTAAAATCTTCAGATTTATAGTCAAAATCATATTTGTCAATTTCTTCATCGGATGGAATTGTTTCAGGGAAATCACTTTGATATGGTGGGCGACACTTCGTTATATCAATCCCTAAATCGATGCTCAAATGCACGGCGTATTCAATAACACCTCTTGCATAATCCCTTAGTAAAACATGGGGGTATATTTCTCCCTCTTTGTTAAAAATTGTTTCGTATATATACAGGGACAAGCTTTTTAGTGACTCTGTATTGGAAGCACGAAGTGAGCTACCATAGGCAACGGCAAACAATCTTTCATATATATAAGGGTCATCTATATCAGTAAATTTTTGCAACAGAGCTTGGACAAGATGCAGTCTTTCAGATAATAAACATATAAGCGATTTGGTACTATAATCTCTTAATTTGCGGTCAGAACTCGCTAAATACCATGAAAGCATTGTACAAGCTAAAAGGGTGGATTCATCTGAAATATGACTTTTGTCTTTCATATTCCAGCCCCATTCTACCAATCTAGTTACACTTCCTTGATTATGAAGTTGGTCTTTTAAAAATGGAATCCACCATTCATCCCTATCAGGAAGATTGAACTTTAATAAATGATTGTGTAAGAAATTGGCATTAAAATAATGATTAGGAATTGTAGCAACCGCTATTAAAGTTTCTAATACTTTCTCACTTAACTCATAGTTTTTTTCAGATAATACATTCAAATGTTCGGTTAAATCTGAAGTAATAGTTTCTGTTTTTCTCCATAGAAGGCTATCAAGAAAAATTTCGGCAGTATGATAGTCTGCCCAATCTTCTATGTGTCCAAGAAAGTCATGAAGTTCTTTACTATACGTTTCAGGTATTTGAATAGAAAAGGCCTCTAACAACCCTTTGTTTTTCAAACAAGCATCTCCATTTTCAATATATTTAAAAAGTGTACCCTCTTTACTAAGGGCAGAGTCGATATCTTCAATATTGGTTAAAAGGAATTTAGCCTTTAAATGGTCTTCAAATCTTTCATAGGAAAAATAAATGCCCTCTTCGTATTTATCGTCCTTACTATTCCAAAAAAGGTTTTTAGAAAAAACACCTTCTGAAATTAAATCATCTAAAAATCCACGTTTGTTTGAATAACTGGCCAAGATTTTATCAGCTACAACAAAAGCTTCTTCATAAGTAATATAATTAATGTTGCGCGATAACTCAATTTCAGCAAAGGCATCAATTACTTTTTCTACCAAATTAATTGTACTTGGATATTCAAGCTTTCTGGGATGAGAAAGATTTTTATTTGCTGTATCCAAATAAAACTTTAAAATTTTTGTAATTCCTTGAAACCCCTTCGGAATGCGAGTTAATCCAGCTTTAGACAGACCTTCACAAAAAAGCAAAAGAAATAAAGGTTGTTGAAACTCAGGATGAAGCATTGGTACGCTTGGAAGCTCTATGCCGTAATTACTAAAGAAAATCTTGGATGCTTCGTATTCGATATTGTAAAAACCATAGTGCGTGTATCTCGATGCTAAGCTTTCATCAATTTTATCAATTGGGACTATCAAGTCTTCGTATGATGTACGTATTGATAAAGCTACTCCAAGCCATTCATATTTTAATATTCTAGAAATGAAAGATTTAATATTGTCTTCCCAAAAATATTTTCCTTTCCCTTCATTAAGGGCATCAACAAATATGATTAAGCGATGTCCAGAGCTTTCTGCTTTAGCATTAAGTGCACCTAAAAATGTATCAGTATTACAGCTTATCTGGAGTTTTTTTAGAATTTGAACCCAAGGGTCTTCTTCTGTTACGAGTTGTTGACCAAGAATAAATAAACTTAGCTGATTGTTGGTGTTTCGCTTATTTACAACATCAGCAAATAAATGAGATTTACCCATTCCAGCTTTACCTGTCAAGATTAAACTTGGGAGGCTAGAAAGTTTAACTTCAATGCTTCCAATATAATCTTCTAGGCTATAAGCTTGGTTCAAAAATTTTCTTGTATGATGAATTTCACCACCGAACTTTTTGTAGTATCGGTCGCCATTAGATATTTTGCTTTCTTCTGAGAAATAAAAATCTTGTATTCTGTTAGCCAATGAATAAATAGGTTCTAATATTTTTTCAATTGAGTTTATTGGGATTTCATCTACTCCCATTACTCTAATAGCATTAGCCAAAGAATGTACTCGTTCTAGTAAGCTATTTAATGCTTCGCTATCTTTTCTTATTTCATTATGCTTATCCGTTAAAACCTTTTTACCTTGGATTAGGAAATTATCGACGAGATTTTCCAACCGCTTCTTAAACAAAGTGTTTCTAGAGAGACCATCAAATATTGTTGAAATATCAAGTTCTACATTCAGTTGAGGTGTATATCGCTTACCTAAATCCTCAATTGCATAGTTGTTTTGATTCACAAACCAAGGTGTTGTAAATTCTTCTTTGTTAAACCAAAAATATAGTAATCCTTCATTTTCTGGTTTTTGTATAAGACTAATCATGTCTGATGCCCACCAAGGTTTAAACTCGACATTCATTGATTTTTCAGAAGCCCATTCTTGCCATTTAAGAACTCTCTCTTGCCATTTTTCCAGTAACGATTGTGTACCTTCATTCCTAGCATCAGGAGGGTCAAGAGGGATGGCGATAATGAATTTTACAAGGTTAGGATGTTTATTAAGAGCAGTTTTTACTGACTCATCAATTTGTGACCATTGCGAACTAGAGAAACTTTGCGTAAAAAATTTAGCTTGCCATGCGATTTCAGTTTTATCTTCAAAGACCCAAAAACACTCGACACCCGCATCAGGTTTTCCTTTTCTAATAAATTTTTTTTGATTTTGAATTTTTTCTTTTCGGGCTAACTGACAGACAAACTCTTCAAAGCCTTCATTTATTGAGCCATTTATTGGCCTTATATTGTTCCAGTTCATGTTAATTATGTTCCAAATATCGAAGAAGTATATGGCTCATAAAGATATAGGAATTAGAACTAATAAGAAATATTTAAAAGAGTAGTATTTTTAAATCTACTTAAGGCCTTTTTGTTGTACATATGTTGTACATCGTAAAATAAAAAAGGATTTCAATTTCTTGAAACCCTTATCTTTTCTAGTAGCGAGAACGAGATTTGAACTCGTGACCTCCGGGTTATGAATCCGACGCTCTAACCAACTGAGCTACCTCGCCGTTTTTTAAGGTTGCAAATATAAAAACAATATTTACGTTCGCAAACATAACTTGTGCAAAATATTATTGAAAATAATTGCAAAACTCATTAATTAATGTATATATTGAGCACACAATATTTTAATAGCTTTTATGGACGATAAAATTAAGTTTGAGATAGAATTTCCTATACACGCCTCACCACAGTTGTTGTATCAATACATTTCTACGCCATCAGGCTTATCTGAATGGTTTTCTGATAATGTAAATTCCCGTGGAGAATTATTCACTTTTATTTGGGATGATAGTGAAGAGCAAGCGAAGTTACTAAGTAAAAAAAGTGGAGAGCGTGTAAAATTTAGATGGTTAGCTGATGAGGAGGATGGGGCTTCGTGTTATTTTGAAATTAGAATTCAAGTAGATGAAATTACAAAAGATGTATCCCTAATGGTAACAGATTTTGCTGAGGATGATGAGGTAGAAGAGGCAAAAATGCTTTGGGAAAATCAAATTTCAGATTTAAAACAAGTGTTGGGTTCTGCATAAACCACACTATTTAATCTTATATTTGTCCGCACTTAAATCTATAAAAGTAGCGGACTTTTTTTATGATAAATTTTAACGGTAAGATTCTAGAGGATACTACTTGTATCTCCATACAAAATAGGGGGTTTGCCTATGGAGATGTGGTTTTCGAAACTATAAAAATATCTAATGGTAAAGTATTATTCTGGGAGGACCATTACTTTAGGTTAATGGCATCTATGCGGGTAATGCGTATGGATATACCTATGGATTTTACCATGGAGTTTCTCAATGCCCAAATTCAAGAGATTCTAGAAGCAAATGGGTTAAAGAGTGGTAATGCCCGAGTAAAGTTAATTGTGTATAGGGCAGAAGGCGGATTGTATTTGCCAGAACAGCATTCGGTAGGTTATACTATCAGTACCAGAGCTTTGGATATTGATGTGTATACACTTAATACGGCAGATTATGAGGTAGATTTATTTAAAGACTATTATATGGCACCTACATTGTTGTCTACATTAAAAACAAACAACAAAGCCTTAAACGTAGTGGGTAGTATTTTCGCTAATGAAAATGATTTAGACAACTGTTTACTACTTAATACAAATAAAAGTGTAGTTGAGGCTTTAAATGGTAATTTGTTTTTAGTGAAAGGGCATAATATTAAAACGCCTCCCTTATCCGATGGTTGTTTAAAAGGTGTTATGCGAACACAACTACTAAAGTTTGCAAAACAGTTGGATGGTTTTGAGTTACAAGAGACATCAATTTCTCCTTTCGAGCTTCAAAAAGCAGATGAATTGTTTATTACAAATGTGATAACTGGAATACAGCCCATTACCAAATACCGCAAAAAGCATTTTGCTAATGATGTAGCAAAAATGTTGTTAGATAAACTTAATGTAGCAGTGCGATTGGTTTAGTTATAATTAGGGTTTTCTGGCGCATTAGACCATATGCTGTACTCGCCACCAAGCTCTAGCATTTTCTCTTTCCAGAAAGAGGCATAATCTTTTTCAATAATTTTTTTCTTGTAGATATTTTCAGAAACTACCCAGGAGTTTGCTTTGAGTTCATTCTCTAATTGGTTAGCATCCCATCCAGAATACCCTAAAAAGAAACGTATGTCGTTTTCGCTTATGGTATTGTCGGTAATTAATTCAGCTGCTTTTTTAAAATCTCCTCCCCAAAAGATTCCAAGTGAAATTTCAATGCTATTAGGTATCAAATTGGGAACTTTATGAATAAAATAAAGGTTGTCCTGTTCCACGGGACCACCATTATATACTTTAAATGCAGCCTCTACTTCAGGGATTAGATCCTTAATGGTGTACTCTAACGGTTTGTTAAGAATAAACCCAATAGAGCCTTCTTCACTGTGGTCTGCTAATAAAACAATGGAGCGGTTAAAGGAAACGTCTCCAATGATGGCTGGTTCTGCAATTAGTAAGTCGCCTTTTTTTGGGGTTGTGCTCGTCATGCTTATAATATTAAATCAACTAAATCTAAGATTATTTTATCAAAAAAGCAACTTTTGAGCGGCGCATAAAAAAAATGCTTTCCAGTAAGGAAAGCATTTTTATATTTTTTTCTGAAACTAAAACTTAGTTTACAGCGCTTGATAAATCAGATCCAGCTTTAAACTTAACAACGTTTTTAGCTTTAATTTTGATAGTCGCACCAGTTTGAGGGTTTCTTCCTTCTCTTGCAGATCTCTTAGAAACTGACCAAGAACCAAAACCAACTAAAGAAACTCTGTTTCCTTTTTGTAAAGCACCTTCTATTTCAATAAGTGCACATTCTAAAGCTTTCTTAGCAGCTGCTTTAGTGATTCCTGCGTGTTCTGCCATTGCATCGATTAAATCTGTTTTGTTCATAATGTAAATTTTAATTATTAATAAATTGGTTAAACTTTTTTCGTTAAATCCTCTACAAATTTATACGGATTATGCTTCCATGCAAGTAATAGCAAGGGAAATACAAGGTTTTGTTGATAACTTATTGCATTTGTTAATAAAGGAACTGCATTTTATCGATGTTTTTACAAAATGAGTAATAATAAGGGTTTAGCGCATTTTTGCGTTGTTTTCAAATTTATATCCATTTAGTAATGATGTTGTATCCATGAGTTTTTTACCCGGCAGTTTAATTTTTAAGATATGTATATAACCACCGTTTACTGATACTTTCATACTTTTTTTAGTGGTAATGATACTTCCTATTTCGTTTTCATGCAAACAGAGCTCCTTTTCAGCTTCGTAAATCTTAATATCCAAGACATTTTCATTGTTAACCAATTCGCACCAAGCTGCGGGGTAGGGACTAAGTCCTCTAATCTTATTATGAATGGTTTCAATATTGTCGTTCCAATCAATCTTACAATTGTCTTTGTTTAACTTGTAAGCGGTTTTAATATCTTTACTATCAATTTGTGGTATGGTTTTAACCTTGTTTGTCTCAATAAGTTTTATGGTCTTTAAAACCAACTCGCTACCAATGTGCATTAACTTGTCATGTAAGCTCCCAGCATCTTCATTGCTTTCAATGGTAGTTTCTTGCTGTAAAATCATTTCCCCAGTATCTATTTTTTCATCTATAAAAAAGGTAGAAACCCCTGTAGTAGTTTCTCCATTTATAATGGCCCAATTAATTGGGGCAGCACCTCTGTAATTTGGTAATAGGGACGCATGTAGGTTAAATGTACCGTACGCTGGCATTTGCCATACTACCTTGGGTAGCATTCTAAAAGCTACAACAATTTGTAGGTTGGCTTTTAAGTCCCTTAATGCAGTAATAAACGTTTCGTCTTTTAGGTTTTTGGGTTGTAAAAGGTGCAGTCCAGCAGTTTCAGCATATTTTTTTACGGCGCTTTGGTTAAGTTTCCTGCCACGACCAGCTGGTTTATCTGGTGCGGTAATTACACCAACAATATTGTACTTGTGTTCTACTAGTGTTTTTAATGTAGTTACAGCAAAATCTGGCGTGCCCATAAACACTATTCTTAAATCTCTCATAAATGCCTTAACTTATATGTATTAGTTTTTGTAATATTTATTATTTGATGCTCCAGTAATAATTTTAGCATAGCTTTGGTCTCTGCATCATCACATTCTAAAATTTTGGTTATCTCTCTTGATGATTTCTCGCCAGATTCCAGAAGTGTTATAATTTGATGTTTTAAATCTTTGGTAATTGGTTTTTTTTTGTTTTTCGTACACACAGAGCAAACGCCACAGGGTTTGGCATCTTTTTCTCCAAAATAATGTAATAGCTGCATGCTCCTGCAAACATCATTAGTGTTAATATAATTAATTACAGATGTAACTTGTTGTGCTTTTAGTGTGTTTTGCTGCTTGATAGTAGTAGCAATCCTGTTGATGGTTTTATCGTCTTCCCGTGGTTCTATAAAAGTGATTTGAGCATCGGTTTTGGAATGTTGCAGTGTGATGATCTCATCTTTAGCTAGCTGCTTTAAAATTTGAATAAGTTCATGTTCTGATACTGAAGCTTTATCTGCTATTTTAGAAGGATTAATGTTTGTATCATGATCAAAAATACCACCATAAGACCTTAAGATGGACTTCACAGCTATATTAAACTGAGGATGTGTTTCTAAATATTCGTATATAGAATCATTAGTCGCTGTAAATTTGATTAAAACCTTATTCTTGAAATATTTTGATAAAGCTATAATACTATTTCGGTCTAAGGTTAAAAGTGCATTGTAGCACAACGTACTGTTAAAATTATATGCTTTACAAAAACTATTAAAATCAAAATCAAAAGTTTGGTATGACCCCTCTCCATACGATATTTGAAAGTAACTGCTTAGTTTTCTGTAAACATGTTTAATGAAATCTACCGATGGTAATATTTTTAGAAACTGATTTTTAACCAGCACTTCATCATTTTTATTTTTTAAAACAACGGCAAATGCCATAGCGCCATCTCTTCCAGCACGACCCGCCTCTTGAAAATAACTTTCAATACTCTCAGGTAAATTTAAATGTATTACGGTTTTTACATCTGGCTTATCTATACCCATACCAAATGCATTTGTAGCTACCATAACCTGTATGTTATTGTTCATCCAACCATTCATGTTAGTTTCTTTTTCGGTTGGATTTAAACCACCATGGTAATAGGTAGTACTTATATGTTTGGAATTTAAAAGATGACTAACATCTATTGTAGCTTTCCTATTTCTAACATACACAATGGAAGATTGCCTGTGCTTTTTTAAAATGGTTTCTAAACGATAATATTTATCTTCTTCATGTAACACGATATACCTCAAGTTGGATCTAAAAAAAGACTGCTTAAATATTTTAGGTTTTATAAAATCTAATTGATGGGTAATATCATCAACAACATTTTGTTTTGCTGTAGCAGTTAGGGCTATAATATTAACCGAAGGTTTAATTTTTCTCAATTCCAGAAGGTTGGCGTAAGAGGGTCTAAAATCATTTCCCCATTGCGAGATGCAATGTGCCTCGTCTACAGCTATTAAGTTTACCTGCATTTGCCGAATACGATCTTGTACCAATTCTTGCTGTAAACGCTCAGGCGATAGGTATAAAAATTTATAATTGCCGTAAATGCAATTGTCTAAAAGTGTGTCTAGCTCACTTTTAGAAATCCCACTGGTAATACAGAGTGCTTTTATACCTTTTTCGTTTAACTGCTGTACTTGGTTTTTCATTAGTGCGATTAATGGCGACACTACTATGCAGATACCCTCTTTTATTAAAGCGGGTATTTGAAAACATATAGATTTTCCACCTCCGGTAGGCATTAACGCAAAAACATCATTACCCTCTAAAACAGCATTTATGATGGCTTCTTGGTTACCACGAAATGAGGTAAACTTCCAATAACGTTCTAATATGTTAATGGGGTGTAAACTCAATTTAAGTTAAGTGTGTTTAAGATAAAATTGGTACGTTCTGCAACTGTTCCAAACGGTACATCAATTGGTTTGTAATTAAACTTTGTATAAGTTGCTAGAAGACAACTGTGGATTTTTTGGGCTTGGGCAAAGTTTTCATAACGCTCATTATCACTCTTGTAAATCGCTTTCCAAGGTTTTAAAATGAAAACCTCATCATAAGTGTAATCTTTAGCGTGTGTTACGAAATCATCTGGATAGATATCTCCTATGTAGTCCATATAAGCTAAAACATCAGGAATGCCCCTGTCAAAAAAAACCGTGGGGTTTTCGGTTTTTTCAGAACTTTTAAATTGATCTATACGTCCCTTTAATAGTAACTCGCTAAACAATAGTGGATTGGTTAAAAACAACTGTTCTATACCTTCTTTTTGAGCATCTAATGTTATTTGTCTAGAAATTTCTTCCATGCAAGTATAACCCTGCTTAATTAGCGCATTAATTATCGTAGATTTTCCTGTTCCAGGTCCTCCTGTAATTACAATTCGTTTTACACCCAATATGCTTAGATTTTGTTTGTAAAAATCGGAATTAAACTTCTATTAAAAAAATGGAAAGGAAAGCTTATATTTGCAGCTCAAAAAAGTATATGGGCGAGACTTCGAATCAAGAAGAATTTTATAAAAAACTAAAGGCACAATTGCATGATACGGCATTGTGGCCTAGCGAGTATCTCTATAAATTTATAGTAAAGACAAATACTTCTAAAATAAAAAAGGTAGAAAGTTTGTTTAATAACATGGGGGCAGTAATTAATACCGTGGCTTCTAAAAATGGAAAATATACCAGTGTTTCCATTAATGTTAGAATGAAAAATCCAGATGCGGTAATTGCCAAATACAAAGAGGTTGCAGAAAAAGTAGAAGGCGTTATCAGTCTTTAGATTTTTTTCGTATTTTGCGCATACTTCATTAGAAAATTTAACACCATAATTTTGATTGATAATTTAGAATATAACACTGAAAGAGAGCATTTAATTATTCCTGAATACGGACGTCATCTGCAAAAGATGATTAACCATGCTAAGACGAGAGAGACAAAAGAAGAACGCGAGAAGTTGGCAAAAGCTATAATATCTGTAATGGGGAATTTACAGCCACATTTACGTGATGTTCCAGATTTTCAACATAAACTTTGGGATCAATTATTCATCATGTCTAATTTTGAATTGGATGTAGAATCTCCATTCCCAAAACCATCTAAAGAAGTTCTGTCAGAGCGTCCAGATCCTTTAAAATATCCTCAAAACCATCCAAAGTATCGTTTTTATGGTAACAATATAAAGACCATGATAGACGTTGCTAATACATGGGAAGAGGGAGAGCTTAAAGAAGCATTGGTCTATACTATAGCCAATCACATGAAGAAGTGTTTTTTAAACTGGAATAAAGACACGGTTGAAGACATGGTAATTTATGATCATTTATATGAATTATCCAATGGTAAGATAGACTTACGAAATTCTGATGAAGATTTATCAGATTCTAGTAGTCTTTTACGTTCTAAAGGGAAGTACAATAAAAAGAAGAAAAACTCTAACCGCTCTAGAAAACGTCACTAAGTTTATTTATGGGAACATTTAAAATTGAAGGAGGTCATAAGCTAAAAGGCAGCATACAACCTCAAGGTGCAAAGAACGAAGCATTACAAATTCTTTGTGCAGTTTTGCTTACTCCAGAAAAAGTTACCATTAACAACATTCCAGATATTATTGATGTTAATAAGCTCATTAATTTACTTAAAAAATTAGGTGTTAAGGTTGAAAAGCTATCAAAAGGTAGTTATACCTTTCAAGCTGATGATTTAGATTTAAAATATTTAGAATCCGATCAATTTAAAATTGATGGTCGTGGGTTACGGGGTTCTATAATGATTGTTGGACCACTATTAGCACGTTTTGGTAAAGGCTATATTCCAAAACCAGGAGGTGATAAAATTGGACGTAGACGTTTAGATACCCATTTTGAAGGTTTAATAAAACTAGGGGCAAAATTTGGTTACAGTAGAGAAGAACAGTTTTATGGTGTAGAGGCCGAAAAGCTAAAAGGTACATACATGCTCCTTGAAGAAGCTTCTGTAACAGGTACAGCAAATATCGTGATGGCTGCTGTTCTGGCTGAAGGACAAACCACAATTTACAATGCAGCTTGCGAACCTTATTTACAACAATTGTGCAAGATGTTGAATAGGATGGGAGCCAAAATCTCTGGTGTAGGTTCTAATATGTTAATTATTGATGGAGTTGAAAGCTTAGGAGGAACTGAACATAGAATGCTTCCTGATATGATTGAAATAGGTAGTTGGATAGGCCTAGCTGCTATGACAAAAAGTGAACTTACCATAAAGAACGTAAGTTGGAATGACTTAGGGGTAATACCTAATGTATTTAGAAAATTAGGTATTACTGTTGAAAAACAAGGCGATGATATCCACATTCCAGCACATACTGATGGTTACGAAATACAAAGTTTTATTGATGGTTCTATTTTAACCATATCAGATGCCCCTTGGCCAGGATTTACTCCAGATTTGTTGAGTATTATTCTAGTGGTTGCTACCCAAGCAAGAGGTAGTGTTTTAATACACCAAAAAATGTTTGAAAGTCGTCTTTTCTTTGTGGATAAGCTTATAGATATGGGAGCAAAAATTATTCTTTGCGATCCGCATAGGGCTACCGTCATAGGTCATGATTTTAAATCTACATTAAAAGCTACTACAATGACCTCCCCAGACATCAGGGCAGGTGTTTCATTATTAATTGCAGCATTATCCGCCAAGGGTACATCAACCATACAAAATATTGAGCAGATAGACCGTGGTTACGAAAATATTGATGAAAGACTTCGAGCTATTGGAGCCAGAATAGAGCGCGTTTAATTAACAAGAGCGTGCTTACGTTTCTTTTTTTGTTTTCCATGAAAGATACTAATGGTTGTGCTTACGGTTAATCCACCTAAAGTAGTAGCAACCCACTCACCAGTATCAAATTTATTATTCTTTTGTCCACTGTCATATATTTCTTTTCCCAAGCCAGCTAATGTGGAAGCTCCCAAACTATACCAAAACGCCTTTTTTTTGTCTTTAGTTACTGTGTAAATAAACGCATAGGTTCCTCCAGAGATAATGGCACCAGCACCAAAGTGGAGTTTGTCATCTGCCGAAATAGTTTGCGAATAAGAAAGCGAAAAGCAACTAATGGCTAATAATAAGATTAATGTTTTCATGATTGAAATTTAGTAATATCACTTCTTACAAATAAATTTTTAAGATGAAGTGCTGTTTTTATTGACTTGTTGCATAAAAACTTATTATTTGTCTATATTTAAATCTCATAACTGTTTAAACTATGCTTAAAAATACAATATCAATTACGCTCATCATTTTTGTGTTTTTTTTGTCTTGTGGCAAAAAAAAGGAGAGTACCACTAATAGTAATGTTGAATCTAAAATAACAAAACCTTCTTTGCAGCTATTATGGCAAACAGATACGTTGTTAACCACTTGTGAGTCTGTATTATATGATGAAGTCTCAAAAACTATTTATGTTGCCAATATAAATAATGGTCCATGGGAAGAGGATAATAATGGTTTTATTTCCACGATAAATACTAAAGGAGAAATAACAAAATTAAATTGGATACAAGGTCTCAGTGCTCCAAAGGGTATGGGGATTTACAATGGTAAATTATACGTTAATGACATACATAACTTAGTAGAAATTGATATTAAAAACAGAAAGATTTCAAATACTTTCACAGTTGAAAACAATCCTCAATTAAACGATTTAACAGTAAGTCCAGACGGTGTGGTATATGTTTCAGGCTCAAATTCCAATAAAATTCATAAGCTGCAAAATGGTAATCTAAGTGTTTATACTTCAAACCCTGAAGGTAATAGACTTAATGGATTATTATGGCAAGAAGAAGGGGTTTATTATGCGGATTTTGCAGCATCTGTCTTTGGTTTAGTAAATAATAAAGATCTAAATTTTAAAACCCTTACAAAGGATATTGGTCAAGCCGATGGCATAGTACGTTTAGAAAATGGAGATTTTATTACATCAGGATGGAGTGGACAGCTATTTTATATCTATGCCAAAGATTTTAGAGCTGTAGAACTTTTAGACACTAGGGAGGAAAAAATCTATGCTGCAGATATAGATTATATACCTGCTACTCAAACTTTATTAGTTCCAACATTTTTCCATAATAGAGTAATGGCTTATAAATTAAAATTTGAGTAGCAGAAAGGTTTTTTTATCTAACAGGTATAATAAAATTCAGTTTTCAGCTTTTCTTCGGTTACCCTATCTGGGTGGCTAATGTAGCGCTCTCTAACAGGTTCGTCTCTTAATTCATATTCGCTATTTAATAACCAGTCGTTAAAAATATAATCATAAACATCAGCAAAATATTTATAAGAACCTTGGTATAAAAAAACAGCAAATTTTCCTCCGCTTAAGGTTTTAACTCCAACTTCTCCATATGGTTTTGCATTTTTATGGATAATTAAGCATGCGTCATACCTGATTTTATTTTCGTCGGTAACTTTAGGATCGTCATGAGGTAACCCAAAATGTTGTATACCTTTGGTAAATAACTTTTGAGCTTTTACTTGTTCCCAAAGTTTAGCCCAAGCACCAGTATAATCAAGTGTTTGGTAATTGCCATGCATTCGTAAATAAAGACATGTTTTATCCTCAATATTCTGAATTTTTGGTGTCTTAATGTTAAGTGTTGTTTGCATAATATTCGTTGTTTTGATTGTGAATGATTTATCTTTTCTATATTCATTTGGAGAAATTCCAAAGTGAGATTTAAAAGCTTTTGTAAAGGATGAAGGCGTATCAAAACCAACATTGTAAGCGATAATTTCAATTTTTAATTTAGAATAGCGTAGTAGTTTAGCGGCTGTTTCCTGTCTGGTTCTTGTGATGTATTTACCAATAGGTTCTCCTAATAGTGCTCTTGTAATGCGATGAAAATGGAAGGGTGAGAAACAAGAAAGCTCAGCTAGAGTTTTAATATCTATTTTGCTATCAAGATTATTGTGAATATATTCTGTAATACTATTTAGCTTTTCCTGATAAAAATATTTGTTAGTTTGTTTCACTTGTTTTAGTCATTTTGATGTTACAAATCTAATAAGGAATAAGATGAATTACTTTTCCATTCTTGCTGATATATAATATGCCGAAGTTGCTCCAAATTCTACTAAATGGAAAGTATTGTATAGCCAATAAGACAATTTTGCTCTTGTGTTTTCTGAGGTACTAGGCATTTCGTATTTTTACAATTCATAAAACATAAAATACTTCCATGCAAATTTCAAAAGAAGAAATACTAAAGCGTGCTAATGACATAACCAAGAATACATTGATGGAGACGTTGGAAATTGAAATGGTAGATTTTGGTAACGATTTTGTTGTTGGCAGAATGCCAGTAAATAAGAGAGTATATCAGCCAGATGGAGTATTACATGGAGGAGCAACTGTTGCTTTGGCCGAAACTACAGGGAGTTTTGCAGCAGAAATGCTATTAAATTTAAAGGATTATTTTGTTAGAGGTATAGAAATAAGTGCCAATCATGTTAAAAGTGTAAAGGAAGGATATGTTTATGCCACCGCAAAATTTATACATAAAGGCAGAACAACCCAATTGTTCGAAATAAAAGTTACCGATGGTAATGATAATCTTATTTCACTTTGTAAGCTAACCACCATTTCTTTACCAAGAAAAAAGTAATACCTTGGAACACATTTTTGAGCGCTTAGAGCACCACCACAAAAGCAATCTTCCATTTGTAGTTTATCGTAAACCAAATAAAGATAGAATAAAAGCTATTTTACAGAGGAGTGACGAATTACACATTACAAAACATTTTAAAGAGAGCGGTTTTGTGTTTTCTCCTTTTGATAATTCTGTAGATAGTATTTTAACACCTTTATCTGAATCTGAAATAATTACTGCATCAGAAAAAGATATTGATAAAAATGATCAGAATTCAACCTTATTATCTCAGACACATTCTACACATAAAGACTTTCATATAGCTTTAGTAGAGCAGGGTATAAGAGCTATTAAGAATGGTAAGTTTCAAAAAGTTGTGCTATCAAGAAGAGAAATATGTGATTTTAAAAAAGACAGTCCATTAACCATTTTTAAAAACTTATTAGCGTCATATCAATCCGCTTTTGTGTATTGTTGGTTTCATCCAAAAGTTGGATTATGGTTAGGAGCAACACCAGAAACTCTTTTAAAAATTGAAGGCAGAAACTTCTCTATAATGTCCCTAGCGGGAACACAGAATTACAATGGTAATTTAGATGTAGTATGGCAAGAAAAAGAATTACAAGAGCAACAGTTTGTTACAGATTTTATATTGGATAATATTCAAGAAGATGTAAATAATATCCAAGTTTCTAGTTTAGAAACCATAAAAGCAGGTAACTTATTACATTTACGGACATTGATAAAAGGAGTCTTAAGTGTAACAGATATTAACTTTAAACGTTTGCTTTATAATTTACATCCAACTCCAGCGGTATGTGGTATGCCTAAAGCACTAGCAAAAGCCTTTATATTAGAACATGAAGACTATGATCGCGAATTTTATACAGGGTTTTTAGGGGAGCTTAATCTTGAAACAGAAGTAAAGCCTAGAACAGGAAGACGTAACATAGAAAATAGAGCCTATACAGTAAAACGTAAAAGTACACAGCTTTATGTAAACTTACGTTGTATGCAAATAAAAGATAATAAAGCCTTAGTTTATGTTGGTGGTGGTATTACAGAGACGTCTAACCCTGAGAGTGAGTGGGAGGAAACTGTAGCAAAATCTAAGGTCGTTAAAAAGGTGTTATAATACATTAGGTGCCATTAATTAACTGTGTAATCCGTTAATTCTAACACGAAAAATCCAGCGTCCTCTTTTACATTTCCCACCTCATCATTCCAAAAGACATAAGAATCATTTACGATATCAGTGGCTGTGTATTTGTAAACAACACATTTAAATGTTCCAGCTGGAACAGTAATAGTAGAATCTAATGAAACAACTTCATGTGTAGCAATTCCACCATCAGCTTGGTCGTGCATCCATGTCTCACCCATTTGCGCATTCCTTTTGTATATTTTAGCATTTGTATTTCCGTTTGCATCAACTAAAAGGAAATCATCGCCTTCTCTCCATAGATCCGTAGAAGTTGTGTTTTCATTAGTAGAAGGGTCGCTAATTGTTCTGTCAACTAAAAAACCATTGCCATTGCACCCTCTAACATTTAGGGAAATTGTTGCACTTTCAAAACCAAAGACAAAAGTTTGATAACTCCATGAATTACCTTCTTGAAGAAAATCTATATTACCTGGGTTACAAGCTAAAGTATTGTTGTCTACTTCTTCAGTAGAACAGCTCACAAAAAAGAAAAGTAAAATAACTAGTGTAAAGTTTTTAAAGGTTTCCTTAAGGTACATATCGAATTGTTTGGAATTTTATTCCTACAAATATAATCAAATAGCAATATGGACAATAGAACTCTATTTCGTAATTTTGCAAATAGATTATGAAGTTGATGACATTACCTAAAATTCCGCTTGCACAAACCGTAATTCAACTATGCAAGGCGAAGCATATAAAACACATAATTATCTCTCCAGGAAGCCGTAGTGCTCCTTTAACTATTGGTTTTACCCATGACGATTTTTTTAATTGCTATAGTATTGTAGATGAGCGATGTGCTGCTTTTTTTGCATTGGGTATTGCCCAACAAATTAAAGCACCAGTAGCTTTAGTATGTACATCGGGCAGTGCTTTGTTAAACTATTACCCCGCAGTAGCAGAAGCATTCTACAGCGATATACCATTGGTGGTTTTATCGGCAGACAGGCCTAAACATCTTATTGGCATAGGTGATGGACAAACCATTAATCAAAAAAATGTTTATAAGAATCATATTTTATATTCAGCGGCTTTAAAGTTGGACTTAAAAGATGAGAAAAACATACCAGGTAACGAAGAGTTACCCATAATGAAAAGTCTTGAAAATAAGCTAGAACGTTTTTTGGGACTTCAAAAAGATATTCAGGAGTATAACGAACAAGAAATAAATAACGCCATTAATTTTGCTAAAGTAAAATCTGGGCCAGTACACATCAATATTCCTTTTGATGAACCTTTATATGAGACCATCAACACCCCAACTGTTACTCCCAAAGCCATTTCAAACTTAAAAAGCGAAAACACTATTGAAACCTCTCTTTTAAAGGAATGTTACGAAGATTGGATAGCAGCATCTAAAAAGATGATTTTGGTTGGGGTTAATGCTCCAAATACCGTTAGTAAGGTTTTACTTGATGAATTGGTAAAGGACGATAGTGTTATTGTGTTTACAGAAACAACATCAAACCTACACCACAATGATTTTTTTCCTAGTATCGATCAAATCATAGCACCATTATCAGATGAAGCACAAAAACAATTACAACCAGAAATATTACTAACCTTTGGAGGGCTAATTGTTTCAAAAAAAATTAAAGCATTACTAAGAAAATATAAACCTAAGCAACACTGGCACATAGACAAAAAGCGTGCTAATGATACTTTTTTCTGCCTGTCTAAACACATAGAAGCAACTCCAGAGGAATTTTTTACATCCTTTTTACCGCTTATACACCATTACAAAAAGAGTGACTATAACCCTATTTGGAGAAAGGTGAAACAAAAACGATTAAAACGGCATGAGCAGTATTTAAATGAAATTCCGTTTTGTGATTTTTTGGTTTTCAATCACATTTTAAAAACAATACCAAACCACTCAATTTTACAAATAAGTAACAGTTCGGCCATACGTTACTCACAATTGTTTAGTTTAAACAAAACCCTAGAGGTGTATTGTAATAGAGGTACAAGTGGTATAGATGGCAGTACATCAACAGCTATAGGATGTGCAGTTGCAAGCGAAAAGCGTACCACTTTTATTACTGGCGATTTAAGTTTCTTTTATGATAGTAATGCCTTGTGGAACACACATATACCCAATAATTTTAGGATAATAATTGTAAATAACGAGGGTGGTGGTATTTTTAGAATTTTACCAGGACATAAAAACACTGAAAATTTTGATATGTATTTTGAAACCAACCATAAGCTTAACGCAGAATATTTATGCAACATGTTTGGTTTTGAATATGCTAAAGCATCAAATAAAAACGAAGTGATTCAAGAGCTAAAAACCTTTTACAATTTGTCCAAAATACCAAAGCTTCTAGAAATTTTTACACCCAAGCATATTAATGATGAAGTGCTTTTAAATTATTTTGAATTTATTCGCTAATCAATTGTGACTTAACAAAAGTTAATGTGTCTAAAAATTGACTATATTTAAAAAATAAATTATTAATCTAAAAAAATTATTATCATGAGTAAACGTGACGAGCTTATTGCAAAATATGCTGCAGACCTAAAAGAAAAATGTGGTGTTAATGCTGATATGGATTTATTAACAAAAGTAACTATAGGTTGCGGACCATCTATATATAATGCAGATGCGTCAACAGTATCAGGTTCTGATGAATCTGAATTAGAAACAGTAAAAAATAATTTTTTAATTAAAAAATTAGGATTAAGTGCTAGTGATGATTTAGATGGTGCAATAGCATCTGTTATGGAAACTTATGGTAAATCTAACAGAAATAAATATAGAGCTGTAGTTTACTATTTATTAACTAAGCATTTTGGTAAAGAGTCAGTTTATTAGAAGAAAGCCCATATAAATTTTAAAGCGTTACAATTGGTAACGCTTTTTTTATGAAGTTTAATGTAATTGTATTTACCTATTGTTATAACTTTGCAGCTTATGAAATTAGGAGAAATAAATACTTTAGAGATACTTCGTGAAACAGATCATGGCATTTATTTAATTGATGCAAACGATGATGAAGTACTATTACCCAATAGATATGTACCAGCTGAGTTTAAAATTTGGGATAAAATTGATGTTTTTATTTACTTAGATAATGAAGAACGTCCTGTAGCCACTACAGATGTTCCTTATATTAAACGTAATGAATTTGCACTTTTAAGATGCAATCAAGTCACAGATTTTGGTGCTTTTTTAGATTGGGGATTGGTAAAAGAGTTGTTTTGCCCTTTTAAAGAGCAAGCCTTTAAAATGAAACCTGGTGGCTGGTATTTAGTGCACTGCTATTTAGATGAAAAAACAGAGCGTTTAGTAGCTTCAAGCAAAACCAACCGTTTTTTAGATAATAAAGAATTAACAGTTAATCAGTTTGATGAAGTAGATTTAATAGCCTCCCATCCATCGGATATTGGTTGGAATGTAATTGTTAATAAAATACACTCTGGGCTAATTTACAAGGATAATATTTATAAGGATATAAGTGTTGGAGATACTTTTAAAGGTGTAGTAAAAAAAATTAGACCAGGAAATAAGCTTGATATATCATTAGAAAAGATTGGATACAGAAATATAGAACCTAATGCTAAACGTATTCTACAAGAATTAGAAGACAATAGCGGTTTTTTAGACCTTACAGATAAGTCTGATCCAGAAGACATAAAATCGCAACTTCAAATGAGTAAAAAAAGTTTTAAAAAAGCAATTGGAAATCTATACAGACAAAGGCAAATTGAAATAAAACCGGATGGTATTTATTTAATTACAACGTAAAACCACTCAGAATAACATTTTCTAGTTCAACGAGAATAACTTACTGTTTTTTACCTTATTGTATACATGATTAATGGCATCATAAATAGTATCGTAATCTACTTTTTCAGACATACAAAAATCGTTTTCTATAGTAGCATTCATCTTCGAAGCTGCATCATGACCTACAACACCATAAGACTTTAAGTTTTTAATTTCATTTCTATACTTAGGAGTATCTAATAAATCTACTGAGTAAGAGTTCACTCTGTTAGCAATAACCCCAAAAGGTTTTGTATCTCCAAAGTACGATTTTAGCTCCTCTAAAATTAGAGGTGCATTATTTATATTGAAATGTATACCTTCATTTAATTCTACTACGGCAATATGGTTAAAGAAAAAGATGTTCCCTAACTTGTTTTGAACAAACTTTACAATTTGATTTGAAAAATCAGATTCAATTATTTTCATTATTAAAGGCTTTTTTTATTCTAGAAGCACTAGATGGGTTAAAATTGTTTTTTAGATTTTTATCTATTTGTCAGTAAGACACATGTATACTTGTAAGAGTCACATTTTATACTGAAAAAAATTCCTGCAAATATACTATGTGTGCATAATAAATAAAAGTTAAATATCTAAAAATCAAAGTTTTGTGAAATAGTAAAATTATTTAAAAAAAATCTACAGAATTATCATTTTACAGTAACATATATAGATATATGCTATAAAAAAACACCATTTAGATATCTATTTGTGAATGCTAAAAGATTGGAGAAAATTCTATCATAATAAAATAGACTAAAGTTACGACTGATAAATACATTTTAAATTAGTTATTTTTACCCCATGATATTAAAAGATACCATTGTAGCATTAGCAACACCCTCAGGAGCTGGTGCTATTGCCGTGATTCGTTTATCTGGAAAAGATGCCATAACCATAGCAGATAATCAATTTAAATCTGTTTCAGGAAAACTTTTGACTAAGCAGAAAACGCACACTATTCATTTAGGACATATTACAGATAACCATATTGTTTTAGATGAGGTTTTAGTATCTATTTTTAAGAATCCTAATTCTTACACAGGGGAGGATGTTGTAGAAATTTCATGCCATGGCTCTAATTATATTCAACAAGAAATCATACAGTTGTTCTTAAGAAAAGGGTGTAGAATGGCTAATGCTGGAGAATTTACATTGAGAGCATTTTTAAATGGAAAGCTAGATTTAAGTCAGGCAGAAGCAGTTGCGGATTTAATAGCTAGCGATAATGCAGCTTCTCATCAAATAGCGATGCAGCAAATGCGTGGAGGTTTTTCTTCTGAAATTGCAAAATTAAGAGAAGAACTTTTAAATTTTGCTTCTTTAATAGAATTGGAGCTGGATTTTGCAGAAGAAGATGTGGAGTTTGCCGATAGAACACAATTTAAAGATTTAATTGTTAGAATCACTTTTGTACTAAAACGTCTTATAGATTCGTTTGCAGTAGGTAATGTTATAAAAAATGGTATTCCAGTTGCTATAGTTGGCGAACCCAATGTAGGTAAGTCTACACTCTTAAATGCCTTACTTAATGAAGATCGTGCGATTGTCTCAGAAATAGCAGGAACAACCAGAGATACGATTGAAGATGAAATTTCTATTGGGGGCATTGGTTTTCGGTTCATTGATACGGCAGGTATTAGAGAAACTAAAGATATTGTTGAAAGTATAGGGATTAAAAAAACCTTTGAAAAAATAGAGCAATCTCAAGTTACTATTTATTTATTTGATGCGAAGAAAAACATAGATAACCTTAAAACTGTTTCTGTAGAAATAGAAAAAATAAAAAATAAATACCCTCAAAAACCCCTGTTGGTAATTGCTAATAAAATTGATCAGTTAAACGATGAGCATATAGCAAGTATTAAAAAATATATTACTGATGTACTTCTATTATCAGCTAAAACTGGTTTAGGTGTAGATCAATTAACAGATGCTCTTTTAAACCTTATCAATACAGGAGCGCTAAGAAATAACGAGACTATAGTTACAAATTCCCGTCATTACGATGCACTTTTAAAAGCCTTTGAGGAAATTCAAAAAGTAAAAGAAGGTTTGGAAACAGGATTATCAGGAGACTTATTGGCTATAGATATTCGTCAGGCATTGTATCATTTTGGAGAAATAACAGGGGAAATTACTAACGATGATTTATTGGGGAATATATTTGCTAATTTTTGTATCGGGAAATAGGTGTAAAAAGCTATTTTACATCACCCTACACAATTAATTCTAGTTGGGCGTTTCTATATATTAACCAATATTATGGGAGTTATCCTTCCATCAATTAAAGAAGATTTTAAACCTTTAATCGATGTAAATTGCTTCCGATTTAGTTTCTGCTACTTTTGTATCTTTTACTCCTGAAATTTAAAATCGAAAAACCTATATATGTTTACAAAGCCATCTTTTTTTCTAATTACTCTTTTTTTCGTATTAAGTGTAAATGCTCAAAAAAATAGTTTTGAAGATAAGTTAGAAGCATTAAAATCAAAAATTGAGCAAACAGAAAATACAGAGCGTTTAAAATGGTCTGATAGTTTGTCTTCTTTAATAGAATTTGATGATGCTTATGGATATGATTCTATTGCAAAGCAAACCATCAAATATGCACTCGAATTAGATTCTCTTAACATAGCAGCTACACACACAAACAAGCTTATTCATTATTACAATAATATATTGGGAGATTCGGAAGCTGGATTACAAATGTTTAAGGGGTTTAAGAATTACATAAAAGATGTAAATTCTAATGCTATCAAATCAAGATATTATCTTTATGGTGCAGATTGTTATGCAAGTTTAGTTGATTTTGATACTGCTTTTAAATATTACAATTTGGCTAAAGAGTGGGCTGCCAAAGCCAATAAACAATCTTTGTTAGGAACCATAGCCTTAAAAAAAGGAGGTGTATTGATGGAAACAGGAAAAGCTGTTGATGCCTCAAAACATATACAGGATGCTATTAGAATTTTTGCTATTGAAAAGGATACCTTAAACTTAATAAATGCTAAAAATGATATTTCAATTCTTTACAGTCAAAATGCTTTTTACAAAGAGGCAGAAAAAGAGCGCAACGAAGCTATAGCTTTATCAAATAAATTTAAAGAAGAGACCGCAGTATCATTACTGTATTACAACGCGGCGGCTGATTATAGATTAATAGATGATCAAGAAAAACGAATTTTAAATTTGAGATTAGCTCTCAAACACAATAACTCCGAATTTAAACGTTTTTATGAACCCTTCTTTTTGTGTGATTTAACCATAGCACTTGCAGAAAATGACAGTTTAGAAAAAGCAGAACAATATTTTGATAAAATTACGAATGATCCACATACATACTCAGAAGGGATTCAAAAAGAGATGTATATTGAAGTGCTTAAGCAAATGGCTTTAGCAAAAAAACAATATAAACAAGCGCTTAATTATGGGAAGCAGCATTTGTCATTAAAAAAGGAGCACAAGGGATATGTAGAAATAATGAATGCTGAAAAGTTTTTATCTGATGTTTTCAAAAATACTAACGATTCTAGAAACTCCGAAAAGCATCTTATTAATTATTACAAAATAAAAGATTCGATATCTAAAGTTCAAAATGTAAATTCATTAACATATTATCAAACCCTTTATGAAACCGAAAAACGCGATTTAAAAATAAAAGCTCAAGAAAGTGATATAGCCTTGTTGGATGAAAAAAATAAAGTAAAAAACCAGTGGATGTTATTTGGGGGTTTAGGTCTTTTAGCAGTGTTTGGAATTGTTTTATTATGGCGCTCTAGAAACGCTGCCAGAAACAGAGAACTACTGCAAGAACAATTTTCGCAAGATCTTTTAAGTGCGCAAGAAGAAGAACGAACTAGAGTTTCTAAGGACTTGCACGATAGTGTAGGGCAACAGCTAACTTTAATAAAAAGAAAAGCACAAAACTTAGAACAGAAAGAACTTGCAACACTCACAAATTCTGCTCTTGAAGAAGTGAGGAGTATTTCAAGAGGGTTATTCCCAGCTACTCTAAAACAATTAGGCTTGACTGAAAGTATCCAGCAATTATTAAATGATTTAGATAGCGAATCTGACATGTTTTTTTCTGTTGAAATAGATGATATTGATCATCAATTTAACGAAGCTGCTACACTTAATTTTTATAGATTTATTCAAGAGTCTGTAACTAATGCTTTAAAACATTCTAAAGCCAAAACACTTACAGTTAATATTGTAAAGGAAGATAATACAGTTGAAGTTTTAATAAAGGATAATGGTATTGGATTTGACAATGTTACATCTTTAAAACAACATAGTTTAGGTTTAAAAACTATAGCAGAACGTATACGTATGCTTAATGGTGTATTATCAATAAAAAGTAAAAAAGGACAAGGCACCCAAATAATTTCTCAAATACCAATTATATAATTATGGAAATATCTGTTTTAGTTGCTGATGACCACCCGATGTTACTTAAAGGTCTGGTGGATGAATTAAAGTCATTTAATTATAAGGTAGTATCAGCTGTAGATAATGGCGCAAAAGCGTTAGATGATATTATGTCTTTACAACCAGATATTGCTGTGTTAGATATAGAAATGCCTTTGTTAACTGGTTTCGAAGTCATCCAAAAATGTATAGCGCAACAGCAACCAACTAAATTTATCATATTAACATCACATAAAGAAAAAGGGTTTATATCTAAAGCGCAAAAGCTTAATATACAAGGGTATATTTTAAAGGATGAACCAGCAGTAGAACTCCATAAATGTATTCAAGAAGTTTATAAAGGCGGTACTTATTTTAGTTCAGAATTTAATAAAATATTGGAGCATCAAGTCTCTCCTGAAATTGAAAAAATTAAATTTTTAAGCCCTTCAGAGCGTACTATAGTGCGTTTAGTGGCACAGAATAAATCTTCTAAAGAAATAGGTGAACTGTTAAGTATATCTAGTAGAACAGTAGAAAAGCATCGCTCTAATATTATCAAAAAGCTTAATCTTTCTAATGGAATGGATGCTTTACATTCTTGGGCTCAAGAGCATAAAGAGCTCATACTTTCTATATAAACACTAATTTGTTTTATGTGTAAATATTACGTAGCCCTACGTAGTATTTGCACTTGGTACGTATTGTTATCACAACGGTCTCAAAGTAACTTGCACTCGTAATTGCAAATTATAAAGATTTTAATGATATAAATAACGTAACCATGAAAACAAAACTTACACTTCTAACCCTATTACTACTTTTTACAGCAACGTTTAACTATGCACAAACCTCTGCAGAAATAGCAGATATAGCTGTACAAGGTATAGCAAGAGATGGCAATAATACAGCTAAAACAAATGCTACTATTTCTTTAACGTTTGAGTTGTATTATTTAGATGCCAATAACGGTAATACTAAAGTAGTTATTGGTAATCCAGAAACTGTTAATTTGACGACAGATGCCTTTGGCGTGTTTTCACATATTATAAGTCCAGCGGCAACTAATAATCCCATATTTGCAAACCAACAGGTGTATTTAAAAATAAGTGAAGGGCAACAGGTCATTTCAGAAGAAAAGTTAAAACACGTGCCTTATGCTATAGCCGCCAATAACGGGGTGCCAACTGGGGCTATTATGCCTTTTGTAGGAACAACAGCTCCAACAGGCTGGGTGTTATGCGATGGGAGGTCTTTAGTAGGAATCAATGGCTCACAAAAACTTATTGACTTGTTGGGCAGTAACAATGCCCCAAATTTACAGGCCATGTATTTGCGAGGTGCCGGTTCTCAAGCTTATGGAGGTACCAATTATGCTGGCATCGCTTTAGGAGTTAAACAAAAGGATGGCTTTCAATCTCATAATCATACAGCGGGAAGCTTAGAAGCGGCCAATGCGGGGCAGCATACACATGATTTAAGACAACCTTTTCGTTTCTTTGAACCTAGAAATGGGGGTAGTTCTGGAGCCACAAATGCTTTTCAAAACCAATCTGCTGCTGGAACAGGAACAGTTAATGATGGTGCCCTAGCAGCTGGCATTCATTCTCATCAAATCACAGGACTAACCGGGGCTACAGGTACACTAGGTGAAACACGTCCTGTAAGTTACGGTGTTAACTACATCATTAAACTATAAACTATAGGACGATGAGAAAAAAAATACTAACCCTGTGTTTAGGGTTCCTGGTCTCAGGGCTCTGGGCACAACAAGATGATGGTGCCAAAATGGTTACCACATCGCAGGCCGTACAAAACAATGGTTATACCATTCAAGTTGGTGTACCTTATTTGGGAACCAGTAATGTTGCCAACAATACAGATGCCCGTTTTCCATGGGACATATTATACATTTTTGGAACATTTGCAGAGGAATCTTTTGATGTGTCTAAAGGCTATTTCGGCGATAAAGTACTGCTGCAATGGGAGCTAAGGAATAACTTCAATTTAATTACAACCATAGAAATATCACGTAGAGAACTAGGAAGTGTAACGCCATTTCAATTTATAGGAAGTGTGTCTCCCAATGATACACAATACGAAGATAAATATGTAGATGGTGGCGTACTGTATGAATATAAAGTATTAGCAAAAGGTGTAAGCCAAACAGAAGAATTATATACCAATTTTATTACAGGTATAGGGTTTAGAAACCCAACAGCCATAGTAACAGGTAACGTAAGTTATAAAGGGGGCAACCCAGTGCAAAATGTAACCGTTACAGCAGAGTCTGATGGCAGCGTTGTAAGTTACGGCAGTGGTTTAATTATTCTGGGGTCTAATCAGTTAGAAATATTAAATCTGAACAAACCTATAGCAACACAAACTACGTTGCAAGCGTGGGTACGTCCAGATGAGCCTTATACAAACGATAGTGGTGATGCCATTAGACTATTTAGGCTTAATGAGTCAAACGGAAATAATATTGATATTACCGTTAATTTAAAAGAAACCTCTAAAACTTTAGAAGTTAGTATTGGAGGAAACCTTCATATTATTCAAAACGTTTACCCATCTGGAGATATAGATGCTCGAGGGAATGATATCATGATACCGGTATCAGATTTTAACAGCAATTTTGTACATATTACTGCCCAGTTAGAAGATAATAAAGAGCCTTTATTGTTTATAAATGGGCGTCCTATGACTGCGGCTTATAGGGATGCAGCACATGCTGCCAGAGCTGAAGTAGATGATGAAGATACCTCACCATATTTAGAAATAACGGTTCTAACAGTAACAACAAGGTTTAATGTAGGAAGTGCCTATTGGAACAATGTACTTGTGGGAGGTGGTAAAACCGCATTAATTGACGAAATACGTGTTTGGAAAAGTATAGAAGACGCTTCAGATATTCGTACTGATTATAAGCGATACATAAGCGGAAACGACCCAGATTTGGTCGTGTATTTAAGTGCTAACGAAAATACAGGAGGCTATGCTTATGATGCCTCAAGAAATGGATTCAATTATAACAAAAATCACGGTAGTTTAAACATCCAGGGTATAAGTAACGATATCTCTTTTGTGTCTGGTGCAGGAAATATTCCATCGTCCAACCAATTAGGCATTTTGGGAGTTACCGATGTTAACGGTAATTATGAAATCAATGCGATTCCTTATACAGGAACAGGCGAATCTTTTAAAATAACGCCTGTCTTCGGACAGCATAAATTTGAGCCCAATCAGCAATTGGTGTTTTTAGGAGAAGGGTCTGAAGTGGTTAACAAAATAGATTTTATCGACACATCATCCTTTAGTTTTAAAGGCAAAATATTATATGATACCAGAGATGTATTCCCTTCCTTTGTTGAAGTAGATGGTAACGGTATTGAAGATGATACTATGATTAGTGGTCCTGGTATTATTGATGAGAACTATAACCAATATGAAAGAAATGGCAACTTTTATAATAAAGGTGAATATTGGTATAATCAATCCGAAGACCGTTTAGAACGTTACGCACGTATTCCAGTAGCAGGCGCCAATATTTATATAGATGGTAACATTGTTTTAGATGAAAATAACGTGCCTGTGGAATCAGATGATGAAGGTAATTTCGATATTAGTGTGCCTATTGGTAATCACTTTATACGTGTTGCAAAAGCTGGACATGACTTTACTTATGAAGGTAGATTTCCTGCAGAAACTGGTACCTTTAAAGAGTTTTTTGAGGATGCTCAAGAGCAAGTAGTATTTATAGATGAAACCCGTGTTACTGCTGTTGGTCGTGTTGTGGGAGGCTCGGTAGAAGCCCAAAAACCTATTGGTTTTGGTGAAAACGGATTATTTGAAGTGCCTTACTCGTCTCCAAATGGAAATACAACGTTACAAGTAAGTTCTAAAAACAATATTGGAATAGCCAATATCACTCTAGATTATGCTCCTGTTGGTGCAAATGTTACACCTTATACACAGTTCAATTTTCAAACTAACGAACAATCAGGAGAGTATCGTATAGAAGTATTGCCTTTAAATTACGAAATTGTTGGAGATACAGGTTTGCAGATTACTAGCAACCCAAGTATCAATTCCAGTATTATTGCTTCTGGAAACAAAGAAGCGGTTAACTTTTCAACAATACCATCGGAAATAATTCCAGAATTCACATTATCAGATGACGAAATTATCTATGGAAATGCGTATCAACATGAAAAGAGTTTTGTTTACAGATCTACACCAGTATTAAAAGTAGTTGAACAAACATCTGATGATACCATCGATGTTAACGCAACACCATTGGATCCATCAGATGATATTGATATTTCTGGAGGATTATCATTAGCTTCAAATGCAAATGTGAAATATCCTGTCTATACCCAATTTGAAGATTATAAAATTGTTTTAAACACCTTTGAACGTTATGAAAACTTTGACGGAGCCAATGTGTTAGAAGACATTGTGCCTATTGTTGATGGTGAATTAAAGGTGACCAATAATTTGGCATTCTCTGGAACAGAGGAGGTCGTTACAGACCCTAATGACGATAGTAGAATCATTTACACCTTTAAAGCTGGGTTACCATCTATTTCCTCACCGTTTACAAAAACTATTGATATAAAATATAGAATTAACGGGCAGGATAATCCAGCAGAAGATTATAACCCCGAGGGTATTATTCTAGGTATCATTTCAGATGGTAGCCAAACATTCACTACCGCAGGACCAGATATTCCAGATATCATTTTAAGAGACCCGCCAGGATCTAATAGTTCGGCATCTATTACAGCAGGAGAAAGTATAACCTTTACCAACAGTCAGAGTTTATCTGCTGGAGTTGGATTAACCCAAGAACTTACCATTGATGCAGGACCATCGTTTGCCACTGGTGGCGGTCTTGTAGGGCCTTATGTTGTTACCGAGATTATCTTTGATGTCAATGCAGGTATTGGCGTATCTACATCAGCATCCGTGAGTCAAGGAATTACCAAAACCTATAATTTTTCGCAAACCATTTCAACTAGTTCAGATCCAAGATTTGTAGGTGCTGATGGCGATTTATATATTGGTCAGTCTAAAAACTTTTTCTACGGTGTTAATGCAGATGTAAGAGCATCTGAAGCACCTATAGGAACTGGTGATTATTTAGAATTAAGCAACGGTACAAACTCGGTATTTATAAGTAAACAACGAAAAACAACCTTTACCGAAGACCCTTCAGATACCTTTTTTGTGTATTCTCAAAAGTTCATATTAGAAACCTTAATTCCAGAATTACAAACACTAATTACTGAAATACAAAACGGAAATATAACCCCAGACCCTGAAAAGGGTGTAAGTGTGGACTTTTACGAACAACAAATAAATTTATGGAGAAAAGTCATTCTTCAGAATGAACGAAGCAAATATAGAGCAATTAAAGACCGTGATGGTTTAAAACAAGATGCACTTGTTTTGGTTAGCGATTTTTCTTCAGAAGTAGAAGAAGCGATAGATGCTCAACCTGATGATGAAGAACTGGAAAAATTAGAAACCAATTTTTCGGCAGCAAACAATTTGTTGGTACTAATCAATGAAAAATTTGACGATAATATTTCGTTTGATTCGGGTGTTGGCGAAATTACTAGAAGCGTAGAAACTGCCATTGTACAGTCTAACACCTTCGATTTTAATTTAACACTAGATGAGTCCTTTGCGGTTGAAGTTGGCGCAGAAATTCTTGATGTTGGTGTCACCTCAAAAACATCAGGCTTCGCCAGTCAATCTTTTGATACTGATTTAAGTGAAAGCCAAACATCTACGCTAAATGTAAGCTATACTTTAAAAGACAATGATTTAAACAATGTTTTAAGTGTAGATGTGGTTAATGTATTTGACGGTAATGGCCCTATTTTTTCAACGGTAGGAGGTAGTACATCATGTCCGTATGAGGGTGTAGAACAATCCAATTTTTATAATGATGCTGTTTATGCAGCCTTTATTCTGGCACGCGATGCAGCGGGGCTATTAGGTATACCAGATTATACAGTATTGCCATTGCCAGATGACGAAAAAGTCGATTTAAGTTTTGCAACCCAGAGTATAGAAGTGCCTTTAATTAGCGTAGAGGTTGCAGATATTAGCAATATTCCCGAAAATAATAATGCAGAATTTGAATTGATTTTGGAGAATAATAGTGTCACACAATCTGATGCCTATTTTGAACTTATTGTAGATAATACTACAAACCCCAATAATGCCAATATTAACATATCTCAAAACGGTACCGTTGTATTTGTGCCTTATGGTCAAAAAGTACCTTATTCTTTGACCTTAGGAAAATCGGTATCGGATGTTTACGATTACGAGAATATAAAAATCATATTACAATCGCGTTGTGATCCTGTTAATGTTTTCGATACTGTGGAAATATCGGCTCATTTTGTACCGTCTTGTTCTCAGGTAGCTGTTAAAGCGCCATTAGATAATTGGGTATATAATGTAGATGGGGCTTATAATAATGATGGCTCAACAAATCCATTATCTATTAATTTATCAGAATACAATCAAGCCTTTGATAATTTTCAAAAAATCGATTTAGAATATCGTTTAGCAACATCTCCAAATTGGACACGCTTGCATACGTATTATAACACCCAAGCCTTTTATGATGAAGCTGTAATTAATAATGAGTCTGAGATTTCCTTAATAACAAATGCCGAAGTTATATTTGCTTTTAATATTGCAGATTTACAACTGCAAGACGGGAATTACGAAATAAGAGCACGAAGTACCTGCACCAATGGCACCGAATATATTTCAGAGGTTGTTTCAGGTAGTGTAGATTTAAAATCACCACAGCAGTTCGGTACACCATTACCAACCGATGGTATTTTAGGAGCTGGAGAAGATTTACGTGTTAGTTTTAGCGAAAATATCTTTTATAATAGTGCAGTAAGTACCATTGAAATAAAAGGAGAAACCAATCAGTTACCAATAGATAATA
This sequence comes from Hyunsoonleella ulvae, assembly GCF_016827605.1. GTDB lineage: Bacteria > Bacteroidota > Bacteroidia > Flavobacteriales > Flavobacteriaceae > Jejuia > Jejuia ulvae. The sequence continues at coordinate 384,808 of NZ_JAEPJQ010000002.1, read as the reverse complement.
GTGTCTCTTTGCGTTTTGAAGGCGCTAATAATACAGCAACTATAGAAAGCCCAAGGTTGGTATCTGGAGATTTATCGGTAGAATTCTGGATGAATAATGCTACTACGGCATCATCAGCTACCATCATTAACCAGCAAAATGGATTAAACATTCGTTTAGAAAATGGAGATGTTTTTGCTGCTCTTGGAGATATTACAGCCAATGGAACTATAGCCACAGATGGCTTGTTTCACCATTATACGATTACGCACGATAATGCATCGGGAAGCCTCAGTATTTATGAAGATGATCGAGACATTGGCGGGAGTACAGGAAGTGCTAACACACAATTCACAAATAATAATCCTTTAGTGATTGGTGGGAATACGTTTATAGGCAATATTCATGATTTAAGATTATGGACAAAATCATTAAGTTTAAGTGAAGCTTATGCAAATATCTATACCAAATTACTTGGAAACGAAGCTAATTTGGTTGGTTATTGGCCAATGAATGAAGGACGCGGTACTATTGCCTACGATTTAGCACGATTTAAACATGCCGCTGTAACCGCCGATTGGGATATCAAACCCAAAGGCACATCATATGAGTTTGCTAATGACCAGTATTTAGAGTTGGATAATGTAGGTTTTGTACAGCTAACAAATGAAATGAATGCCACTATTTCGTTCTGGATAAAAACCGATACCCCACAAGAAGCCACCATATTCTCTAATGGTCGTGGTAATGGTGAAGACCCTATACAATCTGTTGGTTTATCAAATAAATGGGCTATTAATATGAATAGTTCTGGAGCCTTATATTTTGAAAGTGAAGGTAACAACTATGTGTTAACCGCTGCAAGTGTAGCTGATAATAATTGGCATCATATCGCTTTGTTGTTTAACAGAAATGGCTCTTTAAGAACTTATGTAGATGCACAACAAGTCTCTTCTAATCCTATTGCAGATATTGGTGGTTTCTCAGGAAATCAGGCCTGGTTAGGTGCACGAGGCTTTAAAGATCAAGCAGGTGTAGAAACCGTAGATAGACCATTTACAGGGAAAATTGATGAGTTTAGACTATGGAATACATTACGAAATATAGACCAAATATCCAGAGATCGTTTTAACGAAATGGATGTTGAGAGTATTGGTTTATTACTATATGCACGTATGAATGCACCTGACCCAGTAACAGCAAACGGGCCACGATATTATCATGCCTTTAGTAACCAAAGTGTGATACCGTCAAATGCAGTATTAAGCTCAGGAGCTGTGAATTATTCAAATGATGTGCCTGCTATTAAACCAGAACGAAAATTGATCAAATTCCAAGTGAATCATGTTATTAATGAAGATGATATGATATTGGAACCAGTGATATCAGACTGGGCAGCAATTGAAGGCCAAATACTTGATATTACAGTACATCGTATGTTTGATGCTTCAAATAATATGCAGCAATCCCCAATCACTTGGACCGCTTTTGTTCAGAAAAATGAAATGAGCTGGTTTGTTGATGGCTTTGATGAGGTAGTTAATATTATCAAAGAGGGTAATGAGTCACCTACATTCGATATTACAATAATCAATAAAGGTGGTTTAGTACAACCCTATAATATTGCAGGAGTGCCTAATTGGTTGTCTTTAAGTAGTACTTCTGGAAGTTTAGCACCAGACAGTAAAATTACAATCACAGCTAATATTGATGAAGGTTTATCAGCTGGAGAATATTTGGAAAATCTTTATCTACAAACTGATTTTGGTCTAGATGAAAAACTACAACTAGAAGTAAGAGTACTTGCGGAAGATCCTGAATGGGAAGTTAACCCGAACGACTTTAACTATAGTATGAATATTATAGGGCGCATTAGTATAGATAGTGTGTTTTCAAATGATTTATTTGACCAAGTGGCAGCATTTTCTAATGGCGAAGTCAGAGGTATAGCCAATGTAGTTTATGATGAAGCTTATCAAGAATATTTCGTATTCCTAACAGTATACAGTAATACGGTTTCTGGTGATGCTATTAGTTTCAATATCTGGGATGCTAGCACTGGACAAATCATACGAGCTACTATAGATGGGAACAGTTCAATAACCTTTACAGATAATAATGTCATGGGAACGTTAACGAACCCGTCATTATTTGAAAATACTAATGTTATTGAGCAGGATATACCATTAAATGAAGGTTGGACATGGGTGTCGTTCAATGTAAATGATCCTAATTTTTCAGATTTGAATGCGTTGACTTCTGGTATGAATTTACAAACATCAGATCGTATTCTAAGTCATTCTCCAACACAATTAGAGACGTACTTTAAGGATGCATCGCCAGCAAATAGTTCATGGAATGGTACTATTAGTGCAAATTCTGGTTTGTCTTCAAACTTTATGTATAAAATGAAATTTGCCAACCAGCAAACATTAAAAATTCAAGGTACTACTGTTGATGTAAATACATGGAATTTTGATATCCAAGAAAACTGGAATTGGTTGCCATATCCATTAACTAAGAATGTCTCAGTAAATGAAGCATTATCTACGTTTAATGTGTCTGATGGTGATATTATAAAATCACAAAATCTCTTTGCTATTTATGATCCTTTAAATGGATGGAGCGGAACATTAAATTATTTAGAAGTTGGTAAAGGATATATGATTAAGTCTTCTAGCGCTCAGAATTTTAAATACCCTAATATTTTTGGTAAATCGGGGAATACTAAGAAAACAACTTCTGATGATATAGCATCCAAAAATCAAAATACTATAAGTGAGGAGTTTGCTCAGTATTCTGATAATATGAATGCAGTAGTGCTTTTACCAGAAGGTTATAGTAAACTCTATGTTTATGATGATGAAGGAGCGCTAAAAGGTATGTCTGAAAATCAATTAGTTGGAGATAAAGCGTTAAGTTTTATCACTATTTATGGAGAAACAGAAAGAGAGTTAACCTTCTTTATTGGAGACGGTAATTCTCAAAGGCCAACTCAAAAGACTTTTATGTTTAAGGGGAATAATGTTTTAGGTACAGTAGCTAATCCAGTTGTTTTAGAAGCAAATGGTTTAGAACAACTAAAAATGTACCCTAATCCGTTTAAAGATGAGTTGTTAATACAATTCAATTCTAATACTTCAGATAACATAGATATACAACTAATAAATGTTTATGGCCAATCAGTTTATGCAAAAACCCTTGAGGTTAGGGAAGGAGCTAATACTCTTAAAATAAATCCGAGTGTGAGTATTGGAGTTTACTTTTTAAAGATTAACATGAACAATACAAACAGAACATATAAAGTAATTAAAAACTAAGCAAGATGAAAAAAACAATACTAAGTGCAGTTATATTCTTGTTTACGGGAATATATGCCTTTGCACAAGTACCAACTTGGTCTGTTAATGAAAATGATTTTGAATATAACATGTCATTTGTAGCCTTTTTAAATATTGATGGTGTAACACTTTCAAGCACAAATGATATGATAGGAGCCTTTGTAAATGATGAATGTAGAGGCGTTGCTAATTTGATTTATGTGGCTAGTAAAGACCGCTATTATGCGTATTTCAATGTGTTTTCTAATACAAATGGAGAGGCTATAAGCTTTAAAGTATATGATTCAGCAAATGATAAAGTTGTAGATATTAGTAAAACGATAAATTTTCAAATAAATGCTCTTTTTGGGGATATAGCTCAAGCCTATAGCTTTGCTAGCCCTGAATTAAACAACGGTGCCGATTTATTAAACTTTGGTTTTAAAGATGTAACCATTAATAATAGAATAAATAATGGTAATGACATCACATTATTTGTAGATAATAGTATAGATATATCAGCATTAACACCAGTTTTTCAGCTAAGCCCAGGTGCACAACTATATCAAAATGCTATGCCTGTCATTTCTGATAATGATGTTTTAGATTTTACTAACACACAAGCTTTTGATGTTGTATCAGAAGATGAATCGTCATCTAATCGTTGGCAAATTACAGTTAAATATAATGCGTCTATTGGCGATTTAGCCTTTTATAAAAAGGACGCGGTGTGCTACAATGGTGGAGCAATAAAAGTAGTTTCATCTCAAAATGGAAGCAATGTTGTGGTATTAAAAGATCAATCAGAGTTTGCTACACAGCAAATAATCAATGGAGAAGCATTGTTCTCTAATTTAAGTGCTGGAAACTACCTTTTAAAAATTAATGGGTTAGAGAAAGAAATAGAAATAAGTTTAAAAGAATAGAAGATGAAGAATTATAAATATTTTTTGTTGAGTGTAATACTTATGTTTTTATCCATAAGTTGTTCTAATGATGATGAACCTGTCGATCAAGGTCCATCTGCACCAGTAACACCAGAAATAATTGAAAGTTTCGATCCAATTGATATAAGGTTTGTTTACGAAGATGGTTCAAGTATTGGTGCTAGTGAGTGTATTGACCCTGAGAAGACTTATGCTATTGAAATTGAAACTTCGAAAAATTCTGAAGGTAATACAGATGTATCTAAAATAGAATATACTATTAATGGTGCTTCTTACAGCATGTCTTTTTCGGCAGCTGGGACTAAAAGAAACCCTATTGTGTTTGTAGATGGTAGAAATATTGCCGAATTGGTAAAAACAGCAAAATCTATAGAGGTTATGTTTGTAAAGCAGGATGATTTTCAATTGGTGGAATAAAAAAAGTGAAATAACTTAAATTTGGTTTAAACAAAAAATCCCGCAAACAGTTTTGTCTCGGGATTTTTTTATAATGATTCCATTATAATTTATCAGTGAAATCATAATTTTGATTTACTTTAATCTAGATATATAATAGTTGTATTATTTTTGTCTCGTAATCTCTTAAGTGCTTATTAATAATTAAAAGTTACTTTATGTATCGGGAAGTAAATTAATACCCAATTGAAAAGTTATGCTCAAAAAATTTCAAAAATCAAAAAATAAAGTTTCCTTGTATTTGAGGGAGGTTAATCCTTTTTTTGATTTTGTAGCAAAGTTATGTTTGGGTTATACCTCTTTACTTTTTATTGTTTATACCACATCTTTGGTTATTGAAACCAACGCTTTATGGATGTATGCACGTTTTGGTCTACTGGTGATTATTTTTGCTATAATTTCCCTTACAATAACATTTTTAATACGATTAATAATAAGCTTATCAAAAATATTTCTATTTACAATAATACTAAGTATTCCAGTACTTTTTATGATTATGGAAAGGGATATTTTTTTGCTTATCTATAATTTAATATTAATTTTTTTCCTCAGCGGGACTGTTTATTTATTGAAGAGGAAAAGACTTTGGCAGTTTTCTGCAATTAAAAGATGTATCTTTTTTTTGATAATGGGCATCAGCAGTTTTTTGTTTTTTTGTGGTGTTTGGTTTATCAGTATTGAAGGTTTCGATAAAAAAACATCTCTAAATTTCTCAGCGTTGAAAAGTAAAGAGTTTAGTGAAAATGTAGCTTTAAATATAGAATCTCCTGAGAAAGAAGGACATTACAAAGTTAATACAATAGCTTACGGAAGTGGAAAGGATAAACATCGTTTTGAGTATGCTGAAGGAGCAGAAATAATAACCCCAACGATAAATTGCGAAAAATTTATTGATGGGTGGGATGGTAAGAATGGTTGGTGGCGTAGTAAGTTTTGGGGGTTTAATGCTAGTAAAATTCCTTTAAATGCCAGGGTTTGGTTTCCCGAATCGAAGGAACGTTTTCCTTTGGTTTTAATAGTACACGGTGACCATTCTATGCAAGACTTTTCAGATACAGGTTATGCTTATCTTGCTAATCTATTGGCTTCTCGTGGATATATTGTTGCATCAATAGATCAAAACTTTTTTAATATTGGATGGTCCTATTATTTTGGGAACCTTAAAGATGAAAATGATGCTAGAGCAATTACTTTATTGGAACATTTAAAACTATGGGAATCATGGAATTTAGAAGATTCTAATCTATTTTTTAATAAGGTTGATTTAAATAATATTGCATTAATAGGACATTCTAGGGGAGGAGAAGCCGTTGCTATTGCTGGTCTACTAAATACATTACCAAATTATCCTGATGATTTAAATATTAAATTCGATTATGGCTTTAATATTAAATCAATAGTTGCCATAGCTCCAGTTGATGGTGTATATAAACCCTATGGAAAAAAAGTTTCCCTGAGTAACCTTAATTATTTAACATTACATGGTTCTTACGATGGAGAGGTTCAAAATTTTATGGGATTAAATCAATATAACCGTTTAAAGTTTACCGATAGTTTATATCATTTTAAATCTTCGCTCTATATACATGGAGCTAATCATGGGCAGTTTAATACTACATGGGGAAATAAGGATTCATATAGTCCATTCGCTAAATTATTGAATTTAAAACCTTTAATCTCAGATAAAGACCAACAACAAATAGCTAAGATATTTATATCGGGATTTTTAGACGCAACACTTAAAAATAAAAAAAAGTACATCAATTTATTTTCGAATCCCAATTTCCAAACGGAGTGGCTTCCTAACTCAATAAGATTAAATGAATTTGAAGATTCTACTACAGAGTATATTTTTACACCAGAAAAAGACTTTAGCCATCCAACTAAATCAAGAGAGGATATTACAATCAAAACTGATTATTTGTTACAATGGAAAGAGAATAAAGGCTTACATGGTAATAAGGAAATAGTTTTAAGTTGGGATAATTCAAATATGAATACCTACCCTTATCTAAGTTTAAATTTTGAAAGTCAACCTAAGATAATTGATTCTTCTTCTGTTCTCGTTTTTTCTACGAGATCATTGACTGATAGTGCATTTACAGATAATAAAATCATTAACGAAATCTCTGAAGAAAAAGACTTATCCAAATATTTTATTGATTTTACTATTATTTTGAAGGATAATGATGGAGAAACCGTTAGATGTTCACTTAGTGATATCTCTTTTTTGCATCCACCCTTAAAAGTAGCATTAACTAAAACGGATGCTTTTTTAAGTAAATATGAAACTAAATCGATATCTCAATCCTACAGGTTATCAATTAAAAAATTTATTAAGACCAACCCTAATTTTAATTTACAGAATCTGAAAAGTATATGTTTTGTTTTTGATAAAATATCTAAAGGTAAAGTTGTAATAGATAATATAGGATTTGCTAAGGACTTGAATTTTTTATGATCAAAGGAAATATTTGTTGAATTTGGAAAATTCAATAGTTTCTATATTTGTTATTTTGCCTCTAATTGCAGCAGCTACCTGATAAGTCTTACCTAAATTAAGGGAATGAACAAACCATTCGTGTCTTTCATTATTATTCCATTTGGTTTCAGTGATTTCTGCATTACTATCTGAATCTAATGAAACAGAAAAACTATCCAATGGAAAAGAAAGTCCTTTAGATTTGGCTTTTATAAACGATTCTTTTCTTGTCCAACATCTATAAAAACCTATAGGATAATCTTTTGGTTGAAACTTGCTAAGAAGGTTTATTTCTGATTTCGAAAAAAAATTTTCAGCAATATTAACTAAATCAAAATTATATTTGATAAGCTCTACATCAACCCCAATATCGTAACCTTTAGTAAAACCTATTATAATTTTATTACTAGAGTGAGATACATTAAATGTTATATTTTCTTTATTTGTAACAATGGGTTTACCATATTGCCCATAGATAAATTTAATATTACTTGGGTTGGTATTAAGGTACTTGGAAAGAAGCAGTCGTAAAACTCCACGTGAAATTATAGAAACTTTTCGATCCTTTTCGAATTTAAACTTTTCTGCTTTATGCAATTCTTCATTAGATAAAAAAGAAGATAATGTCTCTAGTAAAACTTCAGTATCATTAACATCCACCAGCCACAAATGGAAATCATGCTTTTTTAGTTTATAGCGAAACATACAAGATCAAATAAATGTTTACTAGCTAAGTTAAGAGAATCATCTTATAATATAACCTATTTTAATCCTGGATAATAGCATCTATTTGTTTTGAAAGTGATTCTATATCAGGCTCAGTAAATAGTGTATTGTGATGTCCTTTTGTAAAATAAGTCTTTACGCCACCTTTAGCTAGTTTTTCCCATGATTTAATAACATGATTTTGAAATCGTTCATCAATTTTTTCAGTAAGAATAAGGGATACATATCCATTGTGCGCCTTCCAAATATAATCTAAACTAAGTTTTCTTAAGTTAGCTTTTATACGTTCCAAGTCTTTTTCAAAGTCTTTACCAAAATATTTTACGATGTATGGTTCTACTAAATATTTTCTGTCGCTTATAAACATTCCAACAGCTTTTATGGGGTTTCTCAAAAATCGTTTAATAAAATACTTTCTGCGGGCAGATAATGATTCTTTATCAATAGCATTCCACGGAGAAGCCATTGTATCTGCAACAATGAGGTTTACTTTATCCTTGCTGTTTTGCATTAAAATGCATATTTCATTACCTACAGCAGTGCTAAAACAGTTAACCAATATATTCAATGTTCCTTGCGGCTGTATGTCTTTTATGGCTTCAAGATAAGTTTTAGACATCGACTCTATGTCTTTGTGCATTTCTGTTTCGTCATTTAAGCCAAGAGGCTCTATGGCATAAATGGGTCTGTCCTCTTTTATATAATCTCTTAAAAGACCATAAAAGAAAACATGACCACCTCCAGAATGTATACAAAATAAAGGGTTTTTAGAACCTTCTTTTCTGATAGAAGTTACGAAATCCCACTTTTTTGCAATGTGTTGCCTTTCAAAAATTAAAGTTGCAAGTTCCCTTACTGTTTGACTTTGGAACAATTGGTTTGCATTTAGTTGAATTCCTGCCTTTCTTGCTTTGGAGACAATTTGTATACTTAAAATAGAATCGCCTCCAATTTCAAAGAAGTTGTCATCAACGCGAATAGGAGAAAAGCCTAAAACATCTTCCCATATAGTAATTAATTTATTTTCAAGTTCATTAGGGTTGTCAACTAATGCGTTTTCTGTTTCCTGTGCTTTTGTGTAAGAGACTAATTCTGATATGGTTTGATATTCAAATAGTTGGTTTGCTTTTAGTTGAATGCCCTCCTTTTTAGCTTTAGATACAATTTGAATACTTAAAATGGAATCGCCCCCTATTTCAAAAAAATTATCGTTAACTTTAATAGGGGAAAAGCCTAAAACATCCTCCCAAATTGCGATTAATTTCTGTTCTGTATCATTTAAATCTTTATCAGACGTGTTTCGTGAGTGTACTGTACCATTTAGGGTAGTTTTTAATTCTAGAACTTTTTTTCTATCAACTTTTCCATTAGGTAAAAACGGAAACTCACTAATGGCATGTATCTTATTGGGAACCATATAATTAGGTAAGCTTTTTTTAAGAAAAATTTTAAGATTTTCTACACTTTCAACTTCACTTTTCCTAACAAAAGCAACTAGTTTTTTGGGATGATTTTTATTGGTTTTAAGTGTCCCATTATTTACCAAATCCTTTATTTTTAGTTTTAGGAGTTGTTTTTCCTCTTGAGTTAGCTGTTGTATTTTATTGATGGTACTTTGTTTCATCATTTAACTGCTTTTATTACTACTATTGAGTCGGCCCACCATGTGTCTATTACATCTACAGGCATTGCCAGAGGAATAACTTTTATACTAAATGATGAGAAAAATTTTAAAAGTAATTGTTGGTGTTCCCTACTTAGCGAATCTATTTCATTAGAAAAATATGTAAATGCGCCACCTGGTTTTAAATGCGCAGATGCATGTTCAAAAAAGTGTTGGGCAAATGTTATACTACCATTTACGTATTGCATGTATTCATCATCATTAAGTGGATATGTATGAAAAAGAATGCCATCGTAGATGCCAACATTATGTATGTAATCCTGCCAAAGGCCATGGTATAGACTTATATCTTTGTCTTTATATTTTTCTTTAAAACTGGTAAAATAGGTGTTTATAACATCATCATTACATTCAATAGCAGTGTAGGAATTAATGGGGTGTTGCATAATCATATCAGCAGAAATTCCCCGACCAAAACCAATTTCAAGAATATCGCCACCATCTCCAGCTATTGCCTTAGCCATTTCTTTCATTAAAGGAATTTGCCAATCTTCCATTATTTCCTGATCTCCCATGATTTTCTGTTCCCTATCAACTTTAAAACCATGTATTGTTGCCCCGGGAACAAACGTTTTAGCTTGTTCGTTTAGAATGTTTAAGTCGCCTGCAAATTCTTTTATTGCTCTATTTACTATTGCATTTCTCTGACTTTCTTTTGGAGGGCAAATAAAATTATCGTCGTTTATTGTTAAGATAACTTCAAAAGCATGTGAACGTTTTATTTTTTTCATAGCTAATTTGGGTTAGGTTTGGCTTAAAAGCATTTTTTTTTCTTCTAAACTTAAGGATTGAATTGCATGTAGCAAACTATTTAAATCTTCATCTTCAAGAGGTTCAAGGATATCAGCTAATTCTTCATCACTTAAATTCTCTAGAGTCGTATTATTGTTTTTATCTACTACAACAATAGCATCAGAAAGAGACTGGGAGTACTTTTTAATGGTATTTTCTATTTCACTTAATTCTACCCGAAATCCTCTAATTTTTATTTGCTGATCTTTTCTCCCTAGAAATTCTATATTACCGTCCTTTTTAAACCTGCCCAGGTCTCCCGTTTTATAGAGCTTTTCGTTTGCATTAAATGGGCTATCTATAAATACACTTGTTGTTAGATCTGCTCTATTGATATATCCTTTAGAAAGCCCAGCCCCTCCAATGTGAATTTCTCCACTAACTCCTAAGGGAACTTGTTTTAGCTGCTCATTCAGAATATAAATTTGTGCATCGGCTACGGGTTTACCAATAGGTATACTTTTTAATTTTAAATCATCTATTGAAATTTTATGGGCTATACACCATACGGATGCTTCAGTTGGTCCATATTCATTGTAAAGATTTACTTTAGGGAGCACACTAAAATGTATTTTACACATAGTAGTACTGCATGCTTCCCCAGCTACAATTACTGTATTAAGGCTTTTAAGTTTTTCAATATCAATATAGTCTAAAACTAGACTATATAGGGATGGGAGCATCAAGGTGTGGGTAACCTTTTTTTCGTTAATTAGGTTACCAATCTTTTCTATGTCCTGTTCAATACGTTTTTCTGTAATAATTAGGTTACCACCCGTGCAAAGCGTCCAAAAAATACCTGCTTTAGAACTATCGAATGAGAAAGATGACATCAGCATAAACGCCTTAGGGGTTTCCTCATAAAATTTAAGTCTGCCCATAGTAGAGCCTATAATGTTTTTATGCGAAATAGGTACGCCTTTAGGTTTACCAGTACTTCCAGAGGTGTAAATTATGTACGCCAAATCATCAGGATGTATTTCAGGTAATTCTAGAGGGGTGTTAGTAATACTTTCAATTGTGTCAATTTTAACACTATTATATGTTTTCCCGAGAAATAAATTTTCCAGTTGTGATTGTGTAACTATGAGTTCTGCTCCAGAATCCTCTAACATAAAATTAATTCTGTCTTTAGGATATTCAGGGTCTAATGGCAGATAGCAACATCCAGCTTTTAAGATTCCCAAAATACCAACTATCATATCAGGGTGCCTTTCAACACACAAACCAATAACTGTCTTTCTTTTAGAAATGGTATTTCTAATTTTATGAGCAAGCATATTGGCTCTGTTATTAAGTTCTAGATATGTTAGTGATGTGTTATTATAAGATACGGCAATTTTATCTGGGTGTCTTGTACTAATATTTTCAATAATATTATGTATGCCTGTGTTTTGGGAAGATGTATTACTATCTTTTTTTTCTTTAGATGCTAAGCGTGTGTGCGAAACCGTTAGTATGTCTAAATCATTAATTACAATATTTGGGTTTTCTGTTACATTAAAAATCAGTGTTTTGAAATAATCTTGAAAGCGTTTTATAGTTTTTTCTTCAAATAAATCGTGGGCATACTCAAAAGTAGAACTTAAAATTCCATCTTCTTCTCCCACGTAGATAGTAAGTTCAAATTTAGATACTTCAGAATCAAACCAAGTGTGAGACAATTCTAATTCTCTGGAAAAAAATGGATTTTCTGGTTTTGAATGGTAAAGAAACATTACTTGAAAAAAAGGGTTTGATGCTAAAGAACGTTTTACACCTATTTCTTTGACAAGAGTATCAAATGCGATACTTTTATTTTCAAATGCTTCTAGAGTATTGTTTTTAATGTAACCAATGAACTCTGTAAAGCTGAGATTAGGGTTTATTTTTCCTCTTAAAACAATAGTATCATTAAAAAAGCCAATTAAATTTTCTAGACTTTTTTTATCCCTATTGGTAATAGGTGTACCGATGAGTATATCATTTTGTCCACTAAGTTTGTATAGAAAAATGTAATATACCGCTAGCATGACATTATAAGGCGTCGTCTTAGATGTTTGGGATATTTTAAATATCTTATCTGATAGAGCTTTAGGATAGTTTTGGGTAAATGAGGCAGCCCCTTTGTAGGAAGGGACATTAGGTCTTTGGAAATCATAAGGTAGGGTAAGTTCTGGAATTTCTCCTAATAATTTTTCTTTCCAATAATCTAATGCTTTTTTGTCTATTTCTTGGTTTTCAATCCAATAACAATAGTCGGTGTACTGCAAATGTGTTCTCCTATCATCTGGTATTTTACCATCTATAAACTCTTTATAGTATGCAGCAAGATCTTCCCTAAAGATTTTCATAGACCACTTGTCTGTAGTAATGTGATGCAAGGTTATTTGAAGAATATGGTAGGTATCTGATATCTTAATAATCGTGGCTCTAACTAAAGGGCTCTTATCGAGAGAAAAATGCATAGTTGCATCTCTTTTTTGTTCAATCTTTGCAGCACTAATTGCTTTGTCTTTGTCAAGATCAGAGAAATCAAATATGTTTATGTCCATGGTAGATTCATAATCTACTTTTTGAATGATGGCTTTATCGTTTTGAATATATATAGTTCTTAATATGTCATGAGTTTCATAGACCTTTTTTAAACTTTTAGACAAGCATTCAATATCTAAACTTCCTTTAAAAGTATAGGTTTCAGAGTAATTGTAAAAAGGATTTTCTGGATAGAGTTGTTGAAGGAACCAAAGCCTTTTTTGTCCTGAGGATAAAGGAATGATAACATCCTTCGGAGCTTTTTCAATACTATTTTTAGAAATACCAGATTTAGTTTTATCCTTCCATTGTTGAAGAAGAGAACCTTTTTTTTTATTTTCCATAGGGCATATTTATCTTAAACCTAACCAAACAGCAAGCTCATATAATTTCCATTTAATATAATCATCTACAGGTAAATCGATATCAAAGGCGCGTTCTACAAGCCAATACAAGGAGATTATAATTAATAGAGCTGATAAATAGATTAATAATTTAGGGTATAGTTTTAGCTTTCTTATAAAATAAAGTATAGGGAAAATAGCAGCAATAATAACCAACTGGCCTATTTCCACACCAATATTAAATCCTAATAGCGATAAGGTTAAATGCTCACCATTAAACCCAAGTTCACCTAAAACGCTGGCAAATCCAAAACCGTGGAATAGCCCAAAAACAAAAGCGATAATCCAATCTTTACCTTTAAAAATTGGTTTAATATTATGTAGCGCAGCCAAACCTATCGAGAGCGCTATGATGGACTCAACAAATCTAGAAGGCAAAACGATAATTTGTAATGAAGCTAAACTTAATGTTATAGTATGGGCAATGGTAAAAAAAGTGATTATTTTTACTATGTATATAAATGCTGGTTTAAATTTTTCTACAGGGTGCCAGTTCCATATTCCAGACTTTACTTCATTGTCATTTTTTCGTCTAACAACTGCAGGTAAAATAAGTGCTAGTATAAAGAGTATATGATCTAAGCCTATCCATATATGCCATATTCCTTGTTTTATCATTGCTACAAAACCTTGCCATATAGAGCCTTCAGTTAATGAGAGGGTTTTTGTCCAATCACTTTTATTAAAGTCTAAAGCGATTATAGCCTCATTATTAAAAAGTCCAGCTTTCCAATTATATTCAATACCTAGTAAATTAACATGATGGGGTTCCTCTTCTATAAATACTTTATAGGTAACATCAATCTCATCAGGAACGTTTGCAGAATCTTCCAAAAAAAAATGTATCACTACAAAGTCTCCAAAACTAACATTCCAAATTTCTACATCATCAGTAAACTCTATTGTATATGCTTTGTCATTATGGGTAAATGATGTGTTTTCCAATAAATATGTTTTTATAGTCTCGAGGTAAGGCTTTACTTTTTCTAATGAGGTACGTTTACCCAAATCAAGGCCTAAAACATCATTTAATTCGTTTACATTAATGTGGAAATTGCCTTCAATATTTGCGTTTTCATAAACTTTTAAATACATCAGGCTATTATCAGGATGATGTGCCCAAACATTTATAGTTGTAAAAAATGCAATGAAGAGTATGGGAATTTGGGAAAATAACTTGTGCATAGCATGTTGGTTTTATTAACAAAAAACACATTGTGGAGGAGATATGCGTTTTGTCGATTTTTTATTTCAATATCGTAAATATTGAAATATTAGTAACTTTGTTTGTGTTTTTTTTCGATAAGCTTATTTAAATAGTCGTCAAAATGTTAAAATAGTATTTTTAGTGTATGTTTTTATACCATATATTTACTTTTAAGAGAAAGATTGAAAATATAAAAATTGCCACTACGTAAATTTTGATTGTTAGATATGTCTGCCTTCAAGTAGTTACACCCCAGTAACTATTACACCAATTCTTATGTTTTTTACTTGATAAACCACAAGAAAACATGGATATGGAAGAACGCCTCATTCACTTCATAAAAACTGAAATTTTAGAAGATACTTCTGCAGTAATTAATAAAAAAGATGAATTGCTAATGGATGGTACGATTAATTCCTTAGGGCTTATGCGTTTAGTGCGCTTTATTGAAAGACAGAGCAACGTGCAAGTCCCTTTCGAGGATATAACACCTGAAAATTTTATGACAATAGAGCATATGGTAAGTTACATCAACAAAGTAAAAAATTAACGTATTAGTATGCATTTAAATAACCAATCTCTATTACCACTTACTAAAAGCCAAACATCGTTATGGTTGGTAGATAA
Organism: Hyunsoonleella ulvae; assembly: GCF_016827605.1. Classification (GTDB taxonomy): domain Bacteria; phylum Bacteroidota; class Bacteroidia; order Flavobacteriales; family Flavobacteriaceae; genus Jejuia; species Jejuia ulvae. The sequence continues at coordinate 369,670 of NZ_JAEPJQ010000002.1, read as the reverse complement.
GCTCAATCCTAATACCCCTATTAACAATGTACCTTATGCCTTTAACATTAAAGGTAATGTTGACCATGATGTTTTTAAGCTAGCTTTTGATAGGTTGATTGAGTCTACAGATATTTTACGAACTGTAATAGAGGAGGAGAATAACCAACCCAAGCAGAGAACAACACCATATGTTAAAAGCATTGAGTTGATAGATTTTTCTAGGCAAAGTAGTGCGGAACTAAGTGTGTGGTTAAAACAAAAAAGCTCCCAACCATTTAACCTATCACAACAACTATTTTATAGTGCACTATTAAAAACTTCAGATGAAAATTACATTTGGTACCTCAACATACATCATATCATAACAGATGCATCCAGTTCTGTAATCTTATTCAATGCATTAGCATCTATATATAATATATTACTTCAGAACAAAGGTGCGCCTATGGTTCCCATGCCTGCATACTCAGAGTTTGTTAAATATGAACAAGAAGAACGGATTAAAAATGTAGAGATTACCACACAATGGGAAGAAAAGATAGCATCTTTTAACGAAACACCAGCCTTATACGGTAAAAAGCGATTACAAGGACTTAGCACAACCTCCAACAGGGTTGAATTTGAAGTAGGCAATGATGAATTAGATGCAATAAGGCAGAAATTAAAGGATCAAAACATTTCATTTTGGAACAATGATGTAGCCAATTTTATGATTTTTGGAACTTTACTATTTGCTTACATGTTTAGAATAAGTGGGCAAAAAAAGTTAGTGGTAGGAGCGCCAATACATAACCGTATTAAGCAAAGTTTTATCAAAACGGCAGGTTTATTTATAGAAATGTTACCCCTTGCAGTTGAGGTAGATGATGAGGATACTTTTTTATCCTTATTTAAAAAAGTTAAAATTGAGACTAATAACTACTTAAAAAATGGACTTACAGGCACATCATCTGCCAAGTTGAGTAGAAGCTTTATCACAATATTTAATTATATTAATTCCAGTTTTGGAGATTTTGCAGGACTAGAAACAGAAGTAAATTGGATGCATCCTGAACATGCTGATCCTGGGCATAAAATGCGATTTCACGTATGTAACTTTAACCAAAAAGGGTCATCAAAGGTTATTATAGATTATAATAATGATATAGCTGATGCGCAAAAGGCTTCATCTTCAATAAATCATGTGGAAAAATTATTTGATAATTTTGTAAGAGATATAAATAAACCTATACAAGGCGCATCTATAAGTACTGATGAAGAACAAAACTTCTTTTTAAGCCCACCTATATCAGGTAATGCCTTAAATAATGTTCTTGATGTTTTTCAACGCTTGGCAAAGGAATACCCCAATGCGATAGCTGTCCAATCTAAAAATGAAACATTAACATTTAATGGATTAAACAAGAAAGCAAATCAGCTAGCGCATTATTTATTTGAGCGGGGAGTTAGAGCCAATGATAAGGTGGTGCTGCTTAATTACCGTAATACCAACTATATTTTGGGGGTTTTGGCCATTATGAAGTTAGGGGGAACTTTTATCCCTATAGCTTCAGATCAACCTAAAGAACGTGTTGCGTTTATAATTTCCAATTCTGAAGCTTCTCTAATATTAACTGAGGGTACATTGCAAAAGCATCTGGAAGGTATTGATGTTGCAAACATTGATTTGGAAGAGATTAAAGAAACACTTAAAATTCAATCTGAAGAAAATTTAAGAGCAGTTTTGACTTCTGCCAGTTTAGCATACGTGTTGTACACATCTGGATCAACAGGGAACCCAAAGGGAGTTTTGATATCTCATGAAGCACTTTCAAATTATATTTTTTGGGCCAAGGATTATTACGGTATCACTAATAAAACTGTTCTACCTTTATTTACCTCTATAGGGTTTGATTTAACAATAACATCAACATTATTACCTTTTGTAAGTGGAGGTAGATTAATGCTCTACACCGAAAATATTTTTGGCCCCGATATGTCTTTAATACAAGTTTTGGCAGATAATCTGGTAAACACGATTAAATTAACGCCATCGCATTTGTCATTTTTGAAAGATAGAGATCTATCTAGCTCAATTATACATACAATGATAGTTGGGGGCGAGGATTTTAAGGTTAACCTAGCAAGTACAATCTCAAAAAAGTACGATAATAAAATAGCAATTTATAATGAATACGGGCCAACTGAAGCTACTGTTGGCTGTATTGTAAGTAAATTTGATATTACTAGACATGAAGATGAGGTTTCTGTTCCAATAGGTTATCCCATTTCTAACATGCATGCCTACATTCTTGATGATTGCCATAATTTAGTACCTCATGGTGTAATGGGTAAGTTATATTTAAGTGGTCGCAGTCTTGCCAATGGCTATTTAAAACTTGAAGATTTATCTAACAGTAAATTTATTGATAACCCTTTCGTGGCAGGAGAGAAAATGTATCATACCGGAGATGTAGCACGAATCAATAAAAATGGTGAGTACGAGTACTTAGGTAGGTTTGATGAGCAAATAAAACTTAGGGGTTACAGAATTGAACTAACCGATATTGAGGCCAATTTAGCCAATTATGAAGGTATTGATGATTGCGCCGTAGTATTGGTCGATAATAAGAAAGATCACATTCCAGAGGCACAAGTAGTAAATTGTACAGAGTGTGGTCTACCCTCTAATTATCCACAAACAGACTTTGATGAACATGGTGTGTGTAACCTTTGCAATACTTTTAAGGGCTATAAAGAAAAAGCCCAACGTTATTTTAAAACAGAGGAAGAATTAAAAGAAATTTTATTAGCCACCAAAGGTACAAATCCTAAGTATGATTGTTTATCATTATTAAGTGGAGGTAAGGATAGTACGTACATCTTAGCACAATTGGTAAATATGGGTATGAAGGTTTTGGCCTTTACGCTTGATAATGGGTATATTTCAGATCAGGCAAAAGCCAATATAGATCGTATAGTAGACAGATTGGGCGTAGATCATATTTATGGGGAAACCGAATATATGAATGCCATTTTTGTAGATAGTTTAAAACGGCACAAAAATGTGTGCAATGGTTGCTTTAAAACCATCTATACCTTAAGTACTAAGATTGCCCTAGAGCACAAGATTCCTTTTATTGTTACAGGATTATCTCGAGGACAGTTTTTTGAGACGCGCTTAACTGAAGAATTGTTTTGGGATGAAGATTTAGATGTAACTAAAATTGATGATACAATCTTAGAAGTTCGTAAGCTTTATCATCAAGAAGAGGATGCTGTAAAAAAACTCTTGGATGTTTCCATGTTTGAGACTGATGAGGTTTTTGACAAAGTACAGTTTATTGATTTTTACAGGTATTCAGATGTTAGTCTGGAGGATATGTTAAAATTTTTAAACGAGAAGGTGGGATGGGTTAGGCCTACAGATACTGGCAGATCAACAAATTGCTTAATCAACCAAGTTGGTATTTATGTTCATAAAAAAGAACTGGGATATAGTAATTACTCGTTTCCTTACAGTTGGGATGTACGATTAGGTCATAAAACCAGAGATGAAAGTTTAGAAGAAATAAATGAGTATATTCATGAGCCAGAAGTTAAGCGTATTATGAAGGAAATAGGTTATGAAGACTCTGATGATTTTACAGAAGATGAAAAACTTGTGGCTTATTATACAGGAAATATAAGCATAACCCAAAAAGAACTAAAGCAATATTTGGCGAGCAAGATTCCATCGTATATGGTGCCCTCAGTATTTAAGAATATCGACCAAATGCCACTTACAAAAAATGGAAAAACTGATAAAAAATCGCTAAGAAGTTTAACTGTTGAACAATTAGAAATGGAGGTGTCTTATGTAGCTCCAAGAAACGAAATTGAAGATATGGTAGAGGGTGTGTGGAAGGAAGTGTTACGACTTGAAAAAATTGGGGTTTATGATAATTTTATTGCTCTTGGTGGGCATTCTTTAGCAGCGATTAGGGTTACCTCTCGCATAAATGAAGAATTAGAGCTAGAGTTACCCCTTAACAAGGTGTTCAACCTACCTACCATAGATGCGTATTCAAAATATATAGAAAGTACCCTCACGGAATTATTAAATGAAGATTAAGAAATCAAAAGGCTTTAAGCCATTTATTTTGAGAGTATTGGTTGTGCTATTAAGTGCATCTTATTTGCTTGGCCCCCTGCACAAGGAAGTAGGTGTGTTTCTTCATGAAGTTACGCATTTGTTGGAAATACCAGATTATATAGTATCGCATTCAGACATTGATAGAAAGAGAAGTGAAAAAATACATTCAGACCACGAGGTGCTAACTTCAAAAGATATTCACAGCCATCAACTCCTTAATTTGCTCAATGACCTATTAGAAGATATAGATACAGAAAAGAATTCTGAAGATTCCATTGTTTTGGCACTAAAAATAGATAAACATACACAGTATCAAAAAAAGTACAAAAGACCTCTGGTTTTGTTACCGCTAGAACAAAATAAAATTATAGTTTTCATTACCAAACAAACACGTTTAGGATATTTAAATAGTCCGCTACAACCGCCACAGGTATCTTAACTTCTCTCACTAAATGTACAGACACACTGTACACAAAACAATTAAAATTAAATAATTGCACTTTGGGTATTGGGTACTCCATTATTCTTGTGCGTAATCATATTTTTATGTTAAAAAAAGTTACAGTATTACTGGTCTTTATGTTAACTGTAGGGGTAGTTAATGCCCATGAACTTAACGGAACAGTAATTTCAGAAGATAATGAGAAGCCCTTACAAGGTGTTGGGGTTTACAATAAGAATACAGGAACATATACATACACAAATGTATCAGGATATTTTGAAATTGACGATATATCTGTTGGAGACGTTATTTATTTTTACCAATTAGGATATGAGAACTACCAACTTACAATTGATGAATCCCATTTAGATAGTACAATTGAGGTTATTATGGAAATTTCCTCTGCATCTTTAGAGCAAGTATTAATCGTTTCTAAGGTAAATGTATTGAGTAATATTGTTAATGTAGATGTGAAAACAAGTCCTGTAAAATCATCGCAAGAAATTCTTCGTAAGATTCCAGGTTTAATTATTGGTCAACATGCAGGAGGTGGTAAAGCAGAACAAATCTTTTTAAGAGGTTTTGATATTGATCATGGTACCGATATTGCCATAGATGTAGACGGAATGCCCGTAAACATGGTGTCTCACGCACATGGACAGGGATATGCAGATATGCATTTTATCATTCCAGAAACTATCGAGAATTTAGATTTTGGCAAAGGCTCTTATTATGCAGATAAAGGTAATTTTAATACGGCAGGTTATGTGGATATTAAAACTAAAACGAAAATTGATAAAAACTTAATTTCTGTAGAGGCAGGTCAATTTAATACCGTAAGGGCTTTAAGTATGTTAAAAATTTGGGATGGAGAGAATAGTAATGCCTATGTAGCAAGTGAAATGAATCTTACCGATGGAGTTTTTGAATCTCCTCAAAATTTTAATCGCTTAAATATTATGGCCCGTTACAATTATAATAATTATGCGAATCAAGAATTTAACCTATCGCTCTCCCATTTTCAAAGTAAATGGGATGCCTCTGGACAGATACCACAGCGGGCTGTAGACCAAGGCTTGATAAGTAGATTTGGAGCCATAGATGACACTGAAGGAGGAAACACCAGCAGAACAAATATTTGGATGAATCACATTAAGCATTTCGATGAGCATTCTAGTTTAACATCGTCAGCCTATGTGTCTAATTATGATTTTGAACTATTTTCAAACTTTACCTTCTTTTTAGATGATCCGATAAATGCAGACCAGATTCGCCAGTTTGAAGAACGTACTATCATTGGGGCTAAAAGTGTATATGAAAAATCACTGCATTTAGACGACCACGACAAGCAGCTAAAGTATAGAGTAGGTGTTGGCTTTAGATATGATGATGTTAACGAAAACCAATTATCACGTACCAAGAATAGAAAAGAACTACTGGAAAGACTAGCTTATGGTAATGTAGATGAGACAAACGCGTTTTCTTTTGCTGACCTAACATATAAAGTAAACAAATGGACAATTAACCCAGGTTTACGTTTGGATTATTTTACTTTTGATTATGAGGATTTATTATCAGAACTTTATGATAGCAAGAGTGAAAACAAAGCATTACTAAGTCCCAAATTAAATTTTATTTATGCGGCAGCACCTAATACTCAGTTTTTCTTAAAAACAGGTTTGGGATATCACTCTAACGATTCTAGGGTTGTTACTGCGCAAAGCGGGGAACAAATATTACCAACAGCATTTAGTACAGATTTAGGAACTGTAATAAAACCCACAGATAAGTTGGTAATTAACGCAGCACTTTGGTCCTTATTTTTACAGCAAGAATTTGTATACGTGGGAGATGCTGCTATTGTAGAACCTAGCGGAAAAACAGCACGATACGGTATAGATTTTGGTTTAAGATACCAAATAGCAGATTGGTTGTACTTTAACACCGATGTAAACTACACTGTAGCCAGAAGTACAGAAGAACCAGATGGACAGGATTTTATTCCGCTTGCGCCAGATTTAACTTCTGCAGGAGGCTTTACAGTTAATAACTTAGGGAATTTTTCAGGAGGTATTAGCTACCGCTACATCAAAGACCGTCCTGCTAATGAAGATAACTCTATAGTGGCAGAAGGTTATTTTGTTACAGATTTAAATTTAAATTACAACTGTGATAATTGGACGTTTGGTTTAATAGTAGAAAACCTTTTTGATGTAGATTGGAATGAAACCCAATTTGCTACAGAAAGTAGATTGTTTAATGAGGCCGATTCTGTGGAGGAAATTCATTTTACCCCAGGAGTACCTTTCTTTTTAAGAGGTAAGGTGTCTGTAAGATTTTAAAAATTGTAGACGGATTAAATTAAAAAAGGGTTGCTTTGTAATGCAACCCTTTTTTTATCATGTTTTTACAGCAATAAAAGATGGTATAGGCAAATAGTGTTTAGATACACCGATAATGGTGTATTCTATATTTGAATTAACCTTATGGAATTACTAAAAGAAGTTAAATATTAAGCCATTTTTTAAATTGGGCAGCTTTGTTTTTACTGATGATAATACTAGCCTCAGAATCTGGGGAAACCAAAATTTTAAGTTGGTTGTTACCATACTTTACAATTTTTTCAATACTAGCTATAGAAATAATAAACTGTCTGTTAGCTCTGAAGAAAACCAATTCGTCCAATTGCGTAGATAGTTCATCTAAACTTAAGTTTGAAGTAGACCGCTTTGTGTCATTACAAACCACATAGGTAATGGTGTTTTCGGTGTATATGTAAGCAATATCATTAGTAGGGACTGGTACTAACTCATTTCTAACATAGGTTAAAAGCCTTTTTTTGGAGGTATTATGTTCCGTTTCGGTATTCGTGCTTTCTTCACTTACTTTTTGTTGGTATTTATCAACCGCCCGATTTAATTTAGAGAGGTTAATAACTTCATCTTCTAATTTCTCATTCTTAAGCTCTAGTGTTTTTTCATAAGAACTTCCAAAAATTCTTAGAATTACAACAGCAGCAATTACGATAAAAAGCCCCATTATTAAAAAAACAGTGAGAAATTTACTTTTAAAATCTTGAATTTGATTTTTAATATTATCCGTTCTTACATGAGCGGCCAATATCCAATCGGAATTTAGAATGGAGCTTAAGGTAATAACCTTAGATTGTTTTTCAATGGTTTCAGAAGCGAGCGTATCACTTTCACTACTCAACAAATCGTAAAATGCGCTTGGTGTAAGGTCATCATTTACAGAAGACACATAAGAATTATTTGGACTTGCCAATAAACCTACATTTTTAATATCGGGATGTGCTACTACTTTTCCAGACCAATCATAGATACTTAAAAACCCCATATCTAAATCGGTACCATTTAAACTTTGTTGAATGTTATGGGTTAAGGAATCCTTAGAAATATTTTGGGATAATTGATGGCTTAAAAGTGTAGAAAACGATTTAGCTTCCTTTTTGCTAAATACCAAATGGGTTTCAAGGAGTTTTAGCGTACTCTCTTTTACCAGATAGTTAAAAGCTAGAGTTGCAATAATACCGTAAACAACTGCGATAGATAAAAATGTAAGAAAATAAAGTCTGTCCTTTCTCATTTGCAACCAAAAAACTTTGGCTAATATAAGCATTTAGAATGTTGAATTTCTGTTTGGCAATTTTCAAAGTCAAAAATTCATTTTCACAAGATTTAAGATAATAATTTACCTAAAAATATTCCCTTTTAAAGCTTTTTTTTCCCTCTCGCATAGGTTTGTAATGCAAAACACAGGCTTTAGTGATTCCTTTGTAGTGCCTTCAGATACTGGCGTTACAGTAAATTAACATTAAAAATTAAATCTTATGAAATCAATTAGTCTTTCATTTTTGTCTTTATCGCTACTACTACTCATTGGATGTAGTAACGATAGCCAAAACGATCTCATTGAAGATCAAAATCCAACAGAATCTGTCACGTATACAAACACAATTCAATCCATTATAAATAACAATTGTGTGGGATGCCATTCAGATCCACCTCAAAATGGAGCACCTTTTCCTTTAGCAAACTTTGATCAAGTATTCTCAAGAGCTAATAATGGACAATTATTAAGAGCCATGAGTAGACAAACAGGTGAGCCCAGAGCTATGCCTCCATCGGGAAGATTACCCCAAGCTACTATCGATTTGGTGGAACAATGGATAGAGGACGGACTAGAAGAAAATTAATAACAAAACAATATAACATGATAGTATACCAAAACATAAACCATCTAATACTTAGTAGTGTATGTTTTTTAATGTTCGCTATAGGTTACGGACAAGAGAAATATATAGATAAAAACGGAACTATAGTTTTTGAAGCTTCAGAAAAACTATTTGAAGAAGTAAAAGCCACCAACACATCTACCACCGCCATATATAATATCACAACTAACGAAATTGCTGCATTGGCTTTAATAAAAGGGTTTCGATTTAAAAATTCTTTGATGGAAGAACATTTTAATGAGAACTACATAGAGTCGGGCACCTATCCTAAAGCCATTTTTAGAGGAAAGTTAATTGATTTTAATACTCAAGAAAATCTTGGTAGCACAACAGCACAGGTAAAAGTAAAAGGTGTTTTGGAATTACATGGAAAGCAAAAAGAGATTGAAACGATGTTGACCATCCAAAAAGTGAATGACATTATATCCTTAACAGGAGCTTTTAGTGTTACACCCGCTGATTTTGGTATAGAGATCCCAAAAATTGTACGCAACAAAATTGCTAAAGTCGTTAATGTAAATCTTGATTTTAAATTGATTAAAAAATGAAAAAGCAGGTTACTTACATCATCACAGTAGCACTACTAATTTTTGGTATAGCAGGTTGTTTAATTTATGACTACATGTATAAAGAACATAGAGATATTGCTTCAGAAGAAGTCGATTATACTTTGAGTTCTAATGACCTAAAAAATGTAATGCGCACCGATTCTGTTTCAGGTCAATTTATAGATAAGGTCATCCAAACAGAAGGAGTAATAACATCAATAGAACAAAACTCAATAGTCATTAATGATGTTATCCAAGTCGACTTTGTAAATACAGATTTAAGCATTTTAAAACCTGAAGCTACCTTAAGTATAAAGGGCAGATGTGTTGGGTACGATGACTTGCTAGAAGTAGTAAAAATAGACCAAGCAACAATAACTAATCAATAAACCAAAATGAAAAAACTAGTATACATCTTATGTCTAGCATCCCTTTGTGTAAATGCACAAGAAGACCTATTGGAAGAGATAGACACTCAAAACACAGACGATAATTATGCATCCGCAGCGTTTAAGGGTTTAAAAATCGTAAATTTTGAATCTACCAAAATGGTATCACAAAAGGAACTTTACTTTGTAGTATCGCACAGGTTTGGTTCTATAGAAACGGGAATTAAAGACTTTTTTGGATTGGATCAAGCGGTAACGCGACTTAACTTTATTTATGGAATCTCAGATGGTATAAATATTGGCGTATCTAGAAGTTCATTTCAGAAAACCTATGAAACCTCTTTAAAATTACGTTTGCTACGGCAAAAGTCTAATGGAATGCCTTTCACAGTGGTATTGTTTAATAGTCTTTTAATCAATACAGTATTAGATAAAGAAGAGCTACCAGGGCTCGAATTTAAACATAGGTTAAGCTATGCAGTGCAGGCATTAATTTCAAGAAAGTTTAGTAAGGATTTTTCGTTAGAAATCATACCTACACTATTTCACGATAATTTAGTGGCTTTTGATGCCCAAACCAATACGCAATATGCACTAGGTTTTGGTGGTAGACATAAATTAAGTAAACGTTGGTCTATCAATTTCGATTATGGTTTACACCTAAACAGAGCATCTAATTCGCCATTTAAAAATCCATTATCTATAGGGTTTGATCTTGAAACAGGAGGTCATGTATTCCAATTGCATTTCACGAACGCGCAACCTATGAATGTAAACACATTCTTAGGGCAAGCCACTGGAGATTGGACAGATGGAAATATCTTCTTTGGATTTAACCTTTCAAGAATCTTTTAAAACGGTAATTATGACAACAAGTTTAGCAAGAGTAATTGTTCAAAATCCGTTCTGTTCGAATTGTATAGCACCAGTTAAGAAGAAAATTATGGAAGTAAAAGATGTAAAAAACGTAAGGTTGTTTCCAGCAGATTCCCTTGTGGTATTCAACTTTAATCGGGCACATCAAATTTCAGAAGTTTTAAATACGCTTGTGGCATTGGGGTACCCACCAGAAGGAGATCAAATTTTAGAAGGCAATTCAATATTACCCAAATGCAGCTGTATTAAAAGCTCAAAGTAAATTAATAAAAATCACAAATAATCATTTAAATACATTCAAATATCATGAAACATTTATTTTTAATTCTAGTCACACTTTTAATGGTAACCAGTTGTAGTAACGATAACGACGATGATACTACAATACCCCCAGTACAGAATAACGCTATTCAGTTAAAGAATAGTGCAACTTTTGGCAATATATTAACCACATCCGAAGGTTTTACATTGTATTTCTTTTCTAAGGACAGTAAATCTATATCCAATTGTAGCGGCGGTTGTCAGTCTAGTTGGCCAGCTTATTTTGCTGCCGAATTAACCTTGGACACAGGCTTAAATACTTCAGATTTTGGTACAATTACAAGAGCAGATGGGAGTAAACAAACCACCTTTAAAGGCTGGCCTTTGTACACATATGCAAATGATACTTCGGCAGGTAATATTAATGGAGATGGTGTAGGAGGTGTATGGTACGTTGCAAAACCAGATTACACGGTAATGATGGTAAGTGCCCAATTATTAGGTAGGGATAAAGATGGAAATGAAACCAATCTTACTAGTAATTATACTGAAGGAGAAGAGGAAACCTTTTATATGGTTGATGCTGAAGGAAACTCCCTTTATAGTTTTACAAATGATACAAAGGGAGTTAATAATTTTACGAAGGATGATTTTTCAAATAATGGTGTATGGCCAATTTTTGAAGCTACCTTGTCAAACATACCTAGTGTTTTATCCGATTCAGATTTTGGAAGTATAAATGTTTTTGGAAGAACCCAAATTACCTACAAAGGCTGGCCATTGTACTATTTTGGAAAGGATATCCAAAGAGGGGATAACTACGGCGTAGGCTTTCCTGCAGCCGGTGTATGGCCAATTGTGAACCAAAATATTAATGAGGCACCAACGGTACAAGCTCCAAGTGCAATAACTTATACAGTTGGCAATCAAGGGGCAACAGCATATTTGTTTAGTGGAGAAGGGTTAAACAATACTTCAAACCCTAATATTACACTAAAAAGAGGAGAAACTTACGAGTTTGTAATAGATGCTCCTGGACACCCATTTCTTATAAAAATCGCTCAAACTACAGGAACAGGAGATGGATTTAATGACGGTGTAACCAATAATGGGGCAACCCAAGGTACAGTAACTTTTACAGTACCAGCAAATGCTCCAGATACATTGTTTTATATATGCCAGCATCATGCATCCATGAAAGGTACTTTTAATATAGTTGATTGAGAAAGGGAAGTTTAATTTTTAGTAGTTTTGAACCTGGGGTGTAATGCCCTAGGTTTAATCTTTGTAAAAAGAAAGTTTAAGTTTCATAGGTAAGGTTTTGAAGAGAACATCAATTTTAAATACAGGGTTGCTTGCGGCTATATTGATACTTGTGTTTTTTGTAGCAAAGTATTTTGTTTGGGATAAACCAGATGCAATAGATATTTCCCAAAAAGAAGCAGTTCATAAATTTGATGCGCAAACAGTTATAGATTTTATTCAAAATGAAGATAAAAATCTATTACAAGCAGAGCAGATTATTGAAGTTGAAGGCATAGTGAAAAAAATAAGTTACTTAAATAACCGAACCACTATTTTGTTAGGCATAGATGGAAAAGAAAATGCATATGTAATTTGTGATATGAAAAACAATCAAACCGAAAAAGTTGCAAAAGTAACTACTAACGATACTATTAGGCTAAAAGGTGTTTTTAAAGGTATTCTTGAAGATGCCATTTTTTTAAATTGTATAATTTCAGAATAGTTTATGCATAAATTTATTCTTATCGTCATCCTATCCTTTCTAACGGTACAGAAAGCATCTAAAAAAATCATTGCTAGGCAGGGCAATGTCTCTTTCTTTTCTTATACCCCTGTTGAAAATATTAAGGCAGAAAATAATCAGGTGTTGAGCATAGTGGATTTGCAAACTAATAAGATTGCAGTAAGTATATTAATGAATGCTTTTGTATTTGAAAAAGCCTTAATGCGAGAGCATTTTAATGAAAGTTATATTGAATCTGATATTTATCCAAAAGCGACTTTTGAGGGTAAGATTATTGATTTTGATCCTAATCTTGAAGGTGTACAAACACGAATGATAAAAGGTGATTTTGCAATGCATGGGGTTACCAAGACGTTAGAGATAAAAGTTAAGATAGAGAAACAGAATAACATGTTTGTAATTCATGGGGCTTTTGAAGCTGTAGTGGAGGATTACAACATAAAAATTCCTCCGCTTTTAAGAGGAAACATCGCCAAAATAATTAATGTTGATTTTAAGTTTGCGTATGAAGCTTATGAGAATTAAAAAAATACTGTGTTTTACAGGCTTTATGTTTGCTGTAACGTTTGTTAGCGGTCAGGATTTACTTGATATTTTAGACAAAGAGCATAAAGATACCTTAAGATTTACTGAAGCTACATTTAAATTTTCTAGGATTACTTATGGGCAATCTGTACAAACACGAAAAAATGGAACCCTAGATGTTTTTATATCCAATAGGTTTTGGAATACACCAGAAGAGCGTTCTCAAAGCTTTTTTGTGGATCGTATAAATACCAGATTTGCATTAGAATATGGAGTTTCTGACAGGCTTTTATTAGGAATAGGAGGTAGTACTTTTGATGAACGGTTTGATGGTTTTTTAAAGTACAAACTAGTAAGACAAGGTACGGCAGGTCAAGGATCGCCAATTACAATATCTTTATTACAAAGCGTAAGCCAGTTTAGTGAAATATTACCGTACTCGAGTCCTGGAAACAAGACATCTAAAAGACTTTCATTTACATCCCAAGCGCTAATAGCTAAAAAGATAACTCCAGATTTTTCTCTGCAAATATCTCCAACATTTATACATAGAGGTATAGTTTTTAATGAAGCAGATCCGCAAAATCATTTCGCAATTGGCTTTGGTGGGAGATATAAGTTAGGAGGTCATATTTCTTTAGTTTCAGAATATTATTATGTAGCAAACCCTATTACATCTTTTGATACTTATGGACCATTCTCATTAGGCGTTAATTGGGAACTTAGTGATGTGATGTTACAGTTTATGCTTACTAATGCCGTAAGTATGGTAGACGATGCTTATATTACACAAACCAGAAATAACTTCAATTTTAAAAACCCTAATTTAAATTTCGGATTTAATTTCACGTATACGATTCACTTTAAAAATAGATTGAAACGTTGATATCCAGTTGCTTACGACTTCTCCAATATTTTAATCATTTTAAAAGATTTCATAAGATGAAATAACCCTGGAAGTATTATGGCACCTCCAATAATTAAAGAAATGCCTAAAACTTGAATAACTTTAGGTGTTGATGCTGTTTCTATAAGATTTACGGTGCCATCAGATGCAATTAATAAGTTTGGGTAATGGGCAACTATTGCAGCTAATAAGATTAGCACTACCTGTATTCCTACAAGAAACCTACTTTTAATTCTAGTTGCTTTTTTTATACTGTAGGTTAATGGAAAGATAAGCAAAGCGGATAGCCCTACTAGGCCAATAGCATAAGGGTTTTTAATAAAGTTGGTAATAAACTTTATATCATTAAAGAATCCAAAGCATAGAACCAAAAATCCTATAAGAATTACGATTATATTGGCGATCCTTGCTTTTAGAACATAGCGTTTACGTTCGTTTTTGTCAGATTCGCCAATTAAAAGTACCGACGCCAAAAATGTACATAATGCAGCGAAAAACAACCCAACAAGAAGCGAAAATACATTTAACCATGGCGTTATAAAAGTTGTATAAAACGAATCGGTACTTTCAGGATGTAATAGGATTTTACCAGAAATCATGCTACCAAATGTCATTCCTAAAAATATTGGAGTAATTAAACTGGAGAGCCTAAACATCCAATCGTATAAAATTTGAGATTTATCCTTAAAAGCATCATAATGTCTAAAAACAAAGGACACCCCTCTTAATGTAATTCCCAGGAGCACTAATGTTAATGGAATATGCAGATACACCGTTATAACATGATAAAAATCTGGAAATCCTACCCAAAGGATTACTACAATAATGATAATCCATATATGGTTTGCTTCCCAAACGGGGCCTATAACGCGGTATACTTTCTTTTTAGTGTCTGATCGATTTTGTTTCGATGAAAATAGCTCAATAATACCCGCACCAAAGTCTGCACCAGCGAGCAACACATAAAGCAATAAAGACACCATTAAAAATGATAAAACTACATATATCATGTTACGCTACTTTTGTGTTGTTTAAAGATTTAATTTGTCTTGCCATTAACCAAGTTACAGCTATTGCCAAAATGCTGTAGAGTATAACATACATGTAAAAACTAAATACCATTCCTGGCATAGGGGTAACCGCATCTTTTGTTCTCATGATATTATGAATAATCCAAGGTTGCCTACCAACCTCAGTTACTACCCAACCTGCTTCTAATGCTATAAATCCCATAGGAGCTAAAACAATAAATAATAGCCAAAATTTGTTGTTCTGCCACCAAGATTTACGTTTCAAACTAATAAAAAATAGAATTCCTACTGCCATTAATAATGTGCCAATACCTACCATGATTTGAAAAGCGTAATGCACAATTGGGACATTGGGACGCACATTCTCAGGAAAATCATTTAACCCCTTTACTTCAGCATCAAAATCTCCAAAAGCTAAAAAGGATAACGCTTTGGGAACTTCAATTTTATAAGATACGTTTTGTTTTTCATCATCAACAATACCACCAATGTAGAGTGGTGCCCCTTTTGTAGTATCGTAATGTGCTTCCATTGCAGCTAGCTTTACAGGTTGTCGTTTGGCAATATCTTTAGCAGAAAGGTCCCCACTTATTGGTTGTAAAATAGCGGCTATGGCTGCAAAAGTAATCGCTATTTTAAACGCTCTCTTGTGGAGTTCAACCTGTCTGCTTTTTAAAATTTGAAACGCATGCACACCAGCAACCGCAAATCCTGTAGCGGTAAAGGCTGCAAGTGTCATATGTAAAGCCTGTGTAAACCAAGCAGGATTTAATAGGGCTTGTATTGGATCTATATTTAGAAATTTCCCATCAACGAAATCAAAACCAGACGGTGCATTCATCCAGCCGTTCGCAGAAACTACAAGAATACCAGAAGCAACACCAGATATACCTACAATAATACCAGTAAACCAATGGAATTTTTCTGAAATTTTATCCCAACCATACAGATAAAAACCAAGTGCTATGGCTTCTACAAAAAAAGCTGCACCTTCTAAGGAAAAGGGCATGCCAATTATGGGGCCAGCATGTTTCATAAACTCAGGCCAAAGCAACCCTAATTCGAAAGACAGGGCGGTTCCCGAAACTGCTCCTGTAACAAAAAAAATCGCGACACCTTTTTGCCACGATTTTGTTAATTTTAAATAAATAGGGTCTCTAGTTTTTAGCCATTTTCTATGCGCAATTATCATAAAAAAGGGCATTACCATGCCTATACATGCAAATACAATGTGAAACATTAAAGTAAATGCCATTTGAAGTCTAGCGGCATCAAGATTGTCCATAAAAAACAAGCTTTAAAATAGTACCACAAAGATACGTTTTAAAGCTTTAATCTTTTATTGAAAACAGGATAAAAATGAGTGTATTTTTAGTTAAAATTTTACTTTATAATTTCAATTTCAAATAACTTATCCCAACGCTTTCCAGTAACAAAAATAGTTTTAGTTTCTGGGTTGTATGCAATACCGTTTAATACGTCTAGTTTTTCGTGTTGAGTTACCATATTTTTCAAAGGTGTAAAATCAATGACACCCTCAACTGCACCATTTATAGGGTTAATTATTGCTACGCCATTTCTTTGGTAACGATTCGCATAAATTTTACCATTAATCCATTCCATCTCATTAATGTCAGTAATTTTCCCTTTGTTAGTATACACTTGAATTTTTTCTTGTTCTATAAGGGTTTTCGGATCTAGTAACCATATAGCTTCACTTCCGTCACTTTTGTAAATATGTGTCTCGTTATGTGTTAATCCCCAGCCCTCTTTACTTTGTCCATATTTAAAGCTTCCTGTTTTCTCAAATGTATTTACATCGTAAACAAAACCAATTCCTTTTTTCCACGTTAACTGATATATTTTATCATGCATCACAGTTAAACCCTCTCCAAAGTACTCATTAGCTAAGTTTATATTTTTTATCACTTTACCTGTAGTGTAATCTACTTGACGTAATTTAGATTCTTTGTATTGTCCTGTGCTTTCATACAATTTCCCATCATGAAACTCCAAGCCTTGGGTGTAAGAAGTGATATCATGGGGGTATTCATTTAGAATCTTGAATTTGTAAATTTTTGGAGACTCATTATTAAGAATAGTAACTGATGATGACACCGTCTGTTGCTCATCATCATTAAAAAACACTATGGCTTCAATAGGATATTTACCTAATTTATGATCTTTTAAGTTGAGGTTTTCAGTAACTGTTTTTCCATCTAATTTGTAGACAACGGAATCTATAGTATGCTTTTTTTTATTGTTCAATGATAATTCTAAAGTGTTATCTATTGAAATATTACCTTTTTTTGCATTAGTTTTTATCTCAAAATCGTTTTTTTCTTTATCAGATTTAGAGTTACAAGACACTTGTAAAATCAGTAACGTTATTATAGTGAATACTTTAAGCATTTTCATGGATAAACCTTATTTTGTGTCGAATATATTTATTTAAAATCGGTTTAAAAAATCATTGTGAAAATTTTAAAAGATTGTATCTTTGCAGCCGGCAAGTCCTACACAACCAGCTCCTGTAGAATCCTCCAGGGCGGGAACGCAGCAAAGGTATACGGTTGTAGCGGTGTGATGTAGGTAGCTTGCCTTTTTTTGTGCTCTAAACTCACATAGATTAAAATATTTATTTTCAAATATTAAATAAGCCCTCTTAACAAATTTCTATGTTTCTGTGACTATTTTTTCTGATTTATAAGGGTATTATAAATTTTAATTAAAAACAGGATAGCACAGGATACTTTTTGTATGTAAAATCTTTTTTTTTAGCTAAAGTCTTTTTTACAAAAGGCATCTCTCAGCTTTAAGAAAATATTTTATAAAAAAAACTTTAATGTTTGGAGATAAAACTGTATCAAATTTACTTTTTTTTGAGACAAAAAAGTTTTTTATCTCACTTTGTATTATAGCTATACTAGTTTTTATTCCTCAAATAAACTTAACAAGCTACCCACAATCAACAATTACCAGTAAGTTTATTGTTTTTATATATTCTTGTATTGTTTTATTTGGACTTTCGGTTTTATGTATCTACAAACCTAAAGTAAAGAAGTTATACTTATCTAATTTAGATATTAGTTTAGCAATCTTAATTATTTATATAACCTGTAACAGATATTTATTACAATCGCACTATAGTTTCTCTATTCGTTTTATAGAGTTATTGGGACTTATTTTTTTGTATGTGATTTTCAGAACTCAAAGTGTTAAGCTGTTTTATGGAGTGCTTTTAGCGATTATAATTTCAGGTATTATTCAAGCTATTTATGGTAATCTTCAATTATTGGATTATTATCCATCAAACCATTCTGGGTTCAAATTAACTGGGAGCTTTTTTAATCCCGGTCCATACGCAGGTTTTCTTGTTTCTGTTTTTCCAATAGCTTTAGGTATGTATCTTTTTAGAGAAAAAGTGATTAATAATTTACAACTTGATCTAAAGAATAAAAGTGTTGCACATATTAATACTTTCATTAAATATACTGTGCAATATATTCCTTTAATCGGTGTGATAAGTATTATTCTTGTTATTCCCGCAACACAATCTAGAGCATCATGGTTGGCAGTTATTGTAAGTAGTAGTTTATTACTGGAGTTTCGTTATAAAATCCTAAAAAAAATCTTCAATCACTTATCTAAACTAAAAAGACTGGTATTAGTTATTGGTATTGTATTAATTGCTTTAGTGAGCTTATTAGGCGTTTACCATTTCAAAAAAGGATCTTCAGACGGACGTTTATTTATTTGGAAAGTTTCTACAAAAATCATAGGCGATAATCCTTTTTTTGGTGTTGGTTTTGACCGTTTCAAGGCACACTATATGAATTATCAAGCCAATTATTTTGCAGTGAATGGAGAAACTCAAGAAGCTTTGGTGGCAGATAATACGTATTATGCATTTAATGAAATGATACAATTTGTAGTTGAAAATGGTATTATTGGTTTTTTAATGTTAATAGCTGTTTTTTATGTCATCTTTAAACTGTCTATTTCAAAGGAAAATATTTATCTAATTATTATCATAAAAATCGCATTATTGTCGATTGCTGTATTTGCTTTCTTTTCATATCCCACGGAAATTTTGCCTGTTAAGCTTATCGTGATAGTTTTATTGGCAGCTATGGCTAATTTAGATCAAAACACTAAAGTGTTTTTTGAAAATTTTAAATTAGAACTCCCATTCAATATTATTTTTAAATCTATAGCTATAGTTGTTGTTTTGATTATTTCTGCGTCAAGCCTCATATACATAAAGAGATTAAATACTAGCTTTAAAAATTGGGAGTTGGCTTTAAACAGTTATCAATATGGTGATTACGAAAGTGCTATAAAAGAATATGAAATTGCTTATCCCGAATTAAAGAGAAACGGCGAGTTTTTAATGAACTATGGTAAAGCACTATCTATGTATAAACAAAATAAAAAAGCAATTAAAATTTTAGAACATGCAAAAAAACATTTAAATACCACCATTACAGAAACAGCTTTGGGTGATGCTTATAAAAACGTAGAACTATATAATAAAGCAGAAGCTAATTATAAACATGCTGCTAGTATGATACCCTCGAGGTTTTACCCGCTGTATTTATTGGCCAAATTATATGATGAAAGCGGACAAAAAGAAAACGCATTAGCTATGGCAAACACTATTTTGGAAAAAGAAATAAAAGTGCCTTCTACAGCTGTAAAGGAAATTCAACAGGAAATGAAAGATATAATCACAGAATACAAATTGTTTAACTAAAACCAAATGCTAATGATATAATAAAGTATTTCTTAATAAAAAAGGAGTCTTTAAAAAGATTTTAACAGCCTAATAGATTGGTCTGTTACATATTCCAAAAGTAGTATGCCTTTTTAGACTTTAATGATAACAAGTATAAATTTAAAATTCAATAAAATGAAAAAAACATTAAAATTAGTAGGAATAGTATCTGTATTTGTTCTAGCTATGTTTTTAAACACTAGCGTACTGGATAGCAATACGTCTGCGGAGTTTAATTTAACAGATGCTATAGCGATGCAATCTGCTAATGCAGAAGGATGTCCTTGGTACGTGCCAGACTATTTGTGTGATGATTATTATCCTCCTTATGGAGAGGAAGCTGTGCCATATGCAAATGAATGCATTGACTATAGCCAACCTCCAACGAGGGTCTACAATAATGAATATGATGTTTATGGCCATCTTGAATATGAAACATATACAGTATGGGGAACTATTTGCGAAGATGCTGAAACTGCAGGGCCTTTATATTGTGAGGCAGAACCTGCCGAGTGCTAAAATAACTAACTGGAATGCCTCTATAATTATAGGGGTATTCTAGTTTTAATTAAAATATATATGAACAATAAAACATACTTAATTAAACTTTCATTTTTTGTTTTTGCTTTATTCTTTAATTGTGAAAATGAATCTAAAAATAATGTTTCATTAACAAGTATTGATGCAAGTGGAAACAAAAAAAAAATAGAAATCAAAAGTGAAGATATTATACTATTTGATGAGAATACAGCTGGTGCTGAAAAGGTTATAATTCCCTCTGATATATTTAGTTCTAAAATGGATTTGAATGATGTATTGTATGATATTGAATTAATTCCCCTAGAAACTACTTCAGAGAGTCTTATAGGAAAGATAGACAACATAATATATGATTCAAATTGTTATTTTATTCATGATAAGAATAATAATAAATTACTACGATTTGGTAAAAATGGTAAGTTTTTAAATTCAATTGGAACAATAGGAAAAGGTCCCCAGGAATTACTTAGAATGAGAGATGTAGCCATTAATAGGGAAAAAAAAATTATTTCAATTTTAGATTCTAAATCAAGAAAAGTATTAAGGTATGACTATACTGGTAAGTTCATAGATTCAAAACCGTTTTACTACATGGTTTCTGAACATGAGTACGGAAACAATTCTTTGGTTTTTGGAGCTTCTATAGTTCAAAAAAATAAAAGTATTCCATTAATTGCCTCTTACAGACTAATAATAGCAGATACTAATTCTATTCCTTTAGGTTTAGCTTTTAAAACACCTGAGAATTCATTTGTTTATGCAACAACTAGACCGCTTCGTAAGTTTAATGATTTTATTTATTATCATCAACCTTTTTCGAACGGAATCTGGAAAATAGAGAAAAATAATTTAATTCCGTTTATAAAGTTTGAATTTGAAAAAAACGGCTTTCCTGACAAGGTATGGAAAAAACAAATTAGTACTAAAGAATTTATAGAACTTAAGAATAAACATCTAAATTTCTCTGGAGACTTTATAATAACTGATAATTGTAGCTTTTTTACTTTTTATTCAGAAAAAGGGGTTTCAAATATGTTTTTTAATACAGAATCAAAAAACATGCTATACGGAAACAATCTCAAATGGGTAAATGATAATCAGTTGATGATGTTATACAGAAGGCCTATTGGGGTTGGAGAAAACAATTCATTTATTGGGAAAATAGAGGCCATAGAATTATTTTATCATAAACAAGCCGTAGAGGATGGGGGAATTAAAAATGGTCTCAAACCAAAATATTGGGAAATTATTGAAAAAATTAAACAAACCGATAACCCAGTAATAGTAACATATAAACTAAAAGACTTTTGATAAAGAAACAGAAAAAATATTTAGCTTGTTTTGGATTATTTTTAACTTCAGTTATTTTAGGGTTAACATTTTTTTTCATCATTAAAAACAAGAAACAAGAATCAGTAAAACATGATGTTGCCAAAATTGAGGAATTAAGATCGCGAGTGTTACTGCATTCTCATTATTCGGGGCATGTTACAATACCTAAAGACAACAAGCTTAAAAATATTAAAGGCAACTTAGAATATTTCTCTAAGGTGTTTCCAGAATCGAAACTTGTGCTATATATAAGTTCAAACCAATGTAATTCTTGTATAAATGACGCTGTTAATAAGGTTGAAACCTATTTAAAAACGCATCCAAAATTTAAGTATGTAATTATTTCAAAAGGCTTCAGCTTAAGAGAATTAAAGCTAATGCAAACAGATAGGAATATAGGTGCTGAAATCTATGCACTAACTGATATTGAACTCTCTTTTTTTAATAAAATGGATGAAGTGCAATACCCATATTATTTTGTAGTAAACAAGAATTTAGAAGTTTCAAATGTGTTTTTTCCAATAAAATCATCTTCAATTTTAGAGGATAGATATTTTACAAAAATAAGTGAATTATACTAGAAGAATTATATGCCTTAATCTAATATTATGAGTGGAGCGAACAAAAATCTTTCAAAAAAATTTCTTTTGATCGTTTGTTTCAGTTTTTTGTTAAACTGTAACGACACAAAAGAAAAACCAAACGAGAATCTAAATAAAAAAAGTTACCTCCCAGACAAAAACGATGTAAATATCATGTTGCTGAACCAAGGTGTTTTTAAAAAAGAACTAGTTAGCAATGGTAGGCTTGTAGCTTTAGAGAAAAGTGAATTACGATTTAAGGTAAGCGAAGCATTGCAACATCTTTACGTTAAAAACGGAGACAATGTAACGAAAGGACAAATTCTAGCGCGTTTAAACAATACTACATTTAAACAAAAAGTTAATAAAGCGCAATTAGACATTAAGCAAGCCGCTTTAGATTTTAAGGATTTACAAATTCGCCGAGGTTTTGATCCAGATGACTCCAACGCCATACCTCAAGAAGAGTATGATAAAATGGCAATAAAATCTGGTTATAAAAACAGTAAACATCAACTAGAAACCGCGCAATTCGATTTAAAGTCCACCACACTGATTGCCCCATTTAGTGGTAAAATTGCGAACATCAACACCAAATTATATGAACAAGTTAATACTGGCACACCATTTTTAACGCTAATTAATGATGCTGTTTTTGAAGTAGAATTTCGTGTTATAGAATCAGAGTTAAAAGATATTAAAGTAAACCAAACCATTACTGTTCAGCCCTCTGCAACCAATACCTCTTATAATGGAAAAATTACAACTATTAATCCTCAGGTAGAAAAGGATGGTACCATTCTAATAAAAGCCAACGTAAAGAATGATGGTAGCTTATTAGAAGGTATGAATGTAAAAGTTTTTATTCAAAAAGATGTTACGGACCAATTTGTTGTACCAAAAGCAGCTGTAGTTCTAAGAGATAATCATGAAGTATTGTTTAAAGTGCAACAAGGCAAAGCCTTTTGGACCTACGTACAAACCACTTATGAAAATAGTAAACAATATGCCGTAATACCACACCCCGATAAAAGTAGTGCCAGCTTAAAAGTTGGAGACACCATTATTGTATCTAATAATTTGAACTTAGCCCACGATAGCGGGGTTACCGTAAAAGATATTGACTAGCTTTTATCTATAAATTATGGTAAAATTTTTAACACATAAACCTATAGCTGTTTTAATGACGACTCTAGGTGTGCTTATTTTAGGAGCCTATGCCTTGAATTTTATTCCTGTGTCCTTAATGCCAGATATAGATATCCCAGAAGTCACAGTTCAGGTACAAGCAGATAACATGTCGGCTAGACAAATGGAAGATGCAATTGTTAAACCAATGCGCTCCAGATTAATGCAAGTAAGTCACCTAAAGGATATTAAAAGTGAAGCCAGTAATGAATCTGGAGTTGTACGATTAAGTTTCACTCATGGCAGTAATATAGATTATGCGTTTATAGAGGTTAACGAGAAAATAGACCGCTTGGCAAATAGCTTACCCAAAACTGTAGATCGCCCTAAAGTTATTAAAGCTAGTGCTACTGATATCCCAGTATTTTACCTGAGCATGACCATTAAAGCTCCCCAAAAAACAAGTAAAACAGGGAATCCTCTATTTCCTGTATCCCAAGAGTTTGTAGACTTTAATCGTTTTGTAAACCAAGTAATTAAAAGGCGTATTGAGCAGGTGGAAGAAGTAGCTATGGTAGATATCAACGGACTGGTAGCTTCTGAAATTTTAATTATTCCAGATCAAGATAAATTGAATGCTTTAGGTATTAGGTTATCCGACATAGAATCTGTTATAGAAAAGAACGATCTCGATATAGGAAGCCTCTTAATAAAAGACAATCAGTATCAATATGACATACGATTAGGAACCTCACTTACCGATATTAAAGACATTGAATCTATTTACATAAACAAGGGCAATCGTGTGTTTCAACTTAAGGAATTGGCAGAGATAATTGAACATCCACAAAACAGGACAGGTTTAGTATTATCGGAAGGCGATGAAGCGGTAACAATGGCCATCATTAAACAAAGTGATGCTAAAATGAATGACTTAAAAGCATCTCTTAGCAAATTAATAGATGCCTTTAAAAAAGATTATCCGCAAATTAATTTTTCAATTACTCGAGACCAAACTAAGTTACTCGATTACGCCATCAACAATTTATTTCAAAGTTTATTATGGGGTATGCTATTAGCTTTTGCTGTCATGTTCTTGTTTCTAAAAAATGTAAAATCCCCCTTACTAATTGGTATTACCATACCCGCTTCAATACTAGTTTCACTGTTATTTTTCCATCTTTTAAACATATCTATAAATATCATTTCCTTATCGGGTTTGGTTTTAGGGATAGGTTTAATGATAGACAACTCTATTATTGTCATAGACAATATAGAGCAATTTAGGACCAGAGGTCATCAACTGTCTAAAGCCTGCGTTATGGGTACCAACGAGGTTATTAAACCTTTATTAAGCTCTGCCCTTACCACTTGTGCCGTATTTATTCCATTGGTGTTTTTAAGTGGTATTAGCGGTTCGTTATTTTACGACCAAGCCATGGCGGTAAGTATAGGCTTATTTATATCGCTTTTAGTATCAGTCACCTTACTGCCTACATTATATCGTTTGTTTCATTTAAAAGAAAGAAAACGCTCTAGTAGGGTTACACGTTTTTTAGAGAAGGTAAATCGTTTTAATTATGAAGCGTTCTACGAAAAAGGATTCCGTTTTATCATGCGCAGACAAAAACTGTCTTGGGGTATCAGCTTTTTATTTTTAGCCCTTTCAATAAGCTTGTTTAGCCTATTACCTAAAAAGCAAATGCCAGTAATATCAACTACCGAAACACTACTTCAAATTGATTGGAATGAACAAATTAATGTTGAAGAAAACAAGAGACGTTCATTAGAACTATTACAGCCCATAAAACCCCAATTAGTAAACCAAACAGCTCTTGTTGGCACACAGCAATTTATACTGGATAAAAATGCTGATGCTAAAACTTCAGAAACCACTATTTATTTGAATGCAGAGACAGAAATAGATATTAATACTATTAAATCAAATTTAAATAAGACTTTAATACAAAAGTTTCCTAACGCTGTTTACAATTATAGTAACGTAGATAACATTTTTAGTCTAATTTTTTCAAGTAAAGAAGCACCTTTAGTAGCCAGATTACGTCATATTGAAAATTTAGGAAGTGCCCAAAACCATCAACTTAAAACTATTTGGCATCAATTAAATAAAAGTACTGAAAACATAGCACTAAAACCTATTGCATGGCAGGAGTACATGACACTTGTTGCTGATCAAGAAAAGCTAATTACTTATAATATTAACAGTAACACGTTGTTCAATACTCTAAAAAGTGCTTTTAATGCGCATGAAGTTTTAACAATAGCAGACAATCAACAGGTTATGCCTATAATTTTAGGAGGTAAAACAAAGTATCTTGAAGCCATTTTAAGTGAGACTATGGTAGCATCCAGAGACAGTACGCTTTTCCAAATTAAGGACTTTGTGAAAGTGTCTAAAGCCCAAGATTTAAAACGTATTTCTGGCGGCGTTGTGGGCGAATATTATCCAGTAGAATTTAATGTAAAGGATAATGAGATTGAAAACACTATTGATAACGTAAAAAAAATAGTAAACAAAAACACAAACTACGAGACTAGTTTTTCGGGTAGTTTTTTCTCTAATCTGCAACTTATGGACGAGTTAAAAGTTGTACTACTGATATCTTTACTGCTATTATACTTTATTTTGGCTTCTCAATTTGAATCATTTGTATTGCCATTGATTATTCTGTTAGAAGTACCTATAGATTTGGCAGGAGCCTTCTTGTTTTTAAAATTGTTTGGTATGAGTATCAATTTAATGTCTATGATAGGTATTGTGGTAATGAGTGGTATTATTATTAACGATTCTATTTTGAAGATTGATACCATTATTCAATTACAACGCCAAGGACACCCGCTACTTAAAGCACTTTTAGTAGCAGGACAAAGGCGTTTAAAACCCATATTAATGACGAGTTTAACCACAATTTTAGCATTAGTCCCACTGTTGTTAACAGGAGGTTTGGGTGCAGAATTACAAGCACCTCTCGCTGTAGCCTTAATTGGTGGTATGCTGTTGGGTACCGTAGTAAGCTTGTACTTTATACCGTTATGCTATTATCATTTTACCAGAAAAAAATGAAACTATACTTAAATATAAAAAAATCTACCGTTATTGTTTGGCTATTATTGTCCAGCCTATCAGGTTTTGCTCAAGAAAAACCAGAATATCTGCCACAAAAGGAATTAACACTACAAGATGTTATTAATCTTGCTAGTAAAAAATCCTTAGATGTATTTAAAGCCAAACGTAAATACGGCGTGAATTATTGGCAATTTAGGGCTTTTAAATCCAGCTTATTGCCAACTGTAGATTTAGAAGCAAGACCATTTACTTACAACAGTGCTTTAGTTGAGCGCTACGATTCTGAATTAAATATTGATGTCTTTAGGCAGCAGCAAACCATTAACACCTTTGCAAATATTTCAATATCTCAAAATATTGGAGCTACTGGTACTCGGCTATTCATTAATTCTAGTTTTAATAGATTAGAAAATTTTGGTCTTACCAAATTGGAGACCTACAATGCTACCCCTGTAAGAATAGGCTTAGTGCAACCCATTATGGCATTTAATACCTTTAAATGGCAAAAGCAAACAGCGCCTATAGAATATCAAAAAGGCAAGCAAGATTTTCTATCAGAATTACAAACTATTAATATAAAATCCGTTGATTTATTCTTTAAATGGGCTTTAGCAAGTCAAAAAGTAACAATCGCTAAAGAGAATAAAACTACTGTAGAAAAGTTGTTTGAAATTGGTAAAAAACGCTATGAGGTTATTGCTATTGAGCGCGATGACCTTTTAAATTTAGAACTAGACGTTTACAATGCCAATACAGCATTAACACAAAACCTACAAGCTTTACAAAAAGCCGAAGCTGCCTTACAGCTGTTTTTAAGAGACCAATTACCCAAGAATGCGACACCAGAATTACCAGAGTTAGTAAGTAATTTAACTATAGATTTAAATAAGGCGATAGAACTCGCTTACCAAAACAACCCTGATATATTAGACTTAAAACTTAAAAAAGTAGAGGCGCTAAGAGATTTAGATCGAGCAATTAAAGACAATCGTTTTGATTTATCTATAAGAGCAAGTTATGGGTTAAACCAGCAGGCTAACACCTTTGTAGATGCCTATGGTAGATTTCTGGACCAACAGATGGTATCCATACAGTTTAATATGCCTATACTAGATTGGGGAGAACGCAAGGGCAATATTAAAACGGCAAGAATGAATAAGGAAGTAATAGATATAGAATTGCAACAAAATGAAGAAAGTTACAAACAAGATGTGACCTTGAATGTTCTCGATTTTAATTTACAAAAACAGTTGGTAGATGATGCCTTACGTACCAGAGACTTAGCTCGAGAATCTTACAGCCTTACAGAAAAACGATTTTTATCTGGTAATGTAGATTTTTTAAACCTTACTACTTCACGTAGAGCATGGCAACAGGCTAACGAAAACTATGTGAAAACATTACAAAACTATTGGAACCTATATTATAAAGTACAGCAGTTAACCCTTTATAATTTTATAAAAGATACTCCTTTAATACAAGATTTTGATAATATATTAGAAGATTAATACCAAATAGCTATGACATATTCTGAAAGAAAAGAAAAAGAAGAGTATTTGTTATATCTCATAAAACAACAACGTTTAGTATCACTAGATAAAATAGCTGACGATTATGGTTGTAGTGTAAGAACAGTTAAGCGAATGCTGGAAAGTCTTAGAAAAGAAGGTAAAACCATAGTGTACTGTAGAAAAAGTAATAAATACCTTCTAAAAAAATAGCAAAGTGACAGAATTTGTCCCTATAAGTTGTTAAACTTGTAAGATAATTGAAATTTAATATAAAAAACCTCTGAGCATCGGGTCAAAAAATATAATCACAAATTGTTTAACTAAAAATTCATGCCAATGACATAAATAAAAAATACCCAGAGGAAGTCTTTATTTTTAGGGCTAAATAGTTTTGTGTAAAAAACTTTTTGATATTTAGCAAAAGTAGTATTTCCTAAAAGACTTTTGTGAAAATTAATTATCAAATTTTAAAATTTAATAAAATGAAAAAAATAATAGGAATATTAAGTGTCACAATGATTTTGGCAGTTGCTTTTTTTAATGTATCTTCTATTCTTCAAACTGAAGAAGATATTAATTTAGCTTCTTTAGATTTAATTCAAAATGCTAATGCAGAATCATCAGGTGGAGTAATTAAATATGTCAAAGCGAATTTCCCCTCTGAAATCGAAGTAAAAACATTTCATTATAAGACTGGTACTCCACAAGCCTATTCGTGTACAAGAACTTATAGTCATTCATCTTACAGAGAATGTTGGCCAGGAGGCACATCAGATTGTACACCAATAACGAAAGTAACTATTGAGCTCTCGAGCACTTGTCCTCCTAATCCCTAATAGTTAATAAATTAGTTTAAGCCTTTGTATTTATAAACTTAATTTACAAAGGCTAAACACTTCTTTAAAATTTTTAAATAATGAATAAACTACATTTTATCTTAATCTTATTACTTTTAAATGCCTGTAGTAGAAGTGTAGAGGTAGAAAATCCTATACGGATAGAGGTGGATATGAGAGAAACTCATGGTGAAGGTAATTTTGAAGAGTTTTTTTCTTCATCTTCAATTGTTCCTTTGGAAACAAATGAGGTGTCCATTTTAAGTGGCATTGACAGAATAAGTTTTCAAGATGATAAAATTTTTATTTTAGACAAAAGGTTAAGAAGTGTTTATATTTTTAACAACAATGGAAAGTTTTTAAATAAGATTCAGAATATTGGAAAGGGACCTGGTGAATACAGTTTCTTACAAGATTTTACGATTGATTATGAAAACCATCGACTTCTTTTATATTCTAGGGCTCCAAATAAGATCATAACTTTTAATTTTGATGGTCAATTTATAGAAGAAAAGAAAATGA
Source organism: Hyunsoonleella ulvae (assembly GCF_016827605.1). GTDB lineage: Bacteria > Bacteroidota > Bacteroidia > Flavobacteriales > Flavobacteriaceae > Jejuia > Jejuia ulvae. The sequence continues at coordinate 340,257 of NZ_JAEPJQ010000002.1, read as the reverse complement.
CCGATTATTATTTTAATATCGGGTATCAAGACAATAAGCTTTTATCATTATATAAAAACCCAGAAAAAAGTAAATTGTTTCAAGAAATTAATTTATCCACATTCGAGAAAAAAAATGAAATTAATATGGATAAGTATGATCATTTTTTTTTCTCACTTGGATGGCGCACCCCTAATATAATAAAAAGCAAAAGCCTGAATATGAGTTTGGGCTATTCAGAAATAATATATGGATATAAAAATAATACTTTTTTACCAAAGTATTACATAGATTTTGGAGATAATGAAACTCCAAAAAATTTCATCGAAAAATTGGATAATGAATTTAATGGGCTTTATCAATACGCTACAAAGAATAAATTAGGTTTTGGAATTTCAAATTTTAGAGAAAATGACAGCTATATCACTTTTAATTTTTGGGGAAGTATGATTGTTATTTATTCTAAAATTTCCAAAAAGGCTAAAATCTTCCAGTCTTTCAGGGGACCAAAAGATAAACTTATATTTCAAAATTATTTTGCACATGATGGTGATAATAATAAAATACTATCAATATGCGAAGCTCAATATTTCAAAGAACAATTAAGTATCTATAAAAAAGAAATAAAACCTTGGCATGACTTGCCAACATATATTAAAAATATTGATGAAAAAGTATCTAGTAATGATAACCCTATGTTAATTATTTATACGTTTAAAAAATAAGATGCTTTTAATCAAGTTGGAATGAGAAAAATAAATTATACTATAATGATCTTACTTTTAGTTTTAAATGGGTTTTTGTTAACTAAGATTAATAATTATTCAAAAGCTATCAATGATATTAATATCCTATCAAAGGATATAAAAAAAGAACTTCTTACATTAGAACAGAATATTATTGATGAAAATCTAAATGAAAACTTAAAATTACGAGAAGACATTAAATTTATAAATATTCATGGCAATGTTGTTTTAGCTCAGGATATATTTAAAAAACACGCACTTGTTTTGCGTTATTCAGAATCTAATTGTAGTGATTGTATTAAAGCAGAACTTAACGCAGTATTAAAGAATAAAGAGTTATTCGTAAATGATATATATATTATCGCACATTATAGAAACAAAAGAGACCTGTATGTTTTTTACAGAGATATTCAAAATAAAGGGCTAAAAAATATTAAAATGTATTTGTTACCAGATAAGGATTTAAATATACCTGCCGACAAACTCAACATGCCTTATTATTTCTGTATTGATTCAACTTTGCTGATAACTAACTTTTTCATACCTCAAAAAGACAAACCAAAGCTATCGGAGAACTACCTTCTTAATACCTCTAAAAATTTTTTGGGCAACAATGCAACTCAATGACCCGTCTAACCTGATGAAGAAGAGCGTTATAGTAATGCTGGTTGTATCTTTAATCTTGATGATTATAGGGTTATTTTGGCTAGGTTTGATCTTGTTGCTATATTTCATTTTATTAAAACGTATTTCGCAGATAAAGAGCCAAAGGGGAAATAAAGTCATAAAAAGCATCTTAATTTCTTCGGTTATACTACTTGTTGTCATAAGCATAAAGTTATTTGTTTTTGATATTTTTAGAATCCCTAGCCCATCCATGGAAAATACCTTTTTCCCAGATGATATAATTGTAGTAAACAAATTAAAATATGGTCCAATTTTACCACGTTCGCCTTTTGATATACCCATAATCAATATTACCTACCAGTTTAATGAAAGCGCAAAAAAACGCAAAAAAGAGTATTGGTGGCCATATAAGAGATTATCAGGTACGTCCAAGATACAACAGGGAGACATTGTTGTATTTAATTCTACATGGAAAAAAGATTTTATTTTGGTAAAACGTTGTGTGGGGTTGCCAGGAGATACTTTGACCATAAAAAATGCTTCTGTCTTTATAAATGGTAAAGTATTTAAAGAGCCAAATGCTGTAAAAAAAGAATATAATTTTACAGTAAGAGGTAAAGAAAATGATTTTAAAAAGATAACGGATACTTTACAACTAGATGTAAATTATAATAGAGCCTTCGTAAAAGGTTTTTTGACCGAACAACAATTGGGACACTTAACTAAAGATGATTTAATAAAATTTGTGCAAGACACAACAATTAGTAAGCGCAAGGCAAAAACCTTTGACAAAACAAAAATGTTGTCTTGGACTATTGACAATATGGGGGCATTTATAGTGCCTAAAAAAGGCATGACGATTGAACTAAATTTGATTAATTTTTTTAAATATAGACGAGCAATAAATAGTTGCGAAGGCGTTACTATTAAAAGAGTTGAAGACGTATGTTATATTAACGATAAAAGAGCTACGCACTATACATTTACAAAAGATTACTTCTTTTTAATGGGAGATAATAGAGCTAAAAGTGCAGATTCCAGAGCATGGGGGTTTGTACCAATAGATAACATAATTGGTAAGGTGGACTATGTTTTGTTTTCTAATTATGGTGGATCATTTAATTGGGGCCGTTTTTTTAAAAAAATAAATTAACAACTTCCTGTTTATTTTAGTTTGATCGTCGATAAAAATTTAGAGAAGGCCCTAGTTAAAATTTATAAACAAAATAGCAAAGTGACAGAATTTGTCCCTACAAGGGTTTTACTTTGTAAGATAATTATGCAATGTGAATATAAAAACCTCTGAGCACCAAATTAAAAAATATAATTACAAATTGTTTAACTAAAATATTTAGCTTATGGTATAAATCTATGACAACTGGAGGTTAAATTTAAATATTTAATATAATAATTTAGAGTTTCTATATTATTGTTTTGTTCTTAAAAGCAGCTTACCTCCTAAGGCTTTTAAAAAAAATAATAACCAATCCTAAATTTTAGGATTTAAAACAAATATCAAAATGAATCTACAAAAAAAATTAATAAGATCGTTAGGAATTATTTCAATGATGATCGTTCTATTTTTTAACTATAATATCAGGATAAAGCAAAGTAGTTCTATAAATGATTTAGATTTGGCAAGTCTGTTCTCCATAAACGTGGCAAATGCATCAGAGGTTAACGACCCATTTGCAGAATTAGGGTTAAGGATGCCACGAAGCTGCAAATACCTCGTAGCAGTTGGGCATACTTGGTATACGGATGAGAATGGAGTTAGATATAAGATTATAAAATATGAGGAAAGAGATGGAGTTGAGGATTATTGTGTGGGAAATAGCTTTATATGTCAAAATTTATTACCCTGTGGTGCTGTTATTTGATTATTAAATTTATTATAAATTAAGTCCAGAGAAAACATATTCTCTGGACTTTTATAAATCATGTATATATATTATGAGCAAATATTTTAGCTTAATATTCATTGTACTTTGTCTTTCCTGTAAAAATCCTAATCAAACAAAAGTTTTTTTTAAAAACCCAGTAAAAGTTGCAAAAAATAATAAAATTTTCACTGATGAAGCAAATATTACAAATATAAGTGTTGATTTATCCTCAATAATTAAGGGCAACTTTTATGATTATTTTGATATAAAAAATGTTATACACTTAGATATGCAAAGTCTTATTGGAGATATTTCGGTTATAAGGCAACATGGTGATTATATTTTTATTTTAGATAGTAAAAACGCGAAACAACTATTCTGTTATAATTTAACAGGAGAGTTAGTTTGGGAGTATAAGTCTATTGGTAAAGGGCCGTTAGAATATATGTTATTAACAGATTTTGTAGTTAATGCCGAAAATAATACAATCGATCTACTAGACAGTAAAACATATAAAATAATTAGTTTAGATATTAAATCAGGCATACCAATTAAAGAGTTTAAATTAAATTGCTTTGCCACAGAAATGGTTTATTACGGTAACAACACATATTTAGTATATACAAATAATTTAATAACAGGGGATAATCTTAATTATAAATTGGTATTAATTAATGATAAACAGAAGTCTTTGGGAAGATGTCTGGAAATATCAGATGAAAGAAGTAAAATATTACAAAAAGGTTTCAGATCATTGGAAAAATTTGAAGACAAAGTATTTTTTACTGAAAAATTTAATGATTCTATATATGTCATTAAAAATGATACTTTAAGATTAACATATTTTATCGATTTCAAAAATAATAAATACCCCCAAAGCTTGATATCAAAATTCTCATATGAAAAAACCCAAAGGTTAGAAAAAGAAAGGTCTTATGTGTCTGGTATAGATAGGGTTAGGATGAAAAATGGAGTTTTAAACTTTTCGTTTTCCTATAATAATGAACCATACACAGTATTTTTTGATAAAGAAAACCAAAAAACTGAAATTTTTAAAGAACTTAATGACGGGCTATTTTTAAGCTTAAGTAATCAAATTGCTCCCCGTGGTTATATTGATAATGGATTTATCCAAACAGTAGATCCTTTTTTTTTAAAAGACTTAAAAACCCAAATGAACCAAAGTGAAAACTTAAGAAACTCTTTAAAAAAGAACAAACCAAAGTTATTTAATTTGCTTTCTAACATTGAAAACAACCAAAATCCAATACTTCTTGTCTATGAATATAAAAAAGAAAAGTAAATTATTTTGTGTTATCTTATTTGTATTTTCGGCGTGTTTTGTGTTATATAATTTACAAAAACCCAACATTAAATCATTCGATGAAATGTCAGTTTATGATAAAATTCAAAAACAGATGAATAATTATCATTTAGAAAATTTTTTAGTAGTAAATGAAAAAAGAGATACTTTAAGAATAAAGGATTTAGTAATAAATAACAAATTGATTTTGAGATTTAGTGAGCTTCATTGTGACGCTTGTGTTATTAAAGAATTTGAAAATTTAAAGTCAGCCATTGACAATAAAATTTTTAAATTGGATGATATTATCATATTAACATACTACCAAAATCCAAGGTATCTTAATCTTTTTAAGCGACTAAATAAACTTCATGAATTTGAAGTTTATAATTTAATAGAAAATAAAATTGGTAATTTCAAATTGGACGAGATGTCGATTCCTTTTTTCTTTATTTTGGATCAAAACCTTATGGTAAAAAAGACCTTTATTCCACTTAGAACGAATGATAGTAGGACAAACAAGTATTTGAAAAAGATAGCTCCTGATTTGAGAATGTCTTAACAATTTTAACTGTGTTCAATCTGGAGGTTGATTTCTTTTGTTTAGATTTATAAGTTTTATGAATACATAAAATAACAGCTAGCAATTGATTTGTAATTTTATTTATCTAAATCTAATCTGCATAAATTAAAAAAAATGATTTAATAATTTCTAAATCAAAACTTGAATTTTATTACATATTGAGGTAAAAAAGTAAAAGCATATCAAACTAACAGAAATATTAATTATAACTATTTTTTTAGTACTTTGATTACTCTAACAATACTAATTTTAAATATTTGCTTAGCTGGAATTTTATCTTTGTTTTAAAAGAATAATTTTAATAGAAACTCATTAGATGACTTAAATTGAAACTCAAACTTTCTTCATTCTCAATAATCATTGTTTTTGTCTGTCTTTCTATAATAGGTGTAAGTGTAATCCCTTTATTGAGCGTACAGCTAAAGCCCTCTAAAGCATTACCTAGTATTCATGTAAGTTACAGGTGGCAAGATGCCTCAGCAAAAGTTATTGAGCAAGAAGTCACATCTGAACTAGAGGGTGTTTTTAACACAATTAAAGGTGTTAAAAATATTACCTCTACTTCTGACAAAGGCAGAGGAAACATTAGCTTAAAGTTTAAAAACAATACTAATATAGATGCCGTTAGATTTGAGTTAGCTAACCTCATTAGACAATCTTACCCTAAATTACCCGAAGGCGTGAGCTATCCCAGCTTATCTTTAAGTGCTGCCAATGAAAATAAGTCCCCCATCCTGTCCTACAGCATTCATGCCAACGAAAGCCCTTACTACATAAAAAAATATGCTGAAAAGCACATATTACCAAAGCTAACAACCATAAAAGGGGTTAATAAAGTAAATGTGTACGGGGCATCTCCTTTTGAATGGGTTATAACTTATAATTCAGACAAACTACAACAACTAAACCTATCCGTAAACGATATACAAAACGCCATAAACAATCATTTAAGAGAGCAAGAACTGGGTAAGGGCGTATTTAAAAACTCAAACAGTACGGATAATGAAATAAACCTTAAACTATCTTACAGCCCTGAAGGGTCAATACAGTGGGCAAAAATTCCCATTACCAAATTAGGAACTAGAATTGTCTATTTAGAGAATATTGCTACTGTAAATTATAAAGAAGCTAAACCTAATGGATACTATAGAATAAACGGTTTAAACACTATCAACATGACTGTTTATGCTGAGCAAGATGTAAATACTATAAACTTAGCTAAATCGGTTAGAGAGCAAATAATCAATACAAACAAACAATTAGATGCTGGATATAACATAAGACTTACGCAAGATAGCACCGAATATATTGTAGAAGAACTACAAAAAATACAAAAGCGTACCTTGTACGCCTTTCTAATTTTACTGCTTTTAATTTTAATTATAAATAGAAGTTTTAAATACTTAGCAATACTCTTTTTAAGTATAATTACCAATCTGTTAATAGCGGTAATTTTTTATTATCTATTCAAAGTAGAGCTTCAACTATACTCTTTTGCAGGCATAACCATTTCATTTGGGATTATTATAGACAATAGTATTATAATGATAGACCATATTAGAAATAAAGGCGACAAAAAAGTGTTTTTAGCCATTTTAGCGGCCACCCTAACTACTATCGGAGCTTTATTGATCATTTTGTTATTAGATGAAAACCAGCAGGTAGATTTGCTGGATTTTGCTCTTGTAATTGCTATAAACATAGGCGTATCGTTGCTGATATCTATCTATTATATACCAGCACTTTTAAACAAAATTAAATTACCGAAGAAGCAAAATCGTTTTTCGAGAAAGCGAAAAAAGCGCATTATATGGTTTACAAATATTTACAGCTCTATTGTTTACTTTATGAAAAGACCAAAGTTTAAGTGGTTTTTTATCGTATTGTTTATTTTAGGATTTGGCTTACCTATACAGTTTTTACCAAATGAAATTGAAGGCGAAGCTACTCTAGCCAATTTATATAACAAAACAATGGGTTCAGAATGGTTTACTAACTCTATTAGACCCACTTTAGAAAAAGTTGTAGGCGGTTCTTTACGTTTATTTACCGAAGATGTATTTGAAAATGCTTATTATACTGAGCCAGAGCGTACTACTCTGCGAGTTACGGGTACTATGCCTGAGGGGTGTACGATACAACAATTGAACGATGCTATTATTAAAATGGAATCGTACCTAAGTCGTTTTAAAGAAATAGAACTTTTTGAAACCAATATTTACAGTTATAGAAATTCTAACATTTCTATTTATTTTAAGGAAGCCTTTGAGTTTTCTGGGTTTCCACATACACTAAAAAATTTACTGGAATCGAAGGCCATTAGTTTAGGTGGTTTAGACTGGACGGTAAGTGGTGTTGGTAGAGGGTTTTCTAATGCATTGGGAAATGGCTATAAACAAAATCGCATCATTTTAGAAGGTTATAATTACGATAAGCTTTACAATTATGCCGAAGCAGTTGTGACACAACTCGAAGAGAGTTCAGGCTCCAGAGTTAAAGATATAGAAATTACAAGTGGAGGCTGGAGAGACAAAGCTCTTTACGAATATTACTTAGACTTTGATGATTATAAGCTAGCAGTAGCCAATGTATCCCAGCAACAACTTTATGGGTATTTGAAAAATCAAGTACACTATGGCAACCTTTCTTCTGTAATCCAAAATAATGAATTACAGCACGTAAAATTAATTTCAGATAAATATCAACAGTTTAATGTTTGGGATTTAAAGAATACACCAATCCCTATTAGAAACAAACAATATAAATTGAGTCAGTTAGCATCTATAGAAAAAAGAAAAACAGGCAATGTTATTCAAAAAAACAATCAACAATACACGTTAACAGTTGCTTATGATTTTTTAGGTACAGGGCAATTGGCGCAAAAAGTGAGAGAAAATACCATTGAGAGTTTTGAACCCAAACTACCTATGGGTTACAAAATTTTTCAGCAGAAATATAACCGTTGGGATAAAAAAGATAAAAAGCAATATTACTATTTATTTATTGTAGTTGCTATCATTCTTTTTATCTGTAGTATATTATTAGAGTCTTTGAAACAACCATTGGCAATTATCAGTATGATTCCAATATCATTTGTAGGTGTATTTTTAACGTTTTACATTTTCAATTTTAATTTCGACCAAGGAGGTTATGCCTCTTTTATTCTTCTTTGCGGTATTAGCGTTAATTCAGCATTGTACATTGTTAATGATTTTAATAATTTGAAAACCAATTATCCGAAAAGAAACATGTCACAACTTTATTTTAAAGCATTTAACTATAAAATTATTCCAGTTGTTTTAACCATAGTATCAACAATTGTTGGTCTAATTCCCTTTGTATGGTATGGGCAAAATGAAGCGTTTTGGTTTTCTTTTGCAGTGGGTTCTATAGGCGGTTTAATCTTTTCTTTGATGGGGATATTTTTTTATTTACCCATATTCTTGAGAACAACACCTAACGCTAAAAGGAGAAACGAAAGTTAACCCTAAAAATATCAATTAAAACAAATGTAAAATTATGATAAATAATAGGATAATTATAGTACTTATTTTAAGTTTAATTTTCTTTTCGTGTGGACAAAATAACATGCCAGAAGATGTCGAAAAAGCGCTGTTATTAGCTGGAGAAAATCAAAGCGAACTCTTAAAAGTTATTAATACATACAACAAAGCCCCTAAAGATAGTTTAAAGCTTAGGTCTGCCTACTATTTAATAGCTAATATGCCTTATCATTCTTTTAAAAAAGGGCATGAAATATTTGATGAAGCTTTTGTGTTGGCTGGTAAAGAGCGTGAAAGACAGATAAAAGAAAACCCGCGTGAAAAAAACCCTAAAGACTCCACATACACAAAACTAGGGGAGCTTTTAGACTCGATATCAAAAGCAAATCCATTATTAGATAAAGCACCAGTCTTACGTTATGATTTAAAGTTTATAAATGCGCAATATCTTATTGATAATATTGAATTGGCTTTTACAGCCCACAAAAAAATGCCATTAAAGTTATGTGAAAACTTTAATGAGTTTTTACATTACGTCTTGCCTTATAGAGTAGGACAAGAACCCATTGAAGCAAATAAAAGAAAAGATTTGTACGAAGAATACTCATGGGTATATGATTCGTTAAAAACAAATTCATTAGATAAAGTTGTAGCCAAAATATATGATATTAATAGATTTCGAGTGATATCAAAACGTCATCCTAATTATAATTATTCATATTCATTTTCTCAAATAAACCATATTAAGATTGCAGATTGTACTGATATAACCAATTATATCGTATATATTCTTAGGGCATTAGGTATTCCTGCAGGTGTTGATTACACTACCAAGTTAGGAAATACCAATAGAAGTGGTGGGGCTCATACCTGGGTTTTTTATTTAAACAATGGTAACCAAAGAGCTTTAAATAGTGGGCCTGTGTATTTTGATTTAGAAAAAACATTTAGGTTTAGTAGTACCCCTAAAGTGTATAGACAGCAATTTCATAAAAAACAAGAACCTCCATTGGAAGTAACCCATTTATACAGAGATGTATTTGATGTTACTATTCCTGCTATTTGGAATATTGAAAAACTAAAAAATAGTAGTAATGTTTTTTTAGGTATTTACGATGATAATAAAAGTTTATTTAAGATTGCGACAGCTGAAAAGCTAAAGAATGATAGTGCCTTTTTCAAAAACATGGGTAACAATATCATTTATTTTCCCTATGTCGAAAGTCCTGATAAGCCAATTAATTACCCTTTTGAACTTACTAAGAATGGAAAAGTTATTTTTTTTAGTAATGATGAAACTCTGCTTGGAAAAGCTAAATTATTAAGAAAATATCCGCCTTTTAGAATTAAATCAAAAAAACAAAAATACAGAAGAATTGAGGATTTAAATGGAGCAATAATTCAAGGGGCAAATATTGATGCAGACGAATATTACATTAACTTAGATACTATTTCAAAATTTAAAACTACTCAAAGCATCAAATTTTATTTTGACAACCCCAAAAAGTATAAGTTCTTTAGGTTTAAGACAGAGAAATATGCCAGAAAGGTAAGTCTTGCAACTTTTAAATTGTTAGATGATGAAAAAGGACGAATTTCAAAAGATTGGAGTAAAGTACTTATAAACAATGAAGAAGGATCTGTTGATAGCAAAAATATAATTGATGACAATCAATTATCATTTATTGAAAGAAAACATTTAACAATAACCTATTCTTTTAAAAAGCCAAAGAAAATTTTTGGTTTCGAAATTCAAGCCAGAAATGATGGTAATCATATTGATGTGGGAGACAACTACGAGTTACATTATTGGGATAAAAAATGGATTTCATTAGGTATAAAAAAAGCAGATGACACCATTTTAGTGTACAATGCAATACCTAAGAATATGTTATACTTGTTAAAAAATAATTCAAAAGGTAAAGAAGAATTTGTTTTTAAGTTTGATGATAATGGTAATCAGTTTTGGGTAGGATGTTCAGAATATGAAAATGATAGATCTTTTTATGGGTTGTAATTTGATAGCCAATTATAATACTACTTGGATAAAATAATAAACACATATTAGGTTTAAAAACTATTAGTTTATAGCAATAATTTTTCTTAGATAGTTTGATACTAGTACTTCAATCTCAACTTTACATAATAAATTTCAGATAATACTAATTAAGTAAAGTGGTTAGTTTTATGTTATAAGTTATGGTGAATTCTAAAAATGTTGACTAAATGATTTTTTGTTTACTGATAAAAAAAATTTGATTTAGAGTAAAAAGAAATTAATGCTTCCACTTATTAAAATTTTCTTATCCATATTCTATATTGTAATTTGGCACTTTAATTTATAAATATGTCTAAAGTTGTTTTAATCACAGGAGGGTCTTCAGGGATAGGAAAATCTATTGGAGAATTTTTACACCAAAAGGGTTATAAAGTCTATGGTACAAGTAGAAATCCTAAAAATTATGAGAACAGCAAATTTCCTCTGATTACTTTAGATGTTAAAGACGTTTCTACTATACATATAGCTATTAAGCAGGTTATAGATACCGAAGGTAGATTAGATGTTTTAATTAATAACGCTGGAGCAGGAATTACTGGACCTATTGAAGAAATTCCAGAGCAAGAGATCAAAGCTAATTTTGATACTAATTTTTTTGGACCCATTAATGTGATTAAAGCTGTATTGCCGCAGATGCGTCAACAACAATCTGGTTTAATAATTAATATTACTTCTATAGCGGGGTATATGGGATTACCGTATCGTGGAGTTTACAGTGCGAGTAAAGGTGCTTTAGAATTGTTAACTGAAGCTTTTAGAATGGAATTAAAACCCTTTAATATTGAAATGACCAATGTTGCGCCAGGAGATTTTGCAACTAATATTGCTGCAGGACGCTATCATGCACCTCTTAAAGACGATTCGCCATACAAATCATCTTATGGAAAATCCTTAGAATTAATGGATGCCCATGTAGATTCTGGAAGTGATCCTGAACTAATGGCAAAAGCTGTTTATAACATCATTACCACTAAAAACCCAAAGATTCATTACAAGGTAGGGGAGTTTATGCAGAAATTTTCAATTGTATTAAAACGTATACTTCCTGATAAAGTTTATGAAAAGTTATTAATGAATCATTACAAAATATAAGATTTGGTACGTTATTTGTGTTTTGTTAGCACAAATGTAACCAGATGTATAAAAAAATTACTTTTCCCTCAGTCTTCGCTCTGTTCTTTTTGATAACAGGTTGTCAAGATATTTTAGAATGTGTTATAAATAGAAGACCTGTTTTATCTGATAATAGGTTGCGTGTTGGTTTAGTTAATCAAAATTATTCTGAATTGATAACAGCAGAAATTAAAAATGAGCCCAGAGATAACGATTATTATTACTTTTTTTCTGTGATTGGGGATTTACCTCCTGGTATTGATGTATATTTTGATTATAGAGATGTTTTTATTGAAGGTATCCCTCGAGAAAGAGGTAGGTATCGATTTACCATTAGACTAGACGTTGAGCAAGCTGATAATTATTGCGAGAATAATTTAAATGATTGTGATGGCCTTTGTGAGGAAAGTACAGACAGAAGTTATATTTTAACGGTTAATTGATGTATTCTTATTTTTGTATAATTTTAGAATCTAAAAGCCTGTATTTTTAGTGTTTGGTTTGTAAAGAAGATTAATTTGTCCATATATTTTCTTTAATTGTTTATATTATTATTGTAAGTTAAGTATATTTTCGTCTGTAGGTTAATGTGTCTATTGATGTGGTATGAAGTATTTATTTCTTCTGTGTTTTTCTGTTTTTTATTCTTATTCTCAAGTTAAAACTCATGTGTCAGATATTTTGGTAGATAAATTAGAAAAACTATCAAATAACAGGCATGCTGATCTTTTATACTTACAAACAAACAAAGGGGTTTATGAAACTGAAGAAAACATTTGGTTTAAAGCTTATATCTTAGATGAAAAATATAATATACCCTCTAATAGTAGTAATGTACTCTTTGTACAGCTTATAAACGATAAAACAGGTAACTCTGTATGGGAGGAAAAATATGAAATAGAAAATGGTTTTGTTGATGGGCATCTTTATTTACAAGACTCTTTAGAAGAAGGACAGTATAGTTTGACAGCTTACTCTAGTAAATCCTATTATAAAGATAATGAAGAGTTCCATGCAGTAAGAGAAATATATATATTTAAAAATATTGGCAGTAAAAGAAAACTACAATTTAAAAAAAAGATAACAGATAGTGTCATTCATTTAAATACCTTTCCTGAAGGAGGAAATTTAGTTAATGATATTGAATCCAGAATTGCATTTAAGGCTACAAATTCACAAGGATTTCCAATTCAGGTTATAGGCACATTATACGAAGATAATATACGTGTTTTGGAATTTGAAAGCGAATATGAAGGTATGGGGAGTTTTTTATTAACACCTAAAGCTGATAAAGATTACCATATTGAGCTTAAAAATGATAGTGATAATAAAAAGTATTATCTACCAAAAATTCTTGCCAAAGGGACTGTATTACAACTTTTGAATAATACCAAAGAAGAACTGCGTTTTAAAGTGACCAAAACTTTGGGGCATAAAAAAGAAAAAATTTATTTGAGAGTTCAAGCTAAAGGCATGGTATATTACATTGCTAGAGCAATTTTAAATAAAGAATTACTTATTAATATTCCTTTAGAGGATATTCCACAAGGTATAGTTGAAGTTACATTATTCAATGATATGCTGTTACCTTTAGCAGAACGATTAGTTTATGTAAATCATAACAAAAAGCTTAATATTAGTACAACACTTAATAAAGAAGAATATGCTACTAGGGAAAAAGTTACCATGAAGATAAGGGTAACAGATGAGAATGGTTTACCAGCTATTGCCCATTTGGGGTTAGGTGTATACGATAGACTATATAAAAATTCACAAGATTCAAAAAATATATTTAGTCATTATCATTTATCTACTCAATTAAAAGGGAAGTTATATAACCCTATTTTTTATTTTGATGAAAGGAACAAAAACAGAAAAGAGGCATTAAATCTATTAATGTTAACTCAAGGTTGGAGAAACTATTTATGGAATGAAGAAAACTTAAATAGGTATCCTAAGTTTCTACATTATATTCTTTCTGACTCACTTACGGGAATACTTAAACCAGAAAAAACCAATAAACTTATCAAACAGATAGGCGAGAAATTTGTAATGGTTTTTACAGCTGATTCATCAAAGGGTAAAACGTTTATAGGTACCAATGATTATGGGCAATTTAGTCTTAATCATAATCATTTTAAAATGGCAGAACAAGCATATTTATATCTCAAGCCAATGATGTCACAAAAAAACAAGTATGCAATTAATATTAGAGACTCTTTTTTCGATACCATCAATCATTATCGCAAGACTAAAATAATAAATTACCCACTTTCAAAGTTTCAAGAAATAAAATCAAATAAAGTTACAGAGCCCTTTATTGTAACCGATGAAGTCAATAAACTAAAAGAAATTGTACTGTCAACTAAAAAAAATAAAATCTTTAGAGATAAATACCTGGGGGTTCTAGATAGCTTAGCTAAATTAAATTTGAATGTAGATTACGTATGTTCATCAGGAATTTTAAACTGCCCAACTCATGGTTTAAATCACCCAGATAATACCAAACCTATAGAAGGAAGAACTTATGAGCAATATGTGGGGTTTAAATGGGTAGATGAAAGTAGACGACAATACACATTTCAGAATTCTAAAGTTGAGAAATATAAGTATCCAGAATTAACAGAAGCGTATTTATTAAAAAAGTTCAATTTGGTAATGTTAAAAGGTTATTATGGTAAACGAGAGTTTTATCAACCAGCATACGATGAAGAATCTATAAATGATCCTTTTCCAGATTACCGTAACACTCTGTTTTGGAAACCAGATATCATTACTAATAGTCAAGGAGAGGCTACTATTCAATTTTTTTGTTCAGATATAGATACTACGTTTCTAGGGGTTATAGAAGGTGTTGACTATACTGGATTAATTGGGAGTAATAACTTTAAATTTATAGTGCATAAACCTAAATGAGAATACGCGTTAATAATTTTGTTCTACTGGTTTTAATAAAGTTTACTTTCCCGAAAACTTTTAGCAAGTTGTTAATAGATTTTATCTAAAGTTAATTACGTAAAGCGCTTAATGTTGTAAATTCGCTGCGTTAGGGATTGAAGCATTTGTTGAAGCTCCCCGACGTAGGAGGGAGCGGCTGCTGAAAGCCCGACCCCTTGTGGGTAACGCCATAATATTGACTTAATATAAATTAAAAACTATATAACAGAAATAATGAAATTTTTTATTGACACTGCAAACTTAGACCAAATAAAAGAAGCCCAAGATATGGGGATTTTAGACGGTGTAACTACAAACCCTTCGTTAATGGCTAAAGAGGGTATTACAGGGCATGATAATATTATGAAACATTACGTTGATATTTGCAATATTGTAGATGGCGATGTAAGTGCTGAGGTAATTTCTACCGATGTTGAAGGTATGATAAAAGAAGGAGAAGCTTTAGCTGAATTGCACGACCAAATTGTGGTTAAATTACCAATGATTAAAGACGGTGTAAAGGCATGTAAGTACTTTTCTAGTAAAGGAATTAAAACCAATGTAACATTGGTGTTTTCTGCTGGACAAGCACTTTTAGCTGCTAAAGCAGGAGCTACTTATGTGTCTCCTTTTTTAGGACGTTTGGATGATATTTCTACAGATGGGTTAAATTTAATTTCTGAAATCCGTCATATTTATGATAATTACGGTTTTGAAACCCAGATTCTATCGGCTTCTGTACGACATACAATGCATGTTATTGATTGTGCTAAAATAGGATCGGACGTAATGACTGGGCCTTTAAGTTCTATTGAAGGGTTATTGAAACATCCTTTAACTGATATTGGTTTAGCTAAGTTCTTAGCTGATTACAAGAAAGGTAACTAAGTTTTTATAGAATATATAAAAGGCGCAATAATCAACTTGATTAGTGCGCCTTTTTAATTTTATGATTTCTAGAATTTTAAGCCTTTTTCTGCTTGTTAATTTCGTCCTGTAATTGGCGTCTTACTTTTTGTTCGCGTTCTAAGGCAGTTTTTCTGTGTTCTTCAAATTCCTCCTCAATTTCAGATAAGCTAAGTTTGGCTTGCCTTGTTACGGCATTACTATTTTTAAACTTATATATAAATAATAGGAGTAAGGCCAATAGTGCAGCAATAATACTCCATAATAATGTGTTATACCCAGTCTTGCTCATTTGCATCCCAAAAAGTGACATACTATCTTTTTCAGTGTTAGTCTTATCTAAGTTTGCTTGCGTTTTAGAAAGCGAGCTTTTTAGTTGTGTAATCTCATTAGCTTGTGTTTTAACTACAGCTTGCGTCTCGTTTAAATTTTTACGAATTCCGTTTAAAGAATCCTTTACATGGTTACGTAGTGTTAATAACCATGCTGTTTTTACGGCCTCGTAAGGTTGACCATTTGTGCCCTTGAAATTACCAGATTTTCTAAAAATAAATTCAAATTGACTATCAATGGTACCACTATTAAGTGATAATGCTTCAGGTTGTTGAGCGGTTTGAGAGAAAGCTATTCTAAAAGTAAACAAAAAGATGAATGCGATTAGGTATTTTGAGGAATTCATTTGGTTGTGTTTAAATAGGTTAACTGTTAATGCGAAAATATAAAATAAAGTTTAAAAACATCAATAAATACAGAATAGCCTCAAAATTTGAAGCTATTCAGAGCTATTTACGATAAAAACTTGTGCTTAGATGTTTTTAATAGTAGGTATAACGTCTTACTTTAGAGATATATTTTGCGAGTCTAACAACCTGATGACTGTATCCATATTCGTTATCATACCATATATACAGTATTACATTTTTTCCATCAGGGCGAACAATAGTTGCCTTACTATCATAAATTGAAGGTGCAGAACACCCAACAATATCGCTAGAAACGAGTTCATCATTAAGCTCGTACTTTATCTGCTCCACCAAATCGCCCTCAAGTGCATATTTTTTTATGGTGGCGTTAATTGCATTAAGAGATGTTTTTCTATCCAGTTCTAAATTTAGAATGGCTAACGAACCATTTGGTACAGGAACCCTAATCGCATTGGATGTTAATTTACCATCCAGACTTGGTAATGCTTTAGCCACAGCTTTCCCGGCACCAGTTTCTGTAATTACCATATTTAGTGCAGCAGCACGACCACGACGGTATTTTTTATGAAAATTATCTACTAAATTTTGATCGTTGGTATAAGCATGAATCGTCTCTAAATGACCACTTTTTATACCATAAGAATCTTCCACTGCCTTTAAAACAGGTGTTATGGCATTAGTAGTACAAGATGCAGCGGAAAAAATATCAATAGCATCCGGATTGTAATCAAAATGATTAACACCATGTACGATATTGGGAATTTCCTTTCCCGGAGCAGTAAGCAAGACTTTCTTAACCCCTTTTGCTTGTAGATGTCTGGATAATGCATCTTTATCCCTGAAAGCTCCAGTATTATCAATAACTAAGGCGTTACTTATACCGTATTTGGTATAATCAATTGTTTCAGGAGCGTCTGATGAAATGATCTTTACAGTTGTACCATTTACAATGAGGGCATTATTTTTTACATCAGCTGTAACAGTTCCTGAAAACTCACCGTGAATAGAATCGTTGTTTAATAAAGCAGCTCGTTTTTCTAAAATTTCTGATGTTATGGCACCTCTAGTAACAATGGCTCTTAGGCGAAGTTGACTGCCTTTTCCCGTCTTGGCCATTAATTCCCTGGCTACCAAACGCCCAATACGACCAAAACCGTAAAGTACAACATCTTTTGGTTCGATGGATTTACTTTTGTCGGCATCTTTAATTTTATTAGCTACAAAATGTATTGCATCATCAAATTTGTTTTCCTCTAAGTGGAATTCGTAAGTTAACTTACCAATATCCAATTTAGCAGGAGGGATATTGAGCTGTTTTATTGCTTTTGCAACTTCAACGGAATCAAAAATTGAAATGGGTTTTTGTACAAACTTACCAGCATAATCATGTAAGTTTAAAATTTCACTTACATTTTTGTCGATAAGCTGGTTTTTAAAGAGAATTAGCTCGATAGAGTCATCATACCAGAGATCACTAACAACTTTAATAAATTCAACTGTAGCTCTTCGTCGATCTGCTTGAAACGCTAACTCTTTTTCGTAAGTCGCATCTGTGGACATTATTTTGATAGTTTAGTAGTTTATAATGTTGCAAAAGTATCACATTTCAAACGTTTTCGTAAAACATTTGTATAAAAAAACAGCACCTTCAAAAGATGCTGTTTCTTCATAGTATATATTTGTTTTTATCTAATAAAATGACTCTCTTTTTCTCCGTCTAAATTAATGAGTTCTAACTCTAGTGGTTCGTTAACAGACTGACTTTTTAAAACCATTTTTACATCATCGACATTATTTATATCTGTGCCATTAATCTTGGTAATAATAGAGCCTTTACCAATATTATTTTTTTTCCAGTAGTTTATGATTCTTTCATTACCGTCTAATCGGTCTATTTTAACCCCATTTTTAGCCTTAAACTTTTTCAATTCCTTGGGTTTTGCATTTTTAATTAAGCCTACATAAGGTAAAACAACCGAAGGGGCAGGTTTAATAAGTCTTACAGGAACAGTTTTAATATTTCCATCGCGTAAATAAGTAACGTCCACATAATCGTCAGGACTTTTAGTATTTAAGTGGCCTTTAAGATCAGAAAACTTCAAGATCTTGATATTATCTACTTTTTTAATGATGTCTCCCTTTTTAATACCAGCCGCTTCGGCACCAGAGTCTTCTTCAATACTATCCACATAAAACCCTTCTGTATCATCGATATCTATTTTTTCGGCAGCTACGCTGTTTAAGGCAGTT
Organism: Hyunsoonleella ulvae; assembly: GCF_016827605.1. GTDB lineage: Bacteria > Bacteroidota > Bacteroidia > Flavobacteriales > Flavobacteriaceae > Jejuia > Jejuia ulvae. Next base: position 321,664 of record NZ_JAEPJQ010000002.1, on the reverse strand, counting down.
CCAAACACCCCTAAAATTCCGTTTTGTACGTTACCGTATTCCATAATATCATTTACCACCTTTCTTGCAATATTGCTAGGTACAGCAAAGGAGTATCCTACATAAGATCCTGTTTGTGAGGAAATAGCAGTGTTGATACCAATTAACTCTCCGTTAGTGTTAACAAGAGCACCTCCCGAGTTTCCGGGGTTTACAGCAGCATCTGTTTGTATAAAAGACTGTGATGCATTACCAGATAAGTCTCTTGCTTTAGCACTAATAATTCCTGCGGTTACGGTTGAAGTTAAATTGAAGGGATTGCCAACTGCCAAAACCCATTCGCCTATTTTTGCATTATCAGAATCTCCAAACGTAACAACAGGTAAGTCCTCCTCGGCCTCAATCTTCAACAATGCGATATCTGTTTTGGGATCGGTGCCTACAATTTCGGCTTTATAAGTTTTATTGTTATTTAAGGTTACTGAAAGTTCTTGGGATTTATCAATAACATGGTTGTTTGTAATAATGTATCCATCAGGGGTAATTATAACACCAGAGCCAGTACCTAACTGTGCGCGTTGTGGGCTTCTGCCTAAAAATAAATCTTCAAAAGTCAATCTACCTCTACTTAACGTTACATTTTTTACGTGTACAACAGCATTTACAGTGTTTTCAGCAGCCTTTGCGAAATCAGGTGTTTCATAAGGCTTATAAATGGTGTTAGTTGAGGTTGTTGGGATTAAAGAGGGTTGCTCCTCAGTAGTATTAACTACTAATGTTTTTTCTTTTTCTAGAAATAATTTGTAGCCTCCAAGTGTTAATATACCACCAAGAGCTGAAACCAATACTAATGTTAAAATCTTCTTCATAATTTTCAGTTTAAGATATATTCATGAACGATTAAAATTAAATATTTATTGAATTTGAAATTCAACTTTAACGACGATTTAACAATCTGAAAAACGCTATAATATTTATATCTTTGTGCCTTGATTATGCAACAGAAATTTTACAAATATCAAGGTACAGGAAACGACTTTGTGATGATTGATAATCGTCAACAAACATTCGACAAAAATAATACCAAATTGGTGGCAGACCTTTGTGACCGACGTTTTGGCATAGGTGCAGACGGCTTAATTTTATTAGAAAATCACGATACTTGTGATTTTAAGATGGTTTACTATAATTCTGATGGTAATGAGAGTACGATGTGTGGAAACGGCGGTAGATGTCTAGTAGCTTTTGCCAAGCATTTAGGTGTGATCTCCGATAGTGCTGTTTTTGAGGCTATTGACGGTTTACATCACGCCACCATAAAGGATGGTATTGTACGATTACAAATGCAAGACGTGCCCTCTGTGCAGAAAAAGGAAAGTTATGTTTTTTTAGACACGGGTTCGCCACACCATGTTCAATTTGAGGAAGCTATAGATACTTTTGAAATTAAAGCAAAAGGTTCTGAAATTAGATATGGAGCACCGTATTTTGAAGAAGGATCCAATGTGAATTTTGTAAAACAGATGGATGATGATACCTTTAGATTAAGAACCTACGAACGTGGCGTGGAAGATGAAACTTTGTCATGTGGTACAGGGGCTACAGCTACAGCCATCGCAATGCATTATATAGGAGAGACTGAAAAGAATGTTATTTCCATACATGTTGAAGGTGGAAAATTGGAAGTAAGTTTTGATGTTAAAGAAGGTAAGTACACCAATGTGTGGCTTACTGGACCTGCGAAATTTGTTTTTGAGGGCACCATATGAAAACCCTAACAGGAGAACATATTAACCTTAGAGCTCTAGAACCAGAGGATTTAGATTTTGTTTTTGAGGTAGAGAATGACGAAACCACCTGGCAGTTAAGTAATACACAAACCCCTTTTTCTCGTTATGTTATTAAGCAATATTTAGAAAATGCCCTCAAGGATATTTTTGAGGCAAAACAATTGCGATTACTTATAGAAAGTAAAAACGGAGAAGCTCTAGGATTGATTGATTTATTTGACTTTGATTTTAAGAATAAAAGGGCTGGTGTAGGTATTATTGTAAAGGATGAAAATAATAGAGCTAAAGGTTTTGGAAATGAAGCCCTAAAGCTTCTAATAAAATATAGTTTTGCACATTTAGGATTGCATCAATTATATTGTAACATTTCAGAGGAAAACAAAGCAAGTATCCAGCTTTTTACAAATCACGGCTTTGAAAGCATAGGGCTTAAAAAGGATTGGAATTACAATGAAGGGCAATACAGTAACGAATTTTTATTTCAACTTATAAAATCATAGTATGTATATAAAAAAAATACTTTGGGCAATAGCACTAATCGGTTTAGTAGTAGCAGGCTTTTTTGCATATTATGTGTACAATGCGATGTTATCTCCAAATACAAAGTTTAACAATGATGAAGCCTATATATACATAAAATCTACGGATAGTTATGATGAAGTAAGATCCCAATTAGAGCCACTTTTAAAAGATATAGCCTCTTTTGATGTTTTAGCCGAACAAAAAAAATATACATCAAATATAAAATCAGGAAAGTTTGCGATAAAAAAAGGCATGAATAATAATGATATTATTAATTCTATACGGAGTGGAAACATCCCCGTTAAAGTAGCATTTAATAATCAAAATTCCCTAGAGAAATTGGCGGGTAGAATTGCCAAGCAAATAGAGGCAGATAGCTTGGCTCTTATCAATGCCATGACAGATACTGAGTTTTTAAGTTCCAATGGTTTTAAAAGCGAAACAGCATTAGGCATGTATTTACCCAATAGTTATGAATTGTATTGGAATACTTCTGCAGAGACGTTTAGGGATAGGATGCTAAAGGAGTACAAGCGATTTTGGACAGATAAGCGTATTGCCAAAGCACATAATATTGGTTTGTCTCAAGACCAAGTAATTGCGTTGGCTTCTATTGTTTACGAAGAGTCTAAAGCAGAAAAAGAGCAACCACGAATAGCTGGTGTTTACATTAATAGGTTGAAAAATGGTATTCCCTTACAGGCAGATCCTACACTAAAATTTGCTGCATACAAGCTACCTAAATATAAAAACACTATAATAAAACGTGTGTTAAATGTGCACAAAGAAATTAAGTCGCCGTATAATACCTATAAGAACAGAGGTTTACCACCTGGGCTTATCGCTATGCCAAACATATCAGCAATAGAAGCTGTTTTGAATTACGAAAAGCACAACTATTTATACTTCTCGGCAGACCCTAAACGAATTGGATATCATAAATTTGCTAAAACATTAGCACAGCATAATGCTAATGCAAGAGCATACCATTCATACTTAAACGCCAAAGGGATTAGAAAATAGAGCATGTGGTTATATAGGTGTAGTGTTATTCTTTTTTTGTGCTTCACTAGCACCGTAACATCCCAATCTCGTTTAGAGCAATTTTTAAAACCCAGTGACACCTTAAATAAGAGCCGAAGAAATGCTGTAGTACTATCAGAAGTAACGCTAAGCGGAATAACTTTGGTAGCGTTAAATAATGTCTGGTATGCAGATTTTGAGCGTTCTAAATTCCATACCATAAACGATAATAGCCAATGGTTGCAGATGGATAAATTTGGTCATGTGTTTACATCTTACCAAATGGGAAAACTGGGAGCAAACCTTTTAAATTGGAGCGGGGTTAGAAAACAAGATCAATTACTATATGGAGCTACTTTAGGTTTTGGGTTTTTAACAGCAGTAGAAATACTAGATGGTTATTCTAAAGAATGGGGCTTTTCTTGGGGAGATGTTGGTGCTAATGCATTAGGAACTGGCTTATATATTTCGCAAGAATTATTGTGGAATGAACAGCGCATTAACGTTAAATTTGGATTTAGGCCCTCAAGATATGCAGATTTAAACCCTGAAAAACTTGGAAATTCTTTCTCGGAACAAGTTTTAAAAGACTATAACGGACAAACGTATTGGCTAAGTTTTAATTTGTATTCTTTTTTTAAAGGCAGTAAAATTCCAAAATGGTTAAATGTGACTCTAGGCTATGGAGGCGAAGGGATGCTTACAGGTACAAGAGTTGCTGACAATCAAATGTTAACAACTATTCCAAGATTTAGGCAGTTTTATTTGAGTTTAGATGTAAATTTATCAAACCTAAGAACGAAATCAGCGCTGTTAAAGTCAATTTTTAACATTTTTAATATGATAAAAATACCATTTCCTACCTTAGAATTCAATAAAAAAGGGGCTGTATTTCATCTATTGCATTATTAAAAATTGCACTTAAACGAGTTATTTTGATATTATTAAAATAAAGTGTAATTTTGCACGCTCAAATTTTCAAGCAGTTTTACCTAGTAATTTTGCTGAAGAAATTTAAATATTATGGTAAAAAATATTGCAAGTTACCTAGTAATAGCACTTACAATATGTATACTGTTACACATATCGTTTTCAAGTAGTAAAGCGGTAGATTTTAGTAGGTATTCAACCGAAGGCTTAGTGTTAAATTATACCGTTAAGCCAGACGTAAGCATTAGGGATAATGCTAAGACGTCAAATGATGGATACGAATCGTTTTCGCCATATCTTGGTAAATCGTTCGTTGGTTTTAAAGAAGCTTTAGCTTTTAAGGAATCTGGAGGTAATTACGCTACAATTAATACCTATGGGTACTTGGGGAAGTATCAGTTTGGTAAGGAAACCCTCAGGCTTATAGGAGTAAGGGATATCAATAAGTTTTTAAACACTCCTAAATTGCAAGAAAAAGCTTTTATAGCAAATGCTCAGAGAAACAAGTGGATTCTTAGAAGGGATATTAATAATTTTGTTGGAAAACGAATAAATGGTATCCTGGTTACAGAATCGGGCATCTTAGCAGCAGCACATCTTGCAGGAGCTGGAAGCGTAAAAAAATATTTAAGAAGTTACGGTTTAGATAATTTTGCTGATGGTTATGGCACCACGGTAGCCTATTATATGAAAAGGTTCTCTGGTTACGATACGTCTTTCTTGAAAGCAAATAAAAAAGCCAAAGTAAATTCCATATAGATGGGTTTAGCTTTTATGAATAATAAAAATAGTAGGCCTTTTATGAAGGTCTACTTTTTTTTTGCTCCAAACTTTGGCGGGTAAAGTTTTTATGTATTCGCTGGGTAGTGTAATATCGCAAGCAACACATACATTTGTGTCTCCAGATACTGTTGCGCAGATGTCATCAAGTAACTTATTGTTTCTATAAGGTGTTTCAATAAAAATTTGTGATTGATTTTTATCAAAAGATAAGCGCTCTAAGTATTTTATTTCCTTTTTGCGTTCATTTTTATCAATTGTTAGGTACCCATTAAATGTAAAACTTTGCCCGTTTAAGCCAGAGCCCATAACAGCTAACAAAATGGAGGATGGGCCTACCAATGGCACAACTTGAATATCTTTTTCATGAGCAAGTTTTACAACATCAGCACCAGGATCAGCTACTCCAGGGCAACCAGCCTCTGATAAGAGACCAACGTTTTTTCCTTTTAAGCAGGGTTCTAAAAACTCAGGTAACTCAATAGGTTGTGTAAACTTGTTTAATAAAAATATTTCTAAAGAGGGCTGTGATTTCTTCGGACTAATTTTTTTGATGAACCGACGTGCGGTTTTTTCATTCTCAACTATAAAAATAGAAACATCCTCAATGGTTTTCTTTATTGAAATGGGTAGCACCTCAAGAGGAGGTGTGTCTCCTAATGTAGTAGGAATGAGAAATAATTTGCCTTTGGTAGTTTGCATTTCAATTCTATTAAGGAGTTATTTACGCTGTTAATCTAGCGACAATAACATCACAAGCTTTATCTAGCATTTCGTATACATTCTTAAAGCCTTGTTCCCCACCATAGTAAGGATCTGGAACACTTAAATTTTCGTTTGGTGCTATTTCGTTAAGAATAAGTTTTACTTTAGATGTATGATTCTCGTCTTTAGCCATGGATAAAATATGATTGTAATTTGACTCGTCCATTGCGTAAATCAAATCAAAATCTTCGAAATCCTTTTTCACAAATTGTCTTCCCCTTAGGTGGGTAATATCAATACCGTGCTTTTTAGCGATAGAGATTGAGCGTAAATCTGGCTTGCTGCCTAAATGATAAGCTGCTGTTCCGGCAGAATCGATGATAAATTCATCAGTATCAGGTAGCTTAGATTTTAAAATACCTTCAGCTAATGGCGAGCGACAAATATTGCCCAAGCATACCATCAGAATTTTAGTCATTTTAGTAAAATTTAAACAGAGAGTTTTTTTGCAATATCTTCTACGTATTTCCTAAACTGCTTATCGGTAGAGGATAGGTTGTCTACTGTTTTACAAGCGTGAAGTACCGTAGCGTGGTCGCGTTTTCCTATTTGGGAACCAATACTGGCTAACGAGGCTTTGGTCATTTTTTTGGCAAAGAACATCGCTAATTGTCTAGCTTGTACAATGTGGCGCTTTCGGGTTTTAGACTGAAGTGTATCTACATCCATTTGGAAATAGTCAGATACAACTTTTTGAATATAATCTATAGACACTTCGCGTTTTGTATTCTTTACAAATTTTTCAACTATTTGTTTAGCCAGTTCTAAAGTAATTTCTTTTCTATTGAAAGAAGATTGTGCGATTAATGAAATAATAGCACCTTCTAGCTCACGAACATTAGTCTTAATGTTTTTTGCAACATAATCTATAATCTCATCAGGCATTTCAACCCCATCACGATATAATTTGTTCTTTAAAATGGATACGCGTGTTTCGAAATCTGGATGCTGCAATTCAGCAGAAAGTCCCCACTTAAAGCGTGACAGTAAGCGTTGCTCGATATCTTGCATATCTACAGGAGCCTTGTCACTGGTAAGTATGACTTGCTTCCCATTTTGATGTAAATGATTAAAAATATGGAAGAATACATCTTGTGTTCCAGACTTTCCAGAAAGGAACTGCACATCATCAATAATTAATACATCAATGATTTGGTAAAAATGAATAAAATCGTTGCGATTGTTCTTTTTAACGGAATCTATATATTGTTGGGTAAACTTTTCGGCAGAAATATAAAGTACAGTTTTTTCTGGATATTTATCCTTAATGTCAACCCCAATAGCATGAGCTAAATGTGTTTTCCCCAAGCCAACACCACCAAAAATAAGTAATGGATTAAAAGATGTACCACCAGGTTTGGCTGCTACAGCTAATCCTGCACTTCTTGCTAGCCTATTAGAATCTCCTTCTAAAAAATTCTCAAAACTATAATTGGGATTTAATTGTGACTCAATTTTCACATTTCTTATCCCAGGAATAACGAATGGATTTTTTAATTCAGGACTTTTGTTATTAAGAGGAATGTCTACTTCTTGTGATTTTACTGGTGTTCTATTAGAACTTGGTATTTTTTCAGTAAAAGGCTGCCTATTACCATAAGTATTTTCCATCTTGATGATATAGACTAATTTGGCAGTTTCCCCTAGCTCTTTTGTTAGAGCTACTTTTAAGATTTTAACATAATGTTCTTCCAGCCATTCATAAAAGAATTTACTTGGAACTTGAATACTTAAAGCGTTTTCTTGAAGCTTTACTGCTACAATGGGTTCAAACCATGTTTTGTAGGCTTGCGGTTGGATATTATCCTTTATAAAACTAAGACAGTTATTCCAAACCGATTGCGCAGTTGTACTCATTTAGTTAAAATATTTTGGTTTTAGTTAGTATTTTTAAAGAAGAAGAATACTTCTTTAATCCCCCTTTTGTTACATGGCAAATATGTGAACAAAATTCTAAAAAAAAAAATCAAATAGTGTTGAATTTTCAGAATTTTTTCCTCATGTTTAAGCTCCAGCCGAAACTACAAAAAAATATTGATATAAAGTCATGAAATTCGATGAAATACAAATTAGAGTGAGGTATGGTGAAACAGACCAAATGGGTGTGGTATATCATGGCAATTATGCGTTATACCTAGAAATGGGGAGAATTGAATGGTTACGTAAACTAGGAGTTTCATACAAAAAAATGGAAGAAGACGGTATAATGTTGCCAGTAGTTTCCCTTAATATAAATTATAAAAAATCAGCAGGTTACGACGACCTAATTAATGTGAAAACTCAACTTAAAAAGAAGCCAACTGCAAAGATTGAATTTGAGTACGAAATCACAAATGAAGCTGGAGAAATTTTAACTACTGCAAGTACAACATTGGTCTTTATCGATATGAAAACTAACAGGCCAGTGCGTGCTCCAAAATATATTTTGGATTTAATAGATTAAGGGGTTTTAATAGTAACGCCATACGTGGCATTAAATATTTTAAAAATATCCTTAACTAAGCTTTTTCTAACAGAGATGGTAATGGCACAACTTAGTTCTAATTGTTGATGAATGATTTTAAGTTGTCTTTCTTTAATAATTCGCATTACTTTGTTCATATCCTTGTATTCAAAAGTAATTACAAACTCGGTATCTATGGTCTTTTCAATGATTTCTGCAGATTCTAAAGTTAATTGCGCGGCTGTTTTGTAAGCCTGTATCAAACCTCCAACGCCTAATTTTATGCCTCCAAAATATCTCACCACTATTATTAATACATTAGTAATTCCAAAGGATTGTATCTGTCCGTAAATAGGCATTCCTGCAGAATTGCTGGGTTCGCCATCGTCATTTACTCTAAAAACCATTTGTTCTGTTCCTATTTGATAGGCATAGCACCAGTGTCTGGCAGAATGGTATTGGTTTTTTGTAGCTTCTAAGTGTTGTTTTATATCATCTTCATTTTTTACAGGAAATGCCAATCCGTAGAATTTACTGTTCCTTTCTTTATAAAGAATGCTATCAGTAGTAGAAACAATTGTTTTATAAGTGTCTTTAGCCTCCAAAATTTAAAAAAGATGCTTTTGCTTTAACAATAAATCCGTAACATCTTCTTTGTAGGGTGTGATGTGCCACGTTTTAATACCCAACACTTTAGCGGTAGAAATATTATCTGCATTATCATCGATAAAGAGACACTGTTCTGGTTTTAGTTGGTGATTGTTCAATACAAATTCAAAAATATCAGTGTTTGGTTTTCTTAAATGTATTTCATAGGATAAATAAAATGCGTCAAAGCAGTTTTTAAATTCATCATAAAATGCTACGTGTTCTTTAATCCAATTTATATGTAGTTCGTTTGTATTACTCAATAAAATAAGATTGTATTTGTGTTCTGCTTTTAAAGCCTTTAAAAAATCTAAACGTTGCTTGGGGAAATCTTTTAAAATGATATTCCATAAATCGATTAATTGTTTTTTGGATAAATGGGGGAACTTTTTAGCATAAAAACTAACAAATGTTTCAGTAGAAACCTTACCAGTTTCATAAGCATTATTAATGGTAATAATGTCTTGGGGTAAAGTATTAATTTTAAGTTGCTGTAGTGATTGTTTGTATCCGTTTTCAATATCTAAATTGATAAATACATTTCCAAAATCAAATATAATGGTATCAATCATTGCTATAGATATTAAGGGTATCGTTTAGGATTTTACTTTGTGATATTAACTTACCAGAGAGTTTTGGTGCTTTAATTCCGTCTCCAAAATTGGAGTTGCCTTTAAAAATTCGTGCTTCATCCCAAAGGTTTTCGTCAATAAAGGTTTGTAAGGTTTGTGCTCCGCCCTCAATGATTACGGAGTTAATATTATTTGCAAATAGAGTAGTACAGATTTGTTTACCTATAGGTACTGTAAAGTCAATAGTATTTTTATCAATAATTATAGTGTTGGCTTCTGCATTAAAAACATCTAAACCCTTTTGTAGTTTGTTGTTTTTATCAATGACAACTCTAATAGGGTTTTTACCAGTCCAATCTCTAACGGTTAAACTAGGGTTGTCTTCTAAAACCGTATTTGTGCCAACCAAAATGGCTTGTTCTTCAACACGCCATTTGTGTACCAATTGTCTTGAGTGTTTATTTGTTATCCATACAGGAGCTTGTTTTGTTTTAGATTTGGGAGCAATAAACCCATCTTGGGTTTCAGCCCATTTTAGTATAATGTAGGGGCGTTTTTTATTGTGAAAAGTAAAAAAACGTTTATGAAGTTGCTTACACTCATACTCTAAAACACCAACTATAACATTGGTGCCGGCATCTTTAAGCCTTTTTACGCCTCTCCCAGCTACTTGTTCGTTATCATCAATACAGCCAATAACAACATTTGGGATTTTATGTTTAATTATTAAGTCGCTACAAGGTGGTGTTTTTCCATAATGAGAGCAGGGTTCTAAAGTAACGTACAGTGTTGCTTTTTTTAAAAGAGAAGTGTCTTGCACGGCGTTAATGGCATTTACTTCTGCATGGTTACCTCCATAGGCACTGGTAAATCCTTCACTTATAATTTTGTTATTTACCACAATTACGCAGCCTACCATAGGGTTTGGTCTGGTAATGCCTAACCCGTTTTTTGCAATTTGTAAACAGCGTTTTATGTAGGTTTCATGAACGCTCACGGTTATATCTTAATTTTTATTTCTTCGGTTTCATCTACATCATAATTAAAAGAGAAGCCCAAAGCTTTATAAATAATAGCTCCTTTGTACTGTACTTTTATGTTTTGGCTAAATAAACTTCCAATAAGCCCACCTATATTTTTTCCGCTTATAAGGCTATCAATGGGAACAGTAGCCTTTAGAGGAATGCTAAATTCTTTTTTCGAAGGCACCTTGAAACTTTTGGTGGATACTTGACCTACTTCATTGTTATTTACAAATATTTTGATTTCATCGGTTTTTAATTCGCCTCCAATATCATTGGGGTTCATAAATAAAGCATCAGCTGATAGTGTAATGTGCTTAGAAGTGGATTCCTCTACTTTAATGTTTTCAACATTTATAAAAAGAGGTCTCTCATTTACTTTACAGTTAAAAAAAGTACACAGTATTGTTAATAATAATAAAAAACGTTTCATATTCTATTTTAAGAATTCCTGTATCTTCACTTTTAAAAAAAGAATCGATTAAAGTGGGTAAAGATACTATAGTTATTCGAGAAATACAGCCGCAAGATGATGCTCAATTAGAGGCAGTAATTAGAAACTGTTTTTATGAGTTTAATATTCCTCTCACTGGTACTGCTTACGAAGATCCAGAAACTAAACAAATGTTTCAATCCTATCAAAATGATGATGATGTATATTTTGTTGTAGAAAAAAATGGAGAAATTTTAGGTGGGGCAGGCGTCAAACCTCTAAAGGATTTTGAAGATACGATTTGTGAGATTCAGAAAATGTATTTTTCCCCTAAAGTTCGTGGCAAAGGTTTTGGTAAATTGATGTTTAAAACCTGTATAAAAGCAGCACAAGATTTAGGTTATAAACAATGCTATTTGGAGTCTGCGCCACAACTAAAAGCTGCTATACATCTATATGAGAGCTTTGGGTTTAAGCATTTACAAAGTGCCTTGGGCAATACAGGGCATTCCTCTTGTGGTATATGGATGATAATGGATTTATGAAATTAAAAGATATCAGAAATACGTTTCATAAAGCTTTGGGGCAGTTTTATCCAAGAGAGGAAATAAATACGTTTTTTTATCTCCTTACTGAAAAATTTTATGGATTAAAGCGGATTGATTTGGCCATGCATCCAAATAAAAAAATACAACACGAATCTTTAATTTTGGAAGCTCTAGAACTGTTAAAAACTGAGAAACCAATTCAATATATACTCAAAGAAGCAGAGTTTTTTGGTCTCAAATTTAAGGTGGATGAGAATGTATTGATTCCGCGCCCCGAAACCGAAGCTTTAGTGCAATGGATAATTAATACTGTTGATGAGGGTAGGGAAATTAATATTTTAGATATTGGTACAGGCAGTGGGTGTATTGCAATTTCATTGAAAAAAACATTGCCAAAAGCCAACGTTTATGCAATTGATGTAAGTGAAAGTGCACTTGAGGTTGCTAAAGGCAATGCTTTAAATAATAAGGTAACTCTCCAATTTATGAAGTGTGATATTTTAGATGAGAAGGCTTGGGAGCACTGTTTTAAGGATTTAAAGTTTGATGTTATTGTGTCCAATCCGCCATATGTTAGAGTATTGGAAAAACAATTGATGCAACCTAATGTATTAGAATATGAACCTCATTTAGCATTGTTTGTAGAGGATGATAATGCACTATTGTTTTACGAGGCTATTTCTAAATTTGCAAAACAGGCGTTGCATCAAGATGGATGCTTGTTTTTTGAGATTAATGAATATTTGGGAGAAGAGACTGTTGGGCTTTTGGAGGAATTTTATTTTAAAAACATAATATTAAAGCAAGATATCTTTGGGAAAGATAGAATGATAAAAGCAGAAATGAACTAATGAAAGACATTCAACTTAGAATAAATGAACTTAGGGAAGAATTAAGAGCTCATAATTATAGTTATTATGTATTGGATAATCCTAAAATCTCAGATTATGAGTTTGATATTAAACTTAAAGAACTTCAAGAGCTAGAAGAAAAGCATCCTGAGTTTTACGATGCTAACTCGCCAACACAACGTGTAGGGGGAGAAGTAACTAAAAACTTTGAAACGGTTAAGCATGAGTACCGTATGTATTCTCTGGATAACTCTTATTCCAAAGAAGATTTATTGGATTGGGAAAAGCGCATAAAAAAAATAGTAGAAGGAGAGGTGAATTATACATGCGAATTGAAGTATGACGGGGCTTCCATGAGTTTAACTTATCAACAAGGAAAATTGATTAAAGCCGTGACCCGTGGTGATGGATTTCAAGGTGATGATGTAACTGCAAATGTAAAAACCATTAAAACTGTACCATTGCAGTTGCAAGGAGATTATCCTGATGTATTTGAAATTAGAGGAGAAATTATATTGCCTTTTGATGGATTCAGTAAGATGAATCAGGAGCGTATTGCTAACGGAGAAGAGCCTTACAGGAATCCCAGAAATACAGCATCGGGTAGTTTAAAATTGCAAGACAGCGCCGAGGTCGCCAAACGCCCGTTAGAATGTTTGCTGTATAACTTAAAGGGTAGAAATTTGCCCATTTCAACACAATTTGAAAGCTTAGAAAAAGCCCGTTCTTGGGGGTTTAAAGTGCCAGATGTTGCAGTATTGGCAAAAAATATTGATGAAGTTTTAGAGTTTGTAAATTATTGGGACGTCAAACGTCATGAGCTGCCTTATGAGACTGACGGGGTTGTGGTTAAAGTTAATAGTTTGCAACAACAAGAAGAGTTAGGTTATACAGCCAAAGCACCACGCTGGGCAATGGCGTATAAGTTTAAGGCAGAACAAGTGTCTACTCTATTAAACGAGATTACGTACCAAGTAGGGCGTACAGGAGCCATTACTCCTGTGGCTAATTTGGAGCCAGTGGAATTGGCGGGTACAACAGTAAAGCGCGCATCTATACATAATGCAGATCAAATTGAAAAACTTGATATTCGTGAAAGGGACACTGTTTTTGTGGAAAAAGGCGGGGAGATTATTCCAAAAATTATTGGAGTTGATTTTACATTACGACCAGAAGATTCAGAGCCTACAAGATATATAACACATTGCCCAGAATGTGGTACTGAACTTATAAGAACCGATGGCGATGCTAAGCATTATTGTCCTAATTATAATGGTTGTAATCCTCAAATTATTGGTAGAATACAACATTATATCTCAAGAAAGGCAATGGATATTGAAGGTTTGGGAGGGGAAACCGTTGCGCTTCTTGTAAATGCAGGTTTAATTTCAAATTATTCTGATTTATATGAATTAACAAAGGAGCAGGTTATCCCTTTAGAGCGAATGGCAGAAAAGAGTGCCGACAATTTAATAAATGGGATCAAAGCCTCTGTAAACATTCCTTTTGAGCGTGTATTGTATGCATTGGGTATTCGTTATGTTGGTGAGACCGTAGCTAAAAAATTAGCAAAGCATTATAAATCAATTGATAATCTCGTTAATGCTTCTCAAGAAGATTTAGAGCAGGTTGATGAAATAGGTGTGAAAATTGCTGAAAGTGTTACCTTGTTTTTTGCCTCACAGGAAAATATACTAATTGTAAATAGGCTAAAAGGGTTTGGTGTACAATTAGAAATATCCTCTGAGGAGTTGGAAGGACAAACAGATACTTTAAAAGGACAGTCTATCGTTGTTTCTGGGGTGTTTGAGCATGTATCCAGAAATGAGCTTAAAAAACTGATCGAGGATAATGGAGGTAAGGTTAGTAGTTCCATATCCTCCAAAACTAGTTTTGTAGTTGCTGGTGATAAAATGGGGCCTAGTAAAAAGGATAAAGCAAATAAATTAGGAATAACATTAATAAACGAAGTTGAATTCTTACAAAAAATAGATAAATTTTAAAAAAAAACGACAAAAAGTATTTTTTTATCGATTAATTACATTTTTTATTTATATTTGTCACACAACTATTAACCACTATTATGTGCAGCCCCAAAGTACTGGCAACATTTGTAGGTTTTATTTATGCGCTATTTGTATATTTTCTGTTTTCAGGCAATATATTATATGCTGATGGAGTTGGTGCATTAATTCTACCTGTTATAACATTAGGATACTTTTTACATGTTAAAAAGCGGTCGCTTTACTTGATTTTGTTTTTAATATTTCATTCAATATCAGATATATTGATGCTTTTTTCGCAATATATGTCTGATGATGTTGATTATTTTGTGGGTAATACACTGTATGTTCTAGCTTATATTGCTCTAGCTATTGAAATTGCTAAAGATTTATCAATTAGCTATATTTTAAAGCATTATTTGTTTTCAATAATAGTACTGTTTTTGCTCAATGTATACATAAGCTATGTGCTGTTTCAAATTATTAGCACCTATTTGGATGTAGGGATAAAATATGTATTAGAACTAGTTTACAACATTTCTATGCTAATAATACTGTCCTTAGCTTTGTTGAATTATTTTTGTAAGGATAGCAGAAAGGCGTTTTACATATTAGTAGGAGCTATATGTATTGTTTTCTCCGAAGTAATCAGCATTGCGTATTTATATGTGTCTGATACAAACTTGCTCAACTTTTTTGCAATATCTTTAGGACTTATAGGTTTTTACTTTTTGTACGAGCAAGCTAAACTTAAATATAGAAAACAAGATAAAGTACTGCATTAAACCTTAATAAAGGGAATATCTTTTTTATATAGTAAAGCAATTACTGTAGCAAGTAAAAATGTAACCACAGCTGTGATAAAAAGTAAACCGCCGTCTCCTTTTACATCTATACCTAATATTGTAAGATGCATCATTATTGCACCGCCAATTATCCCTATGGTAAGAAGAGCACCAATCCAAACTGTTTTTCTAACAAGTAACAGTATGCCAGCAATAAGTTCCATGATACCAACACCAATTCTTCCATAAGGTTCCAAGCCTACAGTTTCAAAAATATAAATACTGTCTTCATGACCAAGAAATTTAAATCTCAATGTTTGAATCAAAATTATCGCAACTATAATTCGTAATGCTAAAGGAAGGTATGTTTTCATAATTATTCAATTTAATAAGCATTTAGACGCAACAATGCATAAAAACTTATTAAAATTGAAAAAAAACTAAACTGTTATGGAAACACCCTTAGCTGTTTTGTTTTTATTAGTATCAAAAAAGAAATCAATTTGTCCTAGATAAAGCCCGTAACAGCCTACCTGGTTAACAAGTAATTCTTTATTCTCAGAATTCTTTACAATGCTTGGTTTGGATAGAAAAGTGTGGGTGTGCCCTCCAATAATTAAATCAATATCTTTTGTGAGTTTAGCAAGTTTTAAATCACTTATTTTATCAGGGTTATTTCTGTAATCATAACCAAGATGGGATAAACATATAATTAAATCGCATTGTTCATCATATTTTAAAATACGTGTTATATCTTGGGTTATCTCAATAGGATCAAGATATTTTGTTTCCTTGTAAAGCCTTTTTTCAACCAGTCCGTTAAGTTCAATACCCAATCCAAAAACACCTATTTTAACCCCACCTTTCTTAAAAATCTGATAAGGTTTTACATGTGTATCTAATAGTGTGCTGGAGAAGTCGTAATTGGCAGAAACAAAGTTAAAATCAGCATGTGGTAATTGTGCGTAAAACCCGTTAATGCCATTATCAAAATCATGATTACCAATCGTAGCTAGATCATATTTCAATTTACTCATGAGTTTAATTTCCAATTCACCTCCATAATAGTTAAAATAAGGTGTACCTTGAAAAATATCCCCAGCATCAAATAGTAAGGTGTTTGGATTTTGTTGTCTTATACTATCAATCAAAGCGGCACGTCTTGCCACGCCTCCTTTGTTGGCATTCCTACCTTCATCAGGTCCAAATGTGTCTATGTGACTGTGTACATCGTTGGTATGTAATATGGTAATTTTAGTAGCCTTTGGCTTTGGAGCAAAAGATTGGAGCCCTAAACTGCCAATAGCGGCCAAAGCAGTTGTTCCGGTAGATACTTTTTGAATAAAATCTCTTCTTCTCATCTGCTTATTTTAATGTAAATCTATCATCTATTACTGGGTTAATCGTATCCGTCTTTCTAAAATAATCAATCATGGCATTTCTTACTTTGTAATTTAAATCATAAAGTCCCTCGTTAGGTTGAAAGAAAGTCATGTTGTCCCCTCTGTTGTATAAATAATCACTGGTGGCAAAGTAGTATGTGCGGTTAGTGTCAATTGTTTCATTATTTATGGTGGCGCTTATCAAATTATAGGCTTTATTAACTGTTATCTTAAGACCAGCGATAGGGTTGGCTCTTTTTTTGCTAACTAAATAGTTTATAGCATTATCCAATGCTTTCCCTTTGAGTGCAACAACAACTATTTCATTTTCAAATGGCATAACATTATAAGCGGTTCTGGCCGTTACAGGACCCTTTGGTATTTCTGCACGTATGCCTCCATGGTTTAAAATTACAGCATCAATTTTTTTCCCAGTTCTTTTGTAAAAAACAGTATTTCCCTGTAGCTGTACAATGTCTGCCATTAAATTACCAATAGCTGTGTTTAAAGTACCGTCATTTTTGGAATAGGTGTCTACTGCGTAGGCAATCGTACTGTCTAAGTCATTGTTAATACGGTTTTTATATGGCGCAATAAATGCCTCTATACCTGCATTGGGCGTAATAGCTGTATTTATATCCAAACGTTGCCCTTCAACTTTATTTAAATATAGCTTTTGGGTTCTACAGCCTATCGATATCAGTAGGATAAGTGAGATTAAACCTAATTTGGATTTGACAAAATTTGCCATCTTAAATTTGATTATATTTTGAGTGTACTTTTGCTACCTTTGCGCAAAGTGTAAATTTAAATGTTTTTAAAAGCTTTTAAGACAAAATCAAATAAAAAGTATTTGAATAAATTATTATCTGACCGTAAAGTCAATGTTGGTAATAATCGCATTAAAAGCTTGGGTGTTATTTTAAATTTTGATGAGATTGAAGATTTTAACGCCTTTAATGTGTTGGCCTCCCATTTAAAAATCCATGCCAATAAAATTAAGGTCATTGCGTATACCAACGATGTAAAAAACCACAGTAATTCTTGGGACGCTTGTTTTAACGCAAAAGATTTTGGCTGGAATGGCGAAATAAAAAATATTGAATTACGAGCATTTTTAGAAGAGTCTTTTGATGTTTTGATCAGTTATTATTCCGAAGAACATTTGGAATTAAAATTATTAACAGCTTCTTCTAAATCTCAATTTAAAATCGGAATTTTGCAAAGTGATACACGTTTAAATGATATCATTATAAAAACTAAGATTAAAGAGGTTGATGTATTTAGCGATGAAGTAGTTAAATACTTAACGGTATTAAATAAAATTTAAAAAATGAATAATAAGTTTCTTGGAACTGGAGTGGCACTGATTACACCTTTTAAATCAGACTTGAGTATTGATTATGATGCGCTTAGTACAATTGTTGACTATAATATTGAAAACGGGATTGAGTATTTGGTAATATCCGGGACAACAGCAGAAAGTGTAACTATAACTAAACAAGAAAAAAAGGATATCACTGCAGCTATAATTAAAACTAACAAGGGAAGGGTACCACTGGTTTTAGGAATTGGGGGTAATAACACTGCTGCAATAATTGAAGAAATAAAGGATACGGATTTAAGTGAAATAGATGCCATTTTATCTGTGTCTCCTTACTATACTAAGCCAACCCAAGAAGGCATTTATCAGCACTTTAAAGCAATATCAGAAGCTAGTCCAGTGGATATTTTACTTTACAATGTTCCAGGGCGTACTTCAAAAAATGTTGAGCCGAGTACCATTATTCGCTTGGCAAACGATTTTAAAAACATAATAGGTGTTAAAGAGGCAGGTAATAGTACGTACCAGTATTTACAACTCTTAAAAAATAAACCTGAAGATTTCTTAGTGATTTCTGGAGATGACGATTTAGCATTGGGAGTAACGCTTGCAGGAGGAGCGGGAGTTATTTCGGTAATAGGTCAGGCATTTCCAAAAGAATTTTCCGAGATGATTCGTTTGGGACTTAAAGGAGAAGCAAAGGCAGCCTATAAATTTCATTTCCGTCTAATGGATGTTATCGACTATATTTTTGAAGAAAATAACCCAGCAGGCATAAAGTCGGTTTTTGAAGCATTAAATTTATGTGAATCTAATGTCAGACTACCATTGGTAACAGCATCGAAGGAATTAAAAGAAAAAATAGCGGGCTTTGTAAAAACGTTTTAGTTTGGGTAAGAAAATAAAAGATCCAGGTATTGGTAAATCTTCTGCGCAATATGTAGGACGGTTAATTGATGATAATGGATTTTTTAATGTGGTACACCTCAATAAATCAAAACGATTTTCTGAAGCTTATAACTATCTTATAAATATATCTTGGGGAGCTTTTTTTGGTCTCTCATTTGTCTCTTACATTTTTGCAAATACATGTTTTGCTTTTTTGTATTTATTAATAGGAATTGAAGAAATTACAGTAGCTTCTGGGAGTATGCTTCAGGATTTTTTTAACGCCTTCTTTTTTTCTTCCCAAACCTTCACCACTCTAGGTTATGGAGCAATGTCTCCAACTGGAATGGCAAGTGGTATAGTATCTTCGATTGAAGCTTTTATTGGATTGATGTTTTTTGCATTTGCTACAGGCTTGCTTTATGGAAGATTTTCTAAACCAAAGGCAGCTATTAGGTTTACAAAGCATTTAGTGTTAAATGATGTTAAAGCGCATAGAGCACTGATGTTTAGAATTGAAAATGATAGAAAGAGCACGATGATTCATCCAAAAGTAACGGTTACACTTACACTTTCGAAGAAAAATAAAAAAGGGGTATATGTAAACGATTTTTATACTCTGGAATTAGAGAGGGACAACATAAACTACCTACCAACAACATGGACAATAGTCCATGAAATAGATGAAAAAAGCCCTTTGTTTAGATTTTCTGATGATGATATTGTCAAACAACAAGGAGAATTGATAGTAATGGTTAGCTACTATGACGAATCTTTTAATCAAGAGGTACACCAAATGTGCTCATATTTATTGAAAGATATTAAGCTTAATTTTAGATTTATAAAAACCTTTCATTACAACGAAAAAGGACAGATGGTGCTAGATCACAAGCTTTTTGATGCCATTGAATCTACTAAAAGTTAAATATAACTTAAACCTTGTGCTTGCAGTATTTGAAGATTTATTTTAGCCGTGAAATAATATTTTTAAATTACGTTTAATAAATGTAATTTTGCATTCTGTTTAAAATCTATGAGAACTACTCTTTTTAGCATATTAGTAATAGCCTGTATTTTAAGTTCCTGTAGCGAGTATCAAAAGATTTTGAAATCTGAAGATGTCGCTTTAAAATTTAAAATGGGAGACTCTCTTTTTCAGGAAGGTAAGTACGAGAAAGCCAATAGGATTTTTGCGCAAATAGTTCCTAAATACAAAGGAAAACCTCAAGCCCAAAAATTAATGTATTTGTACTCGAAATCTTTTTTTGAAATGAAGGATTACTATGTTTCAGGGTACCAATTTGAACGTTTTGTTGCAAGTTATCCAAAAAGTGAAAAGAGAGAAGAAGCAGCCTTTTTAAGTGCTAAAAGTTATTATATGCTCTCTCCTAGATACTCTAAAGACCAAAAGGAAACTAAGGACGCTATTGAGAAATTGCAAGAGTTTATAAATGTTTATCCAAACTCCCAATATGTTTCAGAAGCTAATGTTTTGGTAAAAGAGTTAGATTTTAAGCTCGAAAAGAAAGCATTTGAAATTGCTAAACAATACAATCACATATCAGATTTTAAGGCATCTATAAAATCATTCGATAATTTTATTTTTCAATTTCCAGGGTCCACTTTACGAGAGGATGCGTTATTTTACAGATTAGATGCAGCATATAAACTTGCTGTGAACAGTGTGGATTTTAAAAGAACAGCCGAAGGAATTGTCAATTTAAAGAAAAATAGATTAGAACAGGCAAAAGAGTATTTTAACGCCTTTAAGAAAGCCTATGCAGCTTCTAAATATATTGCAGAAGCAGAAGAAATGGCAGCAACAATAAATGAACAATTAGAAGTATACAGTGCTAAAAGTTAATATATAATGATGGATTTAAAGAAAACCACAGCTCCAGTAAACACAGTAACTTATGATAGAAATCAAGTAGATGAGCCAACAGAGAACATCTATGAGGCCATTTCTATCATTTCAAGAAGAGCAGAGCAAATTAACACAGAGATTAAAAAAGAACTTATAGATAAGTTGGAAGAGTTTGCTACTTATAATGATAGTTTAGAGGAAATCTTTGAAAATAAAGAACAAATTGAGGTATCAAAATTTTATGAAAAATTACCAAAGCCTCATGCATTAGCTGTTCAAGAATGGCTTACAGATAAAATTTATTTTAGAAATACTGAGGAAGACGCTCAGTAATCACAATCTATGAGTATACTAAGCGGCAAGAACATTCTGTTAGGCATTACAGCAGGTATTGCCGCTTATAAAACAGCTGCTCTTGTGCGATTGTTTATAAAATCAGGAGCACAGGTTAAAGTGGTAATGACGCCCGCTTCCAAAGATTTTATAACACCACTTACACTATCCACACTTTCCAAAAATCCAGTATATTCATCGTTTACTAACGAAGAAGATGATAATGCTGTATGGAATAATCATGTAGATTTAGGACTTTGGGCAGATATATTTGTTATTGCACCAGCAACAGCAAATACCCTATCCAAAATGGCAAATGGTACATCTGATAATTTATTACTTGCCACATATTTATCAGCCAAATGCCCTGTGTATTTTGCACCAGCAATGGATTTGGATATGTACAAGCATCAGTCCACCAAAGATTCTTTTAACAAGTTAGAAGCGTTTGGTAATATTATGATTCCAGCAACTAGTGGGGAATTAGCAAGTGGCTTGGTGGGTGAGGGTAGAATGGCTGAGCCAGAGGATATCGTTACTTTCATAGAAAATGATATTCTAGAAAAGCTTCCACTTAAAGGAAAAAAAGTACTTATTACAGCAGGACCAACATATGAAGCCATAGATCCTGTACGTTTTATAGGTAACCATTCCAGTGGAAAAATGGGATTTGCTTTAGCAAAAGCTGCGGCTAACCTTGGTGCTGAGGTTGTTTTAATTACGGGACCAACACACCAAAAGACATCCCACAGTTTAATTCATGTTTTACCAGTTATTAGTGCAGAAGAGATGTACCAAGAAGCGCATAAATATTTTAAGGATATTAATGTAGCGATACTCTCGGCGGCAGTAGCTGATTTTAAACCTAAAGAAGTTGCAACAAAAAAGATTAAAAAGAAAGCAGATACGCTAACTTTAGAACTGGAACGCACAAAGGATATTTTAGCATCTTTAGGGGAAATTAAAACGCATCAATTCTTAGTTGGTTTTGCCTTAGAAACAAATAATGAGTTGGAAAATGCAAAACAGAAATTAAAAAAGAAAAATTTAAATTTAATTGTTTTAAATTCGTTACAAGATAAGGGTGCCGGTTTTAAAGGAGATACAAATAAAGTTACGTTAATAGATAATAAAAATAATGTAACAGAGTTTCAATTAAAATCTAAGGCTGAAGTAGCAGTAGATGTATTAAACGAAATTGTAAAACATGTTTATGCGTAATTTTTTAATCATTCTTTTATTAAGTTTTAGTACAATAAGTTTTTCTCAAGAACTTAACTGTACCGTTGTTGTTAATGCCCAGCAAACTGGTAATGAGAATTTACAGATCTTTAAAAATTTAGAAAAGCAACTCACAGAGTTTGTAAACAATACTAAGTGGACTGATAGAACTTACGCTTCCCAAGAGTTGATTAATTGTAGTATGAATATTATAGTATCCCAATACAGTGGAGAAACATTTCAAGCTACACTACAAGTACAATCTTCCAGACCTATTTACGGATCGTCTTACAGTTCTCCAATTTATAATTTCAACGATAAAGATTTTACGTTTAGATATTTAGAGTTTCAAAACTTAATTTATAACCCTACCCAATACACCTCTAATTTAATCTCTGTATTGGCATTTCATGTGTATATGATTTTGGCGTTGGACGCAGATTCTTATGAACAAAATGGCGGACAGGAATATTACAAACAAGCACAAACCATTTTAAACTATTCCCAACAAGAAAATTTTAAGGGATGGAAGTTAGAAGATGGATTACAAAGTAGGTTTATACTTATTGATAATGTATCGTCCACAACATTCAAAGAATTTAGAAATGTAGTGTACGATTATCACAGATTAGGACTGGACGAAATGAGCAACGACGCTAAAAAAGGTAAGCAACAAATAGCATCAAGTTTGGTTAAGTTTAAGGCAATGAATAGTAGGCGTCCTAATTCCTTTTTATTACGAACTTTTTTTGATGCTAAATCAGACGAAATAGAACAAATTTTTACAGATGGTCCACAAGTAAACATCGCAAATCTTAAGGATGTTTTACAGAAAGTGGCACCTATGCATTCTAGTAAATGGAGAAATATTAAATTTTAGTAATTCCATAGAAAGCTAGAATATATTGAAACTTACAAATTAGCTGTTTTTACAATATGCTTACATCGCTAACCATTAAAAATTACGCTTTAATAGATCAACTTCAAGTTAATTTTAATGATGGGTTTACCATAATTACAGGAGAAACAGGAGCAGGAAAATCTATTTTGTTGGGTGGTTTGTCTCTCATCTTAGGAAAGCGTGCAGATTTGAGCAGTTTAAAGGATAAAGAGACTAAATGTATCATTGAAGCCGTTTTTAATATTTCAAATTATAATTTAAAGTCTTTGTTCAAAGCCGAAGATTTAGATTACGATACACAAACTATCATACGAAGAGAGATTTTGCCATCTGGAAAATCGAGAGCTTTTGTTAATGATTCTCCGGTAAATTTAAATAGCCTACAGTTACTGGGTAAGCGTTTAATAGATATTCATAGCCAGCACGAAACCCTACAATTAACACAAAACGAATTTCAGTTTCAAGTTATTGATGCACTAGCTAAAAATCAAAATAATATTGATGTCTACATCAATGAGTTATCACATTATAAAAAACTAAATACAGATTTAGAAGCACTTAAAAACCTCAAGGCAGAAGCGATAAAAGAGCACGATTATAACTCGTTTTTGCTCAATGAATTGGTGGAAGCTAATTTGGTTGACGGGGAATTAGAAGCTTTAGAAGAAGAATATGAGACTTTAAATAATATTGAAGATATTAAGACACATCTATCAGAAGCCTATCAATTACTAAATGATGAGCAGATTGGCGTGATTTCAACAATGACTAATTTAAAAAGTAGTCTTCAAAAACTATCCCATTTGTCTTCAAAATATGAACATTTATACGACAGGGTAAATAGTAGTTTTATAGAAATTGATGATATTTTTTCAGAAATTGACACCGAGCAAGATGCTGTTGAAGCAGATCCAATACGTTTGGAAATGGTGGATGCCAAACTACGTAAGTTAAACGGTTTGTTTGATAAGCATCAAGTAGCAACCATTTCTGAACTCATTGAGATAAGGGACGTATTGAGTGAAAAAGTAGGTGTTACTGAGAATTTAGATGAAACGATTCAACATAAAATTACAGACGTTTCCAAATCTGCAGAAAAGCTTGATGCTATAGCAAACACAATTCGATCTAATAGAGAAAAAGCTATTTCAGGTTTAATGCAGCAATTGCAGAGTACACTTTCTGATTTAGGTATGCCCAATGCCCAATTTAAGATAGAAATTTCATCAACAGAAAGTTATCTTTCTAATGGTAAGGATACTTTGTCGTTTTTATTTTCAGCGAATAAAGGTGGGAGTTTCAATGAATTAAAAAAGGCAGCATCAGGAGGGGAATTATCCCGAATTATGCTAACCATTAAACTTATATTATCTAACTATACACAACTGCCAACTATTATGTTTGATGAAATTGATACTGGTGTTTCAGGAGAAATTTCAAATAAAATGGCAGATATCATGCTGCAAATGAGTAAAAACATGCAGGTGTTTTCTATCACGCATTTACCACAGATTGCAGCAAAGGGGCATTCCCATTTTAAAGTTTATAAAGAAGATGTAGCCAATACCACAGAAACAAAATTGGTAAGATTAAATCACGACGACCGTATTGTAGAAATAGCGCAAATGTTGGGAGGTACGGATTTATCATCTTCGGCAATCGCGCATGCTAAAGAATTACTTAATTAAAAAACATTCCAAATTTAAGTTGAAAGTTAGTACTTTTGGCATCATAAATTTAATAAGAAACGATAACCGACGAATACTATGGCTTATAATTTATTAAAAGGAAAAAAAGGAATCATTTTTGGAGCATTAGATGCTAATTCAATTGCTTGGAAAACAGCAGAAAGAGTGCATGAAGAAGGTGGGCAATTTGTGCTAACCAATGCGCCTGTAGCAATGCGAATGGGGCAGATTAACGAGTTAGCAGAAAAAACAGGTTCTGAGATTATCCCTGCTGATGCTACTTCTGAAGAAGATTTGCAAAATTTGATAGAAAAGTCGATGGAGGTTTTAGGAGGTAAAATAGATTTTGTATTGCACTCCATAGGGATGTCCATTAATGTTAGAAAAGGCAAACACTATACAGATCAAAATTATAGTTGGACACAAAAAGGAACAGATGTTTCTGCTATGTCTTTTCATAAAGTGATGCAAACGCTTTATAAGGCAGATGCTATGAACGAATGGGGTAGTATTGTTGCGCTTAGCTATATGGCTGCTCAACGTGTGTTTCCAGATTACAACGATATGGCAGATAATAAGGCTTACTTAGAGAGCATAGCACGTAGCTTTGGGTACTTCTTTGGAAGAGATAAAAAAGTACGCGTAAATACCATTTCCCAATCGCCAACACCAACAACAGCAGGTAGTGGTGTAAAGGGGTTTGATGGATTTATTTCCTATGCCGAAAAAATGTCACCATTAGGTAATGCAACAGCCTTAGATTGTGCAAATTATACCGTTACATTGTTTAGTGATTTAACCAAACGTGTAACATTGCAGAACTTATACAACGATGGTGGTTTCAGTAACATGGGTGTAAGTGATGCAGTGATGAGTGCCTTTATGGGAGAAGAGTAGATACCGTAATATATAATCTTTATTGACCTGATAGGTTTTTAAAACCTGTCAGGTCTTTTTGTTAGGAATAATTACTTTTGTGTTATGCAATTGCAGTACTCATTTATAATTCCAGTGTATAATCGTCCAGACGAGGTAGATGAACTCTTAAAGAGCTTTAAGAGCATGACGACCCATTTGGACTATGAAATTGTAATTGTAGAAGATGGCTCTACCAATACTTCAGAGCACATATTAGAAACCTATAAAAACGATCTAAACATAGCTTATTTTTTTAAAGAAAACTCAGGTCCGGGAGATTCTAGAAACTATGGTATGCAACATGCAAAAGGTAACTATTTTATTATATTGGACAGTGATGTTATTTTGCCTGAGAATTATTTGAATGAGGTAGACAAAAGCTTAAAGGTTGAGTATGTAGATTGCTTTGGAGGTCCCGATGCGGCTCATGAATCATTTAGCGATTTACAAAAAGCTATAAATTTTGCGATGACGTCTTTTATCACAACTGGCGGTATACGGGGCAATAAAAATGCCGTAGATAAATTTCAACCCAGGAGCTTCAATATGGGGTTATCAAAAAAGGCATTTCAAGCATCGCTAGGTTTTGGACAAATCCATCCAGGGGAAGATCCAGATTTATCTATCCGTTTATGGGATTTAGGATTTAAAACAAAACTAATTCCAGAAGCAGTAGTGTATCATAAACGCCGTATTTCTTGGAGTAAATTTAAACAACAAGTTCGTAAATTTGGCTTGGTACGTCCTATTTTAAATAAATGGCACCCGCAAACAAAAAAAATTACCTATTGGTTTCCTACAATTTTTATTATAGGTTTTGATATATCTATAATACTAGCAATTTTAGGTTTTTGGTGGTTTTTAGTTATGTATCTATTATACTTTATAATAGCTTTTATAGCAGCAATTTATACCACAAAGCGTATAAAAGTATCAATAATGGCATTATGGGCAATTTGTATACAATTTTTTGGTTATGGTTTAGGTTTTCTAGAATCCACTATAGCTATTCATATTTTGAATAAAGATCCAGAAGTACACTATCCAAAGCTATTTTTTAAGTTAAAATGATAAAAACGTTAAAAACAGAACTACTAACTTCCATTAAGAATAAAAGACTTAATGTGTTTTTGCTATTTCTGTTTTCAGCTTTTATCATCCTAATTTTCACTAAACTCTCTAAGGAATATACCAATACCTTAAGCTTTGGTATAAAAAAAATAAACGTGCCAGATAATGAAGTTATTTTAAAAGACTCAACTCGAAAATTATCAGTAACACTTAAAACACATGGTTTTAACTGGCTTAAATACTACTTTAGTACACCAAATGTGAGTATAGATTTTTCGAATGAAGTATACAAGAACCAGAGTACTTATGTCTACACAAAATCTGTATCTTATTTAAATGAAAAAAAGCCATTTCAAAATAACGTAAAGTTATTAAGTATTAATCCGGACACGTTGGTTTTTAAATATGATACTAACCTTATTAAGAAAGTTCCAGTTAACATAGAAACAGATATTTCTTTCTTGCCTGGGTTTGATGTGTTGGATCATTATACAACCATACCAGATTCGGTAACTGTAATAGGACCTCACAATATAGTTAAACAGATAAATCATATTGATGCAGAAAAAGTAACCCTTAAACAAGTAAAGGAAGATATTTCGCAAACAACAAAACTAGTGCTACCTAATGCGTCTAAAGACTTAAAATTTTCGGTTAAAGAGGTTGAGTTTACTGCTAATGTTGAAAAATTTACAGAGGGAGTACTTACAGTTCCTGTTAAAATTATCAACTTACCCCAAGGTGTTTCAATTAAATATTTTCCAAAAGAGGTAAAAGTATCGTATTATACAAGTTTAGATAACTTTAATAAAATAAAACCAAGCCATTTTAAAGTAAGCTGTGATTTTAATAATGTGAGCGAGAACCAATCTATTCTTATTCCTAAGTTGGTTAAAATACCAGAAAAAGTGAAACATGTAAAGTTGAATCAACAACAAATAGAATTTATAATCATAAAATGATAGTAGTTGGTTTAACAGGCGGTATAGGTAGTGGTAAAACCACAGTGGCTAAAGAGTTTGATGCTCTAGGAATTCCTGTTTATATAGCTGATATTGAAGCTAAAAAATTGATGAATCGTTCTAAGGTTATCAAACGCAAGCTCATTGCACTTCTGGGAGAAAAGGCTTATAATGATGGTAAGCTTAACAGACCTTACATTGCAAATATCATTTTTAATGATAAGAGTTATCTAGAAAAAATAAATGCCATTGTACACCCTAAAGTAGGGAGTCATTTTAAAAAATGGGTAGTCAAGCAAAAAGCACCTTACATCATAAAAGAGGTAGCTATTTTATTTGAAAATGGTGCCAACACCCAATGTGATTTTGTAATTACTGTAACAGCACCAAAATCATTACGAATAGAACGCTTGCTAAAAAGAGATAATACTTCTAAAGAAAAAATTGAAGCTATAATGAAAAATCAGTGGAGTGATCGTAAAAAAATAGAGCACTCTGATTTTGTAATTACAAACAAAAATATACAAGAAACAAGGCTTCAAGTACGCAAAATACACCAGCAAATTCTTAAAAAAATACAATAAATCTCTAGTTTTAACATTTTTGTTAATGTAAGGTTAAATGATAAGTTGACTAATCGTTAAAATGTTAATTTTGGGTAATGAGCAAAAAAGTATTTGTCCTATCGGTCTTATTAATGAGTCTATCACTTATAGGAATAATTTTTGTTCAAGCCTATTTTATAAATGATGCGTATAATAACGAAAAAGCGCGTTTTAAGTTTAACGTAAAAAGTGCCTTAAGTTATGTGTCTAATGCCATTGAAAAAAAGGAACTAGACAATTATTTTGAACGTTTTCAGGAATTAGATAGTGAAAAAAAGATAGATTCTGCTGCTGTTTCTCAATTGTTTATTTATCAGAGAAATAACAGTACCAAAGACATGCTTTTTTATAGAAGCAGTATTTTAGAAGAAAATTATAAATTATCTTCTTCGCTCTTTGACATTGGTTTAGATAGTATTGATATCAAGCGAATCATAGGGAATTCCGAAATAAAAGTTATTGAAGGGACTGAGTCTTCAGAGATAGATATTGATAAATCTCCTATATTAAATATAGTACACAGTGGTATTTTAGGTGATGCCCAAAGAAGTTCGTTTGAAAAGAATTTTAAAGCATTAGCAAAGCAGAGACCTGTTTATGAGCGTGTATCTATAGAAGAGTTGGAAACGTTGCTAACTTCTAAATTAAATCAGAACGGTATAGATATAGATTTTGAATTTGCGGTTTACAGTAGGGATTTAGCAACTAAATTGTACAGTGAAGGTTTTGAGAAAACAGAGACTTCAACCTACAGTGTGCCTATTTTCTACGATGAAAATAACCAAAGTAATTACAAGCTTTTATTAAACTTTCCAGGAGATAACAAGTTTATATTTTCTTCTATTTTAGGAATGGTTTTATTGTCCATTGTGTTTACATCCATCATAATTGTAGCCTATTCAAGTGCTTTATTTCAATTAGTTAAACAGCGTAAAATTTCACAGATTAAAACGGATTTTATCAATAATATGACGCATGAGTTTAAGACGCCAATTGCTACAATTAATTTAGCATTGGATGCCATAAAAAATCCTAAAATTATTGATAGTAAGGACAAAGTAATGCGCTACCTTAATATGATAAGAGAGGAAAACAAGCGTATGCACGCACAAGTTGAAAACGTATTGAGAATATCTAAATTAGAAAAGAACGAACTAAATATTAGTAAGGATAGAGTGGATTTGCACGACCTAGTTGAAGATGCTGTTACCCATGTAGAGTTAATTGTTGAAGACAGAGATGGGTATATAAAAACGCATTTAGAAGCAGATCAAACATCGGTTTTGGCTAACGATACACATTTTACAAATGTAATAGTGAATATGCTGGATAATGCTATAAAATACTCACCAGAAACTCCAAAAATTGATGTTTTTACAGAAAATGTGGGCACTAATATTTTATTAAAAATACAAGATCAAGGCAGTGGAATGAGTAAAGCTGCCATAAAACGTGTTTTTGAGAAATTTTATAGAGAACACACAGGAAATATACATAACGTTAAGGGACATGGTTTAGGTTTAGCATACGTAAAGCGTATTGTAGACGACCACCAGGGCTTTGTCTCGGTAGAAAGTGAAAAAGGTAAAGGAAGTACATTTACGATAAAACTTCCGCTAATATCATAGAATTATGGAAGAACAAAACAAGAAAATTTTATTAGTAGAGGACGATCCAAATTTTGGAACCGTGCTTAGGGATTATTTAATGATGAATGACTATGATGTAGTTCATGCTAAAAATGGCATGGAAGGTTTCGAGAAATTCAAAAAGGACGATTACGATTTATGCATATTAGACGTTATGATGCCCTATAAAGATGGATTTACTCTTGCTAAAGAAATACGAGAGAAGAATACTGATGTGCCTATAGTGTTTTTAACAGCTAAAGCTATGAAGGAAGATGTGTTAAAAGGTTACAAAGTTGGTGCAGATGATTATTTAAATAAACCTTTTGATAGTGAAGTATTGCTCATGAAAATAAAGGCTATTATGCAGCGTAAAGCAACTGAAACCATAGCCGATAGTAAGCAATTTGAGTTTGAGATTGGACGTTTCCATTTAAATTCTAAATTACGATTTTTGCGTTTTGATGGAGGAGAACCTATAAAACTTTCTCCAAAGGAAAATGAGCTATTGCGTTTGTTAGCCCTGCATGAGAATGATTTAATGCCCAGAGAGTTAGCCCTAACAAAAATTTGGCGTGATGATAATTACTTTACCTCAAGAAGTATGGATGTTTACATAGCTAAGTTGCGTAAGTATTTGAAGTTAGACGAAAAGGTTGAAATTTTAAATATTCATGGAGAAGGCTTCAGGTTAGTAGTAAACCGTTAGACTGTATTCGTACATATATAAAAAAATCCAGCAAACGCTGGATTTTTTGTTTAAATACGTTTATGCAACCATGCTTTAAATTCATAGAAGTTTTGAGGTGCAACCCCATGTCCTACTGGAAACTCTGAATATGTGTTTTTTATGTTTAAAGCATTTAAAAACGGTTGGGTTTGTCTTGCCCAATCTGGTGGAATTACTTGGTCTACACTACCATGTGAGCAATAAAAATCTAAATGGGAATACGCATTATTGTCTAAGTGCTCTGGTAAGATATCTTTATTTATGTAGCCACTTAGCGCTATAATATTTTTTATTTTTTCAGGATATGTCAAGGCTAAAGCGTAACTTAAAATACTACCTTGGCTAAAACCTAAAAGAGAGACGTTACTTGGGTTAATGTTATATTCTTGTTTTATCTCATCAATAAATTTTGAAATTAGGTCTACTGATTGTTTAGCTTGTACATTGTCATTCCATTTACCTTTGTCTGCATCAAAATTAATGGCATACCAAGCATTGCCAAAAGGCTGCATGGCATAAGGTGCCTTTGCTGAAACTATTAAAAGTTCATCAGGTAATTCGTTAGCAAAAGAAAATAAATCATTTTCATCACTACCATAACCATGTAACATGATGAGCAACGGTATATTTTCTGTTACTGAAGATGGTCTTAAAACGTAATCTAGAGATAAAGACGTGTGAAGCATAGAATTAACCTACATTTGAAAAAATTCTTTGAAAAAAATCTCCAACTAACGGAACTGTTTGCACTTTGCCACCAACAGCATTAATTAAAGCATATATCACAAGAATTGCAAAGCATAAATAAAAGGAGGACGTTACCATCCAACTATCAAAAGAACTAGCGATAAACGCAAATAAATGAAACATAATCCACAACCCCATAGATTGTCTTATGTTAAAACTTATAAAAGGGTTTCTCTTATCATTATTCATAAAATAGGCTATGATAATACCTATAATACCTAAATAACTAACTATTGAAAGCCCTTTACCATCTTGTATGTCTTGTTGCGTCATTTTATTTTAAAGCTAATATGTTGTTTGAGATACTACCATAAACACTTCCTTTTAAGGTTTCTCCTTTAAAAATTGAATTGTGAGATTTTGAAAGGATGTGTTGCCCTGAAAATGTATATTTTGTACTTGGATTAAATAATGTGGCGTTCAATTTATTACCAACTTTTATAGGAGTATCATTTACACCAAAACGTTGTTTCCCTTTAGTAAGAATCTCTATGGTCTTTTTTAGTGTAAACTTTTGCAGTAATGCCCCAAAAGCACTTTCTAATCCAATAGAACCATAATCAGCGTGGTCAAACTCAACTTTTTTCAACTCGATATCTAAAGGGTTGTGATCACTGGTAACCATATCAATAGTGCCATCTTTAACACCGTTTATTAGTACATCAATGTCATTTTGAGTTCTTAGCGGAGGCTTAACTTTAAAATTGGTGTTAAATTCCGTTAGGTTTTCATCAGTAAAGTACAAATTATGTATTGCAACACTACAGCTAACATTTAATCCTTTTACTTTTGCTTCTTTTATTAAGGCAACACTTTTAGCTGTAGAAATTGTAGGAATGTGTAATTTACCTCCTGTATATTCCAACAAAAACAAATCTCGCGCTACTTGAAGTTCTTCTGCTAGGGCAGGGTTTCCTTTTAAGCCCAAAGATGTACTCGTAATATTTTCGTTCATAACACCCAAACCAGAAATGCTGTCTTCTTGTGGAAAAGAGCACACCAAGCCATCAAAATTACTAGCATATTGTAATGCTATTTTTAGGAGGTTGGGGTTAGAGATAGGGGTTTTGTAATCATAAAATGCAACCGCACCAGCATTCATCATATCAAATAGTTCAGCGAGGTCTTCCCCTTTACCACGCTTTGTTAGGGCTCCTATAGGTAGCACATCTACAGCACTGTTTGCGCTTTTAGTTTTTATAAAAGATATATCAGCACTACTATCTGCAATGGGATTCGTATTAGGGTTTAAAGCTACGGTTGTGAACCCTGATAATGCAGCAGTTTTAATACCGTTGACTATAGTCTCCCGCTCTTCAAAACCTGGTTCTCCAAAAGACACACTGCTATCAAACCATCCTTGGGATATGTGTAGGTTTTCTAGAGCAATTTCTTGATGTTTTTTGGGGTTTTTAAGGTTGGTCCCTATTTTAGAAATCAATCCGTCTTCAATTAAAATATCTTGAGTTGTGTTATGGAAATCACTTTTGGTATCAAGTATTGTGGCGGATTTTATGAGTATGTTCATTTAAAATATTTTAAGATGAGCATTTCCGTTAGCAACAGAATCAGTGCAAAAATAACAAACCATTTCCATAAGGCGTTAACTTTGGTCTCACTTTTTAAGGTGTAAAACAATTCGCTTATGGAATCACTGGTTTTAAGGTGTTCTAAATTGTCAATTTCTTGATATATTAGATTACTTTCATTTCGGTTGTAATTATAACTCACATTTTTTAATGGCACCTCTTTGTGCATCAGCATGTAAATCCCTTGTTTATTGGGCAGTTCATCTGTGGTTATCTGTACTTTATTGTTAAAATTTTGCTGTTTAGGAATCATTCTATCGTCGTTGAGTTGCAACGTCAATACTTCGTCTTGTTGTAAATTAACGTTTACTTCAAAACTATTTTGCGTTCCTATGGTATAATATAATTCAGGGATTTTAAAACTGCGTTTAGCAATATTATATAGTGTAGGCACTATTAAAGGAGAGTTTTTAAAATTTGAATTTTTTGAATTTAGAGACGCTGAAAAAAGATACGTATTACGATTCCCTATTAAAAAGGGTTTTCCATCTTCAAATGATAGGATAGATGACAGATTGCCTGAGCTGATATTATAGAATGAATTGATTTTGGGATATTGAAAATTGGAAATTCGCTTTTCAAAAACACCGTTATTATATAGGGGATGACTGTAGTTTATAGTTGTAATACGCTTTTCTGCTTCTATAGCATTACCGAGATTTAAGTTGTAATTAGCAAGTAAAGCATTATAAGAATTAGTTTCAGTCTTTTTAGCAGGGATAATTAAAATAGTCCCACCATTATCGGTAAACGATTTTAAAACAGTAGTTAAAGCTCTGGGTATAGTTTCCAGCTCATTAATGACGATAAGGTTTTGGTTATTTATGCGGTTATAGTCTAAAGTTTTTAGACCATAACTCATAAATCTAAATTCGTCTTTTGTATAGATACGTTGTAAAAAGTCTGGGTTTGTATTGCTAATAGCTAAAACATTAACCTTTTCAGGAGCATTTAAATTAAAAAATAGGGAATTATCAAACTTTAGATGTGTATCACTAATTTTAAGTTCTCCGTTAATAATTTCGTTTGTGGGCAAATCAAAAGTAATGCTAGCTTCGTTGTTTATTTGCGTGGATGTTTTTGCAATTAAATTATTGTTATTAAGAAGGGAAACAGGAACATTTTCTATAGGCTTACCATTATTTTTTAGTATGACGGTTAACTCTAATTTAGTTGGATTCGATTTAGAAAGATAAGCAGTGTCAATAGCTATGTTTTGTGGGTTAATGGGGTGTAATTTTACAGCATATACATCTACAAGGGTGTCTTCTTCAATATTAAAAATTTCATCCTGTTCTTGAAAATCAGAAACGAAGACCAATTTTTTTAAGGTTTTTAAATCTTTACTAAACAGTTTTTTGCTTTTTAAAAGTGCGGTTTTAAAAGAGATACTATTAGGTGTATACTCCAATTGTAATAAACTGTTTTTTATGGCTTTTATGGTTGTATTTTTAAAAGTTTTAGAATTAGTTATAATTGAAATTGGTTCATCTTCTGGAACATTGGTCAATAAGTCTTGAATGGCACGTTTTAATAATATTCCATTATTGCCTTTAGCTTGCATACTAAAGGAATTATCTAGATAGATTACCGTTTCAGTGTTTTTATTTAGTGTTTTGTTTTTTGAATAGTAAGGTTGGGAAAATGCGAAAATAATGGCTCCAAATAGCAATAATCTGGTAAGTAGTGTTAACCACTTTTTTATCTGGGAACTTTTACGCGTTTGCATTTCTACCTGTTTTAAAAACGCAACATTGGTAAAAGGGATTTTTTTAAACTTTCTAAGTTGAAATAAATGGACTATTATAGGGATTACCAGTAAAAATAAAGCGTAAAGAAGTTCGGGATATTTAAACTGCATCTAAGTTTTTAGTTTATCAAACCTACGTATTTTTTTTTATTAATTAAGTTAACAAAAGAAAATGTAGTCTTTAAATGCTTGTAAATTTAAATTACCCAAATACACCCTTATTTCGTTTTGAGCTTCTTTATTGGCTACAGTTATTAAACTTTGTGGATTTTTTATGCTTGCCAATGCATTAAAACTAAGCATTTGTATTCCATAAATTTTTTTTCCGATTTTATTGGGATTATCACAAATCCATCTAAAAGGAATATTTCTCTGTATAAAGATGTTTGCCATTAACTTTCCTTTAGTACCTGCACCCCATATTACTAAAGTTTTTGATGCATCGTAATCAATATCTAAAAAGTGTTGCACTTTAAGCGTAGTAAAATGGTTTTGTGCATAATGTATGTGCGTTCTAGAGGTTCTGGTGCTGTAGTCCCTCCATTTATGGATAACCTCCTTACAAGGAATACACTTATAGTTGTTTTTATAGAAGCGAAATGTTAAATCGTAATCTTCAGGGTAAATATTAGGATTAAATGCGTTACACGCTTCTAAGTCCTCCCGATGTAGCATCCAACATGGGGACGGAATTACACATTCTTTGTAAATCTCATTATAGTTATTACCTGATTGCGTCAGGTTATTTAACCATATTTCGTACGCTTTATACCCGGGACCAACCCCATTGGCATTAAAATATTCTACCAACCCAATTGCTACATGCTTTTTTCCAAATTTTATAAGGTTGTTTGCTAAAACTTCAAGTTTGTTTGGGAGCATAATATCATCACTATCCATTCTTGTTATCAACGTACCAGAACTGTATTTAAATCCCATTTTTAGTGCATCAATAATGCCATTGCCATCATTTTTACGAAGTTGTATACGTGCATCTTTTTTGGCAAATTTTTCAACTATACTTAAGCTTTTATCAGTGGAATGATCATCTACAATAAGTAATTCCCAATTGTTGTAGGTTTGTTGTAAAATAGAATTTAGGCATTCACTTAAAAAACGTTCAGTATTTTTAAAAGGTGTTAATATGCTTATTAGCGGTTGTTCCATAGGCGAATATAGTATCTTTTAACAAAACCTTGGGATAACATAGTACGCTATAATGTTATTTTTGATCTACTTTTTTAACAAAAAAAATAACAAATGAATATTAGAGTTTTTGTAGCATCTATTTGCTTCAGTTTAGTACTTTTTAGTTGTGGTGCAGGA
Source organism: Hyunsoonleella ulvae (assembly GCF_016827605.1). Classification (GTDB taxonomy): domain Bacteria; phylum Bacteroidota; class Bacteroidia; order Flavobacteriales; family Flavobacteriaceae; genus Jejuia; species Jejuia ulvae. The sequence continues at coordinate 285,640 of NZ_JAEPJQ010000002.1, read as the reverse complement.
AAGGGTAAAGCAAACGATTTAGCCATTAGTTTACCCATAGAATCACACATCGATTTATCTAAAGTTAAAGATGATAAAGTACCTGTTACCATAAATCCGGGGCGTTTTACTGTTGAGACGGTAACCTATAGATTGCCCAGGGTAATTCAAGGGACTTATTCCGTGAGTGATTTTGGAAAATATATTGATGATTTTAAAGCGATTGACAATGATGGTAATGAAATAACAGTGAATAAGGTTGATAAGAATTCTTGGACCATTACAAATGCAAAATCTCTAGATAAAATAACATATTACGTTAACGATACATATGATATTGAAACCGAAGGGGGTATAGGTGGGGAACAACCTTTTTCTCCATCAGGAACCAACATAGAAGATGAGAATTATGTATTGAATTTACATGGTTTTATTGGGTATTTTGATGAATTAAAGAACAACCAATATAAATTAGACGTAGTTGCTCCAACAGACTTTGTACGCACCTCTGCATTACAAAACATAGCATCTAAAACTAGTGATGATGGTAAGTATACCACAACAAGCTATTTGGCATCACGATATTTTGATATTACAGATAACCCTATGATGTATGGTAATCTAGATGTTGAAAAATTTAAAGTTGGAGATATAAACATAGTTTTAAGCGTCTATTCCCCAAATAAGGTACACACTGCGGCATCATTAAAGGAGACTATTTTTAAGATGATGAAAGCGCAAAAAGCCTATTTAGGAGATATCAACGCCACGCCTAGGTATGATATTTATTTGTATTTATCAGAAGGAAAACAAGATTCCCCTAAGGGTTTTGGAGCTCTAGAGCACCACACATCTACTGTTGTGGTTTTACCAGAAGGCATGGATGAAGCAGCTCTTGCTGAAAGTATGATAGATGTAGTGTCCCATGAGTTTTTTCATATCGTTACACCTTTGAGTGTACACTCTGAAGATGTGCATTATTTTGATTATAACAATCCAACATTCTCTAAACATTTGTGGATGTATGAAGGAATTACCGAATATTTTGCTACGCTATTTCAAATCAATCAAGATATTGTGGCAAAGGAAGATTTTTACAATAAAATTATGGGTAAAATACAGGCGTCTAAACAGTATAATGATGCCATGAGTTTTACTATAATGAGTGAGAATGTATTGAAGGATGCTTATAAAGACCAATATATTAATGTATACCAAAAAGGGGCATTGATTGGTATGTGTATTGATATTTTAATGCGAGAAGCAAGCAACGGCAATAGAGGTGTTTTATCTTTAATGAAAGAATTATCAAATAAATATGGCAAAAACAAACCTTTTGAAGATGATAAGCTAATTGCTGAAATTACTGAAATGACCTATCCATCAGTTGGGGAGTTTTTAAATACTCATGTAGTTGGAGATTTACCAATTAACTACGATACGTTTTTTGAAAAAGTTGGTTTAGAAGTTGGGAACACTAAAATAAAGGCAAATTATATTATGATGAATAATATGCCTATAGTTAGTGGGGATGGTCAAAAAGGAACAATATTTTTTACTGAAGCTGCGTTGCAAAATAGTTTTTGGGCAGAACAAGGCATTCAGGCTAATGATGTTATTAAAAGTATTAACGGTACAGAGTTAACATTGATGAATGCCAATCAAGTACTTCAAGAAGTGTTCATGTGGAAACCGGGAAAAGATATTGAGGTAAAATTGGATAGGAATGGAGAAGAGATTGTGATTAAAACTGTAACTACGCAAGGTTATACAGATGGAAAAGGTTTGATAGAGAAGAAAGGTGCAACTGAAGCACAGATAGCATTAAGAAAGGCTTGGATGAAAGGCTAAGCTATTTTTTTACAAATAAAATTAAAATTGAAGCGATTATTTTATGTAAAGTAATCGCTTTTATTTTACCGTTTATTCTTCCAATAAATCAGGACGGCGTTCTTTAGTGCGTTTATACGCCTGCTCTTCACGCCATTCTTCTATTTTGGGCAAGTTGCCACTAAATAATAATTCTGGTACTTTCCAGCCATTATATTCCCTGGGTTTAGTGTAGATAGGTGGCGCTAATAAATTATCTTGAAAAGAATCAGTTAAGGCAGAGGTTTCGTTGCCTAATACCCCTGGAATTAATCGTATTACAGCATCACATAACACTGCAGCGGCAAGCTCTCCTCCAGAAAGCACAAAATCGCCTATTGAAATTTCACGAGTAATTAAATGATCCCTAACACGTTGGTCTACACCTTTATAGTGCCCACAAAGAATAATGATGTTTTCTTTAATACTAATTTGATTCGCTATGCCTTGATTAAGGGTTTCTCCATCAGGGGTCATATAAATTACGTCATCATAATCACGTTGCGATTTTAAATCGCTAATACATTTATGTATAGGTTCTACCATCATTACCATGCCAGCCCCGCCTCCAAATTGGGTGTCATCAATCGATTTATAGTTATCGGTAGCATAATCGCGTAGATTATGAAAATGAATTTCAACCAAGTTGGCTGTTATAGCCCGTTTTAAAATAGAGGCTTCAAACGGACTCTTGAGTAGCTCTGGTAAAACGGTAATAATGTCTATACGCATAATACAAATGTTGCCACAAATATAAACGATGTTTTTTATGAAAACATAAAAGGTTACCAATAAATAAGGTAACCTTTACTATTCAATTTTAGTTTTTAATCACTCAGAAAACTACGCGGAATTCACTCTTGAGTGTTGTTTTGGTAAATTCATAAACTCATATGTATTGCTATCTAGCATTTTTTTGAACAAGCTTTTGTTTACCGAAACAGGAATTTTTAAATCTGGAAAATTAATTAAGTATTTGTTTCCTTTTTTACCAATAAATTTGACTTTTACTAATGTTTCTTCCATAATTTAGACCATTTAAGATTAAACTAAAACTATAGACATCTGGAATCAAAAAATATTCCAAAGCAAAATTATGTAAGGATGTTGAAAATTTGTCAGTTTAATAATTAATCAAGCCTAAAAGCTCTTCCTCAAAACCATGAGAAAACATGTTGGCATTACCATTTACAATTTTATTATGTTCGCTAACTAAAATTACTTTTGTTAGAGGGTAAACAGCTAAGGTTTTTATGGAGTTTTCTGCATCTTCAAAAATATACTCATGTTTAAGAATATCTTTTTTGTGTTCTAAAGTAGACAACCAGCGATGTTTACTATAATTATCAATATTTACTGAAATAAAGTCTATTTCAGGATATTTTTTATTTAATTCTTTAACACGTTTATGGCTATCTTCAAAATACTTTTTATATAAATGGGACCAAAAGTATACAACGGTAGGCTTGCTTATAACGCTATTCATATTAAGCACATCATTGTTTAAGTCTCTCACTTGTATATCAGGGAATTTCTCTCCAGGTTTTAACTTGCTAACAGATTCTTTATAAGCTACAATAAAATCATTATGTTTTTTGTCGGTACTTTTCGATAAGAAATATGCTATTACTTTATCATTGTCCTCTGCATTTTTATTCTTCGATAGAAAAGTTATCGTGTAATGATAGAGTAATTCGTTTTTAATGTCTTTGTTGCTAACTAAACTATCTACAGCTGTCATTTTATCAATGTTGTAGTAACAACTTGTCCATATTTGATAAGGCGACTTTGTATGTTTTATGTGGTTTCCTAAAGCAATATTGTTGAAACTACGCTTAAGGAACGACGTATAGTTGAAATAATCTTTAAAAAACTCATCGTTATAATTTACGTGATTGCGATACTCGTAAAAATTCGAAGGTAAAGATTCAATTATTTTTTTCTTATTTCTCCCGTAATGTACAAATGGGTATACTTCTTTACTAGAATAATAATCGTAATCGATATTAGCTTGCGCTATTTTATTAAAAAGCGGTGAGGTATTGTGCTTTACTTGATATTTCTCTAGTTTTTTATTTTTTCTTGCTCTTATAGAGTCTATTTTCTTTTCAAAAGCTTCTGGCTTAAGTTGGCATAATTTAAATACTTGTTTTTCTTCCTTTTCGCCCTGAAGAAAATCATTAATTAAATAATTATTCTTTTTGGCTCCTTTTCCAGTGTAAACCAGTGATTCATCAAAATCAAAAGTATTTAAACGAAACATAAGGCTATCCCCAGGCTCCAAAAGTACCATTTGAATTTCACCGCCATGACGAAACGTGTAAAAACCAGGTTTTAAAGCATCTATCTTATAAATAAAGCGGTTATTACCATCAAGTTGTACGGTATCTAAAATCTTTTTAGATTCATATAAGACCACATAATCTGTGTTCTTATTGATGATTTCACCACCAATAATTGCGTAGCTACAAGAGTCTGTACCACAACTTGTTAAAGCAAAAGCAATACATACTATGTAAAAGTATATTTTCATAAATCCCTCTTCAAAAAAAGTAGATATAACACATCTACCAATACAAAAATATGTTTTGCCCTTAAAACAGGCTGTTAAGGCGTTGTTAAATGTTTTAAAGCACTTTAATACGTGTTAAAAATTAAATTTATAAAGCTTCATGTAACATTAATATTTTTTATTTTTGCGAAAATTTTAAAGCAAGGTTATGTTATCAGTTTCAAACCTCTCAGTACAGTTTGGTAAACGCGTTTTGTTTGATGAAGTAAATACATCTTTTACCAATGGTAATTGTTATGGTATAATTGGGGCCAATGGTTCTGGTAAATCTACATTTTTAAGAATCCTCTCAGGAAAGCAAGAGGCAACTTCTGGTAGTGTAAGTTTAGAATCTGGTAAGCGCATGTCGGTTCTAGAGCAAAATCATAATTTATATGATACCCATAATGTTTTAGAAACTGTTTTAATGGGCAATAAACCTTTATTTAAAATTAAGACAGAGATTGATGCCTTGTATGCCGATTACTCTGATGAGAATGCTGAAAAAATAGGGGAGTTACAGGTACAGTTTGAAGAAATGAATGGGTGGAATGCAGAAAGTGATGCTGCAGCCTTGCTCTCTAATTTGGGTATAAAAGAAGATTTGCATTATAGCTTAATGGCAGATTTAGACGGAAAACAAAAAGTACGTGTACTTTTGGCGCAAGCACTTTTTGGAAATCCTGATGTACTTATTATGGATGAGCCTACTAATGATTTGGATTACGAAACCATTTCTTGGTTGGAAACCTTTTTAGCAAATTATGATAATTGTGTTATAGTGGTGTCTCACGACCGTCATTTTTTAGATGCGGTTTGTACACATATTTCAGATATTGATTTTGGAAAGATTACCCACTATTCAGGTAACTATACGTTCTGGTATGAATCATCACAATTAGCTGCCAAACAACGGGCACAACAAAATAAAAAAGCTGAAGAAAAGAAAAAAGAATTAGAGGAGTTTATACGTCGTTTTTCTGCGAATGTTGCTAAAAGTAAGCAAGCCACCAGTAGAAAAAAAATGATTGATAAATTGAATATCTCTGACATAAAACCATCTAGCAGACGCTATCCTGCTATTATCTTTGAGAGAGAACGAGAAGCTGGAGATCAAATTTTGAATATTGAAGGTTTATCAGCTTCCATGGATGGAGAAACTTTGTTTAATAACATAGATTTGAACTTAGCAAAGGGTGATAAGTTGGTAGTGTTTTCTCGAGACTCTAGAGCAACCACAGCCTTTTATCAGATTATAAATGGTAAAGAAAACGCTGATGCTGGCAAATATGCATGGGGTGTTACTACAACACAATCCTACTTACCATTAGATAACAGTGAATATTTCCATAGTGATTTATCTTTGGTAGATTGGTTGCGCCAGTGGGCTAAGACAGAAGAGGAGCGAGAAGAAGTTTACATTCGTGGTTTTTTGGGTAAAATGATTTTTAGTGGGGAAGAAGCTTTAAAAAAGTGTAATGTGCTTTCTGGAGGAGAGAAAGTGCGTTGTATGCTAAGTAGAATGATGATGATACGAGCTAACGTACTAATGCTAGATGAACCTACAAACCATCTAGATTTAGAAAGTATTACAGCATTTAACAACTCATTAAAGAACTTTAAGGGAACAGTTTTGTTTACCACCCATGATCATGAGTTTGCGCAAACTGTGGCAAATCGTGTTATAGAACTTACACCAAATGGAATTATTGATCGTTATACGACGTTTGATGAGTACATGCAAGATGCAAAGATTAAAGAGTTACGTGATAAAATGTACACGGTAACTGTTTAATTAGATTCTTGCTTTAATTGAGAAGTTAAGCGTTTAATAATTGGAGTTACCCGCTTTAATTCATCTTTGTGTACGTGAATTTCTTGAAAACCTTGTAGTGCACCACCAAAACCAGCTAACCTTCCAGATTCTGCTTCATCTTTAATTATGGCACATATATTTTCAGTCTCAAGAGATTGAAATATACGTTGCACTTCAATAAAGCTACCTTCAAAAACTTTAATATAATTAGACATAGCTTATAATTTTTAATAATACGTCAATGAATATACTAAAAAAATATAAATTTAGCAAATTTAAAAAGAACCAATAAACCCGATTTGATTAGTAGAAATTGTAAAATTCCAAGAGATTTTCTTTGGTTTATTATATGAATAAGCTTTGCTTTTTAAGAGGAATTTATCAATACTATCCACAACAATTATGCTTAAAGCAGCTGAAAAAGCAACATCGGTAAGCCAATGTGCGCCATCAACTAATCTTGTAATTGGAGGGATGGCACCTATACTATAAATTCCCACTTTAACCCATGTATTATCAAATTGTTTTGCAATGGCATGAGACATTGTAATAGATAGGGCTGTATGCCCAGACGGGAAGGAGTGAAAACCGGGTTTGGTAGAAAACAATTCAAAATCTAAATGACCATAAGTTCCGTTATTGGGTCTAGATCTACCTACACTACTCTTGAGAAGGCTCGTAATAACACCAGTAGTTACCGATGAGGAAATGATTAGGACACTAGTTTTTCTAATCTTCTCATTTTTGGTAACTAAACCAAAACCATATAGGCCTGCATTGGCCATAAAGTAGTTTTGTGGACTGCCAAAATACCACCCAAAATCTCTTAGTGGCTTTGGGAAGCCCTTTTTGTTTTTATCAAAAAATCGATTGGTTTCATTGTCTAATGTTGATAAAGCAGTTGTGCCCACAAGCAAGGTTGCTAACCTAATAAAATCTTTTTCTTTCCAATATATAGGTCTGGTAAAACTATGTGATACACCCTTTAAGGTGTATTTGAAATCATGCTTTAAAAGTTGACTTATTTTAGTTTGCTTATTTTGAGAGTAATTGGATATTGTATCTTGACCATATCCTAATTGACAATAAAAAAATAAAACTATCAGTAGGGGTTTTAGGTAGTAGTTTCTATGATGTATACTCATGTTATCTTAACTCTGCACCAAGTTGTTTCTCAAAATTGGTTTGAAGTTTTTTCATGATTTTGTCAATTTGCTTATCATTAAGCGTTTTGTTTTCATCTAGAAGTGTAAAACCTACAGCATAACTCTTTTTACCTTTTGGCAGGTTTTTACCTTGATAAACGTCAAATAAGTTTATATTTTTTAATAACTGCTTTTCAGTTTGTTTAGCAATTTTATGAATAGACTCAAAAGTTACATTATCATCAAGTAATAGTGCAAAATCCCTACGTACTTCAGGATATTTAGGTATGGCTTTAAATATAATTTTATTTCGCTTAATCACGTCTAAAATAGCATCCCAATGAAAATCGGCACAAACCACTTCTTGGGAAACATCAAAATACTTTAAAACACTTTTAGTTACCAAGCCAAAATCTACCAGTTTTATTTTACCTAAATTAAGGGATACACCTTCACTAAACAAATCGCTTTTAATAGGAGTTTCATTGTATCTCGAAACACCTAGACGGGATAGTATGGCGGTTACAACACCTTTTAGATAGAAAAAATCACTTTTTAGCTTTGAGTTGGAGTTCCAGCTTTCTGAATCTTGACTCCCGGTAGCAAATATAGCTAAATGTTTGTGCTCTTCTTTCTGTTCAGAAAAATTAAGATACGTCTTACCAAACTCAAACAGTTTTAAATCCTGGCGCTTCCTATTGATATTATACGATATAGCTTCTAATCCAGAAAATATTAGAGATTGCCTTAAAACAGATAGCTCATTGCTTAAAGGATTGAGCATTTCAATATTATGTTCTGTTTTCAACTGTTTGCTCAGTGCTGCATAACTAGGAGTGGTTAATGAGTTTGATAGAATTTCAAAAAAACCTTGCCCTGCAAGTTGATTACCAATAGTATTCTGAATTTTAAAATCCTCAAAGCGAGACATGCTGGATATAGAGGCATTTAATTTATTAGAAATATTGATGTTGTTGTAACCATAAACCCTTAAAATTTCCTCAATAACATCAGCTTCACGTTGCACATCATTTCTAAAAGCAGGAACAGTTAAACCTAGGCCTGTTTCAGTAACATTATTAACTTTAATATCAAGAGATGTTAAAATACTTTTGATGGTTTCCTTTGGAATTTCCTCACCAATAATTTTTTTAGCATTTTCAAAACTTAGTCGTACTTGAAAATCTTCAATCTTTTTTGGATAAATATCTACAATATCACTGGTAATATCGCCACCTGCCAATTCTTGAATTAATAGCGCAGCACGTTTTAATGCATATTCGGTTATGTTGGGATCAATTCCTCGCTCAAAACGAAAAGAAGCATCTGTATTCAATCCGTGTCGTTTAGCTGTCTTTCTTACGCTAACAGGATTAAAATAGGCACTTTCCAAGAAAATACTTTTAGTTTTCTCGTTTACTCCAGAGTCTAAACCTCCAAATACACCAGCGATACATATTGGTTTTTCTGCATCACAAATCATTAAATCTTCTTCATGTAGTTCTCGTTCTACACCATCAAGTGTTATAAACTTAGTGCCTTGTTTTAAGGTTTTTACCTCAATTTTGTCTCCTTCAATCTTATTTGCATCAAAAGCATGTAAAGGTTGTCCAAGTTCGTGTAGCACATAATTTGTAACGTCTACTATGTTATTTATTGGGCTCAAGCCTATGGCTTTAAGTTTATGTTGTAACCATTGGGGAGATTCGGTAACCTTAATACCAGAAATGGTAACACCGCAATAACGATGTGCCAATGCTTTATCAATAACATCAACATCCATCTTTAAAGTTCTGTTTTCAACATTAAAAGCACTTACAGATGGTGTAATCAATTCAACTTTTACTTCTTTTTGGAGTAGTCCCGCTTTGAGATCGCGAGCAGTTCCATAATGACTCATCGCATCTGCTCTGTTTGGGGTTAATCCAATTTCAAAAACAGTGTCATTCTCTATTTCAAAAATATCAGCAGCTGGAGTACCAACATTTAAAGTTTCATCTAAAACCATGATACCATCATGAGATTCGCCCAAACCAAGTTCGTCTTCGGCACATATCATACCAAGGCTTTCTTCGCCTCTAATTTTTCCTTTCTTTATTTTCCATGCCTCACCATCTTTAGCATATAAAGTTGTACCTACAGTAGCAACAGGTACTTTTTGTCCAGCAGCAACATTGGGAGCACCACATACAATTTGTACTGGGGCATCCGCTCCAAGATCAACCGTGGTAATTTTAAGTTTATCAGCATTTGGGTGTTTCTTGCAAGTTAAAACTTTGCCAACAACTACACCCTCCAAACCACCTTTAACGGATTGGTATTTTTCTAGACCTTCAACTTCCAAACCTAAATCGGTTAGAATCTCACTAGTTTGCTCTGGTGTCCACTCAATATTAATAAATTGCCTTAACCAGTTATATGAAATCTTCATAAATCGTTATCCTATTAGAGGAGGCAAAGATAATTCTTTGGAGCTAGTATTCAAATAAAGCCTTTCATTTTGTATGTTGAAGTTAAATCTCCAGAGTTTAATAAATAAGTAGGATTTTTATGTAGTATTTATTAGTTTATAGTAACAATGTTAAAACTGTTAATTAACACTCGTGTTAACTTATTTAACAAAGTACTAACATTCTCATAATCAAATAGCCAGTATTTTAGACATAATTAAGGTATTAAGCCTTTTCTCATCAATCAAACCAAACATCAGTAATAAAGCTCAACCCAAGATTAAGGTTGAGCTTTTTGTTTCAACTATCTATTTTTTCTTAAACCTAGTTAGGAGTAGCTATAAATACTCTGTAAATTTAATTGCATACCATATTGAAAATATTAACTTTGTGTAATCGATTACATTTTTGATTTTTTACTGCAAGTTTTTATTGATTACTACTTGTTAGATGCAAACCAAAGCAGATTATGATAGATACTAAAATGAAGTTAAATAGGACTACCCAAGGGTTAGAAAATAAGTATCCAATAAAAATAGTACAGTTTGGAGAGGGGAATTTTTTAAGGGCCTTTGTTGATTATGCCATCTATGAATTAAATAAAGCAGCAGATTTTAATGCAGGTGTAGCTGTTGTACAACCTATAGAGGAGGGTTTAGTGAGTATGCTCAATGACCAAGATGGTTTGTATACTTTATTTATGAAGGGTATAAAAGAAAATGAAATAATAGAAGATAAAAAACTGATAGATACTATTGTTACTGGTGTTGATCCTTATGAAGATTTTGAGATGTATTTAAATCTTGCGAGGGAAGCATCATTAGAATTTATAATTTCTAATACAACAGAAGCGGGAATAGTTTACGTGTCTAGAGACACACAAGATATGAGACCTCCGAGTTCTTTTCCTGCGAAATTAACCCTTTTTCTTTATGAAAGGTACAATTGGTTTGATGGAGATATAAATAAAGGGCTAACTATAATTCCTTGTGAACTTATAAATTATAATTCAGATGTTTTAAAAGATATTATACTTAAATATATTTCAGATTGGAATCTGGGTAGTGATTTTAGAAGTTGGGTTTTAGAGCATAATTCATTTCATAATACCTTAGTAGATAGAATTGTTCCCGGCTATCCTAAAGACGAAATTGATATTTACAATGCACAGTTGAATTATTCAGATAGCTTGATAGTTACTGCTGAACCCTTTCTGTTATGGGTTATTGAAGGTGGAGAAAAACTTAAGAAACAACTGCCGTTTTATAAAACAGACTTAAATGTTAAAATAGTAGAGGATATGCAACCTTACAGAACCAGAAAAGTGCGCATATTAAACGGAGCTCATACCTCTATGGTACCATTCTCTTTACTATATGGAAATGAAACCGTAAAAGAATCTATAGATGATGTGTTTACCAGTAAATTTATTCAGGATACTGTTTTCAATGAGATTATTAGTACTTTAAATATGGAAGAAACCGAGTTGAATAGCTTTGCTAACGAAGTTTTTGATAGGTTTAGAAACCCATTTATAATCCATAAGCTGTCCAGTATCGCATTAAATTCAATTTCTAAGTTTAAGGTAAGGGTACTTCCTAGTTTATTAGGTTATATTAAGGTTCATGGAAAATTACCAACTAATTTGGTATTTGCTTTTGCATGCTTATTAAGATTCTATAAAGGTACATGGAGGGGAGTGGCCTTACCTGTGAGAGATGATGAGAAGATTATGGACAATTTTGTGAAGATTTGGAGTTCTAGTGATGTAGCAATAGTTGTAGAGCAAATATTAAGCATAAAAGCATATTGGGGAGAGGACTTAACACAAGTTGACGGTTTGGTGCAAGCTATAACTTTAGCTCTAAAAGAAATTGAAAACCAGGGCGTTGAAAAGGGTTATATAAACTACGCCAAGGAATATTAATGCTTAGTTGGATGATGAAAGAGAAGAAAATACAAAATAAACTTATTAGGGTAAATGAGACAGACAATGTTGCAGTGGCGTTGGTGGACTTAAAAGTTAATGATGTTATATCTTTTGAAGATCAGGCGATAAAAGTACTTTCTAATGTCAAATCCAAACATAAAATAGCCTTAAAACACTTTGAACCTAGAGATAAGATTACCATGTACGGTGTACTGGTGGGGGCAGCCAGTACTACCATTGAAAAAGGGGATGTTTTAACTGTAGATAATGTAAAACATGAAAGTGAAAGCGTTTTTGGTAAAACGGAAGAGTTTCATTGGTGTGCCCCCAATGTTGAAAAGTGGCACACTAAAACATTTATGGGGTATCACAGAGAAGATGGGCAAGTAGGTACAGAAAATGTTTGGCTATTTTTTCCTTTAGTTTTCTGTGAGAATAGAAATATATTGATCCTTAAAGATATCTTTGAAAAAGAATTACTCAAACAAAAACCCAATCCTCACCAAATGTTACTTCGGTCACTAGTAAGTGGTAAGGAGGAAACCGAGATATTAAACAATGAAGCTGATGTTTTTGAGAATATTGATGTTAAATTTATAACACATGCTTCAGGGTGTGGTGGTATTAGACAAGATGCAGAGAGTTTAGCAAAATTGTTGGCTGGTTATGTTAATAATCCAAATGTAGCAGGAGCTACAGTGTTAAGCTTGGGATGCCAAAACTTACAAATATCTATATTTCAAGATGCGCTTAATTGTATAAATCCCGATATAAAAAAACCAGTTTTAATTTATGAACAACAGCAAATGGGAACTGTTGATATTATGCTATCTACCATAATTAAAGACTCATTTGCAGCTATTAAAGAAGCAAACAAGATAAAAAGACAGCCTGCACCATTGTCGAAATTAAGAATAGGCTTGGAGTGTGGTGGATCAGATGGTTTTTCAGGAATATCAGCAAATCCTACTTTAGGAGTTGTCTCAGATTTGATTGTAGCATTGGGGGGAACAGCTGTTTTAGCAGAGTTTCCTGAACTATGTGGTGTAGAGCAAGAACTTGTGAATAGGTGTGTAGATGATAAAGATGGAGAAAAGTTTTTAAAGTTGATGAAGGCTTATGAAAAGTCCGTTGTAGATGCGGGTTCAGGGTTTGATATGAATCCATCACCAGGAAATATAAAAGATGGTCTTATCACAGATGCTATGAAATCTGCGGGCGCAGCTAAAAAAGGAGGGACATCTCCAATACAAAGTGTTTTAGATTATGGAGAATATATTACCAAATCTGGACTTAACTTGTTATGTACACCTGGGAATGATGTAGAAAGCACTACAGGTCTTGTAGGATCTGGTGTAAACTTGGTTTTATTTACCACAGGTTTAGGGACGCCTACAGGGAACCCTATTGCACCAGTGATTAAAGTATCTTCTAATACCGAGCTTAAGGAAAAAATGCCAGATATTATAGATATAGAAACTGGGGCTATAATTCGTGGAGAAAAAACCATAGACAACATGGCGGAGGAAATGTTAGATTTTATTATAGAAGTCGCCAGTGGTAGGATAAAAACGAAAGCTAAAATGTTAAATCAAAACGATTTTATTCCTTGGAAGCGAGGTGTTTCCCTGTAATAAATATGCAGTTATCGTTTAGAAGAGGATTGCCTTACAATTAATTTTGGCTCAAGCACTACATGTTTAGCTTCTTTTAAATTAGAACTGTTATGCATTTGCTCCATAAAAACCCTAGCAGTCGATTTTCCCATTTCTATTGGTGATTGATCTACCGAGCTCATAGATAGTTCCATAAATTTAGTAAATGGTTCATTACTAAAACCAACAACTCCCATATCCTCAGGTATTTTTACTCCCTGTGCTTTTAATTCTTTAATTGCACCAAGTGCAGCAAAATCGCTTGACGAAAATATAGCGTCAGGACGTTTCCCTAAATTAAGTAGGGTTTTAGCAGCCTTTTTACCATCATCGCGAGTACTTTTTGTTTTTATAATATAATCTTCATTTAATTCGTATCCTGAATCTATTAAAGCTTGTTTGTAGCCCAAATATCTTTGTTTGAAAATTTCAACAGAATAATCACCTCTTAAATGCGCTATCCTTTTATAGCCTTGGTTTATTAGGTGCTTTGTAGATTTATACCCAGCTTCAAAATCATTTATTGTTACAGAACTTACGCCTTTAATGCTCTTTTTTCTGTCGAAAAATATGAGGGGAATTCCCTTTTTGATGATTTTTTCAAAAGCCTGTGTAGTTGAGTTTGGCGTGGTAGAAATTAAAATACCATCAACTTGGGCATGTATTAGCGTATCAATGCACTCTTTTTCAATATTTGGATCTTCATGTGTTTGGCAAATAATAACATGATATCCCAATGGGCGAATTTCTTCTTCAATACCTCTTATAAGGGAACCAAAAAAATTATTGTCAATTTTTGGTACAATAACCCCAACATTATAACTCTTGCCACTTTTTAAAGCTTTAGCTACCCTATTTTGCTCATAGTTCATTTCTATAGCGGTTTTTTGAACTAGGGCTTTTGTTTTTTTACTTATCCTATCATTATCGTTTAGAGCCCTTGAAACCGTAGCAGCTGTTAGATTTAATCGCTCCGCAATATCATATATTGTCGTTTTTTTTGTCATCAATATTCAATCATGAATGAAGTGATAAGCAAAATAAAAATTAAATATTAAAGAATGATAGTTTATAAGGTTTTATTAATAAATCATAAAAAGGGGGAGTCTTAATAAAAGCATCAGTTTTAGAGTACTCTATGATAACAATACATAAATCAATACGGTTAAAACGACTAGTATAGCACCATAAGGTTTTACTTTAGACCACGATTTTTCTGCAGTATTCTTTTCTTTATAATAATCTATATTGTCTTCAGAAGCATAAATTTTTGATACTAAAAACATGATGATAAAATTTAGAATAAATTCTATACCCCAGAGATGTACAAAATGAATATCCAGTTTAAGGATAAATGTAGTTAGGATGTAAAATGTAAATCCAAAAAATAAACCAGCTTTGGCACCCTTAGTATTAATCTGTTTAAAAAATATACCTGCTATGATTATTGAAGAAATAGGGATAAAAAATATACCGTTGAGTTCTTGTAATAATTGATATAACCCCTCAGGGGCATATGCTACCATTGGAGCAACAGCTATAGCAATTATGGCTAAAACTACTGATGAGATTTTACCATATTTAACCAGTTTTGCATCTGAAGCGTTTTTATTTATAATTTTTTTGTAGATATCTAAACAAAATATGGTACTCGCAGAATTTAAAACACTATTAAAAGTACTTAAAACAGCTCCTAGAATAACAGCAGCAAAAAATCCAAAAAGATAGGTAGGTAGCACCTTTTTTACAAGCATAGGATATATTAAATCTGGTGTTTCGTAATATTGATCCTGAAAATAATAATACGCTATTAATCCAGGCAATACAATTATAGCTGGTACAAAGAGTTTTAGAATGCCTGTATAAATCAATCCTTTTTGAGCTTCAATCAAATTTTTAGCTCCAAAAGCCCGTTGTATAATGGCTTGGTTCATTCCCCAAAAATAGAGTTGATTAATCATTAAACCCGTAAATAATACAGAAAAGGGAAGTACGGAGTCTGGTTTTCCTATGATGTCAAACTTATCTGGAGCAAAATTGTATACAGTACTTAAACCGCTAAACATATCGCCATTACCTATTTGATATAAGGCAATGATAGGTATTAATAAACCTCCTAGCATAAGTCCTATACCATTTAAAGAATCTGAATATGCAACTGCTTTTAGGCCACCAAAAATGGCATATAATGAACCAATAACTCCAATAATTAATACGGTATAGATTAAAGATTGTCCTTTTGAAATGTTGAACATTTCAGAGAAATCAAAAACACTTTCAATATTAATCGCACCAGAATATAACACAATAGGTAAAAGGGTAATAACAAATGAGGACATTAAAAGAAAAGCGACCACAGATCTTATAACACCATCAAAACGTCTTTCTAAAAACTCTGGTATTGTGGTCAACCCCATTTTAATAAACTTAGGAATAAAATAAATGGCGGCTATAACTAGGGCTATAGCTGAAGTAACTTCCCAAGCAATAATAATGATGCCATTTTTATAGGAACTCCCATTCATTCCTATTAAATGCTCTGTTGAAATATTAGTTAGTATCATAGAGCCCGCAATAATTGGGCCTGTTAAACTCTTTCCAGCTAAAAAATAACCTTTAGATGTGGTAAATTTATCTTTTCTGAGTTTATATGTTGTATATAATATTACAAAAAGAGTAAACCCAAAAAAGCCTAGGTAAGTATAAAACATTTCAATAAAAGGTTAGTTAGTTGGTTAGTTTGTGTTTTTTAAAATTTTAATACATCTGGCAAGTATTTTTTAACAAGTTCTTGGTAATAAGGTTTAAGAGCTTCAGAATCAGGTTTCACAGGAGCTTTTGTATACAAATCGTAAGGATTAAATTTCTTAACCCATTCAAACATTTCTACATCTTTATCATTCATTAAATGGCGGTATTCATTTTCACGGTGTTGCGCATAAAATGAATGGTATCTAATTATATATAAGGCAGGTTCGGGCAAATAATCTTTTAATATTTGATATAAATATTCATCATGTCCCCAGCTCATCTTAACCTTGTCTAAACCACAATTAGGGGAATAAATACCATATTTAGTATTAAATTTAGGATTGGTTGAGTCTGGATTTTCAGCAAAAAAATCAGCATGTACTATTTTATCAGAGAATTTACATCCAACAGGAAACGTATCACCAACAACAGCCCACTGAGGTTCATCAAATAAGCAAAGTACTTTACCAACATCATGTAAAAACCCCGTTAAAACAAACCAGTCGGGATGACCATCAGCCCTAATGGCTTCAGAGGTTTGTAGCAAATGTTGTAATTGATCCAGATCAATATCAGGGTCGCTGTCATCAACTAATGTGTTTAAAAAATCTACAGCTTCCCAAATAGACATTTCTTTTCTATTAAACTGTAAAAAATCAGCTTCCTTTTTTGATACAAAGTCGTAGGTTTGAAACGTGTGATTAAGCCTGTAGAATTCTTTAACAGTTTCTGCTCTTTCTGAATCTTCATAGTCTCTAAAATCTTCCTTTTCCTTACCATTTGTATCAGGATCAGGATCTGGATACCTTTTTAAAAGATCTTCTTCCCAATGTTCTATATTCTCAAGCGGTTGGTTTATTGATGATTTTTTCATGCGACTTAGTATTTAATTTTAATTCACTAATTTTTTAGTTCTAATAAGAACAAATGAACTTAACAAGTTACATAAAATCAGCGAGTAACAAATTTAACCACAGCGATATTTAGTATAATGGACTAATAGTTTATTTATATGGATTATTTAATCAATACAGTATTTGCTTGGGTAGAATATAACATACATCAATTTGGGTAAAATCAGAAATTTAAGCTTAGTTTTATGTAGAATAATGTCCAGTGTTTTAAATGACGTCTAAATGATATTTCCATGTTTTTGATGTAAAATTCCATATCAAGTCCTAGGTCTTAACTTAATTTTAACCAAATAATTTTGACTAATCTAAATTTATTACAAATGAAAAAACTAAAACTTTTATTGTTTACCTTTTTTATAGGTACACTATCAGTGTTTGCCCAGGATAATGTGTCCGGTGTAGTTACTGATGAACAAAATGTGCCTATACCAGGGGTTAATGTACTTATTAAAGGTACTGCAACTGGTACATCAACAGATTTTGATGGTAACTATCAAATACAAGCTAGTAATGGCGATGTTATTGTGTTTTCCTATCTGGGTTACAAAACACAAGAAGTTAGTTACTCAGGACAATCAACCTTAGATGTGCAATTATTAGAAGATACCGCACAACTAGAAGAAGTTGTTGTTATTGGTTATGGAAGTGTGAAACGGACAGATTTGACAGGATCAGTGGCTTCAATAGGGAGTGATGCTGTAATCGAACAAAGAAAAACAGATGTCGGGCAGGCTTTACAAGGGCGTTTAGCGGGTGTAGATGTTAGAACTTTAAATAATAAGCCAGGAGCTCCGCTTTCCATTACTGTAAGAGGTAATGGTGCTCTTAGAAACAACAATCAAGGTAATGACGGTGTAAGTGATGACCCTACAAGTGATTTAGGATCTCCTTTATATGTAGTAGACGGGATTTTTGTAGATAATATTAACGCACTCAACCCTGCAGATATTCAACAAATAGATATTCTTAAGGATGCATCTTCTACTGCTATATATGGAGCAAGAGGTGCTAATGGTGTTGTTATAATAACTACAAAAAGTGGTATTGAAGGAAGGACACGATTTAATTATGATGCTACTTTTGGGATACGAAGTGTGGTAAACTCTCCAGATTTTTATAGTGGGGATGAATATGTAGCATTTGTTAATGATGTTGTTAGAGCGAGAGAGTTTGGTAACTTGTTAAATACTGGACCAGCATCTGCTGCAGATTACAATAACATAGTTCCAGATACAACAGTAGAGTTTATAGGTGCTGAAGAGCAGGCTAATGCATTAAACGGCAATTATACTGATTGGATAGGTCTGTTTCAAGAAACAGGAATTCAAACCAGCCATACCTTATCAGCATCTGGTGGACAGGATGGACTAGTGTATAACGCATCTGTAGGCTATTTAAAGGACGAAGGTGTTGTAGGTATTGAAGCTTTTGAAAGATATAACCTTTCGGGTTCGCTATCTAAAAAAGTAAATGACCAATTAACATTTGGTGTAAAAACGTATATCGCTTTTTCTGAAAGAGAAGAAGGTAGCCGGGAATTATTTAGAAGTTCTTTCCGTTTGGCTCCAACTGTTGATCCTTTTGAAGACGATGGCACTTTAGATTTAATACCAGATGAACAAGATCAGCGTTTCATAAATCCAATTTATGAGAAAAATGGGGCATGGAGGGTTAATACTAAAAGATTTGACATTATAGCTAATGCTTTTTTAGAATACAAGCCATTAAAATGGTTAAACTTAAAAACACAATTCTCACCAAGTTTAGTTTATAATAGATTTGGGGAACATAGGGCTTTATTGACAAAAGCAGCTAGAAATGACCCTCGCAGAACTAGAGCTATTTATAATTCTGCCTCCATAGTAACATATACTTGGGATAACATTGCCAACATGAATTTTGATATTGATGATAATAACAATTTAGCAGCCACGTTGATTTCTTCTTTATATCATAAAGAATTTGAAAGAGGAGATATACAAACACGTAATTTGGCGGATGAGTTCTTGTTCTTCAATACGGGGCAAGGTACAGACATACGTGCTTTTAATAGTGGTTTTATTAAGGATAATATAGCGTCTTTTGCAGCTAGATTAAACTATTCTCATAAAGACAAGTATTTATTAACACTTACTGGTCGTTATGATGGCGCTTCTCGTTTAGCTGTTGGTAATAAATGGGATTTTTTCCCTTCAGCGGCGTTTGCATGGAAAGTTTCTCAAGAAGAGTTTATGCAAAATGTGTCTTGGCTTAATAATATGAAAGTACGTTTAACCTACGGACAAACAGGAAATATTGATACAATAGGAGCATATCAGTCTTTTTCATCTTTGAGTGGAGGTACCTATTTATTTGGAGACGATTTAGCAACTACACAGGTTATTGCAGGTTTGCCTAATAGTGAATTAACATGGGCGGTAACTACAGAAACTAACATTGGTATAGATTTAGGACTATTTAATAATAGAGTAAACTTGACCGTAGATTATTATAATAAAGATACAGATGGGAGCTTGTTTCCTAGAAGCTTGTTAGCTGTTTCTGGTTTTGGTTCTGCTATAGGGAACTTTGGAGAGGTAAGAAACAGAGGGGTTGAGGTCGTATTGAATACAACTAACATACAAACTGAGGATTTTAGATGGCGTACAAGTCTTAACTTTTCAAAAAACGAAGCTGAAATCTTAAAGATTGAAGGCGATGTAGAAGAAGTACCATTTGGACGTCACGGTGTAACAAAAGTTGGAGAAGATCCAGCAGCTATTTTTTCTTTTGAAAATGATGGTATTTGGCAGTTAGATGAATATGCTGAAGCAGCTACATTTGGAGCGAGACCTGGGCAATATAAATTTGTGGATCAAAATAATGATGGTGTAATCAATAATGATGACAAAGTTGTTATTGGAAGTCCTACACCAGATTGGTTTGGTGGTATGACAAATACCTTCACATATAAGAATTTCGAAGCCAGAGTACAAATTAACACACGTCAAGGAACACTAGGTCATTCAGAGTGGTATCAAAATTTTACACCTTATCAAAATGACCAAGCTAAGTTTAATAAAATTAATTTAGACTATTGGACACCTAATAATCCTGATGCATCAAGACCAGCCTTGGCTTATGCTCACCCAGGAGAGTACTATTATGAAGAATTTGATTTTGTTAAGATTGGAAATATCGGTTTTACATATACACTACCATCTAATGTATTAGATAAGTTAAAGCTTAGTGGTATGAGATTATCTTTAGATATTCAAAATCCATTTGTTTTCACAGATTACGAAGGACCAGATCCAGAGACTGGTTTGCAAAACTCCTATAGTTCTGCATATATGACCAAAACAGTATTGTTTGGATTAAACGTATCATTATAATTATAAATTGTTAAGAAAATGAAATCAATTTTTAAAATACAAAACATAGTTTTATTACTAGGCTTAATTTTTACAGCCTGTGAAAGCTATATAGAAGAGGAGTTTTATGGTGGTTTAGTTGCCGAAAACTCTATAAATGAAAACAATGCAGATCAATTAGTAGCTGGAATGTATGGTAATTTACGTGCAGTGTACAAGAATTATGGAATTATGTTCCCAGGAACAGATGTGTTTACTTCACAAGACGATGTAAGGAGTAACCTTGCAATAAATGATTATTTTGGTCTCACAGCTAGTGAAGGTAATTCTGCGTTTTTTTGGGGTGCAAATTATGGTTTAACATCAGATGCCAATACGGTTATAAATCGCTATGAGAACCAAATTTCATGGAGCGATGCCAATTTAGCCGTTCGTGACAATGGAATAGCCCAAGCAAAAGCTTTAAGAGCACTTGGTTTCTACAATTTGGTTAGACATTTTGGAGGTATAGTTTTGGAATTGAACGAAACTAATTCAATTCGTACAGATTATGTGAGGTCTTCTGAAGAAGAAACCTTTACTCAAATTATTAGAGATTTGGAAGAAGCTATCCCTAATTTAGGAGATAATCCACAAACAGGTAGAATGTCTAAGCGTGCTGCTCAACATTTATTAGCCGATGTTTATTTAACAAGGGCTTATAAATCATTCGGTAGTGCTTCGGATTTTACAACTGCAGCTAACTTGGCAGAGGAAGCCATTGGGTCTTATGATATAAGAAGTCAAACCTATGCGCAAGTATTCGATTATGGTAATCAAGTAAATCCTGAGATTCTTTTTGCAGTTCAATATGGGCCTGGGGGTAATTTTGATGACAGGAATAATAACAAGCATGGAATTTTTATGAATCCTGTCGATAATTATGTTGGTATAGGAAGAGCTAATCCTTATGGAGCTAATAATACTGGTTTAATGCCAACGCCTCGTTTCTTTGAATTATTGGCAAACAATGATTCAAGAGATGAAGTAACATTACATAGAGTGTTATTTGCAGATGAGGAAGCTACATTCACATCGCCAGAAGGTACAGATAATGTTGTGCCTGGAGATACAATCGTGTATTATCCTAAAGAACCTATAGATGCTGCTGAGTTAGCAGATAAGTTAAACAGGTACTGGGTATATCAACCAGATCAGTATTTATTTGGGCTTCCAGATAATGTACCAGGAGTTATTTATCAGTATTCCTCTAATGTTTTAAGAACGAATTTCCCAATATTTAAGAAGTTTGATGATGTAGGTATTGATGCAGAAAATGGAGGATCAAGGGATACATTTCTATTTAGAATTGCAGAGACGCATTTAATTGCAGCTGAAGCGTATTTGGGAGCTGGTAATACAACTTCTGCATTAAGTCACTTAAACAGGGTTAGAGAACGAGCTACTGGTGTAGTAAATCATTATACTTCTGTAGATATTGATACCATTCTTGATGAAAGAGCTATAGAACTTGCAGGAGAAGAAGATAGATGGGCTGTATTAAAGCGCGCAGGTAAATTAGAAGAACGCATTAATATGTACAACCCACATATTGTAGATCACGGTGCATTTAGTGCAGGTACTCATTTAGTAAGACCAATTCCTGATAATGAAGTTGCTCTATCTGAAGGTTCTATAGACCAAAACCCTAATTATTAGATATTATATTCTCTTTTTTTAGAAGAGAACATTGTATAAGAAACTTTAATTTTTGAGTAATTAGTTTTGAGTTAGTTTAGTTTTTATAAGGGCAGATGAAATTTTTTTGTCTGCCTTTATAATTTGAAAAGCAATTTTATGGTTAAACGCCATCTAGAAATCATATTATTCTTAGTTGTTTTAGGATGCCAAAAGCATGCTGATGTCCCTTTAGTAGAATCAAAACAAAACGTAGACTACATCAACCCTTTCATCTGTACCTCAGATGATCACGGACAAACAGATGTATCGGCTTCGGTACCATTTGGTATGGTAAAACCAGGCCCAGATACCAATCCTATAGCACATTCTGGGTACGACTATATGGCCAAAGAAATTATCGGCTTTTCAAATACGAGATTTTCTGGTGTAGGCTGTAGAGGTGTAGGCGGTAATTTACGAGTACTGCCTCTTGTGATTTCAGAACAAGACTCCACCTCTAAAAAATTACGTTTCAAAAAAGAAAGTGAAACGGCTTCGGCTGGGTATTACAAAGTTGATTTAAATAATGGTGTTACTACTGAATTGACAGGTATAAGACAGGTTGCATTTCATAAATATACATTCCCCGAGTCTGAAAACTCAGGAATATCTATTGATTTGGCCAGCTCCTTTGTAGGACACGTTTCAGAAGAACATCAAATTAGCAAAGGCATTGTTAGTGGAAAGGTAACAAGTATAAATGTTTGTAAAAAGGGTAAGTATACGTTCTATTATGCATTGGCTTTAAATAAGGGAGACATAGGAATTTCTAATGATTCATCAACGGTATCCTTTCAATTTAAAACCAAGAAAGACGAAGAGGTCGTATTAAGAGTCGCTTTATCTAGTGTAAGTAAGGCTAATGCTAGTTATAATTTAATCCAGAGTTTGAATTTTGATTTCGAAACGGTTAAAAATGCTTCGAAAAAGCAGTGGAACGACTTACTGGATGTTGTAAATGTAGAAACCAAAAACGATTCGCTTAAAACCATGTTTTACACCCATCTATACCATGCCACACAGTCTCCATTTATTATAAATGATGATAACGGCGAGGTAAGAGGAAGTGACAATAAACTGTATAATAGCAAAACACCAACTTACCACGGTTGGTCTATTTGGGACACATTTAGAACAAAGTTGCCTCTGTTTTCTTTGGTTTATCCAGAGAGATATCAAGACATGTTATTGTCCTTAAAACGATTATACAAACAAGGCAAACCAGATTGGGCAACAGAAACAGAACCGTTTTTAACCATAAGAACTGAGCATAGCATAGTCATGTTGCTGGATGCTTATAGAAAAGGAATTCTACCATTTGATTTAAATGAAGTTTATGACGAATTAAAGGAAGAAGCAAAACACCTACCTTTTAAATCGCCAGACAATGTTTTGGAATCTAGTTACGATTTATGGGCGCTTTCTGAAATTTCTGAAATATTAGGAAAAGACGTAGATGCAGAATTTTACAGAGCACGAGCTTTTGAATATAAAACCACGTGGGAGAATAAATTCATGAACATGGATGAAAACTCAGATGTTATGCATGGCGATGGATTGTACGAAGGAACCCTGTGGCAATACCGATGGTTTGTGCCTTTTGATATGCAAGGCATTCAAACTATGACGGGAGGTAAAGACGAATTTGAAAATCAATTAGATTATTTCTTTGATAATGAACTGTTTAACATTGGTAATCAACCAGATATTCAAGTGCCTTATTTGTATAACTACACCAATTCGCCTTGGAAAACACAACAGTTAGTAGACAAGTTACTCAACAAAGTAACTAACAACTGGTACGGCACCCACGAAAAGTTTGAAGCACCAATTGTAAAAAAAATATTTACGGCAACACCAAATGGCTATATCAAAGAAATGGATGATGATGCAGGCACCATGTCCTCATGGTATGTTTGGTCCACAATAGGGCTTTACCCTGTGTTTCCGGGAAGTACGCAGTTAGCACTAACAGTACCTCAATTTGATAAGATAACCATAAAAACAAAAGACAAACCATTGGAAATTATTACCAATGGCAGAACACCAAATACAATTTACATTCAAAAAGTTACATGGAATGGCGCAGAAATTAATTCAAGTATTATAGACTTTAATTTAATTTCTAAAGGAGGCGTTTTACAATTTGAATTAACAGACATGCCCAATACACTTTGGGGAAAACAAAATTAGAAAATGACATACAAGACAAAATTTAATAGTTCTGTTTTATACGTGTTGTTGCTGACCTTATTTTTTTGGTCGTGTAACGAAACACCAAAAACAGCTGTAAATGTCTCTCAAATTGAAATAAATAAGAACTATATAAAAAAGACCAACGATACAGAATATCTGGTTACAGATTATGGTATAGTTGGTAATAGCACAACCCTAAACACCATAGCATTACAACAATTAATAGATAAGGTTCATAAGGAAAATGGGGGCACCTTGGTATTTCCAAAAGGGCAATATCTTTCAGGAGGCTTGGTAATGAAATCTAACGTAAGTCTTTATTTAAAAGAAGATGCTGTATTGTTGGGAAGTACAAATCCCTATCATTATTCAGATGTGCCAATGCCTGAACGTCCAGAGTCTCCCAAGCGCGATGACTATTCCAATATGGCATTTTTGGTGGCTTATAAGGCCAATAACTTTAAGATATATGGTCAAGGAAAAATAGACGGTCAAGGTAGAGCATTGGCTTTAAATATTGATAGCTTACACCATTCAGGAGAACGCAAAGACCCAAAATATAACTACAGGCGTATGCGCCCCAACGAAACAGCAAGACCTAAGTTGTTCAGATTTTCTATGTGTAAAAATGTAGATATTTTAGACCTCCATCTTCAAAATGGAGCATGCTGGGGATTGTCTTTCGAATTATGTGAAAAATTAAAACTGGATAATTTAAAAATTATCAATAGAGCCTATTGGAATAACGACGGTATGGACATTACCGATTGCAAAAATGTACAAATCACAAATTGTGATGTAAATTCAGCCGATGACGGTATTTGCCTAAAATCATACTTCCCAGCCTATTACAACGATAGCATTTACATAGCAAATTGTAAAATAAGAAGTAGCGCCAGTGCCTTAAAATTTGGAACAGCTTCTTACGGCGGATTTAAAAACGTAACCATTGATAGTATAGAAGTATACGATACGTTCCGTTCAGCCATAGCAATTGAAAGTGTAGATGGCGGTGTTATTGAAAACATCAACGTTTCCAATATCATAGCGAAAAATACAGGTAATGCCATTTTTATAAGATTAGGGCATAGAGGCGGAGATGCACCGGGAGTTGTAAAAAATATTCACATTAAAGATATCAAAGTGGAGGTGCCTTTTGGAAGACCAGACATAGATTACGATTTACGAGGGCCTGAAGTAGACTTTTTCCATAACCCTTTTCCATCTTCCATTGTTGGTATTCCTGGTCACAACATTGAAAACGTAACCATCGAAAATGTAGAAATTACATATCCCGGAAGAGCATCAAAAGGGATGGCTTATGTACCGTTAAGCAGATTGGAACAAGTGCCCGAGAAAATAAAAGATTATCCGGAATTTTCAATGTTTGGCGAGTTGCCAGCTTGGGGATTTTATGTAAAACATGCAAACAACATTACATATAAAAACGTAAATTTAAAGTTAGAACATCACGATTTTAGACCAGCTTTTGTGTTCCATGGCGTTGATGGTGTACATTTAGAAAGCGTCAAAGTTCCAGAAACTGCCCACAAACAATTCGTATTTGAAGGAAAAGAAAATTTTACACATAGTGATGCCATAAAGGAAAATATTTTAGTAATTAAGTAACTGCATGAGAAAATATTTAATAGTAACAATAACCGTTTTAAGTATACTGTTTTCATGTAAAAATGAAGATAAAACAACTGTTGATACAACCAATAAAGCAATAGATTATGCAAGTTTGGTATATCCGCATTTAGATACAGAGAATTCCAGATGGTTTTTCTTTTCATCAGCATGTCGCCCGTTTGGCATGGTAAACCTAAGTCCAGATAACGAAATAGACGGAGCTTGGGGCAGTGGTTATCGTTATAAAACCGATACCATTAAAGGCTTTAGCCATATACATGGATGGCAAATATCGGGTGTGTCGGTTATGCCGGTAACGCTTTCTGACGAGAATACTAAAACCGTTTTCAAAGATTTTTACTCAAAATTTAGTCATGATGATGAGACGGTAACACCAGGTTATCATAGTCTGGAGCTACAACGTTATGGCATTAGAACAGAGCTTACCAGTACCACAAGAGTGGGGTTTCATAAGTATACCTTTCCAGAAAAAACCAAAAATGCCGTTCTATTTAATTTGAATACCATACTTGGGCCATCAGATAATGCTCAAGGAGAATTGCGCCAAATTAGTGATACGGAATTTGCGGGTTCAGTAGTGGCAACACCAACCCACAGAAGGCCTCAAGAATTTAAGGTGTTCTTTAGTGTAAGTCTCGATGCTCCAGTAACTGAATTACAAAAAGATGAAGCAACAGGTAATTACTTGATGCATTTTTCTAATTTGGAAAAGCCCTTACTTATGAAGGTGGCTATCTCGTACACTTCAGAAGAAAATGCCAACTTGAATCTTAAAACAGAGTTACCACACTGGGATTTTGAAGCAGTTGTTCAAGATTCCAAAGACCATTGGAATTCGTTATTAAGTAGAATAAAGGTAGAAGGCAATACCGAAAAACAACAAAGACGTTTTTATACAGATTTATGGCATGCGCTTCAGGGCAGACGCAATATTAATGATGTAAATGGTGCGTATCCTGATAATACTGGAGGTAAATTTAAGATAGGACAATTGCCGTTGGATACTTCGGGAAAACCAAAATTCAATCATTACAATTCTGATGCGCTTTGGGGAGCCCAATGGACACTAAATACACTCTGGGGACTAGCTTACCCAGATATTTATGAAGAGTTTGCCATGTCTTTTCTTCAATATTATAAAGATGGAGGCTTGGTTCCCAGAGGGCCATCAGGTGGAAATTACACCTACGTTATGACAGGCTCCCCAGCCACACCGTTTTTTGTCAGCGCGATTCAAAAAGGTATTTTAAAGGAAAATCTAGAAGACATTTATGATGCTTTGAAGAAAAACCATTTAGAAGGTGGTATCATGGAAAAAGCAGGTTATGAGCATAAAACCAATATTGGAGGCGGACTGGATTTCTATATGGAAAAAGGCTTTGTGCCACATCCTAATCCTAAAGGGAAGTTTGGCGGACATCAAGATGGTGCAGGTTTAACTTTAGAGTATGCCTATCAAGATTGGGTATTGGCCCAATTGGCACTGAAGCTGAATAAGACGGAAGATTATGAATACTTCATAAAACGTTCAAAAAGTTATGCTACACTTTTAAATGATGAGGGCTGGATGCAAGCCAAAAATGTTGATGGTAAAGTGCAAGCAGACTATAGTCCGTATACCTACGAAGAAGGGTTTATAGAATCCAATGGCGCGCAATCTACTTGGTTTGTACCACATGATTACGATGGACTTGCTGAACTCATGGGAGGCAAAGACAAAGCTGTTGAAAAATTAAATACACAATTTAAACAAGCGGAACAATTAAACTTTACTTCGGGCACATCGCATGCTTCAGAATTGCACCCAGAGTATCGTAAAATCCCCATAAATTATGGTAACCAACCATCTATTCAAACAGCCTTTATTTTTAATAAATTAGATAGACCAGATTTAACCCACTATTGGTCTAGGCAAGTGGCTTCTAAGGTTTTTGGCGGTCTAGCCCCATCCACAGGATACAATGGCGATGAAGACCAAGGTCTCATGGGAAGTTTAGCCGTTTTAATAAAAATTGGGCTGTTTCAAGTTAATGGAGGTACAGAGGAAAATCCAGAGTATCAAATAGGAAGTCCTATTTTTGATAAGGTAACCATCCAATTACATCCAGAGTATTATTCAGGGAAGACTTTGGAGATTCAATCCGTAAACAATAGCAGTTCTAATGTTTTCATAAAAGAGGCCTCTTTTAATAACGAGGATTTACTTAAATTTAATGTGTCTCATAAAACCCTAACTAACGGCGGGGTGCTAAAACTTGAAATGACTGGGACAAAGTAGTCTGTCATGCAGATTGAAAAAGGTTTAGGTAAATATCATTTTTATGACCACACGACGAAAATTTATAAAGCAAACGATTATAGGTACAACGGGAGTTGCTACACTGAGTTGTTCGGCATTTACGATGGCTTCAAGCACATCATCCTTTACATCTAACAGACCACCATTAGCCGATAGAACCTTTATAAGTCAAGCCGTTGAAAATACCATTAAAACGGTAAAAAAGGGCATAAAAAACCCAGAATTGTCGTGGCTTTTTGAAAACTGTTTTCCAAACACTTTAGATACTACGGTAGATTTCGAAGTCATAAATAACAAACCAGATACCTTTGTTATTACTGGCGATATTGACGCCATGTGGCTCAGGGATTCTACTGCTCAGGTATGGCCGTATTTGCCTTTGGTAAATCAAGATGAAGCATTAAAAAAGCTATTTAAAGGTTTAATCAACAGGCAAACCAAATGCATTTTGTTAGACCCTTATGCCAACGCATTTTATAAAGACCTGACCAGAGAAACCAAATGGAAGGACGACCGCCCAACCCCAATACCCGGTGTGCATGAGCGTAAATGGGAAATAGATTCGTTGTGCTATGCTGTTCGTTTATCTTATGGATATTATAAGGAAACGGGAGATACCTCTGTTTTAGATGCCAATTGGGATAAAGCCATGCGACTCGCGGTAAAAACGCTAAGAACAGAGCAACGTAAAAATGGAGAAACACCCTATTATTTTGAGCGCGTAAGACGAAATAAAAATATCATTACGCCTTTTAGTGGAAAGGGTAGGCCTATTAAGCCTGTCGGACTTATATGTTCTGCGTTTAGACCTTCAGATGATGGTACCATGTATCCGTTTTTAATTCCATCTAATTTATTTGCGGTGGAGTCTTTAGCCCAGTTAAGCGAGATTTATAAGGATGTTTTTAGAGACAAAGCGTTTTCAGAAGCATGTCAATCCTTTTCAAATGAAGTACTAAATGCGATAAACAAATATGCCATTTCAGAACACTTAAACTATGGTAAAGTATATGCCTTTGAAGTGGATGGTTTTGGCAATAAAGCATTTATAGACGACCCAAACATTCCATCTTTAATCGCCATGAAGTATTTAATGAGCGAGCGGTATTACGATTTAGAGGCGTATAAAAATACAAGAGCTTATCTGTTAAGTGACGACAACCCTTATTATTTTAAAGGAAAGGCGGGCGAAGGACAAGGCGGTCCGCATGCAGGTTTAGACACCATTTGGCCTATGGGGATTATTTTACGGGCCATGACCAGCGATAGTGATTCTGAAATTGTGTGGTGTGTAAAACAGTTAATGAATACCCACGATGGTAAAGGGTTTATGCACGAAACCTTCCATAAAGATGATGCATCCAAATTTTCGCGTTCTTGGTTTGCATGGGCAAACACCCTTTTTGGCGAGTTAATCTTGAAATTATACAACGAAAAGCCAGAACTTCTTAAATCCATTTAAATATGAAGCACCTCGTACTTCTTGCTGTGCTTCTGTGTTTTGGATGTTCAAAAGAGCAACCCATAAAACTTAATGATATTCAGGTAATTGGGAGTCACAATTCCTATAAAATTGCGATTGAACAACCACTTTTAAAGGACATCGCTTTAAAAGATTCCAGTAAAGCGAAGTCATTGGAATACGAGCATATTTCCATAGTAGCACAGTTAAATCTTGGCTTACGGAATTTAGAGCTAGATGTGTTTTACGACCCCGAAGGCGGTCATTTTTTAAATCCAAAAGGCTTAGAAATTGTCAAACAATCGGGAAAAACGCCAATGCCTTTTGACGAATCAGAACAATTAAAACAACCGGGGTTTAAACTATTTCATATCCAAGATATCGATTTTCGGAGTCATCATTTACTGTTCAAAGAGGCATTAAAAGCGATGAAGAAATGGTCGGATAATAATCCTGCACATCTGCCCATCATAATTTTAATGAATACGAAAGACAAGGTAATACCAGACTTAACCAAACCAATTCCCTTTTCAGCGAAAGCGTATCAAGAATTAGATGCTGAAATATTTTCAGTATTTACAAAAGAGGATTTAATACGACCAGATGATGTAAGAGGAAACCATGGTACTTTAGAAGAAGCCGTTTTAAAACAAGGTTGGCCAAAATTAGAAGAATGCAAAGGGAAATTTCTATTTGTTTTAGATGAAAAAGCTCATAAAAATGGCCTGTACATGAATGGGGACAATACGCTGAAAAACCGTGTATTTTTTGTGAATAGTAAAGAAGGAAATCCAGAATCGGCCTTTAGAATTGTAAACAATCCTATTACCGATTTTGAATATATCAAGCAATTGGTGGCACAAGGTTATATGGTACGCACTCGTGCTGATGCTGGAACAAAAGAGGCCCGAACTAACGATTACACCAAGTTTGAAAAAGCAAAGGCTTCGGGAGCGCAAGTGATTTCAACAGATTATTACCAACCTTCAAGATTATTCAAATCTACTTTTGAAGTAAAATTTGAGGATGGTACTTACGAACGCATTAAAGACATTATAAAATGAATAAACGCTATATAAAATTCATATTTCTAATAATTTGTTCTTCTCTTTGGGGGCAAAATAGTATTCAATTTCCAATAGTACAAAATGGAGAAGTAGCCTCTATTATCATAGATAAAAGGGATGCCAAAGTCGTCGATATTGCTTCAGATATTTTGGCGAGCGATATCCAAAAAGTTTCAGGAAAAACGGTTGTGAAACATCAAAAGAAAGCCCCATGTCAAATTATAGCAGGAACATTGGGGAACAGTAAAGTTATAAATCAACTCATAAAAAAACACGCTATTGATGTCTCACAAATTAGAGGGAAATGGGAAACCTACACGATTCAAGTCATTGAAAATCCTTCAAAAGACATAAAAAAAGCATTAGTCATTATTGGTTCAGACCGAAGAGGAACGGCTTACGGACTTTTAGATATTTCCAGAATGATAGGCGTTTCCCCGTGGGAATGGTGGGCAGATGTTACTCCAGAAAAGCAAGAAAGTATTGTGCTTCATATTGAAAACAAAACCTACGGAACGCCATCAGTAAAATACCGAGGTATATTTTTAAATGACGAAGATTGGGGCTTGCAACGGTGGTCGGCACTAAATTACGAGCCAGAAACGGGAGATATAGGCCCAAAAACCTATGCCAAAGTATTTGAATTATTGTTGCGCCTACGTGCCAATACCATTTGGCCGGCAATGCACAAATGTACTAAGGCATTTTACCACTATCCGAAAAATAAAATAGTAGCCGATAATTATGCGATTGTTATTGGTACATCGCATGCAGAACCTATGTTGTGCAACATCAATGCAGAATGGAATCATGATACTATGGGCGATTATCGATATGATACCAATTCAGAATCCATAAAGACCTTGTTCAAAAAACGAGCTAAAGAAACCGCAAATTTTGAGGGGATTTACACGGTTGGTATGCGTGGAGAACACGATTCGCCCATGATTGTTGGGGAAGATGATACCGATTCGCAAGTAAAACTTTTAGAACAGGTTATAACCGACCAACGCGAGATTCTAAAAGCAAATTCTAAAAAAGGTGTTACAAAACCTCAGGCTTTTGTGCCGTATAAAGAGGTGTTACATTATTACCAAAGCGGATTGGATTTACCTGAAGATGTAGGTTTGGTTTGGACCGATGATAACTACGGATATATTCGACAATTAAGTAATGCTGAAGAACAAAAACGAAGCGGAGGAGCGGGCGTGTATTATCACACATCCTATTGGGGAAGACCACATGATTATTTATGGTTAAACTCGACGAATCCTGTTTTAATGTGGGAAGAAATGACCAAAGCCTATGAGTTTGGGTCGCAAAATATTTGGATTTTAAATTGTGGCGATATCAAACCCCACGAATATAATATCGAGCTGTTTTTGGACATGGCTTGGAATATAGATGCCTTTAAAAATGACGATACCATCAGAGCGCATCATATGGATTGGAGTGCCAGAGAATTTGGAAAAAATAATGCAACTACCATTACCGATTTGATGTACCAATACAATCAATTGGCGTTTCAAAGGCGACCTGAGTTTATGGCGTGGAGTAGTGTTGAACCTGTAACCAAAGCGGGTAACACCGAGTTGACGCAATACCATTATGGCGATGAGGTTAGTAAGCGTATCAAAGCGCATCAAGATTTGATTTCTCGTGTGAAGGCTATTCAAAAAAATATTCCCAGCCATAAGGCAGATGCCTTTTATCAACTCGTTTATTATCCAATTTCAGGTGCCTCAAACTTAAATTTAAAATGGTTGTACAGTTATAAAAATGCTTTTGTGGCCTCGCAGGGGCGAGAGAGTGCTAAGGATTTTGCAACGAAATCTTTAGAGGCATACAAAACCATTCAAAAAGACACCGATTATTTTAATAACACCCTTCAAAATGGAAAATGGAAGCATATCATGAGCATGTCGCCTAGGCATTTGCCCGTGTTTTCAGAACCAACGGCATCCATCCCATTAACCGAAAAATCAAATACATTAGGGATAGCCATCGAGAGCTATCAAATGGAAGTAAATGATGAGATTATAAATTCTTATGCCGATGTTTTTCCGGTGTTTAATGCTTACACAGAGAATACATATTACATGGATGTGTTCTTAAAAGGACAAGGCGAATTGGAGTGGGAATTACAACCAAAAGACGATTGGATTATACTTTCTAAAACCTCGGGGAAATTAGATAAAGAACAATTAGAAGAGCGTATTTGGGTTACCATAGACTGGGATAAAGTACCGCAGGGGGAAAATAAAAAGGAAGCTCCGTTAGGACACGATTATCAATTAATACCGCCAAGTTACAAAGTGAATTCGGCTATAGATGTAGTAACCAAAAACAAAACGACAACGCTTGGTGTTTCGGTTTTTAATCCAAAGTTTAAAGACCTAGAAAATTATAAAGGTTTTGTTGAAGACAAAGGTTTTGTCTCAATAAATGCTGAAAATTTCACTAGAAAAGCAGACGGTAAAGAAGCCAAATGGACAACCTTTTCTGGTCTAGGGCATACAGGAAATGTAAGTGTGGCACTTCCACGAAGCGCAACTTCTGAAACCTCCGTTGAGGCCATAAAACAAAATAGTCCTATTTTAGAATATGATTTTTATGCCTTTAATTTTGGGGAGGTAGATGTGTTTTTACAGGCTGTACCAACACACGCTTTTAATAATGATACAGGGGTGCGTTGTGCGGTAGCTATAGATGATGCAGAACCTGTAATAGTAGATTTTCAAACCTTTGGGCGAAGTGAAACTTGGAAGCAAAATGTGTTAAAAAATGCATCGGTACAATCCGTTAAGCAAATAGTGAACACAGCTGGAAAGCATAAATTAAAGATTTGGATGGTAGACCCCGGAGTGATGTTAGACCAAATTTTAATTGATTTAGGCGGTTGGAAAACATCGTATACCTTTCCATCTGAAACTAAACTAAAATAGCAAAATATTGTACAGAAGTATCGTCATATTAATACTATTGGTATGTCTTTCTTGTAAAAAAGAAAGGGATGATAAAAGTTATGAAGTAGCCTTTATGGCCGATGTGCATTTGCAAGACATCTATGGTAGATTTTCAGATAATGATTATAAGGGTGTTTTAAACCCTGAAACGAATACCTATACACTAGCCAGAACCATGCAGTCTCAGTTACAATCTACACGGTTATTTAATGAGAACTACTTTGCTTTTTTGTCAGCTTTAGACGATATAGTATCCAAAAACATTAAATATGTTGTATTGCCTGGGGATTTTAGTGATGATGGTCAAATGCTGAATATCAAGGGCTTAAAACGGATTTTAAAAAAGTATTCAGAAGCACATAACATCAAGTTTATTTTAACTACGGGTAATCACGACCCAGTGCGCCCATTTTACCAAGAAGCGGGCAAGCATGATTTTATAGGCGAAGATGGAAAACAGCAACCTATTTTTAGTTCGGAAGAGATATACAAAGCAAAAGACTCCAACGCATTGGCACCTGTTTTTACAAAAGATATTGCAAAATTAGGTTACGAAGATATCTTAAATGAATTAAAAGATTTCGGTTTCTATCCAAAGCAAAAAGATGTGTATTGGGAGACACCATTTACAGATTATAATTACGACAGTTATCAATTTGATGAAGCTCTAAAACAAGCTGAATTATCAAATAGAAATTACAAAATCCCACCTTTTGGAAGCCAAATTTCTGATGTAAGTTATTTGGTAGAACCGACAGAGGGACTATGGTTTTTAGCCATTGATGCTAATGTGTATGTGCCTAAGGATGCCAATAACTATAACAGTGCAAGTGTTGGCTATAATAATGTATTATCGCATAAGTCACATCTAATAGCATGGGTAAAAAGCGTGACACAGCGTGCAAAAACGCTGAATAAAAAATTAATAGTGTTTAGCCATTTTCCAACGGTTGAATTTAACGATGGTGCTTCAGAAAATATACGTATGTTACTAGGAGAAAATAAAATGCAACTGCATCGTGTACCCAAAGAAGCGGTGGCCAAAGCATTTATTGAAGCAGGAGTAAAAGTACATTTTGGAGGGCACATGCATATTAATGATACAGGTGTCGCTACTTTTGAATCAGGTAGTTTAGTAAATGTGCAAATACCTTCATTATCGGCGTATATTCCTGCTTATAAAATAGCAACGGTCTCCGCAGATAAGGTTGAGATTGAGACCGTCGTTATTGACAATGTGCCCAGATTTAAGGAACTCTTTCCATTATACCAACTAGAGTACTCCCATTTAAAGAGCACTGATGCCAGTACACTGTGGGATTCAACAATTTTAAATGCAACAAATTATAAAGACTTTACCCAAAGTCATTTGAAGGGTCTAATTAATAATAGGTTTTTGCAAAAGGATTGGGATATTCCGTTTACCAAATTTTTACTGAGTTTAACTAAGAATAGTGTTTCAGAGTTTGTTTCAATTGACGAAAGTACTTTAGAAGGATTTGAGGACTGGACAGGTTTTGACATGTTATTCGATTTGTATCGCTTGCGTTCTGCAGATACGTTGGCATTTCAAGATATTGGAGCAAAAAAGATTGAAAACTATAAGAGTATTATAGAAGCCTACTTAATTCATTTTAAGAAGATTAGTGAGCCATCAGAAATAGAAAATGACTTCTTGCAATTCTGTATAATCTTTAAAAAGTTTTTAAACGGAGCTCCATCTGAAAATTTTGTGATAAATTTAAGTACCAATCAAGTAATTTCTAAATAAATCCAATTGCCTTGAAAAAGTTCAATTTCCTATGTTTTACCATGTATTTGTTTTGCTGTTACGCACAAGCACAAGAACTGGTTTTTGAACATTACAATGAAATAAATGGATTGTCGCATAACTCGGTTAGGGATATAGTACAAGATAGTAACGGGTTTTTATGGATTGGTACTTTTGGAGGTGTAAATAGATTTGATGGTTACGATTTTAAGGCCTATCAAAGTAAGGTTAACACACCTAATTACTTACATAGCGATGATATTCTAGAAATTGTAATTGATAAACATGATAACCTGTGGATAGCAACAGATTTTGGGCTAACAAAGTATAATATATCTACTCATACTTTTAAAACCTATCATGCCAATAAGAATGAAAAAAATAAAATAATAGGAGATAAAATCAGGTCTGTTTTTATTGATAATTCAGATAGATTATGGGTAGGTACCATGCAAAATGGAATTTGTTTTTATGATGAAAAAGACGATAAATTTCATGAAGTAGATATTGAAGGTGTAAAAAATATAAGGTCGATATATCAAACCAGTAACGGGAAAATATGGTTTACAACATTCAATATGGGAGTTTTTAGTTTTACCATAGATAAAAACAATAAGATAAGTCAGTTACTAAACCATAGATTATTTCCTGCCAAAGGCGAATTACAAAATGACTCTGATGCTTATTTTATTCTAGAAGACCACCAAAATGATTTGTATATAGGAACCAAAGACGGGCTTTATAAATACAACCAGCAAGAAGCTAAATTCCGTTTGCTTCACAAAGATGGTTTAGGAGAGTACTTTAGGTGTTATACAGTTGCTCCAGATGGTAAATATTGGTTTGGTACCTCTAACGGTATCATTGAATGTGAAAGTATCGATGAGATAAAACGTAATACATATAAACGATATGTTCCAGATATTAGCAATACAAGCTCTCTCGCTAATAACTATGTGTTATCACTTTTTTTCGATTATTCAGGAATACTATGGGTGGGTACAGAGAATGGTCTTGATAAGTTAGACCCTTACGAAAATCAATTTAAAACCATAAAGGCAAATTTCACTTCAAAAGGTAGTATCCCCATTATAAGTTGCTTTGCTAAAACGTATAATGACAAACTTTTAATAGGAACACATTCCAACGGGATATTTTTAAAAGATGAAAATGGTTTCACACAAATATTAAATAAATACACGAAAATAAGTAGTATTTACACCGTGAATAATATCGATTTTTATGTTGGGTTGTGGAGTGGTAAAGTTGTAGCATTTAATTTAAAAACAAAGCGCGAGAGACTTTTAAACGTAGGGTTTACATCATCTCCAGTATTAACCTTTCATCAAACATCAAAAGAAAAATTGTTGATAGGTTCTGTAGGGGAAGGATTGGTAGAATATAATTTAAATACAAAAACATATTCTAAGATAAATAGCGAACTACAAGCCTTAAATGATGTAAATAAAATTGTTCCAGATAGAGGCAATATAGTTTGGTTAGCCACAGAAGAGGGTGTCTTTAAATATAATACCCACACCAAAGAAACTAGGCATTATAAACATGAAGTAAATAAAGAAAGTTTATCCAATAACAAAGTAAAAGATATTATTGTTGATGTTAACGGCAATGTTTGGGTAGCTACAAGAAAGGGATTAAATTATTATGATGCCAAGAAAGATAATTTTTTACCCAAGGAAGACCCTTCAGAATTAAAAAATAGTTGGATAACCGATATAGCTACCGACATCAACGGATGCTTATGGTTAAATATGAACTATAACAAAATTGTAAAATATATCCCTGAGAAAAATGAATATAGGTCGTTTCATATCAATAACGGAGTACGTTCTAACCTCATAAACAAAAGAGGGTTTTTGCAATATGATAATACAAGAATTTATATAGGTGGCGATAAGGACATTATTTATTTTTCTCCTGTAGATATTAAAGAAAACACCAATGCACCAAAACCTTTAATAACAGAATTTAAAATACAAAACGAAGAAGTATTACCAGGTGTTAGAATTGATAATCAAATTGTTTTAAATAAAGATTTAAATTATGACAATAATGTAGAATTAACCTATGGAAATCGGAATTTTTCAATAGAGTTCTCAATCCCTTCTTACGCCAATGAGCGTTTAAACACGTACCAATATAAACTAGAAGGGTTTGATAATAAATGGAATACAACAACCAGTAATTCTAGAGCCATACAGTATACTAACCTATATCCAGGAAAATATACCTTACAAGTAAAGGCTTCTAATAACAATGGTTACTGGAGTGACGTTTCAAGCTACAACATTACAATAGCGCCTCCGTTTTGGCTAACCTATCAGTTTTTTATCATCGTTTTAGTATTGCTCTCCATACTAATATATTTCTTAAGGAAGCAGATTAAATACCGTATTCGCTTAAAGCAAGAACTTTTGTTAGAAAAGGATAGGAGGGAACGTGATGAACGCTTAAATAATGAAAAGTTGCGTTTGTTTACCAACATTTCCCACGAGTTACGAACACCATTAACATTAATATTAGGGCCTGCCAAACAACTATTAAACCAAGATTACAACGGGCAACGTGCCAAAAATAAAATTAGTTTAATTCATCAAAATGCAAATAGACTTTTAAGGCTTGTAAACCAGATATTAGATTTTAGAAGGGCAGAAACGGGCGAATTAAGATTAAAAGTTTCAGAAGTTGACGTATTGCAGACTACGAAAAGTATCTTTTACTCATTCGTAGAGTTAGCAGAATCAAAAAACATAAACTTCAACTTTAATACAGAAGATGAAGCCATTGTGTGTTGGGTGGATTTTGACAAATTGAATAAAATCCTGTACAATTTATTATCCAATGCCATGAAGTTTACAAACAATTTTGGCAATGTAGATTTATTCATTGGTATAAAAGATAATGAAAAGGATAAATTAATTATTGAAGTTAGTGACGATGGTATTGGTATTCCAATAGAAAGTCAAGAGAAGATTTTTTCAAGATTTTATCAAGCGAGGAATAGTAAAAAGAACACCACAGGAACGGGAATAGGGCTGTCTTTAGTAAAGGCACTTGTAGAAATCCACAAAGGCAATATAAACGTAGAAAGCGAGCCCAACCAAGGGAGTGTTTTTACGGTAGAGTTACCTGTTAATAAAGACGCCTATACATTAGATGAAATCCTAGAGCTGGATAATGAAGATACCCAAAAACAACTTGAAAGTATTACAAGTGAAGAACCTAAGGCGCTGCTAAGGGTTAAAGACACCAAGGTTATTTTTGATGCCGATATAAAACACGAAGTGTTGGTCATTGAAGATAATCCAGAATTAAGGCAATACATCGTAGACTATTTATCTGATTATTACAAAGTTTATGAAGCTGAAAATGGTAAAGAAGGTTTAGAAATCTGTAAAAAAGTGAAACCTGCCCTGTGTGTAGTAGATGTTATGATGCCTGTAATGAATGGATTTAAATTTGTTAAAGCCATTAAGAATGATGAAAACCTGAGCCATACGGCTGTAATTTTACTAACAGCTTTAGCAGAAAATGAAAATAGGATTAAAGGCTATAAAATTGGTGTAGATGGGTATTTGGTAAAGCCATTTGAC
The DNA here is from genome assembly GCF_016827605.1 of Hyunsoonleella ulvae. GTDB lineage: Bacteria > Bacteroidota > Bacteroidia > Flavobacteriales > Flavobacteriaceae > Jejuia > Jejuia ulvae. The sequence continues at coordinate 246,480 of NZ_JAEPJQ010000002.1, read as the reverse complement.
CCCGCCTTACTAAAATCTCGAATTGAAAACGTAATTAAAATACGTTTTGAGTTAAAACAACAATTCTCAGGAGAGGCAGAAAGTGATGTGATGACCTTAGCTCATTCGCAGATAGATATTGATTTGATATCTAAAATAAAAGAGATTATCGAAACCAATATGAATTCGTCTCAATTAACACCAAGTTTCGTCTCCACCGAAATGGCTATGAGTACCTCGAAATTATATAGAAAAATTAAGCAGCTTACTAATTTATCGCCTAATGAGTTTATAAGAACCATCCGTTTAAAAAAATCTGCCGAGCTCTTAAAAACTAAACGTTATAATGTATCAGAAGTATCAGATTTAGTCGGCTTTAATGACCCACTATATTTTAGCCGTGTCTTTAAAAAACAATTTGGGTATTCTCCAAGCGAATTACTTAAATAGTAAACTAGGCTTTAAGCATTTATGGCATCAGTAGCTTATCAAGCTATCGATACCTTTAGCTCTCCTTTAATTGAAATTTCCATGAATTTGAACAATATGTCTGTATAAATTAATACAGCTTAATACATATTTGGGATTCATTAAACATTCAATTATTAAAATTCATTATGGCGCATAGAGAAAAGACACCAGTTGTTCCCAAAAAAATGGTTATACCATTTATTCTAGTGACCTCCTTATTTGCCCTGTGGGGATTTGCCAATGCGGTAACCGACCCCATGGTTCAAGCCTTTAAAAAAGTATTGGAGCTATCAAATTCACAAGCGGCATGGGTGCAAATGGCATTTTATGGAGGCTATTTTTGTATGGCACTACCAGCGGCAATGTTTATGAGGAAATACTCTTATAAAACAGGAATATTAATTGGATTAGGACTATATGCCGTTGGAGCCTTGTTGTTCTATCCCGCGGCCACAACAGAACTATTTTGGTTTTTCTGTTTGGGACTTTATATTTTAACTTTCGGACTAGCATTTTTAGAAACAGCGGCAAATCCTTATGCTCTGGCTATGGGGCCAAAAGAAACAGCTACGCAACGTTTAAATCTAGCACAAGCATTTAATCCAGTAGGACTCATATTGGGATTATTTGTGGCACAACAGTTTGTGCTTAAAAATCTACAATCTGATGATATTGAAAATTTTAGTGCTTTGGATGAAGCATCTAAAATTCTTATTAAAACTTCAGATTTACTGGTCATTAGGAATCCATATGTTATTCTTGGTCTGGTACTGGTTGGTGTTTTTGTGTTGTTTTTAGTGAGTAAAATGCCCCAAGCTAGAGAAGAAGGGGAGATGCCAAGTATGGGCAATACATTTTCAGTATTATTCAAAAACAAGAAATATATTTTGGGTGTACTGGCGCAGATACTGTATGTGGGAGCACAAATTATGTGTTGGACCTATATTTACCAATATGCAGAGGGCATAGGTATGGATAGCGTAACTGCTGGATATTATCAAATGGTAGCTTTTATTTTATTCACATTGGGAAGAGCTATAGGAACTTATATGTTAAGATTTATTGGTTCAGGTAAGTTACTCATGATTTTTGCCATACTAGCCATGTGTTTTGTGCTGGGTACCATTTTTATTAAAGGTGTTGTTGGTTTGTATGCATTAGTTGGCGTATCTTTTTGTATGTCTTTAATGTTCCCAACCATTTATGGTATTGCCCTTAAAGATTTAACCGAGGAACAATCTAAAGTAGGTTCGGCTGGATTAGTAATGGCCATTGTAGGAGGTGCTTTAATGCCAAAGTTACAAGGTATGATTATAGATTTAGGAGGCAGTGGAGTTTCAGATACAGACATATTAGGTGTTACAGAGGTTAACTTTTCATTTGTATTACCTCTAATGTGTTTCTTTTACATTACATGGTATGGTTTTTTTGTTAATTTAAATCAACCTCCAAAAATATAAACATACTTGTTTTCATGCCACAAATGATTTAGAAAGCAATTTTTTTTGAAAATAAAATCTATTTACTTTTCTTTGTAATACAGTAAACTAAACCGATTTAGTTCATTTTTATGAAGAAATTATATTTGAAGGATGTAGCGAAAGAACTAAATGTTTCTAAAACGGCAGTATCACTGGTGTTAAATGGAAAAGGCGATGAAAATAAGATAAGCCAAGAGACCCAACAGAAGATTATAGACTTTGCCAAAGCGCATAACTATATTCCAAACCAGTTAGCACGTGGTTTAAGTATGGGTAAAAGTGAAACCATTGGGCTGATTATCCCAAACATATCAGATACCTTTTACTCTAAAGTAGCTGGTTTTATTGAAAGAAAAGCAAAAGAAAAAGGTTATACAGTACTATTTAGTAGTTCTTACGAAAACCCTGAAACTGAAGGAGAACTTATAAGGTCTATGCTTAATAGGCAAGTAGATGGATTAGTGATTGCGTCTACCCAAAAAAATCAAAAGGAAATAGATTTTTTAAAGAAAGAAAAGTTTCCCTTTGTGTTGTTTGATAGGCATTATCCAGATATGGATACAGACCATGTTATTGTAGATAATTTCTATGGTTCAAAAAAAGTAACAGAACATCTACTTAGCTTAGGAAGAAAACGTATAGGTTTTGTAACATTAAAACCAGGCTTAGAACCAATAGCCCAACGTTTAAAAGGTTATTGCGACGCGCTTAAAAGTCATAATTTAGTTCAGAATAAGGACCATATACAAGAGATTAGTAGAGAAGAATATTTTAATGAAATAGAAAGCGCTATTAAAGACTTACTCCGGGGAGCAGAACCCGTTGATGCCATAGTATTTTCAACACATTATTTGGCCTCTCAAGGGTTGCGGGTACTTAAAAAATTAGACGTAAATGTACCAGATGACGTTGCCATAGTAAGTTTTGATGAACTAAGTGCTTTTGATATAGTAGAACCTCCAATTACAGCAGTAGTGCAACCTGTTGAAGCCATTGGAAGAGCAGTAACAGATATACTTTTAAATAAAATAGCGGGTACAGTTAAGACCAAAACACAAGTAGAAGTTTTAAAAACAAAACTAGAAGTAAGAGGGTCTTGCGGAACAAAAAAATAGCTTTAGCGAGTTTTTTTAGAAATAAACTAAACCGATTTAGTAAGACAATTAATAAATTTAAATAGCTAAGAATTAAATGAAAAATTATACATTTTTAATGCTGATGTTAATGGTAGGGTTAGCCTATGGGCAAAGCACTATTAATATAACTTATGTAGAGCCTTATGAGTATAAAGAAGTTTCAGGGAATTTGCTGGCAAAGGCGAGTTTAAATATTGATGATGTTAACATATACAAACGGTTAGATTTTGCTAGTGGAAGAACCGCCGAAGTAAAGCAACAAGATGGTAAAGCATGGGTATGGTTGCCCGTTTTTGGCACCCCCGAAAGCGTAACCTTTGTAGGGAAATCAAGAAAAAATACTTCTAAACAATTATTTACACCATTAGTAACATCAGATTGGGGCTATTTTAGTGAGGGTACGTTGCATGTTATTTCATCATCACATCAAGATATTGCCTGGGTAGATACACCAGATAAGTGTAGGGAGGAGCGTATTCATCATATCGTAGCACCTGCTTTAGATATTATGAAAACCGATAAAAATTTCCACTTTGGAATGGAGCAAACACTCGATTTAATGGAGTTTTTAGAAGAATTTCCAGAGCGCAAAGAGGAGATTATATTACGTTCACAGGAAGGAAGATTTAAATGGGGAGGAACCTATAATCAGCCTTATGAAGGCATGCAAACCGACGAGCAGTTAATTCGTGAGCTCTATTTTGGAAGACGTTGGATTATAAAGAACCTTGAAGGCGCAGATGCCGTTACTGTTTACAATACAGATGTGCCCGGAAGAACGTTGCAATCAGCACAAGTACTGGCTAAATCTGGTATAGAGAACTTATTTGTATCTAGAATGAAAGAAGGTTTTTATAACTGGTATTCTCCAGATGGTTCGAAAATCCCAACATACAGTCCTGGGAATTATGGCTGGGCGGTTATGTTCTACAAGCTCTTTGAACAAGATGCTATAGAAGCTATGCATAAATTGCAATCTAGAGTAAAAATGTGGAGCGATTATTATAAAGAACACAACCTACCACCACATTTTGCTATAGTGATAAGTAATGATGCTTCAGGACCTAACAACTATGGAAACATTGTTTCAGAATGGAATGAAATTCTAAAGAAAACTGGGGTTAAAATGCCCAATCTTAGACATTCCACAGTAACAGCGTTGATGAATGAAATAAAAACACCTGAAGCTAAATTTGAAACTGTAGACGGCGAAAGACCTAACATTTGGTCATACATTCATGGACCTGGTCACGCAAAGGCTATTACAGCTTCAAGAAAAGCAGGGCGCTTATTACCATCAGCAGAAATTTTTGCTTCAATTGATGCTACTTTAAAAGGGTCGTTTAAAGACTATCCATCAGAAGCACTTTCGGAAGCTTTTGAAGCGTCAATTTATCCAGACCACGGTTGGGGTGGCAAAAACGGACATGTTACAGATAGTATTTTCCGTGCAAAATTGGAATTTTCGGCATCAGAAGCAGACCGTTTAATTGAAAAGTCAATCCACTCCATTTCAAGTAATGTGAAAACCAAGCGCAACAATGCGATGGTGGTTTACAATGACCTGTCTTGGGAAAGAAAGGCAACTGCTAAAGTGGCTTTAAATGATAATTCCAACTATTATGTTATAGACCAAAATGGTAATGTGGTACCGTCTCAAATCAGTACGCAAAAGGGTATAAGAACTTTGGAGTTTGTAGCATCTAAATTACCCTCTTTGGGCTATGCTACCTTTTACTTAAAGAAAGGTAGAAAAACATTTAAAGTCAACAAGACTGTAAAACCTAATGCCCTATGGAATCAATTTTATGAAATGCGATTAGGAAAAGGTGGTATGACGTATTTATTAGATAGAGAGTCAAATAAAGAGGTTGTAAAGACTACAAGGTTTGCTGGAGGCGATATACTTTCAATGAAATATGATGGGAATGGTGCGGGAGAGTTTACACAAATGACAGCCCCAAAAATGGACGGATTTGATAAAACAAGTTTACACACAGGTAACTGGAAAATTGTGAATGATGGTGCTGTATACACACTTTATGAAAACCGTGTTAAGTTTAAACATGCCAACATAGTTCAACACATAAAAGTGCATCATCATATTAAGAAAATAGATTTTTCAATAGATATTTTAGATTGGGATGGCACACATAACAGGGAGTTTAGATTTGCTTTGCCTTTAGATATGGAAGAGACTACTATTAAATACGAAGTACCTCTGGCCATAGCCGAAGTTAGAAAATCTGAAATGAAACAAGCACCGAGAGGCTGGTCTTGGGTTGGTACTTACGACCAAAAGCCTGTGGAGATTCATCCAAGAGAGGTTATGAATTTTATATCTTCAGAAAAGGATGGTTTTCAAGTTACCTTAGCTTCTGGTGTGGCCGTAGCAGATTGGATAGACCCAACCAGAGAATCTGTTGAATACACCGTACTTCAAGGTATTTTAATGGCTTCACATAAAAGTTGTCATGGCGAAGGGAATTGGTACCACCAAACAGGAGACCATCATTTTGAATTTTCAATAACATCACATCAAGCAAGTGATGCCATAGCGTATAAGTTTAGTAATGACGCACATCATCCACTTCAAGTATGCTCTCAAAAAACAAAGAATAAAGAGGGTAGTTTACCTGAAAGTAAGAGCTTTTTTGATATTTCCAATCCGATGGTACGTGTTACTACCATTAAGAAAGCAGAAGATGAAGATGCTCTCGTGTTAAGGTTGGTAGAACTAGATGGTAAAGACAGTCAACCCACAATATCACTACCTAAAGAGGCTTCAAAAGTTATAAAAACTAATTTAATTGAAGAAGACGCAGAAACATTGAATTTAAGTGGAAAAGATATTAAAATAGACATTGGGCACAATGCTATTGAAACTTATAAAATAATTTTAAAGTAACAGGAATTAACATTTTGTAATCAAACGATATGAGCAATACTAATAAAATTTGGAATGATGATAAAGAGCTATTCGCCATAGCCAAGTCAGAATTATTTGTAGCCTTAGTAGGCGATATTTTAGATACGTTGGGATATCAACATCAATTTTTACCGCCTAATATAAAACCATTAAATACAGATTTTGTGGTTATAGGTAGAGCAATGCCAGTTTTAGAGGCCGATGTTTTTGAAGAGTCTGTAAAAGACACCAAAAACCCCATGATGAAAAAACCATTCGGGATTATGTTTGAAGCCTTAGACGATTTAAAAGAAGATGAAGTTTACATCTGCTCAGGGTCTTCTCCTAGATATGCCCTATGGGGAGGATTAATGAGTACCCGCGCTATGAAACTTAAGGCCGCAGGCGCTGTACTTCATGGCTATTCAAGAGATACCAACGAAGTTTTAAATCTTAATTTCCCAACATTTTCTTACGGAGGCTATGCACAGGACCAAGGCCCAAGAGGTAAAGTAATAGATTATAGAGTGCCTATAGAAATAGAAGGTACACGCATAAATCCAGGCGACATTATTTATGGAGATAGGGATGGTGTAGTTGTAGTGCCAAAAGAAGTAGAAGAAAAAGCGTTTGCAGGAGCTATAGAAAAGGCAAGGGGAGAGCAACTTGTAAAAAAAGCTTTGGAAGAAGGGATGAGTACTGTAGATGCCTACAACAAATTTGGAATTATGTAGAAGAAAAACCAAACCAACACTAACTAAATATAAATTATGAAAACCAATACATCATTTTACGTTTATGGCATCAGCTTTGTGTCCACCATTGGGGGCTTTCTTTTTGGGTACGATACCGCCATTATTTCAGGATGTAACACATTTCTAGAAAGTCAATATAACCTGTCATCAAGTATGTTGGGGTGGGTCGTGTCTTCGGCACTCTTGGGCACCATTTTAGGATGTGTGATTTCGGGAAGTATTACGGACAAGTTTGGTAGAAAAAAAGCCTTAATAGTGGCAGCAGCATGTTTGTTGCTTTCTGCATTTGGTTCTATGTTACCGCCTCAATTTTTAGGCGATTTGAACAATGCCTATTGGATGTCGGCATCTTCTAAAAACTCATTTGTATTTTTAGTTGTGGTTAGAATCATAGGCGGTATAGGCGTAGGCATCACGTCAGTTGTAGCACCCATATACATTTCAGAATTAACATTACCCGAAAAGCGAGGAAAAATGGTGTCGCTATATCAGCTTTCAATAACACTAGGTATTCTGTTAGCCTTTTTAGTGGACTGGATGGTACTAAATGCGGCAGGAGACGTGGCTGGGGTTGTAACGCAAGAAAACGGAGGGTTTTGGAACTGGTTATTTGTAGAAGAAATTTGGCGTGGTATGTTTGGTACAGAAATTCCCATAGCATTATTGTTCTTGGTGCTGTTATTCCTAGTGCCAGAGAGTCCAAGATGGTTAGCGGTAAATGGTAAGGAAAATAAAGCCTACGCCATTATGGTTAAAACCATGGGAGAATTTATGGCTAAATCTCAAATGGACGAGATACAATCTGTAGTAAAATCAGAATCTCAAGGTTTTAAAGATTTGCTAAAGCCCTATTTAAGACGACCATTTTTAATAGGTATTCTATTGCCAATGTTTTCACATTTAAGCGGAATTGCAGCCATCATGTATTTTGCGCCAAATATTTTAAATGAGTCTATAAAAAGTGTAGAAAGTTCCTTTTTGGGAGCGGTTTTAGTAGGATTGGTAAATTCCATTTTCACGTTTGTAGCTATTATGAATATTGAGCGTTACGGAAGAAGAAAATTACTTCTAATTGGCGTCATAGGTGCCGCCATTTCATTGTTTGGTGTAGCTACCTTATTTGCCCTAGGTTCTAGTTTGGTCATTATTCCATTATTATTGTATGTAGCATGTTTTGCCTTTTCCTATGGTCCTATTGTTTGGGTCATTATTAGCGAAATATTCCCCACTAAAATTAGAGGTTTAGCCGTAAGTATTGGTAGTTTATCATTAATGGTTACAGGTTTTTTTATCACACTTACCAACCCTGTGTTTATAGAAACTATAAAACCGTCGGGGACTTTCTTTTTATACGGCGCATTAACACTCCCAGCCATTTGGTTTATATGGAAGTTTGTACCAGAAACAAAAGGCAAAACATTAGAAGAGATAGAAATGTCTTGGAAACAAGATAGAACAAAAGACTAAAATAATATGAGCACAACCGTTATAGAACAGTACAAAGTAGAAGCTAATGGATACCATCCGTTTTTAATACGAGAGGGCTGGCAAGTGGCACAATTAAACTATATGCCAGAGCAACATATAGATAATATAAAAAAATTGGATGTCCATTTTTTAACCGATGAGGTATTTATTCTATTAAAAGGAGAGGCCGTATTAATTGGGGCTGAAATTGAAGGCGATAGTGTAACCTTTGAAGCAGAATTACTAAAACCCAACATCACATATAATATTCCTGCCAATGTGTGGCATAATATAGCTATGAAAGAAGGAAGCGAGATTATTATAGTAGAAAAATCAGATACACATATATCAGACTTTGAGTTTTTTCAATTAAATGATACGCAAATAGCTGAATTAAAACAGAAGGTAACAGCTTGTTTTAATAACCAAAAAGATTAAAAGCCAATGACACAAATTAACTTAAAAGGCAAAAAAGCCCTAGTAACAGGAGGAAGTCAAGGTATCGGTGCAGGAATTTGTAAAGCATTGGCGGCGTGTGGTGCTGATGTATTTATCAATTATTACAGTAATAAAGATAAAGCACAGGAGGTAGCAGATGAGATAACATCAAAGTATAATGTTACGGTAAGGATAGGAAAAGCCAATGTGGCAAAAGCTTCCGAAGTTAAGGATATGTTCAGTCAAATGGATGCCGAAATTGGCACTATTGATATTCTTGTAAATAATGCTGGTAGCGAAAGCGTTCAACATGTTTTAGATTTAGAAGAAGACGAATGGGATAGGGTAATGGGCATCAATTTAAAAGGCCCTTTTTTATGTGCTAAAGAAGCAGGAAAACGTATGGAAAATAATGGAGGCGGTGTTATTATAAATATTTCCTCAATTCATGATACGGTTCCCAGAAAGGGATTGATTCATTATTGTTCTGCAAAAGCAGGATTAAAGATGTTTACAAAATGTCTGTCTTTAGAGTTGGCAGAAGATAACATTAGAGTGGTATCTGTAGCGCCAGGAGCTATTGAAACGAATATGAACCGAGAAGAAATCAACAAATTTGGACGGGAGAAGTTTCATGACTGGATACCATCTGGACGAATAGGTAATGTTACCGAAGTAGCCAATACCGTGGCATTTTTAGCAAGTGATATGGCAGAGTATATCAACGGGGCAGATTTGTACATCGATGGTGCCTACATGAACCACACGATTCAATACGACCCTCGTCCTCCGAGAAAAACGAATAAATAGATGAAACTAATTTTAATAACAATTGCATTACAAAGTATGGGTGTTTTTTATACAGGAAGCTATACGGGGCAAGGCACTCCGGCAGAAAATCCAGAAGGAAAAGGTATTGGGTGTTTTGAATTTAATTTAGAAACAGGAGAAATTACCGAAAAAAGCTATACGAAACAGCGAAATCCGAGTTACTTGGTAATTTCTGACGACAAAAAATACCTTTATGCGGTTGAGGAAACCCAAGAAAATCTCAAACCAAAGGTACATGCCTATAAGATTGAAAATAATGGAGGTTTACGCCTTATTAATTCACAGCCTATCAATGGCGATTACGCATGTCATCTAGCTATTATTGAAAATAAATTGGTACTGGCAAGTTACATGTCAGGAAATATTTTATCCTATCCCATAAACGCAGATGGTAGTCTTAATCCATATTCACAAGACATCCGGCACGAAGGTGTTGGTCCTAATAAAGAACGGCAAGAAGCGGCACATGCCCACATGATATACCCTTTTGCCGACAATCAGATGTTTGCTGTAGATTTAACTTTAGATACCGCAAAGGCCTACCAATGGCAAGATAAAGAACAAAAATGGCAGAGCAATCCAGTTTTAGATATATCAATTGAGCCAGGAAGTGGTGCACGACACATGGTTATGGATAACAATCAAGAGTTTGCCTATGTACTGGGAGAATTAACAGGAGAGATTTTTGTTGTAGATGTAAAGAAAAGTGATAGTAAGAGCATTCAAAAGATAAGTTTTATTCCTGAAAATCATGATGGGGCAATTGGTGGTGCGGCCATACGAATGCATCCCAATGGGAAGTTCTTATACGCATCCAATCGCGGTTCTGAAACCATTGCCATTTTTAAAATTGATGCCCAATCCAAGCAATTATCACTTGTGGGGCATCAAAGTACCTATGGTAAAACACCAAGAGACTTTAATATCCATCCTGAAGGCAAATGGCTTGTAGTCGCTAATCAGGATAGCAATAGCTTAGTAGTGTTTGAGATAAATACAAATGATGGCACACTTCAAAAAAAATCAACATTTAAAGTAAATACACCAGTAAATATTTGCTGGTTATAGTTTAATTGAGTTAACAATGATTGAATTAAAAGGCATAGCATGGGACCATCCAAGAGGGTATGAACCACTCATAGCTACATCAAAGGCATTTCAAGAAAATAATCCAAATGTCAATATCACTTGGAAAGTGCGTTCCCTAAAGGAATTTGGGGATACACCTATCGAAGATTTAATTGAAAATTTTGATATCATAACCATAGACCATCCCTACATGGGGCAAGCCCACAAAAAAGGCTTGCTACTTCAGTTGGAAAACTATATAACCCCCGAAGCATTAGATGCCTTGAAACAACAGGCTTTAGGAAAATGCTTCGATATCTATAATTGCGAGGACCACTTTTACGCCACTCCAATAGATGCGGCAGCCTTAGTGGCATCTTACAGAAAAGATATTATAGATAGCTTGGAACTGAGCTTACCTAAAAATCAGGAGGAATTAAAAGCATTTTATAAAAAGTTACCATCTGGGTTTTCAGTGGCTTGGGCACTTTGTCCAACAGATATTTGGTGTACTTTTTTAACGCTTTGTGCTCAAAATTTTGGTTCTGGATTTATTGATAATAATAAAATTAATTCCAAAGTTGGTATTTCTGCTTTAGATGATATAAAATTTCATGTAGAACATAGTCATCCCCAATCCTTAAACTGGAATCCTATTCAGATACTGGATAATATGGGTAATGAAGAAAGTATAATTTATTCGCCTTATCTATTTGGGTACACCAATTATTCCCGGAAAGGGTATACTAAAAACCTAGTGCATTTTACAAATAGCCCTACGGGATTACAAAAAGATATATCAACGATTATGGGAGGTGTAGGGCTAGCGGTATCTGCCTTAACCAAACATCCTGAAATAGCTTCAAAGTATGTCAACTATGCAGCTAGTGCTGAGGTTCAAAAAGGTGTGTTTACCAAAAACGATGGGCAACCCGCAAGTAAAACTGCTTGGGAGAGCAAAACTAACAATGTGTTATGTAACGACTTTTTTAATGATACAAAATGGACTATTGAAAACGCTTATATACGTCCGCAACATCCGGGTTGGAATGCATTTCAAGAACAGGGTGCCGATATTATTCACGATGGTATATTAAAAGATACGAGTTCAGAGGCAATAATGAATACGTTAAACGACTATTACAAATCCGTTTAGTTATGAAAGCATTTAAAACCATAACCATTGAAACTACTGATGCCATTGCTGTATTAAAATTTAATCGGCCAGCACAATTAAATGCCATGAATCGGGAGATGATGGATGAAATAATTGAAGGCATCCATCGGATTAACGCCCAATCTGACTATCATGTTGCAGTAATTACTGGAACGGGTAGAGCATTTATGGCAGGAGCCGATATTAAGGAATACGGAAGCCAAACCCCTGAAGAGTTTGACGCCTTTCAAGAAAAAGGGAAACAACTATATGATGCTATTGAAAATGCACATAAACCTTGGATAGCTGGTGTTAATGGTTTTGCTCTTGGTGGTGGTTGTGAGATAGCCTTGGCTTGCGATATGATTGTAGCATCTGAAAGTGCAAAAATGGGGCTACCAGAAGTATTTTTAAGTTTAGTTCCTGGTGGTGGTGGCACGCAACGATTAATCCAAAAAATAGGCATAAACCGAGTAAAGGAAATGTTGTTTCTAGGAGGGCAATACGATGCCAATACCTTAAAAGATTGGGGGTTGGTTAATCAGGTGTTTTCCAGCGATAATTTTTTAACCGAAATGATGGGTTTTGCAGGGAAACTTTCAAGAAGACCTCATAAATCTATAGCACAATTAAAGCGTCTGGCAAATATGAGTTTAACAACAATACCTTTTGAAGAGCGTATCAATGAAGAGGCCATTGCAGTTAAACAATTATACTTAGATAAAGAAGCGCAAATGTCAATTCAAAAGTTTATTAAAAAGTCGGAACAATAAACATGGAACAACACGGATCTTTAAAAGGATTGGTAGTAGCCGATTTTTCGCAGTTGGCACAAGGGCCATGGGCTACACAAATGTTGGGCGATATGGGCGCAGACATCATAAAAATAGAACCGGTAAAAGGCGATTGGATGCGTCATTATTCCTATGGGAATTTATATCCCGAAGGGGAGAGTATCTCATTTATAAGTTTCAATAGAAATAAAAAAAGTATAGCACTCGATTTAAAATCTGACGAAGGCAAAAAAATAGCAATAGATATAATTGCTAAGGCGGATATTCTTTTGGAAAATTTTCGTCCTGGTGTAATGGAGCGCTTAGGTTTGGGTTATGAAGATATGAAAACGCTGAATCCGGGATTAGTATATTGCTCTAGCTCGGGATACGGAGCTTCAGGACCATATTTAAAAAGACCAGGGCAGGATTTACTGGCACAGTCCATAAGTGGGGCTCCCTATTTAAACGGACAGAAAGATGGGTTGCCCGTGGTTACGGCAGTAGGTCAAGCCGATTTATTAACCAGTTTGTTTATTGTGCAATCGGTTTTAGCTGGTATTTATTCAAGGAGTGTCACTGGTAAAGGACAAAAAATTGAAGCTAATTTATTGAGTTCTGCAGTAGGATTTCATATTCAAGAGATAACAGCTTTTTTGTTAAAAGGGGAAAATCCAGAGCGCAGTGCAAGCGGTATTCCAAATCCTTGGTTGGGTGCGCCCTATGGTTTATACGATACTTCTGATGGTTACATTGCTATCGGGATGAATTCTGTACAAAGACTAGCGCAAGTCATTGGTTTAGACAAGTATGATTCAGAGAAGTACAAATCGAATAACATCATTGATAATCGTGATAATATTCGAAACGATTTTAATGCTGTTTTTAAAACCAAAACCACTAGTGAATGGTTAGAATTATTGTTGGCAGAAGACATTTGGTGTTCGCAAGTCAATAGTTTTAAAGAAATGGTAGAAGACCCACAGATAAAACATAATGACATGATTTTGGAGTACGAACACCCAAAGGTGGGCACTGTAAAAACTACAGGCTTTCCTGTGAAGTTTAGTGAAACACCACAAAAAATTGAAAAACCGGCACCTTTACTCAACCAACATGCCGAAGAGATATTGAAGCAATATTGTGGATATTCCGATGAGGATATCCACACATTTTTAAACAAAAAATAATAATAAGATGAAATTAGGATTCGGACTATACCGTCACATGCTGAACGAACAGCATTATAAATTTGCAAAGCAATGTGGAGCGACACACGTGGTGGTGCACATGGTAGATTATTTTGGGAATGCAGATAATAGTAAATCTAACGCCAACCAACCCATAGGGGGAAACAAAGGCTGGGGAAAAGCAGGTAACGGAGAACTATGGTCTTTGGAGGAGCTTTTAAAGATTAAAGCAGAAATTAATAGTCATGGACTAGAGTGGTACGCTATTGAGAATTTTGACCCCTCAATATGGCACGATATTCTTTTAGATGGCCCTAAAAAGGAACAACAAATAGAGCTGGTTAAAGAACAAATTCGAATTGTGGGTAAAGTAGGAATTCCTGTCTTCGGTTATAATTTTTCTTTGGCAGGCGTATCCAGTAGGGTTGAAAAACCATTTGCCCGCGGTGGAGCGGTTTCCGTAGGTATGGAAGGTTCGGTTGATGAAACACCTATTCCAAACGGTATGGTTTGGAATATGGTCTATGATGATAACGCACCAGCAGGGACTGTAGAAAGAGTGTCGCATGCCATACTTTGGGAGCGCTTACAGTACTTTTTAGACCATGTGATACCAGTGGCCGAGGAGGCAGGTGTAAAGATGGCGGCCCACCCAGACGACCCACCAATGCCGTATGTTAGAAACACACCACGATTGGTGTATCAACCTGACATGTATCAACGTTTAATAGATATGAAACCTAGTGATAATAACAACCTAGAGTTTTGTTTGGGCACCATATCTGAAATGACTGAAGGCGATGTATACGAAGCTACAGACCAATACAGCAAACAAAGCAAGATAGCCTATATTCATTTTAGAAATGTTGTTGGCAAAGTGCCAAATTACCACGAAGTATTTGTAGATGAAGGAGATATCGATATGTTTAAGATTTTAGAAATTTTAAAGAAAAATAATTTCGAAGGTGTTTTGATTCCAGACCATACCCCACAAATGAGTTGCGATGGACCATGGTATGCGGGTATGGCTTATGCTATGGGGTTTATGAAAGCCTCGCTTAAGTTAATTCATGAACAGTAGTTTTAAAGTTGATAACATAGATTAAAGATATAACTGTACATTATGCGACAATTAAAAATGCTTTTTCAGACACTACTTTTAGTTGCTGTCTTTCACTATTCTGGTGCTCAGAGTGGAATGGGAAAACATCAGCCTTACTCTTCTTATTGGTTTATTGATGAGCTTTTAAAATGGAGCCCCAATGAAGATAACAATGTTAAATTCAATAAAAGTTACCTACCAATACAAGACCGATTTGTTGATAGTACCACACAAGTCAATCCAGAATTAAGTACAGAGCCGTCTGTAATATCTTTAATTGCGCCATATACTACTAATAATCACCCTTCCCAAGGGTTTCAAACAGTAGAGCAGTATGCCTTTCCATATTGGCAGTATATTGATTATTTGGTACAATGGGGAGGTTCTGCTGGCGAAGGCATCATTGTAACACCAACTGCTTTTTGGATAGAATCTGCCCACTTAAATGGTGTTGAAATTTTGGGAACCGTATTTTTTCCGCCCAATGTGTATGGAGGGAAAGAGGAATGGGTGCACCAGTTTTTACAGCAAGATGATACCGGTAATTTTCTAGTAGCAGATAAATTAATTGAAGTAGCCAAACTTTACGGATTTGAAGGTTGGTTTATCAATCAAGAAACCCATGGTATGGGCGAAAAAGAGGCACGCTTAATGCAAGAATTTTTAAAATATTACCAACAAAAAGCCAGCGGACATCTAAAAATTATGTGGTACGACGCCATGATTGAAGATGGACGCGTCATTTGGCAAGACGAGTTGAATCACCACAACAGCATGTATTTTCAAAAAGAAGATGAAAAGCGTTCAGATATCATGTTTATTGATTTTGGTTGGAGTGAAACACAATTGGAAGATTCTCATAAACGTGCCAAAGCTTTGGGTAGAAGTCCGTGGGAATTATACTCTGGTATTGACGTACAATCCAAAAGTTATAAAACACCAACCAACTGGAAAGGCTTATATAAAAACGAAAAACCTTACACAACATCTATAGGTTTATATTGGCCAAATTCTACTTTTGATATAGCCAAAGACAAACAACCAGAATCGGTTTATGAGGAAGAACAAAAATTTTGGAACGGTACCATTTTAAAGGAAGAAGTTCCTGCGTGGCAATCTAAAGAATGGAAAGGTTTTTCAAAATATATTCCTGCGCGTTCGGTTATTCAGAGACTCCCATTTTCAACCCATTTCAATTATGGCTTAGGGCGCTTTTTTAATGAAAAAGGAAAAAGAGTATCCAATACAGAATGGCATAATTTAAGTATTCAAGATATTTTACCCACATGGCAATGGCAAGTGGATACTACTAAGGTTAACATTGGTTTTGATTTTAATGAAAGCTATACGGGAGGTTCATCGGTAAAAATAGAAGCTAAAACGAATGTTGAACTATCTAAAATTCCGCTATACAAAACAGCACTAAGTCTAACCGGTAAGGAGGTATTGAATATAGCATGCAAGGGCGTTGGGAAATTACAATACGTACTTTATACAAATCATGGTTCAAAACATGCATTTCATGTCAAATTAGATAAAGTGTGGAATGAAAATACCTTTGATTTATTAGAAGAATTAAAAGGTTTAAAAGTTATTAAGATTGAAATCGAATTTTCAGGAAGCAAAGGAGATATGGTATATCTTGGGGCATTGGCAATCAGACAGAAATCCAATACCGCCATTAAAAAGCCTAAAGTGACTATTGCACCTTTTAAACATGATGATAGCGTGGAATTGTATGTACATATTGAAGGCGATAAACAAGCTGAATTTCACAATATATATCGAATTAAAAACGGTAAGAAAATCTGGTTGGGTAAAACACGAAGTACAGATTATTATGTGGCACCTTTCAAAATAAATAAAAATCAAAAAACAATAGAAATTCAAGTAGTTTCCGTTTCAAAAAACAACTCTAACAGTAGACCCTCCCTGAAAAAAGTGAGTTTAAAATGATGTTATGGATTTGAATAGTAAATACATAAAAGAAGCCTGTGTTGAGGGATTACAACAAGCACTACTAGCTGAAAAACTAGGGGCGGATAGAATTGAACTTTGTGCACGTTTAGATTTAGATGGGCTAACACCTGATATCGCAACGATAAAAGAGGTTACGACGCAATGTAATATTCCAGTTAGAGTCATTATAAGACGAAGAGAAGGTAATTTTGATTATTCCGAAAAAGAATTTCAAAGTATGAAACAGGCAATAGAAACTTGTAAATCATTAGGTATTGAAGGCGTTGTTTTTGGGATTACAACCGACAATAATACGATGGATTTAAAAAGAACTGAATTACTAGTTGAACTAGCTCAACCTATGAAAGTAACGATTCATAAAGCTATTGACGCAGTAGATAGTCCCGTTGAAACAATTAAGGCATTGATGAACATTAAAGGCATAGATACGATATTAACCTCGGGCAAAGGACAAACATGGCAAGAGGGACAAGAATTAATCTTACAAATGATGAAAGTAGCTCAGGGAAGTCATCTTGAAATCATGCCTTGCGGAGGTATTACAAAACAAAATCTTGAGGACGCGCATAGTGTGTTTAAAGCCAAAGCCTATCACGGTAAATTAATTGTAGGAACATTATAAAATTCTAATTAGAGCATGAAAAAATTAATACATCTAACCGTTTTAATTGTTGTTTTTGTTGTTTTCGTTGGTTGTAAGAAAGGCACCAAAGAAACCGATAATCTTCCAAGAATAGCCATTACAGGTTTGGGAATTGAGTCAAGTACATTTTCGCCAGCAACAACATCAGAAGAAGCCTTTCATGCGTATTATGGAGAAGATGTGTTTCAATATTTTACGTTTTTAAGAGAGCCAAAAGATACATTAAGGCAACAGGCTCAATATTTTCCAGCGGTAAAAGGGCATGCCTTACCAGGAGGTATTGTTACAAAAGAAGCCTATGATGCTTTGATGAAGAAAACTTTAGATAGTTTAAAGAAGAATTTGCCTTATGACGGACTATTCTTTGATATTCACGGAGCTATGAGCGTACAAGGATTAGACGACCCCGAAGGTAATATGATAAAACAAATTAGAGGAGTTGTAGGATATGATTGCGTCATTTCTACTTGTATGGATTTACATGGTAATGTATCTGAAACCTTAGCTAGAGAAACAGATTTAATGACCTGTTACAGATTAGCGCCCCATGAAGATGCTATGGAATCTAAAGAACGGGCATTAGTTAATTTAATAGAGCGGTTAAAGTCAGGAAAAGGTAAACCAAAATATAAAGCATGGATTCCAGTGCCCATTTTATTACCAGGAGAGAAAACCAGCACGCGTATAGAACCAGGAAAAAGTTTGTATGCTAAAGTAGAACCACAAACGTTAAAAGAAGGCGTTATTGACGCAGGTATTTGGGTGGGTTATGCGTGGGCAGACGAACCCAGAAACCATGCCGTTATTATGGTAGTGGGAGATGGTAAAGAAGACGTAAAGGCATCCGCTGAAATGTTAGCACAAAGTTTTTGGGATGCACGCCATGAATTTGAATTTGTAGCACCTACATTACCATTTGAAGAAGCTATAGAAACCGCTATGAAAAGCGATAAAAAACCATTTATGTTGAGTGATATGGGAGATAATCCTACTGCAGGTGGAGCAGGGGACGTTACATGGACGTTGAATGAACTATTAAATATTGATGAATTTAAAAGTGATGGTGGTAAGTCCTTAATATATGCTTCTATTCCTGGACCAAAATTAATTGTGGAGGCATTAAAAGTAGGTGTTGGTGGTAAGGTAAAAGCCTACTTAGGCGCTGAGGTAGATAATAGATATGCATCTCCGGTATTATTAGAAGGAGAAGTTACAGCAATTAAAACAGGTGATAAAAATGCCGAAGTTGAAGTTGTGGTTAAAACAGGGAATATATCAGTTATTGTGACTAAAAAGCGTAAGCCTTATCATTACGAAAAAGACTTTACCGATTTAGATTTAAACCCCAGAGATACAGATATTGTAGTTGTTAAAATAGGCTATTTAGTTCCAGAGTTGTACAACATGCGTGGCGATTGGGTAATGGCGCTAACTCCTGGAGGTGTAGACCAAGATATAGAACGTTTACCCTACAAGCGCATTAAACGCCCTATGTTTCCTTTGGATAAAGAAATGGAGAATCCTGATTTGAGTGTGCGGTGGATTGAGCAATCACATTAGACAACTTAATACCCGGAACATTATTTTGGCTAGTCCTTGCCAGTCAACGAAGCATGCGAAATAAAATGCTCATTGTAAACCTTATCATTAACCATAACCTCAAAACCTTTATTTGCGGATAGTTTGGATAATATTAGTCGTTCTTTATTGTAGTAGGGCTTGTTTAAGTGAATAGTAACCTTATCAAATTTAGATGGAAAAACAACATAGCTAGGTTCACTAGGAGATACAGGATAAATACCCATCATTGAAAATACCGCCCATGCGCTCATGGTTCCTGTGTCGTCGTTTCCTGGTAATCCATCTGGGGTGTTTTTAAAATAGGTGTTTAAAAGTTGCTGTACCAATGCATCTGTTTTGTATTCCTTACCTTTTATGTATTTAAACAAAAACGGATAACCAATATCAGGTTCATTGGCCATATCAAATTGGTTTTTTGAAAATACATTTTCCAATTGGTTAGCAAAAGCATCGTCGCTTCCCATTAATTCAATTAAACCTTTAGTATCATGAGATACCATGAAGGTGTATTGCCACGCATTACCTTCTATAAAGCCAACGTTTTCAACAAAATTTGCTCCGTATTCTGGATTGTATGGCGTTAACCAACTACCATCTTCGTTTTTGGGTCTTAATAATTTGAATTCATCACTGTAAAGATTCCTGTAGGATATGGCTCTTTTGGAAAACAATTCATAATCTTCTTGTTTACCCAAGGCCTTAGCCAATTGCGCAATGGCAAAATCTGAAATATTATATTCCTGGGTTGTAGAAACAGAACCACTATGTACGGTACTTGTCGTGAGATAGCCTTTTTCAATATAGTCTTTTAATCCTGGTCTTAAGGCATTGTTTTCTAATTGGGTTGCACTTTTGGTCATGGCTTCATAAGCCTTTTCAACATCAAAATCGGTAATACCTTTTAAGTATGTATCCGCAATAATAATTCCTGCAGGGTCGCCTACCATGGTTGTGGTTTCGGTAGCGTTAAGTTCCCATTTTGGTAACCAGCCAGATTCATCGTAAATCTGCAACATACTTTTAACCATATTAGATTGTTGTTCGGGGTATACCAAACTCATCAACTGGTGTAAATTTCTGTAGGTATCCCAAAAAGAAAAGGTAGTATAGCGTGTGCCATCGGTTTTTAAAGTTTCTCGAGTTTTCATTTTTGGGTATTCGCCATTACTATCGTTTAAAGTATTGGGATGGATTAACGTGTGATATAATGCTGTGTAAAAAATGGTTTTATCGTCATCCGTACCGCCTTCAACTTCAATTCTTGATAAATGATTATTCCAATCTGTTTTCGTATCAGCTAAAACAGCATCAAATGTTTTGTTTGCAGTTTCCTTTTCTAAGTTCTCCCTGGCGTTTTCGATACTTACATAGGATACACCAATTTTCATTTCAACCACTGTAGGTGTTTTAAAATTGTAACGCATATACGCTCCAATACTGTCCCCAACGACTTCTTTAGTATAATTTTCTTTGATGCGATGCTTTCCGTTATAGCCCATCCATTTCCCTTCTACGCCATCATAAGTTCTTGGGGTTTTCCATACACCTAAAGCATCAGCAGGTTTAGAAAAACGTGCTACAAAATAGATAGGATATGCTTCTTCGGGTTTGTAATAGCAAAATGAACCCACAGAGCGCATGCCTTCAATTTCATTGGGCGATACCACTTTTACCATTGCACCTTCTTCGTTAGTTAAGCCCAAACCTAAATTTAAAAGTATGTTGGATTTCCCCGCTGGAAAGTGGTATTTGCTCACGCCAACTCTTGTAGTTGCTGTGGCTTCTACTTTAATATTATATTTATCAAGTGTGTTGGTGTAATACCCAACAGAGGCCGATTCTTTTGAATATGTCGACCCATAATTTAAGTGATTGGTCTCCAAATCTCCCGTGGTTGGCATTGCTAAAATAACACCCAAATCTGGACACCCCACACCGCTGAGATTGACATGACTAAACCCTGTTAAAAAAGTATTTTCATGTACATAGGGCGTGGATAACCAACGACTGTCTTTTTCCAAAGGCAAATTTTTTGGACCGGCGACATTAAATGGGGATACGTTTGCCATACCTCTTACGGCGATAGGGCCAGGATTGGTGGTTCCAAAATTTGAAGTACCAATAAATGGGTTAACAAATTGCGTAAAGTCTTTTGATGTAGTTGCAGTCTCTTGCTCTACATCTTGTTTTGGCACATCTTTACAACCTACTAATACAACAAATAGTAATAGTAAAAGATTATTAATTAATTTAAGATGTGCCATAGAGTTCTACTTTTTTATCAGACTCAAAGAATAAGGTACTGCGTTATCATTACTAGCCCAATCTTTATTAGGGGTTGCGCTCATATCAAAGGTTAATGTGCCTCCTTCTTTTAGCGTTTCAAAATTTAAAAACGTTTTATTGTGAGCTTCTCCGTTTAAGGATGCTCCGTTGATGTAAACATTATCTTTTGAGTTTGACGGTGCAGATATTACCAAGGTGTTTCCATTTTCAAAATGAACGGTTGCCTTTTTAAAGAGCGGACTACCAATAACATACTCATTTACTGCTGGTGTTACGGGGTAAAACCCTAAAGCACTAAATACGTACCATGCCGAGGTTTGTCCGTTATCCTCATCGCCACAATAACCGTCTGGTGTAGCAGAATACAATTTGGTTAATACTTCACGCACTTTCTCTTGTGCCTTGTATGATGCATTCGCATGATTATACAAATAAATCATATGTTGAATGGGCTGATTTCCATGGGCGTAGTTACCCATATTCATAATTTGCATTTCGCGAATTTCATGGATGGTAAAGCCGTAATACGAATTATCAAAATCTGGAGGCATATTAAATACCTCGTCCAATTTATTTTCAAATGCTTTTTTACCGCCCATAAGTTCCATGAGTCCGTTGATGTCATGAAAAACCGACCATGTGTAATGCAAACTATTCCCCTCGGTAAAGGCATCGCCCCATTTTAGGGGATTAAACGGACTTTGAAACGTACCGTCTTCATTTTTACCTCGCATCCATTGGGTTTCTGGGTCGAATAGATTTTTGTAATTCAGCGAGCGTTTATAAAATGTCTCAGCTATATCTTCTTTTCCTAATTTTTCAGCCATTTGTGCTATGGTAAAATCGGCATAGGCATATTCTAAAGTTCGGGCCGCATTTTCTTTAATACCAACATCATAAGGCACATAGCCCAATTTGTTGTAATATTCAATGCCTTCACGCCCAACAGATTTTAAGGTGTTACCTCCAGATGAAACAGGTCTACCTTCTGAGGTTGTGGCGTTTTTTAACATTGCTTCTAGTAATACACCTGTATCCGTCATATCAACACCTTTTAAAAAGGCATCTGCAATATTGGGTGCCGAATTAGAGCCCACCATACAATCTCTGTGTCCTGGACTTGCCCATTCTGGCAACCAACCAGACTCCTTGTAGGTGTTTGCCAACCCTTCCATGATTTGTGCATTCAGTTCTGGATACATCAAATTGAAAAAGGGAAACACCGCTCTAAACGTGTCCCAAAATCCATTATCGGTAAACATATAACCAGGTAACACTTCGCCATTATAAGGGCTGTAATGAACCGTTTGATTTTGTGCATCTATTTCATATAATTGCCTTGGGAACAATAACACTCTGTAAAGACAAGAATAAAAGGTACGGATGTTATCAATATTATCATCTTCAATTTTAATTCTACCCAGTTCCTTTTCCCAAACGTTTTTGGCTTTAGCTTTTGTAGTTTCAAAACTATCGGCTCCAATTTCTCTATCTAGATTAAGTTTTGCTTGTTCTAAACTGATGAAAGAGGACGCTACCTTTACATGCACAGTTTCCCCACGTTTTGTTTTAAAACCAACAATAGCTCCTACGTGTTCGCCTTCACTTTCTTTACTATTTTCTTGAAGTGCCCAGTTGTCGCTCCAAGTATGGGTAAGTTCAAAGTCTTTATCAAATTCGGCTACAAAATAATTATGAAAATTGTCTGGCACACCATCAGTATTATTTCGACAGTAGCCAATAATTTTTCGTTCTTCTGGTATGATTTTTACCATGGAACCTTTAAAGAATCCGTCTAATAAAATATAAGATTGATTCTCTGGAAAGGTAAATTTAAAATGAGCTGACCGTTCTGTTGGAGTCACTTCTGCAGTAACATCATAATCCGCCAAATACACAGAATAATGATGTGGTTTTACTGTTTCGGCTTTATGCGAAAACCAAGATTGACGCTCGTCCTCTTGAAACTTTAAATCGCCGGTTACGGCCATTAACGAAAAGGCCGCATAATCATTTATCCAAGGGCTTGGTTGATGGGTCTGCTTTATGCCTCTAATTTTATTTCCGTCGTATTTATAGGTCCATCCATCTCCCATTTTTGAGGTCATTGGTGTCCAAAAATTCATGCCCCAAGGGGTTGCAATGGCAGGATAGGTATTTCCATTGGATAGTTCAAAAGAAGAATCTGTACCCATAAGCGGGTTTACAAAATCCACCAAATTTGTGGTCGTATCAATGGCATAACAGGTGTCTT
This sequence comes from Hyunsoonleella ulvae, assembly GCF_016827605.1. Lineage (GTDB taxonomy): Bacteria > Bacteroidota > Bacteroidia > Flavobacteriales > Flavobacteriaceae > Jejuia > Jejuia ulvae. The sequence continues at coordinate 222,981 of NZ_JAEPJQ010000002.1, read as the reverse complement.
CTTGTTTTGTGCTGGTGTTGCACGAAAGAAGTGCTACAAAGCCAATAATGCTATATAATGTTCTTATTTTCATAATCTTATTGATAATAGACTTCCAGTACTTTTGCATCTTCAGATTGTAGTTTAAGGGAGTTTAAACTTGCTGGCACTAAAATGGTTTCTCCTGTTTTTAGGTTGTAATCAGTGCCGTTGCAATGGATATTCAGGCTACCTTCCACGCAGATGTAAATTACAAAAGAATCTATGTTGCTGTAATCCATAGACATTTCGCCATCTATAGCTATAATGTTGGTTTTAAAATATGGCGAATGTACTAGTGTATTTGACGTATTCTTATTTAAATCGTATGATGTTTTATAAGAATCAAGTACATCATAATCAATTACATCAACAGCTAAATCGTTATGTAATTCTCTTTTTGAGCCTGTTTTTGAATCAACCCTGTCGTAATCATAAATTCTATAAGTAATATCAGAAGTTTGCTGGATTTCTGCCAACATCACGCCCGCACCAATGGCATGCACTCTTCCTGTTGGGATATAAAACGTATCGCCTGGATTTACATTTTCATGATGCATCACTTCTAAAATAGTGCTGTTGTCTAAATGCGTTTTGTATTCTTTTTGCGTGATTTCTTTATCAAAACCAACAATTAATTCGGCATCATCATCAGCTTCCATAACATACCACATTTCATTTTTTCCGAAGGAATTATGGCGTTCTTTTGCTATGTCGTTACTTGGGTGTACTTGAATGGATAGCGGAGTTTTGGCATCAATAAATTTGATAAGTAACGGAAATGTATCTCCAAATTTTTGATACACATTATTCCCAACCATATCGCCTTTAAAGGTATTGATGAGTTGCTCAAGGGTTTTACCTTTTAAGGCCCCATCGACCACTAGAGTTTCATCGTTTTCTACACCCGAAATCTCCCAAGATTCGCCAACGTTGGTTTCTTTGTAATCTTTGTTTAATACTGTTTTTAGTTTTTCGCCACCCCATATTCTATATTTAAAAAGTGGCGTGAATTTTAGTGGATATAAATCCATAAATCTATATGTGTTAGTTAAACGTTTTGCTTAGTAAAAATACTTATAAAGTATTAGACTACACATGGAACTTTAATGCATTAATATGGAAAATTACCATAAACCTTGGCCGAATTTAGCTTTTCAACTACTTTGCTTAAGTTTGGAGTATTACTCATTTCAAATTTAAGTGTACCGCCTGCCAAAATCTCTTTGTGGGTAATGTAATTCCTATTAAGGGTTTCTCCATTAAGCCATATCGATTTCACATAAATATTATCTTTTGAATTGTTTTCTGCTACAATCTTGAACTGTTTTTTATCTGGCAATACAATGGTAGCAGAATCAAAAAGTGGCGACCCTAAGGCATAGGCATTTTGGGCGGGATTAACGGGATAAAATCCTAAAGCGTTGAAGATATACCACGACGACATTTGCCCGCAATCTTCATTCCCACAATGTCCATTTGGTTCATTTTTGTATTGCGTTTCTAAAATTTGACGTATATATTTTTGCACTTTGGATGGTTTATCTATAAAATTATATAAGTATGCCACATGATGACTGGGTTCATTGCCATGTGCATATTGCCCAATCATGCCTGTGCTAAATAAAGGTAATTTATCAGTAGGTTCAGGATAGTAGGTAAACATGGAGTCTAGTTTTTGTTCAAAACGTTCTTTGCCACCTGTTTTTGCAATTAAAGTTTCCACATCATGAGGTACAAACCAGTAATAATGCCAGGCATTGCTTTCGCAGAAGTAGGGGCTGTACTCCTTGGGAACAAATGGTGTGATAAAGTTGCCCCTTTCATCTTTAGGTTGCATCCAAGAATTGGTTTCGTTGTGTAAATTTTGCCAATTTTTAGAGCGTCTTATGAAATAGTTGTAATCTTCAAGTTTACCTAATGACTGTGCAAACATGGCAATACACCAATCATCATAAGCATATTCCATGGTTTTTGAAACCGACCAATTTTCGTGGTGTTTATCAACGGGTATATAGCCTTTTTGCATGTAAACATTAATCTGTCTATCAGTAACCATAGCACTTTCTTTACAGGCTTGGTAAGCAAGTTGTGCGTCAAAATCAAATCCCTTAAAATAAGCATCAACAATTACAGGGACTGCATGATAACCAATCATCATATCGGTTTCACTGCCTTGCATGGACCAAACAGGTAATTCGCCAGTTTCTTTATAATGTGCCAACAAAGATTTTATGAAATAGGGTACCAGTTTTGGCTGTAAAATAGTATGTAACGGGTGTGCGCCCCTAAAGGTATCCCATAAGGAGAATGTGTCATATCTATTAAATCCTTCAGCTTTAGAAATGGGATTTATACCAGATTTTAGTTGTCCATTTTCATCATTGGCCGTTTTATAGGTACCTCCATAATCGCTAAACAAATTAGGCGTCAGCATGTTTTGATACATCATGGTATAAAAGATGCTTTTTTTGTCTTCATCTGGGGTTTCAATCTTAATCTTTTGAAGTTGATTTTCCCAGACCAATGTGGTTTTTTCCTGTTGATAATCGAAATCAAAACCAACGGTTTCCATTTTTATGGCATGGGCCGCGGCCTCACAACTTGTAGAAGACAATCCTGTTTTGATGATGATTTGGTCATTTTCTAGGGTTTGATATTTCAATACCATTTTGGTATTACCCTTCATTGGGTAAATTTTCAGCGTATCGTTTTTATAGTAGTGGTGCGTATCAAAAGGTTTTGAAAACAGCATTTGAAAATACACTTTTTGGTTTCTTGCCCAGCCTGTGGACATACGATAGCCTTGAATCGTCGTATCGTTTACTTTTTCAATATAAGTTTCTGCTGGTTTATCCCAGTTCAAGGCATAGCCCAAATCGATATGTATTTGGCTATCGCCATCTTTGGGAAAGGTGTACCGATGGATGCCTACTCGTTTTGTGGCTGTTAATTCTGCTTTTATGCCATAATCCAACAAATCGACTGTATAATATCCCGGGAATGCTTTTTCTTTTTGATGACTGAACGTGGAATAGGGTTTGAAATTATTCGCCTCAATACGCTTATTAAATCTGCTATTGGTTGGCATGACTAGGATATCGTATAAATCGCCAGCTCCAGTGCCCGACAAATGCGTATGCGAAAACCCCGTGATTATGGAATCTTGATAAAAGTAGCCCGCAATCCTATCCCAACCCGGAATACCTATATCTGGACTTAATTGCACCATACCAAAGGGTTCGCTTGCGCCCGGATATGTATTTCCGGGGCCATCGGTTCCAATAAACGGATTCACATAATCCACTAGAGGTTTGGTGTTTTCTTTTACATCTGTTTTAGATTTACAAGAAAACGTGATAATCAATAGTAATATGTAAATACAAATCTTATTCATAAATAAGTATTATTGCGACGCTTTAATTACTGCAAAATGCGATTCTTGAATATCAAAAAAAGCGACTCCTGAAGCTCCTGATTGTTTTACAATGGCAATGGCTTTTGCCAATTCATCATCAGTCATTTCAGGTAAATACAGGCCTGTATGTAATTGGGTTTGTTTAGCTTTTAAATCTGTAAGTCCTTGCTTTGTGGCAAATTCTACCCAATCTAAACCTTCATTGTAAAAATTGTTATAAATCATGGGTAATACTGCATCAATATTCCATTTATCCCAACGTTGGCGCACCATGTGGTCTGCCATTTCAGGATAGGGAAATACCGCGGAGGTTAGGTTTTTACCGTGTTTATGGGCTATATCATAAGCGCCATCTACGACCGCTTTAATTTCATTAAGCCTGAATTGTTTCCATTCTATGTCTATGGCTGGTACTTCAGCTTTTGTAATGTCTTTTCCAAATAGCTTTTCAAATTTTTTAACCGAGGCTTCTGAATAATCAAAATCAAAATCGGGAAGTTCTTCGTTTTGTACTAAATTGTATTTAGGAAGTAAACCTACAGGTAAATACACATCAGGATATCTTATATAATCGAGATGTACGCTGGAAATGCCTTCGACTTTTGCTAAACCTTCCACTAAGCTCCAAATATGTTTTCGGGCTTCTGGATGACTGGGAGATAGCCATTGGTAATAGTCTACATAAGGGCGGTCGTCAAAACACGATTTTCCACTTCGGCTTACCATATACCAATCGGGGTGTTTTAGTGCCGTGGTGTCTCCCGGTCTGTTCATGGTAAACATCCACGCGTGTACTTCCAAACCTTCCTTAATGGCTAACGGTGCAATTTTAGATAAATAATCGGCATCGGCCCTAGTATCAATAAGTACGGCATCGATACCTGAATTTGTATATTTTTTGAATTGTTTAATGTGAATACTATCTGCAACATTAGCCGCAGCACCATACCAAGCCCAATACTTAAACGGTGGTGTGATTTCAGTCTCAGTAATTTTGATGTCCTTTTTTTCTTTTGAACAGGATACTGTTACTATGAAAATGATGATGAGTAATTGATATATTGATTTCATATGGAACACTATTTTACCATGATTTTACCATGTTGATTAATAATGATGGTTGTATTTGAAAAAGGGCTTTCCACCCAAATATTATAGCCTGTTTTATGATTGTCGTAGTGAGGAGTTATCGTTTTATTCAGAATTTGCCTTGATTGACTAACGTCTTCAATAGTGATAGTTTTGCGTTTTAAAGCATTATGTAATTCGGATAAATACCACTTGATGTGCTCATCTTTAGGAATGGTAAAACTTTTATTTTCTTTTGAAAAATAAACATACCCCCAAGTTTCGGGTTGATGCATCGCAATAACGCCTTGTGGCGACCATACCCAATTGTATTCATGCAAAAGTTCTCCTTTTTCATTTGTTTTTCTTTGGTACGTTCCGTTGTCTAGTTGAAAATCCCAATGCACTCTTGAAAAATTGATGCGCCAAAAGGTGTCTGATAAATCAATAGTTTCAAAATAAGAAGTTTTAAAAGCACTGAGTGGTATAGCAATTTCAATACGCCATCCATTGTCTGTATCATTTGGATTATTTAATGTACCATCAATATAAACAGCGGATTTTAAACCCTTGGCATCCCAATCGTTGAGCGTTAATGCACCATCACGGTATGGTTTTGTTAAAAACAAATCCCAAACGGTGTTTAGGGCGTTAAATTCAAATTCGTAATAATTATGGCTGTCGTTATCGGGGTCAATAAAAATTTCAAAATCATTGTTGTGAAAAATGATGGTATCTCTTTTTTTTAGGTTACCCCAAACGTGAGGGGCTTCCATTTTAACAAAAAAGTAAATATGATGGGTATCCCAAAGCATTTTTACTTGTGTGTTGTACTTTGGTTTTTTAATACCTTCTATATCAATAAACATATCGGAATATGGAGCGTTTTTCCAAGATGTTTCATTCCCGAAACCATCAATTTTTATGGGTTCATCAACAAAATTTGCTATGTATGTTTTGGGAGTAGTGGGTATATTATTTTGCACGCAACTATATATTGGTAGCCCAAGAAAAAAAAGACTTATGTTCCATAAGCCTTTTTTCAAAAGAGCAAGTATTGATGCTATTAATCTCATTCTTTTTTATATGATGCTATTGTTTTTTGTAAATGCCAATATTTCACTTATGTAACCAAATGCTATGGCCACAACGGTGTCTGCACCTCCGTAGTAAATGGTTACTTTATCGTTTTCTAAATCTTGTAACGAAGCACATGGAAAAATAACATTGGGTACATCGCCTACTTGTTCATAGGTTTTAGATGGTGTGAGCAAATAGGGTTGTGTTCTGTACTTTACGATATGCGGTTGGTCTGTATCTAAAATTGCAGAGCCCATGGCATACCTAAAGCCGTTGCAGGTATTTATAACGCCATGATAAAACATTAACCAGCCCTCATTGGTTAAAAAAGGGACTGAGCCTGCGCCAATTTTTGTACACTGCCACGCACTATCTTTAAAAGAGGTGGGAGACATCATGTGCCGGTGTTCTCCCCAGTATTTCATATCGGGGCTGTAACTCATATAGATGTCTCCAAAAGGGGTGTGACCGTTATCGCTTGGGCGACTCATCATAGCATATTTTCCATCTATTTTTTGAGGTAACAATACCCCATTTCTGTTGAAAGGTAAAAAGGCACTTTCACATTGAAAGAATTCCTTAAAATCGAAGGTATAGCCAATACCTATTGTAGGACCATTGTGACCCTCGCACCAAGTAATCCAGTAGCGGTCTTCTAAAAATACCACTCTGGGGTCGTATTTGTAATCTCCGAGTATCTGTCCTTTGTCGTGTGCTTCAAAATTTATAGGATTCTCATTAATTTTCCAGTTGATGCCATCGTCACTAAAGCCAGCAAAAATGTTCATTTGCACAGCTTTATTATCGCATCTAAACACCCCTGCAAAACCATCTTTAAACGGCACTACGGCACTATTAAAAACGCTGTTGGATGTTGGAATGGCATCACGATTAATAATCGGGTTTTGGCTATAACGCCAAACGACCTCTTTGGACCCTGACGGTCTTTCTTCCCAAGGAATAGCATTCATTTTTTTAATTAATTTTTGTACTTCTTTACTTTATCTAACCAAGTAAATTTTAAAATCACAGAAGTTACTACAAACAGCACTAAAACACAAAACATGTTAGAGTAATCTCGCACCATAAAGTAAATAGGCAATAATATCATACTGGATTGCCAAATAATACCAATGATACAGTTAAACATATCGATTGGAAAATCTTTATTTTTCTCAAAAATTGGATTAGTTTCTTTAATCGTTTTAAAAACTGGATTCCACCAACCCCACGGCCTTACATTGGTGTAGAAACTTTTAAGGGTATCCATATTTGTTGGAGGTGTTAAAAATGTACCTAAAAAAGAGCCGATTAAGGAGATTCCTAATATTGCCGGAAAAGCGTAAATAACAGGAAGAGTTGCTATTTGGTGCATAAACGAGCCAACTTGAAAGCTATCTTGATTTTGCTCTAAAATAAATTGTAGCGTGGCTATTAAAAGTCCAGCTGTCATCCCCCAAAAATAGCCCCAGCCATTAAAGCGCCACCAAATCCACTTAAGTAGATTGGCCGCAACATAGCCAGCATAGAGAGCACTAGTAATCCACAATGTTATAGAATTTATGGAGTCTGCGAAAAAGCCCATTATTACACCCAAAATAACAATACCAAAAGAAGCTAGATGACTTGCTCGTACATAATATCTAGGCGTTGCATTTGGTTTAAAATATTTTTTATGAATATCATTTACGACGTAAGCAGATGCGGAATTTACTACTGCGGAAAACGTAGACATAAAAGCAGCCAAAAGGCCTGCTAAAAGTATACCTTTTATACCGACGGGTACGTGATGGTTTATCACTTTAGGCAAAATAATCTCTAAATCATTAATCGATAGGGTGCTTGATATAGCCATCTCGGGTGCTATAAATACCAATCCTAAAATGACAACACCTGTAATAAGTAAATATCTTGGAATGAATAATACCAAATTTGTAAATCCGCTCATGTAAGCCGCCTCTTTAACGGATCGTGTGGAGAGTATGCGTTGCATATCATAACCTGGCGTGGGTCCAGCAATACTGGCAAAGAAGCCTTTTAATAAAGACATCCCAATAAAAGCCCCAAACATTTTGTAACCTTGTGTGTCTATTAAATCATTAAACTTCTCATACTTCCCATCCCAAAAACCATCAAGTTCCCAACCAAAAAATACTGTACCCCATTCTTTTGAAATGATAGATTCAAGCTGAATATCTGATATAGAAATAAAAGTATATGTAGCTATCAACAAGCCAGCTAAAACCATTATACCATACTGTAACACCTCGGTTGCTACAACAGAAAACATACCTCCTTTTACGGTGTAAATGGTAGTAAGAATAATAATTAGTAGGGCATAACTTTGATCCGAGGGTAAAAAAACAGAACCATTGAGCATTATAGTTAGGTCCCATGGCAATATAATGGTTAAAAATTTACCGACACCTTCAAAGAAATAGGCAATAAAACCCAAAGATGATATGATTGCAAATATAGCAACGATGAGGTGAGATACCCTACCGGGTTTATCATCTCCAAAACGTGTTAAAATCCATTCAGAACCTGTCATAATGTTTGACCGTCTTATCCATGCGGCCAGAAATACCATAACGAAAATTTGGTTGAAAATAGGCCACATCCACATCATCATGAAACTTTTTGCTCCGTAGAGAAATAGTAAGCCTACCATCCATGTAGTACCTGAGACATCAAACATCCCTGAGCCATTACTAAGCCCCAAATAGTACCATTTAATGCTTTTTCCTCCTAGAAAATAAGAATCCAAACCTCTGGAGGCTCTTTTGGAAATCCAAATACCAACACTTAAGGTTAGTACAATATATACTCCAATTATTGTTACGTCAATAGCGTTCATAAATCAATTTTTTACACCCCAGGATTTATTAGGTTCTGGCCCCATTTTAAACTTTAAAGTGCCTCCGTTTAGAATTTGTTTGTGAGAGATAATTGTGCTATTAAAATCTTTATCATTTAAGGTTGCTGATTGTATATAGATGTTTTTATTCGAAACATTTTCAGCTTCAATAATAAATACTTTATTGTCTTTTGATTTAATGGTAGTTTTCTCGAAAATAGGGCTTCCTATTTCATAGTTACCTGATGCTGGATTCATAGGATAGAATCCCATGGCACTAAACACATACCATGCACTCATTTGTCCGCAGTCTTCATTACCGCTTAAACCATTTGGTGTTGTGTTATATTGCGTGTTTAAAATATGGTTTACCCAGTATTGTGTACGCCATGGTTTATTGGCTTTATTAAACATATAAGCAATATGATGACTAGGCTCATTACCATGTGCATACTGGCCTATAAGCCCAGAAATATCTACAGAAACATTGTCCCCTGTAATGTCTGAGCTTTCTGTGAAAAGTTGTTCTAATCTAGTAGAAAACATATCATTGTTGCCATGCATCTTAATAAAATCTTCCACTGCATGGGGTACAAACCAGCTGTGTTGCCATGCGTTACCTTCTGTATAATCTGTATGTTCTCTATGATTTGAATGTTTGGGGTCGAAAGGCATGTTCCACGACTTACCATCTTTAGATTTGCCACGCATAAAGCCAGTGTCTTTATCAAATAAATAGGTGTATGCTTTAGAACGTTCTAAGAAGAAACTATAGTCATCGTCTTTTCCTAGAGCCTTAGCCATTTGTGCTACACACCAGTCGTTGTAGGCATATTCTAAAGTAATGGTTACAGACTCGTCTAATAGCTCATAAGGAATGTAGCCATAAGTTTTGTAGTGGTTTAACCCTCTTTCATCCTGCATCATCGTGGTTTTCATTGCCTCATATGCTTTTTCGGCATCAAACCCACGAATGCCTTTAAGGTAAGCTTCTACGATAACTGGGATGGAATGATAGCCCGTCATGGTATTGGTTTCGTTGCCGTATAATGTCCATACTGGTAAAATTTTATTGGTTTGGTAGTAAGCCAACATGGAATTTATAAAATCGGAAACTCTCTCTGTAGCAACAAGTGTTAGCAAGGGATGTTCTGCCCTAAAAGTATCCCATAGGGAAAGTGTGGAATAGGCTGTGTAATCCTGAGCCAATACAATACTGTCATTTTCCTTTCTAAATGCTCCGTTTTTATCACTAAATGTTACTGGCGCCAATTGGCTGTGGTATAGTGCAGTATAGAATATTGTTTTTAGGGAATCTACAGGGGTTTCAATCTTTATATTTTGTAATGAAGCTTCCCAAATATGTTCTGCATTTTGTTTAGTGTTTTCAAAGTTAAAATCGTCAGAATCTAAATTGTTCTTAGCATTTTCCACGCTTACTGAAGACAGTGCCACTTTAACAAAAAGTTGATTTGTGTTTTGACTATCAAAAACCAATTGAGAGGCTGTTTTGTGTCCTTTTATAGACTTGGAATCCTCTGGCAATCCATCTGCATAGAGCTTAGAACTTTTTATAGGTTTTGAAAACTTAGCAACAAAAAACACTTTTTGATTTTTTGCCCAACCTGTGCTAAATCTATGGCCAGATATGGTTTGTGCATCTTCTATATGTATCGCAGTTTCTGTAGGCTTATCCCAATTAATGGAGAACCCTAAATCTAAGACCACCGATTGTTTATCGCCTTCTTTAAAAGTATATTTATGGTATGCTGTTCTCTGAGAAGTTGTTAATTCAACATCAATATCATGGTCTTCTAAATATACTTGATAATATCCTGGAGAAGCGTTCTCGTTTCTATGAGCGTATTTTGATTTATAGTTTAGACTATCTCGTTCTTTAGGTGTGGGAGACAAGTCCACCTCTTTGTTTATGGGCATTAGCAATATGTCAGCCAAATCTCCAATACCTGTTCCGCTTAGTGCCAAGTGGCTAAAACCTATGGCTACCGAATCTGTATAATGGTAGCCAGAGCACCAATCCCAAGCTGATATTCCATTTACAGGGCTTACCTGCAACATACCAAACGGTACAGTGGCACCAGGATATGTATGTCCATGCCCACCTGTTCCAATAAAAGGGTTTACCAGATGGGTTAATTTTGGTTTAGCACTATTTTTTAAAGAATCTTTACTTTTATTTTTGCAAGTAAAAACCAAAACAATCAAAAACAAACACGGCAATATATGCTTCATAAAAAATCAGTTAATGTAAAAATTCATAATTTTATCATTCTCCCAAATAAATTTAGACGGACAACATCTAATCGAAGCTAAACACCCAAAAAAATAATAGTAAGGAAACCATGGTAAAGATTTTAAACTCTAAGGAATATTATAAATTACCCTTTAAATTTCATTTAATATTTTGGTTGATTTATTTTTCTTTCAACACATTTAGATGGGGGAGTTACTTTGGGGATTACATATATTCTTTGAAGACAAACCTCTTGGGTTTCCCAATTCACATGGTGTTATGTTACCTTAATATTTTTGTTTTAATGCCATTTTTAGTCTACAAGAGAAAGTATATATTATATGTTTTATCTGTACTTACTGCTATTTTTATCATGGTTTTGGTTAAGTTTAATCTTACATATATTTTAATAAGCACGAATGTATGGCCAGAAGGTCCGGAAACGCTTAATTCACTATCCCTTAACTATGTTATTGATATGATGATTGGCGAACTATATGTTATAACATTTGTAACAGCCATAAAAATAACGTTAGATTACCTGCAAGAACATAGGCGAGTGGCTGAACTTGAGAAAGCAAATTTAGAAACCGAACTCATGTTTTTAAAAGCCCAGATATCGCCTCATTTCTTCTTTAATACTTTAAACAATATCCATTCACTTGCATTAGAGAAATCAAAGAAAACTTCCAAAATAATTTTAAAGTTGTCAGAACTTATGCGCTATCTTTTGTATGAAACACGACAAAGAAGGCAAACATTGGAAAAGGAAATTTTATGTGTGCAAAACTATCTGGATTTAGAGCGGATAAGACACAGTAAGTCTTTACAAGTAGAAGTTTCAATTACCGGAGATATACAAGGCAAAAAAATTGCTCCAATTATTTTGTTGTCTTTGGTTGAGAATGCTTTTAAACATGGGGTAAACAAAAACATTGGTAATATTAAAATTGATATTTCATTCGAAATTAAAGAAGATTTTCTATACTTTAGTGTGTCAAACCCAATGCCTTCAATTATGAATCAAAATTCAGGAAAAAACTATTCTGGAGGTATAGGCCTTAAGAACGTTAGAAAAAGACTTTCGCTAGGTTATTCTGAAAATGATTACAACCTAGAATTTGAAGAAATGGATAACATTTTTATAGCTAAACTAAAAATAAGAGTAGCATGAGTACCAAATGTTTAATAATTGACGATGAGCCCTTGGCAATTAATGTTATTAAAAACTATTTACAGCAAATAAATGGATTTGAAGTAATAAATACGTTTAGCAATGCCCTAGAAGCTTTGGAGTTTTTAAAGGAGCATAAAGTGGATGTTATTTTTTTAGATATTAATATGCCCTTATTGGATGGATTGAATTTTATAAAGACTTTAAAAGATCCTCCTTTAATCATTATTACTACAGCTTACACTGAATTTGCGGTTGAAACTTACGAATTGAATGTTCTTGATTATTTAGTTAAACCCATTGAGTTTCCTAGGTTTATTAAGGCTATAAGGAAGGTTGAGAATAGGTTGGGTAAAAGTAATAAGGTAGATCTGGGGGATTCAAGTAAGGCCAAGAAGCATCTTTTCATAAAGATTGATAAAAAGAAGATGAAAAAGATTTATTTGGATGAGATACTTACTGTTGAATCGTTAAAAGATTATTTAAAAATAAATACAACTACTGGAAAATATATCATCCATAGCACATTATCAGATTTCACGGCACTTCTTCCGAAAGAAAATTTTATAAGAATACATAGATCTTACACGATAGCTATAGATAAAATAGATATTTTAGAAGGCAATAGTGTTGAAATAGAGGGTTTAAGGTATGTTATAGGTAGATCTTACCTTGAGGAGGTTAAAGGTAAAATATTAAACCCTAATAACATAAACTAGAGTTAAAAATGATATCTTTTAAATGCCTCTATCGCTGCATAATCGGCCAATCCTAAATCATTATATTTTTTTGCGGTTAGGCGATTTCTATCTTCAGCTCTTACCCAGAATTCCCTAGAGTCGTCCCCTTGAAACATGACCCCATCTTTTTGGGATTGATGATAGAATATGGCACGTCGCTTTTTAAGTACTTGATCTGGACTTAAAGGAACTGCCATTTCAATTTGGTAAGACTCCCATTCATGCCACGCACCGCGATATAACCAAACCCAGCAATCATCCATATACTTATTTTGTTTCAGTTCTTCAAGAGCATTAAACAATGCATCTAGACAAACCTTATGTGTACCGTGCGGGTCTGCTAAATCCCCAGCTGCATAGATTTGATGTGGTTTTATGTCATCAATTAGTGTTTTCATTATGGAAACATCTTCATCAGATATATTATTTTTCTTAATGGTGCCAGTTTCATAAAAAGGTAAATCTAAAAAGTGTACATTCTCATCGTTTAACTCTAAATATCTAGTAGCTGCTAAAGATTCATTACGCCTTATTAATCCTTTTAGCCGTCTTACGGCTTCAGTATCAATATCATTCTCGGTTTTCGATTTTAAAAAGTTGATGATATTTTTGGTTTCTCCACACTCAGGACATAAAGATTGAGTTATTTCTGCAAATTTTAATGCTTCTTCGTCTGAAACCGCTATATTGCCTGAAGTTTGGTATGCTACATGAACTTCGTGCCCTTGTTCTATCAATCGGTCAAAAGTACCTCCCATAGAAATAACATCATCATCTGGGTGCGGGCTAAAAATAACTATACGTTTACGTTTTGGTGATGAGCGTTCTGGTCTCTTAGAATCATCTGCATTAGGTTTACCTCCGGGCCACCCCGTAATGGTATGCTGTAGTTTATTAAACATTTTAATATTTAAATGATAAGCAGTGCCCTCTTCGGTAAGCAGACCAGACATGCCGTTGTTGTTGTAATCTGAATCTGTTAGCTTTAGAATTGACTTATTTAAAAGTTCAGATAGCCATACAACAGCTTTAAGTTTTAACACTTCGTCCCATATTAAAGATGTTACCAACCAAGGTGTTTTTACACGGGTAAGCTCTGTTGAAGCAGCCTCATCTAAAATAAAAGTTGTGTTATTATGGTTTTGCAAGTATGTTGCTGGTACTTCAGATGTCACGGTACCTTCTATGGTTTTTTGAACGATTTCTGCCTTATTACCTCCCCATGCTAGTAACACTATACGCTTGGCGCTCATTACCGTTCCAATCCCCATGGTAATGGCTTTTCTTGGGACATTGTTAATACCTAAAAAAGCTGGGGCGGCATCAACTCGGGTTATATGGTCTAAAGTAATGCTTCTAGTGCCAGAATTATAATGAGACCCTGGTTCGTTAAATCCAATATGACCAGTTCTTCCAATGCCTAAAAGTTGAAAATCTAAGCCTCCTGCAGCTTTAATTTTCTTCTCATAGTCAATACAGTATTGTTGTATGTCTTCTGTGCTTATTTTGCCATCAGGTATGTTGATGTTCTCAGGTAAAATATCTACATGATTAAACAAATGTTCGTGCATAAAATAAAAGTAACTTTGTATGTTCCCTTTATCCATTGGGTAATATTCATCAAGATTAAAAGTTACTACATTTGCAAAACTAAGCCCTTCCTCTTTGTGTAAACGTACCAATTCCTCATATACTTTTATTGGTGAAGATCCTGTGGCTAATCCCAAAACACAAGATTTGTTGTTTGCTGCTTTTTCCCTTATTAGGTCTGCTATTTCACGAGCAACAAGAATAGAAGGTTCTATAGAATCTTTGAAAATAATATTGTGGATTTTTTCAAAACGGGTTTCTTCAAACATTCCGGGTCTTTTGAAGGCTAAGGATACCATATAAAGTTTGCTTTAAATTATTTGTTTCGGCAAAATTAGCCAGTGCTTATTCAATATAAATTATTATTTCGACGAACAACTTATGGCGTTAGTCTAAAATGCATAACTGAAAAGGTTTTTGGCATATATGTATTAAACCCTTAAAAATCATATGTTAAGGCTTTTCTAGAAGATTTTTTTCAACCTTTAGCTTTTATGCACTGTTGTTGGTCGAAAAACTTTTAAGGCTCTTAACTTTTTTGTAACATTTACTTAAACTTAATTTTTAACTATTTCTAAACTGATTAAATTAAACTAGTATGAAGAAAAAATTATTATTCTTTTTAGTTTTTGTGTTTTTATTATCCACTAACATAGTAAAAGCGCAAAATGGGGTTGTAAACGGAACAGTGGTCGACCCTAATGGGGTACCCCTACCAGGCGTTAATATTGTAGAAAAGGGTACTAATAATGGTGCTTCTACTGATTTTGATGGAAAATATTCTATAGAAGTTAGCTCCTCGGCAACCCTAGTTTTTACCTATGTTGGTTTTGTAACAAAAGAAGAAGCTGTTAATTCACGAACAGTAATTAATGTAACTCTAGAAGAAAGTTTAGAGGCATTAGACGAGATTGTGGTAACCGCTCTTGGTATTAAAAAGGAGAAGAAAGCGCTGTCTTATGCTGTACAGGAAGTTGATTCTGAAACCATTGCAGCAGCAGCTAATCCTAATGTTACATCAGCGCTTCAAGGTAGGGCAGCAGGTGTAAATGTTACCTCTGCAGGTGGTGTAGGAGGTAAGCCTAGAATTGATATTCGTGGTACAAGTTCCTTAACAGGAAATGATGACTTGCTATGGGTAATTGATGGTGTGCCTTTCTCCACAGAAGATACATCAACAGATGCTGAAGGCTTATTTGGCGGTGTATCAAACGGTGGCGGTTATCTAGATATTAACCCTGATGATATTGAAACCATTTCAGTACTGAAAGGTGGGCCAGCAGCAGCTTTGTATGGTTCGCGTGGTGCTAATGGTGTAGTACTGGTTACTACAAAAAGTGGAGCGAAATCTAAAGGCTTAGGTATATCTTACACAGGTTCAACCACATTCTCAGAAGCAGCATATTTCTTGGATTTACAGAGAGAATATGGTCAAGGTACAGATGGGGTTTATGATCCACAATCAAGAGTGTCTTGGGGACCTCGTTTTGATGGCGTAGAACGCGTGGCTTGGACGGGAGAGGTTTTACCATATCAGGCGGAATCTAATTTATTAGAAGACTTTACTAGGACAGGTGTAAGTACCAGAAATAACATTATACTTACAAAAGGAGGAGAGGATGGTAATTTTAAAGCTGCGATTTCTAAAGATAGAACTGAAGGGATTTATGATGGATTCAATATAGACAGGTTAAATTTTGATTTAAGAGCTAATTACGATATTAACCCTTGGATGAATGTGGATGCAAAAGTATCATACATTAATACTAAGGGTGCTGGAAGACCTACAATTGGGGTTTACAGTAGTGTGTCTTATTGGAATGGGATGCCAGCTAATATAAGAACACAAGATTTGGCTCCAGGTTTTGTATTCCAAGATAACCAAACACGTGAATACCTATTTGGACCGAGTACAATTTTAACGGAAAACCCTAATGCAGATAACCGAAACCCTTATTTCTTAAGAGCTTCTAATTTTAATAGTGATGAACGTAACAGAATTTTTGGTTATTTAGCTACCACTTTTAAGTTCACTGACGATTTACAACTAAAACTTAAATATGGATTAGATGTTTATAGATATGAAGCGATAAGTGGAGCCCGTTATGAAGATTTAATATTTACAAATAACACACCTTCTTTAAATACATCAGAATCCTTTTTCAAAGAAGACAATGCAGAGTTTTTACTTTCGTATAACAAAGAAATTAATGAAGATTTTACTGTTGGTGTAAGTGCTGGTGGTAACATCATGCGTCGTGGTCTTGAAAGTTTAAATGCTGCTTCCGGTAAACTAGCATCAGAAAATAATTTATTCTTAAATGCAGCTACCGAATTTGGTGTTAATGAAAGATTTAACGAACGAGAGATTCATTCCTTATACGGTTTTGCCGATGTATCATATAAGAATTATTTGTTTTTAAATGTTACTGCTCGTAATGACTGGTCTTCTGCTTTACCAATAGATGCAAATTCATATTTCTATTCTTCCGTAGGTTTAAGTGGTATTCTTTCTGAAATGTTTGAAACCCCAGATTGGTTATCTTATTTAAAAGTAAGAGCAACTTGGGCTGAGGTAGGTAAGGATACTGAACCATACCAAACAAATCCAGTGTTTCAATTAGCACCAAACAACTTTTTGCTTTTGGCAACTACAACTCCAGATGCAACTGTTAGTCCTGATTTGAAGCCAGAAATTTCAACTACTACAGAATTAGGATTAGAATTTAGATTATTAAAAAATAGAATAGGATTTGATATTACCTTATATCGAGAAGATACAAGGAACCAAATTATTCCTGTAGTAACAGGGCAATCAGGTGGGTTTACCTCTAGGATTGATAACTTAGGTTTAATTAGAAATGAAGGTATCGAAATATATGCCAATGTAGTTCCAGTTAGAACTGAGGATTTCAATTTAGGTTTAACGTTTAATTTTGCAAAAAATATTGGTACTATAGAAGAGTTTATAGCAGATGAACCTGATAGTTTCCATCGTTTTTTCGGAGCCACTGTACGTGGTCTACCAGGAGAGCGTTATGGTGATATTTTTGGAACATCATATCAACTTGATGATAATGGCAATGTTATTGTGGGAGCAGACGGATTACCTACTACCAGTCAACAAGATGTTAAGCTAGGTAACGTACAGGCAGATTTTACAGGATCTATTGGGGTTAATGCTACTTACAAAGGTTTTTCTTTAAACGCATTGTTGGTAATGCAACAAGGTGGAGATATTTTATCTTTAACTGAGCAGTCAGCAACAGGAAGTGGTAATACTCCAAAGACGCTTAGTTTGGGTAGAGAACCATTTTTCGTTCCTACTGGTGTTTTAGCTGATGGTAGTACCAATACCACCATTGTAACACCTCAAGCATACTGGCAATCAGTAACAAATATTGATGAGGAGTTTATTTACGATGCCTCGTTTATGAAACTGGGAGAAATATCTCTTGGATATTCACTTCCTAAGTCAGTGCTAAGTTCTATTGGTAATGGTATTTTAAGCGAAGTAAGAATATCAGCAGTGGGAAGAAATTTATTTTATCTTTATAGAAATACACCAGGAACAGTTCCAGATACGGTTTACAATTCCACTTTTGGTTCCCAGGCTGTTGATTTCTCTCCTGTACCAGTAGAAAGAACCTATGGTTTTGCCCTTAACGTTAAATTATAAAAAAAATAACATGAAAAAATCAATAATTTTAATACTGAGTATTCTACTGACACTAGTTGGATGTACAGAAGACTTTGAGGAAATAAATACCCAAAAGGATGCTATTGTAGCACCAGAACCAGGGCAGTTATTTACTATAATAGTAACAGTACCTGTGTATAATTATCAAAGAAATGTAAACCTATTTGCAGACTTTTATTCACAGTATTGGGCCAATACTATTTCTGGTTTTGAATCTGGTAGATATGAGTATGTAGATGGATGGGTAGGTAATAAATGGCGCGAATGGTACACCATTGGTTTAGCCGACATTAGAACACTACAGAGGGTATATGGAGAAGATCCTGCCTACAATAATTTAATGCAAGTTTTAGAGATATGGGAAGCGTCTGAATGGACAAGAATGACCGATTATTATGGAGATATTCCATATTTCGGGGCTGGATTAGGAGAGAGCGTACCATATAATTCTCAACAAGAAATTTATTATGACTTATTCGATAGAGTAACAGCAGCAGTGAATGCAATTGACGCAAACGATACAAGTCAAATTTCTCTACAAGAACCAGGAATAGGTCCTGATTTAATTTTTAATTGGGATTTGGATAAATGGAAACGCTTTGGAAATTCATTAAGATTAAGAATGGCTATGCGTATTTCTAATGTAGATCCCGGAAAAGCCCAAACGGAAGCTGTAGCTGCTATAAATGCAGGTGTTATGCAAAGTAATGCAGACGTAGCGCATATTCCAGCGTGGAGTAGAGGATTCTACGATTACCTTAGGAATATGGCGGTGTTCTGGGATAACATAAGATGTTCTAAAACATTTTTAGATTTTATGTATTCTGAAACTTCAATGGAAGACCCGCGAGCTAGAATTTGGTTTTCCTACAAAGACAGTTCTCCAATGTTTGGTAGTGACCGTTTAGAAGGTGTAGCCAATGGTTATAATATTTTACCGGTAGATGCTAACGATTTTGCAACACTGAATGCAGATACAAATTACATCGGATTTTCAGGAGATGATGGAGAGATCGATCATTATCAACCGGTAATGCTGTATACTGAAGTATTATTTTTACAAGCAGAAGCAGCACTGAGAGGGTGGACAGGTGGTGATCCTACATCGTTAATGCAAGAAGGTGTAAGAGCATCTATGGAGTTTGTAGGAGTAGATCCAGCAGATGCCACAGCTTATATCGATCAGTTGCCAGCCTTATCAGGATCTAATGAAGCCCAACTAAAACAGTTAATTACTCAAAAATATATTTCTAATTTCCCTAACGGAAAAGAAGCGTGGGCAGATTTTAGAAGAACGGACTATCCAGATTTAACCTTACCAATTGATGGGGTAAGTAGTGCTTCTTCTGTTGCTTCAGGAACTTATGTTAAGCGTATAAGATATCCAGACAATGCACATGAGTTGGAGCAGCAATTTATGCCAGCAAGTCAAAATACAATAGATTCAGATAGAATGGATATTAAAGTATGGTGGGATACAGCAGATACCAGAACTAAATCTAACGGTTTGATGAATAGTAATTTTTAAAAAAATATATGATGAAGATATTAAACAACTTAAAAAAAGTAGCATTTGTGTTACCGTTAATAGTGGTGTTTTTTACAGTATCCTGTGCCAATGACGACGACGCAACTGTACAGAATTTTAATATAGCCCAACTAGAAGCAAGAATAGCTGAGGCAGAAAATTTGATAGCAACCAGCGTAGAAGGTATCAACGCTGGAGATTTTCAACCTGGATCGAAAGACGCCCTTCAGGATGTTGTGAATTGGATATACAAACGTATAGAATCCTCTAAATCACAAGCAGATATAGATGATGCTGTAGTTAAATTAAACGCTGCAATCGATAAGTTTTTAACAAGTACGGTTTCTGTAGCCTTACCTTGGATTCAACATGGAGTAGGGGCAGGAATAGAATTGTCAGATAACATCAAACAGATTGTGTTTGGGGTTTCAACTATAGAGGCTCAAATTTATATTGTTGATTTGAATGCGTTTAGTGGTACGGGACTTAATAATTTACTTTCATCAGAAGCACTTCCTAACAATGGAATGACAGCAAGGTATTTTGGTGATGGTTCATTGCAATTGGTAGCTGGGACAGCCTCTGGTTGGGTAGTGGCTGGAGCAGGTCCGGGAACTCTTAAGTCAGGAGAATGGCTGGATATTGCCTATACTAATTCAGGTTCAGGGCAAAAGTTTTATGTTAATGGAGCACTTGTTACTACTATAGATGGTATACCTGCGGCAACAGACGTACCTTTTTTAATTGGTAATGGACCAACCTGGACAGATCGTTCTAGTAATGTATTGGTAAGAGAGTTTAAAGTATGGAATCAAGAATTAGATCAGGCAACAATTCAAGGTAATCTTGGTAGTTCTGTAGATGGAACAGAATCAGGTTTAGAAGCTTATTTTCCATTTGGATCCGATTTAGGTAGTAGTTTTTCAGATATAGTAGGGAATAGCACAGCAACACTTAATGGAAGTGTAGAGTGGGTGTCAGAACCACCAATAATTGTACTTAACTATGATAATATTAATGCAGCTATTCAAGAATTGTTAGATTTTAGAGCTACGGTTGTAGAAGGAGATATGGATGGTGACTATCCTGTAGGCACTATAGATTATATTGATAGTTTACTTACTGGTGCTAGTGATGTTGTGGCCAATGAAACAAGACAATCGGCTTTAGATGATGCAGCTGCTGCTTTATCTGCACAGATTGATTTAATAAATGCTAATTTGGTAGGACCAGCAGATGGAATATATATTGATAGTGAGGACCCTAATGCGGTAGGATTTAGAATGACTCCTAATTACACCCCTACAGGAGATTATACATATGAGTTTGACTTAAAGATTAAAACTTTAGAGTTACCTACATTTGGTTGGGGAGACATTTTTGGGAACAATACTTTAGGTTTAAGACTTAATGGATACCAAGAGTTATCTGAGGAAAATCTACTCAATGCTGGAGGAGGTTGGAACTTCACATACATTGAAGCTATTGCAAATTATACTGGCCCTACATATCCAGCTTTAACAATTAAATCTGGTACTTGGCAACATATAGCTATTGTTCATGACGATACTGCAAGGACAACAGCAATTTATGTTGACGGAGAAATGGTTTCACAACAGGAAGATATTGGTGTACCTCTAAATTCAGTTTGGGGAGAAACATGGATAGGTAATGCTTTTGGAGCTAAGATAAATGGTTACGTTAAAGATTTTAGAAGATGGGATGAAGTACGTTCTGTTGGTCAACTTGATGCAGATATTGATGGTACAGAGCCTAATTTACAAACATATTTCCCATTAGATAGAGTTAAAGGTATTCAATTTAGTGATGAAACTGGAAATTATAATGGAGAAATGCGCGGTATAGTTTGGAACAATTAAGATAGATTGTTTTGAGTTAGTTTTAGTTTTGTATAAAGAAGAACCTATTTCTAGGTTCTTCTTTTTTATACAAAGCTATCTAACTGTATTGCAAATTATTAAGATCCTTTAAAATTATTTTTTCTAAATAAAATCAGATTTAGAAAGTTGATCAAAAAATAAATTATGAATAAGATTTTTTTTAAAGCGGTTATAAAATTGTCTTTTTGCTTTACATTTATTTTAGGCTTTAGTTATTGTAGTAGTGGTACTGATGTAGGAAATAGTGGGGATGGTTCAAAGGACGACAACCCGCCCCAAGATTTTGAAACACTTAACTATAAAACATTTAGCCAAACGCGAATTGCATTTGGGGCTGGTCTTAGTCAAAGTAAAGTAAGTACGTTTACTTTAAATGAAGACAATACCAATGTAAAAGCTGTGAAAATGTTTATACAATTAGATTGTCCTACTGCAGGATGCAATATTTGGGATGTTTATGCCAATATTAGTGTTAAAGATAAAAAAACAAATAAGTGGTTTGAATTGGGACGATATATAACACCTTATGGTGTTGATACATCCCAATTAACGAGAGGTATTGAAATAGATGTTACAGATTTTAAGACGATGCTACAAGGCCAGGTAGAATTAAGGGCTTTTATAGAAACTTGGGGAGATGATGGCTGGAATTTATCTGTAGATTTCGATTTTGAAGAGGGCGTGCCAGATTATCCGTATTATGGGGTTTCTGAAGTTATTGCTTATAATGCCTTGTCGTTGGCAGGTGTTCCCTATGGAAGTAGTACTGCTGGATTCGACCTCACAAAAACAATAGCTATACCTAGTAATGCATTTAGTACGCATTTAAGAACCGTAATTTCTGGATGGGGACATGCCACTCCTGCCGATAGCGATGGTAGGGGTTGTGCAGAATGGTGTTTTAGAACCCATGAAATTAAAATTGATAATGCCCCCAGATTTACCCACGAATTAAAACCTATAGGTTGTGGTAGTAATAAAATAAATCCGCAACGTGGTAATTGGGCTCCTGATAGGGCAGGGTGGTGCCCGGGAATGGCTGTACCTGTAAGAATTGATAAGTTTGATAAATCTAACTCTAACGTTACATTTAATTTTGAATACGATTTTGAAGATTGGGTATCAGATGGGGGTACTCAATCAGGACAAACAGGTGCTTTTTATGCTATTTCTACCTATGTTGTAGTAAAAAGTAAAACACCTATAGATGCACCAATAGTGAGTAATTAAATATAGTTTTACTTGCTCTAGATAGAGTGGATAATAAAACCCCCATGATTTTAAATCATGGGGGTTTTAATATATTAACTGAAATATGGCTTTATTTCATAAAGGCTTTCACAACCATAATTTCAGTATCTAATTCATTTATAATCCTGTACGAACCTGCATTAGCCGGAATTACAAAGGTTTCGGCGTAATTAAAACGTTGGCGCATACCATTTTCAGTTTCAACTATAATGCTTTTACCTTCTACTAAAGATAGTACATGGCAAAGGTTGTTAGTTTTAACCTCTACATTAGTTTTTAAATGAAAGCGGTGTACATCGTACGAGTGTTTCTCATGCGTTGGTAAGTGATACAATGTCCAATCGTCTCCTTGTTCTAAAACATACGGATGCGAAATTAATTTCTCTTTTACATAATCTCCTTTACGTTCAAAGGAAAGGTTTTCCATACCGCGTTCAATATTTATCGGTCTTGGTTTTCCATCTAAATCTACACGTAACCAATCGTACATTTTAAATGTGAAAATATAAGGGGTTGCACTAATTTCTAGCACAAGGTTATCTGTACCAGAACCATGAATTGTTCCCGGAGGAATTAAAAACAAATCGTGCTTATTAGAGTCATGAACCTGCACGTGTTTTGTAATATCTATTTCCTTTTTGTTTTCAAAACTATACTTTAAATCTGCTTCAAAAGCTTCAGGGTTGATATCCTCTTGAAATCCTAGGTAGCATTTTGCATCTTCCCCAGCATCTAAAATATAATAGGTTTCTTCTTGGGTAATGGGTTCTCCAAAATGTTCCTTCATATAATCTAAATGCGGATGACATTGTATGGATAGGTTCCCCCCATCAAAAGTATCAAGAAAATCGAAACGAAGTGGAAATTCATAACCATACTGGTTTGCATGCTTGCCCATTACTGCATGATGTTCTTGAAACATTAAACAATCGAAGGATATTTCTAAAAGATTGCCATCGCTTTCAAACAACAACCCATTTTCAGGAACTATTAATTCAAAAGACCAAGCGTAATTAATTACATCTTTGTTTAGCCCATCAATCTTATCAATAATCCATTGCCCTCCCCATGCTCCTGGTTCAAACCAAGGACGCACTCTAAACATGTTTTGAGACATCGCTTTTAAACCATCTCTAACATCGTTTCCTTTCATCCAAGTGATATGGTCTATACGTTGCTCATCTACAAAATAATCTATTTGGGGTAATAGGTCTTTTTTATGTTTATTTAGTGCTATCCAATCTACAAAATAGTAGCGTTTGTACATGGGTTTAATAGCATCTGTCTTGGTGGCTCCAATATTTAATACACTTTTTGCTCTGGCTCTAAATTGAAGCTCGTTTTTTGGTAAATCTATATATACCAAAGTACCTTCCCATCCAGCTAAACTGGCTCCTACACCTATAATGATGTTTACATCGGCATTAGTATTTGGTTTAAATTGGGCTAGTCTTTCCTTATTGAAAAAATCTTCCAGCTGTAGTGTTGTGCGCTTTCCAAAAATGGGGTCGTCTCCTCCAAGAAAAGGTGCTATCAGTGCATCAATTTCTGCTTCTGGCTTTAAGGCTTTATCAGCGTCAAACCACGCGACATCTTTTCCTTTGCTTTTAAATGCCTCAGTTATTTGTGTTTTTATCTTATCGTAAAACACACCAATATAGCCATCAATGATAATCGTTTTTTGGTTGTCCAGCTCATCTACCAAACTGTTGATGTCTGATGCAATTTTTCCCGACTCTAAGCTTATTGAAGGATACAAGTCGTACATCCCAACAAGAGATTCTTGTTTTTTTTGAGGCAATAAGTATTGGTCTGATTTTCTTAGTGTTGTATGGTTCATGATTTTGTAGTTATTCAATTGTTTTATCGTGTGAATAATTTTCTAATAGCTGTATGGCTTTATAAAGTACGCCTGCAGAACCACGGAATGTTCCAGACCCTTGAGGTGTGTTTTTTATAGTGTACCATTCGTAAAAACCATCATTATCTTTAACGCGTTTTACCATGGGTTGTAATTGTTGATAGGCCTCTTCAATAAATCCGTTTTCAACAAGTTGCTGAATCATACGGGCACCAAACCACGTCCAATCTCCACCGTTTTGGTAACTATACGGGAACATGCCTTTGTTTTCGAACGACCCATCGGGGTAGGCAGGGTATAATGTTAAACCTATAGAGCCTGCTCCTGATGCGTTTACATTGGCAATCATTTTATCTAAAGACACTTTTATTTGCTCTTTTGAAAGTAGTCCTGCTTCTATGGCTAGGGCTGTACCTCCGTGATAGTAAATGTTGTTTTCGTTAAAATCTTCTGGAAAAGGCGAACCATCTAAATATACATGTGGTATAAACTTTTGGTTTTTATCGTCCCATAAATGTTTCATGGTATTTTGCGCGATACCCTGTCTTATAGGTTGCCACTTTTGTTTTAACTGTGGGGCTATAGCCATCATATTATCTAGTGCAACAAGCATCATGGCATTATCGTAAATATCTATAGCATATTTGGTGTCTTCGGTAATGTAAACGCCCCAAGGATGACAGTGTTGTACATCGCCCCAATCTGCTGTGGTAGCACCCCAAATTAGTCCGTGTTTATCGCTCCAGCGATGGTTTAACAAAAACTGCATAGCCCATTCCATACGCTGTGTTACAGTTTTGCCTCCTATAGTTTCATTTAAAAATGCAGTATCGCCTGTTTTCTTTACATACTTATAAACAGCTTGAACTAGAGAGGATTCATGGTCGGTTTCTACATCGTTTTTTTGACCTGCATAATTGGGCTCTAAATCTGTAAAAATGTAGGTGTAGCCATCTTTGGTTTGTACAGCCTTTTCTTTTGGTATAAACCCGTCAATAATGTTGCCGTCTTCTCTTTGAAGCCTAAAAAACACACGTAAATTTTCCTTTAGGGCTTCTTTTGGGAATACTTCTGCAGATAGCTCTATAAATGTATTGTAATCGCGTATCCAAACCTCGCCATAACTGTCTCCAGCATTAAATCCGGTTTTAACTACTTTAAGCGCTTTTTCTTTGGTAAACGCAAAGTATTCATTGGTCTTAATTTGTTCTTTTAGTACTGTGTTTTCTTTTTTTGTATTTGATTTACAGCTTATTAAAAGACATAACACAATTAGATTAAAATATTTCATATATCATTAAATTTATTTTAGTAAACTTTGAGTTTAAGATTTAGTAATCACATTTTTTGTAAAATAGGAAGTATCTTTTCATAAATTTTATCATCGATTAAGACAGCACTTCCCATAAATGCCGATTTTTCTTTTAAATCGGATACCACGATTTCCACAGAGATACCTTCACTATTAAAATAGGTTTGCATAGCCTCTCCAAATAAAGAATAAGCTCTAGAAATATTACCTCCAAGTACTATTATATCTATGCTCGATTTTTGTATCCAAGGGGTTAGAAAAACACCTATGTTTTTGCCAAAATCAGCAAAGAGTTCTCTGGCATCTGGATTTGTTTCACATAAATCTACAATGTCCTTTACCCCAATAGATTTGTACCCCGTTTTTTGTTCAAACCTATTGATTAATCCGCGTGTGGAGAAATAATCGTCTGCCGTAGCTTTTTCAAATGGTAAATGCCACAGGCATCCGCCTTTTGGTACCTCATTACCATCTACAACAGGCACTCCGTTTTTTATAAATGCAGAACCAAATCCAGTTCCTAAAGTAATGGATAGGACAGATTGGTAGGTTTTTGCCTTTCCAAATTTGGCTTCGCCAAGCGCAAATGCAGTAGCATCATTAATAAATCTAATTTCTAGGGGTTGCGATATATTTAAAAATTCTAATAAGCGCTCTCTAACATTCATGCCGTATGTATGTTCGTATTTACCGTTTTGTCCGTTAAAGCAAGATACCCCGTTTACATAATCAAAAGGTCCTGGCATTGCAAAACCTATACCTGCAAGGTTATTTACTCCAATTTTATTGATAGTTTTTTTAATTACCGTACCCCAAGCATTTATAATATCGTTGGGCATGGCATGATTATCTACACAGTTTTCGGCAAAACTTTCTGGCAGTAATTGTTTGCTTTCTAAATCGAAACCCATACAACTTATATGGCTTCCACCAACATCTACTCCAATGGCTATATTTTTCATTGTAATGTTTCTTAAATGATTAATTTACTGGAGGCGGTGTTTTGGTTCCCCATTTTTTATTTGGTTTGTTGCATAACCAAATTTCTAAGGTTCCACCTTTTGCAAAATCTTCATGTAAAAACCAGAAGTTTTTAAGTTTTTTACCGTTTAGTTTTGCCTTTTTAATGTAACAATTCTCTTTACTATTATTGTAGGTTTTGATAACGAACTTATCTCCCTTGTAATAGTCATTATTTAAAGCAATAGAAATTTTATCAAAAACCGGTGCTGTAATTTCGTAGTATGGGGTTTGCGATTCTGTACCGATAATATTAAATAGCCCGATAGACATTAAAGTACTAACACCTCCCATTTGTCCTTGGTCTTCATCGTGTCCGCCATAACCTAAATCTGGCGTAATTCCGCCGTAGGCTTTCTCATTAACCTTGCGCACCCAGTATTGGGTTAACCAAGGCGCATTAGCATAACTAAATACATGTGCGTTAGAACATCCTGGTTGGTTGGCATAACTAATATGTCCTGAGCCATAGCTGTGTACAAAACTGTTTTCTTCTTCCTTCTCAAAGGCGTAGTTTAGTTTTTTTATGAGTTCGTTATCGCCTCCCATAAGCGCTGATAAAGTAGGGATATCATGCGACACGCCCCATGTGGCTTGCCACGCGTTTGCTTCTACATAACCCCATCCTTTTAGTGGGTCTTCATGTACATACTTTCCTTTAGGGTCTACTGGGAATAATAATTTCTGTTCTGGATTGTAACATTTTTTCCAAGACTGCGAACGCTTAAAAAAGTAATTGTAGTCTTCTGTTTTCCCTAACTTTTTAGCCATTTGGGCCGCTCCCCAATCTTGAAACGATGCCTCAATAGTAATACCTGCATTGTTAGGCCACCAGCCGTTTTTATCATAAAACTCAAGGTCGTGTGCAAAGAACTTTCCACCTCCCATCATACCTCCAGGGAAATGGTTGTTTTTTATTTGTTGAAATGCATTTTCATGGTCAGTTTTTGTTAAAATATCTTTCATAAAAGCACTTACAATAAGGTTGGTTGCTGGGCATCCCGTCATAATAAAAGAATATCCTCCTCCTGATGGGCCTCTAGGAAGCAAACCACCGTTGTTGGAATAGGCTACCATTGATGAAGCCATATCATCTTGAATCTCTGGCCACGCCAAGCCCCAAAGCACATTTAAATTCCACTGTGTTAACCAAAAAGCATCTGAATTATACATATTATGCTTAACCTTTCCTTCTGAATCTAACCCTGGATTTTTTATAAGAAAATTGGCGTCGGTTACAAAGCCATCGGTTAAATTTCCTGTATTGGTTTTTTCGCCTGTGGTTCTATCTGGGTAGTCGCCGTTAACATCGTTTATACGATGTCTTCCTAATAGCACATGCCATAAATCGGTGTAGAATTTAATGCGCTGTGCTACTGTGCCTCCTTCAACATCAATTTTATGTAGCCATTCGTTCCATATATTTCTACTATCTTCAGCTACTTTGTTGAAGTCCCAAGTGGTACATTCTGTGTTTAGATTATTCCTTGCATTTTCTATGCTTGTGTAAGAAATGGCAATTTTCATTTGTATTTCTTCTCCAGCTTTTACATGATGTATGGAAGACATACCAGCCTCGTTCCCTTTTAGGGTTTTAATGTCTTGAAACCTCTCTTTGCCATCCCAACCCTCTAATGTTTTCCATGGTTTGTCTAATTGAACAACAAAATAAATTTTCACATCCTTAGGGCCAACATTATATGCTCTGTCTACAGAACTAATTGAGCCTTCATATTCTTGCGTATTGATTTTCTTCACATCTGCATTGGTCATTCGGCTGTTGCCCAATAATCCACTTAGCGAAAGTAAAATTTGGGCTTCTGTGTTTTCTGTCCATTTAAAACGGTAAAAGCCAACTCTATCAGTGGAGGTTTGCTCCACCCAAACCTTACTGTCTGGTAAGTAAACACGATGGTATCCCGGTTGTGCTATTTCATCGTCATGTTTAAATTTAGATTTCCAGGCGTTTTCGCCAAGAGTAGGGTTTACACTCGCCAATGTTGGCATAAGGTTTAAACCTGAAAGTGTCCATGCATGGATTTGCGGAAAGCCTAATATTTCATCAGAAAAATAGGCGTATCCACCTCCACCGTTATTCCAGTTTTTGGTCATAGGCGCAGAGCAAGTAACTCCATAAGGTCTGGAGCCTGTTGCAAATAGAAAAAAGCGACCTCTGTTTGTTTCAATAAAAGGGTCAACCCACTCTACGGGTTCTTTATATTGATTAGGGGATGAGAATACCTCAATTTCCGAAAGACCAGCGTTTTCATTTACTGCATCATTAATAAGAAAGCGTACAAACGCTACTTTTTTATCTGAAAAAGTAACGGCTTTTGCAGTACCATCTTCGGGCAACTCTACGGCCATAGTACTACCATCACTAAATTCTAAAGTACCATTTAGTACTCTTCCTTCTGAGGTGGGATAATTGTAAATAACCACTTTATTAACCCATTGCGATGTTTCCCAAGTAAGTTTTATCCAAGCCTCATCTTTGTTGGCCAACCAGTTGCCATTATCGGCAATGGCTATAACATTATCGTTTATATTTTGATGATGATAGGATTCATTGATAGAAGAAGAAGCCGATGCTTTAGCTGTTGTAGCAATGTTTTTCGAGCCTGAATACGCAAATTGCGCTATGGATGCTATTACTACTATTAAAAACTTGTGTTTCATTTTATTTTGTTTTTAAAAGAATAAATCGTGTTTCAAAATGCTCTACCAAGAAGGGAGCGGTTAGTTTCTCAATTTTTTCGCCTAAACTGTTTACGAGGTATACCTCGCTAATACCAGGGTTTTCAAGAAATTTATTGATATCTAAAATGGCATGGTCGCCTTCTGTTTCACGTAGGTGTAGAATAACGCCGTCGTTGGCCTCTGTTGGGCGTGCGTGTACCAATAGTAAATTGTCCACCATATTTAGGTCTATCAAGGATTCTG
Source organism: Hyunsoonleella ulvae (assembly GCF_016827605.1). Taxonomy (GTDB): domain Bacteria; phylum Bacteroidota; class Bacteroidia; order Flavobacteriales; family Flavobacteriaceae; genus Jejuia; species Jejuia ulvae. The sequence goes on along the minus strand of NZ_JAEPJQ010000002.1, from coordinate 193,266 downwards.
AAACCTGATTGTTCTTCGATTTTTCTTTACCACTATTTGCTTTACTTACAAATGGTACGCGGTTACCCCAACCAAATTTGGTAGCAAAGGTGTTTGATTTATTCTCTGATGAAGTAATTTGATATTTCCAGTTTAACTCTCCAAACTGGCTAGCTCTAAAGTTGGTTACCCAATAATTATTAAGTACCCACGAGTAAATATGGCCTTTGTTTTTTATGGGGTTTTTATAGTAATATCGCCCTGTATTTATACCGCCGAACTGCACCAGTGGTGTGTCTTCGCTACAAAATACAATTTGCGAATCGTCTGATTTTACAGAGGCATAATTTTGAATGGTATTCCAGTCTGAAGCAGAACCTGCTAATTGGTCTATGCCCGGACGCACCGCACCACCTTGCGCTTCAAAAACCAATTGCGCTTTATCATTTGAAAACGGAAATGCTACATACACACCTTCGGGTTCAATGATGTCAAGCTTTTTCATATTGTATAAAAATTCTATTTCTTTTTTATGATGATGTAAACGAATTTCTATAGTTATTCCTGAAGCTTCTTCTGCACATTCGGGAAGTTGTGCTTTACAAATTACAGATTTCCAAATAGCGCCATCTGTAACTTTTTCAATTTTAAAGCTAGAAAACTTATAGTGTTTTTCGTTAAGGGGTTTAAAAACGGTATCTCTTCTAGTACCTGTTAATCGTTCTAAATCCCTTCTGTTGCGTATCCTTTCATAAATAATAGTTCCAAGTGCATGTGGGCTTTGTGTATCTATCAATTCCTTATTCAGGGTTTTATCATAAATACTTGTAATACCCTTTTCTGCTTCATTTATTTGTATGTTGTAGAAAGCATTTTCAAACTGTTTTGTAGCGGGTAGTTTTTTAGTTCTAGGCGGTGCTTTTTCATCTAATACTTTAATGGTATAAGTGGCGTATCCCATTGGAGGTACGTCTTTTACCCATAGCGCCCAATACGTACCTTCTGCACGTTGCCTTATAATTTGCGACGGTATTTCGTTACCGTTACTATCTACAATACTTGTTTTTTTGTTTAGAGGCAAAATATCATAATCTATAAAGACTTCGGCTATACCGCTTCTAGACCAATTTAAAGTATTGAAAACTGTTACTGATGGTGCTTTTGGGACTTTTACATGGGGCTGAATTAAACCTATGGCCTTTTCTCTTAATAAATTGGCCTGTTGGTTGGCAGACCATATATAAGAGGATTTTTGGCTCCATTGGTCCATCGTGTTTTTGCTATATGGGTCCCTGATGCTTTCTGAGGCACCAAAAGTATGTTCGCTATAAAGCAATAGGTTGTCATAGCAGTTTCTTATTTCGTCATGTATTTGTTCTGGTATGTCTCCACCCGATGTTTGTACCATAGACAATAATCCCATGGTAGCTAACATTTGCGAGTAGCTATTACGAAGCACTTTGGTTTCTTTCATGGCAGAGCCAAAACCATCGGTCCACCAATCTGGCCAAGAAACTTTTTTTGTTTCTATATCATCTGGATGGTTTTTTTCGATGTGCACCATAAACTCGCTGGCTAAGGCAGATTTTAGTTTTGGCCACTCGTAAGTTTCGTTCCATTTTTTAATGATATCGCAGGCTTTGGTTGAAGGTGGGGAGTTATCTGTGGTGTATCCCGAAAACTGAAATGCCACCCTATCAAAAGGATAGGTTTTGTCTTCTAGTTTGTCTAGGTATTTAGAGAGGTTGCTACCAAATACATCCATTTCTCCTGATACCAAACTTAGCGCATTACCGTGCATGTAGTGCTCACTTCTATAAGCTAAAAGCCTTTTTCCTGATGGCGATTCCCACCAGAAGGAGGTAGGTTTATTAAACGGGAGTCTTGCCCTGTGCGCATGGACACCCATAGTTAAGTATTTTACTCCTGTATCTTCGTACATATCTGGCATACACCAGCCAATACCATTTACATCGTTTTGCATTGCTGTTGTTACGTCTATACCTTTAGCTTTAAATTTTTTAAGGGCTTGTAGTTGAATCGCTAATGCGGTTTCATCAATAGTTTCAGAGTAGTTTAAAAACATCCCTGTTACCTCAATTCTACCTTCTTTTACACGTTGTATAAGACGGTCTACTTGTGCTTTAGGGCGACTATTGATGTATTCGCGCACCGTCCAAGCGACTTCGCAGGTCCAACGAAATTGTGCTTCTTTTGGGTAGTGGTCTGTTTGGTCGCAATAGTCCAAAGCATCATCAATATACCTTAAATGCTCTGCTAAAATTTCAGATTGTTGTCGTGTGTAACCAATGTCGGTATGGCTATGCTGTACCAAATAAACCGTCCATTCTTTAATTGGTTGCAGTGCTACAGAAATTTTTTCGGTTAATTTACCATATTGTATTTGTGCCTCTACAGTTTTAGGACTTTCCACTTTTGGTACTAAAAAATCTATTTCGTTAAGTCCTGTTTTTAGTTTTACCTTTTTAGATTTTCCTTCTACTATTAATTTGGCATTTAAGGGTTTTCCTAGATGAACTTGACTAAAACGTACTACGCTAAAAAGTTTGTCGTTTTCTTTTTTTACAGCCTTTAATTGGTAGGCATTAAAAGCGTTTTTTGGGGATATTTTAAAGGTCATGTACCACGCACTGCTATTGTTGGGTACGCCACCAATTTTTAATAATACGGGTTGCCCTAGGGTTACCATGGTTGTTGGCAATGTAAGAACGGCATAGCCCATTTCATCTCGGTTGGAATCTACCATAGATTGGATAAACTGTAGTGATACCCCATTGTTACCTTGAATGGTACGTGACTTTTCTTCTGTAGAAACAGGGTTATTAAAAGTTAATACTTTTTGGTTATTCACAGATAAATCAAATGCTTCACTATTTGGAGTTACATCCATGCCGTACACCCAGATAAAGGATACAGTTTTACCTGTATGATTTTCTGGTATGGCAACGGTTTCCCATTCCATAGGGCCTACATCTTTGGTGGCTCTTGTTAAATAACACGGGTCGTTGTAGGAGTGGGGGGAAGGGTACGCAAAGTTTACCCCTGAAACAGCTTTACCATAGCCATTTATATATTTTGACTGTGCCGAAATATCTAGACTTATACCTGCTAGTAGGGTAATGGTGCATAAAAATTTTAATAGTTTCATATTGTTTTATCTTAAATAGTATTTAGTTAACCGGTTAAGCAATTTTTTAAATAAAAATTAAATGCTTCCACAAGATTGCTTTATGTCCAGTTTGGTTTTCATTATTATATTTTTTGTTGAGACGACTTGGTTTTCAATAGCATCCAATAATAAGTCTACAGCGGTATCTCCCATTTCTATTATGGGGAAATCTACCGACGTTAGGGGAGGGTCAAACAAATCAAATCCTCTATCTTTTCCAAAACTTACTATGGCTACTTCTTCAGGTACATTTATGTTGTTAAGCTTTAATAAACGCAACCCTTCTTCAGCTAAATAGTGCGTGGCAAATACAATACCATCTACTTTTTCTTGATGCACCAACTCTTGCATAGCTTCTTTAAGACTGGCTTCTACATTATTGTAAGTTACGTGTTTAACAACATTGGTGTTATAGGTAATGTCTTTATTTTTAAGTGCTTTTTTATAACCTTTTAAGCGGTCTTTTATAGAATCTAGCTCTAAGGAAATGGTTATAAAACCTATGTGTTTTCTATCGTTATCTATGAGTAGTTCTACAGCAGAAGTCACACCTTCCTTATCCTCTAAGGCTACAACATTGGTCTCTATATCTGCATATTTTCTACCCACAATTACAAAAGGAAAGTTCCCTTTTTTTAATTTTAAAATATCGTCGTGGTTTTTTTCACTAGATACTATTATAAGACCATCTACCTGCCTATCTAACATAGACTGTATGATTTTTGATTCTCTTTCTGGGGATTCGCCTGTACTACTAAACACCACATTATAACCCAGTTTTTCTGCTTTTTTTTCAATGCGTCTGGCTATTTGAGCAAAAAAGCTATCGGATATATTAGGCACAATTAAGCCTATCATATTACTTTTTCCTAAGCTTAAACTTCTTGCTAATTGATTGGGTTTGTAGCTGTGCGCTTGAGCATACTGTTTTATTCTATCTTGTGTTTCCTTGCTAACCCTTTTTTCATCGCCTCTGTCGTTCATGACATAAGACACTGTTGTCTTAGACAGATTTAATGCAATAGCGATATCTTTGAGGGAAATGCTTTTCAAGTGAATTTGTTTAGTTTAACCGGTTAAGCAAATATATAAAAGTTTTCCATAAAATTTGAATTTCTAGAAGAAATATACCGATTTTAACACTAGTGATTTTCTAAATCGAGTGATGAAATTATGGATGTGTTGCGGGTTCTTCTTTAACCATAACGGGTTTGTTATCTATAAATTCAATACGATAATAGTCGTTCTCGTAAAATACGTGGTGCAAGGTTGCCTTACCATTAATTGGCCAAGTATCGTAATTTAAAAGCGGTGCATTGTGTATTTCTGGATAGAAGCCAAAGAAGTTTTTTAGCATTACCTGAGATATTCCTATACCAGATGAACTCTCGCGGTTATTCCATCCACGGTCTGCTATACGTACTCTTGCGGTTTTATTTAATTTGTCCTCGCCCCACAGTTCTCTTGCTTGCGCCCAACTGCCTTCGTGAGTAACGGGTTCTATAGCTCTGTAAAATGCTAATGCATCAGTGGTGTAGTCCATATTGCTCATGGCATCCATAACTTCTGGAATCCAACCATCAAAACTACCTAAAGGCCCATGGTCTGGTCTGTCTGAATCTTTGGCCGCAATATCTTTTAAGGACTGTGCTCTCATCCATGAATCTGTTCTTAATTCTGTATTAAGAAAATCCATCATTTCATTACGTATCTCTAAACTTACATCGTTGGCTAGATATTTTCCGAAGTAAATAAAATCCAGTACATGACGTACTTCTACTGTTTTGTTGTTAGGATATAAGCTATTCCAAACCCCTTTGCCAGCGTATAATTTAAGAATACTTTGCGTCATGCTTTTTACCTGTTCTTCTAGTGCTTTGGCTTTAGCTATATTATTTTTTTGATAATGTAATTTAGCGGTTTCTCGCATCATCCATACATAGCCAATATTAAATGATGGTACTATGTGTACGTAGGTTGGGACGCATTCTAACAAATTTGCTGGGTTTGCACCAAAATCGGCAAGATGGTACAATTCGTTTTCATACCCTTTTTTACCGTAATTAGAGAGGTTTTGCCAGTTCAGGGCATAAGATTCTAAATGCGCCATAACTGTTTTTGCTCCTATTTTTGTATCTAAAAACTCATAATCTCCCGTGGTTGCTATGTACGCACGTATAATTCTGAACAAACACCAATAATTAGCGGAATAGCCATTACCTACACCATTGCCTCCCAAATTGTCTTTGCCATAATGCAAATTTGGGTCTATTTCTATCCAGGCCATAATGTGTTCTTTCATCATTTCTGGGTCTACCACTGCCCAAAGTTCAGACCAAATGGCAATGTCCCAGAAGAAAGTTGTTGTAGCGCCCCATCTTGGGCCTCCTGTTAAATACACACGTTTGTGTTCTGGTAGGTTGGTGTTTAATAAATAGAGTAGGGTTGTAGCACCGGTATAATACACTCTTTTTACCTTTTCATCGTTGGTTTCTAAAACAGGAAAGCACCCTGAAACTAAGTTATTATTAGGTTTAAATAAATTTTGCCATTTATCTTCCCATTTTGTTTTTATTGATGCAAATGTGGTATCAAAGGTATTTTGCCAGTTTTGTGTTTGGGTTTTAAGGGTTTCTAGGTTGTTATTGTAGGATAAAAAATATTTGATGGTTTTTGATTTTCCTGAAGCTAACGTTACGTTCCATTTGGCGTTACCACCACAGTTTCTAACGGATAGACTGTCGGGTTTAGTTACCAACGAAAATGCAGAAATTGCTGGGGTGTTTTTATCTTGGATATAAATATTTTGCGCTTCTTTATGTGTGCTAAAATGTGGGGAGTTAAGAATAGCGTTATCCTTAGGCCAATTTGTTTCTTGTTCTGTGCGATTTGAAGTAATGTGCTTTCGCATGCCTTCTATGGCTGGGTTACGATGCTCAGACCTTTTTCCATCCCAGTCTGGGTATGGATACCACCAATTCCACTTACCATCTTCATATTGGCTTATGTAGCCTATCATATCTAAATCTATCTGGACACTTTTCTCCTCGTTGTCTTTGTTTGTGATGTCTATTTCCCACATTATAGCATTGTCCTCTACAAGCATTCGTGTGGTGCTGTGTATTTCAATACCATTTACAGTAGCTTTTCTTAACGCTTGATAGGGTTGCCAACGAAAGTGTGATGCTTCGGGTGTTATACCGTTAATTTTTAGTGTACCTGTGTGGTGTCCGCCAGAAAATGGCGCAGACACAAACCAACTTACCGATGTTACATCACGATTAAGTAGTGCTTGCCCTCTAAAATTGCGTATAGAAGGCTCTATTGCCATAGTATCTGATGCTATCCATTTCCCTGAAATTTCATCAATTGTCGGGATGTTGGTTGCAACAGATATATTACTTTTTGCATGGTTTTTACATGAGGTTAAACTCATATTTAAACCAATTAGAATAATTAAAAGTGCTGTGGTTTTTTTGCAGTTTTTCATAATTTTCTAACTAAGTAATTCAGGGTGTTTTTCAAGCAGAATTAATATCATCTCTCCAAAATACGTGTTTACCCATGAAAACCAAGGGCGTGTAAAATCTTCGGGGTGGTCTGGTAAATACGATTCATGAATAAAACCTGTACCTGCGTTACTTCGTTTTATTTGTTCTACGCAAAACAGTATTTCTTCTTTATCTTCTGTTGTTAATGCTCTAGAAATTGTGCTTAAGGGCCAAATGCGTTTTGGTGGTTCAAAATAATGGGTACTGCCATTACCTTCGGTAAATTCGCCTTTTACAAATTTAGGATTCCACTCACTAAGCAACCACTTTCTGGTATTTTGGTAAACGGGGTCGTTTATATCGCAAGCACCAATGTAGGGTAGGGACATTAAATTTGGGATTGTAGACTCTTCTAATAATAATTGACTTCCAAAGCCATCTACTTCAAAAGCATACATTTTGCCAAAAACCTTGTGCTCTATTATAGCATATTCTTTAATGGCGCTGTCTATTTGGTCTGCCATTGTTAAGCAACGCTCTGCATAGGTGGTATTATTTAAAATGGTCTTGAACATTTCGGCAAGATGCTTTAATTCTACCACGGCCATTAAATTATCTGGCACATAAAATGGGAATACGCAGGCATCGTCTTGACGGTGTGTGGCGTGTATCATTCCAATTTTCCTGGTAGGTCTTCCGTAACCATTATTTGCAATAACCTCATTGGCCTGGGTGGTTTCTCGCATAAAGGTGTAAGGCCCAAGATTATCAAAACGCTGTTGTTCTAATAATGTTTGGTAAATAAGTTTCATGGCGTTTTCCCAATTGGCATCAAAAGGGGTAGTGTCTCCTGTGGTTTTCCAATATTTGTGAGCCAACCTGATAACGAAAAGAAGCGAATTGATTTCCCATTTGCGTTCATGTAGTTCGTCTTTCATGTCGGTAAGGTCGTCCTTCCATTGGCTAACCTCACTTTTATCTTTTTTAAACGCATTGGCATAAGGGTCTACCAAAACACAGTCTGCCTGCCAGTTTATTAGCCCCATAATCATCTTGCGTAACTTTTCGTCTTTATTGGCAAAAGGTACGTACGGCCATACTTGGCAGGTAGAATCTCTTAACCACATGGCGTTTATATCGCCTGTAATAATATGGCTTAATGGTCTACCTTTTTCTTCTTTATAAAATACAGTAGTATCTAGGGTATTTGGGAAACAATTCTCGAACAACCATCCCAACTCTGGGTCTTTTAGCTGTTTTTTTACTTTTTTTATGACCTGTTCAACGGCTTTACTGGTAAAAAGCCTTTCTTGCTCTGGTGGTCTTTTGGATACAAAATTTTTATAAGGTGTTTCCGAAAGTGCCAACTGCGGACTTAATGCCAGCCCCATAGTACCCATTGCCGTTTGTTTTGCAAATACCCTTCTATTCATTAGTTCTCGATATTTTTTGAAGCTTCAGCTTTCATTAATTTGATTGCTTTCCCTAAGGCACCTGCCGCCCCAAGGAAGGTATTAGAACCATGAGGTTTGTGGTCTATAGCAGAGTACCATTCGTAAAACCCATCATTTTTTATTACTCTATCTAAAAATGGACTTATTTCTTGATAGGCCAATTCCAGATGTCCTGTTTTTATCATGGCCTCAATGGTACGTCCGCCCCACCAGGTCCAATCGGCTGAGTTTACATACACGTAGGGGTCTACACCAGGGTTTAGAAAACTACCTTTTGGATACGGGGGATAGTTGATAACAGCCACCGTCATTGCGCCTGTTAGATTTTTAATGGCAAGCATTTTTTGGTAACTAATTTCTATTTCTTCTTTTGTTAGGAACCCTGCCATAATGCCGTAAACTGTGCCTCCTAAATAGAAAATTTCATCTTCATCAAATCCGCTAAATGGAGAATCTTTTAGATATCTATGTGGTACAAATTTTTGAAGTTTTTCATCCCAAAGGTGTTTTCTAACATTGGCTTTTATAGATGCTCTTTCTGTATCCCAGAAATTGTATTTTTCTGTGTCCTCTTTTACCCATTCCAAAAATTCGTTAATGGCAAGTACGTAAATGGCATTGTCGTACACATCTACACACCAATGCGTGTCTTTAGTTATAAATACACCCCATGGACTTTCTGGTTGTACATCTGTCCAATCTACTGTAGTAGCACCATAAATCAGATTGTACTTTTCTGAATACATCTTTTCCTTTAAAAAGTTAAGTGCCATTTCGCAACGTTCTAAAACGGTTTTTCCGTTTTTTTCTAGCTGTAGTATATCTTTATCGCCAGTAGCGTTAATGTATCTGGCTATGGCTAGTATTAAGGACGATTCTTGGTCGGTTTCAACCGTGTTTTTGTGGGCTTTGTGTTTTGGTGCTGTTTTAGAATAGATGTAATCATATCCAGCCTCGGTATCAATATATGTATAGCCATCAACAATATTGCCGTCTGTGCCTTGAAAATCAAAAAACAATAAAATTCGTTCTTTAATCATTTCTTTTGAATTTACCTCTAGGGCAACTTCAGCAAATGTGGAAAAATCGCGTATCCATGTTTCTGGGTAGTTACTACCGGCATTAAAGTTGCCATCTTTTGGATTTAGCGTTGCTTTTGCTTTTTCATAAACTACATCCAGTCTCGTATCTTCTAAAATCGTTTTGCTAAGGGTGGTTTTGGGGTTTTCTGGTTTTTCTTGTTGCTTTTTTTGGTTTGTACAACCAAAACATACTGCAACAAGCGCAATGGTTACTATTGTATGTTTCATATTTAATGACACTTTATTAATGATTTTTTATTTGATATTTGATGCTTCTGCCTTCATTAATTTTACGGCTTTCCCCAATGCGCCAGCGGCCCCTAGAAAGGTGTTGGAACCATGGGGCTGATGGTCTAGAACGGAGTACCACTCATAAAACCCTTCGTTTTTAATGACTCTATCGAGGAACGGACTTATTTCTTGATACGCCAATTCCAGATGTCCTGTTTTTACCATGGCTTGAATAGCACGTCCTCCCCACCAGGTCCAATCGGCAGAATTTACATACTTGTATGGTATGGTGCCTTCGCCTTTATAGAAACTACCCAAAGGGTATGGAGGCCAGTTGATAACGGCAATGGTCATGGCGCCAGTTAATTCTTTTACGGCCAACATTTTTTTATAACTGGTTTCTATTTCATCTTCGTTTAAAAACCCAGCCATAATACCATATACCGTTGCGCCGAAGTAGTATATCTCATCCTCATCAAATCCAGTAAAAGGAGAATCTTCTATGTATTTGTGCGGTATAAATTTTTGCCTTTGTTTATCCCATAAATGCTCTCTCACATTGGCTGTAATTGAGGCTTTTTCAGAGGTCCAATGGTTGTATTTTTCTTCATCCTCTTTAATCCATTTTAGGTATTCATTTATTGCTAATACGTAAATGGCGTTATCGTAAACATCTACGCACCAATGGGTGTCTTTGGTAATGTAAACCCCCCAGTTGCTTTCTGGTTGTACGTCTGTCCAGTCGATGGTAGTTGCCCCTTTTATAAGTCCGAATTTTTCAGAGTACATGTGCTCTTTTAGGAAATTTAGTGCCATTTCGCAACGTTCTAAAACGGTTTTACCATTTTTGTTGAGTTGCAGTATGTCTTTATCGCCTGTAACTTCAATATATCTGGCTATGGCCAGTATTAAAGATGCTTCTTGGTCGGTTTCAACTGTGTTTTTGTGGCCTTTATAGTTGGGTGCTGTTTTTGAATATCTGTAATTATACCCACCTTCATTTTTAAGTTCTGTATAGCCGTCTATAATATTACCGTCATCGCCTTGAAAATCAAAAAACAATAACATTCTTTCTTTAATAACTTCCTTAGGGTTTACCTCTAAAGCAATTTCTATAAATGTTGCGAAATCCCTTATCCATGTTTCTGCATAATTACTGCCCGCCTGAAACCTGCCGTCTTCTGGCTTTAAGGTTTGTTTGGATTTAGCTAAAACTGCATCTAAGCGTGTATCGGCTAGAATGCTTTCTGCCAATGCTTGCTTTGGGGTTTGCTGTGTTTCATTATTGTTAGTGTTATTGCATGATGACACCAACAATAATAGTGTAATTACTGCTGAAAATTTAAACATGTTTAAAAGTTTAGTTTTTATCTATTTTATTCAAAATATCTTGGTAAAGTGGATAATCCACCGTCTATTTTAATGTCATCTCCATTGATGAAGGCCGCCTCATGAGAGGCTAGGAATACAGCCGTCATTGCCACTTCTTCTGGTTTGCCACAACGTAGCATTGATGCTTGATTTATGGAGGCTTTTAAAAACTCTTCGCCTTCGCTTTTAACTCTATCGGTAAGCATTGGTGTTAAAATTGTACCTGGGGAAATACTGTTAAACCGAATGTTTTTGTTTCCAAATTGACCTGCCAGTTGGTTGGTCATAGATAGTAATCCGCCTTTAGCTGCAGCATAAGCCGTCCAATTATCCCAACTTCTATGGGCTTGGGTAGATGATATGTTTATTACACTACCGTGTTTAGCGGAAATCATGTGAGGTAAACAAGCCCGAATACAACGAAATGCTCCTTTTAGATTAATGTTCATTAGGGTGTCCCAATCGTTATCTGTCATTTTAGTAATTTCTCCTGGTATTGCTACAGCGGCATTGTTTACCAGTACGTCTATTTTGCCAAAGGTATTGATACAGGTTTCAGCCATGGATTGCACTGCTTTGGTGGTGCCTATGTCGCAATGCATATATGTTACTGTGTTGTTACCGCTAGCTAGCCGTTCTGCCTCTTTTTTACATTTTTCCTCGTTTATATCTGCCATTAAAATACGGGCGCCTTCTTTAACGAAAGCTTCACTTATGGCGAGTCCGATACCATCTGCGGCTCCTGTTATAATAGCTACTTTATCTTTTAATCTGGACATTTTTATTTTTTATTAAGCCAAAATTCTTCTATTGCTTCTAAGGATTTCCCTTTGGTTTCGGGTAAAATTTTAATAACTATCCACACCGATGGGATGGTACATAGGGCGAAAAGCCAAAATGTGCCAAAGGGTTTTAAATTTTCAAGCAACCACGGTACCAATTGGCCTATTGCTGTTGCGCCAATCCATAGTGCAAAGGTTGCGATAGACATGGCAAACCCCCTGATATTGGTTGGATAAATCTCTGATAATAATACCCAAACCACTGGACCAAATGAAAACGCAAAACATGCTACAAATGCCAATATAAAACCAATGAGTAAGTACGGACTGTTTACGTCTAAATAAAACAAAATACCTATAGCAATAAGTGAAATTAAAATTCCAGAAATACCAAAGAGCAATAGTTTTTTACGACCAAACTGGTCTATTTTCCATATAGCTATTAGTGTAAAAAGTACGTTTACTATTCCTATAATTACTTGTCCACCCAAGGCATCTCCCAGTTGCAACCCAGCTTCTTCTAAGAGTCTAGGCCCGTAATAGATAACAGCATTTATACCACAGAGTTGCGTGGATACTGCTAAAATTACCCCAACTATTAAGGCTGTTTTAAAACCTCCTTTAAATATAGAGCTTATTTTAACTGTGGTTTTATTGGCGTTGTTAAATAATTGCAATTCATTTTCTGTTTCAGTTTCGCCTACTATTTTTACTAGTATGTTTTCGGCTTTATCTACTTTACCCTTACTTAAGAACCAACGTGGACTTTTTGGTATAAAAAACAAAAGCACTAAAAATAAAAATGCTGGAATGGTTTCGCTACCCAACATGATGCGCCAGACTTCTGAAATAAACACTTTTCGTACCCCTTCAAAAGCATCTGCAAGTCCATTGGATTCACTAATATCCAAAAACCATGCATTGGTAAAATAGGCTACTAAAATTCCCAAAGTAATGGCGAATTGGTATAGGGATACCAAACTCCCCCTAATTTTCGCTGGTGCTATTTCTGAAATATATAATGGGGATAAGATAGATGCTAATCCTACACCAATACCACCTATTAATCGGTAGACGATAAGGCTTTGAAAGCCTTGGGATATCATACATCCAAATGCTGATATGCCAAATAAAATTGCTGAGGCTATTAGCATTTCTTTTCTACCGTATTTATCACTTAAAACGCCAGCTATTAGGGTGCCAGTAATGGTGCCTAATAAGGCACTACTTACATACCAGCCCTGTAATACGGCATCTAGCTGAAATTGGTCGGTTACCAAACTTATGGTACCAGAAATAACTGCGGTATCAAAACCAAATAGAAAGCCTCCCATGGATGCTATGAATGCTAATTTGTAAACAATAATTTTATTCATTTTTAAACTTCTATGTTAAATTTAATTAGACAAGTACATCTTTTTTTTTCAAATAACCGTGTTTTTTTAGACGAATAACCTTTACGCGTTTGCTAACAGCAGTGATAAATGGCTTTTTTTATTCCATATACCTTTAAAATACTGGTGCTATTGATTTAAGGTAGCAATAATTCCTTTTATATACCCAATGGTAAAGGCTCTACCGCGTTCTTCCCAAGATACATCGCCAGTCATTTTTGGCACGTGCCCCGGCATAATCATGCCTTTATACCCAACGTCTTTTAGTTTTTTAAGCATTGCTACGGGGTCATAATATCCGGGCATGTCTACAAAAACTTCATTTAATTTAGTATTGTTTACTAAAGAATTGGATATGGTTTGAAAGTGTACATACACCAACTTATCTTGTTTTGCGAAATATTCTGTAACCTCGTCTAGGTTTTCGCCCATTGCTGAAAAATTGCCTAGGCAATATTGTAATCCATGATTTTCACTTTCTACCAAAGACATCCCTTTTTTATAGGCTTCAAAGCTTCTAAAAAGCTGTGGTACGCCTGCCAAAGAAGGTACGGGAGGGTCATTAGGATGCAATGCCAAAGTTACACCAGCTTCTTCTGCTACGGGTAGTACGCCTTCCAAAAAATATTGGTAGTAATCCCACATTTCGTCTTCTGAAAATACGCGTCCGTGAGACAGCGGTGCTCTTTTAAAATCATCAAGGTCTATACTCATGGATTGTGCCCCACCACGAATAGGGTAGGTGGTAGAGGAACGCCAAACTCCTGTTGGTGTCCATCCATAACCCAATACTGGAATACCGGCAGCACCCATATTGGCAATGGATTCTTGTACATGCTTTAGCTGTTCTTCCCTGCCTGGTTGCCCCATCATTATTTTATCGTAAAATGAAAACGGCATGTTTTCCAGAGCTAAAAAGCGGATACCTGCATTTTCAACTGTTTTACGTAGCATGAGAAGGTCTTTATATTCCCATTGGTGGTCACCTGGAAGGGGTAGACTGTCAAAATTGGTATCGATAAGGTTGTTCCTGTACATATTCAGGATAATTTCATCTACCCCTAATTGCTTAATTAGGGTTAGTTTTTCTTCGGTTGGGTGCATAAAGGACCCGAAACCTGGGCGCATAGGCAAATCTTTCCACTGCCCCGTTTTTATAAGTCGTTCCATATTAATTTAACGCAACGCGTATTATTTTTTTATTGAATAAGTTTCGCCATAGAACTTTGTAGCTTCTAGTTGGCCATTTTTATAAATAGAAAATGTTTTTCTTTCTAGTTGAATGCTATAGTTGTCGTTGTTCCATTTTACATTTTCTAGTAAAGCTGTACCAATATCCTCGTGGTTATAGGGTTTTATAGATAAACTGTTTTCTTGAATGTTTACGCCAAAAGTTCCAAAAATAATGGCTTCCATTCCAGCTCCGGCCGCAATTTGTAAGGGCATTGATGAGCGGTCTGCCTCAGGAGCATCTATGCGTGGGTTTTGCGGGAGGTAAGGAAAATGGTCTATATAACGTATGTTACGTTTTAAAACATCCCATCCTTTTCCAGCAAATCCTTTTTGGTATAGGTTTCTCGAAATTCGTCCTGGCATTCCTGCATATTGGCCACCGCCACCCCAGTCGGAATCTATTAAATCCCAATGCACGCTATCGCGTCTAGCTATGGAATACACCCCATATTTCCCTAAAAACTCGCCTTCTTGAAGATGGCTAACTAATTTATAGGCTTGGTGTGGGGGTAAATAATCGGTACCTAATAAATCGAAAAGGTGGTAGGTCCAAATAGTGCCTTTGGAGCCGTCTGGATAATAATTATCAAACCATCCCAATTCTTCGTTCCACATGTACTCATCAACTAAAGATTTCAGTTTTTCGGCGTCTTTAAAGAATGTCTTTTCTAATTTACTTTCATTTCGCTTTTTCGCCCAATCTGCCATAGTGTAAAGTAGGTCTATGGTTAAGGTATTGGTAATGGGCACCGCATGGTTATAACCATCGGTTCGTATTTCAATAATCTTTTCGGTATTGTAGCCCACATCAATTAAACCTAGTTTGTTGGTGTAATTATCTTGTAATTCGTCTACCCATGCTTGCATCCACTGCCATACGGTTTTACCAGCGGCCACTTCATCAAAAATGGAATAATCGTTAGTATGTCGTAAATAGGCCTCTATCATAATTTGAAGTGCAAAAGGCTCCTGAATGTATAGAATTTCCCAGTGCGCTCCGTTCCAACCTACATAGGTTTTCTTGAGTTGTACTTGCTCAAAATCGGTTAATATGGCACCTTTTAAGCTTTCTGGTTCTAACATGGCTAGCACATCTGATGCATAGGAATTATCCCAGCTAATGGTATATGGCCAAGTACCTACTGCCCAAAATACATCGGTTATATAATTCGGGTTTTCGTAACGACTCATCATTACAGATAGTAAACAGCGATAATAATATTCTTGTAGTTGTTTGTTAGAACTGGTTAAAACAGGCATTTTTTCGTAAGCCCAAGCTAGCATATCGCGGGTCTTTTTATCTGCCTGTTCCATACGTTCTTTAATATCAGCTTGATATATTTCTGGAGCGCCATTTTGCGGTTCGTAAAACTTAACTGCAAAATAATAGGTAGCTGTTTCCCCAGGAGCAATACTAATTTCAAACCCTTTCTCGCTAGTTTCCTTTATGGAAGAAGAAACACGAGCATGAGCCATATCGCTACCTATGGTAAAGGTGTCAATCTGAGCAGACTTTGTATTTCCTTGTTTAAAGTGACATACCATACGTTCTGCTACCTGATTGGGTATGATGGTCATGTTTAAATCTTTGGAATTACGATTGGTTAATTTAAGTTTGATAAAAACTTCATCGTCTTCAAAAGACACATTGGTCCAACTTTTTGCTGCAAAACTTACCCATGTTTGGTTATACTCTTTATGAAACGTTGCTGTTCTAACATATTGGTTGGGTTGCCATTTTTCATCCTGAGTAACCATTATTGATGGCGAATTTGGACGGAAATTAGACCCTAAGGGGTCATGACTTTTGCCATCATCAATCCATGATTTCCATTTTACAGGTACGTCATCCTCTATAATTCTTCCTGTGCCTTTATCGAAAAAATTCAAATTGAAATTATAGCGGGTAGATTCTATTGGCAAAAACCATACATTGGTAAACTGGGTAACACTATACTGACGCGGCGATATAAAACCGCGATAGTTTGTTAGCAGAACTTGCTGGTCGTCAAAAGTCATATCTTCCCTATCCATGGCGTAGTATTCGGGGTGTGCTGGGGTGCGTTTTACTTGCCCAAAAACAGATTGCACAGTAATTGCTAATAGGGTTAAGACTAATAATTTAATTTTCATAATGTGTTTTTTTTTATTCTATTGGTAATAAATCGGTTCTAAGAACGGATTGTTTTTTGTCGTCTAACAAAGTAACTTCATTTAATCTAACTATACCATTTTGTTTGTTGTCATCATCAAATGTTGGTAAGTTGTTTTTTTCAAATAAAATCATGATACCATCGGCAGAAATCGGTTGGTTAAACGTTACGTGGAAGGTGTTTCTAATGTCTTTATCTGGAGCAGACTCAAAATTAATTTCGGTTAATTGCTCTCCATTTCTTGCATACAGGCGGAATTTGTCATGAATTGGGAAAATATTACCTCTGTCGGCTATCATTGTCATGCCTCCAACTGTTTTTTCTTCGCTTAAATTGATACCTAACCAAATATCTTTGGGCTGTTCTTTAGTGCCTCCACCATATTGTTTGGATACCCAACCGCTGTAATAACTTCCATCGGTTGCTTTTAGGGAATTGAAGTAATTGTTATAATCTGATTGACTAATATTTTGATTCAAGTCCACAAATCTTCTGTATCGGTGTACCATATCTTTGGTATTCGATTTGTACATTTCTAAATTAATGAGACTTCGTTCATCAATTTCAAAAGGTGCTGTATATTTTTTTAGTTCGCTAGTACTATTTCTATCTTCTGTATAATAATAGATATCTAGATTTGGGTCTGTACATGTAATGGTAACAATCTTTTTTGGTCTGAAGGTTTCAAAAGTTTTACTGGCTACATATTCGTGAGAGATTTTTACTGGTACCTGCTCCATGTAGGCGTAGGATGGGTCTGAATAGGGCCCTACATTTTCGTTATGGTCTACAGCTGCAACTTTATAGTAGTAGGCCTTATTTACTTTTGCCGTTTTGTCCGCATACATTTGTCGGTTCAGTGCTTCAGTACTGTAGGTTTTATGGAAGGTAATGGAATCTTTTGAGGGTATAAGCTCATTAATTAAATTGTCTTTTGTTGGTGTAAAATTTGGGTTTTCCCCTCTGTGAATTACATATTTGTCTACATCTTTTTCAAAATTGGTATAAAACCATAGATTGATAAAATTTTCTGGTGCTAATGGGGAAACATGTGCCGTGTATACCCCTTGTACTTTAGTAGGTTTGCCATCTATTTCATCACTTTTAGGCGTTTTGCACTTTACTACTTTTGATGCATTATTGCGGTTATTAAATTTATCTACTGCTTGAACGCGATAGTAATATGTTGTATTTGGAGCCACACGATTGTGTGCCCAACCTCCAAAGTTAAGTTGTGTTTGGTCTGTATATGAATTTGTTTCTGCGGTGCCAATAAAATTTAAGGCGTTAGGTTCACAGGAATTATCTAAACTTCTATAAACGTTATAATGGCTTAAATTCTCAGGGTTTTCTATTTGTTGCCAAGAGATTTGTACTTTTTCATTAGATATGGCTTGGGCATTTACTTCTAAATCTGAAGTAGAGAAATTCGCTTTACCTAGTACTCGTATTGTTTTAATACCATGACCATTAATTTGAAATTCTATTTCGTTGTTGGTAACTTTAATGGCTTCTTTATCATCTTCAATAAGGTTTAGGGCAAAGGCTTTTGTAATATCTTGATTTAAATTGAGCTTTACTTTTACGTTTGTGGTTTTACCTTCTAATTCGAAAAAACGCATAATAAACCCATTACCGTTGGCTTCGGCTTTTTTAAATGTGGTACATATAACATTGTCTTTATCTGTGCTTAAAAATGAACGACTATTTGGTAATTGTCCTTTTTTGTTTTTTTGAATGTATTGCGCTAAGAGTGGGTGGGAACTCTCCCAACCAAAAGTTGGTGCTTTTCCTTGTTGCCAGTTGCCTTTATGACTGTTTATAGAAAACGTATATTTCTTTAAGCCTGGTTGGTCTACTTGTACATTGGTTTGGAAGAAATTGTTCATTAAATAGAGAAACATATTGCTGTTCTCTGGTTTTACGATGTCCTCTTTAGCTCTGCGACCATCATTATTCCAAAATACGGGTCTTGGGTGCTTGTAATTAATCAAGTTGCCTTCAATTGTAGATAAAGTTACTCCAAAGTCTTCATTAGATGCATCTGCAAAATGTTGAATCGCATAAAAAGCAGATTCAGCTGCTTCAAATTGTAAATCTTTATTTCCTGGTTGGGTTACAGTGCCTGCTAATTCATGGTGGTGCTGATGATTGGGTACGTTTATGGGTACGGCACAAAAAGAGGCTTCTTTAATATAACGGTTCCAGCCAGAAATAAGTGCTTCTCCGTTAGAAAGTTTGTCTACTTCTAAAGCAAAATCTAGCCTTTTAGTATTGTGATGTATATATACTACTAAAGTTGTTCTGTCTGTTAGGTAAGCCTTTTGGTTTAGGTGCAGTTCGTCCATTACAGCACCTTTGTATAGCTTAATATCGGTAAACTTTGTTTTCTTCCACTCTTTGCTAAAATGGTCATAGTGAATGTACTCTCCCAAGGCGTAAGGCGAGCTTTTATCTATGATGCTTTTATTGAGTTGTTTGTCCACAACATCCGATATAATATTCTCTTCTTTATTTAAGGTTATTTGGTAAAAATTATTTTCTACAGATGTTTCATTGCTTAATAAAGATTTGGAGAGAGTTGGTTTCTTTACTTCTTTAATGTTAAAGGTTTTATACCCCATGGCAGGAATGTTTTTAGCATAAAACACCAATTTTCCATTGGTTAGCTCTTGTACTTTAACAGGCTTTTTGGTATTGGGGTCAATTATTTTAAAACTATTGAAAGGTATTTGGTCTTTATTGATATAAACCACATCGTTTCGTTCCCAGTTTAAGCTGTTGTATACTACTATTGCGTTAGATTTTGATTGTACTTCAGAGCCCAACTTTTCTAATGATGCTTGTAATGCATTTTCGTTATACGCAATGGCTTCATCTACCAAAGTTTCATGCATAACATTTTCGGTTTCGTAGTATTTAGGATTACCTCCATCAAAAGTACCGTTAGTATGCTCGTGATACATGACAATACGGTTATAGGCTTGGAATATATCTTTTTCTGGATAACCACCTTTTGTATTCATAGCAAAAGTTGCTAATTTTTCGGTAGTAGGAATGGCGTAATTTGCACGTCTTGCCTTAGCCATAAGGTCGGCGTCTATTATTTCCTGGTCGTTCCAGCTATCTGGTGCATCTTTAGCAGTTTCTTCTATTGTGATGCCATTTTTTAATTGCGATTCTACGTCTTCAAAATATGAACTAACTAAAGAGCATCTAAATTTTGGATACTCGTATATGGCATTCCACTCTTTGATTTTTTCGGCATTTTCCATGGTTGGGACAGAAAAATCGTGACTATCATAAGCCAAAATACAATCGAACTGCCAATCTAAATCTACGTGGCGGTTAATGAGATAGGATACGCCATCAAGGTCCCAAGTTGCTATTTTATTTGGAGAGTAATACGAATCTGTTTTACATAAAGGCGTGTTTTTTGTGTCGCCGTCTGTGCTCAACCATTTAAAAACAGGTTGGTCAAACATATCATTCAAGTTGTTAGGATTGTTGCTTCCATGCATAAAATAAGGAATATCAGCTTCTTTAAGATACAAAGGCCAAGAACGGGTAATACCTGTAACATCATTATTTAAAGCAAGTTTAGAAGGCGCAACATCTAACATGTCAACAATGTAGCGGTTAGGTGTGTAAAAGCTACGGGCTAAAACCTCATATCCTGGTATTTGGGAGGAAATGGTGTTGTGGTTGGCAGAAAAGCCTATTCTGCCCTCATTAACGCGTTGTTCAAATTCTTTGATTCTCTCAGGGGTTTGTTTTGATATCCAACGAATTATAGGTTCACTGGTTTCAATATTCCATCTAAATTGGTCGTTTTCGTCCCAAGAGTCGGTCTCCTTACAAAAGTCTAGTGCTGTATCAATACCGGCTTCTCGTACCGCTTTTCTGATATTTTGGTAATAGCTTATAAACCCAAGGTCTTGGTGCGAAACGGCCGCATAATAAACCTTCCATTTTTTTTGAGGTTGCCAAACAACAGTTTTCTGCGCTACTACTCTTTTTTTATTGTTGATTAGTTCTATTAATACTTTAGAAGGTTTGTTTACATCCATTAACATAAGGTCGTAAACTCCTTTGTCTTTGGCTAAAGCACCCAAATTTTGGTAGTATTCATTAAACCCTTCAACTTTAATTCTTGCTTCAACAGATGCTTTAGTTGCTGTGTTGTTTATTGATAGTTTTACTAATTGTTTTAATGCCTCTCCGTTTTTTGCCTTCGGGAAAAACGGTGTAGGCGTTATATCGGTAATTTCAATTTTTGAATTTTGTGCGCTTATTGAAATAAAACAACATAGAAATGAGAGTACTAAAAAATTTTTCATAGTTTTTAAACTGGGTGTATTGCTATTAATTACATTTGTTAAACACTTGTTTTATCAATTTACAATGCATTCGTACATGTTAATATGTGCGAAATCTACGGGCACAGGCTAAGTAAAGTACAATATAAAATTCTTAAAGAATTTTGATGAAATTTTAGGTAAGACTTTAGTTTAGCTTTGTTTGTTGGTAAAATTAAGTGTTGGTAAGTACAAATTTAGCTATTATGGCATTAGGATTATGATATGATACTTGCTAGATTTGAGTCAATATTAACATTAAGAAGAAACTCTATGTTAATGTTGTCTTATTAGATAGAAAAGAAATTTGGAACACTGATTATTAGGGATAGATTTATTTCAATACATTTTTTATTATGTAAGAAACTATGGTGGTTTACCTAGCGTTGGCTTTTAAAAATTGAGAAGGGGTAAGCCCTCTGTTTAATTCCTTGAATTTTTTATTGAAATGTTGAATTGTTGGAAATCCCGAATGGATGGCAATTGTGTTTATTGACTCATTTGTATTATCTAAAAGTAAACGTTTAGCATGATTTATGCGATACTCATTTAAGAAATCAAAAAATGTTTTTCCTGTCTTTTGTTTGAATAAACGGCAGAACGAAGGTTTAGTTAAACACGCCATATCTGCCATTTCCTGTAGTGTGATTTTATCTTTAAAATGAGTTTCAATGTGATTGAACACTTTGTTTACCAATCCGTGATCTTTTCTTGTTAATTGTGGTAAATACCCAGGGCTTGCTAATAATTTATAACCTTCTGCTTCTGTTAATTTAAATAATAAGTCAAATACCGATATCCATTTTCTAAGTCCTGTTCTATCGTTAATTTCCAGAAACAGAGGTTTAATTTCTTCACTTGTTGTTTGGGAAAATGATATGCCTCTTTGTGCTAGTGTAAAAAGCTGAATTAGGGGTTGTAATTCTTGCGCTTTTTTAAACATGTTATCTATCATATCTGGCGGGAACTGAAGTGTAATTCGTATGCTTCTATCTAAAGCTTTGTTGTCACTAGAAGTTTCCGTACTGTTATTTACCCACATATGCGGTAAATTAGAGCCTACCAAAACTAAATCTCCAGCTTTGTATCTAGATGTATGGTCTCCTATGTACCTTACACCCTCACTTTCTAGTATTAATGTTAATTCTAGTTCAGGGTGGAAATGCCAAGGCATATCAAAACTAGGTTTGTCTAAATATGTACATCGAAAAGGGGTTTCCTCATCGAAAAGGATTTTATAAAACGATGCTTTCATTTAATTTTAAATTCAGCTAAAGTTAAAAATTATCATTCTATTACAAGTATAAGCATTAGGTAAGTTTTGTTAATTCATTCACATTCTATAAAACTTAATTGGCAAAAATTTTCAAGTAGTGATTAATATATTAACGTGAGTTCGATTAAGATATCAATACATATATTATACTTGAATAATGAAAAAAATAGCACTTTGTCATATCGACAGAGCGAAGCATGAGCGACGAGATATCTCATTATGATGAGATTCCTCCTCGTTCCTCGCTCGGAATGACATGGTTACAATGTTTGATGCACGTAAATAATTGATTATAAGTGTATAATTCATCGAGCTCATATTTTAAAAAAGTATTAAAATACAAAGCCGACTATCTTAAAACTATAGATAATCGGCTTTGTTCTTGGAAAACAACTGTACTATTAATCAACTTTTAAACCATAGGTTTCTATCGCATACTTGCCAATTTTCAATTGAGGTGCAACTGGCACAGGATTTTCTTCGATAATGTTTGTATGATAATAGGATTTAATATCAAAATACGAAGACACATTTACGGTTTCCGTACCACCTTCTACATTATACATTCTTGCTATTAAATCTTCGGAATCCTCTGCTTTTTTAATGGTAGTAATAATAATATTTTCGGCATTAATAGAAAAGAAACTCAAGTTTTCCGATAAATAAGGTTTTGACGTAGTGATGGGGTTCACAACAACTTGAATAGGCTCATTTTTTTGTTTTGCTATTTTTTGCCCTAATACACTACCTGCTTTAGTTGAGGTTAGTACATTATGAAAATCGTGGTTTCCACCCTGAGAATATTCATTCCCTTCCCAATGGCACGATGTTCTACTTGCTAATAATGCGTGTTGTAAAATATTGCTGTTGGTTTTACCGGTTGGGTCTATCCAGTCTGCGGCGGCCACAGAAGAACTTAGTGTTATAGCCACATCTTCATCTGTTGCAGAAATCCAATCGATAATAGCTCTTGGGTGTACGTCTTTACAAAGTGGTGTATAGCGTTCGCCAGCGGTTTCAATTTCATCTTTACCAACTCTTACAGTACCAAAAGGCACTTCATGGGCTATTTCAGGGTTTTCCATGTTTACTGGGAATGCTGTTCTAAATTCTCTGTAAAGTTCTCCTGACCAATTACGTAAAGTTGTATCAAAATAAATACGTTTTAGGTTATGGTAAAGCGTTACATCTTGTCTTACAATAGCATGCTTAATTGGCTGTTCTAACCTATATTTAGTGTAAATAGGGCCATTTTCAATAATTTCCCATTCAGGGTTATGCGTGCTCACTTGGTCATAGTTTACCATGGTGGGTTGTTGTACATCTCCAAACTCTCCAGCGCCATTACCAACAGACTGCATGGTAAATACATCTCCAGTTTTAAATACGCTATTATCAAAAAGGTCTTTATTTAATTCCTTATCAAAAACCGAAGTCATCCCACCCTTTTCAAAATTAATGCGGTAATATGGGTTTTCGTAATTACTTTTTGAAGCATTGGTATTGTTGGCAAAGGTTGTTTTTTTATTTTGAACATAATACGTGGCGTACCCTATCGATGGAATATTTTCTGCAATAAAAGTAACATCAGCACTTTTTAGACTTCCATCATCATGATATTTGGCATTTATAATTTGTGATGGGATTATTTTTTTGTCTTTATTAACTATTGTAATACCATTTTTATAGCCTTTAGGGAACTGTAAGGTAGTGGTTACTGGGTCTGTTCTTTCCCAAGATAAACTGTTAAAAAGGACGATAGGCATTCCTAATTTTTTATTTTTCTTGATTTTGGATGCAATGATATCTAAACCTTCATTTAAAAGATTTTGCCCCATGGTTCTCGATTTTACCAGATTTTCTTTAAACAAATTATCGGTAACATCGCCATCATGTCCGCCCCAGCCGTGGTCTGGATAAATCTTGGCTTGCCACGCTTCATCAAAAGCCTCAAACGGATAAGGTGCTTTAACAGGGTCGAGTTTATTGGCAATAGATAAAAACTTTTCTGCAGATGGCAATAGTTTAGAGGCTTCCCTGCTAGCAGTTAACGCATCATGATGCCCAGGCCCGTGAATATACACCCATACATTGGGGCGCTCTCCCATAATAGTATCTACTTTGGTGGCATGTTTTTCGGCAAGTGGTAAATATTCATCAACTGTCATGAGTTCCATTTTTGGTAAATTCACTTCAATCTCTTTTCTGTCGATATCCTTTACTTTTTCAAAGGAATTCCAAGTATCAATATAATCTGAATAATCAATGGCTGGTAACATGTCTTGGCTCGACAAAAGCGGAGTGTGTATTTTGCCATCTTCAAAACTGTTTTCCCACCACAATACTTGCTCCGCGCCATATTTCATTTTGCTGTTCATATCTCTTGTGAGATACAATAAATCGTTTCCGTAGTGGCCAGGGGAGTAGGTAAACACAGAACTGCCATCTGGGCTCGCCCAATGGAACATGCCTTTGGCGTGTCTGCTAATTACCATATAATCTACACCTGCCTTTTTAAGTATTTGTGGCAACTGCATGGTTTTACCGGGTACATCCACATTCCAGTATACTTTAGAGTCGTATCCACCAAAGGTCTTTTTTACCCATTTTTTACCTAAATACAATTGCCTTACCTGGTCTTCGGCATCGTACATATCTTCGTAAGGGCAGTTGTAGGTGGCGCCAACGGATACTAATTTTCTATTGAGCAATTCTGTAATTTGTGCCTCAGACCCTGGGTGGCGGTCTATGTATTCACGCAACATTAAACCATCTTCAATATCAAAACCATAATCGTCGCGTATAAAAGCATCCTTTAAAACGGGTGCTAATAGCAACGTATCTCTTAAAATAATACAAACCGAAGGTCTATCTACCCAAGCAATATCTTGGTGGCTGGAATTCATAATAGAAACTAAACCTTTTTCGTATTTTTTATCGAAGAAATTATCGTAGGCATCAAAGAATTCAGGTTTGTAAAGTTTGGCTAAAGAGGCGGTCCAATAGGGATTGTAGTTGGTCATATGATGGTATAAAAATGAACCAACAATGTCGGTTTTCATACCAGAGCCGTCGCCTTTTTCAAAAGTTACAGCTATGGTTTCATTGTTGTAAATAAGCTCAAAACTATGTTTAGGGGCGTTAATTTCGAAAGACGCTTTTGCCAGTTCGCCTTGACCTTTAAACGTTTTTAGTTTACTCTTTTTTCCGTCGGAAATTAATTGAATGGATTTGCCCGCAAAATGGGCAGGTGCATCTACATAAAGCACATTATCTTTCTGTTTGATACTGAATGCCATTTCTTCTGTAACTGATTTATTGATGCGCTCAACCACGTCCGTACCCTTAAAAATCATAAACCAACAATTGGAATTTTTTTTGCGACCTATCACTTTTATTTTGGCACTTTCTCCTTTCTTAATTTTTGAGGTAGGCACCGACAATCTAAAAGCTCCAATACCATCGCCATTTGCATCCCGTCTTATCAAAATATATTCAGCATTACCATTGCCTGGATTTTCGGTTACCGATAACGAGCCGTCTTTATTGGAATTAAAGGTTAAAAGATGTTGGTCATTAACAAAAACGTCAAACGATTCCCTTAAATTAAAATCAATATCGCTTAAGAAAAAGAAGTTGACGATATCTTTTTGATAGTTTTCTGGAACTTTACCGGTTAAAAACTCAAAGCCCATTTTGCCAGTTGTAGCTCTTGCAATCATAGAAATATTCATATCTTCCCGAAGTGATGGGTATAGGAAAAATTCTGAACCTGAAAGCATTTTACTATAACCTTCAATATCATTTTTACAAATGTTGTATAAACGGTAATTGGTGTTTAGTTCTTGAATATGACTAACGCTAGTAGAACCACCGTGAAAAGAAGGGGAAGTCTTTATTTCGGTTTTGTTTTTAAAAGCATAAGCCGTAGGCTGAAAAACTGAAAATACACACACACATAAAATGGTAATAAGGACTTTTAGTTTCATAATTGTGAATTATCTTTGGATTAACTAAATCGGTTTAGTTGGTTCAAATATATCAAAATAAATTGATATTATTAAAAGGTAAAAGGCTGATATTTATTGTAAAACAAAGGGGAATATTTCATTTTTTTAATGTTAAGCCTTTCAGTAAGGTTCTTTATCTTTTGGGAGGTGTTGTTTGTCGAAATACTTGATTTTAGAAAAAAACGGAATTATAAATTTAACCAAAAGAATGTCTCGTTACTATGTATCGATATTTTTTGAGTAACTATTGTTCTCATGAAAGTGGAAATCTAAATATAAACTTCAGTTTTGTCACTTTGAAATTAAAATGCAATGGTATAATATACCTGTATCTTAGCTTAGGAGATGATTCATTTCAAGAATTTTTTTATCAATCGTTAATGTACTTATTATGATATTTAGATTAAAAAAAGGAAGTAAGGCTATCGTTCTTTTAGCAGTTATAAGCGTATTAAGCTGTAATTTAAAAGAGAAAGAAGCTCCAAAAAACCATAGTACAACCAATTTAGATGATGTAGATACAAGAATAGGCACAAAACCTTGGTCTGGTACATCTACATTAAGTCAGGCCGAATTACCTCAAGGACATGTCTACCCCGGTGTTGGAGCGCCTTTTGCTATGACCCAGATTACTCCACAAACAGCAAAAAAAGATATACCGTATTGGTGGGAAGATAAAACGATACAAGGCTTTCGCAGTACGCACTATCCCAATGGTGCATCTATGTCTG
This sequence comes from Hyunsoonleella ulvae, assembly GCF_016827605.1. GTDB lineage: Bacteria > Bacteroidota > Bacteroidia > Flavobacteriales > Flavobacteriaceae > Jejuia > Jejuia ulvae. The sequence continues at coordinate 166,531 of NZ_JAEPJQ010000002.1, read as the reverse complement.
AATATGGTCCGTTAACCATCATGCCTATGGTGGGAGATTTAAAGGTTAATCCAGAGGAACGAGCCTCAAGTTTTAATCATAATTCTGAAGTTGCCAAGCCACATTATTATTCGGTAACGTTAGATGATTATGCTGTTAAAGCAGAACTTACCGCAGTATCTAAAGCTAAGTTTTTGCAGTTTACTTTTCCAAAATCGGAAGCATCACATATCGTTATGGATAACCCTTTAGCAAACGGGTATTTTCATGTAAATACTGAGAAAAATGAGATAGAAGGATATACCGATGATACAGGAAGAGCAGGCAATAGGGGGTATGTAGGGCGAGAATTTGCATGCTATTTTGTGGCTAAGTTTAGTAAACCTTTTGATGATTTTGCTATAGTGCCAAAACCAAATATGAGTAGCACTATGCAACTGTTCCCAGATGGTTTTAAAGGCGAGTTTTTCAATACCATGGATTTAACTGGCAAGCCTGTGCTAAAGCGAACAGATAGGACGATTGATTTTAACTGGAGTGGCCAACCAGCAAAAGCGGTAAACCCGGATAAATTTTCCATACGATATACCGCTACACTTGTACCAAAAACTTCTGGAATGCATACCTTTTACCTAACCAGTGATGATGGTGTGCGTTTGTACCTAAATAATAAACTTGTGATTGACTCTTGGCACAATAGAGGCGCAACCACAGATACCTACAGTATAGCACTAAACACAAATGAAGCCTACACAATTAAACTTGAGTATTATGAAAACACTGGGGGCGCAACCTTAAAACTTGGGTGTGCGCAACCCAGAGCATATACAATGGATAAAAAAAGGGAAATAGCTCTAAATGGTGCGGAGTCTTCTGCTGTTCATGTGTCGTTTAAAACCCATCAAGATGAAAAAGTTCAGGTTAAAATAGGGACTTCTTTTATTAGTTTGCAACAAGCAAGAAAAAATTTAGACAATGAGATAAACCATTGGGATTTTGAAAAAACAGTACAAGAAACAAAATCATCATGGCATCAACTATTGAATAAAATTCATATTGAAGTCCCCGAAGACCAAAAGAAGATATTCTATACGGCACTACAGCGTAGTTTACTGTTACCAAGAGATATGACCGAAGACGGTTACCATTACAGTGCTTTTAATGGCAAGGTAATGCCGGGAGTGATGTATACCGATTTTTCGCTGTGGGATACATTTCGCTCAGAACACCCACTGCTTATTCTGCTAGAGCCAGAGCGGGTTTCAACCATGATTACAGCTTTGTTGAATGCCTATGATGAAGGGGGATGGATGCCTAAATGGCCGTGTCCGGGATACTCAAATATCATGCACGGTACACATGCCGATGCAGTAATTGCTGATGCTTACATAAAAGGTCTGCGAGATTATGATGAAGAAAAGGCTTTTGAAGCTATGATGAAAAATGCAACTACACCCGGTACAGGGCATTATGTGGCACGTGTGGGTATTACGGAATACCAAAAGTTGGGTTATGTACCAACTGATGTATATGGAGAATCTGCTATTAGAACCCTGGAATTTGCTTATGATGATTATTGCATTGCACAAATGGCTAAGGCTATGGGTAAAGAGGCTATCTATAATGAGTTTATGGCTCGCTCATTGTATTACAAAAACTTTTTAGACCCAGAAACAAAATTGGTTAGGAGACGAAATGCCGATGGTAGTTGGCGAAGTCCTACAGACCCATCTATTAGCGGATGGGCTTATGGCTCAGATATGGATAGAGAAAATTACTTTAGAAATATTACCCTATTTGCGCCACACGATGTTAAAGGACTCGCAGATTTTATGGGAGGGGATGATGCGCTTGAGGCATACCTAGACCACTTTTTTAGCAACAATTTTTATTATGTAGGCGATGAGTACTCCATGCACTCCCCATACCTGTACAATTACATAGGAGCACCTTGGAAAACCCAAAAATTGATTAGAACCTTACTCAATGAGAATTTTTCTTCAGGTCCAGGAGGATTGCCCGGTAACGAAGATTGTGGGCAAATGTCGTCATGGTATATTTTTGGGAGCATGGGCTTTTATCCCACTTGCCCCGGTAATCCTACATACCAAATTGGTAGTCCTATGTTTAATAAAGTCCGTTTAAATTTAGATAATGGAAAACAATTTACGGTAATAGCCCATAATAACTCAAAAGACAATGTGTATATCCAATCGGCAACTCTTAACGGAAAGCCTTATAAAAAGTCATGGATTCATCACGATGATATTATGAGTGGAAGTACTTTGGAATTTAAAATGGGACCTGAGCCTAATACCCAATGGGGAAAAGATTAAGGTAATTTTTCAACCATAATCAACTATGCATAATATGTCCATGTTTAAAACGAATCTATCCACTATAAGCAGAAATGTATGCTATAGTTTTACCTACTAAAGTATCTTGAAAAATTATGAGATGCTTCGTAATACTAACAGCGATAGGGTAGATTGATAGTTCCTTCAGCTAAATCAGAAAAAAATGAATAAAAAAGGATGGCTCAACACAGTAACAAAGAATATGGTACTACTATTTTTTGTCTTTATGTTTTCATGTGGTAACCAAGAGACCGTAGAAGATTATACAGCGTATGTAAATCCATTTGTAGGTACGCAAAATGATGGACATACATTTCCGGGAGCAACAACACCTTTGGGAATGGTACAACCAAGTCCGGAGTCTTATGATACCTACTACAAAGGCTATGAAGCGGACCATATAGCAGGATATCAGTATAACGACCCTTGGCTTATTGGTTTTACGCAAACACATTTAAATGGAGTAGGGTGTCCGTCATTGTCCGATATTTTGTTACAACCCTTAAATACAGATACCATTAACAGTAATTCACGATTCAATTATAAATCCACATATAAAAAAGAAAGTGAAGAAGCCACACCAGGGTATTACAAGGTGTATTTAGACGATTTTAAGGTACAAGTAGAACTTACAGCTTCCGAGCATGTGGCATACCACAGATATACCTACAACACTGCTAAAGATGCTAAACTACTTATAGATTTACAATATGGTGTAACTTGGAATGTAAAGGATATACCAGGTAATGTTTTAGACGCGCATCAGCAGTTTGAAGACGATTATACCTTAATTGGTTATAGAAAAGCACGTCAATGGGCGAAACGGGATTTATATTATGTTATAAAGTTTAGTAACAAGATTACCAATAAAAACGAACTGTTACCACCCGATAATAAACAAGAAAAGGCGCCAAGATATATTTTGGATTTTGATATGGGAGATAGCGCTGTACTTGAAGTAAAAATTGGCGTATCAACCGTTGGAGTAGAAGAAGCTAAAAAGAATCTGGAAGCACAAATTCCTTCGTGGAACAGTTTTGATGCAGTGAGAACCAGCACAAATAAAAAGTGGAACGACATTTTTAGTAAAATTACTTTAGAAGGCGAGGCCGATAAAAAGATAGCATTTTATACCAGTTTGTATCATTTATACATTCAGCCCAATAATATTGCAGATGTAGATGGAAAATTTAGAAGTTCAGGTTCTGGAGTTCAAAAAGCTACCAGTGGTAAATATTATTCAACCCTCTCTTTGTGGGATACTTATCGTGCGGCCAAACCCATGTATACCATTTTAAGTCCAGAATTGGTAAGTGATATCAATACCTCCATGATGGATAGTTATACGTATATGAAGGTGGATACTTTAAATCCAAAAGAAGCTAATAGATACCTACCACGATGGCAATTATGGGGGCAAGAAACCCATACCATGATAGGTAATCATGCCGTACCCGTTATTGTAGACGCCTATTTAAAAGGCATAAAACCAAAAGGATATTCGGATGACAAAGTTTTCGATGCCGTATGGAATTCCTTAACAAAAGAACACTATAGAAACCATGTAAAGCTCATAGATTCCTTTGGTTATATTCCCTATGATGTAAAATTATCAAAAATAGACGATGGCAGGGAAACCGTATCCCGTTTGTTAGAAAACACCTATGATGATTATGCTGGTGCTTTACTAGCTGAAAGGTTAGGCAAAACCAAAGAAGCCAAATTTTTAAGAAACAGAGCATCATTTTACAAAAATGTGTATGATACGGAAAGTGGTTTTATGCGAGGAAAAAATGCAAAAGGCGAATTTAAAAAAGATGTAGATGCAACTGAGGTTGTTGGCGAATGGTTAAAAGGCTCAGATTTTACTGAAGGTAATGCTTATCATTATCAGTTTCATGTGTTACATGATGTTCCTGGTTTGGTAGATATTATGGGAGGTAAAACCGAATTTGGTAATAAGCTAGATGCCATGTTCTATTCAAAAGAAATCCCAGAGGTACGTACTTTGGTTTGGGAACTTCGTGGCACTTACGGGCAGTATTGGCATGGTAACGAACCTTGCCATCATGTACCCTATCTTTACAAGTATAGTGACAGACCCCATAAAGCTGATAAAATAATAAAGACATTAATTGATGAATACTATTATAGCAAACCAGATGGTTTAATGGGAAATGACGATTGCGGACAAATGTCTGCATGGTATATGTTTGGAGTACTCGGGTTTTACCCAGTAAACCCTACAGGAGGCGAGTATATTTTAGGAGCACCACAAGTAGAAGAAGCAACCATAAACTTACCTAACGGAAAAGCCTTTAAAGTAAAAGCAGAAAACTTAAGTGATGATAATTACATTGTTAAATCTGTAAATTTAAATGGAACCGTATTAGATAGAAAGTATATTACCCATGACGAAATTCTTAAAGGCGGGGAATTGGTTTTTGAGATGGGAAGTATTTAACTTAACAGTAGAGCCCAAAAAGAACCTCAAACAAATAATTAATCTAAAACAAACGTTGTTTGTCAGATTTACGAATTTGCACTCTATATATCAACTAGTTCTTAGTACTTTTAAAAAATACAAAACCCGAAACGAAAGTTTCGGGTTTCTTTTGCGGATAAAGAGGAACTATCCAGTTCCTCTTTATCCCTTTATATTAAAGTAATTAAACAACCTTTGTAGTATTAGGTAACCGAATAAGAAACCGAATTAATTGATACTATTTAGTAGTATTTGAGTTTAAGAAAGAATTTAAAATTGAATTCCAAGAGGTTTAATTAAACTGTGTTTCTCTAGGAAATCCAAACAACAAAAATAGAATCCCTTGCATTTTTTCGCCTACGGTTTTTCTTAATATGGAAAAAGCTTTAGTCATATGAGCTTCAACAGATTTTATAGAAACATTTAGATATTCAGAAATTTCAATATTAGTGAGGCCTTCTTGCTTACTTAATAAAAATGTTTGTTTGCATTTAGGGGGTAGGTTTTCAATTTCTCGTTTCACCAAATTCATTAGTCTGTCTAACGATTTTTCATCTTCTTCTTCCAAAATAGAACTTAATGCATCAATGTTTTTTTTATCTAAAGGAATAGCATGTACCCTATTTCTTTCCTGGTTTAGAAATTCATTATACACAGATCTATATAAATAACTTTTAACCGCGAAGTCATCTTTAAGTTTTAAGCGTATTCTCCAAATATTAATAAACACGTTTTGAACAATATCTTTGGCATAATCACGGTCATTTGTAAGCTGATAAGCATAAACACATAATTTATTATGATAAGTATCAACTAACAATGAATAGGCTTTGGAATCTCCTTTTTTAAGACCATTTATAAGACTTATGTAGTTCATTTAGCAATAATATAAATTAAGAATTAGATAAAAACAGGAGTGGATTAATGCAAAAATAATAAAAAATGTTGCTAAAAAGTTAGGGTTGTGTAAAAATGATGTGTTATAGTAGTATATGCGTTAAAATGATTTCTCAAGATATACATAGACTAATAATAAAATATCTTACTAGGCAAGCTACTCTTTTAGAACGGAATAAGCTAGAATTATGGCTGGAAGACCTTGATAATTATAAGATGTTTAAGGAATTCGTTAAGATTAACTACCTAATTGATTTAAATATGGAAATGTTTGATTCCGATGACTCAAAAAAAGAATTGCTTGAATTAATTGATAAGGAGAAAAAGCAATATAGATTTCGTAAGTATATCAGGGTAATGAAATATGCCGCAATCTTTGTTGGTATAATTGCTACAACATATTTTTTTAAAGATAACATATTCACCAAGTCAGTTGAAACTACTCCAATAATAGTGGACACTAATGTTATTGAACCAGGAACAGATAAAGCAAAACTAACTTTAGGCGATGGTTCTCAAATTGCATTAGAAAAAGGAGAATCTCTTAAGACTCAAAACGCTAGCAGTAATGGTGAAGAGATTATTTATAAAGCTAACCAAGGTAATGCTAAGGAGTTAGCTTATAATCATTTAACTATTCCAAGAGGCGGGCAATTCTATATAGTACTGTCAGATGGTACTAGGGTTTGGCTTAATTCGGAAACACAACTAAAATACCCTGTAAGTTTTATTGATGGTAAAGCTCGCCAAGTTGAACTAGTATATGGTGAGGCATATTTTGAGGTATCACCTAGTACAGAACACAAGGGCGCTAAGTTTAAAGTGTTAAATCAATCTCAAGAAATCGAAGTTTTAGGTACAGAGTTTAATATTAAGGCTTACAGAGATGAAACTAGTATCTATACAACATTAGTTGAGGGTAGAGTTTCAGTTAATTATGAAAACAGAAAACAAAATTTAATGCCTAATCAACAGTCAAGCCTTGATATTAATACTAAAAATTTCTTAGTAAGGGAAGTAGATGTATATAATGAAATTTCATGGAAAGAAGGGGTTTTTAGTTTTGAAAGAAAACCACTCAAGGAAATTATGAAGGTTTTGTCCAGATGGTATGATGTTGATATAATCTTTGACAACAAATCATTAGAGGAAGTTAAGTTTTTTGGCGTTTTAGGGAAAGACCAAAAAATAGAAGAAATATTGGAGACTATTAAGAATTTTAAAATAATTGAAGCCTATGAAATAAAAGGAAAAACTATAATCTTAAAATAAAAAGAGATCGAAGTTGAACATTTGGCGGTGTCACAAACTTCGACCTTTTGATAATGTATTAATTAATGTATAACTAACTAACACTATGCAAATTTATGGAAATTAAATTTATTGATGTCCGTTCACTCATTCGAAAACGGTTACTAATGCTTATTATGAGAACATTTATCTTTTTACTATGCACTGCTGTTTTTGGGTTCAATTCAATTGATGGATTTTCTCAAGAAAAAGTAATTATTGATCAGGATAAGGAGGTATCTGTTCATCAAGTCTTTAGAATTATTAAAAAACAAACAAAGTACAGGTTTTTATACCCGGAAAGTTTGTTTGATGATGCACCAAAAGTGCAATTAAAAAAAGGGACTATAGAATTATCCAAACTACTTAATCATACACTTTCAAGTAGTAATGTCAATTTTAAACTTTCTAAAAACAATACTATTGTAATTGAGGAAAGTAAAGATGAAGTGCAAAATAGTACTAAGCCGCAACAAACAAAAGTATCGGGAACAGTTGTAGACCAAAATGGTCAACCCCTTCCAGGAGCTAATATTATTGAAAAAGCTACTACCAATGGAACACAAACGGATTTTGATGGTAAATTTACTTTAGAAGTGGCAAACACGAATACTATTTTAGTAGTATCGTATTTAGGTTTCAAATCCCAAGAAGTACTTCTTAATAATAAAACCAACTTATCAATTGTGCTAGTTGAAGATACTGCTGCTTTGGATGAGGTTGTTGTGGTTGGTTACGGTACGTTGTCAAGGGCTAAAGTACTTGGAGCTGTGGCTTCAGTAAAATCAGAGGATATAAGCCAATTACCTGTTGGAGGCGTAGATGAATCATTGGCAGGAAGAGTAGCTGGGGTGCAGGTGGTAACACCTGGAGCACCTGGAACAGGTTCTCAAATAAAGATTAGAGGTGTTGGTACTATCACGGCTGGTAGATCACCTCTTATTGTTGTAGATGGCTACCCGCTAACTGAAGGTAGTGATTTGAATGCAATAAACCCACTTGATATTGAATCAATTGAAGTATTAAAAGATGCAGCCTCTACAGCAATTTATGGTTCTAGAGGTGCTAATGGGGTTATTTTTGTAACTACCAAAAGTGCCAAAACAGAAAAAACTTCTTTTAGTTTTGAAACTTATACGGGGTTTCAATCTGTGCTAAACCCTATGAAATTCTTAAATGCCTATCAGTATGCACAAATGGTAAAAGAAGCAAGAGACTGGGGCTATGTATCTGATGATCCTGTTAATAGGAGTGAAAATGATGATACAGCAACAAGATTGGCAAACGGTGCTAGACCAAGAAATTTAATTCCCAACAATATAGAAAAATATTTATCTGGCACGCCAGGTTTGACTGATAACAATTGGTTAGATGATGTTTTTCAGGATGGAAAGATTCAGAGTTATAATTTATCAGCTTCTGGTAGGAGTGGGAAAACTAAATGGTTCGCCTCTGGTGGGTACTTTAGTCAAGAAGGTTTAATAATTGGTTCAGACTTTGAGCGTTTTACCGCCAAAATTAATTTAGAAACAGAGTTTAGTGATAAAGTAAGATTTGGAATAAACCTTACTCCAAGTGTTTCAAATCAGAATTCGGTAGTAGAAGGTTGGACGGATAGCCCAATGCAACAGGCTATATTAATGGAACCGTTCTTTACGCCTTATAATGATGAAGGGAACTTAAATATTAGTCAGCAAATCAGATGGCATAATAATGGTGGTACTGATGGAGCACTTGTAGAGAATCCAGTTGCTATTGCTTTACAAAGAAAAGATGAAAAAAATAAATTTAGACTTTTTGGAAGCACATTTTTAGAAGTTGATATAATCGAAGGATTAACTTTTAAAACCCTATTAGGAGGAGATTTTGATTATTCATTTAGAGAAGAGTTTAGACCTTCGACTATTGGTAGATATAGAAGAGATGTAGTAGCTTCTGTTCCATCTGCAGGTGAGAGAACAAGAGTTAGAAAAAATTGGATTACAGAAAACACATTAACATACACTAAAGTATTTGACAATCATAATTTCAATTTACTAGGAGGTTATTCATACCAAAAAGAGTTATTTGAAGAGACTGAGGTAGATGCTCCTGTTTTAGATAGTAATGAAATTACCAATATTGCTGGAACGGCAACAACTACGACTGATAAAAATATCTCGGAATGGATTCTTATATCTTACTTTGGTCGATTACAATATGATTATGATTCTAAATATCTTTTTAGTGCATCTATTAGAAGAGATGGGTCTTCTAGATTTGGTGCTAATACCAAATTTGGAGTCTTTCCTTCACTTTCAGGTGGATGGGTAGTAAGTAAAGAAGATTTTTTTCCTGAAGATAGCTTTCTAACTAATTTAAAGTTCAGATACAGTTGGGGTAAAACAGGAAATAACCAAATAGGAAATTACGGTTCTATTGCTGTTTTAAGACAATTAAACGGAATTTTAGATGATAGCTTTGTAAGTGGGCAAAGACCTAGTACAGCACCTAATGAAGACCTTTCTTGGGAAACGTCAATAACAAATAATTTTGGGGCAGATATTGGGTTATTTGACAATAAGCTTAATTTAAGTGCAGATTATTTTATTGCAAAAACCGAAGACATGCTATTGAATGTACCAGTACCTCTGCAGTCTGGTTTTAGTACTTCATTACAAAATATTGGTAGTATGGAAAACAAAGGTTTTGAATTGATACTATCTACATCAAATATCAATTTAGGAAAGGTAAAATGGAACTCAAGTTTTAACTTTTCTAAAGTAGAAAATAAAGTTACTTCGTTGGCTTCTGGTCAAGATCAGATTATAGCAGGAGGAACTAATATAACAAGAGTTGGTCATCCTATAGGTGATTTTTATGGTTTTGTGGTTGATGGTATTTATAAATCGCAATCAGAAATAGATGGTTCTCCGCAAAGTGGTACCACAGTAAAAGTGGGAGATTGGCGAATTGTAGATGTCGACAATAATGGTTTTATAGATGACAATGATAGAACTGTAATAGGGTCTGCTTTACCTGATTTTACATATGGATTCAATAATCGTTTTGCTTACAAAAACTTCGATCTAAATATATTTATTGATGGTGTAGAGGGTAATAAGGTGTTATCGCGTACCGTTCGAAATGCTACCAATGGCCAAGGGTTCTCAAACCAATTAGAATGGTATTTTGAAAATAGATGGCACCCTCAAAATAATCCCAATGGAACATTAGCAAGACCTGATTACACGCAGTCAAGTGAACGTGGAAGAGCTAATGTCTCATCGGCATTCTTGCAAGATGGCTCTTTTTTAAGAATAAGGAACATAACATTAGGATATAATTTACCAGAGTCTGTTACTTCAAAAATAGGATTGCAAAGAATGAGATTATATGCTACAGCAAAGAATCCATTTATGTTCACAGATTTTAAAGGATTTAATCCAGAACAATCTAGATCCAATCCCTTAGACCCTAGTGATACAGAAGGTAGTTATCCACAAAATAAATCGTTTGTTTTAGGATTAAATGTTTCATTTTAAAAAAAAAGACAATGAAAATACTTAAATATATATTCTTTAGTGTTACAATGATGCTCATGAATGCATCATGCGAAGACGACCTTAATATAGCACCTGAGGATCAAAACACTTCAGCTGGGTTTTATAGAAATGCAGCAGATTTAGAAGCCGCTGTTAACGCCATGTACGGTGCGTTACAACGGGATGGCCTTTATGGTTATAATTATCACATTTTATTAGAAACACGTTCTGACAATACGTTTGAGGAAGAGCCTTCAAATTCAGGTGGTTATGGTGATATGGATTTGTTTAACAGGGTTACAACAAATCCAGTTATTACTTCAACATGGAGTGATTCTTATATTGCCATTCAAACAGCTAATATCGTACTAAATAGAATTGACGATATAACCGATATGGACAAAGCAACAAAAGCAACAAGAAAAGGCGAAGCTAGGTTTATACGTGCGCTGATTTATTATAACCTTGTAAATCTATATGGAGATGTACCTTTGGTAACCCAAGAAACAACAAATCCTACTGACTTTTTTGGACAAGGAAGAACATCTAAAGCCGAAGTATTTACTCAAATAATAACAGATTTATCTGAAGCACAAAATGAATTGCCCGAGTTGAATGATACTGGTAGGGCAACAAAAGGAGCTGCTAATGCTTTGCTGGGTAAAGTGTATTTAACCAATGGTAATCCGCAAGCAGCAGAAACAGCATTAAGAGCAGTGACCGGTTATACGCTTTTAAATAATTACGCAGATAATTTTGGAGTGAATAATGAAAATGGATCTGAATCTATTTTTGAGATTCAATTCAAGTCTGACGTAAACGGAAACTCTGAAGGTAGCAAATTCGCCACAAGATTTTCTTCTCAAGCTAATCCAGGCTCTCGTGGCAACAATATTATTACTGAGGACTTAGCAAGTTCTTTTGAAGCGGGTGACTTAAGAAGAGATGAAATAGTTCCCGATGCCAGTACCCCAACAGTTTTTATTTCAACTAAATATGTTGATGATGATCAGCCCGTAGTGGATGATGGAGATAACAATGTTATAGTACTAAGGTATGCCGATGTATTGTTGATGTTGGCAGAGGCTTTGAATGCCCAAGGGTATGTAGCCGATGGTGAAGCATTTAACTTGTTAAACCAAATAAGAACAAGAGCAGGTTTGGCAAGTTTAACATCAACTACTGTTACAAATCAAACAGAATTTATTACAGCGTTGTTGGAAGAGAGAAGGCATGAGCTATTTCATGAACCGCATCGTTGGTTAGATATTAAAAGGCTAGGAGATCCTATTAGCATCATGAATACTCATTTTGATGGTATGCCATCTACAGCCAATATCACTATAAATCAAGAAGACCTTTTACTTCCAATTCCCCAGGCACAAATTGATTCGGATCCAGATAGTATGTCGCAAAATCCGGGATACTAACAAAACTAGAATGGTATAAATGAAAAAGTTTGTATGCATATTTGTATGGTATTTCATGTTGTTTACGGTATTACCATCGTGTAGCACTGATGAACCAAATACTCAAAAATTAACGGCATCATTTTCGTTTCAGCCAGCCGAAGTGCAGATTGGTACCCCCGTTAATTTTACAAGTAACTCTACTGGGATTGATGAAAATACAGTATATGAATGGGATTTTGGGGATGGAAAAACTTCTAGCTCCAAAACCCCTTCCCATGTATACACTGAAATTGGGGGGGGGACCTATGAGGTAACATTAACGTTACAGAACGGCAATAATACTTCGGCAGTTTCACAAGATGTTAAGGTCTATTATAGTTACGATATTAGTGGAAGAAAAGCCCTAATAGATAAATTGAGTGATGATGAAATACTCATTTGTGCGCATAGAGGAAACCATAATGTACATCCTGAAAATTCCATAGCGTCAGTCAATGCAGCCATTACCAATTCTATTGGTATGATTGAAATTGATGTAAGAACATCAAAGGATGGTGAGCTAGTATTAATGCATGATAAAACCATAGATAGAACAACTAATGGTTCTGGTAATGTTTCAGATTTCACACTTCAGGAATTAAAAGATTTCAAACTTTACGATGGTAATGGTGTTTTAACAACCGAAAGAATTCCAACTTTAAAAGAAGTTTTGGCAATATCCAGAGGACAGCTTTATATAGATTTAGATATCCATAACAAAGCACCTTTTGAAAAAGTTTATGCTGATATAAAACAATATGGCATGGTAAAACAAGTGTTGTTTTATTCTAAAGATGTTGCGGTTATCAACAGCATAATAAGTAAGGATGCCAATGCGCTTGCGATGCCCAATATTAGTAGTGCGTCAGATTTTAATACCTATACAGATAAGGGCGTTAAAGTAGTGCATTATACTGATGCTTCTTTTAATCAAAATCTGGTTGATAAAGCTAAGGGAGAGGGCTGGTATATTCTAAAAAATGCTTACGTAAATACCAGTACTGCTCCAGAAGACGACAACTATAATCAAATTAATAAAGTTGTCAATTTAAAAGGAAATATTATACAAACCGATTATCCAGTTTTGGTAAAACAATATATTAATTAAATAAAATTAATCATGAAAAAAATAATAAGATTAGCGCTTATTTTTGGTGCAATAGTGATATATACATTCACATCTTGCGAGAGTGATGATGTAGCTGCTGTAGGAAAAGCAGAAACTGTTAAGCCGGTAGCAGATTTTTTAGTTACGGCAGGAAAATTTAGAGCGGAAGAAAAAATAGTTTTTACAGACAAGTCTTCAGATATAGATGGATTTATTACATCTTGGAATTGGGAATTTGGTGACGGCGAAAACTCACAAAAACAGTCTCCAGAACATTTTTATGCAGAAGGAGGTGAATACACCATTACATTAACGGTGTTAGACAATACTGGGAGTTCAAGTGTTATAGCCTCTAAAACCATTACTTTAGAACAATCACTTTCAAGTACACCTCCAACTGAACTTTGGAACTATACCTTGGAAGGTAAATTAAACCATTCATCACCTGCCTTATCAGATGATGGAACATTGTTTATTGGGTTTAATCAAGCTGTAAGAGAAAACCAAGGCCCTGATTTTATTGCAATTAAAAACGGTGCAAAAGTTTGGGATCAAGTGTTTTTTGAAGGTTCGGCAAATAAGTCAGACCAAATAAGGTCCTCCCCTTCAATTGCTGCTGATGGATCTGTATATACAGCCAGTTTTTACAGTAGAAAAATATGGCGCGTTAACGCATCAACAGGAACAATAGAAGGAGAATACAATACAGACGCTAGAATACGTTACTCTTGTCCTGTTTTTGGAGCTGATGGTACAGTTTATGTTGGTGGTTACAACAAAGCAGGAAAAGGTTTTTACTCCTTAGATGCATCTTTAAATACTATGAACTGGGTGTTTGAAGCAGGAGAAGACTTTAACTCAACTCCGGCGATAGCATCTGACGGAACTATTTATGTAAGCTCAACCAATGATAATGTTTATGCCATCAATCCTGATGGAACAGAAAAATGGCGCGCGGTTTACGGAACTTGGGCAGCAACTGCAATAGCCATAGGAGAAGACGGAACTGTTTATTTCGCAGGGGAAAATGGTTCTGAAGGCGTGCTAATTGCTTATAACCCAGCAGATGGTACAGAGAAATGGCGTAAGACTTTACCAGCTAAAGCTAACCAAGGAGGACCAGCGATAGCTCCAGATGGAACTATTTATCTTGGTGGCTATGAGGAAAAAATGATTGCTTACAACCCAGATGGTACTGAAAAATGGTCTTATACAGCAAATGGAGCAATAGAGACTGTGCCAGCCATTGATAATGAAGGTAACCTATATTTTGGAGACCTTGCTGGATTCTTTCATGTCATAAATTCTGATGGTGAGAAATTATATAAAGTTGTGAAGCTTGGTGATGAAATTCATTCATCGGCCGTAATAGGGTCAGATGGCACCATATACGTAGCTGCCAACGATGGCGATTTTGGAAAAGTTTATGCGTTCCAAACAGAAGCTACAGGATTAGCAAATGGAGGTTGGCCTATGTATGCCAAGGATGCTAAGCATACGGGCAGGTAAAGTATTCAAAACCAATTTATTAAATAAATATCGGACGGTTCTTTTTAAGAGCCGTCCAGATAACTAACATTCCAAAACTTAAATATTATGAAAAAATTTTACACAGTATTAGGATTATTATTATCTATGGCTTCTTACGGTCAATTAGTTGAAAGCTGGTCTTATTCATTACCAGATAAAGTAGCTTACTCGGGTCCAGCTATTGCAAACGATGGTACAATTTACATAGCTTGTGATTATGGTACAAGAGAAACACTAACCTATGAGACTTCTCCTGAAAATCTCTTTGCTATAAACCCAAATAACACTCTAAAATGGATGGGACATGTTAATGAAGGTTCTTCTCAAGGTAAAGTAGATCAAGTTATATCCAGTCCTTCAATAAATGCAGATGGATCAGTTTATATAAGCGGTCATTATGGAAGACGTGTACATCGATTTAATGCTGCTACGGGGGATACTTTACGTACTTTTTATATGAACTCTAGAGTACGTTATTCAGCTCCAGCTTTTGCCTCAAATGGAGAAGTTTATATAATGACTCGTAATAACAATGATAGAGGAGCTCGAAACTTTTCGCTTGATTTGACAACACAAAATTGGATTTTTGAAACAGGAACTGATTTTAATTGCGTACCTGCTATAGCATCTGATGGAACTATTTATGCCATTGCAACTAACGATAATATTTATGCAATTAATCCAGATGGTACTCAAAAATGGTCTGCAACATATGGGTCAGGTGGTTATGCCAGTTCAGCAATAGCACTTGCAGATGATGGAACAATTTATGCTTCCGCAAAATTAAATTCAGCAGGTGATGGTGTATTGAAAGCATATAACCCGATAGATGGTACTGAGAAATGGTCTGTTACCTTTACTGGTGAAAATGTCGAGAAGGGTGGTCCGGCAGTAGCCGCTGATGGAACTGTGTATTTAGGTAATACTGGAGGAAAAATGCAAGCATTTAATCCATTAAATGGAAATATACTTTGGACTTACACAGCAAGTTCAGCAATTGAAGTTGTGCCTGCTATTGATAACCTAGGCAGATTATATTTTGGTGACACTAGTGGAATGTTTTATGTACTTAATAGCGATGGTACAGAAGCTTACACGCCTTTAAGTTTAGGAACTAAAATTACATCTCCGGCAGCCATTAATTCAGATGGTACAATTTACGTTGGTGTTGAAACAGCTTCTGCGGGTAAATTAAGTGCCTTAACTACTTCTGCAACTGGTTTACAAGTAGGAGGCTGGCCTATGTATGGTAAAAATGCAAGACACACATCAAACGTAAACGCCATTACCTTATCAACATCTAGAGAATTTATTAACGGATTCACAGTATACCCTAATCCAGTTAATAATGGAGAGTTTTATGTGTCAACAGATTCAAATGGTATAAAATCGATTCAAATCTTTGATATGTTAGGTAAACAAGTGTACGCAAAAAGTATTGAAGCAAATGAGATGATTAAAACTTCAAATTTAAGAGCTGGAGTTTATATTTTGAAAGTAAATGAAGATGCTAAAGTAGCAACCTCAAAATTAGTGATTAAATAAACTTAGCTGAAACATTAAAAATATCATGCGAACACCCATTTTACTTATAATTATTTTTTTAGCTGTTTTTACTGGATGCAAAGAAGAATGTCCTTGCGATTCAAATATTAAAAATGATGAAAAACTGACAGTAAATACAACCTTAAAAGATAAAATAGCAAATTTAGAAGATTCAAATAACAATCAAATCATTGTTGTTTCTCATAGAGGCGATTGGCGAAATGCACCAGAAAACTCTTTACAGGCTATAAAAAATTGTATTGAAATGGGTGTGGACATGGTTGAAATTGATATAAGAGAAACTAAAGATGGTCACTTAGTTTTAATGCACGACAAAACTATAGATAGAACTACTACTGGTAAAGGTAATATAAATGAATGGTCCTTGGATTCTCTGAGAACATTACGGTTAGTTGATGGATTAGGGGTGGCAACCCAACATAAAATACCTACTCTAAAACAAGCTTTAGAAGTAGCCAAGGGCAAAATATTAGTTAATCTAGATAAGAGTTATAGCATTTTTGATAAATGTTATGCCATTATCAAAGAAACTGATACACAAGACCAAGTTGTAATTAAAGGGGCAAAATCTTTGTCCGAGGTTGAAAATGAATTTGGAGCTTACCTAGGTAAAGTTCATTTTATGCCAATATTAGGATTGCCGAATAAAAACGCAACTACAATAGTTGAAGAGTATTTATCTTCTAGTAACACACCTGTAGCATTTGAATTTACGGTGAAACATGATAGTATCAAATTCATAAAAGAATTTAAAAAAATCAGGGATAGTGGCTCAAGTATTTGGGTTAATGCACTATGGGCACATCACAATGCAGGGCATGATGATGAAAAAGCTGTGCAAAACCCTGCAATTTACGATTGGTTTATTGATAATAATATTGATATCATTCAAACCGATAGACCTGAATTATTATTGAAGTATTTAAGGAGCAAAGGACTTCATAACTAAGAACTATTAATAGCATGAGTTAGTTTTAATTTAGTTTAGTTGAAAGTGAAATGGCGCAGTTGTATTACTGCGCTTTTTCCAAATAATATCCTTCCCGAAAAACTCATCTAAAAATCTAAAAATTTAATTATGATTAAAATTATTAAAAAATTCTTTGCCCCACTTCCAGCAAAGGAAGAGATAAATGATGTAACAGAATCAACTAGAAAATATAAGCTGTCCAAATGGAGTGTTTTTCTCTCGGCCACATTTGGATATGCTTTTTTTTATGTTTGTAGGTTGAGTTTGAGCGTCATTAAAAAACCTCTAGTGGATGCAGAAATATTTAACCCAGCACAATTAGGACAAATTGGTTCGGCTCTTTTCTTTTCCTATGCAATAGGTAAGTTAGTAAATGGCTTTTTATCAGACCATTTAAATGTCAATAAATTTATTTCAATAGGTTTACTTTTTACGGCTTTGGCCAACTTAATTTTGGGCTTTTTTCCAATTTTTGTGGTGTTTATTGTAGTATGGGGTTTAAGTGGTTGGTTCCAGTCACAGGGAGCAGCCCCTTGCGTAGTAGCCCTTACTAGGTGGTTTAAAGCAAAAGAGCGAGGCACCTATTATGCGGCGTGGAGTGCCAGCCATAATATAGGAAAAGCAATAGCCTTCACCCTGTTACCATTTTTGATTGGTTTAGGTGGTTGGCAATGGGGTTTTTGGGGCGCAGGAGTAGTTGGAATAATAGGAGCTATTATGGTAAAGCTATTTTTGTATGATAGTCCGGAGAGCAAAGGCTTACCATCTGTGGTATCGCTAGAACAAAAAGAGAAAGGGGAAAAGCCACTTGTAAATAAACCCAAAGATGTAAGCAGTTCCCAAAAGGCTATACTGAAAAACCCGGCTATTTGGTTACTTGCACTATCATCAGCATTAATGTACGTCATTCGGTATGCTATTGAAAGTTGGGGAGTGTTTTATGCCGAGGCAGAGAAAGGCTACAGCAATATTGAGGCAGCTCAAATTATTGGATTGACAGCCATATCGGGAATCATAGGAACTGTAGTTTCTGGATTTATATCCGACAGGTTCTTTAAAGGTAGCAGGAACGTACCAGCCCTGGTAGCAGGAATCCTCAATGTTGTATCAGTATCAGTCTTTTTGTTTTATCCAAATTCAAGTGTGTTAACAGACTCCATTTCAATGATTGTACATGGATTTGCAATTGGGATTTTAATCACTTTTTTGGGAGGGTTAATGGCCGTGGATTTGGCACCAAAGAAAGCAGCAGGAGCAGCTATGGGTTTGATTGGTATAGCTAGTTACGCTGGTGCTGGTATCCAGGAGGTTATGAGTGGGATATATATAGAGGGTTCTTCATCAATGGTAGGAGGAGTAATGACTTATGATTTTTCACAGATAAGGATATTTTGGTTAGGCGCAGCTATACTTTCAATGATTTTAGCTGTGTTAGTTTGGAATGCAAAAGCTAAAGATTGAAGTAATTAAATAATTAGGTTTTTATTATGAAAAAAAGAATAATGGTAACAGGAGGTTGCGGTTATATTGGATCGCATACTGCAGTTGCTTTAATAGAAAACGATTTTGAAGTCTTAATACTTGACGATTTATCTAATTCCAATAAAGAAGTTCTTGATAGAATAAAATCTATTACAGGAATTAGACCTAAATTATTAGAGGTTGATTTAAAGGATAGTTTTTTATGTGACAATATGTTTTGTTACAATAAAAATATAGACGCAGTAATTCATTTTGCAGCACACAAGGCAGTATCGGAATCTATTGAAAAACCCTTGAAATATTATCATAATAATCTCTATGCCTTAATAAATGTATTGGTGGCTATGGAAAAATATAATATTAATAATTTTATTTTTTCATCTTCGGCCACGGTGTATGGCAATCCTGACGAATTACCAATAACAGAGAAAAATAAAACCAAGCGACCCTTTTCTCCATATGGAAACACAAAAAGAGTAGCAGAGGAGGTACTTGAGGATATTACTATTTCAAATAAAGATTTATCAGCGATTTCTTTGCGATATTTTAATCCAATTGGTGCCCATGATTCTGGATGTCTAGGTGAATTACCAAATGGTATTCCAAATAATTTGATGCCCTATATAACGCAAACAGCAGTTGGTATTAGGAAAACTTTAAGTGTATTTGGTAATGATTATCCAACTAAGGATGGTACACCTATTCGAGATTATATTCATGTTGTAGACTTAGCAGAGGCACACGTTATTGCGGTCCAACGACTATTAGAGAAAAAACAAGAAAATGCTTTTGAGACTTTCAATTTAGGTACAGGGAATGGGTATTCAGTATTGGAAATTATAAATGCATTTGAAAAGGTTCTAAATCAAAAAGTCAATTACACAATTGCCGATCGAAGACCTGGAGATGTACCCCAATTATATTCAGATACAAGTTTGGCAAAGACAAAATTGGGTTGGGTCGCTAAAAGAAATTTGGAGAATATGATTGCAACAGCGTGGAAATGGGAGCAAAATTATAGGCAAGAACAAAATTTACAAGAAAATTAATATGAAAACCAATTTACAAGATTACTCTCATAAGCGCTTTAATATATTAACAGGAGAATGGGTCTTAGTGTCTCCGCATAGAGCCAAAAGACCATGGCAAGGACAAAATGAAGTGGTAAACAACGAAAAGAGACCTGCCTATGATGAGTCTTGCTACTTATGTGCTGGAAATACCAGAATAAATGGTGAAGTAAATCCTAAATATGAGGATGTGTTTATATTCACTAATGACTTTGCTGCACTTCAAAAAGACTCTCCTGACTTTGAGGTGAATGATGGTCTGTTAGTAGCTAAAAGCGAAAAAGGAATTTGTAAAGTAGTTTGCTTTAGTCCAGACCACTCAAAAAGTTTAGCAAATATGAATGCAAACGAAATTCAAAAAGTAGTTTTCGCATGGCAAAAAGAGTATAAAGAATTAGGTGATAATAAGTTAATCAACTATGTACAGATTTTTGAAAACAAAGGGGCTGTGATGGGTTGTAGTAATCCCCACCCACACGGACAAATTTGGAGTCAGTCAACCTTACCTAATGAAGTTGAAAAAAAGAATGCCCAACAATTAAACTACTTCAGAAAGAACGGGAGCAGTTTATTGGGCGATTATTTGGCTCAAGAATTAGAGAAAAAAGAGCGTATTATTTTTGAGAATGACGCCTTTGTAGTTTTAGTTCCATTCTGGGCTTTATGGCCATTTGAGGCTATGATTGTTCCAAAAGCACATAAAAAAAGCATCTTAGAACTAAACGATGAAGAGGCTTATTTATATGCGGAAGCTATTTCGGTATTAACAAAAGCTTACGATAAGATTTTCAACACCTCGTTCCCATATTCTAGTGGTATTCATCAAGCACCAACCAACGGAGAAGATAATAGTCACTGGCATTGGCACATGAGTTTTTATCCACCGTTGTTAAGAAGCGCCACAGTGAAAAAATTCATGGTAGGGTATGAGATGTTCGGGTCTCCTCAGCGTGATATAACACCAGAGATAGTAGCAACTAGGATGAAAGAATTAGTTGTAGCTTAATTTTTAAGCTTTTTGGGCTGTCTATATAAGTTTAGTGTAAATGCTTTTTAAGTTAATAAAAATAGCATCTTCAAGACTTTGCACCAAAACTAAATAATTATGTTTTTATATAAAAGTAGTAGTTATCAGAAAAAAAATAGTCATAATAGTTCTATTCAATTGCATCACATTTAAAAGTAATTCCCAAGAAGAATATCAGTTTGGTATGTTGCCTAATCTCAACATTGGGTTTAAGCTTTATAATGGTTGGACTTTAAATTCTAGGGTAGAAGCTAGACAAGTGTTTTCTGAGGGAAATTTTAATAAGTCTGAAATATTGGGGTCTAAATATTTATTTACAGATGTAACAAACTTTGTTTCGAAGAAAATATATAATAAGTCTTTTGGAGGTGGTTATCTCACAAGGTTTGGACGAGATATTGTAATGCACCGTTTTATACAACAGTATCTGTATATAAGGGAATACAGTACATTTAAGCTATCTCATAGGCTTAGGGCTGACCAAAGCTTTGAAGTACAAAACAAACCAGAGTTTCGTTTTCGATATAGAATAGCCTTGGAAAAACCCATTAACGGACAAACTTTGAACCTGAATGAATTCTACTTCAAGTTGAATAATGAATATCTAAATAAGTTTAAAGAAGGCTATGATATAGAAGTACGCATAGTGCCTTTACTAGGGTATACCCTGTCAGAAAAAGAACGTTTGGAGTTTGGATTAGACTACAGAGTTGCTGCCTTTATAAAAGCGAGTGAAACTGAACATAAATTTTGGTTACGAATAAACTATTATTGGAAGCTTTAATAGTAATATTTACGGCCACTACGCATAAGAATATAAAGTAATGAAGTGAAACATGGTATTTAAAGAACCCAATAGCAAAATGTAATACCTTCCTTAGAATTAAATTGGTTTTGAAATGCCTCAGTCTAAAATCATGTTAATTGAAATCCTACAACAAACTTATAGAAGAACTTGAACAAAAAATAAAAACGCTAAACTCTGAAAATGATGATATATTTTTTATATCCGAAAAAGGGGTTGAATTTTGTAAATACACCTTAGAAGAGTTAAGACGTTGGGTGGTATCTAATGGATTTTTATCTAATGAAGAAGAAATAAGCTTTTATAAAAGCATAAAACCAAAAGTACTGAGTAAACTCATCTATTTCGTTGAAAATTTCAATATCGAAAGTAAACGTCCAAAAACAGACACAAAGGCTCAAACTAAATACTATAACAACTATATTAATACGCTTCAGGAATACTTTACCAACAACCAAGAGTTCTTTTATTATTTTAAAAGGGGCGCAACGCATTTAGATGAGCAATACTTTTTAACTAAAAATGCCAAAGTGCGCCTCAATAAAGAAGACTATCAATTTTTAACAGATCAAAACTTCTCAACCAGCCATTGTTCAACATTGGCTACAATCATAGCTTATGAAAAGCTAATCATAAAATTAAAAATAGAAATAAGTAAATTGAAAACAGGGATTAAAATGAAAGGAATTTATAACCCATTCCAAAAGGAATCTAATTTAAATTGGACCGGTAACAAAACCGATCTGATAGAACTTATCTATGCGCTGCATAGTTCAGGGTCAATCAATAGTGGAGCCGCAGATATCAAAGGTGTGATGCAAATATTATTTATTCTGGTAAATTATCCTTTTGTAAACAGCTAATAGAATATGAGAAATCAGAATTATTAGAAATATCAGAAAAGAGTAATAATGAATTCGTTTTTGATTATAACCATAAGTATACTGGTCTTGAAAGATTTGACAAGCAAAGTTTAAATTTTTATGTAGATAATATCGTTGAAAAAATAATCTTAGAAAGAAAAAAGCAGAAACCTTTTAATGAACAAGAAATAAAAGAGGAGTTAAAAAGAATAATTAGCAGTCCTGATGGCAAAATGATAGTGTATCATTCAACACCAATTTTAGACGAATATTATAATCAAAGAGGACATTTTCATATGCTTAGATGCCAAGGTTATGATGACTTTGGTACAAAAGATGTTTTTGGAGGTATAGAGTATTGCCGTTATGTTGATTTGATAGAAATTATAATGGGTACTTCTATTATGAGGCTCGAAGCTTGTCTAGAGTTAGTAAAATCATACCCTAAAATAGATTTGCATAACATTCTGTCGTACACTTGTTTTCAAGATAGAGAAATTAAAATGTATGCAGATTATCTTGATATGAGTATTAAGGATGTATCGCAAATTTTATCTTGTGTAACGCTTACAAAAGACAACTATAATTACTATTTAGATTATCCGTCTGCGCCACCACCTATGTACTTTGAAGTTGGCAAAAACCTTTTTATTAAATCAATAGCCGGAGTTCTTACTAATCCAATTTTACTTCTTAACAAAGAATTAAAAAGAAGATATCGTAGTGATTATGACAAATCAGTCAACAAACGAGAAGATAGGTTTCGAAGTGAGCTTTTTAAATTCTTTCCATCTGATAGAATTATTAAAGTCCCAAGAGGTGTTAATATATTATTTGAAGGTATTAAAACCGATATAGATGCAATTGTTTATGACACTAAAACCAAAAATTTAGGCTTATTTCAATTGAAGTGGCAAGACCCATATAATTATTCTATGAAAGAGCGGTACAGTAGGATAAGTAATTTGTTTGATAAAGCTAACGAGTGGGTTAATAAAATGAAATATTGGGTTCTAAATAATGATTCTAAGACCATTATAAACTCTCTTCAAATTAACAATATAAAAGTAAAATTTTCAGAAATTAATGATGTCAAAATTTTTGTTCTTTCAAGAAATCAAATGAATTTCACAGGTGTCGAATTAGATGATACTGTCGCTTGGAGTTCTTGGCATCAACTCATAGAATCTCAAGCTAGTGTTGAACTTAAACTTGATGACCCAATTACAGAAATGTTTGTTAAGATTAAGGCTTTAGCACCTAAGAGACGTGTAGCTTTAGATGGCGATAATGGTATAGAACCTTTCTCTATGGAATTCAAAGATTTCAAAGTTACATATGAGCATAAAAAAAGTCCACAAATATAGTTGGCTTCCATAGTCCGACGCTATAATGCTATAAAGCTCAAGCCAAAGGTTTTGAAAAAAATAATACGCTAAAAAGCGCGTACTATTTTTTAAACCTTTGCCCTAGCGCATTATTTTTCCCAAAAAGCATGACAGCATTCCCTCGCCATCAATGAAACAGTTATCTTTTTTGTTTTTCTAAAAAAAATAGTGGAAAGGTTTTGTGCTACTTCTGATGTTTCTCGCAAAAAAAAGAGCCTCAAATGAAGCTCTCTTTCTAATTTTTATTTCTCTTTCTGAAGTTTTGATGAACCCGTTTCAAAATAAGAGAGACAATATAACTAACTACTGCACCTAAAATTGCCATTATGATGGTTTTAATAATGTCGTCTGAAGTGATATGAATCCATGTTGAAGATATCGTTCCACCAATAATTGAAAACTTTAGATGAGATAAGTTATTGCTCATCCTTCTGATAAGTTTTAGGGATTTCGGTTTCATCATCAACAGTCACAGCTTGACTTACTGCAGTTGCAACAGTTCCGGCAACGGTCATATAAGTAGCAATAGTAACAACTAAAGCAGGCATTGCAATTGGAGCTGCGATTATAGCACCACCAGCCGTAGCTAATGCTATGCCAATATTTCTTAAAGTTCTGAAGAACTTTGGCGTTGGTTTTTTATAACGATCTACAATATTCATTTGTTTAAGATTTAATTGTTAATAATACATTTTCGTTTCTATCGAATGCTTGATAGCATAGCGATACTAGTTTTTGAAGTAATGCTTTTGAATTATTACCTTTTCCAATGCCTGTTAACTGTGTAACAGGCGAAATACAACCACGAAGCTCACGTTTCGCGTTGTTCGCTGGGTGTAGCAGTATAAGACTGCGACCTTTTACATCTAAGATGTGTAAATGATGACCGAACTTTGGCGAATATCTCGCTTTCAGCTCATATTCACCTTCAGAAATACAGGACACATTTCTTTGGTTCTTTAACCAGGGTAATTCAATGGCAAAACCCAAAAATTGGCCATTAACAAAGAGAGCACTATTCGTGCCCTCTTCAAAATAGGTCCTTTGGAGCAAAACATTCATTAGGCTGTATCTACCCGTGCAATTGATAAAGCGTTAAAAGCACCATTTTTCAATGGATACATTTGTCCGTTTACTTCTTGATAAAACTCAATACCAACAACTTGCATAACAGGAAGTACTGAGTTGGCTGTAAGAGCTACCGATAAGTCAATTGGCGCAGTATCTGCACCATTGTAAGGAAGAATTGCAGTTTCAGCACTCTCAAAAACAGAAACTTCATTTACAAAATCAAGTTCTGCAGCACCCATCACAACTTTGAAATGCGTTGTGCCATTAGGAGCAGCGATTCTAACCGTTGGTGCAAATGCAGCAATATCTAAATCTACATTTCCTGCAGCACGATCATATGCTGTCGCATATGGTGTGAATAGGGTTGCGCCTAACTTACCATTGATATTGAATTCAAAGCCCAATAAAGTGTTCATATCACCATCTTCGATGGTTCTAAGCCCACGCTCATTGACAGCATCAGTTTTGGTAACCGCAACTAGGGTTTTTGTCAAACGACTAACCACACGTTTATCTTTTGCATTCTGCAAAAGCACACGAATTGCATTTCTAATCACTTTGCCGCCTTTTCCAGCTCGTCCAAATTCAGAACCATTTTCACGAGTTCTCTGAAACGCAGGATCATTTGCAATACGATTTTTATCGACACCACCTTTTGAACGTGCTAGGTGTCCGTCAGCACTTTTGTAGAAGGAAATATCTCCGATAGTTCCTTTCAATTTAATAATACCTGTTTGTTTGGCCATAATGATCTAAAATTTTGATTATGAAACAAAAGACAGTAGTTTTATAAAAGAATTCAAAAACACCTACACATCCATTCCGATTAATTCGTTTTATGCCATTAGAATACATATAGACGATTCTATGATGAGGTATGGACTAAGTATAGATAAAGTATTAAATGAGAATAATAAGAGCTTGCATATACCCAAAAGATATCCAGCGCATCACCGGAAGAAGTGAGCGTTACGGACGCAAGCTTTTAAATGAGATTAAAGCCCACTTTGGTAAAGAGTCATATCAATTTATCACAGCAGAAGAATTCGCTGAATATAGCGGTATAAATTTGATTACGATAGAAAAGTATCTTAAAGACTAAGAAGTTTGCTTTTTTATTGTTGCAATTGGGTTAGATGAAAACTTTTCTCTAAGTGTGGCCATATCATCACTAACTTTTTTATCCAAAATTTTAGCATAATGTTGTGTAGTCTTAAGTGATTTATGTCCTAACATTTTACTAACAGATTCTATAGGTACGCCATTGGTAAGAGTTACTGTTGTTGCAAATGTATGACGTGCCAAGTGAAATGTAAGATTCTTAGTAATACCACAGCTATCTGCAATCTCTTTAAGATAAGAATTCATTTTTTGATTACTAAGAACAGGTAATAAGTTATCACTATCAATTACATCTAGATGCTCAGCATACTTCCTAATAATCTCTTTTGGTATCTCTAAAATTGGAATATTACTTCTAGTATCTGTTTTACTTCTTTTAGTTTTAATCCAACTTTTGCCATCTATTCCAATAACTATATCATCTTTAGATAGCTTTTTTACATCAGCATAGGCTAAACCAGTAAAACAAGAAAATATAAATATGTCTTTTACTAATTCTAACCTAGGAATGGAGAATTCCTTTCCAACCATTGCTTGTATTTCTTCTTTAGAAAGAAACTCTCGGTCAACTGTTTTTAATTTAGCTTTCCAATTAAAGAATGGGTCCTTGCTTATCCAATCGTTAGCATAAGCAATGCGAATGATTTTTTTGAAGTTAGTAATGTATTTGATAGCTGTGTTATGACTACACTTACGGGTAGTCTTTAAATAATATTCAAATCCAGTAATAAATTTGTGGTTAACATCCTTTACAGGGATATCATCCGCGTTATATTCTTTTTGAATATATTCTTGCACATGCCTTTTCGCTGTTCTGTAACGCTCAGCTGTACCATGAGCAAAGTCTTTTCCAACCAAACTATTTACTTTACTATTATGCTCTTGGAATATCTCAATAAGCATTTTATTTACTCTGTCTTTCCCTAAGTAGCGATTCTTAATTGCTAATGCAGTAACGGTCTTTCCTTCATCTATAAAGCGCTCCTGTAGTTTTTGAAGCTTATGTCTAATACTGTCAATATATGAGTTGATAGTTCTGGATTCAGCACTAGTTCCTTTAACCTTGCCAGTAGAAGAATCCCATTTTTCTATAAGAACTTTTCTTTGAATACTTATCTGTGCTCTTTTGCCATTTACCGTTACACGTACATAAATAGGAGCTTTGCCGTCTAAAGTCACTTTATTTTTCTGCAAGAAGAAAAGGATAGAAAAAGTATGATACATCGGTTACCTATATAAATTCTACATAAATATAGTGAATTTTATATTTGCAACCTACTGTAAATCATAGTATTTATAAGTGTTTAATAAAATTCGGTTACCTATTTTAAAAATCAATAAAGGTAACCGAATAGGTTACTTTTTGATTGATTTTGGATAGTTTTAGATGATAATGTGAAAAATATAAAAAGCCGATAAACATAGTATTTATCGGCTTTTAGTAGAATTTAGTAAATTCTCAGCGGAGAAAGAGGGATTCGAACCCCCGGAGGTGTGACCCTCAACAGTTTTCAAGACTGCCGCATTCGACCACTCTGCCATTTCTCCTTGAGTGCCTCATCAAGCTATTTGCCTGAATGCGGGTGCAAATATAGAACCCTTTTTTAATTCTTTCAAATAAAAGCAAAACTTTTTAAAATAAATTTACACCATTTTACCATTGCTTTATTTTATATCAGTTTATGAGAAAAAGATATTTTCAAACCGTATTTTTGTGCAAAACAAGTAGCAATGTCCAATATTATAGAACAATTACAATGGCGATATGCCACTAAAAAGTTCGACGACACTAAAACCTTACCCAACGATAAATTAGATATTTTAAAACAAGCATTTAATTTAACCGCAACCTCCTACGGTTTGCAAACCATAAAAATGCTTGTAATAAAAGATAAGACGTTAAGATTAAAGCTTGTAAAACACTCCTACAACCAAAGTCAAGTTGTAGATGCATCACATTTATTAGTTATTTGCATACAAGAAAATATTTTAAATGCAGACGTCAACCAATATTATGATAATATAAAAGATATCAGGGAAACACCCGAAAACATTCTAAAACCCTACAGGGATGGGTTGTTAGATATGATGAGCAAAATGTCTGTCGAGGAACGACAAAAATGGTCCACAAATCAAGCATATATAGCATTAGGCAATTTAATGACGGTTTGTGCGATAGAACATATAGATGCCTGTCCTATGGAAGGATTTGTACCCAAACAATTTGATGAAATATTAAATTTAGAAGCGAAAGGACTCAAGTCAGTACTCCTTTTACCAGTTGGGTACAGAGCAAAAGACGACATGTTCTCAGAATTTAAAAAAGTAAGACAACCAATAGATAAGGTAATAATAGAACTATAAAAAATAAGGGCGCTACCACAAGGGTCGGGCTTTCACTACTCGCTTCCTGCAAAAAGCGGGAGAGCTCAAACAGACCGTTCAATCCCTAGCGCAAAAGCCCCTAAATATAAAAAACACTTATGCCAGGATTTGAATTATTTGGAGATTTAGAGAGACAACAAGTAAACGATGTATTAGACAATGGCGTTTTAATGCGTTATGGTTTCGATGGTATGCGTAAAGGCCATTGGAAAGCCAAAGCATTAGAGCAAGAATTACAAAACACCTTTAAGGCTAAACACGTACAATTAGTATCTAGTGGAACTGCAGCAGTATCCGTTGCACTAGCTGCGGCAGGTATTGGAGCAGGAGACGAAGTTATTATGCCTACGTTTACATTTGTTGCGAGTTTCGAAGCCATAATGCTGTTGGGAGCCATTCCCATTTTAGTAGATGTGGACGATACTCTGGGGTTAAACCCAGAAGCAGTAAAAAAAGCCATTACACTAAAAACAAAAGCCATCATGGTGGTGCAGATGTGCGGAAGCATGGCGAATATGGATGCCCTGCAAGAAGTGGCCAAAGCTCATGATGTATTGCTCGTAGAAGATGCATGTCAAGCTATAGGGGGTACTTACAAAGGTAAGCCTTTAGGAAGTATAGGCCATTTAGGCTGCTTCTCATTCGATTTTGTAAAAACAATTACTTGTGGAGAAGGAGGGGCAGTAGTTACAAATAATGGACAATATTATACAAATGCAGATCATTATAGTGATCACGGACATGACCATGTTGGAAACGATAGAGGTGCAGAAACACATCCCTTTTTAGGCTATAATTTTAGAATTTCAGAGCTGCACGCCGCAGTAGGTTTAGCCCAAGTAAAGCGCTTACCCGAGTTTTTGGCAATCCAAAAGAAAAACTTCAATATTTTGAGAGAAGCTTTAAGTGAAATACCTGAGGTTACATTTAGAACTGTTCCAGAAGGAGGCGTAGAAAGTTGTGCTTTCCTAAACTTTTTTCTACCAGATTTAGAAACCACAAGAAGCGTTATAAATGGCTTTAAAGCACAAGGTATAGATGTTTGCTGGAATTATTATGATAATAATTGGCATTACATACGCAAATGGGAGCACCTAAAGGAATTAAAATCTTTGTTTCCAATATCACATGAAGTAAAGAATGGCTTAGAGTATCTTAAAACCAAAACATTCGAGATGTCTGACCATTACATCGGTAGAAACATCTCTTGTTTAATAAAGTTGTCTTGGACAGAAGAAGAGGTAAAAACAAGAGCTAATAAGATGGCAAAAGTTATAAGAGCATCTGTTAAATAGCTATTATTAACATTATGTATGGTTTATGTAGTGGTAAATAATTTTTCGTTACTATAGTAATACTATAGCTTTATAATTTCAAAATAAAGCTATGTATACCAACAATATTAAGTCGTTTTTAATTTTACTGTTCTTTACAGGATGCCTATTTAGTCAGCAAATGCCAATAGGTTTTTCTTTCCAATCAGATAATTTTACATCCTTTGGTGGTAGTAGTTTTTCTAGAAGAGTAAGTCCATCAGATGGATCAAATATGGTAGGAGAATTTTTTAATAATGGCTCCGATCCTTGGCAAGGTTTTACTATAGATTTAATACGGTCAATAGATTTAGACTTCCAGAAAACAATTAGTTTAGATTTTTATGCATTTGATCCTAATGGACATCAAGTGATGCTAAAATTAGAGCAAGGCATAAACCCAGATGTAGAAGTAACTGTAAACACTATTGCTGCTTCTGGATGGACTAATCATATAATTTTTGATTTCTCCAATGCAGTATTAAGCTCTGATGGAACAACGCCAGTAAATGCCTCGGGAATATATAATAAGCTTACTATTTTTATTGATGACGGGAGTACAATAGCAGGAACTTACTTAATAGATGATATTGACGATGGTTCTACACCTGTAAACCCTAATAGTCTGGATGTTGTTTATAATGATTTGGTATGGTCTGATGAATTTAATACCTCTGGAAAAACAGCAATAAACAGTTTAAATTGGTTTCATCAAACACAGATTCCAGTTGGTGGAAATTGGTTTAATGGAGAAGTACAACATTATACAAATCGTATTGAAAATGCTTTTGTAGAAAACGGTAATTTAAATATTGTAGCTATAAAGGAATCTTTCACAGATCAAGGAGAAACGAAACAATACACTTCAGCAAGATTAAACTCAAAATTTGCATTTACTTATGGCAGGGTAGACGTTAGGGCTAAGTTGCCATTTGGAGATGGCACATGGCCAGCTATTTGGACCCTTGGAAAAAATATTTCTGAAACAGGAGCTTACTGGCAAACACAAGGTTTTGGAACAACACCATGGCCAGCTTGTGGAGAAATAGATATCATGGAGCATGGTTTGGGAGTAGTAAATCATACATCTAGTGCCATACATACACCCTCTAGTTTTGGAAATACGGTAAATGTTGCATCACAAGAACTTACAGATGTCGCAAATAATTACCATGTATATTCTATGAATTGGTCTCCAGATCAAATTACCTTTCTAGTAGATGATATAGCATACTATACTTATAAACCAGCTGTTAAGAACAGCGATACATGGCCTTTCGATTTAGACCAATATCTTATCTTAAACATTGCCATGGGAGGTATATCTGGAGCTATAGACCCTAATTTCACGCAGAGTAGTATGGTAATAGATTATGTAAGGGTATATCAAAACCTTGGGCTTAGTGTAAATGAAAGTGAATCAGGTCTTTTTAAAATTTTTCCAAATCCAGCTAATGAGACATTACACATAGCATCAAAACATAATGTTGATAAAATTGAGATTTACACTTTATTAGGGAATAAAGTTTTAATCAAAGACCACCCAATGAATTCACTTGATATATCAAACTTAACAAAGGGGATCTATTTACTTATGATTTATTCTAAAAGTAAAATTGAAACTATAAAACTTATAAAGCAATAAACGTAAATACAATATTTGTTTCTCAAAAATGCCTAGGTTTTAAAGAAGTATTTCTATTACTAAATATTCTAACTAAGAATATAACGTTAATTGAAGCATTTCAAGACACAAAGAGGAAGAAAGGGAAAGCTATTTAGCAAGTTGCGTTAAGTCCCTTTTTTTAGTAGTTTACATAATCTACAATTTCTAAACCATATCCAATCATACCAACACGTTTAGTTTGCGCACTGTTGGTTATTAATCGTAGTTTATGTATGTCTAAATCATGAAGTATTTGTGCACCAATACCAAAATCACGAGTATCCATATTTATTCTAGGCGCTTTTAAAACTTCGTTTTCTTTTTGGTTACTTTTTAAAAAATCTAAACGATTTAGAATATTTGTAGCCTGTACTTCCTGATTGATAAATATTATGGCACCTTTCCCAAAATCGTTTACAGCTTTAAACATGGCATTGAGTTGTTCGTCAACATTATTGGTAAGAGTACCTAAAATATCATTATTTATTAAAGTAGAATTTATACGCGTTAGCACAGGTTCATTATTTTTCCATTGTCCTTTTGTAAGTGCTATATGTATTTGATTGTTTGTGGTTTGCTTGTATGCACGCAATCTAAAATTGCCAAAGCGTGTATGGATTTGAAAGTCTTCCTTTTTCTCAATAAGAGAGTCGTGTTGCATGCGGTAAGCAACTAAATCTTCAATGGAAACAATTTTAAGATCGAATTTCTTCGCAACCTCAATAAGCTGAGGTAACCGAGCCATAGAGCCATCTTCATTCATTATTTCAACAATAACGCCAGCAGGTTCTAAACCCGCTAATCTAGCAAAATCTATAGCAGCCTCGGTATGTCCAGTTCGTCGCAAAACTCCTCCTTCTTTAGCAACCAATGGAAATATATGTCCTGGTCTAGCCAATTCAAAAGGTTTTGTATTATTATCTATAAGAGCGTTTATGGTTTTAGCCCTATCACTTGCCGAAATTCCAGTAGTAACACCATTACCTCTCAAATCAACAGATACAGTAAAAGCTGTTTCCATTGGGTCGGTGTTGTTACTTACCATCATATTTAGTTCGAGTTCCTTACATCTATTTTCTGTAAGTGGTGCACATATTAAACCTCTACCGTGAGTAGCCATGAAATTTATCATTTCAGGAGTTACCTTTTCCGCTGCAGCGACAAAATCTCCTTCATTCTCTCGGTTTTGGTCATCAACAACAATAATCACTTTACCTTTTCTAACATCTTCAATGGCATCATGAATAGTGTTTAACTTAAAGATTGTATTGCGTTCTTTGGTCATAGGTTCTGCTATCATATTGCAAAGATATTGCTTATTTTAAACTATCTAAACAATTTTGTTTTAAGTCTTCCTTTATTTTATACCTTAAAAAAACAAACGTAATCATATACAATACAATTCCAATGACAAGTAAGAATGCATTAGGTGTCCTTTTTGGAGTGTTAATATGTTTGTAGAATGTAGAAATGTTAACAACCGATTTTATATAATAAACAGCAAACAAAACTAGAGAAATTATGCTTAGTTGAATTGATGCAGACTCTAAAGAGGGCAACTTGTTGTTTTTAAATACGAAGTGTAGCACCAATAGAATAATACCAATACAATACAGCGTTATTGTAAATTTCGAGTGGTCGGTATAATCCTTAGAGATATTCTGGGATATCTCAAAATCATTGTTCGTAAATATACCTTTCTCTTGGAGTTCTTGTGTAGAAACCTCTCTACTGTTTAATAATTTGATAGCTTCATACCTTGTAGTTTCAGAATATCCTAAAGTTTCATAATTTGTTATAGCATCAAAGAGTTTGTCGTTGGTAAAGGATGATAAAAATTTGAAATTCTCTTTGTCTTTTTCTTTAATTCTAAAGAATTTTTTTAGAGGCACCGTAATGCTATCAAAATCAAAAAGTCCTTTGTCAGCAGTTGCGCGTATTGTTAAAAATACACTTAAGGGAAGCATAATTAGTGTTGAAAACCAACTTGCTAAAATAGGGTTAAAACTACCGTTTTTTGCACTATTCATAGCAAAAATCCCAATGAAGTGGTAGGTTAAAAATAATAATATGGCAATAACCATTGGTAAGCCAATACCTCCTTTTCTTATTAGGGCGCCCAAAGGAGCTCCAACAAAGAATAATATGATACAAGCGAAAGGAAGTGCCAATTTTTCATGAAATGAGATGATATGCCTGTTATACCATTTTATTTCTCTATCAAGAGGTTCCTCTCTATTTTTAATAAGTAGATCTATACTGTTAATAGCACTTATGGCATTAGTGACAATTTGAGAGTTTTTTTTGTTGCTGAATAAGTCAGTTAACTCGCCTGCGTAAATAGAATCTAATGGAATTGTATTTTTTTTAATCCCTTTTTTATTTTTTTCAATAGTATATTCATCGTTTTCTATCTCTCTTTTTGTGAATTTCTCAGGAGATGAAAGTGCTTGTAGAGGTTTAACAGATTTGCTAATACTAGACCTCTGATACATCACATTACCAAAATCGCTCATGGTTTTATCGTGCTTTATGGTAAGGGAATCAATAGTATAGTCTAATTCCGAAATATTAAGCATGCTGTATTTGTTAGAATAAGACTTATCATCAATATCCACTGTATTGAGGTTAGATAAATCGATATTCATCGTATAAACCTCAAAGCTGCTCTTAGCAAAAGGATGCTTTTTTCTATTTTTTATTTCTTTGGGAAAGATATCCTCATAAAAATTACCATCATGTAGCACCAATTTTAAAACATTAGAGTTTTCGCTACTTACCAGCTCTCCTGTTTTAGCGGTAATGGTAGTTGCGTTTTTTTTACGATCGCTCCCTTTTTTATGAATGACAACCTTTTCTAAAAATTGCCCTCTGTCTCCAGATTTTTTTGCAACCTTAATGTTATAGGGAGTGGATTCTATTTCGTTAAACTGTCCTTCAGCAATAGCCATAGATGGTTTTACCTTGGCTAAATTTTTTCGTAGATTAAAAAAATTATACTCTCCCCATGGAATTACATTGTTAGAAAACCAAAAAGCAACGAACCCTAGTGATACAATAAATACACCTAAACTGGCCATTGCACGTTGCAAAGAAATACCAGTAGATTTCATGGCGGCGAACTCGTAGTTTTCTGCAAAATTACCAAATACCATAATAGATGTTAGCAATATGGTAAGCGGCAATACTAGCGGTATGAGTTTTGGTAAACCATATATGATAAATTTTATAATGGTACTTAAATCTAAGTCTTTACCAGCAAGCTCTTTTATGTATAGCCATATCATTTGTAAAACAAAAATCAATAGCAAAATAGAGAATACACTTAAAAAAGTTCTAAGATAAGTGGTAAGTATGTAGCGATCTAATATTTTCACAGGGTAAAGACTACCTAATCAATTTTATTGATGTAATAATCTTGATATTTAGCTTCATCAAAGGTAAACAAGGTTTTTGATAATGGTTCGTTCGTTTTGAAAGAATTAACGGTTAACGTTGTTTTAGTACCATTTTTACCAACCTGAATTAAGTTGTAGATATGTTTTGTGGCTGCATCAACTCCCAAAAGGATATAATCGATCTCAGAGTTTGAATCAATTGGGGTAAGTTTTACATATTGAATCTTTCGTCCTTTTATATTCTGAACAATATCCATAGCATAAGTATAACCATCTTCATAAAAAGAAAGCATTTTACTTGGTGTAATTGCATCCTCTTCGTCTTCTGTTTGTGTTGTGATGGTTACCTCTTCATCTTCTGGACTTATGCTGTAAAGCGTTTTACCATCGTAAAGACGGGTAATCCCAAGGATGTTTAGTTTGTATTTTTCGCCTTCTAAAACAACATCCCCTCTGGTTTCTTGCTTTATATTTTCAGAGGTGTTTTCTAAAATATATTTAAAATCAATAGATATATTGTCGTAACTTTTTACTTTTTCAGAAACTTCATTTAATAAAGTTTTTCCTTTGTTTTGGGAAAACCCAGAAAAGGTTAAAAATGCAATACATACTATGGTAATCAGCTCTTTCATGTTTTTATTTAATACAAAATTACATATTTTCATTTTCTAATAGCTCATCAAGAGATGCTAAATCAGGTACTAACACTTGTCTTGCCTTACTACCTTCAAAAGGCCCAACGATACCAGCGGCTTCTAATTGATCAATTAAACGCCCAGCTCTATTGTAACCTAATTTTAGTTTTCGTTGTAGTAAAGATGCAGATCCTTGTTGTGCTGTTACAATTACAATGGCTGCTTCTTTAAACAATTTATCTCTATCCTCAATATCTATATCAAGACTTGTGCCACTTTCTTCGCCAATATATTCAGGTAGCATATAGGCATCTGGGTATGCTTTTTGGGCTCCAATAAACTCAGTGATTTTTTCTACTTCAGGAGTATCAACAAAGGCACACTGTACTCGTGTAATGTCATTGCCTTGCGTGTATAACATATCACCACGACCTATCAACTGGTCAGCTCCAGAGCCATCTAATATGGTTCTAGAGTCTATTTTTGAGGTTACTCTAAACGCAATACGAGCAGGGAAGTTTGCTTTTATTATACCTGTGATTACATTAACAGAAGGGCGTTGTGTGGCTATAATTAAATGAATGCCTATGGCTCTAGCCAATTGGGCTAAACGTGCAATAGGGGTTTCCACCTCCTTGCCAGCAGTCATTATTAAATCAGCAAATTCATCTACAACCAAAACAATGTAAGGTAAGAATTGATGCCCATCATTAGGATTTAGTTTTCGAGCTTTAAACTTCTTGTTATACTCAGCAATGTTTCTACACATGGCGTTTTTAAGAAGCTCGTAACGGTTATCCATTTCAATACATAATGAGTTTAATGTATTGATAACCTTTGTGTTATCGGTAATAATAGCCTCTTCGCTATCAGGTAATTTGGCTAAGTAGTGCCTTTCAATTTTATTAAAAAGCGTGAGCTCTACTTTTTTAGGGTCAACCAAAATAAACTTAACTTCAGCTGGGTGCTTTTTATAGAGTAACGATGTTAATACTGCATTTAACCCAACAGATTTACCTTGCCCTGTGGCACCAGCCATCAACAGGTGAGGCATTTTTGCTAAGTCTACAACTAAAGTTTCGTTACTTATGGTTTTTCCTAGCGCAATTGGCAATTGCATTTTAGATTCCTGAAACTTTTTAGACGCAATTACCGATCGCATAGAAACGATGGTTGCATTTTTATTAGGCACTTCTATACCAATAGTACCTTTTCCAGGAATAGGAGCAATAATACGTATACCTAGTGCAGAAAGCGATAAAGCGATATCATCCTCTAAGTTTTTAATTTTAGAAATACGAACACCAGCCTCGGGAACAATTTCATAAAGAGTTACTGTTGGTCCAATGGTAGCTTTAATACTGGCTATCCCTATTTTATAGTTATTTAAAGTTTCAACAATTCTATTTTTGTTTTCCTCTAATTCTTCTTGATTTATAGTAATGCCCCCAGTATCGTACTTTTTTAATAAATCGATATGCGGAAATTGATAATTGCCCAATTCTAAAGTAGGATCATATAAACCAAAATCTTCAACAAGTTTATTGGCTAGGTTATCTGTTTCTGTAACTTCCTCTTTAATGGTCTCAACCTTTATCTCCAATGCTGTATCTTCCTCAGGTTCTGGTTTCGCAACTTCAACTTTAATGGGTGTAGCATCTTTAACAGTAGTCTCTTTAGGTTTTACAGGTTTATCTTTTGGGGTATTGTCTAATGGAATGTCAAAGGCAGTTTTTATGGCTTCGGCTTCTTCAGACAGGTTGTTGTCTACTACAAAAGTCTCTTGCTTTAAATCAGACAACTCATTTTCAATATCTTTCTTGGCAGTGGAGAATAAGCGTTTAAAGCTTTCAAAAGTTACCTTAAATCGCATGGCTAGATACGTGATAAAACCTAAAATTAATAGTAGTACAGTCCCTATTTTACCAATGTAATCTTGTAAAAAACTATTAACTTCAAAACCAATAGTACCGCCCAAAATATCATGCTTTGAAGAAAAGAATCCTAGGCATATGGAACACCAAATCATGATTAAAATTCCCCAAAACCAGTGTGTCCTCAGTTTTCTTTTTTTTATGTCCATTAAAACATAAATACCAGACAGGAACACCAAACCAGATAAAATAAAAGCAGCTATTCCAAACCCACGATGAATAAAGAAATCGCTTAACCAAGCACCAATTTTACTAAGCCAGTTTTTAGCTTCTGTATCACGTGAGGCAAATTCTGAAAGGGCACTCTGGTCTGCTTTACCGGTAAAGAAAAAAGATATAAAAGACACACAAAGAATAATGCCAAAGATGACCAAAAAACTACCAAAAACTAGCTTTTGTTGGCTAGACAACTTAAAGCTTGGTTTTTTTAATTTTGGTTTAGTAGGTTTTTTAGTTTTGGTTCTCTTCGCCATTGGTATGCGCTTAGTTTAAGCAAAAATACAAATTACTAACGTTTATCCTAGGTGTATTAGTATTTTTTAAAAATGGTTTACAGGTATACGGCAATACGATTTTTATAAAGGGTTTACCCAAATACCTATTCTATAATTTGGTTTAAATGATGACTTAAATGCACTACATAGTCTTCCATTAGGAACTTTAGGTTAGAACTGATATTATCATCCAACCTAACTTCGTAACTCAAAGTGTTTTTGTTTTGAGCATTCATGAGAAATACGATTCTCTCATTTAGCGCTAACCATAATTGAAGTAAAGCCTTAACGTCAGTATTTTGATAATTATTGACTTCCACTAATTCATTTTGCCTATACTTTCTTATTGTATATGGTTTATCTTCAAATTGAATTTCGGTAAACCTCTGTAGGTTATTGATGGCAGAGTCAATCAAATGTCCTAAAATCTCTTTTTTAGACCATGTTTTTAAAGACGATTTTTGGGAGAGTTCTAATGATGATGCATTAGAGATATAACGTACACCATTGCTTATAAGCAATTTAAGTGTATCTATAGTGTCTTCCATAAATTTTTTACAGTTTGGGGATGTATATGATGCAGCCCATGATGACAGCACAAATAGCAGCAATAAACACAGCACCTGCGGCAACATCTTTAATGTAACCTATTTTTTCATGGTACTCTGGGTGTACAAAATTGGCAACTTCCTCAATGGCAGTATTTACTCCCTCAATGCCCATCACTAAGGCGATAGTAAGAATTTGTATGAGCCATTCTGTTTTTGATATTTCAAAATAAAATCCAGCTATAGTTACTAAAATAGCAATTACCAGCTGGATTTTTATACTAGATTCTTTAGTAATTAATAAAACTGCACCTTTAAAGGCATAGCCTACGCTTTTTAATCGGTTTATTAAAAAAGATTCTTTTTTAGGCATTGTAAAGCGCTTCTAAAGCTGCTTTGTAATTAGGTTCTTCTCCAGTTTCTGGCACTTGCTCGTTATAGAGTACTTTACCATCTGTATCAACAACAACAATACTTCTTGATAATAAAGCATCAAAAATTCCAGTAGTAAACAACACACCATAATCTTTACCAAACTGCCCAGTTTTAAAATCAGATAGCATTACTACATTTTCTAATCCTTCAGCAGCACAAAATTGCTCTTGCGCAAATGGTAAATCTCTAGAAATACACAATATTTTAGTGTTTTCTAATTCGTTGGCTTCTGTATTAAACTGTCTAACAGAAGTAGCACATACGCCAGTGTTTACACTAGGAAATATATTTAAAATCAATTTACTGCCTTTAAAATCAGCTAAGGTTTTTGTTGACAAGTCTATTGCAGTTAATTTAAAATCTAAAATTTGAGAACCCACTGCAGGAAGCTCTCCGATAGTTTCTACTGGGTTACCACCCAAGGTAATATTGGCCATTTTATTATTTTTAATTAGAACTCTAAAAGTAAGCATATTTATGTTGTAACACATAATTAATTAAATATCTTTAAGAAATAATTATGGCAATACTTTTTCACTATTTAAAAAAACTATTGAATTTTCAAAAGCTATAAGTTTTGTCAATTTTAATATAATTTATAAAGATGTTCTACAGCTCATGTGAGGACATTTTATCACTAATTTTGAGTAAGTAAAAACAAGAGTACTAATTAAACACACAATAAAAAATGCACAATTCAGACAGTAACGACATCAGCAAGTGTCCATTTATGAGTGGCACCCAGAAACAGACAGCAGGAGGCGGTACCAGAAATAGAGATTGGTGGCCTAACGAAATCAAATTAAACATCTTAAGGCAACATGGAAAAGATTCAAATCCTTATGATAAAGACTTTGATTATGCTAAAGCATTTGAAAGTATAGATTTTCCAACGTTAAAACAAGAGGTTATAGATGCGATGACGGATTCTCAGGATTGGTGGCCAGCTGATTATGGACATTACGGCCCATTTATGATTCGTATGGCATGGCATAGTGCAGGTACGTATCGAGTAGGTGATGGTAGAGGAGGAGGAGCGTCTGGTACACAGCGTTTTGCACCTTTAAACAGTTGGCCTGATAATGGAAATTTAGATAAGGCACGCTTACTGTTATGGCCCATAAAAAAGAAGTATGGCAAAAAATTATCCTGGGCAGATTTAATGATCTTGGCAGGAAACTGTGCGTTAGAATCTATGGGATTTAAAACCTTTGGTTTTGCTGGTGGACGAGAAGATGTTTGGGAGCCAGAGCAAGATGTGTATTGGGGAAGTGAAACAGGTTGGTTAGACAACGACGATCGTTATGATACTAGTGATGGCGATTTAGAAGGACATTTAGGTGCGGTACATATGGGATTAATATATGTAAACCCAGAAGGCCCTAACGGAAACCCAGACCCGATGAAATCTGCACACGATATTAGAATTACATTTGGAAGAATGGCAATGAACGATGAAGAAACCGTTGCATTGGTTGCAGGGGGACACACCTTTGGAAAAGCCCACGGTGCTGCAGATCCTGATACATATGTTGGACCAGAACCCCATGGTGCTTCTATAGAAGAAATGAGTACTGGTTGGAAAAACACCTATAAATCAGGAGTGTTAGATGATGCTATTACCAGTGGGTTGGAAGGTGCCTGGACACCAAATCCAACACAATGGGATCATGATTATTTTGATGTGTTATTAAATTACGACTGGGAACTTACCAAAAGTCCAGCAGGGGCACACCAATGGACGCCTAAAAATCCAGATGCCAAAAAAGCACCAGCTGCTGGTGGTAGTGGTACACAGGCATTAATGATGTCTACAGCTGATATGGCATTAAAAACAGATCCAAAATACTTGGAGATCTCAAAACGTTTCCACAAAGATCATGCAGCTTTTGAAGATGCTTTTGCAAGAGCTTGGTACAAATTAACGCACCGTGATATGGGACCTATAGACCGTTACTTGGGGCCTGAAGTGCCGCAAGAGGAGTTAATTTGGCAAGACCCAATCCCAAAAGTAAGTTATACGCTTAGTGATGCAGACATAGTAAAACTAAAGAAAATGGTTCTAGCTTCTGGTTTAACTATTTCTCAAATGGTTACAACTGCATGGGCTTCAGCATCTACTTACAGGGATTCTGATAAGCGAGGTGGTGCTAATGGCGCACGTATTCGTTTGGAACCTCAGCGCAGTTGGGAAGTAAACAATCCAAAAGAATTACGAAGCGTATTAAAAGTTTTAGAAGGCATACAAAACGATTTTAGTGGCGATGTTTCTATGGCTGATTTAATTGTCTTAGCGGGAAATGCAGGAGTTGAGGAAGCCGCAAGAAATGCGGGTCATAATGTACAAGTGCCATTCTCTCAGGGTAGAGGCGATGCATCTCAAGAACAAACAGATGTAGAGTCTTTTAGCTATTTAGAACCTTTAGCAGATGGTTTTAGAAACTACATTAAAGATAGTTTAAATGTAGCTGCTGAGGATTTATTGGTAGATAGAGCCAATTTAATGAATTTATCTATTCCAGAAATGACAGCTTTAGTAGGAGGTTTACGTGTTATGGGAGCAAACTACGATGGTTCTAAACATGGTGTATTCACAGATAACATAGGTCATTTAACCAACGATTTCTTTACAAATCTTTTAGATTTTGCGTATACATGGAGTGCGACGTCATCTAACGATCGTGTTTTTGAAGGCAAGGATAGAAGAACAGGTATTTTGAAGTTTACTGGAACACGAGCTGATTTAATTTTTGGATCCAATACAGAATTGAGAGCCATTGCAGAAGTATACGGAGCCAATGATGGAGAAGCGCAATTTGTAAATGATTTTGTTGCTGCCTGGGCCAAAGTAATGGATGCTGATAGGTTTGATCTATAATAGTAGAATTGGTTAGTAGATAGAAATTGGGACAAACATAGCATTATGCTTGTCCCAATTTTATTTTAAGTTTAAAATATTATGAATGATACCGCAGCTTTTTTTGGAGCGATACAAACGGGAGACGTCAACCAAATAGCAACACTTTTAAAATCTAATCCTGACTTGGTTAATGCGAAAGACACTAGAGGATTCACACCACTAATTTTTGCAGCCTATTTTGATAAAAAGGACATAGTTGAAACACTTTTAAACTATAATGCTACGGTAGATGCTGCGGATGGTTCTGGAAACACAGCACTTATTGGTGTTGCTTTTAAAGGGAATACAGATATAGCAAAGCAATTACTTAATAAAGGCGCGAATATTAATGCACAAAATAACTTGGGGTATACCCCTTTGATTTTTGCCAGCATGTATGGACAAACTAAAATGGTAACCTTGTTATTACAACATCATGCCGATGTCACCATACAAGATAATGAAGGTAAAATTGCATTGGATTATGCTGAAGAAAAGAAGTTTCGGGAAGTTATTGGATTGTTGAATTGATTTTTTTGAGAGTTTTGTTTAACTGTCTAGTGTATGATTTCGTTGCGTGGTCTAATACTTAACTTTGCAAGTAGACACTAAGCTGAAAACATATAGGTTGCTGAGTGAGTTATATAAAAAGGCATTGAAATGTTGATAATGCTGCGCGTTAGCCAACATTCCACCACCACATTAGCATTATGATATAATTAAAAATAAAATAGTAAATTTAAATTCATCTAAGGTACTTGCTTAAACAATGGCTTTTCATAGAAGCCATTGTTAGCTGTAGTTTTTGATTTTCAGGATAGACTTTTTTGTTTTATCCCAGATACTATTATTCCAATTTACTTTAGTACTGAATTGCTCCAATTGTTCCTCATTCAGATTTAAAAGTAGAGACATCATCACAAGAAAAGGAATATCTGCTCCCCAATATTTGTCCTTTCCGTCTACAGATATTACTTCATCAAAAAACATCTTGATGTCCGCTTTATTGTTTTCCAGTAATTGTTCTAATTCACTAATATTGTTTATTTGAAGGTACTTACTTATTAAAATAATATTAGAAACATATGTATCATCAATAATACTGTTATAATTAAACCCACTTTCGATTCCTATATTTTTAATTTCATTAAATATTCCTTCTTGCTGTGATATACGATTATTTAAGGTTAAAAGATTTATTTTTTCTTTTCCAAGTTCTATACTGTTTAGAGAATTAATTTGATTTTCTAGATTCTCATGTTTATTACGAATTTCTAAGAATTGTTCATCTGCTAATTCAAATAATCCAGCTAATCGAAAAAGTTTACGATTTAATTCTTTTGGAATATCATAGTTTTTTTTATAATAAAGTTCATGGGATATTGATGCCCAAGAATGTTGTAATACAGTACGTACTTGTATTTCAGCATTTAGAGAATTAAACCGTTGCCATTCTTCTAATTCCGCCCTTTTATTGTTTACTTTAACGATATAATGTCTAGATAAATACCCAAATTCATTACTATCGTAAATCTTTTGCTTATTAATTGAATTATTTTTGTCGACCTTAAAATTTTTATTTATAATTTTCTCAACAATATCTAAATCATCGTCATAATAAATTATAATTCTTATTCCCGAAATATCTAATATATCGGATGAAACATCATTAATGTTTTTCCTTTCAATTTTTTCTTCAAGACTTTCTAATGTCTTAGTTCTTTTTTCTACAATATGGTATTTAACTGAATTTGATTCTAGAAGAGATTTTAGCAATTCATAAAGCATTCCTGTGTATGGTTTATGCTTCTTAATAAATTCTTGAAGTTCTTTCTTTTTCATCTAACTTGTAAATTACAGCTAATGTGTTGACGGATATGCGCCGTTATGATACTGAAACGAGTTCAGTACAAGTGGCCTATATCCGACGTTAAACGAAGATGGTTGAATTTTTTTACAAAGTCAATTTTGAAGAAATAAAAAAGCCACCTCAAAAAGAGATGGCTCTAGATATAACACTTCTCTTTTTCAATTAAGTATCAATAGTCCCCATAACACGACTCATAAAACTATTTAATGCTTCTTTTTTTGGTGTACCGTCCTTAGTTATTTTATTAACTTCAAGCGCTCCATACATATTAGAGATCAATTCGCCTATAACATTTAGTTCTTCATCTTTTA
The DNA here is from genome assembly GCF_016827605.1 of Hyunsoonleella ulvae. Lineage (GTDB taxonomy): Bacteria > Bacteroidota > Bacteroidia > Flavobacteriales > Flavobacteriaceae > Jejuia > Jejuia ulvae. The sequence continues at coordinate 122,658 of NZ_JAEPJQ010000002.1, read as the reverse complement.
GAGAGGGTACTTCAGTTAAGGCTTCTAGGGTTTCTATCGTTTCCACAATAAAATCCTCATCGTTATCTTCTATAAAATTAGTTAAATGTTTAATTACTGGTAACTTCATGCACTAAATCTTTTAATACATCAAACTTGTTAGTTTGCACTTGGTTTACAAAAGTGCCATTTTTAAAAGCTGCAAAAGTTGGTAGATTATCTACAGTTGCTAACTTTCTAGATTCAGGGAATTTTTCAGCATCTGCAATAACAAAAGTTACATCTTCTAATTCAGAAGCTAACTTTTTTACTTTTGGTTTCATAATGCGGCAATTGCCACACCATGAGGCAGAATATTGCACTACAACCGTATCATTACCTGATACCAAATCTTGTAAATTGTCTTGTTCTAATTCTTTTACCATAACACTATCAATTTTAAAATTCCAAATTCCAAAGATGGTATTGGAACTTGGAATTTAGATTTTGTAATTTGTATAATTATACATGTGCCGTTAAATACTCAGCAACACCAGCTCTATCAGCATTCATAGCTTCTTTACCCTCTTCCCAGTTTGCTGGACAAACCTCTCCTTTTTCTTGAACATGGGTTAAGGCGTCTACTAAACGTAAATACTCTTGCACGTTTCTTCCTAAAGGCATATTGTTAATGCTTTCGTGTTGTACAACACCTTCTTCATCTATGATATAAGTAGCTCTGTAAGTGACATTGTCTCCATCTACAGTTACGACCCCAGTCTCCTCGTTGTAGGTTTCGTTTGTAATGTCTAAAATACTAAGAGTAGAGGCTAAGTTTCTGTTAGAATCTGCTAAAAGCGGATAAGTAACTCCCTCAATACCACCATTGTCTTTCTCAGTATTTAACCACGCAAAATGTACTTCTGGAGTGTCACAAGATGCCCCAATTACAATAGTATTACGTTTTTCAAATTCCCCTAGAGCAGCCTGAAATGCATGTAGTTCTGTTGGACATACAAAAGTAAAATCTTTAGGATACCAAAATAGGATAACCTTTTTCTTGTTGTTTATTGCTTCTTCTAACACGTTTAACTTAAATGTATCGCCTAAATCGTTCATTGCATCTACATGTAAGTTTGGAAATTTTTTTCCTACAAATGCCATAGTTGTCTATAATTTATGTTTATTAATATTTTATTTAAATGCAAAACTATCATTTAAGAACAGCTATGAAAGTAGATTGTAATTATTAAATCTTATTGATGGATAGTAATTGAGTATCGGTTCAAAAACCTGCACTGTTTTTTAGGGATTATATAAAAATTCAGCGCTATAATTATCAAATTGGCAAATGAACCTATGCTAAGTGAAGCATTTTATTTAGCTTTTGAAAGTTGTTTGATTTTTATGCTAAGAGCTGCAAAAAGTAGTGTCATAAACGGACTTAGAATACTGAAAAAAGCGTAAGGTATATATGCGGTGGCACCTGCATATCCAAACAAGACCTTTGAATGGTAGGCTCCACAAGTATTCCAAGGAATTAAAACAGAAGTTACTGTTCCTGAATCTTCTAGTGTTCTACTTAGATTTTCAGGGGCTAAGCCTCGATCTTCATAAGCCCTTTTGAACATTTTACCAGGCACAACCAAAGCAAGATATTGATCAGATGCAGTTAAATTTAAAGCTAGACAACTCGCCACAGTACTAGCAAAAAGACCAAAAGTAGTTGTCGCCATTTTTAATAATGATTTTGTAATTCTAGATAGTGCGCCTATGGCATCCATTACACCTCCAAAAACCATAGCACAAACAATAAGCCAAATAGTTCCAAGCATACCACTCATTCCGCCTGCGGTAAATAAATCATTTAATTCTTTGCTACTAGTTTGTACAGAAGTGTCAACAGTTAAAGCATTCATTACTCCTTTGTAAGCAGATTGAAAATTTAAGGAATCAGCACCAGCTATACTGGTAACAATATTTGGTTGAAAAATAATAGCTGTAACCCCACCCAAAAGCGAACCTGTAAGAAGTGCTATCAACGGTGGTGTTTTTTTTATAATCATGAAAATCACGATTATTGGAATTATAAATAGCCATGGGCTTATATTAAAAGCACTACTTATAGCTTGCAATTTATCATCTATTTGTGGTGTCCCAGAAGTATCTATATTTAAACCTATTACTATAAAAGCAATTAGAGTGATAACAATAGTTGGAATAGTAGTTAAGGACATATATTTAATATGTGAAAAAAGCTCGCCTCCAGCCATTGCAGGGGCTAAATTGGTAGTATCGCTCAAAGGAGACATTTTATCTCCAAAATATGCTCCTGAAAGTACTGCTCCAGCTGTCATACCCACAGAAATACCTAATGTTTCTCCAATACCTACCAGGGCAATACCTACTGTTGCTGAAGTAGTCCATGAACTTCCAGTTGCAATAGAAATAATTGAACAAATGATGACACAGGCTGCTAAAAAAATTGTAGGATTTAGTATTTGAAGCCCATAATAAATCATTGTAGGTATAATTCCACTAATTAGCCATGTTCCTGCTAAAGCACCTACCATTAACAAAATTAAAAGAGCTCCTGTAGTAGATTTTACGTTTTCGGCTACTTCATCAAGCATTCTCTTATAACTCACTCTATTTTTAAAACCTACTATTGCAGCTACAGCAGCTCCCAATAATAAAATAAACTGATTACTTCCATTTAGTGCATCATCTCTAAAAACATAAATATTATAAGCAAGCATAGCTACTAAGGCAAAAATAGGTATCAATGCTTCCCAGATATTCAATTCGGTGTTTTCAATAATATTTTGGTCGTTGGCTTTAAATTTGGAAATATTCTTATCGTCTTTCATAACAGCTTTTTGGTTAGGTAATGTTACGATTTTATTAATTTCTTTCAAAATGATGTGATGCTTTAAGTATTTCAAATCATTGTTTTAGACATTTTAACAACTGATGCACTTTTCCACTGGTAGTATTGTTTTGGTAGGTTAACATTATTTATAATGTGAAGGATTATATTGATGAGAAGGAATAAATAAGAGTGATAGTTAATAAAAGGTTTAAAAAAAATAAAATTTAGTTACTGTTTCTCTGATTTTTTATAGATATTGTAATACGTTTATTGCTAAAACAAAAAAATGAAAAGGATTTTCTCTCAATTCCTTTTGTTGATATGTGTAAACTTGTGCGCTCAAGTTGGCATTGGAACCACTATGCCATCATCTACCTTAGATGTTAACGGTTCTTTATCTGCCAATATCACAACAACTTCTGGTAATTTAACTTTAGATGATACTCATTACACCGTAATCCTTGGAGGTAACCACAATATTACTTTACCAGTGGCAGATACTTGTAATGGAAGAATGTATGTGATAAAAAACCCGACAACTAATACGCCTACAGTTTCTAATTATCAGGATTTAACAGGTACGGTAACTACAACAATTGGTAGCGAAACAACAATAACATTGCAAAGTGATGGTGTTAATTGGCAGCAAATAAGTACTAACAAAATTACTTATGAAAAAGTTGTAATATGGGCTGAAGAAGCTTCAGATTTAGGCAGTAATTCTATGGAATGGAGTTATGCTAATGGGGATACAGGCTTTATAGGTATACCGTTGCCAGAGGCTTGGGAAGCCTACGCTGTAAGCTTTCATGCTGATAATACATCTAACGCATCCAACACGATGCTTATGGCTGTTGTAAATATTTCAGGAAATGGCGCCTATACAGAATTTTTTAGATTTACAGCTTCAGGAGCAAACGATAATTTAGCTTATACGGAGATTTTAACAACTCCGGTAACCATACCAGCTGGGACGACTTTAGGATTTAGATCTATCACAGAAACTGGAAATATAAATGGTGCCAGAGTTGCAGTATGGCTTAGACGGATACCATAAATAAAAAAGTTAGTTAACTTAGCTGGCTTTATATGGATTCACTTACTCAAATCGTTTTAGGGGCTGCTTGTGGAGAAGCAGTATTAGGAAAAAAAATAGGAAACAAGGCATTGTTGTTTGGTGCCATTGGTGGTACTATACCCGATTTGGATGTTTTGGTAGGAAGTTGGCTCTATGGAAATGAAATTGATGCCATGCTATTTCACAGAGGTTTTATGCACTCTATTTTATTTTCAGTTTTGGCAGCTTTTTTATTAGGTTGGCTGGTACATAAGCTGTACGATTTTGGTAAACGTAAAGCCACAACTAATCAAAAAGATTGGATATTACTCTTTTTTTGGTCATTATTTACACACCCTATTTTAGATGCGTTTACCCCTTACGGTACTCAATTATTTGCACCTTTTAGTAATTATCGGGTTGCTTTAAATAATATAGCGGTGGCAGATCCAGTATATACACTACCATTTTTAATTTGTATGATAGTGTTAATGTTTTTTAGGAGAACAGCTCTACAAAGACGAAGATGGCTAAAATGGGGTATTGGTATAAGTTCCATTTATATGTTGTTCACTTTAGGCAATAAGTTGTATATAGATTTAATTTTTAGAAAATCCCTAGAGGAAGCTCATGTTAATGCTATTAGATTTAGTACTCAGCCTGCTATTTTGAACACTATTTTATGGTATGGTATTGCAGAAACTGAAACTTCCTATTATGTGTCTGACTATTCATGGTTTGATACTGAAAATAGATTTTTAAATTTTAGGGAAATACCAAAACATCGGGATTTAAAACCTTCAGATTATACGGACATTGCTGGTCTCGCTTGGTTTAGTAATCGGTATTACAGTATTTATAAATTAAATGCTACAGAATACCAGTATAACGATTTACGCTATCCGCTTTTAGATTTGGATGATCCAAACTCATCGGTGTTTAGTTTATTACTTTACAAAGATGGCGAACGCTTTAATATGAAGCCTTTCGAACCAAAAGTAGAAGATATGGGATCAGCCTTTAAATCTTTATGGGATCGTGTAAAGGGGATTTAACTGAAAATAATTTCACGATATTCTTTATCAGGTTTTCCTTTGTAACTCTTATTCCTATTAAAAAGTATAGGTTTAACGTTTAAGTATCCCTAATTCAACCATACAGGCTTTCATCATTTGGTAAGTACGCTCAATATCCGCATCCAAACCTATAGAAAAGCGAATTAAACCATCACTCAATCCCATGGCTTTTTGTTCGTCTTCTGGAATTTCAGAGGATGTTGAAGTGCCTGGGGCTGAAAATAATGTTTTGTAAAACCCTAAGCTTACGGCTAGATATCCTAAGTTTCTATGTTGCATTAATTCCATAAGTTCATTGGCCTTTTTTAAAGTACCAACATCTACGGTTAGCATTCCACCAAACCCATATTCTGTATGCATCATACTTTTAAACAATTCATGGGAGGGATGGGATGTTAGCCCTGGATATACAGTTCTTAAACCATCAGCTTCAAACTTTGTAGCTAAATACAATCCATTTTTACTATGCTGTTGCATTCTAATATGTAATGTTCTCAAGTTTTTTAATATAGAAGCAGCACGTAAACTATCCATAGTAGATCCCAGTAACATGCCAGCACCGTCGTTTACATTTCGTAAATCATTAATGAACTTCTGTGTACCGCAAACCACTCCACCAACCGTATCACTAGAGCCATTGATAAACTTGGTTAAACTATGTATAACAACATTAGCTCCTAAAGTAGCGGGAGAAATGGATAAAGGAGAGAAAGTATTATCAACTACTAAGGATAAGTTATGTTCTTTAGCAATTTTTGCAAGTGCTCTAATATCAGCTACTTCCAAAAGAGGGTTACTTACAGATTCGCAATACAATACTTTAGTTTGTTTTGTGATGGCAGTTTTTACAGTTTCTGGTTTAGTGATATCTACAAAGGAAGCCTCTATATGAAACTTGGGTATAAAATTTTTAAAGAACGCATAAGTACCACCATAAATAGTCCTACTTGAAATAATATGATCTCCAGCATTACATAATTGCATGATTACTGAAGTAATGGCTCCCATACCAGAAGCAGTAACATTGGCTGTTTCAGTATCTTCCATAGCGGCTAAAGCCTCTCCCAGGTACAAGTTGGAGGGTGAGGAGTGGCGTGAATAGAGGTAACAACCATCAGCATTGCCTTCAAAAGTGTGAAACATAGTTTTTGCGGAGAGAAACGTATAGGTAGAAGAGTCTGAAATGGATGGGTTTACACCACCAAACTCGCCAAAATACTGTAAATCTTGAATATTATTTGCAGGTTTAAAACTCATTATGAATCATTTTTAGGATAAACGAATTTCAGGATTATTAGAAATTTAGTCAAGTAATAATTTATTTTTTAGAAAATAAATCTTTTTATTTTATTATTTTTAGAATAAATTTTTGAAATACGCTTTCAATTTCATTGTAGAACGAATTTTTTTCAATCATGATTTTCGACAGAACCGATAAAAAATTACTTGAGTTATTACAAAGCGATAGTAAACAAACCAATAAAGAGCTTTCCAATAAATTAGAGCTTTCGGTTACCGCTGTTTATGAGCGCATCAAGAAATTAGAAAAAGAAGGTTTTATTGAAGGTTATACAGTGGTTATCAATAAACAGAAAATTAGCCGCAACTTTGTTGCATTTTGTCATGTAAAACTACTTCAGCATAGCCAAGATTATGTATTTAGCTTTGAAAAAGAAGTGAACAACCTTGATGAAGTTTTGGAATGTTACCATCTTAGTGGTGATTATGATTATCTTTTAAAGGTAATTGTAGAGAATATGGCAGCTTTTAGAGAGTTTATGGTAAAAAAATTAACCAACATTAACCATATTGGTAGCACGCACAGTATGTTCGTAATAAATGAAGTGAAACAAACTAATGTAATTCGCTTTTCATGACGTCCAGAATCTATAAATGCATAGAACTATTTACTATATTTATTTTAGTGCCTGTAAGTTTTGCTTTTAAGTACTCAGTATTTATTAAATTGGCTATAGGTCTGCTAGGGTTTACGTATGTTGTTTATGTATTGTTAAAAGTAGAGAAAGCGGCTTTTAAAATTACTAAAAACCTAAATTGGAAATATTTTTGGACACAAACTTTATTAAAGTTAGCAGTTATAGCCATACTTACTACCGTTTTTTTATGGGTAACTAACAAAGAAGATTTATTTATCGTATTACGCAGTAAGCCAAAACTTTGGTTGTTTATTCTATTTATCTACTCTTTTTTTTCAGTGTATCCACAAGAACTTATTTACCGCACGTTTTTCTTTAAACGCTATCATAATTTATGGCATTCTAAAGCATTCTTGGTTTTTATAAATGCTACATTTTTTGCGTTAGCACATATTTTCTTTAAGAATACTTTGGTGTTGATCCTTACGTTTTTAGGAGGCATATTATTTGCCTTTACCTATTTAAAAACAAAATCAACACTACTTGTTTCTATTGAGCATGCAGTTTATGGCTGTTGGTTGTTTACCGTTGGTATGGGGGATATGCTCGGATTTCCTAACTGATTTTTTTAGATAAAATCGTACATAATTAAATCTTTTTGCTATTTTTAAGGAAGCTATTATTAACTAACAATATTAAATTATGAAAAATTTAGGATCAATTATTTTAGGGTTTATTATCGGGGCATTATTAACCTATTTCTTTTGCCCAAGACCAACTGGAGACGATATGCATGGAATGGATAGAAAAATTAGAGCACCTAAGGATACTATTTCTGTAGTAAAGGCGACTCAATTATTTAAGAATTGGCAACGAAATAATCCTACTGAAATTGACTCTACATTAGAAGTAGAAGGGTCTAGAAAGCAAACTACCAATGTAGCTTGGTCTTTAGATGTTGTAAGGGATTATTTAGACTATGCTGAAGCTAGAATTGATTCTTTGGGGTATAAAATGACAGGTATTGCAGTATTTATGGGGAATTATGGTAAAAACTCTGACCCCAAGTTAAAAAATAGAAATACTTTGTTTATTGCACCTACTGTTGATGGTGAATTATCTAAGGCAAGTATGTTTGACCTAATGCTACAAGGTGATAAAGATAATACACCACCATTGAACGCAGGTGGAGGTGGGCAAGGACAATACCCTTGATAAACTGTTCTGTTTTTTGTGGTTACATTTCTCTTAGAAAATTATTTCTACATAATAGTTGCTCTCGAATTATTGGCAGCTATAACAGGTGTTTTATATTTAAAAAAATTTAGTAAAACACCTGTTAAATACTTTATTTATTTTCTTGTTTTTATTGCAATATCTGAAATTTTTGGAGCCTACAATTATTTTGTTAAGCCTGATAAATGGCTACACTTTCTCATAGGGACAAAACTTGAAAAGAATCATTGGTGGACTAATATTTATTGGGTTATAGGTGCTATAATGTTTTTTTCTTTTTATTATATTAATATTTTAGAGACTCAATCCTTTAAGAAGTTGATTAAAGTTGCTAGGTATTCTTTTCTTACTTTTTCTATAATATATGTTATAGTTAATTGGCAGGACTTCTTTAATCATTTTTTTATAGTTTTAAATTTATTAGGAGCCGTAATAATATTTCTTTGCGCTGTTTTATTTTTTGTTGAGATTTTACTTAGCGAAAAAGTATTGGTATTTTATAAAAACATTAATTTTTATATTAGTGCGACTATATTTATTTGGTGGTTAATTATTTCTCCTATGACATTTTATGATGTTTATTATGAGTATGAGATTGGTATTGGTCATTTTGATAAGGAGTTTTTGTATTTAAGACGTCAAGTATTTTTATTCGCCAATATATTTATGTATTTAACTTATACCTTTGCTTTTATATGGTGCAAACCGGAGAACGAATTGTAAGCAGCGCTTCTGAGCGTTATATGTTAGTTTATATGATTGCTGTTCTAGTGATTATAACTTCGCTTGTTGTTATATTCTTCATAGTATTCCAAAAGCGAAAAAATAAGTTGCTGTTAGATAAAATCAAACAGCAGCGTGCTTTTGAAGAGGAAATGGTAAAAGCGCAAACCGAAACCCAAGAACAAACTTTAAAAAATATTGGTTGGGAACTACATGATAATGTAGGGCAGTTGTTGTCGTTTGCCAGTATGCAGTTAAGTATTTTAAAAATGCAGGTTTCTAATGATGTTAGAGATAAATTTAAAGACACCACAGAGGCCTTAAGTAATGGACTGAAGGAAGTACGTGCTTTATCCAAAACCCTAAATAACGATGTGATTTTAAATATAGGTTTTGAAAAATCCATTACCAATGAGCTGGATCGCTTAAAACGCATGAAGTTTACATCGGCTGAATTAAAGATTATTGGTAATAAAATAAACTTTACAGATAGAAATCACGAGATTATTGTATTTAGGATACTTCAGGAGTTTTTATCCAATTCCGTAAAGTATTCCGAAGCAAAAAATTTGAATATAACATTGGATTATAAGCTTGATAGTATAGTTATTACTGCTAAAGATGATGGAAAAGGTTTTGATATAAATGAGGTTGAAAAAGGCTCTGGTTTAATTAATATGAAAAGTAGGGCGGAACTTATTGGAGCAACACTTGAGTTAAAATCAAAACCTAATGAAGGTGTTGAACTTGTATTGGTGTATCCTTTACATTAAACGTTTACCCAAAATATTTAAATATTGTTTTTAAGAGATTTATTTTCCCTTTATAAGGCGCATATCTTAGAGGTAGATCAAGCCATGTACCACGTTTCATAATAGCTTTTTTATGCGAAAACGTATCAAATCCATGAATGCCATGGTAGTTACCCATACCACTGGCTCCAATACCACCAAAAGGTAATTTTGAGTTACCAAAATGGATTAAAGGATCATTAATTACTCCTCCACCAAAATTATAGGTAGTAATTATTTTGCTATAAAAACTCTTGTTTTTAGAAAAGACATAAAAGGCTAAAGGTCTCTCTATACCATTTAGAATTTTGGCAATGTCTTTTTCAGCTTCATAAGCTAAAATTGGTAAAATGGGACCAAAAATTTCCTCCGTCATAATCTTACTATCCAATTTAGGACTGTCTACTAATGTAGGGGATAGGTAATTGGTTTTTTCATCGATTTCTCCTCCAAAAATGATACTTTCATTTTCAATTAATGATACCAGTCGTTTTAGGTTTTTTGAGTTGATAATTCTGGGAAAATCTCCCGATTGAAAAATATCTTCGCTATATCTCCTAGTAATTTCTTTTTTTATAGCATTTACTAAATTGGCTTTAATACTAGATTTAACAATAACGAAATCTGGAGCAATACAAGTTTGTCCGCCATTTAATAGCTTCCCCCAAACTAAGCGTCTTGCTATCAATTTTACATCAATAGTGTCATCAATAATACAGGGTGATTTCCCTCCCAATTCTAATGTTACTGGGGTTAAATGTTTTGCTGCAGCTTCTGCAACAATTTTACCAACTTTAGTACTTCCTGTGAAAAAAATATAGTCCCACTTTTGGGCTAATAATGCTGTAGCTAAAGGAATACCTCCTTCGATAGAAGTGCATACATCCTCGGGAAATACATTTTTAATAATTTTAGTTAATACTTTAGATGTGTTTTCGGTAAGTTCACTTGGTTTTAAAACAACGGTATTTCCTGCAGCAATAGCCATAATTAGTGGATTCATGGCTAATAGGAACGGATAATTCCAAGGCGCAATTACTAAAACTGAGCCATAAGGCACTTTATAAATGTAGTCTTTGGAGGGAAAGGTTAAGATTGAAGCTCTAACACGTTTAGGTCTGCTCCAGGTCTTTAGTTTTTTAATGGCTAGGTTTAGCTCAGAAATTACCAATCCAAACTCACTGATATAGGTTTCAAATTCTGATTTTCTGAAATCGTTATACAATGCATCAAAAATATCTTGTTCTTTTTTGATGATTTCTTGCTTTAAAGCTTTTAAAAGTAGCAAGCGATAAGAAACGTCTTTAGTTCCTTGCGATAAAAAAAATGCTTTATGAGAAGCAACAAGTTCTGGAATTGATTTCATTGCCCTAAGATAAAACTTTAAGTGCAAGCATTCCAAATGGGGTCATTGGGTAATGGAGCAATAATAGATAAAGATTCTTTTTTTACAGGATGTATAAACTCGATACGTCTAGCGTGTAAATGTATACTAGCATCTCTATTGCTTCTACTAAACCCATACTTTAAATCCCCTTTTATAGGGCTGCCAATACTAGATAATTGCGTTCTAATTTGATGATGTCTGCCAGTTTCTAGATTGATTTCCAAAAGTGTGTAGTTATCTAGTTGTTGTATCGTTTTGTAATGTAAAATGGCTTTTTTACTGTCTTTAACTTCCTTTATATGTGAGTAAGATTTATTGTTTTTAGGGTTCTTTTTAAGCCAATGTACAAGCGTGCCCTCAGATTTTGATGGTGCTTGCTTTACGACAGCCCAATAGGTTTTTTTTATTTCTTTTGCTAAAAATAATTTGTTTAACCTAGGTAAGACTTTGCTTGTTTTTGCAAATATTACAATGCCAGATGTTGGTCTGTCCAACCGGTGTACTGTTCCTAAATACACATTTCCTGGTTTATTGTATTTGTTTTTAATGTAGGCTTTAACAACATCGTTTAAGGGGGTATCTCCTGTTTTGTCTCCTTGAACAATATCACCAGCACGTTTGTTTACGATTATAATATGGTTGTCTTCGTAAAGTACTTGTAAATTAGATGGATTAGATCTTTTAGACATTATTAGACCTTTTAGGTTTTAGTATCTTAAAATTGATTTCAACCAATGCGGACGAGGCACTATTTAACGTTTCTTTTGAAATACACTTTAAATCAAAAGCTATTAATAATTGTGTCTCCATTCCGTAAGCTGAACTGAGAGTTATTATTAAAAATCTAACTATCTAAGACATCTAGATTAATATTGTTCACTTTCATTTGGAAAGTCTTTGGTCTTAACATCATCAACATATTGGGAAATAGCAGAGGTCATTTCTTCATATAAATTTAAATAACGTCTTAAAAATCTTGGATTAAACTCATGGGTCATACCAATCATGTCATGAAGCACCAAAACTTGTCCGTCAACATCTGGTCCTGCTCCAATACCAATAATGGGAATGCTAACACTTTCTGCAACCTGTTGGGCTAATTTAGCAGGGATTTTTTCTAAGACAATAGCAAAGCATCCTAATTTTTCTAACATTTTGGCGTCACTCAATAATTGTTCAGCTTCTCGCTCTTCTTTTGCACGAACTGTATAAGTTCCAAATTTATATATAGATTGTGGTGTTAATCCTAAATGTCCCATAACAGGAATTCCAGCATTTAAAATACGCTTTATAGATTCTTTAATTTCTTTGCCACCTTCTAGCTTTACAGAATGCGCACCACTTTCCTTCATAATTCTAATGGCGGAGCGTAAGGCTTCTTTAGGGTCGCTCTGGTAGCTTCCAAACGGTAAATCAACAACAATCAAGGCTCTTTTGATGGCACGTACTACAGAAGAGGCATGATAAATCATTTGATCTAAAGTAATAGGTAAGGTAGTTTCATGTCCAGCCATAACGTTACTAGCAGAATCGCCAACCAAAATTACATCAACACCTGCCCCATCTACAATCTTTGCCATGGTATAATCGTAAGCGGTAAGCATGGATATTTTCTCGCTCGAAGCTTTCATATCCACCAAGGATTTTACGGTAACGCGTTTGTATTCTTTTTTAGCAGTAGACATTCTTTATTCATTTTTAGTTGCTCGTAAAAATAATAAATTAAAGATAGTCCTAAATATTTTCTTCTCGAAGTTTAAATATGTGATGTGCCTTAATAAAGTAGAATATTAATTTAAGGTTTGTATACAGCCCACACGATTATTTTCTCTTAATCAGCTTAAAGGATTTTTCTTTACCGTTTTGATTGGTTTTTAAGATGTAAATCCCAACGGATAGATTATAACCGTTAATTGGTAGCTGGTAGTTTTGATTGTCTTCTGTAATGTTAATATTACCACTGGTAATGGCACGCCCCATGATATCGTACAACGTAAAATTTACCGGCTCAGATTGTGACAAACTTACAACCCTCAATGAAACAGAATCAATAAACGGATTTGGGTACACCGATGCGTTGTATCCATCTTCCTCTTCAACTACTGTGAAAGGATCTGTAATTTCTATTTTTAATTCGCTAAAACCATAACAGCTACCTCCAAAATTTGAAGTTGGTGTTATAAGCACATATCTGGCTTTTGTGGCATTAAAGTTTGGTCCTTCACTGCCTTGGTATGTGGATGTCCCTGAGGCTTGTTCTAAATTAAAAGTGCCCAAGGTATTCCATGTAATAGCATCAAGAGAGTAATCTACGTGAAATTCGTTGATACCAAAATCTAAATTTCGGGGTTCGTTAGCGTTCCAAAATTGGGTTTCGTTCAATACATAATTATACCCTAAATCGTACATAATCCAGTGTGTTTCTCCATAGGATGTTATGGGATTTTGAGAGGGTTCACAAGACACCCAACCATCAAACCAATTAGTGCTATGCCTATCTGGGTAGCATTGTGCTTCTATAACTTGTACACAAGAAACTAAAAATAATATTAGGTAAAGAGAGGTGTGTTTCATCATGTTAAATTCATAAATCCTATTGGTGGGTTACTGCTACTGGTATCGTAAAAATTAGATAAATTAGGTAATACCATATTTAAATCTGAAGGGGAAACTCCAAACCAAAGTGCTAATTCTGCCATGTACAAATCTGCAGCTGTTGTTGGGATAAGTACCCCACTTCTTAAATCTAAATCACTGTCTAGTGCAAGGGTAGGGTAGTCTCCGTAAATGTCTTTCCCATTTACTGCACCTCCCATCACAAAAGCATTGCCACCCCAAGCATGATCTGTTCCATTTCCATTTGATGTTAAGGTTCTCGCAAAATCAGATACACTAAATGTTGTTACGCAATCACTTGCATTCAATTCAAAAAGTAAACTGTTAAAATATGCAAGGGCATCATTTACTTCTTTTAGTTTACTTGCTTGGTTGATTAATAATTCATCATGATTATCAAAACCTCCAATTTCAACAAAGAAAATTTGTCTTGAAAATCCTAAAGTATCTCTAGCACCAATAGTTTTGGCTACCATACGAAGTTGGGGTGCTAACTCGTTTTCTTCAGGAAGGGGAGTCACAAAATCTTGAACTCCATCAACAGCAGTTTGAAATGCTAAATTTGCATCATTAGATGCTTTAATCGTGTTTTTATAGGTGTTTTTATATATGTCTTGATAATCCCTTTCTAGCATGGAATTAAGAGCTTCGGTTTTAAGTTCGTTGAAAAAACCATCTCCTTGATATCCATTAATGCCTACACTGCCCTCATTTCTAATGGCGTAAGGTGTTATTTGGTCTCCTTGCTGAAATATATTTGTACCTCGTAAAGAAATATTCATAGATATATCAGTACTGGAGTTCATAGATTGAACCAAATCTGCAATTTTACCACCCCAACCAATATTGGTCCGCTCCCCGGGTTTTCCTGTTTGCCATTGCTGGGATTGATCTGAATGCGAAAAGAGCCCTAAAGGTGTTTTAACTGAATTATTTTTTATATCACTTTTTGTTGAAGGTTCTATAAGAGTACCCACGTTAGATATAAAGGCTAGGTTACCACTCTCAAAAAGTTGACGCATGTCTGCAAGTTCTGGATGTAGACCAAAAACTCTTCCATCACTAGTATTTGGGTTAATTTGCAATACGTCATTTTGTGGAATCGCTAAGTTTGATCTGGAAGTAGCGTATTCATTATATTCGTTGTCCCCTTTAGGAATAAGCATATTAAACGAATCGTTTCCTCCACTAAGCATTATGCAAACTAATGCTTTATAATCTCCACCATAAGGTATAATTGCTGAATTATCCATGGCGGCGGCGGCCATAGCTTTTAAGTTGATAAGCGAAGAAAACAGTGTTGTATAACCCAAAGCAGCGCAGGAGTCTCCCAAAAATTTTCTTCTAGACATTGTATTTTTCTTCGTCGTCATGTGTTTTATTTAAGTATGACATAATCTGGGCTTGACATTAATAAGTATAATGCCATTTTTACCCTTAGGTCTGTATATTGAACTTCTTGCCCCCAACCGTTTACAATTGGTTCTACAGCGTCAACAATAATTTGTTTAGTTTCGTTTGAAAGTTGACCACGCGTAAATAATTTATCTAATTGATTTACTAGTACTTCGCTGTCTTTGGCGTAATATTTTAACGCCTCAAAATCTAGAGGTGTACCTTCTAATTCTAAGCCCCAAGTTCTTAGAACATCATACCATCGTGGATTTGTCCATGCATCTACCTGATTTAAGTAATTTATACTGGTAGCAGAATTATGGATTTGAAATTCTGGAGCTAATAGATTTGCATCTGCAAATTCACTATTGGGTACATATTCTGGGAGGAAAAAATTAAAAACACTAGGAGCAGATAGCGGTGCCTGTCCTGTATTGTTAAAGAAATCGTATCCATTATTCCAATAACGTCCATTATCATTATCCAAATCTATTTGTCTTACTACGTTAAAGTAACGCATCATTGGTTCTATCATTTTACCACTTGTAGGATTCTCAATCCAGCTACAGTTTCTGGCTTCTTCATCTAATAAAATTGCTTTTATCACGGCTTTCATGTCTCCTCTTACACCTTTGGTATTGTTAAAAGCAGCACTGACGCGTGATACGTAACCAGTAGAAGGATTAGATTTTACCAATTGTTGAATTAATCGTTTTGCGATAAAAGGTCCCGTATTGTTGTGATTAAATAAATGATTGATAGCATCGTCGATATCCTGCATACCAGATTGTCCACTTGGTATAGTGTAACCGTTAAGCAGTTGTTTGGCTCCTGGTTCATGCCAATCATCATACATTATCATAGGCATATCTTTTCTGGCAAAATAATGTCCCATTCCAAATCGTAATGTTCTGTCTGGAAATTCATCTTCAATTCCTGCTGGTCCTAAACCTGTAAAAACCTTTGAAAATTCCTTAATGTCGTTATTGTCATAGGTTGGGATACGATTGCCTTGTCCGTCAGTAACATACGTCCCATCTTGATTTAATTCATATAAACCAATGGTAAATAATTGCATGATCTCTCGTGCATAATTTTCATCCGGATGAATATTTCTATCAGGAATACTTCTGGGGTTGTTATAATGACTTAGGTAAACACCCATCATTGGATGCATGGTTACATCTTTTAAAAGGTCTCTAAAATTGCCAAATGCATTGTCTTTTAATACATCATAATAGTCGGCCAAACCTACACCGTAACTAGAAAGGTTAGACTCTCTTGAAATAACTAAAATTTCGCTAAGCGCTAATGCTATCCTTTGGCGTAGTAGGTCTTCGTTATTGATGTTAGACTGCCACCACGCATACATAAAGTGTGTCCAGTTAGGCGTAGTGTTATTATCTGGATTACCACCATTTGATAAATATATTTGACGCGCTTCACTAAATATACTTTGTGTTAATTGTTGAAGTGGAGAAGAATCTATTCCAAATTGGGTGTCAATCCAATCCTCAAAAGGTTGTTCTGCAACAGATTTTATATAATTTAAATCTGTTCCAAATGTGGCTTGTGCGAGAAAACGTGACGTTTCTAAAAGCTTTCCATCTAAACCATGACCATTAATGGTGTTGATGGCTTCGGCACTTTCTCGCCAATCCGTTCTTGTTTGTTGGCTACTTGAGGTTACCGTTATGCCTTTACTATGTCCTGCACCTAAATAATCTCTATAATCTTGAGCTGAGATATTTAGTGTTAGACAGCAAAGTACACATAGTAGAAACTTTTTCATAGTGTTTTGTATGAATTCACTTAAAATGTAAGTTTTTTAAGTCTTAATCCGTCCAAATATAAATAAATTACCGATTAAAGAATTATTTTTTCGATAAAGCGTATTGTAGGGTTGTAATTTATAGAGGTTTCACTTCAATACATAAAAACATAAACGGCAAAATATACAAGTAATTGTGAGTCAGACGCTTTTAGCTTTTTTAACAGTCTGATATGTGTACGCCAACAGCTAGACCGCCTTCTGAGGTTTCTTTATATTTTGTATTCATGTCTTTTGCGGTTTCCCACATGGTATGTACCACTTTGTCTAGAGGTACTTTTACATGTTCGGGAGAGGTATCTAGTGCCAATTCAGAGGCATTAATAGCTTTTATGGCTCCCATAGCATTACGTTCTATGCATGGAATTTGCACTAGACCCCCGATGGGATCACATGTTAATCCCAAGTGGTGTTCCATAGCTATTTCTGCGGCCATTAATACCTGCTCTGGAGTACCACCTAGAAGTTCGCATAATGCCCCCGCTGCCATAGCAGAAGACACTCCTATTTCTGCTTGGCATCCTCCCATTGCTGCACTTATGGTAGCTCCTTTTTTAAAGATGCTGCCAATCTCTCCGGCAATCAATAGAAACCGTTTGATATCCTCAAAATTACCATCATGATTTTCTATAACCAGATAGTACATTAAAACAGCTGGTATCACACCAGCACTTCCATTGGTCGGGGCAGTAACTACACGTCCTAAGGAGGCGTTAACCTCATTTACCGCCAAAGCAAAACAGCTTACCCATTTTAAAATTTGCCTAAACTTTACTTCTGTGTTCCTAATGGAATAAATCCATTCTACTGGATTGGAGTAGGGTGTGTTGCCTTTTAGGTTTTGGTGTAAATCGTAGGCGCGACGTCTTACATTTAGTCCTCCAGGAAGCGTACCCTCAGTATGGCAGCCTGTATACATGCAATTTAGCATGGTATCCCAAATACGCTTTAGTTGTTTATCAATTTCTTTTTCAGATCGAATGGATTTTTCATTCTCCAGAACAACTTCTGAGATGGGAATCTTAAGTTGTTTGCAAAACTGGAGTAGTTCCGTACCTTTTTCAATAGGGTAGGGAAAGCTACATTTTATTTCAAAATTGCGTTTGGCATTTTTACGCTCTTCTTTTACCACAAAACCGCCACCAATAGAGTAAAATTTTGAAGTGTGTTTTTTACCATTTATTATGGCTGTGAAACTGATACCGTTGGCGTGAAAGGGTAAAAATTTTCTATTGAAAACAATATGGGTCTCTGGATTAAAGTCTATCTGTATTTCTCCTCCAAAATGTAAAATGTTGCTCTTTTGAATGGATTTTACTGTACGCTCTATACTATCAGTTGAAATGGTTTCGGGATCTTTACCACTAAGTCCTAATATCACTGCATAATCTGTGGCATGTCCCTTTCCTGTTAAAGAGAGTGATCCGTAAAGGTTCACGGTAACCTTTTCTACCTGATGAAATTTTTCTTCAGACTTTAGTTCTTGAATCCAGCGTTCGGCTGCGCGCCATGGGCCTAAAGTGTGGGAGCTTGAAGGTCCAACCCCTATTTTAAGCATATCAAAAACTGAAATACATTCCATAGTTACTAAAACGTTATAGTAAACAAATATAGAGTGTTTTTTACTCTTGCAAAAGCGGTAAGACACTAAGTGTTTTGAAAACCGAAAAGCAATGATTTAGCACTGACTTTTGCGGACATACCCGCGCAAGGGATTGAACGGCATGTTTGAAATCCCCGACGTAGGAGGGATTGAGTAGTGAAAGCCTGACCCCTTGTGGGTTGCGCCCAAATATTTATTATTGACTATTAGAGAAACTGCCTACTGCCACTGTATACTGCTTACTGATAGCTGACACTATGTCACACTTTTTGCCTTGGCATAAAGATTGACTATTATAAAACGAAATTTAAAAAGAATATTCAACACAATAAAAAACATATTATGAGTAAAATTATTGGAATCGATTTGGGAACAACCAACTCTTGCGTTTCGGTAATGGAAGGTAATGATCCTGTTGTTATCCCAAACGCTGAAGGTAAACGTACTACACCATCTGTGATAGCTTTTGTAGAAGGCGGAGAGATTAAGGTTGGAGATCCTGCAAAACGACAAGCTGTAACTAATCCTACTAAAACGGTTTATTCTATAAAGCGTTTTATGGGAAATAAATATTCTGAATCTACCAAAGAAGCAGAACGCGTACCATATAAAGTGGTAAAGGGTGATAATGATACGCCAAGAGTTGATATTGACGGCAGGTTGTATACACCACAGGAATTATCTGCTATGATTCTTCAAAAGATGAAGAAAACTGCAGAGGATTACTTAGGACAAGATGTAAGTAGAGCAGTAATTACAGTACCTGCTTATTTTAACGATTCGCAAAGACAGGCTACTAAAGAAGCTGGAGAAATTGCAGGTTTAAAAGTAGAGCGTATTATTAATGAGCCTACTGCTGCTGCGTTAGCTTATGGCTTAGATAAGAAAGGGACTGACCAAAAAATAGTTGTGTTTGACTTTGGAGGTGGTACCCACGATGTATCTATCTTAGAGTTAGGTGACGGTGTGTTTGAAGTATTGTCTACTGATGGTGACACACATCTAGGAGGTGATGATGTAGATGAAAAAATTATCAATTGGTTAGCCGATGAGTTTAAAGCTGAAGAGTCTATGGACTTGAGAGAAGACCCAATGTCTTTACAGCGTTTAAAAGAAGCTGCTGAAAAAGCTAAGATTGAGTTATCATCTTCTTCTCAAACTGAGATTAATTTACCATATATCACTGCGACTGCCAGTGGACCAAAGCACTTGGTGCGTACATTAACACGTTCTAAATTTGAGCAGTTAATCGACGATTTAGTTAAGCGTACTATAGAGCCTTGTGAGTCTGCATTGAAAGCAGCTGGTTTGAGTAAAAGTGATATTGATGAAGTGATTTTAGTAGGAGGTTCTACACGTATTCCTGCTGTACAGGCTGCTGTTGAGAAATTCTTTGGAAAAGCACCAAGCAAAGGTGTAAATCCAGATGAAGTGGTGTCTCTAGGTGCAGGTATCCAAGGTGGTGTATTAACAGGAGATGTAAAAGATGTACTTTTATTAGACGTAACACCATTATCTCTTGGTATTGAAACCATGGGTAATGTATTTACAAAGCTTATTGAGGCAAATACTACCATTCCTACCAAAAAATCACAGGTGTTTTCTACTGCTGCTGATAATCAACCTTCTGTAGAGATTCATGTGTTACAGGGGGAAAGAGCAATGGCTGCAGATAATAAAACTATTGGGCGTTTCCATTTAGATGGTATACCACCAGCAAGACGTGGTACACCACAAATTGAAGTAACGTTTGATATTGATGCCAATGGTATCATTAAAGTTTCTGCTGAAGATAAAGCAACTGGTAAAAAACAGGATATTAGAATTGAAGCATCTTCTGGATTAACTGAAGAAGAAATCCAAAAAATGAAAGCTGATGCTGAAGCAAATGCTGAAGCTGATAAAGCTGCTGCAGAACAAGCCCAGAAATTGAATGAGGCAGATTCTATGATTTTCCAAACTGAAAAATTACTAGAAGAGTCTGGAGATAAATTATCAGCGGATAACAAGTCTAAGATTGAGGAGGCTTTAGCTGAATTGAAAAAGCAATTTGAAACAAAAGATTTGGCTTTAATACAGCCAGCTCTAGATAATCTGAATGAGATTTGGAAAGCTGCTAGTGAAGAAATTTACAAAGCACAAGCGGCAGAAGCACAACAAGCTGGTGGTGCACAACCAGGACCAGATGCTGGTGCAGGAGAGCAAGCACAATCTGAAGGCGACAATGTGGAAGATGTTGATTTTGAAGAAGTGAAGTAAAAGCTAAAAGTCGGAAGATCTAAGCTCGAAGTAATATAAAAGGCATAACCAATTTGGTTATGCCTTTTTTGTTTGAAAGTATCATAATGTAGTTTAAGTAGTACTAATATTTATAATTGATTATCAGTGTATTACAAGGTATTTTAATATTAAGACGCTATAATTATACTAAATGCTTTATTTGTTCTAAAGCAAGGTTTAATGTGATGATATATTAGACTAGACCAATACGTTAAGGCATAAATATTGGTTAATATTCATTTAAATTAAACTAATTATGAAAAAAATTACATTCTTATTTTTAAGCTTTACTTTTAGTTTAGCTTTTTCTCAAACAAACTTATTGGCTAATCCAGATTTTGATACCGATCTTTCTGGATGGACTACCCAACTTGGTTTTTCTGGCGCAATGAATACATTTGCATTTTCTACAGAAAATCGAGGCTCTTCTGGAGCGTCTGGTAGTGGCTCACTAGAAATGAACGTACAGGTAGTTTCAAACCCTTTAAATGATGGAGCTAGTTCTATACGACAGGAATTAAATTTTGCACCTTTATTAGAACCTACAGGACCAACAACATTTTCAGGGCGTATTTGGGTAAGCTCAAATGCTCCAACTCCAGGTGGAAATGGTACAGATGATACATTAAAGATTCAGG
Organism: Hyunsoonleella ulvae; assembly: GCF_016827605.1. GTDB lineage: Bacteria > Bacteroidota > Bacteroidia > Flavobacteriales > Flavobacteriaceae > Jejuia > Jejuia ulvae. Next base: position 101,318 of record NZ_JAEPJQ010000002.1, on the reverse strand, counting down.
TTTTTACAGAGAATGGTGGGTTTCAAGGAGCTGCATTTCCGCAAGGAGATTTCCCAGCAGATGGTAACTTTCATCCAGTTACCTTTACCTTTGACATAGAGTTAGCAAATTTAGATCCTGCTTTTGATCCATCAGATGTAAGAGTACTATTTAGTTTAGCAGATTCTCAAGGCACTTTTAGATTCGATAACGCCATTTTAATTGTAGGGGAAACAGGAGACTTACCGACACTATCCACTAATAACGTATCAAAAACAAAGGTTTCGGTATTTCCTAATCCTGCAAATTTAGCTATCAATATTAGAGGCAATATCACAGACAAACAAGCACATATTTATGACGCATTTGGAAAAAAATTATCTACAAGCATAATCAATGGTAATTTTAACTCAGTGGATATTTCAAGATTGACTTCTGGTATGTATTTTCTAGTTTTAGAAAGTGGTGCTTCTTTTAAATTTATTAAGGAATAACCACAATTTTTTATAAAAGTAATACTTAAAAAGGTTAGCATTTTGCTAACCTTTTTTATGTAACATTTTAAAAACTAATTATATAGTCCAGAAACTTAATTACTAGCAAAAATATTTTGTGAATTTTTTAAAAAATTAGGTAGGAATTTTTTTAAGTAGTTTGTTATATTGATGAATACCAAATCTTAAAAATTATTATCAAATGAAAAACCTACTACAATTAGCCTTAGTATTATTATGTCTTGTTATTTCTAATAAAACAATAGCTCAACAGGATAGAACTATGTTTGTTTTTGGACATAGTCTCATTGTGCATGCTACAGATTCGGATGAAACTACTGTCCCTCATTGGTTGCATCTACTGTCCCAAGAAGCAGGACATAATATTTCGGTTTCTGGACAATATGGGTTTTTGCCACAGCATGCCAACCTGCCGCCTATTTCGCAATGGGGTTTTAGTGAAGTACCATCAGCGTGGGATTCTGATACTCAAAATTTTTCAGAAGCTAACTTTAATACCTTTTTATTAACAGCTGCAAATTTTGTACAATATCAACCCTCTAACGTTAATTATGATGGAAACCCAACTACATCTCCCTTATCTGCAACTTTAGATATTGTAGATTGGATTGATAGTCAAGAAGAGCAGGCAGTAACCTATATTTATGAGAATTGGCCTGATATGGCAGGTTTTATTGCAGGAGAAAGTTTCCCTCCATCAGAAACTGAATTTGAAAATTATAATAATTACACGCTTGGAGACTTTCACAACTGGTGGATTGATTATCAGGATTTTGTACACGCTGCGCGCCCAAGTGAAAATATAAGAATGATTCCTGTAGGACCTGTTATGAGTAAGCTGTTAACAGAAACACCTTTAAGTCAAATCCCTATTTTAGACTTATATGAAGATAACGCACCGCACGGCGAACCAACACTTTATTTTTTAGCTAGTTTAATAACGTATATGGCTATTTACGAAGAAAAGGCCCCAGTAACCTATACAATTCCAAATACCGTAAACGGGTTGGTACAAGCTAATTTTCAAAGTACAATAGATTTTATTTGGAATGAGTTACTAGCATTTAACTACAGTAATGGTAGTAGTAGAGTTTTTGTTAACAATCCATTACATACTGATTCTATAGACTACAATGAAATATCTATATACCCTAACCCAACAAAAGATATCATTCATATAACTAATCATAATACCTCTTACACGTTTGAGCTATTTGATGCTAAAGGATTAAAGATAGCTCAAAAGTTAGATGTAGTAGATGGAGGTATAAATATTTCAAATTTATCTGATGGTTTATATCTTTTAAAATTAAATATTGGAGAAGATCAAGTCATAAAAAAGATCATCAAAAATTAAAAACTATATTTTGTTTGCTCATATGCACCTCTATATTTTTTTGATATGGAGGTGCATTTTTTATTTGTTATAACTGATAATTTTTTAATCAATACAAAACCAATATTTTTGAGGTATATAAAGAACGTATGTCATTTTCATCCCATATCATATCGAATTATCATCCTAAACGATTAGCTGTAAAACTAAACGCTAAGGGCGAACAGTTTGTTTTAAAAGGACATCCATGGGTGTTTTCTAATAGCATCACTAAAATAAACAAGGATGCTAAAACAGGGGATTTAGCTGTTATATTTCATAAACATAAGAACCGTGTTATTGGCTTAGGCTTATATGACGCCAATTCCCCAATCCGAATAAAAATGCTGCATTCTGGGATGGAAAAGGTAGAAATTAATACAGCTTTTTTTCAAAATAAGATAAAGGATGCTTTTAAGAAGCGAAAGACCTTATTAGAAACCAATACGAATAGCTATCGACTTATATTTGGAGAAAACGATGGGTTTCCTGGATTGATTGCAGATGTTTATGCTTCCGTTTTAGTGGTAAAAATGTATTCTGAAATATGGTTACCTTATTTAGAACCTATATTAAAAAGTTTACAACTAATTTCTAATGCTGAAACTATAGTGATGCGATTAAGCAGAAGCTTAAAGAATTCAAAATCACACCAACTAAAAGACGGAGAGATAGTTTATGGAACTTTGGAGGATAACGTTGTTACTTTTGTAGAACATGGTGTGAATTTTTCAGCCAATGTTATTAAAGGTCATAAAACAGGCTATTTTTTAGACCATCGTGCCAACAGAAAGCAAGTAGGAGCGTGGAGTAAAGGTAAAACAGTTTTAGATGTGTTTTCGTATGCAGGAGGTTTTTCTGTGCATGCCCTTGCTAATGGCGCAAAAGAAGTAACGAGTTTAGATATTAGTAAACAAGCACTAGAAATTGCTGTTGAAAACGGAAAATTAAACTCATACTCAGGAAAACATAAAACCATTGTAGGCGATGCTTTTGAAGCCTTAAATAAGCTCATAAAAAACAGTATTACTTTTGATGTGGTTGTTATAGATCCTCCAAGTTTTGCGAAACAAGCTACGGAGATAGCACTAGCACAAAAGAAATATGCACAATTAGCGAAGTTAGGAGAGAAGCTAACATCTAAAAACGGACTACTAGTTCTGGCGTCATGCTCTTCCAGAGTAACAGCACAGCGTTTTTTTGATATTAATAAAGAGGTGTTATCATCAACAGGTAGAGCCTATACCATTACATTAAAAACCCAACACGATGTAGATCATCCTATTGGGTTTCCAGAAGGAGCTTATTTAAAAAGCGGGTATTACCAATTTATGGAATAGTACAGATGATTTGTTTAAATAAGCTCCCCTTGGTTATTAGTTTTTAGTGTGATAACTGTATTCTTATTTTCAATTATAATTCTATACACTTGTTTTAAATGTCCAGACTTTACATCGTATTTCACGATATACTTATCTGCTACAATAGCATATTTTGGGTGTTTTTTTGATATGGATTGCAGAATATTTTCAGGTAATCTTACATTATGATAAGTTTCAAAGGTTTTAACAATTTTGCCATCTTTATTAAATGAAGCAATTATTTTACCCTTAGGTAATTCGAAAGTAACCATGTAGATATCATCTTTACGGTCATAAAGTTCAGAGATGCCATCGTGTTTATAGCTTAGAAGTGCTTGTTCTATTTTTTTTACGTAATCACACCTATTTTTATAAGCTTCAAAACTCAAATATTCAGCATTTAGAGTAATGATTGTTTCAGGAAGTGTTATGGTTTGGCTGTATATTATCCCAACACAAAAAAAGAAAGTTAAAGTTGTAATAGTATTTTTCATGATAGTAAAGTTTATTTGATTGTAAAATTAGCTATGCATGCATAATAAATACAATGATAATTATCATGTTATCAGTGTTTTATTGTATTCTTTTGGTATGGTTTATATAACTTGCTGATTATAAATATTATGCATGCATAATATTTTTTGTATATTTGATAAAATAATTTTTAATGGCTGCAACACTTACAGATTTACTTCATATTAAGTACCCAATTATTCAAGCCCCCATGTTTTTAGTGTCTAATGTGCCAATGGTAAAAGAGGCTATGAATGGAGGTATCGCTGGATGTATTCCCGCCCTGAATTATAGAACTTTGGATGAACTTCGAGTGGCTTTACGGGAATTAAGAGCCGCTAAACCCAAGGGCGGATCTTTTGGATTTAATTTAATAGTGAACAAGTCTAACGTAAAATTCAAAGGGCAGTTAGAAGTAATTTGTGAAGAGGGATGCGACTTTATTATTACGTCTTTAGGTAGCCCAGAAGAAACTATTAAGGAAGCCCATAAAGTAGGTATAAAAGTATTTTGTGATGTTACCGATTTAAAGTTTGCAAAAAAAGTTGAAGGTTTGGGAGCAGATGCAATAATAGCGGTAAACAATGAAGCTGGTGGACACAGAGGTAATATGTCTCCAGAGAACTTAATAAAGACGTTAACCGCAAATTGTAATATCCCGATAATTTCCGCAGGAGGGGTAGGTTGCAAGGCAGATATAGATAAAATGCTAAGTTATGGAGCTGCAGGCGTATCTGTAGGAAGTCCGTTTATAGCCTCTAAAGAAGCTAACGTTACTGATGAATACAAACAGGCATGTGTAGATTTTGGAGCAGACGACATTGTTATGACAGAACGTATCTCGGGGACACCATGTACAGTAATAAATACCCCTTATGTTCAAAAAATAGGCACTAAGGCAACTTGGATAGAGCATCTATTAAATAAAAACCGAAAGCTAAAAAAGTGGGTGAAAATGATACGTTTTTCAATTGGCATGAATGCCACAAAAAATGCAGCTACCAAAGCCACTTACAAGACGGTTTGGGTAGCAGGACCAAGTATAGAACATACTAAAGCCATATTACCAGTAAGTGATATTATAAAAAGGTTAGTAAGCTAAAGACCTCTTTACGTTTATTTAGAGATGATCATTTTAAATGTCATATCATTAGCCTGAGTGTTACCCTGTTTCATAATACAGGTATAACCGTTTTTTGCAGTATCTGTAATTATAATTTTAAACACTTTACCAACTGCGTATTCATATTCCTTTTGTGATACTTTACTACAAGTCAATTTAAATTCACAGTCTGATAGCCACTCAATATCATTATGTATGATAAGACCAGTAGAGGTATTAGTCTCAATTTGTTCAGAGTTAGTTCTGGTAATTTTCCATGCGGAATAAGAGGTATTATCATACTCAAAATTACCTGTTCTAAAATCAGAACATGATATTTCTTGACCAAAAGTACTTAGGAAGAACATAGAAAACAGTAAAAAAACTAGCTTTCTCATGGTACAAGGGTGTTGGTTACTTACGTTAAATATAATATTTTTTAAATGAGTAAGAAAGATATCACATGAAAAATATTTGTTTAGGGTACAAAAAAGCCTCACTCTAATTGAATGAGGCAATGTTTTTTAAAACTTTTAGAGTTTACATTGTGTAAAAGAACTGCTCAAAAACAATTTTTCCGTCGTTAACCTCAAATACACAAACTTCTTCCATTTGTTGTCTTCCTCTATCTTTAAATGTAACGTCAAAACTCATCTTAGTTGTAAAATGATTACCAGCAATAACTGGGTCGCTGATGTCTCCACCATGAAACTCCACAACATTATCTAACCACTGCTTACTTTTTTCGTAAACCTCTTGTTTGCCTGTTACCACTTCCCCATAAGGTACTCCTGGCATTTCTTTACTGGTTACATTATCACCATAAAGCTCTTGGATACATTCTAAATTTTTTCCCTCTCGACACATTTGTGCCCATTGGTTTGCTACGTCTTGTGTGCTCATAATATTTTAGTTTTTTTTTGATTGTGCTTTAAAAGTATGGAAATATTGATAGGTAATATCTTAATAAAATGTTATTACTTCAATTTAGGTATTAGTACAAAAAAACCACCTTGAAAAGGTGGTTTTTAAATTAATTTGAGTTAGTCACTACTCTTAAAATCAAGCTTTTTTGGCCGTGATATTTATTTTAAGTTCAATATCATCATTGATGAACTTATCCCCTAAATCACCAAAAATAGATTTAGACTTATATTTTATGTCCCATTTAGTCCTATCTATGGTAAACGCTTCACTTGTAAGTGTTATAGTGTCTTCAGCTGTAGTTACACTTACAGGAAAAGTGATATTTTGTTTAATACCTTTTATGGCTAAATTACCAGATAACATTGTTTTACCTTCAGCATCACTTAAACCTGTAATTTCGAAAGCGGCATTTGCGTGGTTTTCCACATCAAAAAAATCAGGACTCTTTAAGTGGCCAACTAAATCTGCATTGCCTTTCTTATCAGCAGGAATATCCAGAACGGTAATAGATGTCATGTCTGCTAGGAAAGATCCACTTTCAACATCAGAACCATTCATATTAATCACACCTGATTCTAAATTTACCACACCATTATGTGTTCCTGCGGGCTTAAATCCTTTCCATTCTATGGTAGAAGCACTGGCATCAGCAACATATTTTACGGCTTCTACTTTGGCTTCGGCTACTTCTTCAGCAGTGGATGTTTCAGCTTCTTTAGCTTTATCTTTACATGATACGAGTGCAATACTAATTACACTTAGGAAAAGTATAGTTTTAAAACTCTTTTTCATTTTTTATAGTTTTTAGTGTTTAAAAATCAAATGTAACTAATTTGTTTCATAGAATAAAAAAAAAGTTAAACAAAAATTTTGTTAAAAAAAGTTGTGACAATATGGCATTTTAGTAATAATGGCAGTACTTTTGCCAACCGAAATATAGCAGTATTAATGTAATGTACAATGAGTAAGAAAAACAAAGAAAAGGATATAAAAGCAGAGGAAGCTAACGGCATAGAAAACGACGCAGTAGCGGTTGAAGAGCAAGAGACCACTGAAGTACCAACAGAGGAAATATCTGTTGAAGATAAATTAAAAGAAGAACTCCAAGGAGAAAAGGATAAGTTTTTGCGCTTATTTGCTGAATTTGAAAACTATAAGAAGCGCACTTCCAGAGAGCGAGTAGAATTGTTTAAAACAGCAGGTAAAGAAATAATGTTAGAATTATTGCCTGTTCTTGATGATTTTGAACGTGCTTTAACTCACATTGAAGACGATAAAGAAGCAGAAGAATTAAGAAAAGGGGTGTTGTTAATTTACCAAAAATTATTATCAACACTTGAGAAGAAAGGGCTTTCTGTGGCAGAAGTCGCCAAAGGCGATACTTTTGATGCAGAAGTACATACAGCTATCACACAAATCCCAGCGCCTAGTGATGATTTAAAAGGTAAAGTAGTTGATGTTGTTGAAAAAGGGTATAAATTAGGAGATACCATCATTCGTTTTCCAAAAGTAGTTGTTGGTCAATAAAACAAAATCATGGCGAAGAGAGATTATTACGAAGTTTTAGGAGTAAGTAAAGGTGCTAGTGCCGGTGAGATAAAAAAAGCTTACAGAAAGAAAGCTATCGAGTTTCATCCAGATAAAAATCCAGATGATAAAGAAGCAGAGGCTAAATTTAAAGAAGCGGCTGAGGCATACGAGATATTAAGTGATCCCGATAAAAAGGCCCGTTACGATCAGTTTGGTCATCAAGCTTTTGAAGGTGGCGGTGGCTTTGGAGGCGGTGGTATGAACATGGATGATATCTTTAGCCAGTTTGGAGACATTTTTGGTGGTGCTTTTGGCGGTGGCGGATTCTCTGGTTTTGGAGGTGCTGGTGGCCAACGTCGTGTAAAAGGGAGTAATCTTCGTATACGCGTTAAGTTAACCTTGGAAGAGATTGCTAATGGTGTAGAGAAAAAAATTAAGGTTAAACGTAAAGTACAAGCACCAGGTACTACATATAAAACATGTTCTACATGTCAAGGCACAGGACAAGTAACCAGAATTACAAATACCATATTAGGTAGAATGCAAACTTCTGCACCCTGTAATGTATGTGGTGGTTCTGGACAAATTATCGATAGAAAACCAGCTGATGCCGATGCCCAAGGTTTAAAAGTAAATGAAGAAACAGTTTCTATAAAAATACCTGCAGGTGTGGTAGACGGTATGCAGCTTAAGGTATCAGGTAAAGGTAATGAAGCTCCCGGTAATGGTATTTCAGGAGACCTGTTAGTAGCCGTAGAAGAGACAGAACACCCACGATTACAAAGAGAAGGCGATAATTTACATTACGATTTATATGTAAGTTTCCCAGAGGCTGTACTAGGAACTTCCAAAGAAATTGACACCGTTACAGGCAAGGTTCGTATTAAAGTTGAAGCTGGTGTACAATCTGGAAAGATTTTACGCTTGCGCGGAAAAGGTATTCCTAGTTTAAATGGTTATGGTAAAGGAGACTTGTTGGTTCATGTAAATGTTTGGACACCAAAAACACTTAACAAAGAACAACGTGAGTTTTTCGAGGCGATGTTAGAAGATGATCATTTTTCCCCAAAGCCAGAGAGTTCAGATAAGTCATTTTTTGAAAAAGTAAAAGATATGTTTTCTTAAACATTCTGTGCAGGCAACTTTATAATTAGTTTTCTAAACTAAGATTATTACCGATCTAACTTTAGATTTTTTATCATATTCATGATAAGATTGAAGATAGTGCAATAGATTAAAAAAAATCCGTAGTAAAATGGAATTTTTTGTGTGAGGCACAACTTATCTTAATAGTTTTGCTATTAGTTAAGAAAAAAAAACTATATTTGATTATCGCTAATTAACATTAGTGATAATTTTTCTTTTTCATAGCAATTTTTTTCCCATCCTTAGTTTTAATTAAGGATGGGTTTTGTTTTTGTACCAAACTCAACATAATTCCGTCTTTTCTGCGAGTTAATAGGTTATCATTTTTTAATGATAAATCCTAAATCAAGGTAGTAGTATTGTCAATTTTTCCCAATTAATTTACTTGTTTAGAGTTTAATGAACTCACATACATTTAATATCTTTACATTTCTTTTAATTAAAAATTGTGCATGGACAAACTATTGGAAGTTAATGGTGCTAGTAAAAAGTTCGGGAATTTTACAGCATTAAACAATGTTTCTATAACCGTACCTAAAGGTAGTATTTATGGGCTTTTAGGTCCTAATGGGGCAGGAAAAACCACTTTAATCAGAATTATAAATCAAATTACTTTACCAGATTCAGGCAGTGTTGTTTTAGATGGAGAACCTTTAAACGAATCGCATATAAAGGATATTGGTTATTTACCAGAGGAACGCGGTTTGTACAAATCTATGAAAGTAGGAGAGCAAGCGATGTATTTGGCACAATTAAAAGGATTAAGTAAAGCGGTAGCTAAAGAACGACTTAAGTATTGGTTTGATAGATTAGAAATTGGGGACTGGTGGAACAAGAAAATTCAAGAGCTTTCAAAAGGAATGGCTCAAAAAATACAGTTTGTGGTTACCGTATTGCATGAGCCTAAGCTATTAATTTTTGATGAGCCTTTTTCTGGTTTTGATCCCATAAATGCTAATTTAATTAAAGATGAAATTTTAAGACTTCGCGATAATGGAGCTACTGTTATCTTTTCAACACATAGAATGGAATCGGTAGAGGAACTTTGTGATGATATAGCGCTTATCCATAAATCTAACAAAATTTTAGATGGAAAGATTTTAGATGTGAAACGAGCATATAAATCCAATACGTTTGAAGTTGGTATAAATTCCAATGATAATGTAGCACTAGAAAAAATGTTGTCAGATAAATTTGTTACATCTTCCGCTAGTTTTAAAACCTTAAATGATGAGTTGAAGTTAAATGTGAAAATATCTGAAAATCAATCATCTAAAGATTTATTGAGTTTCTTGTTGTCTCAAGGAGAAGTGTCTCATTTTGTTGAGCTTATACCCAGTGTTAATGATATTTTTATACAAACAGTAACTAACAATAACCTACAGTAATTATGAATCATTTACCACTTATCATTAAACGTGAATATTTATCTAAGGTTAAGAATAAGTCCTTTATAATAATGACAATTTTAAGTCCTATTATCATGATTGCTTTTATAAGTATTGTCGCTTATTTATCACAATTAAATAAAGACAAGGTGCGAACAATTTCAATCTTGGATGAATCTGGCAAAGTGAAAGATATCTTCAAAAGTACTGATAATACCACTTATAATTTTTTAGATGACGACATGTCCTTAGAAGATGCCAAAACGTTGGTAACAGAAACTTCAGGATATGGTTTATTACATATAAAAGATGCTTCAAATATAGAAACCTTATCAAAAGGAATAAAATTTTATTCAGAAGAGTCTCCGTCAATATCTACAATACCTAACTTAGAAAATAAAATAGAAAAGCATCTAACATTAATTAATTATAAAAATGTTGGTATTGATGTCGACGAAATAGAAGCATCAAAAGTAAAAGTAGATATTTTTCAAGAGAATTTTGCTGGTGAGACATCATCTAAAACAGATAGCATCATCAAACTTATTTTTGGTGGCGCAGCTGGTTACTTGCTGTTTATGTTTATCATTATTTATGGCAATATGATTATGCGAAGTGTTATAGAAGAAAAAACCAGTAGGATTATTGAAGTTATTGTGTCTTCAGTAAAACCTGTACAATTAATGTTAGGTAAAATTATTGGAACCTCTTTGGCGGGACTTACGCAATTTGCTATTTGGTTAATTTTGGGTAGCATATTTATTTTAGTGCTTTCACTTATTTTAGGAATAGATATAAGTCAATTTAGAACCCCTCAGCAAGATATTATGGATCAACTAATTAATCAGACTGGATTTAATGCTGATTTTCTTGAAGGGATAAAGAGTTTTTTCAATTTACCATTAACTAATCTCATAATTGCCTTTATATTATTTTTTATTAGTGGGTATTTATTATACAGTTCGCTTTATGCCTCTATTGGCGCTGCGGTTGATAATGAGACCGATACGCAGCAATTTATGTTACCTATTTTAATGCCTTTGATTTTAGCGGTGTACATTGGTATTTTTACGGTAATAGAAGATCCACATGGAACAGTATCCACGGTGTTTTCATTTATACCTTTTACCTCCCCAGTAGTTATGCTAATGCGTATACCCTTTGGTGTACCTATTTGGCAACAACTACTATCTTTAGGGTTATTAATAGGTACTTTTATTTTTACAGTTTGGTTTGCTGCAAAAATTTATAGAGTAGGTATTTTAATGTATGGTAAAAAACCTACTTACAAGGAACTTTTAAAGTGGATAAAATACTAATGCAAGAAACATCTAAGGATAACATACAAAGTGAAGTAGGCGCTATAGAAGAGGTATTGCAAGACTCCTCTGTAGGACAAGCAATCCAGGAGTTTCTAAATTTTAAAATTGTAGATTTTACCTATGGTACAGGAGCTGATGCACATCAAATAGTACTCAGGGTAAAATATTTACTTTTGGTTATCTTGGTAATGATACTTACTACCTTTTTGTTAAGGTGGGTAAAAAAAATAGTTACCAGAAGGCTACCACAAGAAGATAAGGTTAAGTTCAATACAGTGTTTTCCTTTACACGATGGGTTATATATCTTGTAGTAATGCTGGTAGTGTTGGACGCTAGTGGTTTTAATATCACAGCTATCTTTGCGGCTTCAGCAGCGTTATTAATAGGTATAGGCTTAGCTCTACAGACCCTTTTTCAAGATATTATTTCTGGGATTTTTATTTTGATAGACCGTTCTGTTCAAGTTGGCGATATTGTAGAATTAGAGGGGAAAGTAGGGCGTGTTGAAGAAATAAAATTACGGACCACAAGAGCGGTTACCATAGATAATAAAGTACTAATTATCCCTAATCATCAATACCTAACCAATAGTCTATATAACTGGACCCAAAATGGTAAGCTAACACGAGAGAGTGTATCGGTTGGTGTGGCCTATGGTAGTGATGTTAATTTGGTAAAAGATGTATTGCTAAAAGCAGCCGATTCTCATGACATGGTACTAAAACATCCAGCCCCCTTGGTATTATTCGAAAATTTTGGGGATAGTGCTCTGGAATTTAAATTGGTATTCACGCTTAATGATAGTTTTATAGGAGTAATTCCGAAAAGTGATATAAGATTTGAAATAGACCGCTTATTTAGAGCACACGACATTAAAATTCCATTTCCACAACGTGATATCCATATTGTTTCAAAACCTTCAGAAGATAAATAAGTCAAGGAACAGTATGCTATATAGGTATATGTTGTATTTGTTGCTGTCTTTAATGGGAATACAGCACGGGCACTGCCAATTAACTGATATCGCCAGATTAGAGTATTCTTTTATACCACAGAGTAATTCGGAGGATAATTATAACAGATTAAGAGCATTATTTAACTATCCTATTGAAACTAAAAAAGATTGCTATTTAGTTGTTGGTGCTGAATATAACAGGGTTATTTTGAATTTAGAAGAAGATTATCCCTTTGATACATCAGCGCTAGACAGAATTCATATAATAGATTTAAATCTCGGGTATACTTTTAAGTGGAAAGATACATGGCGTGTAGGTTTAAATTTTAATCCAAGAATCTCATCCACACTTACAACGAGTTTAAGTATGGATGATTTTTTCTTAAATGGAGGGGTGTTTTTTATAAACGATAGAACTAAAGCTGAAGATATAAATCGCCCTTACCGTCTCATTTTGGGGTTAACATATAATGCAACTACGGGGATACCATTTCCATTACCATTTGTAAGTTATTTTAGAAATATAAACCACCGTTGGAGTTTTAACGCTGGTGTGCCAAAATCAAATTTAAAATACGCTATAAATACTAAAAATAATTTGCAAGCATTTGTAGCGCTTGATGGTTATTTGGCCCATATACAGGAGAAATATCCTGTTAACGGCGATTTAGTCGATCATATTTCACTATCAGTAGCTGTAGGAGGGCTAGGTTATGAATACCTATTTACTAAAAATTTGGTAGGGTATTTGTATACTGGCTATACATTTAGATTAAATAACGTATTACGTAATGAAAATAGAGATGAAGTTTTTAAATTAGACGAGATAAATGCCTTTTATTTAAGAACGGGAATAAAATTTAAAATTTGAGAATATGCCAAAAATATTGATTATTGAAGATGAAGCTGCCATAAGGCGCGTACTGGTTAAAATTCTTTCTGAGGAAAGTAGTACGTACGAGGTTGAAGAAGCCGAAGATGGTTTAGCTGGAATGGAAAAAATAAAAAAGGAAGATTTTGATTTAGTGTTGTGCGATATTAAAATGCCAAAGATGGATGGCGTAGAGGTCTTAGAAGCCACTAGAAAGATAAAACCTGAAACTCCTATTGTGATGATATCAGGGCATGGGGATTTAGACACTGCCGTAAATACCATGCGTTTAGGTGCTTTTGATTATATATCTAAACCACCAGATTTAAATAGATTGTTAAATACCGTTAGAAATGCTTTAGATAGAAAGGAACTTGTGGTAGAAAATAAGATTCTAAAGAAAAAAGTAAGTAAAAAATATGAGATGATAGGGGAGAGCGATTCCATTACTCAAATTAAAGAGATGATTGATAAGGTTGCTCCTACTGATGCACGTGTTTTAATTACCGGACCTAACGGAACTGGAAAAGAGCTAGTAGCCCATTGGTTACATGAAAAGAGCGAACGGGTTAAAGGCCCCATGATAGAGGTAAATTGCGCAGCTATCCCCAGTGAATTAATTGAAAGTGAATTGTTTGGTCATGTAAAGGGGGCTTTTACTAGCGCCAACAAGGATAGGGCTGGTAAGTTTGAGGCAGCTAATGGCGGTACTATTTTTTTGGATGAAATAGGGGATATGAGTTTGTCTGCCCAAGCTAAAGTGCTTCGTGCTTTACAAGAAAGTAGGATTCAGCGCGTGGGAAGCGATAAAGATATAAAGGTTGATGTTCGTGTGGTAGCAGCTACAAACAAAAATTTGAAAAAGGAAATAGAGGACGGTAAGTTTAGAGAGGATTTATACCATAGATTAGCGGTAATTTTAATTAAAGTACCAGCTTTAAATGATAGACGTGATGATATACCTCTGTTAATTAAGCATTTCTCTAAGAAGATCTCAGACGAACAAGGCACAGCCCAAAAGAACTTCTCTGACAAAGCCACAAAGCTATTACAGGATTACGACTGGACTGGAAATATTCGTGAATTAAGAAACGTGATAGAGCGCTTAATAATTCTTGGGGGGTCTGAGGTTAGTGAGCAAGATGTAAAATTATTTGCTTCTAAATAATATGCTATTTTTTACTTTTATAAGCTCTACCTAATATTTAAAATATGAATAACTACAAAGTAACAACGCCAATTGCATTAGAAAACACTCAAACTAAAGTGGTTATAGAAGATGCCAAGAAACAACTAAAACAAACCAGACGAGAGCTGGGAGAACTTCAAGACACATTATATGCGCATGGTAAATATGCGGTTTTAATATGCATACAGGGTATGGATACCGCAGGAAAAGATAGTTTAATAAGAGAGGTATTTAAAGATTTTAATGTTAGGGGAGTGGAAGTGCATAGTTTTAAAGTGCCTACGGAATTAGAACTGAAGCATGATTACTTATGGAGACACTATATTGCATTGCCAGCAAGAGGCAAATTTGGTGTTTTTAATAGAACTCATTATGAAAATGTTTTAGTAACACGAGTACATCCCGGTTATATTATGGGAGAAAATATACCTGGCGTAGATTCAGTAGATGCTGTTGATGAGACGTTTTGGGAAAAACGCTTTGAACAGATAAATAATTTTGAAAAACACGTGGCAGAAAATGGCACTTTAATTTTTAAGTTCTTTTTAAACCTATCTAAAGATGAACAAAAGTACCGTTTGCTAAGGCGTTTAAGAAAACAGGAAAAAAACTGGAAGTTCTCTGCTGGAGACTTAAAAGAGCGTAAACTTTGGGATGAATACCAGGTGTGTTATGAGGAAGCTATCAATAAAACCTCTAAACCGCATGCACCTTGGTACATGATTCCAGCTGATGATAAACCCAGTGCCAGATTAATTGTGGCACAAATACTATTAGATACTTTGAAGCAATACGATGATATCAAGGAGCCTGAATTAGACGATGAAACTAAAGTTAATTTAGATTTGTATAAGGCGCAGTTAGAGGGAGAGTAGATATCTCCGATTAATGTTCTGATTTTAGGTATTTATACTTAACTAAATCGTTTTTGCTCAATACTTTTTTCATAGTTCCATTTTTGATGATAAAACTTTTATCTACTATTTCAAGAACGTCATTGTAATAGTGGTCTGTTATTATAATGCCCTTTACTTCTTTTAGCTTGATTAATAATTCCTTTATAAAATCTTTGTAAAGAGGTTCTATCATAGAAAAGGGTTCATCTAACATTAAAAATTGATGGTTAAGATTTCCAATAATTAGTAATTCAAGATATCTAAGTTGCCCTAAAGATAACTTTCCAACTTTTGTTTTTTCAAAACTAGCTACTTGAGGGGAATAAAAGATTTTGTCCTGATCGTTTCCCTCAGGGAAAAACAAAGGGATTATTTGTCTTACTTTTAATTCCTTAGGTAAAAAAGTTTCTTGAGGTAAATAACCTATCCTCTTTGATGAAATAATATTTCGCTGTGCAATATTACGGGAGTTTATTGCTATTTGTAAGTTGTTGGCTTTAACCGTGCCAAAAATAAGTTTTAATAAAGTAGATTTTCCTGTCCCATTCCTACCAAAAATTCCAATTATTTCTCCAGTAGAACAATCTAATGTGATATCTTTTAGTAAAACTTTTTTGCCAAATGATTTGTTAAGATTTGTAATTTTTAATGAATTCATTTCTTTATTAAAATGTTACAAGAATTAACAATAGGGTTAAAGAAATAATGAGATTAATTAACCAGACTTTTAACAATAGGCTCATTTTGGTAAAACCAAGATTATAATAGCCATAATACTGATTTTTTTTAAATGTTCTATACCCCAAAACTCCTATAAAAATCCCAAATGAAGAGAAAATAATTAAACTCCATAAGATACCAGATGAAAAAGCAAAAATTAATGAAAAAGGAACATTAAAGATATTTATGTCAATAAAAAATCTAAAAAAGGCTCTATGATACAAATCTTGAATGTAATTATTTAGTTTTCCTCAGGAAACGTAATATGCTGGTAAGCACCTAAATCTGGGCTCGCAGTTCTGCTAACATTTAAAATATCATTAGGCACTTGACTTGCAAAAGTTGAGTTGCCCTGTCCGTTGGCAGCAGAATCATCTCCAATAATTAACATATTGTTACTGGGATCCTTAAAATTAGGGTCTTGATTAAAAATCATGTTTTCGTACAACGTAGTATTATCAAAGTCAAAATTAGGATCAGTAAAATTATTGTTTCTATCATCAAAACGAGCCAAGCAATTTGTAAATTTAAAGTTAAAATCAACGTCGTTGTCTTCAACTTCATCTAATAAAAATTCAGGGTTATCATTGCCATAAATAATGCAATTGTTAAAATTAGCTTCAACTAAGTCTGTAACAACAACGGTTTCTTCGTCGGCTACAATAAAATTGTTGACTAAGAGTGCAGGTAATGGTCTTGGTCCACCTTGCCAGTAGTTAGCAATGGTACAATGTGTAAAATTATATTTCCCCCCAAAAGTTACTGCCAAAGAAGATTGTCCTGCATTATTTACAACTAAATTTTCTCCAGATATGGAAGTATTTCTGCCAAGTATGCCAAAACTTCCTGAGTTATAGATTTGGGAATTAGTAATAGCCAATTTATCCTCCGTAGCATCAGCATTACCATCACATAAAATACCTACTAATGCATTTTTTATAGTTACATGATTAAATGTATTATTTATACTGCCATCCAATAACCATATGGTGCCCCATTGTCCTGGCCTGTCGGCGAAATTTGGCTCCAACCTATCACCTTCCATAATAACTTCATTTTCCAATAGTTCTTGATCTGTACTTAGTGCGCCATTTGCATTTATGGAAGCGCCAGATTGGACTATAATACCTGAGTTTTCATGAAAATGTAATCTGGCTCCAGCTTCAATGGTTAAGGTTTCTCCTTCTGGCACTGCAGCAAACCCATAAATAACATAGGGTTTTTCATTTGTTAGGGTTAACTCTTCAGGAAGTAATTCTCGCCCTTGCAAACTGGTTTCTACTTGCTCGTTGTCAATATTCAACGTTAGCGTTTCTACAATTTTGGTGGTATTGTCTCTATCTGGAAAAATAAAAATAGCATCCTTAACTAATGTAACTAACTCTACTTCCTGTAGATTAGCTCCAGAATCAAATTCAAGTTTGTCGGTATATAAAAACTCTCCATCTGGGTTAGGGAAATTATTAATATCTACAGTAGTCTCAACAAAAATAAATAGGCTATCATTTGCAAGTAACTCAATATTTTCAAATGTTTTTCCCGTAATACCATCAACGTTTAAACGGTATTGGGAAGCTTCTCCCAAACTTAATCGTACGGTAGGGATAACAATATCATCATCACTTCTATTATATACTTTTAAATTATAGGTGCTAGAACCTATGTTTGTAAAAATGGTATCTAAGTATACGGTATCTTTAGAGAATTCTAAACTTCCTGTACTTGCCGAAAACTCAAAATCCTTTCTGCAGGAACTCCAAAACATTAAAAAACAAATGGTAAGTATAAAGTAAGAGAGGCGTTTCATTCTGTCTAAAAAAAATTATGGATAAAAATATAACTTTTGAAACGAAGAATTAGTATAATATTAGTTTTTTAGATACAATGAGTCTTTAGATGTCTCAAAGGTTTCTGTAATTTTTAAAAAGTCTTTACTGAAATTTACCATAGAATCTAGTAAAATTACCCTATTTTCCTTAAGTATTAAATCTTTGTTGATATTTCTAGTTTCACAATAGTCTAGAAATAACAGAGCGTATTTTTCTGGTATATTTAAATCGTCTTGTAATAATTTTAAATTGAACAAGTCGTCTTGTTTAAAAAGAGAGTCGAGATCTTTTTGGGTTATATAAGTAACAGGTTGTTTTTTATTTTTCCGTTTAAACAGCTTTCCTATCATTTTTGCAATGGCAACAAAATTCATCCCGCTAGAATATGAAGACTCAGGAATATATAGTTGCATATTGTTTTTCATATCCCTTTCCAGGGCACTTTCTGCATTTTGCGTATACTCAAGCGGGTTAAAATCTTCGTTATCATCACTTATTAAAACCTCTCCAAGTGCATTTAGAGACTTTTTTAATTCAAAAACCACAATATCATTAAAATCACTCTCCTTTAACTTTATCATTTTGGTATGATGAAATAAGGATTCAAATAACAGTGTGTCGTTAACAATTGCAGAAATCGTAAAGTCTCCTTCATTATTGGTATAGGTTAATATTTTTTGATTGATATTATAAACTTTTATACCTTTTACAGTAGACTCGTTATCGTAAACTTTACCATTGATGGTTTGGGAGAATATGCTTATTGGGAGTAAAAATAAAAAGATATACTTTAATATAAAATGGTAGATAATGTAGGATTTATGGTAATAATGATTCATTAGATAAAAATATCATTTTTAAGTTGAAGAATGGTTCTGCTATTAATTTTTTATCAATAACGAATCTTTAGCGCTATTATGATTTTTAGTGATTTTTAAAAATTCCCTACTAAATTCTACTAATGAATCTAGCAGAACAACCTTGTTTTCTTCGGAAATTAGTTCTTTATTCAGACTTTTAGTTTCACAGTAATCTAGAAATAGGTGTGCATACGTTTCTGGAATTCTTAAATCTTGATGTAATAATCTTAAATTAAAAAAATCATCGTTTTTGAATAAGGAATCTAGGTGCTTATAGTTTATGTATTCAATAGGCTGGGGTTTGTATTTATTCTTCTTTTTAAATAGTTGTATAGCCATACCTATTATACCTAATATGTTTGCACCGCCTGTATAGGCAGACTCTGGCTTATACAAGTGTGGATTGTTTTTTATATCGTTTGCAAGTTGAAGCCCCGTAGCGTTTGTATATGTTTTTGCATTAAATGTCTTAGCATCATTATTGTTTAATAATACTTCTCCCAATTCATTAATTGTCTTTTTTAGTTCAAAAACTACGATGTCTTCAAAGTCTGTTGGTTTTAATTTAACCTGCTTTGGATTGTGGAATAGAGATTCAAACAATAAAGTATCATTCACAGAAGCTGCAATAGAAAATTCTCCCGCATCATCAGTATATGTTTTTATTTGCTTGCTTATATTGTATACTTTAATGCCCTTTACGGTAGATTGTTGATCGTAAACTTTTCCTTTTAAATGTTGAGAAAAAATACTCAATGGGAAGAGATATAGAATGAGATATTTCACGAGTTTGGATGTCTAGTAACATTCAAATAAAAGTTTTTTGTAGAACAGTAACTCCCATATTAAGATACTTTAACAGTGATTTTAGCTAACTATTAACACAAAAAAGTAAAACCCGATACTTTTTAACGTTATCGGGTTTTACTGGATAAGTTATTTAGCAGTTTACAACAAGGCTTTTATCATTTTTACAGCACTCTCTGGTGTAATATCTCGTTGTGGTGTACCAAACATTTCGTATCCTACCATGAACTTTTTAACTGTGGCACTTCTTAGTAGTGGAGGGTAAAAACTCATGTGCCAATGCCAATGCGAATTATCATTACCATCGGTTGGGGATTGATGTATACCTGCTGAATACGGGAATGATGTATTAAAAATTTTGTCATAAGCTTTTGTCAGTACAGCTATTGCTTCTGCATATAGCAATGTTTCTTCTTCTACCATTTCAGAAATGCTAGCCATATGTCTTTTGGGAACAATCATGGCTTCAAAAGGCCAAACAGCCCAGAAGGGTACAAGTACTATAAAACTCTCGTTTTCATAGATAATACGTTCTTTCTTATCTAGTTCTTGCAATAAATAATCGCCCAACAAACTACTTTTGTTTTTAGAAAAATAGTTGAACTGTTGGGTGTTCTTTTTATGTACCTCGTTTGGTAGGGTAGACTGACTCCAAATTTGTCCATGTGGGTGCGGATTGCTACATCCCATTACGGCACCTTTATTTTCAAAGATTTGAACGTAATTTATTTTTGGATTTTTACCCAACTCATTATATTCTTTTTGCCATGCATGGACTACTTTTTTAATTTCTTTGGGAGACATGTCTGCTAAACTCTTGGAGTGATCTGGGCTAAAGCAAATTACTTTACAGATGCCTGTTTCACTTTCTGCAATTAAAAGACCGTCATTAACCTGAAATTCAGGGGAGTCGCTTTGTAATGCAGCAAAATCATTATTAAAGATAAAAACATCTTCGTAGTTAGGATTTACTTCTCCATTGGCTCTGGTATTCCCTGGACAGAGATAGCAATTTTCATCATATTCAGGTCGTTTGTCATTGTTAACAACCTCATTTTGCCCTTGCCATGGGCGTTTAGCGCGATGGGGAGAGACTAAAACCCATTCTCCAGTTAAAATATTAAAACGTTTATGGGAGTAATCTTGTAAATATGAACTTTCCATTTTTTAGAATACAGTATTGTTGCGTTTTTATTTAGTTTACTATGTGTGTTCCATCTGATAATTCAATAAAGTACACAGAGCATTCTTTATCGAATTTTTTCTTATATGCTTTAGACGCTGTATCCGCAAAATTTTTCGCTTCACTTTTTGCTATAAGGTTAATGGTGCAGCCACCAAAACCTCCTCCCATCATTCTTGCACCTAAAACATCTTTGTTCTTTTTGGCTTGAGCTACTAAAAAGTCTAATTCATCACAGCTTACTTTAAATTGGTCAGACAAACCAGCATGGGATTGATAAATTAACATTCCTAACTTTTCTAAGTCGCCATCTTCAATCGCTTGAGCTGCTTTTAGAGTACGTTCATTTTCTTGGATAACGTAAAGAGCTTTTTGATAGTTGGTTGGCGTTACTTTATCTATTACTTTTTCTAAGTCTGATTCAGTAGCATCTCTAAGTGCTTTTATGCCTAATAATTCTGAAATATTTTCGCAGGCAGAGCGTCTGTCGTTATAGGCACTATCTGATAAACTATGCTTTACATTTGTATTGATAAGCATTAACTGATGGTCCTTAAAGTTTATTTCATACGGCTTAGACTCCACAGATCTACAATCTAAATGCAGCGCATTGTTTTTAATACCAAACATACTGGCATATTGATCCATGATACCACATTTTACACCAACATAGTTATGTTCTGCTTTTTGTGAAATTAAAATCATGTCGTGTTTAGATAGGCCCAAATCGAATAACTCATTTAATCCATAAACCACACTGTTTTCTAGTGCAGCTGATGAAGACATGCCTGCTCCGCTAGGAATATTACCTTTAAAAACTATATTAAAATCTCCAACTACGATATTTCTGTTTTGTATTTCGGCTACAACGCCAAATACATAATTTTCCCAATTCCCCTCTTTAGATGGCTTTAGTTTATCGAGTTCAAACTCAACAGTGCTATCCAAATCTAGTGCAATCGCTGTGGAGTAGCCAGAATCACTTTTTTGAATTGCTGCGGCGATGCCTTTGTCTACGGCAGCAGGAAATACAAACCCATCATTATAATCAGTATGCTCTCCTATAATGTTTATTCTACCAGGTGAGAAAATTAGAAGCGGGTCTGCCTTAAAGGTTTTAATGAATTTATTTTTTACGTCTTTTATTAGTGCAGTATTCATTGGTTTGTTTATTATTTTATTTTTATTGACCATGTAATGCTGTATGTTTTACCTGGCTCTAAAGTGTTTAATCCTATTTTGTTATTAAAGCTATCAGAAACGCCTGTAGTAGGCTCTATGGCTATAGTGTTTTGTCTTGGGGGGGTGTATAATTGTACAAAATTATTATTGCCAGTAGCATTAAATTTTAGGTTGTAATCGGGTGTTTTAAACACCACATTATCAGAGTTTAATATCCAGCAATCGTCAAAAAAACTATCTTTTATTTGAATCGTATCATTGTTATTTATGGATTCTGTTCCAGTAGTAATATTACGATCTCCTAAAGTTATTTTTTCAGTACTATCAAAACTTACATGGCTTTCATAAAGATTGGAACTTGTAAAATAAGGATGCCATCCTACAGTAAAAGGGAATACTTTTGTATCAGTATTTTCAATAGTTATTTTTACATCTACCAATGTTTGTGCAAAAACATACTCAACCCTAATTTTATAGGTATATGGAAATCCAATAGCAGTATTTTGTTCAACATATTCCAATGTTATGGAAGCCTTATCTTTAGTGGTTTCTTCATTAATTACATGAAAGGTTTTGTTATATACTAAACCATGTAATGCATTTTGTTCTTCTGCTTGGTTTTTCTCAAACTGATACGTTTTTCCTGCAAACTCATATTCTCCATCCTTTATCCTATTTGCAAAGGGGAACAAAATGGAAGACGCATAAGTGTCACTGTAGGGTAAAGGGCTAAGGTCCTGAATAATTTCATGGTTATTTAATGTTAGTTCTTGAAGACTAGCGCCTTGCTCCAAATAAATTTTACCATAAACAGAAGCTTCTGGGTTTGTAATTTCTAAAATATTTAATGTCTTGTTGTAGTTGATGTGGTACACTGAGTAAATTTTTAAAGTGAATGCCTTAAAATAAGGCGGTTTGGATTTTCTATATGTTGGTTTGTGTTATTTTGTATCATTTCTGCCAAACGCTCTCCCATAGCGGTAAAATCTGTTGAAATTGTAGTGATACCGCCTTCAACGATTTCTTTTAACAATGTGTCATTGTATGAAATTATTCCTATGTCTTTGGCTAAGGCGTATTGTTTTAATTTCATTTTTTTGATGATGCGAAGTAGTTGTTTGTCCTCTGGTACAATATATAATTCACCTTTTTCCAGAGTTTTGTCTTTCATGGATTCTAAGATGGAATAGTATAAATCATGATGTTTGCAGAATTTAATGAAACCCTCTTTCATACCAGTTGGTTGTTTTTTAGATGAAAAGATCAAAATTAATTTGTCATACTTCTTAATATGAGAAGTTACTTTTTCTAAATTTTGACAGATATCCTTTTCAAAATTTTGATAAATACCAGAGTAGCTTTGTAATTCTTCAGGCATTTGGTCTAAAATATAAACATCTTCATGTGGTAATTTTTTTAAAGCATGATGGGTGTCATTTAGATTGGCAGGCATTATGACATAGTTGTTATAGTTGCCAATGTTATCTTCTATTATCTTGTTAAATACATCAGGGTTAAAGTGATGAAAATAAATGTCTACCTTAAAACTGTCATTTAAGTTATTGATGAACGCATTATATAAATCTTCCTTGAAGGAATTTAGTTCATCAAATAGTAAAAATACTGTTTGTTTTACTGTAATATTTTCACTGGTAACATAATACCCTTTTCCAACTACAGATTGAATAACCCCTCGGCTTTTTAAATCATTAAAAGCCATTAAAACGGTATCTCTAGATAAGCTGTGCTTTTCTTTAACAGCATTTAAAGAGGGTATTTGGTCTCCTTTTTTCAATTTTCCTTCTAGGATAGCTTTCTCTATGGAAAAAACAATCTGTTGATACTTAGGAGTACTTATTTTATTGTTGATTTTAATCATAAAAGTGGAGGTAAAAATACGAATAATTTTTTAAAACCTACTAGACCCTACTAGTTGGGTTTGGAGAACTTAGTTTTAAGTTGACATTTTCACTTTTAAATCTATTATATTTGAAAGCTTAACTAAACTAACTAATACAATTATGACTTCAGGATTTGATACTTGGGATTATGTGGTTTTTATTGCTTACGCCATTTTAATTTTAGGAGTAGGCTTATGGGTGTCTAGAGATAAAAAAGGACATCAAAAAAACGCAGAGGACTATTTCTTAGCCAGTAAATCTCTACCTTGGTGGGCCATAGGGGCTTCGCTTATTGCAGCAAATATATCAGCAGAACAGTTTATAGGAATGTCGGGTTCTGGCTTTGCGTTAGGATTAGCTATCGCTTCTTATGAATGGATGGCGGCGTTAACTTTAATTATAGTAGGTAAGTACTTTTTGCCAATATTTATAGAAAAAGGGTTGTACACTATTCCAGAGTTTGTTGAGAAGCGTTTCTCTACAACTCTAAAAACAATACTTGCTTGTTTCTGGTTGGGATTATATGTCTTTATAAACTTAACTACTGTATTGTATTTGGGAGGTTTGGCTATTCAAACTATCTTAGGGGTGGATATTGTTTACGCCATGATTGGTTTAGCATTATTTGCAGCGGCGTATTCGTTATATGGTGGATTATCTGCAGTGGCATGGACAGATGTTATACAGGTTGTGTTTTTGGTTTTAGGTGGTATAGTTACTACATATTTAGCATTAAATACAGTTTCAGGTGGACAAGGAATAGTTGAAGGATTTAATATGGTAATTGATGCTGCTCCTGAAAAATTCCATATGGTTTTAGATGAGTTTAATAGTGATGGCACTAAGAATAAAAATTATTTAGATTTACCTGGAATTTGGGTGTTGATTGGAGGATTATGGGTTGCAAATATTTATTATTGGGGTTTTAATCAATACATTATTCAAAGAACATTAGCTGCCAAATCGCTGAAGGAATCTCAAAAAGGTATTCTCTTGGCAGCAGCATTGAAATTAGTAATACCATTAATTGTTGTAGTTCCGGGTATCGCAGCTTATGTAATGGTTAATGATCCGGAAATTATGTCTCGCCTTGGGGAAATAGGACAAATGAACTTACCATCAGTAGAAAAAGCGGATAAAGCTTATCCTTGGTTACTTCAATTTTTGCCTACGGGGCTTAAAGGAGTTGCATTTGCTGCTCTAGCAGCTGCTGTAGTGTCATCATTAGCTTCAATGTTGAACTCAACATCTACTATATTTACAATGGATATTTACAAACAATATTTTGATAAAAATGCAAATGATAAGAAAACTGTAAATGTGGGAAGAATTACTGCTGCCTTAGCTTTGGTTATAGCTGTTTTAATAGCACCTATGCTAGAAGGTTCAGATCAGGTATTTCAGGATATTCAAGAGTATACAGGACTGGTAAGTCCAGGTATTTTAGCAGTATTCTTATTAGGTCTGTTTTGGAAAAAAACTACAAATTCTGGTGCTATATGGGGAGCTATATTATCTATTCCAATTGCTCTTATTTTAAAGGTTTTACCTCAAAAAGTGGATGCATTTACCTGGCTAGCACCATGGATGCATCAAATGGGTATTTCTACGTTAATGTCCATCATGGTTATTATAATAGCTAGCTATTTGAACAATAAAGGTAAAGATGATGAAAAAGGCATTCATTTCTCAAAAAACCTTTTCAAAACAACTCCGTTATTTAATATTGGTTCTTTTGTTGTAATGTTAATTTTAGCATTTTTGTATACTAAATTCTGGTAATGCCAAAATGGTAAACTATAAGTTATGCAAAAGCCTCACAATTTGTGAGGCTTTTGCAATTTTAATCGTGAAAGGTATGTTTGATAACTAAAACAACCTCAAAGTATTTTCCTCTTTTTTTTAAAAGTAGTATTTTGGCATGATTATTAATTATACATGCAATAATCACATTTAATTAATCCCCTATGCGCCATATCTTTTATATCCTATGTATAGTATCGTGTGTTGTTAGTGCACAAGAATCTACACATCCATTAGTAACTACTGATGCGGAAGCCCAAACCAAATGGGTAGATAGTATTTATAATACATTATCCCTTAAAGAAAAGATAGGGCAATTGTACATGGTTCAAGTCATGTCCAATCAAGATGCAGCAACTAAAAACAAGATAGTTAATCTCATACATAAACACCATATTGGTGGTATTATATATTCCAATGGTGGCCCGTACAGGCAAGCTAAGTTAAACAATGAATTGCAGGCAATATCTAAGCTACCAATGCTTATAGGTATGGATGCAGAGTGGGGTTTAAGTATGCGTTTAGATTCCACATATGCTTTTCCATACAATATGGCACTGGGAGCTGTTAAGGATGATAAATTGGTAGAGCAAACAGGTAGGCATATAGGAGAGCATTGTAAACGTTTAGGGGTACATTTTAATTTTGCACCAGTTGTAGACATAAATACTAATCCTAAAAACCCTATTATAGGCAACCGTTCTTTTGGAGAAGATAGGGATAATGTAACCCAAAAAGCTCTGGCTTTTATGAAGGGTATGCAGAGTGCCGGTGTATTGGCAAATGCAAAGCATTTTCCAGGACATGGAGATACGGAAGCAGATTCGCACCTTACTTTACCAACAATTAATTTTAATGCAAAGCGTATTGATTCCATTGAATTATATCCATACAAAAAGTTAATTCCTAAAGGATTGTCTAGTGTAATGGTAGCGCACTTAAATGTGCCGAGTTTAGAATCTAGAGAAGGTTCCCCATCATCACTGTCAAAACATATTGTTACTGATATTTTAAAAGACTCTCTTGGTTTTAAAGGACTTATTTTTACTGATGCCCTAACTATGAAAGGTGCTGCGGATTTTAGTGATACCGGCGATATAGATTTGGCAGCTTTTAAGGCAGGAAATGATGTAATGTTGATGTCTGAGGATGTTCAGATAGGTGTGTCAAAAATAATTGAAGCTTATAATAATAAAGAAATAACAGAAGAGCGACTAGCACATTCAGTGAAAAAAATATTAATGGCCAAATATAAGGTAGGGCTCCATAATTATGAGCCTGTAGGCTTGTATGGTTTAGCTAAAGATTTAAATCGTTTAGAAGATGATATCCTATCTGAAACATTGTATGAAAATGCTATTACGCTAGTTAAAAACAAATCAGACTTAGTGCCTCTAAAACGTCTAGAAACAAAAACACTAGCTTATGTTAATTTAGGCGATGATGATGGTAGGCCATTTTTTAATGAGTTAAAAAAATATACAAAAGTACACCATGTAAAAGCTGATAAACTTGATGAACTAATGAACAAATTACAGTCTTATAACACTGTAATTATAGGATTTCATCGTTCTGATGATAACCCATGGAAATCATATAAATTCACTACTGAAGAGTTAGTATGGTTATATGAAATAGCCAGAACTCATGATGTAATATTGAGTGTATTTGTAAAACCATATGCCTTAGATGATATAAAGACTTTTGAAAATATAGAAAGTGTAGTGGTTAACTATCAAAACAACAAAATTACACAACAAAAATCTGCACAACTTATCTTTGGTGCAATTCCGTCCAGAGGAAAATTACCTGTATCAATAGGTTCCTCTTTTAAAGCAGGAGAAGGTATTGAAAACAATGCTATAAAGCGATTGGGGTATACTTTACCTGAGCGTGTAGGGATAAGTTCAAAGCGATTAATGAAAATAGACTCCATTGCTAAAGTTGCTGTAGATTCTATGATGACTCCAGGAATTCAATTGTTAGTTGCAAGAAGAGGTAAGGTAATCTATAATAAGAATTTTGGGAAGCACACCTATAAAGGCAAAGAGAAAGTAGCTTCAAATGATATTTATGATGTTGCATCCTTAACTAAAATTTTGGCAACTTTACCTTTGGTTATGGAATTAGAGGAAAAAGGTTTGCTCTCTTTAAATAGTACTTTATCTGAATTATTGCCAGACTACAAAGGCTCTAATAAAGCAGATATTACTATAAAACAAATGCTATCGCATTATGCTAGGCTTCGTCCTTGGGAGCCATTTTATTACCATACGTTGGATACAGTGACCAAACGTCCCAGTAAAAAATATTATCGTACCGAAAAAAGTAAAAAATTCAATATTGAAGTTGCTAAAAATTTATACTTAAGGTCTGATTATCAGGATTCTATACAGAAAATAATAAAAGAGTCTGAGCTTTTAGAGCGTTTACGTTACAGGTATAGCGACTTTCCCTATTACATTTTAAAGAAATTTATTGAGAAACATTACGACAAAGGGCTTGATGAGTTGGTGCAGACACATTTTTATCAATCTCTTGGAGCAAATTATACGATGTACAACCCTTACAGAAGGATAAGCAATCAACATATTGTACCAACAGAGGTTGATGATTATTACCGCCACCAAAAAGTACAAGGATATGTGCATGACATGGGAGCTGCAATGCAGAATGGAGTAGGAGGTCATGCAGGAGTGTTTAGTAATGCCAATGATGTAGCAAAAATTATGCAAATGTATTTGCAAAAAGGCTTTTATGGAGGTATACGTTATTTAAGCCCCGTTACCATCGATAAATTTAATACCTGTTATTATTGCGGTAATGATAATAGGAGAGGGGTAGGCTTTGATAAACCACAACTAGAAGATGAAGGACCAACATGTGGTTGTATTTCTATGACAAGTTTTGGACATTCAGGGTTTACAGGAACTTATGCTTGGGCAGATCCTGAAGAGGAAATAGTATATGTGTTTTTAGCTAATAGAACATATCCGCATGCAGGCCATAATCGCTTGTTAAAAGAAAATATAAGAACAGAAATTCAACGCTTTATTTATGAAGCAATTATTGATTAATAGAGTAAAAATATGACGATAGGTATTGTGTGTTACCCTACCTTTGGAGGTAGTGGTGTTGTTGCTACAGAACTAGGATTAGAATTATCTAAACGCGGACATGAAATTCATTTTATAACCTACAATCAACCAGTACGTTTAGAGCTTGTTAGTAATAATGTGCATTACCACGAGGTTAATGTCCCAGAATATCCATTATTCCACTATCAACCTTATGAGTTGGCACTATCCAGTAAGCTGGTAGATATGGTAAAGCTGCATAATATAGAGATTTTACATGTGCATTATGCCATACCTCATGCCTATGCTGCATATATGGCAAAAAAAATGCTACAAGAAGAAGGTGTCCATCTACCAATCGTAACAACGCTTCACGGTACAGATATCACATTAGTAGGAAGTCATCCTTTCTACAAACCAGCGGTAACATTTAGTATCAATAAATCTGATGCTGTTACAGCTGTTTCGCAAAGTCTGAAAGATGATACCTTGCGATTGTTTGATATAAAGAACGACATTCATGTTGTACCTAATTTTATTGATTTAGATAAGTACAATCATAGCTTTACAGATTGTCAACGTGGTATGATGGCAACAGATGAAGAAAAAATTATAACACACATTAGTAATTTAAGACCAGTAAAACGCGTTCAAGACGTAATAAAAGTGTTTTATGGGATCCAAAAAGAAATACCAGCTAAATTGATGTTTATTGGAGAAGGACCTGAAAAAGAAAAGGTTGAGCAACAATGCAGTGATTTAGGTATTTTAGATAAGGTAATATTCTTTGGTAGAAGTAACGAGATCGATAAAATATTATGTTTTAGTGATTTATTTTTATTGCCTTCGCAAACCGAGAGTTTTGGTTTGGCTGCTTTAGAGGCAATGGCATCAAGAGTTGCAGTTATTTCCAGTAACACAGGGGGAATCCCTGAGGTTAATATAGATGGGTTTTCAGGGTTTTTAAGTGATGTAGGAGATATTGATGATATGGTAAAAAATGCGTTACATATTTTAAGTGATGAACAAAGGCTTGAGACTTTTAAGGTTAATGCTAAAAAGCAAGCAGAAAAATTTGATTTACATGCTATAGTGCCTCAATATGAAGCTATTTACGAAGATACTTTATCTAAATGTTTGGTTTTGTAAACCCTTGGTAATTAATAGATTATTAACTCTTTGTGTTTTACTCTAAATCTTCAAGCATCACATTATAATCATATTGTAAATCTTCGTGCAATTTAGAGATGGTTTTTTTAGCCAATACCATCTGACGGAGATACATATTTTGTAATTGAGTACTTCGTTTTATACTAGGTTTAAAATGCTTTAATTTATTACAGAAGTACAGTAAAAGTTCTACTTCAGTTTCCTTTTTTTGGGAGTATCTAATAAACTTTTTAACGTTTCGTAATATTTTGCGAATACTCTTTTTTATGTAATAGAAACTATCTGTATTTATGAGTTGAAACTCTTCATCCATAAAGTTTTTTATGGTTTGAATATACCCATCTTCACTGTGAGATTCAAACAATAAATAAGTAAGTAGCTCTTTGTTTTCTTTTTTAAATCTGGCCAGACGTAGGCATAATTGTTGTAGTTCTTGACTCGAAAGCGTGTTTAATTCTTTTTTTATTTCTGGAAGACTAGTAGCTTTCATATGTAATTCTGGTTACAATAAAAGAAGATTGTATAGTGATGAAACAAATATACTTATCTTAATTTAGGAAAATCAGTAGGGTTTAGTTCGTGCATAACGTCATAAACCGATTCAAAAATATCCTCAGCTGAAGGTTTTGAGAAATAATCGCCATCATTGCCATATGCTGGTCTATGCGCTTTGGCTGATAGGGTTTTAGGAGCACTATCTAAAAACTGAAATGCATTTTGTTCATTAAGAATTTTATCCATTATATATGCAGAGGCACCGCCTGGAACATCTTCATCAATTACCACTACACGATTAGTTTTGGCAATACTTTTTACAATATCATGATGTATGTCAAAAGGAACTAATGATTGTATATCTATTACTTCTGCATCAATTCCTACGGTAGTGAGCTGTTTTGCCGCTTCTTCAACTAATCGTAATGTGGATCCATAAGATACTAGTGTAATATCTGAGCCTTCTTTAGTAGTTTCTACTACACCAACTGGGGTTTTAAAATTCCCCATATTTGCAGGTTGACGTTCTTTTAATCTATAGCCATTTAAACACTCAACAACTAAAGCGGGATCGTCACTTTCTAGTAGTGTATTGTAAAAGCCTGCTGCTTTGGTCATATTTCTAGGAACCAAAACCATAACGCCTCGTATAAGATGTAATACTCCTCCCATTTGCGAGCCAGAATGCCAGATGCCTTCTAGTCTATGTCCGCGAGTTCTTATAATCAGAGGGGCTTTTTGTCTTCCTTTTGTACGATAATGTGTTGTAGCCAAATCATCGCTTATTACATTAATCGCATACAAGATATAATCCAAATATTGAATTTCAGCAATTGGACGCAGCCCCCTTAAGGCTAACCCTATACCTTGACCTATAATGGTTGCCTCTCTAATACCAGTATCTGCTATACGTAGTTCTCCATATTTAGCTTGTAAGCCCTCTAACCCTTGGTTTACATCTCCGATATTTCCCGTATCCTCGCCAAAAACTAATGCTTCGGGATGTTTGCTAAAAATAGCATCAAAGTTATCACGGATAATGACTCTGCCATCTACTAATTCTGCATCATCATTGTAGACAGGTTTTACCTCAGTAACATGCAGTGCAGATTTATCAGTTTCGCAATATAAATGCGAACTAAAGTCATTTTGAACGTTTTCAAAACGTTCGTTTATCCAGTTCTTTAAAATTGTACTTTCTGTAGTTGATTCCCCGATAACATAACGTAACGCTTTTCGCCCATGAGACAAAATATCTTTTCGTGTTGGTTCATTTATGGTTTCTAAAGACTCTTTTAGTTTTGAGATAAAAACACCGTTAGTGCTTGATTTTGAAAGCCCTTGCATCAAACTAACAAGTTCGTTTTTCTCTTTTTCAATTGGAGCTAAAAAGGTGTTCCACGCTTTGTTTTTTTGTTGCTTTACCTCGCGTTTAATGGTACGCTCTATGTCTATGAGGGTTTCATTTGTAGCTATATTGTTTTCAATAATCCATTCACGCATTTTTTTGTTACAATCATGCTCAGATTCCCATTGCAAACGTTCCCCAGTTTTGTACCGCTCATGTGAACCTGACGTAGAATGCCCTTGAGGTTGTGTGAGCTCAGTGACATGAATAATTACTGGCACATGTTCATTTCTAGCAATTGCACCAGCTTCCATATAGGTTTCAACTAAATTTGCATAATCCCACCCTTTAACACGAAGGATTTCAAACCCTTTATTATCTTTATCTCTTTGGAATCCTTTAAGGATTTCTGAAATATTCTCTTTGGTAGTCTGGTATTTAGCGTGTACTGAAATTCCATATTCATCATCCCAAATACTTGTAACCATTGGTACTTGTAATACTCCTGCGGCATTTATGGTTTCAAAGAACAAACCTTCACTTGTACTTGCATTTCCAATGGTTCCCCAAGCTACTTCATTTCCATTCTTAGAAAATTTAGGTGCATTAATATGCTCTAACTCCTTAAAAATTTTTGAGGCTTGTGCTAAACCTAAAAGTCGAGGCATTTGTCCTGCTGTAGGGGAGATGTCTGCACTAGAATTGTATTGACTTGTTAAATCTTTCCAATTGCCGTTTTCGTCTAGACTATGGGTAACGAAATGTCCTCCCATTTGTCTTCCTGCCGACATTGGTTCTAAATCTAAGTTTGTATTGGCATAAAGACCCGCAAAGAATTGTTCTGCGGTTAGTTCTCCAAGTGCCATCATAAAAGTTTGGTCACGGTAATAGCCAGAGCGCCAATCTCCTTTTTTAAAGGCTTTTGCCATAGCTAATTGTGGAACTTCCTTACCATCGCCAAAAATACCAAACTTCGCTTTTCCTGTAAGCACTTCTCGCCTTCCTAGTAAACTACATTCTCTACTTGTAATTGCAACTTTGTAGTCTTTTAAGACTTCAGCTTTAAAATCATCAAAGGATATGTTGTCTTTCAAGTCTGTTAGTGATTGCATGTTTTGGTTGGTTGATAAGCGCATGCAAAATTACGAAATTCTAGTAGATTTTGCAATTAAATCAGATGTTAAAAAGATGCTAAAAATGTAATTTTGAAAGTGAAATAGAAAATATTTTTTATTATTTTCAATAAAACCGCAAAATATAAAAGAATATGTTAATACCAGCGTCTTCTAAAGAGTCCTAATAAGGATTCAGGGTCCACGGTAAACCTGAAACGAATTTTCTGATCGTAGTTTGGTTGTGCAATTTCCCAACCTAAGTTGGAGTATACAGGGAAGTAAATTTCAAAATAATCTGTTACTAAATTAATACGAATTCCCGAATCGTAAACAAATTTTGCTGGGTTAAATTTATTCTTTACTAATCCAAA
Organism: Hyunsoonleella ulvae; assembly: GCF_016827605.1. Classification (GTDB taxonomy): domain Bacteria; phylum Bacteroidota; class Bacteroidia; order Flavobacteriales; family Flavobacteriaceae; genus Jejuia; species Jejuia ulvae. The sequence goes on along the minus strand of NZ_JAEPJQ010000002.1, from coordinate 68,387 downwards.
GTCGCCGTAAGCTAGGATATATTTCCAAAGCGTTGTGCTTACATTGGTAGTGGTCATCCATTGATTTGCAAAAGGTACTTCTAGCTTGGATTTAAATCCACCTTCTGCCTCAATAAATTGTTGGCTAAAAATTCCAGAAGCCTCAGAGCGTCCCAAATAATTATATTCAAAAAGATAATCAGTGGGTCTGTCTAATGCGAAACTAAAAAAGTTGGAATCGCTACTATTGCTATTATCTAGGAAAATCCCTGAAAAGAACCTTACGTTGAGTTGCCTGTTGCTTTCAAAAAGCTTTCTGAATTCGTAGTTAAACGATACCTTACTAAAGGTTCTGGCTACCTGAAAATCTGCATACCATTTACTAAAGTTTATCAGGTTGTCGTTAGAGTGTATGTAACGTGCGTTAAAAACCGAATAGTTAGGTTCATCACTACTATCTGGGTTTAGAGGATCTTTATCTCTATTAAAATCTAGAAATCTCAAGCGTAGCAGTTTCCTTTTGTTCGATCTAAAATCGTCATCTTCTCTAAATGAAAACGCAATAGAGGGAATAATGCGACTTACAAATAAATCTTCAGCATAGGACCTGTAGGAGTAGCTCGCTCCATAAGTAACTGCAAATAAATCTCGGTTTTCGAGATAATGGGTCATGAAAGCAGAAGCACCACCTGTTATTGATTTTGAGCCTAATGAATATTGTGGTTGTATTTTATATTTCAGGTTTCTTCTAAGTAAAGTGGCATTATATACTTTGGCTCCCAAATTAAGTCCGTCATAAATATTGTTAAACTCAACTATAGGCATAAAAAATACCTGATTGTAATTGGGGTCTTCTACATCTTGAAACAACCTGAACTGTAATGGTTTATTGTTAAAAAAGAAACCTTTGAGCGACTTCCAGTTATCTCTTAAATTAATTTCTGGAGCAGCATTATCGTAGTTCAGTACTAGTTTGTTTGCATCATTTCTAGGTATGGTAAAGGTTTTTTGTTGCTCTATGTCTTCAACCCAATATTTAGAAATGATACTATCATTGTTTAGCGTATATAATGATACGGGCATGCTATTATTACGCTTGTTCTTGATGGTTAAAGTGATGGAATCGTCTGTCTTTTTAACCTTCTTTATTTTAAAATCTATTTTTTTTCGAGTCTTTAGATAATCTTCAAAGAACCAATCTATATTTTTTTCGGTTCTAGATTTTAAAAAAGTTTCAAAGTCTTTGGATGATGTTGGTTTGAGTTGATTTGCCTTTAAAAATGGTTTTACAGCGTCTTCGAATACATTATGGTTGATAAAATCGTCTAGATATTTTAATCCGATACCTGCCTTATATTTGTTTGCTAGGTTGCTGTTAAACTTTAGCAGGGAATCTTTTTGCATTGCCAATGGCTGATCTCTGTTGGTTCTTGCCATACTCATAAAACCAAGCTTATACTTATCATTATAATGTAAATCAGCAGCGTGAAAAGACCTAATGCCCCATATCTCGGCCAGTTTTCCTAAAAATTTCATGTTAGGGTAATGCTCTTCAACATATTTCATTAGGAAATATATCTGTATTCCATCAAGCAACCAATGGTCTTTTCTAGGGTTAACCAATAAAACATTTTCGAGGTAATTATGTAATGCTACTTTAAGTAAACGCATTTCATATTCAAATGTATCAGGAAAAGGCTGTAGAAATTTAGGTAGGGAGTTTAAACCATAAACAGGATCATTGGTATTGTCAATCTCTGTGAGTAATAGTTTTTCATGAGGATATGCTCCCAGATTATCAGTAATGTAATTAATGATTTTATCGTTAATTAGAACCTTATCAACTACTTGTAGGTCATTGTCATATAAATCAGAAACTATTTCAATCTCCTCATTTTTAATGGATTTGAACTTTGAATTTTTGCTGAGATGTAACTTATTGTTATTTCTATCCTTTCCTTGTAATAACGTAGTGGTAAAGCCATCACTATCAGAAGATTTTATAACGTTTAACTCTGATGTTAACTTGTAGTCTTTAGGGTATTTAAGCTCAAGATTTATATCGGATATTGGTATATATAGATCATTCAAATTCTTGTTGCTAAAATACTGCCAATCAGAATTAAAAACAGCAGGGGTAATGTACCAATACCTTAGGTTAAAATTATTTTCTTTGGTATAACCATAGCTTGTAAATTGATCACTTGGTAGCTTAACGGTATAGTTGAGTTGTATGGAGTAAGATTGATGTGGTAAAACAGGGGTTAACAAGGTAGCTTCTACCACATCAATTTGATGTTTTAATCTGGTAAAAGATAAACTGTCTTTACCTTGTAGTATTGTGGTTATGTTAGAAAACCCTCGCTCTTCTTTTTTTGCTAAATGGAACTTATTGATGTATTCATCAGCCAGCCGTATGGCTAAGTCTGTTTTTTTCGTAGCATAACTATTACTCCAATCGTTTAAGTAAATTGTTTTTAGGGTGTCTTTTGAAGTGTTTTTATAAGTAATAACTTGAGATATGGTAATAAGCCTTTGTTCAACATCAAATTCAGCTTTGATGTCGATTGCATTTTGGCCATAACTTATTGCAGAATAAGTTAGAAGTAATAAGTAAGTTAAAAACCTGAACTTCAAATTGTAATTTATAGTTTATAAGATTTGTTACAAGGCACGGCAATATAATGAATTATATGATGAACGCTTAATTATTAGATGTTATGGTAATTTAGAAGTTTGGTGTTAAGCTTGATTTTTGGTAGAATTCATCTAAAATTTCTATGACTTCATCTTCAGTATCAACGATATGCATTAAATCTATATCCTTTGCACTAATGTTCCCATGTTTTTCTAACAAGGTGGCTTTAATCCAGTCTATTAGTCCTTGCCAGAAGCTTTTCCCAACAAGTATGATTGGGAATTTTTCAATTTTATGGGTTTGTATTAGTGTCATGGCCTCAAATAACTCATCTAAAGTACCAAAACCACCGGGCATAACTACAAACCCTTGCGAGTATTTTACAAACATGACTTTGCGTACAAAAAAGTAGTCGAAATCTAAATTTTTATCAGTATCTATGTAGGGATTATCGTGTTGCTCAAAAGGTAAATCTATATTTAATCCAACCGAGGTTCCTCCTCCCAGATGTGCACCTTTGTTTCCTGCTTCCATAATTCCTGGTCCACCGCCAGTGATAACACCATACCCTGATTCTACAATTTTTTCAGCAACTTTAACGGTAAGCTGGTAGTATTCATCTTCTGGTTTTGTTCTGGCCGAACCAAAAATAGAAACACACGGCCCAATTTTACTCATTTTCTCAAACCCTGAAACAAATTCTCCCATAATTTTAAATATGGCCCAAGAATCATTAGTTTTTATTTCATTCCAGCTTTTATGTCTTTGTTCTTTTCTCATTGTTATAGTGTTTGTATGCCCTTTTCGGGTATTTATTTTTTTAATTTAATTCTTTTTTCAAAAATTTAGCGGTATAACTTTTTTGGTCTTTAATAATTTCCTCAGGGCTACCTTTAGCTACTACTTGTCCGCCACCTTTACCACCTTCGTACCCAATATCAATAATATGGTCTACTGTTTTTATAACATCTAAGTTATGCTCAATAATAAGCACGGTATTCCCTTTGTTAACAAGTTTGTTTAGTACAAGCATCAATACTCTTATGTCTTCAAAATGTAAACCTGTGGTGGGTTCATCTAAAATATATAAGGTATTGCCTGTATCTCTTTTGCTCAATTCTGTGGCGAGCTTAATACGTTGTGCCTCACCACCAGATAGGGTTGTGCTTTGCTGCCCAAGCGTAATATAGCCTAAGCCGACATCTTGTATCGTTTTTAATTTTCGATATATTTTAGGTATGTGTTCAAAAAAGTCTACAGCTTCATTAATAGTCATGTTTAAAACATCACTAATATTTTTTCCTTTATATCGAATTTCTAGTGTTTCTCTATTGAAACGTTTCCCTTGGCAGGTTTCGCATTCTACATAAACATCAGGAAGAAAATTCATTTCAATAACCCGTACCCCTCCGCCTTTGCATGTTTCGCAACGTCCACCTGCTACGTTAAAGCTAAATCTACCGGCTTTGTAGCCTCTTATCATAGCTTCTGGTACTTTAGCAAAAAGACTTCTAATCTCGTCGAATGTTTTTGTGTAAGTTGCTGGATTACTTCGTGGAGTTCTTCCTATGGGAGATTGATTAATATCAATAACCTTATCTATATGCTCCAGACCTTTAATACTTTTATAAGGCATTGGTTTTTTTACGCCATTGAAATAATGTGCATTTAAAATGGGATAGAGGGTTTCATTAATTAATGTTGATTTTCCACTTCCTGATACCCCTGTAACTCCAATCATCTTACCTAAAGGAAATTTTACTGATACATTTTTTAGATTATTGCCAGTGCATCCTTTTAGTTCTAGAAATTTCCCATTGCCTTTACGTCTGTTTTTAGGAACTTCAATTTCCTTTTTACCATTTAAATAATCTGCTGTAAGTGTATTATGGGATTTTAGTTCTTCAGGATTGCCTATGCTGATAATTTCGCCGCCGTGTTTGCCTGCTTTAGGGCCAATATCAACTACATAATCGGCACGTTCTATCATATCTTTATCATGTTCTACAACAATTACAGAATTGCCAATATCCCGCAACGATACTAATGAATCAATAAGTTTTTGATTATCTCTTTGGTGCAGGCCAATGCTAGGTTCGTCTAAAATGTAGAGTACACCAACTAGCTGGGATCCTATTTGTGTTGCAAGTCTAATACGTTGGGCTTCCCCGCCAGAAAGAGACTTAGAGCTCCTGTTTAGTGTTAAATAGTCTAAACCAACATCTAACAAAAATTGTAAGCGGCTTTTTATTTCTTTCAGTATTTCTTCTGCAATTTTTAACTGTGTATTTGATAGGTGGTGGTGTAAATCGTTAAACCATTCTGCTAGCTCAGCAATATCTGTATTGGCAAGTTCTGCTATGTTTTTGTTGTTTATTTTAAAGTAAAGCGATTCTTTTTTTAATCTTGTACCTTCACATACTGGGCACTTAATTTTATCCATATAGGCTTTTGCCCATCGTTTCAAAGAGGTAGAATCTGCTGTTTTGTATTGGTTTTCAATAAAATTAGCAACGCCTTCAAAATCAATTTTATAGTCCCTAGTAACGCCTAATGTTTTACTCTCCACAGAGAATTTTTCATTTCCTCCATAGAGAATCACTTGTTTGGCTTCCTCTGGAATGTCCCTAAAAGGATCACTTAATTTAAAATTATAGCGCTGCGCTATGGTTTCAAGTTGTTTAAAAATCCAACTTTTCTTTTCTGGGCCATGTGGAGCCAAAGCACCATTTTTTATAGAAAGCGAGTCATCTGGAACAATTTTTTTCTCATTGATTTGGTACAACTCTCCTATGCCATTACAATGTGAACAGGCGCCTTTAGGGGAATTGAACGAAAAATTATTAGGCTCTGGATTAGGATATGATATCCCCGATGATGGACACATAAGGTTTCTACTAAAATAGCGGACTTTATTGGTGTCTTGGTCTATAACCATCAATACATCATTACCATGATACATTGCGGTATTTATACTTTCAGAAAGTCTTTTATCGTTATCTACACTTTTGTTTACAACTAGGCGGTCTATTACTATTTCTATATCATGGGTTTTGTAGCGATCTAGTTTCAGGCCTTTTACAAGATCTTTAATATCGCCATCGGTTCTTACCTTAACAAAACCTTGTTTTGCAATTTGTTCAAATAATTCTCTATAGTGTCCTTTTCTAGACCTCACTACAGGTGCCAGTATGTTAATTCTTTTATTTTCAAAATCTTTGAGAATTAATGCTTTAATTTGCTCATCGCTATAGCTTACCATTTTATTACCTGTATTGTAGCTATAGGCGTCGCTAGCTTTGGCAAACAAGAGGCGCATAAAATCGTAAATTTCGGTAATTGTCCCAACGGTAGAGCGTGGGGACTTACTGGTTGTTTTTTGCTCTATGGCAATTACGGGAGATAATCCATCAATTTTATCAACATCTGGGCGTTCTAGCCCTCCTAAAAATTGCCTAGCGTATGCGGAGAATGTTTCTATATATCTGCGTTGGCCTTCTGCATAAATGGTATCAAAAGCTAATGATGATTTTCCACTTCCAGATAACCCAGTAATAACAACCAGTTTTTCTCTTGGAATGGAAACATCAATATTCTTTAAATTGTGCACACGGGCACCTTTTACTTCAATTTTCTCTTCAAATTCAGTCATAGCAACGCAAAACTGCGAAGTTACGTTTTTTGATGTTAAAAATGAAGGTGGGGTAATGTTATAAAAGCGTTAAAGCTTGAATTTTAGGGGAGCGCATTTGTTTGGATAATACTAATTGGCTTTGATATCTGATATTTCTATTCCAAAAAACAGTATTTTATGAAACTTGGGAAGCTTTACGCCTGTTTCTACCAATTGCCAATCATCCCAAGAGGCAGATAAACCATCTATAGGGGTTTTAGAGTCCCACATGTTAAAACTTTTTGGTTTTCCTGTTTCATCAAAATTCCATAGATAGGCGTCTTTATTACTGTAGGTCATCAATAATCCTTTTTCGTTATTAGGAAGTGTTACAAGTTTTCTGGATACGCCTTCATCAAAAACCTGGAAAGGTGCAATAAGCCAAAATACATCATTTTTAAAATAGTCTTTTGCCTCATTCACTAAATCTTTACCCATGTCGCCTTCTATGGTAAATCCATGTACGTAAGCTTTACTTTCTGCATGGTCTTTTAAATCCAGTCTTATCTTATACTCTTTCCAAAACACATCACAGGTACTTTTGGTTTTATCCCATTCATAATGGCGTCTGTTTTTATGGGTCCATTCAATATAATCTGTACTAGTATAGGCTTCATAATTTAAGGCTACTAACATTCTGGTGGCTAGATCGTCTGCAGCTTTGCCTTCTGTGCCATTTGGCAAATCTTGGTGGTGTTTAAAATATAAAAAACCGAAAAAAAGGAGACTTGGAAGTGTTAAGAAAATAACAACTCCTAGGATGAGTTTTATTGGTTTTTTCAGTTTCATCGTAAATAAGTAGATTGAGGCTTTAGGCCTCTAAAGTATCAAATATCATTCGGTTACAGAAATATAATAAACAAAAACCGATGGTTGTATCATCCTTTCGATAACCTGTAATAACTACCAGCACGTTGTCACTAAAAAAAGGAATTATATCGAGTGATTATAATTTTATGGGTTTGTAATTAGGACAGTATTTTTTTATTTAATTCAATCCTTTTCTTGTTTGAAAACACCATTAGCTCACTAAAAAAACTTGTGAATTCTTCCTCGAATTCCAAATAGTACTCTTGCAGCTCTTCTACAGCTTCATTCATGCTCGATTTATTACGTGTCCTTCTATTCATTCCGGCTAAAACCTTAGCGATGCCATCAATAGACGCATAACTTAAAAGCCAATTATCCGTAACCATATACGGCATCATTTTTTGTATGCGAGATGGTAAAATTTGATAGTGGTGTTGTAGGGTGGTGTAAAAATGGTTTACGTAATCCTCCAAAGGTGTTTTGCTATAGACACTCCAGTTTTTTGCCAAAAAATGATCGTAGAGAATATCAACAATAACACCTGAATAATGACTATACTTTGCATGTAGGCGTTTTGTACTTTTTCTAACTGTTTTATGCGCATCGGTAAACGTATCTATATGTCTATGTAATAAAATACCAACCTGTATATTTTTATTGTATTTCTTATAATTGTTTCCCTTTATGCCATCAGCTATAAAGTTTCCAATAGTTACTAAATCGTTATCTCCAGACAGGTAAATATGAGCCAAATAGTTCATTCGTGAAATTTACAAATTTCAGTTTTACAAATACAATTTTGAAACTGTATATTTGTGGCTAAATTTGAAATTCACGACATGACACTAATAAAATCTATTTCAGGAATTCGAGGCACTATAGGAGGGAAAGTAGGAGAGAACTTAACACCCATAGATGCTGTGAAATTTGCAGCAGCATATGGCGCTTGGTTAAAACAAAACCGCAACAAAGAAAATTATAAAGTTGTGGTTGGTAGAGATGCAAGGATTTCTGGTAACATGATACAAAGTTTAGTAATGCAAACCTTAGTTGGTCAGGGTATTCATGTGGTAGATTTAGGATTGTCTACGACACCTACGGTTGAAGTAGCTGTGCCTATGGAGCATGCCGATGGTGGTATTATTTTAACGGCTAGTCACAACCCAAAGCAATGGAATGCCTTAAAACTTTTAAATGAGAAAGGGGAGTTTTTAGATGCTGTTGAAGGCGCAAAGATTTTGGAACTGGCTGAGGCAGGTACTATAGAATTTGCTGATGTTGATAGTTTAGGAAAGATCACTAAGAATGATGCGTATTTTGATTTGCATATTATTGAAGTTTTAGATTTGCCTCTGGTAAATGTAAAAGCTATTGAAGATGAGCGTTTTAAAGTGGTTGTAGATGGTGTAAATTCTACTGGGGGCGTTATAATTCCTTTACTTTTAGAGCGTTTAGGGGTAGAAGTAATAAAACTATATTGTGAACCAAACGGACATTTCCCTCACAACCCAGAGCCTTTAAAGGAACATCTTACCGATCTATCTGATGCTGTTAAAAAGCATAATGCAGATTTTGGAATTGTAGTAGATCCTGATGTAGACCGTTTAGCGTTTATGGATGAAAATGGAGAGATGTTTGGGGAAGAATATACCTTGGTAGCCTGTGCGGATTACGTTTTGAGTAGAACTCCAGGAAATACAGTAAGTAATATGAGCTCTACAAGGGCATTGAGGGATGTTACTGAAAAACATGGAGGTATGTATGAGGCCTCTGCAGTAGGAGAAGTAAATGTTGTAAAGCTGATGAAGAAAAATAAAGTCGTGATTGGTGGAGAAGGTAATGGCGGTATCATTTATCCTGAGTTACATTACGGACGTGATGCACTGGTAGGTATTGCTTTATTTTTAAGTTTGTTGGCTGACAAAGGGATGAAGGTAAGCGAATTACGCAAAACCTATCCTAACTACTTTATGAGCAAAAAGAAAATACAACTAACACCAGATTTAGATGTTGATGGTATTTTAAAGACTATGGAAGACCGTTACCAAAATGAGCAGTTAACTACTATTGACGGTGTAAAAATAGATTTCTCTGAAAGTTGGGCGCATTTACGTAAAAGTAACACGGAGCCTATCATTAGAATTTATACTGAAGCCAAATCCCAAGAAGAGGCAGATAACCTGGCAGATAAGTTTATTGAAGAGATTGATGCCATAGCCAAGTCTTAATTATAAAACTATAACACTATTGTTTTTTCAAAGTACCTAATACTATTTAGGTGCTTTGTCTTTATGTTTCCAACGTTTATGCGTCCATAAATAATATTCAGGAGCTTCATGTATCTGCTGTTCTACCAATTTTAAAAATATATCAGTAATTTGGTAATCTTTGTAGTCTTTTGGTGTTAGCGTGATAGTTTTAAATGTGGTTTCGTAGTAGCCACGTTTTATTTTTTTTACTCCAAAAAATACTACAGCCATATCTAGTTTTTTGGCAAGCATTTCGGCACCAGTATGTACAGGTACTTTTATGCCCAAGAATTCATTCCAATGATAGGCTTTGTTGAGTTTAGGAGATTGGTCTGATACAAAACCGTTTATAGAAATAATGCCTTCTCTTTTCTCTTTTATCAATGTAGGAATAATTTCTTTAGTGGAAATTAAATAGCTATTATATTTTGCTCTAATACGTTTAACCAGTTTATCAAAATACCTATTGGCTAGTTGTTTGTAAACAGCATTGCCTCTGGATTTAACGTAAGTTTGAAGTATAAAAATCCATTCCCAACTTCCATAATGTGCACACATTAAAATGATACTTTTGTCTTTAGCTTCAATATTCTGTATCAATTCTACATTGGTAAATTTAAAACGCTTTTGCATTTCTTCTTTGGAGATTGTTAAAGACTTTATGGATTCAACAATCATATCACACAAATGATGATAAAATACTTTTGTTATGCGTTTTATTTCTTCATTTGTTTTATTGGGAAAGACTAAATTTAAATTACTTTTAACTACTTTTTTGCGATAGCCAAAAACGCGGTATAGTAAAACATATAATCCGTCTGAAACTATATATAATACCCTAAAAGGGAGTAAAGAAATGAAATATAAAAAAGGATAAAGCAGAATATACGCTAGAAAATGCATTTATAAGTTTTAGATTTGTAAGCGCAAAGATATATTAATTTCATTTTAAACGTTTCTACTCTATGGGTAAAATAGATGTTGTTACAATAGTAATTATAGCGGCTAATGTTTTAATCTCTTATAAAGGATTTAACGACTTTGGTTTTTTTGAAAAGTATAAGTTTAACATTGGAGGGTTAAGAAGAGGTGAGCAAATTAGAATGTTTAGCTCTGGGTTTTTGCATGTAGATATGCAGCACCTTCTTTTTAATATGATATCACTTTATTTTTTCTCTGGTTTAGTAATACTTTACTTGGGTATTGTGGGTTTTTTAACCGTTTATATCGGTAGTTTGTTAATAGGGAATTTTTTATCATTCTATTTTCATAAAAATGAGTATAATTATAGTGCTGTTGGTGCAAGTGGAGCAGTTAGCGGTGTTATATATGCTGCAATATTATTACGACCTGATATGAGTTTGTATATGTTCTTTATACCAATCCCTATTCCCGCTTATATATTTGGTATTGGGTATTTATTATACTCTATTTATGGTATGAAAAACAGAATTGGGAATATTGGTCATGATGCGCATTTTGGCGGTGCCGTGGGAGGATACTTAATTACACTTATTTTAATGCCATCCCTTTTACAAACTAATATTTTTATGGTTGGATTGTTAGCAATTCCAATTATTATACTTTTTGTTTTGCAACGGATGGGGAAGATTTAGGAAACATAAAAAAGGCTTGCAATTTTATGCAAGCCTTTTTTAGTTTATGGAAGATTTACATTATTCATAGAAATATTCAATATTAGATATGAGTTCCTCTCCGTTAGAATTAGCTATATCATCATTGTAATATGTTTTAGAACTCGTAGGATACCCCATTTCGTTATAAGAGTATTCATATCTTTCTGTGCTTGTAGGCCAGCTCTCTTGTGTATCTATTACCTTAGTAATGTTATTAATGCCACCATATATTTCAAAACCAAATTCAGAATAGTAGTTTGTAAAATTAAAAACTTCAAACCCTTCTATATTTTTAAGGAAACCTTTTTGGTTGTCATATTCAAAAGTATAGTTATCAGAGACATCGTCGAACTCAATTTTTGAGATATTAGAATTGATTATTGTGTATGTCGTTGTACCGTTAGGTGTAGTTTGGGATGAAAAATCTCCTCTTAGAACTTCTACATCTACAGTATTATCACTATTATAAGTTAGCGTGTTGTTATAAGCTATATCGGAACCACCTGATCCAACACCAAACAAGAATTCTTTATAACTGGAAAACTTACCGTTAGCGTCATACGAAATAATAAAGTATTCTTCGATTTCCCCTTCATATAAATTATCTATTCTTGTTATTTTGTTATCTGTATATGTTATTCGGGTTTCATACCCATCATCATCTTTGATGTTAATTAGTTTGTTTCCATCATAGGTAAAGTTTGTTGTATATGTATCTTCCCCAACAACTTCTTCAACAATTCTTTTAATCAAAGTGTTATCGGTTTCTTTTTCAGGATCAGGAGTGTCTGTACTCTCTGATTCACAATTAAATAATCCAAGGCATACAATAAGTAGTAGTACATGTTTTAAATGCTTCATAAGTATATTTTTAAATTTGAAGTGGCTAATATATCACAAAACATGTTACAGGTAAAATGATATATGTTATCTTTTAAATAATTTATTTCATTGTAATTAGCGTGGCATAACAATTGACCTTATAGGGATAGTAAGCATCTTAATATGATTGTAATTGATTGATATATAGGTGTTTTTGATTTTTTAATTTGAATTTGAAAAAAAGGGAGACACTGTTTTAATGACAGAATGACCTGAACTAGTATATGAAGAAATCTAATTTTATAACATTTGACAGTTTGTCATTACAAGAATTTGATGAAAACTCAGAATTAATTCCATTAATGACACCTGAAGATGAAGAGGCTATAAATAATGAAGAACTCCCAGCATCCTTACCTATTTTATCGTTACGAAATACAGTATTGTTTCCAGGAGTAGTCATACCAATTACAGCAGGCAGGGACAAATCCATAAAACTGATTAATGATGCCAATAAAGGAAGTAAGGTAATTGGAGTTGTAGCACAAAAAGATGAAACAGTAGAAAACCCAAAAGCCAAGGACATTTATAACACAGGTACAGTAGCACGTATTTTAAGGGTTTTAAAAATGCCTGATGGTAATGTTACTGTTATCATTCAGGGGAAAAAGCGTTTTAAAGTAGAACAAGTGGTTTCAGAAGAACCTTATATTAACGCTACTATAAAAGATTTACCAGAGGCAAAACCAGCACAAAAAAATAAAGAGTTTAGTGCAATTATAGATTCTATTAAAGATTTGGCTTTGGATATTATTAAGGAAAGCCCAAATATTCCTAGTGAGGCTTCATTTGCCATCAAGAATATAGAAAGCAATTCATTTTTGGTAAACTTTGTGTCATCCAATATGAATCTTTCGGTTTCCGAAAAACAGGAACTTTTAGAGAATAACGATTTAAAGAGTCGTGCTTTGGCTACTTTAAAGCATATGAATGTAGAGTTTCAAAAGTTGGCATTAAAAAATGATATTCAATCAAAGGTACAGATGGATATGAGCCAGCAGCAACGTGAGTATTTCTTGCATCAGCAAATGAAAACCATTCAAGAGGAATTAGGAGGGGTAAGCCATGATGAGGAGATTGATGAGATGAAAGCCAAAGCAAAAGACAAGCTATGGGACGAAAAGGTAGCGAAACATTTTGAAAAAGAAATAGGGAAGCTACAGCGCATGAATCCTCAAGTTGCTGAATATTCTATTCAACGTAACTATTTAGAATTATTTTTAGACTTGCCTTGGAATGAGTTTAGCGAAGATGTATTCGATTTAAAACGTGCTAAAAAGATTTTAGATAGAGATCATTATGGTCTAGACGATGTAAAGCGACGCATCATTGAGTATTTAGCCGTTTTAAAATTACGTAATGACATGAAATCTCCTATCCTTTGTTTGTACGGACCTCCTGGTGTTGGAAAAACATCATTAGGGAAATCTGTAGCTGAAGCCTTGGGTAGGGAATATGTACGTATATCTTTAGGAGGATTAAGGGATGAAGCAGAAATAAGGGGGCATCGTAAAACATACATAGGCGCTATGCCAGGGCGTATCATCCAGAGTTTAAAAAAGGCAGGGACATCCAATCCGGTTTTTGTTCTTGATGAAATAGATAAGCTGTCGAATTCGCATCAAGGCGATCCTTCATCAGCAATGTTGGAAGTGCTGGATCCTGAACAAAACAGTGAGTTTTATGATAACTTCCTAGAAATGGGCTACGACTTGTCTAAGGTTATGTTTATAGCAACTTCAAACAGTTTGGCAACAATACAACCAGCATTAAGAGATCGTATGGAAATCATTAATGTAACGGGGTACACCATTGAAGAGAAAGTTGAGATCGCCAAGCGCCATTTATTACCTAAACAATTAAAAGAGCATGGTTTAGACGCCTCACATTTAAAAATAGGCAAGCCACAATTAGAAAAAATTGTTGAGGGCTATACGAGGGAATCTGGTGTGAGAGGTTTGGAGAAGCAAATAGCAAAAATGGTACGTTTTGCGGCCAAAAATATTGCTATGGAGGAAAACTATAACATAAAAATAACCAACGAGGACATTATAGAAGTTTTAGGTAGACCAAAGTTAGAGCGTGATAAATACGAGAACAATAGTGTAGCAGGTGTTGTTACAGGCTTAGCATGGACAAGTGTTGGTGGGGATATTTTATTTATAGAATCCATTTTATCCAAAGGGAAAGGCAATTTAAATATTACAGGGAATTTAGGTAAAGTCATGAAGGAATCTGCCACCATTGCTATGGAATACATCAAATCCAATGCAGATAATTATGGCATAAATCCTGAAGTGTTTGATAAGTACAATGTCCACATACATGTTCCAGAAGGTGCAACACCAAAAGATGGTCCAAGTGCAGGCGTTACCATGTTAACATCTTTAGTATCTTTGTTTACACAGAAGAAAGTAAAGCGTAGTTTAGCCATGACAGGAGAAATTACTCTTCGTGGTAAAGTATTGCCTGTAGGAGGTATTAAAGAGAAAATACTAGCAGCAAAACGAGCACGTATTAAGGAAATATTGCTTTGTGAAGAAAACCGACGTGATATTGAGGAAATAAAACAAGAATACCTTAAAGGCTTAACCTTTCATTATGTTACGGATATGAGTGAAGTTATTGATATTGCCATAACCAATCAAAAAGTAAAGCATGCCAAAAAGCTTTAGTTATAGAGTCCTGATTCTATGTTTAGTATTGCATGCGTTTGCATATGCACAAAGTAAACCCACTTATAAAGATGTATTATTAAACGGAAAACCTGCTAAGTTAAATATAGAAACAGGCGAGTTTATTCAAGTAAATGGTAATAAAATAGATACCATAAAGTCGTTACAAGTTAGTACTAAACCTCTAGAAAACACAGAAATAGTCGCTAGTCATGTTCCAGATACAATAGCATCTACAGTTAAAGATGATGTTACTGTATTATCAGCACCAGTATTAACAAAGGATACGCCAACATTTCATATAGTAAAAGCAGGCGAAACCTTGTTTGGTTTATCAAAAAAATATGGTGTTTCCTTAATCGAATTACAGAAAGTTAACAGTTTATCAACTACGTTAATTACTGTTGGACAAAAACTAAGGGTGGCAGATTTTGATAACATAGAAACACCTGACATTTGGGTTGTAAAAAAAGGGCATACGTTGTACAGCATTGCAAAAAAATACAACACTACAGTTAAAGCTATAAAAGCGCTAAATAATTTGAAGAGTAATACAATTTACATAGGACAAAAGCTTCGCTTAAAATAGAAATACTTTCCACAGAAAAATAAATGATATATACAATCGTTTTAAGATAGATTGCTTTACTTTGTGCCGTAAATATGCCGAGGAAAATTATCTTTATCTTTTGTTTATTAGTGACTTCACTTGTGTTTTCCCAAGTAGGAGGTGAGAGTACCTACCAGTTTTTAAATCTGGTCTCATCTCCGAGACAAGCTGCCTTAGGAGGAAAAGTATTTACAAACGTAGATTATGATGTAACCCAAGGTTTGTTTAACCCAGCTACTATTAATGTAGAGATGGATAACCAATTAGCATTGAACTATACCAGTTATCTAGGAGGCATAAGTTATGGTACAGCATCTTACGCTTATACCATAGATAGGCGCACACAAACCATACATGGTGGCATCACTTATATTAACTATGGTTCTTTTGATGGTTATGATGAAAACAATGTCTCCACAGGAACATTTACAGGAGCAGAAACCGCCTTATCTGTGGGGTATGCACTTCAAATAGGCTATTCAGATTTTTATTTTGGGGCAAATTTAAAACTAATAACCTCTAAACTAGAACAATATACCTCTTTTGGTGCCGCAGTAGATTTGGGGTTGTTGTATATAGACGAAGATTTAGATTTCCAAGCGGCATTAGTTGTTAGAAATTTAGGGTCGCAAATTACCACCTATGCAGGTTTAAATGAACCTTTGCCTTTTGAAGTTGGATTTGGATTGTCCCAGCGTTTGGAGCATGTGCCTATTAGATGGCACGTTACATTAGAAAACCTTCAGGATTGGCCCATTGCAAGGCCTAACCCTGCACGAGCTACAAGTGACTTATCAGGGAATCAAACCCAAGAAAAAGTAGGTTTTGTTGGGCAGTTGGTTAGGCACACTATTCTAGGAGCAGAACTGTTTCCAGAAGGTGGTTTTAACATCCGGTTGGGGTATAATTTTCGTCGTTCAGAAGAGCTACGAATTGTTGATCAACGTAATTTTTCTGGACTCTCAGCAGGTTTTTCAATAAAGCTAAATAAAATGAGATTCAGCTATACCCATGCAAAATATACCAGTGCAGCCAATTCTAATTTTTTTGGTTTACAGATTGATTTGCAGTAGTGTAAAAGCCTTAGGTTTTAAGTTATACCTATTTAAAGTTAGAGTACTTTTAACTTTAGGACACTTTAACTACTTTAGCGACTTTAAACTCTTATAATGAACAAAATTACAATAGCTATAGATGGGTTTTCCTCTACAGGAAAAAGTACGGTTGCAAAGCAAATAGCTAAGGAATTAGGGTATGTTTATGTAGATTCAGGGGCAATGTATCGCGCCGTAACGTTGTATGCCATTAAAAACGGCCTAATTTCTCATGATGATTTTAATGTAGAAGCACTAATTTATCAATTGGATAAGATTAACCTAACATTTCAATTTAATGAAAGCCTAGGTTACGCCGAAGTGTATTTAAATGGAGAAAATGTGGAGTCTAAAATCAGGACTTTAGAAGTATCTGGTTTTGTAAGCCAGGTCGCAGCAGTATCAGAAGTAAGGCAAAAATTAGTAGTTATTCAAAAAAAACTAGGAGAAGACAAAGGTGTTGTAATGGACGGCAGAGATATTGGTACTGTGGTTTTTCCTAATGCAGCACTAAAAATTTTCATGACAGCATCAGCAGAGAAAAGAGCAAGCAGAAGATATAAAGAACTTCTAGAACGTGGCGATGCAATAACCTATGAAGCTGTTCTGGAAAATGTTACACAACGTGATCGTATTGATACAACCCGAGAAGATTCCCCTTTAGTAAAAGCAGAAGATGCTATTGAAATAGATAATTCTGAGTTAACTTTAAAAGAGCAATTTGAAAAAGTACTTCAACTAGCCAAGATTACTATAGAAGGTATAGAATAAAAAAGGGTGCTTACACAGCACCCTTTTTCGTTATTAACGTAATTATTTATAGATTAGGAATAATTAGTTCTTGATCAGGATGAATAAGGTCAGGATTTTTCAAAATATCTGAGTTAGCTTTAAAGATATCTTGATACTTAGATGCTTTCCCATAATATTGGATAGCAATCTTGCCAAGTGTTTCCCCACTTTTTACAACGTGGCGATGGTATACACTAGAATCTGCAACCTTTATATCAGCCATGATATCTGATGGATTTTCTCCACCTATTTCTTTAATTTTATCCCAGATTAAGTCTTTCTCATAAGGGGTGTTTGCAGTACCCCAAACTTGTAATTTTCCGTTTTCTTCTTTTACATCTCCATTTTGAATGTTTAAAGAAGCTCCTAAATCTAAGACTTCTTGATATTTAGCTTTTACCATGATTTGTTTATTTATTAATTAAAAATTTGGACTAACAATATAATAAATAATTCTTTTTAAAGTGTGAATTATATTTTAAGATATCTATCCAATTAGTACGACACACAAAATATAAAAAGGTCACATTTAAATTTTTTTAATACGAATTAGGCTAAATACCTGAAAATGTATATTTTTGCACTCCTTTTTAGCGCAGTATCGAAAAGATAAAAAGGGTATTAAAAAAACAATTTATAACACTTCTGTGTGTTAAGCGGTTAACTTTTCGAAGCATACAGAATACAAACGCGATGAAATGGTGTTTCCGCAAAGATGGAAATCTCTTAAATGATTCGCAGATTTTATTAAATGGCTGAAAAAGCAAAACAAGCTGAGGTTGAAGCAACTGAGGCAACAACTGCAGAGGCTCCAGTAGTATCTGAAGCTCAAGCAAATCCTGAAAAATTCTTAAAAGAGTTTAACTGGCACAATTACCAAGAAGGGATTGATGAAGTAGACGACAAACAACTTCAAGAATTTGAAAAACTAGTAGCAGAGAATTTTGTTGACACTTTAGATGATGAAGTTGTTGAAGGTAAAGTAATCCACATCACAGATAGAGATGCGATTATCGATATCAACGCAAAGTCTGAAGGTGTAATTTCTTTAAACGAATTCCGTTACAACCCAGATTTAAAAGTAGGAGACAAGGTAGAAGTATTAATTGACGTTCGTGAAGACGCAACAGGACAATTAGTATTATCCCACAGAAAAGCGCGTGTAATTAAAGCATGGGATCGCGTTAATAAAGCTCACGAAACTGGTGAGATCGTTAATGGTTTTGTAAAATGTAGAACTAAAGGAGGTATGATTGTAGATGTATTCGGTATCGAAGCATTCTTACCAGGTTCTCAAATTGACGTTAAACCAATTAGAGATTACGATCAGTACGTAAATAAAACTATGGAATTCAAAGTTGTAAAAATCAACCACGAATTTAAAAACGTAGTAGTTTCCCATAAAGCACTTATTGAGGCTGATATCGAGGAACAAAAGAAAGAAATCATTGGTCAATTAGAAAAAGGTCAAGTATTAGAAGGTGTGGTTAAAAACATCACGTCTTATGGTGTATTTATCGATCTTGGCGGTGTTGACGGATTAGTGCATATTACAGATTTATCTTGGTCTAGAATCAACCATCCAAATGAGATTGTAGAGTTAGATCAGAAATTAAATGTGGTAATCCTTGATTTTGATGAAGATAAGTCTAGAATCCAATTAGGTCTTAAGCAATTAAGCAAGCATCCATGGGAAGCACTTGGAGAAGAAGTTAAAGTTGGCGATAAAGTAAAAGGTAAAGTAGTAGTTATTGCAGATTACGGTGCGTTTATCGAGGTAGCTGATGGTGTTGAAGGTTTAATCCACGTTTCTGAAATGTCTTGGTCTACACACTTACGTTCGGCTCAAGATTTTGTAACAGTAGGAGACGAGGTAGAAGCACAAATCTTAACTTTAGATAGAGAAGATCGTAAAATGTCTCTTGGTATCAAGCAATTAACGCCAGATCCATGGACAGACATCACTGCTAAATACCCATTAGGGTCTAAGCACACAGGTGTTGTACGTAACTTTACAAACTTTGGTGTATTTGTTGAATTAGAAGAAGGTATCGACGGATTAATTTATATCTCAGATTTATCTTGGACTAAGAAAATCAAGCACCCATCAGAGTTCTGTGCCGTAGGAGACAAGTTAGATGTTATTGTACTTGAGTTAGACGTTGAAGGACGTAAACTAAGTTTGGGACACAAACAAACTACAGACAATCCTTGGGATAAGTACGAAACTGAATTTGCTTTAAACACAACACATAAAGCTGAAATCTCTGAAATCGTAGACAAAGGTGCGACCGTTAAGTTTAACGACGATATCGTTGCTTTTGTACCACAACGTCACTTAGAGAAAGAAGATGGTTCTAAGCTTAAGAAAGGTGAAGAAGCAGAATTCAAGATTATTGAATTTAACAAAGAGTTTAAACGAGTAGTAGCATCTCATGCTGCTATCCACAAAGCAGAAGAAGCTGCAAATGTAAAAGCTGCTGCTAAAAAGCAAGCTGCGCAAGCCGCAGAAGCTAAACCAACTTTAGGTGATGCTAACGATGCTTTACAAGCTCTTAAAGATAAAATGGACGGGAAGAAGTAATTCCACACCACCATTTAAAAACTAGGAAAGCGACCTTTATGGTCGCTTTTTTTTGTAAATATCTTTTACTTTAATTAATAATTTGGGATAGTTCTGTACTTTTGAAGTATAAAATTTTTATAATAAATTATGATTGCATCTAAAAATATTCTATTGTTATTTACTACGATATGCTTTACTTTTTCTGTTAATGCTCAATTTGGTATTCCTAAAAAAAGGAAAGCTGAAGCAGAATTAATAAAAACACTACCGCTTTTAGTAGTTTTACATGATTATAATGAACCTTTTTACAAAAAGATGAAAGTTGATTTAAAAGAAGCTATTGAAAAATATTGGCACTATTCGAAAGAAGTGACATTTGTTTCAAAAGATGAACTAAGAGAATATGAAAAGGATAAGTCGAAAAGAGATAAATATGCCTATTTAATGTTCTCTGAAAGATTGTATCAAGCTAATGTACCTGCTGGTTGTTTTTGTATAGGATTGCTGAATAAAAAAATGTTTACGCATTTTAAAAAATTTGGTAATGGTAATAAAGAATTGACTATGGCTGATTATCAGCAAGGATTATATTGGCTCCAAGAAGATTTGGAAATAGTTTTTAACTATAAAGCTAGGAAAGAAGACGCAGGAAAGCTTGTTGGTGAATTTAATAGAGGTATTAGGAAAGGTATGCTTTTGATTGATGAAGATTTAGTTACGGAAGAACTAAAAGATGATATAGGTAAATTGTATAAATACGATTATGAAATTGTTTCAAAACCAGAAATTGACAAAGCTATTTTAGATAAAAAACCTAATGTTTTTTATCTAAAGCCATACTATTCAATTCAACGGCCTATCATAAAAACATCATACAAAGATCCTTCCACAGGGAGGTTTAGTGTTGTACCTACCTCGTCTATTGTAAAAACCACAAAAGTCAATGCAATTACTATGAATACTATATTTTCAGCTCAAAGCAATCAGTTTTACATGATGTTTCCAACAAATAAGAAAGCAAAGACAACCTCAAAACAATTCAAAAAAGGGATTGCAAGGGTTTTGGAATAAACTCTAACTAATACAATTCCAAATATTCTTATACTTAGCTAATTGCGCATAAGTATTCAAAATCACTTGGTTTTCAGTGTCTTTTAGTGAAGGGTCTGAGTGTAATACTTTTTTAGCGAAATATCTAGCTTGTTGTAAAATCCCTTTATCCTTAACAATATCGGCAATACGTAAATTTAGAACCCCACTTTGTTGTGCTCTTTATCTAATATTTAATTAATAAAAAGAGAGATCACAAAAACAGAAGGTAATATAAACCTCTATATTTTCTTTCTTATTAAGAAAGAAATTTATTATATTTAAACGCTTTTTGTTAAAGCAATCTTCCCTTAAATTAGTTTGTAGCTATATCATATTACGTTAAGATATACCAGGATTGGTATTATATAATATAATAACCTCAAATCTATGATTAGCAATTTCAAGTTCTCAGACGAGGAAAAACAAACAGCAAAAACATATTTTGATGCTGCTGATGCCGTTTTTGATAAAGCCTTAAAAAATAGCGACTTAAGATTAAAAGATAAAGTCAATAAAGAGGGGGAAATTAATATTAAATCAATTTCTGATGCGACTATAGTTGAAGAGTATTATGTTGCCCCCAATACAACTGTATCTAAACAACGGCCTATTGTTGATTTAGTGCAGCAAGGAGGAGGCATGTGGGGTATCGCCTTACTAGGATATTGCTATATCATGGAGAAAGTGGGCATTCGTTTTTATAGTCATGGTGGTACTAGTGCTGGAGCGATTAACGCTTTGTTTCTAGCTTCAATTTCTGCTGATATTTACAAATCACCACCGATACTGGATACAAAAAATAAGCGGAGTGCTTTAAAATCAGAGATATTAACACTTATAGTGTCTAATATGGATTTTTCTACTTTTATGGACAGAGGGGGTATAGCAGGTAAAATTCAAAAGCGACTGTTCAAAAATTTTAATTCTAAATTTTTACCCTTTTTGTTAGGAGGTGCATCTTTAATAATACTAATATCTACATATCTTTTTTTTGGATGGCTCTTAAAGCATTTTAATATGAACTCTGCCGATATTAGGTATTTCTCTTTTGTAATAGGCACATTTAATCTTATTGCATACTTTTTTCTACTCTATATCTTATTTGCAAAGGTACTGGGAGAGTATTTTGGTATAAATACGGGAAACTCGTTTTTGTTTTGGGTAAAACAAAACCTAGAGAAGCTTAATATTAAAACAACCAAGGGATTAAGAGATACGTTATGCGAAACTCAGTTAATGCGAAACGTAAGTACGCAAGACTTAAATGACGATTTAAAAACTTTGGTAGCATCAAATATGTACCAAATGGCTAACGAAGAAATAGCAGGAAAACCATTGGTAGTTAGCAAAAGTGCATCAAAACAGTTAATGGTTAAGAAGAAGGCTGTAGAGCATCCAAAAATTGTACTAATAGCATCTAACCTAACGCACAATCGTATTGTAAGGTTTCCAGAACAAGCAGGGAAATATTGGGAAAACCCCCAAGATGTACATCCAGCAGCTTATGTTAGAGCCTCCATGTCCTTGCCGTTTATATTTAAAACTTTTATACCTAATACTTCTATCCACTTTGCAGATAGTGAAAACCCTAAAAATAAAGTAAATCTTAAGGCGAGAATGGTAGATGGGGGTATGCTGTCTAATTTTCCAATTAGGGAGTTTCATCGTAAAAGTAATAAAGCGCCTAGTTTTCCCACATTTGGAGTGCTATTATCTAAACAGCCAGAAGCAACGTCTGCTAATAATTTAAAAGGGCAAAAAAACTCTTTAATAAAATACATATTAAGTTATATAAAAACATTTAGGAATTTTTATGATAACGATTACATGTTTAGCAGAGATGAGATAGAAAAAATAGTAGAGGTAGTAGATACAAGGCGAGAACCAAAACCAGATAGTAAACATATAAATTGGTTGGATTTTTGGATGTCTCCAGAAGATAAACTTTTACTCTTTGAGAGAGGGGCAGAAGCTGCTATTAGGCAACTAGACAAATTTGATTGGGTAGCATACAAAGCGACTAGAATAAAAAAACTTAAGTAATGAATCATGATAAGCAATTAACCCAGATAACCCATAGGTGGTTTGTAACGCTATTGATAACATTGGCTGTAGGTAGTGTGTTTTACTGTTGGGAACGTATAAAAGTAAACATAGGGGAGATTGAGTTTTCTTCGTCTCTTAGTGGTTTTATTAAAAATATAGGGACAAACGTAAATGTTGTTGAGGCAAATATATATTACGATTTTATATTTATAATAGTTTATACAGCATTGTTCTATTTCTCGTATCGCGTCTTTCAAAGTTCTATGCGTGTAAGCGTATCTAAACTATGGATATTGCTATGTATGCTTCCAGGAATTTTAGATTTTATAGAAAATTTACTCTTATTATACCTAATAAACAACCAAGACACTACATTGGTCTTTAGTGTTTTATGGTGTGTTGTTAGGGCCAAATGGACATTAGCTATCCCATTTATCATCATAAACTTTTACATTTTAATTTACTATCTCTTACAGTTTATCAATTCCTTTTTTAAATAATTACTAACGATAATCACTAAAAATACAAACAATATGAAATCACTTAAATTTTTAATCCTCACTGTTAGCGTTTTTAGCTTAGTGTCTTGTTATTCAGTAAGAATACGAAATGTAAACGGTGCCCCGCAACCAGATCCTTTTGCAAATAGAGACGACTATTACAGAGGGATGGCTGTATACGAATTGGATACCGTTATTAAAATTAAAGCTACATCAAAAGATTTTACATTGCTAATCAAAGAAAATGATACGTGTAGTTCTGGAAAGATGAATATAGTTGAATACAGAAATGATCTTGGAGGCCTATTGTTAAGTGCTATTACTTTTGGAAGAAAGCGTAAAGTAAAACTAAAATATGTTTGTGAAAAACCTTAAAATCTACCAATTATGGCAACTACTAAAACCAAACAAGTAACAGAGTGGGATACCTTACACAGAAATGGCCCCTTTAAATTAAATCGCTTATATGAAACTAGGTTGGAAGGAGAGCGTTTAATGCCCAAAAAAATTGACCGGTATAATGATGCTGCAATAGAAATACAACGATTAATAAAAGAAGCGAAAGATGCCGGAGAGGGTTTTAGGGCCTATGGATCTGCATGGTCAATGAGCCGTATAGCGAGTCAGCATGATAACATGCATTTTAATGCCTTTATGAATATTGCTTTACCTATTCATGAATCAGAGTGCCATGCGGATACCGCTTTCGATGCATCTAACTTATTTTTATTTGAATGTGGTGCAACCATAAAAGAAATCTCTGAAACATTGGCAGAAAATGGGAAATCCTTAAAAACAAGTGGAGCCAGTAATGGGCAAACTATTGCAGGTTGTATATCTACGGGGGTTCATGGAGCGGGATTGGATATAGGCTCTGTTCAAGATTACGTTGTTGGTCTTAATTTAATTATTGGCCCTAATCAAGATGATATTGTGTATCTAGAACCTAAATCACACCCTGCATTAAGTGATGACTTTGTTAAAAAAATAAAGGCAAGAGTCATAAGGGATGATGCGTTGTTTTATGCAGCCCTGGTTGGCTTAGGTAGTTTTGGGTTTATTCATGGGGTTGTTATAGAGGCAGAGCCTGTGTTTTTATTAAAGCGTTATGTGAAAAAAGTAAACAAATCTGTTGCGTTTGAACTGGCCAAAACTATGGACTTTAAAAACTCAAGTTTTAAAATAGCTAATGAAACCGATGCAAATGGCCATGGCTTAAGACCTTTTCACTATAAAATATTTATAAACCAGTACAGTGATGATCCTGAATGTGTTATTGAGCTAATGTATAAAAAACCTTATACAGATTCTTACCCAGATCCTTTTCCAGTAATTAAAGAATCTTTGTATAGAGACTTAATACATTTATTTATAAAACTTGCTGAGAACTTACCTAAAAGCATTCCATGGTTAGTGAAACGTTTAAGAAATACCATTTTACCAAAAGTAGATGATGAAACTACAGGGATGCTGAAAGAAATTTTTTGGGATGCTCCATATCAAGGCGCTGCTTTTGCTTGTTCTTTTGGGATAGACCACAAACACTCAGAGAAAGCCATGGATTTACTAGGTAAACTTACACGAGATGAAGGGCCTATACCAGGCATATTTGCATTACGTTTTGTTAAACAAACTAAAGCTACTCTTGGTTTTACAAAATTTCCTATAACCTGTATGATAGAAATAGACGGCGTGCTTTGGAAAAAAACACGAAAAATTATGAGTTTAGAGGAATACTCCAGACGTATGATTGAGGTATTACAAGCCAATAACATACCATTTACACTACACTGGGGAAAGAATAGTGATTGGAAATTTTCTGGATTAGTAGATCACATGTTTTCATCAAAAGCTAAAGAATGGAAAACACAACGAGAAAAATTACTGTCCCCAGAAATGCAAAAGGTGTTTTCAAATCAGTTTTTAGAAACTTTAAAATTATATGAAACCCCTTCAGTTGTAATAAACCCTAGTGACGATTTAATTGTTTAGTTAATATATGATATTATGATAACCGAAGAAAAAAATAGCGGTACGTTTCCTTATAAAGCACTAATATGGGCATTAGTAGCTGTATTAGCCTTGTTTTTGTTTAAGTATGAAATAAAACAACTCTTAATAAAATCTGATGAATTATCAATTTTTGGCATTAATGTAAAATCAGGCAGTACAGAAATACTAATGCTTACAGATTCTATTAATGCTCATAAGAATAAAATAGTAAACCTGGTTAAGGAGATAGAAAGTCAGGAAGCAGAAATTAAAAACCTTGAGCAACTTAAAAACCAGTTGGAAGAAAACTTAAATGCTTGCCCTGAAACGCGTGAAAATACAACCAAGTTAAGCAATGAATACAGTAGGATTTACGATAACAATATAAGTATTAAACGCAAAGCAGAATTGTTAAAAGCTACAAAAATTATAACAAATTTTAATATGGAACAGTAGTTGGTATGAGTTCTTAGCCTTTAAACTTTGATTGTAATTTTTTCAGATAACGTGAGTTCGATTTAAATATCAATAATAAGCTGTGATTAAAATACAGGAAAAAAACAGTTTTTTGTCATGTCGTAAGAGCCAATGATCAGCGACGAGATATCTCATTATGAAGGGATTCCTCCTCGTTCCTCGTTCGGAACGACACAGTTATAATATTTAACAGCCTAAAATAATTGCTTGATAAATCGTATTATAGAATAGACGTCAACTAATATAATTCCAAATATTCTTATACTTAGCCAATTGGCTATACGTATTCAAAATAACTTGGTTCTCAGTAGCTTTTAAAGAGGGATCTGCACGTAATACCTTTTGAGCAGCGTGTCTGGCTTGTTGTAAAATAGCTTTATCCTTAACAATATCAGCAATTCGTAAATTGAGAACCCCACTTTGTTGCGTGCCCATAATATCTCCTGGGCCACGTAGTTTTAAATCTACCTCGGCAATTTCAAAACCATCATTGGTACGCACCATGGTTTCTAAACGTGTTTTACTGTCGCTACTCAATTTATGACTGGTCATTAAGATGCAGTAACTCTGTTCTGCACCACGGCCTACACGTCCGCGTAATTGGTGTAACTGTGATAAACCAAAACGTTCTGCGCTTTCTATTATCATTACAGAGGCATTGGGTACGTTTACGCCAACTTCAATCACTGTTGTAGCTACCATAATCTGGGTTTCCCCTTTAATAAAGCGTTGCATTTCATAATCTTTGTCCGCAGGTTTCATTTTACCATGTACAATGGATATTTGGTATTCTGGTTTCGGGAAATCACGTTCTATACTCGCATAACCATCCATTAAATCCTTATAATCCATAGCTTCACTTTCTTGGATTAAAGGATATACAATGTAAACCTGTCTGCCTTTTGCAATTTCATCCCGAATAAATTTAAACACGTTTAAACGGTTAGCATCATAACGATGTACGGTTTTAATGGATTTTCGTCCAGGAGGCAGTTCGTCAATCACGGAAATATCCAAATCGCCATAAACGGACATGGCTAAAGTGCGAGGAATTGGAGTGGCAGTCATAACAAGAATATGAGGGGGGACAATAGAAGCCCCTCCAACCTCCCCGGAGGGGAGGCTTGATCCTTTCTTCCATAACTTACTTCTTTGTCTTACTCCGAAGCGGTGTTGCTCGTCAATGATTGCGAGTCCTAAATTTGCAAATTTTACTTTGTCTTCCAATAGGGCATGAGTGCCTACTAAAATTTGTAACTGTCCGTTTTCTAGGTGTTCATGAATTTCTCTTCTTATTGAAGTTTTTGTTGAGCCTGTTAATAGTTTTATACTTATATTCAGTAATTTACACCATTCTTCAAGTCCTACAAAGTGTTGTGTGGCTAAAATTTCGGTAGGTGCCATTAAGCAAGCTTGATAGCCGTTATCTAAAGCCATGAGCATACTCATAAACGCTACGATGGTTTTACCAGAACCCACGTCGCCTTGCAATAATCGATTCATTTGGGCACTGCTTCCAAGATCGGCTCTAATTTTTTTTAAAACTCGTTTTTGGGCATTGGTAAGTTCAAAAGGTAAATGGTTTTGGAAAAAATCATTAAAATAATCACCAACCGTATCAAATTGAAACCCCTTGATTTTTGATTTATGGATAAGGTTTTTTAAAATGAGTTGTAGTTGTATGTAAAACAGCTCTTCGAATTTTAAGCGAAATTGAGCTTTGGCTAATAGCTCCTGACTTTTTGGGAAATGTATATTTAAAAGCGCTTCTGCTTTAGAAATAAGTTTTAATTCCGACAGTATTGGAGCCGATAGCGTCTCTACAAATTGCCCCTTGCTTTCCAGAAACAGTTGTTGCACAATTTTACCAATTACGCGATTACTTATGCCTTTATTGGTAAGCTTTTCTGTAGATGGGTAGAGGGGTTGTATACCCGAACTTAACCCTTTTTTGTGTTCATCTATAGTCTCAATATCTGGATGCGGCATGTTGTACTTGCCACCAAACCAGTTTGTTTTACCAAAAATAACATAAGGTGTATTTAGCTTTAATTTCTCGCGTATCCATTTTTGACCACGAAACCACACCAATTCCATAGTGCCTGTATCGTCTTGAAAAGTGGCTACTAAGCGTTTGCCTCGTTTTTGGGCAACTTCTTTAAAACCAGTGATTTTACCAATGACTTGAACTTCAGCAGAATTATTTTGTAGTTGGTTGATGTTATAATACTGTGTTCTGTCGATATATCTATTGGGGAACAGGTTTAAAATATCTTGATAGGTATGGATATTAAGCTCCTTACGCAGTAAATCGGCTCTGTTTGGGCCAACGCCCTTAAGGTAATCGATTGGTGTTTGAAGATTAATAGACATAGAGCGAAATTAAGAATTTAAG
This sequence comes from Hyunsoonleella ulvae, assembly GCF_016827605.1. GTDB lineage: Bacteria > Bacteroidota > Bacteroidia > Flavobacteriales > Flavobacteriaceae > Jejuia > Jejuia ulvae. Next base: position 40,280 of record NZ_JAEPJQ010000002.1, on the reverse strand, counting down.
CTGGAAGACTGAAGCATAAAATACGAAGTTAGGAGTTATGAAATTACTTTGACGGATACGGATGCCTTAGGGATAGAAGTGGCATCCTTTTGTTTGTTTATTGATAAGACTGGCCTGTAATGTTGTATCGTAATTACATTATAGATTCCTGCCTTACTGAAACAAGTTCAGCACATGTCGCAGGGATGACAAAACAAAGACCGTCTGCTGGCTGGCAGGCCAGAACAGAAGCGATCCTGCAAGGTTTTCTAAAAACCTTGTAGGTATAAGCGTAAGGCAACGCCCAAATAAATAAAGCAGAAACTCCTTTATTTAGATTCCCGTTTTCACGGGAATGACAATATCAGCGGATACCCCGATAAAAGATCGGGGAATGTTTTTTGATTAAACTTTGTTATCGGTATTCCTTAAGAATGGTTAAATTTGGACCTTTAAAATTGTAAGTCGTTAATTGATGAGAAAGCTGAACGAATTTATTTGGGAAACGCACGGGATACATGCGGGGACGGAGCAAGACCACGTGAAACATGGGATTGATAAACTTGAGGATATTATTGATAAGGCTGTTGCTGCAGGTAATCCAAGCATTACATTTATTATTCACTCGCCAAGGTTAACGAGTTTTAGATATACGGCTGAGCGTGAGACGAATGTGAAGTTTATTCGTGGGAATAAATCGTATTTGAATTATCCCAAGCGTATTGCGAATTTGCGACAAAAATATCATGATAAGATAAATATTAAGTTTGGTGTAGAACTGGAATGGATGGGCCCAGATTTGGGCTTACAATGGAGTCGTTCCAAAATTTTTCAAGCGGAGGATGCAGATTATGTGATTGGTTCTGTGCATTTTGCACCAGAGGGCTTGCCTTATGACGGCTCTAAAGAAGAGGCGCAAGAATTATTGAAGCTTCGCGGAAGTTTGGAAGCGTATTGGGATGGGTATTTTAATGAAATGATACAGATGATTGAGAGTTTTGGAGATATGATACAAATTATTGGTCATATAGATCTGCCAAAACTTAATGTGGATATGCCCGAGGCTTTAGTGAATTTTGAAACCAGTACGCACCCGTTGGCGAATAAGTTTAGAACACTTTTGGAGCTTATTGCAGATAGGAATTTATCACTGGATGTGAATATGGCGGGTAAATTTAAAGGTGTGGGCGTGTATCCTACACAAGGTATTTTAAAATATGCCAATGCCCTACAAATTCCTGTATGCGTTGGGACGGATACGCATCATGTTAAATATTATGGCTTAAATTATAAGGAAAGTCTAGAGTATATACAAGAAGCTGGTTATGAGAGCTATGTGAGTTATTCTAAATTGATTCCTGAGAACCGTACCATTTACGATGACCATGAGTTAAAAGTTAAGTATACCATTTTAAATAAGGGTATAGAGCTATTAAACCAGCGTTTGGATGATGAGCAACGTCGTATTATTCCAGATTTTTCTTTTGGAGGGTCTTTTTCTGAGTTTGTGGACTTGTATAGAAACGCAACAAGTATGGGGGATTATAATGCCATACGTATCCGTAAGTTTGGGAAGTCGGTTACTGTAACAAACGAAACGCCAAAGAACACAAAAACGATAGTGAATGGATTGTTTTCTGAGCATTTAGACCAACCTGGTGTTATTTCTTCGCTGTTTAACACCTTGGCTTCTGAAGGTATTAATGTTGAAACCGCACGTTTAAAATCAAATAACGATGGTACTGCTGTAGCATTTTTATCTATAAATGATACCAACGGAAAGGTTAGTGATGCTATTGAGTTTATTCATGGTACAGATGTGGGGACCTTTAAAAAGTTAGAGTACAAGGAAAATGAGCCTTTACCCAATTATTACGGCAAAGGGGTTTATCTATTGGAGATGGATGGCGTAAAGTTAAATTTAGCTTTAAGTAAGAAGGTAATTCTAACCAAGCATAATAATGCACCCGGTGTTTTATTGATTTTGTTATCTGCTTTGGCATCTAAAAACATCAATATAAAAGACTTACGTTTAGGGCATTTAAATGCTATTGGCTATTCTGCCATTGCGGTAAACGGCGATAGTAATGTAATTAGAAACTTATTGAATAAATTAGGAGATCAGTATTATGAAGCTAATTTGATTGAGTTTCATAGTTTTTAAATATTTATTTTAATACTAGGCCTGTCAACCTGAACTTGTTTCAGGTTCTCGATTTAGGTTAAATTTTTTTTGAGATTCTGAAACAAGTTCAGAATAACAAATATGTTTTGTGCTTATTCGATTTCAATTCATACAATTTCCCCAATAAAAAGTAATCCTGTTTTGTTTTTGGAGTAATCTTTGATAGATTTATCCGTATGAAGCACCCTATTCTTTTTTTATGTTTTTGTGTTACGTCTTTGATGGCGCAGCAAACGGAGTATGTTGATTTTAAAACGGCTAAAGTTGAAATTGGCTTTAGTGATAAAGGAGAAATAGGGGTTGGAGGTTTTATATCATATGAGTTTGATATTTTAAAAGATATTGATTCAGTATACATTGATGCTAAGGGATTTGACCTAATTTATTGTTCTCTAGATGAGGAAGAACAAGACAGCATTTATGATGGCAAAAGATTTATTATAAAGCGCGCTTTCAAAGCTAAAAACACTCATAAATTAGATGTTTTTTGGTCTACTAGAAACCCTAAAAAAGCGATTTATTTTATTGATTGGAAAGGGAATGATTCAATTAAAGACAATCGGCAGGTTTGGACGCAAGGTCAAGGAAAATACACCAGTAATTGGATGCCATCTATTGACGACATGAATGAAAAAATTGAGTTTGATATAAATATTTCATTTGTTGAAGGTTATGAAGTTATCTCTAATGGAAAGCTTTTAAGTAAAGACACTGACAATAATGGATTTACAAAATGGCATTACGACATGAAACACCCCATGCCTAGTTATCTAGTAGCTCTAGCCATCGGTAAATATGATAAAAAAGTAGAATATTCCAAAAGTGGCATACCATTAGAAATGTATTATTATCCTGAGGATTCTTTGAAGTTTGAACCTACCTACCGCTACACCAAACAAATGTTTGACTTTCTAGAAGAAGAAATAGGTGTACCATACCCTTGGCAAAATTATAAAATGGTGCCTGTAAAAGACTTTTTATATGCAGGTATGGAAAACACGAGCTTAAATATTTATTCGGATGCTTTTGTGGTAGATTCTATAGCTTTTGTGGATAAGAATTTTGTAAACATCAATGCACACGAGTTGGCACACCAATGGTTTGGAGATTTGGTAACAGCTACTCATGGGACACACCATTGGTTACAGGAAGGTTTTGCAACTTATTATGCGCTTTTGGCTGAAAAGGAAATTTTTGGAGAGGATTATTACTATTGGCGACTTTATGAATATGCTCAGGAATTGCATGAACAAGATAAAGCGGGAAAAAGTACATCGTTGCTAGATCCAAAATCCAGTAGTACCACATTTTATAAAAAAGGATGTTGGGTGTTGCATATGCTTCGTGAAAAGGTTGGTGATACTGCTTTTAAACAGGCAGTTAAGAATTATTTAAAAAAGCATCAATTTAAAAATGTTGAGACAGACGACTTTATCTCTGAGGTTGAAAAGAGTAGTGGAGAAGATTTGAGTGAGTTTGTGGTTACTTATCTTAAGGATACATCAGATTTTTATTTTAAAAGAAAAATTAAAGATTTAGAATTTAAATTGATTAATTCTAAACTTAGCTTACGATTTCTAAGATGCGGAATGGAAAATAAAACCGAATTCCACAAAAGTAATAGGGATAAGAAGTTGAAAAGCTTAAAAAACGATTCATTATCTAGCAGTGCACAAGAGTGGATTTTTGATGATTTACAAACTGATTCGTTAATAAATCAAAAAGAAGTATTTAAATATGCATTAGTATCAAAAAATATAAAGCTTAGGCAAAGACTAGCTCAAACTTTGGTCGATATTCCTTCAGAATTAAAAACAGATTACGAATCACTTCTAAAAGACAAGTCTTACATCACCATTGAAACCGCTTTATTCAATCTTTGGAAAAACTTCTCAGAGGATAGAGGCAAATACCTCAATCAAACCAAAGATGTCATTGGTTCTAACGATAAAAATGTGCGGATACTTTGGTTAACTTTAGCATTGATTACCAAAGATTATCAACCAGAAAATAAAGCAAAATACTTTCAGGAACTTACAGATTACACCAGTGACAACTATGGTTTTGAAGTACGCCAAAACGCATTTCAATATCTACATCAAATACAGGCTTGCAATGATAGTTGTAAAGAAAATTTAAAACAAGCTGCAACACATCATAATTGGAGATTTAAACAATTTGCGAAGTCGCTTTTAGATTAATTCTATTTTAATTTACCTCACTGAAACCATTATGTTAACAATTACGCACAAGCATGTATTGACTTTTTGGTACGAAAATTCTAACTTCGTTTATTGAACGATATAGTTCATTGAGATGAAACCTTATCTAAACGTTGTAACATATTAAAATATCATGAAAATCAAAAACTACTTTAATTTCTTATTTCTAATTTTTTTAATTTCTCTTTTGTCATCCTGCGGTTCTTTAGTAAAAAGTCTTGCGTTAAAATCTTACACCGTTGAGAAAGGTGCTATCCCTCCTGATTTTGGTAAAGATAATTCAACTCTAATCTGTGTTTTAACTGGCAAAAATAGTCGTGATAAATATTTAAAAAAACATGTTGAAAAAATTTATAAAGGAAAATATGTATTTGTTTTAAGCGGAGATATGCCTGCATTTAACAATAAGTCTAATGAATATTCTGATATAGAAAAATATAGATATGTATTTGATTTTAAAAGAAATTATAGAACAACTTTCACACCAAATCCAGTATCAAACAGAACAGATGTTGGGAGTGTTCCTTTATCTAACTATTTTATTGTAGATAGAAAATATAACAAAACCTATAACAGTGGAGGTGAGTCAGGATATTTTTCAAAACTCATAGAAGCTTATATGATAAACTTAGAAAAACAAAGGCTAAAGAATCAGTTGCAATAATATAGAAAATGTGTTACAATACGGTCTATAGCTCATTTCAGCTGATTCTTTAAACATAATTCATTTAAATTTACTAACTTTTGTTCCGCGAATGATATCTATGGTTTTGAAGTGCGTCAAAACACGTTTCAATATTTACATTAAATACAAGCTTGCAATCATAGTTGTAAAGAAAATTTAAAACAAGCTACTGCCCATCATAATTGGCGATTTAAACAATTTGCGAAGTCGCTTTTAGATTAATTCTATTGTAATTTACCTCACTGAAACCATTATGTTAACAATTACGCACAAGTACGTATTGGTTTTTTAGTACGAAAATTCTAACTTCGCTTATCGAACGATATAGTTCATTAAAACGAAACAATATCTAACCGTTGTAAGCAATGTAAACTGAATTATAAATGGGACTATACCAACAAGAAACTTGCATTTTCACAGATTTACCAGTAACACCAATAATTGATGGTCGAGATGCAATTGAGTATGTCCTTGAATTAAATGGACATAGACACATAATTCGCCTTCCTTACTATGCAGCTCAATGGCCAATTGATAACAAATTCTTTAAGGAAAATAAAAACCTGTTTCAAGCTTTACTTATAAATAACAAGTGGTTTGAGGACGATAAAACATTTATCGAAATTGATAATTTAAAAGAACTTATTTCTAAAGCAGATTATCCGAAAAGTCCGCAAGAAAAATTAGAAACACTTTTTCTAAAACTATTCTCATACCAAAAGGAAGATGGTCAAGAAATTAGACTAAAAACAGAATTTTATAAAAATAATCTTTGGAAAATATTGTACTTCAAATCCTTAAACGAATTAAACTACTATGTTCAATATCTAAACGAAATTGGTCTTATTGAGGCAAAATTTGGGAGAACTAAAGACAATTATGGAGAATTAGAAAGCTATAAAATTACCTTTCAAGGACTGGATAAAGCTATCGAATTACAGGAATCTGGGAAGAGTTCCAATCTGTGCTTTATCGCAATGTCATTCAAACCAGAAACAAAACCAATTCGAGAAGCAATTAAATCGGCACTAAAGAAAACAGGTTTCCGACCAATAATAATCGATGAAGAAAATATTGATAGCGATAAAACTATTAACGATGCAATCATCGCGAATTTAAAAAGATGCAACTTTTGTATTTCAGATTTTTCATTTCATAGTAATGGAGTCTATTTTGAAAGCGGATTTGCATTGGGACAAGGGAAAAAAGTAATCTACACGTGTAGTAAGGAAGAATTTGCAAATGCACATTTTGACATAAGACCTTTACAACATATAATTTACGAATCAACCGAGCAACTCGAATCAGATTTAATCAATAAAATAGAGGCGTGGATAAAATAGAAACACTGCTTACAACATTGGCTATAAACAATTGCTATTACAGGCTTATCCTGAAAATTCCGCAGGAATTTTCAGCTTTGTGTGTACTTGCAAAAGTCCGTGCTAATCCACGCAACTGTTCATAGGTACTGTGTTAAAAAACAAGTTTTTAATTAAAAAATTTTAGGAAGCAAGTTGATTTATCAAATTGTTATCCTGCGGCAGCAAAAGCTTTATGCTTTTGCTGCTTTTTAGTTTCAAATTCAGCGTCATAATTTTCCTCGTTTTTCCACAGTGTATACATTAAAATTAAAAGTTTTCGCTGTACCGCGACCAAGGCTACCATTGGTTTTGCTTTTTTGGGCTTGAGCCTTTGATAAAACGTTTTTAAGCTAGGATTGCAGCGAACACAGGTCATCGATGGCATGTGAAGCGCTGCTCTTATATGGCTATTGCCCTTCTTACTTATTTTGGTCTTACCTTTAAAATTACCCGATTCCCGTAAAACAACGTCATAGCCTGCATAGCTCGACAACTGTTTACCATTGGCTATCGATTCAAAGCCCAATGTTTCACCAGCGACTGTTGCTGCCGATATAAATGAAATGCCTGGGATACTTGTCATAAAGTCTATTTTCTTTTTCAAGGCTGGGTGCGCTGTAACCAATTCGTGCATTTGATCTTCGATATCCTTTATCTGAACCTCGAGCAGACGCAATCTTTGTATATGTCGCTTTGCCGCCCTTCTGTTTTTATAAACGCCAGATTCAATCGCACCTTGCCTATTGGTCTCTACCGTTTTGTCCTTTAACAAGGAACTACGCTCCCTGCTCAATATCTTCAATTCCAACAGGTCTGGACTTGGTGGCTGCCAAAGGCGAAGTGTTCGCTCTAGACCTAACATGCTCAACATTCTGCTATCTAGAGCATCTGTTTTTGAGCGTTGGTCTAAACTCTGTGCATAACGCTTTACACGACCTGATTGCATGACACAGACACCATATCCTTTCTTGTGGAGGTAATGAGCTATGTTTTGATGATAGACACCTGTGGCTTCCATCACTATAATAAAGTCAACAGTAGGATCAAGTATCCTTGACAACCAATGGTGTAAGGCTCTAAAGCCCGATATATCATTGGGAACATCTGAATGGAACGTGAACTCTTTTGTTAAATCACTAGTCAAATGACCTAGGGACAAGGATAAACCTAATTTGGACACATCAATGCCCAAGCATTGTTTTAATGTATTATTCATGACATCATTTTTTTAACTATAATCTCCTTTATCATCTTTGCTCGCATTTGATTCGGCCTCTGTACTTATGGGCCTAGGTACTGTTCAGATTCTAAGAAAATTATAGAAGGGCCGGATTTCTATGAAACGATATCACTTTTGTGTATCTAGCCGAGACCTCTCTGTCCCTTCTATTTTAGTTGTTATTTGTATGAAGAAAATCTACTATATTTATAGTAAATTAATAATTCTTGGTAAACATACGAGCCGAGACCGATAAGCGTAATTTCCCATACCTCTATTTCATATACTTCCCCTTCTTACTCCCTTCATACATCACATACTTAACCAATCTTGATTCAAGTTTGGCATTATAGAGCTGTATTTTTCTTGAAGGGCGTAACCCTACATGTTTTAATGCATCTAAATTCGATGTGATAAACCATGCATCGGTACCAGGATAGCTTTGTTTTAGGGTGTCGCCAATGTTTTTGTAAAAGGCTTCCATATCTAGGTTTAAACGTTCGCCGTAAGGCGGATTAAATACCATGTGTAGTTTACTTTGTCCTCCTTTTTGGGTTTTGAAAAAATCTTCATGTTTTATGGTAATAAAATCTTCTAAATTAGCATGCTTTACATTCTCTTGGGCTTTACGTACGGCACTTGGCGCTTTGTCATAGCCAATAATTTGGTGGTGGAAATCTCGGGTTTTCTTTAACAGGGATTCCTCAATTTTCTCAAAAAGCTCTACATCCCAATCTTGCCAGCGCTCAAAGGCAAATTCTTTACGCATCAAGTTTGGTGGGATGTTGCAGGCTATCATGGCTGCTTCAATAGGAATGGTACCCGAACCGCACATGGGATCCATAAAGTCCGACTGTCCATCCCAACCCGAAAGCATAATTAAGCCCGCTGCCAATACCTCATTTATAGGTGCAATGTTAGTGGAGAGCTTATACCCACGTTTGTGTAAGGATTCCCCAGAGGTATCTAGAGATACCGTGCATTCCTGCCTTGAAATACGAACGTTTATTTTTAAATCAGGGAATTTTAAATCTACATTGGGGCGTTGGCCTGTATTTTCGCGAAAGCGGTCTACAATAGCGTCTTTAGTTTTTTGGGCAATAAAAAGCGAGTGCTTAAACATATCAGAATGTATGGTGGCATCAACCGCTAGAGAGCCTGTGGGTTTTAAATAGTCTTCCCAAGGCATTTTTTTTATCTGCTCGTATAAATCGCTTTCACTACGAACACGAAAACTTTTTATGGGTTTTAAAATTTTAATGGCAGTACGCAAGCCTAAGTTAGCTTTGTACATAAACCCTTTGTCGCCTACAAATTCTACTACACGTACTCCTTTTTTTATGTGCATTGCCCCGAGTTGTAGGAGTTCTTTTTCGAGAATATCTTCAAAACCAAATAAGGTTTTGGCTACCATATTGAAATTTTCGGCCATAGTTTTCGTCCAATGAAATTAAGTAGAATAAGATTGCAAAAATAGTGTAATTTTGCGGCAAATAAATGACCATAGCAAATAAGTGGGTTGGGGATTGCAGCGGCATCCTTTTTGCGAGCCATGGCTGATGAATTTTTCTTGTAGAGATGAATTAGTCTGATATGGATGAGATCCCGAAATAAATTTGGGATTGCTTCGCAAAAAGATATAGCGGAAAGCCTGCTTGCCGGTAGGCAGGCCCGACCCGATAGGGTAACCCCAAAATAATTTATGACTGAAGATACAACTACATGGTTTAAATCGTGGTTTGATACGAGATATTACCATATTTTATACAGAGATAGGGACGATACAGAGGTGCAGGTTTTTATGGATAACCTAACCAATTATTTGAATTTACCCGAAGGTGGCACTATCTTGGATTTGGCATGTGGTAAGGGACGCCATTCAAGGTACTTAAATAAAATAGGGTATGATGTAACGGGGATTGACTTGAGCATGAACAGTATTGCTTATGCCAAACAGTTTGAAAACCATAGATTGCATTTTGAGGTGCATGATATGTGTAAGCCTTACCCTAAACAATTTGATGCGGTGTTTAACCTCTTTACCAGTTTTGGATATTTTGAAGATGATGCCGATAACTTACGTACCATTCAGGCGATTAAAGCTAATTTAAACGATACGGGTTTTGGAGTAATTGATTTTATGAATACAGAATATGTTATTGCGAACTTGGTACCTGAGGATAGTAAGACTATAGATGGGATTACGTTTTACCAAAAACGTTATGTAGATGATGGTTATATAGTTAAAGATATTAATTTTGAAGCAGACGGAAAGGCGTTTAATTTTACCGAGCGTGTTAAAGCCTTTACTTTAACAGATTTTGAGGTGTTGTTTAAAGTTGCTGGTGTACATTTGTTGGATATTTTTGGCGATTATAAACTACGTAAATTTGATGCAAAAACCTCTGAACGCCTAGTGATGATTTTTAAGTAGAATGCTGCTCTATATTAAATGATAGTTGCTTTTTAGTATACTAAAACCAAATTGAACTGATTTTTTTAATGAATACTTTTCTTTTTCCTGTTTATGCTGTGATTGCTGGGGTTGTTATTGCTAAACTTACCAAGAATAAAACTACTTGGAATACAAGGTTGTTATTATCTTTTAGTGGTGCATTTTTATTGGCGTTAACTTTGTTTGAGTTACTTCCTGAGGTGTATCATGAATTGGATACCAAACTCGCAGGGTTGTTTATAATGAGTGGTATTTTACTGCAAATTGTCTTAGAGTTATTCTCTAAAGGAGCAGAGCATGGACATGTGCATGTTGAAAAGGATGCAGCAGCGTTTCCTTGGTTGTTATTTATAAGTTTGTGTATTCATAGTTTTTTAGAAGGTTTTCCTATTCATCAAGACAACGACATGGTATATGGTGTTTTGGTACATAAAATTCCAATAGCAGCTTTAGTAAGTATGTACTTGTTTAAATCGAAATTTAGCAAGGCAAAAATTATAATCTTTCTAGCAGTGTTTACTATAATGACGCCATTAGGTACTTTAATTTCCAATGCTACAGATTTTGGGGAGCGCTTTGTGCATAGTATTAACGCCGTGGTTATTGGTATTTTTTTCCATATATCAACTACAATATTGTTTGAAAGTGGGGAAGGGCATAAGTTTAATTTAAGCAAGTTCGTGGCCATAATTTTAGGTGTTGGGATAGCTTTTTTAATTTAGGTGTTAGGTGTTAGGTGTTAGGTGTTAGGTGTTAGGAGCAAAAAGCTAAAAAATGTTTAGCAAAGAAGAATCACGCATATTACGACAAGAATTTTGGACTAGTTTTGGGAAGTCTTTTCCTAGAAAGTGGATTTTGTACAACACGAAACTCAAAGGGCTTAGTTTTAAATTTCATTTTGATACAAAAACTGCACTGGTGGCTTTAGATATAGAAGATGATTTAGAACATCGTATAAAATATTGGGAAAAGTTAGTAGCTTTAAAATCTATTTTGACAGATGAATACTTGCCAGAAGCTATTTACGAAGAAGAATATTTTTTAGAAAACCACAAGGAAATTTCCAGAATATATGTGCCTTTGCAGCAAAAAGTGTCCATTCACAATAAAAACTCATGGCGTGATGTTATGGAATTCTTTAATAACACAATGCACTTGTTTGAAGCCTTTTTTCTTGAGTATAAAGATGTAATAGAAGGGTAGTTTAAGTATTTTGTAAACTTACATGTTTGGTCTTGTCTTTTACATTTTACGATCTAGCTGGATTATTTTTTTATTATTTATATGCTTCGCTACAGAAGGTTTCGTTCTTAACCAATAAACATGGTTGGGCAATTTCAATCTAGAATTAGTTTAAACAATTAAAAAGTATTTAAAGCCTGTTAAAAAACAGGTTTAAATTAGCAATAATCCGTATTTTTGCACGAGCAAAAAAGCGCACAATATCATGCTTGAGAAACTCGCCAAAATTCTATTTTCTACACGTCTTACAGCTATATTATTTATTGCCTATGCCGCAGCCATGGCAACAGGAACCTTTATGGATGCGGGACAGGATGCCTCACCAACACCATATACAAGAAACCTTATCTACAACACATGGTGGTTTGAGGCTATTATGGGGCTTTTTGTAGTGAATTTTGTGGGTAATATTTTTAGATATCGTTTATATAAGAAGGAAAAATGGGCAACCTTAATTTTACACCTCTCTTTTATTTTTATTCTGTTAGGTGCTGGTATTACACGTTATATTGGTTTTGAGGGGATGATGGCGATTCGTGAAGGTGCTACCGAGAATAGTTTTTTATCTCAAAAGACATATATCACTGGAAGAATTTATGGGGATTACCAAGTAAATGGTGTAAACCAAATGCGAGTGGTAGAAGAGGAGGTTGATTTTTCGCCTAGATTGGATAACGATTTTGCAATTGAAAATGAATATAACGGACAACCGGTAACTATTGAACTTGAAAAATTTATCGGTGGTGCCGAAGAAGATATTATCCCTGATGAGAATGGCGAATCTTACCTAAAATTAGTAGAAGCAGGTACCAATGGACCACATAATCATTTCTTAAAAGTTGGGCAGGTTGCCAATATCCATAATATTTTATTTGCCTTAAATAAACCAACACCAGGAGCCATCAATATAACGTATATTGGAGATTCTTTAAGCATAAATTCTCCTTTTGAGGGCGAGTATATGACGATGGCTACCAGAGCACAGGGTAAGTTGGTTAAAGATAGTTTGCAGCCGTTGTTTTTGCGTTCACGTTATGTTATTGGTAATATGCAAATGGTATTTCCTAAACCCGTAACCAAAGGTGTTTTTGATATTGTTAAAAAATCTAAGATTTTAAAGAATGATGATGATGGTGTAGTTTTAAGTATTACAACCAACGGCGAAACAAAACGTTTAGGGCTTCTAGGGGGAATAGGACGTTATAATAACTATAAAAAAGTTGAGGTTGGCGGTTTGGAGTTCGAGTTTCGTTATGGCTCTAAAGTTTTGGAATTACCTTTTGCGGTAAAATTAAATGATTTCGAAGCGGAGCGTTATCCAGGAACTGAAAATGGTTATTCTGCCTACTCTAGTGAGGTAACCGTGGTTGATGAGCAAGAAGGGAGTTATGATTATAAAATTTATATGAATAATATTTTAGATCATCGTGGGTATCGCTTTTTTCAATCTGGTTTTGATCCTGATGAAAAAGGAACCATTCTGTCTGTTAACCACGACTATTGGGGCACCATGATAACTTACATCGGTTACATGCTATTATACTTCGGGCTGATGGCTATTTTGTTTGCCAAAGGAACACGCTTCTGGGATTTAAAGAAACGTTTAGAAAGCGTAAAAGAAAAGAAAGAAAAGCTGCTAGCGATATTTTTACTTTGTTTTGGATTGTTTGGATTTGCGCAAGAAGCACATTCTCCTGATGATGGTCACAATCATGGGCACAAATTTCAAGGACCAACAAAAGCCCAAGTAGATTCTGTTCTAAAAGCAAATATTGCACCTAAAGCACATGCTGATAAGTTTGGCCATATGGTTATTCAAGATATAGGGGGGCGTATGATGCCTGTTAACACCTATGCTTCCGAACTGCTTAGGAAATTAAGTAAGCAAGATACCTACGAAGATTTTGATGCGAACCAAGTGTTTTTATCTATGCAGGAGAGTCCTCAATTATGGTATAATGTTCCTATTCTGTATTTAAAACCAAAAAAAGGGGATTCTATTAGACGCTTAATTGGTGTCGATAAGAGTGAAAAATATGTTACTCTTGCTGATTTCTTTACAGATAAAGGTGAGTACAAGTTAGCTCCTTTTTTAGATGAAGCTTATAAAGCACAGGTGCCTAATGGATTCCAAAAGGAATTTAAGGAAACAGATCAACGGGTTAATTTATTGTATAACACCATAAGGGGGCGTTCTTTAAAGATTTTTCCGATTCCCGAAGATGACAATAACAAATGGGTTTCGAATTTTGAGTATAAATTTGAAGGCTACAGCACTAGTATAAAAGATTCTTTATACGGTAATTTCATCAAAAATGGATTTACAACATATCTATTTGCATTAAACGAAGCTAAAAAAACAGGAGATTTTACACAGGCTAATAAGCTTCTGGGTGCTTTTAAAAAAACACAGGAGAAGTATGGGGCAAACGTAATGTTGAGTGACGATAAAATAAAAACAGAGGTGCTTTACAACAAATACGATATTTTTAAGAAGCTCTTTAGTTGGTATATGTATGCGGGAACATTGCTTTTCATTGTTTTAATATTTCAAATATTCAACGACAGGAGCTCAGTTTTAAATGGTATTGTAAATGTATTTAAGTGGGTTATTATCGCACTATTTTTATTACATACAGCAGGTTTAATTGTGCGTTGGTATATTTCTGGCCATGCACCTTGGAGTGATGCATACGAGTCCATGATTTATGTTGCTTGGTCTACTATGTTGTTTGGATTGATAACTGGTATTAGTAAACAAAAAAATAAACAAAACAAGCGATTTTTTGGATTGAAGTTTGCACTATTAGTTCCAACCTCCTCAATGTTTAAAATTAAATCCTCTAACCTTACAATTGCGTCAGCAGCGTTTGTAACCGCTATGATTTTGATGATTGCCCATTGGAATTGGATGGATCCTGCCATAGCAAATTTACAACCTGTACTAAACAGCTATTGGTTAATGATTCACGTAGCTGTAATTGTTGCAAGTTACGGACCTTTTACCTTAGGTATGATTTTGGGTGCTGTAGCTCTATTTTTAATGGCGTTTACCACGCAGAAGAATAAGAAAAAAATGTTATTGAATATCCAGGAGCTTACTATCATTAATGAAATGGCATTAACGGTTGGTCTAGTAATGCTAACTATCGGTAACTTTCTTGGTGGTATGTGGGCTAACGAAAGTTGGGGGCGTTATTGGGGCTGGGACCCCAAAGAAACATGGGCGCTCATCAGTATTATGATTTATGCATTTGTTATCCATATGCGATTGGTGCCCGGGCTTCGTGGGCGTTGGTTTTATAATTTAATGTCGGTAATTGCTTTTGCAAGTATTATGATGACTTATTTTGGTGTAAACTTTTATCTAGCTGGATTGCATTCTTACGCTAGTGGTGATCAAATTGTGAGTTTGAAATTTATAGGCATTGCTTGTGCATGCGTTGCTATTCTTGGTGCTTTTGCATATAGAGGTTATGCTAAGTTTTATAAAAAATAGCGTTTCTTTAAGTTGAATAGAATCTTTCTCTTTTAATCTTCTAATTTTGCTATTCTAAATTAGAAGTATATGAAACTATTTAAAGAATTCAAGGAATTTGCCGTAAAAGGCAACATGATGGATATGGCAATAGGTATCATTATTGGAGCTGCTTTCAATAAGGTTATTGATGTTTTAGTAAAGCAAGTAATGCTACCACCTTTGTCATTACTTACTGATGGTGTGAACTTCAAGGACAAAAAAATTATTCTTAGAGATGCTGTTTTAGAAGCAGATGGTAGTATGTTAAAAGATGAGGTCGCTATTGGATATGGTGCTTTAGGAGAAGTGTTTTTAGACTTTTTAATTATTGGATTTACGGTATTTATTGTTGTTAAGTTTATGAACCAACTTAAAAAGAAAGCACAAGATACCACCGATACAACTGTTGTTACACCTAAAGACATTGAACTTTTAGATAAGCTTACTAAGCTAATGGAAGAACAAAATGCACTTTTAAAGTCTAAGTAATAGTTGTCTCAATTAAATTACTTCTAGCTGTTTGCCAATTTTAGTAAAGGCATCAATTGCTTTTTGTATATGTTCTGTATCATGAGCAGCAGATAGTTGCACTCGTATTCTAGCTTTGTCTTTTGGTACTACTGGGTAGAAGAATCCAATAACATAAATACCTTCTTCTAATAACATTCTAGCAAAAGTTTGTGCCAGTTTTGCATCGTAAAGCATAATGGGTACGATGGGATGGATTCCAGGGATGATATCGAAACCAGCTTTTGTCATTTCATTTCTAAAGAAGTGGGTGTTATTTTCTAATTTATCCCTTAAGGTTGTGTCTTTAGAAATAATATCGAATACTTTTAGCGTTGCGCCTACAATGGCAGGGGCAAGGGTATTGGAAAACAAATAGGGTCTAGAATGTTGTCTTAGTAAATCTACAATTTCTTTTCTGGCTGCGGTAAAACCACCTGAGGCACCGCCAAGTGCTTTCCCGTAAGTTCCAGTAATAATATCTACACGATCCATTACGTTGTGATATTCATGAACTCCTCTACCTGTTTTTCCTATAAAACCTGTGGAATGGCATTCATCTATCATTACTAAAGCTTCATATTTATCTGCCAAGTCGCAAATTTTATCTAAGGGAGCAATTTTACCGTCCATAGAGAAAGAACCATCAGAAACAATAATTTTTCTTCTAGCTGAAGAGGCTGCTTGTAATTGCAGCTCTAAATCTTCCATATCACAATTCTTGTACCTAAAGCGCTGTGCCTTGCATAGGCGTACCCCATCTATAATGGAGGCGTGGTTTAGTTCATCTGAAATAATCGCATCTTCTTTGGACAATAGCGGTTCGAATAAACCGCCATTGGCATCAAATGCAGCAGCATACAAAATGCAATCTTCCATACCCAGAAACTCAGCAGTTTTTTGTTCTAGTGCTTTATGGATATCCTGTGTACCACAAATAAAGCGCACAGAAGACAAACCAAAACCATGTGTCTTTAAGGTATCAATACTGGCTTGGATAACAGTTTCGTTGGAGGATAACCCCAGATAGTTATTGGCGCAAAAGTTTAGTACATCTGGATTAGATTGTGTGTCGATTTCTGCACCTTGTTTAGAGGTAATGATGCGTTCGTTTTTATATAATCCGCTTTCTTTTATGGCACCTAAGTCCGCTTGGAATTGTTGTTTTATTTGTCCGTACATAGCTTATGCGTTTTCTGTTTTGTATTTTGTTTTTAAGTGCTTAATCATGTCTATGGTCATAGATTCCAAATTAAAATTTGGTAACCAACCCCAATCTGCTCTAGCTTCTGTGTCGTCTATACTATTCGGCCATGAGTCTGCTATATCTTGTCTAAAATCTGGTTTGTAAACCATTTTAAAATTAGGGAATTGTTGTGATATGGCGGCTTTTAATTCTTCAGGATTAAAACTCATGCTGGCAATGTTATAGGATGTTCTGCTTTTAATAGTGTTACATGGGGCTTCCATTAATTCAATAGTAGCTCTAATGGCATCATCCATATAAATCATTGGTAGACTTGCCTGTTGATTTAAAAAACAAGTATAAATTTCATGCTTAACGGCATAATGGTAAGCATCAACGGCATAATCTGTAGTGCCCCCACCAGGAGAGGTTTGGTGCCCTATAACACCAGGATATCGTAGCGATCGCACATCTAATCCATACTTTAAAAAATAGTAATTAGCCCAATGCTCTCCCGAAGCTTTGCTCATGCCATAAACAGTGGTGGGTATAAGAAAAAAGTCTTGTGGTGTATTGTTTTTAGGTGCATTTTTACCGTATACCGCAATAGAGCTTGGATAGAACACCTTATTAACGTTGCTTAATCTTGCAGCTTCTAAAACATTTAGAAATGTCTTGTTGTTGATTTCCCATGTTCTTAGCGGATGTTGTTCCCCTTTTGCAGACAAAATAGCTGCCATGTGATATATTTGGGTAATATTATATTCGTTTATAAGATTGTTGATGCTGCTGAAATCCGTAGCATCTAAAAACTCAAAATTACCTTTAAAACCTGCATTGAACTTAATGTCTGTAGCGATAACATTTGAAATACCATACTTTGCTTGAAGGGCTTTTGTTAATACAGATCCTAGTTGGCCATTAGCTCCAGTAATTAGAATATGCTCTCTCATTATATTAAAATTCTAAGTAGTACTAAATTACGTATAAGTGTATTATTTTGATTAAAAATTCTGTTAATTGTAATTATTTAAGTACTTTGTTCTGTGTTTGTTGTGTGTTAAGTGTATTTTTACTTTTTAAATAACGGTTTTAATGAATTAGAAGTAATTTTTACTGCCTATGGAACGATTAGATGATATAGATCTTGATATATTGCGTATTCTTCAGCAAGATTCCAAGAAAACCACTAAGGATATAGCTAAACAACTCCATTTAACAGCATCTCCTGTTTATGAGCGTATCAGGCGTTTAGAGAAAAAGGGATACATTAAAAAGTATGTTGCTTTAATTAACAAAAAACTAATAGATTGTCCCATAACAGCTATTTGTATGGTGTCCTTACGTTATCATGATGAAGGATTTATTGATAAGTTTGATAGACAAATAAAAGCACTGCCAGAAGTGCAGGAATGTTACCACATGGCTGGTAAAGTGGATTTCTTTCTAAAGATAAATTTAAGAAGCCTTGAGGAGTACCATGAATTTGTAAGACTAAAACTTTCTAAGATTAATAATATTGGTGTTTTAGAAAGCTATTTTGTTTTAAAGGAAATAAAGGCTACTACAGAATATCACTTTTAACTTATTTGGCAGTCACGTTTTTAAAATCTTCTACGATTTTTTCAAAATAGATAGCTTTAAAGTCTGATATAACTTTATCAGCATTGGAGTAATCTTGGTTTTTAGAATGAAAACTATCATAGCCAACGCAATAAATTCCAGCAGATTTTGCAGCTTGAATACCATTGGTGGAGTCTTCAATAACCATACATTCTGTGGCATCAAACCCCGAAGCTTCAGCAGCTTTTACAAATATTTCTGGATGGGGTTTAGATTGTTTTAAGTCTGCACCACTTAATTTAGCCTTAAAGTATTGGTTTAAATCAAAACGGTTAAATATCATGTTTATACCACTCATTGATGCTGAAGACCCTAGTACTAACGTTAATCCATTGTTATGATAATTCTTTATTAAATCTAAAACACCATCAATTAAATCTAAATCAGAATCAGTATCAAAAAACTGTTTGTAATGCTTACGTTTTAGGGCCACTAGAGCTTCAGGACTTTCATTTAGATTAAAATAATCACACAGTTTTTTACATATATTTATTGTGGATTGTCCTGTAAAGGATTCATATAATTCAGTTGAAACATCTATCCCAATGTCTTTAAACATATCATGATAGGCTTTACGGTGCATGGGTTCACTATCTATTATGACACCATCCATATCAAAAATTACAGCTTTAAGCATTCAATTTCTTTTTTGCTAATATATATTAACCTTAACTAACCACCTAGAGAAAATGATTTTGTAAATTAAAATTAATTCTACACCTTTGTTGTTATGATTGTATAAGCCCACTTCAGGATCTATCGAGGTTCTCTCGAACAAGTGATACCAAATACTATGATGTGTTTGGTAAATTTCTATTATAATATTATTACAATGCAATCACAAAAAATTACTATTAAACAATTTCTAAACTATTTAAAAATTGCCATTACAGGTAAAGAGCAAGAGTTTACTTCTGGAAGTATTAGAAGAGCTGTTTTTATGCTCTCTATTCCCATGATACTAGAGATGCTTATGGAATCCATTTTTGCTTTAGTGGATATCATGTTTGTATCTCAAGTTAGTGTAAATGCTGTTGCCACTATTGGTTTAACAGAATCTGTAATTACTTTGGTTTACGCAGTTGCTATAGGTTTAAGTATGGCGGCTACGGCTATTGTAGCCCGTAGAGTGGGGGAAAAGGATATACAAGGAGCTTCTAGTGCAGCGGTTCAGGTTATTTTTCTGGGAATAGCTATCGCCATTATCATTAGTGTTATTGGTATACTTTATCCTAAAGATATTTTAAGCTTAATGGGTGGCGAACCAGATTTAATAGAAGAGGGTTATGGTTATACCAAAATTCTATTGGGTGGTAATGTTACAATCATGCTATTGTTTTTAATCAATGCTATTTTCCGGGGTGCGGGAAATGCGTCTATAGCAATGTGGACTTTGGTTTTATCCAATGGTTTAAATATCATCTTAGACCCTATTTTTATTTTTGGATTGGGGCCAGTTCCTGCTTATGGAGTAGAAGGTGCTGCAATTGCTACTACTATTGGAAGGGGAACCGCTGTTATTTTTCAGTTGGCGGTTTTATTCTTTGGGTTTAGTAAAATAAAAGTTGGTGTGAAGGATTTAGTGTTGCAAATAGGTGTAATGCTTAACCTAATAAAAGTATCCTTGGGAGGCATTGGTCAGTTTTTAATTGGTACGTCTTCTTGGGTATTCTTAATGAGAATAATGAGCGAATTTGGTAGTGAAGTATTGGCAGGTTACACGATAGCTATACGGGTAATGATGTTTACCTTAATGCCAGCATGGGGAATGAGCAATGCTGCAGCAACTTTAGTGGGGCAAAACTTAGGGGCCGAAAAGCCAGATAGGGCAGAACAATCTGTTTGGAAAACAGGGAAGTATTGTGCAATTTTTATGGGGTTTGTATCTATTGTGTATTTGGTGTTTGCACCACACATTATTATACTATTTAATCAAACATCTGATGTTGTAAAATACGGTAGTTTGTGTCTTCGTGTTTTGGCTGCAGGTTACATTTTTTATGCGTATGGTATGGTGGTTGTAAATGCATTTAATGGAGCTGGAGATACAAAGACACCTACATATATTAACTTTTTCTGTTTTTGGTTGTTGCAATTGCCCTTTGCCTACGTTATGGCCATCACTTTAAATTTTGGGCCTCAGGGCGTATTCTGGGCTATTACTATGGCAGAAATACTCATAGCTGTTATTGCTATCATTTGGTTTAAAAAGGGCAAATGGAAAAAAGTTAAAGTTTAGTATATGGCTATTGAAGTTATTGATCAATTACAAAGGACAATTCGTTTTGATGCCATTCCAAAACGGATTGTTTCTTTAGTGCCCAGCCAAACCGAATTGTTATGTGATTTAGGCTTGGAGGATAATTTGGTAGGCGTTACTAAGTTTTGTGTTCATCCACTGTCTGTAAAATCTAAGGCGACAATTGTTGGTGGTACAAAGCATGTTCATATTGAAAAAATAAAAGAGTTGCGACCAGACATTATTTTATGCAACAAGGAGGAAAATACTAAGGCTCTAGTAGAAGCTTGTGAGGGTATAGCTCCTGTTCATGTATCAGATATATTTACGTTAAATGACAGCTTAGCACTGATAAAGCAATACGGTAAGATATTTGACAAAGATATTTATGCACGTAAACTTATTGAAACGATAAGTCGTGAAGCCGATATTTTTCAGAACTATATGAAAACTAAGCGACCTTTTAAAACGGCTTACTTTATCTGGAGATTACCATGGATGTTGGCTGGTAAGAATACATTTATTGATTTCTTAATGCAGCTTAATAAGTTTGATAACATTATGCATAAAGCACGTTATCCCGAGATTACATTAAATAGAAATGAAGATGTAGAATTGGTATTACTTTCAAGTGAACCTTTTCCTTTTAAAGAGAGGCATAGGCAAGAGCTAAAGAGATTCTATCCAAAAGCAAAAATACTATTGGTTGATGGAGAAATGTTTTCTTGGTATGGTTCGCGATTAGCTAAGGCGTTTACTTACTTTAAATCGCTCCATGAACATCTTTAGAAAATTCTACCTTGCTGATATCATCTACAAAGTTTTTAATTCTTCTTTCTAATTCTTTAATGCTAACAAATTTGCTAGCGTCTGGTTTAATTTTTCCGACTTTACAAAAATGTGGACTCATAATAAACTTGTTTTAAATAAATTACGAGTTTATTTATGATTTGGATGTGATGGGAACGTTAAAGAAACGCTAAACTTTATACAGCCGTTTGCTGATATTCTCTATGAAGATAGTTGAGTTTATTTATCTTGTTAAGAAGCTTGATGGCCTTGTACTCGGAAAAATCACTCAAAGGCGCATCAGTATGCCTTAGGTTATAAGCTCTTTCAATAAGTGCCTTATACTCTTTAGTCAGCTCAACCTGATGTTGCTCAATGGACCTCATGTTTTTCATGTCGAAGTGTTTTGAGAGATGGTATGTAATGATATAAAGTTATATTAGAGTAATACATTCTCTCTAATTGGTAATGTTATGTTAATGCGTATACAATTAATGCTTAAACTTCTTTAAATTTAGTGAATTAATTTGAAAAACAGTAAGTTATGCGCATTTTTATTTTTTGCTTTACCATCTTTTCCCTAACGCTTAATGCTCAAGAAAAAAAATGCAACTGCTGCACCGAAAAACATTCAGAATTTGATTTTTGGATAGGTACTTGGACGGTTACCAAACCTGATGGTTCGCTGGCGGGAACGAATATTATTGACAAAATTCAAGACAATTGTATTTTAAGGGAGAACTGGACCGGTGCCAAAGGTGGTTTTACAGGTACCAGCACTAATTTCTATAATTATGCAAAAAAACATTGGGAGCAAATTTGGGTAGATAACCATGGCGGGAGTTTACATTTAAAGGGGCACCGTTTTAATAATAAAATGATTTTGAAGACGGATATCGAGAAAAATAAAGAAGGCAAACCTTATTACCATAAAGTAACCTGGACTTTAAATGAGGATGGTACCGTTCGTCAATATTGGGAAACTATTGTAAATGATGAAGAGGTTACCGTAGTTTTTGATGGCTTGTATAAAAAAACCGAATAAATTAATTATCCGGTTTGGCTATTTCTCTTGCGGGTATTTTATTGGTCTTGCAACGCAAATACACGTTTTAGCAAGTCTGTAGTTCTTGAATTTATCTTGTTTCGTATCTCTTTTTCTTCTACAGCTATCATGGTATAAACGCCTTTAAGTGCTTCGTTGGTAACATAATCGGTCAAATCAGGGTTTACGTCATTGGTAAAAGGTAAAGTATTGTATTTGTTAATTAAATTATTCCAAATGTCATCGGCACCAACTTTAGAAAATGAATTTTTAATTACTGGATTAAACTTAGTGTAAAGTGCAGATTGTGTTTTAGAAGTTAAATATTGTGTAGCAGCATCATCGTTACCTAATAAAATGTTTTTGGCATCTGTAAATGTGATTCCTTTTACGGCATTTATAAAAATAGGGGTAGCCTCCTTTACAGCATCCTCAGCTGCTCTGTTCAATACTTTTAGGCCTTCGTCAGCTAGTTTGCTTAAACCTATATCTCGCAATGCTTTATCAACCTTTCTTAATTCTTCAGGAAGTAGGATTTTAACAAGTTCATTTTTAAAAAAGCCATCTTTTTGTGTGAGTTTGGTAACTTGTTTGTCTATTCCAAAATCTAGGGCTTGACGCAGTCCAGAAGCAATTTCGGTATTAGTTACAACACCACCTTGGGGCAGTTGGTCTATAACACCTTGTAGTTCAGCGCAAGCAACAAGATTGAAAATGAAAAAAACAGAAAATATTTTACGTATCATGATATTTGGGTTTTATTTTCAAAAATAGTGAATACTAAAAAAAATAAGACATTCAAATATTACTATTTAAATGTCTTTTATATTTCAACCAGATTAATCCCTCAATCAACCAGATTTCTAAACTTACTTTTAAGACACATTACCTTTTAAAAAGTCACAGGGTTCCAAAAATTTTTATATTTTGCAAATAATTCCAACCAAATACAATTCTAGCATAATACTTGTTATTACTGTTATAGAAACTTATTATAATGTATTTGAAATCTAAAATAAAAAGGTATTTGCCTTTAATGCTTTTGTTTGTTTTCCCGTTGTTTTCTTTCGGGCAAATAAAAATTTCTGAGAATATCCAAAAATCTTTATTGACCAAGAATGATGATAACTCATTGTATTTTGTGGATTTTTGGGCAACTTGGTGTGGACCATGTATACATGCATCAAAGTATTTAACGTCTTTGCAGCGTCAATACCCTAACAGGTTTCATATTATGTCTTTAAGTCAGGAAAATCCTGATATTGTAAAGCGATTTATGAAGAAGCATGCCTTGGAGTTGGCTGTTGCGATTGATTATAATGGCGAAACGTTTTCTAAATTTAATATTGCGAGTTTGCCTTATGGTATTTTGTTTAACGCTAAAGGGGAGAGGCTTTGGGAAGGGCATCCAGCCGAGTTTAAATCGTATCATTTAGATGGATTTTTAAGTACTAATAAAAAAACGGTAAGCGTAGATAAGATGTATCAATTACAATCCTTTAAACCTGCAGCCGTTACAAAATCTAAAACTTTTAAAGGAGATTTTGATATTATTAGTTTAAAAGAAGCAACTACCCCTTTGCGAGTTGATAAAAAGTTAAATTTTCTAGAACTTACAGGAAGCTTAAAAGCTATTTTGGCGTATACCAATAGTGTTTATCTAGGCCAAATTAAAGGGGAGGGTTTGCAAACATGCTATCGTACCAGATTTAAATATAATACTGAGGCTTTTCAGAATAAAACCAAAGAGATATTACAGTATTTAAAGCTGTCTCAGAACGAAACCATTGTTAATGGGGAGGTTTTGTTTTTTGATATCCAAAATTCTAATTTTTGGGATGTTCATCAAATAGATTGGGGAAATGACACACCAAACTTTCTAATTGGAGATTCTGATATTAAAGCAGATAATGTCTCTTTAAATCAAGTCAACTATCAAATTTCAAATTTGTTAAATATGCCAATCGTAACAAATAATAGTAAACTTGCCGAAGGGTTACACGATTGGGAGATACACTACAAATACTTTGATTTGATGGCTGCAAGTCTTAATGATATATACGGTATTAGGGTGGAAAAGAGAATTGGAGAATATAAAAACTATATAATATCAAAAAAGACGCCTTAATGGGCGTCTTCTTCTGTGTTAATTGAAACTATTAAAATTAGTTAGTTTCCAATCACTCTAAATTCGGTTCTTCTGTTTTTTCTGTGTTCTGCTTCAGAACAGTCTACACCATTAGAACAACGGTTTACCAATCTAGATTCTCCGTATCCTTTTGCAGTTAATCTACTTCTAGAGATACCTTTAGACACTAAGTAGTTAACTACCGAGTTTGCACGTTGTTGAGATAAAGACATGTTGAAATCGTCGTTACCTCTAGAATCTGTATGAGACATTAATTCAATACTTACAGGCTTGCTATTTAATAGTGGTAGTAAAGTTTCATCAATAATCTTTTTAGAAGCAGGCGTGATACGAGCGCTACCTAATTCGTAAAAAATTGGTAATACATTAGCGTTTAACAATCCACAGTCTACTTCTTCCCAAGTAGTTAAACCTCCTTTTTTAGCTAAAACAGTTCTTGTAACAGTTTTAGATTGCGCAGGCACAGTTACGCTTCTTGTTGTAGCGGGCGTAGCTAATACTTGACGTTTAATAGTTTTGTACTCCGCAGGAATTTCAATCTCATCCATTCTTGCAGGAGTTTTAATAACACGTTTTTTGTAAGTAGCTCCTCTCTCTGGCACAGGAATATTGCTTGTGCTAGCATCATTAGATAATGTAGTAAAACTTACATCTCTAAATTGAGCTGGATATTCAACAAAACATGCTACCATACAATCTTCTTTGTTAGGAGAATCACAAGCAGTTTCTCTGTACTCCCAACCAGAAGTTTTAGGGTAAGTTTCAAAAGTTCTAGAATCTGATCCAAAACTTGCAGGAATAATGTTTAAATCTGTTCTTCCCTCTTTACTTACATAAGGTACTTCAATAGTTTCATAAGTAGCAGGAACATAAACAAACTTTTTAGAAGCTTCTTTAACAAGTACACGTTCTTCCACCGTTCTGTAGGTAGCAGGTACAACTTCTAATTTCGTATACGCTGGATACGTTTGGATAGTTTCCTCTACAGTTTTAAATTCATCTTTTGTAATACATTTTACATAACACTTCCCTGGATCTGGGTTTGCAGGTAAGTTTTGTGCTTGGGACATTCCGAAGCCTAATAAAAAAGTTAGGCATAAAATAAAATTTGATTTCATAAAAATTAAGAAATTAGTTAATGGTTTTTTCTATTCAATAATTACGACACCAAGTTTTTAAACAAGTCACAGTTAACATATGTTAATTTTAACACATGTTAATTTTAAAAATTTAAGTATTTGATTTTTAGATGATTATGGATTAAGAAAAAATAACAGTTTTATTGTTATAAACCATTACTTTTCTTTCTGAATGAAGTTTAATTGCGTTAGCTAAAACTATTTTTTCTAGGTCTCGCCCCTTGGCAATTAAGTCTTTAATAGTGTAGGCATGTGTTACTCTTGCGACGTCCTGTTCTATAATAGGACCAGCATCTAATTCTTCAGTTATATAGTGACTTGTGGCACCTATAATTTTTACACCACGTTTGTAAGCAGAGTGATAAGGTTTGGCTCCAACAAATGCAGGTAAAAATGAATGATGGATGTTAATTATCTTATTGGTATACCTATCAATTAACTCAGGTGATACTATTTGCATATACCTAGCCAATACTATAAAATCAATATTGTGTGTTTGTAATAGTTTTAGCTGTTCAAGTTCAGCTTCAGCTTTTGTATCTTTAGTTACGGGGATATGATAGTATGGAATTTTAAAACTATCTGCTATTGGCTTTAAATCGATATGATTACTTACTATAAATGGTATTTCAAGGTTGAGCTCTCCCGAATTGTAACGTCCTAATATATCATACAGACAGTGGTCGTATTTAGATACGAAGAGTGCCATTTTTGGCTTTTTCTCTGAAGAATATATACGCCATTTCATCTGGAGTTTGTCTGCCAATTCAGTTTTAAAACAATCTTTAAAGACATCTGTAGAAAAATTGTCATCTATAAACTCACTTTCTAGTCTCATAAAGAAAATATCTTGTTGTCTATCAACATGTTGATCTAAATACACAATATTGCCACCTTTTTTAGCTATAAAATTGGTAACCGTTGCAATAATGTTTTGGCGATCTTTACAATGAATTAAGATGGTAATTTTCTTCATGAGGCTATCTTTTAACGCTTCAAAAATAAATAAAAACTATTTTGAGGTATCTTATCTTTTAAATTTTGCAAAATAATTTAAAAATTGAATATTTTTTTGAATTATTCGTAAATTGCAGTCCGTAAACTAATTATTTTTTATTAATGAATCAACAAACACCATACAAGCCAAAACATAAAATAAGGATTGTTACCGCTGCTTCCCTTTTTGATGGACATGATGCCTCCATAAATATTATGAGGCGTATTATTCAAGCTACAGGGGTAGAAGTGATTCATTTAGGCCATGACAGAAGCGTTAAAGAAGTTGTAAATACTGCCATTCAAGAGGATGCACATGCTATTTGTTTAACGTCTTATCAAGGCGGACATAACGAGTATTTTAAATTCATGTTCGATTTGTTGGTTGAGCTTGGGGCAGGGCATATAAAGATTTTTGGCGGAGGTGGCGGCGTTATTTTACCATCAGAAATAAAAGATTTGATGGCTTATGGGGTTGCTAGAATCTACTCGCCTGATGATGGTAGGCAAATGGGGTTACAGGGTATGGTTAATGATTTGGTGGAAAAAACCGATACCCCTCTCAATATTTCTAAAAGAGAAAAAACAGAAATAACATTTGTAAATAATTTGGATGTTTCTTGGCTATTGCACACGAAAGCCCAGGATGTATCTGGGTTGTTAAGAAGCAAGGATGCGAAAGTAATAGCTAGATTAATTACGCTGGCTGAAAATGATAACAAAAGATTTAAAAACTTTTTTAATAATTCGATTGAAAGCTCCTCTATTCAGCGTTCAAGCGGTGTTGTACTAGGTGTAACGGGCACAGGAGGTGCGGGGAAATCAAGTTTGGTGGATGAGCTTGTACGGCGTTTTTTAATGGATTTCCCAGAAAAAACAATTGGTATTATTTCGGTGGACCCATCTAAACGAAGAACCGGAGGCGCCCTACTAGGGGATAGAATTAGAATGAATGCAATAAATAATCCTAGAGTTTATATGCGTAGTTTGGCTACGCGCCAATCTAATTTGGCACTGTCTGCCCATGTTAATGATGCTATAGAAGTACTGAAAGCTGCAGCATACGATCTCATTATATTAGAAACTTCTGGTATAGGGCAGAGTGATACTGAGATTATTGAACATTCTGATGTGTCTTTATATGTGATGACACCAGAATTTGGTGCAGCAACTCAATTAGAGAAAATAGATATGTTGGATTTTGCTGATTTAGTTGCTGTAAATAAATTTGATAAACGTGGTGCGCTAGATGCATTGCGTGATGTAAAAAAGCAGTACAAGCGTAACCACAATCTATGGGATATGCCCGACGAGGAATTACCGGTTTATGGTACAATTGCATCACAGTTCAATGATTTTGGAATGCATAAGCTATACAGAACGGTTATGGATACTTTGGTTGAAAAAGCAGGTGCTGATTTAAAATCAAATTTTACTATTTCTAAAGAGGAGGAAAAAAAACTATTTGTGATTCCCCCTTCTCGAAATCGATATTTATCAGAAATCTCCGAACTCAATAGAACTTATAATAAGACCGAAAGTGAGCAATCTGAGATAGCCCAAACTCTTTACGGTATATATGAAACTATATGCTCAGTTGCTAATATTCCTAAACCACAAAAACAGTCTTATTTACATAGTTTAGGATTAAATTCTAAAACACTCTTAAAACAGGTTGCGCAAAATAAGAAAGGTTTTTTAGAACTGTTGTTAAAGGAGTTTGATAGGATTAAAATGAATTTGAGGCCATATAATTGGGATATTATTTTGGAATGGAATAATAAGGTAAATAGTTACAAAAACCCGGTGTATACATTTAAAGTTAGGGATAAAGACATAAAAATTGAAACGCATACCCAGTCGTTATCCCATACACAGATTCCCAAAGTAGCACTACCAAAGTATGAAGCATGGGGAGATATCTTAAAATGGAGCTTACAAGAAAATGTTCCAGGGGAGTTTCCATATACTGCGGGTTTATACCCATTTAAGCGAACGGGAGAAGATCCTGCACGAATGTTTGCGGGTGAGGGAGGGCCAGAACGTACAAATAAACGTTTTCATTATGTAAGTGCAGGTATGCCGGCCAAACGCCTGTCAACCGCTTTTGATAGTGTAACCTTGTACGGTAATGATCCTGATAACCGTCCCGATATTTATGGTAAAATTGGTAATGCTGGGGTTTCCATATGTTGTTTAGATGATGCCAAAAAGCTGTATTCTGGGTTTAATTTAGCAGATCCCTCAACGTCAGTAAGTATGACTATTAATGGTCCCGCTCCCATGTTGTTAGGTTTTTTTATGAATGCTGCCATTGATCAACAATGTGAAATCTACATCAAGGCAAATAATCTTCAAGATGAAGTAGAAGCAAAAATTGAAAAGTTATATCAAGGAAAAGAACGTCCAAGGTATCATGGCAAATTGCCCAAGGGA
The DNA here is from genome assembly GCF_016827605.1 of Hyunsoonleella ulvae. GTDB lineage: Bacteria > Bacteroidota > Bacteroidia > Flavobacteriales > Flavobacteriaceae > Jejuia > Jejuia ulvae. The sequence continues at coordinate 11,300 of NZ_JAEPJQ010000002.1, read as the reverse complement.
AATGATGGTTTGGGGTTAATGCTTCTAGGGGTAACAGGAGATCAAGTTTTACCAAAAAGCGTTTATTTGGACATAAAAAAGAAAACCATTTCGCAAGTAAGAGGTACAGTACAGGCAGACATATTAAAAGAAGACCAGGCACAAAACACCTGTATATTTTCTACAGAATTTGCACTGCGACTCATGGGAGATGTGCAGGAATATTTTATAGAGCATAACATTAGAAACTTTTATTCTGTTTCGATTTCAGGATATCATATTGCAGAAGCAGGTGCTAATCCTATCACTCAATTGGCACTAACCTTATCCAATGGTTTTACTTATGTAGAGTATTATTTAAGTAGGGGTATGGATATTAACAAATTCGGGCCAAATTTATCTTTCTTTTTTTCTAATGGTATAGATCCCGAATATGCTGTAATAGGTCGTGTCGCGAGAAGAATATGGGCCAAAGCTATGAAAGAGAAATACGGTGCTAATCCTAGGGCACAAATGTTGAAATATCATATTCAAACCTCAGGTAGAAGCCTGCATGCCCAAGAAATTGATTTTAATGATATAAGAACTACGCTTCAAGCGCTATATGCTATTTATGATAACTGTAACTCATTACACACTAATGCTTATGATGAAGCCATTACAACACCTACTGAAGAATCGGTGCGCCGTGCCATGGCTATTCAACTCATTATCAACAAAGAGTTGGGTTTAGCAAAAAATGAAAACCCCATTCAAGGTGCTTTTATTATTGAGGAGCTAACCAATTTGGTAGAGGAAGCTGTGTTGATTGAGTTTGATAGGATTACAGAACGAGGAGGGGTTTTGGGGGCCATGGAAACCATGTATCAGCGTGGCAAAATTCAAGAAGAAAGCTTGTATTATGAAACGTTAAAGCATAATGGGAAGTTTCCAATTATTGGTGTAAATACATTTTTAAGCAGTAAGGGTTCCCCAACTATTTTACCTAATGAAGTGATAAGGGCAACGGAAGAGGAAAAACAGCTACAAATAAAAACCTTAAAACAACTTCATGAAGCCAATAATACAAGAGGTGTTTTAAAGAAGCTTCAAGAGGCAGCAATTCTCAATGAAAATATTTTTGAAATACTTATGGAAGTATGTAAAGTTTGTTCCCTAGGACAGATTACAAATGCATTATTTGAAGTAGGAGGGCAGTATCGTAGAAATATGTAACATATCATTAAAAACATTTTAAATGATTAAATAATACTGAAAAAGCTGCAATATACGACATAAAGTGTTATATTTGTGACAAATGTCGTTTTTATGAAAAATCAGCAGCATATAAAAAATATTATTAAAGAGCCCCAGGCATTTTATGGGCTTCAAAATAAATACCAACGTATTACAAGTGTTTTAGGAGGTAGCATAGCAGTAGGGTATAACATCAATAGTGATATGGATCTTATAGAGATAACTAGAAAAGGGCTTCCAAAATCTGTTATACAAACTATAAGTACTATTTTATCTATTTCTATGGAAAAAATGAGTCAGCTATTACATGTGTCGCATCGCACTTTGCAACGTAAAAGCGATACTGATTTGCTTAATGTCTACCCTACAGAGCAAATTTTAGAAATAGCCGATGTTATTTCCATGGGCATTGAAGTATTTGGTTCCATAGATATGTTTACAAAATGGTTGCACTTAGAACTTCGCCACCTTAATTACAAAAAGCCCATAGAGTATCTTGATACTACATTTGGTGTGGCACTTGTAAAAGATACTTTGGGGCGTATCGAGCATGGTATTTATTCTTAATATTTTTGGGTATTGAAAATTTTTAGAATAGCTAAAGAGAAATATATTTCAGATTTAAGCGGTGAAGGCGCTAGGTTGTATGGGGGAAGATGGAATAAACCTGGATATAGCATGCTTTACTTTTCTAGTAATCTCTCATTGAGTGTTCTTGAATTGCTTGTACACTTAGACTATAGGTTTATCAATAACACATTTAGATATATTGAAATTGATTTGCCTGATAGTATAAAATTAGCTAAAGTGCCATCAACTATTCTTAAACAAGATTGGAGACATAATCCGCCATTGGTGTTAACACAAAACTATGGTACTGATTGGTTGGAGTCTACAAAGAACCTTGCATTACAGGTGCCTTCAGCCGTTTTACCTAGTGAATTTAATATATTATTGAATCCAAAACACATTGATTTTATATCTATTACAATATCCAAGCCCTATAAATTGAATTTAGATGCTAGGTTACTCGAGAGGTAGCCTCGTAAATAGAGTTATATTTATAGATTGTACAATCGAAGTACTTATAAAGATATTTTGCTAGATGTGTCGTAGTTTACTTATTCAATATCAATAGGAATAGCTCCAATTTGATCAATTACTGATAATGAAGTATCAGAATTTTTAAGTAATAATTCGAGTTTTGAAATTTTCATGACAACCATAATGGCTAATGTGATTGCGACTATATCAAATAAATCTGAAAATATGTAGATATTATTTGCTTGTATGAAGCTATCTATATCGGTAGCTCTATTCATAACTCTAGAAGCATAATTACCAACCAAACCATTAAAAATATAAACCAACCACCATACGACAATGAATGAGGTTTCTTTATTAACAAAAAAACTGGAATCATAGTTCTTCAAGGTGTCTTGAAGTTTTATATATATTTCTTTCATTGTTTTAATAGGTCTTACCCAATTAACAAAAGGAATAAAGTAACCCCATACAGCTCCACTTTCTTCATATTCCATATTAATATTTAGTCTAATTAAATTACCATAAGCTCGTCTAAACCATCTTATAAAAAATATAACCGTTAGAACAAAGCTCAAGAAGTAAATAATGCCTATAATCATACTCACAACATCTAGCAGTTCTATAAAATCGTCATCATATGCTCCATCTGTGTAATCTGATAGAACACTATTCTGATAAAAATTAAATGCAGCTGATAAAATATCAATTACAGCTAGTATCACAAACATTACAAGTATTTGTTTTCCTCTTAAGGTATTGTCTTTAATATCCATTATAAGATTTTAGATTAGTGTGACCGAAACAAATGTATTTATATTTTAATGCAACTTTTAGAATAACTTTCTTTATTCGTTTAAGAGCATTATTTTGTCTGTAGACAACCTTTATATCTAATATTTAGGTCGGGAGATAATAACAATAGAATTATACCAAAATGAATGATTTTGTGTAAGGTTTGACTATGAGAAGTAATGGGCGGTAAAAAAATCTAATCAATAAAAATCTGAAAAAACTAATTATAGTGTCAACATCCAATTATGTTGCAATTTTTTAAATTTCTTTAGTTCACGACGTAATACAGGGAGAAAATCTTTGCCATTGCTATTACTTTTCTCTAGGCGATAAGAGTTTTTATAAAGCATATTGGTTAGTCTTCTTAATGAAGCTAAATGGCGGTGTTTTCTTTCTGAATAACGCTCACGTTCAACATTGGCAATTTCTGGAGCTAGGGAAATGGATTGTTGTACAATATCACCTGAAAAATAAATATTAGTATCTTCAGAGCCATCTTCTTTAAGAGCAGAAAGATCATCATTTAAATAAGAAGAAATACTTTGAGATAATGCAAAAATCTCGATAGCTTTTTTATAAATCGGTAATTCCGATAGATTTACTGGGGTATTGTGCATCTCAATTAATTTTTCATTAGCAATTACATCAAAATTAGTCACTAGAATTTATTTATAACTTTAATATTTAAAGTAAAATTGTATTTTTGCTTTAGATTTAATGTTTTATCAATTAAATATCTTTAAATGCAAATAGATAAGCTTAATAAGAAGATTTTGAACTGTTTACAGGTTAATGCAAGGCAATCTAACGCCGAAATTGGACGTCAGGTAGGTATAAGTTCTCCTGCAGTTTCTGAGCGTATCAAAAAAATGGAAGATATGGGAATTATAGAAGGGTATAAGGCCATGGTTTCTCCTTTTGAAATTGGGTACCAACTTAAGGCTATCATAACCCTGCGTGCATTTATGGGAAAACTAAAACCTTTTTTAGAAAAAGTAAAATCTTTTGATGAAGTAGTGAACTGTTATCGTATCACTGGAGATGAAAATATTGTGATGGAGGTAGTTTTAAAAGATAATAAGCATTTAGAGGCGTTTATTGATAATTTAATTATCTATGGTGAGTCTAAAACACAAATTGTGCTTTCTCGAGTAGTGAAACATAAAGAATTAATTCCAGTAAAATAACGTTTTAAATGCGCCAAGGCGGGTTTTTTCTATGCTGCCCTGCGTTGTAAAGTATAATGTTGTTTCCGTCCATATCTTTTAAATGTGCTTCTCTCCAAAGCCATGGTTTATCTTCGGGTAAGCTATCAAATACAATACCTTTTACTTGAAGTTGGCTTACTAAATTATCTAGATGATCGTCCTCAAAATAAATAGTAATTTTATTTCCTTTTGGAAGTTCCTCTACATGATGGATAGAGAAGGTGCTATTACCATCAGGACATTCAAAACGTACGTATTTTGGCAAGGCCTTTACTATAAGCTTTAAACCTAAAGTTTCATAAAAACCTATGGCACTTTCTACATCTAAAGATGGGATTGTGATTTGATTTAGATCCATAACTTAACTGGTAAAAGATGTTTGCATATGGGCTGCAATTTGTTTAGCATGTATCCTACTATTTTCTATAAACCATTTATGGGTTTCCATTCCTCCACAAATAACACCTGCCAAATACACGCCCTTAATATTGGTTTCCATGGTTTCAGGGTTATATTTTGGTAAGTGTTTTTCATCATTGGTTTGCGTAATACCTATTTGGTTTAACAAATCAAAATTGGGTTTATAGCCAGTAAGTGCAATAACAAAATCGTTAGGAATATGTTGCACACCTTGAGACGATTTAAATATGACTTCCCGTTCTGTAATTTCTAAAATTTCAGCATTAAAGTGGGCGTTAATGCTTCCTTCTTCAATACGATTGATAATATCTGGGCGTACCCAGTATTTTACACGTTTACCTATATTTTCTCCTCGTACAATCATAGTAACGTTACCACCTTTTCTATAAATCTCTAAAGCTGCATCAACAGAAGAATTACTGGCACCAACTATAACTGTATTTTGCATTGCGTAAGGATGTGCTTCTTTGTAATAATGTGTTACTTTTGGCAGATTTTCACCTGGAACATCCAGTAAATTGGGTATATCGTAAAATCCAGTCGCTATGATGATGTTCTTTGTTTGGTATGCTACTTTGTCTGTTTGGACTTTAAAATAATTATTTGTCTTAGAAACAGCTTCAACCTTTTCAAATAAGTTAATGTTAATTGCATTAGAAGTAGCAACTCTACGGTAATATTCTAAAGCCTCATCCCTATTGGGTTTAGGGTTTTTGCTAATAAAAGGAATGTTATCTATCTCCAGTTTTTCTGATGTGGAGAAAAAAGTCATGTTCTTAGGGTAATTAAAAAGGGAGTTGGTTAATGCTCCCTTTTCAATAATTATATAATTCCAGTTTCGTTTTTTACATTCTAGTGCACAGGCAATTCCTATAGGACCACCTCCAATTATAATCACATCCTTCATTAAGCAATCCTTTTTTTAATGCGTAAATAATTATTTAAAATGAACAATAAAAATACGCAAATACCACCTATTCCTGCAATGATATACCAAGTATTATCATAATCTAAATGTGCTATCATTTCCATACCTGTTTTATGGCTAAATATGTGGGATAATGAAAAAGATATTGTGTATAAGGCCATAAATTCTCCCTGATTTCCTTTCTTGGCACGATTATAGGCAAAGGCGTTAGAAAAAGGAAAAGCAATCATTTCTCCAATTGTCATGAGTAACATTCCTATAACAAGCACGCCGGTCCAAGAGCTTAAGTTTAATACCAAAAAGCTAAGTGCGGTTAAAAATGCGCCAAACAGAATTAATGATACTTTAGACCACCTTTTGTTTTCTAACCAAGTTATCAATGGCATTTCTAACAGAAAAATCACAAAACCGTTCATGCCTAAGAGTAAGCCTATCTCAATTTTACTCAAAGCATGTCTATCTCTATAATACAATGGCATTGTAGAAAAGTATTGTAGAAATATAAAACCAAACAAAAACATCGCTACTAAAAAGAGCAAAAACGCTTTATCTTGGTATGCAGGTTTGGGATTCTTAACCTTTATTTCATCTTGTTCTTTAGATGTTTTAGGATTAAGTACAAATACAAGCAAAATGGTTGCTAGGATGCAAGTAATACCATCTACCCAGAATAGCCCTGCGTACCCCATTGCGGTAATAATAATGCCGCCTACTGCTGGTCCTGCCGAAAACCCTAAATTAATTGCCAAACGAATAAGGGTTACACTACGTGTTTTGTTCTCTGGTTTACTGTAGGCACTTAATGCTACAAACATAGCAGGACGAAACATATCTGCCACAACCATCACTAAAAATATACCTAAACACAAGCTGTAAAACGTGTTTAAAAATTGTAAACCAATAAATAAAACACCTGTACTAATTAGGCTTCTTACCATAACTTTGTAGTATCCAATTTTATCGGTTAATTTCCCTCCCAGCCATGAACCAACTACAGACCCCAAACCAAAGCATGCCATTATGGTGCCTACATTACTTTCAGAAATGTGTAAATCTTCGGTTAAATACAACGATAGGAAAGGAATTACCATAGTGCCAGCTCTATTTATTAATGTGATTAGGGCGAGCCACCATACTTCGGTTGATAAGCCTTTAAATGTATTTAGATAATTGTTGAACAGTGTTTTCATTAGTTCTAAGTATTGTAATTTTTCTACATATAATTTTCTGGGTTGTTTTGAAAAGCTTTTAAAAACAAAAAGTCCGACTGGTATGAAGTCGGACTTTTAATATATCTGTAAGCGTTTATTTAATCACATCACAATATATAACAAGTCCGTCCTCTTTTCTTTAAAGAAGTGGTCCATTGTTTTCTACAAATTGTGACGTTGTAACGCATTTTTTTATTTTGAAAGCTCAAAACTAGGAAAAAATAACTTAAGTTGTATTTTTGGTCTGATTATATTTTAAAATGAAGCGATTAGTTTTAACAATGGGTATACTTTTTATACTCACATCCTGTGCTCAAAAAAAGCGTCCTATAATAGGGGAAACCAAATTCCAAAGAGAATTAAACGCTTTTTATAAAGATGCCTCTACGTCTCCTTTAAAAAAGAAAGATTTAAAACATTTTGAGGGACTGGATTTTTTTAAGTTTGATTCCTCTTATGTTGTTTCCGCTACATTTAAGCGTACCCCAAATGAGGAACCTTTTAAAATGAAAACTACGACTAAAAGAAGGCCTATTTATGTAAAATATGGAGAGTTGACCTTTACTTTAAATGGTAAGTCTTTTATGCTTAACATTTATCAAAATCAAGAATTGGTTATGGGTAAAGTAAGGAACACCCAATTATTTTTACCATTTCTGGATGAAACAAATGGTTTAGAAAGTTATGGGGGCGGACGTTATATTGATACTTCAATTCCTGAGGGTAATAGAATGATTATTGATTTTAATACCGCTTATAATCCATACTGTGCATACAACGATAAATATTCGTGTCCTGTAGTACCTAGAGAAAATTATTTAAAAACTAGGGTAGAGGCTGGAGTCAAGGCTTTTGATAAAGGGTAATTCTATTTTGAGTGGTTCGTGTAAGGGTAGACCAAGCAATTATTTTTATACAACTTGTTGTAGCCAGTTTTTATCTCATCCATCCCTCAACAACATAGTTCTTTTCCAAAATCTTTTTTTCAGATGATTTACCATTTGGTTTAAACCATAATTCAAATCTAGCTCCATACGGTTTTCCCCAATCTCCTTCATAAATTGTAAAATGGTCAGTTGTTCCAAATTTTTTTAATTCTCCATTAGTGTTTTCTATTCTGATTGAGGAACGTTCTGTTAATCTAGATTCGGAAAGTTGTACTTCTTGCGTAATTTCAAAAACTTTTAGATAAGCTATTCCATTCATTTCTTTATCAGTCCAAAAATCGTATTCGTAAAGTCCTGGTTGAAAGGAAGCATACAATTGGAAATCAAAGTTTTTTCTTTGAATAGTTGATTCAGGTCGAAGCCATTCAAAATCATCTCCATGCAATAGGTCGATTGGTTTGTCCAATTCTACGTTTTCAGGTAGCTTCAGGTTATTCGCAAAAGTGTCTGTGTCTGGTCCGAACATAGACATAAAAGAAACAATGAAAATTATCCATAAAACACCAACAAATAAAGTTCCTAATTGCAGTATTCCGATATACCACTTTCCTTTACTTAATTGCCAAAATCCAGCTATAAGCAATAGGATAATAGTAAATAGAAAAAAATAGTCCGAAATATTGAGTAATATTTTATTCGAGGATGAGATTAGAACTAAAACACTCAAAGACGACAAAATGAACAATAAAAATGGTAACCACCATTTCTTTAAAATATATTTTGTGAGGAATTCTGTCATTTCTCAAATTGGCTACAACGGTAAAGTGTATGATTTCGTTACGTTGTTTAAGCACTAAAGTTAGCAAATAATCACGGATAGAAAATTCCAGCGGAATTTTCGTAAGTAAGCCTTTACTAGCAATGAATTATAGCATTGTTGGCAATAGTTTTTTTTATTTATCCATTCAGTTACAATTGGCCAGATTTCTTTCTTTGAATTTTGAGATTTTAGTATTCTACTATGATTGTAATTTTCAAGATTTCCATTTTCTTTTGATAGATAAATCAATTGGTTTTCTGAATTTTCAAAGGCATTTAGATATTTCTCACAACCGACTTTTGGTGCAATAAAATTATCTCCGCTCGCACATATTGATAAAATCGGAATTTTTATTTTTTTCATTTCGTTCAAATAGTCAAATCCATTTTCTCCTATGAAGTTCTGTTTTAAATTCCAATTGAACCATTGTTTCATCGTGTAATAGCTTTCACTATGTTCAGTTGAGCCAGCTGTTTTAGCCGGAACAACTCCTAACAAGGCTGTCAAATATTTACTCGCCAAAATTTTCATTCGATTATTAAATTCAGTTCCAGCTCCGAAAGCTTGAACTCCAAATAATGTAATGCTATTAATTTTTGGTTGATAATTTGGATTGTTGATTAAGAACATTGTTAGTGCAATTCCGCCACCACTATGAGCTAAACAATCTATACTATTAATATTTCGGTCCTTGAAAAGAAATTCAAATGTGGATTTAAGGTCATATTTTGCAATCGTCTCGAAGTCAAAATTATTTTTGGCTTTTGAACTTTCTCCGTGATTTCGCCATTCCATTAACCAACAAGTAAATCCTTGGTCAGTCAGATAAGAAGCAATTCCAGAACATATTTTTCTGTTAGAAAAAGTTCCGTGAGTCAAAAAAATATGCTTTTTAGACTTGGTTTTCGGGTTCAATTTCCAAAGCGCTATTCTTTCGTTATCGTCTGTTGTTATTTCAAATAATTGTTCTTTCAGGACGTGAGTTTTAAATTATTGCCAACGGTCTAGTGTATGATTTCGTTGCGTGGTTTGAGTACGAAAGTTAGCAAATAAATCACAGATAGAAAGTCCGCTAGGACTTTCGTAAGTAAGCTATAACTAGCAATGAACATTGGACACATTGTTACCACACGTTTTTATTCATTTTATGTTTATCTTAAATCTAAAATCACAGAATCTTTTACTTTGATATAAATCAGATTATCGTTGTGATATAATTTAGTCGTATCTCCTTTAATTTCCGTCCGCACAAAGTCAGATTCAATAAATGTTTTTTCGTTTGATTCTAAATAAATTGGAATTGCAACATATAAAAAACAACTAATTATTATTAAGCTATTCGAAATTATTATTCCTTTTAATTTCTCCGTCTTTGCCTTGAAAAAGAAAGTTCCAATACTTATAAAGTTCCAAATTAGTCCGATTACTAATGTCAAAAATAAAATCAGATGATGAATTCCTGGTGCGTGAATATATGGGTTTCCAATAATCGCATAAGCTATTCCTGCAATTCCAAACCCTATTCCATAAAATAGCAAACTCTGTAAAATTCCCTTTTCCATTTTATCCGCTAAAAGTATCAGTTGGTAAATTCAGACAGATGATTGCTGAAATGATATGAATTCCGAATATTAAGATTGTCCATTTAGGTTTTTTAGTCATTAAAATTCCGTAGATAGGAACTTGAACAATTGCAATAATGATTGCCAAAATTCCGATTTGATTATTCAGTACGCTTATAATCATTGAGTATGGATAAACTATTTTAGCTGGCCAAAAAAATCCGTGTCCACCCCCCATTGATAAAACTATGAATGTTAAAACCAGAATTGTTGTTAATGTTATGACTATTGCTTTTTTCAAATGTGTGGTAACGGTCTAGTGTATGATTTCGTTGCGTGTTCAAGCACAAAAGTTAGCAAATAAATAACAGATAGAAAGTCCGCAAGGACTTTCGCAAGTAAGCCTTTACTAGCAATGAATTATACACAATGTTACCTATAGTTTTTATTTAACTTTTTTATTGTAAACACCAAATCGTTCATACTTCCATCAGGAAAAGCATCATTACAATTAAAAATTAATCCTCCATCATTTGTTTCTTCTATAAATATACCAGCTCCGTTATGACCAGCTTGCATTACTCCATTTCCAGTATCCCAAACATTATAAATTATAAGTTTTTCACCATTTATATATTCAAAATCGATATGTTCATTAAAATTGTCTTGCCAAAAAACAAAAGCAGTATTTTTAGTGCCATTATGGTGTAATTCTCCTTTTAATGCACGCACAACTATACCTTGTTTCCAATCACTTTTCGTCTGAAAATTATCTATCCGATATTTACTTAAATTATCTGGTTTTAAGTGAAGAGATAATTGAATTTTCTTTCCATTATAATTAAAAGGTTGACCATCAGTCTCATTAAAGTACTCTTCAAATGATTTTTCCATTCTCTATTTTCTATTTAATGAATAATTTTTTGTTTCACTTATAAATTAATTAAGCAGTTTTTTTGGGAAATTATAGGTAACGGTCTCGTATAAGATTAGTTGCGTTGTTTAAGCAACTAACTTAGCAAATAAAACCGGAATAGAAAATCCGCGAGGATTTTCGTAAGTAGGCTAGTACCAAGCAATTAATTTTAGCATCTATGTAAAAGCAGTCTATCGAGTATCTTTAAGATGATAAAAAAAAATAGAGATATGGAACGACAAACTGCTACCCCTAAATTATACATTGGTATTGACATACACAAGCGAAGTTGGA
>NZ_JAEPJQ010000023.1 GCF_016827605.1 Hyunsoonleella ulvae | reverse complement strand
GCATCCTATTTGTGATCGATTCTTGATCGTCACCAGCATCTGTATGATTATAAGTTATAATAACCTGGCCACTTGCTATAAATATGTGATACTAACTATTTAGTCCACCCACGTTGTTTTGTGATACAGGTTTGGTTACTTGTGTGATGAGCTTTGTTATCTGTTATTATCTATTCCAATACCCCAATAGTATAAGGGGTCTCCGTTTTTATCACTGCTAAGGTTCTACTGAGCAACTTTCTGGCTACTTTTATTATTATACACTTTACGTTCTTGCCCTGATGCTTGCGGTAATATGCCTGCATCACTGGATCTGCCCGTATGGCCTGCCAAGAGGCTTCCACAAAGTATGACCGTATTAAGCGATGGGCACGCATACTAATACCCATAGCCTTATAGTTACCGCCGCTTTGATAAACCCCGGGAGATAGCCCTACATAGCCCGCCAAATGCTTTACATTATTAAAACGACGTAAATCGCCCAATTCACTTATAATACCACAGGCCACGATACCCCC
>NZ_JAEPJQ010000022.1 GCF_016827605.1 Hyunsoonleella ulvae | reverse complement strand
ACCAAACGACCCAACCGATGATACGATAGATTACACACCAACCGCAGACTACAACGGCCCAGATCAAATAACCTATGAGATCTGTGATGCAGATGGGGACTGTACCACCGCAGTAATAGATGTCATGGTCAACCCAGTAGATGATGCACCTATTGCAAATAATGATGCTGGATCAACTAACGAGGATGTTGATGTAATTATAGACATAACAGGTAATGATACAGATTCAGATGGTACAATTGATAATTCAACTATTGATTTAGATCCAAATACTCTTGGTCAACAAAGTACGTTCACAGTTCCAAATGAAGGAACATTTACTGATAATGGAGATGGAACAGTTACTTTTGATCCTGTACCTGGATATAATAATGGTACTACTACAATTACCTATACGGTCAATGATAATGATGGTAATACATCCAATGTGGCAACCATATCTGTAACGATACCAGCTTGTCCAAGTTCATTAGATAGCGATGGAGACGGACTAACAGACTGTGAGGAAACTACAGGAATAGACGATCCAAGTACCCCAGACGATCCAACGACGTTCCCAGGCGGACCAACGAGTGATCCAAACGATCCATGTAGTCCAATCGGCATTAACACAACA
>NZ_JAEPJQ010000021.1 GCF_016827605.1 Hyunsoonleella ulvae | reverse complement strand
ATGTTGATAACGCTGCGCGTTAGCCAACATTCCAACACCACATTAGCATTATGATATAATTAAAAATAAAATAGTAAATTTAAACTCATCTAAGGTACTTGCTTAAACAATGGCTTTTCATAGGAGCCATTGTTGTAGGTAGTTATTTTTTCGTTTTCATTTTTATAATAGTTTCTGTTTTTTCAGCAGAATACGTTTGTTTTATAATCTCAATGTCTTCTTTAGTAGCTTCTATAAATTCCGACATTTGTTCCTGTTGATGTCTCATAAATTCGTCTTTTTGTTCAATCCAAGCTGACGAATTAACAACAATCTCTTTTGCCTCAGTTAATGAGCAACTTTGGTTAGTTCTTACATATGCAATACATTCCAAAATTTTGCAATTGAGAGATTTTAGTTCAGTCAATTTATGTTCCAATTCAGCTTTCGAATGCTTATTTTCCTTTTCAGCTAATTCAGTTAATTCGTCTATTGTCATTTTTAATTCAGAGATGTTTCTTCTAATTACCTACAACGGTCTGGTGTATGAGCAGTAGCGGATTTTATACGGCTACTTTTCAGATTACAATATACTTTAATAAAATGGAAAAACGGTTCGAGTAAACACTTAAACCGCTATTGCTTATAGCATCGATGAAAAAGCAGTAAGTCGAGTATCTTTAAGGTTCACGATAAACGATTAAGATATGAACACTCAAATTACTGCTACCCCTAAGTTATACATAGGGATTGACATACACAAGCGAAG
>NZ_JAEPJQ010000020.1 GCF_016827605.1 Hyunsoonleella ulvae | reverse complement strand
GGGTCTGTGTCATCACAATCCGTATCAGAGTTCTCGCCATCGCCATCGGCATCTACGGTATCAAGAGTTTCAGGGTTACAATCGTTATCTATCCCATCGTAAAGAATTTCGGTAGCTGAAGAGTTCACTGCTGGATCTGTGTCATCACAATCCGTATCAGAGTTCTCGCCATCGCCATCAGCATCTACCGTGTCTGGTGTTTCAGGGTTACAATCGTTATCTATCCCGTCATAAAGAATTTCGGTAGCTGAAGAGTTTACTGCTGGATCTGTGTCATCACAATCCGTATCAGCAGTCTCACCATCGCCATCGGCATCTTCAGCTTCCTCACCTTCAAGGGTAAATGTCATGTAATCAAAACTAGGGCCGCTATCTAAAGTTCTAAACCTAATTAGTAGAGGACCAGCTGGTAATTCAAAAGATCCTAAATTATCTGTTGTTACATAAACGCTTTGTGGTAATCCCCCATCAAGTGTTGAATCATATAACAACGTTTTATTAGTGCCGTCTGTATTGTGCGAGTACACTTTAATGTCTTTACTTGTTCCGCCATGCCTGTAGTTCACTCCCATATGGTAAGTACCAGCGGTTACAACATTTACGGTGTATATAGTGTATTCGTTGGGTAGCACATCTGTAAGTACATTGCCAGTTGCGCCAGCCTTAATATCAACATCACTAGACAGTCTAACCGTTTGTGTGCCAGATGTAGAGCCACCTTCAGTTCTATCGTTATACGTTCCTAAAACTCCAGGAGGAATGTCATCTGTATCATCACTAAAGTTTGCACCGTCTCCAGAAGGGTCGGAGCTTAGCGCGTCATAATTTTCAAGCTCAATAACTACAGGTACATTAGGAGTAGCTCCAAGTTGCGGTATTACGCCATTGTATGCCACACCATTGTA
>NZ_JAEPJQ010000019.1 GCF_016827605.1 Hyunsoonleella ulvae | reverse complement strand
AGGTATTGAAGTATTGATAATCCTATCGGAATTATCAACAATTCAACACCCCAAAATCATAAATATGAGCTAATTAAAATAATAAATATTAACTTTGGAGAACTGGGCTAGTGCTTTTCATAGGACACGTTGTTGCCAACTGTGCTTTTCATTCAGTTCACTTTCTATTATCGATTGTATTTCCTTTATTAAAATTCCTTTCGTTTGGGAAACGTTCCATTCCTTTTTTCCGCTCAATGTGATAAAGAACGAGTGACATTCCGATTCTCTGAATAAATAACACATTAATGTTCCAACGTCATTCACTTTTGAGTTTCCACTGTACCAAACAAAAAGTCCGTCGTTAGTAAATTCCGAAATATATCTTTTCAGATTGTCTTTGCTCTCTTGGTAAATGTGCAAAGCTTTCGGATTTTTCTTTTTCACATACTGTTCAGCCGTTTTTTGATAAAAATCAGAATATTCAACACGATTTGGATGAAAAGGCGGAATTGTTGTTTCTCCTTTCCAAATTGATAATCCAGACATTAATGTTCCTGAAAACTCCATCCATTTTTCGTCAAACCAATTATCTATTCGATTAATGAAAATATCAGTCGGATTCCAAAGGTTAATTCGGTTCTGAATTATTTTCTCGCAATTGAGAATAAAATTCAGATTGTCGTTATTTTTTTCTTTCAGCAGTTTCATTTTCCGCAATGTTGGCAACGGTCTAGTGTATGTTTAGTTGCGGGTTTAAGCAACTAATTTAATAAACAAAAACGAACGCGAGAAAATTCCGAAGGAATTTTCCAAATAAGCAACGACCAAAGCAATTACTTATAGCATCGATGAAAAAGCAGTAAGTCGAGTATCTTTAAGGTTCACGATAAACGATTAAGATATGAACACTCAAATTACTGCTACCCCTAAGTTATACATAGGGATTGACATACACAAGCGA
>NZ_JAEPJQ010000018.1 GCF_016827605.1 Hyunsoonleella ulvae | reverse complement strand
CACGATGCGCTCTATATCCGCAACAGCCCGCCTCATAGGCACAACTCACTTGGTAATTCTTAAAATGTTTATCTACATAGGACTTCAATAAGTAAGGCTCTGGAGGCATTGAAAACGTTTTGCCTACAAATAAATCACTCGAACAGTGAACTTTCCAACTTCGCTTGTGTATGTCAATACCAATGTATAATTTAGGGGTAGCAGTTTGTCGTTCCATATCTCTATTTTTTTTATCATCTTAAAGATACTCGATAGACTGCTTTTACATAGATGCTAACCGCAATTACGGCGGATTCGACTACGTCCGAATCCACTCGGAATTGCTAAAGTCTGTGCCAAACCGAAAATTAACGCATATTAACCCGTAACTGACGGTTATACTAGACCGTTGTAAGTAATTTAAAAACAAACAAGATGAATAGAAAAATTAAACTTTTGACATTATTAATTGTGACTGTTTTGTCTACAAATATTTTGAAAGCTCAAGCATCGACAGAAGAAATAACAACGGAATTCTTCAAAACCTATGAAAAGTCCCCTGAAAAAGCAATAGAAAACATTTTCAGCACAAATAAATGGGTGGAAGAAAGTAAAGAGGCTCTTGAAAATACCAAATTCAATTTGACAAGTGGTATTAAATCAATGGGTAATTATAATGGTTATGAAAAGATTGTAGAAAAAAGTGTAGGAGAAAATTATAAACTTGTATGTTTTATGTTGAAATATGACAGAGAACCTATTCGATTTTCATTCATATTCTACAGACCAAAAGACAAATGGCAAATGCAGAGTATTGCGTTTGACGGTGGGTTAAGTGATGAATTGGAAGAGTCTGGAAAAGTCTGGCGCTTGTAATAATACTCAGAATAAAACTACTTACAACAATGGCTCCTATGAAAAGCACTAGCCCAGTTCTCCAAAGTTAATATTTATTATTTTAATTAGCTCATATTTATGATTTTGGGGTGTTGAATTGTTGATAATTCCGATAGGATTATCAATA
>NZ_JAEPJQ010000017.1 GCF_016827605.1 Hyunsoonleella ulvae | reverse complement strand
TAACAGACTGTGAGGAAACTACAGGAATAGACGATCCAAGTACCCCAGACGATCCAACGACGTTCCCAGGCGGACCAACGAGTGATCCAAACGATCCATGTAGTCCAATCGGCATTAACACAACAGACAGTGATGGCGATGGCTTAACAGACTGTGAGGAAACTACAGGAATAGACGATCCAAGTACCCCAGACGATCCAACGACGTTCCCAGGCGGACCAACGAGTGATCCAAACGATCCATGTAGTCCAATTATAGCTAACTGCTTTCCTGTTGCAAATAATGATGGAGGAACTACAGATCCAGGAGTTGATATTATAATTGATATTACAGTAAATGATACTGATCCAGATGGAACAATTGATGATTTAACTATTGACTTAGATCCAAATATTCCAGGACAGCAAAGTACATTTACTGTACCGGGAGAAGGTACGTTTACTGATAATGGAGATGGAACTGTTACATTTAGTCCAGCACCAGGTTATAATAATGGAATAACAACAATTACATATACTGTAAATGATAATGATGGTAATACTTCTAATATAGCTACAATAACTGTAGTAGTTCCATTATGTACGTCAACAGTAGATACAGATGGCGATGGCTTAACAGACTGTGAGGAAACTACAGGAATAGACGATCCAAGTACCCCAGACGATCCAACGACGTTCCCAGGCGGACCAACGAGTGATCCAAACGATCCATGTAGTCCAATCGGCATTAACACAACAGACAGTGATGGCGATGGCTTAACAGACTGTGAGGAAACTACAGGAATAGACGATCCAAGTACCCCAGACGATCCAACGACGTTCCCAGGCGGACCAACGAGTGATCCAAACGATCCATGTAGTCCAATCGGCATTAACACAACAGACAGTGATGGCGATGGCTTAACAGACTGTGAGGAAACTACAGGAATAGACGATCCAAGTACCCCAGACGATCCAACGACGTTCCCAGGCGGACCAACGAGTGATCCAAACGATCCATGTAGTCCAAT
>NZ_JAEPJQ010000016.1 GCF_016827605.1 Hyunsoonleella ulvae | reverse complement strand
GAAATTCTTTATGACGGGATAGATAACGATTGTAACCCTGAAACACCAGACACGGTAGATGCTGATGGCGATGGCGAAAACTCTGATACGGATTGTGATGACACAGACCCTGCAGTGAACTCCTCGGCTACCGAAATTCTTTATGACGGGATAGATAACGATTGTAACTCTGAAACACCAGACACGGTAGATGCTGATGGCGATGGCGAAAACTCTGATACGGATTGTGATGATACAGACCCTGCAGTGAACTCTTCAGCTACCGAAATATTGGATAATGGAATTGATGATGATTGTAATCCTGAAACTCTAGATAGCTCTGCGGATAGTGATGATGATGGCGATGGACAAACTGAAAATGAAGGTGATTGTGATGACACAGACCCTGCAGTGAACTCTTCAGCTACTGAAATTCTTTATGATGGGATAGATAACGATTGTAACCCTGAAACTCTTGACACGGTGGATGCTGATGGCGATGGCGAAAACTCTGATACGGATTGTGATGATACAGATCCAGCAGTAAACTCTTCAGCTACCGAAATTCTTTATGATGGGATAGATAACGATTGTAACCCTGAAACTCCTGATACCCTAGATGCCGATGGCGATGGCGAGAACTCTGATACGGATTGTGATGACACAGACCCTGCAGTGAACTCTTCAGCTACCGAAATTCTTTACGATGGGATAGATAACGATTGTAACCCTGAAACTCTTGACACGGTGGATGCCGATGGTGATGGCGAGAACTCCGATACAGATTGTGATGACACAGATCCAGCAGTGAACTCCTCGGCTACCGAAGTTCTTTACGATGGGATAGATAACGATTGTAACCCTGAAACTCTTGACACAGTAGATGCCGATGGCGATGGCGAGAACTCTGATACGGATTGTGATGACACAGATCCAGCAGTAAACTCTTCAGCTACTGAAATATTGGATAATGGAATTGATGATGATTGTAATCCTGAAACACCAGATACCATCCTATCACAATACAATGGTGTGGCATACAATGGCGTAATACCGCAACTTGGAGCTACTCCTAATGTACCTGTAGTTATTGAGCTTGAAAATTATGACGCGCTAAGCTCCGACCCTTCTGGAGACGGTGCAAACTT
>NZ_JAEPJQ010000015.1 GCF_016827605.1 Hyunsoonleella ulvae | reverse complement strand
GCCTGCCTGTATTCTAAGGTTTATCCTAATTTTTATGCTGCAAATTTAAAGGTTTCCACATAAGGTGTTTGTCTTTTTGCTACAGCAAAGATTCTGCTAACAATTTTGTTTCTAATAATATTAAGTGTTGACATTTTATTCTTTCCTTCTTTTAATCGTTTATGGTAATATAATTTTAATTGTGCGTCATGTAAAGTAGCTGTTGCTGCAGCTAATGACAGAATAGTTTTTAATTCTCTATTACCTAAAGCACTTATTCTTGTTTTTCCTCTATAACTAGTTCCAGAACTATGTTCAAATGGAGCTATACCTGCATAACATGCAAATTTTCGCCAGTTCTGGAACGACTTAAAATTATTGGTATAGGCTATCATTGTCGCTGCCAATATTGGTCCAACTCCTTTTATCGTTTTTATGTTGCCATAAGTTTTTAATATTTCTTGGTTTGATTTTATTAGTAAAGTGATTTCTTTTTCTATTAACCTAATTTGCAAAGTAAAAAAATCTATTATTGCCAGAGAAGACTCTACTACAATTGACTTTTCAGCTGATGGATACATTTGTTTTTGTTCATTAATTAATGCTTTATAACCAGCTCTTTGACGAACTATCTTTGCACGTTGACTTAATAGTTTTTTAAGTGTTATAACTGTTTGCTCTGGCATTTTATAGGCAACAAGACTATCTCTTCTTAAATACGCGTATTGGGCAATTCTTTGAGCATCTACCTTATCGTTTTTACCTCTTTTAATACCCATTGAGCGTTTTAGTTCTAGTCCAGATATAAGGTAGTAAGTTATATTCATTTCTTCTAAAAGCTCACAAAAGGCTTGTGAATAAATCCCTGTGTGCTCTAAACAAAACCTAAGCTTAATTGATTTAAGATTGGTCATCTTAATAACCCAGTCAATCAAAGATTGCCTTCCTTCTATATCATTCTTAAATAGCCGAGCTCTGTTCATATAATATAAATGTACTTCTAGAGTGTTTTTTGATACGTCGATACCGATAAATTCATTTTTCATTGTAAATTTGTTTGAACATTAATAAAAAACGTCTAAGACTAAGACTCTTAATAGATCTTAATATCTAAAATTCTAAATGGTCTGAGACGCGCCAAAAGCAGAGGATGGGACTAATACAGGCAATGGATCTTTAAATCTAGCCGGCAGGAAAGTTCACCCATCCTTATCTTTTGGAAAATTAATATAAAATCATTTTACAAACCTAAGAGCCG
>NZ_JAEPJQ010000014.1 GCF_016827605.1 Hyunsoonleella ulvae | reverse complement strand
GCGTATTCTATGATTGCTCCAAATAATTTTTGTTAAAATTTAGGCTACAAACCTCAAAGTGTCTACATACGGTGTTTGCCTTTGTATCACAGCAAAGATGCGAGCGATCAATTTGTTTCTAATAATGTTTAATGTACTCATTTTGCTTTTTCCTTGTCCAATACGTTTTTGGTAGTATATTTTCATTTCGGAGTTATGTTGTATGGCACTTACTGCGCACATATGTACCAAAGACTTGATTTTCTTGTTTGCAAGCGGAGACACTCTGTTTCTGCCTTTTATACTTGTACCCGATTGATATGCAAAGGGTGCAACACCGCAATACGAGGCGAATTTACGAGAACTGTCAAACTTGGAGAAGTTCTCCGTAACAATAAGCATTGTAGTTGCCATTTGTCTACCAACACCTTTAATCGATAACATTAGATCCATATTGATTTTTAGAGCTATGTGACTATTGATAACCTCCTGCATTTGCTTCTCAACAGAAGTTATCTGTTTGGTAAGGTAATGTATTAACCTTTGTTGTGTCTCAAAAATAAATTTAAAGTCCTTAGATTTATAAATGCTTTTCTGCTCCTTCAAGGTAGTTTTATGGGCTGAACGTTGTTTGACTAGTTTTGACCTAAGCGTCATTAGGGACTTAAGCGTGGTTATCGATTTAAAACACTCCCTAGTTGGTATAATCTCTTCTCTTAGACGATAACCGTATAGGGCAATCCGTTTAGCATCTACCTGGTCATCCTTTCCTCTAACAATTCCCATAGAACGTTTTATGTCAAGTGCAGGAGCAACATAATAATGACACCCCATCTGTTGCAGAACAACAGTAAGTGTGTGAGAGTACATACCTGTATGCTCATATACAAAAAGAACTTCGGACAGGTCTTTTAACTTAGCCTTAGCCCAACCTAAAAACCCTTTAATTCCTTTGTTTGTATTGGCAAATTCAGAGCTCTTTTGAGATAGGTAAATACAAACATCAATAGTGTTTTTACTAACATCAATACCAATTACTTCTTTAAAATTCATAACTTTAGATTTAGAAATTAATAAATGCTACTTAAACTAAAACCTTTAATAAGGTCATTCTGAAATTCTATATAGTTCTAAGTAGCCTCAAAAAAGGACGGAGACTAATACGCAGCATGGCTCTTTTGTAGCTAGCTAGGGATATAAGTTCACTCTGTCCTTTTTAAATTTAACTACAATTAATAGTATTTGCTAATCTAAAGGTTAGGGAT
>NZ_JAEPJQ010000013.1 GCF_016827605.1 Hyunsoonleella ulvae | reverse complement strand
TTATAGTTACCGCCGCTTTGATAAACCCCGGGAGATAGCCCTACATAGCCCGCCAAATGCTTTACATTATTAAAACGACGTAAATCGCCCAATTCACTTATAATACCACAGGCCACGATACCCCCTATTCCAGGAATGCTCCGCAGTAAGTAATAATCTTTCTTATGATACTTTCTGCAATACCCCCGAATTTGGGTCGATACATCACGAAGTTCTTTATCTACAAACCTGAAAAATCGAAGTCTACTCTCAAGAGTTGCCTTGGCCGTTGGATATTTAAACATCATAGTATCCAACCATTTTCTATACGCATGGCTCCAATGATCGTTATCAAACTCTATAGGCTCTTTAATACCAAAATATAACAATTGCATTTTTATATAACTCTTGATCCTTCGAAAGTCCTTGACCAAGTCATTACGCCTTCGAAACAGACTTCGAAGACTCTCCCGTTCTATTGAGGGCACATGAATGCCTTCTAAGCGCCCGTCTTTAAGCTCTCGGCTTATCAATTGTGCATCAATACAATCCGTTTTTGTGTAACGCTCTTTGCCCTTGCGATGAATCTCCGCCGGATTAACCACCAAAGAGTCCCAACCGTAACTTTTAAAACAACGGTGCGCATAATAGCCACAACAACCCGCTTCGTAGGCTGTACTTACCGCGTGATTTGGAAAATGTTTATCCACATAGCCTTTTAATTGTTCGGGGCTAGCAGACATACTAAATGTCTTGCCCGAAAATAAGTCCGTACTACAATGTATCTTCCAACTTCGCTTGTGTATGTCAATCCCTATGTATAACTTAGGGGTAGCAGTAATTTGAGTGTTCATATCTTAATCGTTTATCGTGAACCTTAAAGATACTCGACTTACTGCTTTTTCATCGATGCTATAGCTCATTGCGGCTGAATTCCTAATCGGAATTCATTGCAATTTGCTATCTTTCGGTTACGGCGGAAAATCCTCGCGGATTTCCCGCAACGAGCCATACACAAAACCGTTGGCAACCATTTGAAAGAACATTTAGATAATATGGATGAAAAAATCATTATAAAATATATCGATGAACTAGTCAATGATTTTTTAGGCAATCCTTTCCAAGATTTTACCGTTGAGGAATTCTTGAACGAAAGCATGAGATTCCGAGCAGAACAGATGACAAAATCCCAGAAATTAGACCTCGCTGACCAAATTGAGATTTTTGGACTTAAAGAAAAACTGTTTAAAAAACAAGAAGGACATATATTACTCTTGGATGAAAAAGGTATCGAACTTAAGAGTTTTGGTAAAGGGTATTTAGCGTTCAAGAAAAGTTTAAAAGCAAAGCCATTGGACTGGTATAGAGTTGTTCCTATCATTTTGACTATTGTTTTTGGTTGCTTAAATCTATATCAAAAGTCCGAATACAGCGGTTTAAAGAATCGATTTGAAACTTTAAAGAAAGATTCTGATTCTTTAAAGAATGAATATAATTCTCTGAAAGTGAAGAGTGATTCTTTGAAAGTTGAATTAAGTCGTTTGAGACATAAACCGATTGAAGATAAAGAATAACCATTATCAGCCACATCACAAACCAGAAATCCAACCGATTAATAAAATCTCGGACTGAGTATTTAATATTATAAAAAACGGTTGCCAACAATGTGTCCTATGAAAAGCCATTGTTTAAGCAAGTACCTTAGATGAGTTTAAATTTACTATTTTATTTTTAATTATATCATAATGCTAATGTGGTGTTGGAATGTTGGCTAACGCGCAGCGTTATCAA
>NZ_JAEPJQ010000012.1 GCF_016827605.1 Hyunsoonleella ulvae | reverse complement strand
AAACTTTAAAGTAAAGTTCGAGCAAAAAAAAGCACCTACCATAACCATGATAAGTGCTTTCAAAAAAGGCGGCGACCTACTCTTCCACAAGTGTAGTACCATCGGCGCTAATGGGCTTAACTTCTCTGTTCGGAATGGTAAGAGGTGAGCCCCATCGCTATAACCACCTTAAATTTTGAGTAATTAGTCTTTAGATTTTAGTAATTAGTCTGTTTACTAACTACTCAATACTAACGTCTAACTACTGCAGCTTCGCTGCAAATATCTTAACATATTGAAAAAGTGTACACGATCTGTTTTGATAGAAAAAGACTGCCGCCCCCTCCTTGCGGAGGGGAGGCGCAATAAGCCTATGGGTTATTAGTACTACTCGGCTATGACGTTACCGCCTTTACACCTGTAGCCTATCGACGTGGTCATCTCCCACGACCCTTTAAAGAAATCTCATCTTGTGGTGGGTTTCGCGCTTATATGCTTTCAGCGCTTATCCCTTCCCAACGTAGCTACTCTGCAATGCCACTGGCGTGACAACAGATACACCAGAGGTTGGTCCAACTCGGTCCTCTCGTACTAGAGTCAGATCCACTCAAATTTCTAACGCCCACTGTAGATAGAGACCGAACTGTCTCACGACGTTCTGAACCCAGCTCGCGTGCCACTTTAATGGGCGAACAGCCCAACCCTTGGGACCTTCTCCAGCCCCAGGATGTGACGAGCCGACATCGAGGTGCCAAACCCCCCCGTCGATGTGAGCTCTTGGGGGAGATCAGCCTGTTATCCCCGGCGTACCTTTTATCCTTTGAGCGATGGCCCTTCCATGCGGAACCACCGGATCACTATGCTCTACTTTCGTACCTGATCGACTTGTAGGTCTCTCAGTCAAGCTCCCTTATGCCATTGCACTCTGCGCACGGTTACCAAGCGTGCTGAGGGAACCTTTAGAAGCCTCCGTTACTCTTTTGGAGGCGACCACCCCAGTCAAACTACCCACCAAGCACTGTCCCTTCAAAGGAAGGTTAGACTCTAGATAAGCAAAGGGTGGTATTTCAACAATGACTCACGCACGCCTGGCGACGCACGATCGAAGTCTCCCACCTATCCTACACATTACTTATCCAAAACCAATACTAAGCTATAGTAAAGGTGCACGGGGTCTTTTCGTCCCACAGCGGGTAATCGGCATCTTCACCGATACTACAATTTCACCGAGCTCATGGCTGAGACAGTGTCCAGATCGTTGCACCATTCGTGCAGGTCGGAACTTACCCGACAAGGAATTTCGCTACCTTAGGACCGTTATAGTTACGGCCGCCGTTTACTGGGGCTTCATTTCAGATCTTCGCTAAAAGCTAAACCCTCCACTTAACCTTCCAGCACCGGGCAGGTGTCAGGCCATATACGTCGTCTTTCAACTTAGCATAGCCCTGTGTTTTTGATAAACAGTCGCCTGGACCTTTTCACTGCGGCCCCGCCTGAGGCGGGGCGACTCTTCTCCCGAAGTTACGAGTCTATTTTGCCTAGTTCCTTAGCCATGAATCTCTCGAGCTCCTTAGAATTCTCATCCCAACTACCTGTGTCGGTTTAGGGTACGGGCCGCTGCTCTTGCTTTTCTTGGAAGTCGATTCTCTGGATTATCACCGCAACCGAAGTCTTAGTGTACTATCGCCGTGTTACCACTGGCTTCAACGTGCTATTCCGTCAGCACGCACCAAATATTCGCCTCCGTCACGTTTAGTGAGAGCGGGTACAGGAATATTAACCTGTTGCCCATCGACTGCCCCTTTCGGGTTCGCCTTAGGTCCCGACTAACCCTCAGCTGATTAGCATAGCTGAGGAAACCTTAGTCTTTCGGAGTGCGGGTTTCTCGCCCGCATTATCGTTACTTATGCCTACATTTTCTTTTCCATGCGTTCCAGCAGACCTCACGGTCAACCTTCAGCACACATGGAATGCTCCCCTACCACTTTCGTCCATAGCTTCGGTAGTATGTTTATGCCCGATTATTATCCATGCCGAACCGCTCGACTAGTGAGCTGTTACGCACTCTTTAAATGAATGGCTGCTTCCAAGCCAACATCCTAGCTGTCAAAGCAGTTCAACCGCGTTTTTTCAACTTAACATACATTTGGGGACCTTAGCTGATGGTCTGGGTTCTTTCCCTCTCGGACATGGACCTTAGCACCCATGCCCTCACTGCAATACATCATTTTATAGCATTCGGAGTTTGTCAGGAATTGGTAGGCGGTGAAGCCCCCGCATCCAATCAGTAGCTCTACCTCTATAAAACTAATATTACGCTGCACCTAAATGCATTTCGGGGAGTACGAGCTATTTCCGAGTTTGATTGGCCTTTCACCCCTACCCACAGGTCATCCGAAGACTTTTCAACGTCAACCGGTTCGGTCCTCCACTGTATGTTACTACAGCTTCAACCTGCCCATGGGTAGATCACACGGTTTCGCGTCTACCACTACCAACTAAAACGCCCTGTTCAGACTCGCTTTCGCTACGGATCCGGACCTGAAGTCCTTAACCTTGCTGGCAACGGTAACTCGTAGGCTCATTATGCAAAAGGCACGCCGTCACTGATTAATCAGCTCCGACCGCTTGTAAGCGTATGGTTTCAGGTTCTGTTTCACTCCCTTATTCAGGGTTCTTTTCACCTTTCCCTCACGGTACTGGTTCACTATCGGTCTCTCAGGAGTATTTAGCCTTAACGGATGGTCCCGCCAGTTTCACACAGGGTTACACGTGCCCCGCACTACTCAGGATACCACTATCTAAACCTCGCTTGCCTATACAAGACTATCACTCTCTATGGTCTGTCTTTCCAAACAGTTCTAGTTCACTTGGTCTCGAATGTCGTGGTCCTACAACCCCAGTATTGCCGTAACAACACTGGTTTGGGCTAATCCGCGTTCGCTCGCCACTACTAACGGAATCACTTTTGTTTTCTTCTCCTCCGGGTACTTAGATGTTTCAGTTCCCCGGGTTCGCCTCCTTGCGGATAACATATCTTCAATATGCTGGGTTGCCCCATTCGGATATCTGCGGATCAATCTGTATGTGCCAGTCCCCGCAGCTTTTCGCAGCTTATCACGTCCTTCATCGCCTCTGAGAGCCTAGGCATTCCCCATACGCTCTTTTGTAGCTTATTGTACTTTTTGTCTTTCTTAATGAGTTCTATTATTGCTCGTTACAATAATTAATTCTATTAAATATTTCTATCTAATTTTCATGTATCTTTTTTCAATATGTCAATGAACCTTTATAATTCTGAATTCAGAATTTTGAATCCAGAATTAGTCGTGGAGAATATCGGAGTCGAACCGATGACCTCTTGCGTGCAAGGCAAGCGCTCTAGCCAGCTGAGCTAATCCCCCGTCCTTTAAGTCGGCAGTGGACAGTATTCAGTATTCAGTTACTGCGTACTGCTAACTGCGTACTGTAAACTGGAATCCCAACTTCTAGAATTTCCTTTCAATATTTAATGAACTTTATAAAGCTTTAAGCAATAAGCTTAAGGCTTTAAGCGCAAGCCTCTGCTTGCCCTGTAGTCTCAGGCAGACTCGAACTGCCGACCTCTACATTATCAGTGTAGCGCTCTAACCAGCTGAGCTATGAGACTGTTACCCTTTGGTTATCGGTTTCTTGTCATTGGTTATCGGTTGTCTTACCAATAACCAACAACTAGCAACTAACAACTAGTATATTTTAAATCAACAGCAATGAGAACAGACTATCCCTCGTAACAGTTATGATACTTAATCAGTCGTCTTTCTCTAGAAAGGAGGTGTTCCAGCCGCACCTTCCGGTACGGCTACCTTGTTACGACTTAGCCCTAGTTACCGATTTTACCCTAGGCCGCTCCTTGCGGTGACGGACTTCAGGCACTCCCAGCTTCCATGGCTTGACGGGCGGTGTGTACAAGGCCCGGGAACGTATTCACCGGATCATGGCTGATATCCGATTACTAGCGATTCCAGCTTCACGGAGTCGAGTTGCAGACTCCGATCCGAACTGTGATAGGGTTTATAGATTCGCTCCAACTCGCGTTGTGGCTGCTCTCTGTCCCTACCATTGTAGCACGTGTGTAGCCCAGGACGTAAGGGCCGTGATGATTTGACGTCATCCCCACCTTCCTCACGGTTTGCACCGGCAGTCTTGCTAGAGTTCCCATCTTTACATGCTGGCAACTAACAACAGGGGTTGCGCTCGTTATAGGACTTAACCTGACACCTCACGGCACGAGCTGACGACAACCATGCAGCACCTTGTAAAGTGTCCGAAGAAAATCCGATCTCTCAGACTGTCACTCTACATTTAAGCCCTGGTAAGGTTCCTCGCGTATCATCGAATTAAACCACATGCTCCACCGCTTGTGCGGGCCCCCGTCAATTCCTTTGAGTTTCATTCTTGCGAACGTACTCCCCAGGTGGGATACTTATCACTTTCGCTTAGCCACCCAGCCGAAGCCGGACAGCTAGTATCCATCGTTTACGGCGTAGACTACCGGGGTATCTAATCCCGTTCGCTACCTACGCTTTCGTCCATCAGTGTCAATACATCGTTAGTGATCTGCCTTCGCAATTGGTATTCTATGTAATATCTATGCATTTCACCGCTACACTACATATTCTAACCACTTCACAATGATTCAAGGCCAGCAGTATCAAAGGCAGTTCTACAGTTAAGCTGCAGGATTTCACCTCTGACTGACCGGCCCACCTACGGACCCTTTAAACCCAATGATTCCGGATAACGCTTGGATCCTCCGTATTACCGCGGCTGCTGGCACGGAGTTAGCCGATCCTTATTCTTACGGTACCGTCAAGCCACTACACGTAGTGGTGTTTCTTCCCGTATAAAAGCAGTTTACAACCCATAGGGCAGTCTTCCTGCACGCGGCATGGCTGGATCAGGGTTGCCCCCATTGTCCAATATTCCTCACTGCTGCCTCCCGTAGGAGTCTGGTCCGTGTCTCAGTACCAGTGTGGGGGATCCCCCTCTCAGGGCCCCTACCTATCGTGGCCATGGTGTGCCGTTACCACACCATCTAGCTAATAGGACGCATACTCATCTTGTACCGTAACCTTTAATATAAAGCCCATGCGAACTCTATATGTTATGGGGTGTTAATCTTCATTTCTAAAGGCTATCCCCCAGTACAAGGCAGATTGTATACGCGTTACGCACCCGTGCGCCGGTCGTCATCTGGGAGCAAGCTCCCAATGTTACCCCTCGACTTGCATGTGTTAGGCCTGCCGCTAGCGTTCATCCTGAGCCAGGATCAAACTCTTCATCGTTAAATTTTTAGGTCTTGTATGACCTGTTTGCTTAACAACTGATCAGAATCTCTAGTACTCAAAATGGTCTATTCTCTTTGTCGAACCGGTCCGTTTCCAAACCGGTCCTTACGCTGTCGATTCAATATGTCTATGAACTTCTTTTCTCTTTCCTCAACTCGTTTCCTCGTTAAGCGGGTGCAAATATAAAACCCTTTTTTTTTACCCACAATACTTTTTGGAAATTTTTTGAAATAAATTTTTATCCCCCTTATAAATCCCAAAACCATACCTTGTGGATGAACTTCCCGCTAAACCGCCTTGGCCGTTTTTGCGGGTGCAAACATAATACCTATTTTTAATTGCGCAATGGCTTTTTTCATATTTTTTTGCCCTTTTTTTAAACTCGTTTTTAAGACCCTTATTACGTGGGGGTTACAGGGAAAAAGTTTTTGTGTTAGTCGCCACATAGATGGTGTG
>NZ_JAEPJQ010000011.1 GCF_016827605.1 Hyunsoonleella ulvae | reverse complement strand
CTTAATATTATTAGAAACAAAATTGTTAGCAGAATCTTTGCTGTAGCAAAAAGACAAACACCTTATGTGGAAACCTTTAAATTTGCAGCATAAAAATTAGGATAAACCTTAGAATACAGGCAGGCTTTCGGGAGTCGCTCCCTCCTCTGTAGGGGAGCTTCAACAAATCCCTCAATCCCTAACGCGGTACTGTCAGCAGTCTAAAGTAAAGCCTCAGCACCAGTTCATATCTAAATAATCAAGGAAGACTATTAGCTCTTGAAATAATGAGATAATTCCAAAGCCATAGCATTTTTAAGCTCAAGCGCTTTGTTGGCCGCAGCTTCAGCAAAGTCATCGCTATTAGAAGCATAAATAATACCTCTGGAAGAATTAATCAAAAGTCCAACAGAATTATTCATTCCATATTTACATACGTCTTGAAGATTTCCACCTTGGGCACCAACTCCAGGCACCAGTAAAAAACTATCAGGTATAATTTGTCTAATATCCGCTAAATACTCCGCTTTCGTTGCCCCAACAACGTACATTAGATTTTCTGAATTAGCCCAGCCTTTTGAAGTTTCCAGTACGTACTTGTAAACCTCCTTATCATCAATGGTTTTCGTTTGAAAATCAAAAGCACCTTTATTAGAAGTTAAAGCCAACATAATAGTATGCTTATTTTTAAATGCCAAAAAGGGCTCAACAGAATCTTTACCCATATAAGGCGCTACAGTCACAGAGTCAAACGCTAAATCCTCAAAAAACGCTTTAGCATACATCGTACTGGTATTACCAATATCGCCACGTTTAGCATCAGCAATAGTAAAAATTTCAGGGTAATGGGTGTTAAGATAATTAATGGTTTTTTCTAAGGCTTTCCAACCTTTTAAACCATAAGCCTCATAAAATGCAGTATTAGGTTTATAAGCCACACATAAATGATGCGTTGCATCAATAATAGCTTTATTAAACTCAAAAATTGGATCTTCTGTATCCAATAAATATGACGGAATTTTATTTAAATCTACATCCAATCCAATACACAGAAAGGATTGTTTTTTTTTAATTTCAGCAAATAATTGGTCTTGGGTCATTAGCTATTTGGTCTTGGGTTTTAGGTTTTGGGTTTAAAATTGACTTTTTGAGTATTTTATTAAAGCATTTATCCTTTTCTGAAGAATATTTACCTTTTCTATAATGTCTTTTTCTTCATCGTGAGAAATATAAGAAAGCTCCTTGCAAATTACCAGATGCGTTTCTAGTTCAAAAGCTGAGCCTAAACTAACCTTCAAGTATCGTACAAAATCCTTCTGAGAATCTTTAGCAGAACCTTCAGCTATATTTGCTGGTATTGAAACAGCACATCTGGAAATTTGAGATTTCAAACCAAACTTCTCAATATCAGGAAGTTTGTCAATTAAAACATAAATATCTTTTACTAGAGTAATAGAATCCTTCCAAACATCTAAGTTTCTAAAATTCCTCATTTATATTAAATCGTTCTTATTACCTAACACCCAATACCTAAAACCCAAGACCTAAGACCTAAGACCCAAGATCCAGTACCTATATAGTTTCATCACTAGCCTTTAACTTTTCAGTGTTTTCAGCGAGTTGTAATTCATCAATTATTTTTTGAATGTCTCCGTTTACAATATTTTGAAGATCGTAAAGCGTTAACCCTATACGATGGTCGGTTACACGGCCTTGCGGATAATTATAGGTTCTAATTTTGGCACTTCTATCTCCTGATGACACCATACTTCCACGCTTGGCAGCATCTTCTTCTTGTTTCTTAGCCAACTCTAAATCGTATAAACGAGAGCGTAGCACTTTAAAAGCTTTCTCTTTATTTTTATGTTGTGATTTTTGGTCTTGACATTGTGCAACCAAACCTGTTGGCTCGTGTGTTAATCGTACAGCAGAATAGGTAGTATTTACCGACTGACCTCCTGGACCCGAGGAACAGAAATAATCAATACGTACATCTTTAGGATCTATCTCTACATCAAACTCCTCTGCCTCTGGAAACACCATTACAGTTGCTGCACTTGTATGCACACGCCCTTGGGTTTCTGTTTGTGGGACACGTTGCACACGATGCACCCCAGCTTCAAATTTTAAAGTGCCATAAACATCATCTCCAGATACTTCAAATTGTATTTCTTTAAAACCTCCATTTGTACCCTCACTAAAATCTACAGTACTTACATTCCACCCTTTACCTTCACAATACTTGGTATACATTCTAAATAAATCACCTGCAAAAATACTAGCTTCATCCCCTCCAGTTCCCGCACGTAATTCCACAACGGCATTTTTTGCATCTTCAGGATCCTTAGGGATTAATAATACTTTTATCTCTTCCTCCAGTTTTGGGATACCATCTTTAGCTTCATCATATTGCATCTTTGCCATTTCAACCATTTCAGGATCACTTCCATCGGCTATAATCTCTTCGGCTTCTTTTAAATTATCAGTCAATTCAACGTAAACCTCACGTTTGTCCATTAAAAGCTTTAAATCCTTATATTCTCTAGTTAGTTGTACGTAACGTTTCTGATCGGATATAATATCTGGCTGGATAATTAAATCGCTTACCTCATCAAAACGCTGCTTTACTATCTGTAACTTATCTAACATCTGCTCTATTCAAATTAGTCATCAAAAATACGATAATTTATGAATTATATTTTATTTGAAACGGTTGTTATAATTATAAAAAAGATTAAAACCCAAAAGTAAATTCTGTACTCTAAAAACAACTTTTAATTTAAAGGTTGATAAATTAAGGTAAGTATCCCGCTTCAATAGCGGGATTAGTTTAACTATCTATTTTAAATACATTGCTCCACAATTTTTTAAAATAGAGTTTCACTAATAAAAATAATCTAAAAGTTTATGCGTTAGTAGTTGTACTATGCAACAGTTTTCATCAATCTTTCTGTTTTATAGACCTTTTTTTATATGGTCGTATGGGGTAAATTTTCTTTTGATGCTTCTTGGCTTCCATATCATAGCCTTATTCCTAGTAAAAATTTTTCTCATCTTCTTTTTATGGTATGTTATCAATGAAACGAGTGCAAAACATAAATTAATGTTTTACAAAAACTTAGGGATTTCTACCTTTAAATTGTTTGCGCTGTTTTTTGTTATGGATACATTGTTTAGCCTTCCTTTCTTAATGATTCTTAAAGCATTTATATGATTTTTGAATTGGATAGTGTAGAGCTATATTTCAAGGGCAAACGCATATTAAGTGGTATATACTTAAAAGGAGAAACAGGAAAAGTTACTGGTATATTAGGTAGTAACGGTTGTGGTAAGAGTTGTTTGCTAAATATTGCATTTGGTAACCTAAAACCTAAATACAAACTTATAAAAATAGATGCCAAGCCTGTTTTAAAACCGTTGTATTCCACCAAAACCGCCACTCTTTTACCTCAACTAAATTTTACCCCTAACCAAATGAAAATTAAAACTGCTTTTACGCTTTTTAATTTAAGCTGGGTAGATTTTAAAAATCATTTTGAAAGCATTCGCTTTTCCGAGAACATAAAATTTAATAGACTTTCTGGAGGAGAACGCCGGCTTTTAGAAACTTATATTATTTTGAAATTTAAATCACCAATTGTTTTTTTGGATGAGCCTTTTTCTCATATAGCACCATTACATGTAGAAAAGATTAAGCAACTCATATCTGAAGAAAAACAGCAAAAAGTAATTGTTGTTACCGACCACATGTACCAGCATATTATTGATATATCTGACACTGTTTATTTGTTAAAGAATGGATGTACCAAATTGATTGGCAATTTATCTGAATTAGAGGATTATAAGTATGTAAATGCCCTTAAATGAAAAAGAAAGCCCTAGAGCCCTCTTTTTCTTACTTTAAGTTAGCTTAAAAATTTTATCCGCACTTTGAAGAACCACAATCCTGACATGTTAAACAGCCTTCTTGATATATTAAATTTTTAGATTTGCAATTGCTACAGGTTTGCCCCTTTACTTTTGTTCCATCTTCAATATACCGTTTTAACGCCCTACCTACTCCATTTTTCCAAGAGTTAATAGAAGCACTGTCTAGTTGTAAACTATTAATTAAGTCTACAATTTTATCAATAGGCATACCATGTCTTAGTGTACTTGAAATTAATTTAGCATAATTCCAAAACTCTGGATTAAATTTATGCGACAACCCTTCGATTGTGGTTTTATAGCCTCTTGTATTCTTATATTGAAAATCGTAGCGCTTAGTACCATCCTCATTTTTATTCTTAATAATCAACCCTCTGTTTACCCAACGCGGTAGCAAAATACCATCTTCATCATCTGCTAAACCTGTAAAAATTTCATAAGGTTTTTCATCTACCAAACCAATAAAGGCAATCCACTTTTCTTTGTTATTTTGAAAACGTACCACATCTGCTTCTAGAATTTGGGGACGCTTATTAGGAAATTCCGTTAATGTATTTTGCGCATCATCCTCTTTCTTTTCATCATTAGAAATTAAAACGCCAGAACGGGAACCGTCACGATACACTGTAACCCCTTTACAACCTACTTCCCATGCTTTTACGTATAAATTACCCACTAAATCTTCACTTACATCGTTTGGCAGATTAATAGTTACACTAATGGAGTGGTCCACCCATTTTTGTATGGCACCTTGCATACTCACTTTACTTAACCAATCTACATCATTGGAGGTAGCTCCATAGTAGGGTGATTGTTTTATTAAATCATCCAATTCCGTTTGGGTAAAGTTTTTAGTGGCATCAATACCATTTACTTCCATCCATAATTTAAATTTATGATGAAATACTACGTATTCTTCCCAAGAATCGCCAACTTCATCAACAAAATCTACACGTACATCTTTGTCATTAGGATTTACTTTTCGTCTTCTTTTATACACTGGTAAAAACACAGGTTCTATACCTGATGTAGTTTGTGTCATTAAACTTGTAGTTCCTGTGGGTGCAATGGTTAATAATGCAATATTACGTCTACCATGTTCCATCATTTCATAGTACAATTGACTATCTTCCGCTTTTAAACGCTGTACAAAAGGATTGTTTTTTTCTCTATCTGAATCGTAAATTGAAAATGCACCTCGTTCTTTTGCTAGGTGCACCGAACTCCTGTAAGCTTCTATGGCTATGGTTTTATGTAGTTCTACCGAAAATGCATTGCCAGCCTCACTACCGTATCTTAACCCTAATGCTGCAAGCATGTCTCCTTCTGCTGTAATACCTATACCAGTTCTTCTCCCTTCATGTGCTTTTTTCCTAATGTTTAACCATAAATTACGCTCTACTGCTTTTACCTCATCGTTTTCAGGATCTTCTTCAATTTTCTTTAAAATCACATCAATTTTCTCCAATTCTAAGTCGATAATATCATCCATGATACGCTGTGCATAGGCCACGTGCGCTTTAAATAAATCGAAATTAAACTTAGCGTGTTCCGTAAATGGTTGTTCAACATAAGAAAATAAATTTATTGCCAACAATCTACAAGAATCATAAGGGCAAAGCGGGATTTCTCCACAGGGGTTGGTAGATACGGTTTTGTAACCCAAATCTGCATAACAATCTGGGACAGATTCATTTGCTATGGTATCCCAGAATAAAATACCTGGCTCTGCTGATTTCCATGCATTATGCACTATCTTTTTCCAAAGTCCATTGGCTTCAATCGTTTTTGACATTTTAGGACTTTTACTAAATACCGGATATTTTTGAACGTAGGGCGTACCTGTTTTTACAGCCTTCATAAAATCATCATCAATTCTTACTGAGACGTTTGCTCCGGTTACCTTACCCGCTTCTAACTTAGCATCAATAAAATCTTCTGCATCTGGATGATTTATAGAAATGGATAGCATTAATGCGCCTCTGCGTCCATCTTGTGCTACTTCCCGGGTAGAGTTTGAGTAACGCTCCATAAAGGGCACTATGCCAGTAGAGGTTAATGCAGAATTTTTAACTTCTGACCCTTTTGGTCGTATGTGTGATAAATCGTGACCTACACCACCACGACGTTTCATAAGTTGTACCTGCTCTTGGTCTATCTTCATGATACCTCCATAGGAATCAGACATACCATCATTACCAATCACAAAACAGTTTGAGAGTGATGCGATTTGGTACGGATTACCAATACCAGCCATCGGGCTACCTTGTGGTACGATGTATTTAAAATCTTTAATTAAATCGTATACTTGGGTTTCTGTTAAAGCATTAGGGTATTGTTTTTCTACCCTAGCAATTTCTTTAGCTATGCGTTTATGCATATCCTCAGGCGATAATTCAAACAGGTTGCCGTCAGAGTCTTTTAGCGCATATTTATTTATCCAGACACGTGCCGCTAAATCGTCGTTTTTAAAGTATTCTAAAGAAGCTTCAAATGCTTCATCTTGGGTGTAAGATTTTGGATTAGGGGTAGTTTTTACTTTCATTGTGGTGCTACGATTTTTAAAAAATTGATGGATTAGTTTAGAAACCGTAAAACAACAAAATTTATTTTATTTTTAACATGATAAAAATCATAAAGTTCACACTAAAAAAACTAAAAATAATTGAAATTCAGTTATTTAAATATTTATCAACACAAAAAAGTTAACAAATTTTAAAAACTTTATAGCTTGGAGATTCTAGAAATCAACCGCAAATCCAATACCCAAAAACTGTTTCCATTGCACCCTTGCTCCTGCTTCATCAAATTCGCCGTCCACTGTAGCTGATGGTTCTTGAGTTTTAACATCGTCATCATACCTTAAATGCGATTCTAGGGTAGCTCTTACAAAACTATTTACTTTGAAGTCAAAATTCACTCTCCAGTCTACATCTACATTACCAAAATTATTGATGTAATCTGTATAAACACTTAATAGATTTGTGGCTTTAATATTTTTAGCAAGTTCTAAAGCATAGCTATTAGTCATTAAAATACCCACTTCTTGCCTAACATTACGTCCTTCTCTAATTAAATTACCATTTGCATCAAAAACTGCCGCATCAACACCAAAAGATCCTGCATTTGCCAAATCTTGGTCTAACACAAATGTTGCCTTAAGCGTTAAAGGAGAGGCATAAAACGATAATTCCTCTATATTCTTTCCATACTCCATACCACCTCCAAAAAATAAATATCCGGGTGCCATTAACCTAGAAATAGGATTGTCTGTATCAGGGTATCTAAATCCGTTGGTTAATTGTGTTTTAAAATTAAAGCGTGCAGAATAAAACCACTTAGCGTTTGGCGTAGGTTGATACCCTAAGTTTGAAGTAATTTCGAAAATATCATCAGTTTTACGCAATTCTCTATCATCTTGCTTATTTACACCGTAACCAACACGCACCCCATTATTCCAAAAGAAAAACTTGTCTTTGTAATTAGCTGTATATTGATATCCTAATAAAGCTGAAATAGAGTTAGTTCCACCAGCATTCCAATTGGTAAAACTCACCTGACTTAAGTCTATACTTGCTCTTTGTGTTTGTTTCCATTGCGGACCATCATACACCTTTTTCTCTTTTAAGTAAAGTGAATCGGGTTGGGAAAAAGATAACTGAATAAAAAAAACAGTGAGGGCTGTTATTAATTTTCTCATGGTTGCTAGGTTTGATTAGAAAGCTTCTTATCAAAAATCATTCCATAACATAAATTTGAAATGTTTTTATGAATATATAAACTCCCCATACTCACTTTTTATTGTGAGTTTCTTTTTTTCTGAAGCTTCTACTCTACCTACTATTTGCGCATTTACATTAAAAGATTTAGAGATTTCTATAATATCTTTCGCTATCTCTGGGGACACGTAAAGCTCCATCCTGTGTCCACAATTAAATACTTGGTACATTTCCTTCCACTCGGTTTTGGATTGCTCTTGAATTAATTTAAACAAGGGCGGCACAGGAAACATGTTATCTTTAACAATATGTAAATTTTCAACAAAATGAAGAATTTTGGTTTGCGCACCTCCTGAGCAATGTACCATACCATGAACTTCATCACTTTTATATTTTGATAAAATAGCCTTGATAATTGGTGCATATGTACGTGTTGGAGACAACACTAGTTTACCTGCATCTATGGGTGCATTTTCTACAGCATCGGTTAATTTTACACCTCCAGAATACACCAAATCTTCTGGAACCGCTGCGTCAAAACTTTCTGGGTATTTTTCGGCTAAATACTTATGAAACACATCATGCCTAGCCGAGGTTAGACCATTACTGCCCATACCACCATTATAAGCTGTTTCGTATGATGCTTGCCCAAAAGATTCCAAGCCCACAATAACATCGCCTGCCTTAATATTGGCATTATCTATAACATCGCTACGTTTCATTCTCGCAGTTACTGTAGAATCTACAATAATGGTGCGCACCAAATCGCCAACATCGGCAGTTTCCCCTCCTGTAGAATGTATGGTAATACCAAAGGTTTTTAAATCTTCTATTAATGCTTCTGTACCATTTATGATGGCAGAAATGACTTCTCCCGGTATTAAGTTTTTATTTCTTCCTATGGTAGAAGATAGCATTATATTATCTGTTGCACCAACACACAACAAATCGTCTACATTCATAATTAACGCATCTTGGGCAATGCCCTTCCAAACGGAAACATCTCCAGTTTCCTTCCAATACATATAAGCTAGGGACGATTTTGTTCCTGCCCCATCTGCATGCATGATTAAACAATAATCGTCATCATTAGTTAAATAATCTGGGACTATTTTACAGAATGCTTTAGGAAACAACCCTTTGTTGATGTTTTTTATAGCATTGTGTACATCTTCTTTAGAAGCGGATACCCCACGTTGCGCATATCGTTTTGATACTTCTTGGCTCATAATATTGTATTATGCTGCAAAGTAAAGGAATATTTTAAAGATTTACAGTTTTAAACAAGGATAAGACAAGTGTTTTATCAACCTTTTTTTAACCAAGCTATTTTGGTTATTTAGTAATACGTGCTATGTTCTATACTATTGTTTGCTTTATAAAACATCCTGCCATACAAAAGCTAAACAAATAAGCTTTATTAGTTGTGCATTTTGTATATCATTTTTAAGATATATGTTTTTTTGATATACAAAATACACAACTCACTATTTCCTTTAAGACACTGAAAACATTATATAGTAGGTAAATTCAACAATATTTTTTACATTGCAATCAATTGCACATATATATGTGTTACCCAACATTAACAAAAACCGCCAATGTCATTACCAAAACATGATGAAATAAGATTACCAGCCTTAAAATTATTAAAAGAAAAAGGTAAAATTAAACTTGCAGAATTTATTCAGCCACTTGGAGAACATTTTAATTTATCAGATGAAGATTTGAACCAAATGTATAAATCTGGAAACGGACCAATATTTTATGACAGAGTTTCTTGGGCTTTGAGTTATTTAAATATGGGTGGACTTGTTGATAAACCAAAAAGAGGAACTTATGAAATTAATTTAAAAGGAATCGAATTAATTGAAAAGCCTGAACAAATTGATAAGTTTATAAATAAAGAAATTGAAAAACGAGAACCTAAAAAGCAAAAAAAGAAATCTGAAGAACAAATTGATTTTGACGATATTTCTTCTGAATTAACACCTCAAGAAAAACTTTACAGTTCTTTCTCAAATATTAAGAAATCAGTTTATACAGATATAATAAGTACAATTTTAACTAAAACACCAATCGCTTTTGAAAAATTAGTTGTTAGTCTTTTACAAAGAATGGGTTATGGTGGAGAAATTCAAAATTCTGGCTTAGTAACTAAAGCTTCAAACGATGGGGGAATAGATGGAATAATTAAGGAAGATGTTTTAGGACTTGGGAGAATACATATACAAGCAAAAAGATATAAAACAGACATTTCAATTGGAAGAGAAGAAATTCAAAAATTTGTTGGAGCGCTAGCTGTTGCACAATCTAATAAAGGAGTTTTTATAACAACTTCATATTATACAAAAGGAGCAATAGAATATGCGAACAATTTAAATGGCTCAACAACCTTAGTTTTGATTGACGGAAAACAATTAGCAGAATATATTTACGATTTTGGTTTAGGAATGCAAATTGAACAAACCATAGAAATCAAAAAACTTGATGCTGATTATTGGGATTCTTTAAAAGATAATGAGTAAATAACGTTGGGTAACAAAGTATAAATTTTATTGCTAGCTAATTGCTCACTTGCGAAAGTTCTCGCGAACTTTCTAATCAGTAATAATTTGCTTACTTTTAGCTTGAAAACACGCAACAAAATTTATACAGAGCCGTTGTGCATAATACCTGACTCAATCGAATGAATAATAATAAGGAAATAATTGACAAGCTTTTTGATGTTTGGTTTCACGGAAAACATAAATTGATTGAATTTGAAGCTACTTTTCCTGATAATGAAGAATCCGAGAAATTAAAAGAAGAATTACTACCTGATTTTTGTGATACACTTATTGAATTCTACTGGAATTATTTTTTTCTGACAATAGCTAGACTTTTAGACCCACATACTCAAGGTCAACATAAGAATTTAACTCTATTTACTTTATCCGACCTCTTAAAAAAGAATGAGAAATCTGAATGGAAAGATGTACTCAAAAAAACGGAGGAATTAAAAACCAAATTTCTACCAGTAATAAAATATCGAAGAAAAAAATTAGCTCATTTCGATTTTGACCACACTATTGGAAATGCTGATTTTGGAACTTCAACTCATATTGACGAAATAACTCATTTTTTTGACACAATGTTGGAGTTGATAAATCTGACTTACAAGCCACTAGGATTTGACATTAGAGTACCAGCAATTATTAGAAGAGCACGATTTAGAGGTGGAACTGAATTTAATAGAATATTATCTGAATATAAAAAGTACTATGCACAACAATGGCTCCTATGAAAAGCACTAGCCCAGTTCTCCAAAGTTAATATTTATTATTTTAATTAGCTCATATTTATGATTTTGGGGTGTTGAATTGTTGATAATTCCGATAGGATTATCAATACTTCAATACCTTTATATAACTTGCTCCGCATCCTATTTGTGATCGATTCTTGATCGTCACCAGCATCTGTATGATTATAAGTTATAATAACCTGGCCACTTGCTATAAATATGTGATACTAACTATTTAGTCCACCCACGTTGTTTTGTGAT
>NZ_JAEPJQ010000010.1 GCF_016827605.1 Hyunsoonleella ulvae | reverse complement strand
AAGTTTGCACCGTCTCCAGAAGGGTCGGAGCTTAGCGCGTCATAATTTTCAAGCTCAATAACTACAGGTACATTAGGAGTAGCTCCAAGTTGCGGTATTACGCCATTGTATGCCACACCATTGTAGGGGGCTAGTTCTACTTGTTCCTCGAGTACCCATTGCGTACTTTGGTCGGTTCCATCACTAGAAAGAACCAAAGCACCAGAAACTGTGTCCCATTGGAGATAGAAATTATCATTAGTTCCTAAGTAAAACTGATAAATGTTATTTTCAACATTTACCGCTGTCCAAATTTTATCATTATCATTTGTAGGAGGCGCTTTTGTTGTATGGACTGTTGTTCTGGTTCCTCCTACACCTCGCATAGAACCTCTGTTTTCACTATCAATATTCCAAAATGCATTTCCAGTACCAGCAGCAACAAAATTAAAATTAAAATCTGCGCCGCCTGCACCTAAAGGACCAGATTCGTATGTGCTGGTTGATAAACCTTTTAGGTACTCACCAGTTGCAACATTTTTTAAATTGTAAGTGGTTCCTTCAATAATTTGCGCTTGTATTTGGAGCGCGAAAAATGTTAGTAATAAAAACCCTGTGATTTTTGAAGTAATTCTTTTCATTAGTTTCTAATTTAGTTATGTTAGTTTTTAAACAAAGAAGCTAAAGTGCTACTACTATTTATTAGGGTTGATATAAATAATAATAAATTATGGATAGAGAGGGGGAGATACTAAAAGCAATTCGTCATAAATATTTTTAATTAAATAGTCACTATAAAAATATATCGTTAAATAGCATAAAAATTTAGATGTTACGATATTATCCAAAAAACCATACTGTACTATCCTGTGCGCTATTAATCATTTTTTGTATGAAATATCTTTATTTAATAGGTTAATTTACTGTATGTTATTGTGTGAGGTCTTTTGCCTTAAAGAAGTGCTAGATTTTTATCTAATGTTTTGATTTTGTGCTATTAATTTTAGCATTTGATGCGGTGGGATTGTCTTAGGCGAACCAGTTTCAATAGTTGGATAAAGTAGGGCTTAGAAGATTAGAAGAATCCTCGTGTTATGCCATTAAGATGTATGAGTTTTGTAATAATAATTACCTTATATTATTTGTTTTCTTTGAATTTGAATAGAAACTACAATCTAAAACTTAACTTGTAATTTGGTATGGACTTTTGGGTATTTCAAAATTACGGTGCAATATGCGAATCATTACATTAAACGTAAAAATCGGTCGATCTAATAATTAATTTATGGCGTTACCCACAAGGGGTCGGGCTATCCGCTATATCTTTCTGCGAAGCAGTCCCGAACTTGTTTCGGGATCTCATCAATTCAAGACAAACAAGTTATTGATTTAAATATTTATCATAACTAACTTCACGCAAAGGATGCCGCTTCTATCCCTAACGCTAAGGGTAAATTTACCTAAATCTTTGCTAATCATCCTAAATCCAACTAATTTAGAGAAAAAATTATTCCAAAGGTTCAATTGGCAGTGCACAGTGACAGTAAGCAGTTAAACGAATCAACGATTAAACAAATAAACATACTCGAATGAAGTTTGCCATCATAAAAGAACGTAAAAATCCACCAGACCGTCGGGTTGTATTTTCACCCGCTAAATTGATTGAAGCCAAAGCAAAGTTTCCAAAAGCAGAATTTATAGTAGAGTCATCAGATATTCGTGTATTTCCAGATGAAACTTATGCTAATAAAGGTTTTGAGGTAACCGAAGATGTGACGGACTGCGATGTAATGATAGGCGTAAAAGAAGTGCCAATTGAGGCTTTGATACCCAACAAAAAATACTTTTTCTTTTCGCATACCATAAAAAAACAGCCTTATAACAGAAAGTTGTTGCAGGCTATTTTAGAAAAAAATATCGAATTATATGATCATGAAACCATTGTAAACGACAAAGGATTTCGCCTCATAGGGTTTGGAAGATACGCAGGAATTGTTGGAGCCTACAACGGATTTAGAGCTTGGGGTTTAAAGTATGATGCTTGGAATTTGCCAAAAGCAGGTCCGTTGCCAAATCAAGCTGCATTAATTGAAGAATTAAAGAGAATTGAACTGCCAAACATGAAAATACTGCTAACGGGAAGTGGAAAGGTGTCAAACGGTGCACAAGAAATGTTGGACGCTATGCGTATAAGGTCAGTTTCAGTTGAAGACTATTTAGGTAATAATTTTAACGAACCAGTATATTGTAAAATAGATGTCTTAGATTACAATAAAAGATTGGATGGCGCAGAAGTAACCGATGTTTTTGATTTTTTCAATCATCCCGAAACGTACGAATCCAACTTCATGCGTTTTGCAAAAGTAACAGATTATTACATTGCAGGTCATTTTTACGGCGATGGTGCACCTTATCTTTATACAAGAGAAGATGTGAAATCTCCAGATTTTGATATAAAAGTAGTAGCAGATATAAGTTGCGATGTTGATGGGCCTGTAGCAACAACACTAAGGGCTTCAACCATTGCAGACCCTATTTATGGATACGACCCAGCAACCGAAAAAGAAATAGATTTTAAGGATGACAGAGCAATTACAGTGATGGCAGTGGATAATTTGCCATGCGAGCTTCCCCAAGATGCTAGTGAGGGTTTTGGCGAGATGTTTTTAGAACATGTAATTCCGGCGTTTTTTAATAACGATAAAGACGGTATACTTGACCGCGCAAAAATCACTGAAAAAGGTAAATTGACTAACCGTTTTAGTAGTTTACAGGATTATGTGGATGGTGTAGAGTAGTGTTCAGTATCAATCTAAATTATCTTGTAATTCATTGTGAAACGCTAAAATTACCCCAACACTTTTTTGATCTATGCGTTGACAGTGTACTGTGGCATTTTCAAGATCAGTCATCATTTTATTAAAAGCGCCATTCTCAAAGATGTTACCACTACCTTTTTCAAAACTGCCACCAGCTACAATAACTTCTTTTAGCTCATCTACGGTATCAATGTTTGGGAGTTTAACAAAATTGATATGGTCTAGTTTAGCTAAATCCTCATTCAAATTATCAAATAAGTCGTTAATTCTATGTTTAAAACTGTTAATAACGGCATGTGTTACTTCTTCGTTATTTTGCAATCTGTTTAATTCAGAGTATATAGTACTCTTGGTTTGAACGCAATTTCTGTAGATGTTAGATAATAGGGTATGCTGCTTATACAAATTAATAAGCGTATCAGTCTTGGACGCTTTTTTAGCTAAAGCATAGTGAAGAGCACAAAATGATGAATCCCAGTCCTTAAAACTCTCGTTAAATAATTTTTCACGTTCTGTAATAAGTAAGTTATAACCTTCTTGTAAATTTTTCTTTTTAAAGGTTTTGTTGTGAAAAGAAAATGAAGTTTCCTTCGTGGTACCTTGAGAAATATTACTTGCTTTAGTCATTAGTGCTTCAATATCTCTAACAGGTTGCATTAAGTCTTTTAGTTTTGTTTTTAATTGTTTTAAATACGTTGTAGAAGTTTCAATTAAAATTGATTCTTCTTTTAGTTCTTGTTCTTCAGGGATTTGTAAATATCTGTTTTCGAAGGTGTTGTCGTAATCTTCAAGAAGTGTTTTACCTTGGTTTTCTGTTGCCACAAAGGTTTCAAAAGTGTCAGCTTCAGAAAATACCATATCTTTTTTATTAAAATAGACATCATATACTAACTTTGTCATTTCCTTTTGTAGATGTTCTTGTTTGTCAAATAATAGCCACGGTGATCTTTCGTCTATCTCGCACTTTATAAAAGGCGTTTTGGCATTGTCTTGTCGCTTATCGTTAGGAGGATGGCTAGCATACATGCTTACTTTAGAATGTTCTGAACTTGAAAAAAAAGTTTTCCCACCTCTGGAATCTGTTGGTAAATTATTAAGTAGTGTTTCTTGCTGAGGCAGATTTTTTTCAATTGCCAGAGCATTATGGTTGTATAAGTTTTCAGTATATAATTTTTTCTGCGAAGCCAAATAAGCATGATTCATGGTGTTATTCCAATGTGTGTAACCGCTCTCTAATTTCCAAAGGGCAGAAATAATTGAGTCGCTACCAGAAGTGCTTATGGCTACTTTATCAGCATTAAATTCCATCTCCCTTGAGAGAGATGAATACATAATATTTAAAAACTGATAGAATAAATTAAGAATTTGGCGAATTATCCAAATAATAGGGGTAATACCCCATGCTGCTGCCGATAATCTAATATCTGATGCTCTCCATTGGTCTAGTAAGTCATCCCATTTGTCTCTAGAGAAAATCATATCATGAATTATTGTATTGGCAGAAATTATGTAGCTGCCAATTTTCATACTACGTTGCGCAAAATGACCAAACTCATGTGCCACCACAGCCTTAAATTCAGAAAAATTTAAACAATCCACAAGTCCCATACCAATGGTAAGTTCCTTTCTTACAGGTAAAAATAAACTAAGCCACATATTAGAGTAAGCAACATATGCATTTACATCAGGGTCTACATAAATATTTTTAGGTTTTGGTGCTCCAGTTTCTTTGCAAATTTTGTTTACAAATTCCCATAGTTTTGGGTAGTCTTGTTTCTTAAGTTTAATTCGATTATTAGGTTTGTTGTTTTTTAATTTAAAGATAAACTTCAACGTAAAAACAAAGAGCATTACAGACCCTGCAATTGCACCAATTTTCATTAGGATTGTAAGTTTGTTTATACGTCCCATATCATATATGATGGCATAGTATACCAAATACCCTAATGCTGTAACCAGAGCTGCGTATAAAATGAAAAATAAAAGTATAGCTAAAACAGCTAAAAAAGCTCTTAGCTGATAAGACGAAGGTAATGATGTGATATTTTTAGGGACATCTGTGGGACTCTTAGGGTAAAGAACTTCTGCCATAACTTGGTTTTTGTGAATTCAACCGTGAATATAGGAGTTTTCTTTATCTGTAGTATTAAAATGAATTACTATTCGATGTAAGGTTTAATTACATCTGTGTTTTTAAAGGGCTTTTACTATTAATTTCAATTAGATTAGGTTTGTAATTAACTTTACTTAAAATTGATTCGAGCAGAGGAAGCATA
Source organism: Hyunsoonleella ulvae (assembly GCF_016827605.1). Classification (GTDB taxonomy): domain Bacteria; phylum Bacteroidota; class Bacteroidia; order Flavobacteriales; family Flavobacteriaceae; genus Jejuia; species Jejuia ulvae. The sequence goes on along the minus strand of NZ_JAEPJQ010000010.1, from coordinate 60,807 downwards.
TTATTCAAGTTTTTTGTTTTGATTAAAAAATTCCACAGCGGTTCAAATTTTTTCCAACCACCAGAATATAAAAGATGTTTTAATTTATGTTTATGTGACTCATGATTAAAACTAGCTTCAAAAATATTAGACCATTTATAGAATTCTTTATATGCCCAATTGTACCCTTGTTTTAATTCTTTAGCAGATAGGTTGGTGGTTTTGTAAACTACGTGTCGTGTATCGTACAGATCCCAGTTTTTAGTAATAATTCTATTTTGGTCTTCCATATCCTTAAACAGTTTTGTTCCAGGATAGGGTGTTAAAACATGATATGTTGATGTGGTAATGGCGTTTTGTATCCCCCAATCTACAGTGCGTTTAAAGACATCTTTATCATCCTCATCTAAACCAAAAACAAAGCTACCATTAATCATAATACCTAAAGAATGTAAACGCTTAACTGCGGCTTCATAATCCTTTTTTAAATTTTGTTTTTTATTACTTTGTTTTAGATTTTGTGGAGAAAATGTTTCAAAACCAACAAATACACTGCGTAAACCTGCTTCTGCTGCTTTCTCTATTAAACTTCCTCTTAATATGGCATCAACAGTAGAAGCACCTTGGAATACACGATTCATGCCTTTCATTCCCTCAAATAATTCACTTGCAAATTTTGCATTTCCTAGTAAATGGTCATCTAGAAAGTACAAGTGTTTCCCTGGTAGCCTATCAATTTCAGACAATGCATCATCTACTAATTGCGTGTAAAAAGATTTTCCGCCTTGGAAGAAAGCATCTTTATAACAAAAACTACAGTGATGGGGACAACCCCGAGTTACAACGATAGAATTTGGTACCAAATATTTATGACGTTTTATTAAGTCTCTTCTAATTGGGGGTAACTTGGTTAATGTCCTTATTGAGGAACTATAAACTTTTTTAGGTACTTTATTTTTGAAATCTTTCAAGAATTGAGGAAACGTTTCTTCTCCTGGTCCTAAAAATATAGAGTCGGCATGTTTTGAAGCTTCTTTTGGTAATGAAGTAACATGTAACCCACCTAAGATTACATAACAACCTTTTGCTCTGTATAGATCTGCTATTTGATAAGATCTGTAAGCATTTGTAATGTAAACCTGTATGATGACTAAATCTGGTTGGTCGTCAAGATTTAGTTTTTCAACATGCTGGTCCTGCAAATCAATATCATCATCTGGAGCTAAAAAAGCAGCTAACGTGGCTAGCCCCAAGGGAGGGAAGAGCGAATATTTAATCGGTCTCCAAAAAGGACTTTCGGCTTCTGCAAGGGCTGGTAAAATTAGTTTTACTTTCATGATTGATGTAACTTAGAATTGACGTAAAATGATTCAAATATCCAGTAGCCAAAACGTAAAAATAAACCAAACAAGAACGTAAATAGCCAAGCTTCTGGATGTCTAAAAGGTTGAGTTACTATTGCGTAAACATCTTCAAACAAAAACTTTGGATTACTTAAAATTTCCCAAGAGTTGTAGCGTAAAAACCTCCCAAGGTATACACCAAAACCGTTTAAGAAGCATAATATAAAAATTAGGTAATTCATTTTCTTTAAACTAAAACGTTTTAATAGTAATTCTTTCATGGTATAAAACGATAGAAAAAACAGCAGTAAGCCTGTGCAAGCAAATGATAGAACTACTAAAATATCTAACCAAAGGAAAGTTGTGTTACTTATTTTTAAATGCAATAAGTCTGTTATGATATAAGGCGCATTGGGTAAAAAAAGCAGCCAAACCCCAAACCAAAACCCTAACCACAATTTATTAAGTTTGGGGAGGCTGACTAAATATGTGGTTATAGCATAAGGAATGACTGCTAAAAATAAATTCCAAACCAAAAACAGGTAAAAGAAAGAGTGTGTGAGTTTTATTCTAATCATTAAAATAATGATGCTAAATAGCATTGAAACCGTTAGTATTGCTATAATTTTAAATCGTTTAAATAGGAGGTGTCTTATATTATCCATTTGATATGAATTTTAAATCAACTAGCAAGATTGTTATTATACCTAAGGCATAAGCAACCAAGTCGGTAAATTGAAACGTACTTCCTAAGAGTAATTTTGCGCTATAGTTGTCTGCCATATCCAGTAGGCTAAGTATATTGATGAGTTGGAGCAACTCGATACAAAGGGCAAAAAGTAATACAGCTATTGCTAGAATTTTAGAATCTATTTTAAAGAAACTTTTAAAGAAGCAATAAATTAAAATAACTACTAGAAAGTCGCCAAACGTGTGACGGATGAATCCAGTTTTTAGGAATATGGCGATTAGCACTTCTGTAAGAAATAGCAAAATCGTTAGTATTAGGTGTATTTTGTTAATTCTCATACAATTTCTATTGTTTTACCTAAATACTTAGGTTTTATATTGAATAGAACATCAAATACAGCTTTTGTTCGTGCCAGGGACTCTCTAAGTTTTGTTTTGATACCATATTTACCTTTTATGTCTTTTGCATTAAAAGCAATAGTGTTTAAATCATGATGTTTAGCAAGAAACAGGGCACGTTCATTATGAAACTTTTGCGAAATAATTGTGAATTGTGAAAGTCCGAAAACTTTCTTTGCTCTTACTATAGAGTCTAAGGTTCGGAACCCAGCGTAGTCTAAATAAATTTTATTTGCTGGGATACCACGTTGGATAAGGTCTTCTTTAAAATCTGTGGGTTCATCATAATCTTTTCTTCCGTTATCTCCACTTACTAATATAAATTCGATTTTACCAGCCTTGTAAAGTTGTATTGTGGCTTCAAGTCGGTATTTATAATAAAGGTTTATATGTCCATTTTTAGAGTGTTTTCCAGCACCAAGAACAAGTCCTACTTTGTTCGCGCTTAAATCATCTATAGTATCAAAAACAAAAGGTTTTGCTTTATGTGTTATAGTAAGATCTATAAGTAGAATTATAACTAAGCCAATAGAGCCTATTTTAATGGTTTTTTTTATGTGTTTCATTTTATTTTGTTTTTGAGGGTTGTGCAAGCCAACTCCATGATCTTAGTAATGTGAAAAATGCTGAGGCTATAAAAGCTAAGATGTGAATTTCAAAACTAGACGCTATCAAACCATAAGTACACATTGTAAAAAGAACAATAGTATAAAAAGGGAAGTATGTATTATAAACCTCCTGTAAAGAGCTATTCTTTTTTTTCGACCAGAAGAAGGGGGCAACTGTTAAGCATATAGTTGTCATACAACATAAAAAAATGGGAATTATGGATAAAAATATATATGGTGCTGTATCAATAGGCATTCTCTCTTCTGTGAGGATTATTCCCCAAAATATTAAAAAAGACATTCCAGTTGATTTCAATAATGTTAGAGGTGTATCCATGGTTATTTTATTCTATAATTATCAAATTGAGATTCTTGCCATGAATTGTCATTCAATTTGTTTTGATATAATTTGAATTTTTTTTCTATTGCGAGTGCTTTTTCCATATCTAAATTATTTTCATCTGAATAATCTTTTAATATAAATGTGTTATTATCGGATAATTCAATGAGGTAATTAAAATCCATGGATTTAGCATAATTCAAATTATAGACAGTGATGTAACTATCCCAATTTAATGTACATGATATCACTAAAATGATAAATGCTGTTACCGTATTGGTTCTAAGTAAATACCAAAAATTTTTAAGATTTCTTACTTTAATAAAAGTTGTAGTTAACCCAATTACAGTAAGTAATAGATAGACTAAAACGCCTATACGTTTATAGGTTAAACCGAAGTAATAAATATATTGTACATCCTTAATAATAATATTAACCACTAGTATGGCATTTAAAACAATCCAAGTATATGCAACCAGTTTCAAGTTTCTATTTTTTTTGTAGAAATTAAGGTCTCCTCTAAAGAAATAGAGTATGATGATGATGGCGATTATTATAGATGCTATTAAGGCATTTATACCATTGTGTACTTGATTTGAGAATACGGATGCTCTTAAGTCTTCAAAGGATAACAAAAAGGAAATATCGGTAATTAAAAAAATAATGATAAGTGCATTTAATGCAGAAATTACAATGAATCCGAATTGGTACTCTTTTTTCAAAGGTTCAGTATCTAAGCTACTTTTATGATTAAGAGAGTTTCCAAGTTGAATATCTTTTGATGTAGCAGAATTTATAACTACTGGTTTCGAAATATTGTAGAACAAATAATAACCACACAAGGCAACTAAAACCCATTGAAAGTTGATAACAGAAAAGTCAATACTATTAATTAAATTATTGAATACGGGATTTCCATTTTTGTAAAGGGCAATAAAAATTATAAGTATAGCTAAAGGAATACCAACAATTTTGGTTAGATGTAAATAGTCGATCTCTTTTTTTGGTTCAACTGTTTGTATTGATTCGTTTACATTGAAATTTCTATGAAAAAAGCCTGCAATAAATGAATATAAACCATTGAGCCAATTCACGTAAATAGAAGTGTTTTGTTCTGAAACTTGTCCAACTAACGTAACGAAAGCTAAAGTATTAGTAACAATTGATAAAGTATTGTTATACAAAAAAATTGATACTGCTGTTATGAAATAAAATATGGAATAAGCAATAGTGTGTTTTTGTTTAAAAGCCTTAGTGTTATTGAGTATTAGAATTATTATTGTAATAACACTAAAGATTAAAAGGTTTAATCCAACGCCTTGTTTGTGAAATAGGGTGCTGAATAATAGTGCACCTATAATAAGAGGAATTTGTTTCATTTTATTTAATTTAAAGTACTTTGAATTTCAAAGTATATTTATAAAAAAATTTATTTCTGTTGATTTATAATAGCTTCAAGGGCATCAATATGTTTTTTAAATGCAGCTCTTCCTAGCTTGGTTGTAGAGTAGCGGGTATTGGGTTTTCTACCGATAAATTGCTTTTCTACTTTTATATATTCTGCTTTTTCTAAAGCTTTGGTATGACTTGCTAAATTACCATCCGTAGCACCTAAAAGTTCTTTCAACATATTAAAATCAGCATACTCGTTAACCATAAGAATAGACATTATGCCCAATCTTATACGGTGGTCGAATAGTTTATTTATGTTGTTAATGATGCTCACTCTATTAATTCAAGGTTTCTAGATTAAAGTTACTGAATATACTGTGACTATAAACTGTTTACTATTTTAAGTCATACTTAAAATGCATCCAAGTGCCATAGATAATATGCATAAAGCCAAAACCTATTACCCATAGCCAGAATCCATAACCAGGTTTCCAAGCACCAATTAGGCCTAAAATAATTTGAATATACCCTAAATATTGAATCTCACCGATACTATATTTTGAAGCATTTATTAAAGCCAGACCATAAAAAATTAGCATTAAACCTCCAGATTGTCCGTATTTACCTTGACTTAATATGATTAAAATATAAAAACCTCCAGCAACCAAAGGAATTAAAAAATTAAAAACTAAACGACGTGAAGTACTGTCCCAAATACTAGCACCATCTTTTTTTGCCTTTCTAGTTGTTAGGAGAATACCTGTGCCAATACTTAACAAAGCCACTATGGCTAAAGTAAAAAGACAGGACTGGTAAACCCATCCGTCAAGAATTAAATAGCCATTACTATAAGTTGTAACCAACCAATAAGCTATAGCAGCACCAATTAAAGCATAAATGCCAGCAAGAATTCCAGATAAACCACTCAATGAAATAAATCGAGAGGATTTATGCATCATATTTTTAATCTCACTAATGTCTTTTAGATAATCTTTTGATTCCATATAAAAGTACTTTGAAATACAAAGTAAATAAAATAAATTGAAAATCGACACATAAATTTTTATTAATTTTATAGTTACTAAAATTTACTAATGCATCCAGCTGAAGAATATATCCTTAACCAACCAGAACCATATCGGTCTATTTTAATGCATGTACAAGTTATAATTGAACATACGATTCCTAATGTTGAGCTAAAGTACAAATGGCGTATTCCCTGTTATTATATGGGGGAGACACCTGTATGTTATTTAAACGCTAGCCATAAAAAACAATTTGTAGATATTGGATTTTGGCATTCTGCATATTTATCTAAATTCGATGCATATCTAGTTAGTGAGAACCGTAAAGTTGTAAAGTCTTTACGATATCGATCAATAGAAGAAATAGATGATACTGTTTTTATCGCTATTATAGAAGAAGCTAAAAAACAAAAAGGGAAATCGTTTTACAATAGGTAAATATTATAGAGATGACTTCTGTAGTTTAATTATGAGACCCATCACAATATGGCGGGTTTTTAGTTTGTTTACAAGTGCATAAATAGGCTGTTTTATCTTCATCTACAGAAAACACCATAGATGGTGTAGCTTTTGCTGCTCTATGAGATCCGTTACAAAAGGGTTGCTCATCGCTATGCCCACATGTACACCAAGCATAATTTTTATTAGCTTCTAATTCGCATTGTATCGGTGCGTCTCCACCTCTTTTATTATTTTCCATAGTTTTTTAGTAATTAATTCTCACTAAAATACTATTATTTTAAGCTATTTACAGTTTTTCTAATAGAAACCAAATTAGTCAATAATGATTCTAAATTATCTAAATGCAGCATATTAGCCCCATCACTTTTAGCATTGGCAGGGTCAAAATGGGTTTCAATAAATAAGCCGTCTACATTGTTTACAACACCAGCTCTGGCAATAGTTTCTATCATTTCAGGTCGTCCTCCAGTTACACCTGCAGATTGATTGGGTTGTTGTAGAGAATGTGTTACATCCAAAACAGTAGGAGCATAAGCTCGCATTGTAGGGATGCCTCTAAAATCCACAATCATATCTTGATAGCCAAACATCGTACCTCTATCTGTAATCCAAGCTTGATTGTTACCAGCATCTTTAACTTTTAGCACAGCATGTTTCATGGCTTCTGGGCTCATAAATTGTCCTTTTTTCAAATTTACCACCTTACCAGTTTTAGCAGCAGCTACTACCAAATCTGTTTGTCGTACCAAAAATGCAGGAATTTGTAAAACATCCACATATTCAGCAGCCTTATCAGCATCAGAAACCTCATGGATATCTGTAACAGTAGGTACATCAAAAGTAGTTGACACCTTCTGTAGAATTTTTAAAGCTTTTTCGTCTCCAATGCCTGTAAAACTATCAATTCTACTGCGGTTTGCCTTTTTAAAACTCCCTTTAAATATATAGGGGATATTTAACTTATCTGTTATTGAAATTACTTTTTCAGAAATTCTTAAAGCCATATCCTCGCCTTCAATAGCACAAGGGCCACATAATAAAAAGAAGTTATTAGAATTGGTGTGTTTTAATTTTGGAATATCGTTTAGTGCCATTTACGTTTTGTTAAAGATACAAAGGTAATTAAATTAAGAGCTATTTTTATGTAGAAATTGTATCCAAAGCTAGAGTTTAAAACAAACCATTAAGCAAACTTTTAATTGCAATAAAGTTTTAACTATCTGATAAATACATGTACATTTGCAGGCTTAAAACAAAAGTTGTTATGTCAAACATAAAGAATATTGCTATAATCGCTCACGTAGACCATGGAAAAACTACATTGGTTGATAAAATTATGTACCATTGTCAATTATTTCGTGAGAATGAAAATACAGGCGATTTAATATTGGATAACAATGATTTGGAACGAGAAAGAGGTATCACTATTACGTCCAAAAACGTTTCAGTTATCTACAAAGGCACAAAAATTAATATCATAGATACACCGGGGCACGCCGATTTTGGAGGAGAAGTAGAGCGTGTTTTAAACATGGCAGATGGTGTATTGTTGTTGGTGGATGCTTTTGAAGGTCCTATGCCTCAAACCCGTTTTGTACTTCAAAAAGCTATAGATTTAGGACTGAAACCTTGTGTTGTAGTAAACAAGGTAGATAAAGAAAATTGTACACCTGATGAGGTGCATGAGAAAGTGTTTGATTTAATGTTTGAATTAGGTGCTGAAGAATGGCAATTAGATTTTCCAACTGTGTATGGTTCTGCTAAGAACAATTGGATGAGTGATGATTGGCAAAATGAAACTGAGAATATCGAGCCTTTATTAGATATGGTTATTGAGCATATTCCTTCTCCGAAAATTGAAGAGGGAACAACACAAATGTTGATTACCTCTTTAGATTTTTCTTCGTTTACAGGAAGAATAGCAATAGGACGTTTAACACGTGGGGAATTAAAAGTAAATCAAAATATTTCTTTAGTAAAGCGTGATGGTAAGATTGTAAAATCTAGAATAAAAGAATTACATACGTTTGAAGGCTTAGGACGCAAAAAAGTAGATGAGGTAAAAGCTGGGGATATTTGTGCTATTGTAGGTTTAGAAGGCTTTGAAATAGGAGATACTGTTGCTGATTTTGAAAATCCTGAAGGGTTGAAAACCATTGCTATTGATGAACCTACAATGAGTATGTTGTTTACCATCAATGACTCTCCATTCTTTGGAAAAGATGGTAAATACGTTACATCTAGACATATAAAAGAGCGTTTAACAAAAGAGTTAGAAAAGAACTTAGCATTACGGGTAGAAGATACAGACAGTGCCGATAAATTTATGGTGTTTGGTAGAGGTGTATTGCACTTATCGGTTTTAATTGAAACTATGCGTCGTGAGGGATACGAGTTGCAAATTGGTCAACCTCAAGTAATTATAAAAGAAGTTGATGGCGTTAAATGTGAACCAGTTGAGGAAATGACTATAGATTTACCAGAACACGTTTCAGGTAAAGCCATAGAAATGGTAACCATGCGTAAAGGAGAAATGCTAAGTATGGAAGCTAAAGGCGATAGAATGGTTTGTGAATTTGTAATTCCATCTAGGGGTATTATAGGTTTAAGAAATCAGTTATTAACCGCTACCGCTGGAGAAGCCATTATGGCACATCGCTTTAAAGAGTATCAAGCTGTTAAGGGCGGTATTCCTGAGCGTCAAAATGGATCTTTAGTATCTATGGAAAATGGTACGGCAATCCCTTATTCTATTGATAAGTTACAAGAACGTGGTAAGTTTTTTATCGATCCAGGAGAAGATATCTATGAGGGACAGGTAATTGGAGAAAATTCCAGAGGGGATGATATGACGGTAAATGTTACTAAAACTAAAAAACTTAGTAATGTACGTTCTGCAGGTGCCGATGATAAAGCTAAAATTGTACCAGCAATTAAGTTCTCTTTAGAAGAAGCTTTGGAATATATTCAAAAAGACGAATATGTAGAGGTTACACCTAACCACTTGAGGTTGAGAAAAATATTTCTTACTGAAGTAGAGCGTAAGCGTAATAAAACTATATAGTAATGTTTTTAGGGATTGACATTGTAGATTGGTTGGGGTATGCTGCAATGACCACAGTATTAATGTCTTTTCTCTTGAAATCCATTATAAAGTTAAGACTTGTAAATGCATTAGGCTGTTTGTTATTTATATTATATGGAGTTTATTTACAACCTATTTCAAAACCAATTATAATTACTAATACAGCAATTTTGTTTATAAATCTATATTATGTCCTAAAAAGTAGAAGAATTTCTGTATAATAGGCAATAATTCTCTTATGATTCGTTTTGTATATTTGAGAACTCTATGACTATAAAACACAGAGGTTTTTTAGTTATCACTACTACAAACCATTTCTTTTGAAAAAGTTAATTAATTATATTAATAGTAAGGTATTAGTGAAAGCTGGCTCATTGAAAACGGCTGCGGTGTTTACTCGTATTATTGCAGGTTTACTTACTTCAAAAGCTATTGCAGTAATGATTGGAGCTGAAGGTTTAGCTCTTGTTGGTAATCTTAGAAATTTTGTAGCTTCTGCACAAACCTTTGCCACGCTAGGCTTTTATAAGGGAATAGTAAAGTATGTAAATGATTTTAAGGATGATTTAGTAAGGTTAAGTAAAACCTTATCAACGGTCTACTATACTGGTTTCTTTACTACAATATTGATGTCGTTTTTCTGTTATTTTCAAGCAGATACCATTAACGATCTTATCTTTCCAACGTACAATAATTATGAATATATTATAAAAATATTTGCAATCGTATTGCCTTTTTATGCATTGAATATGTTTTCGTTCTCAATTATGAACGGATTTTCAAAGTATAAAATCCTAATCATAATAAACATAATTGGGCAAATTTTAAGTCTGTTTGTCGCATTGTTATTAATATATCAAAACAAATTAGATGGGGCATTAATATCTGTTGCCATATCAGAATCTCTTATATTCTTAATAACACTAGTTGGGATAATTAATAGAAAAAGCCTATTGCCATTAATTAGTGTTGAACGTATTAGTTTTACCTATTTTAAAAAATTGAGTTCTTACTCTGGGATGGCTCTATTTTCGGCTATTATCTTACCATTAGTTATTTTAGCTATTCGTTCTCATATTATAGATACTATAGGTTATAAAGATGCAGGTTTCTGGGAAGCAATACTTAGAATTTCTAAATACTATCTAATGATGGTAAGTTCATTGTTGGGCTTATATATCATTCCAAGATTTTCTGAAATAAATGATATTAAAGAGTTTAAGAAAGAAGTGTTTTCATTATATAAAACCATTATACCCTATTTTACACTCGGGCTATTGCTTATATATTTGTTACGTCCGTTTATAGTGAGATTGGTTTTTACAGAGGAGTTTCAGCCAGTAGAAGATTTGTTTTTATGGCAACTCTTGGGCGATTTTGTTAAAGTACTATCTATGATAATTGCTTACCAATTTTTAGCGAAAAAAATGTTTTGGCATTATATTATTACAGAAGCTTTTTTGGTTATTATTTTGTACACTACAAGTATTTACTTTATAAAGATTTATGGAGTTAAAGGAGCTACAATTGCACATTTTGTAAGTTATTTGATGTATTATGGGGTAATTTTATTAATTTTTGGAAGCTCTCTTTTTGGGGTTGAATCTGATAAGAAATAGTTCTTAACCAAAATATGGGACTAACGGAATCGTTATGAGTAATTTTAAAGTTGTTAGGTACTCTCAACAATATTTTGAGGCATGGAATGAATTTGTTATCAACGCAAAGAATGCCACTTTTCTCTTTAATAGAGAATTTATGGAATACCATAATAAGAGATTTCAAGATTTTTCTTTGTTAGTTTTTAAAGATAAAAAACTAGTTGCCATATTTCCCGCAAACAAGGAAAAGCATACTGTGTATTCTCATCAAGGATTGAGTTATGGTGGTTTGATATTGCCAAATAGTTTGTCTTTCGAATCTGTTCTTCAAGTATTTTCAGGCTTACTAAAGTTTTTATTAGAAAACGAAGTACAAAAGTTAGTAATAAAACAGATTCCTAAGATATACAATAGTAAGTATGCAGATGAATTGGATTATTTAGTGTTTATTTTAAAGGCAAAATTATACCGTAGGGATATTTCAATGGTAATTTCTAACCAACTTAAGCCAAATTATTCAGAATTAAGAAGGAGGGAAATAAAAAGGGCTACAAATTCTGATTTAAAGTTGGTATCAAATGATGATTTTTTACCTTTTTGGGACTTTATATTAAAGCCTAATTTAAAAGATACGTTTGGTGTAGATCCTGTACATTCTCTATCTGAAATAAATCATTTAAAAGAAAAGTTCCCAAACAATATAACACAGTATAATGTTTATGACAAAAAAGAAATACTTGCTGGGTGCACAGTTTTTGAGTCTAAAAGTGTAGTACATCTACAATATATTTCCACTAAAAAGAATAATAAAAAAGGAGCTTTATCATTTCTCATTCATACGTTGATATCAGATATCTACAAGGATAAGAAGTATTTTGATTTTGGGATTTCCAATGAAAATCAAGGAAAAAATATAAATTTAGGGCTATTAAATTGGAAACAAAGCTTTGGAGCTTCTGCTTTAGTTCACGATTTTTATGAAATCGAAACGACTAATTATAAGCTTTTGGATAACGTTTTTATATGATTAAGTTTTTAGATTTAAATTTAGTTAATGAGGTTTATGAAACTGACTATAAAAAATCATTTAAAGATTTTTTAAAGTCTGGGCATTATATTTTAGGAAATCAGGTTTCTGAATTTGAAAATGAGTTTGCATCATTTTGTGGTACAGAGTATTGTATAGGGGTTAGTAGTGGGCTTGATGCATTACAATTAATTTTTGAAGCATATAAAGCAATAGGAAGATTATCTGTAGGAGACGAAGTTCTCGTGCCTGCCAATACCTATATAGCATCTGTTTTAGCGGTTAGTAATGCTGGTTTAAAACCCGTTTTAATTGAGCCTTGTTTAAAAACTTACAATATAGATTCTTCCGGAATAGAAGCAAATATAAATGCTAAGACAAAAGCCATTTTAGGAGTTCATTTATATGGGCAGTTGTATGATGTTAGTGAACTAGAGCGTATTTCTAAGAAATACAATTTGTTGCTAATAGAAGATGCGGCACAGGCTCATGGAGCTACATATACAGATGGTCGTGTAGCAGGAAATTTATCAGCTGTAGCAGCATTTAGTTTTTATCCAACTAAAAATTTAGGTGCGCTTGGAGATGCAGGAGCAGTTACAACAAATAATAAGCAATTAGCCGAGGTAATTTTTAAACTAAGAAATTATGGAAGGATAAGCACTTACAAAAACGAACTACAGGGTTATAATTGTAGATTAGATGAACTTCAAGCTGCTTTTTTGAGAATAAAACTCAAGAAGTTAAGGCTTGATAATAAAGAGAGGCAGGAACTGGCACAACTTTATATAAATAGCATAGATAATAATGATGTAGTATTACCGTTTTTTAATGATATAAATCAACATGTATTCCATCTTTTCGTGATAAGAAGTGAAAAAAGAGATTTACTCAAAGCGTATTTGCTCAAAAAGAATGTTGAAACATTAATTCACTATCCTTTACCAATTCACAAACAGCCTGCCTATAAGCAATGGACAAATTTCCGTTTTCCATACACTGAAAAGATTCACGATGAAGTACTTAGTCTTCCTCTGTATCCTCGTTTAAGTAAAGAAAGCCTCAACAAGGTTTGTACTTTAATTAATTCTTTTTAATTGAGGTTATTTAAAGAACATAAGGATTTGTTTTTGATAAAACTATTTTCAGTTAACTCCTTAGGGGTTTTGCTTAGATCTGTATTAGGAATTATTTCGCAAAAACTCATAGCTATTTATTTAGGACCTAATGGCCTTGCCTATGTTGGGAATTTAAGAAACTTTTTAGCGTTGTTTAGTCTTGGTACAACAATGGGAATCGATCAAGGTGTTTTGAAATATCAGTCAGAATATGAAAATCGTCCAAATGAGTTAAAAAAGTTATATAGTACTTCTATCGCTTATGGAGTAATGGGGAGTATTACAATAGGTATTATATTATTTTTTGGTGCCTCATATTGGAGTCAATTGCTTTTTAAAACAGGTGAGTATAAATATCTTTTTATGATTCTAGCATTAACAATGCCGTTTACATCAGTTTATAATTTAAACCTCTCCATAGTTAATGGTAAATCAAATTATAAAAAAGCGACCATAATTACTTTTTCAACATATGCTTTCGTAACATTGTTAATTATTTTTTTGGTATCGACATACAGACTTTCAGGGGTGTTATTGGCGATAACCTTGACCCCATTGGCTCAACTTTTAGCGTTGCTGCTTTTTGCAAGGGATGGTTTGAAATTATTTCTCGATCTAAGGATAAGATTTCATAAGTTTTATAGAAATTCGTTGTTTGTTTTTATAATAATGTCATGTGCTGCTGTAATTTTGAGTAATAGTGTAGATATTAAAATCAGAAACTATTTAATAAAACAACTGTCTGGAGAAGAAGCAGGGTATTGGACGTCGATGACGAGTTTGTCTAATTATTACTTGTCTTTCATGACTGGGGTGTATTCTCTATATATTTTACCTAGATATGCAAAGATGACCAGTTTTAAAGAGTTTAAAATTGAACTGAAAAGGATATATAAATTAGTAATTCCACTGTTTGGATTTGTGTTTGTTTTGATATTTTTTTTTAGGGAATTTATTATTAAGCTCTTATTTACTGAAGCGTTTTTACCTATGGGGATTTTATTTAAATGGCAATTGTTGGGAGATATGCTTAAAATTATTGCCGTAGTTTTAGCTTATCAATTTATAGCTCGTAAGCATTGGAAAATTTTTATAGTAACAGAAGTGATATCATATACGTTATTATATATATTTGGCGTTTATTTTATTGATAGAATGGGATTAGAAGGAGTAGTATTTGCCCATTTTCTCAGATATGTAGTTTATTTAATAATTGTAGCTTTGCTGATTAGAAGAATATTTAAAAAGTCCAGACTAAATGAAACAGGCTAGAATAGAGGATTTAAGGATAATTGATATTCCTAAAATAGCTGATCCCCGAGGAAATCTTTCTGTAATAGAAAAGGATATTATACCTTTTGATATTAAGCGAATATATTATTTGTTTGATGTTCCCAGCGGTTCGTACAGAGGTGGACATGCACATAAGGAGTTAAGTCAATTTTTGATAGCTGTAAGTGGTAGTTTTGATGTTATACTAAAAGATGGAAATCACAAGAAACGTATTACGTTAAATAATCCCTCTAAGGGATTATTGATAACTCCAGGCATCTGGAGAGAACTTGAAAATTTCTCATCAGGAGCTATTTGTTTGGTAGTGGCATCCGATGTTTATAAAGCGGAAGATTATATAGATGATTTTGAGGCCTATGTGGGCTATAATAAATCAAATAATAGCGATTAGTTTTCTGAATAATTTGTTCTGACTTGCATAATAATGTATGTAATCCTTAACGTTTTTAGATTTTATGTTTTGGAATACTTCCTTTCCAAGTTCTTTTTTTTCAAAATATCCTGCAAAAAATAGAAGTTCTTTAAGGGAATTGTTGTGAAAACTCTGTTTTATATTTTCAGGGTAACTATACTTTTTAGCCATGTAATCAAATAAGTTTCGCATTTGATTGTTCAGAAAAGAGTGGTTTTCGAATGTTTTTTTGTGAGAATACGAAGTGTCATGAATTCTATAGGTAACCAAACTTTCGGTAATTCTACTAAAATTAGTATTCATAATCATGTCTACCAAGATTGGATAATCCTCAATAGTCAAGTTCATCTTAAAGTAAGTTTCAAAATCAACATATTGGTATAATAAATCTTTGTTGTAACAAAGCCCAACTGGAATTATTTTTCCCATTAAAACAGCATTTAAGTATGCTGTTTTTGAAGCAGTTATTATACTTCTGTTTTTAAAGCGAATTATACGGCCGTTTTTATCATCAAGCCTGTCGTAACCACAATCAACAAAACCTATATTGGTGTCTTGTTGTAATGCATCTACCATTTTTTGGAGTGCGTTTTCAGATTGAATTATATCATCTCCAGCTAAATCAAAAACATATTTTCCATTGCATCTATCAAGTGTAGTTTTATAATTTTTTAAAATACCTAATTGCGTTTTATTACGTTTTAACTTGATTAAGGTTGGATATTGGAGTTTATATTTTGTTAGGATGTCTAAAGTATTGTCAGTCGAACAATCATCACCAACAATAATTTCATATTCAAAGTTTACTTTTTGGTTAATAATGGATTCAAGAGTAACCTCTATGTGCTTCTCATTATTATAGGTTAAAAGGTGAACAGATAAGAGTGTCATTTAGCAATTAGTTGTATGAGGTAAAAGTAATTCTTATAATCAAGAAATATTTAAGTTAGTTAAAATAAACAATTATTTTTGACGATAATTTTAAGTAATTAGTTGTTGTAAAAAATGAAAATAGCTTTAGTGGGATACAGGTTAAATAGAGGAGGAGCAGAACGGGTAGCAGCTATCTTATCTGTTTTTTTTCATGAAAAAGGGTTAGATGTTCATAATATAATAGTGCTAGATGATATTGCATACCCTTATGCTGGAACTGTTGAAAATCTGGGGAAATTAAAGAATAAAACCAATGGAGTATTTAATAAGGCTAAACGATTAATTGCGCTTAGGAGGTATCTTAAAAAACATTCTTTTGATTTTATTATAGATTTCAGGTTTAGAATAAAGCCTATCCAAGAGCTATTAGTGGCTAAGTATGTTTACAATGCCAAAACTATTTTTACGGTTCATAGTGCAAAATTAAACAGTTACATGCCAGACCAATCATTTTTAACCAGAATGATGTACTCAGATGCCTTTAAAGTTGTTGCTATAACTCAAGATATGCAAAACATGATTGAGCAAAAGCATAATTTAAAGAATGTAATGACTATTTACAACCCAATAAACATTCAAGAAGTTAAGGAAAAAGCATCTGATGACATTTCTTTGAATTACGAGTATGTAATCGGTGTAGGTCAGTATGATACCAATGTAAAGCAATTTGATAAGCTCATATATGCTTATTCAAAATCAATACTTCCAAGTAAGAATATAGCTTTAGTTATTTTAGGAGAGGGTTCTAGAAAAGAAAAACTTTTAAGTATTGCTAAAGAAAATGGAGTGAAGGATAAAGTACATTTACTTGGGTTTAAAAATAATCCATACAAATACATAAGAAGAGCTAAGTTTTTTGTGTTATCAAGTTCTCATGAAGGTATGCCGATGGTCATGCTAGAAGCACTAGCTTGTGGTACTCCTGTTGTAGCATTTAATTGTAAAACAGGGCCAAGAGAGATTATAATTGACGGCGAAAATGGATTGCTAGTTGAAAATCAAAATATAGATGAGTTATCTAATTCTATGAGCCTGTTTGTAAATAATGAAGAACTTTACAATAAGTGCAAATCTCAAGCCATGTCTAGTGTAGAAAAATTTTCTTTAGAACGAATAGGGGAACAATGGCTCGATTTAATGGAGATTGAAAAATGACAAAGTTACTATATATAGCAACTAATTTAAACACCTCAGGAGGCGTGGCAAGGGTGCTAGCCATAAAATTAAACTATTTGGTAAAGGCATACCCATACGAAATACATATTTTAAATACTCACGGAGGTATAGAAAACCTGTTCTTTAATTTTCATGACAAGATTACTATTCACGATTTATCAAGGCAAAAAGCGAAAATAAAGGATATCTTAAGCTATAGGGGTAAGCTAAATACTAAAATAAAAACTATTCATCCCGATATTATTGTTAATTGTGATAATGGATTAAAAGGAGCGCTGATGCCTCTTTTATTGAAAAACAATAAGATACCTTTAATTTTTGAAAATCATAACAGTAAAGATGCCAAAGCAGCATCGTTTCTTGATAATATTAAGCTTAGGTTGTCTTTCTATATTTTTTCATTAGTGTCAAATAGATATAGAAAAGTAGTTGTATATAGACTTAATAATACAAATAAAAAAACAGGAAATTATCAGGTAATTCCAAATCCCATAGCTTTTGAAATTACTGATGGAGGTAGTGCTCTAAATAATAAAATTGCTATCGCTGTAGGCAGACTATCGTACCAAAAGGGCTATGATAAGTTGATCAAAATTTGGGCTTTAGTTTACAAAAAACACCCAGATTGGAACTTAAATATATATGGAGAAGGCAATAATAGTGAGTTGATAAAGCTTGCAGGCAAGCTTGGAATATCTTCCAGAATACAATTTTTTAAACCTGTTAAAGATATAAAAAGTGTATATATAGGGGCATCAATGTTGTTAAATACCTCAAGATATGAACCTTTTGGGTTAGCCGTAACAGAAGCAATGGCATGTGGTTTGCCTGTTGTAGCATTCAAAAATACACAAGGTCCCAACAGTTATATCAATGATGGAGAAAATGGTTTTCTAGTTCAAGAAAACAACTATCAAGAGTATGCGAATAAAGTTAGTATGCTTATCCAAGACAAAGAAGAAAGAAAAAGAATTTCAACGTCTGCTAAAGAAAGTATGAAAGCCTATGGGCTTACAAATATTATGAAGCAGTGGCATAATTTATTCCAATCTGTCAAGTAGGGCTATTTTTTATTCAGGTCTGAATAACACATGTAAGACAATTTGTAAAATTGAAACACTATAATTAATGGGTTACTGCTTTTGAGGTGTTTTCTGATAATATCCTTTAAGTATCTATAAAATAATGAAAAAATAAAATTAAGCTTTACGGATTTTAACAAGATAAATTTAGAAAGTAAATCATTTTCGTGTAATTCAATTTTATTATTATAATGAAGGCTTAACAACGTGTTTACTGCAAATTCTGTTTTTTTAATGTAGGTCTCACTATCCTCTAGCCCCAGATGGTACACACTATTATTTATATGTAATACCGGGACTTTATGTAGTTTTAATTGTGGGCCGAAGAAGATATCCATACCATATGAATTCCCTACAGAGTCTAAGCTAAAACGATTATACTGTTGTTTTTTAATCAATATGTTTGCTGCAGAAGTTATCTTGTAAGGCTTTTTGTTACGTATTTTAGAAGTTACGCCTTCACATTGTTTGCCATATTTCCAACGTAACACACTTTTTTTATGTGGCTTTTCATTTTTATAACTAATACCTCCAAAAATAATATCGTATTTAGAAGTTTCAAGAGCCTCAATGTAATTGCTAATAAATAAATCGTCCCTTAATTCCACATCAGCATCAAGGAGTAATATCCAGTCGTATTTTGCGTAGTTACAAAGGTGCTGTCTCGTGATAGCGATACCATTGTTGTTTTCTGATAGCAGATAAGAGGTGTTATCAAGCTTGCTTACAGATGAATTTATTAGAGCTATGTCTTTATTGGATTTGTCGTCCAAACAAATAATTTCAAATTTAATGTTGGCCTTGAGTGCTTGTTTATGGATGCTTCTAACAAGTTGAACAATGTTATAATTGTATACAGGAATTAAAATTGAAAGCATAATTACCCTTTCCTTTGCACTACTTCATAAACCTGATTCTCATCACACTTTAACGTCTTGCTTGGGTACTTTAAAAGCAAGGCATAGTCGTGAGTGGCCATAAGGATGGTGTTGCCATTTTTGTTAATGTCTTGCAGCACCTCCATAACTTCTACACTGGTTTGTGGATCTAAATTTCCAGTGGGTTCATCAGCCAAAATAAGTTCAGGATTATTTAGCAAAGCTCTTGCAATAGCTACCCGTTGCTGCTCTCCACCCGAAAGTTCATGAGGAAATTTAAAGCCTTTAGTTTTCATCCCTACTTTGCTCAGTACTTCCTCAACGCGAATATTCATTTTGTCTTTATCTTTCCAGCCTGTAGCTTTTAATACAAAAAGTAGATTGTCGTTTATAGTTCTGTCAATCAATAATTTAAAATCTTGAAATACAACACCTAATTTTCGTCGTAAAAAGGGAATATCTTTTTCCTTTAGGGTTTTTAAATCATAATCTACAATAGAACCTTCTCCTTCGTTAAGAGGCAAATCCCCATAGAGGGTTTTCATGAAACTACTTTTTCCAGTACCTGTTTTACCTATTAAGTACACAAATTCTCCTTTGTTAATTTCAACATTAACACCAGAGAGCACTAAACTCTCGCCTTGGTAAATAGAAGCATCTTTAAGTTCTAGAATGGTTTCAGACATAAAATAGTAATTTCAATATACAAGTTTAGTGCTTATCGTTTAATGGCACAACCATTAAACAGTTTTTCTTAATATTTATTGCTTTTAAACCGTTAGACCAGAGTCGTTTTTTAACATTTAATAACGCCGTTTATAATTCTAGCACGATTGTTGCGTTATAGGAAGAATAAGTCTCCAAAATGTATTTTTTGGTTTCGATTAAATTTGTCATTCACGTGAAGGCGGGAATCCAAATCCATTAATTATCTTTGAATTTCATCAAACAAAAACCAAATACTAAATGAAGCTAAAGTATGGTATTTTTATACTTGTATGTTGCATTTCAATACAAGTGTTTTCGCAAGCATCAGCTATTTATACTAATAGCCTGGTAGATTACCAAAAGGCATTAAGCCTGTATAATAATCAGCAATATTTAGCAGCACAATCGTTATTTTCCCAAATAAGGAAATCTACAGATAAAGAAGGTTTAAAAGGGGAATGTACGTATTATATTGCTAATTGTGCAGTACGATTAAATCAGCAAAATGCCGATCAACTCATCAGCGATTTTGTAAAGGAATATCCAACAAGTACTAAGCGAAACACAGCGTTTGTTGACGTTGCGGATTACTATTTTACTAATGGAAAATATGCTTATGCTAGGAAATGGTATAGTAAAGTTGACGAAGCAGCATTATCCAGAAAAGAACGTCAGAAGTTTTATTTTAATAATGGCTATACAGCCTTTATAACAAAACAATATAAAGATGCTAAAACTTATCTGAGTAGGGTAGAGAATTCTCCAGAATATGGTTCACAAGCAAAATATTACATCGGGTTTATGGCCTATGATGGCGACGATTACGATAGGGCCACTGAGTATTTTGAACAAGTTGAAGACCAAGAGCGCTACAAGGAAAAGTTATCTTATTATCAAGCGGATTTAAACTTTAAATTAGGAAAGTTTGAAAAAGCTATTGCGTTAGCCAAAGCAATATTAGACTCTAGTGATGAAGATGAAGTATCAGAGCTTTCAAAAATAATAGGGGAGAGTTATTTCAATCTAGAACAATATGCAGAGGCGATTCCTTATTTACAAGCTTATAAAGGTAAAAAGGGAAAGCGTGATAGAACTGGTAAATGGAATAATACAGACTTTTATCAATTGGGATATGCGCATTACAAACAAGGTGATTACGACAGTGCAATTTCAGAGTTTAATAAGATTATTGGAGGAAATAATGGTATTGCCCAAAATGCATACTACCATTTAGGCGAGAGCTACATTAATCTTGATAAAAAACAAGAAGCGTTGAATGCGTTTAGAAATGCCTCTGAAATGGATTTCGATTTAAAAATTCAGGAGGATGCATGGCTAAATTATGCGAAGATTAGTTATGAAATTGGGAATCCCTATCAGTCTGTGCCACAAGTATTGGCAGGTTATTTAGATAAATATCCTAAAACAAAATACAAAGAGGAGATTGAAACACTTTTGATAGATTCCTACATCACTTCAAAAAATTATGAGGAAGCACTTAATCTTTTAGAAAAGAAAAAGAGCTTTGAAAATAAGAAAGCCTATCAAAAAGTAGCATTTTATAGAGGGTTGGAGTTGTATAATGAAAACCAATATTTAGAAGCTGAAAGTTTGTTTGATAAGTCTTTAGGCGAATCTTTGGATGAAATATTTACTGCAAGAGCAACATTTTGGAAAGCCGAAGCTGATTATAATTTAACCAATTATGAAGATGCTTTAGTTGGTTTTAAACAGTTTATCCAACAATCTACCGGGATGGATGTGCCAGAGCAAAATAACATCGATTATAATTTAGCATACACATACTTTAAATTGAAAAATTATGACCAAGCATCAAAGTATTTCAATCAATTTATTTCAAAACGAAGTGATGATAAAATAAGATTGAACGATGCATATTTACGTTTAGGAGATGGTTATTTTGTGTCTAGCAAATACAATCAAGCAATAAATGCGTATGGAAAAGCCATTAAGATGAATGAAGTAGAGTCTGACTATGCATTTTTTCAAAAGGCAATAAGTACAGGTTACGCAGGTAATCCTTCAAAAAAGATAAAAGAACTAGAAACATTTGTTGGAGAATACCCAAAATCTAAATTACGTGATGATGCTTTATATGAATTAGGAAATTCCTATGTAAAAGCAAATCAAACCGACAAGGCTATGGCGAGGTATGACAAATTAAACTCAGAATATAGAATGAGTTCATTTGTTCCAAAATCGTTGTTGCGTCAAGGTTTAATTCACTATAATGCCAGTAAAAATGAAGCAGCTTTAGGTAAATTTAAAAATGTAGCAGGCAACTACCCAGGAACCCCAGAAGCAGTACAAGCAGTATCTACAGCAAGATTAATTTATATTGACTTAGGACGTGTAGATGAGTACGCAGCTTGGGTAAAACAATTAGATTATGTTGAGGTAACCGATGCCGATTTAGACAATACATCCTATCAAGCAGCAGAAAAACAATATTTAGAAGGCAATACAGATGCAGCCATAAAACAGTTTAATAGTTACTTAAATAGCTTTCCTAGCGGTATTCACAATCTGCAATCACATTTCTATTTGGGGCAGCTGTATTATAAAAAGGATTTAATTGCCAATGCAGCGCCGCATTACAAATTTGTGGTTGAAGCATCACAAAGTGAGTTTACAGAAGAAGCATTATCAAGACTATCTCAATATCACTTAGAAAACAAAAGTTGGAATGAAGCCATTCCATTATTACAACGTTTAGAGGTTGAGGCTAATTTTCCACAGAACGTGGTTTTTGCGCAATCTAATTTAATGAAAGCCAATTATCAATTAGAAGATTATGATAATGCTGTGACTTATGCTGAAAAAGTATTGAGAAGTTCTAAAATAGACAATAAAATAAAGAGTGATGCACATATTATTATTGCGCGTTCAGCTATAAAAACTGGCGATGAAGCTAAGGCAAAATCAGCATATAAAAATGTACAAAAGGTAGCAACAGGAGAGATAGCTGCCGAGGCGTTGTATTATGATGCTTACTTCAAGAATAAAGAAGGTAACTATAAGGCTTCAAATACATCAGCACAAAAATTGGCTAAGGATTATTCTGGCTATAAATATTATGGTGCAAAAGGGTTGGTAATTATGGCCAAAAACTTTTATGCGCTAAAAGATGCGTATCAAGCCACGTATATTTTAGAAAGTGTTATTGAAAACTTTAGTCAGTTTGATGATGTCGTAGAAGAGGCACAAACAGAATTAAAGCGCATAAAACGAGAAGAGGCTAAAACGAATGCATCCATAGCACCTCAAGACTAAATCAAGTTAGTAGTTTTAGTATTCAGAAATTAAACATCGTTAATAGTTGTTCGCTAATCAAAAGAATTAAAATTTAAAATCATGCGAAAGCACATCAAATATATTTTCATTGTAATCGTGACGCTAAGTGTTTCGGTCTCATTTGCCCAAAAGAAAAAAAATGATACCATAAATACAGGAGTAATAGATGTTGTAAAACCCTATACGCCATCAATATCCGATGCATTTAAAGTAAAGGCAATACCATTTACAGAGGATGATAAAGCCATCCAGAAAAAAGAGATTAAATACAATATTTTTTCATTTCCAGTAGCCTCAACATTTACACCAGCAAAAGGAAAGGCAGCCACGGTAGAAAAAGCAAAACCGGTAAAACTATTTGATAATTATGCAACAGTTGGCGTAGGTACCTATACAACATTTTTGGGCGAGGTGTATTTAAATCATGCCATAAGTAGAACAGAGAGTGTAGGTGGTTATTTTAGTCATCATTCTTCTGGAGGCGGCATTGAAGGTATACAGTTTGATGATAATTTTTCAAACACAAAACTAAATGCAAACTACTCATCACAATTAAGGGATTTAGCATGGACAGTTGAAGCCGGTTTTCAAAACCAAATATATAATTGGTATGGCGTACCAACATCTCAAATTAGTCAAGCCCAAACTGATGGTATAGATGTGAGACATGCTTTTACCAATGCACATTTTGGTGGAGATATTACCTTTAAAGATACTTATATTAACTCTGGTAGTTTCTTTTTTAGACGATTTGCAGACAACCAAGGTTCTGGGGAAAATCGTTTTATAGCTAAAGCTAAAGTAGATATTCCCGTAAACAGGGAAGAGGTTTCTACCGATATAATCTTTCATTATTTAGGCGGTACCTTCGATAGAAGCTATACCATAAATAACAAATTAAAGTATGGCAATTTTGTGATAGGAATAGCCCCATCTTACGAATTAAAACAAGATGATTTAACTGTAAACTTAGGGGCATCCATAAATTATTTAAACGATAGGCAAACGGGAGACAATAAATTGTTTTTATACCCTAATATTACAGCAACATACCGTTTGGTTAATGATGTACTTATTGCCTTTGGAGGTATTAAGGGCGGTTTAATACAAAATTCTTATCATGGCTTTGCCTCAGAGAATCCTTTTGTGTCGCCTACGCTTTTTGTAGTGCCTACCGATGAGCAATACAATGCTTACGTTGGGTTAAAAGGAAAGCTGTCCAGTAACATGAGTTACAGTTTTAACGGACTCTATAAAGCCGATAGAAACAGAGCATTGTTTAGAAATAATGAGATTACTTTAATGGCAGACCAACCCTATTCTTACGGAAACTCTTATGGTATTGTTTATGATGATATAACAACCTTTGGTGTAGCAGGAGAATTAAATGTAGATGTTAACAGAAACTTTACCCTAGGCATAAAAGCAGAGTACTTTACCTATAATACAGATGACGAAGCAGAAGCGTGGAATTTACCAGATATTGTGGGGTCTCTGTTTTTAGATTACCAAATTAATAAGCATTGGTTTGCGGGCGCAAATTTAATTTACACAGGCGAACGAAAAGACCAATTCTTTTTAAATGATGGTGTAACAGTAACCTCTCCGTTTACGGTAACTTTAGATAGTTTTTTCGATGCCAATGCGCATGTGGGTTATCACATAAACGATCAAATTTCGGTCTTTGCTAAAGCCAATAATATTGCAAATAACCAATACCAACGTTGGCAAAATTTCCCGGTGCAGGGTATTCAGTTTTTAGCGGGAGCTACATTTAAGTTTGATTTTTAACACGAAGTGTCACACTGAACTTGTTGCAGGGTCTCTGTCATTCCTGAGAAAGCGGGAATGACAGAGATATTTCTAACTCAATCGCGCCAAATAATCAAAATGATCTCCTTCTAAAACTAATTCACATTGCAACCCTACAGATTCACAAGCCAATTTTAAAGTTTTAAAATCCAAATACAACCATTTCATAGGGAGTTCATCTTCGCCTTTATAGCTCATAAAATAATCTAACTCGCCATAGTAATTAGCATTAGTATCCATCCAAAAACCACCATCTTCATCTTCATACATATATCTAATATCAGAAGAATCAATTAGTATTTGTCCATCAGGATTTAATAATGATTTTAAGTGCTTCAAGTATTTAGAAACTTGTTGTAATTCTTGAAAAATACCAGTGCCGTTCATTAAGAGAAAAATAGTGTTGAACGTTTCGGTTTCGTCAAGAATATTTAAAACTTCAGCATGTAAAACACCTCTTTGTTTTGCAACAGTAATAGCACCTTGCGAAACATCAATCGCTTTTACTTTCAAACCTTTTTCTTGTAGATACAAACTATGGGTTCCAGCACCACAGCCTACATCTAAAACGTTCCCTTTAGCTAGTTGTAAAGCCTTTTGTTCCAACTTCGGCATTTCGGCATAACAACGAAATAAATAGGAGAGCGGTAATATATCTTCAGAAGAAATATTGGTGGAAGTAATAATGTCTTCAGTGTAATTTCCGTTATGATAATCTAATAAAGCGCTTCCGAAAATATCTTTCATCATTAATAGTTTAATCTAGAAAGTTACAAGTTTAAAGTTTCAAATAGATTACAATGAGAATGTAATACTGTCTAAAACCTCTAATAAATCTAAATGTCTAATTTTGTAACATGCAAGACATCATAAATAGCCTTCCAAAACGTGCCAAAGATAAGCATAACGTCAATAAAAAATTCTTTGCAAAACTTAAAAAGAAACCCCCAAAGAATTTAGATTATATAATGCAAGAGTTGCATGAAGAAGAATTTAGACGCACCGATTGTTTAGAATGTGCCAACTGCTGTAAAACCACAGGCCCATTATTTACCGATAAGGATATAGAACGTATCTCTAAATTTTTTAAGCTAAAACCACAGCAATTTATAGCGCAATATTTGAGAGTAGACGAAGACAACTATTACGTACTCCAAAGTGTACCATGCACGTTTTTAGGGGCAGATAATTATTGTTCTATTTATGATGTGCGCCCCAAAGCATGTCGGGAATTTCCACATACTGATAGAAAAAAGTTCCAACAAATTTCAAACTTAACATTAAAAAATGTAGCCATTTGCCCTGCAGCGTTTAATATTGTGGAGGCTATGAAACGACTAATTAAGTAGTTATAAATAAACTATGCATGCATAGTTTATTTGAGGTTTGTACCTTTAGCAAAACTAATTTTTACTATGGAGGCAATTTTAAACTATTTCGAAACCATACCATCGTACCATCGAGCGCTCATCATTGTTGGAGGCCTAACTTTTTTCTGGCTGTTAGAGGGCATTATGCCACTTTTTGGTAAACCCTATAAAAAATGGAAACATGCTGTACCTAATATTTTCTTTACCTTAACTACGATTCTAGTTAATTTACCATTAGCTTTTTTGCTTTTAAAAACTTCAGATTGGGTAGCCGCAAATAACTTTGGTATTTTAAATTGGTTGCCCGAAATACCATTGTGGCTGTATACGATTATTGGTTTGTTTCTTATGGATTTTATTGGTGCCTATTTACCACATTTAGTAGAGCATAAAGTTAAACCGCTTTGGATGGTACATTTGGTACACCACACCGATCATAATGTAGATACCACCACGGCAAATCGTCATCATCCGCTAGAGAGTGTAATTCGTTACGTATTTACTCTAGTTGGGGTGTTTGTAATTGGTACACCCATAGCATTGGTAATGTTGTATCAATCCCTATCGGTCGTAGCCACACAATTTAATCATGCTAATATCAAACTACCTAAAAAGTTTGATGATATTTTAAGTTATGTTATCGTTTCTCCAGATATGCACAAGGTACATCACCATTACCGTTTACCTTATACAGACTCTAATTATGGTAATATCTTTTCGGTTTGGGATAGGTTGTGCGGTACTTTTATGAAGCTAGATTCAGATAAAATAGTGTATGGCGTAGATGTATTTCCAGACGAAAAAAAGAATGGACACATTGGGGAGTTATTAAAACAACCTTTTCAAAAATATGATAAGCCAACTTTAGATGCTGAAAGCCAAAATAATTAGTTGTGTTTGAGAGTCTATTACAAAGGGCTTGCCGCAAGCAATCCTAGCAAAAAAGCAACTAAGGATAAATTAAATATTTACCACGTGTTACTTTAAAAGCGTCTAAATCCTTTCGCCATGATGCTTTTATTTCTTTTTCAGATAAACCAGATTCTATTTGCTTTTGAAGTATTGTAGTACCTGCATGTGTTGTAAAGTTGGCAGTATTAAAAAATTTCAATTTATCTATTGCGTTTTCATAAGCTTTAATAACCCATTTTAATGTCATTCCATCAACACTTGCATCTTTTAAATCCTCTCCATAGCATAAGATGTTTTTGTGTTTAGGGTATTTCGCTCCAAAATTAGGAACAGGAGTATACTCAAAAGTCATGGTGTCTTTATCTAAAAAAGGTGCACCATAACGTTGAAATTGAAACTCAGTACCTCTGCCTGCATTAATAGTAGTGCCTTCAAATAACCCAAGGCTAGGATACAATTCAATAGCCTTATCATTAGGTAGATTAGGCGAAGGCCTTATGGGCAAACTATAAGGTGTTTTATGTGTATAGTGTTTAACAGGAATTACAGTAATATCACATTGCAAACCATCAACCAACCAGTGTTCGCCATTAATCATTTGTGCATATTCCCCAATAGTCATACCATGCACTAAAGGAATGGGGTGCATGCCTAAAAAGCTTTTATGTTGTGGTTCTAAAGTAGGGCCATCAATATAATGGCCATTAGGGTTTGGCCTGTCTAAAATTAATACAGGAATACCTGCTTCAGCACAAGCTTCCATCACATTATGCAATGTTGAGATGTAGGTATAAAACCGTAAACCAACATCTTGAATATCGAAAATTACAATATCTAAATTTTCTAAGGTTTCTTGTGTGGGTTTTCGATGTTTTCCATGAAGGGAAATAATGGGCAAATTCGTTTTGGTATCAACCCCATCATTTACATGTTCGCCAGCATCAGCTTTACCACGAAATCCGTGTTCTGGAGCAAATACTTTTTTTATGTTGATGTTCAGTTTTAAAAGAGAATCAACAAGGTGTATATAACTTTGGTTTTTTGTCTTAGGACTTTTATCAACAAAAATCACAGATGTTTGATTTGCCACTACACCAACACGTTTACCTTTTAAAAATGGAACATACAATTCCGTTTGGTTAGCACCAACAATAATATGGGTGTTACCCTGAACATATTTCTGGTGTTCATTAATATGCGTGTTCAGGCTTTGGTCATCCGTCATTGGTTTCCCATCATCAACCCGTTTCCCATTACCGCAAGAAATTAACATCAAAACAAATAATAAAACTGTATTTTTGAAACAAGAAAACGTCATAAAAAGCATTGAATTACGAGTATTTTATAGCTAAACGCATTATAGGTGGTAAAGTGTATAAAAGTAGCATTTCGGCACCAATAATAAAAATTGGAATAGCGGCTATTGCCATTGGTATGGTTGTAATGATGATTGCCATTGCAACAGGCATTGGGCTACAAGAAAAAATACGGGAAAAAGTAGTAGCTTTTAACGGGCATGCTACTATTACCAATTATGATAGCAATGTTTCCCAAGAAAGCGTAGTGCCTATCTCTAAAATACAAGCGTTTTATCCTGAATTTAAAACAGTAAAAGGTGTTACCCATATACAGGCTGTAGCTGCAAAATTTGGAGTTATTCGTACCGAAACAGATTTTGAGGGTGCTGTTTTAAAAGGTGTGGGTAATGATTATAATTGGCAATATTTTAAAGAATATTTGGTAGAAGGACGTATCCCAAGTTTTGAAAAAAAGTGGAGTGAAGAGGTGCTAATTTCAGAGTATTTAGCCAACCGTTTGGGGTTTCGTTTAGGTAATAAATTTCAAATGTATTTTTTAAAAGACGATACCGAAAAGCCACCAAATATTATCAGTTTTGAGATTGTTGGAATTTATAATTCTAGATTTCAGGATTTTGATGAAACGTATCTTATTGGGAATTTAAGGCACATACAGCGTATTAATAAATGGAAAGAAGACGAAATAGGAAATTTTGAGGTGTTTATTGAAGATTATAATGATATTGAACGCATGGGAGTTGAAATTTACCAAAACACACCATCAACCTTAAATGTATCTACAATTAACGAAAAGTTTTACTCCATAATAGAATGGGTTAAAATATTTGATAAAAACATCTATGGTATTATTGGTATCATGATTCTTGTGGCAGGTATTAATATGATTACGGCTTTACTTGTTTTAATATTAGAGCGTACCCAAATGATAGGCATTTTAAAAGCCTTAGGAAGTTCCAATTGGAGTATACGGAAAGTGTTTTTATACAACGCATCTTACTTAATAGTATTAGGTTTGTTTTGGGGTAATGTTTTGGGTTTAGGGATGTTGTTAGCTCAAAAATACTTTAAAATTTTAGAGATGAATCCAGATGTATACTATGTTACTGAAGCGCCAGTGTATATTAACTGGAGTTATATTGTAGGGTTAAATATTGGGACGCTGTTGTTGTGTTTGTTAATGCTTTTGGTACCTTCTTATATTATAACTAAGATTTCGCCTGTGAAAGCTATTCGGTTTGAGTGATTATAGTTTTACTTATCCATAAGTGGACTTGAATATACTACATAAGTATAGTAATCACTTCTCTCAAGTACATGGGCACTCAATTTGTATTTGTTATCCTTGTGGTCTATTATTTCATAAAAGTATTTGTCACCAGTTTCACTTAAATTATTTTTGTATGCATTGTTACTTTCGATAAATTCGATGTAAAATTGATTTTTGCCATTTTTTACTAATTTGAGTTTAGAAAATGTGCCATCTTCCATTTTTTCATACCATATTTCTGGGGTTACTTCTACTTTTACGACCTTTTTTTCAAACCCATAATAAAAAAGCATTCTTTCGTTTATAAATTGTTCTAGTATATCTTCTTTTAATTTTGAACTAGGGCGTGTTGAAAAATGTTCCCAGTCTTTGTGCATGTCAACTTCTGCGAGGTCTCCATTTGAAAAAAAATCGCAATTTCTTACGAGTCTAACCATTAATTCTGATCTGCGATTTTCATTTATATTATTTTTATTACAGTATTTTGTAAAATAGTTTAATATGTCAGCATCATTATCTTTAATTTCAATATTATATAGATCTTCGCATATATTGGTAACTAAAGTTTCTGTTGGTATTTGCTTTTTACATGACACCAAAGTGAGTAAGATGTTTAAAACTAATATTGGTTTTATATTCATGTTCTTGTGGTTTCGAATTATAAATTATTTCCCCTCAATATCACTAATATGATGTTCAAATGCTTTTACCGAAATTTGTATTTCTAAGATTAATAATGACAACGATGCTATAAGTAGTAATAAAGCGATACCAAATATCCATACAGCTATTGTTTGTTGTTGTATGTAAATTAAAAACATAGTTAAGACGCACAGTAAAAGACTACTAATTCCTAATATTTGCATGGACCTCGTAAGATAAAGACGCTTTTTTATATTTTGTATTTGTGCAATTAATGTAGCATCTTTATTTAATAAATATTTATCGTATAACGTTCTAACAACAGCAGTGTAGGCTAAAAACCGGTTTGTGTAAGCTAACATTATTAACGAAATAGCCGAAAATAGTACCGCAGGTGTAGTAAGTGTCAATTCTTCCATAATTTCTGTAAAAAAACTACTTCAAAGTTAATTAAGATTTTATATTTTCGAGGGGTGCAAGAAGATTTTCTACATTATATCTGGAAACATCGTAAGTTTTCTACAGCTGGTTTAAAAACTTCAGACGGAGAAGCCATAAATATCATATCAAACGGACAGCATAATTTTAATGCAGGTCCAGACTTTTTTAATGCTCAAGTTAGAATTGGCAAACAACTTTGGGCAGGTAATGTTGAGATCCACGTAAATTCCTCAGACTGGTTTTTACACAATCATGAACAAGATAAAAACTATGATAATGTAATTTTACATGTGGTTTGGGAGCATGATGCTGAAGTATTTAGAAAGGATAATTCTACAATTCCTACATTGGTTTTAAAGGATGCTATACCTAAAGAAACACTTAAGAGTTACGATAAACTATTACGTGCAAATAAAAACTGGATAAACTGTGAAAACGATTTTGCCGATGTAGATGATTTTACCATTAATAATTGGTTAGAGCGTTTGTATTTTGAACGTTTAGAACGAAAATCTATCGAGGTTATTAAGCTTTTAGAGGTTTCAAAAAATGATTGGGAAGCGGTATTATTTAAAATGCTGGCCAAAAGTTTTGGTTTAAAAGTTAATGGTAATGCTTTTTTGAGTTTGGCTAATTCCTTCGATTTTTCAATTCTAAGAAAATCGCAATCCAAAATCTTGTCTTTAGAATCACTTTTATTGGGACAATCAAAATTATTGGAAAACGCGATTGAAGAGCCCTACTACCAATCGTTACAAAAAGAATATCAATTTTTAAAACAAAAGTTTTCTCTTGATAATAAGTTGGTGGTTGTACCATCGTTTTTTAGATTGCGACCCAATAATTTTCCAACCATAAGATTGTCGCAGTTAGCAAATGTGTATGCGAATCATCAAAACTTATTCTCAAAAATTATTGAAGCAACCTCTCATGAAGATATTAAAGATATATTTAGTGTAGGAACTTCAGAATTTTGGAACACACATTATACATTCCATAAAGAATCAAAGCCTTCAAAAAAAATGATATCAAAATCATTTATGGATTTGTTGCTTATAAATACACTTTTGCCCTTAAAATTTAGCTATTATAAATACCGAGGAATATCAAATGATATTATTCTTCAGGAGCTTATTTCACAAATTCCTTCAGAAAAAAACAGTATTGTAGATAAGTTCAATTCACTTAAAAAAGTATCGAAAAATGCATTACAGTCACAAGCTCTAATTCAGCTTAAAAGTGAATATTGCGATAAAAATCAATGCTTAAAATGTGCTATAGGTAACAAACTTTTAAACCGCTAAACTTTTAAAAGAATAAACTAAAGGTTAACTTGCAACTATGAATATATTTTACAGAATATTGTTGTTTTTGCAAAAGCATGGATACCATGTTTGCCAGCGTATTGCAGACCGTTTGGGTATTCGTGCCAAAGTAGTGCGTACCTCGTTTATGTACATCACTTTTGTAACCGTAGGTTTTGGTTTTGCAGTGTACATGTTTTTGGCATTCTGGATGCGTATTAAAGATTTAATTTACACAAAGCGTTCGTCAGTTTTCGATCTATAGCCCATGAATCCCATAGTACGTCTTTTTAGGTCAAGAATATACACCGCCCTTATTTTGTTGGTATTTATAATGTTAATAGGGGTGTTGGGGTATCGTTTTATTTCTGATTATTCATGGGTAGATGCCCTCTACATGACGGTTATAACAATGACCACTGTAGGCTTTGGGGAAGTGGTGCCCTTAGACGATCAATCTAAAGTATTTACTATATTCTTAATTTTAGCAAGTGTAATTATTGTGGGTTATGCTTTGTCTATCATCACAGAATATATTTTGAGTAAAAATGACATTGAAGAGTTAAAACATAAAAAAATGCAAAAGAAAATAGATGCCTTTAAAAAACATGTTGTTATTTGTGGCTATGGAAGAAATGGTAAGCAAGCTGCAAGAAAGTTACAAGCCCATAACAAATCGTTTGTAGTTATTGAAAAAGATAAAGAGGTAGAAGAACGATTAAAGAATGATGGGGTGCCTTACGTTATAGGTAATGCTAATGAAGATGAAACCTTGTTGTTGGCAGGAGTAGATAGGGCGTCTAATTTTATATCAGCACTTCCTAGCGATGCAGATAATTTATTTGTGGTATTGTCTACCAGGCAACTCAACAAAAAAATAAACATTATTAGTAGGGCGTCTCAAGAATCCTCTTACGAAAAACTAAAATTTGCAGGTGCTAATAATGTGATATTACCAGATAAGATTGGGGGCGACCACATGGCGTCTTTGGTGGTAGTGCCGGGTTTAATGGAGTTTATAGATAATCTTTCTATTGTTGGAGATTCCAATATTAATATCGAAGAAGTTGCCGTTGAAAAATTATTTAACATAAAGAAGAATAAACGAAGAACAATTAAGGATTTAGATTTGAGGAAAAAAACAGGTTGCACCGTTATTGGCTATAAGGATGAAAACGGAGAATATACCGTAAACCCTGAAGCAGAATTACCATTGGCACCAAAATCTAAAATTATAGTATTAGGAAGGCCAGAACAAATTGAAGAATTAAATTCCGAATACGATATTGAGTTAGATGAATAAACATATTTGGCATAATATGTTTTAAAAATCGTTTTTTTTTAGCATCTTGCTATCTTTTTATACTTATTTTTCAATAAAAGACTAACACATTTAAACTATGAAGAAATATCTTCTTTCATTATCTGCCATAATTTTACCATTAGTATCCTTTGCACAAGAAGCCCAAGACATGGGTATAGACCAAAAAATAGATAAGGTTTTTGGAGACCTCACAGGATGGTTTGTAAGTGCGATTTTTTACCAAATTCCTTTTACGGATGAGATTAGTGTGTATTGGGTGTTATTTCCATTAATTATAGGAGCAACATATTTTACATTCTATTTCAACTTGATAAACTTTAGAGGCTTTTTAACTTCTGTGAATATTGTAAGGGGAAAGTATGATGATTTGGAGGGGAGAGTAGATCACAAAGTAGATATAGAAAAATCAAAGTTTACCGATGAGGAAGATAATCCAGATACCATTAGGGTAGAAGGGCATGAAGGAGAAGTGTCCCATTTTCAGGCTTTAACAGCTGCATTGTCTGCTACGGTTGGTTTAGGGAATATTGCGGGAGTAGCTATAGCAGTATCTATTGGAGGAGCGGGAGCTACTTTTTGGATGATTGTTGCAGGATTTTTAGGCATGGCATCTAAGTTTGTAGAATGTACATTAGGAGTTAAGTACAGAGATATTGAGAATGATGGTACGGTATATGGTGGTCCTATGTATTATCTGCGCAAAGGTTTAAAATCCAAAGGATTAGAAGGCTTAGGTAAAGTATTGGCTGTATTATTTGCCATTTTTGTTATTGGGGGCTCGTTTGGAGGTGGTAATATGTTTCAAGTAAATCAAGCATTTCAATTGGTTGAAAATATAACAGGTGGAAGCGAATCCATACTTCACGGAAAAGGATGGTTGTTTGGTCTAGTAATGGCAGTATTAGTGGGTATTGTAATAATTGGAGGTATAAAATCAATAGCCAAGGTAACTGATAAAATTGTGCCATTTATGGTAGCAATATATGTTGCAGCTTCGCTATTTGTAATATTTGCTAATATTGGAATGGTAGGTGATGCGTTTGGACAAATATTTTCTGGTGCATTTAGCCCTGAAGGAGTGGCAGGTGGTGCAATTGGTGTTTTAGTACAAGGATTTAGAAGAGCTGCATTTTCTAACGAAGCAGGTGTTGGTTCAGCATCAATAGCACACTCAGCGGTAAAAACAAAATATGCGGCCAGTGAGGGCATGGTGGCTTTACTAGAACCATTTATTGATACTGTTGTAGTATGTACTATGACTGCTTTGGTTTTGATCATTACAGGAAATGTAACTTCAGCCAATGCTGGTTTAAATGATGCCCAAGCCATTTTATTAACATCAGGAGCTTTTGAATCTGCTATTTCTTGGTTCCCATATGTATTAACTGTTGCGGTAGTTCTATTTGCATTTAGTACTATGATTTCTTGGTCTTATTACGGATTTCAAGGATGGGCGTTTTTATTTGGTAGGTCCAAAAAAATGGAATACGCTTACAAACTTATTTTTTGTGTATTTGTAATCATTGGTGCCGCAGCAAGTTTAGGTTCGGTAATAGGATTTTCAGATGCTATGATTTTTGCCATGATGGTGCCAAATATGATAGGTTTAGTCTTACTAGCACCAAAAGTTAAAAAAGAGCTTAATAAATATATGAAAGCTATAAAAGGACTTAAAGCATAAATTACTATGCGTAATTTTAAATCCCATTTTGTATTCACTAAAGAACAACGAAATGGGATTTTTTTATTGTTGTTAATTATAGTCATACTCCAGTGTGTCTATTTTTTTGTGGATTTTTCTTCTGATGATGTAATAGTCAACCAAGAAGAATTAAAGCAATACGAGACAGAAATAGATTCCCTAAGAAGCTTAGCAATTCAGGAAAGTAAACCAAAATTATATCCTTTTAATCCAAACTACATTTCAGATTACAAAGGAGAAGTTTTAGGTATGAGTATTGAAGAAATTGACAAGTTACATGCTTTTAGAAAAACTAATAATTGGATAAACACAGCAAAACAATTTCAGGAAGTAACAGGGGTATCAGATACACTTCTAGCAAAAATATCGCCTTATTTTAAATTTCCCGATTGGGTTTCTAATACCAATCAAGTATCAAAAAACTATTCTGAAAGTCAATTTAAGAAGCATGGAAATTATGAGAATTTTAGAAACACAAAACCCCTCACTTACGCCCAAAAAATAGATTTAAATACTGCCACAGCAATACAACTGCAACGCGTTAACGGTATTGGGAAAAAACTATCGCAACGCATTGTGGCGTTTCGTGATAGATTCAAGGGTGGTTTTATATCAGATATGCAATTACAGGATGTTTATGGGTTAACCCCAGAAGTCATAGAAAATATAAAGAAGCAATTCACAGTAAAAACACCTAGAAAAATAAAAATTATAAATATAAATACAGCGCAAGCAGACGAACTGGTAACTATCCATCATATAGATTATGAAATTGCCTATAATATTCTAGAGTACCGCAAGTTACATGAGGGTTTTTCTTCGTTAAATGAATTGTCAAAAGTAAAAGGCTTTCCGGTAAGCAAATTAGAGATAATTAAATTATCTTTGCACATTCAATAAATGAGCACATTAAAATTTCCTATTCTTTTCAAACCAAGCAGAGTTTTAATGTTTATTTAAAAATTAGAGTATGACAAGTATGTACTTCACTGAAGAGCACAATCTCTTTAGAAAAAGTTTACAAGATTTCCTTAAAAAAGAAGTAGTTCCACATATTGAAGATTGGGAAAAATCTGGAGAAATCGATAAATCTGTTTGGTTAAAGTTTGGAGAAATGGGATTTTTCGGTATAAATTACCCAGAAGCTTATGGTGGATTAGATCTAGACTTATTTTACACCATAATTTTACTAGAAGAGCTACAAAAAATAAATTCAGGAGGATTTGCGGCAGCGGTTTGGGCACATGTGTATTTAGCAATGACACACATAAATGCTGAAGGCGATGAAGCTATCAAAGAAAAATATTTAACACCAAGTATTACTGGCGAAAAAATAGGTTGCTTGTGTATTACGGAACCTTTTGGAGGGAGTGATGTTGCTGGTATGCGCACTACAGCAGTAAAAAAAGGAGATACTTATGTAATTAACGGCTCTAAAACCTTTATAACCAATGGTGTTAGTAGTGATTATTTGGTAATTGCAGCAAAAACAAGTCCAGAATTAGGAAACAAGGGCATCAGCATTTTTGTTATAGATAGGGAAACTCCAGGCGTATCTGCCACCAAACTTGACAAATTAGGTTGGCGCGCTTCAGATACTGGAGAAATAGCTTTTGATAATGTTATTATCCCAGCAAGTAACTTAATGGGGGAAGAAAACAAAGGCTTTCCATACATTATGCAGCATTTCTCATTAGAGCGTTTAATAATGGGGGTAAATGCCCATGCTCGTGCAGAATTTGCTTTAGAGTATGCGCAGCAATACATGAGTGAGCGTACTGCATTTGGTAAAAGTATAGATAAGTTTCAGGCGTTAAGACATAAAGTGTCTGATTTGTATGCCGAGTTAGATGTATGCAAGCATTACAATTACACTGTAGCCAATGCACTAGATAAAGGACAGTATGTGGTTAAAGAAGCTACAATTTCAAAATTACAATCCACCAAAATGGCCGATGAGGTCATTTATCAATGTTTACAGTTTTTAGGTGGCTACGGTTATATGGAAGAGTATCCTATGGCACGTTTGTTTAGAGACAGTAGACTGGGGCCAATAGGTGGAGGAACTTCAGAAATCCTTCGAGAAATTTTGGCTAAAATCATTATTGATAAAAAAGAGTACAAACCTGCAACATAATATTGTTTTTCACTACACATCTTAGATGTATGGATTGGCTAATGTTGTTTGGTTTAGTTTGAAATTAGTTTTTTACGAGGGTTGTCCAAAGTTCTGGCCTATAGGGTTTTGTGTAAATTTAGGAAAAAAGACTTGCTTTTTAACTTAGTTCTTTGTTGGGAATTCGCTCTTCTGTTCTACTATTCTTTTTCTTTTAAATTGTTTTTTATGAACTCTAAAGCATCTAACATTGAATCTTCTACACATATTTTGTTGTGTTTTCCATTTGTAACCCTAAATTCATGTTCAATTTTATTTTGATGAAATAATATATGCAATTTGGCATTAGGAAGTGAGTGGAAATCGTCATCGCAGGTTTGGATAAACCACTTTTTACTTTTCAGAATTTTTGTATTTACCTTTTCAGCAATATAGAGAGCATTGTTATTGATATAAACCTCATTTGTTCTTTCTTTTGGACTCAGGTTTTCTCCGTACAAATGCGCATGAAAGTGTTGATAATACTTCTCTAAATCTTCAACCATTTGTTTTTTTGTGCTTATCGCACCCATAAAACTTACACAAATCCCAAACTCTTCAGGGTTTAACATGGTAAATCTTAAGGCACCAAACCCTCCCATTGACAATCCCATAACAACGGTTTTTTGTGAAGATTCTGTCAATACATACTTTTTTTTCATTTCAGGAATAAATTCAGAGATAAACATTGTTGCGTATTTCTCTTTACCAGCATAGTCATCAATATACCAAGATTTGCCTCCATTAGGTGCAATTATAATTGTTTCTGGAAAACTATCTTTTACTATTAAAGAATCAATTTGTTTAATAAAACGTTTAGTGTGGAGACTATTGTTATTCCCTCCAAAACCGTGCAGGTAATAGATTGTGGGGTATGTCTTTATTGTATCATAATTGGGAGGTAAATAAATATTGTACTTAACTCCTCTGTTTAAAACTTTACTTTGGATAATTTGATTTTCAAAAATTTTTCCTTGTTGTCCAAAAATTGAGGTATTTGAAAAAAGGATTAAAACTATTAAAATGTATTTTATATTCATATTAGCGAGTTAAAGGTGATCTTACTTCTAGAGGTGCGTATCATTTCAATAGCTTAGATCTAACATTAAACGAAAGTAGACGAAAATTTTTACCAAGTCAAATTTCAACATATCAAAAAATATTAATTTATGGTATTGTAAAATATAGATTACTTTTTATATTTGCACCCTGAAAATTCTAAAAGAGAGGAGGTTAGAGTCTATGTTAGTAATACCAATTAAAGAAGGAGAAAATATAGATAGAGCGTTAAAGCGTTACAAAAGAAAGTTTGATAGAACAGGAAGAAAACGTGCATTGCAATCGCGTAAGCAGTTTTTAAAACCTTCAGTTGAGCGTAGAGCACAAATTCAAAAAGCGCAATACATTCAAAAACTGAGAGATGCTGAAAACATCTAAAACGCATATCAAAATCCCGCAATTTGCGGGATTTTTTATTTCCACTTATATTTTTATTAGTATAAGATTGATGTAATTTTTGCAAGCCAATGACTTTCATCATAAGGTCAAAAAATTGTATATTAGAACCTCAATCCAACATATGCTATTCAAATCATTCATAGACTACCTGCTTCTAGAGAAAAACTATTCCAAGCTTACGGCGCAGGCCTACCTATCCGATTTAGAAGCGTTTAAAAGTTTTGTAGAAGCTGAGTATGGTACAACGTCTATAAAACATATTAATTATGCCCAAATACGCACATGGATTGTGTCTCTGGTTGAAACTGGGTTAACCAACCGAAGTATCAACAGAAAAATATCGTCCTTAAGCACCTTTTACAAGTTTTTATTAAAAGTGGGAGATGTTAAGCACAACCCGCTAGCAAAACACAAAGCTTTAAAAACAAGTAAAAAAGTACAGATACCATTTTCAGAACAAGAAATAGATGCAGTGTTAAATGCACTTGATTTTAACGATTCTTTTGAGGGTATAAGAGATAAACTCATAATAGAATTATTTTATTCAACAGGTATACGCCGTATAGAACTTGTTGAATTAAAACTACAAGACATAGATATATATCAAAAAACCATTAAAGTTCTAGGGAAAAGAAATAAGGAGCGTATTGTCCCATTGTTAAATTCAGTAAAGGAAACACTAAAAAAATACTTAAGGGAAAGAAGCGGTTTAACGCATATTGCAGATGGAGAGTACTTATTTTTAACAAAAAAAGGAACTAAAATATATGAAACACTTGTTTACAGAGTTATAAATGATTATTTTAGTCAGGCTTCCTCAAAGGTAAAAAAGAGTCCTCACATATTAAGGCACTCGTTTGCGACACATTTATTAAACCAGGGAGCAGATTTAAATGCTGTTAAAGAGCTTCTTGGTCATACAAGTTTAGCAGCCACACAGGTTTATACACACAACAGTATAGCCGAATTAAAAAAAGTACATTTAAAGGCGCACCCTAGAAGTAAAAAATAGCATCTTTAAATAATTGTCTAACCAAAAATGGTGTTACATGAAATTTACCTAAAATGAAGTGGTAACTATTACTATTGCAACTATGCCAAGGTCTAGGTAAATTACATCTAATTCTATTTAAAAACGTAAAGAACAGATGAAAGTAAACACACAATCCATTAATTTTAATGCAGATAGAAAGTTAATAGACTTTATTCAAAAGCGAATGGATAAGTTAGATATGTATTATGATAAGGTAATTAAATCTGATGTGTATCTTAAGGTTGAAAACACTAGCGATAAGGAAAATAAAATATTTGAAGCTAAGGTAAGTGTTCCAGGTGATAGTTTTATTGTAAAGAAGCAATGTAAAACCTTTGAAGAAGGTACAGATACAGCAGTGGCATCGCTAGAAAGACAGTTAAAAAAGCGCAAAGAAAAATTAAGAGCCCACACATGATAATTTTTTTTAAAAAAATGTTTTGAATAATTAAATAAATATATACATTTGCAGTCCGTTAGAAATAGCGGACTTTTTTATGTGAAAAAAGTAATAAAAGCCGATATAGCTCAGCTGGCTAGAGCAGCTGATTTGTAATCAGCAGGTCGTGGGTTCGAGTCCCTCTATCGGCTCTTAAAATTCCTGCAAAAGCAGGAATCCCAAGATGAGAATTTTGGGATTTTGTTCTTTAAGATATTGGAATTTTAAACATTTTGGGAAGATACTCAAGCGGCCAACGAGGACAGACTGTAAATCTGTTGGTTTTTACCTTCGCAGGTTCGAATCCTGCTCTTCCCACTTTTAAAATTCTGAATCCAGAATTCTGAATTCAGAATTAATGCGGGAGTAGCTCAGTTGGTAGAGCGTCAGCCTTCCAAGCTGAATGTCGCCGGTTCGAACCCGGTCTCCCGCTCAAAATTCCTGCGAAGGCAGGAATCTCATTTAATTTAAATGAGGATGTAAACACTTTACGCCGGCGTAGCTCAGGGGTAGAGCGTTTCCTTGGTAAGGAAGAGGCCACGGGTTCAAATCCCGTCGTTGGCTCTAAAATTGAGAAATTATCACGTTAATAGCGTGATTGTTGGCTTTATAAAAAAAAGGAAAAAGAATACACTAATATTATTATATAACTAAGATTAAATTATTTTAACATGGCAAAGGGAACTTTTGATCGTTCAAAACCACACTTAAATATAGGTACTATTGGACACGTAGATCACGGTAAAACAACTTTAACAGCTGCTATTACAAAAGTATTGGCTGACGCAGGTTTATCTGAGGCTAAGGATTTCGATCAAATCGATAACGCTCCAGAAGAAAAAGAAAGAGGTATTACAATTAATACATCTCACGTAGAATATCAAACTGCTAACCGTCACTATGCTCACGTTGACTGTCCAGGTCACGCCGATTATGTGAAGAACATGGTAACTGGTGCTGCTCAAATGGACGGTGCTATTTTGGTAGTTGCTGCTACTGATGGTCCTATGCCACAAACTCGTGAGCACATCTTATTAGGTCGTCAGGTAGGTATTCCTCGTATCGTTGTTTTCTTAAACAAAGTTGATATGGTGGATGATGAGGAGCTTTTAGAGCTTGTAGATATGGAAGTTAGAGACTTATTGAACTTCTACGAGTACGATGGAGACAATGGTCCTGTAATTTCAGGTTCAGCTCTTGGTGCGCTTAACGGAGAGCAAAAGTGGGTTGATACTGTATTAGAATTGATGGAAGCTTGTGATTCTTGGATTGAAGAGCCAGTTCGTGATATGGATAAGCCTTTCTTAATGCCAATTGAAGATGTATTCTCTATTACTGGTCGTGGTACTGTTGCAACTGGTAGAATAGAAACTGGTGTAGCAAACACTGGAGATCCTGTAGAGATTATTGGTATGGGTGCTGAGAAATTAACATCTACTATTACTGGTATCGAGATGTTCCGTCAAATATTAGATAGAGGTGAAGCTGGAGATAACGCTGGTATCTTATTAAGAGGTATTGAGAAAACTCAAATCTCAAGAGGTATGGTTATCACTAAGCCAGGTTCTGTAACACCACACCAAAAATTTAAGGCTGAGGTTTATATCCTTAAAAAAGAAGAAGGTGGTCGTCACACACCATTCCATAATAACTACCGTCCGCAGTTCTACGTTCGTACAACTGACGTAACTGGAAACATCGCGCTTCCTGATGGTGTTGAAATGGTAATGCCTGGAGATAACTTAACAATTACTGTTGAGTTAATTCAACCAATTGCAATGAACGTAGGTTTACGTTTCGCTATCCGTGAAGGAGGTAGAACAGTTGGTGCAGGTCAGGTAACTGAGATTTTAGACTAAACACTAGTTTAATATAATATAGACTCACAAGGTATTACGCTCTGGCGTAATGCCTTTTGACTTATATTTAAGAGTTTGGAAATTTTGGAATTTATTTTTTAGAATTTCTAAGTCTACGGGTTTAGCTCAGTTGGTAGAGCACTGGTCTCCAAAACCAGGTGTCGGGAGTTCGAGTCTCTCAACCCGTGCGAAGAAAATCGGGTAATAATTTACTCAAGAATTTAAATAGGATGGAAGTCCTAGAAAAAAATATAAAATGGCTGGAATTGTAACATACGTAAAAGAATCGTTCGACGAACTAAAAAATAATGTGTCATGGCCTTCATGGGCAGAGGCACAAAGTTTAACAGTTTTAGTAGCTGTGTTTTCAATCATATTCTCTTTAGCAATTTGGGGAGTAGATACAGTTTTCAGCAAGGTAATTACAGCTTACTTTGATTTAATTAAATAATAACGTTTTATGTCTGAAGTAAGCGAAAAAAAGTGGTACGTTGTTAGGGCTGTAAGCGGTCAAGAAAACAAAATAAAAACCTATATCGAGAACGAAATTGCTCGATTGGGAATGCAAGATTATGTAGACCAAGTATTAGTGCCTACAGAAAAGGTAATACAAATTCGTAACGGAAAGAAAATTCAAAAAGAGAAAGTATTCTTTCCAGGATACATTATGATTCAAGCGAATTTAACTGGAGAGGTACCACATGTAATAAAAGGTATAACCAATGTTATTGGTTTTTTAGGAGAAACCAAAGGTGGAGATCCAGTACCATTAAGGCAATCTGAAGTAAACAGAATGCTAGGTAAGGTTGATGAATTAACGGTAGATGAAAACGTACACGTGGCAATTCCGTTTACTAAAGGAGAAACTGTTAAGGTTATCGATGGACCATTCAACGGATTTGATGGAACTATTGAGAACATTAATGAAGAAAAACGTAAGCTTGAGGTAATGGTAAAGATTTTCGGAAGAAAAACACCATTAGAGTTAAGCTACATGCAAGTAGAGAAAATTTAATAATTGTTACATATCCAGATAAGTTTAGAGCTTCCAAAACTAAATCTTATCAAATTTAAATTTTAAAAAATGGCAAAAGAGTTAGGTAAAGTAGTTAAGCTACAAGTTAGGGGAGGTGCAGCGAATCCATCGCCACCGGTTGGACCCGCTCTAGGTGCTGCTGGGGTAAACATTATGGAGTTCTGTAAGCAATTTAATGCGAGAACCCAAGATAAAGCAGGTAAAGTATTACCAGTAGTTATCTCTGTTTACAAGGATAAGTCTTTCGATTTCGTAATCAAGACACCTCCAGCTGCAGTACAATTATTAGAAGCGGCCAAGGTGAAGAAGGGTTCTGGTGAACCAAACAGAAAAAAAGTAGCTAAAGTGTCTTGGGACCAAGTAAAAACAATAGCTGAAGACAAAATGCAAGATTTAAATGCATTTACAGTGGAATCTGCTATGAAAATGGTTGCTGGTACCGCAAGATCAATGGGAATCACTGTAACAGGGAAATTCCCTTCTTAATCTATTAAAGACATTAGAAAATGGCAAGATTAACAAAAAAGCAAAAAGAGGCTTTAGCGAAAATAGAAAAAGGTAAACTGTATTCTGTTGATGAAGCATCTGCATTAATCAAAGAAATTACCAATGCTAAATTTGATGCATCTGTTGATATAGCAGTGCGTTTAGGAGTAGATCCTAGAAAAGCAAACCAAATGGTAAGAGGTGTTGTATCTCTTCCACATGGTACAGGTAAAGATAAAAAAGTATTAGCACTAGTAACTCCGGACAAAGAAGCTGAGGCTAAAGAGGCTGGAGCAGATTATGTTGGTCTAGACGAATACCTTGATAAAATTAAAGGTGGATGGACTGACGTGGACGTTATTATTACTATGCCAAGTGTTATGGGTAAATTAGGCCCTCTAGGACGTGTATTAGGTCCTCGTGGTTTAATGCCAAACCCAAAAACAGGTACAGTAACAATGGATGTAGCTAAAGCAGTTAGTGAAGTAAAAGCTGGTAAAATTGACTTTAAAGTTGATAAAACAGGTATCGTACATGCTGCTATAGGAAAAGCATCATTTAGTGCTGATAA
Organism: Hyunsoonleella ulvae; assembly: GCF_016827605.1. Taxonomy (GTDB): domain Bacteria; phylum Bacteroidota; class Bacteroidia; order Flavobacteriales; family Flavobacteriaceae; genus Jejuia; species Jejuia ulvae. The sequence continues at coordinate 16,811 of NZ_JAEPJQ010000010.1, read as the reverse complement.
AATTGCGGGTAACGCAAATGAATTATTACAAACATTAATTAAATTAAAACCAACTACTGCAAAGGGAACTTATGTGAAGAGCATTTTTATGTCTTCTACAATGAGTCCTAGTGTTGCTGTAGATCCTAAAATTGGTTAATTAGTTAAACACTTTTATTATGACAAGAGAAGAAAAATCACAAGTAATTGAAGACTTAACTGCACAATTAGCCGATAATGCAAATATTTATTTAACAGATATTTCAGGATTAAATGCAGGAACCACTTCAGATTTACGTCGTGCTTGTTTCAAGGCTAACGTAAGTATGGCCGTAGTTAAGAATACATTACTTGAAAAAGCAATGGAAGCTTCAGATAAAGAATTTGGAGAACTTCCAACAGTTTTAAAAGGTAATACATCTATCATGTTCGCCGAAGCAGGTAATGCACCGGCCAAAGTAATTAAAGCTTTTAGAAAAAAATCAGAAAAACCATTATTAAAGGGTGCTTTCATTGAAGAGGCTATTTACATTGGTGATGAACAATTAGATGCATTAGTAGACATTAAGTCTAAAGATGAGTTGATCGGAGAAATCGTAGGATTACTTCAATCTCCTGCTAAAAATGTTATTTCTGCACTTAAATCAGGTGGAGGAACATTGGCAGGTATCATTAAAACATTATCCGAAAAAGAAGGATAAGCAAATAAGTACGCACTTTTTACAATTATATTATTATTAAAACATTTTTAAAACGATAGAAAAATGGCAGATTTAAAAGATTTCGCAGAACAATTAGTTAACTTAACAGTAAAAGAAGTTAATGAGTTAGCTACTATATTAAAAGATGAGTATGGTATCGAGCCTGCTGCTGCAGCTGTAGCTGTTGCTGCTGGTGGAGGTGCTGCTGGTGGTGGAGATGCTGCTGAGGAAAAATCAGAATTCGATGTAATTCTTAAGGCCGCAGGAGGTTCTAAATTAGCAGTAGTAAAATTAGTTAAGGAATTAACTGGTCTTGGTTTAAAAGAAGCTAAAGGATTAGTTGATGACGCTCCATCTCCAATTAAAGAAGGTGTAGCTAAAGATGAAGCTGAAGCTCTAAAATCTCAATTAGAAGAAGCAGGAGCAGAGGTTGAGCTTAAGTAAGCTTAATTACTCAACAATACAAAGGTTTAGGTCTATCACGCCACTGGCGTGATAACACCTAGACCATTTTGCGTATATAAACATACACGTAAATAAATTGTAAAAGCAGTCGGTTTAGTAGGTTTAAAAATTAGACTGTTTCCCTAGTGTTTAAAAGCACTATCAAAATATTTTTTAATCAAAATTTCGTCCATTGATGTTGTCAACGCAAGCTGAAAGATTAAATTTCTCCTCTATTGTAAATAGAACGGAATATCCAGATTTCTTGGATATCCAGATTAAATCCTTCCAGGATTTTTTCCAATTAGAAACAAAATCTGAAGAAAGAGGTGATGAAGGGTTATATAATACCTTCATGGAAAACTTTCCAATTACAGATTCTCGTAATCAATTCGTTTTAGAATTTTTAGATTACTTTATTGATCCTCCACGTTATGCTATTGAAGAGTGTATAGAGAGAGGATTAACGTATAGTGTGCCCTTAAAAGCACGATTAAAATTATACTGTACCGATCCTGAGCATGAAGATTTTGAAACTATCGTTCAAGATGTTTATTTAGGAACAATTCCTTACATGACGCCAAGTGGTACTTTCGTTATTAATGGTGCTGAGCGTGTTGTAGTATCTCAATTACACCGTTCGCCAGGGGTGTTCTTTGGTCAGTCTTTCCATGCCAACGGTACAAAATTATATTCAGCTAGGGTAATTCCATTCAAGGGATCTTGGATAGAATTTGCAACAGATATCAATCAGGTAATGTATGCCTATATTGATAGAAAGAAGAAATTACCTGTTACTACTTTATTCCGTGCGATTGGTTTCGAACGTGATAAGGATATTTTAGAAATTTTTGATTTAGCAGAAGAAGCTAAAGTTTCTAAAACAGGGTTAAAGAAATATTTAGGACGAAAATTAGCTGCACGTGTACTGAATACATGGCATGAGGATTTTGTTGATGAAGATACAGGTGAGGTAGTATCAATTGAGCGTAACGAGATTGTGCTTGATCGTGATACTATTTTAGATAAAGAAAACATAGAAGAAATTCTTGAAGCTGGAGTAAAAACTATCTTATTACACAAAGAAAGTAATGAGCAAGGTGATTATGCAATTATCCACAATACGCTTCAAAAAGATCCAACAAACTCTGAAAAAGAAGCTGTTGAACATATCTACAGACAATTACGTAATGCAGAGCCGCCAGATGAGGAAACTGCACGTGGAATTATAGATAAGTTGTTTTTCTCAGACCAACGTTACTCTTTAGGAGAAGTAGGTCGTTATAGAATGAATAAGAAATTAGGTCTTGATATTGGAATGGATAAGCAAGTGCTTACCAAAGAAGATATCATTACCATTATAAAATATTTAATTGAGTTAATCAACTCTAAAGCAGAGATTGATGATATTGATCACTTATCTAACCGTCGTGTACGTACAGTAGGTGAGCAATTATCATCTCAATTTGGTGTTGGTTTAGCACGTATGGCACGTACCATTCGCGAGCGTATGAACGTTCGTGATAATGAGGTGTTTACACCTATAGATTTGATTAATGCGAAGACATTATCTTCAGTTATTAACTCATTCTTCGGTACAAACCAGTTATCTCAATTTATGGATCAAACCAATCCATTAGCAGAGATTACACATAAACGTCGTTTATCAGCTTTAGGACCTGGAGGTCTTTCAAGAGAAAGAGCAGGTTTCGAGGTTCGTGACGTTCATTATACGCATTACGGACGTTTATGTCCTATAGAAACACCAGAAGGACCAAACATTGGTTTGATTTCTTCATTATCTGTATATGCGAAAGTAAACTCGATGGGATTCATTGAAACACCATATAGAAAAGTTGAAAATGGTATAGTAGATATTAAGAATGCACCAACGTATTTAAGTGCAGAAGAGGAAGAAGAAAAATTAATTGCTCAAGCTACAGTAGAAGTAGATCAAGATGGTAAGATTCTGCATGATAAGGTAATTGCACGTATGGAAGGGGATTTCCCAGTGATTGAACCAAGTAACTTGCATTACACTGATGTTGCGCCAAACCAAATTTCATCTATCTCGGCATCATTAATTCCGTTCCTAGAGCATGATGATGCAAACCGAGCATTGATGGGATCAAACATGATGCGTCAGGCAGTTCCTTTATTACGTGTAGATGCACCAATTGTAGGTACAGGTTTAGAGCGTCAAGTAGCATCAGATTCTAGAGTATTAGTTAATGCTGAGGGAAATGGAGAAGTACTTTATGTAGATGCAAATGAAATTAAAATACGTTACGATCGTACTGAGGATGAAGCTAAAGTAAGTTTTGATTCTGATATTAAAACCTATCAATTAGTAAAATTTAGAAAAACAAACCAAGGTACATCCATCAACTTGAAACCAATCGTGGTAAAAGGAGATAAGGTAACCAAAGGTCAAGTATTATGTGAAGGTTATGCAACTCAAAAAGGAGAGTTAGCACTTGGTAGAAATATGAAAGTAGCCTTCATGCCTTGGAAAGGATATAACTTTGAGGATGCGATTGTAATTTCTGAAAAAGTTGTTCGTGAAGATATTTTTACATCCATTCATATTGATGAATATTCTCTTGAGGTTAGAGATACTAAACTCGGTAATGAGGAATTAACAAATGACATTCCAAATGTTTCAGAAGAGGCTACTAAAGACCTTGATGAACACGGAATGATTCGTGTGGGTGCTGAAGTAAAACCTGGCGATATCTTAATTGGTAAGATTACACCAAAAGGTGAGTCTGATCCAACACCAGAAGAAAAATTATTACGTGCTATCTTCGGGGATAAGGCTGGAGATGTTAAAGATGCATCATTAAAAGCATCACCTTCATTGAATGGTGTTGTTATTGATAAAAAATTATTCGCTAGAGCAGTAAAGGATAAACGTAAAAGAGCACAGGATAAAGATGATATTTTGGCGCTTGAGGCACAATACGACAGAAAGTTTGATGAATTAAAAGATGTTTTAGTTGATAAGCTTTTTGCAATTGTAAATGGAAAAACAGCTCAAGGTATCTTTAACGATTTAGGAGAAGAAGTATTACCAAAAGGTAAAAAATTCACTTTAAAGATGTTAAATGCAGTAGATGATTATGCGCATTTAGTGTCAGGTAAGTGGACTACTGACGATCATACCAATAAATTAGTTGCCGATTTAATTCACAACTACAAGATTAAAGAAAACGATTTACAAGGATCGTTACGTCGCGAGAAGTTTACGATTTCTGTTGGAGATGAATTACCAGCAGGTATCATCAAGCTAGCCAAAGTTTACATAGCTAAGAAACGTAAACTTAAAGTAGGAGATAAAATGGCAGGACGTCACGGTAACAAAGGTATTGTTGCTCGTATCGTTCGTCAAGAAGATATGCCATTCTTGGAAGATGGAACCCCAGTTGATATCGTATTAAATCCACTTGGTGTACCATCACGTATGAACATTGGGCAAATTTATGAAACGGTATTAGGATGGGCAGGTCAAAAATTAGGACGCAAGTATGCTACGCCTATTTTTGATGGTGCAACAATTGATCAAATTAATGGATTTACAGATGAAGCTGGAATCCCAAGATACGGTCATACCTATTTATATGATGGTGGAACAGGAGATCGTTTCGATCAACCTGCAACTGTTGGAGTTATCTACATGTTGAAACTAGGACATATGGTAGATGATAAAATGCACGCACGTTCTATTGGACCTTACTCATTAATTACGCAACAGCCTCTTGGTGGTAAAGCACAATTTGGTGGTCAGCGTTTTGGTGAGATGGAAGTTTGGGCACTTGAAGCATACGGTGCATCAAGTACCTTACGTGAGATCTTAACTGTAAAATCTGATGATGTAATTGGAAGAGCCAAAACTTACGAAAGTATAGTGAAAGGCGAGCCAATGCCAGATCCAGGTTTACCAGAATCTTTCAATGTACTAATGCATGAATTGAAAGGTTTAGGATTAGACATCAGGTTAGAGGAGTAAAATTAAAAGTTGGCAGTAAACAGTCGCAGTAAACAGTAATTTTCTATCGACTAAAAGCTAACAACTAAAGACTAAAAAAACATGGCAAGAAAACAAGATAAAAATGCAGTTAAGAGGTTTAATAAAATCTCAATTGGTTTAGCATCACCAGAATCTATTTTAGCGGAATCTAGAGGTGAGGTTTTAAAACCAGAAACTATCAATTATCGAACACATAAACCAGAGCGTGATGGTTTATTCTGTGAGCGTATTTTTGGTCCTGTAAAGGATTACGAATGTGCTTGCGGTAAATATAAAAGAATACGTTACAAAGGTATTGTTTGCGACCGTTGTGGTGTAGAAGTTACAGAGAAAAAGGTACGTAGAGACCGTGTAGGGCACATTAACCTTGTTGTACCAGTAGCACACATATGGTACTTCCGTTCTTTACCAAATAAAATAGGTTATTTATTAGGTTTACCATCTAAGAAATTAGATATGATTATTTACTACGAACGATATGTAGTAATACAGCCAGGTAGTGCTAAAAACGAAGAAGGCGAACCATTACAAAAAATGGATTTCCTTACTGAGGAGGAATACCTTAATATCCTAGAAGAGTTACCTCAAGATAACCAGTATTTAGAAGACACAGATCCTAACAAGTTTATTGCTAAGATGGGAGCAGAGTGTTTAATAGATCTATTAGCACGTATCGATTTAGAAGGGTTGTCGTATGAGTTACGTCATAAAGCAAATACAGAAACCTCTAAGCAACGTAAAACAGAAGCTTTAAAGCGTTTACAAGTTGTAGAGTCGCTTAGAGAATCTAACAATAATAGAGAAAACAGACCAGAGTGGATGATAATGAAGGTTATTCCAATCATTCCACCAGAATTACGTCCGTTAGTACCATTAGATGGAGGACGTTTCGCAACTTCTGATTTAAATGACCTTTACCGCCGTGTTATTATCCGTAACAACCGTTTAAAGCGTTTGGTAGAGATAAAAGCACCAGAAGTAATTTTACGTAATGAAAAACGTATGTTACAAGAATCTGTAGATTCATTATTTGATAACACACGTAAATCTTCAGCAGTAAAAACAGATTCTAACCGTCCGTTAAAATCGTTATCAGATTCTTTAAAAGGTAAGCAAGGGCGTTTCCGTCAAAACCTTTTAGGTAAGCGTGTAGATTATTCAGCACGTTCTGTAATTGTTGTTGGTCCAGAATTAAAATTATTCGAATGTGGATTGCCAAAGAACATGGCGGCTGAATTATACAAGCCTTTTGTAATTAGAAAGTTAATAGAAAGAGGTATTGTAAAAACTGTAAAATCTGCAAAGAAAATTATAGACAAAAGAGAGCCGGTGGTTTGGGACATCTTGGAAAACGTCCTTAAAGGGCATCCAGTGTTACTAAACCGTGCGCCAACGCTTCACCGTTTAGGTATACAAGCCTTCCAGCCTAAATTAATAGAAGGTAAAGCGATACAATTACACCCATTAGTATGTACGGCATTTAATGCTGATTTCGATGGGGATCAAATGGCGGTACATTTACCATTGGGACCAGAAGCAATTCTAGAGTGTCAATTACTAATGTTAGCGTCTCATAACATATTAAACCCAGCTAATGGTTCACCAGTAACCGTACCTTCTCAGGATATGGTACTTGGGTTGTATTATATGACAAAAGAGCGTAAATCTACTCCAGAATTACCAATTAAAGGAGAAGGTTTAACATTCTATTCGCCAGAAGAAGTCGAGATTGCGTTTAATGAAAAGCGTGTAGACTTAAATGCTGGAATTAAGGTAAGAACTATTGATATTAATGAAGATGGAAAGCTTGATAGAATGATTGTTACAACTACGGTTGGACGCGTATTATTTAATCAGCATGTACCACAAGCGGCAGGATATATCAATCAGGTATTAACCAAGAAGTCATTAAGAGATATTATTGGAAGAATCTTAAAAGTAACTTCAGTTCCTGAAACAGCTGAATTCCTCGATGCGATTAGAACATTAGGATTTAAGTTTGCTTTCCAAGGGGGATTATCATTTAGTTTAGGTGATATTATTATTCCTCAAGAAAAGCAAAGTATGATTGATAAAGCCAATGGATTAGTGGATGGTATTACCGGAAACTATAACATGGGACTTATTACCAATAACGAACGTTATAATCAGGTTATTGATATTTGGACATCTACTAATGCAGAGTTGACCGAATTATCCATGAAACGTATTAGAGAAGATCAACAAGGATTTAACTCTGTGTTTATGATGCTTGATTCTGGAGCACGTGGATCTAAAGAACAGATTCGTCAGCTTACAGGTATGCGTGGATTAATGGCAAAACCTAAAAAATCTAATGCAGGAGGAGGAGAAATTATTGAAAACCCAATTCTTTCTAACTTTAAAGAAGGACTTTCAATTTTAGAATACTTTATTTCTACGCACGGTGCGCGTAAAGGACTTGCAGATACTGCATTAAAAACTGCAGATGCAGGATACCTAACGCGTCGTTTAGTGGATGTATCACAAGATGTAATTATAAACAGTGTAGATTGTGGTACCTTAAGAGGAGTAGAAGTAGCACCTTTAAAGAAAAATGATGAAGTTGTTGAGACTTTAGAGGAAAGAATCGTTGGGCGTGTTGCATTAAATGATACCTACAATCCACAAACAGATGAATTGTTAGTTGCCGCTGGAGAATTAATTGATGATGAAATAGCTAAGGCTATTGGAGATTCTCCAATAGAGACTTTAGAAGTTAGATCTCCATTAACATGTGAAGCTAAAAAAGGTATCTGTGCTAAATGTTACGGACGTAACCTAGCTACAGGTAAAATGGTACAACGTGGAGAGGCTGTTGGTGTAGTTGCCGCACAGTCTATTGGAGAACCAGGAACACAGTTAACATTACGTACATTCCACGTGGGAGGTATTGCAGGTAACATTTCCGAAGAAAATAAACTGGCAGTTAAGTTTGATGGTATTGCAGAAATTGAAGACTTAAAGACGGTAAAAGGAGAAGATAGCGAAGGTAACATTGCAGACATTGTAATTTCTCGTACTTCTGAAATTAAACTTGTAGACAAGAAAACTGGTATTACTTTAAGTACTAACAATATTCCTTATGGATCTACTATTTTCATAGAGAATGGTCAAGAATTGAAGAAAGGAGATGTAGTTTGTCAATGGGATCCATATAATGGTGTAATTATCTCAGAGTTTGCTGGTAAAGTAAGATATGAAAATATCGAACAAGGTGTGACATATCAAGTTGAAATTGATGAACAAACCGGATTCCAAGAGAAAGTAATTTCAGAATCCAGAAATAAAAAGTTAATCCCAACACTACATATTGAAGATAGTAAAGGAGAAACGATGCGTTCATACAACTTACCAGTTGGAGCACACTTGATGATTGATGATGGAGAAGAAATTAAGGTAGGTAAAATTTTAGTGAAGATACCTCGTAAATCTGCCAAAGCAGGGGATATTACAGGTGGTTTACCAAGAGTAACAGAGTTGTTCGAAGCACGTAACCCGTCTAACCCAGCTGTAGTAAGTGAGATTGATGGTGTAGTATCATTTGGTAAAATTAAGAGAGGTAATCGTGAGATTATAGTAGAATCCAAATTAGGTGAGATTAAAAAATACTTAGTGAAGTTATCAAACCAAATTCTGGTTCAAGAAAATGATTTCGTGAAAGCTGGTATGCCATTATCTGATGGGTCTATCACACCAAATGATATTTTAAATATTAAGGGGCCTTCAGCGGTTCAGCAATATTTAGTAAACGAAGTACAAGAGGTATACCGTTTACAAGGTGTGAAGATCAACGATAAACACTTTGAAGTTGTAGTTAGACAGATGATGCGTAAAGTTAGAATTATAGATTCTGGTGATACCATTTTCTTAGAAGATCAATTAGTTCATAAGAGTGATTTCATTGAAGAAAATGATGAAATCTTTGGAATGAAAGTTATTGAAGATGCTGGAGATTCTACAAACCTAAAAGCAGGTCAGATTGTATCACCTCGTGAATTAAGAGACGAAAATTCTATTTTACGTAGAGAAGACAAGAAACTTGTTGAAGCTAGAGATGCGAAACCAGCAACGGCAACACCTATATTACAGGGTATTACCAGAGCTTCGCTTCAAACTAAATCATTTATCTCTGCTGCATCGTTCCAGGAAACAACTAAGGTGTTGAATGAAGCGGCAGTTGCAGGTAAGGTTGATACTCTAGAAGGACTTAAAGAAAATGTAATTGTTGGACACAGAATTCCAGCAGGTACAGGTATGAGAAATTATACTGATATCATAGTAGGTTCTAAGGAGGAATTTGATGAAATGATGCAAGTAAAACAAGAAATGAATTTTAATTAATTGTCATTCCTGCGAAGGCAGGAATCTAAAACATAAAAAGCCTTCATGTGTATTAACCTTGAAGGCTTTTTTATTTAATATTTTAATTATGGCAGACGAAAAAGACAACCAAAAACAAGGGCAAATCAATATAGAGTTAGATGAAAAAGTTGCAGAGGGAACTTATTCTAATTTAGCAATTATCAACCACTCTGTTTCAGAGTTTGTTGTAGATTTTGTTAATATTATGCCCGGAGTTCCTAAAAATAAAGTAAAATCTAGAATTATATTAACACCCCAACATGCAAAACGCCTATTGAAAGCTTTAGGGGATAATGTAGCAAGATTTGAAAACGCCCATGGTGAAATTAAAGATTATGAGCAACCACCAATCCCTCTTAATTTTGGGCCTACAGGGCAAGCTTAACATCTATAATGTCACTAACCCACTATTTTTAATAGTGTAGTGATGTAGAGTATAAAAATAAAAAATCCTTTGAATTATTATTTTCAAAGGATTTTTTTATTATAATTAAATAACTAGTTTTTGATATTTCTTATGGTATTGTAATGCGCCTGAAGGACACCTTTTTATTTGTTTAATGATATCTTCAGTTTTGCCATCGTCTAGGTTTACCCAAGGGATAACACTATCACTAAAAACGTTTGATAATTCTTTAGCACACTTTCTGGAAAGTTGGCATATACAAGGGTCGTAGGTTACCGTAATATCTTTATTACTAAATTCTTTAGATTCTATTTCCATGGTATATCAATTTGGGGTTTGATTACATTTAAAATTATAGATTCATCGTTTTTGATAATGAAAAAATCGTTAAATAGCTCAAAAAGCAAGATTAAATCATGATTTTCGATGAAATACATTCGCATTATTCGAATTCTGATGTGAAATGGAATTTTATACTCGGATATTTTTGCTGAGTCATTTGTAAAGAAAATGCTGAATCTGCTAGAAATACAAGCTGATTTTGTTTGTCTTTAGCCAAAAAGCGTTGTTTCACTCTTAAAAAGTCTTTGTATTCGTCATTTTTATCATCCTCAGGATCAACCCAACAGGCCTTATGCACATTTAAGTTTTCATAGGTGCATTTGGCACCATATTCATGCTCTAGTCTATATTGGATTACTTCGTATTGAAGTGCACCTACAGTACCAATTACTTTTCTGCCATTCAACTCTAAAGTAAATAATTGAGCAACACCTTCATCCATAAGCTGATCGATACCTTTATATAATTGTTTAGATTTTAAAGGATCTGCATTGTTAATATATCTAAAGTGTTCAGGAGAAAAACTTGGGATGCCCTTGTAGTTTAAAACTTCTCCTTCAGTAAGCGTATCCCCAATTTTAAATGTTCCAGTATCTTGTAAACCCACAATATCACCAGGATAAGATATATCTACGATTTCCTTCTTTTCAGCAAAAAATGCATTTGGACTGGAAAACTTCACTTTTTTATTATGTCTTACGTGTAAGTATGGGGTATTTCTTTTAAATTCTCCAGAAACTATCTTAATAAAAGCTAATCGGTTTCTATGATTTGGGTCCATGTTAGCATGGATTTTAAATACAAAACCACTAAATTTTTTCTCATCAGGATTTACCAAGCGTTCTTCACTATTTTTAGGTCTTGGTTTAGGGGCAATTTCAACAAAACAATCCAATAATTCCCTAACACCAAAATTATTTAAAGCTGAGCCAAAAAATACAGGTTGAAGGTTACCATTTAAATACTCATCCTTATCAAAGGATGGATAAATGCCTTCAACTAACTCAATTTCTTCTCTTAGTGTATTTGCAGCATCCTCACCTACTAGAGTATCCAATTCAGAAGAAGATAAATCTGAAATCTCTAAGGTTTCTTCAATATTCTTTCTACTATCCCCACTAAATAGGTTAATGTTCTTTTCCCAAATATTGTAAATGCCCTTAAACTCGTATCCCATTCCAATAGGAAAGCTTAAAGGTGTAACCTTTAATCCAAGTTTTTGTTCTACTTCATCCAATAGGTCAAAAGCATCTTTACCCTCTCTATCTAGTTTGTTAATAAAAACAATCATAGGAATGTTACGCATCCTACATACTTCAACTAACTTTTCAGTTTGCTCTTCCACACCTTTAGCCACATCTATAACTACAATAACACTGTCTACAGCAGTTAGCGTTCTAAAAGTGTCTTCAGCAAAATCTTTATGACCAGGAGTATCAAGAATATTAATTTTTATACCATCATATTCAAAAGCTAAAACAGAGGTGGCTACAGAGATACCACGTTGCCTTTCAATCTCCATAAAATCACTAGTAGCTCCTTTTTTTATTTTATTGCTTTTAACGGCACCAGCCTCTTGAATAGCACCACCAAAGAGTAATAATTTTTCAGTTAAAGTGGTTTTACCAGCATCAGGATGAGAGATGATGCCAAAGGTACGTCTGCGCTCTATTTCTTTAAGAAAGGACATAAAAATTAAATTTCGGCAAATATAAACTATCTTAATAGTCTCCAAAACATTCTTGTTCTTAAAGTGACTTATTTTTATTTAGAGTGTCCTAAAATTATAGCTGTTTTTTTTCTAATTTAAATTTGCCTTATTGTTAACAAATGTTAATTTGTGAATTGAAAAAGCATGTGAGCTATATAGAAATACCATTCCTTATCATTATTCTTAAAATATTAATGGATTGTTTATTGTATAAATGTACTTATAATATAGTAACTATGTTAACGATATTAAAATTTAAAAAAAAATAAATTTCTTATAAAAGTAACATTTTATCGATTATATTTGTTTTTTAACGATAATTTAAATGTGTTTTTATACTCTTCATGAATTATCACAACTAATTAAACTAAAGTTTTAAACATATATGAATAATAATCAACTATTAAGTACTATTAAAAAGAGATTATTTTTATTGGTTATCTTTTTGTCTATTAGTTTTCTGGATGCGCAAACTAAGGGATTAATTATTGAACCTTCAACAGGTTCTGGTACTTCGATTTTAGATCCCAATGGAGATGGATATGTATCAAATTCGACTACAGGTTTTATAGGAAATGATTCTACGGAAAGTGAAATACCATATATGCCATTTATATTTCCTGGAGCAGAACCTACAAGTGATTTAAATAATGGACCAAATTGTGGATTTAATGATTTTGTGGATTCTGGATCATTTGATCCTGCATTGTCGTATGTAGATGGTAGTGGAAATTGGTTATTTAGAATGCGTCTTGGAGATATATCCAATAATGCGAAAAGTTATAGTATACTGGTAGATACAGATGGTTTATTTGGGAATTCTGGATCCAATTCAGATCCTGATTACACTCTAGATAACCCAGGTTTTGAAGTGGAAATTGTATTAGGTACGAAGTTTGGAGTATATATGTATAATGTAGATGGTGTTCCTAACTGTACACCAGTAGTAGAGTATTTAGGAACGGATCATTATCAGAAATCATTGGCGCTTTCAGAGGTATGTGGAGACCCAGATTATTTTTTGGATTTTTATGTTGAAGCTTCAGATTTAAGTGGTCTTGGTATAACGTCTTCTACACCAATAAGAATGGTAATAGTGGATAATATGGCTGCAAAGTCTTCCACAATTTGTCAGCCTTCTTCGGCATCTGATATAGCAGGTGTTGGTGATTGTCAAAATCTTGCAGATTGTTATGAAGAAATTATAGATAATCAAGGACCATGTTCACTGGCAGATATAAATGCTGGAAATTGTGAGTCTAAATCCTCTTGTCCAAATATAGACGGACCCATTGATGCTGGAGCTTCTGCAGTGTCAGGAACCACTTCTGAAGCAGATGGTACTAGTATTAATGTCTATAAAGATGGTTTTTTTATAGGGGCTACAAGTAGTTCTGGAGGTGTTTGGAGTTTAACGGGTATATCTCCAGTTTTAGCATCAAATGAAATAATAACAGCTACAGCTCAAGCATCAGGTAAGACCGAGTCGGATTCTGATTGTAGTAATACAACGGTGGGTGTTACATGCTCTGATCCTCCTACCTCTGCTATACATTGTGGAAAAAGCATTTCTGGTTTAGCACCAGTTCCTGGGGCTGTGATTAATGTATATTTTAATGATAGTACAACGCCTTTATCCCCAACATCAGGTACAGTATTTACATCAGGAGAAATAACAGTTTCATCGACAGCTCATGGGGCTAATGGAACTGATAATTTTCTTTGGAAGTGTGTAGGTACAGGGCCATCAACACAATGTAATGCTTCTGGTCCAGCCTGTTTGGCAGACGGTGTTTACAGAATAACAGCAACAGAACCTGGAAAGTGCGAATCTTCTCCTGTTTACGTTTGTATTGGTACTAGCGGGGATACAGCAACACCAAGCATTACAACTACCCCTGTAAATACGTCAACCACATCAATTTCTGGAACTATACCATCTCCTGATAATATAGCAGGAGATATTTCTGTATTGTTATTTATTAACGGAGTGCAATCTGGCACAACTACAACCACTGCTGGCGGAGCTTGGACGATTGGCGGATTGTCGCTAAATGCTTGTGATACAATAACTGTAAGTGCAATTAGAACTGGTGGAACTCCAAAATGTACATCCCCTCTATCTAGCCCAGTAACTGTATTAGGTGAGTCTTCGGGTGTACCTCAAATAACAGGTGAGTATTGCGCATTAGGAACTATTACAACCGTAAATGGAATATCTGGAGAGGAAGACGGAACTATAATTACAGTTTTTGAAAATGGTATAGTTGAAGGAACAACAACCGTTACTTCTGGAGCATGGTCTTTAACAACGGCGAGTATAAGTGTTGGAAGTACAATTACAGCTTCCGCAACGAATAATGGTTTATGTAAAACAGAAAGCGCACAATCCTCAGGAGTGGTTGTGGGTTCTAAAACAACAAATGCTGTAGCCATTACTACTAGTCCAATAATAGAACAATCTACTTCTATTTCCGGAACAGGTACTGATAATGATATTATTACACTTTATGTTGATGGCTTTCAGGTTACTGGTGTTTCTGCAACCGTATCCGGAGGTATTTGGACTATGACTGGAATTCCAGATTTTGAGTTTTATACTAGTGGAGAGGTAACGGTAAGAGCTACATCCCCAGGAGGGTGCGCTTCTGACCCTTCAGCAAGTGTTATTGTTGATTGCATAAGCCCTAATTCTACTTTAACCGTAAATCCAGATAATGAATCGATTTGTGAGGGCTCTATAGTAGCTAACATTGATATTTTAAATTCTGAAAATCTGATCATATACCAACTGTTTTTAGATGACGAAGTTACTCCAACGGGATCATCGGTATTAGGTAATGGAGGGACAATTACTTTATCGAGCGGTGTTTTAAATGCTTCTACCATACTAAAAGTAAAATCTATAAAATTGCCACCAGGTAGTTGTGAGGTGTTTTTATCTGATAATATACCAGTTACGGTTAATGCTCAGCCTGATTTGAGTTTGACTGTAGGAGTTTCAGAAAATCCAATTTGTGAAGGAACATCTACCAATATTTTAGTAGAATCATCCGAAACAGGTGTTTCATACCAATTAAGAGATGATTCAGATGATTCCATTATTGGGGCTCCAGTAATTGGAGATGGCAATACTATTAATTTGTTCACGGGCAATTTAAGTGCAGATAAAACATTTAATGTTTTAGCGACGGGAGCTTCACCATCCAGCTGCTCTGGTCAATTAGATACGACAGTTACAGTTTCTGTAACTGCTGCTCCAGAAGCAGGAGTTAGTAGCGGTACAATATCTATCTGTTCAACGGGTAGTGTTACAGAGGCAGATCTTTTAACTAACCTTTCTGGGGAGGATCTTGGTGGAAGTTGGACGGACGCAGGTAACAATGCGGTAGTTTTCCCAATTATGGACTCAGGTATATACACTTATACCATAAACGGTGCCGGTGTATGCTCTACTGAAAGTGATACAGCTACTATAAACGTAAACGTAACTCCACAACCCGAAGCAGGAGTATTATCCGGAGATACTTCATTTTGTATTGGACAAACGTTTCTCATTACCAGCAATGGTGATACTGGTGGAAACTGGACAAGTTCTAATTCTTCCGTTGCCACTGTTGATGCTGTAGGTGAAATAACAACAATAGCATCTGGTAGTACAACAATTACATATACAGTTAATGCAACATCACCTTGTACTGGAAATGATACCGCTACAATTGATATTACCGTATCTAATTGTACCCCAACCGCCGTAGACGATACTGCCAGTGTGGACGAAGACGATACAGTTAACATCACAGTATTGGACGATGACAATTTTGGAGGCGATGGCCCCAGCACAGGCACTATCAGTATTACCAGTGTCCCAACCAATGGAGTAGCGACAGTAAATGATGGCGGCACCCCCAACGACCCTACAGATGATACAATAGACTACACCCCCAATGCAGACTACAACGGTCCCGATCAAATCACTTATGAGATCTGTGATGCCGATGGGGACTGCACCACGGCAGTAATAGATGTAACGGTCAACCCAGTAGACGATACACCAACTGCCGTAGACGACACGGTCAGTGTGGATGAAGATGACACTGTAAACATTGTCGTACTAGACGATGACAATTTTGGCGGCGATGGTCCCAGCACAGGCACTATCAGTATTACCAGTGGTCCAACCAATGGAGTAGCGACAGTAAACGATGGCGGTACACCAAACGATCCAACCGACGATACGATAGATTACACACCAAACGCAGATTACAATGGTCCCGATCAAATCACTTATGAGATCTGTGATGCCGATGGGGACTGTACCACCGCAGTAATAGATGTCACGGTCAACCCAGTAGACGATACGCCAACGGCAGTGGACGATACGGCCAGTGTGGACGAGGACGATACGGTAAACATTATAGTATTAGACGATGATGATTTTGGCGGCGACGGCCCCAGCACCGGCACCATAAACATAACAAGTGCCCCAACCAATGGAGTAGCGACAGTAAATGATGGGGGTACACCAAACGACCCAACCGATGATACGATAGATTACACACCAACCGCAGACTACAACGGCCCAGATCAAATAACCTATGAGATCTGTGATGCAGATGGGGACTGTACCACCGCAGTAATAGATGTCACGGTCAACCCAGTAGACGATACGCCAACGGCAGTGGACGATACGGCCAGTGTGGACGAGGACGATACGGTAAACATTATAGTATTAGACGATGATGATTTTGGCGGCGACGGCCCCAGCACCGGCACCATAAACATAACAAGTGCCCCAACCAATGGAGTAGCGAC
>NZ_JAEPJQ010000001.1 GCF_016827605.1 Hyunsoonleella ulvae | reverse complement strand
CGCGCCAAAAGCAGAGGATGGGACTAATACAGGCAATGGATCTTTAAATCTAGCCGGCAGGAAAGTTCACCCATCCTTATCTTTTGGAAAATTAATATAAAATCATTTTACAAACCTAAGAGCCGACAGGCAGGCTTTCACTACTCAATACCTAACGTAATTTATCTGCCAGAGTTATTCTCAAATTCATACTATCAAAACATTTGGAAAAATAAAGGCATAAAAAAAGCACTTTTATTAGGAACAAAGTGCTTTTTTGAATAACTCATCATTAAAATTTTTCTTTTTCATAAATAAAATTAATAAGAGTTATCTGCAACGGGCTTAACACTATTCTATAATTCACATATACAACAATTGAAACGCCTAATGCTTTATGTAAATGGGATTTGGAATCTAAAAAATTTTCTTTTTCACGGCAAAATTTTACCCACTTTAATGTTAAGATGCAGAAAAAATAAAAAGGTTGCGTGTCTAACAGAAAAAAACTTTTCTCACTTAAAAAAAACAACCATTAAAGCTCCTCTATTTGTGTTGAAAACTATTATTGTAACATCTAGAAAGTTATAGTATTTTAGCATGAATAATTTTACATCACAGAAGATAATGAGCAGCGAAAAAGAAGCAAAATTAAAAGCATTAAAATTAACATTAGACAAACTAGATAAAGCTTACGGCAAGGGCACCGTAATGAAAATGAGCGATGCCGCAGTGGTAGATGTAGATGCTATCCCATCAGGATCTTTAGGGTTAGATATTGCCCTAGGTGTAGGAGGTTACCCCCGTGGCCGAGTTATAGAAATTTATGGCCCAGAATCCTCTGGTAAAACTACATTGACACTTCATGCCATTGCAGAAGCACAAAAAGCAGGAGGAATAGCAGCGTTTATAGATGCAGAACATGCCTTTGATAGGTTTTATGCTGAAAAATTAGGTGTGGATATTGATAACCTCATCATTTCCCAACCAGATAATGGAGAACAGGCTCTAGAAATTGCCGACAATTTAATTCGCTCTGGTGCCATTGATATTGTTGTGGTAGACTCTGTGGCAGCTTTAACTCCTAAAAGTGAAATTGAGGGAGAGATGGGAGATTCTAAAATGGGCTTACATGCACGTTTAATGTCTCAAGCTTTAAGAAAACTAACCGCTTCAATTAGCAAAACAAACTGTACTGTAATTTTCATTAACCAGTTGCGTGAAAAGATTGGAGTTATGTTTGGTAATCCTGAAACTACAACAGGTGGTAATGCTTTAAAATTTTACGCTTCTGTACGAATAGATATTCGCAGATCCACTCAAATTAAAGACAGCAATGGAGACGTTTTAGGAAATAAAACCCGAGTTAAAGTTGTAAAAAATAAAGTTGCTCCGCCATTTAGAATGTGTGAGTTTGATATCATGTATGGCGAAGGGGTATCTAAAGTTGGCGAAATATTAGATGTTGCTGTAGAGCATAACATTATTAAGAAAAGTGGTTCGTGGTTTAGCTATGGCGAAACCAAACTAGGTCAAGGAAGAGATGCTGTAAAAGCTATTATAAAAGATAATCCAGAGCTATTTGAAGAACTGGAAGATAAAATTAAAGAAGTTATCAAAGGCGAATAAGATTCCTTATATAATAATTAAAAAATCCCGCCAATGCGGGATTTTTTACTTTTACACGCAACCATTTATTGTATTTTGCATCTTAAAATAAAATTTAAGTATAACCCAAATTGAAATTGTTGTGAAATACGCCTTGATAATCAAGACGAATTACATCTGACGATTAGTAGAATAAACAATTTGCAGATGAAAAAGTTTTTAATTTTAAGCTGTCTGGTAACACTGTTATTTTCGTGTAGTTTAGATGATGACAGCACAAATTTTAGTGTAGAAATACTTCCTATTGAAAGTGTAGATATTCCAGATGAATTTACATTAGGAGAAGTATACCCTATAACAGTAACCTACGAAAGACCATCAAATTGCCATGCTTTTAGGGAGTTTTATTATGCAAGGCATAACAACGAAAGAACAGTTGCGGTAGTGAATACAGTATTCGAGCAGAATACCTGTGAAGATTTAACAGATGAAACTCTTACAGCTACTTTTAATTTTCAAGTTACCAGTAATGGTTCTTATATTTTTAAATTTTGGCAGGGTAAAGACGATAATGATGAGGATATATTTCTAGAAATAGAAGTCCCAGTAACCAATTAAACTAAGTGTAAACTAATTTTTGTGTCATTTGAGTTTAAACCAACTCATAGAAAAATGTAAAAACAATGATACTAAAGCGCAAGGGGAACTATATAAGCTCTTTTCGGGCAAGTTATTTTCTACATGCCTAAAGTATTCGCGTAATTACGCAGAAGCACAAGACAATTTACAAGATGCATTTTTAACCATTTTTAATAAAATAGAACAATATAAACACAAAGGCTCTTTTGAAGGTTGGTTAAAGCGAGTTACAGTAAATACTGTATTGCAACGCTATCGTAGCGAAAAAGTTTTTGATATTATAAATGAAAATATAACCGAAGACGTAGAAGTTGAAGTTGACGAGGATGAGATCTCTGTTGATTATCTTCTACAAATTATACAAGATTTACCCGACAGGTACAGATTGGTGTTCAACCTTTATGCACTTGATGGGTATTCTCATAAAGATATAGCAGAAATGCTAGAGATTACTGTAGGGACCTCAAAATCTAACCTAGCGAGAGCAAGGCAAATTTTGAAGCAAACTATAGAACAACATAACAAAAAGCAAAACCTACAATCCTTATAATGGGAGATAAAAAACATATAGACAGGTTATACCAGGAGCGCTTTAAAGATTTTGAAGTGCAACCTGATGCTGCTGTTTGGGACAATATAGAAGCCAAGCTTAACGAAAAAAAGAAAAAGCAAAGAGTTATTCCTATTTGGTGGCGTTACGCTGGTATCGCTGCACTTTTAGCTTTAACACTTACTGTAGGCGTATCTTTATTTAATGCTAACGAAACAGGAGAAGCACCATCACAAATAGTTGATACAAAACAAACAGATGTAGAAAATACGATTGCTAAAGATAAGAGTAACATCTCTGTTGAAAATGAAAATAATACTGTCGCAGTAGATAAAACTAATGCTGAAATAGATAATACCTTAAAAACCACAAATGAAAATAATACACAACCTGTGGTTAATCGTGCAAAGGAGGCATACAATATGGTAATTCCTAAAAAACAAGCATCATCGTCGGTTGCCAATACTAATACAGCCAACAAAGTCATTAAAAAACCTAGTGAGATATCTTCAAATGACGCTAACCCAGCTATCATTACTTATAAAGATCATATCACTAAAACCGAGATTGCACGTCAAAACGATACTAAAGCAGAAACATCAAGAAAAGAAAATATAGTAGACCCAAACAAAAATATTATAAAAGATAGCCCAATTACTCAACAAAACAATACTGTCGCTTTAGACAATACCCTTAAAAATGATAAAACTACAGCTTCTAAAAAAGAAAATGAAGTTGCTAAGGTTGCTGAAGATAATACCAAAGACAAAAAGCAATCCATTGAAGATGCTATTCAACAAAACCAATCGCTTCTAGAAGAAGAAAAGAACACCGAAGTTGCATTAAATAAGTGGAGTATAGCTCCAAATGTAGCACCCGTATATTTTAGTAGTTTAGGAAAAGGATCATCTATAGGTGCCCAGTTCAATGAAAACTCTAAAAGTGGCGAAGTAAATATGAGTTACGGTCTCAACGCTAGCTATGCTATAAATAAACGGCTTACTGTACGCTCTGGTATTAACCGTGTAAACTTAGGTTATAATACTAATGACGTTGTAGTTTTTAGTACTGTAAATGCTAGTGCCAGTACCCAAACATTACGCACAATAAGTGGTACTGTTACCAACAATACAGCAGGAACATCAGCTATTAGTGCGGGAGATAATGTTGCTATAATGAGTGCTAATACATTTAAATCGAATAACATTACGCCTTTTGAGGCTACTAATACTAGCATCAATCAGTCGTTTGGTTTTATTGAGGTGCCCTTGGAGTTACAATATACCATCTCCAATAAGCGCTTAGGTTTAAATGTTATTGGAGGATTTAGCTCTTTGTTTCTAAACAATTACGAATCGGCTTCTGTAATAGAAGGACAACGTACGCTATTACAAGAAAACGACACTAATATTAACAACACCAGTTATAGTGCCAACTTTGGTTTAGGTGTAAATTATAAAATATCAGAAAAGATTAATTTGAACCTTGAACCCATGTTCAAATATCAAATTAATACATTTAGAAATACGTCCGGAGACTTTCAACCCTTTTTTATTGGGGTGTACACTGGATTCGGCATTAAATTTTAGGTTTTTGGTTAGATTGATATCGGATTTCCTTAAGCTCGGAACCGGTATCTAAAAAAACTGCTCTTTCCCCAAGGGCAGTTTTTTACTTATTAAACTCATGTAACTGATTCAAAATAATAGCTCTTGAAGATGTGTTTAAATTTCTCGTAGACTCAATAGTTAGATTATCTGTTGAAATAAACTCATGAATTTTGGCTCGCATTTTTCCTGGGCTTCCACTAAAAAACGTATATGAAAATCGCTTTTTATTATCTGCAAACGTAAGTGGCACTATTGGAATCTTATGATTTATGGCTAGCCTAAACGCCCCATCTTTAAATTCATCTAGAACAATGTCCTCATCGGGCACACCTCCTTCGGGGAATATACAAATGCTCAATCCTTGTTTTAAACGCCTTTGCGCCCTTAAAAACACAGCTTGCCTGCTTTTAGCGGAGCTTCTATCTACCAAAATACATGTACGCTTATAAAAGAAGCCAAATAGTGGAATTTTAGCAAGCTCTTTCTTACCTACAAATACAAACGGATTTTTAACTGCTGTAAGCATCAACATGATATCTGTCATAGAGGTATGGTTGGCAATAAACATATAGCTTTTACCTTTTTCTGGTATTTGCTCGCGTACTATGCTATACTTAAATCCCATACCTATTAAAATAAACTTAGCCCATACCCTAGCTAGCTTAAAGAAAAAAGGATACCATGATTCTTTTAAAATAGAAAGCAATAATATTGGAAATAATATCAAAATTGGTAGTGCCACCAAAATGTAAAACCAAATACGATAAAGCGTCCAGAATATATATTTAAAAACCTTCATTAAAGCCAAAAATAAGCAATTGTATTGAGGTTTTTATGAAATGGATTACCTTTGCCATCGGTTAAAATTTTATTTCTAATAAAAAAGATATCTGCTATCGCAGGTAGTTATTATGGCACGCATACTTACAGGCATACAAAGTACAGGAACACCACATTTAGGTAATATTTTAGGGGCTATTATGCCTGCAATTAAAATGGCCGAAGATCCTAAAAACGATTCGTATCTGTTTATAGCAAATTTGCATACACTAACGCAAATTAAAGACGCTGCAACCTTAAGAGAAAACACCTATTCTACAGCTGCAACTTGGTTGGCGTTTGGGTTGGATATTGAAAAAACAGTGTTTTATAGACAAAGCGATATTCCTCAAGTAACAGAGTTAACCTGGTACTTAAATTGTTTTTTTCCATATAACAGATTAAAACTAGCCCATAGTTTTAAAGATAAAGCTGATAGACTAGAAGATGTGAATGCCGGACTTTTTACATACCCAATGCTAATGGCTGCTGATATATTATTGTATGATTCTGAGATTATTCCTGTGGGGAAAGATCAGGAGCAACATATTGAAATGACCAGAAAAGTGGCTACCTATTTTCATGAGCAAACTGGTGGCGAAACTTTTGTAATGCCTGAGGCCAAAATTCAAGAACATACTATGCTAGTTCCTGGTACTGATGGCGAAAAAATGAGTAAAAGTAGAAACAATACCATCAATATCTTTTTGGCAGACAAGAAGTTACGCAAGCAAATCATGTCTATAAAAACTGACAGTACGCCTCTTGAAGATCCTAAAGATTGGAACACCTGTAACTGTTTTGCCATTTATAGCTTACTAGCTAATGCGTCACAAATAGCAGAAATGAAAGCCAATTATGAAAAAGGAGGCTACGGATACGGGCATGCAAAACAAGCCTTATATGAGTTGATTATTGACAAATTTGCTGAACCACGTGAGCGTTACAACCACTACATGAGTAACCTTGGCGACATAGACAAAGCTTTAGCTATTGGTGCCGAAAAGGCAAGAAAAGTAGCTGATGCAGTTTTGGATAGGGTTCGTGAAAAGGTTGGGTATTAAAATATCTTTTATTGCAACTGAGATAAAACTAAATATTGATTAAAGTATTTACTGAATAAGAGTTAACGTACTTTAGTTAATTCTCCTTTTTTATTTTCAAATCTGTAATCAATTTCCATGAAGCTTATTTTTCCTTTTTTAAGTTTAGTTATCAACTTTGGAGCTGATACAATTCCTTGAAGTATTATAAAACCATTAAAGTTAATTATCTTATACTCGGATTCCCACTCTGATTCTCTTTCTAGGGATTTAACTTTAACAAGCCCGTTTTTTTGATATGTGAATCTGTATTCTTTAACATTCTCAACTGATTCAATTAAAGATTCTTTTTGCAATGCAGAAGTAAATTTTTTCAAATCAATTTTATTCGATTCTACATCTAATTTAACATAAGGTAATATATACCCATTAAAGTGTATTGTCAAAGAGTCATTAGAATATATAGTTAAAACTTCTTTTTCATTAAGTCTGTAGGTTTTAGTATCCGAAACTTGGAGATTCAAAGTGTCTTTATAAATAAAAATTTTAGTTTCTCCTGTTTCCATATTCACTTTACTTTGTGTCCTTAATCTATAAAACTGGTTTGATTTTGAACTAAATAGAAAACTTTGAATTTTTGCACGCTCTATTAAATTGCCTAAAGAATCATAAACTCCTTTTGTTCTCCATAACTTTTTTTCTTCAATATCTTGTCCAAAACTTATTGTCGAAACCAATACAATTATTAATGCGAATATATTTTTCATATGCTTAGTAAACTTCTTTATTATCATTAATTTTCTCTATCAAAAAAGGAGTATCTGCACTAGATAACTTCAAACAACTTACCAGGTAAAGGTCTTATAACACCCTTTAACTCCATATTCAATAAAGTACTCGACACTTTAAAAATAGGCATATCACAGTTTAATGCGATAAGATCTAATTGTTGTTTTTCGTTTTCCTTTAGGTAGTTATAAATTACTTTTTCTGTAGCATCTAACTCTACAAATAGTTTTTTTTGAACCACTGGTGTTTCTGCATTCTCAAGTTCCCAACCCAAAATATAAGGTACATCTAGTGGTGTTGTCATCATGTGTGCCTTTTGGTGTTTAATCAAGTTGTTGCAGCCAATACTAAATTGGTCTGTGGTCCTTCCGGGCACTGCAAACACATCACGATTATAGGAATGAGCAATATCAGCAGTTACCAAACTCCCGCCTCTTTCGGCAGACTCTATCACAATAGTTGCCTCACTAACCCCTGCGATAATACGGTTTCGCTTTAAAAAATTTTTTCTATCAAACTCAGAAGTGCTCCAAAAATCAGAGAAAAACCCTCCGTTTTTCTCCATATCGGCCATGTATTTCTTGTGAGCCTTAGGATAAATTTGATTGAGCCCGTGTGCCAAACACCCAATGGTTTGCAAATTATGTTTTACAGCCAGTTTATGTGCAGTAATATCTGTACCATAAGCAAAACCAGAGATTATTACTGGGTTATAAGGTTCTAAGGTTTCCACCAATTTTTCGCAAAACCCAATACCCTGCGTTGTGATTTTTCGAGTACCAACAATACTGATGATATGTTGCTGTTCTAAATCGATATGTCCTATTTGAAACAGTAAAATAGGACCATCTATACAATGTTTTAACTTTTCTGGATAATCTCTACTGTTGAAATAGGAAACCTTAATATCGTTCTCTCTTATAAATTCAAGTTCCTTTTCGGCCTCAGATAAATGGTTAGTCCCAAACAATTCGCTTAGTACATATTCGCCAATACCATCAATTTTAAGTAAGTTTTGCTTTTTCTCTTTTAAAACTGCCTCAGCAGAACCACAATGGCCAATAAGTCGTTTTGCAGTAATGTCTCCAACATTTGGTACGTGCTGTAGCGCTAAAGTGTAAAGCAAATCATTTTCAGTCATTTAATACGTATAAATTGCAAATGCAAGAAACGCATTTTTGTATTGTTAATAAATAGTTAAGTCAAAAATTTTACAAAAACCATATTTTTTTAAATTTGCTTTATGCAACTAGAAACCTTTATTAGCGATTTATTATATAGATATGAATGTGTGATTGTACCTGACTTTGGGGCGTTTTTAACTGAGCGTCAATCTGCTACTATAAATGAGGATACACATTCGTTCTACCCTCCTAGAAAAATAATTGCTTTTAACGAACAAATTCAAAACAATGATGGATTGTTAGCACGTTACATTGCTGACGTTGAAAAAATACCTTTTGAAGTTGCTGTAAAAAAGATAAAAAAACGTGTAAAAATCTTAAAGTCTTACCTAACGCAAGGCGAAACCATCACGTTTAATAATATTGGAGAGATTATTTTTAATACTGAAGGCAAGATAGTTTTTGAACCTTCGTATAACCTAAATTATCTCACAGATGCCTTTGGTTTATCTCAATTTGAATCTGAAGCCGTTACCCGAGAGGTTTACAAAGAAACTGCTGTAGCGATTGAAGAGACTACACCTATTACAATTACTCCTGAAACACGTACAACCAATAATAGAGGCTATCTAAAATATGCTGCTGTAGCACTTATTGCCTTAACCCTTGGGGGTTCTATTGCTTCGAAATATTACGTGGATCAAATTGAGGAACATAATATGTTGGCAGAAGCACAGGCTAAACAAAAGCTTGACAGTACCATACAAAAGGCTACCTTTAGTTTAAATCCGCTTCCTGCAATTACTTTAAACGTAACCAAACAAACTGGTAATTACCATATTGTAGCTGGTGCTTTTAGAATAGAAGACAACTGCAATAAAAAAGTAGCACAATTAAAAGCAGAAGGTTTTGGTGCCAGAAAAATTGGTGTTAACCGCTACGGACTTCATCAAGTAGTGTATGCTAGCTATGAAAGCAGGCTTGAAGCTTTAAAAGCACTTTCAAAGATTAAAAAAACGCATAATAAAGATGCGTGGTTGTTAGTGGATAAGCTAGACTAGTTTAACAGAAAATTACAATTTACATTATCGCTTTAATACGTAACTTTGCAGCATCAAACAAAAAAGATGCAAGCAAAGACTCCTGAACAATCTAAAACTACAATGACTGATATGGTTTTACCTAGTGAAACCAATCCGTTAAATAATTTATTTGGTGGCGAACTTCTAGCACGCATGGATCGCGCTGCAAGTATTGCTGCAAGGCGCCATAGCAGACGTATTGTAGTTACCGCTTCTGTTAACCACGTGGCTTTTAATAGGGCTGTGCCTCTTGGTAGTGTAGTTACTGTTGAAGCTAAAGTTTCTAGAGCTTTTAATACTTCTATGGAAATTTATATTGATGTTTGGATGGAAGATAGAGAATCTGGTGCTAGATCCAAAGCAAATGAAGCTATTTATACCTTTGTAGCAGTTGATGAAACTGGACGTCCTGTGGCAGTACCAGAAGTTACTCCAGAAACCGACTTAGAAAAAGAGCGCTTTAAAGCGGCTTTACGTAGAAAGCAATTGAGCTTATTACTTGCTGGTAAAATAAAACCTAGTGATGCTACTGAGTTAAAGGCTTTATTTGATTAAACCTTTTTAGACCACTAAAGTCTTATAAGTATTAAAGAAACCCAAAATCTTAATGCTATGAGAACTTTTGTTATTTTATTATCTACTATTTGTATGATGAGTTTATCGTCTTGTGCCACAAGAGTGGTAACAAGACCTGCATCTGTAACCATTGTAAAAACACCTCCAAGACATTATAAAATTGTAACCGTAAAAGGGAAACGCTATTATTTTTGGAATGGTAATCATTACCGAAAAACAAGACGTGGTTATGTGGTAACCAGAGTATAAAACAACATTTTCTTTATCCTGCAAGGTCTAAAGTACCTTGTAGGTTACTGTCAGTTCGACATAAATTATTTTTATTGAATTGAAGATAAGTAAGTTATGTCAGTTTGAGCAAAGTCGAAACCTAGTTGAAATAGCATTATTTAGATGCCTTTCCACTGCACAAGGTAACAAGCTACTGTTTTATTGAACTATTAGCTATTTTTCTATAAATTTTATGCGAACTACGTTAAAAAATCTAAAGCCTTGGAAGTCAAATTACATTCTGTAAATCCAACTGGCTGGGTTCTGCGTTTGTGCATCCTTAAATATAGAAAAGCTTAAAACGGTATCGCCCTCTGAATTAGTTGATACTTCGCCAATAATGTCCTTGGTTTTAAGTTTATCGCCTTCCTTAACATATACCTTAGATAAGTTTTTGTAAACCGTAATATAGTTACCATGCTTAATCATTACCATAGGGTTAGAGTTTCTTATGGCCGTAACCCTAATTACGGTACCGTTAAAAACCACACGGGCTTTTGCATTTTTCTCGGTATTAATTAACACACCATTACGTTGCACGGTTAGCGACCTGTCTATCAAAGAAGGTTGCTTGCCATAGCGCGCCTTTACAAAACCTTTTTCTACGGGCCATGGTAGTTTGCCTTTATTAGATACAAAATTACTGGCTAGCACTTTTTCTTCGGCTGTTAAGGCAAAACTACTGCTGTTATTTGATGTCGTTTTGTTTTTATTGGATTTAGCTATTTCTGCTCTAACAATACGCTGTATTTCCCTATCTATTCTTGCAGCTTCCCGTTGCTTGACTTTTATTTGTGAGGTATATTTGCTTAAATCTTTTTGTATAGAAGCCATGATAGAGCGATGTTGCGCACGTTCTTTTTCTAATATGCTTTGCGTCTTTTTATTTTCGGCTATTAGTTTTTGTTTTTCTTCTTTTTGAACTTGTAAATCTTTATTTATCTGCTGTAATTGAGCTGTTTTCGCCTTAATAGTTTCGCCTTGTTCTTTTTGATGACTTGTATATTGTTTCATATACTGCAACCTTTTGTAGGCTTGCTTAAAATCGTTTGAAGACAATAGGAACATTATACGGCTTTGCTGATTTCGGCTCTTATATGATTTTACAATCATAGCCGCATAGTCTTCTTTTAGCAATTTTAATTCATCTCGCAGGTTATCAATTTGTTTTAGATTATTATTGATTTCCCGCGTTAACAAATTGGCTTGCTGATTGGTAACTTTAATAAGATTCTTTAAAACACTAATTTTATAATTAAAATCTTCTATTAGAGAGAGTTGAGACTTCTCTTTCGATCTGTTTTCTGCTCGTAGAGCATTAATATTTTGTATTTCCCGCCGCAGTTCCTGCCTACGCGTTTCTAGTTGTTTTTGTTTAGGGCTTTGGGCAAAAACTTGGGTAGACCCAACAAAAACAAGAAGCACAAAACAACTTCTAAGTATGTGGGTTTTAAAATACATTATAGCTCTATTTTTTTGAATCCTGAAGGGATTTTAAACGGAAACCTTAAATCCTCGTTCAATGCTACTGATTTAAACTCTAATTCTGCAATGAGTTCCTCATTACCTTCTACAGCTATTACCTTAACATGTTCTGGTAGTATTTGATTGTCTACCTTCTGGTGTGCCAAATAATCGATTTGCAAATGCCGATGTACAGACATTTGCGATAGTTGCTGTGAGGTCACCTTAAAAAGTGATGGGTCTAAAAGAAAGAATATTTCAAATAACTTACGTTGTTCTTTAGGTTGCAACACATAGTTTTTGTCTTGTACAGATAATGTATATTTATCATTGTTTAAATTGAACAAGGCTTCTCCTAAAATAATATTTTGCACCTTCTCAAAATCTAATGTTGTTCCTAGTAATTGACTAAAATATTGAAAATCGCCCTCAAAATACGTGTTATCTAATTTATTATAGAATGCTACGTTTTGTGGTGTAATTTTAGCTCTTATAATTCCAAAAGGAGCACTCATCCATAACACTTTATCTTTTTCCATACGGTAAATTACTGTATGTGATTGTTTTTTATCGCCTTCAGAATAAGTAATCTTTAATTTCGATTGCAAGGTTCTAAAATCTGGAGTTTGCTTTTTATTTTCTTTTATAAGCTGCCTTGCAGAAAGCTTTAGATTGCTCTCAGTTCCTGTAACAGTTTTTGCTGATTTACAATTTGTAAACCCCACAAAAAATATAACTAAAACTAAAGGTAGGGTATGTTTATATTTCAAAATTTGAGGTTTTATTTAAGATTTTAGGGCATTTGCCTTATCCATAAACGATTTAGCTTTTGCTGTATTGTTTAATTGCGTGTGCGCTTTAGCCATTTCGGTATAAAAATCGGCCTCTATATTATTATCATCTACAATCCAATCCAATCCAGATTCTAAAACATCTATCGCTTCTTTTGACTTTTGCAATGCGTTTAAAGCTATACCGTTAATTAAATAGGGTAAAGGCTGCGCTGGGTATTTTAAAATGGCCGCATCACTTTTGGTTTTGGCAACTTCAAATTGTTTTAAATCTATATGAAGCATAAGTACATTTTTTAATATACCAAAATTGTTATCATCCAATTTTAAGGCTTCTTGGTAATTTTTTAATGCATTTTCCTTATCGCCCTTATTGAGGTAATACAGTCCTAAATCAGCCAAGGTTTTAGCATCTGCGGTACCATCAAGAATGGTAGTGGCCTCTATCAAATCTGTTTCATACTGTGGATTGCGCTTTACAAAATTTACAAAATCTGAAAGCACTTTCATTTTCGCTTCAGGTTTTATATCGTTGCTTTGCACAACAATTTTCATAGATTTAATAGCTTCTTCTGTATTGTTCCTATCCAAATAAAACTTATAGAGTGCCAAATGTACTACTTGGGAATTTGGTTGTATTTTAAGTAATTCTTGTGCAGTTTCAAAAGCTTTTTCCTTAAGTCCTTGTTCACTGTAGCGATAAATTAATGCCAAATAATTAGCTTCATTTTTTGGGTTTTTATCAACTCTTGATTTCAGATTTTTTATCTGTTCCTTGGCCCGTCCTGTAGCCTTGTAAATTCTATTCCTGAGTACATCTCTAGACACAGAAATACCAAATGAAGCATCTAAATCATCCAGAATTTCCAGAGCATCGTCGTACTTTTCCATTTTTACGTAAAGTGTAGCTAAATCCTGCTTATAGTCAGGATGGTATTGCACTAATTGCTGTACGGTTTTAAGGGCTTTTTTTAAATCGTTCTGGCTTACGTAATACCCATAGAGCTCATCTAAATACCACTCGTTATCAGGAGCTTTTTCCACAGCCGTTGTTAACGCTTCTTCTGCAGCACCAAAGTTTTTAAGTTTTATGTAGTTTTTACCTAGCTCAAAATACAGTACAGCGGGCGATTTATCAATGTCAATACATTTTTGTAATGCCTCCACTGCTCTATCATAGTTTTCTACGCCCTTTTGTTTTAAAGCTTCAAAAAAGAGTTCTTGAAACTGGTCTTCTACTATTCCTAAATCGTCATCAGGTGTTTTATTAAAATCTACTTGGGCACAGTTTACTTGTGGAACACATAACATTCCAAAGAAAAAAAGTATGTAGAGCGACTTTTTAATCATATAATTAATCTCTTAGCAAGTTTTCAACAACTTCAGCTTTAGTTATAATTTCTATTTTGCTGCAAGATGATCTCATTAAATCTCGATATTCATCTCCTTCTTTTGGTAAATTACCTCCTGAATTATCAAACATCTCCTTACTAGGCCATTGTGCATATGCGATGTACTCTAAATGTGTTCTTTTATGAAGTCGTGATCCTAAACTACCTTCATATTGGTAAATTAAATTTGTTAAACCTTTCCATCCTTTAATGAATGTATCGACTTGATTTGGTTTCACTACAAACAAATAAAGAACAACGTACATAATAGTAAAGTTCTATTCTAAAACCGAATAATCGCCAATACTAATACTTGTAAACTCGCCATTGTATTTTACGTTATTTCCAATCATGGCATTGTTTAACTTGGCATTTTTTATTGCTGTATTGGTTTGAATTAAACTGTTTTCAATCGTTGAGTTTTCAATAACCGTACCATTCCCTACAGAAACAAATGGTCCAATGGTTGTGTTTTTGAGAACAACATCCTCGCCTACAAAACAAGGTTTGATGATGTTCGAATTTTCTAACTTCGCCGAAGCAGCCACTAACTGCTCTTCGCCATCAGCTTCTAAAAAGCCCAGCATACGTTGGTTAGTCTCTATAGTAATGGTTTTATTTCCGCAGTCCATCCATTCATCAACCGTTCCTGTTTTAAAAATCTTACCATCTGCCATCATACGCTTAATACCATCATTAATTTGGTACTCGCCACCATTCATAACGTTCTCATCTAGTATTTCTTGTAGTTTCCCTTTTAAAACCGCGACATCTTTAAAATAGTAGATCCCTATAACGGCCTGATCGCTTACAAATACTTCTGGCTTTTCAACTAACTCTACAATTTCATTGTTTGTATTTAGCTTCACAACGCCATAAGCTTCTGGGTTCTCTACCTGTTTTGTCCAAATCACACTATCTGCCTCTGGGTCTAAATCAAACTCTGCTCTAATTAACGTGTCTGCATATGCAATTACAGCTGGCCCTGATAATGATGGCTTGGCACACATAATGGCATGCCCTGTACCTAAAGGTTTATCTTGACGGTAAATAGACGCTTTTGCACCTAAACTTTTAGCTAAATCTTCTAAACTTGACACTACATCATCGCCAAACCATGCAGGATCTCCAAGTACAAAGGCGATTTCGTCTATAGGTTGTTTTAATACCTTAGCTATATCTTTTACCAAACGGTGTACTATAGGTTGGCCAGCAACTGGTATTAATGGTTTTGGTACGGTTAAACTATGCGGACGTAATCGAGAACCTCGACCTGCCATTGGGACTATTATTTTCATACACATGCCCGCGAAAGCGGGTATCTTTTTTTAGGTTAAACATTATTCCCGCGAAAGCAGGATTATCATTATTTATTTTCGTAATGTATTGTAATTAAAATTCCAATTAACACTTAAATCTATCCAATTTGGATTCATATCTTCTATCAAATCAATCTTCCAATCTCTTTTCCACTTTTTGAACTGCCTTTCTCTTTTTACAGCCTCTTCTCCATTTTCAAACTCTTCAAAATAAATTAATTTATCGCAATTATATTTTGCCGTAAACGATTTAGGAAATACCTTTAATTTATGTTCCTTGACTCTTTCTTCAATTTCATTCGTTATACCTATGTAAATAGTTCCGTTCGACTTATTTGCCATTACATAAACATACCATAACTTCATTTCTATCGATTCAGAGATTCCTGCTTTCGCAGGAATATTTATTTTGTTCCAGTACTCCCAAAGCCACCTGCACCTCTTTCTGTTGAAGATAATTCTTCTACTTCTTCCCATTCAGCACGCTCATGCTTAGCTACAACTAATTGTGCAATACGCTCCCCATTATTAATGGTAAAATCTTCATTGGATAGATTTACAAGAATTACGCCTATCTCTCCTCTGTAATCCGCATCTATGGTTCCGGGGGCATTTAACACTGTAATTCCCTTTTTAGCCGCTAAACCACTTCTTGGACGTACTTGTGCCTCTAAACCTACTGGAAGCTCTATAAATAGGCCTGTACCCACTATACTGCGTTCTAAAGGCTTTAAAACTCTAGGTTCTGATATATTAGCTCGTAAATCCATTCCTGCTGATGCTATAGTTTCATAATGTGGTAAATCGTGATTGGATGTATTAATGATTTTTATTTTCATATTATTTTTTAAGTAATTGTTTTAGTTCGTTCTTCTCTGAAAAATAAACGATTCCCAAAAATACAACTAACATAGAAATTCCAACAACATAATTGGATCTAAATTGGTAGAAATAAACCACTGATGACACTACTGAAACTACTAAATATAATCCTATTTTCTTGATATTATAGGGAATAGGGTAATATTTTCTACCAAAATAATACGATAATAAAACCATTGTGCCATAAGCAGCCAAAGTTGCAATTGCAGATCCTTTATAGCTAATAATTGGAATTAACCATATGTTTAATGCTAAAGTAATTATGGCGCCAACTACAGAAATATAGGCTCCAAATTTTGTGCGGTCAGTGATTTTGTACCATACTGAAAGGTTGTGATAAATGCCTAAACAAAAACTGGCAATAAGAATAATTGGCACAATCCACATCGCCTCCCAAAAATCTTCATCCCTGATGATAATAACTTTTAAAATATCAGAAAACACTACGACAGTTAACAAAATTACTGAGCCAAAAATCACAAAGTATTCTAAAATTCGGGCATAGTTCTTTTGTGGATTTTTCGCTTTTGCATGACTAAAAAAATAAGGTTCTATACCTAAACGAAATGCAGTAGCAAACAAAGTCATGAATAAAGCCAATTTATAACATGCCGAAAACATTCCAACTTCATTTTCTGGGCTTGCTGCTGTAGACAAACTGCTTTCTAACAAAATACGATTAAAAGTTTCTATTGTAGTATATGCTAATCCTGCTATTAGAACTGGGAATGCATAACGCAACATACTTTTCCACAGTCTTGAGTCAAATATATATTTGACTTTCACGTAGAAAGATAACATTAAGATAAGTGTAAGTCCACTAGCAATTAGGTTGGCTATAAGTACATAGCTTATTTCAAAATTTGTTTTATAAATTGCACCAAATATGCCATTTTGTTCTGCTAGATCTGCTAGCATAAGAAAGAAAAATAGGTTGAAACCAATATTAACAGCAACATTAGTAATTTTTATAACTGCATACTTCAATGGTTTTGCCTTAGCTCTTAGCCATGCAAAAGGAATGATTACCAATGCATCAAGAAATAAAATCCAGATGACGAAACTAATATGATGGGCTTCTACATCTATTGCATTAGCTATTTGATGTTTAAACAGTAATGCCAAGATAAATATCGTCAGAGATGTTAAAATTATGGATAGCGTGGCTGTTCCAACTACCTTGTCTTGATTATCTTCTTTATTAAAAAAGCGGAAAAAAGCAGTCTCCATTCCATAAGCCAGAACTACATTAAAAATGGCAAACCATGAAAAAATAACTGAAACCTTTCCATAAACTCCAACAGCCATTACTTGTGTATAAAGTGGCGTAAGTAAAAAAGTAAGCATTCTGGGTAGCACTGTTGCTAAACCATAAATAAAAGTTTGCTTAAAAAGAGATTTGAATGCGCTCAAAAATATAGTTTTTGATATGCCTAAAAATAGGGTTTTTAAAACAAAAAAACCCAACTCGTTAAAGTTAGGTTTTCATTATACTGTAATGAGATACTGAAACAAGTTCAGGATGACAAAATTCAGTTTCTAGTTATTCAAAGCTTCTGCTCCACCTACAATTTCTAAGATTTCGTTGGTAATAGCTGCCTGACGTGCTTTGTTGTACGTTAATTTTAATTGATCTCTTAACTCTGTTGCATTATCTGTCGCTTTGTGCATCGCTGTCATACGTGCACCGTGCTCTGAGGCAAAAGAATCCCTTATACCTTTAAACAACTGTGTTTTTAATGACTTTGGGATTAATTCTTCAACGATTTCTTCTTTTGAAGGTTCGAAGATATAATCAGCATTGGTATTAGCATTACCTTCAACAGGCACAATTGGTAAAAACTGCTCTGCCATTACGATTTGTGTGGCAGCATTTTTAAACTTGTTGTACACAATCTCAATCTTATCAAACTCTCCAGCAACAAATCTATCCATTAAATCCTGAGCAATGGCTGCAACGTTTTCAAAAGTCAAGTCATCGAATACTTCACTATGGTTTTCGATAACTTTATTTGTCTTTTTAAATGCATCATTGGCCTTTTTTCCAATCGCTACATAAGATACCTCTTGGTTAGCATAAGTTTCAGATGTTAACCTACTAACTTCTTTTATAATATTAGAGTTAAATGCTCCTGCTAAACCTCTATTTGAAGTAATTGCAACAATAAGTACCTTATTTACATCTCGCTGTTCAGAAAACTGACTTCCAGAATCGGCATCTAGGGTAGCACTTAGGCTCTGCAATAATTCTGTTAATTTATCTGCATAAGGTCGCATTGCAGTAATAGCATCCTGTGCCTTCTTCAATTTAGCTGCAGATACCATTTTCATTGCACTGGTAATCTGCATCGTTGAAGATACCGATGATATTCTGTTACGTATTTCTTTTAGATTTGCCATATTTCAAATTATGAATTATGAATTATGAATTATGAATTTTTGATAATTGACACTAACAGTCGAATCAAAACCTCACAATCTTCTCTTAATTTTGAAGGAACTTCATAAATACTAGTTTCTTCTATAACGTCTAACCAAAAAGATGTTTCGTCAGCTTCCTTAAGAGCTATTCCTAATTTATTTTTAAAATCTTTTGTACTAACACCACGTTGAGATTCTCTCACATTAGCACCAATACTGGTACCTGACTTTAGTAACTGATTTGCTATTTCAAAAAAACGTTTTTCTTTGAGTTCTTCAGCATAATTAACAATATCACAAGCAAAATAAAAACTTTTATCTACTATGGCATTGCCACTTTTCTGATAACTCATAATTCTTAATCCTGAATTCAGGATTAGTACTTACTCGATAAATCTTTCGCTACAGCAGTCAAAGTATCAATAACCTCATCAGTTAATTTACCAGACTTTAATGTATCTAATGTATCTCTATGTTTAGCATTTAAGAACTCGATAAAATCTCTTTCAAATTCTTTTACTTTTTCTACAGGAACGTCTCTTAATAAGTTTTTAGACCCTGCGTAAATGATTGCAATTTGATCTTCAACAGTAAACGGATCGTTTTGTGCTTGCTTTAAAATCTCCACATTACGCTTCCCTTTTTCAATTACATTTAATGTAGCTGCATCAAGGTCTGATCCAAACTTAGCAAACGCTTCTAATTCACGGAACTGTGCTTGGTCTAGCTTTAAAGTTCCTGCTACTTTTTTCATGGATTTAATCTGAGCGTTACCACCTACACGAGATACCGAGATACCTACGTTAATTGCTGGACGTACACCAGAGTTAAATAAATCCGACTCCAAGAAAATCTGTCCGTCGGTAATCGAAATTACGTTTGTTGGGATATATGCAGATACGTCTCCTGCTTGTGTTTCAATAATTGGTAACGCGGTTAATGAACCTCCACCTTTTACAATTGGCTTTAAGCTATCTGGAAGATCATTCATTTCTTTAGCAATACTATCATCATTAATCACTTTTGCAGAACGCTCTAATAACCTTGAGTGTAGATAGAAAACATCTCCAGGATACGCCTCACGTCCTGGTGGACGACGTAATAATAAAGATACCTCACGGTATGCTACTGCTTGCTTAGATAAATCATCATAAATAATTAACGCTGGACGACCAGTATCTCTAAAGTACTCTCCAATCGCAGCTCCTGCCATTGGTGCATATACCTGCATTGGCGCAGGATCTGATGCGTTTGCCGCAACGATAGTAGTATAAGCTAAAGCTCCTTTATCTTCTAAAGTTTTAGCAATGTTTGCTACGGTAGATGCTTTTTGCCCTACAGCAACATATATACAGTATACAGGCTCTCCTGCATCATAAAATTCTTTTTGATTTAAGATGGTATCAATACACACGGTAGTTTTACCAGTCTGACGGTCTCCAATAACCAATTCACGCTGACCTCTCCCTACAGGAATCATAGCATCGATAGACTTAATACCTGTTTGTAATGGCTCAGTTACTGGCTCTCTGTAAATAACCCCAGGCGCCTTACGCTCTAACGGCATTTGATAGGTATCTCCTGCTATAGCTCCTTTACCATCTATTGGATTACCTAAAGTGTCTACCACACGACCAACAATACCTTCACCAACATTAATAGAAGCAATTTTACCTGTACGCTTCACAGTAGAACCTTCTCTAACGCCTGAAGAACCTCCTAGTAATACAATACCAACATTGTCTTCCTCAAGGTTAAGTACAATACCTTCTAATCCACCATCAAATTCTACTAATTCTCCGTATTGTGCGTTAGATAATCCATAGGCACGAACAATACCGTCTCCTACAGTAAGTACTGTTCCTACTTCATTTAACGAAGCTGAGGCTTCAAAACCTTCTAATTGCTTTTTTAAGATTGCTGATACTTCAGCTGGTTTTACTTCTGCCATCTTTTTTAGATATTAGACGTTAGACGTTAGGTGTTACACACCTACTCTAACCATTTATTAATTTAATATTAATTCTCTTTTTAACTTGTTTAATTTGTTGGAGATACTTGCATCAAATTGCTTATCTCCAACCCTTAAGATGAAACCACCAAGAATACTCTCATCTACTATACTTTCTAACTTTACTGTTTTACTAGTAAGTGTTTTTACCTTTGCTAAAACCTTTTCTTCTAAGTCTTTTGTTAAAGGAACAGCAGTAGTTACCTGCGCTATTTCTTTACCTTGGTGTTCGTCAAATAATACACTATATTTTTCCGCAACAGCTGGTAAAATATCGATTCTTTTATTTATTATTAATAGATCGAATAAACCACTGGTAAGGTTACTTAACTTTGGGAATATCGCCAAAAGTGCTGCCTTTTTAACATCTGTTTTTATAACAGAATTGCTTAGCACATTGGCTAACTCTTCATTTTCAGAAATAGTATTCGCAATAGCTTTCATATCATCGTTAACTTTATCAGCTTTCTTTTCAGAAAGTGCCAAACTTAATAACGCTTTTGCGTAACGAATTGCTGCTCTTGTTCCTGCCATAATCCTATTCTAAATCCTTTCTAAGAGGAGGACTTCTTTAGTTTATTGTTAGTTTAAAGTTGCATTGCCCAATAGTGACTCTACAAGCTTTTCTTGCTTTCCTTTATTTGAAAGTTCGTCTTTTACTACTTTTTCAGCGATATCTATTGATAAGTTAGCTACTTGAGATTTTAAATCTGCAATAGCTGCTTTTCTTTCTGCCTCGATAGATGCTTGCGCTTGTGCTACTAGTTTTCCAGCCTCTTCTTGAGCTTCAGTTTTAGCATCTTCAATCATTTTAGTCTTCATCTCACGTGCTTCCTTCAACATGGCTTCACGCTCAGCTCTTGCTTCTTTTAAAAGCTTTTCGTTATCTGCTTGAAGATTAGCCATCTCTGCTTTTGCATTTTCGGCAGCCTTTAAAGCATCTTCTATTCCACTTTCTCTCTTTTCTACTGCATCAAGAATAGGTTTCCAAGCAAACTTTCTTAAAAGTAAAACTAACCCAATAAACAAAACTAATTGCCAAAAGAATAATCCTATTGAAAACTCATTAATTAACTTATCCATTTATATCTGTACTTTTAATAAATATTAATTTTTAAAAAAACAGCTTTAACCAACCGTTAAAGCTGTTTTTAATTTTTAAGCCGCAAATAATGCAGCAAATCCAATACCTTCAATAAGTGCTGCTGCAATAAGCATAGCAGTTTGGATTTTCCCAGAAGCTTCTGGTTGACGAGCAATGGCATCCATAGCCTGTCCACCGATTTTACCGATACCTAAACCAGCACCAATAACAATTAAACCAGCTCCTACAATGTTTGGAATAGTCATAATATATGTATTAAAAATTAAACATTCTTGTTTTTAATGGTCATGATGTTCTTCAACAGCTGCTCCAAAATACAGAGCAGATAGCATTGTAAATATATAGGCTTGTAAAGCTGCCACTAACAACTCTAACAAAGACAAAGCAAATGCCAATCCAAAAGATAAAGAACTTCCTATCCAGTTTTTAAATATGAACATTAAACCAATTATACTCATTAGCACAATATGTCCGGCAGTAATATTTGCGTAAAGACGAATCATTAACGAAAATGGTTTAATAATTGTTCCTAATAGTTCAATAGGGGCTAATATTATTTTCATTGGCCATGGCACCCCAGGCATCCAGAAAATATGTCCCCAATAATTTTTATTAGCAGTAAATGTTGTTAAAAAATAAGTTATCAAGGCTAATGCCAACGTTACAGCAATGTTATTAGTAACATTAACTCCAAGAGGTGTTAACCCTAAAAGATTGATAATCCAAATAAAGAAAAACACAGTTAACAAATACGGCATGTATCTTTTATATTTCTTTTCTCCAATATTAGGAATAGCAATATCGTTTCTAATGTACAATATAATGGGCTCAAGAAACCTTCCCATTCCTCTAGGAAGCGCACTTGATTTGTACTTCTTTGCCATTCTACTAAACATAAAGAACATGAGTAGTGCAACTAGAAATATTGTAAATACATTCTTAGTGATTGAAAAGTCCAATGGCTTTTCGTTTGTTGGATGATGATGATCATCCATATTTATCTTACCAGAAGCGTCTGTTTTGTAAATTTTACCGTGGAAAGATTTATAATAATTTCCATCTACTTCAGCAACAGTCTCTCCATGATGTAATTTAGATGAAGAAAACACTTTTAGGCCATCGTCCCATAGAATGACTGGAAGCGGAAAACCTATGTATTTATGCTCTCCACTATCATTTGTATAAGATGTTAAACTAAAATCATGAGAGTCTAACAAGTGATGATTAATATATTCTTTTATTTCTGTTTTAATATCTCCTTCATGTTCATTTTCAGGAGCTTCTTTCCCAAAAGAGTATGCCGTAACAAAAAAGAACAGTAAACAAATCGTTTTTAAAGACATAATATTTTGCATATCACTTATATAAATAGTGGCTAAAAAAATCGCTGCAAAGGTATACTTTTATATGAAAAGCAAAAAACAAAATTTGATATTATTTATACACCTTAAAATATACTAGTTTTTTGAGTCTATCTGGCTTAAAAACTTAGATATAATAACGCTTTCTACAATTAGGCAAATCGCATAAGGAATAAAGAATGTAAAAAACTCTATTTTAGTTAACTTACCATCCATATTGTATTTGGGATAAAAAAAGATAAAAAAAGCAACAAACTTTAATAAGCTTGAAGCCATAAAAACAAAACCTAATTGGTCATTAAATTTCTTTGAACACAAAAATAATATGATAATTACGCTACAAGCCATAAATAAATTAGCAGTATAAGAAAAAAGTAATTCTTGAAAACTAATTGCTAATTCTAAAAATGTGTAGATGTAATATTGAAGAATAAAGGCTATAGAAGCAAACAAAGCAATAATGACAATATTGCTTACAATTTTTTTTAGCATCAAGAATTAAGTTTCTTTATTTGTTGTAGAACAGCGTATAGCGAAAATGCAACACCAGTTAAAGTAAAAATTACTAAAAATGTTTTTTCTGACTTATCTACTTTGTTATCTAACCATTTACCAAAAATTACAAATAGGTATATAGTTAATCCCATTTGAATAGCTATTCCTGTTAATGCAGCAATCTCTTTAAGCTGTTTTTTCGGTTTCTGATTTTTGTCTTGTTGGCTCACCGTTTGTCATAGGTTTTACAGTGCCTTTCATTGCACATGTTACATTAAACGTTGCTCCTGGTTCTACTGCTAATTTACCAACCACAACTTCGCCTTCAATAAATGCGGATGACTTTAGTGTTAACGTCCCTGATAAAGATAGTTTTCCAGAAAATTTCCCTTCAAAGTAAGCATCAGTGCCTTGTATGGTTCCTTTAATGTAACCATCTTTACCAACAACCAACTTTCCTGAAGTTTTAATACTTCCTTCTACAGTGCCATCAATTCTAAAATCACCTTCACTATTAAAGTCTCCAACAATTTTAGTGCCTTGGGCTATAATATTTTGGCTCGATTGGTTTCCCATGGTTTGTTTATCCTTTTTGTTTTCTGAAAACATAACATCTTGGTTTTATTGGTTATTCAAGTTTAAGTAGGTTTCCAAATTTTTATGTATTTGGAGTATTTGATAATTTGCAGACGATACTGCAAAGTAGGGTTCTTTTATTTTTTTAACGTCTTTATCTAACAGTATTTGGTTAAAAGTTTGGGCTACTTGCCCGTTTTTTAAACCATGTACTACTACAAAGGTAGTGTTTGTATCATAAACATCCACAGAACTCTTTAATTTATAGTACCTTACGTTTTCTAAAACCTCATCTAAAGTGGTTTTAAAATCTTTTATTTTATCTGCCTTTGTTCTGTCGAATTTAAAAACTACCTTAAAGTTACTTGAAATACTATCATTAACAAAATCTTTAAACTCTAAGTTAGGTAACATTTCATTTACCATACGCTGTGCTTGTTGCCCCTCTGGTGTATTGGCATAGGTAACCGCTATATAATTGATGGCTTTTTTGTATGCATCAAAGCCCAGTAATCTACCTGATGCTGTAGCTTTTAATAACTCAAATTTCGGCACAATAGGCTCGCCATCAAAAGCTTTAATATATTGCTCACTTTTTTCAATAACCAATTCGTAATCTTGTGCCACATGTGTATCATATAGCTTTTCATAAAGTACTACTGGGCTATTTTCATCTTTTAATGCTACCGATTCTGGATTGGTTAAAATGGCAGCGTATCTACTTTCTGGATAATTGGAGACAATCTCATTTTTAGCAATGGTAGCCTCGTCGTTTTCCCCCAACAATTCATAAATCTTATATAAATTGTATTTTGATGGTAATATTAAACGTTCTTCTGGATTACTTTCTAACAGTTCCTGAAATTTGTCTTTAGCTAAGTTAAATTCTTTAAATTTTTCTTTGTAAATCAAACCTAATTGATAATAGGCATAGTTACGCTCTTTCGAAATGCTATCAACAATTTTTTCTTCTGAAGGTATTTTTGAAATATAAAATTCTGGATCAAAACGTTCCTCATCAGAGGCACTTGCCGAGACACTCACTGCTCCCCCTGAATTCCCCCCAGATGATAATGCTTTGTTAGACCATCGCCAATTATCTTCTAAAGGCCTATCTCCCCAAATCTTTAAAAACTCATTTTTACCAAAAGCTACTGTGGTAGGGTTGTAAAAATAAAACACATTGCCTTGGCCCGGCACTCCTCTAGATGTTCCCCCAGCACTATTACCACCTATTTGGGTATTAACAGTGGCTAAACCGGTATTGCGCTTTAAAGCTTCTTCTTTTTTGGCTTCCTCTTCTGCCTTTTCCTTTAGC
This sequence comes from Hyunsoonleella ulvae, assembly GCF_016827605.1. Taxonomy (GTDB): domain Bacteria; phylum Bacteroidota; class Bacteroidia; order Flavobacteriales; family Flavobacteriaceae; genus Jejuia; species Jejuia ulvae. The sequence goes on along the minus strand of NZ_JAEPJQ010000001.1, from coordinate 1,270,959 downwards.
TCTGTTACATAGGTTTCAAAATAGGCTAGCCTTTCTACATCGGGCATATTTACCAAGTGTAAAATACTATCGTCGACTTTCGCAACACCTTCATAGTAAATAACATCCTCAAGGTTATCGCGCTTTCGTTTTATAGTACGATAGGGTTTAGAATTTAATTTAAGATTAGCCAAAGTACTGTCATAATAAGCTCCTGCATCTGCATATAGCCTCTCATCAAAAGTCATATCCCCTAAAATCTCATAGTTTCTGGCCTTTAATTTTTGATCTCTCGTATTGGTTCTTAAAGATTTGTTGAAGTAACGAGACGCTAATCCATTGGCGTTATTTTTTAAATGATGAGTACCTATAACATGGTATATTTTATCTAAAAACGGACGGTTTTCCCTATTGGTTTCTAGATCTTCCAGTAATTCGGCTAGAGCCAGTTTATCGCCACTGTCATAATCAAAGTTTTTAATTTTCTCTAGATGGGCACTTATCATGTAAATACGAGGCGTTTTTCTATTTAGAGCTATTACCTCATCAAACACAATATTTGCACTATCCTTATAACCTAGACTATTGTAGAGTTGCCCTTGTATAAACCGATAACGTCCACGCTCATCGTTACTTTTTGTGGCATATCCTGCTATATTAAGTTGTGTTAGCGCGCTATCTATAGATTTGGTATTTATATAAGCTTGTGCTAACATTGATGTGGCATCCGCTAAATCCTGACCTTCTAAATCCTCTTGCTTTAATAGGCGTTTTAGGTTTTTAATGGCTAGTTCATCGTTCTCTAACCTAATATTCGTTTTTTCCCGCCATACCTTTGCCTGATTTATTTTATCACTCGCAGGGTATTTGTATAAAATGTAGTTAAAAGCTTCAAGTGCTGGAACAAAACGCTGATCAAAATATCTTGCTTTACCTAAAAGTAAATAAGCCTCATCCATTTGCGGATTGTACTCTTTGCCATCAATATTTATACTGTGCTTTTGTATGGCTTTAACAGCTTTTTCCTCAGCTCTAGTAAAATTATCGTTTTTAGATTGCCCTGGTAGTATAACATCCTCATCAATTTGCATACGTTCTATGGGCAAAATATCCCAGTAATCGTCCTCGTAACTATCGTTTAAAGATGTTTTCCCTTGTTCTAAAGCATTGTAACCATTATACAATGCATTATACTCTGCAGTTACTGCATGAAAGTTTCTACTTATAAACTTGTTTTTTTTACGAGAACACCCCGTTATGGCAATAATGCCTATTATTAAAAGTACCGTGGGTTTAAAAAGTGTTTTCAATACCGTTTGGTTTGGTGTAATACATAACTACAAACTCTTACATATAGTATGCAAGTCGGTAAAAATAAGCATCTTTTTTGATTAAGCTAAAAAATGAAGGGATTTTGAAGGTGTTTTGGACGTTACCCTAAAGGGTCGGGGTTTACTCATTGATTTTACTTAAAATTAATGAATTCGTGAATACAACTATTTCGGGAGTCGCTCCCTCCTAGGTCGGGGGGGCTTCAATTACGTCATAGCTTGACCTCAATCCTTGACGTAACTTATCCGCAAAAAAAGGCAAACCCATACTATACGATTACCTACATTTTTTCTTAAATACTTCAAAAATTAAAAATGCTAATTTGCAAAATGTGCTTCCAGCTCTTTTAATGTTTCTGTATTGGTAACCAAATCCTTTACAACTTCTCCTTTTTCCAATACCACAATACGCTCGCAAACATCTGTAACATGCAATAAATCATGACTAGAAATTAAAACAGTAACTCCTTTTGTCTCAGCTAAATCTTTTACAATACCCTTTAATCTAATTTGTGTGGTCGGGTCTAGATTTGCAAAAGGTTCGTCTAAAATCACCACCTCAGGATTACCAATTAAAGCCGCTACAATACCTGCTTTTTTCTGGTTACCCTTACTTAAATCACGTAAATACTTCTTCTTTCCTAGAATCTCTCCATGGAAAAAATCCTCAAACTGTGCTACAAAAGCATCAACAGTAGCCTTATTTTGTCCACGTAATTCCCCAACAAAATAAAAATACTCTTCTGGAGTTAAGTAACCAATTAAAAAGCTTTCATCTATAAAAGCTGATGTAAAAGGTTTCCAATCTTCACTTTTATTTACTTGGATGTTATTGGAAACGATATGCCCAGTTGTAGGCTGAATTAAATCCAATAATAAACTAAAATATGTGGTTTTGCCAGCCCCATTGTTGCCTACCAAACCAAAACTTTGTCCTTTGGGGATTTCCAAGTTATCGATATGCAATACTTGATTCCCACTATATGTTTTTGATAAATTAGATGTTGTAATCATAACTGTTTTTTAATTGTCTTGATCGAACGCATCAATCATTTTATATTTTGATTCTAAATATTTCTCTGTAATAAAACGCATTATCTTTTGATGAAATACAATGCCCAAAACTCCTATTACAATTAGCACTATACATGCAATTTCAAAACTTACCAACCAGTTAAGAATCGCAAAAAGTAGCATTGGAAATAGTAGTAAAGGAATACCTATTAGCCATTGCACTGCTCCTGTACCTTGGTAATTGAATGCTGCTTTTTGACTTAAATCAATTCTTTTTCGGTTAAAGGAACCTCCCCATAAAATAACATGGGTATTCACGCCTATGTTATAAATCGCTGCCGCAAAATGAGCAAACAATATCTTCCAACCGAAATACACGTATGGAATACCTAAAACAAATAACACCAACACACTAAGCGCCATTAGTGTAAACTTTGATTTTAAATATTGCTCGTACTTAATATTTTGGCTCATCAATAATTTATAATAACTACTATCCCAGGCTGGCACAAACTGACCAAAGTTTATTAAAAAGATTCCAGTAGAAAAGATGCCTATAAAAATGAAGAAAAAGGTTTGATTTTGATAGGTAGGCTGAGGATAGAAAAACAGACCGTATAATAGCCCAAGTGCCAACATCCAAACCGAAGATTTCGTACGTTTGTTACGCCAAATTAATCGTAAATCTAATTGCATGAATGGTGCTATGTCTCCAAAATTTTTGGTCCAATCTAAATTTGATGCATTTACTTCCTTTATCTCAGTTTTTAAACCACTATCTAAAAAGAGTTTTTTGTGTAATAGATTAAAGTTGATAGCATAGCTAACACCCAGTATTGCCAGAAGTGTAACTAATAAATAAGGCGAATTATAAATTGCGTTATAGAAACTGCCTATTAAACTTTTAAATGATACAACATCAAAATAATCTAGGGCGAAAAGCCCTCCGGTAAAAAGGATAATAGGCACAAACGAAAGCTCAGTTTCGGCCGATAAACTTTCGATAATAAAATTGAGAAAGTTAATTATCAGGGTTGTTAAGATTAAACCAAACAGCCAACTAACTACTGAGCCCACTGGATAATCATTAATCAATAACATAATGCCAAAAGGTATTATGGTAAATAGCGGTAAAAAATTAAAAAAGGACAAAGCAGATTTGCCAAGCACAAAATTAACTATTTGATTTCTACCGATAGGCAGTGTTAATAATGGCTTTACACTCATTACGGGTAACTTTTGAAAGAAAAACCGAAACAGTAAATCGCCTAGAATCCAGAAAAACAAAAAACTATTTACAATTTTTAATGGGTCTTTTTCAGGATATAAGTCTTTAAGTGATGGATACAAGCCTAAGCCTGTTCCTAAAAACATCAAAACCATCCACAATCCCATAAAACCCATAAAAATCTTTATCCCTAGGCTTTTACCAAAGCTTGCAGACCTAAAAAACGCCTTCCATTCTAAATTTAAGAAATGCTTAATCATGTAGAAATGCGTTTAATTATACTTTTGGGCGATGCCCTGTACTTTCATTCCCCAAGACTGTCCCATCATCATACCCTTTTGTGCTAATGACACTTGTTTGTTGGCCAGTTTCTTTCCAATATGAGTTTTGTAGAATTTTACTAATTCTTGGATTTCTTCTCTAGTAAATTCTGCCATATACAAGGTAGCCATCTGATTGTAAAGTGCATCTAAAGTCCCCTCTGCTTCTTTCTTATAAGCTTCTTTATTTTCTTGAGATACCATACTACCCAATTGGTCTATAGCATCATCAAACGCTTTTGTGGCTCCCGTTAACTTTATAAACTCTACTGTTTCGGCTTTAAAATCGGCATCATCTTGTGCATGTGTAGAAATGGTAAGCACTAAAACGAATACTAGTAATAGATGTTTCATGTGTGAATTTTTTATGGTTTTTGTGAATTTTTATAATCAGTATAAAAATAGTTAGAATTGTTACAGTTTTTCTCGTTTCTGTAAAAATTTAAATTCTGTTTTTTAACAGGCACTAGTCCTAAAATCAATACTCTATTCTATATTTAGGATTGACTAAGGCTCGCATAGTGCGAATATATTCTTCGAGTTCAGCTAACTTGTTTACAGTTTCTTGAGTCCCCAGCTCTGTTAACTTATAGTATTTTCTCATACGGTTATTTACTCTAGCAAACTCAACATCCAACAGCCCTTCTGCTTCTAGTTTATGTAATGATGGATATAAAGCGCCTTCTGTAATATTAAGCTCTCCCTTGGTTATTTCCTTAACCTTCTTTGTAATCTCATACCCATACATTTTGTCATTCTCGTTCAAGAGCTTTAAAATAATGGTGGTTAAGCTTCCCTTATATAAATTGCTGCTTTTCATAGGTTTCAAATATACATAAAATTCTTATGCATAATTATTTTATGTATTAATTTTTCAGCTAAAAACATCGATAAAACGTTAATGCTTCACTATTTTTGCTAAAATTTTTATCATGTCTGGATTTCACAAACTTTCAATAAAAAATATAACTAGAGTTACAGATAAAGCTGTTAGTATTGGTTTTAATGTACCTGAAAATCTTAAGGGTCAATTTCAATTTAAAGCAGGCCAATATATCACGCTTAAAACCCAAATTGATGGCAATGATATAAGGCGAGACTACTCTCTTTGCGTGTCTCCACATAGTGGAAATTTAAAAGTAGCTGTAAAAGAAGTAGAGAACGGTACTTTTTCGGTTTACGCAAACCATACCTTAAAAGTTGGGGATGATATTGAAGTGGGTTCTCCGAAAGGTCGTTTTGTTTTTGAACCAAACGACAACAAAACAAAAAACATAGCGCTATTTGCTGCTGGAAGTGGTATTACACCAATTATGAGTATACTAAGATGTGCTCTGGAGGAAGAGGTAAAAAGTAAAGTGATATTGGTGTATGGTAATAAGTCTACAAAAGACACCATGTTCTTGAACGAACTTCTTGAGCTGCAACATAGGTATAGAGAACGTTTTTCTATAGAATTTGTATTTAGTCAAACCGATGAAGACAATGCTATTTTTGGACGTATTGAAAAAAGCACGGTAAACTATGTAATGAAAAACAAATACAAGCATATTGATGTTGATGCGTTTTATATTTGTGGCCCTGAAGGTATGATTCATACCGTAAAAAATGTATTGGCTGAACATAATATTGATGAAAATCGTGTGCATTTTGAGTTGTTTAAAGCTGCAAAAGCTGAAGCATCCAAGGAACAGAAGGACACAGTATCTAAATCTGGCAATGCACAAATTACCGTAATTGTTGACGATGAAGAAACCTCTTTTGAGATGTCTGCCAAGCAAACTATTCTTGAAGCTGCTCTTGATAAAGATTTAGATGCCCCTTACTCTTGCCAAGGAGGTATTTGTAGTAGTTGCTTAGCGCAAATTAAAGAAGGTGCTGCAACTATGGTACAAAACAATATTTTAACCGAAAGTGAGGTTGCTAGCGGATTGGTTCTTACATGTCAGGCACACCCAACTACAGCATCTATTGTGGTAGATTATGATGATGTTTAATAAGCGTTTATGTAACAACTGCCTTTATTTTATCTACAACCGTATCAGGTAAAACAGAAGCTGCTGCTTTCTCATAGCCCTTGGGCACTATGTTACCATAAACTGAGGTTGGTATTAAAGGGAAGGCTTTTTTATCTGAAAGTAAGGCGTAATCTTCAGGCTGGTTAAAAGGCATAAAACCAGCATATGGATGTGTTACTCCCCAAATGGTAACTACTTTAACACCCATCATTGCTGCTAGATGTGCGTTACCTGAATCCATTGACAACATAACGTCAAGGTTCGAAATAATATCCAACTCCCTTTCTAAAGATAATTTGCCTGCAAGAGCAACAGTATTACTATGAGATGTCTCCCAGCGCACTAATAAGTCAGCTTCATCCTTACCACCTCCAAACAATATAATTTTGTAATTAGTGGAGAGTGTTTTTATCACTTCTTCCATAAGGGTTAATGGATACACTTTACCTTCGTGGGCAGCAAATGGTGCTATACCAATAAATCCTGATAAACGATCTCCAACAAGACCTTTTAAATCATCTTTAAGTGTAACAGGTTGGGGAAACGAGGGGTTTGACAAATCTACTGGATACCCTAAAGCACCAAACACATCTGCATATCGTTGATGCGTGCTCTTTAATGGCTTGAAAAGTTTTCCTGAGGTTAGCTGCTGTTTTTCTTTTCGTCCTTTATTAATGGTAGCTACAACTTTGCTAGTTATAAATAGCTTTAATAACTTACTTCTTATAACATTGTGTAAATCGGCAATTGCATAAAACCTATGTGATTTATTTAATACCCTTGCAAGTTTATACAACCCGAAAACACCTTTATGAGTATGTTGAACATCAACAGAAATTACAGATATATTATGTATATTTCTAAAAAGAGGTTTAAAAAAAGGTTTGGTTAATACCGTAATTTTTAGATCGCTATACTGTTTTGTTAATGCTTGTAAAACTGGAATAGTCATGGCTACATCCCCCATGGCTGAAAGACGTATTACTAGAATATTTTTTTTGGGTGTAGACATCCCAATTTAAATTGAGGTTTTAGGCTCGAAGGTATCAGCAACGATAAAATTCTATTTTTGAGAACGCAACACAGGGTTAAGCTCATCGTCATTATACATCTTCATTTGCTTGTATACTTTCATATACTTACTTCCTTTTTCAATATCACTTAAAAGTGTATCTATAGCGGTAGACAAATCTACGCGCTGTTCCAATAAAACATCCAATTTGGATTTACAAGCAGCTCTGTGGGCATCTGAAGCATCTGCTCTAGTAGCTTCTTCATGCATATGATAAATTTTTAATGCTAAAATTGAAAGTCTATCAATACCCCAAGCCGGACTTTCTGTATTGATAGTAGCATCTTGGTTTGGAGTAACATCTTTGTACTTCTCCAAAAGGTAACTATCTATATACTCAACCATATCAGTTCTATCCTGATTTGAAGCATCGATTTGACGTTTTAATTTTAATGCATCAACTGGATCAATATTTGGATCGCGAATAATGTCTTCATAATGCCATTGTACTGTGTCTATCCAACATTTTCTATATAACAAATGTTCAATCAAATCATTTTTTGAATAAGGGTTTTCAAAAGGTTGATCTACAGTGTTTATAACATGGTATGTTTCAATAACATCTTGAAATATTTTATTGGCTTTATCGGTAAACATAGATTTAAATATTAAACCGCAAATATACTTATATTAGTTAACTTTAGCATTCTAAAAGCACCTCTTAAATATGCATATCCATAACCTATCTGAAGACAACTCGATACTTAATACATTCATTTCTGAAATACGTGATGTTTCCAAACAAAAAGACAGTATGCGTTTTAGAAAAAACATAGAACGCATTGGAGAGGTTTTAGGTTATGAACTGAGCAAAACACTAAACTACAATACAAAAACCATCCAAACAAGCTTAGGACACTGTGATATAAATATTTATGATGATAATGTTGTGTTATGCACAATTCTAAGAGCGGGTATACCTTTACACAACGGATTGCTGAACTATTTTGATACTGCTGAAAATGCCTTTATTTCAGCCTACAGGCACCATAAAGACAACCCTGAAAGTTTTGAAATTATTGTTGAGTATTTAGCATGTCCTGATTTAAATGATAAAACCTTAATTTTAGCAGACCCCATGCTAGCTACTGGCCAATCTATGGTTACAACTTACGAAGCTTTACAAAAGTTTGGTATGCCTAAAAATATCCACATTGTTAGTGTTATAGGGTCTCAAGTGGGCGTTGACTTTGTAAATTCAAAATTTCCAAAACACACACATCTTTGGATTGGGGCTATTGATAAAACCCTAAACCATCAAGGATATATAGTCCCTGGACTGGGGGATGCAGGCGACTTATCGTTTGGAGAGAAACTACAAAAATAAAAGTACAAATGGCACTATTAAGAGTACTGAAAAGAACACTTCTTTAAACCATTTCTCTTTTACAATTTCAAGATAATTAGAGATAATAATGGCTAATGGGGCGAACATAAATAGAAACTCAGCTCCAGTTTTTTGGGGTGCCAATATCAATATAAGAAAGGATAAAATTGATGCCCAAATTATAATATAAAAAGCTGGACGCAGCGCTTTTTTCTTTGATTTGATATTTTTTATGTAAAATAAAAAAGACCACAACCCAAAAGATAACAATACCGTTAATGCTATTAAAAACTGAATGGTATTGTAAGCACTAAAATCGAAACTTATCCTGCTCTTTTTAAAAAGATGGATTAGCAAATCAAAATCCATAAAAAAACTTATGCTATACGAGATAAGTAGTACTGAAATAATTGCTGTTATTGGTATGAGCCAATGTCTTAATTTATTCTCAGTATATAAAAAGATGGATACTGGCACTAATAGAATGAATAAAGCAGACCAAGGATAACACAACATAGCCACAGTAATCCAAAATGCAGCATCAAAAAGTTTCTTTTTTACATTTTTTTGAGACCGCAAACTAATTAAACGCCTTGCACTAAAAAGTAAAAATATATTTGCCAAAATTACCGCTAAATTATCAGTCGCTTGTGGTACCATAAGTAAAAACAACCCATAAAGTACAATTTCAAAATTTGTAGTTTGTGTAAGTCCGTTTTTAGTAGAAACAAAATTTACAATCAACATTGAAAAATAACTGCCAATAAAAAAAACCATAAATTTAAGTATTGAATTAATACCTATTGGATGGTTTTGAAGTTTAAAAAAAGAGAATAGACAAGCAATACCAATAATAAAAAATCCTACTATGAAATTTATTGGTTTAGATTTACTAAAAAAGCTTGTTATCATTGGCGGTTTTTGTATTTTTGTTGCGTAAATATACTAATCATGTAACTAATGATTATTATTTACATAAGATACTGAATCTATTATGAATTATAATGGATACTACTAAAATCAAAATATTTAACAGATGAAAGACTTCTTTTACGCTATACAAGATTTATTTGTTAATGTGCTTTTTGCACCTTATGATGCGTTAAGGGCATTGGAATTGGACAACTGGTGGTTAGCTAACACTATCTCTTGGATTTTTACCCTTATTTGTATGGTTGCCATTGTTTATTGGATAAAGCAACTTAAAATTTTTGATGACAATAACGAGGAAGATAAGAGTGTTTCTTCTCACTCGTTTTTATAAATCGAATCCAATATCCTTACGATAATACATCTTATCAAAATGTAGTTTATCTATACTTTGGTAAGATTTTTTTATGGCTTCTTGATACGTTTTACCGTAAGATGTAATAGCTATAACTCTTCCACCTGTAGTTACTATTTTGCCATCCATGATTTGAGCGCCTGCGTGAAATGGAATAGAATCTTTAATATTTTCTATACCCGTAATTTCTTTGCCTTTTTCATAAGCTTCTGGATATCCTCCAGATACACACATAATAGTTGTAGCTGCGCGTTCATCAATGTCTATATTTATTGTACCAAGAGTGCCGCTAGCCATGGCCTGTAAAATTTCAACCAAATCATTCTTAAGCCTAGGAAATACAACCTCGGTTTCAGGGTCCCCCATACGAACATTATATTCAATCACTTTAGGATCATCCCCTACTTTAATTAACCCAATAAAAATAAAGCCTACATAAGGCAAGTTATCCTTTTTTAAGCCCTCTACTGTAGGTTTTACAATACGTTCCTCTATCTTATTTAAAAACGCTTCTGTTGCAAATGGTACAGGAGATACTGCACCCATACCGCCAGTATTTAAACCTGTATCGCCTTCTCCAATACGCTTATAGTCTTTAGCTGTTGGTAATACTTTATAATTTGTACCATCAGTTAATACAAAACAGCTAAGCTCAATACCGTCTAGAAATTCTTCTATTACAACTTTTGTACTTGCATCTCCAAATTTAGCGTCAACCAACATACTCTTAAGTTCTGTCTTGGCCTCATCTAAATCATTTAAAATTACCACTCCCTTTCCCGCTGCAAGTCCATCTGCTTTCAATACATAAGGTGGTTTTAAAGTCTCAAGAAATGCATATCCTTTTTCAACACTGTCTTTTGTAAAACTTTCGTAAGCTGCAGTTGGAATATTATGGCGATACAAAAATTCTTTAGCGAATTCTTTACTACCTTCTAATTCAGCAGCAACTTTTTGTGGCCCAATAATAGCGACATGTTTAATGGCGTCATCATCTAAAAAATAATCATGAACACCATTAACTAAAGGATCTTCTGGCCCTACAACTACCATATCAATATTTTTGTCTAATACTAGGTTTTTAATAGCATCAAAATCGGTAACAGCAATATTTACATTTGTGGCTACCTCAGCAGTTCCTGAATTTCCTGGTGCTACATATAAGTTGTTGCATTTACTACTTTGTGCTATTTTCCATGCAAATGTATGCTCTCTTCCTCCAGAACCAAGTATTAGAATATTCATAGTTTGAGTTTTAGATTCCCGCCCTTGCGGAAATGACAATTTATTGGTTTTAATACAGCGTATTAAAGATGTCTTTTATAGTTTGCGCAAAAATAAAATTAATGGTCGTATTACACGAATATTTTTTATTTACTTTACACAGAATATTGTATTTAAGTGAATTTATTTAACCTTACTCTAAAATTAAAAGGCTTTCCTATTGAAAAAGCTAAAAGGGATTTAATTGCTATTCAATCTAAAACCGAAATAGAGCACAAATCCTATCTTAATTCCAGAAAACAGGATATTTTAAGCTTTCATTTACAGCATAATACATTTTATAAAGCTTTTACAAAAGGTATTGATACTAATAGTTGGAACGCACTACCTGTAATCAAGAAAAGTGATTTACAAATCCCTCTTATTAATAGATTATCTGATGGTTTTACACCTAAAAACTGCCACATACATAAAACCTCTGGTTCTTCTGGTACACCCTTAATTTTTGCCAAAGACAAATATACACATGCCATGTCTTGGGCAAATTTCATGGACAGATACTCTTGGTATGGTATTGATGCCGCTGCTTCAAAACAAGCACGTTTTTATGGGGCTCCTCTCAATGGAATGGGTTATTATAAAGAACGCTTCAAAGATTTTCTTGGTAATAGGTTTCGTTTCTCTGTCTTTGATTTAAGCGACACACAGTTGGAACATAATATAAAAAAGTTCAAATCTACTCCATTTGAATATATAAATGGTTACACTAGTGCCATAGTACAATTTGCAAAATTTTTAAAGAAAAAGAGTGTTGTTTTAAAAAACATTTGCCCATCTCTAAAAGTTTGTATTGTAACTGCTGAAATGCTTTTTGATGATGATAAAGTATTATTAGAAAAACAACTGGGAATCCCTATTGCTAATGAATATGGGTCTGCTGAATTGAGTTTAATCGCTTTTAATAATCTTGATAATGAGTGGCTGGTTAATACCGAAGATTTATATGTTGAGATTTTGGATGAAAATAATAAACCTCTCCCTTATGGACAGGAAGGTCGCATTGTAGTATCTTCTCTTTATAACTTAGCTCATCCTTTTATTAGGTATGATTTAGGTGATATTGGAATATTGAGCGAAAGTAGTACCCCAAAAAAGCCCATTTTAAAACAGGTAACAGGAAGAACAAGTGATATTACTATATTACCTAGTGGGAAAAAAGCAGCTGGCCTAACGTTTTATTACATTACCAAAACAGTAATAGACGACAATATGAATGTTAAAGAGTTTATTATTGAACAACATAAACTTGATACTTTTAAAATAATCTACAGTAGTAAGCTAGAACTTTCTAAAGAAAAAATAAACGCTATAACAACAGCTATAGACACATATTTGGAACCTGGTTTAAGTATAATTTTTGAGAGAAAGCAAGAATTGAAACGTACAAAAGGCGGAAAATTAAAACAGTTTACTTCTTTTGTGAAGTAATGGTTTGCTTAGATTTTACAAAAAAATACTCGTACAAAAACACCATTAAACTGTAAGTAGATTTTAGTATAGAAAACCCTAACCCTTTACGATACACTAAATAATTATATTTCAGCATATTTATTTTGTTGGAAGAAATCGAGTTTTTTCTAATTCTATATACCGCTAATGATTCTTCAATTCCTAAAGCAGGTTTACCACTCAAGGCAATTGCCTTTAACCATAAAAGCCAATCTTGACGTTTTCGGAGATTAGGAGCATATACTTTCCCTAAAACTTTTGCATTATATATTCCAGTTAAATTACCAATATAATTACATTTTAAGAACTTCTTATATGTTAGTTTAGGTAACGCTTTTACTGTTTTATGAATTAACGCTCCAGCTTCATTCATTAAATCGTAACTGGTAAAACATATATCTACATTATGGTTTAGCATAAAATTAACCTGTTTTTCTAGCTTAGATGGTTTCCAAAGGTCATCTGCATCTAAAAATGCTATAAGGTCTCCTGTAGCATATTCTATACCATGATTTCTGGTTATGGCTGCTCCTTGATTGGTTTCATTTGTGAATACTTTAATGTTGGGATACTTTGATAAAAAAGTATTGATGATAGACAACGTATCATCTGTAGATGCATCATCAACAAGAATGAGTTCCCAATTTGTGTATGTTTGGTTTAAAACGCTTTTAATTGTGCTTTCTATGAAACGATTGGAGTTATATGTAGGAGTTATTATGGAAACCTTAAGGCTCATTAATATGCTTTTTTCTCTCCCCTAACAGCATTAATAAAAGTTTGTATGACTATTTTAATGTCTAATAGTATTGACCAGTTTTCAACATAAAATATATCATACTTAACACGATTAATAATATCCTTATCGGTTTCTATTTCTCCTCTAAAACCACTTACTTGGGCTAAACCCGTAATACCTGGCTTTACAAAGTGCCTAACCATAAACTTATCAACTTTTCTAGCATACATATTAGTATGGCTTACCATATGTGGACGGGGGCCAACAACCGACATGTCTCCAAATAAAACGTTGAAAAATTGAGGCAGTTCATCAATACTTGTTTTTCTTAAAAATGCTCCAACTTTTGTTACTCTATGATCTCCTTTGGTAGCTTGATGTAAATGGGCATTTTTATTTGGCTTCATAGATCTGAACTTATAGCAGTCGAACTCTTCATAGTTAAACCCATTTCTTGATTGTTTAAAAAATACCGGTCCCTTAGATTCTAGTTTTATAAGAATAGCCAATAAAGGAGTTAACCAAGATAACATAAATATAATAATGCCTAAAGAAAATAATATATCAAAACTTCTTTTCACAACTTTATTAAAAGACTCTTGTAGAGGAATATTCCTTAAAGATAAAATCGGAACATAATCATAATATTCATACTTTAACTTTTTAGAAAAAATCTCCTTATTATCTGGAATAAACTTTAACTCCCTTAAATTGTTGTCTGCGAAATCTATGAGTTCATTTATTTGTTTATTGGACAACTCTGAAACAGAAAAATAAATTTCATCAATCTTATTATCTATAATAAAGTTATAGCATTTTTCTAAAGAAAAATCATTGTCTTTAACGCTAAATTGTTTAATGAACTTATATCCAAAATCTAAGCGGTAATTGAAAGTTGTAATAAGTTGATTTGTTTTTTGATTCTTACCAATAACTATAACTCTCCTAATATTTCCACCAAGTACACTTCTGTACTTGTTAAGAAGAATAAAAATTAAAAGTTTGAAAAATGAAAATAAACCAAAAACTGTAAAAAGATAATTCCCTAAATTAGTTCTATTAATATAGGGCTGATTAAAAAAGCCTACAAAACCATAAAGGACTATTGAAAATAGAGCTATCTGTTTTAATAATAATGTGAGAACATGGATAATTCTTGTATTCCGTTGTACCTCATAAAATTTATTGTATAGAGAAATAATTAGCCAGAAAAAAGAAATATACCCTAAAAATATTAATTCATTTTTTAGATTAATTTCAAAAAAATATACAGAGCCGTTAATGATAATTAAATCAACTAAAAAAGATATGGGTTTTATAAATCCAGAATATCTACCCTGTTTAAAAGTTTTCAATTTATCGCTTTATGTGATCTTCAAAGTTCTTATGCTCTCTTTTGTGTAAATCTTCATGAGAAAGGTTTTTGAAATAATTAAAAGTTATTCTCATCCCTTCAGCTCTATTAGTCTTAGCTTCCCAATTTAATATTTTTTTTGCTAATGCAGTATTTGGCTGTCGTTGAAGAGGATCATTCACAGGTAAAGGTTCATAAATAATTTTTTGACTTGTACCAGTAAGTTTAATAATTTCTTCAGCAAACTCTTTAATAGTGATTTCATCAGGATTACCAATATTTACTGGATACTGGTAATCACTTAATAAAAGCCTATATATGCCCTCAACTTGATCATCCACATAACAAAAAGAACGTGTTTGCGATCCATCTCCAAAAACAGTTAAATCCTCTCCTCTTAATGCCTGTCCCATAAATGCGGGAATAACCCTGCCATCGTTTAATCGCATACGAGGACCATAGGTATTAAAGATTCGAACAATTCTTGTTTCAACACCATGAAATCTGTGATATGCCATAGTAATTGCTTCTTGAAAACGTTTGGCTTCATCATACACCCCTCTTGGTCCAATTGTATTCACATTACCATAATAGTCCTCAGTTTGAGGATGTACTAATGGGTCTCCATATATTTCAGAAGTCGAAGCTACTAAAATACGCGATTTTTTCGCCTTAGCTAAACCTAATAAGTTGTGAGTTCCCAAGGAACCTACTTTTAAGGTTTGTATTGGTATTTTTAAATAATCTATCGGACTTGCTGGAGAGGCAAAATGTAATATATAATGCAGATCGCCATCTATTTTTATATGTTCTGTGACATCATGTTCTACAAATTCAAAATTATCCGAATTCTCTAAATGTTGGATGTTTTTTTTGTCTCCAGTTATAAAGTTATCCATGCCTATAACATGATAACCTTCTTTTATAAATTTATCACATAGATGTGAACCTAAAAAACCTGCTGCTCCTGTTATTAAAACTCTTTTCATAAATTTATTATCTACCTATTGAGAAATACTTTATTTCTTCTTTTAATAATTCCTCTTTGTCATAAAGATTTCTCCCATCAAAAATAACAGGAACATTCAATAATTTTTTAATCTTTTCAAAACTTGGTGTTCTAAATATACTCCATTCAGTACAAATAACTAATGCATCTGCATTTTTTAAAGCATCGTACATATTTTTAGCATACACTAATTTATCGCCATACTTTTTTTCTACATTGAACATGGCTTCAGGATCAAAAACACTAATCTTAGTCCCCATTTCGAGTAATTCGTCTATCAAATATAATGCTGGTGCTTCGCGAATATCATCAGTTTCTGGTTTAAAAGCCAATCCCCAAACAGCAATTTTTTTACTTGAAAGATTTTCAAAATGATTTGTGATTTTAGGTAAAAGAACTGTTTTCTGTTTTTTGTTTACGTCTATAACCGCATCTAAAATCTTGAAATTATATCCTTCATCTTTCCCAGACTTGTAAAGTGCTTTTACATCTTTTGGAAAGCAAGATCCTCCATAACCAATTCCGGGAAAAAGGAAACGTTTTCCTATTCTTGAGTCTGTACCCATACCTATTCTAACTTTGTCAACATCGGCTCCTACTTTTTCGCAAAAATTTGCAATCTCATTCATAAAGGTAATTTTAGTTGCTAAAAATGAGTTTGCTGCATATTTTGTAAGCTCAGCAGATTTTTCATCCATTACAATTATTGGGTTTCCAGAACGAACAAAAGGTTGGTATAGTTTTTTAATTATTGCTATTGCCTTTTCTGACTCCGACCCTATAACGATGCGCTCAGGTTTTAAAAAATCATCTACAGCAAATCCTTCACGTAAAAACTCTGGATTAGATACTACATCAAAATCCACTTTTGCGTTTTTTTGAATAGTATTTTTAACTTTTTCAGATGTGCCTACAGGTACTGTACTTTTATCTACAATAACCTTATAGGAAGTTATTAGTTTTCCAATATCATATGCAACACCTAATATATATTTCAAATCAGCAGAACCATCTTCGTCCTCGGGTGTTGGTAAAGCCAAAAAAATTACATCTGCGTGATTTAAACCTTTTTCTAAAGACGTTGAAAATTTTAACCGTTTTGCTTTTATATTTCTTTGGAATATAACATCTAAATGTGGTTCATAAATGGGTACAGACCCAGATTTCATTTTATCAACTTTTTCTTTGTCTATATCAATACATAGTACATCATTTCCAGTTTCTGCAAAGCATGTTCCTGTTACTAATCCTACGTATCCAGTTCCTACTACTGTTATTTTCATATTGTATTTTTTTAATCAAAATCATTTGGGGCCTCATTTTTCCAGTGTTTTAAGGCATCTTTGAAATTATATTTAAAATCAAAGTTTTGTTTTATCAAGTATTCAGGTTTTATATTTGTAGGGAATCCTGCTTTTTTCACTCTCACAGGGTGAAAATCAGATTTTCTCCCTAAAAGTCTAAATCCTTTATCAATAAAAAAAGCAATAAAGGCTAATAGTTTTACACTGATTTTCAACGTTGGTTTTTTATAATTTAATTCATTTTTTACAATGGAAACCATTTCTGAAAGAGATACTATTGGATTTTCTGCATAATTATATACTATTAATTTGCCATCCTTTTCCATAGTAAATAGCATACTTTCTACAAGACCAAAGACATAACCATAAGCTTTAATTATTTTACCATGATTTGGTAACACAAAAGTTCCCTTCTTTAAAGCTTTAATCATACGATAAACATTACCAGGATCTCCAGGCCCGAATATTACACTTGGCCTAACTACTATTAGCCTTCTGGTTTTATCTGTATTTAACCAATTTTGATGTATTTGTTCGGCCAGAGCTTTTGAAATACCATATGCAGTTTCAGGATACAAAGGGGAGCTCTCTGTTCTTTGCTCTTTGGAACGCCCATATGGAGCAATACTACTTGTAAATAAGATATTTTTAATTTTTGCTTTCTCAGCAAATTCATTGATGTTGTTAGCTCCTGGTATGTTGGTGTCGAAATACTCACAGTATTCGTGTCCCGGTTCCCTATGGATTGCTGCGAAATTAAATATCCACGAATTTCCACCATCTATACTTTCATCTACAAGTTTTATTGGTTGCCTAACATCCACAAGATTAAAAACAACAAGTCCTTTTTCTAGCTCTTCATTAAAACCTTCTATTTGCCTGATATCGAACACATAATATTTATCAAATTTTTCAATTTCGATTAGCTTTCTTAATAAAAACTTACCAATGTAACCTGAACCTCCAAATAAAAATGCTACTTTCATCAAAATTTAAATTCGTGGCTGCTAAAATAGTTTTAATTTTGCTCTTATGAAAAAAATTAAAGTACTCCATATTTCAGAGACATTTGCTGCTGGAGTTTACACTTATATAAAGGATATAAATCAGTTTTTTAATAACATAGAATACATTGATTCCTATGTTATTTACAGTGGTAATAGAAACGACACTGATAGAAATAAATTTAAAACTGATTTTCCTGAATCTACCAAACTGATAGAAGTTAGTATGGGTAGGGAGATATCTCCATTAAAAGATTTAAAAAGCACCATATCACTCTTTAAGCATATTCGAAATATTAAGCCAGATGTTATACATCTTCACTCTTCTAAGGCTGGTGTTCTAGGCAGGATAGCTTCCAAAGCGCATACTAAGAGTAGAGTGTTTTATACACCAAATGGTTATTCTTTTTTGAGAGAAGATGTTTCTACTGGAAAAAAGAAAATATTTAGAATAATTGAAAAGTGGACTAACAAAATTTTTGGAGGTATTACAATTGCTTGCGGAGATACTGAATTTGAATATGCCCAAAAGCTTGGTAAAGCGCTCTTGGTTAGAAACGGTGTTGAAATTGATTCTGTTTATACGTTGAAAGAACATAGCATTTTAAAAAAAGAAGGACAATTTATTGTGGGAACAATGGGAAGGCTCAGTCCTCAAAAAAATCCGAGTTTATTTAATCAAATTGCACTCAAAATCCCAGAAATTAATTTTGTTTGGATTGGAGATGGAGAGTTATCAAATTCAATAACAGCTAAAAATATTAAAATAGTTGGTTGGATGCCCAGAGAAGAAGCTTTAAAAGAAGTAAATAAATTTGACATATATATTCAAACATCATTATGGGAAGGGCTTCCCTTTACAATTATAGAAGCAATGATACTTGAAAAGGCTATTATAGCTAACAATGTGATTGGAAATAAAGATGCCGTTAAACACAATTATAATGGGTTTTTATGTAGTTCTACTGAAGAATTTGTAAATTCAATCAAAACTCTACAAAAAGACAAAGCTCTTCTTGAAAAAATGGGAATTAGTTCAAATATAAGAGCTAAAGAACTCTTTGACAGAGATAAAAACTTTTTAGGGCTGCTTGATATATATTTAAATGAATAAATTATTATTGTTATCATTTCTAGTATTATTCTCGTGTAATTCCGTGTACAATCAAAATACGGAGTTGACTTCTATAAAATATCAAACAATAGATACAAATTCCCACGCTTCTGAGGGTGGACTTGCCAGAATTAGCAACAATAAAATAATCGTTGTTTACAGAAAAGATCCTTCTTTTGCTCATGTAAGCAATAATTCTGAAATAGTTGCCAAAATTAGTAATGATAATGGAAAGCATTGGGGAGAAGAAAAGAAAGTATATAACAGTGCATACGATGATAGGAATTTAATAGTTGGCAATTTACCTAATGGTAATATAATTATAGTTTTTAGAAGGTATAATGCTGAAACAAATCTAGCTGTTGATTCGGGGTATATTATTAGTTCTGACGGAGGTATAACATGGAACAACTACACTAAAATACACGGAACAGAAAACAATAAAAACCAGCCATTCGGTGCAATAGTAAATACTAAAAAAGAAAGTAGCTTTTTAATCTGTTTCAAAAAAGGAATTGTTAAAAAGTATACATCAATAGATAATTTCAAATCCTTACCAATTGAGGCGACAATTATAAACGACTCTACAAAAATTATTCAAGAACCGTTTTTGGTAGAGATCGCTAAAGGTAAACAAATAATACTTTGTAGAAATGGTTATGGAAAGTTAGGACAGAGTTCATTTTACCAATATAATTCTGATGGACAAAATTATTATTACAAAGGAGAAACAAATATTTTCGATGATGAAAAAACATCTGTAAGGAGCCCCGTCTCCATGAGATACGATAAAAAAAGTAATATGCTGGAAGTTTGTTCTACTTCAAGAATTTTCAGTCATACAACTAAAAACATTAACAATGAATTACGTTTCTATTACCAAAACGCAGATTCGGTTTTTAATAATCCTAAAGCATATCAGCTTAAGATTAGGGCTGAGCGCCCCTTGCCCAATAAACATTGGTTTTATGGATATCCTAAGTTTTTAAATATATCTGAAAAAGAAGTTTTATATATAGTTACCGACTCAAGATTGAATCAAAAAGAAATTAAGCCTTTAACACATATGAACAATGAACAAGCCAATCTTTATTTTTTCAATAATAAAAAATATGAGTAAAGTAAAGCTTCTTGTTTTTCATGAATTACAAGACTTTTAATGGTATCTTTCTTTAAAAAGGGCAAAGAATTATCAATTTATTGACATATTAATAAGGAACCATATGTAATACATGTTTATCTTAAATCCTATGTCAAACAAAATTGTAGCCTTCACTAAAAATAGGACAGCATAAAATTTGAATTTACTAATTTTAAATTTTAAACTGTCAGGTAAGAAAAAGCAAATTTACCTAGACACAGATTGTTAATACTTTAAAGGAGTTCTAACAAGGTAGAAGCCTGAATTAGTCCGGAAATTAAGTATTGATAAGATTACCATCTATTTTCGTATAGGAAGTATAGTATAGGTGTCATGGAAACAAGATTATAACAATAATAATCGGCATAAATCTTTAGGAAATAAATTCCCCGTAGGGTTTCCCTAGATTTAGAGATGAAATAAATTTAATCTTCAATCTAACCTTAAAATAAAATTTTATCGAATTAAGAGGACTCCTATAATAGGATAAGCTACCACTAAGCGTATTAATCAGTCGCTTTATCTGATAAAAGGTTTTTGTTTAACTTCTTAATTTTTAATTGTTTTTTAATAACATATTCGTTTAGAAACAAAGACACAAAGACACTAAAAAACATAATGCCCTTTTGCCTGTGCAGAACAGTCTCTGTAAAAAACAGAGTAGAAATTAAAAGCAAGAACAGCAAAAAATCTGCACTCTTTATTTCAAACCCCTTTATTATACAAAATACTAAAATAAAAACTAAAACAAACAATCCAAATACTCCATAGTTAAGCAATGTTGATAAATATTGATTATGAGAGTTTTTATTTATACATGTTTTGCAATTCCGTTCCATATAGAGTGCATTTAATTTATCTTGATGAATAGACGTGCCATAACCAAAAAAAGGTTTTTTTCCGATTAATTCCATACTGGCATTCCAAATTATTTGTCGCTCTCCAATTTTGTGATATTCAGAACCAATTTTGGAGACTTGATTTTTAGTGTTAAAACCTATTTTATTTAGTGTATCATAATACTTATCTCTACCATATTTAGTAGTTTTTAACAATGTAAAACACGCAACTAGCACAATAATTAAAAACACAAAATTCTTTAGTTTAAAAACTGTCTTAAAATGAACACCAATATAGATTAGTGAAATCAATAAAAAAGAAAACAAGCCAATTCTTACTCCAAACAATAAAATTACAATAAGAAAGAGAACTGAGACTATACGCTTGAAAAGCTTTTTATAGTTTCCAAATATTAACAAAGCGTAAGCGAAGTTTATATACAAAGAATCGTATGGAAAATGAAAATGATACATAGACCTCTGCACAAAATTGTAATGGTGCTTATGATCAAAATGCACGAATAGGTTAAAAAACAACGTGCCTATTGAAAAACAACAAAAAGCAATACAAGAGTATATAAAAACTTTTTTTACCAAGTTTATATCGCTTAATTTAAGTTTTGAAAACATAATTAAAATAGGAAGAACAAATAAACTTAGTCTTTTAGAGATTATAGAAAAATCTTCGTTTATGGAGCCGGAATAAACTAAACCAATTACAACCACCAAAAAGTAAACTAAAGGCACTAAAATCACTATTTTACCTTTAATCAATCCTCTATCAGGACTGCCAATACTTCTGAATACATTAAAAACAGTAAAAAAGGCATATAGTCCTGTTCCTATTGATGATAAAATCATTTCAAAAGGCATGCAAGCCACAACAATAACCAAACCTACCAAGGCTAAGTTAATTTTACCATTTATTATATCTCTTGTTCTTTCTATCAACTCTTTAGTCAATTACTTTTGTCGATTTACTCTTAATTACTGCGTAAGAGAAGAAAATCATTAAGAAAAATAAAATCAAAAATGGTATTACTTTATTGAAATATGCCATTATAAATGCTATACCAACCCAATTAAAACATTGAAAAAATATGAATGACATAAAGTACTTTTTCTTTTCTATAGCATTTTTTAATAATCTAGCTGAAGGGATATAAAAAAGAATTATTAAAACTATATGGCATATATATGCATAAAATAATGGGTATATTTTTAATAATATTCCTGGATATGCATTTGTAAAACTAAACCCCCTTTTCATTGCTCCTTCTATATGCTCTAAATCTCCAAACCAAAAATAACGCATTAGTGTATGCATTCCTTTATATAACTCGGTAATGTCATAAGATTTTGGCTCGCCCAAATACACAAATTTCTCAACACTGCCCCAATATAAATGAGCTTGTAAACCAAAAATCCTGTAAATTATAGCCTCCATAGGTGTTTCTGCCCCAACGTTTTTGAAAGGATTTTTCTCTGAATACTTAAAATAAACAACACTAAACATCAATAAAAACAACAAAAAGTTTTTAAAGTTTACATATTTTAAAATCCGGATTTTACCTGTAAAATTTGAACTTAAAACAACTGGCATAAAAAAGGAATATAAAGCCCTTACTATAGGCGAAAATTTTTGACCAATAAGCACAATATATGCAATATAAATTATTAAAAGACTAATACCCCTTAATCTATGTTTCGTATATATCCATCCAAAAATAAAAGGAATGAAAACAGCAGTATTACCAATAACACTTTGTAAAAAGCTTAAGGTTGAATTCTCCCAATATGTAAAACGAGTAACAGATTCACTAAAAAGTGGACTTGAAGATAATAAGAGGTTTAAAACTAATAGAGAAAACAATGATACTCCAACAACAACTGAAAGAAAGTAATCATACTTATTTGATTTATACTTTAATGTTGGGATCTTAATTGAAAACCCTTTAAACTTTACTAGCCCGTATTCAATTATATTAATTGACAGTAAAAAAAACAATAAGAAGTAAAAGTTTGCTCCAACAAAATATCCACTCCTACCTTGTTCACTTATATAATTCCCTGCTTCGATATAAGTTACAGAAGCTGAAGTAACGACAGCCTGATAATATATATACAACATCAAATAGAATAACTTGTAATTATTCTTTAACTTATTTATTGAAAAAAATATAATAAATAGTACTATACAAATATTTAGAAATAAAGTCATTCTATACGTTGCTTAAGTTTTTTATTCCTAATTTCTGAAATAAATTAACAATTTTATAGTTAGTTACACTTAAGGGCATAAAATAAATATCTACTGGATTTATCACATTAAGTTTGAGATTTAATAATGATGTTGAAAAAAAAGAAATTATTATTGATGGTTTTATATTTACTATTAATTCTTCCACTGGTGTGTCATCAATTATCAAATTCACAGGGGCATCAATAAGTTTATTAATCTTATTATACGCTATTTTATAATCGCCATTTCTGTGCGGTTTGTATATTATTGTTGAATCTTTGGGCAATACTTGTTTAATTTTTTCAAGCAATTTATCTAATACATTATTATATTTAGAAATACCTATAACGTCTTCTAAAATATCTTGACCTATTAGAAGAACAACATTATCAATTGGTAAATAATTAATCTTTTCACCTTGTAAGAGTACTGCTTTCTCTGGAAAAATTGCGTATTCTGGATACCTAACATACTGTTTTAATACATCTTTTCTATCAATGCCAGATAATTGTCTAAAAATTAATTTGTATTTGACACCAAGTAGTTTACACCATATAAATTTGATTAAAAAAGCAAGGTACCTTTCTTTTGAAATCCGGTAATCATAATAATTGAGAATACCATCTTCAACTAGTATTTTATTTTTTAATGCTTTTTGTTTAAAACCAAAGAAAAAGTAATTGTTTAAAATATCTTCTAGATTACAATAATATAAATCAATATTGTCTGAGGGGGGTAATGTCTCTTTTATCCTTTCAATAAACACCTTGTAAAACTTTATTTTTTCCTTCTGGAACATTACCTTTTCCTTTAAACTGCCACTAGGCAACCTTAAATCTTTTTTTCCTGTTATTACATTATCCCATAGCTTTTTATCATATTTAAAATCTCCAGCATTAATTAATATATTTTTACGTTTAGATGCCTTAGTGCTTTTTATTATTTTTTCAAAATTTCCAATATGAGAAGGAGCTATTGAAACAAATATATTTAAATCATCCTTTCTCATTTTTTAAATTTTAATGGATTAATTAGTAACGCGCTAAAAATGAATTCTATTTTAAACTTATATATACAAATTAAATACATGAATAAAAATTCTAAAAAATATGAAACACAAGTAGTATATGCAGCTATCTTATAACCATACTTAGGCAACAACCAAAAATTAAGAATAAGGTTTATCAAAAAAGCTACAAGGGCGGGCAATATTTGAATTTTTGTTTTTTTGTAATAAAAAGGTACATTTATTAAAACTGAATACAAGAAATAAAAAAACATTCCCAATAATAAAACAGGAACAATATCTAAAGCAACTAAATAAGTATTATTAGATAGAAATAACAATAAATACTTTCTAAAAAAATAAATTCCAAAACTTACAATTAATATGAGTAACAGGTAGGATTTAAATTTTTTCTTAATTATTGAAATATTATTTTCGGACAAAGCGCTAAGCATAAATTTCTGCCACCATTTATTACTTGCTAGAAAAAAGGCCATCAAAATTGATGCAATAGTGTACCCTACAGTATAGTTTGCAACCTCTATTTCAGAATAATAATAATTTATTATATACCTATCTGCCATGTTGAGTCCCATAGCAGATAAAGTTCCAAAAATTAATGGCAAACTAAAACTTAAAGATTTAGACAGAAATTTATCAAACTCTTTTTTTTTAAACTTTAGTATTGACAAATTGTTATCGTTTGCCGTTAACCTTACTATTATAAACACAAAGACACAGCACAATATAAATATGTAAGAGATAGGATATGTATTTATAGATACATTATTAAACCATATAAAAAAAACAGTTAATATATAGGCCAAGCTTGATCTACTGATATAAAAAATACTATACTCTAAAGCACTTCCCTTTATTTGTAAATAAGACAAGTATTGCTCTATCAAAACAAATAAAAAAGCTGATATTAGTAAATACCAGTCAAAATTTTTATTAATTAAGTAAATTTCATTTTCAGATAAAGTAAATAGAACGATGCTAAAGACACCAAACATAAGAAAAGAAAAGAAATAAAGATTTTTTAATAATTCAAAAATCTTTGATTTATTATCTAAATAATATATTTTAACATAGCTTCTTTGAGAAAGGTCAAAGGCTAAAGAGGCCACTGGTATTGCTGCCCAAAATAATGATAAGATACCAAATTCTTTTTTAGAAAAACTGTTAGTAAAAAAAGGAAAGATTAAAAAAACGGTTCCTTTAGCAAATCCCTCTCCGATTAAATAATACAGTTTTTGTAAACTACCTTTCAAGTTTCTTTTGTTTAATTATATTTCGTTTTTAGGTTAGCTAGAAAAGATTTCATAACACTAAATTTTTCATCAAAAACTTTTTTCACTCGCTTAAAATCTCCAATATCATTATTCTTGTAGGTTCTTAACGTATTTCGTATTTTATTAAATAATTCTTTATCGTCAATATTCAAAATCGGTAGCCCTAGAGTTTTTACCATTCCAACGCCACGACCATCTTCATTTATTAAAACAGATGGTTTTCTTTGGCTTAAAAAATACAAATGAGCATGTACTCTATATCCAATATGGAAATCCATTTCTTGGTAAAAATCAATTTTTTCCATTTTATAAGAGACATCTCTAATCTTCATTTTGGGTATTAAAACCTTAGACCCTATACACATTAATATATACCCTATGCTTGTTACAAACTTTGTGTATTTATCTGGCATAATACCTCTATGAAATGTCATGTAAAAGTTTTCAGCTGAAGGAAACTCTTTTTTCATTAATGCAACTAATTTAATTGTTTGCCAAAACAACCTAGGAGCTGCTGGTGTAGTAATAACAATATTTTTTGCGGTAAAATCTGTAAAAGAATCATCTATATATCGCAAATCGTACCACACAGGGCAACCAGTCATCTTAACATTATTAAAGCCATTATTTTTAACAACACTCTCTGTTATTTCATCACGACAACTAGAATAATCTATACTACTATGAACAGAATTTAAAAAATCTAAAGATTCTTTATTAAATTTAAAATCCATAGGTTTTCCAATAGGAAAACCACTCCAACCCAAGCCAAAAGGAATTATTGGCACTTTAATTAATGACAAATCATCAACTAAAGGATATATACCTTTATATATATTTGAAGCATATGCGGGACCTCCACATAAAACCACAAATCTGGATTTATTAATTATGTCTAGTTGGTTATTTAATTTTTTTGTTCGGTCTAGAATAACAATGTCAGAATCCACAAAATATTCAAACAACTTTTTAGCTCTATCAGTTATTAAAAAGTCTCCAATATTTTTAATTTGCCCTGATAATAATACAATCATATAATTAATTTTTTAACTAAGCATATTCCACTGCATAACAGTATCCTCTTCTATTCTCTCTATAGCCTTTTTCCCTAAAACCTTTTGAATCTCTCTTGGCGATATTCCACTAGCTGGTCTTTTCCAAGTTAAGTGACTACTGGTTATAATTTCACCTTTTTTGATATCTTTTGATGCCACTAAACTTCTTCTGGCATTATCTCGTGATATACCCTCGGTCTGAAGAGGCTTTTTATTAAAACTACCTAATATACTATATAATTCTTTAATTTCTTTTGAGAATAATTTCAAGTCTTCTTTATCCATAGCATGGTAATGATCATTACCTGGTAATGTTTTATCGTGTGTAAAATGCTTTTCTAAAACTACAGCACCTAATAAATTTGCTGTTTTTAGAACTTGCATGTTTTTTGGTAATGTGTGATCAGAATAACCAGGAATAGTTTCTGGGAAACTCTTTATCAAATCTGTAATCATTCCCAAATTAGCATTTTCATCAATAGTTGGGTAATTTAAAATACAATGCATTAAACATACAGGAATTTCGAATTTGTTTATTGACTCTAATGCTTGTTGTACTTCCCATTTATATGATGCTCCAGTAGATAAAATAATAGGTTTATTAAACGAACACATATACTCTATAAACGGAAGATTTGTTATATCTGACGAAGATATTTTAAAAACGTCCATGAGATCGTTTAAAAACTTTGCAGACTCTACATCAAAAGGTGTAGACATAAATTCTATATTTACTTCATCGCAATACAACTTTAATTTCTCATATTCCGACTTCCAAAAGTTGTCATATTTTTTAAAAAGCTCAAATTGACTTTTTGTGGGTTCTTTAGAAGTATCCCAATATGAAGGGCTATTCTTAGATGCTATTTTTTCAGCCTTATATGTTTGAAACTTTATAGCGTGCGCACCTCCTTCTTTGGCTTCATCTATAAGTCTTTTAGCCAAGTCAAAAGAACCTTCATGGTTTACTCCTGCTTCAGCAATTATGTATGGAGGGTATATGGGTTTTGATTCTTTATGATTTTTAAATATTTCAAGAATTTTCATTAGTTAAATTTATTAGATATTGTTTGATTTATTAGTTTTATTACTCGTTCTTTTCCTTTATTTATTCCATTCTGCTGCATCCTTTGATGCATTAACAATCTAATATCAAAGGATAGGGTAGATTGAAAAACTTCAAAAATTGTACTATCATTTACCTCAGACCCTAATCCTAAATTATAAAATCCGTTTTTTTGAGAGGCAAAAAAATGAGTTGTTTCTCTATTGTTTTGACATAAAACAATAGATGGGACTCCTATCGAAGCAACTTCAAATGTAGTTCTTCCTGCTGAAGTGAAAACTAAATCTGAATTTAATATTTCATCCGATATATTATTCACATTATGTTTAATGGTTATGTTATTATAATCTTCTTTTAGCTTATCCTCAAACTCATAGCCCATACCAAGAATAACTGTTATATTTATATTGTTAGCATTACAATAATTTGAAATAATACCCAATACCCTATCAGTAAAATTATTTGGATCTACTCCGCCAAATGATATAAGAACTTGTTTTACGCTTTTTATTATTTCCTTCTTTTTGGTTAACAAAAATTCGTCTCTTAAAATAAAATATTTTGCGCCATAATAGTGATTCGGAATTATTCTTTCTTCAGGATACATTGCATTAATTACTAAATCTGCTTCTTTAGAACCAGACCCTAAATCTTCAAAATTTATTACTAATAATCCTTCATCTTTTAATTTTTTTACATAGCCCCTTTCGGTATCTAATTTATCGTTTATTATTATATCTGCTTTTAAGTTTAAAATATCTTGTAAAATATCTTCTTCCTTTTGTATATGTACTTCATAATTGTACTCGCTTATCTTTTTGTAAGCTAATTTACTAGAACTGTCAACTAAAAAAACAATTCGATGCTTTAGAATTTCATTAGCAATACTTAATGTGTTATAAACGTGACCCATACCTACAGATGAATTACCTGTTACAACAAACAACAATACTTTTCTGCTTAAATAAAATTCACATAAATTCCAATCTTCATAATCATCTATATCTATAGATTCTCTTTTTGTTAATGGAAAAATCTGGATATTTTTACCAAATCGGCTTTTTTTAGTGACAAACTTAGATTTTGTTATAACAAACCCTCCTGTTTCTTTATAAATTTTTGGCAAAAACTGTCTATTAACCCTCTTTTCATAATTAGCAACATAATTATCTCCTGTTTTTAACCATGTCAAATGACTGTCATAAACACCAGATATTAAGGTATCTATATTGTTTTTTTCCATCTCACTAATTGCTAGATCCAAAGTTTCTTTGCGTAAAAGTGGTGATGTTGCCTGTAAGGTTATTACATAATCATATTGTTTATTCTCCTTACTTGATATTTTAGTAAATGCGTCAAATATTACAGGATCTAATGTTGTATTATCATCAGAAATTTCACTATCTCTTGATATTGTCTTAGCTCCAAATTTTAGAGCAATTAAATTTATTTCGTCATCATCAGTAGAAACATAACAATCAACACTACAGTTCTTTATAGATAAAGCATTATTTATGCTATAAAAAATTAATGGTTTTCTATTAAGTGCTCTTAAGTTTTTCCGAGGAATCCCTTTAGAACCTCCTCTTGCTGGCACTATTACTAATACTTTTAAAAGGTTTTTTTTATTTACTTCTTTCATTTAAATACCTTTATTATCGCCTGCAAGCTATGCTTTTTTTTAAAAATTATCTCATTTTTGTACGAAATTTTTATTGCTTTGAAAATTCTTTAGAAAAAACATAAAGTAATAATTACAATAATAAATTTTGTAAACAGTTTAAGTACTTTTCTTATATAAGATTATTTCCAGTTCTTCTTTAACTTATAAATTAGTTTATAATCTAAATCTCTATTTACCTTATCTTTACTTACTGAGGAATGTTTGATATCTCATACCCTATTTGAACCGTAAATTGGTTATTATCCATATTCGTTAAATCTTTAATTAATTACGAAACTTATTTATACTAATGCGGTCTCCACTTGCAATATTATAAAGCTCTTGGGTCAATACAGAAAATAATACCCTGACATTGGCTTGCACTACATTTTCAAAAAACGT
Source organism: Hyunsoonleella ulvae (assembly GCF_016827605.1). Taxonomy (GTDB): domain Bacteria; phylum Bacteroidota; class Bacteroidia; order Flavobacteriales; family Flavobacteriaceae; genus Jejuia; species Jejuia ulvae. The sequence continues at coordinate 1,241,419 of NZ_JAEPJQ010000001.1, read as the reverse complement.
AAAGTCTATCGTTTGTTCTACATTACCATTAAGTTTACCAACCTTATTATTTAATACACCGTCAAAAAAATAACGGTATACAATTCGTTTACATACTTTGTAACGGCATAGACCGATAGTAGTTTACCTATTTTATTTCTAACATGGGTAACCCTGGATGACTAACATAAGTACTATATGAAGCCGCATATAAATCTTTCAATAGTATGCTATTTTTAGTAACCAAAACATGTTTAGAAAACCTGAAATATTAACCGCATTTGTGTATGGGATTTCTAATAGAGTGAGGTGCGGATCCAAGCGCAGCTTGAAGTAACACATAATCTACATCAATTACAGCTTTTTTGTATGTTTACTAGACATTTTTTTAAACTATCCTCCCAAGATGGTATTTCAATTTTTAAGTTTTTTTGAATCTTTTTCTTATCAAGAACACTAAATTTAGGTCTTTTTGCTTCTTGAGGAAGTTCTTCTGATGAAATTGATTTTAAATTAACTTCCAAATTAGAATATTTGAATATTGCATTTGCAAAATCAAACCAACTCACAGCCCCATCATTGCTATAATGATAGGTTCCAAAAATTTTAGTTTTCTCAGCAATAAAGCGTAGTATAACTTTTGCCAAATCTTTAGCATAAGTAGGAGTTCCTATTTGGTCGCTAACAACACTTAATTTATCTCTTTCACTTGCTAATCTCAGCATTGTTTTTAAAAAATTATTACCGTATTCTGAATACAACCAAGAGGTTCGAATTATAAAATAGTTTTCTGTTATATTTTTAATGTTTAACTCGCCCTGTAACTTAGATGCTCCATAAACACTTATAGGGCAAGTTTGATCTCCTTCAGAATAAAACGAGTTAGTATTACCATCAAAGACATAATCTGTGGAAATATGAATCAAAACTGTATCGTGCTCTAAACATACTTTAGCTATATTTTTAACCCCTTCAGCATTTACCTTATATGAAATTTTAGGCGTCTTTTCCGCTTGTTCAACATCAGTATATGCAGCACAGTTGATAACGTAATCAAAACTATTTTTATTGAATAATATTTTTAAGTCATCTAGATTGGTAATATCTAGTTCGGATTTTGAAACAAACATAAAATATAACCCTTTAGTATTATTAGCATTCAGCTCTTGGATGGTTTTTCCTAGTTGTCCATTTGCTCCTGTTACCAAAACCTTTTTTTTCATCACAACTTGAAAAAATCCTTAAACTTTGGTAAATCTTGATCCTTTTTAGATATTATAGTTTTCTGATTACCAATTCTCCAATCTATATTCAAATATTCATCGTTATATAATATTCCTGCTTCAGAATCTTTGCTATAAAAATTATCACATTTGTACGTAAAAACTGTATTGTCCTCAAGTACAAAAAAACCATGAGCAAAACCTCTAGGTATAAAGAGCTGAGTACGATTTACTTCATCCAAGATTATAGAAAAATATTTACCAAATGTTTGAGATCCTTCTCTAAGATCAACACAAACATCCATAACCTTTCCTTTTAAAACTTGTACTAATTTTGCTTGAGCATTATTGCCAGTCTGAAAATGAAGACCTCTTAGAACACCTTTAAAGGATTTTGAAACATTATCTTGAACAAAACTAACTTGCACTCCTGTTAATTCTTTAAATATTCTAGTATTAAAACTTTCGTAAAAGCAACCTCTTTCGTCTTCAAAAATATTTGGAGTAATAATATAACACCCTTTTAAATAAGTTTCTTTTACCTCCATACTACTATATTAATTGTTGAAGATATTCTCCATAACCACTTTTAAGTAATGATTTAGCTAATGTATTCAGTTGATTTTTATCAATAAAACCCATTTTGTATGCTTCTTCTTCTAAACAACCTATTTTTTGCCCTTGTCGTTCCTCTATTACTTGTACGAACTGAGATGCTTGCATTAAAGACTCAAATGTTCCTGTATCTAACCATGCTGTACCCTTATCTAAGATTTGAACATTTAACTTTTCTTTTAGTAAATAAGATTTATTAATATCTGTAATTTCTAGCTCGCCTCTATGACTAGGCCTAATGTTCTTCGCTATTTCAACAACTGTGTTATCATAAAAATATATACCAGGGACAGCGTAATTAGACTTTGGATTCACAGGCTTTTCTTCAATAGAAATTACTTTGTTGTCTTTGTCAAAATCAACGACTCCATATCGTTTAGGGTTTTGTACATGATAAGCAAAAATAATTCCTCCATTTGGGTTAAGACACGACTTTAATGTTCTACTTAACCCTGAACCATAGAATATATTATCCCCTAAAATCAATGCTACACTATCCTTTCCAATAAAATCTTCTCCAATTAAAAAAGCTTCAGCTAAACCGTTAGGCTGTTCTTGTATGGCATACTCAAAATTACAACCGTAATCACTTCCATTTCCCAATAAGTCTTTAAATTTATTTACATCCTTTCCTGTTGTAATAATTAAAACCTCATTTATTCCAGCCGATAAAAGTGTTGATAAAGGGTAATATATCATTGGCTTATCATAAATAGGCATAAGTTGCTTACTTATAACTTTTGTTAAGGGATACAAACGTGTTCCTGAACCTCCTGCCAAAATAATACCCTTCATTTAGCTTTTATATTTTTTTATATACCAATTTATAGTTTTCTCTAATCCTGTTTGAAAGTTCTCTTTAGGTTCCCATCCTAATTGATTTTTTATTTTAGATTCATCAATTGCATATCTAAAATCATGACCTAATCTATCTTTTACAAAGGAAATTTGATCTTTATAAGAAGTTCTTTCAGGAACAATTTTATCTAATATTTCACAAATCATACTTGCTATATATATGTTACTGTACTCATTACTACCACCTATATTGTAGGTCTCTCCAGAAATACCTTTATTAAAAACCAAATCAATCCCTGAGCAATGATCTTCTACATATAACCAATCCCTAACGTTTTCTCCATCTCCATAAATAGGGATTTTCTCCCCATTTAAAGCCTTTTTTATTACTGTAGGTATTAACTTCTCGTCATGTTGTCTTGGCCCATAATTATTAGAGCAATTGGTAGTGACCACATTCATATTGTAAGTTTTAAAATAACTTCTTACTAGAAAATCAGACGATGCTTTTGAGGCACTATATGGACTGCTTGGAGCATATGGTGTTTCTTCGGTAAATAATCCTTTTTTTCCTAAGGAACCATAAACCTCATCTGTAGATATGTGATGAAATCTTGAGTTTTTATGCTGCTTTTTTGTTTTACTGACACTATGCATCCAATAATTCCTAGCTGTATTTAATAAATTAAAAGTTCCTGTTATATTTGTGTGAATGAAGTCACTAGGATTGTTTATTGAATTATCGACATGAGATTCAGCAGCAAAATTTATAACTCCCTTAAAATCGTATTCCTCGAATAACTGATTGATTAAATCTTTATTACAAATATCTCCATGAACAAATTGATATCTGGGGTTTTTTGCAACCTCATTTAAATTATTCAAATTGCCTGCATAAGTTAACTTGTCTATATTTAATACTTGAACAGCAGGATATTTATCCAAATAATATTTAATGAAATTGGATCCAATAAAACCTGCCCCACCAGTAATCAGAATAGTCATTAGAATATTTATTTTCTACTGTGTTGCTCTAAATAAGACCCAAGCCCTAGGAAGCTAAAAATTAATAATAAAACAGAAAAAAGTATAACTGGGAGCAAATATTTCATTTTATCATGCCATTCTCTTATGTCGTATCCAGACTCAGGAAAATCTGCAATAACATTAATTATTGAGTTTTTGGTAACTAAAATGCTATCTATTTTTCTTCTCGCACTCTCATAACTCAATCTTTGTTTTATAATTTTAGACTCATCTACAATAAGGTTAGTAGACTCTGCATTACCCATGTATAAGTTTGTTCCAGAAGCTGGTAATCCTGCTTTTTCAGATTCCTTTATTCTAATATTCAAATATTGTTCTACAAGTGAGTCTGTCATTTGAATTTGCTTCTCTAACATCTTATCTTTTTTATCCAAAATAGCTTTATTTGACTCAAGAAGCCTATTTAGGTATGTGTTTCTAGAGATTTGTTCAATAAAGTTTTTTTCAATCTTTTTATAAACTACCCTATCTGTTGCTGCAACTCCTATCTGGTGTATTTTAAAATTAAATGGCGTCAACGATTCTTTGTATCTCTTGTATGACATCTCTAAACGAGATATGGAATCTAATTGTAGATAAAAATCTGAGTACATTTTAGCCATTGTATTTTCGTCCAAATCTGGTTTCACATAAAAACCCTTTAGTTTTGAAGCTTCTTTTATGGTTATATTTAACCTATTTGCCAGTTCTACACTATCCTTATCAATTGTTAACTGATTGAACTGATGAATATTTTCGTAAACTTGACGTGTAGAATTAAAGTTAGTTTCAATGAACAAGTTTGCTCCATAAAGCTTGTCTGATTTTTTATCAATAAAATACCCTGCGACTAAACCTATTAAAACAGCTCCAATGTACCAGAGTTTTCTTTTGTGAAAATGAACTAATAATAATATTAAAAAATTAAACCCTCCTATAAATATATTAACTATAAATTTATATAGTTTATCAAATAGGTTCCCAATGACTTTAAACAATTGGCCTAAATCTACTTCTTCAGATTGTTGTGGTTGCTGTGGCAAATCCTTACTCATTTTACTGTTTATTTAGTATTTGTTCTAAAATAGTTATTGTTATTACATATGTTGGTCTTACACCTGAGGTTCCTAATCCCCCAGATGCAAGCGTACTTCCTGTTTTGAGAGGATTATCACTCGCATAATACGCATACCTTACTTTTACATCCTCTCTTATACTTCCTCTTACCTTTGATGCTGCTTGTATCGCTTTTTGGTAATGTGCACCTTCCATCTCTAATCCTATTACGCTCCAAGTTGATTCAAAAAAGAACTTCAAAATATCTTTGTTTTGGAGCGATGTCCCTAAAACCGTTATCATAGACCCTCGACAAACATCTACTCCTTTAGACTCAAAATCTTCTTTTTTTAGCTCATTAGTAAACGGGTAGTTGTCTGCTGTACCTTCAAAAATATGCGCTGAAGGTATCATAATATCGCCTTTTCCTCCTTCCAAAATACCTGCCTTGCCCATAATGGAGATAGATTCTACATTTAAATGAATTTTTTCATTTTTATACTCAAAAGGCTTCAGTAATTCATCTATAGTTTCGTATGCTTGCTCCCCAAAAGCATAATCCATCACTAATATAACGGGTTTTTTCGACTTTAGATACATTTCATCTACTTTAACGTCTAACTTAGAAAGATCTATTTTATCTGTATCGAATATTTGTACATCAATATTTGCTCCCGAAGTATCATCAATGTATAACATGCCTTCTTTTAGGGCTGTTTGTTCTACTTTACTCCTAAGTTCTTTATTAGTACTATCACTTAACATTTTGTAGATATCAAACACATCTTGTTTAGCTGTAAGCGGCTTTAACGCCTTTGGTACAAAAAGTGTATTCATGACACTATGCATATTTGCACTTATAATATGCATTGGTCTGCTAAGCAATTTATTTTTGTGCAATACACTTTTTACTGAATTTGCCCAGATCTCACCATGAATATGATGTCCTATTTCTTCACGTAATACTGGGCTAAATTTTACCTCACGTTTTTCATTGTGTATTTGCTCTTTAATGGCCAACTTCCCCAACCAATATACTATATGTAACAAACGTTCTGGTTGTGATGGAGTTGCAAATGCATCGTAAATTTTAATTATTTCACTAAAAGTTCTACCTAAAATATTAGCAGCGTGGGTTATAGCTACTTCTCTCTCTTTTTGGGTTAGCTTTTTTGTACGCTTTACAACATTTTCTAGCTTAATCCAATCTCTGGTGGTTTTATCGCTATCATCAATTAGTGCTTTGCTACTTATTTTATGCGACTCAATGAATAAAAACGTAAGATGCGTTAAAATATCGTATATCTCAGAACGCCCTCTGGTTATTTCAATGTTCATTTGTTCTTCATCTATCCTGTAACAATTTCGACGACGTTTTTCAGGAATTATAGGCTTAAAATGGGAATTAGAGTAGCCCTCATCACTAGTAAGGTTTATTACAGAACATTCTTCAATACCTTGAGGAAGGCGATCTATTACATATAACAAGCCATTTAGTTCTACTTTTTCTTCTGCTATAGAACCATAAATTTCTGGGCGTAATAGCAGTAGGGATTGCCTTAAAGTTTCCCCAGAAACCCCCATAGGCTTGTAAAACCCACGATTAAACAAGTGACGCATGGTAATATACATGCGTTCAATGGCATTAGAACTCTCTTGAGCTCTTGTTCGTTCGAGGCGTCTGGTTCGTTTCATTTTTGCTATAAAAACGCTACAAATGTACTATTATTTTTCTATGAAACCAGAAAGTGAATCTGCAATATTTCTATCATTCGATAGCCTTGGTATTTTATTTTGGCCTCCTAGTTTTCCTAAGGATTTCATGTGCTCCTTAAAACCATTCTTCTTTACTTTAGAAATTTTTAATGGCTGTAGCACCTTACCTTCAATCAAATCAAAATAATATGTATTCTGATTTTGTAAAGATCTATCTATTCTCGCAGCTAAAGCATCCGTGCTATTTGGTGCTTTCTCAAACTCAATAAACCATTCATGATATGGTAATCCTTGTTGTGGATTAATTTGCGGTGCAACTGTAAACTCTGAAATTTGGATATCCTTCCCTTCAATAGCTTCTTGAATGGCTTGTTCTACTTCTTTACCTATTACATGTTCGCCAAATGCTGAGATAAAATGCTTTATTCTACCCGAAACTATAACTCGGTAAGGTTTGGTTGATGTAAATTCTACCGTATCCCCAATATTGTATGCCCATAATCCCGCATTTGTAGAAATGATCATCACATAATTTACACCAACTTCTACATCTTTTATAGTGATGCGATTTGGGTTTTCATTAAAAAAATCATCTGCTTTTATAAACTCATAAAAAATACCTGAGTTTAATTGTAATAGCATTCCTTTTTCATTCTGCTTGTCTTGAAATGCAAAAAACCCTTCACTGGCTGGATATAGCTCAATACTATCTACTTTACGACCTATTAAACTTTCAAATTTAGCCTTGTATGGTTCGTAATTAACGCCTCCAAAAATGAATAAGTTGAAATTCTTAAAAACATCGCCTACTTTTTTTCCTGTTTTTTGCTGTAATTTCTCAAAATACATTTGAACCCAAGATGGTATTCCAGAAATAACCGTCATATCTTCTTCTAAAGTTTCCTCAACGATGGTTTCTACTTTGGTTTCCCAATCTTCAATACAATTTGTTTCCCAAGAGGGCATTCGATTTTTTTGCAAATAGTTTGGTACATAATGCGCTACAATACCTGAAAGCCTCCCCAACTGAATGCCATTTTGCTCTTTTAAAATAGGGCTTCCTTGAAGAAAAATCATTTTACCATCAACAAATTTGGTCTTACCCGTCTCTTTAATGTATAGTAAAATAGCATTTCTAGCTGCCTCAACATGGCTGGGCATACTCTCTTTCGTTATTGGTATGTATTTGGATCCAGAGGTTGTTCCTGATGTTTTTGCAAAATAAATAGGTTTTCCTTTCCAAAGAATATCTGAATTACCTGCTACCACTTGCTCTACATAAGGCTTGAGTGCTTCATAATCCCTTACAGGAACACGTTTTACGAAATCATCATATGAAGATATTTCTGAAAAATTATGGTCTTTACCAAATACGGTATCAGAAGCATCAGAAATTAGTTTGTTAAAAACTTTTTCTTGAGTTTCAATGGGATTATTAGCCCATTTACTAATTTTTTTATGAATATATTTTGCAAAAGGTTTTGCTAAAGTTGCTTTAATTGAGCCCATTTATTCGAAATCAATAAAGTTAGTTGGATTTATGGGATAGCCATCACTCCAAAGTTCAAAATGTAAATGTGGGCCTGTTGACAATTCTCCCGTGTTACCTGAGGTAGCTATTACCTCCCCTGCTTTTACCAGATCTCCCTGGGTTTTGGTTAAGGTAGCATTGTGCTTATAAACAGATATTAGCCCATAGCTATGTTCTAAAATAATAACATGTCCTGTACCAGCAGTCCATTCTGCAAAAACAACAATGCCATCAGCCGTTGCTTTTATTGGTGTATCTTTTGGTACAACAATATCCACAGCGTAATGCTTATTTTTTATGTTGTATGGTTCACTTATAGTACCGGTTGCTGGTGGGAAAAGTACAAAGTTTGTGACGGATGTGGCGGATTCGAATAAATTATACTTATCCTCCTTTTCAACTTTGGCTCGCAGCAGGGAGTCTTCTTTTGTGGGGTTTAAATCCACCTCGCTTATCTCTAGTTTCGTAGCCTGAACTAAGGAGTCTCCATAAAGCTCCTCTGAACCCACATCACCTTTTAACACCTTTTTTATGGAAGCAAAATAACGTTCGTTTTTTACCAAAACTTGATGAAGAGAATCAGTTTTAAAACTCAAATTGGTTGCTTTTTTCTTTAGTGCTGTTGAAGAATATCCAGGAATGTACTCTTTTAAAGGGGAATAGGCTATAAGCAAAATAGTAAAACCAACTAGCAAAATACTAGAGAGCGTAACGATTACAAACACGTTTAATCTAGTAAGTTTTAATGATAGTCTTTCTTCAAAAGTATTCTCATTAAGTATCACTAAACGGTACTTATCCAGTAATTTCCTTTTTATTCTTTTTGGTTTTTTATTCCCCATGCTACAAGCAAAATTAATTAAATAATTTCAAGGTTTTAGCCTTCTCTTAAGGAAACCCCTAGTATTAATGTTAAAAACGGTTTTATTAAACTTTAATTATTAACTTTGTATCCTAAAACATGTTTGTTATGAGTTTTTACACATTACCATTAGCTATCGGCGCTCCACAAATAATTTTAATAGTTGTTGTGGTATTACTTTTATTTGGTGGAAGAAAAATACCAGAATTAATGCGTGGTTTAGGCAGTGGTATAAAAGAATTTAAAGATGCCAGTAAAGAGGAAGAACCAAAAAACGATAAAGCAGAGTAAGCTTTAAAAACTATACAAAACAAAAAACCAACACTAGCAGGTGTTGGTTTTTTGTTTTCAAATTGTCTCGTCCTAAAATAACTTTACTTCTCAATTTTAATTGTTTTAATTATGGCCTCCAACTCAAACATATAATCCCGTTTTTCAACTGATGGTGCAAATGCAAAGCCTTCAGCTATTATCCAACGTTTGTTTATTTCGTCTTCTATAGCGTAATTAATATAGGGGCCAGCCATAAAAGCATTTTTTACTTGCCACATACCTTTTGTCTCTAAAGTAGGTTTATTATCTAAGATGGTTTCTCCATGAAATGGTGTGTAGGCCATCTCTGTGGACATATAAGACCCCTCAACCGGCCCTTCGATATACTGTTTGCCAATAGAGTCTCTTATTACCACAATTTGATTAATTAAGCTATCTTTATTTATAGCACTGTTTGGCAACTCATAAAGCATTAAATTAAGTGTTCCTGTATTAATGTCTCGTCTAATCCAGAAAAAATTATCATCCTCTTTTGCTATTCTATACGCACTAGGAAATTCTATCTTCAAACCCAATTTATCTTTAATAACTTGGGTATTAAAGAGCGATTTTCTCATGATACGCTGCCTTTGCTTTAGTTCGATATTTCTAAATGTTTCTAATATTTTTTGGGTGTTTTCTTTTAAAATATTTTCAACTTGTTGTTTTGTTTTCCCTGTAATTAAAATTACTTTTTGTGGTTGCGCATACACATTATCCCTAAATGTGATCCCAGCTGGTTTCCCCATTTCAATCTTTAAAACGGTTCGGGTTCTTGTTATAAAATCAGTAAAAACTTGAGGTGGTATTTGATTGATATTAAATGTAGGCTCATCTTGTGGCAAACCATAAACTGGAGCTGTGAGTACATCCCTTATAGCCTCTCCTAAACGCCCTTTCCAGTTTTCATTATCTATAACAACAGATACATGGTTAATTCTTCCTTCCGAATCAAAAAGTATTCTTTGGTTTTTTGATTTATCGTCCTTACAAGACGCAAACACTAACACAATTATTAAAACACTTATTATTTTTCTCATTGTTTTTATGTTTTGAAGTTATCCTTTTGAAATTTTCAACTTCATTCCTGGTTTTAATTTACTACCACTAATACCATTCCAATCTTTAATATTTTGAATAGAAACTCCAGAAAATTTTTGAGAAATACTCCAAAGTGAGTCTCCTGTTTTTACGGTATATATAACAACATCTCCTGTAATAGGCTTTGGCTTTATTTTTTTAGTAGCAACTTGTGGAACTGAAACTACGGGTTTTCTTGGGTAGATAGAAAGACGTTGCCCTATTTTCAGGTTATTGTTTCGCAATCCGTTCCAGCGTTTAATGTCGCTTACCCTAACACCATAAATCCTTGCTATTTTCCCTAAATAATCTCCAGACTTTACACGATATCGTATCCTATCATTCGCATTAAAAAACTGTGGTAATGGTTTTTCTCGTTTTTCTAATTCTTCTTTTGCAAAAGCATAAATTTTTTCTTCGTTGTTTACAAAAGCACCTACAACTTCTGATGGTAATCGCAATGTGTAATTTTTGTCTTTTATAACAGGGATGATATCTAACTTGTAAGAGGGATTTAAAAATTGTAATTGCTCAATAGGTGTTCCAGTTACTTCAGAGACTTGATCTAAAGTTATCATGTGTTTAACAACTACTGTATCTGTTTCAAAATAAACCATTTCTGGCTTATAACGCTTAAAGCCATGAGCTTCTGCATATTCAAAAATGTACATGTTGGCTAAAAATGCTGGTAAATATCCTGCGGTTTCTCGTGGTAAATTGTGGCGAATATTCCAATAATTCTCATAGCCACCCGATCGTCGTATGGCTTTCGTAACATTTCCTGGGCCTGAATTATATGCTGCTAGAGCTAAATCCCAATCTCCAAAAATCTCGTATAGTTTTGCTAAATATTTAGCTGCTGCTTTGGTAGATTTTATAGGGTCGCTACGCTCATCCACATAACTGCTTACATCTAAACCATACATTTTGCCTGTACTAAACATAAATTGCCATAAGCCTGTAGCACCAACCCTAGATTTTGCATTGGGTTTTAAAGCAGACTCTACTATAGCTAAATATTTTATTTCTAACGGAATGTTTTGATTATCCAATTCCTGTTCAAATAAAGGAAAATAGAACGCACTCATGGTCATGAGTTTCTGCAAATGCTTTCGCCTATGTTTTAAATACGATTTTATAACACGCTCTAGAGACGGATTATATGCTACGTTAAAAGGTGTTCTGGCATCTAATTCCTTTAAATGCTTTTTTAACGTATCTGTTGGAAGTTCTGGGTAATCTACCTCTTCAAAAGTCATTTCGGTTACTGACTTGTATATGGTATCAAACAAATTATTGTTGTAGATTTCTTCTCGCCATTTTTTATCTATTTCGGCTAAATGGTCTATGTCTTTTAGTTTTTTTACTGAAAGACTATCATCTACAATGGGCTTAATAGAAGTTATGACCTTTTGTTCGACACCTACCAGTGTCGTGTCTCCCACAAGCGTAGTGTTTATTTTAGACGTCTCTGCTGGTATTTGGGCAAAAGAAACAGCCGTAACACACAATAAAATTATAAAAAATCGAAAAACCATAAGTATCCATTCAATTTAAACGAACGATATTAAGGCTAAAATCGTGTTTTTTGATTGAAATACAAAAATAAGACCTGATAGAGTTTTAAATCTACCAGGTCTTTTCTGTTTTTTGTTGAAGTAGAAAATACTATTTCATCTTGTTAAGGGCTCTTCGAGAGTCTTATACTCCTTATGGATTAAGCCAAAATAGCAGCAATTCCAGGCAATGTTTTCCCTTCTAAGCTTTCTAACATAGCTCCACCTCCTGTACTTACATAACTTACTTTATCTTGAAAACCAAATTGTTTAACAGCGGCTACAGAATCGCCACCACCTACTAATGAAAACGCACCATCTTTTGTTGCTTCTGCAATGGAATTTCCTAGCTCTATTGTACCATTTGCAAAACTTTCCATTTCAAAAACACCTAATGGGCCGTTCCAAAGAATAGTTTTACTTTCCATTACAACTTTGTGGAACTGCTCGCGAGATTTTGGTCCTGCATCTACTCCTTCCCATCCATCAGGAATGGCATTGATATCACAAATTTGTGTGTTAGCATCGTTACTAAAAGCGTCTGCTGCGATGGTATCTACTGGGATATGTACTTGTACATTTTTCGCTTTGGCTTGTTCTAAAATTTCTAATGCTAACGGCATTTTATCGTCCTCGCAAATAGAGTTTCCTATGCTTCCTCCTTGTGCTTTTACAAAAGTAAAGGCCATACCTCCTCCAATAATTAAGTGGTCTACTTTATCTAAAATATTTTCAATAATGGTAATTTTAGAAGACACTTTTGCCCCACCAAGAATAGCTAAAACAGGCTTTTCTCCTGTTTCCATTACTTTTTTAATACTTTCTATTTCTTGGGCTAATAAATTACCAAAGCACTTTTTACCTTCAAAAAATTGGGCTACAATGGTTGTAGATGCATGTGCTCTATGTGCTGTACCAAAAGCATCATTTACATAAATATCGCCAAGTTTTGATAATTTTTCAGCAAAGCCTTCGTCTCCAGCGGTTTCTTCTTTGTAATACCTTAAGTTTTCTAATAATAAAATTTCTCCTGGTTGTAAGCTAGCTGCTGCAGCTTCAACATCTTCGCCAATGCAATCTGATACAAATTTTACACCTACGCCTAAAACATCCTCTACTTTAGACACAATATGCTTTAATGAAAACTCATCTTGAAATCCTTTTGGACGCCCTAAATGCGACATTAAAATACAACTTCCACCGTCTTCTAAAATTTTAATAATGGTTGGTTTTGCCGATACAATTCTTGTAGCATCTGTTACCTCAAAATTTTCATTTAATGGTACATTAAAATCTACACGGATAAGTGCCTTTTTATTTTCGAAATTAAAATCGTTTAGCGTCTTCATTTATATTGTTTTATATCAAATTAGAACACAAATGTAGGCAATTAAATAGCTTTAAAAAATGCCTTTTTTAACGAAAACGTTTGAAGTGAAACAAAATTTTCTGAAGATTAATTGTCTTAGTCAAAAACAGGTGGACCTGTATAGGATATGTAAAAAATTTCGGCTACATTCGTTTGCTTTTAGACATAAAATATTGTAGAGATGTATTTACGATAGTTTAATGAATTATTAAAAATCAACAAATAAAATAATGATGAAAATTAAATTACTATTTCTTTTAACCACAATTTTGAGTCTTAATTGTTACTCTCAAGTTTATTTTGAAAATGGCTATTATATTGATAATAATAATGAAAAAGTTAATTGTTTAATTAAAAATCTTGATTGGGGAAATAATCCAACTGAATTCAAATATAAACTAACAGAAAATAGCGAAATAAGTATAAAAACAATAAAATCTATTAAAGAATTTCAGATTTATAACTCTTCAAAATATGTGAGACGCTCCGTAAAAATTGATAGATCTAGTAACAAAGTTGATGAATTAGATAATGATAAAAGAATTACATTTCAAGAAGAAGAACTCTTTTTAAAAGTGTTAGTTGAAGGAAAATCTACTTTGTATAGTTATGTTGACAATAGTTTAATAAGATACTTTTATAACATAGGAGAATCTGATATTGAGCAATTAGATTTTAAAAATTATTTAACTCCTGAGGGTAAAGTTGGCGTAAATAATAGATTTAAAAATCAACTATGGAATAATTTGAAATGCTCTGATATCAAGAAGAAAAAAGCTGAAAATTTAGAGTATAAACAATCAGATTTAGTTAATTTTTTTGTAGCCTATAACAGCTGTACGAATCAAGAATATATTAACTTTGAAGAAAAGCCTAAAAAAGATTTATTTAATTTATCCCTCAGACCTCGGTTAAATAGCTCTTCATTAGAATCTAATTATAGAAACACTAATATTAAAAACGAGTTAGGTTTTGGTTTTGGAGTAGAAGCAGAATTTATTTTTTCTACTAATAAAAATAAATGGGCACTTTTAATTGAGCCAACTTATCAAAGTTTTATGATAGAAAAATCTACTGATGAAAGTTTAAGCGAGGTAGATGTAAATTATAGTTCTATTGAATTCCATGCTGGTATAAGACATTACTTATTTTTAAATGATACATCGAAAATTTTTATAAATGCGTCTATAATTTATGATTTAAGCTTAAATAATCCACAAATTGATGAATTGGAAATTACAACATCATACAATCTAGCTTTTGGTTTAGGCTATAAGTATAATGATAAATACAGCGTAGAGTTAAGACACCAAATACCTAGAAGATTGCTAAGTTCTTACTCTAATTGGTTTGCAGATTATAAAACTTTATCAGTAGTTTTTGGATATTCTCTATTTTAAAATAACATCACATAACAAGTTTATTGGGCTTTAATAAAATAAAGAAATTACGTGCTTGTTTGGTTTAAATTACCTTTAGAAACTCTTTGTAAACAATCTATATTTTTATATAAAATCACTAAACTGAACTAAACAAAACACCAAAAAGTTTACACCAACACATCTGCTTTGGCAAACACACCCGCATTAGGGATTGCAGAGGAAAGCCCACAGCGACCCCGCAAGTGGGAGCGAGGACTTGTAACGTAAAGCCTGCCGGCAGGCAGGCCCGACCCTACCTTAGGAGGGGAATGCCCAAATATTTTAAAAAATTGGTTTACTTTTGTGCGATGCTGTTTCAGGATATTTTAGGGCAAGAGCACATAAAGGCACACTTAACGCAAAGTGCCGATAACGGGCGTATACCGCATGCGCAATTGTTTGTTGGTCCTGAGGGTAGTGGCACCTTACCTATGGCTATTGCTTATGCGCAATATATTTTGTGTGGCAACAGTAATGGCGAAAATACTTCGGGTAACGATGCTTGCAACATAAAGTTTAACAACGTTTCGCATCCTGATTTACATTTTGCGTTTCCGGTAACTACTAGTAGTAAAGTAAAGAGCAAGCCTGTAAGTAATTTTTATCTGGAAGAGTGGCGACAACTTTTAAATGAACAACCTTACGGGAATTTATTTGATTGGTATAAACTGCTTGGGGTGGATAATAAACAGGGGCAAATTGGTGTAGATGAGGCTCATGAAATTGTAAAGTCCTTGACTTTAAAATCTTATGAGGGTGGCCATAAAGTGATGTTGATTTGGATGGCTGAAAAAATGAATATTGCTTGTGCCAATAAGCTATTAAAACTGATTGAGGAACCGCCTAATAAAACCATTTTTTTGCTGATTGCTGAGGAAGAGGAATATATTATTAACACGATTCGCTCGCGATGCCAAATTTTACATTTTCCGCCTTTGGCCGAAGAAGTAATTAAAAATGCTATTATTAAAAATTACAATTTAGAGGCTGCTGTTGCTACAAAAATTGCACATCAGGCTAATGGTAATTATAACAAGGCCTGCGATTTAGTGTACCACGATTCTGAGGATACACAGTTTGAAACTTGGTTTATTTTTTGGATACGTAGTGCTTTTAAGGCTAAAGGTAACAAAGCTGCTATTCACGATTTAATTTCATGGAGTGAAGATATTGCTAAAACAGGACGAGAAACACAAAAACAGTTTTTAAATTTTTGTTTAGATTTCTTTCGTCAAGCTCTTTTGTTGAATTATAACGCTACTGATTTGGTGTATTTTGAGCCAAAAACTGATAAGTTTAAGCTAGAAAATTTTGCGCCTTTTGTGCATGGTAACAATATTATGGATATTAGCAACGAACTACAGGATGCTATTTACCATATTGAACGTAACGGTAATTCTAAAATTATTTTAACGGATTTATCTATCAAACTAACACGGTTATTGCATAAAAAAGCTGACTAAAAATTATCTTTTACCTTCTTTTTTCTCCCCATATTAAAGATGCCTAGTTTTAGTCCTACTCCAACAGAAAATCCGTTAAGGTTTCCACTATCATAAGGTGGTAAATTATAATCGCTTGTAAATCTGTAGCGTATTCCTGTTTCTAATTGCGTAAACCTTGAAAAGTTATAGAGAATATTGATGCCTGGCTCTACAATAAAAAACTCATCAAAATCTTCTTCTTTAATATCTTCGTATTCATCTGTAAAACTATTGCCAAAATAGCCTACCGCTCCACCACCAACTAACACTGGAAAAGAGACACTTATAAAACGTTTACCAAACAAAATGGGTTCTAGATGCAAACCTACATACCCTCCTAAAAGTGCTACTTTATCGCCGTTAAACAAATCTGGCCTATCATTAGGTCTTTCATTAAAAAAACCTGTAATCCCTATGCCTACTTCCATTTTTTGATTGGCGACATAAGCCAATTTTAAATTTACAAACGCTGTTTCTTTTTCGCCTCTAGTATCTAATTGTGCATAATGGACATTAAAACCCAAATACACACCGTGTACCACATTTTTTCTATCGTCGAATTCTACATATTCGTTAGATTCTTTTTTTTGTGCGAAACTGGAATATGTCGTTATTAAAACAAATAGTATTGTAATTATCCTGTTCATTGTTTTGATTGATTTTTAAAGTTCTTTAAATATGATAATGCCTTTATACCCAGTGAGGTCAAAAATACCTTGATTACCATCGCCGTAAGTGGCTCTTATTTGTCTTATCTTATTTTTTTCATCCAATACCTTGCTATTAATGTCTTTCATTGTTTTAGGTATTCTAAGTACGCCTTGCTCCAATTCTGCACTAAAATTAAAATTAGTTTTAGAGATATTTACATATACTTCTGATGATTTTTGATGCAAATTTACAACAGGTGCATTGATGCCAAATTTCTTTAAACGCAACTCTGCAAGATTTAAGCTTAAATTCACTTTAGACCATATATTCGTTAGTGTTACTTGCGAATACTTTATAGTACCGTGAATAGTATTTACATTATTAATTTCGATATCATCTTTATTGGAATTAATGTCTAATGTTCCAACTTCTACCAAACTTATTGTTGCGCCATCGGCATCTAATTTTAAGGTTTCAGATTTTTCAAAAGAAATGGTTGCATCTTTTGCTGTAATATTTGTTTTAGTTAACGTATTCGCTCTTAGTTTTCCGTATTTTACTGATAGTTTTGACTCTAACACATCATCCGTTATCCTTAAATCGCCATGCTCTACATCGGCTATTAATTTACCATCCCAATCTGAAATTATAATATCGCCATACTTATTGTATACCTCTATGGCTGCTTTCCTAGGTAGGTAAATACTATAATTGATGTCTGAGTTTGCTTTTTCACTATTTAACGGTCCTATTTTTTTAATGTACTTATTGAAGAATGACGCGTTTTTTTCTGTGATCTCGGTTTTTACAACCACTTGTGATGTTGTGGTTATAAAATCGGGATTAATGCGCTTTAAAAGGTCTTTTGCTTTTTCTAAATTCTTTCCTTTTACTTCTACTGAAATTTCAAACTTAATAGAATCTTTATCCCAACCATTAATGAATACATTGCCGTATTTATTTTCTAGGTATAAAGCCCCATCATTTGTAAGTGGAACCGTTTTTTTAATCTCCTTACTTAATTTGTCTTGCCCATATACCATACTTGAAAACAGCATGATGGCAAGAAAAAATGATATTTTATAATGTAATTGCTTCATCTTCAAAATCGGTTTTAACTGGATATGATCGTTCTAATAAATCCTCCATGAGTTTAATCTTCTTTCTGTAATTACTAATTATAGCTTCAATAATTTTTTCATTGTTGATGCCTAATTTTAGCTCCCCTTTTAATTTGTTGTATTCTGCATCTAAATCGTCTATTAACAACAAGAAATCTTCTTGGTCTTCTCTTGATAAATGCAAACTATTCTTAATTAATTCTACTTGATTATTTACCAGTAGTTGATAGTGGCTATCAATATCCTGTAGTTCTTGATTCACAATTTGTTGTTCTGGATCTTGCCCACCAGATAGCAAGAAAAAGAACGTACAACCAACCAATAGTATAATGCTAGCCGCCACTCTAAATGGTGTTGTTTTCCATAACGGAATAACCTTAACTGGCTTTTCTGGTAGTTCTGAAACAATATCGCCCCAAAGCCTTAGTTTGTCTACTTCGTCTAAATCGAAATCATCAAATTTAGCCTGGTGCTTACTGGTGTATTTTTTTAAATTGTCCATTGGCTTTCAATGCATTAATGCTATTAGTTTCTTTTTTGCTCTGTGATATTGGGATTTGGAAGTTGAGGTGCTTATGCCTAAAATTTCTCCTATCTCAACGTGATCGTATCCTTCAATTAAATACAAATTGATTATGGTCTGGTAGCCCTCTGGGAGCTGCTTTATTGCTATTTTTATGGTATCTACATTAAGTTGTTCTTCTTTAATATCTTCATCTTCTTGTTGTTCTGGAATCCAATTATCATAATCATCCATGGCCACCAAAGGCACGCGTTTTAATTTTAAATGATTGATGCTTTTGTTTATCACAATACGCTTTAACCAAGAACCAAAGGTGCTTTCGTATCTAAAACTGTTTAGGTTTTTAAATGCCTCAACAAAACTCTCTTGTAAAATATCTTCGGCATCTTCTTTAGATTTTACCATTCTTACACACACATTAAACATAGCATTAACGTAAAGCGAATACAATTTGTATTGCGTTTTTCGGTCGCCCAATTTGCTCTTCTCTACAAGCTCTTTATGTGTAAAAACTACTTGGTTTGTCACCGCGTTTTGGTTGTGAAATCGGTTTTGGATTTAGTTTCTATTTTTAAAGACAATAGAAATTTTTAAAGGTTGCATGAAAGTTACAATTTATTTAATATCAGCATCTTTCTAATTTGAATTTATTACTGCGCCATCGCTGCTTGTAGATACATTTACCGTTGGATTTCCTTTATAAAATATTATGCCATCGCTACTTACAGAACCTGATAAAGCATCAGTACAAGTTATAGAAACTGTAGCATCTGAAGAACAATTTATATTACATGTTTTAGTTTCAAAATCGAACCCTTCTACCTTGGCATCACTACTGGCATCTATATTCATACTATTTGCTGAGCCTGAAAGCACAATAAAAGCATCACTGGAAACATTCAGTTGGAACGTTTCTAAGTTTTCAAATCCAGTACAGCTTCCAAAGCTATCGGCTGATAGTATTAATCTTGAAATGGTTGGAATGGTTATTTCTAATTTTAACTCTGTTAACCGCCTAATATTGCCAGATAATCTTGCAACTAGTCTACCGTTACTTACGCTTGTAGTTACATTTTTTATGATATTATCGCTTGTGGTTATCTTAACAGATTGTTGTGTGCCGTATTTTATAACTACTTCTATATCACTTGAAACGTCAACTTCATTAAAATTTGAAACCATGCGTTCTTCTGATACGATAGTGTCAGACGCCTTTATACTATCTACTGAGCATGAGGTTAACCCCATACAAAAGGCTAAAAGCAGATAAAATATATACTGTGTTTTCATGATATTATGTTTTTAATTGTTATTGAAAAGTATAGGTTACGGTATCAAACTCAGACAACCTAAAATAGCCTAAAGGATAATTTTCTGGTGTGCTTACGTTAATACAATTACCTTTTAGCTTTGCTGGAATAGTACTAAACGGATCTCCTGCGCTATCATACTGCTCTATTAACAGGCTTATATAATTATCATACTGCTTTGAGATACCATATAGGGTGAATTTAACTGTATCTCCAGGATTAAATTCAGCTTGGTCATCATCATCTTCTCTGTCTTTTTCAAAAAAAGTATTGAGTTCATTACCGTTTACAAATTCATCTGGATAGTCCTCAAAAATTGGAAAAAAAATACCTTCTTCCATAAATTTTATGAGATAGAAATTCTCCTCATCGACTGGGTCATCCCAAAAAATGGAAACATCCAAAACTTCATCATCAAAGCCACCTTCTACGGATTGCTCTACGCGTTTTATTGGCGATACCGATTTTAAGGTTTCTGTAGCACGATAGGTTTCATTATTGTATGTAATTTCTAAGGTGTAACTGTCATTTATTACGGGAACAAAGTTAGAGATGGTGTACGTGCCATTATTCTGGTCCTCAAAAGTATACTCAATATTATTATTGTTATTTGTTACTTTTACTGAAGCTCCCGTAACTGCTGAGTTTACAGTGTTCTCAAAATAAGGGGTAGATGTACTTAACTTTATGATTTGGTTGTTACCTGTTGTGCCTTTTTGCCAATCTAAGGAAGCTTCAATAACTAGTCTTGGAGCAGCTGTTGGAACGTCCACATCAATCACATCTTCACAGGATGTATATCCTATTAAAAATAATATTGAAAGTATTTTTATATATGGTTTCATATTTGTTTGTTTTTAGTACCCATAAGGGTATTCAAGATTAAAATTTGAAGTTATATGTTATCGATGGTATAATACCGAAAATAGCTGTTCGTGTTGCTTCATTTGCTGCTGTGTCATCATTTTGAACAAACCTGATTGAGGCTGCATTTTTACGGTTATAGGCATTGTAGATACCAAACACCCACTCACCTTTCCATTTTCTATTCAAATTCTTTTTCGGACTATAAATTGCTGATATATCTAAGCGATGATATGCTGGTAATCTGCTGGCATTTCTATCTGAAAAACTAGCTATAGATAAACCTTCATAAGTGTACTGTCCATCTGGATATGTCACAGGTCGTCCTGTTTGGTAAACCGCATTAGCACTAAATTTCCATCGGTCATTTAGTTTATATGCTCCTGTTATCGATACATCATGAGTTCTATCAAAAGGGGTATTGTACCATTTGCCATCGTTAATACCTAACCCACCAGCAATCCCTCCTGGTGTTCTTTGTTCTGATTTTGATAAAGTGTAGGCCAACCATCCCGTAAAGCGTCCTTTATTTTTTCTCAATAAAAATTCTAAACCATAGGCTCTGGCTTCGCCATTTAAAATTTCAGTTTCAATGGTATTAGTCCCTATTAAATCTGAACCGTCTACATAATCAATTCTATTGTCTACAGTCTTGTAATACGCTTCTACTTCTAAAGAGAAGATGTTGTCTTTTAGGTTTTTGTAATACCCTGCTGCATATTGATGTGATTTTTGGGGTTTAATATATCTTCCACTTGGCGTCCATACATCTAGCGGTGTTACAGCAGTGGTATTGGATAGTAAATGCATATATTGGGTTGATCTTGTATAGCTTGCTTTTACGGAAGAAGATGTATTTAATTGATAGGACATTCCCAAACGAGGCTCAAAATTATCATAGGTTTTTATACTTTCGCTTTTCTTAAAAAAAGTTTCGCCTGTTTCTTCTCCTTCTTCGTAAATGCCTAATGTTTCATTATATACAACGGGTTTATTATTTGCATAATTCATAATATTTTGTCCGCCAAGTCTATTAAACCTACTGTAGCGTAGTCCGTAATTTAAAGTAAGTTTATCTGAAATTTGATGTTCTGCACTGGCATAAATACCATTTTCTAAAGCTCGCTTTTGTTCTAACTTTAATTGGTTTACAGGAGAGCTTTCTGTTGTTGGTTTTACTTCTCCAGGATTTAAATTGTGAAGAATGGTACTAACACCAAAATCTACCTTTACTTTATCATTGAGATAGTACCCAAAATCGTATTTAATATTATAGTTTTTAATGTCTGCAATCCAATCCAACTCCACAAAATCAAGTATAATACGGTAATCGTACTTGCTATATATTAAGGATAAATTGGAAAACAGCTTATCGTTAAATACATGATTCCATCTTAAATTTCCAGAGGCATTTCCATAGTTAGTTCTAATAATATTAGATAAATCGAAAACATCTCTTCCAAAATACCCTGAGAGGAATAGCCTGTTGTTTTTATTTATTGTGTAATTCGTTTTTAAGTTTAGATCGTAAAAGGATATTTTATCATCTTTTACTTCCGGGATGGCTTTCATAAGTAAATGGGCATAAGAGCTTCTACCTGCGATTAAAAAAGACCCTTTATCTCCAAACAGCGGTGCTTCAGCAGTTAGCCTACTTGAAATTAAACCTATGCCTCCATTGAGTTCAAACTGTTTACTATTACCATCCTTTTGGTGTACATCTAAAACTGAAGATACTCGTCCTCCAAACTTTGCAGGAATGTCTCCTTTGTAAAGCTTTACATTTTTTATTGCATCATTGTTAAACACTGAAAAGAAGCCAAAAAAATGAGATGTGTTATAAATAATGGCTTCATCAAGTAATACCAAATTTTGGTCTGCAGCCCCTCCTCTTACATTAAAGCCCGCAGTGCCTTCTCCAGAATTTGTAACACCTGGTAACATTTGAATGGATTTAATCACATCTACCTCTCCCAATACTGCGGGTATTTGTTTAATGGTAGAAGCATTGAGTTTTGAAACACTCATTTGTGGTTTCTTAATACTAATGCGCTCTGGTTCTTCGGCTGTAACGACAACTTCATCTAATTGATGCGTTGCTTCCGTAAGTTCAAAATCTAGAACTTGATCTTGGTTAAGGTTAATTTCTTTTGAAATCTCTTCATAACCCATATACGATACTACTACCGTATAATTACCCTTTGAAGCTGTAAGTGAATAAAAGCCGTAACTGTTGGTAACGGCTCCATTTGTGGTGCCTTTAAAAAAAACGGTAGCTCCTAATATTGTTTCTCCATTTTTGGCATCTTTAACTGTACCACGAATACTAAACGTGTCTTGTGCAGTTGCCGTCATGCCTAGAAACAGGCATAACCCTAGTAACATAATTTTCATTTGATCTGTTCGTTTTATAATGCTGAACTATTTCAGCTTAGTTTGATTGATGATTGATTCTATTGGTATTGACAGATTAAAAATTGAAAGGTTGCATTGTCTTTTGATTTTTTTTAAAATGCGGTCTAATGTATTCTAAATCAAAAAATTCATTAAGCAATTAACGCAACCATTTCTTACATGCTACATCTAAAAGACATATTGCAATTCACTTTTATTAAACTTTAAAACACCCTCGCTATGAAAAACCTTTATGCAATCTCATCCTTTTTATCTTTACTAATAATTACTGTTGCATGTTCTCCTTTAGATAAGGTATCTATGCATGAACTTTCGGCTTATAACCCCGAACCAATAGTTCAAGAAAATTATAAAGATCATGGAGAAAATCCCTTTATTTCAACTAGTGAAGCCCCTGTGTCTACATTTTCGGTTGATGCTGATGGCGGTTCTTATGCCAACATGAGACGCTTTTTAAATTTAGGACAAACCCCACCTGTCGCTTCAGTAAGAATTGAGGAGTATATTAACTATTTTACATTTGATTATCCTGAACCTCAAAATGGAGATAATGTCGGTTTGAATTCTGAAGTTTCCATCTGTCCTTGGAATACAGATCATCACTTGATACGCATAGGTATGAAAGGTAAAACCATTCCAGAATCAGAACTTCCAAATTCTAATTATGTCTTTTTAATTGATGTTTCTGGTTCTATGAGTTCTCCAGATAAATTGGGTATTTTAAAGTCAGGATTTAAAACTTTAACAGATAATCTTAGGGATGATGATAGAATTGCTATTGTTACCTACGCTGGGAGTGCAGGTGTATTATTGCCATCAACATCTGGGAGTGAAAAAGATAAAATAAAACAAGCCATAGATCAACTAGGTGCTGGAGGTAGCACAGCAGGAGCTGAGGGTATTATTACCGCCTATAAAATAGTAGAAGAACATTTTATTAGTGATGGTAACAATAGGGTTATCTTAGGATCTGATGGCGATTTCAATGTTGGTCCATCCTCTACTGAAGCACTTGTAGAACTTATAGAAAAAAAACGAAAAACGGGTATTTATCTAACTGTACTTGGTGTTGGAGGCGGAAATCTAAACGATTATGGTATGGAGCAGATTGCAAATAAAGGTAATGGTAATTACGAGCATATAGATAATGCAAAACAGATTCAAAAGGTTTTTACTTATGAACTAGGAAAGTTATATACTGTGGCAAAAGATTCTAAAATTCAAGTAACTTTTAACGAAAATAAAGTTTCTTCCTATCGTTTAATTGGGTATGAAAATAGAGCTTTAGAAAATGAAGATTTTGAAGATGACACTGAGGATGCAGGCGAAATTGGTTCTTCTCAAACTATTACAGCACTTTATGAAGTGGTATTAAAAGATAATACTGAAGCGCTTTATGCTACATTTGACTTTAGGTATAAAAAACCAAATACTGAAATAAGCATCCCTTTAGCACACGAAATTAAGGAATCTAGTAACGCTATAATATCTGAAAACATGAATTTTGCTACTGCAGTTACAGGGTTTGGTTTACTCATGAAGAATTCAGAATATAAAGGAAACGTTTCTAAACAAATGGTAATTGATTTGGCTAGTGGTGCTACTAGCTTTGATCCTAATGGATTTAGACAGGAGTTTATAGAACTTGTTACACATTGGAATAATTAGAAACAAAAAACACTGGTAATAATTTGATTACCAGTGTTCTAAATAAATTTTACTATACTCTATTCTTTCTTATATTCCGCATTTAAGTTATCCAAGATCGTTTGTGTTAAATCATTTTCTTCAGTACCATAAAGTACTGACGCTGCAGCATCACTAGTGCCTAAAATATAAGTGTATCCGTTTTTCTTACCGTAGTCCTTTACATAATCTTTTACTTTAACAATCAACGTATCTATTTCTGATTGAAAGGCTTGTTGTATGGCTTGTTGTTCTTGCTGAATTCTTTGAGATAATAATTGTTCTTTTTGCTGAATCTCTTGAGATAACTTTTGAAGATTAGCTTGAGACATTCTTTTAGCTTTTATCTGTGCTTCTTTTAAGTCTAATTGATACGCATTAACCATACTATCCCTTCGTGTATTAAAAACTTTTTCTCTGGCCTTAAATTTTTCTTCAAGATCTTTCTTTTCCTGAATATCATTAATCACGGTACCGTTATCTACATAACCAATTTTATTTGGTTTTTGGCATGATGCTAAAATCATCAATAGCATTACAGCGTAAAATATATGTTTCATGGTTTTTGGTTTTTGGTTTTTGGTTTTTAATTTGAATCATTTTTTTCAAGTCGCACAAATGTAATAAAGTATGTGAAAAAGAAAACCGAAATTGGTTTGAATTTAACTTATAATCAAAAATTATTACTGATTTAAAAATCTATAATTAAATTCTATTAAAAATAAGCTCAAATAAAGCGATTTAAGAGACTTTAAAAAATAGAGTTGCAAATACGGTGTTTAAAGCTTAAAGCTTCATGAAAAATGCGCGCTGTATTAAATTAACTATTTTTTACAATATAAATCAATGAAGAAGCTTCATTGGAGCTTAGAGCTTTAAGATTTGATAACAGGCCTATTAAGAATCCTTTTATAGGATTCATTTTTCCAAACTTATATTTTTCAGAAAGCATACTCACATAAAAAGCATCAAACCACATAGGTTTGGTTTTTATAACTTTAAAATTAAATTTAGAAACCAAATTCGACATCGCATCACGATTAAAATGCCAAAGATGCCTAGGCACATCAAAAGCAGCCCAAAATTCTTTGTAATGTGTAGCATCGTAACTTTTATAATTTGGAACTGCAATAACCAATGTTCCGTTTGGTTTCAATAAAGTTTTAAAAGTGCTTATCTGAGCTTCTAAATCTGGTAGATGTTCTAAAACATGCCAAAGTGTAATAACATCAAAACTATGTCTTTCGAACTTTGATAGTTGGTCAGTCTCATAAACCGAATTTCCAGTTTTTGTATTGGCTATTGATCTTGCTTGTGTGTTTGGTTCAATGCCAAAAGCTTCCCAATTATTTCTTTTGGCTGTTTGTAAAAAATCGCCTGTACCACAACCAACATCTAATAATTTTTTCTCTTTTGAAGTAAAAGAATTAATTAAGTTTAATTTCTTTTTTAAAGAAATAGTTCTTACCAAATGGTATACTTTTTCAAACAGGTTTCGTTTAGCATCTGTATGAGAAATATAATCCTCACTCTCATAATAATCTGCTAATTTATCTGGAGGTGGTTGAGGTGTGGTTTCTAAAAAACCAAACTCTAAGTTTTCTTCTAACCGGAATTTTTCTCCAGAAACAGAAAAGTCTTTTACATTAATGGGCATCACTATACAGGTTAATTGCTTTTAAATAATTTAACGCGCCTACTTTAGTTTGATCATGGATAAACCCATCCAATTCTGGATGATTTTTTTTAATCCAACCTAAAAGCTTTTTTCTATTTCTACTAAAAATAGTATCGTTAAAATTAATGTATTCTGGAGTTTCTACACTATAAATCTTATCCTCTTTAAACTGAATTATCTGTTTGTATATTATAGGAGATTCATGCAAAAAAAGAACTCTCTTATCTATTTTAGAAACTATGGCTTTAACAGTCCCATGGTTTTCTTCCATGTTGGAAACCTCATATTTTGGTTTAAAAACAGCATCCCATTTTAAGAATTCTATATAATCTGTTTTTAAAAACACCTTCTTATAAGCAATCTCTGTGGTTAGTATACTATCTTCTAAAATGCGTTTTGCTTCAGAATAATTTGAATTATTTAAGACGCTATAATACTGTTTTGCTATATCAATGTTACTACCACTTTTACTGCAAGAAACAAATCCAAGCAGTAGCATGAGCAATAATTTTGAAGTCATTTTTTTCATAGAAATATGATATAAGACAGAGAAAATATTAAATGTTCCACGTGGAACATCTATGAAATTTATTAAGAAAAATTATTGTTTTCAAAAGAAACTAACGCCCCATGTATACCAATAATACAGAAATATCATTAGGAGACACACCACTAATTCTTGAAGCTTGAGATACTGTTGTTGGCTGTATTTTTTTTAGCTTTTCTCGCGCTTCAAAACTCATAGATTTTATTTGTGAGTAATCAAAATTCTCTGGGATTTTTACATATTCTAATCTGTTTAGCTTATCCGCATTGTTCTTTTCTTTTGCTATATATCCAGAATATTTTACTTGAATTTCTGTCTGCTCTATCACTTCCCTGTCTAAATTATTGTCTTGAATATAAGCCTCAACAGACGCTACTTTCCTAACATCGTTCATCTCTACATTTGGTCTTGCAAAAATCTTAAACAGCTTACCAGATTGTTTTACAGGCGATGATTTTTTCGATTCCAAAATTGGATTAATCTCTTCTGGCTTTACACTTTGGTTCTCAAAAAACGACACAAATTTTTCAGCTGCTTCATGTTTTTCTTCCATACGCTTTAGGCGTTTTTCTGAAGCCAAACCTAATGTATATCCTTTTGGTGTTAACCTTAAATCAGCATTATCCTGTCTTAATAATGTTCTATATTCTGCCCTCGAAGTAAACATACGATAGGGCTCTTCCGTACCTTTTGTAATTAAATCATCAACCAAAACTCCTATGTAAGCCTCATCCCTTTTTAATGTAAAAGCATCTTTTTCTTGAACTTTTAAACCCGCATTAATCCCTGCCATTAATCCTTGAGATGCTGCTTCCTCATAACCCGTAGTACCATTAATTTGTCCTGCAAAATACAACCCACTAACAAGCTTTGTTTCTAATGTATGTTTTAATTGCGTAGGCGGAAAATAATCATATTCTATAGCATAACCTGGCCTAAAGAATTTCACATTTTCAAAACCAACCACAGAACGTAGCGCCTTAAACTGCACATCTTCTGGCAATGAGGTAGAAAAGCCATTTACATAAACCTCAACTGTATTCCACCCTTCTGGCTCCACAAATAATTGATGTCTGTCTTTATCTGCAAATCTATTTATCTTGTCTTCTATAGACGGACAATACCTTGGCCCTAAACTTTTAATCCTACCATTAAACATTGGAGACCTATCAAAACCCTCACGCAATAAATCATGTACTTCTGGACTAGTATAAGACATATGACACGACCTTTGTTTTTCCAGCGGTTTTGTGATGTCTAAATAGGAAAACTTTTCTGGATTATCATCTCCCGGTTGTTCAATCATTTTAGAATAATCCAACGATCTTCCATCTACCCTGGGAGGCGTTCCTGTTTTCATCCTGCCAGAATCGAAGCCTAAATCAACCAGCTGTTCCGTTATTCCCGTTGCAGCTTTTTCCCCTGCTCTGCCACCACCAAAATTCTTATCTCCTATATGAATTAAACCATTTAAAAAAGTACCATTGGTAAGCACTACGGTCTTAGATTTTATTTCAACACCCAAAGACGTTTTAACACCAACAACGCTGTCTTTTTCGATTAGCAATCCCGAAACCATTTCTTGATAGAAATCCAAGTTTGGTGTTTGCTCTAAAAGCAATCTCCAATCTTCTGCAAAACGCATTCTATCACTTTGTACCCTTGGACTCCACATTGCTGGTCCTTTGGATTTATTCAGCATTTTAAATTGAATAGCAGATGTGTCAGATACAATGCCACTATAACCACCTAAAGCATCAATCTCCCGAACAATTTGTCCTTTAGCAATACCTCCCATAGCTGGGTTACATGACATCTGTGCAATGTTTTGCAAATTCATGGTTACCAACAATGTTTTACTGCCCATATTGGCAGCAGCAGCAGCAGCTTCACTACCAGCATGTCCTGCACCAACTACTATTACATCATAATGATCGCTAAACATGATTTATCTTTTTCATTAAACAATGTTCCACGTGGAACATTTTATAAATTTTGGTTTGCAAATATACACTGAAATCTTTAACTCTACTCTAAAACAGAAAGATAGTAGTTCTCCTTAGCTCTCATTTCATTGGCCTCTTCTTCACTTTTATCTTTATAGCCACAATAATGTAATACACCATGAATTATAACACGATGTAGCTCTTCTTCAAAAGAAACATGAAAATCTTTGGCATTGTCAACAACCCGATCAATAGAAATAAAAACATCTCCTTGTATTATTTTTCCTATAGAATAATCAAAGCTAATAATATCTGTTAATGTATCATGCTTTAGAAATTCAACATTCAACTTATGCAGATAATCATCATCACAAAACACATAATTTATGGCATCTAGCTTATACCCCTCTGAAGCAATTGTATTAGCAATCCAATTAGATATTAGTGTTTCGTTATTGAGTTTGAAATCTGTTTCGTAATTGAAATCAATCATTAGCTTTTTTAAAATATTGCTGCACTTTCTTTTTATAAACTTGCTGCAAAGGTAAAGCTTGTCGGTTTAATATTTCTGTAGTTTGAAAATATTGTTTAGCTGTTGGGATTTGACTGTTGCTATTATTATTAAACTCCTTATTATTGGTTTCAGATTCACGTTTATTTTCCTGGCCTTGTTGAAAGGTAGCATTTTCTAATTTTAACAGTTGATGTTTTAAGTTAGTCATTTTTTGAAGTGTTTCATTGGTGAGACCCTTGTTTAACAAATCTAATTCAATGTCTTCCATTTGTTTCGACAATCTATCGCCAATACCACCTTTACCTTCTTTCTCCAAACGCTTATCTAAAGCCTCGCGGAGTTGTTGCTGTTTTTGGTAAATCTCGTACAACAAACCTTCTTCATCAAAGTTAGTACCTTCTCCTTCTCCTCCTGATTGCTTTCCATTTTGTCCCTCTTTACCATTCTGTTCTTGTCCTTTGTCTCCTTTTTGCCCTTCTTTGCCTTTATCGCCTTGTTTCTCTCCTTTCCCCTGTTCCTTACCCTTACCTTCTTTTGGCTTTCCTTTCTGTCCTTTCTTCATCCCTTGTTGCATCATTTTGTTGAGCTGTTCTTGGCTCATAATAATGTCTGGTAATTGCATGTCTCCTTGACCTTGACCCATGGACATACTCATACTTTCTTGCATGTTGTCTAAAATATCACTTAACATATCCGCCAGATTATTAGTGGCCGTAACAGCAAATTGCTGGTTTGAAACACCTTGATATATTTGGCTTTCTGCTAAACGCTCTAACGCCTTATCTATATTAAAATACACTTCAGAGATTTCTTTATTAATAACCTCAGACATTTTGGGTTGTCTTAAGGAAAGTGTAAATAAACTGTCATCTATATGCTCAAAGTGTTCTTTAAGGTAGCTTTGCCTTTTTAAATATGATGCGTATTTATTGTGGTTAACATCAATAGCCTTAAACTGTTCCATCAACGCTTCTTCATCAAATGAAAACAATACTAAGTTGTCTAGAATCTGGCGCAACATTTCCATATCTTCTTGCATTTGTTCGCCACTCATCGCTTGCATAGCCCCTTGCATATTTTGGCTCATTTCTCTCATTTTTTGAGCTGCTTTCTGTTGACTTTTTTGAGCGTTTTGATGATTTTGTTGTTTTTCCTGATTAGTTGATGTATTTTGTTCATTCTCTGTACCTTCTTCTTTTTGCTTTTGCTCTACAGCTTCTTTCTCTTTTAATTCATCAGAGGCATTTTGTTGTTCATTTTGCACCTCCTTTTCGTCCAGTTTATCCCGAGGAATATCAATAGGCTTTTTTAATGCTTTGCTGTCTTTTTCGAGAGCTTCCATTTCTTTTTGAAACTCATTGAACTTCTCATTTATAGCATCTTGCTTTTCCTTAGTGTTTTCCTTTTCTGAAGCCTTAGAGAGTGTTTCTTGTTCTTTTGATAATTCTTTTAAATCGTCTGCAAGTTTCTCTAATTTCTTTTCAACATAAAATCGCTTGGTCAATTCTAACAATTGCTCTAAGCTTCGTTTTTTATTCTTATTCTGTTTGGCAACTTCTTCAAGTTTTTTAATTAGCCCTTCATTATTAATTTTTTCTTGTAGTTTCTCTAACTCCTCCAACAGCTTTTCATTCTTTTTTAGCTGTTCTTCGTTATCATCCAAACGCTTCTTTAAGTCCTCTTTAAATGGATCTTCTTTTTTTTCTTCCTTCTGAAACTCCTCAAGATTGTCTTTTAATTTCTTGTTGAAGTTTTTCATCATCTCATCTTGCTGTTTCTGGCGTTTAAAAAATGATGCCAACTTCTTTTTGTCATTAAAACTTAAATTCTTTTTCTCTTTACCTGTCTTGGTTAATTCTTTTAGGCGTTTTTCTTGCTCTTCAAACTTTTTAAGCGATTTATTTAAATCCTTTATAGTTTCTCCTTGCTCTTGTAATTGCTTTTCTTGTTCTTCATCTAGAGTTCGCTTACGATATGTAAACACCGAGCTTTTCTTATACTTGAACTTATTAACTCTATCATTATCAAATACTTGAAAGTATAATTGATATGGAATGCCAGGTTTGACCTCTAAATTATCAGGAAATGCAGTTATAAAATCTTGTACATTAGAAGTTGTTATGGGTAGCTCCTTTATTTTCTTATCACTTTCATCATCAGATGGATAATACACCAGTTGTAGTTTGCTCAAGCCATAATCATCACTTATTTGTCCATAAAAGTATAGCGTTTGCAAATCTAAACTGTCCACTTTCATTTGTACATTTAATTCGGGAAAATCATCCTTAATCACATCAATAGTAAACGACAAATTCTCATAATCTTTCAAATTCTTGTTACTGGTACTCAGTGTGTAATTGTAGTCTCTGTATAGGCTTTTGGAAGTTTCAAAAACCCCCGCCTTATCTGAAACAAATGCTAGTGTATCCTTAGCATATAAATGCACCTCATCAGTAGATTTCGTTTGCAGTTGCCACGTTACTTTTGTACCCTCTGGCACGACAGCATTACCTGTACTTTTTAAGATTTCGTCTTGTTTTTTGGTATGGTTTGGATAATCTAAAACCATCTTAAAACCCAATAACGATGGCACCTCTACAACTTCTAATCTATAAGGCTTAGAGTTTACTTCGTTGGCAGATAAATTAAATGTTATAGGCTGTTGTGGTTGAGAAAACACATACTCAAAAGCACCAACTCCAGTTTGTTGTAAAAAATACGTTTCGTCGTTATAGGTTAATTGTGCGTTTTCTGGCACCACATCTCCTGTGGTTTTTACCATTAATTTAAAATCTTTCCCTTCTATGGCTTTTAAAGTTTCATTAACTACAAAAAACTGAAACGGCGCAGGCGGCTCATAAGCTGTTTTATAATCCACAACACGCTTGTAACTGTCGCTAAACCAATTAAAATTACCAGTAACATAAACTAACAGTAAAATAATGATTGGAATAACCGCGTATTTTAAATAGGGTATATTCTGCTTAAAATTAACCGCCAATTTAAACGGGATAGGATGTAAAGCCAAAGATTTCTGGTCGATACTTGCCAATAAAAGTTCTGATGGTTCACTACGTTCTTTTAGTTGAATTACATTCAACAATTTGTCATCCACTTCAGGAAAATGCTTGCCAATAATTTTAGCAGCCATTTCGTAGTTAATACCTCTTTTCAGTTTAAACAACTTAGCCAATGGTATGGCCACAAACTTAAAGAGTAAACCCAATTCTACAAGTATAAAGAGCCAGAACAACACTGTTCTAGCTGTGGTATTTAGCCATAAAAAATGCTCAATAAGTAGTGTTGCTAAAAAATACAACAAGCCTATGGCAAAAAACAAAATACCACCTTTAACCAATTCATTGGTGTGGTATCGTTTTATAAACCGTTCTAATTTTTGCTGTATGTTTTTAAAATTATCCATGATTTGGGGTTAAACTCAATGCTTTTAAGGCTTTAAACTACTAAACTACAATTTTAATTTCTACTTCAATTTATACAATGCGTTAAAATAGTGCTAATACAGGCTTTTGGCATTTCCCTATCGGGGAAGCAGGCAGGCTTTCATGACCCAATCCCTAGCATAACTATCTGCCAACATATTTGCAGAAACAGAATCCTTTTTCATCAGCTAAAGTTCTTTCCGCTACACTTTGTCTTTATACCCCACTACTCTATCTTTGCCTCAGTTTTAAAACACAAAAAAAATGACCAAAAACGTTCGTGTGCGTTTTGCACCCAGCCCTACAGGGCCACTGCATATAGGTGGTGTTCGTACTGCATTATTCAACTATTTGTTTGCCAAAAAACACAACGGTTCGTTTATTTTACGTATTGAAGATACGGACCAAAACAGGTATGTTGAAGGTGCTGAACAATACATAATAAATGCGCTAAATTGGTGTGGTATACCAGCCGATGAAAGTCCTGTTAACCCAGGAAAATATGGCCCATATAGACAAAGCGAACGTAAGGAAACATATAAAAAATATGCTGAAGAACTCATAGCATCTGGAAATGCCTATTATGCTTTTGATACTGCCGAAGAACTGGATTTTCATAGAAAAGATCATGAAGCAAAAGGCAAAACGTTTATCTACAATTGGCATAACCGATTAAAGCTAAGCAATGCCTTATCGCTTTCTGAAGAAACCGTAAAAGCAAAATTAGAAGCTGGCGAAGATTATGTGATTCGCTTTAAATCGCCACAAGACGAAACCTTGCTTTTAAAAGACATAATTCGTGGCGATATAAAAATAGACACCAACATTCTAGATGATAAAGTACTGTTTAAAAGTGATGGTATGCCTACCTATCATCTAGCTAATATTGTTGACGATCACTTAATGGAAATCTCCCATGTTATTCGTGGAGAGGAGTGGTTACCTAGTTTAGCGCTACACCACCAATTATACACTGCATTTGGTTGGAAAATTCCTGAATTTGCGCACTTACCGTTAATTTTAAAACCAACTGGCAAAGGAAAATTAAGCAAGCGTGATGGCGATAAATTAGGTTTTCCTGTATTTCCCTTAGAATGGACAGACCCAAATACTGGTGATGTTTCTAGAGGTTATAAGGAAGATGGCTATTTCCCAGAAGCCATGGTAAATTTCCTTGCCTTTTTAGGTTGGAATCCAGGAACCGAACAAGAAATTTTTAGCCTAGAGGAGCTGATAACTGCTTTTAATTTAGAACGCGTAAATAAATCTGGTGCGAGGTTTGATCCTGATAAAACTAAATGGTTTAATCATCATTATATGCAAGAACAAGACAATTTAAGTTTGGCCAAAGGTTTTAAAACGGTACAACCAGAATTGTCCGATATTGATGTAAACTATATAGAAATGGTAGTTGCATTGGTAAAAGAGCGTGCCACATTTATTTCAGACTTATGGGGCTTGAGTCATTTTTTCTTCTCTGCTCCTACTACTTACGATGAAAAAGCAGCTAAAAAAGCCTTTAAAGAGGGCACAAAAGACATTTTAAAAGAGGTTGTTTCTATTATAAATACCATTGAAGATTTCACTGTAGAAAACCTTCAAACCAGTATTAAAGGTTGGATTACTGATAACGAAATAGGTTTTGGGAAAGTAATGATGCCGCTACGTTTAGCATTAGTAGGTGCATTACAAGGCCCTGATGTTTTTGATATTATGTTTATGATTGGGAAAAATGAAACTTTGAACAGAGTAAACAAAGTTATTGCTGTTTCGTAATTATTTACTTATTTGAGATTTAACTATGGTTAAAGTAATATTGCAAGATTCAAACAAAGGCTTTAAATATGGAATGATTGTTTTGGGGTTAATCATTGTTTTAGTCATACTAACCCAGCTTCTAAACTATGCATATTATACTTTTATTTCTTTGTGTATAGGTGTCCTTACCTTTGGCATTGGAATATTAGCTCTCGTAGGATTCTTAAAAGGTTTTAAAGATCAAAATAAAGTGAAGAAAATAATAGGGCTAATAGTTAATCTTACTGTTTTAGGGCTTTTTATATTAATAATTGTTGCAAATGCCTCAGACGTTTACCAAGCTTTATACAATTAGAATTTTAGCATTTTGGTCATGGATACCACCTTATTTGTAATACCATCCCCTAAATTAA
This sequence comes from Hyunsoonleella ulvae, assembly GCF_016827605.1. GTDB lineage: Bacteria > Bacteroidota > Bacteroidia > Flavobacteriales > Flavobacteriaceae > Jejuia > Jejuia ulvae. The sequence goes on along the minus strand of NZ_JAEPJQ010000001.1, from coordinate 1,206,522 downwards.
CTTCGTATTTCCTTTTCAAAATATAACCTCTAGAGGTGTAAAGTTTTTCGCCACTAAGTGTTGCTACAAGCTCTAAAGAGCTAAAACCTGCAGCCGCAGCCTCGGCTTCACTTTTTTCTAAAAGTAATGCGCCAATACCTTGTCTTGTATAATCTGGATGCACAAAAAACGCTCTAATTCTAGCTGAATCTTTCTCAGGGTTAAGTGTATTATCAGATACATGAATAGCATCATTCTTACCAAATAATAATTTACGTTTGCTCCAACCACCACAACCAATCGCTAATCCAGCATCGTTCTCTACAATCCAATAAGTATTGTCTAAGATCAGCTGTTTATCAACAACCCAGGCAGAACCCAAAGCTGCTTCAATCTCCTGTTTGGTATAAAAGAATTTGTTGATTGCTTTAGCAGATTTCTGAATTAATTCATTTAAAGCAATTTCATCTTGTAATGTAGCTTTTCTAAACCTAAAATTCATTCACTTTAGAAAATTAATAATGTATATTGCAATATTAGTATTTTAAAAACTCAATATTCCATAAATATTAAATTCATTGCAAGATGAAAAGCCTAACAATACTATTGTGCATATTCTCTTTTTCTGTTCTACACGCTCAATATTCAGAGGGTAAAATCTATTTAAAAAATGATTCTGTCTCAAAAGGATTAATAAAGGTCAAAACGTTTGGAGGTATTAAGTTTAAAACCTCAGAAAACTCTGAACCGTTGGAATATGACTATAAGACAATATTAGGTTACGATGTAAAAGGCTGGCAATATAGATATGAAAAAAAGAAAGAAACGCGCAAACCAGAACTTTTTAAATTAATTCTTGAAGGCAAAATATCTCTATATAGTAATTTTGTTTACAATCCAGGTCGTGTAGATTCTAATGGCTTTTCCATTGGTGCTAGTTCATCTACTGTATACTACATTAAGGTAAAAGAACAACTACTTGCCATAGGTAATAGATTAAAAAAGAAAGACATTATAATTTTTGAAGACTGCCCTTTACTGATAGAAAAAATTCAGAAGAAAGAGTTCAAAAAGTGGGATATTTATGATATTGTTGAGTTCTATAACGAAGATTGTAATTAAAAACAATGAAGCATGAAATTATTCCAAAAACTTCTTTTAGCTTTAATTATTATTACAACTTTTTCATGTTCAAAGGAAAAACAAAAACCCAACCTTCCCCTACACAATAAAAAAGTCCTAATATTGGGGAACAGCATTACCCAAAATGGTACATATGTTGATTTTTTAGAATATTACCTTAGAAAAAGCTATCCAAAGGAAACGTTGGATATTACCAGTATTGGACTATCAGGAGAAACTATTTCTGGCGACTCTGAGCCTAATGCCCCTTATCCATGGCCATGCATACATTCACGTCTAGATAAGGCATTACAACTTATTAAACCAGACCTTGTAATTTCGTGTTACGGGATGAATGATGGTATTTATTCTGAGAAGGATGTTACACGTTTTAATAACTACAAAAATGGTATTACCAAGCTCATAAAAAAAGTAAAAGCTGCCAATGCTACACTTATTATACTAACACCCACACCTTTTGACCCTGATCCTGTAAAGGCAAATATTTCTTTTGATGGCGAGGCACAATCTTATCAACACCCCTACTACAATTATGGTAATGTGTTGTTTGATTATTCCAATTGGTTACAAACTATAGATGGTATTAACATTATTGATCTTAACACGTATTTAAGTCATCAACTTATTGCTATTAAAACTCAAAAAGCCGATAGTACATTTATTCCAGATGGTGTACACCCCAATCCTTTTGGTCATTTTTACATGGCTAAAAAGATCCTCTCTGATCTATACCCAAAAATTCAAATTAATGAAGCAACATCAGAAATTAAGCATCTAAAAACAGATTCATTATTTATAACAGTTAGTAACCGCAGAAAAATACGTTCAGAAGGGTGGCTAAACTATATCGGTTATACTGCTCGAGGCAATACTGTAAAATCTAAGGAGATCAATACAACACTAAAAAAAGTAGAGCAATTAGATGCTATTATTAAACAACTGCAAAAATAAGTTTATACGGATACTGGGCATTAAAACGACACCATAGCTCCTAGAACCAACATATTTTGATTGCCTTTAAAACGTGCATCGCCTCCTGTGGTATCTAAACCTTCATTTTCCAACTTATTTAAAATATTGGTAAAGCCATAGATATATTGTGCTTTTAACTTAAAGTTTTTAATCCCTAACGATGCTCCAACTACACCATTAAGATTAAACTGGGATATGTTGGTAATGTCTTCAGCAGTTAAATTGGTGTAGTTATTTATAAAATACCCTTCTTGATCTTTATTTTTAAACTCCAATTTTCCATTGTACTGCAACATAGGGCCAACATCAATTGTAAAATGGTTTTTAATGGCTTTAATATGAAGCAGCATTGCTACCTGCGCAGCAAACATTTTATAGTTTATAAATTCATTTTCGGTACTTACCAAACTTGGTCGTCCTAGGATATCAATATTATTTTCTGATAATTGCATACCAAAACTAATGTTATACCAACGCAAAGGAATATCTACAGTAGCACTTAAACCTCCTAGAAAACCGTCCCCTTGAGACGTCACAAAATTGTTGGTAGTAATATCAAACTTTGTAATTCCTCCAAAAACAGAAAAGCCATTGGTTATAGGGTATCTTCCTTTTTGCGCATTTAAAAGTGTAACAAAACTTAGCAAAAATACTACTAATAGTATACGTTTATTAATTTTCATGTATTTAGGGTTTGTTGCCCAAATATAACGTAAATTAGTAATCCTATTTTTTTAACCATTAAAAAACACGAATATGAACTTCATTTACATCCCTTTTCTCGTTTTGGGGTTAATTATTTTAATCTCATCTTTTTTTATCGTAAAACAGCAAACCGCTGCTATAATTGAACGTTTTGGTAAATATCAAAGTATTCGCCAATCAGGATTACAAATGAAAATTCCTTTGGTAGACAGGGTTGCTGGAAGATTAAGCTTAAAAATACAACAATTGGATGTTATTGTGGAAACTAAAACACTCGATGATGTATTTGTAAAACTTAAAGTATCTGTACAATATTTAGTGATTCGTGAAAAAGTATATGATGCCTTTTATAAGTTGGAATATCCTCACGATCAAATTACCTCTTTTGTATTTGATGTTGTACGTGCCGAAGTACCCAAAATGAAGTTGGATGATGTATTTGTTAAAAAAGACGATATCGCCATTGCTGTAAAACGCGAGCTACAGGAATACATGAGTGAATACGGTTATGATATTATAAAAACATTAGTTACAGATATTGATCCTGATGCACAGGTAAAATCAGCTATGAACCGCATTAATGCTTCTGAACGTGAAAAAATAGCTGCACAATTTGAAGGAGATGCACAACGTATTTTAATAGTTGAAAAGGCTAAAGCGGAAGCTGAAAGTAAGCGTTTACAAGGGCAAGGTATTGCAGACCAGCGTAGAGAGATTGCACGTGGTTTAGAAGAGTCTGTAGAGGTACTAAATCGTGTTGGCATTAACAGCCAGGAAGCATCAGCATTAATTGTAGTAACACAACATTATGACACCCTGCAGTCCTTAGGCGAGGAAACCAATAGTAACCTAATTTTATTACCAAATGCACCACAGGCAGGAAGTAATATGCTAAACGATATGGTTGCTAGCTTTACGGCAAGTAACGCCATTGGTGAGGCTATGAAAAATGCTAAAAAGAACCCTCCTAAGGATAAATAAACCACTATGGATTTGAAATCCATAGTTTTAAACAAAAGAATAAAATACTTTTTCAACGCTAGATTGTCATTCAGAGAGATGTGCTGCCTTAGCTGTCTCTGAATGACATTTTTTAGGACTTTTTAAACTTTATTTCTTCTTCCTTAGGCTCCTCCTCCACTTCTTTATTTAGGTTCCCCGGAAATGATAAAGATGTACTTGAAAATGTAGTGCCAAAGTTGATATTGGCATGATACACTTGACTTACCGCATCCTTAACTTGATGTTCTGACAATTCCTTTAATGGGTGTATGAAAACTGACCATAACACCCCATCAGACACCGCATATTTTACATCTAATGCCGTATGAAAGTTAGCTACCAATGCGGCTTTTATCAAGTCTTCATTTAAACTGTTTGAGTCTGCTATTGGCGAGATAATTCGCATTCTATTATGGTTGGTATCCGTTATTGATATCATTGGCACTTCTTTAACAAAAAACTGCCAACCTCCAAGGTTGCCATTAATAGAGTCGCTTACAGAGGTGTAAATATCTTGTAGTTTTTCGTTATTCATATTTTGTCCAAGACCCAAATATGGAATGACTAAAAGAAGAAAAGCTAATTTTTTCATGATGACGTGGTATTTCAATCTTAAGTCGAAAAATCCTAAGAAACCTTATTTACTAATTTATCTTTTAACTAAATGGATGTCTCTCTTCCCAATCTTTAGTGGGATTCATAAATTTAAATACTTGTTTTAAAATACCATTTAAAAAACCATTGGTGTGCTTCATATACATAACCATTGGTCTTGGTTTTGCACCAACCGAACTTTTAATTTCCATAGCTGTTCTTGCAAAAACAATCGCGTTAAAATCAGCTTCAATACCAAACTTTGCCATATCGTAAAGCATATTTAAATATAGCTGATTGGGATACTGGTGTTGCGTATTATAACCCAAAAAATAGGTTTCTAATTGTTTGTTGTTTAATATTAAAGTAAAAAAACCCACTAGCTCATCTTTTAGATAATATCCAAACACTTTAAAGTTTTCTTTCAGCTGAAGCTTGTATTGATAAAAATGGTTATCTGGCAAAATAAAAGTATTAAACGTTGCATTGTTTGAGACATTTAAATATAGGCTGTGTAGTATTTTTGAGTTATCCTTAATGGTTTGTAAATCTAATTCTCTGCAAACTATACTATTTAACTTCTTTTTAGCACGTTTATAGCGCCTGCGGTATTTTTTATTCATACAGGATACATAGTCGCCATTAGCACACCAATCCTCCCTAATATCCATGATCATATTGGGTTGTACAGTTGCTTTATGTAACTTGTTTTGTTTGAAAAAAATACTGTCTGCGAGCACATCATCTGTAAAAAAATCTTTTACTAAAATTAGCCTTATCGTTTTGTTAGTTTCAGATTTTATTATGGCTTCTATTTCAGAAACTCCTTTAAAAACTTCGGTATAAAATTCAGTAATTGAAATAGCTTCAGTATCAAAATAAAGTGCATGTTGGCCTGTATGGGTTAAATTGCCTACTACCAAAATGTTCCCTTTAAGGACTTTGGATATAACATCCTTCAATAACGTTTTAATACAGGATACTTTTGTATCTCTAAACATATCTTTTAGGTAGAGTTGTACACGTTGAATAAGAGCAACGCCAACAAGCCTCTTATCTTTAAAAACTCCAATGTAAAAACACTTAATATTGTTTGGGGAAGCTTCTGCTAAGGCTTGTAAATAGGCTGACTGCAAAAGAAGATTATCAACCGTTAAAACATCCCATTCCTTAGGGATATCTTTTATGTTTCTATAAATTTGATAATGTATCAATACAAAAAAGAAAAGACTGAAAATTACAATTCTCAGTCTCTAAAAATATTAAAAGTTTACAAAATTATACCCATCCAGATATAATTGACCCCATAATTGCCAATACAACAACCCAATACCCTGCATTAATTAGTGTAAGTTTAAAAGGTTTGCGTTCAAATAGATTGATAATCGCTAAAAGTGGAAAAACGAACATTACACCTGCCATAGCTCCATGTATTGCTCCATGACCAAAGCTTCTATATTTTCCAGCCCATTCTGCTAAAAAAGCTTGAGCGGTTTCTCCTTCTAATTGCCCCTCTGTCATACCGTAAACCCCCATTTCATGAATAACTAAAAACTGAGTGAAAAACGCAAGAATTATGGCTAATAGTAGAGAAACACCAAAAATAACTGGCATATTACCAGATTGTATTTTCTCTTCTGTCATCCCTGATGCTTTCATCCAAGCATTTTGAAATAACATGGGTCCGTACCATAAAAAACCAAGAATCATCGGTACTAAGGCTGCAACCAAAATTGCGATAAAATTAAATTCCATGACTTAAAAAAATTTTATAGTTAGTACTTAAATATAACTAAAAAATAAATGGAACACTTATTTTAACGTATTCACGATACTAAAATGTTATACTAACATGGCTTCTGCTACCAGTAAATCGTTTTTATCCTCCTTTGCTTTTGATAGAAAATCTTCTACAGCTTGATTGCCCTCAAAACCATTATTAAGCATCACATTTAAAACTAAAGTAACTGCTATTCTAGTACCCGCCTTTTTAACCGCCGTATTAAATAACGGTTCTATTTCGTCATAAGACACATTTTTGGCTAACTCTAAGATTTCAGAACGTACTTTTAAACGTTTCTCTTCTGATAAATTGGTGTATTTTTTGCCTAACTGCTTTATAACGTCTATTGCTTTTCTTTTTGGTTGACTAGGGTTTTGTTTTTGGCTTTGATTGTTGTTTTGTGAAGGTTTCTTCTTTGCCCAAGTATCACGTAAACCCACTGTTTTATTGAATACCAAACGCTCTGTTGAAGCATCATCGTCCACATTAAAATATCCTAATCTTTGGAATTGGTATCTGTCTCCTACCTGCGCTTCTTTTAAACTTGGTTCTACATAAGCCTGAATAGTTTTTAAGGAATTAGGATTTAAAAATTCCATAAAATCTTTGTCTTGATAGCTATCTGGCGCTTCGTCCATAAACAATCTATCGTATTCTCTAACCTCTGCTTTTATCGCATGGGCGATTGAAACCCAATGCAGGGTCCCTTTTACTTTTTTGGCAGTGTCTTCTGAATAGGTGCAATGGATCTCTGTAATCTCGCCATTTGCATCTTTAACAACATGTTCTGCTTTTATGATGTAAGCGTTTTTTAAGCGCACTTCGCCTCCCAATTTCAATCTAAAAAATTTATTGCTCGCTTCTTCTTTAAAATCTTCTCTCTCAATGTATAGCTCTCTTGAAAATGGTACTTTTCTGTAACCTGCGCTTTCATCTTCTTGATTGTTTTCAGCTTCCAACCATTCTACTTTATCTTCTGGATAATTTGTAATTACTAGCTTTACAGGATTTAAAACCGCCATAACACGTGGCGCAGTTTTATTTAAATCCTCACGAATACAAAACTCTAAAAGCGATACGTCAATAACGTTGTCTCGCTTAGCTACTCCAACGGTTTCTACAAATTTTCGTAATGCATTGGGCGTATAACCTCTTCGCCTTAAACCAGAAATTGTTGGCATTCTTGGGTCGTCCCATCCTCTTACTATACCATCTTCTACCAATTTAAGCAATTTACGTTTACTCATAATGGTGTAGCTCAAGTTTAAACGTGCAAATTCACGCTGTTTTGGCCTTAATTTATTAGGGTCTACTACTTGATCTAAAAACCAATCGTAAAGCTCTCTATGGGGCTTAAATTCTAAAGAGCATAATGAATGAGAAATTTGTTCTATATAATCACTCTCTCCATGGGTCCAGTCGTACATTGGGTAAATACACCAATCATTTCCCGTTCTATGGTGCTCTTTTTTTACTACACGATACATAATAGGGTCGCGCATCAACATATTTGTATGTAGCATATCAATTTTAGCGCGTAAAATATGCTCGCCTTCATTAAACGCGCCATTTTTCATACGGTCAAACAGTTCTAGATTTTCTTTAACTGTTCTATTTCTATATGGGCTATCAACTCCAGGTTCTGTAGGTGTCCCTTTTTGTTCTGCCATAGCTTCGCTTGATTGAGAGTCTACATAGGCTTTACCCTCTTTAATCATCATAATAGCCCAATCGTACAACTGCTGAAAATAATCTGAAGAAAATAAAACCTTATCCCATTGATATCCTAACCAAGCAATATCGCGTTTTATTGCGTCTACATACTCTTGTTCTTCTTTAGCAGGATTTGTATCGTCAAACCTAAGGTTTACAGGTGCATTGTAATATTCGCCCAAGCCAAAACTAATACCAATAGCTTTGGTATGACCTATATGTAGGTAACCATTTGGCTCTGGTGGAAATCTAAAACGCAAATCTTCCTTTGCCATTCCATTTGCCAAATCTTCTTCTATAATTTGCTCTATAAAATTGAGTGATCTTCTTTCTTCAGACATACTTCTTCGTGTTTCAACCAAATAAGCTTCAAAATTACACAAATTCATACTATTTTGATCTATTTACACCGAACTAAGCGTAACAAAATTTAAATGCGGTACACTTACTTATTAGGATACATGAACTTTAAATCTTAAAAAATGAAAAATATAAACTATGTTTGCCCTAAATGTTCAAATACTACTTACCAAGTAAGCGAAATGCGAGCTACAGGTGGTACTTTGTCTAAAATTTTTGACGTACAGAACAAAAAGTTTACATCAATAACTTGCTCGAACTGCACATACACTGAGTTTTACAAAACCAAAACAAGTGCTTTGAGCAATATTTTTGATTTATTTACCAACTAAATGGGCATAATTAAAGTTGAAAATATAAGGGTATTCTCTTATCATGGTTGTTTAAAAGAAGAAACAAAAATTGGTAGTGATTATAGGGTTGATGTAAAAGTGAAAGCTGATTTACAAAAGTCTGCTAAAACCGATAATCTTGATGATACTGTTGATTATGTGTTTTTAAACAAAGTGATAAAAGAAGAAATGAGTATTCCTTCTAAACTTTTAGAGACAGTAGCCAAACGCATTTTAGATAAAATTTTTAAAAATGATGCTTTGGTACAAAAAGCCACGGTTTGCATAAGTAAACTAAATCCACCTATAGGCGGGGATGTTGAAAGTGTAACGATAAAAATGACGGATAAACGTAAAAAGTGATTTTTTGTAAGCAAAAGTCACAAATTTTTTTACATTTGCAGCGTTAACTTCCCTCCCCGTGGAAGTGAAACTTTAAGAAGTTCATCAAACATATATCATAGTTTCCTACTATATAACAAGGCGTCGTGGCCGAGTGGCTTAGGCACAGGTCTGCAAAACCTGCTACAGCGGTTCGATTCCGCTCGACGCCTCCAAGTAAAGCTTTCAGATTTTTTCTGGAAGCTTTTCATTTTTCATGATATTTAATCTTGAGAATTTGAAGTTTTGAGCGCTTGAACTTAATTAGAAAACCTTTCTTTTATTGGATTCATTTTTTCTAGTTGTTCTTTAATGATTTCTTTTTCCTTTGGAAAAAAGCCCTGTACTAACAATAGCATTCCAAAACCAAGAATCACTAATGCAATAACTTTTTTGGTTTTAAATATGAGTCTAGGTGTTAGCTTACTCTTAAGCTGTTTTGCTGCAGCTATTTTTAAGAGGTCTACTAAAAAATAAACCACAAGTATCGTTGAAAGGAAAACAATTACACCATCATTAGTTTGTGTTAATGTATTCCCTAAAACAATAAAGGCAACCCAACCTAACAAAACTCCAATATTAATAAAGTTTAGAAGAAACCCTTTAAGGAATAATTTACCATAGCCCTTTTTTATTTCTACCTTATGATATTCTCTAACAATTTCGCGGAAGGACTTAGAGGTTTTTAAAAAAGATATTAATCCATAAGCCACTAAAAGCACGCCTCCAAAAATTAAAAAATTAGGATCGTCTTTTATTTTATCCAATAGCTTGTTTGTACTAAAAAAGGCAACAATAATGAACAAAATATCAGCTAAAATTACGCCTAAATCAAAAATCAAAGCACTTTTAAAGCCTTTAGTTGCACTTGTTTCAAGGAGTACGAAAAATACTGGACCTATTGTAAAGGCTAGAATTATACCAAAGGGAATTGCTGCAATTATGTCGTCAAACATCTAAAGATTATTCTTTAAACAAAGTAAAGAAATAAATGCATAAACAAAAAAAGGTGCTTTAAAATAAAAGCACCTTTAATCAACTAAACTTGGTAATTATTGCTTAATCAACCTAATATTATCTATTCCAGATAGTGTTTCTATTTGAGCAAAATAAATGCCTGACTTTAAGCCAGAGCTACTTATTATAGCTTCACTACTGTTTGGTATTAATGCTAATACTTGCTTTCCTAGCACATCATACACCCTTATAGTTTCTATTTGAGTGTTTTGTCCTTTCACAGTCCAAATATCTTGTGTTGGGTTAGGGTAGGCTTTAAAAGATGATTTAGAGAAATCATCTGTGCTTAGTACTGTATTGTTATGAAGATAAACATTATCTAAGTATGCCGTTCCAATAAGACCAGCTGTAGTGATTAAAAACTCAGTGATGTTTGCTCGTTCATAAGGAGCATTATTATTATCTCCATCTTCGTCTACCATCATTGTCTCAATTTCTACATCATAAGAAACCCATGTTTGGTTCTGGGTACCATCTCCAGGAAGTGCAATTGTTGATGATATTGCATTTGTTTCTCCTGCTCCAGCTGCGTGATTAGATAATTTAGGATTAAAAACTTGTCCTCCTAAAAAATCATCTGCAACCCAAAAATCCATATGAAAGTGAGTCATTCCACTAGCATCAGCTACCGAACCTAAACTTGAACCCATAAATGTTCCTAAACTTAGCTTCAAAACATTATTTCCAGCAACTTCTTCTTCTGTAAATGAAGTTGGATCATCCCAAGGCACATTGTTTAAACCAAGCGCAGTACCATATGCATCACCGTATAAAGAGATAACATTCGCCGCAGATCGGGCTGGAGGAGTAGGAGGGGCATCAGTTGGCTCAGGTGTTTGAGGAACAGCCATGCCATTTGCAGCACCTGCAATATCATCTACCCAGTAAGTTGATGTACCAGTATCACCAAAGTTCGTGAAAACTGAAATTTGAGCATACTGCCCGTATTCTACTGCAGCACCCTGATTTGGAAAACCGTTTGTAGCGCCATTAAAGTCTAATGTAATTGTTTGCCAACCAATATTGCCATCTGTAGTAAATTGCATTTCGATTGGAAATGTATCAACTCCACCTGGTTGTTTAGCGCCTAGTTGAAATAAACCTGTCATTACAACTGCTTCTGAAGTGTAGAAATCAAACGTAAACGTTTTATTTGAAGTTGTCATGTCAATATAAGTGTCTAACGCTAAATCTATTCTACTATTGAATTGATCCGTTCCGCCAACTATCTGACCAACCATATCTCCACTGTTATCTATAACACTAAAAGCAGAGCCGCCTCCGCCTACAAAATTTGCATCGAGGGCATCATCAAAATCTATTGGTAAGCTTTGGGAATATCCAAATGAAACCAGTAAAAAAGAAAGTAAAAAAGTAATTTTTTTCATCATAAGTAATTTTAAATTAATATTAATCGAATTAGTTTAATTGTTGTCTTTCAAATTTAAGTCTGGATTGTTGATATATTGACAAAATGAACCCCTACAAAAAACATACATTTCAAAAAAAATTATATTTAATTGAGGATATTTCAAAAAACCCTTGTCTACAGAGGGATCTTAAGAGGTTTTACTTCAAACAAAAAAGAAGCTTAATTTTAACTCTTATCTGTAATGTTGTGGTAATGTTGTGGTGTTTTTAAGGCTTATATTGTTCTGATTTAAAGCTAATTACAAAACCATATTAGTTATACGCTTTTAATGTATTGGTAAAATGTAGATAAGTACCTTTTTGAGCGATCAATTCCTAGTTATTTTTTTTGTATTAATGCAAAGGTGTTGGAGTAAAACTTGGGTTTCTCATTCTTGTCCCAAATCCCCCAATAGGCACCAACATCGCCTTCTGCGCCAACCTTCCAAGACTCATCAAATGAAGAAAAGTAAAAGACATCTATGCCTTCTTCTTGAGCCCATAACTGTGTATTAATAAAATACTTCATGGCGTTTTCTTTTGATGGGAATGCTCCGTTTAAGCCTTCACCTTCGCTAGGCCATCCTGTTTCGGAAATTATAACCTTTTTGCCATTGCCTGCTTTAACTGCCTTGTTATACATATCCTTCATGTAGATTAAAGAATATTCAATACTACAACCTTCCCAATAGGGATAACAATTTGCCAAAATAATATCACAGGCTTCTGTAATACGAGGTCTTAGAGTAAACTCATAATATGCATCCACATAACCCACAGGAATGTCAGTTATTTCAGTTTTTACATCGTAAATAAACTTTAATAATTCCTCTTCGGTTAAATCGCCTCTATACATTACTTCATTTCCTACGGCAGCTATGTCTACAACGCCTTCGGTTGCTAATTGTTTAAGGCCTTCAATTTCTTTGTTATTGATGCTCATATCATTACCTAACCAAGCACCTACCATGGTTTTCATGCCCATTTCTTTAGCAATTCGAGGTATAAGTTCGTTACCTTCTGTACAAGAAAAAGATCTTACCCACTTAGAGTAAGGCTTTATTACCTTTAATCGTCTTCTAATTTGTTTTTCTGAAAGCTGATCTCCTGGTTCTTGACCTTCTTCATAAGGACTAAATCCTATACCATGCATTCTTGATTTTAATACTCTCTTGAAAATGTTTTGTAATCCTTTGGGTGTCTTGTTATCTAGATCAAGTCCTGATAACGACATGATTCTATCTGATCTGTATGATGACATAGTTTTGTAATTTTATAATTCGCCTCTTCTTTCTATTAATACCTCTTTAATCTCTCTTGCTCGTTTTTCGGTTAAACTGTATTTCCACATTACCCATATTGCTATTGCAGCTGTTAATGAAGGTATTATAATATCTGCTATTCTAAGACTATACATCGTTTCAGCAGATTGGGTTTCAGCATCAGATATAAAACCAACTAACTTTAAAACCAAGCCTCCTAAAAACAAAGCAATTGACTGGCCAATTTTAACCATCCACCAGTAGATGGCACCAAAAGTTCCTTCTTTACGCGGCATACCATTTTTTAGTTCGTCTAAATCGCAAACATCAGCCGTCATGCTCATCATTAAAGTAAATAATCCACCTAATCCAAAAGCTATAAAAGGGATAGGCATAAAAATTAACCAAGGTGAGCCTTGACTTGTATCTATACTAAACCAAGACATCCCTACGCTTTCTAAAAATGGGTTTATACTATCAAATAATGATGCAACACCTGTATTTAATGACTGACCAAAACCAGTTTTGTTGAATGCTTCATTTAAACCATTGTCAAAACCCCACCATTTTAAAATATAACCAACAATTGAAATGACAGTAGAAATGATGAATGCCTTACGTTTTCCCCATTTATTCGCCATTGCTGATATTATAGGAATTACTGCAAATGCTGTAATTAGTGCTGTAATTGTTGAAAACCATGCAGGCCAAGTTCCCGCAGCAGCATAACTACCATTGTACATGTAAAACACAATAATATATACACTAAATGCAGCTACCATTTGAAACCCATTAAATACTAAAAATGTTGCACCACAAAGTTTCATAAATGGTTTGTTTTTTGATACTTGCAAAATGCCTTGCCATAATTCTTTAAGGTTTGATGCTAAAGACTTAAAGCTTATTTCTTTTCTGTTTTCCATATTTGCAGAATCTATCCCTCTACAAAAAATTGCAGGCAAAACCCCTAAAACAATACAGGCACAACCAACGATAATAGACAAATGTCTCACGCCTATAGCTTGTGTTTCGTATACTTGTGGGTCTGCAATAATTACCCAGAACCATGGTACAATCATCCACGCTATTTGTCCCATGGTATTAGAAAACGCCATTAATCTAGTACGCTCATTATAGTCTGATGTCATTTCGTAGCCTAATCCAACTAAAGGTGTTGCGTACATTGTATTACCGGCTAAAAACAATATAGAGAGTATGAGAAAATACCAGAAATTATACATTTGAGAATTTTCTGGAGACATTTGCCATGACATGGCAAATAATATACCACTTAAAATAGCACCAATAAAAATGTAGGGTCTTCGTCGTCCCCATTTCGATTTTGTGTTATCAGATATAAAGCCCATAATAGGGTCTGATAACGCGTCAAAAAGTCTTGGTAATGCTCCCAGAATACCTGCATAAAGTGGATCCATTCCAAATGCGGTAAGTAAAAAGAACATAAAAAAACCTAATGCTCCTGGCAATAAATTAAGCACAAAATGGCCTGCTCCAAAGGCTGCTTTCTGCCCCAATGGCACTTTATCTTTTGCTGCGGTTTTAACTTTTGACATAATTCTATTTTTTTAGTTAGTACTTGGAATGACAATAGTTTGTATGGCTTGCGCATCTATTGAAAATTCCACATGGTTTTTATTTAAGTGTAGTTTGATCGTTTTTGGGGTTTTAAATTCATTGAAAAGCACAACAGCTATTGAGCCATCTATGTTTTTTGCTGCGGTAGCCATTAATTCATTATCAGAGTTTTTTAAATCGATAACTTTAGCTCCCGGCCTGATATATTTACTGAAATGTGCCATGGTATGGTAAATAGGAGTGAAGTACACTTCATCAATTTCAGGGTTAACAATTACTGGAGCAATACACCAGTTTTTAAACCAATTTGGTCCACCATTGGTATCTAATACCATATTCCAGTCTACCCATCCATTTACCCAATTATTTAAACAACCAATAATATCTCTGGCGTAACGAGTTACTGGCGCATATTTAGGGTGTAAGTGTTTATCTTTTTCTGGAGCCCAATCCCAGCCCCAATCTGTTGCTTCTTTTTTCCAATACCATACATCGTCTTTCCACACAGGAACTTCTGCATCTACACATGCTTCAGATTGAATTAAAAGTTTTTCTGGTGCCTTATCGTGAGCGTATTGTAGTTCTTCTGGAAAAACTTCAAAAGTACTAGCGTACCAATGAATGGCAGTTCCATCAAACATACTTAGACGTGTCGCTATTTTTAAATTGAGAATCTATCCATTCTTTTAAATGCTCCCTGTTTTGATCATATCCTAATATTTTTAAATGCCCCTTACCGTTGGCTTCTAGTTTAGGGCCTAAATGGTTCTGCACAAAATTGGTCATCTCATCGGGTGTATAGTGCATACTTTCCCAGTTATTACCATTTCCCAACGGTTCATTTTCTACCGTAAAACCCCAAATGTCAATACCTTCAGCTTTGTAGGCATCTACATATTTTGAAAAAAATAATGCCCAAGTATCATAATATTCAGGAAGTAGTTTTCCTCCTACCCATTTGTTATTGTTTTTCATCCAAGGTGCCGCTGTCCAAGGAGAACCAAAAATTTTAAATCCATCTGTTGATGCTGCCATAGCATCTTTTATAAATGGTATTAAATCATCTTTATCTTCTTCAATGGTAAAATGCTTAAGACTTTTATCGCCTTCAACTGGTGAATAAGAATATTGCCTCAAAGAAAAATCACAGGAATTCATATGGGTTCGTGTTAAAGAGTAATTTGCACCTGCTTTACCAAAATATGCTTCAATAATCTTCTTACGATTTGCTTTGCTTATTTGATTTAGAAGGTATGCTGACGACTCTGTAAATGCGCCTCCAAATCCTGTTATGGTTTGAAGGGTTTGTTCAGGCTTTAGCTGAATACTTACTTCAATATCTGCTTTTACAAACTCTGTAAGCCTAGACAGTTTATTGCCTGCCTCTGAGGTCTCATAAACCTCAACTACTAGTGCTTTTTTCTTAGTGTTACAACTTACCATGATAAGAGCTGTTAAGTATATCGCTATGTATTTTATTCCTTTCATTAATATTTTATTCGTGCCTGCTTTTGCTAATGTTGATTAGCATACCATTCTTCTGCGGTGGGAGGCACTTCTACGTCTTTCATTAAGGCCTCTTTATTGCCTTGATATGTCTTAGTTATGGTATTTCCATTTCTGGTTAATCCTTTAAATGTGCCTTTGTCTACGGCATCCCAAAGCACATATTTTGCTTTCCCATCTACAGTGAATAACCCAAAATGCTTTTCAGAATTTCCAGGGTTATCGCCGCCTTTCCAAGGCTCATCAAAACCTTCAAAATAAAAACACGACATTCCTGCTTCATTAGTCCAATCTCTCATATGCTTATAGTACAAGGCTTCTTTATATTCGTCACAAGCCTTTGAGCCCGTGGTACCATAATGTCCTGATGAAAAACTCGCCCAACCTGTTTCTCCAATATGAATAGGCTTATTTACGCCAATGCTTTCCATATACTTCTTTACATTATCAGTTTGCATCATAGCATAGGATTTGGCTCTTAGCATAGATATTTCTATTTTTTCTATATCAGTTTTGTCTTCCAAACCTTCTTGATTTAACCAAAATTCTGGCTGGTAATGTGTATCGTGCATAGGGTAGGTGTGTACTGATAAAAAATCTACTGCTTTTATCAACTTGTTTAAATCCTCTACATGGTACTCTTTACCACCACCTCCCCAAGACGCAAAATTATCTGAGCTAGTTATCCATAGGTCTTTGGATAAGGCTCCGTTTTTCTTTAAACCTTGTAGATAATTAACCCATTTAAGAATTACCCAAGGTTCTACATAGTATGATGCAGCCCATTTTACCATAGCCTCGTTTCCTACAGCAATCACTTTTACAATGTCTGGATATTGATTTGCCAATGCTACGGCTTTTTCCATTTGCGGTTTATTGGCTTCACTTTCTTCATTATGTATTGGTGCTTTATCCGTCCATGCGTTTTTACAATCAATCCAAGCGCCTAACATGACGTACATTTCAAAATTTGGGTTGTCTTGTTTTATCTCGGTAATGGCTTTTAAAAGATTTTCTGCTTGTGGTTTGTGTACTTTATAGGTTCTAATCATTCTAACACCTAAAGCATGTAAGAGATACATGTCTTCTTTTAGCTCTTGTAGTGTTGGCTCAATGCTATGATCAGGATATCTGTAACCGCCATAAGACATGGCTAGGTAATCTTTATTGCCTAAAATATCTTTAGCTGTTAATTGTTTCTTTTCCATGTCCTGATTAGCATCTTTACTTTTATCATTACCACAAGAACACATGAGACAAACCATAAGTACAAACACAATATTTCTCATAATCAGTAATTTAAAGTGAGTTTTTCTTTTTGTGGTGGCACAAGCACTTCATTAAGTAAATCTTCTTTTCTGCCTTTATAGGTTTTAGCAATTGTGTTTCCATTTCTGGTTAAACCTTTAAAAACTCCTTTATCTACTAAATCCCATATAGCATATTTTGCTTTTCCGTCTACTGTAAATAGTCCAAAGTGATTTTCAGAACCTTGCGCATTTGCTGCGTCTTTCCATGGCTCATCAAAAGCCTCAAAATAGAAACACGATATTTCTTCACTATTAGTCCACTTCCGCATCAACTCATAATATCTTCCTGATTTATATTCATCTGTTGCTCTAGAACCATTTATTCCATAATGCCCATTAGATAGAGTAGCCCAACCTGTTTCTCCAATATGTACTGGTTTATTAATCCCTAGATTCCGCATATAGCTTACTACAGCATCGTATTGTTTTTGAGAAAATGATAAAGC
Organism: Hyunsoonleella ulvae; assembly: GCF_016827605.1. Taxonomy (GTDB): domain Bacteria; phylum Bacteroidota; class Bacteroidia; order Flavobacteriales; family Flavobacteriaceae; genus Jejuia; species Jejuia ulvae. The sequence continues at coordinate 1,189,011 of NZ_JAEPJQ010000001.1, read as the reverse complement.
ACGTTGCATTGCAGATTCTATCTTTTGCTTATCAGATAGCTCTATTTCTTCCTCCGGCACTAACCAAAAGACGGGATTATAGTGAGAGTTATGCATAGGGTAGGTGTGCATAGAAATATAATCTACAGCTCTTATTAAATTATTCAAATCTTCTGTATGATAAGCTTTGTCGCCACCGCCCCAAGACGAAAAATCATCTGAACTCGTAATCCATAAATCCTTAGGTAATCTGCCTTTTTGCTTTAATTCTTGTAAATGGTTTACCCATTTTAAAATTACTTTTGGTCTCACGAAGTAGCTTGTTGCCCAATGTACCATGGCTTCATTGCCTACAGCAATAATTTTTACAATGTCAGGATATTGTTGTGCCAAAGCTACTGCACGCTTAATTTCTCCTTCATTTTGCTCACTTTCTATCTCATGATTGGGTGTTTTATCTGTCCAAGCATTGGCACAATCTATCCAAGCACCTAACATGACATACATCTGAAAAGTGCTATTCTCCTTTTTCAATTCGGTTATGGCCCGTAACAAGTTTGGTACCTGCTGCAATTGCACATTATATGTCCTTAGAACTCTTATGCCCATGGCAAACAATAGTTTCATATCGTCTTTAAGTTCTGTTATTGTAGGCTGAATATCCCTAGTTTTGTGACGATAACCCCCATAGGATATCGCTAAATACTTAGGGTTTCCTAAAATATCGGCTGCTGTTATTTGTCTACTTACTTTCAATATGTTTTCTACTTTTTTATTGAGACAATAATCTGGTTTACCTCTCCCTTTCTTTCAAAAATGGATTTAGAGGCTGCCCAGTCTAATTGTAGTTTATCAAAAACAACCACTCTACTATTATTAAACTGTACTTGTATTTGTTCTTTATTGTCTAATTTGTAAATAACGGGTACTTGGCAATAGGTAAAACCTAATGTATCCTGCTTCATTTCTATAGCTTGTTGCTCGCCTTTGCCATTTGAAAAACTGAATATGGATGGTAACTTTAAAAACTCCTTGGGTTGTAACAACCTTGGGTTAAACGTAATTTTACCTTCCTCTACAAAAACACCTAACTCACCAAATCTGCTCAAAATATCTTCTTTAACTTGGCCAGTCATTCCTGGTTGTTGTGCTCCTTTTGTTGCCGGTGTATGAGAATACGGATCTGTTGGAAATGCACCATATAGCTCTGGCGATTTGTGAACACCTATTCCTGCATTTATTTCGTAATAATGATCTAGTAATCGTCCTATTATTTTTTCATCTTCTCCATTATTTATAGCCATCCAACAGTTTTCCTGAACTGCTAGTAATAACTTAGAAACCATATGCCAATAAATAGACCCCAACCCTTCGTAACCGAAAAACGTACCGGAACGTCCTGTAAATGATTTATGATCGAAAATATCTTCGAAGATTTGTAGTAGTGCTTCTCTATCATTTTCAACCAACGGTTGATATTTTTCATCTAGACTCTTTAAGGCAGATTCTAAACTATTGGCATTATTAAAATTGCCATTAAAATGGTAACCTCCATTAACATCTCTCTCAACTACTTGTCTGTTACCATCAGCTACCAACTGTTTTAATAGTGCCGATTGCGCAACTTTATGTGCTGGTATATTGTTCTTTTTATCAAATCTTGGCAACGATTTGTCTGGATATAAAATATAGCTGTATTGGTCATCCCTAAACAGTGCACTAGCTTTTAATCCATCCAATAAATTAAGTGCTTGGGTAGGAGAGAGGTAGCCAGCACTTAATGCTGCTACTTGCCCTTCCAACATTTCAGATAGATGCGAAATAGAAATCTCGTTGTCATTTTCAACGGTCATCAAATTATAGGCATGATACATATTATCATCGCGCTTATTGGTATCTATGCTATGTTCTAAATAAGTTTTTGTGACTTCTATAAAACTGGATATATCGGCTAAACTCAATTCTACTTTAGAGTTTGCAAAGCCATTTTTGTAAATTGTTGCTCTGTAGTTACTTCCTGCTCCACCTAATCCATCAAGTACTGTTTTACGGTCTTTGTCAGAAATTGTTCCTGATAAAATATTAGCATTATTTTGAAGTGTTTCAGTTACCCTATTAAAGAAAAGATTTAATTCTTCAGAAACTTTTACAGATTTAGTCTCTGCCTTTAAAACTATACCTTCAAAAAAGTTTAAAAATCTGTAGATGTAGTAAAGTGTTACCATAGATACACCATTACCTACTAGGGCATTATTAGCATCGTTCCACTCAGGACGCTGTGTATTTAACCAAATACCGCCTTCTGGTATAAAATTTGAAATTTTTGAAAGTACCGTTGTTAGTATTTTCTCTATAAAGTTAACTCTGTAAATATTTGAATCTTTATCTAACAATAAAGCACCGTCAGCTCCCAAAACATCTCTCCGTTTGTGAATGGTTTGATCTAATTTATGATCGAAATCAATGGTGTCTTTTGAGTTTTTTAAAGTGTCTTGATAACTTTTTATGATGTAGGGTACGTTGGCATATACAAAGACATCTTGGTTAAAACGTTTTTCTAACAACCTTGGATAGTGATCTTCTGCAAACTCTAGAAATTTTAATAGGTATATAATTTGATGGTCTCCCCAATAACCTATGTAAGACCAAGGATCGTGTTCTTCAATTACCTCCCAATCAAATCCTCCTTTTGTTACACGGTATGGGTTATAGCCTTCAAAAGTTGTAGCATTTAAAAATTTATGAATCATGCCCTCTATATACTCAGGATATGAGTATGCTAAGGCTTCCCAGTTTTGAAAAATATCTCGCCAATTTCCTTCATAATCCAATACCTTAGAACCATCCATTTCATTTCTTGTATTAATGGAAAATTTGTTCCATGGTCTACTAGGGTCCCCGTGTCTTCTACTAAACTTTAAGGGTAAGTATTCAAAACACAAACGCTGAAAATCTTTGTTACTATCTTTTTCTGCTAGGTTTAAAATTTCGCGCAACGGAAATGTACCATTTAGACTATCTATAACGGATTGTTTTTCTTTGAAAACATCTTTGTTGGCATGAGCTATGTATTTTAAGAAATCTGATTTTTCGATAGTATAACCATCATCAAAAATACCTCCACGCATAATGTTGAAGAGTGTATTTGAGAAATGCCTCATATTTATCAACGGATCGTCTGTTTGTTGCAATCCATCAGAACTCGCTGTCAAATCAATAAGATTCTTGGTTCCTAAATTGATATCGTTTTGAATTAACCCTTTTAAATCAGATTCTTTTTTAATGATTTCTGAAATTTGAATGACATCTGAAACTGATTGATTTACATTGGCAATAAACATCCAGTCTTTTGACGTACCTGCAGTTAATTCGATTTTAGACTGTATAAAATAAGCTCCTTTTTCGGCTTTGATATCTACCTCTTGGGATACTGTTTTTCCTTTCCTAAAGTTATCTAGTTGTAAGGATGACATTAGGTGTATTGGGTTATCTAAACCTGTAGACCAAACAATATTGGCTTTTAAAGCTTCGCTTGGTTCTGCCTTGTCAACGATAACAGAACTCAAAACATAAACACCTAAACCAACCGCTTCTTGAAGTTCACTTTTTTTGTAAGCATCAACGAGGTTACTTCTGCTGTTTTGCAAATCTGCAGTAACACTTGCGGGTAAGATATTTTGTAAACCATCCAACAGGGAAACGTTAATAGCTACATCAGAAGTGTTGATTAGGGCTGATTTTTTTACGAAACCAAATTTGTTACTGGAATTCCATTCATACCTGTAAGTTATTTCCAAATCAAGATTGTTCTCCTCGAAAACTATTTTATTACCAAACCTATTTTTGTAGAGGTTTGTTTGAGTTTTGTATATACCTGTTTGGCGAATGGAAAATGGTTCCCATAAATATTTCTTTTCATTTTTAGTTATCTGAAAAATGGCTTTACTTCCTGTAGTTTCTGCCATTTCGGTAATCTTGTCGTCAGTATAGTAAGGAAATAAAGCGTATTCTGCATTTTTACGTCCCGCAGTTAGCCCTCCATTGCTTGATATAAACATCCAATGGTTAGAGTCGCTAACAATACTCATAAAAAACGGACGCATTTCATCACTATTCGAAATCTTATAGTACGTTTCGTTATTAAACGTGATTAATTCTCCTTTTATATCCCGAGTTTCGTTTGAAACTTTGTTTGGTTCTGTAACTGTCATAGTTTGTAAAATAATCTGTATAAACTTTAAAGGGCTAACTACCATTTCTAAAAAGCTAGCCCTTTTTATCAAAAGCTATTTATTCTGCTGCGTACACTCTTACGTAATCTATGTACATGGTTTGAGGAAATACTGTGTCTTCGGTAGGGTTTCCATCAAAATTTCCACCTACTGCCAAATTGATGAGCATGAAAAACGGCCCATTATCAAAAACCCAATTAAATTCTGGAACATCTTCTTTCTCTAAACTCTCTGGTGTTATTTGAAAATACAACACATCGTCAACGTAGTAATTAATATATCGTGGGCCCCATTCTATTCCATAGATATGGAACTCTGTGTCAACACGAGTGCTTTCAAACTCATATTTTTTTAGTATTGGGTCTCCTCCTGAATAGCCAGGACCATGTACAGCTCCACTAACAATTGTAGGTTTAGACCCTGCATTTTCCATAATATCAATCTCGCCACAAAAAGGCCAACCTATTTCATCAATATTTGACCCCAGTAGCCAAAATGCAGGCCACATCCCTTTACCAAATGGTAATTTCATTCGAGCCTCGAATCTACCATACTGTTGTTCAAAAAGCCCCTTTGTTAAAAGTCTTGCTGAGGTAAAACTTGCCCCTTCAAAGTCTTCCTTTATGGCTGTAATTTTAAGCATACCGTCTTCTACTACAACATTCTCTGGCCTATCTGTATAATATTGCAATTCGTTGTTTCCCCATCCATTATCTCCTCTTCCAATATCGTAGGTCCATACTGCACTATTTGGTGCCCCATCAACATCAAACTCCTCTTGTAATACTATGGTATTAAAGTTGGTTACGGTTTGTGTTTCGTCTGGGTTGCAACCTGCAATTAAAACAACTAAAGCAATGCATGACATACTACAAATTAGAGTGATGTTTTTTTTGTTATTTAAAATTCTATGTATCATTATAAACAAGGTTTTTTATTATTGTTCAGCGTAGAAAAATATATTATCTAAAGACACATTTCTGATGGAACCAGATGAAAAGATAATGGCTCCAATAGCATCCCGTGTACTAAGTCCTGTGAAACTTGATAAGGGTATATCAAATTGTACCCATTCATTGCTTTGTAAATCACTTCCTGAGACTGTAAAACCGCCACTGGTTTGACTTCCACTAGCAAAATTGTTAAATAGTTCTATGGTAAATGCATCTGCTGCTCCAACGGCTTGATTCACTCTAATATCTATATGTAGATGTGTCATATCTGTAGCATCTACAGGAGGTACCCCACTGCCTTCTCTACCATAAAATTCTATGGCTACAAAATTTAACTCTGTGTAGTCGATAATGTTATTGCCGTTTTCATTTATGGCACCTCCTAAAGTGGTTTGTCCATCTGGAGTATAAAAACCATTATAATTATCTACAGCTATATTTGCGTATAGGTCACTGAAAATAGATATAACTTCAATGTTAACAGCTTCAATCGTCATTGAGCCTGAAGCTTCAACACCTGCCACACTTGCTGTTATGGTTGCAGTATTTTCTATCAATCCTGTATCTGGATTTAATTCCCCTAAACCATCTATGGAAACAATTCCATTTTCGTTAACTGAGGCTACAAAAGGGTTTGATGTTTCAAAATCAAAATACGCTGGCGCGGCATCAACGGTTACATCTTGCCCAGTAGGCAAGTTCATTGTATGTGCTAAACCTGTTATTGGGAGCATGATACCAATATTGCCTTGTGCCGTTTGGTCTTGACCTCCAAGAATTGAAGGTCTTGGTTGCGCTACGGTTCCTAGTTTTTCAAAACGCAATTCATCAATCCAAAAAGTGTAACCTTGGCCGTTAGTATTTTGCGTTCCTGCAGAAAAGATAAACATCCCTCTTTCTTGCACTAACTTTGATGGGTCTGGTATTGGTATGATGTACTTTCTCCATTTAGTTGAAAGTTCAATATCTGACAAGTTAACGGCATATCTATTTAAACCAAAATCGGTTCCAAAACCTACATTATCAATGGTTGTGGTAATAGAGCCTTTAGCCCAAAACGTTAAAGCATCATATCCTGTTAAATTTCTTCCTTCTCCGCGATCTCTAAAAATACCTCCTATATATCCTCCATTGGGATCTGTTGGACTTGGCACATCTATTCGTATTGATGAAGTACCTTCATAGGCCTCGTTTTCATCTGTACCAAATCCTTCTGTATTTGCACCTGTAGCTGGATCAAAAGATTCAAAAAATTCATCAGTTAATCCTATGGGAGCATCTGTAAATATATCTGGTGTTACAGGGAAAGTAGCTAGTTCAAAATCTTCCGATATTTCTCTATCGCAACTTGAAATTACAACACACAATACGCTTAGTAAAGCAAAAGGGATGTAATATTTTAAATTAAATTTTTTCATAATATAATCTGTATTATTTGCCTATATTAATGTGTATATAAGTTCTTATTTCCCACTCTGTTCCATTAGGGAACCCCACTGGACTTATAGTTGGTTCTGTTTGAAATTCTGCCGTTTGATTTGGTAGGAAACGTGGAGAATTTTGATCCATAGACCGCCACATTCCTCTGATTCCAATTTGTGTACTCGGAAGTATAAACCAATCTGGTTTACCTAAAGTTGTAGACACATCTAACATTAATTGAAGGGGATATGTTAAGTTGAAATCTCTATGATAATCAAAAGGCCCCCAATCATTAACTTTAACATGAGACATTAACTTCATGTTTTTATACATCATCCTAACATCTCCACCAAAACGGGTAATGGTTCTTTGTGAATCACCATTAGCTTGACCATTCCCGTAATAGAAATTACCAATAATTCCAAAATCTGTATTGATTTTTGATACCATACGTGAATGCAATTCCCATAAGTCTTCTGCTGGTGCAGATTCTCCAAAAGCAAAAAATGTACGATCCGCAAGGAAACCAATGTGACCATCTTGTGTTGTTGGTAAGTGACGGTATACAAAGCCTAAATTCATTGCAAACTTTGCATCTTCTGATCTATCATTATCCCATTCATACATCCAAGTACCTGGTGTAGGATCAAAAGTTAATAATATCTCTCCCGCAGTAGTCTCTCTATTTCCTCCTCTTACAGCAAATGGATCGTCAATAACATTTCTTAACCTCCCTGGCCCAGTTACTCCATTTGGGATAGGATCAACCAATGGCTGTTGATACATAAAATTAGGAGCGATTTGAAAATTACCTGCTGAAAGCGCAAAACCTGTTAAGAAATTCGTCATATTCCCACTTCCAGAATCTTTAAGTCGCCAACCGGTAAATGTTCTTGTTTGATCTACACCTCCATTAGCTACTAAGCCCATATAGGCACCTTGCGCATACCAATTAAAACTACCTTTTTGATACGTAAGTTTTGCTTTAGCTCCCCAGTTGTCACTGCTTTGTATTTTATCAACAACTACGGCATCATTGTTTGGCGAGTATATCTGAAAAGAACTTCCATTTAATGGATTTCCTCCCCAAATTCCACCTAATGTTACACCAAAGTAGCCAAACTCTCTTTCCAGAGCAAGGGTTGCTCTCTCGGTTGGCCATGGCGCAATTATACCACTGGTTATCTGATTGGAATCCAAAACACGGCGTCCATTCTCATCAAAACGTAGTGAAGTATTTAAATCTCTATGGTAAATTCCTGTTATATCCCAATGCTTAAATTGAGTACCATATTTAATAAAAAAACCTGGATTTGCCCCCCACCATAATTGAGGTCCAAATGCGGCTTTAAGTCCTTTTAAATCTCCTTTACCATCAACTTCAACTCCTAAAATTTCTCCGTTATAAATATCTAAATTAGGTCCGTAATTGGCTTCAGGATATAAGTTAAAGAAATCGCCTTCATAAGCCCAATGGTAATGCCCTGTTCTGTAAAACCCCCTTAAATCAAAATCTTTTGCTTTCCATTCAAATTCTGCTTGGTACACACGCACACGGTTATTATCTGTAATAGTTACAGGATCTCCTTCTGCATTGATAATATTAACTGGGCGACCTACATTCTCATAAAAGATTTCATTTATAGGATTTGCTGCAACATTACCTAAAATATTGAAATCCACATTAGCAGTCATATTTGACGAAGGCTTTCCTTGGATACCAACAAAATAAGATTGCATGTGATCAAACCCTAATTGATTCGGGAAAGTTTGTGCATCGTCAGGATCTGCTGTTTCAGGGGTTGTGATTAAACTTCCTCCTGTATTAAAGGTTGTAAACTGCGCTGATAATCTGCTTATGCTTAATTTATCTGAATCGCCTCCTGATAGTGCTGCCTTATCGCCACGCGCCCTTAAAACGGCATCCATAATGTTGATATTTTTAAAATAATTATCTACAAATTCCAAATCTACACCTTCACCATAGGGGTTTAGTGCATGTGCATCTTTTAAGGTATAATATGACGCCCTAGGATATAAATCATATAAACCTCGGGCATCTGTTGGTCCTTTGGCACAAATACCAAACCACTCTTCGTTCATGTTATTAGACCCATCTTTTGTATCGTGATAGTATCCTCCATTACTCCATGATGCTCCTGTATCATGAACATCGGCATTTTCCCTGTCGTTAAACCCTAATTTCCACCAACCATCGCTAAACTGAAATGTAAAACCTCCTATTGAGTTTCCTACCTTTCCTAATCCAGCAGCATTTTCATAGATTTCTTTCCAGTTTAATAGGTTATAATGTGCTTGCCAATATTGGTCTTCTTTTTGTGCAAGTGCATTGTACGCATCTGCACCAAATTCAGTAAACATTACTGGTTTGTCTAATTGGTCCTTTACCACCTGAAATAGATTACCAAACGACTCCCCTCTGTAAACATTTGTTCCATATACATCTACATCTTTACACTCCTCTGCAATAATATCAATGAACAAAACGTCACCGTTACATATGGCAACTGGGTGATTACTATCCATTGCCTTCATTTTTTTTGCTACTTCATTCATTAAGCGATACATAGGACGCCCTCTACGCTCGCCAACCACTCTTTTTTGCTCTTCTCCTTCTGGAAAATCTTCTGTTTCTGCGCCTTGCCAAAACAAACCATAGTTGTTTTCGTTCCCCATCATATACATTAAAATTCCGGGAACATCTTTATAGTCTTCTACCAATTGCATCATTTCAGAAACCAAAAGCGCTTGTGTTTTTTCATCTGAATAAATAGTAACCGGGGTCCAAACGCCATTTATTGTTAATCCGTAGCGTCCAAATGTGTGGTTCAATAGGGTATAAACACCATATTTTTCGTAGATATAGGTTACCCATTTCTTTGGTACACCAGTATACTGTCTAATAACATTAACATTCATGTTTTTTAGAAGCCCCATTTCTGCATCAAGACCTGCTTTAATTACATCATCTGATTGCTTATAAAAATTTGCATTTGTTACATCTGTTCCTATGGGAACATAATCCCAATTCATACCATTAATCATAAAATCTTTACCATCTACGACTAATTTGGTGCCTTGATCGTTCTTTACTATTTCAACTTTATTTGCCTGAGCAAAAATTGTTGAAGACAATAAGAGAAACACTAATTTTAATATATTGTTCTTCATATCTTATTTAGTTATGTTGATGCTGGTTGATTATTTATTTTAAGATTTAAAAGAGGTACCTAAACGAGATACCTCTATGTATCTAAATTATCTTATGGTAACCAATTACTGTCGTATCAATTTGAAAGACCAATGTCCTCCTCCTGCTACTTCAATATCTATTTCCAAAGTGTCGCCATCTAAATTTGCGATGTAAGTAACCGAGTCTGGTGCATCTGCTGGAGAGGCTAGCTCTGCTCCGTTAACAACTTTAGCCAAGCCTAAGAATGCACCTCTACCATCGATGGTTATGGTACCTGCGCCTTCATCATAAGTGTATGTTGCAGATGCCGATCCGTCATGTGGGAACACTGGGCTTCCACAACTTTCCCCACTGTTGCCTTGCCAACCTTCTAACCATGTTTGATCTCCAAGAACATTTTGGAAAGAACCATCGCTATTAAAAACGTATTCGTCATCAAATAAACACGCTCTTGTAGTTACATCTTCAGAAGAATTAGACCACCATGAAATATCATTCAATCCTGGACCAACACCTAATGCTGCTGCTTCTGGAGCTAATTTCCATGTACCTACTAGTGGATTTGCTGGAGGGGCTTCTTTTGTTAGTTTAAAGGACCAATGACCTCCACCTGCTACTTCAATATCTAATTCCATTGTATTGCCATCAATGTTAGCTATGTAAGTTACAGAGTCTGGAGCATCAGCAGGACTTCCTAATTCTGCACCGTTTACAACTTTTGCTAAGCCCATAAATGCCCCTCTACCATTAATTGTTAATGTTCCCGCACCTTCATCGTAGGTGTAAGTTGCTGAAGCTGTTCCGTCATGTGGGAACACTGGAGCACCACACTCTTCTGCTGATGCACCTTGCCATGGTTCTATCCATGTTTCTGAACCTAGAACGTTTTGGAAGGTTCCATCAGCATTAAATACATACTCATCATCAAACAAACATGCTCTTGTGGTTACATCTTCAGAGGAATTAGACCACCATGAAATATCATTCAATCCCGGGCCAACACCTAATGCTGCTGCTTCTGGTGCTAACTTCCATGTTCCTACTACTGGAGATTCAGTAGGGGCTGCTTGCTTAATCATTTTGAAAGACCAATGTCCTCCACCTGCTACTTCAATATCTAACTCTAATGTATTATCATCTATAAGTGTAGCCATATAAGTAACCGAGTCTGGAGCATCTCCTGGAGCTGCTAACTCTGCACCATTTACAACTTTTGACAAACCTAAGAAAGCACCTCTACCATTTATGGTAATCAAATCATTTGCATAGGTATATGTTGCCGATGCAGTACCATCATGAGGAAATACTGGAGCACCACACTCCTCTGCCGCTGCACCTTGCCATGGCTCTATCCATGTTTCAGAACCTAGAACGTTTTGGAAAGTCCCATCAGCATTAAATACGTATTCATCATCAAATAAACATGCTCTAGTGGTTACATCTTCCGCAGAGTTAGACCACCATGATACATCATTTAAAGCAGGACCAACACCTAATGCCGCCGCTTCTGGTGCCAACTTCCATCGACCAACTATTGGTGGTGCATCTTCAGGATCTACCTCTACGGTAAACACTACTGTATGGTCTTTTGTTATGGTTACATCATCTCTTCCAGACAGAGATGCTGTTACTGTTATTGTATATGTTGCTGACTCTTCTGGATAGGTATAGGTTACCATAGGACCACTGGTCATGAACACATCGTCTCCAGAATTTGGATCCCCAAAATCTACAGTGTATACTATTCTTCCATCTGGTGGGACAGTAGATGGTAAAACTCCTGTTTTTGTACCTTCAGCGTTTAGCGTGGCTACTACAAAATCTAAGCCCGCTATTATGTTTAAATCATCTTCTTGTTCGCAAGATGTTATAAAACCTATCAATACAACTGATAGTAAACAAATTCCTTTTTTTAATAAATCCATCTTTTTAATTTTTATCTTATTGTTTTAGTTTAGTTACTCGTGTATCCTGGGTTTTGTCCCCATGTATCTTCGGCTAAAGCCAATCTCAATTCTATTAATGGAATTGGAAACACTTCGTTTTTATTTTCTGTGAAATTAATCGGATCAAAATCCTCTGGCTTGTTGGCATTGTAATCATCAAATGCCGCTTTTGCTCTACCTGTTCTTACTAAATCGAAAAACCTATGTCCTTCTCCTGCCAATTCCTTTCTACGTTCTAAGTAAATAGCATCTATTAAAGCACCTTCACTTGACGTATAGTCCATACTATTATTGCCATAGGCTCTGGCTCTTACCATGTTTAAATACATTTCAGCATTAGCCCCTCCACTTTGGGCCTCTGCTTCTGCCGCCATTAACAGCACATCAGCATAACGGATAGCACGATAATTGTTTTTATGCACTAATTCTGCTGTACTGGCATTGCCTGCTTTATCGGCTTTTCTTGGCATGTACTTATGATTGTAAAACCCTGTATCTTCTCTTGGTGCTGAATAATTTCCTCCTGAGTCTCTTAATTCTCTTAAATCGAAAATGGTTACTGCCCTTCTTGCATCGTTTTCATCATATAAATCATATAACATTTGTGATGGTAGCAAGAAACCCCAACCTGATGCATACACAGAATCGTCAAACGGGGATCTTGGTCCATTAAATTGAACAAAGTAAGACCCTTCACTACAGTGGATACAATCCCAACCTGCGCCTTCTACATTTGTATATTGTATTTCGAAGACAGATTCTGGACCATTCTCACCGTCTGTAGTAAACATGTTTACATAATCGTCTCCTGTTGTAAGCATGTATTGATTACTCGAAATTACTTGATTTAGTACCGTTGCTGCATCTGCATATTTGCCATCAAACAAGTATACCTTACCTAAAAATGCCTGGGCAGCACCTTTTGTAACTTTATAGGGTTGGTCTTGCCCGGGCGGTAAATTAGGGATAGCTTCTTTTAAATCTTCTTGAATTAATGCAAATGCTACTGATTTACTGGATACTCTTTCCATGGAGAGTTCATCTCCAGCCAAGACCTGTGCATCTGCTATTCTATTTACTCCATTTCTTTCTTCTACTTTTAAAGGTATGTTCCCAAAAAACTTTACTAATTGAAATGCGTAATATGCTCGTAAAAAATAGCCTTGTGCTAAAATTTCATCTTTACCAGAAAAATCAAGTTTATCTTTATTTTCTAATAAGTAGTTAGCACGGTTCATTCCCGCATACATCAACTGCCAAACACTTCGTAATTGCTCTTGGTCTGCAGGAGTTTGAATCATATAATTCACATTCTGTACTACTGGTTGGTCGTAGTTAAATGCATCACCTCCTGATCCAAAATCATCAGAGGCTGAAACCGCCAATAAATTACCCCAAAACGTACCTTGTAATAAATCGTAAGCACCAATTAATGCGTCTTCATATTCTTCTTCAGTATTGAAAAAATTATCCGCATTTGGGCCTATAGGGTCAACTTCTGTAAATTCATCACATGCTGCTAATACAAACAGCATTGTAAAAAATACGTACTTTAATTTTTTTATCTTTTTCATTGCTTAAAAATTTAAATTAACGCCTAATAAATAAGTGGCTGCAACTGGGTAAAAACCTTTGTCTATTCCTCCTCCAATCGGATCTCCGTTTGTTGCTGAAGGGTCGTAGCCTTTGTAATCTGTTAATGTATATATATTGTTACCTGAGAGGTATATTCTAATTTTATCGATTCCAGTTTCTTTAAAACCATCAGAAGCTATTGTATATCCTATTTGAATATTCTGTAAGCGTAGGAAGGATGCGTCTTCAACAACAAAATCTGAAAACAGATCAGTATTAATGTTTGCTCCTGCAATAGCTCTTGGGACATCATTACTTGTTCCAGAACCCTGCCAACGCTCTAATACATAAGTACCTCTATTGGCAAATAAATCTTTACGCTCATAATCTCTTATCATATCATTTCCTACCGAAGCAAAAGCGTTTGCGCTAAAATCAAGGTTCTTGTAAGAAAAGCCAATGTTGAATCCAAATGTAAAATCTGGTATTGCATCACCTATATTAGTTCTATCATCATCAGTGATTTGTCCATCTCCATTAGTATCCACAAATCTTAAATCTCCTGGAGCAATATCTCCTACGGTGCTGTATGTTCCTGTTGGCGACCCAGCATTTAAGATATCTATCTCTTGCTGTGTTTGATATACACCATTCGTTTGATAGCCGTGAAAATAACCTAGAGGCTCTCCCACTACCATACGAGAGATATCGTTCTGACTAATACCTACGCCAAACTCTCCGCCAGGTGGTACATCTCTTCCGTTTAGTGACGTTACCTCGTTTTCTAAATAAGTCATATTAAAACTTGTATTGAATGAGAAATCATCTGAGAAGTTTTTATTATATCCAATCATAAACTCCACTCCTTGGTTTTGCACTGTTCCTGCATTAATAAATGGCGATGCAGCACCTGGTGCTCCCACACCAATTATACCTGGCGCTTGGGGTTGTATCAATAAGTTTTTGGTTTGTTTTCTAAACACATCTACTGTAATGCTAATTGCATTATTGAACAATCGGGCATCCAAACCTACGTTTGCTGTTTCTTGCTCTTCCCATTTTAAGCTAGGATTACCTATTGTTCCTGCACCAACACCGTTAAGCAAATCATTCTCATCAATAACATTTGGGTCTCCAGAATCTATGGTTGCTTCTCCGTCTAATCTTGTTAAGAAAGCAAAATCATCAATTCTGTCGTTACCTATAATACCGTAACTTGCCCTTAACTTTAAAGAATTAATCCACCCATCTGCATTAAAGAAATCTTCATCTGAGACATTCCATCCTATCGAACCGGATGGGAAGTAGCCTACGTTATTGTTATTCTCTGTAGAAAATCTTGAAGACACATCTCTACGAATCACACCAGATAACAAATACTTCCCTTTATAGCTGTATTGCACTCTTGCAAATGTTGATGATAATCGAGAGTCGAACTGATCTCCTCCTAAAGCTTTAGAGGCATCGTTAATTCTATCTGAAATAACACCTTCAACTCTATCGCCTATCCATCCATCCACAAAAGCATCACTTACTGAATTGCTACCGTTTCTTAATTGAAGACCTGTTTGTCCATAAAAGTGCCCTCTTGTTCTAAATGTAGACATACCTAATAACACTGTTAGATCGTGGTCTTCAGCAAATGTATTTGTATAGTTTATGTAGTTATCCCATGTGTAGTCTGTGTATAAATCACTAAAATCTTGTACTTCATTAATCTCTCTGTTAGAAGATTTACCATTTCCATAATCTACAATAGGAAAGAATACATCATCTAAAACATTTGAATAGTTTATCTGAAATTTAGAGCTTACCGTAAAATGTTCTAGAAACGTATAGTCTAATCCAATAGTACCACTATATCTATCTACCCTTGTGATGTTATGTGTATTAGCAATTTGTGCTACAGGGTTAATGATTTCAATTTGTGAAATATCATTCGCAAGTGAAAAATCGCCATTTTCATCTCTTAAAGGTAAATCTGGATTAATGTTTACTGCACTGTATAATACAGAACCAATACTCCCTTCTGGTAAATTGTTTTTTGTGGAATTTGTATATAATGCTGTTGTAGACAGCTTTAAGTTATCTAGAATATCATATTGGTATCCTAGTCTTGCTGTAAACCTTTCAAAGTTATTTTTGCTGGCTCCTACAATTCCATCTTGGTTTAAATAAGAGGCTCCAAAGGTATACGCTGATTTCTCTGTACCACCACTACCACTAAAATTAATGTTTGAAATTGCTGCTGTTTTAAACACCTCATCTTGCCAATCTGTACCTTCTTGAGGATATACAAAGTAGCGTGTTTCGTCAGCAGCGTCATTTACATAAATTGCAAAATTTAGAGGATCTAATAGATCTATCTTGCTGTTTGTTGTTTGAAAACCCGTGTAAGCGTCTACTTGGAATTTTAATTCTGAGTTTTTTCTTCCTGTTTTGGTGGTAATTAAAATAACACCATTTGCTCCACGAACACCATATATACCAGCAGTGGCGTCTTTAAGTACGTTTACACTTTTAATATCGTTAGGATTTATTACAGAAAGGTCTTCTATAACGTTACCATCTACCAATATTAATGGTCTGTTGTCTCCATTCGTAGTAATACCACGAATCCTGATATTTGCACCAGCACCTGGAGATCCTGATGTTGATGTTACATTTACACCTGCAATTTGTCCTTGAAGCGCTTGCTCTACCCTTTGTGGGTTAAGCTTTTCAATAGCTTCAGCATCTACAACAGAAACAGCACCTGTAACTTCTTTCTTGCGTTGTGTACCGTAACCAACAACAACAACTTCGTCTAGCGCAGCTACATCCTCCTCAAGTTCGATAGTTAGTTTTTTTCCATCGGATACTGTAACTTCTTTAGTGACGTATCCAATAAAACTGAAAGTAAGGGTAGCACCAGGTTTTACATCAGTGAGGGTAAAATTCCCATCAAAATCAGTAACTGTTCCTTTAGTTGTGTTTTTGACGATCACATTAACACCTGGAATAGGAAACCCCGTATTGTCCAGTACAGTTCCGCTAACGTCTATATTTTGAGCACCTAGATACCCAACAATAAAAAACACCAGCGTTGTGACTAATGAATGTCTCATAGTTTAATTAGTTTTGAGTTAGTCTTATAAAATTATAAGGAATCATTGATAAATTCTCATTTTTACCCCCTACAAAAAGTATACACTTTAAAAAAAGGTTAATTTATTTATCAAATCATTAAATAATCAAGGTTTTACAGGCTTTTAGGATGATTGCTCTATAAACCTTAAAAAAGCAAAAAACAAAAATGTTGTGGTAATGTATGGGTAATATTATGCGGTGTAGGGGATTATATCTCCAAAATATAATCAGATAAACTTGCTTCATGTGGCAAATTCATCTTTTTTCTAAGTCTGTAGCGCTTCACTTCAACACTTCTTGGAGAAATATTTAACAGTGGGGCAATCTCTTTTGAAGATAAGTTTAAACGTAAGTAAGCACATAATCGCAAGTCATTTGATGTTAGATTAGAATGGATACTTTTTATTTTCTTTAAAAAGTCTTTATCAGCATTATTAAAAGCTTCTTGAAACAAATTCCAATCGTCTGTATTGTTTAGGTTTTTATCAATTATTTTGATAACCTTATTTAATTTACTGTCTTCAACGCTTTCTAATTCCTGTTTTATACTGCTTAAAAATTCGTTTTTCTTTATGAGGTTCATTGTAGAAATGCCCAACTCTCTGTTTTTATTTTCTATGTCTTCTTTTAGTTTATCATTTCTAAAACGCATTAATTGCTGTTTATTTTCTAACTCTCTTAATTCAAACTCTCTGGTTGTTTTTTGCATTAAACGTTCTCTTTGTTTTCTGTAATATCGCTTGTAAACGTTATGCATAAACAACGAAAATAAAAGTACACCTAAAACATATGCTGATATTGCTAAATTTGATAAGAACCACGGTCTTTCGATTCTGAAAGTGTAGCTTGCATTATTTAGTGTGGTCTGGTTTCCAACCCTGCCGCTTAATAAAAATGTATAACTTCCGTATGGTAAATTTTTAAACAATACGCTTCCTTCTGTTGACCAATTACTCCAATTATCATATATACCTTCTAATTTATAGCGATATTCTGGTTTTGGGGTTTTGAGGTATTCTGATATACTATATGAAAATTGAATATTATTATCCTTATTCTCCAGTTCTAGCTCCTGGGTAATGTCAGCAAGCCTTTTCTGGTTATTGCCATTTAACCTACTAACTTGTACTTGATTAATTTTAACTTCTGGCGCCTTATTAGTTAATCTATTTAAATCAATAATAACATAACCTGTTGTAGAGCCTAGTAAAAACTTTTGGTTGCTAATTTGTGTAACACTCTCATAACCTACCACATCGTTTCTAACATCCTCTGGAAAGGGTAAGGTAAATATTTTTTGTTCTCCACTTAACTTAGATGACGTTAAATATTGAATCCCTGCTGTAGAAAAACTCCAAAGTTTATTGGTTCTGGAATCTGATACGAGTTTAGCTGAAGTGAAGTTATTCTCATCAATCAATTTACTTAAAAGGCTATCTTTCTTAAACTTTTTAATAGCCTTATTGTATTTAAAAACACCATGTCGTGTAGCATATAATACATTGTTTTTGTGTTTTATAAGGCTAGAGTGAATTCCCTTCTTTAAATCGGTATCAAGAGAAAAAGATAACACCTCGGTAAAATCAGCATTCAATTTTAATTTATACAGGCCCTTGTATTCATGGCTCATGTAAATTTCATTTTTTCCTACAAACTCAAAATACCTTGTAGATAAATCGAAGTTTTTAATCTTGTGTTTTAATTGCCAGCTTCCATTGTTTTTATGTAAGATACATAACCCTTCATAATTACCCTGAATGAGTTCTGAACGATTTTCTGCTATAGGTTTTATTTGCCATGTCCCTTTTACATCAGCAATTTTTGTTGCTATGGTGTCATTAATTATAAACGTTCCGTTGTTGTGGCCACAAAATAAAGTGTCTTCGATTACCCCTAAAAACCATACTTGTCCCTGTGTGCCTTTTGTAAATTTAAAACCATCATTGCCCCTCATCTTTTTATAAAACAGGCCCTGGTTAGTGCCTAAATATAGCATACCATTATGCACTTGGGAAATGTAAACACTTCCTATAACTCCATTTTTATCAAAATAAACACTGTATGGAGAATTTAGGTTTATACAGTTTATCCCGTTATCTAAACCCAGCCAAATATTACTATCTAAATCTTCGTGTATCGATAATATGGTATTGTTGCTTAATCCATTAGTTTGATCGATTTTAAATTTTAAATCTCCTTTGGCAGTGAGTATAATTATACCATTGGATATGGTGCCCAATGCATAACTTTTATCTTTTAGCTTAACGCTACTAAAAACACTTACGTTAAACAAAATATCATTTGCGGGAATATCCCAGGGTAATAATTGGTTGTTTATTAACTTAAAAAAACCGTTGTCCTGAGTGAGTATTAGTGGGTAGCCTTCATGGCTATAGACATTAACAACTACATTTTCTTTAAGTATTTTATCCTCTGATACCAAAATAGCTTTACCGCTTTCTATCTTGAACAGTCCTTTTTCTAAACTTTGAAAATAGAAATTTGTGCCTTCTTGAAATAAGCTTGTTATGCTTGCATCAAAATCTACTGTATTGTACGACTTTGTTTTGGTATTATAAATATGAATGCGGTCTAGTGACTGAAAAATTATTGAACTATTTAATGCTTTTATGTTCCAAAATTCTTCATCTTCAAGAAACTCCACCTTAAGTGCTTCTGAAAGGGATGTGTAATTTAATTGTCCGTAATTATCCCTTTTCCAGTATCCAAAATCATGATAGCTTCCTGTATAAATTAAACTATCTAAAGCTAGTACTGTACGTATAATTGTTTCATTTGGAGACTCGTATACATTCCATTTAGCACCATTAAATTCTAATAGACCTTTGTTATTCGCCACATATATATGACGATTTTCTGCTTGGGAAATAGACCAATTTTGAGACGCTGCATCGTAATCTTTATGGGTAAAAATATTAATAGGAGGTCTCTCTTGTGCTGCAAGTTTTATGAAGCAACCAAATATTAAAAACAGGAAAAAATAGTAGGTGTTTTTCACATGTATATATAATTGTTTAGTACCCAAGGTAGTAAAAACAAGGGTTATAAACAACTATGTATGGTTAGTGATGGTAAGAATTGTTATATGAGCAACAACCTATACAGCAATTTAATCCATTCTTTTAATTCTTCCTCCTAGCACTCTGCTTTCATTTATCTCTTCTGGGTTGCCATAAATAAATATATCGCCTCCTGCTCGTACTTTTGCCGTTACTTTTTTTGTAGCATGTATATAGGCTTCACCTGCAGCCCTAATTGAGACTTCGGTAAATTCTGTTTTTAAATCTTCTCCGTTATAATTGCCTCCTGTGTAAATGGATATATCTTGATATTTTGCTTTTCCTGAAGCTTCAATATTAGCCCCAGTAACTGCTCTTACATTTAGATATTTAACATCTATTTTTACTTGAATTTTTCCTCCTTCTTGTGCTGTTAAATCTATTTCGAACTGTTCAATAGTGTCTGCAGAACTTATCGTTGCACCTTCATTGGCATCAATAGCATCAATGCTGGTATAATATAGCTTAACGTTAGTGTTGGCACCATCAAAAGCTTCTTCAAGCTTCATTTTTATTTTAAGCGTACCGTTTTTATTATTTACAATAACATCGTTTTTATTTTTTCCAGTAATTACAACCTTGTCTTCATCAGATTTAATAAGTTCAACATTTATTAAATCATATACTTTAAGTTCGGTAAATTCTCCAACGGTTTTTTCTATTTCTTTTTGGGCTAAAGCGGTATAAGATATTAAGCATATCAATAAGGACGCAACATATTTCATTATGATCAATTTTTTAAATTTCAATTTATAACGTAAAATTACCAATAATTATTCCTGCCTTCTTTCAATTTAAGAAAACATAAACATTTACACTGCAACTTTTACAGCTGTACCGGTTATGGAAACAAAAAAGCACATTCCTGATGAGGTTTCAAAATCTATGGTAATACCCACTATTGCATTGGCGCCAAGTTTCTGTGCATTTGCTTTTAAATTTTGAAACGCTTCTTCCTTAGCCTCCTCTATTAGTGTTGAGGTTATTTCTAGGTTTTTCTCTGTTTTAAAGGAATATTTTTTCTTCAAATTACTTGAAACACCTGTAACAATACCTAAATAATCTTCTATGGGATGCTTTTCTATGGAATTTGTGGTTGTAAGTACCATAAGTCTGTTTTTGAATTAAACCGAAGATAAAAATAATTGACCAACAATTTTAGTGAGATTGATTTTAAAATTTTTTTGGACTAACTTCGTGGGCATCTCATAAAATGAAACCTATGCTATCAAAATTCTACAATATTAAAAATTTAAAAGGCGATTTTACTGGTGGTTTAGTTGCTGGGGTTGTTGCACTGCCATTGGCATTGGCTTTTGGTGTACAATCTGGTATGGGCGCTACAGCTGGATTATATGGAGCGATTGCTGTTGGTATTTTTGCTGCTTTGTTTGGTGGTACCGAGACCCAAGCTAGTGGTCCCACAGGTCCTATGACTGTGGTTTCTGCAGCCTTGGTGGTTACAGCTATACAACTAAGTGGCAGTCTTGAAAATGGTATGAGTATCATTTTACTCACTTTTTTGTTAGGAGGCTTGTTTCAAGTTATTTTTGGTTTTTTGAATATTGCTGGTTATGTAAAATATTTTCCGTATCCTGTAATATCAGGTTTTATGAGCGGTGTAGGATTAATTATTGTCATTCTACAGTTGTTTCCTTTTGTAGGCCTAGATTCTGCAAAATCTACTTGGGCGGTTATTCAAGATTTTCCAAGATTGTTTTCTGAAGCAAATCTCAATGCACTACTATTAGGAGGTATTACCATACTTATCTATTTTGTGTTTCCAAAAATTACTAAGGCCATTCCTAGCGCTTTAGTGGCTTTGATTGTAGCAACGTTAGTTGCCTATTATTTTAAGATGGATGTGCCTCTAATTGGTGAGATACCCTCTGGATTACCCTCGTTTCAATTAGGGGGTATACTTGACGTTGACGCTAGTTATTATCCAAAAATTATTGAATATGGTTTGGTGCTTGCTGTTTTAGGAAGTATTGATTCCCTTTTAACTTCTGTGATTGCAGATAATATGACGAAAACCAAACATAATAGTAATCGTGAATTAATTGGACAAGGTATTGGCAATATGCTTGCTGCTGCTATTGGAGGCATACCTGGAGCTGGTGCTACAAAAGGCACCGTGGTAAATATTAATGCAGGAGGTAAGACACGTTTATCGGGAATCTTTCATGGTATTTTTCTATTGGCGGTATTGCTTGGTTTAGGACAATTGGCAGCTCATATTCCACTTTGTGTATTAGCTGGTTTACTAATTCCTATCGGATTTAAAATTGTGGATTTTAAAGGCCTGAAACATTTATTGAAGGTGCCAAGAGCTGATGCTGTCGTATTAATTTTGGTATTATCGGTAACTACCTTTGGAAGTTTAATTCATGCTGTTGGTATTGGGATTGCTTTAGCTTGTTTGTTATTTATGAAAAAGTCAGGAGATATTAGCGAACAAGGTTTGGAAGTTGGCGCAGTAGCTGATATAGATGGTAACAAACCATGGCAAGATGAAATTGAATTCTACGAGAAGTACAAAAATAAAGTAATCATCAAACATTTATATGGTGCTTTATTCTTCGGATTTACTTCTTACTTTAAAGACCAAATTAAAGCCTTACCAGAGGAAATAAAAGCGGTAATTCTAAGAATGGATCGTGTGCCTTATATGGATCAATCTGGTTTATATGCTTTAGAAGATACCATTTTTGATTTACGTAACGAAGGTATTGAAGTGCTTCTTGTAGGGCTTAAGGAGCAACCTAAAGATATGTTGTTAGCTGTAGATATTATTCCTGATTTAGTACCTAAAGAAGATGTATTTGAGGATATTGATACTGCTTTTGGCTATTTGAAAACAAAATTGAAAGGCTAAATGTTTAAACCAGAATAAACATTTAAAATTCTGTTTGGTCCTGTTATTTGTATGAATTAAAGATCAAAACTAAATAACTTATAAATAATAATAGAAATGACAATACTATTAGCATGCTTAATTTTTGTTGTAGTTGCAGGATTTGCGTGGATATTCCATCAATTAATACCTAAGTTTATTTTAAAATATCTAGAATACTTTTTGGTTGTTATTGGTTTTATTGGTGTTTTGGCTGCTCTTTCACAGATTGCTGCTGATACCAGAAAAACTAGGTCTCTTGAATTAGTTAACGATGCTAAAGAAACATTTGGATATATGATGCAACGAATAGAATATAGAATGGATGATTGTGGTGTATGGTGGGATGTAGCTTTGGATCAGACAAATAAAGACCCCGAACTATGTAGAGTAAATGAAAAATGCTCTAATACTTGCAGAATAGCACATTTTGTTTCCCAGTATCGTTGGAGACCAATTGATACCGAAATAGCAGATTGGGACAACTTTAAGATGTTATTATGTGGTAATTCGGCTGATTACGAAAATAAAGAAGCAGATGAATTATGCGAACCGGCAACTAAATTTTTAGAAGCGTTAGATAAAGCAAATAAAGCAAAACTCATCGCAGAACAACAACCTTTTTCTAATAAGACAATTTTAATAATAGTACAATTTCTAATTGCAATTGCCTTAGGGCTTGAAGTTGGTAAATTAAGATTGAAACAACTAAAACAATAATAAGAAACATAATACTTATATGTATTATTGTCGCTTTTTTACAATCCTATTAACTTCTTCTTTTTCATTTTTGTCCTATAAAAATTATACAAAATGAAAAAAGTAGTAGTACAAGCAAACATACAAGATAGTGCCATTGCAGAATTTTTAAAAGTAGCTGAAGTTATGGTAGCTAAAAGTAGTTTAGAACCTGGATGCATAACTTATAAAATATCTAGAGGTTTACAGAATGAAAATGAATTCTTTTTCTACGAAGCATACAAAAGTGAAGACGATTTGGAAAAGCATAACACTTCCGATCATTTTAATACCTTTATAGCATCTATAACGCCATTATTAACTGAAGCGCCTTCCATAGAAACATTTGATGTTTAAAAACGAATCGTACAAACCCACTTCTTTTCTATCAAAATATATTGACAGGTTTTACTTTTTTGAAAAAAAGAGTCCTAATTATTTTGAGCTTCCTGAGGTTATGCCAGGAACAGGTTTAGAACTGGTTTTTTATTTGGATACACCACTATCTGTAAACAATAAAAGGCTTCCTAAAGCACATAGTGTGTGCCCACGAAAAATGTTTATGTTTGATAAGGAGAAAAACGTATCATTTATCTCCGTGCGTTTTAAAAGTGGTGCCTTTAGACATTTTTGTTCTTTACCGTTTTCTGAACTTAATGATAGTTATTATTCTGTGCAGACTTTATGGAAACAGAAAGGAGATCAATTGTTAAATAAGCTTGAAACCTGTGTAAATCCTCAGTCTAAAATTAAGGAGATAGAATTGTTTTTGATTGATGTTTTTAATACGTACCATAAAAAAGAAAATGATAAATGGGATGCTATAATTGATGAGTTGTATTATAATTTTAATAGCAATACCATCGAAACTATTTCTAAAAAGGCCAATTTAAGTCTTCGTCAATTTGAAAGAGGTTTTAAAAAACAATTTGGAATAACTGCAAAAGAGTTTCAAAAGATAACACGATTTCAAAATGTTATTAAACAACTTCTTCTTGATAAAAATCCAGATTATTTGAATACCGTTTTAGAAAATGGATACTTTGATCAAAGCCATTTTATAAGAGAGTTTAAATCCTTAACACAACAAACACCATCAGAATATTTTACAACCAAGAATTTTAAAAGTCATTTTTACCATAAATCGATAAAAACTAGTTGTTAATATTATTCAACCTTTCCCACTAAATAAAAATCCAAATGCTTTTTTATTAAATCGGTGTTTTTAACTTTTACAATAACCTCTTCTCCTAATTGATAGCTTGTTCCTGTTTTGCGCCCCACCATGGCATATAGGTCTTGATCAAATGCATAATGGTCGTCTGTCATATCCCTTACACTTACCATGCCCTCGCACTTATTTTGGATAATTTCTACATAAATACCCCAATCGGTAACACCAGAAATTACACCTACAAATTCCTCATCTTTATGGTCTTCCATAAAGCGTATTTGCATGTATTTAATAGAATCGCGTTCTGCTTTGGTAGCTAGCATTTCCATATTACTAGAATGTTTGCATTTTTCTTCGTATTCTGCTTCGTTAGCAGATTTACCACCATCCAAATAATGCTGTAACAAACGATGCGCCATCACATCTGGATATCTACGGATAGGAGAGGTAAAGTGACTGTAATAATTAAAAGCCAACCCATAATGCCCAATATTATGCGTAGTATATTCAGCTTTACTCATACTGCGTATCGCCAAGGTATCTACTAAATTTTGTTCTTTTTTACCAACAACATCTTTTAAAAGATTATTTAAAGAGGCTGTAGTGGACTTTCTATCCTTGAAGTTTAACTTATACCCAAATCTACTTACTACATTTTTTAATGCAGCTAATTTACTTTCATCTGGTTCGTCATGTACACGATATACAAATGTTTTTTTAGGCGATTGTTTGCCTATAAATTCTGATACTTTTCTATTGGCCAGTAACATGAATTCTTCAATCAATTTATTGGCATCTTTACTGGTTTTAAAGTAAACACCTTCTGGATTATTAGCTTCATCTAAATTAAATTTTACCTCTACTTTATCAAAAGAAATAGCACCAGAACTCATACGTTTTTTACGCATGATTTTAGCGAGTTTGTCAAGGGTAAGAATAGCTTTGGCTAACTCATATTTTGTTTTATAAGTATTTCCGGTAAGTGATACGCCTTCGGGTATTTCGGTGCTGATTTGAGACGTTTCGACTGCGCTCAACGTGACACCTGAATTATTTTCTATTATAGCTTGCGCTTCTTCGTAAGCATAACGTGCATCACTATAGGTTACTGTTCTACCAAACCATTCATTTTTTATTTCGGCCTTGTCATTCATTTGAAACACTGCAGAAAAAGTATATTTCTCTTCATGAGGTCTCAACGAGCAGGCATTATTTGATAATACTTCCGGTAACATTGGTACCACACGATCTACTAAATAAATAGAGGTAGCACGCTCGTAAGCTTCATCATCTAGGGGAGTGCCTTCTTTTAGATAGTGGGACACATCTGCTATGTGAATACCTATTTCGTATAAACCATTATCTAATACTTCAAAAGAAAGCGCATCATCAAAATCCTTAGCATCTTTAGGATCTATGGTAAAGGTTAAATCTTTACGCATATCTCTACGCTTAGCTATTTCAACTTCGGTAATAGATGTATCTAATTCGTTTGCAAATGCTTCAACGTCATGAGGAAATTCGTGTGGTAAACCATATTCTGCCAAAATAGCATGAATTTCGGTACTGTGCTCTCCTGGTTTTCCAAGAATCTTAATTACTTTACCATAAGGTGAGTCAGCATTATCTGGCCAATCTTCAAGTGATACTAATACTTTATCACCATCTTCTGCTTTTAAAGTTTTATTGATAGGTACAAAAATATCTTTGTACATTTTTCCGCTATCGGGTACTACAAACGCATAATTACTATTCTTTTGAATTTGGATTACCCCTACATACTCTGATTTAGCACGTTTTATAATGTTGGTAATCTCTCCTTCTATTTTTCCTCGTTTACGTCTCTTGTAGGCATAAAATTCTACTTCATCACCATCTAATGCTTTATTAATATTATTAGATGCTATAAATACATCTTCATCAAAATCGTCACAGATAATATAACCTGTTCCTTTACCAGACATATCTAAAATACCTGTATGATATTCTGCATTAATAATTGCCTTGAACTTACCACGATCTACTTGTTCTATCTCTTGTTTTGCAGCAAGTTTAGCTAAAGTTTTTATAATTTGGTTGCGGCTACTGGCATCATTTACACCAAGTTTTGCAGCTATTTGTTTGTAGTTAAAGGCTTGGTTTCTGTCCTTTTTAAGTATACTTAAAATTGTATTTGTAAGATTCGATATTTTAGTATTTGATCTTTTTCTCTTTTTTCGTTTTGCCATTTAAATTTTTGTAATCATTTCATTTCCTAAAAGTGTCAGGAATTCGTTCTAAAAAACTTGATAATAAAGCATAGTGAAGATATCAAGTTTTCACAAAACTACGGTTTTAATATTAAATGGATGTTTTTTTAAGTTTAAACTCGTTTTACCATACATTATTTACTTATCCACATTATATATCATATTAATATTTTCTTTTTAAAATTTAAAAAAATAAATGATGATTATAATAGTGTGTTAATAACGGTATAACTTTTTTAGGTATTATTTTGAAATATATCTTATTGATTTTTGTTGATAGGAAATTAACAGCTTTTAAAAATGTAATATCTTAAAATTTAGTCAATTTCATTTTACTATTAACAATTGTGAAAAACTACTACTAACAAAAAATGTTTACTATTTCTGGTTGTTAACATAGCTTAAAACTATACCTTAAGGTGCTGATAACTTAACCAAAAATTTACATAAACTAATTTGTATGTTATGTAAATGTTATGGATTGTAATTTTTAAGGAATTTTACAACTTATTTTTATCAAATTTCATCAAGAGATATTAACAAGTCATTAAATATCTAGTTAACAGTATTAGGATTTAGTAACTTTGTGGTGTAAAACTACTTATTTAATACTATCATGACAATTTCAATAGGAAACGATCACGCAGGTACAGATTATAAATTTGCCATTAAAACGTATCTAGAAAGTAAAGGACATACTGTTAATAATTATGGCACCGATGTTCATGACAGTGTAGATTATCCAGATTTTGTACACCCTGTTGCAAAAACAATAGTAGACAAAGATGCTGATTTTGGTATTTTAATTTGTGGTAGTGCCAATGGTGTAGCTATGACTGCTAATAAATATCAAGAAATTAGAGCTGGTTTATGTTGGACCAAAGAAATTGTGGAATTAATACGACAACATAACAATGCAAATGTATTATGTATTCCGGCACGTTTTACTGCTATACCGCAAGCTATACAAATGGTAGAAACGTTTTTAAATACCAATTTTGAAGGCGGGAGACACCAAAACCGAATAGATAAAATTCCGTTATCTTGTTAATTCATTTTTACTAGATATAGAAGATGGGCCATTCGCATGATCATAATCACACGCACCACCATCATGGCGACTTAAAGGGTCGTAATCTATTTATTTCTATTTTACTTAATATTGTTATTACCATAGCTCAAGTTATTGGTGGTATTATATCAGGTAGTTTATCATTATTAAGTGATGCTTTACACAATTTTAGTGATGTTTTATCGCTTGTTATTAGCTATATAGCTAACCGACTTGCTAGAAGAAAAGCTTCCAGTAAAAAGACGTTTGGTTATAAGCGGGCTGAAATTTTAGCAGCCTTTATCAATGCTGCTACTTTAATAATAGTTGCTATTTTATTGATTGTTGAAGCTGTAGAACGTTTTAAAAACCCACAAAGTATTGCATCTAACTTGGTAATATGGTTATCTGTTATTGCTATTCTGGGTAATGGATTTAGTGTGTTATTGCTTAAGAAAGATGCTAATGCTAACATGAATATGAAAAGTGTTTACATACACTTATTAACTGATATGATGGCAAGTGTTGCAGTGTTGCTTGGTGGTTTATTAATGAAGTTTTTTGAAGTTTTTTGGGTAGATAGTGTATTAACTTTTGCTATTGCATTATACTTAATTTGGATGGGGTGGGATTTATTAAAAAATTCAACAAAAGTATTGATGTTATTTACTCCAGACCATATTCCCGTACAACATATTGTTGATGAGATTAATGCTTTTGAGTCTGTAAAAAACACACATCATGTGCATGTATGGCAACTTAATGAAGATGAAATTCATTTAGAGGCACATATTGATTTTAATGAGGATATTACCTTATCTAAATTTGATGCTATTTTAAAGGATATTGAAACCCTGGTATTACATAAATACGATATTAATCATGTAAATATTCAACCAGAGTATGGCAAGGATGATGCAAAAGAAGTAATAGTACAGGATTAAGAAATAATTATAGCAGATAGTTGCGCTAGGTGTTGTGGTAGCAGCTTTTTAAATGAATTTTAAGTGAAGATTACTGTAAAAACTTTTAATGAATTAACCTTACACGAATTATATAACGTTTTACAATTACGTACAGAGGTATTTGTTGTTGAACAGGATTGTGTCTATCAAGATATGGATGGTAATGACGAAAAAGCACTGCATGTTTTAGGTTTTAAAGATGAAACATTAGTAGCTTATACGCGTATTTTTAAACCAGGAAATTATTTTGATAAAGCCAGTATTGGTAGAGTAGTGGTAAAGCAAAGTGAAAGAGCCCATAACTATGGATACAGTATTATGGAAGCTTCTATTAAAGCAATTAAGTTACACTTCAATGAAACTAAATTAAAGATCTCTGCCCAATCGCATTTAGAGCATTTTTATAATAATTTAGGATTTAAGCAAATAGGAGAGGAGTATCTAGAGGATGGTATTCCACATATTGCTATGATAAAAGAGTAATTAACGTTTTAAGGCAAAATAGCCTCGTACCACTTCCCTATTGTTTAGTACGATTTCGTACCAATAACTATCGCTAGGTAAAAGTTTTCCGTTGAATGTACCATTCCAACTCAGAGCTTTAGATGGTAAAAACTTTAAAAGTTGTCCATGTCTGTTAAAAATAGATATACTATTAACGTTATTGTTGGGGTCTACAACTTTCCAAACATCATTTATACCATCATTATTAGGTGTAAAATATTTTGGAATAAGATAGGGTTTATTTGATATTACAATACTAAAATTACTTTGGTTATTAAAACAATTATTTTCGTTGTAGATGTAAATAGTTTGTGTTTGGGTTATCACATCTCCTTCATTTAAAACGCTACCACTACCAAAAGTTCCAGTATAATATGCACCATTGTTTAATGGCGGTAAGGTAAAGGATGTACCTATATAAGTATCTAAAATATCTACAGGCACCTTTTCATTACAGGCGTTTATGGATACTACATAATGTTGATAATTTAGTGGAACCCAAGAGGGACGATCGTCCAATACATTATCTACTATAACACATGTTAAATCTGTATTGCCATCAAAATTCATTGACGTAACATTTTGGTTATTACCATTATTTACATTTAAATAACATAACTGGTTGTTGCTACAATCTAGCTCAATAAGTTGGTTTTGTAATGAAGTATCTAGTTCGTTAATACTGTTATTAGCGCAATTTAAAAGTGTTATGGATGTATTATTAGACATATCAAGATTGCTAATTTGGTTGTTACTACAATCTAGTTGTGAAATTTCGGGATTATTAGAGAGGTTTAAATTTGTTAAAAGGTTATTGCCACAAACCAATCGATTCAATTTTGTATTTATTGATACATCTAAATTTTGAATGGTGTTATTTTCGCAGGTTAATACATTTAGCTCTGGGTTGTTAGATAAATCTAATGTTGAAACACCGTTCCCGTCACATCGTAACGATATTAAATTTTGATTATTGCTTACATTTAAATTAGGTAGTGCATTATTAAAACACCATAAAATTTGAAGATTTGTGTTGGTACTGATATCTATGGTAGTTAGTAAATTATTTTGAACGAATAATTGGGTAAGTGCAGAAAAGTCCTCAATACCTGTTAAATCTTGAATACCTCTGTTATCTATAGTTAAGCTAGTAACACCAACTATATTAGTTGTGGGAACAAAATCGTCTAAGGGTGCTGTATCTAAACCCAGATCAATCAAGGCTTGCTCAAAATTATTGTCTGGAACAAAAGTTTGGGAAAAACCTGTTTTAAAAAAGAGAAGAGCAACAAAAAAAGATAGAAGGTATAATTTGAGAGACATTCTTATTTACTTCGTGTTATTTCCTATGTAGGTAATTACAATTTCAACACGCCTATCAAATTCTGGATCGCCACCTAAAGGAAATTTTCTTCGCAAACCTATGTAACGCATACGTCTCTTATCAACGCCTTTTTTAGCAAAATAATCGTAAACATATTTAGCACGTGCTACTGATAAATTACGTTTTTTAGTTTTCTTATCAACAGCATCCCGGGTGTATTTAGTGCAACATACATGGCCTTGAATGGTAAAATAAATATCTTCACGCTCTACTAAGGCTTTGGCAATATCTTCTAGGGTTTTTTTAGACTTTGAAACTACAGTGCTATAACCCGTTTTAAAGAGAATGTTTTTAAAAACTATTTTATCGCCTACTTCTAAAGACCCTTTTATTTGTTCTGCAACTGTAGGATTTTCAGCAGTATGCTCTTCTTTTGTAACCTCTGGTGCTTTAGTTTTTTCTGTAACAATTATTTCTACCTTTCTATTAAGTCCTCTTATTTTTAAAATATCGCTTTCATTAACAATTTTTAGTAATATTTCGCCTTTGCCATCAACATTACTAATAAGGGATTCGCTTATTTCGTTATTTGCAAAAATAGTTTTTATGGCATCTGCACGTTGTTGTGATAATACCATATTATAAGAATCGGCACCCACATCATCGCAAAAGCCATAAATAGTGATAGATTCTATCTTTATATCTTGAAGTTTGGAAATAAAAAGGAGTAACCTATTTTCTTCGGTTTTAGGCACTATGTATTCATCTGTATTAAAATATACATCATGAGTATATTGCATTTGAGAAAAAGCAATACTCATTTGAAAGCATAACAATATGATTACAAGCGGTCTATGCATTCTGGGG
Source organism: Hyunsoonleella ulvae (assembly GCF_016827605.1). Taxonomy (GTDB): domain Bacteria; phylum Bacteroidota; class Bacteroidia; order Flavobacteriales; family Flavobacteriaceae; genus Jejuia; species Jejuia ulvae. The sequence goes on along the minus strand of NZ_JAEPJQ010000001.1, from coordinate 1,157,713 downwards.
AGCTATTGATGGATAAAGATAGTATTTTTTAAAAATCTACCTTAAATAATCCATGTATGTCATGGTATTACCGAGGATTTGCACACTTTTTTGAATATGCGCATCATTATTCTTATAATATTCATACAAACCTTCACGGTATGCATAGCGTTTAACAATTTCCTCTGTAAGGGATTTTAAAATAAAACTTTTATGTTCGTTTATAGCTTCATCTTTTGATGTTCTTAGGGTTGAAATAAGTGCTTCATAACTGGGTTTAATAGCGTCATTTAAATTTTCATTAATTGAGGTTTCATATGCTTTATAAAGCGCCTTTTCGGTATCTGTGGTAAACGAAAAATTGTTCTTCTTTAAGAATGTTTTAAAATCATTAAAATCGGTATCAGTTAATTTAAAGTTATCTATGCTTAAAGATGGGTGTTTATAATAGTAGTCTGTAGCAAAATCAAAAATTAAACCACTGCTTAAGATGGCTTTGGTAATTGTTGTGTTTTTAATTTTGTCGATGGCCACATCCGGAAAAATACCTCCACCATCAAATACTTTACGGCCATTTTTGGTCTTAAATTCGTTATAGTTTTCTTGTTTTACACGTACGGCTTCTCCATTTTCATTTCTATTCCAATAATCTAAGGACTGAATACACCTTCCTGATGGTGTATAATATCTTGAAATAGTAATTTTTACTTGTGTACCATATGTTAATCGTTTAGGGCGCTGTACCAAGCCTTTACCAAAACTTCTGTTTCCTACAATCACAGCGCGGTCTAAATCCTGTAAAGTCCCAGAAACTATTTCACTTGCTGAAGCACTGGAACCATCAATTAATACCACTAGAGGTATTTCAGTATCTAAAGGTGCTCTACTTGTAAAGTACTGTTTGTTGTACTTTTTTACTTTAGATTTTGTGGTTACTACCAATTGTCCTTTGGGCACAAATAAGTTTACAATGTTTACAGCTTCGTTTAATAATCCTCCAGGGTTTCCTCTTAAGTCTAAAATAATACGCTCAGCACCTTGAGCTTTTAAATCTCTTACTGCATAGCTGGTTTCTGCAGAGGCTTTTCTATTAAATTTGCTTAAAACAACGTACCCCGTTTTTTTATCTACCAAGGAGTAATGGGGTACTGCTTTTATTTCTACTTCTGCACGTTCTATAGTTGCAGTTTTGGTTTGGTTATTTCTCTTAAAAGTAACTTCTACCATACTTCCTGAAGCTCCCTGTAGTAGGTTACCAGAATCGTCCTTATAATCTGAAACAGTAATATCTCCTACTTTAATAATTTCATCTCCTGCTTTTAATCCTGCCTTGTCTGCTGGATAATCTTTGTATGGTTCTACTATAACAAGTTTATCTTTTAGTGTTTTTACACGAGCTCCAATACCTGTATAATCTCCTGTGTTGTTTATCCTAGCGGCTTCTACATCTTGTTCGTTCATAAAGCGTGTGTAGGGATCTAAATCGTCTAACATGCTTTTTATAGCAGTATCCATCAAGTCTGCAGGGTTGGTCTCATCTACATAATTCATGTTAATTTCTTTGTATAGCGTTGTAAAAATTTCTATTTGCTTGGCTATTTCAAAAAAATCGTTTTTAAAAGCTGTTGTGCTTATAAAAACTATGCATAAAAATGCTGGTATTATTACTTTCTTTTTAAACATATTTTTCATTTATTTTTTCTTTTTTTCATCCATCGTCTTAACAAAAATATACCAATAATTATAATAATTATTAGTGGCCAAATATAGAGTATTCCTAAAAAGAATATAGATATTCCATCAGCACCACCTTTAATGGCATTCCACATTTTAGTTCCATAACTTTTTGCTATAGGAGCTTCTGATGATAATTTGTAAAATTCAATATCAATAGTGCTCAAGGACACTTTATTTTGAAGATATTTTAAACGACCTTGTTTCGCCTCTATTTCCTCCCTAATATCTGAGAGTTCTCGTTCTATTTCTAATATTTCTTTTACATTTTTGGCTTTATTTAAAAGCTCTAAATATCGTTTTTCTAGAGTTTGTTTGGCTTTTAATCTTGCTTCTAAATCTATAAATTCTTCGGTAACGTCTTTTGCTGAAATACGCTTACTATCAAAAAAAGATACATTTTTACTTATAGAATCTATGGCTGTTTGAAAGTTTGAGGATGGAATTCTAATAATTAAATGTCTGGTGAGAGTGTTATATGATTTATTAGAATTATCATCTTGAATAAAACCTTTACTAGCTTTTATTGCTTTTAGAATTTGACTGTGGCTTTGTTCTAAATCTTGGGTTTCAAATTTTAGATAAGCAGTCTTTATAACTTTTTGTTCCACTTTATCCTCTGGAATCGGAACACCGTAAGATTTGAATATTGAAGAGCTCAATACTTCGCTATCACTATAATTAAAGTCTAATTCCGCAGACTCTTCATATATGGGAGATTCTACTTTAGGAGACGAGCACATCAATGGTAAGGCGGTAATTAATGCGTAAAGAAAGAATTTCATAAGCGAGTATATTTAGGTTTATGAAACATTGTTTAAAAATTTATCAAATAAACGTTTCATACTGTTTTCAACTTGGGTATAAGTAGGCTTCTCTTTGCCAATATACAGAATCATAAACGCATATTGCGTTGATAAATTGTTAAAAAAAGAGGCTTTGTTAAGCCGATAAGCTTCTCTTAACAAGCGTTTTATACGATTTCTATCTACTGCTTTTTTAAAATGGCGTTTAGATACTGAAACCCCTGTTTTTGCTATCACAGCATCATCAAAAGTAGTGCCTAAATATACAAGACGAAGCGGAAAGGCTGATACCGATTGCCCTTCAGCAAACAACTGCTCTATAAGTTTTTTGCTTTTTAGTTTTTCTTGTTTTGAATAGGTAAATTTCAAGAGCCTTGTATTTTGGGGTTAAAGGTAATGAAATCAAGATATAAGCGCTTGTGTTTTCCATTACTAAGTAAGTAACGAACAACTTAAATATTAAAAAAATACATGCTCCTATTTGTCTTTAGCCCAAGTGTTGTTGGTATCGTTTACATCAGCCATAAGCTTACTAGGGTCTATCTCTACCGATTTTACAGGTTTTGAGGTTTTAAACGTATACGTTGGATACGCCCAAGCCCAATCTTTTATTATCGTTGCTGAGGTTGGTTTTTCTCCTCTCATCATTTGTAAAGGGATATAAAAGTTTTCGGTGGAGTTATCTTCATACACAACCTTTAAATCAATAGGCATTGGCATCAATGCTTTGCGCTCTAGGGTAATGCTATTATTTTCTACAGATGTAACAGCGTAATCAATAGTATTTGTAGTTTGCGCAAAATCAATTAAGTACCAATCTAATTCTAAACCAGATACTTTTTCGGCAATACGGATAAAATCATTAGGTGTTGGGTGTTTAAAAGCCCAGTCTTTAAAGAACTGTTTTATTGTTTTTTTGAGGTTGTCGTTACCAATAACATAACCTAATTGCGCTAAAAATACTTCCCCCTTATTATAGGCAGAAATACCATAAGCTTGATTGTACTTGTATCTATCGGCATGTGTGGTTAATGGCTGTTCTTTGCCCGATGTAGCTAGGTATTTGTAACTTTCGTAGGCTCTTGCTGTTGGGTTTGGGTTGTTTCTATTAAAAATATCGTTCATAGCCCAATCGCTTATATAGCAGGTAAAACCTTCGTCTACCCATTCGTGCTTAGCTTCGTTAGTGGCCAATAAAAACTGAAACCAAGTATGTGCCATTTCATGAGCGGTAACACCCACTAAACTTCCAAATTTTCTATTTGCAGTAATTAATGTACACATAGCGTATTCCATACCGCCATCTCCTCCTTGAATTACAGAATATTGTTTATAAGGGTACTTACCAATGTGTTGACTAAAGTACTGCATTAGCTCAACAGTTTTAGGTTGTAGTTTTTTCCAATTCTCTAACTTGTCCTTATCTAAAGTGCTTTTATAATAGAAGTTTAAAAGAGGGCCATTGGGAACCTGCATTGTATCATGAATATAATCGGGGTCTGCAGCCCAAGTAAAATCATGCACATTAGGTGCTTTAAAATGAAGCATCTTTTTTGTGCCTAAATCTTTTTCTTCTTGTAAATAACCTGTGCCCCCAACTACATAGTTTTTGTTAATAGTTAACTTCACATCAAAATTACCCCAAACACCATGAAATTCACGTCCTATATAAGGATCGGCATGCCAACCTTCAAAATCGTATTCTGCTAATTTGGGATACCATTGCGTCATAGAGAGCGCAACCCCTTCTTTGTTATTTCTTCCAGAACGGCGAATTTGTACGGGTACTTGTGCATCAAAATCCATATTAAAGGTTACACTTTCTCCGGGATGTATTGGCGATGCCAAATTTACCTCTAGTATTGTTCCAACAGTTTCAAAGTTTAGGGATTTTCCATTTTGTTTTAAGCTATTTACATGTATGTAACCAATTTCATTGGGCTTTAATTTGCTTATGCGGTCGCCTACTCGCGAATCTGGATCTGCTATGGTTCTGGAGCGCACGTCCATTTCGCTCCCTGGTTGAAAGGCATTGAAATAGAGGTGGTAGAAGACTTTATTAAGTATGCCTGGGGAGTTATTTGTATATACTAATTCCTGTTTCCCTTTGTATTGATAGGTGTCCACATCCATATCTATTTCCATTTTATAATCTACATGTTGTTGCCAGTAGTTAGAGGTGGATGAACTGTATGATGGTGCAATGGCTTGAGGCGTTTCAGGGGTACTAGGTGTTTTAACCACATTTTTAGCACCAGAACACGCTATAGTTATTAAAAAAACAAGTGAGTAAACAGAAATTCTTTTCATAGTATACTTAATAAAAAAAGGCTGCTTGAAAAGCATTCTAAGCAGCCTAAACAATTTATAAATTTTAATTTGCCATTTTAGATGCCATAATTAAGGCATTATAGGCATTTACAATTTTACCAGATTTTACAATATCCTTATAAGGTTGTATATCGCTGGCATTACCTCCAACAATCACCTTGGTTTTAATTTCTAAACCAGAGTCCATAATAATTTGTTTTACCTGAGCAGCCGATAAATTTGGGTAATAAGAGCGAATTAATGCTGCAACACCAGCCACTGCAGGCGCTGCCATTGATGTTCCTCCCTTTGTATCGTACTCATTTTCTGGAGTTGTAGAATATACTTGCGCTCCAGGAGCAAATACATCTACATTGTTTTTACCGTAGTTGGAAAACCCTGCCAATAACCCAGAACCATATTTAGGAGCTAAAGCACCAACCCTTATGTAGGTATTAGATATTTCTTCTCCGTTGATGTTATCATCAGGAAAGTTAGGTTCAACATCAACATTTTTACTGTCGTTTCCTGCCGCATGTACAAAAACCACATCATTTTTAGAGGCATAAGCAATGGCATCTCTTACCCAATCACTATGAGGAGAGAAACTTTTACCAAAACTTCCGTTGATAATTGAGGCACCATTGTCTACAGCATATCTAATGGCAAGAGCTACATCTTTATCGTATTCATCTCCATTGGGTACGGTTCTTATGCTCATAATTTCTACATTATTGGCTACACCGTTGGCTCCTAGACCATTATTGCGTTCTGCTGCGATAATACCAGCTACATGGGTACCATGGCTTTCGGATTTTTTAACAGGCTTAACATTACCATCGCCATAGAATTTATTCGCCATATTTTCGGGGTCGTCTCCATTAACTCTACCTTTAAACTCTTTATTTAGATTGTAGTTTAACCTATCGTTAATGCTTTCTACTGCTTCTTTAATTTCTTCAACAGCATCTGCAATAGAATCTACATCGTTACTATATATGTATTGTGCTATTTGTTTTGCTTGCATTAATGTTTGTTCCTCTGTTTTTATTCCAGCAACCTCTTTTTGGGTATAATCTTTTTTACCAAAATGTGTCGTAAGTGTTTCATCTGCACTTTTAAATTGCTGATAAATTTGGTCATATTGCGTTTTTCGCTGTGTCCATTTAGAGTATTCTTTATCATATTCAGCTTTTGCTGCAGCATAATCTGGATGATTGGTGTTTCCGCTAGCTAAAATCCTAACATATTCTAATTGTTCGTTATAACCTTCTCCTAAGAAATTCCACCCATGAACATCGTCGATATAACCATTGTTATCATCGTCTTTTCCGTTTCCTGGCTTTTCATCTTTATTAGTCCAAATATTGTCATCTAAGTCTTCGTGGTCAATATCAATTCCAGAATCTATAACAGCAACAATTACTTTTTTACCTTTCTTGTTTTTTATAATTTCTGTGTAAGCTTTATCTACACTCATTCCAGGAATGGTGTCTACTAACAAATCTAAATGCCCCCAGTTTTGTTTTTCTGCTTTAGTTAAATCAGAAACTTTTAATGGTATTGTATCAATATTTTCTTCTGGAGTTAATAGAATTGCTCCTGTGCTTCCACATCCTGACAGTATTGATGAAACCAATACTATTACTATTAGTTGTTTAAATGTTCTCATGTATGTATTTGAATTAGTCTTTCTTAATTAAAAATGTCTTTGGCAGATAAAATATTCTCTAGTCGCACGCCTTTATCTGAGTGTTTAACAGTTACAACCTCATTATGAGCATCATGCTCTAAAAACAAATAAGAACCATTATCTGCGGCCATATTTAAAAACTTCTCTTTTTCATTTAAAGTTTGTAAAGGGCGCATATCGTAACCCATAACATAAGGTAAAGGTGTATGGCCTGCGGTTGGTAGTAAGTCTGCCATAAAACAAATAGTTTTGCCTTTATAATGTATTATAGGTATCATTTGTTTATCTGTATGTCCATCAGCAAAAAAAACATCAAAACCCAAACTAGAGTTTTGAAGTAAATCTCCATTAGGAACATCAATAAATTTTAATCTACCACTTTCTTCAATGGGTAAAATATTTTCCTTTAAAAACGAAGCTTTTTCTCGGGCGTTTGGGTTGGTTGCCCATTCCCAATGGTTTTTATTGCTCCAAAAGTAAGCGTTTTTAAATGCAGATTCATAACCCGTTCTATCTTTATTCCATTGAATTGCTCCGCCACAATGGTCAAAATGTAAATGTGTTAAAAACACATCTGTAATATCGTCTCTATGGAAGCCATGCTTCTTTAAAGATGTGTCAATGCTATCATTACCCCACATGTAATAGTATCCAAAAAACTTGTCTGATTGTTTGTTTCCCATACCTGTATCAATTAAAATCAGCCTATTACCTTCTTCAATTAACAAACATCTTGCGCAAAGATCAATCATGTTTTTTTCATCGGCAGGATTGGTTCTGCTCCATAATGATTTTGGCACCACACCAAACATGGCACCACCGTCTAATTTAAAATTTCCTGAATTTATGGGATATAAAGTCATAGCGAACGAATTTACAAAATAAGATGAGAATGTTAAAAACACTTAAGAATTTATTAAGAAACCTCTCCTTTTTTAAAAAAGTGTATTCTTATACTTTTAAAGATTGATTTTTCAATTATATGAATTATCTTGTGCTTTCACTTAAATTGAAACCAACAAATATATTATGCTAGAACTTGCGGGCATTATTATTCTTGGAATTTTGGCACAATGGGTAGCTTGGAAACTTAAGATTCCTGCTATACTTCCATTAATCTTGATAGGATTATTGGTAGGCCCCATAGCCTCTGAGTTTTTAAGTGAAGATGGTACTAAATGGATAGAACCTATTTGGAATGGGGAAAAGGGCCTGTTTCCAGGAGAAGGCCTGTACTATTTTGTGTCTTTAGCCATTAGTATCATTCTTTTTGAAGGTGGGCTTACACTTAAACGCTCTGAAATACGAAACGTTGGGCCTGTAATAACGAAGTTAATTACTCTAGGCTCTGCCATTACTTTTTTTGGTGCAGGTGCTTTAGCTTACTTTATTTTTAACTTAAGTTGGGAGTTGTCCTTATTGTTTTCGGGTTTAATAATAGTTACAGGACCAACAGTAATTACCCCCATTCTTAGAAATATACCTCTTAAAAAAGATATATCTACGGTTTTAAAATGGGAGGGTATTTTGATAGATCCTATTGGTGCATTAGTTGCGGTTTTAGTTTTTGAGTTTATTAGCGTAGGAGGAGATAGTGGTTTTACTAAAACAGCACTTATAGAATTTGGAAAAATTTTGCTTTTTGGTACAACGTTTGGTTTTACGTTTGCACATGCGCTGGCTTTTGCGGTTAATAAGAAACTCATTCCGCACTATTTATTAAATGTAGTGTCCTTATCTGCTGTTCTTTTGGTGTTTGTAGAGTCTGAAATTTTTGCACACGAATCTGGCTTATTGGCCGTAGTTGTAATGGGTATGGTATTGGGTAATGGAAAATTAGAAAGTATTAAGGAGCTCTTATACTTTAAAGAATCGTTGAGTGTACTGCTTATTTCAATTTTATTTATCCTTTTAGCAGCTAATATCAATATAGAAGATATGCGACTGCTGTATACATGGAAAACAGCGGCTTTATTTGGCTTGGTAGTGTTTTTAATAAGGCCATTAGCTGTTTTTGCAAGTACACAAGGCTCTAAGCTAAAATTTAATGAAAAACTTTTTATTAGCTGGGTTGGCCCGCGAGGTATTGTAGCTGCGGGTATAGCTTCTTTATTTGGAAGTAAGCTTATAAAACAGGGTGTGCAAGGAGCTGAATATATTACACCTTTAGTATTTATGATTGTGCTTGGCACCGTATTGTTAAATGCAACTACTGCTCGTTTTTTTGCTAAAATAGTTGGTGTGTTCCTTAAGCGCTCTGAAGGTATTTTAATAGTTGGTGCATCCCCGTTTGCTAGACTTATTGGCGACTATTTAGAAAATAATGGAAGGCATGTAGTACTTATAGACAGCAACCAAACCAATATACAAATAGCACAAGAACAAGGCTTAGATGCCATTAATACTGATATTTATTCTGAAGAATTAAACAACAATATAGAGCTTAGTGATGTAGGTTTTTTAATGGCACTAACAGGGAGTAAAGACATAAATAATTACGCCATAAACCGTTTTAGGGGCCAGTTTGGGGAGAGTGGTTACTTTAGATTGATTACTTCTGATGAAATTGATGATCCTGACAGCATACCAAAGGAAGCCTTATTTTCTCCAACAGATGATTTTAGCTCTTTAACCGAGGTGTCCCGAAAATTTCCTGAAATACATGAAACAGATATTAACAGCAGAGCACATTATGAAGAACTCATAGAGATAACTAAAGCACAGGAAGATATGATACCACTTCTTGTAAAAGATAAAAAAGGAGTACTTGAAGTAATATCTTCCCATAATAAAGCGATTGAGAACGTTGGTGAGGGTTACAAATTTGTGTACTTGGGTAAATCAATTGATAGTAAAACTGTTGCTGCTAAGGCTAAAAAATAAACAAAACACATTTTTTAATAAAAAAAGCCTCCTAATTGGAGGCTTTTGCTTTTTAATTCACAAGATGTTTACCCAACAATATGTAACTCCGTAAACTCCTTTGTTAGGGTTAAAGAGTTGTCACCGTTTATTTTTAAGTCTTTTAAAGGTATATCTTCATTATCCACTTGTACCTTTTTAATCTTAAACGGTAGCCCGTGTAAGTCTAATTTAAAGGTTTTATAGGTAGTTGTGAATTTACCTGTTTTGTGTTGCTGAATGATAAGTTCTTTTTTCTTTCCAAGAAGTTTAAAACTGCGCAAGCTATATCTACCCTTTATATAGTCGTAACCGTCGCCAGCATCTTCATAAACCATAGACTCTTCCTTACCTTCGGTGTAGTACACATCTAAAAGTAATTCATCAATGGTTTTCTCACCTACGTATTGTTGTATCGGGTATTTTGGAATAATAGCACCTTTTTTTACAAAAATAGGCATACTGTCTAAATCTGCATCTACCCATATTTCTTGACCACCAGTAACTAATTCATCCGTCCAGAAATTATACCAATTACCTCTTGGGACATACATACGTCTTCCTTTTTGATTAGGGCCATTTACAGGACAAACCAAAATTTTCTCTCCAAAAACAAACTCATCATTTCTGTAATGCGTTTGTGGATCTTCTTGATCGTAAAGTACCAACGATTTTAAGATAGGAATACCTTCTTCGGCGTAACGCCAAAATGCTGTATACAAGTACGGTAGTAACTGATATCTTAATTCTATAAACTTACGCACTACATTGGTTATCGTTTCTCCAAAAGCCCAAGGCTCTTGATCTCCATGGTCTCCAGAAGAGTGTGTTCTACAGAATGGATGGAAAATCCCTAACTGGATCCAACGAGCATAAAGCTCCCCATTAGGTTGTTCTGCAAAACCACCAATATCAGACCCTACAAATGAGAATCCAGACATGGCCATACGTTGTGCTTGCAGGTTCGCAATATTTAAATGATCCCATGTTGCTATATTATCACCTGTCCAGCTTGAGGTATAACGTTGGGTTCCTGAGTATGCCGCTCTAGTAATTACAAAAGGGCGTTTAGGATACGAAAACTTTTTTAAGCCTTGGTATGTAGCTCGTGCCATTTGCATACCATAAACATTGTGTGCTTTTCTATGGCTACAAGGGTTTCCATCGTAATCGTGTCTTACATCATTAGGAAAAGTTTTTCCAGGAACGTCCATTACAGCAGGTTCGTTCATATCATTCCACACACCTTTTACGCCTATATCTTCAATAAGTTCCTTAAATAAATCAGACCACCAATCCCTTACTTCTGGTTTTGTAAAATCTGGGAAATAACACTCACCAGGCCATACTTTTCCTTTCATGTACGGACCATCAGCACGTTTACAGAAATAATCGTTTTCTAAGCCTTCTTTAAACACAGAGTAATCCATATCTATCTTAATCCCCGGATCTATAATCACAATAGTTTTAAAACCATCGTCAGCCAGCTCTTTTACCATGCGTTTAGGATCTGGGAAATATTCCTTACTCCAAGTAAAACACCTAAAGCCTTCCATGTAATCAATATCTAAGTATATGGCGTCACATGGAATCTGTAATTCCCTAAACTTTGCAGTAATTTCTTTTACGTTAGATTCCGGGTAGTAGCTCCATTTACATTGGTGATAACCCAAAGCCCATAAAGCAGGCATTTCATGAGGTTTTCCTGTTAAATCTGTATAGTTAGCAACAACTTCAGACATTTCAGGACCATAAATAAAGTAATAATTCATTTCCCCACCATGAGCCCAAAAACTTGTAATATTTCTACGTTCGTGACAGAAGTCGAAAAACGTACGGAATGTATTATCGAAAAATACACCGTAAGCTTTTGAATGATGTAATGCGGTGTAGAACGGGATTGCCTTATAGATTGGATCTGTTTCCCTTCCATAGGCATAAGAATCTGTTACCCAATTTTCAAAACGCTTGCCTTTAAGGTTATTATCTACAGGTTTATCACCTAAACCGTAAAAACTTTCTCCTGGTTGTGATGTTTTAGACATTTTTACAACATCGCCACCAAACTCATAGCTTTCTTCCCAATGGAAACCAAGTTCGTCTTCGCAAATTAAAGTATTGTCTTTGGCATCAAAAATAGAAGCTCTTAGATCTGTTTTTGAAATTTTACAAATTAACTTTGATGTTGTGATGATGTAGCTATCGTCATCTTCAGTTACCTCCAGATGGTTATATCCTCTACTAGAGTATTTTGTAATGGCATAAGAAAAATCATTTTCAAAAATACCAGTAGTTGTAAATCGAAAACGTAAAATACTGTCGCGACGTACTGTAACTTCTAAAACAACACCGTTTTCGGCAGTAAATGAGAGAACGTTAAGGTTTTTTTCGTATTTAACTATTTTGGAAGGAAATAAATTCCCTTTATATTCTAATTCTGTATTTAATATCATGGTATTGGTATTAAAATTAATCAACGAAAGTACTAAATTTTAGGTGTTTATGAAGTTTCATTTCAGTAAAAAAATCATTAAAAAAGAGAACAGAACTTAAATAAACTGATAAAAATTTAGGGAATTACTAATTGCGCGCAAAATGCATACTTTTTTATGCTATTTATAGCTAAATGAGAGATAAAATTGATAGCAATTTTAGAAGGAAAAAATAAAATTAAAAACACAACACACTGTGCGTCAGAATAATCAACAAGCCACAGGCGTAATTTTTTCTATTTTGACTATGGCTTGCTTTAAAAATATTAAGCTTTAAATTTAAAAACAGTTACAGCTAATGGTGGTAAAGTTATTTCTGCTGAATAGGCTTTACCATTCCATTCTGATTTTTTAATAGTAATTTGTTTTGCATTTGCAACGCCACTACCACCAAATGCTTTGGCATCGCTGTTAAAAATTTCAATAAGCTTCCCTTTTGCATTAACCCCAATCTTGTAGCTTTTGCGAACAGATGGCGTTAAATTACAAACTACAGCCACATTGTCTTCATCATTATACCCTTTTCGTATATAGGAGATTACACAATTTTCGTGATCACCGTAGCTAATCCATTCAAAACCTTCATGATCAAAGCCTTTTTCATATAGTGCAGGTGTAGACTTGTATAATCCGTTTAAGTGTTTAAAATAGTTCTGCATGTCTTTATGTGGTTTAAAATCTAGCAAGTTCCAATCTAAACTACCTTGAAAATCCCATTCGTTATACTGACCAAATTCGCCACCCATAAATAACAGCTTGGTACCGGGATGGGTAAACATATATCCATACAATAGCCTTAAATTGGCAAAGCGTTGCCACTCATCTCCGGGCATTCTTCCTAAAATTGAATTTTTACCGTAAACAACTTCATCATGAGACAGCGGTAACATAAAATTTTCTGTAAAGGCATAAGCTAAACTAAAAGTAATCTCGTTATGATGGTATTTTCTATAAACAGGGTCTTTTTTAAAGTATTCTAGAGTATCGTGCATCCACCCCATCATCCACTTCATACCAAAGCCTAAGCCTCCTGAAAATGTTGGTTTAGATACCATTGGGAATGCGGTAGACTCTTCTGCAATGGTTTGTACATCTGGGAAAGATGCATATACTTCTTCATTTAATTGTTTTAAGAAGTCTATAACTGCTAGGTTCTCACGTCCGCCATAAATATTAGGTTCCCATTCGCCATCTTCTCTGGAATAGTCTAAGAATAGCATAGATGCCACAGCGTCTACACGCAAACCGTCTGCATGATATTGATCTAACCAGAAAATGGCATTACTTATCAAGAAGGATCGTACTTCGTTACGCTCATAATTAAAAATTAAACTTTTCCAATCTTGATGGTATCCTTTACGCTTATCTGGGTGTTCATATAGATGCGAACCATCAAAAAAGCCTAAGCCATGAGCATCTTCAGGGAAGTGAGATGGTACCCAATCTAGTATTATTCCTATATCGTTTTGGTGTAGTTTATCTACTAAATATTTAAATTCTTCTGGATAACCATAGCGTGATGTAGGTGCAAAATAGCCTGTTATTTGATACCCCCAAGATGGGTCGTAAGGGTATTCCATTATGGGCATTAATTCTACATGAGTAAAATTCATTTCTTTTACATAGCTTACCAGTTCATCGGCAAGCTCAAAATAAGACATAAATCTGTTTTCCTCTACATGCTTTTTCCAAGAGCCTAAGTGTACTTCATAAACAGAATAAGGCGCATCTATAGCATTGTTTTTTTTACGGGTTTTCATCCATTTGCTATCCTTCCACTTATAAGTATCATCCCAAACAATGGATGCTGTTTTAGGTGGATGTTCACTGCGTCTTGCATAAGGATCTGCCTTTTCTGTTTTTACATCATTATGATGGCTTTGAATTTTATATTTGTAAATAGCACCTTTGCCTACCATTGGTATAAACCCTTCCCAAATACCGCTAGAATCCCAACGTACGTTTAATTGATGTTCGCCTTCCATCCAATAATTAAAATCTCCAATTACAGATACTTGTTTAGCACTTGGTGCCCAGACAGCAAAATATACACCTTCAATACCATCAACGGTTACAAGGTGTGATCCAAATTTTTCGTATAATCTAAAATGTTTTCCTGCTTTAAATAAATTAATATCAAATTCTGTAAATAAACTGTAAGGTTTAACGTGTGCCATGGTTTGTTGTTAGTTGTTTATAATGTTTGAAATTCCCTTTAAAGGAATAATTGCCCACCCAGGGCGAGAATTAAGCTCGTAACCTAACTCGTAAACAGCCTTTTCTAGTAAGGCGTATTTTAATAAAAATATGCGTTCTTGGTTGTAACCAATATTTAAATTGGCATTTCTTACTTCAGTAATGTATGTACCTAAAAAGAGTCCGATAATATAATCGTACAAGACTTCTCCTGCTTCGAAAAGTACTGGTGAATTATCTTCTTTTGATTGATTAAAAATGGTCGTGTAAATTGCATAATGAAAGCTTCTAAATAAACCTGCTACATCTTTTAATGGTGGTTGTTTAACTTTTCTATCGCGAATTGTACTTTCTGGTTCTCCTTCAAAATCTAAAATGTAAAAATCGTTATCTTTTACCAGAATTTGTCCAAGATGGTAGTCTCCATGAACTCTTATGCGTTGGCCTTTTAACTTTGTCCAATCGAAATTTACAAAGCGTTTACGGATGCTATTTTTTTTATCTAAAAACTCTTGGGCCAATTGCAAAGCCATTCCTTGAAGTTTACCCATATTGTTTTCTATGGTATTCAATCTATTTTGAAATTGATAGAGTAATCTATTTTTTAGCCATACTTCGTAATCCCCATTGTAATGTGTTGGTGTAAAAGCCATTTCCTCAAATTCAGAACCCAAAGCTATGTGCATTTCTGCTGTACGTTTTGCTAAGGTTTGGATTTTCTTTAAAAAATCAAGTCCTACCCAATCGATTAAAATGGGAGGCATATCATTGATGCTTAACTTTAAAAAACGTTCTGTTTTTGGAATATCATGCAATAAAATACCCTTGTCTAGAAATGCCTTAAAGATTTTTTGGAGTTCTTTTAACATATAATCCCAAGCGTCTCCTTCATTGGGAATTAACTTTTGCATCAAGGCAATGGTAATGATATCTTTTTCAGAATCTATAATATTTATACTTCCTAGATATGGCGGAGTGTTTGTAAATCCTTGTTTTTCAGAAAGGTATCTACTCATCTCGTAATCGGGATTTTTATCTGAATATATCCTTCTAAAAAACTTTAATACATATCTATCATTATAAATTATTGATGTATTGCTTTGCTCTAGTCCCATAAATTTAGAGGACTGGTAAGACGCTCCTTTTAGTTGTGCGCTTTTATGGTATCTTACTTTAGTAAGGTCGATAGGTTCAGCAGTTAGAATACGCTCAAAAACTAGTTTTCTAAAGGATTCTAGATTTACGGCGTCTATTATGTACCCCTTTTTACTTTTGATAGAAATGGGTAAAATCCTGTCTTTTTTTGCTAAGGTTTCATGTGTTACAAAAGCTATGGGTAGAAAATAGTGTTGGTAAAACGCCTCAACAAAATTAACTTCCAGAATTAAACCATAATAAACCTCTTCATTTTGTTGAATTCTGAAATATTCTGATAACTCGATATATTTTAACCTACTTGCTTTACCACCATACCATCGTTGTTTTTGAATATACGCTTCTAAAATATCAGAAAGAAACACCGACATAAAGTTTGAATCGTCAAGGAGTTGCTCCCAAGCCACATTAGTAGCCCATGGTGTTTCTACGTTATTTTTAGAAGAGGTTTCAACCATATATTACTTGTTTATTTGAAATATATGAAATGGTAATGTAGGGTGTAGCTCCACAAAATTCCACTCATTATGCCAGTTGTAGCGATTGTCTGTAATCAGATCATGCATCTCCATATTGTGGCCAGCATGTACACCAAGTTCGTGCAAAGGCATTTGTATTGTACCTTGTTGGGAATTGAGATGATCTAGGCTTATAACAACCAGTATGTGATTTGTTTTAGCTTCATTCCACTTGTAGAAAGCAATTAAATTATCATTTTCAACATAACAGAATTTAATGTTATTTGTTTGCTGAAGTGCTTCATTGTGATGCCTGATATAATTTATTTTTGCTATAACGGTGGTTAGTTTGTTTTGTATCGTCCAGTCGTAATGTGTTATTTGAAATTTTTCAGAATTTAAATACTCTTCTTTTCCTAATAGGGAATCGGATAGCATATATTCAAAAACAGGACCATAGATACCAATAGAAGAACTTAGTGTCGCTGCAAGCGCATAACGTTGAATGTGCTTAGAATCTCCGGTGCCTTGCAGATGAAACGGGTTAATATCTGGGGTGTTAGGCCAGAAATTAGGTTGCATGTATTCTTTGAGCTCTGTTTTGGTTAACTCCTCTACATACTCAATTAATTCGTGTTTATTGTTACGCCATGTAAAGTAGGTGTAGGATTGTGTGTACCCTTGTTTTGCGAGTTGTTGCATTACTTTTGGTGCTGTGAATGCTTCTGCTAAAAAGATGATATTGGGATGTTTTTCTTTTACTTTGGTAATTATCCAATTCCAGAAGTAAAAGGGCTTGGTATGTGGATTATCAACTCTAAATATTTCTATGCCACAATCAATCCAATGCATTAAAATATCTAAGCATTCTTCCCAAAGGGCTTTGTATTCTTCACTTTCCCAATATATTGGTAAAATATCCTGGTATTTTTTTGGTGGGTTTTCTGCATATTGTACAGTGCCATCGGGTCGCCATTTAAACCATTTTGGGTGTTCTTTTACCCAAGGGTGGTCTGGAGCTGCTTGCAAAGCATAGTCCATGGCAATTTCTAAATCTTGCTCTTTAGCCTTTTTTACTAAAGCTTTAAAGTCATCTAAATTTCCTAATTGAGGATGAATAGCTTTATGCCCACCAAGCTTGGAACCTACGCCCCAAGTAGAACCTACATCGTCTTCTTTGGCTTCAGTAGTATTGTTTTTTCCCTTACGGTTTACTTCTCCAATGGGATGTATTGGGGGTAGATAAACAACATCAAACCCCATATTTTTTATCCTAGGGAGTAAACGCTCACAGTCTTTAAAAGTACCGTGTACACCTTCATGCTCGGAAGCTGAACGTGGGAAAAACTCATACCATGTGCTAAACCGTGCTTTTTTTCTATCCACATAAACCTTGTAGGGGTTTGAGGTGTTTTCTAGAAATTTAATAGGGTTATTATAGAAAATATCATGAAGTTTATCTGAAATGGCTTCGTTAATTGCCTCTCCGTAGGTTTGCTCATTCTTAAAAATAGTTTCAAGATGTTTTAAGTAGGCTTTGTCCTCTTTTGAAGATACTTTTTTTAAAATCTGATTAATGTATTCGGCACCTTCTAGTAGTTCAGAAATAACATATTGGTTATCTTCAATTTTTCTAATAATACCATGTTGCCAATTTAGTGCATAATCTACCCAAGCCTCTACTTTATAGGTATAAAACCCTTGTTTTTCTACTGTAAAAGATGCCTGCCATTCATTATTAAAATCTAGCTGCATTCGGGTTTCTTTCCAGGTTTTTTCTTTTTCGTGCTTGTATAATACTGAAGCTCCTAAAACATCATGGCCATCGGCAAGAATAAAAGCTCTTACATTTACAATTTCGTTTACAACACGTTTTATATGAAATGTACCACAGTTTACGCTTGGCGATACATAATCTATTACAACACGTTTTTGGTCTAGCATCTTAATTATATTAAAAATGTTGGTTTATTGAATGGTAAATTTTTTCGGAAGGATAGCCCCTTTTTTAATCACTACTATCCCATCTTTAATAAAATAGGTGTCGGTTTCGGTGTCTTCTAGGTGTTTACCTCCGTTTATTCTAACATCGTCTCCTATTCTACAATTTTTATCTATAATGGCATTTTTTATAAAACACCGCTCACCAATACCCATTAAAATTTCAATTTTATCCCTATCTATTTCCAAAAGGTTTTCATATTTATCACAACCCATCATATAGGTATTTATTAAGGTGGATTCTGCACCTATTCTTGATCGAATACCAATAACAGAATTTTCAATTTTAGCAGCACCAATAATACACCCTTCAGCAATTACCGTTTTTTCGCACGTGGTATTGGATAGCTTAGTAGTGGGTAACATTCTTGCTCTAGTGTATATTCTTCTTTTTTTGTCATATAAGTCAAATAAAGGAAGATTGTCGGTAAGCTTTAGGTTAGCCTCAAAGAAAGAGTCGATATTTCCAATATCTGTCCAATACCCTTCATACTGATAACTAAGGGTTTTATGTTTTTCAATATTTTGAGGAATAATTTCTTTACCAAAATCAATTGTAGAGTCATCCTTCATTAAACTAGATAATAAATCTCTGTTAAAGATATAGATACCCATGGAGGCTAAATAGTTACGACCTTGACTTTTCATTTCATCACTTACCTCTGAGGTCCAATCTGGTAAGAGATCTGCAGCTGGTTTTTCAACAAATGAGGTAATAACGTTTTCATCATCAGATTTTAAAATACCAAACTCCGTAGCTTCTTTGGCTGTTACGGGAATAGTGGCTATAGATATTTCAGCGCCACTTTCTTCATGGGCATTAATCATCTCTTCATAATCCATCTGGTATAGTTGGTCTCCTGACAATATTAAGAAGTACTCAAAATCATGTCTTAAAAAGTGATGCATGCTTTGGCGTACAGCATCGGCAGTTCCTTGAAACCATGTTTTGTTTTGTGGTGTTTGCTCTGCAGCTAAAACATCAACAAAAGCACTACTAAAAAAACTAAAATGATATGTATTTTTAATATGACGGTTTAAAGACGCCGAATTAAACTGTGTTAGTACATACATTCTTTTAATATCGGCATTGATACAGTTTGAAATAGGGATGTCTACCAATCTATATTTTCCTGCAATGGGGACTGCTGGTTTTGATCTGTCTTTTGTTAACGGATACAATCTTGAGCCTTGCCCACCGCCAAGGATAATGGCTAAAACCTTATTATTAATCATAGTTAGAAATTTTAGTTAGTTGAATTTTTTATAGTAGTGATTTATACAAATCAGATGTTTGTTTTGCTATAGATACCCAGTCGAAATAGTCTTCTACGCGCTTTCTTCCTTTTAACGCCATGGACTCCCTTAGGTCTTTATCGTTAATTACTTTATTAACGCCATTTGCCAAATCTCTAGCAAATTTATCAGGGTCTATAGGCTCAAAAGGTGCCTCTGTTTGTTGTTCTAAAGGAATTAAAATACCTGTTTCGCCATCAACAACAACTTCTTTAATACCCCCCACAGCACTTGCTACCACAGCTGTATTACAGGCCATGGCTTCTATATTTATAATGCCAAAAGGTTCGTAAATTGATGGACAGCAAAACACATCGGCATGTGAATATAACTGAATAATTTCTGGTTTGGTTACCATCTTATCAATCCAAATTACATTGTTTCGTGTTTTTTTAACTTCATTAACGGCATCTTCCATTTCCTTGCCTATTTCTTTCGTATCGGGAGCACCGGCACATAATACAACCTGTGTGTCTTTGTCTATGTATTTAATGGCGTTTACCAGATGAATGATTCCTTTTTGGCGTGTAATTCTACCCACAAAAAGCACATAAGGTTTTGTTTTGTCTATACCATATTCATCTAAAGTTGAGGTTTCGGGTGTTTGTACATACTGTTGTAAGTTTATGCCATTGTAAATTACCTTAACCTTATCTTCATCAACATTAAAATGTTTTATCACATCTTCTTTGGTTTCTTCAGAAACGGCTATTAAGGCATCTGCCATTTCTATAGCTGTTTTTTCTACCCAAGAAGAAGCATCGTAACCTCTACCCAATTGCTCTCGTTTCCAAGGACGCAAAGGTTCTAGAGAATGAGTGGTTATTACTAAAGGAGTACCATAGCATAATTTTGAAACAATACCTGCAAAGTGGGCATACCATGTGTGGCAATGCACAACATCGGCATCTACCGCGTCTGCATTCATATGCAAACCAGTTGTTAATGTTTTAAAAACAGATTTTAATTTGTCATCAGCATCTTTAAAAACACCATCTTCAAAAGGATAACCTTTTACATTTAAATTATCATTTTTGGAATCTTGATCACCAAAACACCTTACATCCAAATCCATTAGTTTTGATAGCTCATCGGCTAAATATTCAACATGTACTCCTGCTCCGCCATAAACATAAGGCGGGAATTCTCTGGTGTAAAAAAGTGCTTTCATATAGAGATAATTGTCAATTTTTAGTAAAAATTTACTTCAAAAAAACGGAATTTTATAAACACCCTACTTTATATTAAGGTTATTATTTTAAAAATTATTAAATCGATTTTAGAACCTTGTAATCATTTGGGATATAATAAACTGCATCTCTAAAAATGCGAAATTGTTAATAACATTTTTTGTTTTTTTAAATTAAAACTCAATATTCCAAACGATTAAAAATATAGTATTTTTGCGGTTTTTAGCCATTTATCTAATAACAGACAAAGCTAGAGAGGTAATTTACAAAATAAATTATTAACATTTTTGAGGCTAAAAATTTTTGCCGAAAAAAGAGTGTTTTGCCAATAACAAGAAAATATCAATAAAAATTTTAAGGTAATGCTAAATACCGTTGAAGAATTTTAAGAGTTTATTCAAAAAAAATGAATAAAATAAAAAGGCTACTCTTTGTTTAAACAAAGCATAGCCTTTTATGTTATTTTTAGTTGAAATTTACCTTCTATTGGCCAATGCCCATACCAGAGAAATTCCGAAAATATTATTCTTATTAATTAGTCCCCAAGTACTATTATCTTTAAATTCCCCTCCGCCTTCTGGCTTAAACGTATTTCTTACATGTGCCAACATGTTGGTTTGTAGCATTAATGAAAGTTGGGTGGTTAAAATAATTTGGAAACCTACAACTAAAGCTAGGGTTAATCGTGTAAAGTCGGTTTTGCCATTATCAAATTTATCAGCCCCAAAGGCATAGGCAAGCATAAGCCCATACATAAAGTTAACTTGTTTGTAACGGGTAATAGGTGTAAACATAAGTGCCCTAAATTGTACTTCTATTAAAGACCTATTAAAGGTATTTCCACTTAGTCCACTATATAATGCACCTAAGGAAACATACAGTGCTGAATTCGCAAACATTGCTGCCCTTAGATAATAAGCTGCATGAAGACACCATAGTGTGTCATCGCTTCCAAACCCAAAGCCAGCACCAAGAGCTAATAAAGTTCTAGCAAAAATAGCAACGACCTCTTCTGGTTTTTGGTCTTCTATGGCATAGGAGTCTCTAAACTCATCTGTAATGCCAAATAGTTCATCGGATTGGGTTTCTAAATTTGTTTCTTCATAAGATGCAATAGCGAATGTATCCTGTGTATTGTCTAGAATTGCTTTAAAAATGTTTTCTTGCGAAAACATAGTGCTGGTAAACAGTAAAAGCAATACAATACAAACGAAATTAGGGTGTTTGGTTTTCATAATGAATGGTTTTAAATTGATTATGGCTAAAATTAGCTTGAAACTGTATTTAGAAGCAATACCAGAGTTCAGGTAGATTTTAAATGGAAATGGATGATAGTAGGTATTAAAAAACAAAGAGGTCTCAATAAAAATTGAAACCTCTCTTTATCAAGATTAGATATTTCATCAATTTAAAACATACATCTTGAATGGTTGCTTGAAAAACATTGATTAATAGCTTCTTTTAATTTTTTATCAATTTTCTTGTAATAGTTACATTTTCTGATGTTGTTCCCTTAACTATATATATACCTTTTGATATGTTTTTTATTGAGATTGAGTTGCTTCCAGATTCTAAAATTTGTCTTCCGTTTGTGTCATAAACACTTATTTTTTGTACTGTTTTATCTGAAAATGAAACAAGCCCTTTTGATGGATTAGGATAAATAGTAATATGTTTTTCGTTAAATGAAACGTCATTTACATTTAGAGTTAAGTTTGATATGTTTAAATCAGTTTTTAACAAGATTCCATAGTTGGTAAGGAAAACCATTAAAGCATGATTGGCATCATATTGTATAGCTTTAGCTTTTTTGATGATTAAATCTTTAGGTTGGTCTTTCGTGACCCAAGACACATCTGTTATATCTCTTTCTTCTGGTAATAAGTTTTTTGTTACTGGATCAATATTTTTAAGATAAACATATTTACCGTAAAAAGTAAGTGCTGAAGAAGTACTAAATTGTTCTAAACCTATTAGAATTGCTCCAATAAATTTTGTTGCCTCATCATCTGTAAGGATCAATTCTGTTACTACCTTTACATCTTCGTTGGTATTATCGTTATTAGTATCTGTTGTTATACTTGTAGTTTTGGTATTGCCATCATTAGCATCTTCAACTAGGTTTACAACATCTTCTTGGGGTGGTGCAAAAAATGAAGCAATATTTATTAAATCATCTAAAACAAAACTAAAAACTACAGGATCAAAACGGGGAAAGACATCATGTATTCTATCCCAGTTACTTACGGCTGGTTGGTTAGATTCCCAACTTTCACTAGTTCGTTTTAATGCTCCAGAGGCATCTGTTTTTACTGCAACTACATCTATTTTGTTTGTTGCAGGGTCTTCATTTGCGCCAAAAATTATATTTTTAGTAAGATCTCTATCGTTGGTAAAAATTTCTTCTAAGACAGAGCAGTTTCCAGTATTAGTATCGCACTGCGTTTTATACACACGATAATTAAAAGCAGCATCAAAGGCCTTGGTAAGGATATTAATGATGCCATCATCTGAATCCTCCAAAGCTGTTTTTTTGGAACTAATAACTAAATGATTTGATAAGTTATGACTAAAAGAGGTGTTATTATCATTCTCATCAATAAATGAGAAGCTTTCATTTGAATCAACAATAAAAAAACCATTATCACTTAATATTGAGAATGCTGGTTGTGGTAATGTTACTGATGTAGCAGGAGAGAAAGTTCCATCAAATGTTTCTGGTGTTATAGAAAAATAGAACAGTGTATCGCTTCCATTACAAGCACCAATATCATATTTACCATCTGATGTTTTACGTACATTCATATCTGTTACATAGTTTATATCCACTCGCAGAGGTGCTCCCATATAGTTAAAATCAATATAGTCACAAGAGTTCGTTGGGTTTGAAGGATCAAAAACATATGTATTCTCAGCAGATAACTGTGCACCGCTTGCTACAATTTTACCATCGGAAGGTGTGGATGAAAACTGAACCGTTTTAAACATATTCTCTTGTATACAGCTGTTGCCATCATTTGTAAAATTTTGCCATGTGCAGGTGTTAAAGTTTACGGTATAGAATCCAAAAGTATTGGCACTATTTGGTTGTGAAGTTCTTGCTACAATTTCTCCTGAATTGGGATGGACATCAAGCTCAAAAACAGGAGAAAAGCTAGGTGGTGTACATGATGTAATAGTACCATTAGGCTCTATTTTATTGATGCCTTCGTATGAGCCTACAAGAAGGTTGTCATTAGTATCAACAAACAAATCATTTATAAAATTACTTAATAGGTTAGAGTTATCCTTTGTATAATTTACCCATGTATCAGTCGCTTTTGTATATTCCCATAGTCCATTATTTGTATCTGCAATAAAAAGTTTTGTACCTGCGTTGTTTTCTATCATATCCTTGGGTCTTATACCGGGAGTAGCCACTTCAGTAAGTGTACCGTTTTCAAAAATTGAATAAGACTCATTGTTAGAATCATTTTCATTAAAAATATATAACACATTATTGTTATTGTAATATAGATTGGGTCCTGTAAAGGGGTTTACAGCATTTACACTAACTTGATTAGTTTCTACGCCATTGGTAAAAATAATAACGCGATCATTTTCACCTAAAGCAAAACTATTTCCATTATTCGGATTTACAGCAATAGAAAAACAGTTTCCAATTGCAGTTTTTTGTGTGGTTAAATTCTTTACTTCAATAGTATTAAAGTTATTGTCGAGCTTTTGGTAACCAATATTAGTAGCATAGTGATAATTTCCGTTAGGCCCTTTTACCATTTGGTTTATAGATAGTGGTCTTGCATATTGGTACCAGTTATTATTTTGTGCGTTTATTTGAAAACAAAGAAATAGAAAGGTTCCTAAAAATAATTTAGTAATCATAACATGTAGTTTTAAATTGATGGAATAAAACTAACTTAAGTACCATCGGAGCACAATACCAGAGTTCAGGTAGATTTAACGAAATTATATAAGATAAAAGGCTTCTCTGTTTTTGAGAAGCCTTTTTGCTTAGGAACAAAAATTAAACTAAAACTTATATCTCACACCTAATTTAAGTGGATTATCTTTGTTGAGCAGCAAGCTTGTTCCGTCAGTTTTAAACTCGCCTCCAGCTTCTGATTTAAACGTGGTACTTTCGTAAATGAAAACTGGAAACTGACCGAACAAAGACCAATTTTCGCATACCCTGATGTTTACTCCACCATAAGCACAGCCTACTATTCCTGTAACATCGTCTTTGGAAAAACCATTGTCGTTTGTTCCAAAATTATAGTTACCCATTAGACCTACTACGAGTTGGGTTTGTTTGCTCGGAGTAACTGCAGTATGATATTGCAGTTTGGGCCCGATTTTAATTCTATTAGATTTAGAATCGTTAAATGACCAACCAGAATAACCCACTTCAGCACCAACATACCAGGCATTCTCATCGCTACCATAGGTTAATTTTTTTAAATATTCAGCAGATACGCAGTATGATATTTCTTCAAAATCTTGTTGGGCACCAATACCTACGCCTCCACCTATATATTGTTCTGGCATTAAATCATCAATACTATCTGTTAATGGTTCAGATGAAATAGGTTCTTCTTTTATGGCACAACATTCCAGTGAATGAATGGTAATTTTAGAATCCTTAGGTTGGTCAAACGTCATTTTTGCGTGTGTAAAAATACCGTTTAGGGTTCCTGTATATTCATAACTGCCGCTTTTTACTTCTGTAGGGTCTAAACCATTGTTACAAATACAATTTACCGTTACGTAGGTGCTAATTTTCCATGTGATTTTTGGGTAGTTAAATTTTATAATTTTTACGTCAGAAGTAGCTTCTGTTCTGCAATTGCCATTCAAATCATTATCATGTTTGGGTGTAAACTCTAAACCATCTAAGAATTTTTTCAAGGATTTATAATAGGATCTTATTTCATCGATATCCTTGTAAACCATACCGCTACTTGATGTACGTTCCCCTTTAATGCCTCCTATATCTTTGCCTGTAAAACCATGTACGAAATCGGCGAAGTTTTTACTATTATTAATGGCGTTTAGCGCTTTATCTTCTAAGGTGTTAAACATACCTTTGTCAAAAGTTTCTGAAGTAATAGGAGGTTGTATGGTGCTGTATATGCCATTTATGGCAAAAGCAATATTACTGGTATCTATGGCTATAATTGAGGTGGGGACTTTACCCATTAAGTCTTTTACTTTACAAGGTTTTGTGTCTTTCCAGTTAACTATATTCTGTGTTTTATGCATGGTATTGAATGCACTAATTAAGTTTGCTGCTGCCTCTTGGTTTTTAGTGTACCTATAATTTGTGTTTTGCTGTGAAAAGCCAACAAAATAGGTAATACACGCGAGCAGGGTTAAAGTGTGTTTTGCTTTCATAATGAATTGTTTTAAATTGATTATGGGTAAAATTACCTTGAAAGGCTGTTAGAGCACAATACCAGAGTTCAGGTAGATTTTCAGGCTATGCTTTTAAACAAAAGAGGTTTCAGCCTAAAGCTGAAACCTCTAAACACAAGATATGTGCCTAATCAATTTAAAACATACATCTCGGTGGTTGGTTACGAGAACATCGATTAATAGCATTATTCTTTTTGAGATATAAGCGTTTAAAAAGATATTTTAAAAGTAGACCAATTAAGGGGTAGAATACAATACCAGAATTCTGGTAGATTTTAAATTATTTTGGTATTGAAATAAGAACAGATGTTCCTTTATTTGGAATACTATCTAAAGCGAATGTACCCCCTATCTGATGAACCCTAGATTGCATATTTTTAATGCCAAGTCCATTTTTAGTGTTTAAAACATCAAACCCATTACCGTCATCTTCAATTGAAATGGTAAATCCATCTTCAAGCCCCATAAGTTGTACATCTACCTGTGTTGCATTAGCGTGTTTTATGATGTTATTAAATGCTTCTTGAATTACTCTATATAAAGGCGTTACAATACTATCATCTAATGTTTTGGGGAATTGATAACTATTAAAATTTATCTTTAGTGACGTTTGGCTAGATAGTGTTTTTGCTAAATCTTCTACACTATCTTTAAATCCAACCATTGTTAAATCTGAAGGAGAAATTTCATGAGATAAATTTCTAACGTCGTTACATATGGTATCAATGGTTTCGGTAACTTTTTCATCCTTAAATGTATCTGAAACAAACCGTTTTAAATAACTTAATTGACTACCTATATTGTCATGAAGTTCTTTACCTATACGTTTGCGTTCTTGATCTTCGCCTTTTATAAATGCCGTTAGGTTTTCTTTTTCTTGCAACACTATTTTTTCTGAGAGTGTATTACGTTCGTCATAGATGTCCTTAACCATAAATACTACGGTAAAAGTCAATAATAAAATTTCTAAAAACGAAGTATAAAATAAAAGCGGTAAATCGTAAAAATAAGTATTTACTATGCCATAACTATGGTACAAAATACTGGCCATTGTTCCCAAAATCATAAAAATATAAGCCAAAGCAAAAAGAGATGTACGCTTATTGTTTTTTTTGTAGTAGATGACTATTTGCACTATAATGATGCAAATTAAAAATATAAAAAATGCATACCATATCTTCATAAACAAGGTAACAGCATTCTCAAAAACATGTGTAAATACAAAATGTATAGCTAATCTTATAATAATAACGATGCCTAAGAGGACTTCAATAGTTTTTTTAAGTTTGGGTGTATAAGTTTTAGCTTCAAGTATTTTTTGAGAGAATAGCGCAAAAAGAATTAATGAAATTTCACTAAAAACTACATAATTGGTGTATTTGTTTACGGTAGTATTTTCGTTGAGAAAAATTTGAGAAAACACACCAATATATGCACTAATAAATAAGCCTAAGAAAATAATATAGGCGGCATAGATTAAGTAAGTACTCTTTCTTAAAAAAGAAAAAATAAATAAACTAAAAATAACAGAAAGGAGGCTAACCCCAAAATAAGCGCCAATAATAATCTGCTGAATAGTGTTGTCTTTTGCAAATGTTTGTTCACTTTTTAAATATACCGAAGTAGCTAAAGGTTTACCTTTTTCTTTTTTTAATTTGAGTTGATAGGAGGCTGTTTCCTTTGGGTTTAATTTAATGGGCAATGTAAATAGCCTATGTTCAATAGGTTTTGTATCTATTTTATAGTTAATCCCTGTGGTTGCTTTGGGAACAAGAGTATTGTGTTCATATTTGCAGAGTACAATTTCTTGTATATATACATAAGTAAGTTGTAGAAAGATGGTTTTAGGGGAGCTTAGCTCATTTTTTAAAGTAAAATCAATAGTGTTAAAGATGTTGTTAAAGCTGAAGTAATAGTAATCTCTCTCATCATTTGTCTCAAGGCTATTTTTGTTAATTTTTGAGAAAGGTTTAAGGTTAATTGAAGAAAAGCTAGAGTCAATGAACAAAGTATCTACCTGCGCTTTCAAATTCAAGCAAAAGCTTAAACCTAAAATAAAAAAAAGAGCAATACAGTTATGATAATAACTTTTTCTCATTTACGAGTTTTACAAGGTCAATGGAATTATGAATGTTTAGTTTCTTGAAAATATTCTTCTTGTGCGTTTCAACGGTATGGGAACTAATAAAGAGCTTTTCAGCAATTTCTGGAACGTTAAGCCCTTCCATCAGTTCGGCTATTATTTCTTTTTCCCTTCTTGTAATATTAATTTTTTGAAGAAACCCATCTGTCTCTGTTACCTCATTTTTTACACCTTTACCTTTGTAAAAGGTATGATTTTCAAAAACGGCGTCCAATGCATTCAATAAATCTTCAGAAGAGCAATTTTTAAGTAAAAACCCATTGGCATTTAGTTGTTTTACTTTTTTAATAATACTTTCGGTATTATACATAGTAAGTATAATTACCTTAATTTTTGGGTGTATTAGTTTTACGTCTTTTAAAATATCAACCCCATTTTTATTGGGAAGGTTAAGATCTAACAGAATAGCATCAGGTACATATTTTTCAATGGCAGAAATTACTGTATTACCATCATTTATAAAGCCTATTACATGATAGTCAGGTTGATTTTTAAATATAGAAAGTAGCCCATCAATAACAATTTGATGGTCTTCGCAGATTAGGATTTTTTTTGGCTGGCTTTCCATGTAAGCAATCTACATGAAGAAAGATACAAAAAAGATTAATCATTCAACTTCAATACCGCCATAAACGCTTGCTGAGGTATTTCTACATTACCTACTTGTCGCATACGTTTTTTACCTTTTTTCTGTTTCTCTAAAAGTTTACGTTTACGTGAAATATCACCACCGTAACATTTAGCAGTTACATCTTTACGAAGTGCTTTTACCGTTTCACGAGATATAATTTTAGCACCAATGGCTGCTTGAATAGGAATATCAAATTGCTGACGAGGTATTAACTCTTTTAACTTCTCGCACATTTTTTTACCAATGGTCTGCGCATTTTCAGCATGAATTAGAGCCGAAAGCGCATCAACAGGTTGTGCATTTAATAAAATATCTAAACGCACTAATTTAGATTGTTTCATACCTATCGGGTGATAATCGAAAGACGCATAACCTTTAGAAACAGTTTTTAATCTATCATAAAAATCAAAAACAATTTCAGCCAAAGGCATTTCAAAAATTAATTCAACACGCTCAGTAGTTAAATAGGTTTGATTTGTGATAATACCACGTTTTTCAATACATAACGACATGACATTACCCACAAAATCTGATTTTGTAATGATGGTAGCTTTTATATATGGTTCTTCCACACGATTTAAGGTGGAAGGTTCTGGTAAATCTGATGGGTTATTTACAATGATGATGTCGTCTGGTTCTTTATTGGTATAGGCATGGTAAGATACGTTGGGTACGGTAGTTATAACCGTCATATCAAACTCACGTTCTAAACGCTCTTGAATAATTTCCATGTGTAACATCCCAAGAAATCCACAGCGGAAACCAAAACCTAATGCTGCTGAGCTTTCTGGTTGAAATACCAAGGAAGCATCATTTAATTGTAGTTTTTCCATAGAAGCACGTAGGTCTTCATAATCCTCAGTGTCCACAGGGTAAATACCAGCAAATACCATCGGTTTTACATCCTCAAACCCTTCAACAACATTCTGTGTGGGTTTTGCAAAATCGGTAATAGTATCTCCTACTTTTACCTCTTTAGCTGTTTTTATACCTGTAATTAGGTAACCAACATCGCCTGCTTTTACGGTTTGTTTTGCAACTTGGTTTAGTTTTAAAGTCCCAATTTCATCTGCATAATAGTCCTTATCAGTAGCTACGAATTTTATATGTTGTCCTTTTTTAATCTCCCCGTTAAATACTCTAAAGTAAGTTTCAATCCCTCTAAACGTATTGTAAACTGAATCAAAAATTAAGGCTTGTAATGGTGCATTGGGGTCACCTTCAGGAGCAGGAACACGCTCAATAATGGCTGCTAAAATATTATCAACACCAAAGCCTGTTTTTCCACTAGCGTGAATTACCTCTTCAGGATCGCAACCTAGTAAATCTACAATATCATCGGTAACTTCTTCAGGATTTGCACTTGGTAAATCTACTTTATTTAGTACAGGAATAATCTCCAAATCATTTTCTAAAGCCAGATATAAATTAGAAATGGTTTGCGCCTGTATACTTTGAGCAGCATCTACAATTAAAAGCGCACCTTCACATGCAGCTATGGAACGGGAAACTTCATACGAGAAATCCACATGTCCAGGAGTATCAATCAAGTTTAGAACATATTTTTGGCCTTTATATTCATAATCCATTTGTATGGCGTGACTTTTAATGGTAATACCACGTTCACGCTCCAAATCCATATTATCTAATAATTGGTCTTGTTTTTCCCTTGCGGTTACCGAACCTGTGTAGTCTAACAAACGGTCTGCAAGGGTACTCTTACCATGATCAATATGTGCAATAATGCAAAAATTTCTAATCTGCTTCATAAAGTAATCTTACCCTAAAATGTAGGGTGCAAATATAGCTGTTTTTTCGCTGTGAATCTCGTTGAAATATTACTCAAAAAAATCTTCATTATTTTTGATGTAAAACGCATAGTTCTATGGGATTAAGCAAAACAAATTTCATCAACAAAATCCACCTCGTAATTTCAGTAATTATAGTGGTTCCTGTAGCGTTTTTGTATGGTTTTAGTCCAAGTTCAGAGTTCAATATCCAACTTAATACTATTGACGAGCAAAATGCCTTTAAAGCCATTATGGGCTTGTATTTGGGTTTTTCAATACTATGGGTTTTAGGTGTTTTTAAAACCAATTTTTTAAAACTAGCTTTGGTTAGCAATATGATTTTTATGCTGGGGTTAGGTTTTGGAAGATTGTTGAGTTTAGTTCTTGACGGCACACCCACTTTCGCCTACGTTTTTGGAACCGCGGGCGAATTGATATTAGGGTTTTACGGACTTTGGATTTTAAAATCCGGCCATCATCGCTCCACAAATACCTAAACTGATAATCAGGTAAACTACAGCAATAATAAACAGTACTTTGGCTGCTTTTTTGTTTTTACTGCGGATGCTAAATCCGATAATAGTTAACAAAATTGATGGACCGAACATGATCAATAAAATGATAATGAACAAACCTGTAAAATCCATATTTGGGCTTAGAAGAGATATCATATTCAAACTTTTAAATCATCATACTTCCGCATACACCTAAACTGATCAAAAGATAAACAATTCCAATAACGTAGAAGGTTTTTGATTGTTTAGTGTTTTTGTTTCGTAAGCAGAATCCAATACTTATAAGTACTAGTGGTAAGCCAAAAGAAAAAAATATGGCTAGAATTATTGCAACTAAATATCCTAAATCATTTCCCATTATAATTGGTTTTTTAGTTCCTCCAAACGCTCCCGTTTATCATCCCGATATAATAAGTTCATGGTTTCAAACGGAATAATCTTATTGTCCTTATCCACAATATGAACACAAGATTTTTTTATGGCACGCACATCAAAGTTATAAGCATCAATAAATTGCATGATAATAATACGAAATAAATTGTCGTAACCCAGATTTGGCGCATCAATATTTGGTAAACAACACATAATACTTTTTAGGTTTTCCTCGGCAACCTCTACAGAATTCCCTGTGCTAAACACCTCAATCATTTTTCCATGCAGTTGTTCATCCTGTTCGTAAATAATGGTGTTTTTGCTGTTGTCCAGTAAATCGTTAGGGTTAATGTATCGGGTTAGCGGAAATACCTCGCCATCCAATTTTAAGGCGTACCCCATCACCAAAGCATCTGGATTACAAGGCACGGGCAATAAATCGTCCGAAGTAAAAATATCGGTCTGCTCCATGATATTTCGGCGTACTTCGGTAAGCGTCATTCTATCGGTTTCAGGATTAAAATTATCCAAGCGCCCTGCAATTTGAGTTGGCTGAAAGGTTACCCCTCGCACGCATTTTTGTTGCAATGCAAAGTCAATAATTTTTCCAATCTCATGGTCGTTCAAGCCTTTTTGAAGTGTTACAACCAAGGTAGTCGATAAATTCAGTGAATTTAAATGCTCTAAAGCCTGAGCGCGAATATCCCATAAATCGGCACCACGTAATTCTTGCAATACCGAATTCTCAAAAGAGTCAAACTGCAAATAGATTTCAAAATCGGGCGCATAGGTTTTTAGGCGTTTTGCAAACTCAAAATCCTTAGCAATTTGTATCCCGTTGGTATTTAGCATTAAATGCCGAATAGGTAACGATTTTGCATAATCCAAAATGTCCCAAAACTGCGGATGAATCGTCGGTTCTCCGCCTGAAATTTGTACCACATCAGGTTCTTTTTCGTTACGTACAATGGTGTCTAACATCTCTTTAACTTCTTCTAAAGTACGATGCCTACCATAGGTTGGCGAAGAGCCCGCATAGCAAGTAGGGCAAGTTAAATTGCAACGGTCTGTTACCTCAACCACCGTAAGGCACGAGTGCTGCTCATGATCTGGACACAACCCACAATCATAGGGGCACCCATAATGTGTTTTTGTGTTAAAGGTATATGGCGTTTCACTCGGTTTATTGTAGTTCCGTATGTTTTTGTAATAGTCAATATCGTCCGCGATCAACACCTTAGAATTCCCGTGCTCTGCGCAACGCTTCAGCATATACACCTTCCCATTTTCAAACACAATTTTCGCATCCACACGCTGTAAACACTCAGGGCACAAGCTCAAGGTAAAATCGTAATACGTATATTTTCTTGTTGGCATAGTTTAATTTTTATTAGGGCGTTACCCTCGATGTCACATCCGTCCGAAACATTAAACATTCATCCTCGGGTCGGGCTTTCGGCAGTCGCTCTCTCCTGCGTCGAGGAGCTTCAACAAATGCCTCAATCCCTAACGCGGGTGTGTTTGCTAAGGTAAGGTTTTATCGTTTTAATGGGACTTTTTTGAGAGTTGGTTTAATAGTTGTTATATGTAGGATTTTACATTTATAAAATCAACTTTAAAGTTTAAATATTGTTAATAAAGTGTTTAAAAATAAATTTTAAAGTTGATTTTTAAAGATGGTTTTCTATATTTGCAAAGAAATCAACGCATTAATTATGGTAGACAGATCAGTTGTAAAATCTTTTTTACAAGAACTGAAACAAATAATTAAAGTATGGGGTGTCATCTTCTCCAATCGCCCCAAGAATAGCATTCAGAATCTTGCAGATTTAAGTATTACAGCCAAAATGCGTGAAGAAATAATTTTCAATTTAGAGTTTGAAGATTATAGTGAAGGCCCTTTAGAGGAAACTCAACAAGGAGGAACAGAAATGTGGGTTTTTGGTAAAATAATCAAAGGCCAACAAGTATACATTAAGTTAACTATTTCTAGAATTTCAGGTGTCGCAATTTGCATTTCTTTTCATAAGGCTGAGTTTCCAATGAAATTCCCTTTTAAGGATTAAAAACTAATAAAATAAACGATTATGAAAAGTCCATTCACAGGTAAGGAAATGACCTTACAAATTGAAAAAAGTATTTTGGTTTTTCGAAAGGAAGAATTTGAGTATCACCACAAGAGTTATTATTGTGAAGATAGTGGGGAGTCATTTACAACAACCGAATTAGATGAGTTCAATTTGAATCAAGTTTATAATCAATATAGAGATAAACATAATATCCCGTTTCCTGATGAAATAATTAAACTAAGGGATACTTATGGCTTATCGGCTGGAATGATGTCCAGAATATTAGGTTTTGGTATCAATAGTTATAGAAACTATGAAAAAGGAGAAGTTCCAAGTTTGGCAAACGCTAACTTAATCAAGACAATTTCAAATAGTATACAGAATTTTAAATTATTGGTTGATTTAAACAACGATTTGAGCAGTAATGAAAAATCAAAAATTCTTAAAAAGATTAAAATTGTTATTGATAATTACAGGGAAAATAAAGACGATAATAAATATGTAGGTATTTTATTTGAAGATAGATTGCCAGATAATTTTTCTGGATATAGAAAGCCAAATATGGAAAAAATGGTACATATGATTATGTTTTTTGCCCAAAAGTTAAATCCTACAGAAACTACTATGAATAAGTTGTTGTTTTACTCTGATTTTTATAATTACAAAAGAACAGCTTACTCAATAAGTGGAGCAAATTATAGGGCCCATAATTACGGACCTGTTCCTTTTAGGTATAGTGGTATTTTTGATTATGCAGCCACAAAAGGATATATCTTTATGAATATTGAAGATTACGGTAATGGTTATTGGGGGAAATGTTTTTATAAATCAAAAAATAAAGATTTTAATTCAGAACTGTTCACAGTAGATGAACTAGAATCATTAAACTCGGTTTCCGAAAAATTCAAAGGCTTTAATGCAACAAAAATTATGGAGATAAGTCACGAAGAAAAAGCATGGATTGAGAATGAAAAAAACAAATCTTTAATAGATTATAACTATTCTTTCGAATTACTCCATGTCTAATATAATTTAGGCTTTTATGTTCTGAAAATATCTCACTCCATTTCAGTTCCTCCCCTATTAGGGAGGTTAGGAGAGGCTTTTAAATAATACACCCAACAAACTACGCATAAAATTGGAATCATACTCAATCCAAACACAAAAAACACATTCGGTTTTAAAAATTCAATACAAAATCGAAATCCGAAGTAGAGCATCATAAACCATTTAAACAGGTCGCCATTGGGTAATGCGCGGTATTTTTTGGAGCCATTTTAAACTAAAAAAAAGCAGAATTAAAAACACCAATTTATACAAAGAAGTTGGGTGTCGTAATAGGCCATCACCCAAATTGTTTAAGCGATTAAACCGCTATTATTTTTTACATTGTTGCAAGTAGTAGTTTTTCGAACTTTTTAAAAACTATATTTTATCCCTAACTGTGCTCTCCAACGAGAATTAAATAAATCTGTCACATAAGGTTCTGTTCCTTCTGGAATATTGAATTGAAACTGGGGTTCATTGTTTTCAATACCTCTAAAATCCAATAGGCTGAAACTGGAATTAACCACATTAGGAACAAACACTAAACGCCCCCAATCTTTATTAATAAAATTAAAAACGTTAAGCATATCCACAGATAAGGATATGGCATCGCCATTTTTTAAACTCAGTCCATATTCTAATTTCATATCTAGTTCGTGGTTCCAAGGTGTTCTGGCGCCATTGCGTTCTGCAACCTGTCCTCTTCGCTCTCTTAAATATGGGTCTCTTTCAATAAAGTTATTTAATCGTTGCCATTGTTCGGTGGCACTTACAGTTACATTTCCAGAGGCATCTGTGATATCAACTAAATTAATTTCAGAGGCATCTCTTGGAACATAAATAATATCGTTTCTTGAAGACCCATCACGATTTAAGTCACCTCTATAAACATAGGAAAAAGGACTACCTGCTCGCCCGTTGTATAGAAAAGAGATAAATCCAGTACTTTTTTTCCCAATATCAAAATTATAGGAATGGCTACTTACAAATTTATGTCTTAGGTCAAAATTTGAAAAGGATAACGATGGGTCATTGGCAATTAAAGCTTGATTCCATTCAAAATTTGCCGCTGGCGAACTGCGCACGGTACTGGATATATCTTTACTCACTCCATAGGTGTAACCCAAATATCCGCTGTAATCACCTGCCTGTTTACTAATACCAAAAGTAAGGTTATATCTAAAGCCTTTATCTGTATTGGTAAGTAAAAATACATTTGTGAAGTTAGGATTTATCTTTATAGCATCTCCTGTTTCTAAAAAGTATGGACGATTATCTGCGCCGCTAAAATTACCAACGTTGTTTTGTCTATTAATAGATTGAAAGAGTAATCCATTTACGACTTCGGTATAAGTCCCTTCTATATCTATTGTCCATTGATTTGGTAATTTGGCTTTAAATGCAATATTTGTTTTCCAATCTCTTGGAAGACTAAAGTCAGGGTCTAAAAGATTTATTTCCGCTAAATTAGGTTGTAGGCTTCTTAAGTCTTCCAGATTTTCGGTTAATGGTACGGCTTCGTCTGGCCTTAAATCAATATTAAAATATTCGGTACCCGAAATATATTCCGCGTAAGCGAACCATAAATAAGGAATTCTACCTGAGAAAAGTCCTGTACCACCTCTTATGGTAAACTTTCCATCTTCATCTATTTTGTAATTGAAGCCAAATCTTGGATTGAATTGTGGTGCTTTGGATATGGTGTTGTCAAATCTTGAAAATTCTGGGGTATTTTGCACTGCTTCGCTCACAGGCAATCGTTGTGTTAAATATTGAGCATCTAACCGAATACCTGCGGTTACTTCGAGCTTTTCGCTTACGCGAAAGTTGTCCTGAAAAAAAGCAGCAGCTTCCAATACCCCAATAGTGGCCGAAGGTCGACTATTTATAAATTCAAAACTATTATTATTGATATTGTAAACTCCTCGTATTCGTGCTGGTCTATCATTTAAAAAATCATCAACTGAGCGATATTCCCAACGACCGTTCCAAGCAGAAAGAAATCCGTAATCTACATCGTGTAATTGACCAAACACACCAGCGGTAAAATGGTGTTGCCCATAATCAAAAGTATAAGTGTCTGCAATCTGTAAAGTAGAGAAATCGGTGTTGTACACAGAGGCCTCTCTATAGGTTCCTGCAAAAATGCGAGCTGCCGAAGATGTAGCAATTTGAATATGAGGGAATACACGCCCCTCAAAATCACGATTTTCTTGTACTGTATTATATCCTACAGAAAGTTTATTGGTGCTTCCGGACTTGAAATTTGATTTTAATTCAACGGCAAGACTGTTTGCAACGCTATTATGGCGGTATCCCTGATTTCCAAAATTGAAGAACGTACTATTCCATTCCAAATTATCTGTAAAACTATTCACATAATTATTACGAAGTGTTATTTTATGTACATCGGAAAGGTTATAGTCCAATCGAGTAAATAATTTTGTACTTGCGGTTTGTAGGTCTGCACTTTTAAAAGCGCCAGGGTCATAGTTATACTCATTTAATAATCTGTCTCGTATTGCTGTAACATCTTCAATAGTAATGTTAGATGTACTGCTACCAGGTGCATTAAGCACAGGAAAGTTAGATAATGCTTGTTCAAAAT
This sequence comes from Hyunsoonleella ulvae, assembly GCF_016827605.1. Taxonomy (GTDB): domain Bacteria; phylum Bacteroidota; class Bacteroidia; order Flavobacteriales; family Flavobacteriaceae; genus Jejuia; species Jejuia ulvae. The sequence continues at coordinate 1,120,915 of NZ_JAEPJQ010000001.1, read as the reverse complement.
TAACATAATAAAACAATTTATCTTTTACAATAGCACCACCAATACCACCGCCAAATTGTACATCAAAAAATGATTCTACATTCTGTTGAGCACCACCAGCAAAACTACCTATCAAATTTTGATTGTTACCGTAGCCATAAATTTCAGCTTTGGTTGTATTCGTTCCATTTTTGGTCACCAAATTAATGCTTGCGCCATTAAAATTACCAATACTAACATCAAATGGTGATAGTTTTACGCTCACTTGTTTAACGGCTCCAAGTCCAATAGGTTGACTTCGGGATAAACTCCCTGGCGTTCCGTTTGCAGAGGAACCCGATGCACCGCTTGCTGGTTCCTGAAAGCCTATGATATCGTTATTGGCTATACCGTCAATATTTAGGTTGTTAAATCGGTTACTCGCACCACCAAAAGAATTCAGGTTGTTTTCAGGAAGATTTTTTGTCAAATCTTGGATACTTCTATTAATGGTAGGCGTTGCTTTGATGGTTTTACGGTTAAGTAAAGTTTCATTTCCGCTTTTCTTAGGCGTGGATTCTGCAGTTAAAACAACTTCTTGTAATGATGTATTCTCTTCCAGTAAAACAAAATCCTTTATAGTAGCAGTACCCAAGTTAATGGTAATATTAGTTTGCTCAATGGTTTTGTAACCCAAAAATGAAATAACGATTTTATATGAATTCCCTGGTTGTATATTGTTAAGTCTGTAAAAACCATTTTCTTGTGATATCGCACCATAATTAAAATTGGTTTCTGTATCTGTTAAAACGATATTGGCAAAAGAAACAGGGTTATTTTGACTGTCTTTTAAGTTGCCTTGAAGACTTCCTGTGGTTTCTTGAGATAATGCTATTGTGCTTAATAATAGTGAAAATAGAGTAGTTAGGTTATATTTCATGTATTGTAAAAAGATACTAAGGCTTTAAAATTCATTATTTAAGCTTTACTCTGGTACTATATAAATAAGAAAAGTCGAAAAGAGCGGTTTTAAATTACAACCGTAGGGTGGAATCTTTATTATTTTTCAGTTTTAATATTCAGGGGATTGTTTCTTTACTATTACTAGCAATGGCTCACGGATATACCTGGTTTTAATGACTTATATCCGACGTTAAACGAAGTTATCGTTTTTTTCTGACAAAGTCAAGAAACAATCATAGCATACCACATTCAATTTTTAATTACTTTAACTATTGTGTTTCTGTAGTAAAGTAAACAAACTACACATAAAATTTGAATCGTACTCAATCCAAAAACATAAAACACATTCGGTTTTAAAAATTCAATACAAAATCTAAATCCAAAGTAGAGTATCATAAACCATTTAAAGAGGTCGCCATTTGGTAATTCACGATATTTTTGGAGCCATTTCAAACTAAAAAAAAGTATGACTAGAAACACCAATTCATACAAAGAAGTTGGGTGTCGTAATAGGCCATCACCCAAATCCATTCCCATAAAAAAATCGGTTACCTTTCCATAAGTAAATTCATTAATACCCGATAAAAAACAGCCAATACGCCCAATAAAAATTCCAAGAATAATAGGAAACACAAACAAATCGCCGGACGATTGGGTTTCACCAATATATTTTTTGGCGAGTTCTACACCTAAAAGCCCTCCAAACAAACCACCCATAATGGTTTTTGTATTCAACAACTGAATGATGTTTTGTTGCGACCATTCAAACACAGGGTTTTCTAAAATACCAACTACACGAGAACCAATCAACGCTCCCAAAGCAGCCCCAAGAATTATAGATAAGCGATTGTTTGATGAAATATGGTCTTTACTTTTTTGGCGTAATATCACATAATATCTAAATGCCAAAAAGAAGGCGAGATATTCTAAAATCAAGTGGATGTTTATGTTATAGCCTAAAACTTCGGGCTCAAAAGGAATTTGCAACAGCTGAAATTTTTATAAATATAGAGAAAAGCAGTAATTTTGTTGAAAAATTGAACCTTTGGTAAAAATAGACAGCATAGAATTGGGCGAATTTCCTTTGCTTTTAGCGCCTATGGAAGACGTAAGCGATCCACCGTTTCGTGCCTTGTGTAAAGAGCAAGGTGCTGATGTAGTGTATACTGAGTTTGTGTCTAGCGAGGGTTTGATTAGAAATGCTGCCAAAAGCGTAATGAAGCTGGATATTTATGAAAAGGAAAGACCAGTAGGGATTCAAATTTTCGGAGCCAATATGGATAGCATGCTCCAAACCATTGATATCGTGGAGCAATCTAAGCCAGATATCATCGATATTAACTTTGGATGTCCTGTAAAAAAAGTTGTGAGTAAAGGTGCGGGTGCAGGTATTTTAAAAGATGTGTGCTTAATGGAAAAGCTCACTGCGGAAATGGTAAAGCGTACTAATTTACCAGTTACGGTAAAAACACGTTTAGGTTGGGACCATGATTCTATTAAAATAGTTGAGGTTGCAGAACGATTACAAGATGTAGGTATAAAATCTATTGCCATTCACGGGCGCACACGAGCGCAGATGTACAAAGGTAATGCGGATTGGAAACCCATTGCAGCGGTTAAAAACAACCCTAGAATGCACATTCCTGTATTTGGAAATGGCGATGTAGATACGCCTGAAAAAGCTGCTGAAATGCGTGATAGTTACGGATTAGATGGTGCCATGATTGGACGTGCTAGTATTGGGAACCCTTGGTTTTTTAAACAAGTAAAGCACTTTTTTAAGACAGGAGAGCATTTAGTGCCTATTTCCTTAGAAGAACGTGTAGAAGCAGCGCGTAGGCATTTACAAATGTCCATAGATTGGAAAGGCGAAAAATTAGGTGTTTTTGAAACGCGTCGTCACTATACCAATTACTTTAAAGGGATTCCACATTTTAAAGATTACCGTATGAAAATGGTAACTAGCGACCACTCTGAAGATGTATTTGCTACTTTTGATGAGGTACTTGAAAAGTTTGCGGACTATCAGTTTACAGAATAGATTTGATGTAAACAAAGCCCAGAAATTTTAAGAGCTGATTTACAAATATCTTTAGTACATTTAGTCGTGTAACTATATACTAAAAAATCAGAACTCATGCGCCACTTTTATACTTTCATTTTACTTATAAGTCTTACATGTTATTACAGTGTACAAGCGCAAGAAAACACGATGCGATTTTCTGTAGACCATTACGCTATTAATGTTTCAGATTTGCAACGTAGCGTTGACTATTATCAATCTGTCTTTGGCATAAAAGAAATCTACAATGGTACAGAAAAGAAACATATTAGATGGTTTCGATTGGGAGACCAACAAGAACTACACGTTATTGCTGTAGAAACATTAAAATTGCAAATACCTAAAGGCGTACATTTAGCATTAACTACTGCAGATTTATCTTTATTTATCAAACATTTAGAAACATTAGAAATTACATACTATGATTGGCCTGGGAATAAAGGTTCAGTATCAGTAAGACCCGATAAGGTTAAACAAATATATATTCAAGATCCTGATGGATATTGGATTGAAATAAACGACGGAGAAAAACGCTTTAAATAATACATAAATAGATTAGCTATGTTAAAACGCCTATTTTTTTTCTTGATAGCCACATTTTCATTAAGCTTTATTCAAGCTCAAGAGGCTTATAAATTCACTGAAGTAATCGATTTAGATGCTACACCTGTTATTAGTCAAGGTAATACTGGTACGTGTTGGAGTTTTTCCAGCACTTCTTTTTTAGAATCTGAAATTATTAGGCTTACAGGTAAGCAAATTGATTTATCTGAGATGTACACTGTACGCAACACCTATCCCAAGAAGGCCGAAAACTTTGTAATGCGTCAAGGGAAAGCACAATTTAGTGAGGGCGGATTAGCACACGATGTGATGAATTCTGTTGCAGCGTATGGTTTGGTACCAAATTCGGCTTACAGTGGTTTGTTATTTAACGAAGTTAACCATAACCATGCAGAACTGTCGGCAGTTTTGCGCAGTATGGTGGAAACCTATGTGGATAATCCAGGTAGAACATTGAGTAAGAAGTGGAAAGGCGCTGTGGATGCAGTTTTATCGGTTTACATGGGAAAAAACCCTAAGTCTTTTGAGTATGAAGGGAAAACCTATACACCACAATCGTTTTTAGAAATGACAAAGCTAAACCCTAATGATTATGTGAGCATTACGTCTTTTACCCATGCACCATTTTATTCAAAGTTTATTTTGAATATTCCAGACAACTGGAGTAATGGTAGTTTTTATAATGTGCCTTTAGATGAAATGATGACTACTATTGATAATGCTTTGGAAAACGGATTTACAGTAGAATTAGACTGCGACGTTAGCGAGCGTACATTTTCATCAGAATACGGTGTTGCTGTTATTCCTGAAAATCCAGAAAACAACAAAAAAGCTTTAGAAGCTATTTACCCTGAAAAGCAAATTACCCAAGCATACCGACAAGACGAATTTGAAAACTACACCACTACCGATGACCATTTAATGCACATCACAGGTGTTTTAAAAGACCAAAACGGCACTAAATATTACAAAGTAAAAAACAGTTGGGGCACCGATGCCTCCAGAAATGCCAATGGCGGTTATATGTATTTTAGTGAAAGCTATATGCGCTTAAAGGCGATTAGTATTACGATACATAAGGATGCTATTAAGAAAAAAACTATGGAACAACTGCATTTTAATTAACTAAAGCCTGATAGTGCACAAAAAAATCAGAGGGAGTTATTTAGAAATTGATGCGCTATAACATCAACTACCTTATGATTTGCATCCCAAGAGTCATAGGTACTCCATGCCCACTTTTTTATCCATTCTTTAGTTTCAGATGGACTTTTTGGCTTTTCTAATATGTCTGTTGAAGTTATTAAACCACGTTGCATAGTTTCAGGAGGGATTAATACTTCATATTGTTTTTTTGATTTGTAGATGTTAAGCTGATTGCTAAGTTTTGGAGACATTTTGTACGTCCAATTGATATCATATTTAAATATTAGATGTAATCGAGTTAAATGAAAATGATTGCTCCATCTACCATGGATTTCAGGGTGTTGTAACGCATGCGCGTCAACAATCAAAAATTTGAAAATATGATTTTGAAGTTTAGAAACATCTATTCCAATATCTAAATTAAAGATTTCTAAACACTCGTGAATACCGTGTTTGGTGTTTGCACCGCAAAATTGGCATTTCCCTTTATCTAATAGAACAATGTTTTTTTTATGTGCAAAAGCGATGTAGTCTTGCATTACTTTTTTTCGAAATATATAATAATTATTAGAAACTCTCGCGAGAAGGATTGAACGGTATGTTTGAGCTCCTCGCAGAGAGCGAGTAGTGAAAGCCTGTTTGCCATTTTTTTTTGAAATGGCAACTTGCCCAAAAACACCTAATTACCTGTAACTAGTTTTTCTGTAACCCTTGTGGCACTTATTTTAGAGGAAAGTATACCTAAAATAGAGATTGTAAAAAATACTAAAATAAAGTTTTCTAATTTTATACTTACAGGGTATGCTAATGTTGGCGTGATAGCTACAAGCCCAAACGTTTGTTGTAAAAGTACGATGAGAAGCCCTAATATTAAACCAATACAACAACCAATAAGTGTAATTGCCGACCCTTGAAGGAAGAAGATTTTACGCATGTGTCTTATGGTAACACCCAAATTATATAAGGTGTTTAGAGATGATTTTTTTTCTAAAATCATCATGATAATAGAACCAATGACATTAAAAATAAGTAATGCTGAAACGAGTGTAAGTAACAGGTAAATAAGTAGGTTTTCACTGTTAAGCATTTTGTACAATGCATCGTTTAGTTGTACACGGTTTTTAATAGCTACTTTATTACCTAGAATATTTTGAAGTTGAGCTTTTATTGCGGTTTCGTCAGCGTCTTTGCTCAATTTAAATTCGATAGCTGAGATTTGATTGGGCTTATAGTTTAATAATCTCCGTGCTAAACTTATAGAGGAATACACATAAGTATCGTTTAACTTCTCATTAATATCAAAAATACCAACGTTTATGGCTCTTACGGTATTAAAAGCATTTTTTGTTGAAGTTATTTGTCCCTTTCCTGGTTTTGGTACATAAATGTTAATGCCTTTTGTATAATCTAAAACACCAAAAGATAGGTTTTGAGACACGCCCCAACCAGCAACAACTTGATTGGTTTTTTGCTCCAGCCAATTCCCATACTGCAATACGGAATCTATACTACTTACTTTATTAAAGTTTTCATCTACACCCTTTATGGTGGCCAAATAGTTTTTACCTTCAGAGTAAACAATAACGTGTTCTTCTATAATTTTGGAGTAGTGCGCAATCCCATTGATGTTATTAAGTTTTTGGCGTTGAGCATCATTTAGTACAAAGGATTTACCAATTATGGTTTCTACCTTTAAGTCTGGATCTACTACGGTTGAAAATTGAAGAGTAAAATCCTTTAATCCAGCAAAGCCAGATAGCACTACAAAAAGAGATGCTGCACCTATAATTACTCCTATTAGAGCAATTATGGTAATAAAGTTAATAGCATTGTTACTGCTTTTTGAGTGCAGGTAACGTTTGGCTATGTATAGCGGAAAATTCATTCTTCTAATGTAAAAAAGAAAAATAAATTTAGAACCATAAAATTCTTAAATGAAAGTTTTTCAAACCACACTAATTAGGACTTCTTTCTTTTATCCAATAAGTCAGGGTTTTCAATAGGATTGTCTTTGCCCTTTAGAGATTGTTCTATACGGTCTATATACTCCAAAGAATCATCAATAAAGAACTCAAGATTTGGCATGCGGCGTAACTGGTTTTTGGTACGTTGTGCCATTTCATGACGAATTAAAGGGGTGTTGCTCCTTATACCTTCTATCAATGCTTTTGCTTTATTATTTGGAAAAATACTTAAATACACTTTTGCAACAGATAAATCTACCGTTACTTTTACTTTAGAAACAGATATAATTACACCTTGCATACCACCTTGTGTTGCAGCTCCTTGGAGTACATCAACTAAATCTCGCTGTAATACCGAACCTATTTTTTTTTGCCTTTGACTTTCTTCTGCGTTACTCATTCTTAAGTTTTACACTGCAAAAATAGTGCATATTTTGTATCTTTCTGTAAAAGTAGTATTTAATGAACAAAATAGAGCATATTGGTATCGCAGTTAAAAGCCTAAAGGAATCTAATAGATTATTTGCAAAACTTTTTGGTAAGACTGAATATAAGATTGAAGCGGTTGAGACTGAAGGTGTAAATACTTCATTTTTTAGAGTAGGGAATAATAAAATTGAATTGTTGGAAGCGACAGAAGAAGACAGCCCTATTGCAAAATTTATTGAAAAAAAAGGAGAAGGGATACATCATATTGCATTTGATGTAGATGATATAGAAACTGAAATTAAACGCTTGCAAAGCGAAGGTTTTACTGTGTTGAATAAAACCCCAAAAAAAGGTGCAGATAATAAGTTGGTAGCTTTTTTGCATCCAAAATCCACAAACGGAGTATTAATAGAGCTTTGTCAAGAGATTAGCGAATAAATTTCTTGTAGAGTTTTAAGAAATATAGTAATATTGCACACTCTTATTTTTAAGAGGATTACATTTTATGTAATAGGGCCTATAACTCAGTTGGTTAGAGTATCTGACTCATAATCAGAAAGTCCCTGGTTCGAGCCCAGGTGGGCCCACCTTAGAAGCCTAAGCTAGAAATAGTTTAGGCTTTTTTTGTGCACTATTCTTTAGTGTAACTGCATTGTATGCATTAATTGCATTTTCTTTCTAAAAGTCAACTTATCAAGTTTCTTGGCAGAAAAAGGTTGCATATTAGGTTGCAATTCAAAATAAAAAGGTTGCAGTTATTTTAATGGATTATAATATCAACTTTCTCTCCGTTTTTAGCTATATGGGTCTTAATTAACTTGCTGTTTTCATCAAATTCCTGCATATCTCCTTCAATTAAATCATTCACATAAAGGGCTTTGTATTTAATATTGCCATTTTCAAAATATTCATAACCGTATCCCTCTCTTTTTCCATTTACAAAGGTAATTTCATGAGACAGTTTTCCATTTTCATAATAAGCTTTAATAAGACCATCATAGTTGTCGTTTATTTTTTTGAAAGATTGTTTTAATCTTCCATTTTTATGATAGTTATATATTATTTGGGAATATTTGGATGTAATAGTATCTAGGGTGGTAATTTCAATACCACTTAGAGTTTTATCATCAAAATAAAACTTACATGTATCTTTTGCTAAATCATTCCAATATTGACATTCCTTTTGGATATTTCCATTCTCATGGTACCTAATAGATTTTCCATGAACAATATTATCTTTTAAAAAATTAACTTCTTCAAGTTGTCCGTTTTTATAATAATGATAAGACTTACCGTTTTGTTTTCCATTAATATTAGTGGTCTTACTTTTTAATTTTCCATTCTCCCAATAGTCCTCTCGGATGCCATTCAAAGTATCATTTTTATACTCAACAATTTGTTTTATGGTTTCACCATCTTTATAATAGAATATCCATTTTCCTTGTTGCATATTGTTTTCATATACACCCTTTGCTTTAAGATGTCCTAGATTTGAATGATATTCATAATAATACCCGTTAATACGTGTAGTTTTTACAATGGAGTCTTGTCTGTAATAATCTGTGTATGTTAATTCATCGTTAAGATTAAAATATTTAATTATCCTATTAGGAAAACTATCAATAACTTTCATTTCAACATATCTGTTTCCATTTGGAAAGAAATAGGTTGAGAAAGATTTAGGTGGTTTGATTTCTAAATCTGGATTTATTTTTCTCCATTCCCCTGCTTTACCTTCTTCTTGATAAAAAACATAGTTTTCATTCCTATATCTTTCATTAGAAATATCGTCTTTACAAGAGAATAATATAGCCGTAAGGAATAAAAGGCAAATTGATTTCAAGAAACAACTTTGATTTAAGTGTCTTACAAATATAATTTTTTCCACTAAAAGAGATTATACAAATTTCTCTAACAACTAATCAATTAAGTTTTAAGAAATGAACTCAAATACCTATTTAATAGAATAAGAAAAGATAAAAGAGCCTCACTTTTGTGTAGAAAGACTTGATAGATAAATGTATTGTTATTCTTCTTAGATTTGCTCTACTAATCTTTCATTTTATGAAAAAAACATTATTTTTTGTTTTACTGTTAATTACTCTAAAAGGTTTTGCTCAGGATTCAAAATTTTCTATTGGAGTAAATTATTCAATTCCATTTGACCATAATTTTATTGCAGATAATTATAATGGCGTTATAGATTTAGGTCTAGATTACAAGTTATATTCAGCTAAAGTATTGAGTTTAGGACTAGCTATTAATGTAGGTCTTTTAATTAGTGATAATTCAGTTATTGATTTAAATATAAAATCTTATGTGATTCAACCTAAATTATTTGCTGAGTTTAATATCTCTAGATTTCATCCGTTTTTAAAAATTGGTTACTCTTCAATGATATTTAGAACTAAGGGGTTTAGTGATAGGTTTTTACGCTTTAGATTTGATGGTATGAGTTTAAATAATACACAAAGTGGTTTAAATATTAATCCTGGTTTAAAATATGATATAAATAATGATTTTTTTGTTCAGGCTCAGTATGATTACATTTTATTGGGTGCAGAATCACCAATACAAAACTCTAGATATAATGTAGCTGTACATATTATTAAGTTAGGGTTAGGAATAAATCTTTAACAAGATTACTTTGAGGATTATAGGTTAAAGAGTAGTTAACTTCCCTCTTTTCCTATATTATCAATTTCATCTTTAGGTTTTTTTCTAAGTAATTTATTGGAATATCTAAAACATAAATAGGCTAAAAGTCCAGCTAAGGCTAACGCTGTTAAATGTTCAAACTTTTCAACCGTACTTGTTCCTATTAATTTTCCAGAAAGTAAGCCCATAATATTTCCAATAATACTTAGAATAAAAAAAACTCCTAGTAAACGGATGAAATAAGCCCAAACTTTTTTAACCATTTAATCCCATCTATTAATTTTATTTTTTATTCAATCCACGTTTCAAAACATTCTGTATTCCTTCTAAATGCTCACTAAACTGCATCATTTGTGCAAGTACTTGTGCCATTTCATTTTTGTCCCCAAAACCTTTAAGTTTATTGTTTTTTACAAAAGTATCCTTAATAGCTTGCCAACGTTCTACATCAGTTTTATTTAAGGAGCCAGTAAGTGCTTTGTATTTTAACAAGTTGGCTTCGGCAGCACTAGTAAGTGTTTGCGATTCGTTTTCGTAATGAGATAGTAAAAGTGTTTCTAATTCTTTGGCATTCATTATGGGCACCACTTTGGCTACTAATTTACTCATATCTCTGTAAGACCCTTGTAGTTTAAATGAAGGTTCGGTACGATAACTATCATCCATAGCTGCCGACTTTATATATGTTTCATTTACCTTTAACACTGTATCTCTAATACTAACTACCTTATCTAATACAGCTAGATAATCTTCAACTTCCTGTTTCGTATGGTTGCCTTTTAATGTCAAACTTTCACGATTTCCAGATTCTACAACTTCAATTAGTTTGTAAATATCTTCAAAATATTTACTACTTAATTGGTGTAAGATAGGGTTAGAAGTTAGTGCATTTTCTATTAAACTTAGTTTGAATAAATCTGCTGTGTCTCCAATAATATCCCCTAAATTATAAATATCAGCACGATTAGCTAACATGTCTGGTATTTGAAACTTATCACCGCTTTCAGTATATGGGTTTCCAGCCATTATAACGCAAAACTTCTTGCTTCGTAAATCGTAAGTTTTAGGTTTACCATTATACACGCCTTCTATTTTACGTGTTCCATCGGCAAGAGAAATAAATTTCTGTAAAAACTCGGGATTACAATGTTGTATATCATCTAAATACAACATCACATTGTTACCCATTTCAAATGCAAGGTTAAGCTTGTTAAGCTCTTCTCTTGCAGCAGAGTTATTAGCTGTTAATGGGTCTACCGAGGTTACTTCATGCCCTATAGCTGGTCCATTTATTTTCATGAATATGAGCCCTAAGCGGTTTGCCATATATTCCATTAATGTGGTTTTACCATAGCCTGGTGGCGATATAAGCAATAGCATCCCCATACGATCTGTACGTTTGTTATCGCCTACGCTACCTAATTGTTTAGATAAATTATCGCCAATTAATGGTAAATACACTTGGTCAATCAATTTGTTTCTCACAAATGAAGACAGTACTCTTGGTTTAAATTCTTCAAGCTTTAACTGTGCTTTTAGTGTTTCGGTTACCTCATGTTTTGCCTCACGATACCTATTAAACGCAGGAACTTCTGTAAATTTAAAATTGTTTAACTGACTAATAAACTTATGATAATTAAATTTGAAATTACCGTTGTTAATAGTATTATGACTCCCTTTTAAGTTTTCAATAACTGTAAAAGGATTTACCTGTATAAGCCCAGAATTTGATTCTCTTTTATATAACGTTAATGCAATAACTTCATAAGTGTAATCTATGCTCTCGGGTGCTTTTACCTTTATAAAAGAACTTACCCATTGCAATACTAATTGTACTGCATCGGTAATTTCATAAGTATCACTTAACGCAATTTTGAGGGATGATTTAAATGCTGTTAATGCATTTTTACTTTCTAAAGATTTAATGAACTTTTCATGTAATTCATATGCTGTTTTACTTATGCAAAACGTGTCATCACTTTGTAGCTCATCAAAAAGATATGAAGCGGTTTCAAATTCTAGCTTATTGGTATTACCGCTATAATCTTTTGAAATGATATCTTGAAGAACAGATCTCTGCAATGCTGCACTTAATGCTTCAATAATAACTTGATATTCTTTGCTATCAGGAAAAACTGATAGTACTGCTCCTGAAGCTTTTATTTTTTGATTCCAAACTGTTTTATCGTCTTGGTTTAGTGTATTCCAAAATAACTGGCCGTAAGCTCTAACTACAGGCTGATAGCGTAGCAAACCTAGATCGTGATGCTTATTTACCAAGGTCTTTAAAATTTTTGAAGCATCTTCATCATGAACCCCTTTTATATATCCTTCAGAATAGTTTTTACTGCTTTCTATTTTTACAAATTCAAGTAACTCTGTTTCATTGAGGTTGTTTAAATCAGCAGTAGTTGTTGTAAATAATTTATAGGCTAAATACGACGACCTGTATATCGTTTCATTTTCTGAAACCAATTCTTGATTCCAATACTTTTGAGACGTAATTAATATTTCATTTTCAATAGTTTGGTAAAAATCAGTACCTGTAAGATGGTATTTTAACGTATCATCTTTGTAAACAATAGTAAGGTCTAAAGGTTGTTTGTTAACCCCAAATTTGTGCTTACCAAGTTTGATGATATTCTCGCCATCTTCATATAAATCTTGTTGGTCTTTTAGTTTTCTAACGGCATCTTCTTTAGCAACTTTTAAGCCAGTTTCAATAGCTTCGGCTTTTCCAACATCGTCAAGATCTTTAAGATCAGTTATAATGTCTCTAAGCTTATTAATCATTAAATCTGAAGCAAAATAACCATTGATTTCTGCTGTAGATTTAAAGGTTAATGCCTTTTTTGAAACTCCTTTTAAAATACGATTTGCGGCAGTTTCTAGTGTTACTGCTTTTTTGTTTCTAGCCTCAACAAGACTGTTTTTTCTAGCTTCAAAAGCAGCATAAACTTCTTCGCGCTTTTCAATTATCTGAGAGATAAAATCTTCAAAATCTGCAAATCTACCCTCTAAGTCTTCTAGTTGAACCGATACTTTGTTTAGTAGTTCATCGGTTTTTTCTGGAGTAGAAGCAATATCTAGATAATTGATAATACTTTGGTCTACAAGCTTGAGTTGTGCCGTAAATTCCGCAGAGGCTTCTTTTTTGCCAAGTGATTGTAACTTGTTTTTTAATCCTGCTTTAAGCTGATTAATAGTTGCAAAAATTAGAGAGATATTATCTATAATTTGAGTAGAGTGAGAGGCGTCTTCAATCTCCAAATTAGAAACGATATCAATTAGCATTTCTAAATCTGAGGCAATATGATTGATTTCTTCTTCTAATTTTTTAGCAGCAACTACCTTTTTGATGCCTTCCAGTTCTTTTTCTTTTTCAGCAACGCGGTTATGGTAGGGTTCTAAAGCCTTATCATTTAATAAAAATTGAACACAACGTTCTGAAATCTTATCGTTTTGAACTACAATGTCTTCCTCTAAAGTACTTATAAATGTAGTGTCAACATAACGTATATCATTTAATGCAATAACTTCGCCCCTAAGTGTTCTGAGTTGTGACAATACAGCGACAAAATCTTCAATAGACTTGAAAGAACTGCCTTTAATTTTGCCAAAAATAGCATCGGCTTTTTCTTGGGTTTCCTTTGTTGTATTAGCTGCTGTTTTTCTTAATTGTACGACCTTTTCAAACTCATCTATGGCAGCATTGGCTGCTGCATTTAGTTCCGTTAAAGGTTCATTTAAAAGAAAGGTTTCGGTCTCTGCAATCCAATAATAACTATTTAAAATGTCGTTAGAGAATTTAGAAATATCGTCATATAAACCATCATAGCTGTCTTCTTTATTTAATAGAGTAATTAGGGCTTGACATTCTGCCATGGCCTTTACAATATCTTTATTTCCTATTTTATAGATTAAGGTGTCTGTATGTTCTGAAGGGACTACATTGCCTTTGATAAAAGGTGTTTGCCATATTTGAATAACATGGTGTTTTGTTTGTTCGTCTTCAGTTTTAAAATAACATAATTCGCCATCATTTAAAATGGTGTAACCACTACAGACAATTGGTGTTTTTACTTCTTGTTCTATAACATTATAAGACATTAAAATATATAAGCCTCTTTCACTTTCATAAAACACATAGAGGAAATCTTCGCCGTTAGGAGAGCTTACTTTCTTTTTAAACTTAACATTTGAAATACTATTATCGAATAATTTGAAACCTCCCGATTGTAGATAATAACCTTCAGCAAAAATAATTCCTTGATTGTCAGGGAGCAGCACACAGGCGTCTGCAATGCTGTCTATTTTCTTTACCTCCTGTATCTTATGATTATAAACAAAATATCTGGGAGATTCTTGAAAAGGCTTAATTTCTAATGCTATTAAATTACCTAAGTCTGCATACTTATATTGACCATCATCTAAAGTTTGGTCTGGATGCTCTACAGGTTCATCATAAATGCCTTTACCATCATTAGTGTTATCTTCTATTTTAATGGTTAAATCGCCACCTATGGTTTCAACAAATACTTTGTCTAAAATTGATATGTGAGGATGTTCTCCATACACATGATGTTCTCTTGTGGGTTCTATCCAATTAAATTCATGCTGATTTGGGAATTTAAATTCATGTTCACTTCGGTTATCAATATATTTTAGTGTACCATCATTAATTAGCCATTTAAATGTTTTTATATCCGTGATACTCTCACTTAACTGAAATACCATGTGGAGGTAATTACCAACTATAGCAAATTTTGAGAAAATGGTATTTCTGTAGTATTTATAAAGATTGGTAAAGTCATTTATAAACGTAGGATCTTCTATTAAACTTATGGGTTGATCTGAAAAATGATTATTATCATAAGTATAAATGCTGAATACATCTTCTAGCGTAATATCGGTACGAAGTCCAAAATGTACGTTATAACCAAACAAACATTTATCGCCAATAGTTACAATGTCTCGTGCAATACAGTTGTTTTCTGTATTGATACGGTTGTTAGCAATAAGCTTAGTTTCAACATTACCAAAAATAGTTTTTCGGGCATCATTTAATTGAGATAATCTTGAAAGGAGTTCGCTTTTTTGTTTTTGTAAACGCCCTTGAATAATCTCGTAGGTACCGCCATCAAGCTGTATATTGTTATCTGAATTCGTTTGTTCCATGATTTTACTTCGATTGTTTACTATTTCTAAGTATCCTTTCTATTGCGGTTAAATTTTTATCAGAAAAACGTTTTCTATTTTCTACGTTTGGCATTAGCTCTACAATGGCAGATTCTAATATTGCTTTAGAAAAACAACCTTTTGATAAACGATATTTTACTGAATCTCCTTCATGAGAAGTTTTATAAATATCATAATTGGTTCTTATAATTATTTCATTATTTGATTTATCTTGGATGTAAAACAAATAGCCATTAGGATCATAAGTTGGTGTTTTTATAACGGTATGTCCTGTTCGACTATTATTTCCAGAAGCAGTGTAAGTAATTTTATTTATGTAACCTTTTTTAATGATAACTCCACGTTGGTATTCGTCTTTCGAGAATATATTATCTGCTACACCAATTAGTATTACACACAGAATTAATATTAATATGATCTTTACTTTTGACACTATATGATTAGAGATTGAAGTTTTAAAATAAAAAACGCAGCCAAAATCGGTATATTAATATCGTCTTGACTACGATTTTCTATCATACAAATTATTTCAATTTCTTATCAGACAATCCTAAACCTTTAGCAAGGTTAGATAAATTATCAAATAGAGTAGCCTCACTTGTATCGGTCGTTTTAGATTTTAAATCCATCAATAAATTAGCAACCGTTAAGTTTTTAATGTCTTCTGAAGAGATGCCATATTTTGTTGCAAAGTCTTTAATTTTATCTAAAAGATTGCCTTTTACATCGTCACTACCCAAAATAGCATCTTTAACTTCTGTAATGTTATCAGAATGGTTTACTAAACGATCTATACCTTTAGATTTAGTGATTTGCCCTATAATTTGATCGAAGAACATTGTTTCTCCTCCAACAATATCAATATTAGCTGCTTTAAGGGCTTCTCCAATCACGTTAGCTTGTGCATCTGCAATTTCTTTTTGAATATTAATTTCTGCTAAATCTACTTGTAATTCTTTATCTAAACGTAGCTTAAACTCTTCGTGTTCTTTACCAACGCCATCTAATTTCTTCATTGCCTCAGCTTTTTCTTCTATTCCAGCAGCTTCAGCAAGAGCTTGTTCTTTAATAACTTCAGCCTGTGCAATACCTTCTTCTTTAATAGCTTCAGCTTTAGCTAAAATACCAGCAGCTTCGGCTTTAGCTTTTTCCTCGATAATAGCGGCTTCAACTAAACCTTGACGCTCGTTAGCATCTGCTTTTGCATGCATTACTTGTGCTTCAGACATACCAATTGTAGCTTCTTCTTTTGCTTTAGCTTCGGCTAATGTTTTTCTAGCTTCAGCTTCTTTTTCACTAGCTTGCTTCTTTGCTTCAGCTTCAATATTTATTTCTTCAGCTTTTTGCTTAGAGGCTTCTTTTTCAGCTTCTGCAGCTTTTATAGTTTTAATTAAATCTTCTTGAGCATTAGCTTCAGCAATAGTAATCTTTACTTGCTTTTCCCTATCTGCAGTTTTAAAGGCCTCAATATCTTTCATATTTTCCTGCTCTTCTACCACGCCTTTTTCTAGCATTACTCTATCGCGAATAACATCTTGAATATTCTTTTTCTCAACTTCTACTACTTTTTCTTTTTCAATTTGAGCCAGTGTAACGATACGTTCTCTTTCTGTGGCTTCTAGCATTCTGTCTTTTTCTACACGTTCTGTTTCAACAGCATCAGTACGTTGTTTGTTTTTCGCAGCAACAATAATTTGGCGTGCCATATTTTCTTCTGCGACTTTTACTTTTTCTTCAGTAGAAATTCTAGCACTTTCAGACTTTAAGCGTTCTTCTTCAGCAACTTTTAAAGTTTCTGCTTCTTCGCGTGCTTTTATATTGGCAATCTCACGTTTTTGTTGCTCTTCTTTTTCAGCCAATTGTTTATCTAACTCTAAAATAGCTTCTCGCGCTTCCACATCTTGTTTTCTAATTACTTTCTCCTCATCACGTTTAATAAGGTTAGCCTTCATATTTTGTGCAGCGGTAAGCTCAGTGATTTTTTTAATCCCTTCAGCATCTAGAATATTATCAGCCTTTAAAAACTGTACAGAGGTTTGTTCTAAATAATCTATAGCACAATCTTCTAAAGTATAGCCATTAAGATCAGTACCAATGATATCTACAATTTCATCACGAAATTCTCTACGGGATTCATATAATTCAACAAAATTGAATTTTTTACCTACTGTTTTTAAAGCTTCAGAGAATTTGGCTTCAAATAATTCTTCTAAGGTAGAGATATCAGAAGCACGTTCACAACCAACGGTTTGAGCTACTTTTTTAATAAAGTCTACTTCATTGTTTACCCGTACAAAGAAGGCCACTTTAATATCGGCGCGCATATTGTCTTTACATATTAAACCGTTATCGCCAATACGCTCTATTTGAATTTTCTTTACCGAAATATCCATAATTTCAACTCTATGGAAAACAGGTACCACGTACAAACCTTTATCTGTTGCTACTTTAGTGCCTTTAAACCCTGTTCTTACCAGAGCTTCTCCTTGTGGTACTTTTTTATAAAACAGTGCAATTATTGCAAAGTAGATAATAATTAAAAATAGAATAAGCCCGATACCTATTCCAATAAATTGTGAGATGTTTTCCATTGTGAATTTTATTTTAAGAATTAATGTTTATGCTTGGTTTAGAATTCAACCTTGTCGAGGTTAAAGTTGTCATCGTTTTCATCTTCAAAGGGTAATACCCAATAAAAATTTTTATCGTCTGATTGTTTTATAATTACAATATTTTGTTTGTAGTCGATAGTCTTACCATCAAAAGATTTAACATAAATAGACATGGGGTTACCTTCAGCCATAACCTCTGCAGATCCCATTTTATTTTCATAAACTTTTGAGAGCATGACCCCTTTTTTACCTGCTAAATTTACAGGCATGTCACCATCAGGGTTTAGGTTTTTAAAAAAACCTTTAAATGGTGTAGTAAAAATTTTAGTTAAGATTAAAGAGGGTAAAATGCCAGCTAATAATAATGTGTATCCAAAATTGGTATTATATGAATTTGTAACACTTGTGGAAATTACTGTACATAACCACCACATAAAAATCCAACATGTAAAAGTGAACATAAACGGTAGTCCAACAAAGTTGAAATATACCAATACCATTTGCCACCATTCTAATTTTCTATGCGGATTTCTAATAACATCTTCTTCATTAATTTCGGCATTAGCAAGATCAGTAATATTGGTGGCAGTATCAATATCTGCATCTATATCCGCATCAATATCTACATCAACGTCTATATCCAAGTCAAAATCAATACCAGAAATCATATTGAAAAGCCAATATAAAATCAATAAAATAACAAGAAGACTAAGTATGAGATTTACAGATGAAAAGGCAACGTCAATAACTGATTTCAATTGATATTAGGTTTTAGATAGTTTGTGTTTTTAAAACGAAATTACCTTTAACAATAATAGGCAAAGTTTTTTACATTACAATCTGTATATTCTTATTTAGTGTATTGAAGATAAATCAGATTGATACTGTACTTATGGGTATTAGTTTTAAGTGAAGTGTTACAATAATTTTAAAAATTATTTGATGCACTTAGAAAGATTAACCTTGCAACACCGGTTTTTATTTCAGTGTTTAATAATTCTATTCTGGTACATATTTTGTGGCATTTTAAGAATTAGCCAGAGCATTAATTCTTAAAACTAAACCAAAATGAAAACAATTCACTTCTCTTTAATTTGTCTTTTGTGCTTAATATCAAGCCTATCTTTCAGTCAGGAAAACATAGATGAATGTAAAAACAAACTCTCTATCTTCCACGAGCATGTAAAAGCTAAAAATTATGTTGCGGCATATAAACCATGGGTTTTTGTAAAAGAAAATTGCCCAAAACTGAGTATAGCTATTTATGCTGATGGAGAGAAAATTTTAAAGCATAACATTAAAACGTCAGACACAAAAAAGCAGTTTTTAGAGGGATTGATTGAGTTATGGCAGATGCGAATGGAACATTTTCCCAATAAAGCCCCAAAAGGTATCTATGGCGCAAAGGCATGTCAGTTATTGTATGACAACAGAGCGTTGTTTCAGAAAAGTGATAGTGAATTATTTGATTGTTTTGATACTGTTTATAAAAAAGATAAATTAAACTTTACCCATCCTAAAAGTTTATATACTTATTTTTCATTGGTTGTAGATTTATATAAAGAAAATAAAAAATTAATTCAGGATGTTTTTGATACTTACGATGCTATTATTGAAAAAATTCAAGAAGAAGTAAAGAATTATTCAGAAAAGCTTAATACTTTAATTCAAAAAGAAGAAAATGGAGCAGTATTAACAAAAAATGAAAAAGATAAAATTAAAGCTTATAAAAGCTACCTTAAAAACTATGATTTAATTTCAAAAAACATAAATATAAAATTGGGTGTTATTGCCGATTGTGAAAACTTGATTCCACTATATACTAAAACTTTTGAGGCTAATAAAAATAATGCGGTTTGGTTAAAACGGGCTGTAAGTAGAATGTATCATAAAGAATGTACTGAAGATCCTCTTTATGAAAAACTAGTAAAAGCTTATGATGAAGTTGAGCCGTCTGCGGATACAAAATATTTTGTTGCTACCATTTTAATTAGAAAGGGAAAGTTTAAAGAAGCTGAAATATATTTAAAGGAATCTTATGATTTGGAAACAGATACATTTAAAAAATCAATAAGGGCCAATAGTAATGGTGCTCTCCTTAAGAAATTAAAAAGATATTCAGAGGCCCGTAAATATTTCAGAAAAGCACTAAAGCTTAATCCTTCTAGTGGAAGCCCTTGCTTAGCTATTGCAATGATGTATGCAGAGAGTGCTAAAAACTGTGGAGATTCTAATTTTAACAAAAGAGCAGTGTATTGGCTTGCGGCGGAGCAAGCAAAGAAAGCTATGCGTTTAGACCCTGTTTTACGTAAAAAGGCATCTCAGCTAGTAGAGAGATATAACGCTTTAGCACCCTCAAAAGAAGAAATCTTTAAATGTGCCTGCTCTGGTAAAGTTATAACAATAGGTTGTTGGATAAATGATAAAGTAACAGTACCAAAAATTAAATAAAAGTATATTAATTAATTGTTTTGATAATTTCCTTTTTTAAGAAGAAGTAATTAATTGTGCAAACATTTGTTAATAACTTGATGCTGTTGCTATTTAGGTCTTTAAATCTTTTATATATTTGTTTGGTAATAATATAATTACAGGGATTAATTTATAAATAATTATACTTTAAGGGCTATTTAAACGTTTAGATAATAGAAAGTTTGCTACATAAAATTTACTGTTTATCGATGATTTTTTACACTTTATAGATGATTTTTTAGTAAAAACCTTTTTCAAACTCTCTTTTTTTTATACATTTGCGTCCCAATGATGATACAAACTAAAAGAATATTAGCCTCAGTCTTATTTGTATTGATAAGCTTTGTGTGTGTTGCTCAAGGTGGTGGACCTCCTCCTCCTCAACCTAGTCCTCCTCCAGGTCTTCCAATTGATGGCGGTGTATTGGTAGGTATTCTAGTTGCTGTATTTTATGGTGGTAAGAAATTATTAAAAAAATAATTTTATTTATAGTTCTTCATTAGTCTAGCTACGTATTTACCAACAACATCAAACTCTAAATTTACTATTGTGCCTTTTTTAAAGGTTTTAAAATTCGTGTTTTCGTAAGTATAAGGTATAATAGCCACACTAAAAGTATTTGTTCCAGAATTAACTACTGTTAAACTGGTACCGTTTACAGTAATTGAACCTTTTTCAATAGTAATATTGTTTAAAGAAGTATCATATTCAAAAGAAAAAACCCAACTACCATTTGCGTTTTCAATAGCAGTACAAATAGCAGTTTGGTCTACATGCCCCTGTACGATATGGCCATCAAGCCTATCGCCCAATTTCATGGCACGTTCTAAATTAACAATTTCTCCTGTTTTAAGCGTATCTAAGTTAGTTTTATCTAGTGTTTCTTGAATTGCCGTAACAGTGTATACATCATCATTTATATCTATCACAGTTAAACACACACCGTTATGCGCAATACTTTGATCAATTTTTAGCTCATGGGTTATATTACTTTTAACTGAGATATGAAGGTTTTCTTTATCTTTTTCCAATTTAGTAATAGTACCTAGAGATTCAATAATTCCCGTAAACATAATATTATGTGTTTATTTGGTTAAATTTGCACCTCAAAATTACGAACAAAATTTAGGGTATTAATGAAGAATGAAGAAAATATCGTTGTAGGCATTTCGGTTGGAGATTTAAATGGGATAAGTGGCGAAATTATTTTAAAAACCTTTAAGGATTCCAGAATTCTTGAGCTTTGTACGCCTGTAATTTTTGCATCGGTTAAAGTGATGCAATTTTTTAAAAAACATTTCAACTCATCCATAGATTTTAATAGTGTTCATGATATTAACAACATAAGTCGGGGTAAAGTAAATGTATTAAATTGCTGGAAGGAACCAGTAACAATTAATTTTGGGCAAGAAGAAACCAAAATAGGAGAGTACGCATTAAAATCTCTGGAAAGAGCCACTAAAGCTTTAAAACAAGAGCAGATAGATATTCTAGTAACAGCTCCCATAAACAAACATAATATACAATCAGAGGCGTTTACATTTCCTGGACATACTGATTATCTCGCAAAAGAATTAGGAGGGAAAAGTTTAATGTTTATGGTAACCGATACCTTAAAAGTAGGACTGCTAACCGACCATGTCCCTGTAAAAGATGTATCAAATCATATTTCAGAAGAGCTTATTACAGATAAAATCAATACCGTTTATGAAACCTTGAAAAAGGACTTCAATATCATAAAGCCTAAGATTGCGGTTTTGGGTATCAATCCTCATACGGGTGATAATGGTGTTATTGGCAATGAAGATGATACTGTTATGCGACCAACTTTGAAAAAAATTAAGGAAGCAGGTAAATTAGTCTATGGCCCATATGCTGCAGATAGTTTTTTTGGGACTAATAACTACAAAAATTTTGACGCTATTATAGCGTCATATCATGACCAAGGGCTAATTCCTTTTAAAACACTATCATTTGGGCAAGGCGTTAATTTTACAGCAGGTTTAACGCGTGTAAGAACATCTCCAGACCACGGTACGGCTTACGAAATTGCTGGTAAAGGTATTGCTGATGAAGGCTCATTTAAGGAAGCGTTATTTACTGGAATTAAAATTTTTAGAAACCGACGTGATTTTGAGGAACTTACGGCAAACCCCTTAAAAAAGCAACCAAGAAAAGCTGGAGTAAAAAAATAATATTTTCCAAGTTGGCTTAAGCTAAAAAATTTATATATTTGCAGGCTCAAAATAGATGTGATAATGAAGCCAATGAAAGAATATATCATCCCATTTATTGGGTTAAAGGTTGGAAATCACGATTTTGAGTACAAAATAGACCAAACGTTCTTTGATTATTTTGAGTATGAAGATTTTAATGAAGTAAAGGTAAATGTTGATGTTTCTTTAAACAAAAAATCAACATTACTAGAACTACATTTTGAAATTTCTGGATACGTAAATATTAATTGTGATGTGACCAATGAGCCTTACAACCAAAATATTGAAAATAGTTTTGATTTGGTAGTAAAGTTTGGTCAAGAATACAATGATGAAAATATTGATATTTTAATCTTGCCACATGGCGAGTACGAAATTAATATTCAGCAATATATTTACGAACTTATTGTTTTGGCAGTACCAGCAAAACGCATTCATCCAGGAGTGGAAGATGGTACATTAAGTTCTGAAATACTTGATAAACTCGAAGAGTTAAGTCCAAAAGAAACAAAAGAAGAGGCAAACAAGGATATTGATCCACGTTGGAATACATTAAAAAAACTATTAACGGATAAATAAATAGAAAATGGCACATCCTAAAAGAAAAATCTCTAAAACTAGAAGAGATAAAAGAAGAACACATTATAAAGCAACTGCGCCACAGATTGCTACATGCCCTACTACAGGAGAAGCTCATTTATACCATAGAGCACATTGGCACGAAGGTAAATTATATTATAGAGGTCAAGTGTTAATTGATAATACTGAAGAAGAAAACGTAGCATAAATGCTATGTATGCATATATTAAAACGCTCACTTGTGGGCGTTTTTTTTATGATATGTATTTCTAAAAGGTAAAAAAGCTTTAATTTGCATCAAAATAATTCAAAATTCCCTATTTTTCGTCAAAAATTAGAGGATTTGGATGTATTTAGAGCGTTTTTCGTTCAAATTTATTAAAACGTATGAGTAAAATCTCAGCAGCAATTACCGCGGTTGGAGCTTATGTTCCAGAGTATGTATTAACCAATCAAATTCTTGAAACCATGGTTGATACTAATGATGAATGGATAACCACACGTACTGGAATTAAAGAACGCCGTATTTTAAAAGAAGAAGGTAAAGGGACTTCTTACCTAGCTATTAAAGCAGCACAGAATCTTATAGATAAAAAAGGGATAGACCCAAAAGACCTAGAGTTGGTAATAGTAGCCACGGCTACACCAGATATGAAAGCCGCTTCTACTGCCGCTTACACAGCTGCTAAAATTGGGGCAACTAATGCGTTTTCTTTTGATATGGACGCAGCATGCTCTAGTTTTCTTTACGGCATGTCTGTTGCAGCATCCTACATTGAGTCTGGACGTTACAAAAATGTACTTTTAATAGGTGCTGATAAAATGTCTTCACTCATCAACTACAAGGATAGGGCCACATGTATTATTTTTGGAGACGGGGCAGGTGCAGTTTTATTTGAGCCAACCCAAGAGGATCTAGGACTTAAAGATGAATATTTAAGAAGTGATGGAACAGGACGTGAGTTTTTGCAGGCCACTTATGGCGGTTCAGCACATGCGTTAACACATGAAGCACTAGATGAAGGCAAACATTACGCATTTCAAGAAGGAAGAACAGTATTTAAAAATGCCGTATTTAACATGGCAGATGCTACAGTTAAAGTTTTAGAACGAAATAATCTAGATAAAGATTCTGTAGATTGGCTAGCAGCGCACCAAGCCAATAAAAGAATTATTGATGCCACAGCCCAACGTATAGACTTAGCAGAAGAAAAGGTGATGATAAATATCCATAAATATGGAAACACAACCTCTGCTACATTACCATTATTGCTTAACGATTACGAATCGCAACTTAAAAAAGGCGATAATATCATATTTGCTGCATTTGGCGGCGGATTCAATTGGGGAGCCATTTATTTAAAATGGGCCTATAACTCTTAAAAACTAATCATTAAAACCAATAGCTGAATTATGGATTTAAAAGAGATTCAAAACTTAATCAAGTTTGTTGCTAAATCTGGAGCAAGCGAGGTTAAATTAGAAATGGATGATGTAAAAATCACCATCAAAACAGGATCAGATAACGATACTCCAACAGTACAATACGCACCTGTTGCTGCTCCGCAAATAGCGCAAGCACCAGCACCTGTTGCAGAAACTCCTGCTCCAGCCGCCGCAGCACCTGCAAAACAAGAGGCGCAAGCCGCTGCAGATGATACGTCAAAATATATTACAATAAAATCTCCTATTATAGGAACATTCTACAGAAAACCATCTCCAGATAAGCCTTTATTTGTTGAGGTGGGACAAACTATTGCAGAAGGAGATGTACTTTGTATCATTGAAGCTATGAAGCTTTTCAATGAAATAGAATCGGAAGTTTCAGGAAAAGTAGTGAAAATTTTAGTGGATGATGCTTCTCCAGTAGAATTCGACCAACCACTATTCTTAGTAGATCCATCATAACCTATTAAAAATTCCAATATACAAATCTCAAAATCCAATATTTGGAATTTGGCGATTGGAATTTGAGATTTTTAATTCAAGACGTTATGTTTAAAAAAATATTGATTGCCAATAGAGGGGAAATTGCGCTTCGCGTTATTAGAACCTGTAAAGAGATGGGAATAAAAACCGTTGCGGTATATTCAACAGCAGATGCGGATAGTTTGCATGTAAAATTTGCAGACGAAGCCGTTTGTATTGGCCCTCCAGCAAGTACAGATTCGTATTTAAAGATGTCCAACGTTATTTCTGCTGCTGAAATTACAAATGCAGATGCTATCCATCCAGGATACGGTTTCTTATCAGAAAATGCGAAGTTCTCCCAGATTTGTGAAGAACACGGTATCAAATTCATTGGGGCTTCGGCTGAAATGATTGATAAGATGGGAGATAAAGCCAATGCTAAAGCTACCATGAAGGCTGCTGGTGTACCTTGTGTGCCAGGAAGTGAGGGTGTTATCGAATCTTATAAGGAGTGCGAAAAATTAGCCGAAGAGGTAGGCTACCCCGTAATGTTAAAGGCTTCTGCTGGTGGTGGAGGTAAAGGTATGCGAGGTGTGTTCAAAAAAGAAGACCTTAAAGATGCATGGGACTCTGCAAGACAAGAAAGTAAGGCTGCTTTTGGCAACGATGATATGTACATGGAAAAACTCATAGAAGAGCCAAGACATATCGAAATACAAATTGTAGGAGATTCTCGTGGAAAAGCCTGTCATTTATCTGAAAGGGATTGTTCAGTACAGCGTCGCCACCAAAAATTAACTGAAGAAGTACCATCTCCATTTATGACTCCCCAATTGCGTAAAAAAATGGGAGACGCTGCAGTAAAAGCTGCTGAGTATATTAACTACGAAGGTGCAGGGACAGTAGAATTTTTGGTAGACAAACACCGTAATTTCTACTTCATGGAAATGAATACCCGTATTCAAGTAGAGCACCCAATTACAGAGCAAGTTATTGATTTTGATTTGATTAGAGAACAAATTTTAGTAGCTGCAGGTGTGCCAATTTCAGGTAAAAATTACGACCCAAAATTACATTCTATAGAATGCCGAATAAACGCAGAAGATCCTTATAACGGGTTTAGACCTTCTCCAGGAAGAATAACTACGCTACATGCTCCAGGAGGACATGGTGTGCGTTTAGATACCCATGTGTACGCAGGCTATACTATTCCGCCAAATTACGATTCTATGATAGCAAAGTTGATTACAACTGCGCAAACTAGAGAAGAGGCTATAAATAAAATGAAGCGTGCCTTAGATGAGTTTGTTATTGAAGGCATCAAAACCACAATACCATTCCATAGAGCACTTATGGACCATCCAGATTATATAGCTGGTAATTATACAACAAAGTTTATGGAAGACTTTGAAATGCCAAAAGCATAACTAAAAAACTCCGAAATTAATTTCGGAGTTTTTTTATATAGTAACCTAAGGTTTACTTTACCCATTGATTTTTATTTTAAATATTTCGTAAGTATTTAGCGAAATAAAGACATTTTACCCCCAAATCTAAATCATGTTACATAAACATAAAGCAGTAACTTAGCACTTATGCAACTCTCCTATTGGGAAATAAAAACATGGCTATCTAGCGTAGACTTTTGTATTGTTGGCAGCGGTATTGTAGGGCTTAATTGTGCTTTACAATTAAGAGAACGTTATCCAAAAGCAAAAATCATCATTTTAGAGCGCGGCACATTACCACAAGGCGCAAGTACCAAGAATGCAGGATTTGCATGTTTTGGTAGCTTAAGCGAAATATTAGACGATTTAAAATCCCATACACAAGAAGAAATATTTCAGCTAGTAAAACAACGCGTAGAGGGTTTAAAATTATTAAGGACAGTAATTGGAGATAAACAACTAAAGTTTCAACAATTAGGTGGGTATGAGCTCTTTTTAAAAAAAGATGAAGAATTATTTAACCATTGTAAAGCGCAAAAAAGACAGATTAATGCTTTACTAAAACCAATTTTTAAAGATGATGTCTTTAGCTTAAAAGATAATATTTTCAAGTTTAAAGCTATTCAAGAAGATTATATATTTAACCAGTTTGAAGGACAAATTGATACTGGATGCATGATGGAAGCATTGCTTGAATTAGTGCAAGCAAAAAGTATTAAGATTTTAAATACCGTAACTGTTGAAGATTTTTCAGAAGATATAAATTCAGTGATAATTAAAACCCGTCATTTTGAGTTTTCAGCATCTAAACTAGTAATAGCTACTAATGGTTTTGCTTCTCAACTTTTAAATGAAGGCGTCACACCTGCTCGTGCTCAAGTATTGATTACAAAACCTATTAAAAACCTTCGTATTAAAGGGACATTTCACTTAGATAGAGGTTACTATTATTTTAGAAATGTTGACAACAGAATTTTATTTGGTGGAGGTAGACATCTAGATTTTAAAACTGAAGAAACTTCAAAATTTGGAGAAACCAAAATCATTCAAAATACATTAGAGTCACTTTTAAAAACTATTATACTACCAAATTATTCTTTTGAAATTGAGCACTGTTGGAGTGGTATTATGGGTGTTGGTAAACAGAAAAAAGCAATTGTAAAACAAGTATCAAATAATGTATATTGTGGAGTGCGTTTAGGAGGAATGGGTGTAGCAATTGGTAGCTTAGTTGGAAAGGAATTAGCAGATTTGATATAACTACTTTTGCCATTAATGCGAAGGTAACAATCTCTTTTTTAAATGACTATAAAACAACAACTGTATAAACAATGCGAAGATTTTCTAAATAAGCGTTTAGAAGCAATACAGCATACAATTTCTGAAATTCAAAATTCATTACTGTCAGAAACTAAAAGTTCTGCTGGAGATAAGCATGAAACAGGTAGAGCAATGCTTCAATTAGAACGAGAAAAAGCAGGAAAGCAACTGGCTGAAATTCAAAAAGTAAAGGAAACCCTTTCTAAAATTAATATCGAAAAAAATTCAGAAACTATAAGTTTAGGATGTTTGGTATACACTACAACGCTTAATTATTTTATAGCGATAAGTGCTGGAGAAATAAACTATAATAATGATAAGTTTTATGCTATTTCTCCGTCTACACCTATAGCAAAATTACTATTGTCTAAAAAAGTTGGGGAACAGGTAACATTTAGAAGCCTTACCTTTACAATAGTTAAGATAGAATAATACTTACTTAGAATTTTATGTTATTACAACAGTGAAACGGTTACAGAATATCATAAAAACCATTATAAAATTTAGGCTAGCAATTATAGTGCTATTAGCCGTATTAATGGGGATTGCTGGCTACCAAACTGCCAATAAATTGAATATAGACAATTCTTTGTCTATTTGGTTTTTAGAAGATGATCCAAGCTATAAAGCGTATATAGATTTTCAAGAAGAGTTTGGTTCTGATGAGATTTTTATTGCCATGTTTCCTGTTGAAAATGCAATTGGTAAAGCAGAACGACAAACACTTTTACAATTGCATGAGCGTATAGAAGCACTGTCTTTTGTAAAAACATCGTTTAGTTTAGCAAAAGCAAAATATCCTATTTATAACAATGGCGCAATTGTTTTTGACGATTTGTACAATACACAGCGTAGTGAAAAGGGATTGAAAAATCTACTATCCAAATTACCTAACATAAGTACTCAATTACTGTCTAAGGATTTTAAGCATCAATTTTTTTACATTCAATTAAACCCAACGCCACAAATTGAGGAAAAAAGAGAAATTATTGCTGGAGAAATAAGAAGCGCTATTGAAAGTTATTACAACGACTATTATTTAACAGGCCCACCAGTGTTAAACGAAGCCTACAGTAAGGGCATATACAAAGAAAGTTTATGGTTTGGTGTTTTAACGGTTTTAGTCATTACCATAATGCTACTGTTTTTACTCCCTAACAAAAGGTATTTAATTATTTCCCTACTCTCTGTGGCAGTGCCAGTATCGTTGTTGTTTGGTATTATTACATCGCTTGGCTATACGTTGAATATGATATCCATGCTTATTCCAACTATTTTAATGGTGTACAGCGTAAGCGATGCAGTGCATATTATAAACATATACCACAAAGAAGGACTTACAAATAAAACACTAGGTAAAGTAGAACTTTTAGCATTAGCAGTGCGTAAAAGTATAACACCGTGTTTTTATACAACGCTTACCACGTTTGTAGGCTATTTTGCCTTGTATCTATCACCATTACCCGCATTTAAAAATATGGGCGTATTTACCTGTATTGGGTTAATATTGAGTTTTTTGTTAGTATATATTATCACAATTATTGGGTTTAGTTTTATGCATCTGGATTTTAAAGCAGCGAAGCCCATCCTATCTTTTAAAAGCTTTAGTCAAACTCGCTTTATTCATTGGATAAACCGTGTTACTTCACAATATAAAACAACTATTATTGTTGTATTTACCATAGTATTAGTGTACGGATTGTACTCTGTTTTCCAAGTTAAGATAGATACCGATTCTTTGGATCTTTTAGCAGAAGGAAAAGCTAAACAGGATTTAAGAATTGTGGAAGCGCAACTTCACAGCAGTTCTAGGTTACAATTAGATATTGCCATGGTGGATGGTAGTAGTATATTGAATAAGGAAGCCATGAAAGGCTTGGAAGATTTTCAAAATAAATTAGAAGGAAATCCAATCATTACAGCACCAGTGTCTATTGTTGATATTAAGGCGTTTTTAGAGAAAAGAACCCCTGTTTTATTTCAATCTAATATTTCAGAGGAAAGCATAAGGAATACTTTAGCCTCAGTTGAGAATACAGATAATAGTTTTTTTAAACTATTTGCAGACGATTTGAGTTCGGCAGGAATTACAATTAGCCTTAGGGATATAAAAACATCTCAGCTAGAACAATTATTGATAGATATTGAAGATGCGTTTAAAGCTACATTTGATACACGCGTGTATAGTTTAAAAATTAATGGGTTTGCTGTGGTATTTTCACAACTTAATAAATTTATTTTAGAAACGCAGTTCAAGTCGTTTTTTGCGGCATTTTTTGTGGCCTTTTTATGTTTATGGTTTTTTATAAGAAGTTTTAAAACTACCATTTTAGTTTTAATTCCAAATGTTTTACCGCTAGCCATTTTAGCTATTTTTATGAGTTTATTTGATATTCCTTTAGATGTTTCTACAGCCATGATTACGCCTATTATGCTAGGAATAGCTATGGACGACACCATTCATTTAGTACACAAGTATAGAAAAAGTAAAAGGATACAGGGAACTGCAGAAGAGCGTATGAATAATGCAATGCGTTATACTGGCAACGCCTTATTATCTACAACAATTGCTTTAGTTGGTGGATTTTTAATCATAGCTTCGAGTGCTACGCCATCAGTAAGTGATTTTGGTGCGTTGTGTGCTATTACCGTAGCGATAGCTTTAATTACTGATATTTTTTATTTACCAGCTTTATTAAAGAAGTTTGATCGTTGATGGTTATTTATCGATTTTTAGATAAACAATCTCGTTATACTTTAGAGGTATATTGTTTTCAAAAAAAATAGTATTGCCATTTAAATCAGCTTCAATTAAATAATAATGCCCTTTGAAATAAGAATGATTAACGGTTGCTTTTAAGTCTGATTGAGGTACCACTTTTAATTGATACGCATAGTAAATATTTTCATTAATCATGTTAAACTCCCCAAAAAAGGCTGCAATTAAAGGCAATTCTGGATTCTCAAAAAGTGTTTTAGGTGTTGCATTTGCTACAAAAGTGTTATCATGTAGCACGAGCATTCTATCAGCAAAACCAAGTACATCTTCTTTATCGTGAGTAGCTACTATACATGTAATGTTTTTGTCTTTTAAATATTTAAAAACACTACGCCTTAAGCTTTGTTTTTTAAAATTATCTATGTGGCTAAATGGTTCATCTAATAAAAATATCTCAGGCTGTTTTGCTAAAGCCCTAGCTAGCGCTACACGTTGCTTTTGTCCACCACTTAAAGACTTCACTTTTGTTTTTGCAAAAGCTTCTAGCTCTACTACTTTAATAAGTTCGTCTACCCGTTGTTGTGTTTCTTCAGGAAAAAATCGAGATAAGTGTTTTGCTATGTTTTCTTCAACTGATATGTAGGGCATCAAATCGAATTCTTGTGCCACATACTTCATAAAACTATAACCAATGACTAGGTTATGTTTAGGCCCTAAAATTTCTTGATCTTTCCAAAATATCTGCCCTTCATCAACATCTAATTCTCCATATAGCAGTTTTAAAAGCGTACTTTTTCCAGAACCGCTTTCGCCAATAATAGCAATATGTTCTCCTTGCTTTGCTTCAAAAGAAATTTGCTTTAAAACAAACTCTTTTTTGTATTTAAAAGAAAGGTTATTTACGTATAACATAGCCTAAGCAAAAGTAGTATAAAAAAACACGCTTCTTGTGAGGAAGCGTGTTTTAAAAAGTGCATTTTACATTTAATCTTTTAATTTTTCAATTGCTTTGTTAGGTAGTGTATTAAAACCCATATTGTATAATGTAAACCCAAAAATATCTGCGTATTGCTCAATAGTTTTGCTTACAGGTGTTCCTGCGCCGTGGCCAGCATTTGTTTCAATTCGTATTAATGTAGGGTTATCTCCGGTTTGCTTACTCTGTAATTCCGCAGCAAATTTAAAACTATGTGCAGGTACTACGCGATCGTCATGATCGCCAGTTGTAACCAGGGTTGCGGGATATTCCACGTTAGATTTTATATTGTGTAAAGGCGAGTAGCCTTTTAGGTATTGGAACATCTCTTTACTATCGTTAGCAGTACCATAATCGTAAGCCCAACCTGCTCCAGCAGTAAATGTATGATAGCGTAACATATCTAAAACACCAACGGCTGGTAAGGCTACTTTTGCTAAATCTGGACGCTGCGTCATAACTGCTCCAACTAATAACCCACCGTTAGACCCTCCTCTTAAAGCTAGATAATCTGATGAGGTGTAATTATTTTCTATGAGATATTCGCCAGCAGCAATAAAATCATCAAAAACATTTTGTTTTTGCATTTTGGTACCAGCAATATGCCATTTTTTACCATACTCTCCTCCGCCTCTTATATTTGGAACTGCTAGGATACCGCCTTGTTCCATCCAAACAGCATTTGTTATACTAAAAGATGGGTTTAAGCTTATATTAAAGCCTCCATAGCCGTAAAGCATGGTTGGATTTTTACCATTAAGCTCCAGCCCTTTTTTATGTGTGATTATCATTGGTACCTTTGTACCATCCTTAGAGGTGTAAAATACTTGGTTACTTTCGTAGTCTTCACTATTAAAGGCTATAGCGGGTTTCCAGTATAGCTCGGATTTACCTGTGCTTAAATCGAGTTTATAAATGCTAGATGGTGTATTGTAGTTTGTAAAAGAAAAATAATCTAGCTGCTCCTCTTTT
Organism: Hyunsoonleella ulvae; assembly: GCF_016827605.1. Classification (GTDB taxonomy): domain Bacteria; phylum Bacteroidota; class Bacteroidia; order Flavobacteriales; family Flavobacteriaceae; genus Jejuia; species Jejuia ulvae. The sequence goes on along the minus strand of NZ_JAEPJQ010000001.1, from coordinate 1,088,747 downwards.
TTTGCTCCAAAACCATTAGCATTACCTACACCAGGTAGTTTAATTTCTCTAACCAATCTTCCATTATAATCATACTGTAACACCTTAGAAATAGCATCTACCATATACTCAGCAATAAAGTAACCGCCGCTGGTAGAGGGCGACAATACATGTTCGGTTTCAGGAATGATGTCTACCCAATGTTCTGGTGCTGGGTTTGATGCATCAACAGCTACAATTTTTTTATTAGGCGCGTTTAAATTGGTCACTAAAAACAACTTACTACCTACATTATCAATCACATACGTGTCGCTATCGGTATGATCTAAAACAGTAATTAATTTACTATTGGGTTTAGATAAGTCTTTGATATAAAGTTTGTTGCCAGAGGTGGAAACTTTTGGAGAAATAATTAAATACTTGTTATCTTCGGTAACCGTACCGTAAATATAACGGTGCTTTTCTTCTGGAGTGCCTCCAAAGACGAGTGCATCATTTTGTTGCGGCGTGCCTAACTTATGGTAGTACACTTTGTGCTGGTCTGTTTTAGCAGATAATTCGCTGCCATCAGGTTTATCATAGCTAGAATAATAAAAGCCTTCATTTTTGTACCAAGAGATACCACTAAACTTTATATCAACAAGGGTATCTTCTATTATTGCTTTACTCTCAGTATCCATAATGAGAATCTTACGCCAATCACTACCACCTTCAGAAATGGAATAGGCAGCAATTTTACCATTTTTAGAGAAACTCACATTACCTAATGAAGTGGTTCCATCTTCTGAAAATGTATTGGGGTCTAAAAACGCAGTAGCTGTATCGGGGTCTTCTCCTGTTTTGTAACGATAAATCACATATTGGTTTTGTAAGCCATCGTTTTTATAGAAATAAGTATAATTACCCTCAATAAAAGGCGCGCTTACTTTTTCATAATTCCAAAGTTTAGATAAACGCTCTTTTAAATCTTTACGAAATGGAATGTTATCCAAATAGCCAAATGTAGTTTGGTTTTGTTGTTTTACCCATGCTTTGGTGTCGTCGCTTCTATCATCCTCTAACCATCTGTAGGGGTCTTTTATAGCAACACCAAAATAGGAATCAACGGTATCAACAGTTTTTGTTTCTGGGTAATTCACAGCGTTTTTTTGTTTTGTTTTACATCCCGTTACAATAGTTGTAATGAGTGCTATTAGTAATAATTTTTTCATCTAGTTATTTTTTACAAAAATAACTTATTGCTTAACCTGAAACTGTTTAGGTATTGTTAATGTTTTTGATTGTCTGCCGGTAACCGAGCTAAAAAGTATTATAAGCAGTATGACTGTTAAAGTTAGGTGGTTTCCTATAAACACATAACCTAGGCAAATATATTAATGCAAAAAAGGCTTCTAATATTAGAAGCCTTTAACACTAAAATTAGTAACACTTACACTAAATTATTCTCAATTAAATATTCTGCAATTTGTACAGTATTAGTTGCAGCTCCCTTGCGTAAATTATCAGCAACAATCCACATATTTAATGTATTTGGTTGCGACTCATCTCTACGAATACGTCCTACAAAAACTTCATCTTTCTCATGTGCAAAAATAGGCATTGGGTAACTGTTATTTGCCGTATCGTCTTGTACCACAACTCCTGGAGTGTCACTTAATAATTGACGTACTTCAGCTAAATCAAAATCATTTTCAAACTCTACATTTACAGATTCAGAATGCCCACCAGCTGTTGGAATTCTAACTGCAGTAGCAGATACAGAGAACGTTCTATCATTCATAATTTTTTGTGGCTCTCTAGCCAACTTCATTTCTTCTTTTGTATAACCATTATCCTCAAATACATCGCAATGTGGCAATGCATTTCTACCTATTGGATATGGATACGCCATTTCGCCCTCAATACCAGCAATTTCGTTTTCTAATTGACGAACAGCTTTAACACCAGTACCAGAAACAGATTGATAAGTTGACACTACAACGCGTTTCATTTTGTATTTTTTGTGTAATGGATTTAAGGCCATAACCATCTGTATTGTAGAACAATTAGGGTTGGCTATAATTTTATCGTCTTTGGTTAGCTCTTGTGCATTAATTTCTGGAACCACTAATTTCTTGGTAGGGTCCATTCTCCAAGCCGAAGAATTATCAACAACGGTAGTACCAGCTTCTGCAAACTTTGGTGCCCATTCTAAGGATGTACCTCCACCAGCTGAAAACAACGCTATGTCTGGTTGCATTGCAACGGCAGTCTCTAAACCAACAACGGTGTAATCGTTGCCTTTATAGGTTAAAGTTTTACCTACTGAGCGTTCTGACGCTACAGGGATTAATTCTGTTACAGGAAAATTACGTTCTGCAAGAACTTTTAACATGACTTCGCCCACCATACCAGTGGCACCAACTACAGCTACTTTCATCTGTTTAAATTTTTAATAAATGCGTCCGCAAAACTAAGTATTAATTACAATTCTGAGCATAAAAAAAGCCCTCATTTTAAGAAAACAAGGGCTTTTTAACAAGAAATAACAGCTTGTTATATATTTAACACATTGTTATTTTTTAAGCAAATCTCTAATTTCAGAAAGTAATTCTTCTTGAGATGGTCCTGCTGGTTCTTCAGGAGCTGGCTCTTCTTTCTTCTTCATTTTATTTACACCTTTTACTACTAAGAACATTACAAATGCAACAATAATAAAGTCTAACACATTGGTAATGAACTGGCCGTGCTCTAACCATACTTCTCCTACCATTTCTCCAGCGTCGTTTAGTGTACCATCTTTTAACTTCATTCTTAAATCTTTAAAGTCAGTATCGAATAACAATCCAATTAATGGGGATACTATACCTCCAGTAAACGAAGTTACTACTTCTTTGAAAGCAGCACCCATTACAAAACCAACAGCAATGTCTACAAGGTTGCCCTTCATTGCAAATTCTTTGAATTCTTTTAACATAATTTCTGATTAATAGTTAGTGAATAGCTAAAATACTAAAAAAAGACCAACATTAACATAGGTTAATTTTAAGTTTGAATTAGCATAAACGGGAACATTATATAGTCCCATCCCATTCTGAATAAAACTGTTTTAGGTAGAGTTCCATAAATTGATGTCGCTGTTTTGCCAATGCTTTACCTGTTTGGGTATTCATTTTGTCTTTAAGAAGCAGAAGCTTTTCGTAAAAGTGATTGATGGTTGGAGCTGTTGAAGCTTTATAGGCTTCTTTTGTCATATTTAAATTAGGTTTTACCTCAGGATCGTAAATTGCCCTGTTTTTAAAACCGCCGTAATTAAAGGTACGTGCTATGCCAATGGCACCTATGGCATCTAACCTGTCAGCGTCTTGTACCACATCCAATTCTTTTGATGAGACCTTTTTTTTACCATCCAAACTAGATTTAAAGGAAATATTTTCAATAATAGCAATTACATGTTCAATTACAGCAGAGTCTACATTCATTTTAAATAAAAACGTTCTTGCTATTTTGGGACCTACAGTTTCGTCGCCGTTATGAAACTTACTATCTGCTATATCGTGTAATAGTGCACCTAAGGAGACAATAAACACATCGACTGGCTCTGTTTTGGCTATTAACAGGCTGTTTTTGTACACACGTTCTATATGAAACCAATCATGGCCACCTTCTGCATTTTTAAGCGTTTCTTTTACAAAGGTTATGGTTTTATTTATAATGTTTTCGTTGGTCATTCTTATTTAATAACAGCAGGCGTTACCCATTTAAACTCATATGAATTTTCTGGAATTTTTATACGTTCTGACAAACGGTACATTCTGGCTGGCAATTTCATAAGGTAATCCCGAGCTTTTTCAGCGTCTTCGGTAAGATTAGTAATTTTATCAATTTGCCAACGATCAATCAGTTTTTGTAGAATATCTACATAATCTGTTGATGTATAAACGCCTATGCGCTGTGCGGTATTAGAGAATTCTTCAAAAGCAGTACTAATCTTTTCTCCAGATTCCCTCAAGAAATGAGCTGGCATGGTAATTTTTTGTTTCATCATGTAATGAAACGCTAGCATCATTTGGCTGGGATCTACTTTAAAAATGCGTTCTACAAATTCAGAATAGGCATGATGATGACGCATTTCATCTCCAGAAATAATTTGACACATTTTTGCTAAACGTTTGTTTCCTGTTTTTTTAGCAATTTTAGCCACACGGTTATGCGAAATATATGTTGCTAATTCTTGAAAACTGGTGTATACAAAGTTTTTATATGGGTCTCTATCAGTGCCAATATCAAAACCATCAGAAATTAAATATTGCGTGGTTTTTTCAATTTCTTTCATGTTTACACGTCCTGATAGATATAAATACTTATTTAGTACATCGCCATGACGATTCTCTTCAGCTGTCCAGTGCTTTACCCATTTACTCCATGCATTGCCACCGTTTTCAACTTGATCTACACCTTCTACATCCATTAACCACGATTCGTAAGTTGGTAAAGCTTCTTCTGTAATCATATCTCCAACTAGTACAACCCAAAAATCATAAGGGAGTTCTTTAGCCAGTTCTTGGATTTCTTTTATTTCATCAAAAAAAGTATCGGTTTCCGCATTGGGTAAAAAATCGGTAGGTTGCCAAATTTTTTCTATGGGTATAAGGTATTTTTTCATTAGGGAAGCAACATCTTTTTCTAAGAATTGCATCACTTCCAATCTTACATTTTTCAACGACATTTATATATGTTTAGGGATGTATATGGGCTTTAATTGTGCTTTCTACACGTTTAATAAGTTCTTGTTTTTCTGCAAAGGTAGCTAATTCTAAAGGCTCATGAACCGTAAATTTAATATGTGTGCCTAGTCCCATGGGAAAAGCACCATATCTTTGCATTTTCCATGAATTGTTTATTGAGATAGGAACAACTAGTGCCGAGGGTATCTTTTTAAATAAAATTTCTAAACCTTTGGTTTGAAAGGGTTTAGGAGTTCCGTTTTTACTGCGCGTACCTTCTGGAAAAATTACTGCAGCACGTTTGTTACGTTCTATATATTCGCCAAACTTCATAATTGCTGGTAGCGATTGTCTTGGGTTTTTCCTATCGATTAATGCAGATCCTCCATGGCGAAGGTTATAGGAAACACTCGGGATGCCCTTACCTAGTTCAATTTTACTTATAAATTTGGTGTGGTGCTTACGCATGTACCACATGATGGGTGAGATATCATACAAACTTTGATGGTTTGCTACAATAATTAAAGGTTTATCTGTTGGTAAATCATGAGGGTTGTTAAACGAGAAACGTGTACCCAAAATATTAGCGCATCTTAGTAGAAAAAATTGAAGTGCATCAACACTTATTTTATGGGCTTGATACCCAAATACATTAAAGCAAATCCATTGAATGGGATGAAAAACAACTAATGTTAATCCAAAAAACAGATAATAAACTACAGATATGGGATATGAAAGTAATTTTTGCATGTACCAAAATTAGTATAATATGGTATAGGGGTATAAAAAAACCACAAAAACGTGGTTTTATAATTTTCAGTGTTGCATGAAGTCCTCTCTTTTGGAGAGTTGTTTTTTAACAATGCTCGTTGTAAGCATCCATTAAATTTTCTGCGATTAATTCAGCTGGTCTTCCTTCAATATGATGACGCTCTAACATATGCACTAATTCCCCATTCTTAAACAAAGCCATACTAGGAGAACTAGGAGGAAACGGAATCATATACTCTCTTGCTTTTTCAACAGCTTCTTTGTCTACTCCTGCAAATACAGTTGTAATATTATCTGGGCGTTTGGCATTTTGTAAACTCATTCTTGCCCCTGGTCTTGCATTGGCTGCTGCACAACCACAAACCGAATTTACGACTACTAAAGTTGTACCTTCTTTTGCTAATGCAGCATCAACAGCTTCGGCAGTTTGTAACTCTTCAAAACCAACATTGGTTAAATCCTCTCGCATTGGTTTTACTAATTCTGCTGGATACATATTTTTAAATTTTAATAATTAACATTTTTTGGAGTTGCAAAGATACCAATTGTGTAACAAAATTAGGAATCAATCAACTAACAAATATTATATTTACGCTGAAAGTTAACATTTTATTAAGTTAGACAGCGTGAACCTATCTATACATATTTCTTCTTTTAAAAGAAGGATTTTGTTTGTAGGTTTGGTCATAATTAAAATCTATTTCTTACATGAGTTTTTCAAAATGGATAGGAGGTGCTTTAGGATGGTCTTTTGGTGGGCCCATTGGCGCCATAATTGGGTTGGCAATTGGTAGTGTTATTGATTCCATGGCTAATGGAAGTGGAGCACCGCTAATAGGAGAGCGTCAGTCTTCTAGAGGAAGAAGAACCTACAGAACACAGCCAAGACAGCGTCCACAAACCCAATCTGGAGATTTTGAAGTGAGTTTGTTGGTACTAGCTTCTGTAATCATAAAAGCAGATGGCGTACAAGATCAACGGGAATTGGATTATGTACGTAAGCAGTTTGTAAACATGTATGGTAAAGATCGTGCAAACCATGCGTTTAAATTATTTAAAGGGATTAGCAAGCAGAATATTTCTGTTCGCCCAGTGTGTTTACAGATTAAATCTATGATGGATCATCCATCCCGATTACAGTTAATACACTTTCTATTTGGCATTGCCAAAGCCGATGGCACTGTAACGCAGGATGAGGAGCGACAAATTTATACGATGGCTGGATATTTAGGTATTAGCTCTAGAGATTACGAGAGCATAAAAGCCATGTTTTATAGTAGTAAAGACAATGCGTATAAAATTTTAGAAATTGATAAAGATGCATCAGTAGATGAAATTAAAAAGGCTTATCGAAAAATGGCTAAAAAATACCATCCAGATAGATTGGTGCATTTAGGTAAAGAACATCAAGCTGGTGCCGAAGAAAAATTCAGGCAAGTACAAGAAGCTTATGAGCAGTTACAGAAGGAGCTGCGGTTTTAGGTTTTATGGAGTATAGGTAAACTTTCCATTAAGGTTGTAATTACTATTTACTTCAACATCACAAAAAATGAATGTTATTGTATTAGAATTATTCTCTACGTAAACTTTCTTCCCTTCAGAAGCTCTCCCTCCTCCCAAGCCTCCAATCCCAAAATCTGTAATTCTAAGGATTACTTCTCTATTAGATCTAATGGATTGATTATCGAAAGATCCCACTGTTAGATATTCTCCTGTTAAAGGTAAACTTCCATTAATTTCGTTAAAATTGAGGAATGTAACTAATGTCGAGTTGCCTATTCTTGTTTGAAATTCAACATTACCATCATTAAAGCCAAGAGACCTACTGTTTAAAACAACACTGTTAATTGAGAGTATACCATTTACATTATTTCCCGTATCAATTCTATTATCAATTGCAGGGGAGCAACTAGGTTCAGAATTTGTAGTGAATTCATAAACCTTACCATATCCAACACCAACTTCACTAATTCCATAAGCAGAACAATAATAAGTAGTGTTAGATTTTAATCCTTCGTATCTTTTAGAAAAACTCCCAATACGACTACCTTCTATTGTTTTGTTATCTTCAACGGTAGGAGGAAATGTTTCACTCCAAACAATACCAAATTCTTGAACATCTTTCCCTCCCTCACCTAAAACCGCACCACCCATAATAACAGAGTTAGTAAGTACGCTCGATGGTTCTTGTGTTCCAACAATAGGTGTTAAATAATCGATATTAACGATCTCACAGGTAAAAAATGATAGAAAAGTAAAAACTGAAAGTAATTTTTTCATTGTAAGTAATCTTTTGGCTAATATAACAGCCAATTTAATATATTTGCGTCTATTCAAACCAAATATGAGAAAATTTTTATGCTTAATTCCTTTATTATCATTTCTTAACCTTTTTGCTCAAGAAGATAGACTAGGTATATCGGTTGGGGCTACAAATTATATAACCGATGCAAGTTGGTTATTTTCAAAATCTGGAACAGGATATACTTTTGGAGTGGTGGCTACTAGAGAATTTACCGAACGATCAGCTTTATTTATAGAAATTAATTATAGTAAGCATTTTGTTAAATTTATTGGTAGAGAAACTGAGACTTCTAACCCAGAAGATATCAAGTTTAATTTAGAAAGATTTAGCGTCCCTTTTTTTTATAATTATTCTTATTTAATAAAAAATGATTTTAAATTTGGGGTAACAATCGGGCCTTCTTTTGAGTTTTATCACGATTACAGAGTTGTTGATGAATCTAAAGAAGAATACTTACTAGACCCTCTTTATGTGGCCGCACAGAGATTACAATTTGATTCATTAAGTACTGATGATACTATCTCCTTTAATTTATATGCTTCGCTAGGATTGAATGTACAATATCAAGAAAATTTTATGGTTAGTTTACGATATTATTACGGTATAACAGACCCTTACCGAAGGGCACTTGATGTTTCTCCAGTAGTTGATATAGAGGGACAGGATTCTTATTTTACATTCACTGTTTCTTATTTTTTTAATTAATGTTAAATAACGCCCAATGAAGTTAAAATCAACACTCATTTTTATTTTTATAACATGGTTTTTGTATCCTCAGGATATAAAAAAGGACATTACTACACCTGATCTATTCAAGTTGGAAAACTATGGTTTTACTTCTAATGGTAATTTTTACCTGTTGTCTAAGAGTAAAAACCCTAAAACCAAACAAAAAAGATTAAATTTTTCTGTTTATGATTTTAACACTTTTGATGAAGTGTTTACATACTCTCCAAAAGATAAGTTCAGGATAAGAAATATTTCACCAGATGGGAGGTCATTAATATACAAGCCTTCCTACTCTAAATTTAAAATGTTAAATAGTGAAAGAAAAGTAAAACTTTTGAGAGGATCTAAAATTGAAGGGAATTTATACAGAGAATATTCTAAAAGAAAATTGTTAAGAGACTCTGATTTAAGAGTTGATTTTATAGAATACACAACAAAAGATGCTCACTATGTAATAGCTCCTAAAACTAAACAAGGTATTAATCTTACTGTATTAAAAAGGCCATTTGATTTTACAACTTTGAGTTATTCAGAACTAAATATTCCCACTTTTGAAACTGATAGTGAAAAAATGTTTTGGACGTTAAATAGTCAGACTTCTGATCAATTGGTCTTTGTGGCAAAAGAATTGTTAGACAATAATAAGGACAAATATCATGTTGCTGTGTATAATAACGACTTTGTGCATTTACACAAATTGAGCATAGAAGTATCGTTACCAAAAGACTATTTCTGTTATTCCAATGACGGAAAAAACACATCTTGGTATAACTATATTTATGATATAAAAGATTTTACTGAAACAGGTACAAGAGCCATTTCTGGAGCAACTGGAAATTTATTTTTTGATAAAAAAAACAAAACATTTTATGCCTATGGTCTTTATTCAGATGATGAGAAATCAGATAGAATCATAAAGCCTACAGGGTTTTACGTATATAAGTTTGACTGGGAGGGAAAATTATTATGGCAACAAAAGCATAAGGTTACTTCAAATAAGAATTTTACAAAAAAACAATTTGCTTTTAATTTTTTGGTTAAATTCTATAGTTTAGGAAACAGTTTAGGTTTAGTTTTAAAACCGAAAGAAGGGAGTACAATACATTTTATAAATATAGAAGAAAGTACAGGAAGCATTACTGATGAAAAAGCAATTGTCTATTCAACTTTTAAAAGAGGTTATAGAGGTCTTACCAAAACTTTTTTTTGGTCTCCTTATCATTTTAAAAAGACCAATTATAGTGAAAAATTGAATTTTGATTTAGAGACAGCTACGGTAGCTTTCTTTAACACCGAATTCCAAGACTACCTAAAAACACTAGAAAACAAAAGTTACAGCTTTATTTCTAAGATAACTGATTCTGGAACTATAATTGCTCAAGCGGATGATAAAAAAGGTGAGTTAAAATTAATAAAATTTGATTGGTAGACACCAGAAACTGTAGCTTTTTAGTGAAGTATTTGTACTTTATAATTCAGAAATTGAATAGAATGTTTTTCCAGTTTCAAATCCATTATTATTGTAAGTTTTATCATCTGAAAATTAAGTAATAATATGTTCAGTTGTATTTATTTTTAAATCACTAAAAATAGTTTGGTGCATGTCAGATACCAAGGTGTTGAGTTTTTCTTTCGATAAATCGTAAAATTCCATTTTAAAACCTTTCATTGTAAGAATAAAATGAATAACTTATCCTTTCAATACTCATTAATCGAAATATATCAAATGAAAAACATTTTCAACACTACAGTAACTAATGAAGTAATAGGAAGAATTAACACACTAGAACCTTCAACAAAACCGCAATGGGGGAAAATGAGTGTAGACCAAATGTTAGCGCATTGTAATGTTACTTATGAAATGGCTTTTGAAGACAAACACAAAAAGCCAAATGGGTTTACTAAGTTGATGCTAAAACTATTTGTAAAAAATACTGTGGTAAACGAAAAACCATATAAAAGAAATGGTAGAACAGCACCACAATTTTTGGTAACGGATGCAAAGAATTTTGAAGAAGAGAAAAAACGATTAATTGGTTATATAGAGAAAACCCAAAATTTAGGAGCAGATTATTTTAACGGAAGGGAATCACACTCCTTTGGAGCATTAACCACACAAGAATGGAATAATATGTTTTACAAACATTTAGACCATCATTTAGCACAATTTGGAGTATAAAAAAGCCAGCTAAGTGAGAGATTAGCTGGCTTCGAGGGATTGTTGTTGATAATTATATTTATTTGCTTTTGTAGATTTTAGTGGTAGTACCTTTATCAAATACCATAACTAACTCTTCATTAGCATTCATATAAACAGATTTTAAAATCCAGCCATCTTCTTTAGAAGCTTCTAATAAACACTTTCTTACATCTGGATTGTAAAGATTTAAATCAGTATTAATAATATCATCAGCGTTAACACTTATAGATAATAAAAGCATTACGCTTGCAAGTAAAATTCTTTTCATAGGGAGATTTTTTATGGTTGCTATTTGAGTACAAGTTTACCGCAGATATCAATAATTCTTAAAATTAATAGGTAACATTGCAGAATAAAACGTTAAATGACGTTGTGTTACCATAAAAGGCATATTTGTTCGATTAATAACTGGCTAATAACTAGTAATTTATCGATTTTACAGTCAGTTTAAAGTGTTTACTCCTTTAAAATTGAAATAATTTTAGAATGAAATTATACTAGATGTTTTTTTAACTTCTAGCGTAATGGTTTTACCCAAAATTAAAGCCCGATTATCTTTTTCGTGACCAGCTTTCATGTTAAAAGCGATAGGAAACTTATATTCTGAAAGTACATCTAATATTAATTGTTCGATTGAGGAACCCCAAGGTGTCGTATTGCGCTTAATTTTTGTCATGTCTCCGATAATTACACCTTTGCAATTATCAAAATAGCCAGCACGCTTTAGGCTCTGCAACATACGGTCTATATGGTATTTATACTCACCTATTTCTTCAATAAAAAGAATTTTTCCCGAAGTATCTAGGCTCGTTTTAGAACCTAACATAGTATGTAAAATGGTTAGGTTACCACCAACTATAGGTGCAGACACTACACCTGGTTGATTATATTTTGAAGCTTCTAATGTGTAGTTTAGAGTAGTACCAAAAATAGCATCCTTAAAGGTTGAAATGGTTTCTTTTATGGTTTCGGCATCATCCTGTAGGCTTGTACACATCATAGCATGAAGCGATAGAAAACCTAGATTATGTACTTCGCTATGAATAGCCGTAATATCAGAATAGCCTATAATCCATTTTGGACTTTCATTAAAATTAGTCCAATCTAGTTTATCTAAAATTCTAACACTGCCATAACCACCACGAGCGCACCAAATGGCTCGTATTGATTTGTCATCCAAAGCATTTTGGAAATCCTCACAGCGTTCATCATCGGTTCCAGCAAAGTGTCTCCCTTGATTAAATATATGCTTGCCAACCACAGTATGTAGTCCCCAACGTTTTAAAAGTGTTTTGGCTTTGTTTATTTCTCCTACACGGTTTTTTAAAATACCAGCTGGTGCAACTATGGCAACAGTATCCCCTTGTTTTAAAAATTGTGGTTGAACCAAAACGTTATTTGTTTTTATACGTTGCTGAGCAAAAGAGCAACTTATTTGAAAAAATACAACTAGTAAAAATCGAAGTAACAAAATACGATTATATTTCATATTGTAAATGTACTATTTTTTAACTCTCACCTAATAAACATAAAATAATCTCTTTTTGAATATTTCTCGTAAATATTTAAAATTAAGCCTATTATAATCTAAAAATCTCTAGATGTAATAGAAATGATTAGATATATTTTCAATACTTTAAGAACTAACCCCAAAAAAACAACTACCATGAACAAATTATTTCTTTTTTTTCTAATCTGTTTTTCGTTTAAATTATATAGCCAAACTACCTCAAAATATATTGTTGTAGATCAATTTGGATACAGACCAAATTCCGAAAAAATTGCAGTAATTAGAAATCCTTTATCAGGTTTTGACGCTGCTGAGACTTTTATACCAAGCACTAATTACGCATTAATTAATGTTAACACAGGTGTTCAAGTTTTAACAGGTTCGCCTACGGCATACAAAGAAGGTTTAGAGGATGTCTCTTCTGGAGATCAAGCATGGTGGTTTGATTTTTCCGCAGTTGAAACTCAAGGAACCTATTATATTTTAGATATTGATAAGAATTTAAAATCGCATGATTTTTTAATTTCCAACAATGTTTATGAAGATGTTTTAAAACAGGCAGTTCGCACGTTTTTCTTTCAGAGGGCAGGTTACGAGAAATTGGCTCAACACACTGGTACTGCATGGCAAGATGGAGCTAGCCATGTTAACACATTACAGGATACACAGGCTAGGAAATTTAACGCACCCAACGACTCCTCTACAGAAAAGGATCTTAGTGGTGGTTGGTATGATGCTGGCGACTATAACAAATACACACCGTGGACTTCAAATTATATTTTAGATATGGTAGCTGCATACAAAGAAAAACCAACTGTTTGGGGTGACGATTACAATCTACCATATTCAGGAAATAGTATACCAGATATAGTCGATGAAATAAAATGGGGACTAGACCATTTACTAAAATTACAAGAGCCCAATGGCGCAATGATAAGTGTTGTTAGCCTATCTGAAAGCACTCCACCTTCTCAAGCCACAGGGCAAACTTTATACGGCGATGTCAATACAATTTCAGCGCTTAGTGCTGCTGCTGCTTTTGCTCATGGTGCTCAACTTTTTAAAGAATTAGGAAATGTAGCGTATAGCAACTTGTTAAAAAACAGTGCGGAAAACGCATGGCAATGGGCTATTGCAAACCCCAGAGTAATTTGGCAAAATAACAGTGCTGCATACAATTCTGTAGGTATTGGAGCTGGGCAACAAGATACTGAAGATGATTATGTAAGGTTTGCCCTTAAAATGAGAGCTGCTATATATTTGTATGAACTTACCAATAGTACTAATTATAAAGATTTTGTTGACAACAATTATCTGTCAATACATTTAATGCAATGGAATTTTGCCTTTCCTTTTGAACAAAATAATCAAGAAACATTATTGTATTACGCATCTCTGCCAACAGCAACTCCTAATGTGGCGTCCAGTATTAAAAACACTTATTTACTGGCAATGAATGGTACTCATAATTTTGCTGCATTTAATAATGAAGCAGACCCCTACATGGCATATCTAAAAGATTATACATGGGGTAGTAATGGTATAAAATCTCGAAAAGGACTAATGTTTACAGATTATATTAACCATAATGTAAATGCAGCCAACAACGACGAAGCGCTTAAGGCAGCCGAAAGATATATTCATTATATACATGGAGTTAATCCACTTAATTTATGTTTTCTCTCCAATATGAGTGCTTACGGATCAGAGCATAGTGTAGCAGAATTTTATCATACATGGTTTGCCGATGGTACAGATTGGGATAATATAAACAACGATACTTTTGGTCCTGCTCCGGGGTTTTTAGTTGGTGGCCCAAATCCCTCTTACGACTGGGATGGTTGTTGCCCATCAGGATGTAGCGGTTTTACTTGCGATAGCAATCAACGTGATAGACTTCGAAACCAACCGCATCAAAAGTCTTATGACCAATTTAACACCAGTTGGCCTATGAATTCATGGGAAATTACCGAAAACAGTAATGGTTATCAAACTGCGTATATTAGGTTATTATCAAAATTTGTACAAACAAGTGGTACTTTAACCGTACCAACTTTTAATACTTCTGATGATGTATTGTATTTTCCTAACCCGTTTGAAACAACACTAACACTAAGGTGTAAACAACCATTTAATTATACTGTGTTTAATTTAACTGGCCAACAACTTTCATCAGGTGCGTCTAATAGAGAGGGCATTACTAAAATTGGGCAAAATTTAAAAACTGGAATTTATTTTGTTGAAATTAAAGCGGATAATTATCAGGAAACTATTAAAATTATAAAGCAATAAGTCCTTAAAATATTGCTTTGATTAATAACTATCAACTAGAGGAGCAGTCCATATCTAATAATTTAATTTCTTTTTCTTAAACGCTTTTAATAATTGTACTTTTACGGGCAAATTTTGCAACTATGAGTACACCTAAAAGATATACCATTACTACCGCTTTACCTTACACAAACGGCCCCATACATATTGGCCACTTGGCTGGTGTTTATGTGCCTGCTGATATTTATGCACGTTATTTACGTTTAACAGGAAATGATGTAGCATTTATTGGAGGGAGTGACGAACACGGTGTGCCTATCACCATAAAAGCAAAAAATGAAGGTGTTACACCACAGGATATTGTAGATAAGTATCATGCGATTATAAAAAAATCGTTTGAAGATTTTGGAATTACTTATGATAATTATTCGCGTACATCGGCACCAATACATCATGACACAGCTTCAGAATTTTTTAAAACGTTGGATGCTAAAGGCGAGTTTATAGAAGAAACAACAGAGCAACTATACGATGAGGAAGCAAATCAGTTTTTGGCAGATCGTTTTGTAGTGGGTACTTGTCCTAAATGCGGATTTGAGGAAAGTTATGGCGACCAGTGTGAAAACTGTGGGACGAGCCATAATGCTACTGATTTAATCAATCCAAAATCGGCCATTACAGGAAACACTCCTACCTTAAAACAAACGAAACACTGGTTTTTACCTTTAGATAAGCATGAAGCGTTTTTAAAAGAATGGATTTTAGAAGGTCATAAAAAAGATTGGAAGTCAAACGTTTATGGACAATGTAAATCATGGATAGATGATGGATTACGTCCACGTGCAGTTACCCGTGATTTAGATTGGGGAATCCCTGTTCCCGCTGAAGGTGGCGAGGGCAAAGTACTTTACGTATGGTTTGATGCCCCTATTGGATATATCTCTTCTACTAAAGAATGGGCAGAACGCGAGGGAAAAGATTGGGAGTCCTATTGGAAAGATAAAGACACTAAATTGGTACATTTTATAGGTAAAGATAATATTGTATTTCACTGTATTATATTTCCATCTATGTTGAAGGCAGAAGGCAGTTATATTTTGCCAGAAAATGTGCCAGCTAATGAATTTTTGAATTTAGAAGGCAATAAATTATCAACATCTAAAAATTGGGCCGTTTGGTTGCCTGAGTATTTAGAGGAGTTTCCTGGACAGCAAGATGTATTACGCTATGCCTTAAATGCAAATGCACCAGAAACGAAGGATAACGATTTTACCTGGAAAGATTTTCAAGCGAGAAATAACAACGAGTTGGTAGCCATTTTTGGAAACTTCATTAACCGTGTGGTGGTACTTACCAATAAGTATTACGAAGGAGTAGTTCCAGAGCCATCAGAATTTAATGATGTTGATGAGGAAACTTTGGCGGCTGTAAAAGCATACCCAGATGTAATTGCAAGTTCTATTGAACGTTACCGCTTTAGAGAAGCAGGGCAAGAATTGATGAATTTAGCACGGTTAGGCAACAAATATCTAGCAGATGCAGAGCCTTGGAAAGTTATTAAGGAAGACGAAGCACGTACAAAAACCATTATGTATGTAGCACTGCAAATAGCAAGTGCTTTAGCAACGTTAAGTGAGCCTTTTTTACCATTTACTTCGGAGAAACTAAAACGTATCCTCTGTTATTCTGAACTTGATTCAGAATCTCAATGGAATGACATTAAAACTAATGAAGTTCTATTGCCAGCAAACCACAAAATAGGAAAAGCAGAATTGTTATTCTCTAAAATAGAAGATGCAACCATCCAAAAACAATTAGATAAATTAGAAGCCAGTAAAAAAGCCAACGAAGCTGCGAATAAAAAAGTAGAACCACAAAAAGACACGATTACTTTTGAAGATTTTACAAAACTAGACATTCGGGTTGGCACTATTCTAGAAGCTGAAAAGATGCCTAAAACTAAAAAGTTGTTAAAACTCAAGGTAGATACAGGTATCGATACACGTACTATTGTTTCTGGTATCGCAGAAAGTTTTTCTGCTGAAGAAGTTATTGGGAAGCGTGTTACTATTTTAGTAAACCTAGCTCCAAGAGCACTTCGTGGTGTTGAGAGCCAAGGTATGATTTTAATGACGGAAACCCCTGAAGGGAAATTGGTATTTGTGAATCCTGATGATGCTAAGGTTGGGAATGGGTTGCAGGTTAGTTAATTTGATTGTATGAAGTTTATATCTTTCTTGGTACTTATATTTTTAGCTGTATTTAATATTTATGGTCAAGAAAGTGCATGGTGTTATATAGATGCCAGTAGTAGTAAAGATTTCAGTGTACCTAAACAAGTATTTCAAGGGGTTGATGAAAGGTCTGGCGACCTGTCTTTCATAATTAATAACAAAGACGCTACTAAATTCTACTTATATGGTAAGGGACGTATATTAATTTCAGAATTTACGTTATCTAGCTTTCTTAATAAAGCAGAGAACTTTATTGGAGGTTTTTACTCAAATTCTATTCATGTACTTTTCTTTAAAAACAAAACAAATTCTCTGTTTGATAGGGTTGAGGTTAATTATAATACCAAATCAGTTAACACCAGCAAAATTGAATTAAACTTGAAGAAAGATTATGTTATAGAAACATTTAAGGCGGAAAATAGCATCTTTATTTTAAGTATAAGAAAGAATTCCTCTATTTTAAAATTATATAAAATACGACTTGATGGTAATGTAGAGGAAAAAACTATAGATTTATCACACGAAAGCTTTAAAAAATTTAATGGTTTTGAAACTACATTATATTATTTGATAACTAATAAACAAAATTTATCAAAAATACAATCAGCAAGTATCAAGTATAATGTGCCTACCTCTATTGAGACCACCTCAGCTGTAAATAAAATATACTTTAATAATGGTATCATTTCGTTAACTAATGATAACACCCCCAATGAAACTAATATAATTCAAATAGATATTAAAAAAGGGAATTATACATATTTTCAAATATCAAAAAGAGGTTTTTTGAAAGAAGAGTTAAGATCAGAGTCTAATTCATTTATCTTGGATAGTTTATATTTCAGTAACTACGTCACTACAGATAAATTAGTATTTGCTGTTTATGATTTAAATCAAAAAACTTTAGTTAAAGAATTTGAGGTTAATGATGATGATACTTTCAGTTTTAAAAATACACCAGTAATAATAGCTAGCGGTAAAAAAATAAAAGATAAGGATTCTAAAAACAGTAATTTTTTTCTTAGGCAACTTACTAATTCAAATGTTGGAGTATCAGCATACAAACATGATAAATATACTATTGTTTCGTTAGGAGGAAGTATAAAAGAGCAATCAGGAACACTTGCCTTTATTGGGGGTGTTTTTGGTGGGCTTACAGGTGCAATGTTACTTTCCGCTTTTGATTCTTACTCAAATACAAAATCAACAAAGGTAGATTGTCTATTTGATAAAAATTTTAATCATGTTGAAGGAGAAATTCCAGTTAACGGATTTGATAAGTTGAATAAATTCATTAAAGAGAATAACTTAAGAAAAGTTCCTTTACAAATCCTATTTGAATACAAAGACAACTATGTTTGGGGTTACCATAACAAGGGTACTGGAATGTATAATCTTTATAAATTTAAAAAATAGTATTTGAACTAAAATTAGTAAAAAGAAATTGTTTGATAAATTTTAGGTTAAAGGTATAGGAGAGGTAATTAATCGATTATTTAAAATTGTGTTTTCTTCTAACAATATACTTAAAATGTAATGTTTGTTAAAAAGTACAGACTAAGGCTACATGCAAAAAACATTTACCGAGTTTTCTACAAATGCTACACTTAAAATAGGAGACGAAGAACTTCTGGAGTCCTATAAAACGCCTAAGCAGCCAGAACTATATACATTTATAAGAACTACTAATTTTAAAGCTGAGATTATAGTAGATAGTATGCCCTACACTATTGAGCCCAATAGTATTTTGGCGTTAACGGTAGTGCAGTTTTTTCAGTTTGTTTCTGGTAAAGATTTGGTGGTGTACCAATTTAATAGAGAGTTTTATTGCATTAAGGACCACGACCAAGAAGTGAGTTGCGCAGGATTGCTGTTTTTTGGTAATGTACATATTCCAATTATCGAGCTAGATGCTAAGGAGCGTAGAAAGCTTGATGTGTTGCAAGAAGTGTTTTTAGATGAACTAGAAACTAAGGATACCATTCAAGCTGAGATGTTAAGGATGTTGATGGCACGTTTTATTATTATAAGTACACGATTGCTTAAAGCCAAAGAAGGTTTTGTAGAAACCGCAAAGAATACTAAAATAGATTTACTGCGGGAGTTTAATATGCTAGTAGAATCTCATTTTAAAATTGAGCATAGTGTATCTTTTTATGCGGATAAGTTATTTAAATCACCAAAAACATTATCTAATAATTTTGCTAAATTAAAAACAAGTCCTCTACAAATTATTCACGAACGTATCATCCTTGAAGCAAAACGACTCCTAATCTACACAGACAAAACAGCAAAGGAAATTGCTTATGATGTGGGTTTTGATGATGCCTCACATTTAAGTCGGTTATTTAAAAAACATACTGATTTATCGCCTTCAGACTTCAAGAAACAACTTAAAAAAGTGTTTTGATTATTATACATAGATACAACGTTACCCTCTTGCAAGCTTCCATATAATACTTTAATAGGTGTCAATTTTAAGATTAGGGAAAAATTGACAATCACTAGGGCAATCTAACCATTTTATAGCATCTTCTTTTCATGCATCTTTGTACTGTATAATTAAAACAATAAAGTCATGAATTTAAAACATATATCAGTTTTCAATTTGATTGAAATATTCAGAGGAAAAGGAAGAAAAGTGTTAAACACTATTTCGCCTAAAACACATTGTGAACAAAAGTATATCCACGATTTTTATTGTGATGCAGAAAGACCACATGTAGCAGATAATTCGATAGCATCAAATTTATAAAGGAAAAATTGACATGCTAAAAGGAAATCATTACATGGTATAAACTTTATAAGGGTTGCACCTTTGTACCAAGATAATTTAATAATAAAACAACAAAATAAATTTAGAAATTATGAGCACATTTAATGTACCAACAAGAGAAGAAGTAAGCGAAAATAACCAAGCTATTTTCGATAATTTAAACAAAGCTTTAGGCTTTGTACCAAACTTATACGCAACGTATGCACATAGTGATACAGCCTTAGAAAATTATTTAAATTTTTCGAATGCCAAAACATCGTTATCAGCTAAAGAACGAGAGGTGGTAAACTTAGCAGTAAGTGAAGTAAATAATTGTATTTACTGTTTATCTGCCCATACAGCCATTGGAAAAATGAATGGTTTTACTGATGAGCAAATTTTAGAATTACGAGCAGGAGAAGCCTCTTTTAACGAGAAGTTAGATGCTTTAGCAAGAATAGCTAGAAACATTACAGAAAACAGAGGTAAAACAGATGCTGCAGTTTTAGAAAATTTCTTTAGCGCAGGTTATACTAAAGGTAACTTAATAGATGTGATTTCATTGGTAGGAGACAAAACCATATCAAATTACATACACAGCACAACACAAGTGCCGGTAGATTTCCCTGAAGCTCAACCTTTAGAAACAGCAATAGTATAATTTAATATAAATCAAGTAATAAATAACCAGAGCAAAAGCTCACAACAATTAAAACAATGAAAAAAGTAATAGCAATTTTAGTAGTAGCATTAGGTTTCGCTTTTAACGGAAACGCACAAGATGCAATGATGAAAGATGAGGCTGTAAAAACCATCGCTTTAGAACAAACAGCAGGAGAGTTTACACAAAAATCTTTAACCGTAAGTGAAGGTACCTATATCTTCTCGGTATCAAATAACCAAGTAGGTAAAGATGTAGGTTTGGTTTTGGTACCAAAAGGAAAAGATGCCAGTAATCCAGAAAACCACATAGCAACAGCTTATGTAACCACTGTTGTAAAAGATGGGGAGGTAGAAACATCTAAAGCTACAAAATTAGCAAAAGGGGAGTATGTGTATTTCTGTCCGCTAAACCCAACACCACAATATACACTTACAGTACAGTAAGTCGAGGTTTGATTAATAGCTAAAAAAAGGTTGTCTTTGTAAAGACAACCTTTTTTTATGCCAATACAATTTTTCCAAGAAATTTAACATTTAAGCTTATTTAGATTTAATAAAAATAATTTATTTTTGTCGCAGATTTTGAATACAGTATTTTACCGTGGGCAAAAAAAAGAAAAAGAAACAGAAAAAGGCAATTAAAAAATTACAAGAATTAGGTATTGATGTACCTAATAAAGTAAAAAGTAGTTGCTGCAAAAAGTATAAAAAGGGCGAAAACAAACGCTGTAAAAAATGCCCGTGTTTCGATTTAATAAAAAAAGTAGCTTAGCATATACATATAGGCCTTATGAATTTAAAACGCGCAATACCAAAATGGTATTGCGCGTTTTTTTGGTAATTAACTTTAAATTTGTAAGTGTAGACTACAAATTATTCTACTTAATTAGTTTTTAAAATGAGTAATAAAATTAAAACAGGTGTTTTGTCTTTTGGCATGTCTGGAAGTTTGTTTCACTGTCCTTTTTTAGAATTGCATTCAGGTTTCGAGTTAACTGCTATAGTAGAAAGAAGTAAAAAAAAAGCGCAGCTAAACTATCCAAATATTAAAAGTTATGATAGTGTTGACGCATTACTTAACGATACTACTATTCAATTAGTAATTATAAACACGCCCAGCGCAACCCATTTCGAGTTCGCTTTAAAGGCCATCCAGCATAATAAACATATCGTAGTAGAGAAACCATTTACGATTACAGTAACCGAAGCTAAACTACTTTACAAAGAAGCGAAGACAAGAAATTGTTTAATAATGCCGTTTCAAAACAGACGCTATGATAGTGATGCCTTGTCTGTTAAGCAAGTTGTAGCATCTGGTAAGTTAGGGGATTTGGTAGAGGTGCATTTTCGTTACGATAGATATAAATACGAAATGAATGCCAACTTGAGTAAAGAAACCCCTATTGCGGGTAATGGTGTTTTGTATAATTTAATGCCCCACCTCTTAGATGCAGCGATAGATTTATTTGGAATTCCAGAAGCATGGGAAAAGACACTCCAAGGAAACCGCCCAGAAACGCAAATTGATGATTATGCACATTTACACCTTAAATACCCCAGTGGTTTACAAGTGTTTCTTACGGCAAGTCTTTTAGTAGCAAATCCAGGTCCAGCCTTTGTGTTATATGGCACAAAAGGTTCGTTTATTAAAGAAAGAACAGATGTTCAAGAAACACAATTAAATGCAGGAATAAAACCTAGTAATCCAATATTTGGAGTTGAAGCACCAGGGAAAGAAGGTATTTTAACAACGGTTAAAGACACGGTTAAAACTCAAGAAAAAATAGCGCCATTACAATCATCGTATTTAAATATTTTTGAAGCTGTATACCAAACCATGCAAAACAACGTGCCATACCCAATAACCGAAGCGCAGGTTGTTAAGCAAATTGAAATTTTAGAAAATTAATATAACATCCTTTTTTAAGTTAGATGATAGCTTTTATTACCTCCCAAACACAACTTCCAGAGCAATCTGTAAAAAATACGATAGCCTTACTTAATGAAGATTGTACCGTACCGTTTATTTCTAGATATAGAAAAGAGCGTACAGGGAATTTAGATGAAGTTCAAATAGGCGAAATCGTTAAGTTTAAGGAACAGTATGAAACTTTAGAAAAACGGAAAAAAGCCATTTTAAAGGTTTTGGACGAACAAGGTGTTTTAACTGCAGAGTTACAACAAAAAATAGATGCGTCTCAAGATATAACAAGCCTAGAAGATATTTATTTGCCTTACAAAAAAAGCCGGAAAACAAAAGCTGAAAAAGCAAGACAAAACGGGCTAGAGCCTTTAGCGAAAATTATTATGAGCCAGAATGCAAATAATGTGGAGTCTATTGCCTTTAAATATGTAAAAGGCGACCTGTCTTCTGCGGAAGAGGCTTTAGAAGGGGCACGCCATATTATTGCAGAATGGACTAATGAACGTATCGATATTCGGAACAACATTCGTCGTCAGTTAGAACGTTTTGCAATGATTTCTACAAAAGTGATAAAAACAAAAGCTGAAGATGAAAGCGCACAAAAATTTAGAGATTATTTTGATTGGGAAGAAAATTTAAGCAGAATACCATCGCACCGTTTGTTAGCGATTTTAAGAGCCGAAAAAGAAGGTTTTATTCGTGTAAAAATTGAAATAGATAACGATCGTGCTTTAGATGCTATGGAACGACGCATTATTAAAAGCAATAACGCTTGTGCAGAACAGATTAAAATCGCTATAAGAGATGCCTACAGAAGATTATTACTACCATCATTAAGTAATGAAGCCTTGCAACTTGCCAAAGATAAAGCCGATGCATCTGCCATTGCTGTATTTGCTAAAAACCTAAAACAATTGTTATTAGGTTCACCATTAGGTGAGAAACGCGTTTTAGCCATAGATCCCGGTTTTAGAACAGGCTGTAAAGTTGTATGTCTCGATGCACAAGGGCAATTAAAATACAATGAAACCATATATCCGCATCCTCCAAAAAATGATGCTGTTGGCGCGATGAAAAAAATAAGTTCGCTATGCGACGCTTATAAAATTGAAGCCATTGCTATTGGTAACGGAACTGCATCAAGAGAAACCGAAGCTTTAATAAGGAAAGTCCATTTTAAAAATGATGTACAAGTATTTGTGGTTAGTGAGGCTGGTGCTAGTATTTATTCGGCATCTAAAATAGCACGAGAAGAGTTTCCAAATTATGATGTTACGGTGCGTGGTTCTGTATCTATTGGGCGCCGCTTACAAGACCCACTAGCAGAATTGGTTAAAATAGATGCAAAGTCTATTGGTGTTGGCCAATATCAGCACGATGTGGATCAAACCAAACTACAAAAAAGCTTGGACGCTGTAGTAGAAAATTGTGTAAATGCAGTTGGCGTAAATATTAATACAGCCAGCAAATCACTGTTAAGTTATGTGTCTGGAATTGGCCCCAAACTCGCTGAAAATATTTTTAACTATAGAAATGAAAACGGTGTTTTTAAAAGCCGAAGCGACATAAAAAAAGTACCTCGCTTGGGCGGAAAAGCCTTTGAGCAAGGTGCGGCCTTTTTAAGAATTAAAGAAGCTAAAAATCCGTTAGACGATTCTGCAGTGCATCCCGAGCGTTACACTATTGTTACTAAAATGGCAAAAGACTTAGGGACATCTGTAAAAGCTATAATAGGAAATAAAGACCTGCTTAAAACACTAAACCTAAAACACTATTATACAGATTCGGTTGGCTTGTTAACCCTAGAAGATATTATAAAAGAACTTGAAAAACCAGGATTAGATATTAGAGAGCAAGCCAAAGTGTTTACCTTCAATCAAAATATAAAAACAATTAACGATTTACGAGAAGGCCAATTACTCCCAGGAATCGTCAATAATATTACCAATTTTGGATGTTTTGTAGATGTTGGTATAAAAGAAAGCGGCTTAATTCATGTGTCCAACCTATCAGATAGTTTTGTAAAAGATGTTAATGAACATGTACATTTACATCAACAAGTAATTGTAAAAGTATTGCAAGTAGATGTACCGCGAAAGCGCATTCAATTAAAGTTACATAAATAGTTGCGTTTTATCATTCCTGCGACATGTGCTGAACTTGTTTCAGTAAGGCAGGAATCCATTTTAAATTGATAATTTTTATAAAAAAAGATTCCTGCCTTCGCAGGAAAAAGAATGCTAAAAATAGCCTATCACAACATATACAAGCACCCATTGCCAGAAGGCCATCGCTTCCCGATGATTAAATATGAGTTGTTACCAGAGCAATTAATATATGAAGGTACATGTGTTAATGCTAATTTTTTTGAGCCAACCATTCCAGACGACGCACACATTTTAAGAGCACATACCAAAGCCTATTTAGAAAGTTTAAAAGCTCTGGCTTTAGACGCAAGAGCAATCAGAAAAATTGGGTTTCCGTTAAGTGAAAATTTAGTACAACGTGAAGTTATTATTGCAGATGGCACTATAAAAGCCAGCGAATTTGCATTGCAATATGGTATTGCCATGAACATCGCAGGAGGCACGCATCATGCCTATTCCAATAGAGGCGAAGCCTTTTGTTTGTTAAACGATCAAGCTATTGCGGCGCATTATTTATTACATAAAAAATTAGTTTCAAAGGTATTGATTGTAGATTTAGATGTACACCAAGGCAATGGTACTGCAGAAATTTTTCATAATACTAAAAATGTATTTACGTTTTCTATGCATGGTAAAGGCAATTATCCTTTTAAAAAAGAAAAAAGCGATTTAGATATAGCTTTAGAAAATGATACAGATGATGACACCTATTTGTCTATTTTAAAAGAAACATTACCTAGATTGATTAAAACTGAAACACCTGATTTTATATACTATTTGTGTGGTGTAGATGTGGTGGCTTCAGATAAATTAGGGAAACTGGGAATGACTCTGGAAGGCTGTAAAGAACGAGACCGTTTTGTATTACAAACCTGTAAAGACAATAAAATACCTGTGATGTGCTCCATGGGAGGAGGATACTCTCCAGATATTAAAATTATAATAGAAGCGCATGCGAATACATTTAGATTAGCTCAGGAAATTTTCTTTTGATTTTAGTATCTTGGGTTAAAAAGAAGAAGTTAATGTTTAGAAGCATTCCCCTTTTACTAATTTTTATGGCATGTATTGCCTGTAAGGAGGAACTACCGTTACCATACATTGATGTCAAAAACACAATGTTTACTAATATTCCCCCAAGCCATTCTGGTATAAATTTTAAAAATGAGATAGCAGAAACCCCAGATTTTAATTTTTTGAATTATACCTATATCTATAACGGTGGCGGTGTAGCTACAGGAGATATTAATAACGACGGGCTTGAGGATATTTATTTCACGTCCAACCAAAATACGAATACATTATATCTCAATAAAGGCAATTTTGTTTTCGAAGATATTACTGAATCAGCAGGTGTAAAAGACGATAAAGGATGGTCTACCGGGGTTTCGATGATAGACATTAACAATGACGGTTGGTTAGATATTTATGTATGTAAATCAGCTTCGGTAAAAGATAGAAGCTTGAGGCAGAACAAACTGTTTATCAATCAAAAAAATAACACTTTTAAAGAGGAAGCTTTAAAATATGGACTGAAAGATAACGGATTTTCTACGCAAGCTTATTTTTTCGATTACGATAAAGATGGTGATTTAGACATGTATTTAGTCAATCACAGTTTGGAGCCCAAAATGCAAACCTTATTAAATCCAAGTCTACAAACCAGAATAAATAAAGACGATTTAGATCGTTTATTTAGAAATGATAATGGCACATATGTAGATGTTTCCAAAGCAGCTGGCATACAAAAAGTAGCTTGGGGATTAAGTGCTTCTATTGGCGATTTTAATAACGATAATTGGCCCGATATATATGTGGCTAACGATTTTTTAGAGCCAGACTTCCTGTGGATAAATAATCAAGATGGCACATTTACAGATGAGGTTTTAACACGATTCAAGCACATATCCAATAACAGTATGGGTTCTGATTTTGCAGATACGAATAACGATCTACTACCAGATTTAATAGTTTTAGACATGTTGGCTGCCGACAGAAAACGAGGCAAAGAGAATATGGCAACTATGAGCACGGCTAAGTTTAATCGCATGGTAAGTAAAGGTTGGCACCACCAATACATGTCTAATATGTTACAGCTAAATAATGGTAACGGAACTTTTAGTGAGATTGGACAACTGGCTGGAATGGCAAAAACAGATTGGAGTTGGGCACCGTTAATCGCCGATTTTAATAACGATGGGTTTAATGATGTGTTTATAACCAATGGTATTGAAAAGGATATTGTCAATCAGGATTTTAGGCGCCAAATGAAACGAAAACTATCGCGCCATAATGAAACTAAAAATTTAGAAACGGCATTACAACTTATTCCCTCTGAAAAAATAGCAAACTACATGTTTCTTAGTACGGGGAGTTATGCTTTTAAAGATGTTTCTGAGAGTTATGGCTTTGATGCCAAAATAAATTCTAACGGGGCAGCTTATGTGGATTTAGACAATGATGGCGATTTAGATTTAGTACTAAATAATCAATCTGATGAAGCCTCTATATATCGAAATAATAGTGGTGGAAACTATGTAAAAGTAAGTTTAGAAGGACCAAAAGGAAACACCAATGGTATTGGGGCTAAAGTTCTGGTCTTTGCCGATAGTTTGCAACAAGTTAAAACGATGTACACCAATAGAGGTTACCAATCTTCAGTAAGCAACACCATGAATTTTGGATTGGGTAGCATAGGGGCTATTGATAGTTTAAAGGTCGTCTGGAATGATGGAAAGGAGCAGTTAATATCAAGTATTGATGCTAATCAACATATAAAGTTATCGTATAAAAATGCTGTAGCATTGGTTAAAAAAATTCAGTTTGATATATCGATTTTTGAAACAGTGCCAGCCTCTAAATTTGGAATTAATTACCAGCATAAATCTACACTTTTTAATGACTATGATTTACAAGTTTTATTACCACAAAAACAGTCGACTATTGATGCAACTATGGCTGTGGCAGATATTAATAATGATGGTTTAGAGGATCTGTTCGTTGGCAATACTTCTGGCTATGCTGCACAAATGTACCTTCAGGATGCATCAGGAAAATTTACGTTGGTAAATCAAGAATTATTTGAACGCGATAAAGCTTATAATGATAACAATGCCATGTTTTTTGATGCAGATGGCGATGGCGATTTAGATGTATATGTCGCCTCTGGTAATTACGGTACAAAGAAAAATGACAAACTCCAACAAGACCGATTATACATAAACAACGGAAAAGGTAAATTTTCAAAAGGAAAATTACCAAAAGTATCAGGTGTTACCAAAGCCATTGCCGCTAGTGATTTTGATAATGATGGGGATATCGATGTATTTGTTGGTGGAAGAATAATACCCGGAGAATATCCAAAAGTGCCCAAATCCTATTTGCTGGAAAATAGAAATGGGGTTTTTATTGATGTGATAAAAACACGGGCAAAAGCGCCACAAAATTTAGGTTTGGT
Source organism: Hyunsoonleella ulvae (assembly GCF_016827605.1). GTDB lineage: Bacteria > Bacteroidota > Bacteroidia > Flavobacteriales > Flavobacteriaceae > Jejuia > Jejuia ulvae. The sequence goes on along the minus strand of NZ_JAEPJQ010000001.1, from coordinate 1,061,096 downwards.
AAATGATGCTATATTTTCAGATTATGATAATGATGGCGATACCGATTTAATTGTAATTGGAGAATGGCTGCACGTTACGGTTTTTGAAAATACCAAAGGTATCTTTAGTAAAAAAGAGTTGTCTATTGATGGTAAAATAGGATGGTTTCAAACCATAAAGGCTATAGATTTTGATGCCGATGGCGATGATGATTATTTTGTTGGGAATTTTGGAGAAAACAATAAATTTCATGCTACAAAAGAAATCCCATTACATATTTATGCCAACTATTTTGACGATAATGATACTTACGATATAGCATTAAGTAAATCGTATAACGGCGATTTGTTTCCGCTACGCGGAAAAGAATGCTCTACAGAGCAAACGCCTTTTTTAAAAGACAAGATTAACTCTTATAAAGCGTTTGCCAATTCTAATATTTTCGAGGTTTATGGAAAGGAAAGCATCAACAATGCGTTGCATTTAAAGGCTACTACGTTTAGTTCGTATTATATAGAAAATAAGGGCAAGGGTGGTTTTAAATTTCATCGTTTGCCAGATAGAGCACAATTTGGACCAACTCTAGATTTTGAGTTTTTAGACATTAATCATGACGGAACCCTAGAAGTTTTAGGCGTAGGAACCAATTACGATACCGAGGTGGAAACCATTCGTTACGATGCCTCTCAAGGTTATGTTTTATCTAGAATGGGTAAGCAATTCAACACTTCTTATGAAACAATTTCAAATGCAGAGACTAAAGCTATTGAGAAGATTACAATAAACGGCATCTTATATCTTGTATTACTAAATGCAAATAATACATTAGAATTTTTGAAGGTAAAATAAAAGCAGGCCTTACTTACAAAATGGTATTACACTAAATTTAAGTTAGTATAATATACCCCTTGCCCGTTCATAAAAGTGCTGTTTCTTGTATTTAAATTTAATCTTTTCCCATCAAATGCAGTGGCTTCAAGTTTAAGCTCACTGTAAATACAAGCTGTAGCGGCATAATCCCAAATACTGCCGCCTCCAAGTTTGTTTTTAGGGAGTTTTAAAAAACAGGCGGGGCCGTTTTCTAAAGCTAAAATGGCACACATTACAGCACCTGCTCCAGAAATTTCTTTAATGCCTTTTAATCCTAAGGTAGTTACGTGGTTATTGAGTATACGTTGAATTTCTTGTGCCTTTGGCGTATCCTTTAATTCTTTATCAGTAGTGTAAGTGAGATGTTTATTGGTGTTTTTAATGAGCCAAGGTTTTTGGTTTTTATAGGCACCATTTCCTTTTATGGCATGATACATCGTATTAGTACTGGGATTGAACACGACACCAATTACAGGAGTGCCGTCCTTGGCAATTAATGCAATAGATACAGAAAACCCAGCTTGTTTATTAATAAACGCCAATGTGCCATCCAAGGGGTCTATGCACCAAAAGAAATCTTTTTCTAATCGACTGCCATCATCTTTGGTCTCTTCAGATAGTAAACCAATATCAAATGTTTTGCAGGTTGGTATTAAATGCGAAAGAATGATGCTTTCACATTCGCGATCTACTTTTGTAACAACTTGGGAGGCGTAAGTTGAGCCGCCTTCTTTTTGTTCTACAACAATATCCTCCTTCATGTATTTCTGAATAATTTTTCCGGCAGAACATGCTGCTTCAATAGCAATATTTGCGAGGTGTTGTAAATCCATTTTCTTTATGTTATACGTGCCTTGTATATTTTAAAATCTGACAGGTCTCACTTTGTTAGGGTTCAATTTTCATAGATTTTTTATTACTTCTGTAGTGACATGTTCACTGTAGCTATTAATTTTCCAGTGCCCAGGACTCCAGCCTTTTAAAAACCTATGAAAATCTGCCCAAGCCACTCGGTATAAAGATCGCCATTCGTTTTCAAGGGCTTCATTTGTTGCGCCAAGAGCTTTATGTAAATGTGAAAAATAGGTGTCTAATATAGTTGATTCTAATCGTTCACAATCACTTTCATTAAAACAGCTTCCAATAAAGTAAGCCACATCTTTCATACCGCAACCACCACCAACATACTGAAAATCCACACCAGCAACTGCTCCGTTTTCTGAAAAACAAAAGTTGGCCAATTTAGCGTCCCCGTGAACAAAGGTTTGGAACCTGCAATTGTTCAATTTTTTATCAATAGCAGTAGCAGCATTTTTTAATGCAGTATCTTCTAAAACTTCTAGTTCTTGAGGTCTGGTTGCCAAATGCCAATAGGTGCCAATCTCCCAAAGTCCGTTGGGTGTTTTTCCTAAATAACTGGCATGAAATTGTGCCAACCATTCTAAACAGATATCGATATCTTGCCATTCCACATTGTGTTTTCGTAAAGGAAAGCCTGCTTTATCTAAATCTTCAAGAACTATAAGTACTTCATCTTGGTGGTGTTCTATAGCAAAACATTTTGGTAAGCGTGTCATACTTATTTTACTATACTCTTTATACCAAGTTGTTTCTACCTTATAGGATTTTAATTTTCTTTGATGGCCAATGTCCGAGTTCCATCCTCTGGGGTGATTATTTCTTCTTGGTAGTTGCACATGCTTTACAACCACACTTTCCAAATTGGCGTTTTCTAAAACAACACGAATGATTTTACCGTAACCACTCCATAGTTCTTGAATGACCTCTTTTTCAACTAAAGAAGTGGCGCCTGTTTTTTGTAGAATTATGGATTTGAAATGGTTGTTCATAGGGTGGTAAAGGTAGGGAATTGGGGATAATCGTGAATTTTATTTAATGTTTGATTTCTTTGCCAAGCCAAACACCGTATTCTCGATATTTTTCGTAAAAAACTATCCATTCAGTGATCCATGGAATCATTTTATACAACGGTATCCCGCTTAATAATGGTTTGTCAATCACAGGATGGTATAAACACAAAGACAAGTCTTTATATAGATGAATATCATCATTATATTTTATTGACTTGTCTCTTATATAAATTCTATCATGCCTGAAGTTAAAAAATGGTGAATAATAAAGCTCTACATCGTAACTTTTGGTATTAAATTTAAGATTTCCTTTTCCGTATAATAATTTCTTTTGATTATGTATTTTTAAAGAGAGCCATTGAAAATAATTTTCTACAAGCGCTTTTTCAGTATTTAAAAAAAGACACCAGTTTTTTTTAATTTCGTATATTCTATTTGCCTCCAAAGTTGTGATGAGGTTCATTCTTTGTTCCTTTATCTGAATTTATTTTTCCTTTAGAGTCAGTCATAGCACTATTTTCGATAATCAAACCACTTGAACGAGTAAAATCATCGTCTGAATTTTTTGAAAACATTTTAAGCTGTTCAGTAAGTGATTTTTTATAAATGCCTTCTCCGAATAATTCAATATAGTCAGTATTACTAGTTTCAAATGAATTTTTAAGATTTTGCCATTTTTTATGAAAATCAGATATGAAATTATAGAAACTATTGTAGTGATTTTGAGTCCACGAATCTGTAAAATCCTCATCTATATTTACAGGATTTAGTACCTTGAATCTATAACCTGTCTTAATCGAGTCTATATAACTATCTTTTATTTTTTGGATAACATTATCAATAGTGTCAAAAATTGAATCCTCACCAACATATAGCTTTGCTACCAATGTTGTAATTACAATACTTGAAACTCGATAACCTTTGTTTTTAAAATAAATATCTCTATATCTTTTAATAAGTTGAACAGCCCTTTGAAGCGGCGTCTTCATGTATAGTTCATCAGGTAATGGTTCTGTTTCTACTTTAGCCTCTAATAACGCTTTGGAATACAATTTTAATAAAGAAGAATCAACTGAATTGGCAATAGTAAGAAACCAATTTGCAAACCCTTTTGGGTTTCCAGAAGACCAGTTTTTTAATGCTTTTTCTGGTATTTTTATTTTTTCCTTATCAAAACTATCTGGCATACAAGCTGGTAAAATATCCATGTGAAAATCGCTTTTGTAATTAAGCCTTACACATCTTGTTTTCTTTTCCATTATTGATTTGTAATAGGTATCTTTTTCTAACGCCTTTATTAAGGCATTATACACCTGAATTGGCGAATAATTATAATACAGGTCGTAAATGTGAAGAACAGTATCTAAATCAAAGTCTTCATCATTTATCGGCTTTACAGTCGTACCGATTCTTTTTGAACCCTGAGCATAAATTTCAATTTCTAATTCATCAAAAAAATCTTCATCCTTTTTTAGAACTTCGGCTACCGAACGGTATGCAGTTTCCATTTTTTCAAGCCTTGTGTTATCTAATTGAAGTTCTTGAGCTATTCTTGCCAAAAGTTCCTCTCTTTGTAGTCTGTAATCTTTAAATATATCTAACATTTTTAAAATTTTTGATTGATTAATAATTTCGTATGTGCTCCTACACGGGCAATTTGTTTTCCTCTTTTCACAAACCGTAATTGTCTTATATCATCAGAACTAGCAATTGCATAGCCTTTTTTTAGATTGGTTTTCTTTTTATTTAAAGCCTTAAGTGCTTCCTTTTGTTCTTCATTGGGGAGTAGTTCAAAAACATCAAAAACGAGCACTTCAAAACAACTGAAAAATTCACTCCATTTGAGGTGTTTTGAAAATCTTCTAATGTGCTTATATTTTATTTGGCTAAACACGTTACTGTCTAGAATTGAAGTGTTTAGAAGTTCTTCTTTAAATTCCCTTTCTCCACTAATTTCTCGTTCTTTTCCCTCATCAAACCACCTAATTACCTTAACAACATTTTTACCAGCAACTTTAAATCGTAAATCGCCATCACTTTCTGAATCTACATCTAATCCATTTTTTTTGCTATCAGGTGAATAACCCCATTTTTCAAACAATTTATCGTCTCCATAACGTTTATAAACACCTCCAACAGGTTGTAATTGATTTTCTATTCTTCTATTAAGAACAAGCAAGTATTTATCTGTTTCGGGGATTTGAATTTTAAAGAGGTAACTGATTGAGAATCTTATATCTTTATTTCTATACTTGCCAAAAAGCGTTTTTAAATAAAGACTTAACATATCTTTATTTTCCCATAGTTTAACTACAGATTTTGTAAAGAGTGTTTTTAATAATGATTCTATCATATATAATTTATTTTTATTTAAAACTTGTAGTATTTTTACTTATTTGTAGTCATTTTCTTTGCTTGTGTCCAATTTATTCTTAGCTTTACTTACCTGCGCTCATTGTTAATACGCAAAAGCGTTACCAACGCTTTTGCGTATACAAATTGAAACCTATTGATGGAAGATTGGAAAAAGTTTGAAAAAGAAAGTACTTACAATTTAATCAAAATATTCCAAGACAGAAATCAGTCAGATAATATTAGGGATTTAGTGTTTTTTGCCTTGTGTTATAGATTTAGGAAAGATTTACTTAATAAGTGTGAAATTAATTGTAAAAGATTTAAGCATGATGTCAATGTCGCAGAACAGATTGCAGAATCAACATTTAAAAGTTATGCTCTTAAAGGAGACTTTAAAATTGAAAAAACTAACACTTCAAATATTGATAACTCATTTAAACTTTATTTGTATGGAATTGCTAGGAATGAGCTTACAGATTATTACAGACTACAGCAAAAAAAGAAAAGAGGCCATTTTTATGATGGATCTGAAACCATAGTAAAAGATTTACCTATTTTGCATAATGTAAAATTAAGTGTTAAAGACCAAATTAGATGGAAAGCCATTGAATCTCTTTCTCCTGCTCATAGAGCTGTATATTTAACATATAGGCAACATGAAAGAATGGGCTGTAATTTACCAAAAGAGTTACTCAAAGCATTACGAGAGTTTTTAGGAGGTGTTAAGCAATCAACAGTAAGAAGTTACAAGAAGGAGGCAAAAGATAAAATTATTAGTTATATGGAAGTGATGAATTTAACAAAAGAACTTTCAGATGGAGAATTCTAAATTTGATAATTTATTAGGAGCTTTAGGATTTGGTTTTCCTGAGAATGAAGAAGAATTAAATGCTTTTGATAAAGCTTTTGAAGATTATAAATTTGAAGGTAATATTAATAATATTAATCCTAAAAAAATTCTATCTGACTCAAAAAAGAATGATTCTAAAGCTACAAAAATTGATTATCATAAGAGAACAGTGCTTGCTGCTGAAATAGTATATAAGCTACAGAACGAATACACATTAGGTCATTTAAAACTTCAAAAGCTTATGTACTTATGTCAACATACAACATGTATGAGTCTACACACCAATTTTTTAAAGCAGGCCATGGGACCATATGATCCAAGATTAATGAGGTCAATCGATAAGCAATTTAAAATCAACAAATGGTTCGAATATAGTCCGAAAGATTATCCTAAGTATAAGGCATTAGATAAAGCTGGAGGTCATAAAGACTGGTATCAAATATATTTCAAGGAACAATTAGGTGATATAGATTTTTTATTAGAAAAATTTAGAAAGTTTAAAACGGATAAAGTTGAAATAATAGCTACTGTTTTTGCTTGTTGGAAAGAGTCTTTGGAATTCAATCAATTAGTAAACAATGAGTTAATTATTAAGAAGTTTTATGATTGGCATGAAAATAAATCTAAATATAAAAGAGAGAGAATAATTGATGCAATTAAATGGATGAATAAAGAAGGTGTATTTCCTAAATAGCTCTGGTATTAAGTACTAAGCCAGCAAACACCCTGCGTAATCGATTGAACGGCATGTTTGAGCTCCTCGTAGAGAGCGAGTAGTGGAATGTTTACATTCACGAATTCATTAATTTGATAATAAAATCCAAGAGTAAAGCGCGACCCCGCCTTTTTCGGCGGGGTTACGCCCAAAACACCTTATTTACTAACAGAGAAAATGTCCTTTAACCGTACTGCTATTCAAGTTTATTTATTCTTCCCCTTTTTCTTTGGCTTTTTAGAGGTCTTCTTTTTAGCCTTGGGTTTAGATAATTCTATCTTCTTTTTTATGCGCTTTTCCTCATATTGCATATAGCTGAAATACCTATCGTTATAACTATCTACCTTGGCATCCTTTAAATGCTCTAAACTTACTTTGTACTCGCCCTTAGTTTCATTTATGTAAGACAGTAACCATAACAAGGGTGCTTTACCTATTTCTGCAATGCTTAGCGCATGTTTTACAAGTTTTTCGGCGCGTTCCGTTTTGTTTCTCCATATTAAATACGTGGCGTACATTTGATATACTTCGGTATTCCCAGGATCTATGCCTATTACTTTATCAAAACAGTTAAATGCTTCATCATACATATGTAAATGCTCTGCATATATTTCGCCTAAAAGGCATAACGACGGACAATGATTTTCATCATAAGACAATGCATAGTTTAAAGCTTCGCAAACTTCATCCCAGTCACTAAAAATTCCACACGACGCTCCTTTCGCTTTTAAATAGTAAGCGTCAGCAATTGATAATCCCATTGTTTTAATTTTTAAATATTAAACGTGTTTAAGAAGTGTATTTGATACCTCTTAAATAGAATCGGATATAAATATTCTAGGAATAAAAAAATCCGAAACAGTTTGTTTTGCTTCGGATTTTTTTTCTGGAAAGTAATAATCTACAGAAAAAACCGAAGCCTGAGCCATAACTCTGGGTTACAACTCCAATCCTGAAATGCTATATAATACTTCAACATGGCTTTTAGTTTTTATATATCCTGAACTTACTTGTACTGAATTTATTTCAGTATTTCAGGATCTTATTAAATAAATTTTGTTTTACAGTTGTTTATCTAAAACTGCGCTGCAAATATAAAGTGGAATTTTTTAAACTTCCAAATAAAATTTCAATTTAATTTATTGAAAATCAATTATTTATAATTAATTTTAGACATAAAAATGACTGTCCGTTTTTCAACAGATACTTACGTTATATGGCAAAAGTTTGTCTCCCAATTGCTTACGCTTCAATGCCTATTATTTTAGTTTTTAAAATTCAGTTTCAAATTATTTTATTTTTTTCATCTGATAGTTAATATTTTTATTGGTCAGATGTAATTCGCAATCATATTTTATCTTTTTATTTATATTTCGTTGGGCTCATTTCATAAAAAAAGCGTCCAACATGTTGGACGCTTTTAAATTATATTGAATATCTAATTTTTATCTATTCATATTCTTTATTTGGTCCACAAAATCATCCAAATCAACACCGTTACTCACAAGTGTTAATGCTTTATCAACAATGTATTTTACATTTACTGCATGAAACCCAAGTCCAACACCAATCTTTTTCAATAATAACATTTCTGGTTCTCCAGTAATCGTATCTACATGAATCATACGTACTAAATCGTATAAACGCTCCAAACGCTGGTCGTAAGATACAGGGGGATTAATAGGGTGCGAGTTATAATTCTTTAATATGGATTTATAATCGCTATCTCCAATCTCCAATTTTCGAGCTAATCTGTCCAAAAAGGCTTTTTCATCATCAGTAATTACACCATCTGCCATTGCTACTCTAACAATTGCAGCAAAATGGCTTTCATTACGCTTCTTAAAACCACTGTCAAATAAATTTGAAAACGACATATATACTTCTTTTTTAGTGCTGCAAACCTACATATTTTTTTATTTTTATGTAAGTAAGAATTTAGTTTTTTTGTCTAACAGAGTTTTTAACACTACAATTCGTCTTTAGACCACTGTGCTCTTTTCATTAAATCGGGATGATTAGGTATATATGTTAGACCTTTATTGTATATGTTATACGAAGATTGATACTTCCCTTTATAGTAATAATAGTTTCCGGCTCTTAAGTATAAATCAACTATTAAAACCTTGTTTATTTCGTCCAGAATATTATTTGTATCCATTATATCTTCAAACTTGTCCCTATAATTTTTGGCTGTAGTTATACTTTTACTCTTGTAGTTCATTAAAGATAAGTTACCGTAGAAATGCGCTAGACTTATAAAATACCTTCTATCGGTTTTAAGAAATTCATATTTGTTTGAAGATTCTAAAAAGGAGTTTAAAGCCTTTATATCATACAAAGAATAAGCAACTTTTCTAAAAATAGTAAACTCAACAATTTCTTTCGCTATTTTACTGTTAGAATTAATCTTTAAAATACTATCAGCATGAATAATTGCTTCATCATATTCACTATTTGAGGCAGCTTTTCTTCCTAGGTATTCGTAAAGGAACTCAATGGCTTCATTTTTTACCTTATCATTTTTTATAGAACGAAACTTCTCAATAGTATTTAAGATAAATTCCGAGTCATTATCATCATGCTCTACAATTTTATAAAGGGAAGATTTTAAATTTGACAGGGAATAATCTTTAGGATAATTAGCTATAGACAAAAGTTCAATAAGAAAGTCTATATCATCTAGAGAATTAAAAACCAGTTCATTAACTTTTACAAACATAATGCTTTTAAGCAGGGGTTTAATGAGAGGGGAAGAATAAAAAGTTTTTGCTTTTCTAAAGTTATTTAGCGAAGTATCATAATCTAGAGACTCAAGTTTACTCAAGCCCTTGTTGTAATATTGCATACCAATTAAAGCACTTTTATCAATAAACTCCTTGCCGTAATAATAATCTTCGTAAAACTGCATATAGCCTTTTTCATTTACTTCGTTTTTAGTTACAATTTTATAAGCAATTAGTTCATCGATAATTTTTTTTACTTCAGGTTCTTTAGGTATGGAAAAACCATATGCACCTGGTGCCGTAGTTTCCAGGTATATATTAAAAGAATTAGGGTATGCTATTAAGAAAACATGGGAAGGGGTCTCTTTTATATGATAAGGTATGTTTAACTCATCAAACACATAGGCATACATCGCAGTAGCTGTAACACAATTATATGTTCCGTCTTTAAAAATATCACTGAAATATGAATTTAAATTGTATTTGGTAAAGAATGTATCGTGTATACTATTGTATATTTTTTTAATCCTTTTCTTCTCTTTTTTATCACTATTTTCTTTTTCAGGAAATGTTTTAATTAGTGATTTAATTTTTTCTTTTCTTTCTAATATTTCCTCCTTATCAATAATGGAATCCATTGCAAATAAACTTTCTATAAAATCATAATTAATAGAATCTTTAGCATATGAAGAAAATATTTCTTTTTCAAGATTACTAGAAAAATTTTGGCCATGAATTAAGAATGTTAAAGAAAAACTTAAAAAAGTAAATAGAAGCTTTTTATAAGGCATGAGACTTTAATTAAATTAGAAACTAATTTAGTTAAATCAAATAAAACAATTATTCTATAATAGCAGTATTATTATTCTAAATTAGAAGAAAACCCTGATTTTTGACCTTATTTATTATTGAAAAAAAGCTTCAAGCACTATATTTGCACTTCAAAACAAAAATAGGTGAGTAAAACCCATATCTCTCAAACCTATGTACAGGCTTTGCAAACGCAAAATCTGCGAAATACTATTGCCCAAACCCAATTAAAAACACATGTAAAAGGACTGGTTGGTTCTTCGTTTTCCTTTGTAATAGCCTCGGTTTTTAAGGAAGTGGAAAAGCCATTTCTTTTGGTGTTTAACGACAAAGAAGAGGCGGCGCATTATCTAAACGATCTAGAGCAGTTATTATCTGAAAAGGATGTGTTGTTCTATCCTGGTAGTTACCGTAGGCCTTATGATATTGAGGAAACCGACAATGCCAACGTATTACTACGTGCAGAGGTTTTAAACCGTATTAACTCACAAAAAAAACCAGCAATAATTGTTACTTATCCCGATGCGTTGTTTGAGCAGGTTGTTACTAGAAAGGAGCTGGAACGCAGTACGTTAAAAGTTGGTGTTGGCGATAGCGTATCTATTGATTTTGTTAATGAAGTACTTTTTGAATACAAGTTTAAACGCGTTGATTTTGTAACTGAACCTGGCGAGTTTTCGGTACGTGGTGGTATTGTAGATGTATTTTCATTTTCACATGATAAGCCCTATCGTATTGAGTTTTTTGGAGATGAGGTAGATTCTATTAGAACCTTTGATGTAGAAACGCAGTTATCTGTAGAGCAAATAAAAAAGATTAATATTATTCCCAATGTGGCGAATAAATTGGTAGAAGAAAAACGCCAAAGCTTCTTAAAATACATTGCCCAGAAAACAGTAATCGGTTTGAAAAATGCTGATTTACTCTTTTCAAGGATTGATGATTTTTATGTTAAAGCCGAGGAAGCCTTTGCTTCACTATCAGAAGACATCAAACATGCGCAACCTCATGAGTTGTTCTGTAATTCAGCATTACTTAAAAAACAATTACTAGATTTTTCTATCATAGAATTTGGGAGCTCTGCTGTGATGTCGAGCACGGTTGAGACATCTCATAATATTGAATTCAACACTACCCCACAACCCGCATTCAATAAGCAATTCAACCTATTAATAGAAGATTTAAATGCTAACCACGATAAGGGTTACACAAATTATATTGCCTGTGTAAGTGAGCAACAAGCCAAACGGTTCCATGATATTTTTGACGATGCCCAACTGGATGTTAAAGATTATCAAACAGTTATTTTAGCATTGCATCAAGGGTTTGTAGATCATGATACTAAAATAGTAGTTTATACCGATCATCAAATATTTGAACGCTACCATAAATTTCATTTAAAAAACGGCTATGCCAAAAAGCAAGCTATTACCCTAAAGGAATTAACTAACCTTGATATTGGGGATTATGTTACGCATATAGACCATGGGATTGGACGCTTTGGCGGACTCCAAAAAATAGATGTTGAAGGGAAGAAACAAGAAGCCATAAAACTAATTTATGGTGAGCGTGATGTCCTGTATTTAAGTATACATTCGCTGCATAAAATTACCAAGTTTAACGGTAAAGATGGTAAGCCACCAAAAATATATAAACTTGGTAGCAGTGCATGGAAAACACTTAAACAAAAAACCAAAGCACGTGTAAAACACGTCGCATTCAATCTCATAAAACTTTACGCAAAGCGGAAGACGCAAAAAGGCTTTCAATACAATCCAGACAGTTATATGCAACACGAGTTGGAAGCTTCATTTATTTATGAAGACACGCCTGACCAAAGTACTGCTACTGCCGATATTAAAGCTGATATGGAGAGCGAACGCCCTATGGACCGCTTGATATGTGGTGATGTAGGTTTTGGTAAGACTGAGGTTGCCATTCGTGCAGCATTCAAAGCCGTAGATAATGGAAAACAAGTGGCCGTTTTAGTGCCAACAACTATTTTGGCCTATCAACACTCGCGAACGTTTAAACAACGTTTAAAAGACTTTCCTGTTGTAGTTGATTATGTGAATCGTTTTAGAACAGCCAAACAAAAAAGAGAAACTTTAGAAGCTCTGGCTGAGGGTAAGGTTGATATTATTATTGGTACGCATCAGCTAGTAAATAAAAATGTAAAATTCAAAGATCTAGGGTTGCTCATTGTTGATGAAGAACAAAAATTTGGCGTTGCCGTAAAAGAAAAGCTAAAAACGTTAAAGGAGAATGTAGACGTGTTAACCTTAACGGCAACACCAATACCAAGAACCTTGCAGTTTAGTTTAATGGCAGCTAGGGATTTATCGGTAATTACCACACCGCCTCCAAACCGATATCCTATTGAAAGCCATGTGATTCGTTTTAATGAAGAAACTATTCGGGATGCGGTTAGCTATGAAATTCAACGTGGCGGACAAGTCTTCTTTATTCATAATCGTATTGAGAATATTAAAGAGGTAGCAGGCATGTTACAGCGTTTAATTCCTGATGCTAAAATTGGGATTGGCCATGGACAAATGGAAGGTAAAAAACTAGAGCAGTTGATGCTACAGTTTATGGATGGTGGTTTTGATGTGTTAGTAAGTACTACTATTGTTGAAAGCGGATTGGACGTACCTAATGCCAATACTATTTTCATTAACAACGCAAACAATTTTGGATTAAGTGACTTACACCAAATGCGTGGTCGTGTAGGCCGAAGCAACAAAAAAGCGTTTTGTTACTTCATAACACCAGAATATTCAGCAATGACCGAAGATGCCAGAAAGCGCATCACAGCTTTAGAGCAGTTTACCGAATTGGGTAGCGGTTTTAATATTGCAATGAAAGATTTGGAAATTAGAGGTGCTGGCGATTTATTGGGTGGCGAGCAAAGTGGATTTATTAATGAAATAGGATTTGATACCTATCAAAAAATTCTAAATGAAGCTATTGAAGAGCTTAAAGAAAATGAGTTTAAGGATTTGTATAAAGATGAAGGCGAGGACAAGATTTATGTAAAAGATGTTACCATTGATACCGACTTTGAGTTATTATTCCCTGATAGTTACATTAATAACATTGCAGAACGTTTAAATTTATATACACAACTCAATAACTTAAAAACAGAAGAGGAATTACAGAAATTTGAGTTAGAATTAATAGATCGTTTTGGAGAATTACCCCAACAAGTGACCGATTTATTAAATAGTGTCCAAATAAAGTGGTTGGCTACTAAAATTGGCTTTGAAAAAGTTATCATGAAACAAAATAAACTCATAGGTTATTTTATTAACGATCAGCAAAGTAGTTTTTATCAAAGTAGTAACTTTACCAAAGTATTACAGTTCGTACAAACCAATTCCCAAGTTTGTAAAATGAAGGAGAAACAAACCAGAAATGGTTTACGATTATTATTAACTTTTGAAAACATTACATCAGTAAAAAAAGCTTTAGAAGCATTACAACCCATTGTGGCTTAATTATTGATTTTATATGAATACACAAACATTAATTGTCATTTTGTCCCACCTACTATTGGGATTGTATCAGAATCTATTACAATGAAACTAAAGTATTTTTTAATTTTATTCTTAGTAGCACCATTTATTTTTTACGGGCAACACAGTATTAAAGGCACATTTACTCCTGCTGGTAATTTTGAACTTGCCCTGCTATACAAAGTAGAACCAACACATTCCAACTACGTAACTAATACACCTATTGCTGCAGATGGTAGTTTTGAAATTACATTAGATTCTACAATTACTAAGGGCATGTATCGCATTACCTATGCAGTGCCACAAGAAGAATACAATTTTGATGTAATTTATAATGGAGAGGAAGATATTGAGCTTGATTTTAATTCAGAAACGGGTGTGAAATTTTTATCATCACGAGAAAACAAATTATTAGAATCTTATACCAATAGTATGCTAATGATTACTAACAGTATTAGTAACTATTATGGGGATACAAGCGAAACAAAGGATACGCTTGCTTTGGCTGCTATTTTTAAAACCCAACGTGAAACCCAACAGGGGTTTGAAGAGGCTTCCAAAGGTACGATTGTATCTAATTTTATAAAGGCAAATAAACCCTATATTCCAAAACACGCTGTAGATGTTCAAACCTATATTCAAGGACTTAAGGACAATTATTTTAATTATGTAGATTTTAATAATGGTACGTTACAACGTTCTAAATTCCTTACAGAGCGTATGCTGAATTATGTTTTTGGAATGTCTTCTAATAATGGTAATGAAATTGAAGATTATAAGAGAAATATAGAAGTATTTAACAGTAAAATAAAAGATGCTGCTGATGTTATCAAGAAATCGTTATATACCGATTTGTGGGAGCAGATGGTTGACTTAAAGATGGAACCAGTAGCTAATTTTATTGCTGAAAAGTACCTGATGGATTTATCGGTTAAGTTAAACGACCAACTATTGTTACAAGCTTTAATTTTATATCAAGATACATCCATAGGAAACCCAGCACCTGATTTCTCCACAGAGGTTAAAGAAAAAGAGAAAACTGTTTTAAAACATTTAAGTGAGTTAAATATAGCAGAGCATTATATTATAGCGTTTTGGAGTAGTGGTTGTTCTCATTGTTTAGATGAAATTCCACAATTACATGAATTTAGTAAAGCATTAGAAAATGAAAAACTAAAGGTTATAGCTATTGGCTTGGAGGATGAACCAGATGGTTGGAAAAGCTTAACCTACGATTTTCCAAATTTTTTGCATGTTTACGGAGAGGGAAAATGGGATAATAAAATTGGTAATAGTTACGGGGTAACAGCAACACCAACGTATTTTATTTTAGATAAAGACAAAAAAATTGCGGCAAAACCTGAGGATTTAGAAGCGTTGAAACAGTTTTTTGAGAAATAAATTATTATTCTCAATGCGGCATCCTGTATAACGATGTCTTGTTGTGCATTCTTCATTCCGTAAGAAATAGTAATCTACTTATTATTTGAGATGCTTCTCTTTACCCGGGCATTTAAAAATGATAAAAAGCATTTTCTAAATGCTCAATGTTATAGGTTTTACTTTCTTTTACAATAGCGATAATATCAAACCTAACTTCTACATCTAAATCGTTTTCAGTGACGTATTCATCTACGGCCTTTACTAGATTTTTTATCTGTTTAGGTTTTACAAAGTCTTGCGGATCTCCAAAATCTGTCGTAGAGCGTGTTTTAACTTCAATAATGGCAAGAGTGTCATCTTTTTGGGCAATGATGTCTACTTCAGCCTTTTCAAAACGGTAGTTGCGTTCTATAATAGTGTAGTTGTGATTTAAAAGAAAATCTACTGCAAGCTGTTCGCCTTTTTTACCTAGTTCGTTGTGTTGTGCCATAATACAGCTTATCTCTTGTTATTTAATGAGGAATTAATACTGGAACTTTTAACCCAAAAAAAGAGTTGTCTTCATTAATAATAGAATTAAAATGAGGTATAGAAAAACTCCAAACATGATGCACAGGTATTTCATGATTTATTATCCTTATTTCTTCTAGTTTTAATTCATCTAGAGGTTTATTGAATTTAGTTTTTGAGAGTGTATTTCTTTTATTTCGGTAGACTGATCTTATAGTAGCTGTGATTTCCAGAAAACTTTCATATGTGGATTCTAAATCATACAAACTAAAAATAGCATTTTTGTTTTCAACCCATTG
This sequence comes from Hyunsoonleella ulvae, assembly GCF_016827605.1. GTDB lineage: Bacteria > Bacteroidota > Bacteroidia > Flavobacteriales > Flavobacteriaceae > Jejuia > Jejuia ulvae. The sequence continues at coordinate 1,045,209 of NZ_JAEPJQ010000001.1, read as the reverse complement.
TATAGTTAAACGTTCCAATTCAGAGCTAGAGATGGTTTTGTTGTTGTAATAAATACTATTGTTTTTGAGTAATACGAATTCTGGATTGAGGTTTTCTTTAATAAAAAATGGGAAAGGAGCAGGAGGTGGTGGTGGAGAGTGAGGACTTTTTAATATTCCTGGAACATAAAAATCATTTTCCATAAGATAAGGAAGTTTTGTGTTTAAAATTTCATAATCATAATATAGCCCTTTAATTTCATTAAATTTTATATCAAAAGAATTTATAAAATTAATTTTTAGTTGATTTACTTTTTTAAGCTCATGAAAAATCCCTTCAACATACTTTAATGGAGTTGTTTTGTCAATAATCAAAACAGTTGTGAAAAATGGGGTTAATTCTTCTCTAAGGGAGGCTCTTTGAGAACTTAGAAATGCAGGAATATCATTTATTTCAGCATAGTGGTCATTCAACTGTAAACTGAACTCGTAGTTATCTATACGTTTACCAAAATAGATATAGCTTTTAGGGGTATAATTATTTACTTTTTCAAAGCTAAAGTATTTGGATTTTATTTTTGATAGTTCAATATTTAGAATTGGTTTATCCCACCACCAATTAAAAATACTGTCATTTTCATCTTTAACATAAGCTTTTTTATTTATAAATATCGTGTCTTTGAGTCTATCAATGTTTATTTTCCAATTATTGAATAGGAACTTGTTATGTTTAATCTCTAGAGGAAACACATGCCAGTGATCAAATGAATAGTAATTGAATTTTATAGAGTCGCTTTCTATATAGATATTTGTTGGGTAGTCAAGATCATTGTCGTTTAATCCTAATGGGTTTAGTCGCCACTTACCTTCATACTTTTTTGTAGTATCACATGAAATAATAAAAAAGGCACAAGTTAGTGTAAGAAATAAGTTTTTCATAATGGCTAGTTTTGAAATTAGCCACAATAAATATACCAAGACATAAGCTGAAAATAAGAGAGTCTTTTATAAACTGCATTATATAGGCTCAAACACCAAAACAACTTTATTGAAATCAGCTGCGCTATTTATAACTGTTCTGTATGCCTCAAAATGCTCTACTTCAATGATGTTTTTTCGGTAATGTTCGTCTGCAGTAATTTTTAATTGGTTACCATCTATTTCGTAATAAGAATCAAAAATTAAAATTTCTTTACCATCCTTTATATGGGTGTTTTTAATGTTGATATCATCTAAATTTGCAATTTTATAACCATCTGGAATGGTAATATTTATAGTTCTAAAATAGCTTCTGGTAAAATCATTTTCAACGGGTAGTACACGTTGCTTTTCCTGATACATTTCTATTTGTCTACCAATAAGTTCTCCTACTTTAAATAGGTATTTTTTACCTGCTTTTTCAGTAAACGCTTCAGATTCAAAATCTAGGACAAAATGTATAGGCTTTATACCAAATAATTCTGGATCTTCATTTACTATCTTTTTGCTGTTTATTGTAACATCTTTATGTAGATTAGTGGCAAAACCTTCAACTAATTCGTCTTTATTTTCTTCCTTTATTAAATTCATTATGGGGTGAAAATACATGCCATAGTACCCAGACATGGCACGGTCTAGCTTTACTTTACAATTCGCAATATTATCTGTTTCAAAAGAGATGTCGAGTATCATTTTATCCACAGTTTTTTCAGCAGGAATAGGTTTTATATATTTTATTTTACCTAATCCAGATGTAAAATCCCCTACTTTTACTTCTTTTATAAAAAGGCCATAATTATCTGTTAAACTTGCTGGTGGAAACCCATAACGCGAATCTAATTTAACGGGAGACATATAGGTTTTGTATGCGTTGAAGTAAATTAAGAAGTCTGTTAGAAAATTATTGGCTTCAAACTCCTTGTCGAATTTTAATTCCTTTCTGTCGCTTGTTAGTACTATTTCGTGTTTAATGCCCAAGTGTTTAAACAATGCCGTGTAGAGTTTTAAAACTCCTGCTTCATTCGCTACTTTATTTTTTATAACCTCATTAAGGTTTTTTAAGTTATCGCTACCACCTTCAGAAATAAAAATATTACTTTTTACATAGAGCTCTAATTTTCTGATAAGAGCTTCGCCCTCTAAACTTTTTTTACCTGTGGCTTCATCAATAAATTTTTTAAGCTGTTTTGTGGTTTTATCTGATATTTCTGGATAATAAAAATTATAAATATTTTGTGCTACTTTACTATACGATGAAATATCTCTTACATTGCTATATGTATTTCTGTCTAGCTTGTAAATTATAGAGCCTTTTAATGCATTGTAGGCAGAAACTTCTTCTTTTAAAAGCCCTTTTAGGTCGTTTATTTTTAACTGCCAATGCAGTTTTTCTTTCATTACTGTATCGCGCTCTACTTCAGGAATACCATTGTAGCTTTTAAACTCGAAAACTAGATTTTTGGGTGCATATAAATCGAATTCCAAATCTTTTATGTTGTAGCTTTTTTGAAGGGTAAGCCGTTTACCACTATATCTAGGGTAGCGTTTAACTACATAAAAATACTCTATAAAACTACCTTTTGTTACGCCTTCAAATGCAAAATATTTGTAGTTTCTACCAGTTTCCTCGTCTTGCGCGGTTAAAATTTTACTCTCGTCTAGCTCAATGATTTTATGGTTTTTAGTAATTACCCTAGCCTTGTTAATTTTTAATTCTGAAGAGTTATTGTAAGGCAAATATACTTTGTTGTATGCTTCAATCTTTTCATCAGAATTTAACCAGTACACCTTATGCTCTAAAAAATATTCTACCAAACCATCGTCTTCAAAATAGAACTCGGTAGCTATTTTATCTTTTACCCCCATAATGTGATCTTCTGTACCTTCTGGAACAGCATACTTTGGTGTTGTTTCCCAATCGTAATCACTAAAAAAGAGGGTGGTTTGTGCAGGGATTATCTGAACGACAAAAAGAATTACAAATAGTAGTTTGGATTTTATCATTATGTTATAATTTTTTAAGAATAATTACTTCTTTATAGGCTTTTTCAATAGTTTTTACCACTTTATCAACCTCTTTTTGCTCCTCTAAGGTTAGATTGATGAAGTTAAATGTAACATCGTGTTTGTATATTACTGTATTTTCACTTACTGTATAACTGATACTGGTACTTATTAAATTGTTTGAGACAGATACATTTTCAGGAATATAATCCACAGTATAACCTTCGGGAATGTTTAGCGTTGTGGTATAGTCAAAATAACTTTTGTAATCGTATTCTAAGTCGTTTTTACGATCGTCGTCCATTTTGTATGGGCTAAGCTCCTTATTTAAATTTAGATTGACGTAGATTTCATCGCCCAATTTTTTAGCGTAGCCATTCAAATTAAAGTTATAGTCTACTATTAAATTTTTATCGTAGTGGAACTTGTTGGTTTCAGTAAAATTTTCAATAATAAATCTGTTGTTACCTTTTTCTAATTGCTTTATGTAAAAGGTTTTTAGCTTTTCTGCTGTATTGGCATATTCTAGGGCGTCAAAACAATCCAATTTACGATACCCGCATATTTCTACTTTAGAGGTGCCTATTAAGTTCTCGCCTTCTAGATTTACAATTGTGGTATCGATTACTGCATTTTTTGCTGCAGGTACTACAGGTACTTTTTTAATTACAAAACCAGATGCTCCTTTAGAGATTAGGGCTTCTTTTCCTTGAATAAAAGGTGTTGGGTAATCTATGGGTATAAACCTTCCCGTAGCATCTAAAAAATACGTGTTATCTGCTGCGTCTGTATAGGATAAAATCATGTGGTTGTCTACAATAGGCGTAGGGACTTCATCATAGCTATAGGGTATTTTTCTGGTGCCTATCCATGTGAGATCGCCTTCAATACCAGCAATTTCTAGCATTTTAAATAGGATGCTTGAGTTGTCTTTACAATCACCATATTTTTTATTAAATACATCATTTGCCTGTCTTGGAATAAAGCCTCCCAAAGCATACTCAAAGGCAATGTATTTTATATTTTTTTGTGTCCAATAATAAATGGCTTTTACCTTTTCAAAATCGTTGGTTTTATCTGCCGTTAAATTTTCTACTACTTTTATTAACTCCTGGTTTGGTTCATCTTTATTGATATCTTTTACTAGCGAGTAGTACCATTGGTATAAATCGTCTACTTTATTTGCCAAAGCTATGGTATTGTTGTTGGCTTTATAGGACGTAATTATTGGAACTATGTGCGGAAATATTTTTTTATAAGTAGGGGAATTATACTCATACTTAAATTTGTCCATGTTTTTTAATTCCCATGTGTAGATAGTTGTATTTCGTTTTTCTTGTTTGTTAAATTTGATGTCTAAATCCTCAGTTTGAAATGCTTTGAATTTTAGGGTTATATTTTTATCTGCTACAATGGTAATTTTGTTATTGACAATAGGAGAGAAATCGCCAAAATAAAACGGACTTAAAAATCGTGGATTTTTTACGTTTTCAGAATATTTTAAACGTGATTTAGAGCCTTTTTGGAGGTTCGGGAAAATGAAGTTTAAAGACTTAGAATCATCATGAAACGATTGATCTAATTCGTCTTTTTCTGAAAACTCCTTGACTTCCATTTCTCTGTATTTTCCATCAGAAAACACGAAAGAGGATGCCTTAACATCTTCTAACTCAAAAAAAGAGGAAAAGTGTAATGATCTTTTTGCATTTCTACTTGCTCCTTCATCTAAATATAAATCTTCCTCAAAATGTTCTTGGGTAATGTCTATGTTTTCATTATTGAGTTTTATGGTAATAGTGGTTTCCTTGTTTAAGGTAACTGCTGTAGCGTTTGGGTATAGTGTTTTGTACCGTTTAAACTCTTCAGACTCTTGAGCTAAACACGTTAGGCTGAAACCTAATAAAAGGCACCATAAAATACGCATCTTAAAAAGTTTGGGTTTTGTAAATATCATCATTAAAGTAAAGCTCTTCTTTGGTTAACTTTCCATTTGTATCGTAATATTTTTTTGGGCCTTCTAAATAGTCGTTCACATAATGGCGCTCTTCTTTAACTTTGCCATTTTCGTGATATTTAGTGGTTACCCCCTGTAATATACCATGTTCGTAATTGTAAACGGCTTTTTTATTTCCGTTAGGGTAATAGTAAGTTATAGTGCCGTTGTAATCCCCATCTATGAAATTTAATTCACTTTCAAGCTGCCCTGAATAATAATATTCTTTGTAAAGATTCACTAAATTCCCATTTTTATATTCCATTTCTCGAGCAACGTTTCCGTTATCGAAAAACGATTTTATTTTACCTGTTTCATTTTTTATGGGAATCATAGGCAATTCGTTTCCTTCAGCGTCATGATAACTGTATCCTATAAGTCTGTTGTGGTTATAAAACCGTATGAGTTGCAATTTTCCTGAATAATCGTAAAATTCCATTCTACCGTGGGTTTTTCCATAGAAGCGTTCTGTTGTTTGGGATGTATTACCATTATTATGATGGGCTTCAGAAACACCAACTATTTTTCCAAACTCATACATTTCTTTTTTATCTAGCTTACCATTTTCATGAAAATCTAATAATTCTCCATTAAGGTTACCATCTCTGTAGTGTTTTACATAACTTTTAGTACCATTAGAATTGTACCATGTCCACACACTATCCATGCTGCCATTGTTGTAATATCCTTCTAATCTGGTGTTTCCGTAATAGTCATAACTAGTATATTTGCCATGTTTTACGCCATTTACATAATCTATTTCTATACCTGTTTTACCATTACTTTGCTTATAATCTACCTTATAATTGTTTTCATCAGGACGGTAGTTAATTTTCCCTAATACATTTCCTTCATGGTCATAATAGGTTTCAGAAAATAGTTTTCCTTGTTTATAGTAATAGGTACGTTCCGGATTTCCATTTACGGCAAAAAGTTCTTGTTTACCATATAGTTTTCCGCTATGGTAAAAGTTAATTTCTTTTAAAGTACCATTAATGTAGTATGTACGCCATTCGCCATGAGCTGCATTCTTTTTGTACCACCCTTGTTTTTGTAATTTACCGTTTATATGGTACGTGGTATAGTAGCCCGTTAAGGAATCGTTTTCATATTGAGATATTGATTTTACTTCTCCGTTGTTATAATAATCAATATGTTCCCCGGTAGCCTTATTGTCAATGTACTTTCCTTTACTTGTAAGTACTCCGTTTTCTGAATAGAATTTCCATAATCCTTTTTTTCCTCCTTTAATATCGTAAAGGCCCTCCGAAAATTTATTACCATGGGCATAATATCCTGCAAACTGAAATTCGCCACCTTTTTTTCGGGCTTCTTTTATAATTTCCCCTTTTTTATTGTAGTATTTATAAGCAATTACTTCGCCTTTACGATAGGTAAACTCACTGATTATTTTGCCATCTGTATCGTAGTATTTATTAATACCGTCTAAAGAACCATTACTGTAAATTTCATCACTTTCTACAACACCATCTCTGTAATAGGTTTTAAATGGACCGTGGTAAAAATCATCAACGCTATTACCTTCTTTATGAATTTTTCCATTTGTATGGTATGTTTTGTATGGGCCGTTTAACTCACCATTGGCATAACTTACTTCTGAAGCTATTTTTTTATTAAAGTGAAAATCTTTGTATTCCCCGTGTCTTTTTCCATCAACAAAAGGAATGTCGGCAAAAAGATCGCCATTGGCATAATATTCCTTAGCGACAGATTCTACTTTACCATCTTTGTAGGGTACATGCCATTCTAATAATTGTTTGCCAACTTTAAAATACGATTGGTATAATCCGTCTAATTTACCTTCTTTAAAATGTTTTTCTTCAATAAGTGCACCGTCATCATTGTAAACCAAATATTTACCGTCTAGTTTTCCGTCTAAAAAGTTTGCCACTATTTTAGGCTTTCCATTATCAAAGAAATGCAGGTTTTCTCCGTTTAATTTTGTGTTTTTATATATGGCTGTTTCTCTTACTTTACCGTTTGTATAATACCAAGTCCATTTTTGGTCGCGCTCTCCGTTTTCATCATAAATACCTTCAGAGGATAATTGCCCATCTTCGTTATAGATAAACCATTTGCCGACTGACGTTTCTCCATTCATTTTCCCGACAGCTTGTGTATAATTATCATAATAATAATTAGAAACTTCTTGAGATTTGCCATCAAACGCTATAGTGTTGGTTTTAAGAATGCTTCGCCATTTACTGTAGAATTTTTTGAGAAAGTCCACAATGTTTTTTTCATTGCTGTTTACAATCTTCTTATATTTTTCATTTTCTATTGGATAGCATAGTGTATAAATAAAGTTTTCAAAAAGATTATTTTCAGCAATCCATTTGTAAAGCATTACATATTTTTTATCCCAAAACCCTTCATAACCTTCAAAATCCTGTATTTGTTGTAATAGCGCATGATTTTGTTTGGTAAGCGAAATTTCAATTTTATGGCCAGTTTTATACTTTTTATTTAGGGCAATTTTGTTATTCAAGATTAAATCCAATTCATCAAAAGCTTCATCGTCCTTGGAAATTTCAATGTCAGGATCTGCTTTATTTTCATTTCTGGAAGCAACAATATTATTTAAAGACTGTAAGGTTGTAAAGGCATCCTCTTCATCTATTATTAAAATTAAATACACATTAAAGCACATTAGGGCTTGTGTAATGCGTTCTTGTTGGTAACAAATATTACCCAATTGCAAATGTGGCCTCGCATAGGTTGGTTTTAAAGTAATTGCGGTTTTATATGCTTGTACAGCTTCTTCAATTCTCGAAGCGTTTTCTAGGGCTAAGCCTTTATTGCACCATAATTCTGCATTTTTTGGATAGGTTTTTAAAGCTTCATCATAAACTTTTATGGCTTCATCATATTTTTCTGTAAGCACATAAATTAAACCTTTATTTATATAAAGTGAGGTATTTAAAGTGGTACAATCTCTTTTTAAACCTTCGTTTACGACATCAATGGCCTCGTCATATCGCTCTGAATTTAACAGGTAGTATGATTTAGTGACTAGTACATCGCAATAAGAAGAATCATTTTCACTTATCGTATTTAATAGCTCTATATTTTTTTTGTAATCCTCTTTTGTGTCTTCATCAGACAGTTGCTCGTAGATATCATCTAAATCGATAAAAGGAATTTTTTCTTGTGCAGAAATTTTGATGGTATATAGGGATATTACCATCAGTAGAATGTATTTCATGGGATTTGTTTAGTAAAATAAAAGTACGAAAACTTAACATTTTGAGTGCTAATGACTTTAACAAAAAAATAATTTTTTGATGAAATACACAATTATAGAGAGGAATGGGATTTTAAATTCATTGAAAGATTATAAATTTGGACGAGATGTAATGACCTATCCCCTAAATAAAAAGAAATCATCTTTCATGGCTTCAATTTGTGCGTCTTTATTTGTAATGATATAGTCGATAGCTTTGGAGGTAAAATCTTCGCCTTTTTCAGTTAAAGACACAACATTCTTTTCTAGTTGAATCATATTGTTTTTTAAAGCCAAATCCAAAACTGTTTTAGAGCGTACTTTGTGCCAATTAATATGTTCATTCAGATGATTAACGTGGCGCTCACGTTCTTCTGTATGATTTTTTAAGTGTAATAGGAAAGTGAGTAGGGACACTTCTGTACGTTGTTGTTTTTCACGATATAATACAGCAATAATGCCTCGGTTTGGAGCAAATAAGTATGTTATTAAGAAGATTAATCCCAACATTGTTGTGATAGATCCAGCAATTGATGCGTCTAGCCAATGTGCCACCCAATAGCCAGAAATGGCACTAAACACGCCAAAGCCGATAGCGTAAATAAGCATACGTTTTAATTTATTGGTTAATAAATAAGCTGTTGCTGCAGGGGCAATCATTAAAGCTACTACAAGTATTGCGCCTACGGCATCAAAAGCGCCTACTGTAGTTATAGAAGACACCGTCATCAATCCATAATGGATGATGGCTGGAGAAAAACCTAAAGACGCAGCTAAGCCAGCGTCAAACGTGCTTATTTTTAATTCTTTAAAAAAGGAGAATAATAGCCCTGTGGTAATGATGAGAATACTGCCTATAATCCATAGGGATTTTGGACCAATATCTACACCTGAAACCATTAAACGGTCAAAAGGCGCAAAAGCCAATTCTCCCAATAACACTGCATCAACATCTAAATGGATGTCGTTGGCGTTTTTTGCAATCATAATCACTCCAATACTAAACAAAGCAGGAAATACCAAACCAATAGCGGTATCTTCTTTTACAAGTCCTGTTTTTTGGATGTATTCTACCAAAACTACAGTTAAAATTCCAGTTAAGGCAGCAAGAATTATCAGTAATGGCGAATTTAAATCTTGGGTAATGAAAAAACCAACTACAATACCAGGCAAGATGGAATGGCTAATGGCATCACTTATCATAGCCATTTTTCTGAGTACTAAAAATGTTCCTGGAATGGCACAGGCAATGGCAACCAAACTCGCAATTAATTGTATTTCCAGCTGTGCGCTACTCATTGTTATTGTTTTGTTGATTGTATAGGTTTGATGCGGTTTTAAAACCATCTTCTGTTAAGCTCCACATACTACCATCAAGTTTTACGTAGTTTTTTTGAACTAATTTTTGCAATGTGCTTTTGGTGTAACCTTGAAAATTGTTTAGAATTTTTATGGCATGCGGATGCGAAATATTATCATGGCTTTCTACGATATTATACATAAAAGCTAAGGTTTTATGTAATTGCAGATCGCGACGGTTTTTTATGACCCTAATTTGTTTAAACAGTAAACCTCGACTTGGAGAAAAAACAAAGGATACTAAAACAAATATGCTAGCAATGATAACAATTACAGGCCCAGTAGATAAATTGTTTTGAGTGGCGCTAATGGCAGTTCCAAAAACCCCAGAAAATGCACCAAAAATGGCGGACAGAAACACCATAAGGCTTAAACTGTTTGTCCATTGTCTTGCGGCGGCGGCGGGAGCCAGCAACATAGCACTCATTAACACAACGCCAACTGTTTGGAGTCCTAGAACGATTGCCAAAACAATAAACGAGGTAATTAGGACATCAATAGTTTTTGTATTGAAACCAAGTGTTTTGGTATAATCTGCATCAAATAGAAGGATTTTAAATTCTTTCCAAAACAATAATAGAACAAACAAACAAATGCCTGTAACAATAGCCATCATCCAAACATCATGTTCTACCAATGTTGCGGCTTGCCCGAATAGATATTTGTCCAATCCTGCCTGGTTGGCGTTGGGTTGTTTTTGAATAAAGGTTAGCAATAACATACCAAAACCAAAGAACAGGGATAAAATCAATCCTAAAGCCGTATCCGACTTTAAATGCGTTTTTTTGATAATGCCTCGAATCCAGAATGTGCCTATGAGTCCGCTGATGAGTGCGCCCAATAGCAATACGTTGCTGTCTTTTGTGCCTGTAATTAAAAAAGCAATAGCAATACCAGGTAAAGCGGCATGCGAAATGGCATCGCCTAATAAACTTTGTTTTCTTAGTACGGCAAAACTACCTAGCATACCTGTAACGGCACCAAGAATGGCAGTGCCGAGTGTTATGGTTCTTAGGGTGTAGTCTGTGAAAACTAGTTTTATATATTCTGTTATGTCCATAATTTTTACGAAATCTGAGATTTTCTCCTTTTCGCATTTTCTATTTTGTCATCCTGAACTTGATTCAGGACCTAGTAATTTATTTATGTTCATTTTACCTTGATGCAAAACGAACCAAAAGATCATGTCAATCTGAGGAAATTGCTAAAAGCAACATTCGTTTTCGAAACTACATGCCAGATGCTTCGCATCGCACTTTTGTTTTTTCACTCATTATTTCAGCAGATTGACGATTCCGATTGTATCGGAATTCGGGACTTGACTTTCTGCTGACTCCATCCTTAGTTCTAACATAAATTCAAATTTATTTTTGAGTTAGTACTGTTTACTGCGACTGTAAACTGTATGCTCTCTTACTCCTGTATGCTCACTTTATAATTAATACCATAAGTTTTGGTAAGGTTATCATCATTAAAAATATCTTTCACGGGTCCAGTAGCAATCTTTTTTACATTTAAGAATGTTACCCAATCAAAATACTCTGGTACGGTTTGTAAATCGTGATGTACCACAATTACTGTTTTACCTGCTTTTCTAAGTTCTTTTAAAATGTTGATGATGGCAATTTCTGTGGTTGCATCTACCCCTTGAAATGGTTCATCCATAAAATAGATAGAAGCATTTTGTACCAGGGCCCTCGCTAAAAAAATACGTTGTTGTTGACCACCGGAAAGCTGACTAATCTGCCTACTTTTAAAAGGTAACATGCCTACTTTTTCCAGCGCTTCTAAAGCTGCCTTTTTTTGTTTTTGACCAGGGCGTTTTATCCAACCTAAACTACCGTAAGTTCCCATCATCACCACATCAAGGGCTGTAGTTGGGAAATCCCAATCTACACTTCCCTTTTGCGGAACATAGGCTACAAGTTGACGCTGTTTGTCGTAGGGCTTATCGTAAATACTAACGCTACCCGCAATGGGTTTTAAAATACCCAAAATAGATTTTATAAGTGTAGATTTCCCTGCGCCATTGGGTCCTACAATGGCCATAAGCACACCCTCTGGAATTTCCAGATCGATATCCCAAAGTACGGGTTTGTAGTTGTAAGCTACAGTTAGGTCGTCTACTTTTACGGCTATCACACCTGCGGAGGCAGGTGTCTCTATTTTTATATTATCATTTTTAGCCATACTTTACTTTTATTTGTATATTCATTTTGCCTTGATGCAAAACAAACCAAAAAATCAAATCAATCTGAGGAAATTCCTGCGGATTATTCGCTCTCGAAACTCCATGCTAGATGCTGCGCATCGCACTTCCGTTTCTTCGCTCATTATTTCTGCAGATTGATGATTCCGATTGTATCGGAAATTGGGACTCGACTTTCTATTATTTTATTTCTTATACTGAATTGTTTTTCAATTTTCTTAATTCCAATATTTAGGCAAATGTACAATTAGTACTGTTTTAACCTTTCTTCTACTGATAATTTAGCCTTGATAATCAATTCTTTGAATTGACTTGGATGTTGACCTTTTTGCTAAATCATTTCTTTATTTCAAATTGCTTTAACTCTTCATTTCTATGCAAGTGTTAAGTTCCTCCCCTTTGGGGAGGTTAGGAGAGGCTTATTTAAGCGCCTCTACAATAGTGTTTACATTATAATCAAACATTCCAATATAAGTACCTTCTACCGTTCCTGCATCGCCTAGTGCATCAGAATACAACTCTCCTCCTATAGTAACGTTATGACCTTTAGATTTTACTGAGGCTTGTAATGCTTCAATGGTGCGTTTTGGTACAGAGCTTTCTACAAAAATAGCTTTTACCTTATTTTCAATGATAAAAGCGGATAGTTTTTGTACATCTTGCACCCCAGCTTCAGTAGCGGTAGATAAGCCTTGTAATCCCACAACCTCAAAATCAAACGCTTTTCCGAAGTAATTAAAAGCATCGTGCGCCGTTACCAAAATACGTTGTGCTTTGGGAAGTTGTGCAATTTTAGCTTGTATGTTGGATTGTAAGCTGTCCAACTGTTTTAAATACGCATTTCCATTGGTTTCAAAATTAACCTTTTGTTCAGGAATGGCATCTGATAACGTATTAACCACATATTGCGTGGCTTGTTTCCAATAGTTGATATCAAACCAAATATGCGGATCATAGTTTGATGCAAAATACTCAGAGCCAATCAATGTCGTTTTGTCTACAGCATCTGAAATAGCAATTGTTTTCTTGTTTTTCATCTTCTCAAAAACCTCAACAAGCTTTCCTTCCAAGTGCAATCCGTTATAAAAAATAATATCTGCATTAGCTAATTTAGTAACATCGCCTTCACTGGCTTTATATAAGTGTGGGTCTACGCCACTTCCCATTAAACCTTGTAAATTGATGTGGTCTCTGCCAATATTTTTAACCAAATCGGTTATCATCGTAGTAGTGGTTACCACGTTTAGTTTCCCATTGGTGTTTTTTTCGTTTTTACACCCTAAGCATAATAACCAAATAAGAGAGAGTAATAGTAATTTTTTTGATAGTGTGATCATATTTTAATGTCAATCATAAGGTGTTTAATAATTGTTTAGATGTGTAATACTCAAAAATACGTTCTTTAATCTGAAAATTTTTATCTAAAAGTAATATTGCGGGCAAAGAAAATGGTTTGTCTTCTCGTGAGGCCAATAATAGAGGCAATTCATGGATGCCGTTGCGTTTTTTCTCAGCTTCCGTATTTACAAAAGTAACACCATCAAATACAATGGTATCTTTGGTTTCTACATCCATTTCTACAGCATAATAATCGGTATTTACTTGTTGTATTACAGATGCATTGGTAAACACTTTGCGTTTCATTTTTTTACAATATGCACACCAATCAGCATGAAAAAAAATTAATACGGGTTTTGGTTCCTCTTTTAAAGCGTTTTCCAGTTGCGACCATGATAACCAATTGATTTTTTCATTTTGGGAAAATGTAGGTAGAATGGAGATACACAACAACAAAAAAAAGACGATATGTTTTATTTTAAACAGCATTAAAAATCTCCAAATTTTAATCCAATAAACACAGTTCTTGGTCTGCTAGGACCATAAACATAATCAGAATCCCTACCAGCACCTGTATCAAAATCACTTTGATAACTATTAAAAAGGTTTTGTACACCTCCACTTAATTCTACATGAAATGTATCTTTGAGATCAAAATGATAGCTCAATTTGGTTGTCATATCCAAAAAGGCTTCAGAATTTACTAAATCAATAAATCCAGAATCACTAATAACGCGTGGTACAATCATAGATCCTGTATAGCTTCCTGTAACATCCAGCTTTAGTGCATCACTAATTTGCCAATTAGAATTTATAAAACCATATACATTTGGTGTACGGGCAAATTCATCTAAAATAACATCTTGTTCTCCAGGTATGCTTCCATCAGTTTCAAACAGTATTTGCTCCTCTTTGTAGATGGACTTTTGAAAAGTGGCACCTACTTGAAAAAATAAATCTGGATCGGGCGATATACTCATTTCAATATTTGCTCCAGCTACGTAAGCTCCTGAGCCATTTCTGGATTCTTCTAAAATAGAACCATTGGGGAGTGAGTTTCCCGTACTTACAATGGTAAACGGATTTGTTAATGTTGTATAAAAACCTTCTACCAAAAGATTGGTTTGGGTTTTGTTGAAATCTTTAGTGAAATCTAAGGAGGCAGTGTAGGCGTTAGAAAATTCACTTTCAAGATTATTTGACAAGATAACAAAACGTTGTTCGCCTCCTACAGAAGAAATGTGCAAATCTTCATTAAAGGCTTGTGGTGCCCTGAAACCTCGGGCATAACCGCCTCTAAACTGGAGTGCGTCTGTAATATTATATAATAATGTTAAACGCGGACTTAATACGGTTTCTGATACATTAGAACTACGAGCGATGTCTTGTATGGTATAAAAACCATCAACATTTACGTTATCTAAACGGGCACCAATAAGTGCCGAAAACTTATCTGAAGGTTTCCATTGGTACTGTGCGTATAATCCTAGGCTTTTTACATTTTGGTCTACCACACGGTTATAGCCAATAATGGCATCATCAGTGTCGTTTAATTGATATTCTACACCTGTAGTAATAACATCATTATTGGTAAATTCATGATTAAATTTAGCTCCTGCTACAAACGCAATATCTTTGGTTACACCAAATGCATTATTTGCTAGTATGGAGTCTGTGGCGGTTCTGCCCCCACCAAGACCACCGTAATAACTATCTCTATTTGTATACTGTAACGAGGTGTATACGCTTAAGTTATTAGTGCGTTCATCATTAAATAATTCGTAATCGAGACCAGAAAACACTGTATTGTGGTCTAATTCTTCAGTAATATCTGTAAACTGAGGGGCTAAATCCAGTTGGCTTCCACCACGTCTGTATTCTCGAATACCAGTAAAATCAAAGCCTATTTTACTGTTGTCGTTAGGCCTTAAAAATGCTTTAGCACCCAAAGAATTGTTGTTTAATTCTGTGATTTCTGTAAATCCGTCTCCATTAGCATCATAGGCATCACGATCACGAAAAATGCCATAAACGGTAATACCACTCATCAAGTCCTCACTAACCACAGAGGCGTTTATATTTACATTTCTATCTGCCGTTGTACCATCAATAATACCAAGTGTGGAATTTACTTCCCAACTGCTATTTACAGGTTCTTTGGTAATTACGTTTATTGTTCCTGCAATGGCGTTGGACCCAAATAGTGCCGAACCTCCACTCCTTACTACTTCTACATGATCAATGATATTAACAGGTATTTGCTCCAAACCATAAACACCATTTAATGCGCTAAATACGGGACGACTATTTACCAAAATTTGAGTGTATTGTCCTTCTAAACCATTTAAGCGTACTTGTGTAAAGCCACAGTTTTGACAATTCGTTTCTACACGCACTCCGGGTTGGTAATTAAGTCCGTCAGCTAAAGAAAGCGATTGTGTAGCTTTAAATAGTTTAGGGCTTAGCACTTTTACAATAACAGGAGCTTCCTTTTTACTGATGCGATTTCTTGTGGCGCTTACTACTATTTGATTTAAACCAAGTGCATCTTCAACTAATGAGAAATTAATGGTTTTAGTTGATCCAGCTGTAAGGGAAATATTTTTACTAACAGAGCGATAGCCTTGAGACTCTACTATTAAGGTAACATTTCCGGCAGGAATAATGAGTTCGTATACTCCGTTTTCATCAGCACTAACCCCTTGTGTGCCACCTTTTACATAAATGCTTGCATATGCAACAGGTAAGTCGTTAGAGGTAATTTTACCTGAGATTTTAGCCCCTTTATTTTGTCCAAAAAATAAACATGGCATCAACAAAAGGATGAAACCGAAGTATTTCATATACATCTATTTTTATGCAAATATAAAACAAAATTTAGATTAGTCTAAAAATTATTTTGTGTTGTATATTTATTATATCTTTGAATTATCTAATTAGTTAAAGAATGATTACGCTCACCGAAGAAAATTATATAAAGGCTATTTATCATTTGGGAAACCAGGGTACCGCTAATGTAAGTACCAATGCCATTGCTAAAGAGATGGAAACCAAGGCCTCTTCGGTTACTGATATGGTAAAGAAACTGTCTGACAAGGGCTATGCAGATTACAAAAAATACCAAGGCGTGTCTTTAACAGAAAAGGGACATATTATAGCTATTAACATAATACGAAAGCATAGGTTGTGGGAGGTGTTTTTGGTGGAGAAATTAAATTTTTCTTGGGATGAAATTCATGATGTTGCAGAGCAACTAGAGCATATAAAGTCTAAAAAGTTGGTTACACAATTAGATGCTTTTTTGGGCTATCCAACACACGATCCGCATGGTGACCCTATACCTGATGCCTCAGGAAAAATAAAGAAGATTGATAAAATTTTATTATCTGAAGCTAAAGTTGGTGATACTTGCATTTGTGTAGGCGTTATCGATTCTTCTACAGAATTTCTTCAATATTTAGATAAGCACAGCATTGCTTTAGGATGCCATTTAAAAGTTTTACAAATTGAACCTTTTGATAATTCTATAACCATACAAATGGCAGATAAATCATTGGTAATATCAAGTTTAATTGCAAATAATTTATTTGTTAAGGTGGCTTAAGGTTTGAAACATTTGGTATGGTAGTTGATGCCTTTTTGTAAACCATACCAATGAAACCAATACAATTATTATTATCTTTTTTGCTTTGTGCCTCATGCATTCCGTTAAGAATAGCTCCTAGTATTGAAACCGATAAGGTAATGGTTGCCAAAAAGTTTAAACGCCAGTTACCTAAGCAACATGCATTTATTTTTGAAGACCCAAAAGATGCAGATGAATTTTATAATTACATTAACACGAAATACGAATTGTACCATCAAAATGTTGAGTTTAATGTTCCTTTTGAAATAAATGGTAAATCGTTTTACTTTTCTTTTTATGAAGTAGAGATACCAACAAAAACACTAAATCTTTTTCCTGTTGTTGTTGATGCCGTACTAGAGAATAAAGAGTTGGAGCCGATGTTTGAAGATGTTTATACTTCTAGAAAAGGCAATTGGTATGTGGTAATTACAGTTGTTGATGATGCGTTTAATGATGCTCTATCAGGATCATGCCCAGATAAAACACAAATAGTAAACTACTTAAAGGCAATGCGTACAGAATATTTAAATACGCATAATTATTTAGAGGTTTTATTCAAACAATAGGATAATATTACTCTCTAAGTCTTACCTTTTCTTTAATAAAATCTGGAAACTCAGTAATTGGGGTTATCGTCATGTTTTTATAGTAACACTCGGCCGCTTCTGATTGAATTTGTATTTGTCCTTCAGTCAAAGGTTTATCGGTTTCTGGGTTTATTGCATTTTCAACAACCATAACAATGTTACCATTTACAACATGCACAGCATTGTTACCAATAACATATAGCTCTAAGTGATTCCAACTTCCATGTGGGTTTTGAGGTTCTAGATACGCATGGATATAACCTTTGCCTTCAAAATAACTGTTGGAATTTGGGTTGTATTGCTTCTTTTCATCAGTAACATCGCCTCTAATCATAACTTTAGGCCCTCCAGGATTTGGTTTAACAGCATTTGCTGGTAGTGAGATGAAATCGCCTAGGTCTGTTTCCTGTACCTGAAACTCTAAACAGGTTTTCCAGGTATTCCAAAACCGTCCGTAATCGCCATAGCTATGGTATAAAATCCCAGAGTCTTTTCTTCTCTCCAATCGAGGCTCCCATTTTTTTACACCCCACCTAAATAGGGTGCTAAAGTGGTAGTTACTATAGTTGTCTTTGGTGGTTATACACCCGTAGATTTCTCCGCTAATATTTAATATGGTTTCTCCAGCTATATTTGTTGTGGTAAATACGTGTTTTATATCGTTGTTAAGTCCAAGAGGTGTTCCTTTTCTAACATCATCTGATTGATAAGTATCCTCTGGCAAACCAACAACGGTACTATGAGGCACACCAATAAAGGTATTAAAATTTGTGAGGTTGGCATCTAATAAATTAATGGTTTTATCTTGGGCATACGCGTACATAGAACACAATACAGCTACAATATAAAGAACGGGATTTTGCTTCATCTTATAAAAAGTTAGAAATAAGAATATTTAAATTTTAAGACAAAATAGTCATATAAGTTGAACTATTGGGACGTTCAATCTTCAAATTGTATTTATATTACTTAAAATTTTAGCAAATTACTGATGGCAACCACAACCATCATTTCCACAGGCTTTTTTTGCTTTTGGTTTTTTCCAGAAGAATTTTTTAACCAAAAACATAACAGCCAAAGCCACAGAGGCAAGCATCAGTATGTTTTGAAATATAATATTCATAATTATTATGGTTGTATTTTCAATCGTATTATTTCAAAAACTGAAACGCAATTAACGCCACAAGATACGCAAAACCACTCATTATTACCAATTGTAGTGTAGGCCATTTCCAGCTATTGGTTTCCTTTTTTACAATAGCCAATGTACTCATGCATTGCATAGCAAACGCATAAAAAAGTAATAATGAAATACCAGAAGCTAATGTGTATACTTTAGAGCCATCACTAAACACCTCTTGTTTCATTTTATGTTTTATGATGGATTGCGATTCGTCTTCATCATCCATATCATTCGCACTTCCAATGCTATAAATGGTGGCTAATGTCCCTACAAAAACCTCTCTTGCTGCAAACGATGTTACCAAGCCAATGCCTATTTTCCAGTCGTAACCCAGGGGTTTAATTACGGGCTCAATGGTTTTGCCAATAATTCCTATATAGGAATGTTCTAATTGAAACTCTGCTACCTTGTCGTCTAGAACCTTACCGCTAAGATTGGGGTTTTCTATTGTTACTATATCTTCAGCATTGTTAAAATTATCCCCGGGACCGTAAGAGGCTAAAAACCAAAGAATGATTGAAATGGCGAGTATAATTTTCCCAGCTTCAAACACAAAGGCTTTTGTTTTTTCAAGAACTGTGATGCCCACATTTTTAAGTAATGGTAGTTTATAAGTAGGCATCTCTATAAGAAAATAGCTTTTACTCTTTATACGTAATACTTTATTAAGAAGCATTGCAGAGAGGATGGCGGTTGCAAAACCAAGTAGGTATAGTAGCATTAGGGTTAAGGCTTTATAGCTAAAACCTAAAAAACTACCCTCTGGAATAACCAAGGCAATAATAATAAGGTATACTGGTAATCTAGCAGAGCATGTTGTAAAAGGCGTTACCAAAATGGTAATCAAACGCTCTTTCCAACTTTCAATATTTCGTGTAGCCATAATTGCAGGAATTGCGCATGCTGTACCAGAAATTAAGGGGACAACACTTTTTCCGCTGAGTCCAAAACGTCGCATAACCCTATCCATCAAAAACACGACACGGCTCATATAGCCACTCTCTTCAAGGACGGCAATAAATAGAAATAAAAAGGCAATTTGTGGAATAAAAATAACGATACCTCCCAACCCGGGGATAATACCTTCAGCAATTAAATTGGTAAATGCTCCCGTAGGCAATGTATTCTTTGCCCATTCACTTAAACTGGCAAAAGCGCTATCTATCAAATCCATTGGTGTTTCGGTCCAATCATATATAGCTTGAAACATCAATAGTAATATAAATGCAAAAATGGCATAACCCCATATTTTATGGGTTAAAATTCTATCTAATTTTATACGTAGGTCTTTAGCTTTGCTTAAATCTACAGTTAGTCCTTTTGCTAAGGCTTCGTTAATATATTGGTAGCGTTTAATAGTTTCCTTTTGCTGCAAACGTTTTAAATCGCTTTTACTTTTAGTTTTAAAATCGGCTACCGCATCAAAGGCTTTCCTGTCTACTTTTCCAAAATTTACATCTTGGGTTATTACCAACCAAAGCTTATACAATAACTGGTTTGGAAATGTCTTTTTTAAGTTGCCAAAGTAAACAGGGTCTATGGTAGTAGTATCTATACAAGGTTTAGAAGATACTGTCCCGTAATTGGTTATTAGCGCTTTAAGGGTGTCTATACCTTCATTTTTTCTGGTGCTAACTAGTGCAATTTTGGTTTGCAGTTTCTCCTCTAGGTAGTCAATGTCTAAAGTAATCCCTTTATAGCTCATACGATCTGCCATATTAATGACAAGTATCGTTGGGATTTCCAAATCCTTTATCTGGGTAAAAATGAGTAAATTTCGTTTTAAATTCTCAACATCGGTAACTACAACAGCAATATCAGGGAAATCCTTGTCATTTTTATTTAGTAGCAATTCAATAACAACACTTTCATCAAGAGAAGAAGCATTTAAGCTGTAGGTTCCGGGTAAATCAAGTATACGTGCTTTTACGCCTGTTGATAATTTGCAAACACCTTGTTTTTTCTCAACTGTAATACCTGGATAATTACCAACTTTTTGGTTTAAACCTGTTAAGGCATTAAATACCGAGGTTTTTCCAGTATTGGGATTTCCTATTAAAGCAACATTTATCTGTTTACCCATGCGTTACTTTTTCAATTAAAATGTGAGTAGCAGTTTCCTTTCTTATGGCAAGGTGTGTACCATTCACGTTTAAATACATAGGGTCTTGTAATGGGGCCACTTGCAAAAGCGTTACAGGGTTTCCCGGTAAACATCCCATTTCCAGAAGTTTTAGTGGTATTTCTGTAGAAGATACATCAGTAATCACGGCATGTTCCCCTCGTTTTAAATCTGCTAATGTTAACCCCAAACTTATTTAGATTGATTTTAAAGAAGCAAAAATACAGCAAACTTCTTTTGTTTAAAAGTTAAAGTGTAATTATTTGGGCGTTGCCACAAGGGTCGGGCTTTCACTACTCAATCCCTCCTATGTCGGGGATTTCATCCCGCACATGCGGGACAATCCCTAACGCAAAGATAACATAGAACATATTTAATTATATTCTTTTTTTAAATGTGCAATATCGTCAAGTAATTGCTCTATATCTTCTATACTAGTCCCATCGTAAAACCCGCGTATTTGTCTCTTTTTATCAATAAGCATAAAGTTTTCGGTATGCACCATATCAAAAGGTCCCCCATCACCACTGGTTTTTACAGCTAAATAGCTTTTTCTGGCCAGCTCGTAAATTTGTTTTTTATCGCCAGTCACTAAATTCCATTTCTTATCATTTACACCTTTTTTTATAGCATATCTTTTCAATTGTGCTACCGTATCTATTTCTGGAGTAACCGAATGTGATAAGAGCATAACTTCATCATCATTTATAATTTTTTCCTGAATTTTAACCATGTGATCTGTCATAATAGGACAAATAGTTGGGCAGGTGGTAAAAAAGAAGTCTGCAACATAGATCTTGCCTTTGTAGTTGTCTTGAGTAACAGTTTCCCCGTTCTGGTTGGTCAAACTAAAATCGGCAATCCTGTGGTATTTTTTTTGGTGTTGTATGGTGCTATCTACTAACACAGGGTCTACTCTAGATGGTGCATAAATATCTAGTGGTTGGTATGTGTTTAATGTAT
This sequence comes from Hyunsoonleella ulvae, assembly GCF_016827605.1. Taxonomy (GTDB): domain Bacteria; phylum Bacteroidota; class Bacteroidia; order Flavobacteriales; family Flavobacteriaceae; genus Jejuia; species Jejuia ulvae. Next base: position 1,023,622 of record NZ_JAEPJQ010000001.1, on the reverse strand, counting down.
TGTAGATTAATGAGATAATGATGATGGAGATAATGCCAAAAACAATGGCAAATACTTTGTAACCTTTAAAAAAAGATAGCATTTTTAAGCATTTTGGATTAAAGTTAGTGCAAAAATACAATGATTTTAAATCGCATGAAACCAGCGCTTCACTTAAATTACTGTTAAAACACATAGCAATCGTTCAATCGCTTTTTAAACTAGGTTGAAAACCTTACTTTTGTGCGGTTATTTTAAATCTGAAAAGATTCTATGGATTTTATTATAAAAATATCTCAATTTTTATTGAGTTTATCCTTACTTATTGTGTTACATGAACTTGGGCACTTTATACCTGCCAAAGCGTTTAAAACAAGAGTAGAAAAGTTTTACTTGTTTTTTGATGTAAAGTTCTCGCTGTTCAAAAAGAAAATTGGTGAGACCGTTTACGGTATAGGTTGGTTGCCATTGGGTGGTTATGTAAAAATATCAGGAATGATAGATGAGAGTATGGATACTGAGGCTATGAAGGAAGAACCTAAACCATGGGAATTTCGTTCTAAACCTGCATGGCAACGTTTAATAATAATGTTGGGCGGTGTAACGGTTAATTTTATTTTAGCTATTCTTATCTATATAGGGATGAGCTATGTTTATGGCGATATATTTTTACCTAACGAAAATATTAAAGATGGTTTAGAAATCGAAAGTACCGTTGCTAATAAGGCAGGCTTACAAACAGGAGATAAGATTATTGCTGTAGATGGAGAAAATATCAATACATTTTCTGAAATAACAGAAAAAGTACTTTTTGGAAAAGAAATTTTAATAGAGAGAAACGGAGCACAATCCACTATCCAAATGCCTCAAGATTTTCTATCCCAACTTATGGATGCTAAGGAACGAGGATTTATTAACTTAAGACAACCTTTTGTTGTGGTTGAGGTGCCAGATACATCAGCAAATGTTTCAAGTGGACTTAAAAAAGGCGATATTATAATAGGATTAAATGATTTTAGAACAAAGTATGCTGATCAAGTAAGATCTGGACTTGAAAAATTTAAAGGGCAAGAGGTTAGTGCTACGATAAGAAGAGATAATTCTGAGTTTACAACGCCTTTAAAAATTAGTGATGAAGCAAAATTAGGTTTAGTATACGCTCCTCAATCTACTTCTGAAACATTAGAAGCTCTAGGTTATTATAATTATCAGGTAAAAAAATATGGATTCTTTGAATCTTTTCCTGTTGGTTTGAAAAAAGCTAAAGATAAACTATCGTCTTATTGGGACCAGTTAGGTGCTATTTTTACACCAAGTACTGGCGCATACAAAGGTGTTGGAGGTTTCAAAGCTATTTATGATATTTTTCCAAGTTTTTGGAGTTGGCAAGTGTTTTGGAGTATTACAGCCTTTTTATCCATTATGTTAGGGGTTCTTAATTTGTTACCAATTCCTGCTTTAGATGGTGGTCATGTGATGTTTTTACTCTATGAAATGATATCAGGTAGAAAACCAGGAGACAAGTTTATGGAGTATGCACAAATGGTAGGATTCTTTATTTTAATAGCCTTGGTTTTATTTGCCAATGGTAACGATATTTACAAAGCTATTTTTGAGTGATTTTTTTAATCATTAAGTTTGTTGTAAATAAAAATTAATATATATTTGCGCTCGCAAAAGCGAAACATAACCTTCCTCAGTAGCTCAGTTGGTTAGAGCATCTGACTGTTAATCAGAGGGTCGCTGGTTCGAGCCCAGCCTGAGGAGCGAAAAACCTTAACTAAAACGTTAAGGTTTTTTTATTATGTATTATATCTACGTTTTATACTCCGAAACTTATGACAGGTTTTATATAGGTTCGTCCAATAACCCATGGAAACGTTTGGAGACGCACAATTCAATAAAGTTTACTACTTACACATCAAAATATAGGCCTTGGACGTTAAGGGCAGTTTTTGAAGCTGGATTTACTAGAGGAGAAGCGGAAAAGTTTGAGAAATTTATAAAGAAGCAAAAAAGCAGGAAGCTTTTAGAGAAGTTAACTGATAAAAATTTCATATTAGAAGGTTATTTAGCTCAGTTGGTTAGAGTCCCGCACCTGCGGGATTAATCAGAGGGTCTATTGTAGATACGGGAAATACCTGAGGAGCGAAAAGCCTTAACATTTTTAGTTAAGGCTTTTTTAATTTTGGCTCCATAGTTCAAGGGATAGAACAAAAGTTTCCTAAACTTTAGATCCAGGTTCGAATCCTGGTGGAGTCACATTTATTTCACTGCGTTTTTTACAGCTTCTACAGTTTTCTTGGAATTACCAATAAAAATACTGTCATCTATAAATATTACTGGTCTTTTTAAAAAGGTATAATGCTCAAGAATGTAATGCTTAAAATCTTTCTCTGTTAAATCTTGATTTTTCAAATCCATTTTTTTGTAGAGTTGGGCACGTTTACTAAACAAGGCTTCGTAACTACCAGCCAGTGCTTTCATCTCATCTATCTGAGTAACAGTAATGGGTTCAGTTTTTATATCCTGTAGTGTAAATTCAGAAGATAAATTGAGTGTTTTTAAAATTCTTTTACAAGTATCACAAGTCTTTAAATAATATACTTTTTTCATGGTTTTATGTATTTCGAAAAACAAATTAAAACTATATTTATCGAAAATTTTAATTTTATGGATTTTACATTTCAAGTTCTGAACAATACCAGAAGTATTTTAAAACAAATTATTGAAAACAATACGCTAGAGGATTTAAATAAAGTCCCGCAAGGTTTTAATAATAATATAATTTGGAATATAGGGCATGTTTTGGTTTCAGAGCAACTATTAGCGTATAAATTATCTGGTTTGGACACTTCACTAACTGATGAAATGATAAATACATATCGAAAAGACAGTAAACCTAAGGGAAACATATCTCAAACTGAAATTGACGAAATAAAAAGTTTACTCTTACCCACTATAGAAAAAACTAAAAAAGACTACAACGATACTATTTTTAAGAACTACAATGCATATACTGTATCCACAACAGGCAATACTTTAAATAACATTGATGAAGCTTTACAATTTATAGTAATTCACGAAGGGTTGCACTACGGTTATGTATTGGCACTTTTAAAAGCAATCAAAAATTCTAAGTAGTAATTTCTTTAGATAAGGGTTCCTATCTTGTAATTTACAGGCAAATGAATACCAAATAAAGCGGAGATTAACTAGTTTAAGTAGTAGATATAGCCTACGTTGAGCCAAAGTAGCCAATCATTATTTTTGTTATCAACAAGATTGTGATTTAACCCGTCCACCCAATCATCAAAATAATATTGCCATCTTAAATCAAGCATAAGGTCTGAAAGTTTACCAACCTTATACCTAAATCCAACACTAGCAACAGTGGACCATGTGCTTCCAGGAGCAGGATCAACTGATCCAGGTGCCCAATTAGAATAGAAATTATTAGGGTCTCCTATGTTTCCAACATCATTAGTGCCATTATCATAGGTTGTTATAACCTCAGGATTAAATGAAGTGTAGTGGATACCTAAACTTACGAATGGAGCTAAACGGTAACCATAAGCTTGAAACGAACGAATACTTAGGGGGAAAAATTCTAGTTGGGTACCAATATCCAAGTTTTTAGCATAACCAGTGTGGCCTCTAAGTCTATCTGCATTATCACTAGTTCTGTCTGGTTGAACCCATCTACCCAAATGCTCTAGTTTTGTTTTATTCCATGAAATCTCATTTCTTAATTTAAAATGATCGTTGAAATATGTGTCTGTTGAATAGCAATTACAATCAGCTCTGTAAGAGAAATTTATATAATGTACTAATCCAATTCCAATACCAGAATTGCCAAAATTGGTACGTTCATCCTGACGGCTACCAAAATCTGACCTAAATTGCACAGGACCTGTAATAACGCCTATTTCATGCGAAAAGCCTAATTGAGAGTGTGATGTTTGCCACAAGGCAAACACACAGAGAGCAAGAGCTAAACGTTTTAAGTCAAGCATCATAAAGATTATATTTTCGAGGCGTTAGCGCAACAAATATATAAAAAGCCGATGAACTACCAAATTATTCTGATGAAGCGCATTTAGCTTTTGTATTATATTGCGAAAAATTAAAAAAAAACTTAAATTTTTTAAAGATAACGTATCTTTGCACTTCTAAATTGTATATTCATTAAAAATTAAACATTTATTGATACATGAAAGAAATTATTGCAGATTTTTTGGATTTGGTAAAGGAGCGTAATGCTCATGAGCCAGAATTTTTACAAGCGGTTGAAGAAGTGGCAGAAACCGTTATTCCTTACATTGTTCAAAATGACATTTATTATGGTAAAAATGTCCTACTTCGTATGGTAGAGCCAGAACGATTAGTTTCGTTTAGGGTATGTTGGGTTGATGACAAAGGAGAAATTCAAGTTAACAGGGGTTACCGTATTCAAATGAATTCTGCTATTGGCCCATATAAAGGAGGCTTACGTTTTCATCCCACAGTTAACGCAAGTATTTTGAAGTTTTTAGCTTTTGAACAAGTTTTTAAAAATAGTTTAACTACACTACCAATGGGAGGAGGTAAAGGAGGTAGCGATTTCGACCCAAAAGGAAAAAGCGATAATGAAATTATGAGATTTTGTCATGCCTTTATGAGTGAACTGTTTAGGCATATAGGTCCAAATACTGATATTCCAGCAGGTGATATCGGTGTGGGACAAAGAGAGATAGGATTTTTGTTTGGTATGTACAGAAAACTAAGAAATGAATTTACAGGAGTACTCACAGGTAAAGGAATGACTTGGGGAGGATCTCTCATTAGACCAGAAGCTACAGGATATGGGACTGTGTATTTTGCTGAGAATATGCTAAAAACCAAGAATGATAGTTTTGAAGGAAAAACTGTTGTGATATCTGGTTCAGGTAATGTTGCGCAATATGCGGCAGAGAAATCTATACAGCTAGGAGCTAAAGTGGTTACGCTATCAGATTCTTCAGGGTATATTTATGATGCAGAGGGAATAGATGCCGAAAAACTAAAATTTGTGATGCATCTTAAAAATGAAAAAAGAGGCAGAATAAGTGAATATGTAGAAGCATATCCTGATGCAAAATTTTCTAAAGGAGAAACTCCTTGGAATGAGAAATGTGATATAGCTTTACCTTGTGCTACACAAAACGAATTGGATGGTAAAGATGCGAAAGCTCTATTGTCTAATGGGTGTATGTGTGTGAGCGAAGGTGCAAATATGCCTTCGACGAAAGACGCAATTGCCGAATTCCATAAGGCTAAAATTTTATTTGCTCCAGGAAAAGCATCCAATGCAGGAGGTGTTGCTACATCGGGCCTAGAGATGACGCAAAACTCACTCAGATACAAGTGGACCAGAGAAGAAGTTGATAAAAAGCTTAAGGAAATTATGGCTGATATACATCAATCTTGTACAGACTACGGTAAAGATGATAGTGGTTATATCGATTATGTAAAAGGGGCAAATATAGCAGGCTTTGTAAAGGTTGCAGATGCAATGTTGGCTCAGGGAGTTGTTTAAAACAATGAAGTAGATTATACTTAGATTTTTAAATTACGATAGAAATAAATTGAACCAGAGTGTTAACACCTCTGGTTTTTTTATTTAGGACATATTTTTTTTAGATAATACTCGTTAGTTATAGATATATTTGAAAACAGAAAAAGAGCTATGCTGAAAAAGTTTTTAATATTATTTATTTTTCTATTGCCATTTATACAGTCTGCACAAGACTTTTCGGCGTTATGGGAGGGGCATTTTTCATATTTTGATATTGTTGATGTGGCTAGAAGTGATTCAAAGGTTTACGTTGCAGCTGAAAACGCAGTGTTTATCTATGATCTAAATACCGAGGAAATTGAAGAAAAAACTACAGTTAATGGATTGTCTGGCAGTAACATTTCAACTTTACACTACAGTAGCACATACGAACTTTTATTAATAGGCTATGAAAATGGTCTTATTGAAATTGTTTTAGATAATGACACTGATATATTAACGATAGTAGACATTGTAGATAAGGTAACAATACCTCCTTCTAACAAAGGAATAAATCATTTTAACGTTTTAGATAATTTGGTATATATCGCTACAGATTTTGGCATTTCAGTTTTCGATTTAGAGCGACTAGAATTTGGAGATACTTATTTTATTGGAGACCAAGGTAGCCAATTAAGTGTAGGCCAAACAGCAATTTTTAATAATTATATATATGCAGCTTGTAGAAATGCAGGCATAAGAAGAGCATCTTTAGACAACACAAATTTAATAGACTTTCAAAATTGGGAAACCATTATAAATGGAGATTTTTTGGGTATTGCATCTTTAACAAATACTCTTTATGCCACAGCAAGTAACAGGGTTATTTACGAAATACAAAATAACTCTAATGCGATTAATCGTTTTCAATATGAAAGCCTTCCTCTTAAACTAACCAGTGTTAATGAAAACCTAGTAGTAACCACAGATACTACTATTTTTGTTTATGATGAAGCTTTTAATATAGTATCTGAGATTGGTATTAATGAAAATTTTGAAACACAATATACATCAGCTACAATAAGTAATGATGCAATTTATATTGGTACTACCGATTTTGGTATATTAAGAACAACATTAAACGGTTCTGATAATTTCGAAGAAATACATCCCGATGGCCCACTTTTAAATCGGCCTTTTTCTCTAAAAGCATTTTCAAATAACTTGTGGGTAACATACGGAGACTTTACACCATTTTATAATCCATCACCACTGAGGAGCTATGGAGTTAGCCATTTAAAACCTGAGGGTTGGATAAATATTCCATACGATAGTTTATTTGCATCAAGAAATTTGAATATAATTGCGGTTAACCCCTTTAAAACAGATCAAGTTTTTATAAGTTCATTTCAAGATGGTCTATTAGAAATTAATGATGATGTACCAACAATAAGGCATGATCAAACCAATAGTGGTTTGGAATCACTTGTGCTTGCTAATAATCCTGACTTTGTAAGTTTAAGACTTTCTGGTTTGCAGTTTGATGAAGAAGGTCTATTATGGTCTATCACATCACTTACACAAAGCCCGCTAAAATCCTATAACATATCTACAGGACAATGGAGGAAATATGATTTCACTGAAATAATAGCAAATGCTATTGGAGATAATCTGGGTTTTAATAACATAGTAATTGCACCTGATGGTACAAAGTTTATTAGTTCTTTTTCTAAAGGACTCATCGGTTTTAATGAGAATGGCGGTAATCCTTTGTTGAAGAATATTTCCTCCGAGGAAGAAAATTTTCCGGATAAGTCAGTAAGGTCAGTTGCCTTGGATAGGCGTAATCAATTATGGATAGGTACTCACAGTGGCCTTCGGGTCTTATTTAATACTACCAACTTTTTTGATGAGGACAACACAAGGGTTGATGAAATAATTATAGAGGAAGATGGTATTGCTAAAGAGCTATTATTTGAACAGTTTATCTCAGATATTGAGGTAGATGGTGCAAACAATAAATGGATTGCAACATTCGAGTCGGGTTTATTTTTCCTATCTCCAGATGGGCAAAGAACAATTTTTCATTTTACAACAGATAATTCTCCTCTACCTTCTAATAGTGTAAACGATGTGTCTTTAGACGTGTCTAATGGTGTTCTATATATAGCTACAGAAAAAGGGTTAGTATCATTTAGAACAGGAAGTTCTTCCACATCAGAAGACTTTTCAAAGTCTCATGCTTATCCAAACCCAGTTAGACCAGGATTTGATATTGTGGAAGACAAAGTGAAAATTACCGATCTTCCAGAAAATGTAAATATTAAGATTACAGATATTGAAGGGAACCTGGTCGCCGAAGCTCAATCTAGAACCAATCAAAGATTTCAGGGGTTTAACTTAGAAATTGATGGCGGTATTGCATATTGGAATGGAAAGAATCTTGCCAACAATATTGTAGCTTCAGGAGTATATCTCATTATGCTTTCAGATTTAAATAGTTTTGAAACCAAAGTAGTTAAATTAATGGTGGTAAGGTAATGTTAAGCACCACAAACGCTATTGTATTATCAAAATTAAGATATCGTGATAACGATTTAATTGTAAAATGTTATACCCAGCAATATGGTGTAATAAGTTTTTTGGTTAGTGGGGTTTTAAACTCTAAAAAATCCAGTGCCAAGACAGCTTATTTTCAGTTATTGTCACAAATTCAAGTTGTTTTTAATTACACAAGAACACGTGCTCTTTACACCATAAAAGAGGTAAAAACTAATGTTGTTTACAGTAGTTTGCACTCCCACATATTAAAGAGCGCGGTAGTTATGTTTCTTTCAGAAATATTAGCAACTACTCTTCAAGAAGAAGAGCAGAATGAGGCACTTTACAGTTATATAGAAACTACACTATTATGGTTTGATGCAGATAATGAATACTCAAACTTTCACTTATTGTTTTTGTTAAACCTTACTAAATATCTGGGTTTTTATCCCGATACAACCAATATTGAAATGACATTTTTTAATTTAGAAGATGGTAGTTTTCAGGATAAAAACACAAGCAAATACAATGTTTCAGGAGAAAATATAATTCTTTTAAAAACTTTATTAGGTATAAAATTTGATGCATTACATACTGTAAAGATAAATGCAGCAAAAAGACAATCATTTTTAAATATGATTTTGCTTTATTTTGAATTACATTTGGGGAGTTTTAGATCCCCGAAGTCACTACAGATTTTTAATCAAGTTTTTAGTTAGAAAATGAAGCGCAACTATATGCTTTTAATGTTTTTATTACTTTTTAAAGTAATAGATGCACAGGACATAAAAGTGTTAAATACCATTACCGAAGAGCCTATTTTTGGAGTTGCGATTTTTGATGCAAATAAAACAAAGAGTGTTATAACCGATTCTAAAGGTATTGCCAATGTAAATAAGTTTGCATTAACAGATACGCTTTATTTTCAGCATTTATCTCATGTTACCAAAAGCTTAACAAAGGCTGAAGTATTGAAAACTAAAACCGTGTATTTGGATGCCAATACAAGAGGATTAAAAGAAATTGTAGTTTCTGCCTCAAAATTTGAGCAGCATAAACGCGACATCTCACAAAAAATTGTAAACAGCAATGCCGAAATAGTTGAGTTTACTAACCCGCAAACCACAGCAGATGTGCTTCAAAATACAGGTGCTATTTTTGTTCAGAAAAGTCAATTAGGAGGAGGAAGCCCCATGATTAGGGGTTTTTCAACAAATAGATTGCTTATCACGGTTGATGGTGTTAGGATGAATAATGCTATTTTTAGAGGAGGCAATATACATAATGTTATTGCTGTAGACCCGCTTTCAATTCAAAATACAGAGGTTACTTTAGGCTCTGGTTCTGTTATTTATGGGAGTGATGCCATTGGGGGCGTTATGAGTTTTTATACAAAAACCCCTGAATTGTCGCATATAGACTCGCTATTAATTAAAGCAAATACCCTAATACGATATGCTACGGCCAGTGATGAGAAAACATCCCATTTAAATCTTAATATGGGTTATAAAAAATGGGGTTTTTTAACTAGTGTAACTTACACCGATTTTAATGATTTAAAAATGGGTTCTAAAGGCCCAGATGATTATTTAAGACCAGAATTTGTTATTTCTAACAATGGAAATGATGCAGTTGTTGAAAACCCAAACCCTAGAGTACAAAAATTTTCTGGTTATAACCAATTGAATCTGATGCAGAAGGTAAGATTCGAACCTTATAAGAATTTGAGTTTCGATTTGGGTTTGCACTATTCAAAATCGTCTAATATCCCTAGGTATGATCGCCTTATTCGCTACCGCGGTAATGAATTACGTTCAGCAGAATGGCATTATGGACCACAACAATGGTTTATGTCTAATTTGCATATTACAAAACTCAGTAGTAGTTCTAATCTGTACGACAAAATAAAGGCCACCCTAGCCTATCAAAATTTTCAGGAAAGTAGAATAGATCGTGACTTCGGAGCAGTTGAAAGGCGACAGCGCGAAGAGGCTGTTGATGCCTATTCCTTTAACTTAGATTTTGAAAAACGACTAAGTGAAAAAACACGACTATTTTATGGTATAGAATATGTATTTAATAAAGTGTCTTCTAGTGCTGTAGTCCAGGATATTTCTAACGGGAATATCTCCGAAACAGTATCTCGCTATCCCAATGATGCCACTTGGGCTTCAGCTGCAGCTTATACAAGTATAAAATATAAACCAAGCACTAAATTTGTATTTCAATCAGGATTGCGGTTTAACCACGTAGCCTCAGATGCAGATTTTACAGAGAATAATAGATTTTTGAATTTACCATTTCAAAGTTCAAAAAATACAGCGGGAGCTTTAACAGGTACTACGGGTTTAACTTGGTCTCCAAATGAAACTATACAATGGAAACTTAATGCGGCATCAGCATTTAGAGCACCTAATATAGATGACATAGGAAAGGTATTTGATTCTGAACCAGGGTCTGTTGTGGTGCCAAACCAAATGCTAAGACCAGAATATGCTTATGGCGGGGAAGTAGGGTTGAAATTGGATTTTAATAAGAAACTGGTACTAGACTTAAGTACCTATTATACGTATTTAGATAATGCTCTTGTACGTAGGGACTATACTTTAAATGGAGAAACACAAATAATGTATGATGGAGCGTTAAGTAACGTACAAGCCATACAAAATGCGTCAAAGGCCTGGATTTATGGTTTTGAGGTTGGATTAAAAATGCAGTTTAGCAAGGCTTTGAATTTAACGTCTCAATACAGTGTAATAGGAGGTACTGAGGAGAATGATAATATCGAAGTACCAATACGACATGTGGCTCCTAATTTTGGGAATACACATTTGGTATGGAAGCATAAAGGCTTAACAATAGATGCTTTTGCAATGTATAACGGAGAGCTCTCTTTTAATGAATTGGCGCCTTCAGAAGTTGAAAAAGATTTTATTTATGCTTCAGATGAAAATGGTAATCCATTCTCACCATCTTGGCATACTTTAAATATAAGAACCCAGTATAAGGTAAGTGCTTCTACTATGCTAACTGCTACTTTAGAAAACATTACAGACCAACGTTACAGACCCTATTCATCTGGGATTGCTGCACCAGGAAGAAACCTAATTTTAGCCTTAAAATATAGCTTATAAAAAACACGTCATCCTAAATTTAGGATGACGTGCATGTTATACTGTTAAGAAAACAGCGTTACTTTTTTATGAATTTCTTACTTAAGGCTGTGCCATTTGCAAGTTCTATAGTTGCAATATATACAGAGCTCTTTAAAACACTTAAGTTATAAGTTTCATCATTACTGTTAGCATCCAACTTATATAATGTTCTCCCAAAAAGATCATGTATGGTTATGGATGTAAAGTTAGAAGTTTCGGTAGTGAACTTTACATTGTTACTATCTAACTGTACAATTTTAATAGTGTTAGTGTCTACTCCAAAAGTGTCGTTAGATAGCGAAGAGGCATTAAATGCAATTTCAAAACGCTCGTTAAACTCCCCAACCTCAGAGGTAAAACTGTAATCACTATCAGATAAATTGTGTACGGTATTGGTTAAGAGGTCTCTTAAATAGATGTTTTTGTTTGATAAAAAGTCGCCTTCAAGTCGTGCAATGGATAAAGTGTAGCTAGTAGCGATATCAATAGATGTATTAAAACCAAGTTTTATAATTTCATCAGTGTTTAGGCTGCTAGTAGCTTTACCTTGGATGGCATATTTATCATTATCATTTTCTATGATTGAGTACAATATTGCAGCATTTCCAGAACTAACGATTCTTTTAGCATCATAAAAAGCACCATCACTAAAATCCGTGGCCCCAGTAACGTATCCAACGCCTATTTGGCTAAAAACACCGTTATCTGTTGTTAGGTTTACCCATAACTTATTATTAGAGCTAGAAGAGGAATCATCTTTAGATGAAGTATTTTTAAAAAACTGGCTATTATTATTTGAAGCTGCACGCATAGAGTTGTTAAAAGTAACATTACCTGCTGCCAATGCTTCTACAAAAAAGCCTTGACAAGAGGCTACAAAACCATTAGGTTGAGCACCACTACCTGCTCTAGCTCCAATACCCATTGTTCCATTATATGTAGCATAATCGTCTACTGAAAAATTTTGCCCTTGGCTACCACCAGAAGTATCGCTTTCAGGTGTTGCTTGATCCCAAAAATATAATGCTCCTACTAGAGCACTGTTTACTGATAGAAACTGATCAGCATCAATAGCACCAGGATATGGGTTTCCTATAAAGTTCCAGTCATTGTAAGCGCCGCCACTATTATTAATAAGAGGTACTTGAATGGTACCATTGTTAAACTCTCCTATAAAAGTAAAACTTTCAGTACGAGGAAACACAGGTCCAAATTGACTAGCAATTGCAGCATAACCAACCCCTGGTTGCATGGTGCCGCTGGCTATTTGCCAGTCGTCACCGTTATCATCTATATCGTCAGATCCAGGATTAAAAACTCCTGTATTTCCAACTTCTTGCTGCACGTCTACAAAATTGGCTGCATTAAACGAAAAACGTCTATCTCCCTGAACAGTACTGAATACTTGTTCTATCGTCTCATCTACAATTGGAGAGCTCCAATAGGTGTAAGAAAATTTTCTTGGAAAAGTTTTGCCTTTAACAACACGTACACCATTAGTAGAATTATCAGTAAAAGTTGCTGTATCATTATTTTGTACAAAATTCCCTTGAGACTGTACAAATAATTCCCCATTTATGGTAACATCGTTTTCAACTACAATAAATCTACTATTAGCAACATTTAAATTTACGCCAGCATTTACTGTTAAAGTACAGGCGTTAAAGCTACCATTGGTATTAGTATCATAATTATCCGCAATAACTACAGGAGTATTAATAGTTGGACCACTTGCAGGAACCCAACCTCCAGAAGTCCATGTTACAGTTGAACCTGAACATGGATTTAGTGTAACACTACCACCTATACTTAACTCGTTTCCATCTAGTCTGCCAATAGCAAAAGTTCCTGATCCTGAAACTGCACCCCATGCATAGAGGCGAAACGTTATTGTTGTACCTGATGGAACATTCTGAATATCTGTAACTGATGACAAATCAATTTGGGTTTGAGCTGTACCACCTCCTCCATTAACAGTATAAGTAATTTGCGAACCTAAATTTGTAAAACTACTACCATCTGTACTATAAGTCCATAAAAAAGTAGTTGGACCTTGATTAGATCTTCTAAAGTTTACGTCCAATGTGCTGAGTGATACTTGATATGTGGGTGCTGCAGAAATATCAAACTCTATGTATTCATTATTAGTTATAGCATCAGTAATAGTACCTCCTGCAGTATACGAAGACGAAGAAAAAGACCTCGCTAAACTAGAAGGGTTAATTCCAGATCCTCTTCTCAATGTTGACATGTTCAGGTTGAGGTCTAAAGTAGTAGCATCTAAAGTAACTTCATTCCCAGCCGTATTTGTTGGTTGTGCTGGTGGTACCATACTCCAAGCTACGATTTGTCCATAACTTAGATTTGCTACCAAAATCAGCGTAAGTATTAAAATAATTTTTTTCATAATGTTAAGTTTTTAAAACTAGATTTGGATCTATTAATTTTAATCATTTTTCAATTATTATTTTTGAGTTCTATATTATGAACACAAAAAAAACATATACGGTACAAGAGGCTACTCGAAAACTAGAGCGCTACTGTGTGTACCAAGAACGCTGTCATAAAGAAGTACGGCAAAAACTAAAATCCATGCACATGATACCCGAGGCTATCGATGTGATCATAGTTCATCTTTTGGAACATAACTTTCTTAATGAAGAACGTTTTGCCAAAACATTTGTAAGTGGTAAGTTTAAAATAAAGGCTTGGGGCCGACGTCGATTAACTTATGAATTAAAGCAAAAAGACATAGGCAAAGTTAATATAAATCAAGCACTTGCTGAAATAGAAGCATCGGAATACATCGAGGTTTTCAATGATTTAGCCGAAAAAAAAGCCCGTTCGCTGTCTGTGGGAGATAAAAACAAAAAAAAGCGAAAATTAATCGATTATCTGCTCTATAGAGGCTGGGAAACGCACTTAGTGTATGAAAAGGCTAGGGAGCTTTTCGGGTAAATCCATAAAAAAGCGGATAAAGTGCAACCTCATCCGCAGTTTTTAAGATATTGTTGGTTTTTATTTACAAATTAAAACTTGCACCAAAATTAACCGTAAATTGGTTGTGTAACATTTCAGCTGGTGTTAAAGTACCTGAATTATATTTTGCTAAAGGCGTATTTAATTCTGTATAAATTCCAAAACCGTCTGTAAAGAAATAACGCGCACCAATATGCCCTCCAAAATTCTTTAATCCTAAACTTAAGCCAGGATATACATCAAAATTATTACCTGCATTAATAACGTTTCCTAGGTTAGCATTAAATCGTGCTCTTACATCAAAACGGTCTGCAAAATCAGCATTTATCATATCTTCAACTCCTAGAAGGTAAGTTGAAGTAAAACCAAAAGAAATGTTCTCGCCAAAGCCATAATCGTAACTAATGTTGATACCTGTACCATTGTCTTGGGCATTTAAACCAACTTGAAACTTGTTATCGTTTTTACCAGTGTATGCTTGTGCATTAATAAGTGATACGCTTAAAATTGCTACTATTAAAATTAGTTTTTTCATTTTTAAAGTTGTTTACAATGATTTGAGTTTTTTAGTGCGCAAAGATATCACAAGTTTTAAAACTGTAAAGATTTTTTACAGATGTTTGTGCGTTCTAATTATGGCTTGTTCATTTTTCCAATCTATCCATTTTTGTCCTTTTAAACGCCTCATAATATTGTCGAAACTGCGCATTACAAAAACATTGTAGACGGCCTTTCCAAAGTTTTTAGGATTTCTGGCTATGGCTCTCAAACTCATGGAAAATCCTGGGGTAACATATCGCATATAATGCCAATAGCCTTCTGGCATATACAATACCTCACCGTGATTTAATTCTGTTTTGTAACCTCTAGCTTTTTTTAACATAGGCCACTTTTTAAAATCTGGATTTTTAAAATCTATATCTTCCCTTGTAATCAAGGAGTGGGGGATTTTATAGAGATAATCACTTTGTTTTTGGTCAAACAAGATACATTCCTTTTTTCCTTCAAAATGAAAATGAAAGATGTTGGCCAGATCAATATCAAAATGCATAAAGGTATGGGAATCTCTACCGCCAAAAAACAACATGGGTATGCCTTTCATTAAACGCAATCCAAAATCTGGGAATGTAAAATCTTTTTGTAATTGTGGAATTTCCTTAAGGGCATTCCATAAAAAAATTCGATATTTTGTAGGTTCACGTTTCAACAAATCAACATAATCGCTTAATTTCATCTTAGCGTGTGGCTCATTAAAGCCATCCTTATAATCTACTGGTCTGTCATCGTATAAAGGAACTGTTAAGTCCCCGCCAATAGCCTTAAAATAATCTAGGTTCCAAGTTTTGTAAGCAGGCCAATCTTCTATAAACCGCTCAATAACCACAGGTTTTTGTGGCTTAAAGTAGTGTTCTAAAAAATCCGATTTGGTAATCGTTTTTACACGCGGAATATCCTGTAGGTTTAACGTCAAAGAAAGTTTTGTTTAGTTATTCAAAGTTAAGAAAACGTTATGAAATGTAAAATAGTATTTAGGGCGTACTAATGTAAAAAGCACCTCAATCCCACACATGCAGAACCTCAATCCTTAGCACAGAGTAACATCTAGACAAACAAAATAAAGTGTATTTACTTTACAGCTTTAGCCTTTTCCTTTGCAGCTTCATTACGCTCAATAGTATGCTCTGGTCTTGTCCATTTGGGCTTTTCTCCGAGAGATTGGTATTCAGAATCTTCAGCTTCCACAGTTTTAGGCTGCATTTTTTTAATGAATGGTTTTTGTGGATTTAATCCTAACAGTTTAAACATTTCCATGTCTTCGTTAACATCAGGATTGGGCGTAGTTAACAGTTTATCTCCTGCAAAAATGGAATTTGCACCAGCAAAGAAACACATGGCTTGTCCTTCTCTGGTCATTTGGGTTCTACCAGCACTTAAGCGCACTTGAGTTTCTGGCATTACAATTCTGGTTGTTGCCACCATACGTACCATATCCCAAATAGAAACAGGTTCTTGGTCTTCAAGTGGCGTACCTTCAACAGCTACTAAAGCATTGATTGGTACTGATTCCGGTTGCGGATTAAGTGTAGATAGTGCCACCAACATCCCTGCTCTGTCTTCAGTTTTTTCGCCCATGCCAATGATACCGCCAGAGCAAACTGTAACATTGGTTTTTCTAACATTATCGATAGTTTCTAGGCGATCTTCAAAACCACGAGTAGAAATCACTTCTTTATAATAGTCTTCGGAGGAATCTAAATTATGGTTATATGCATACAAACCAGCTTCGGCTAAACGTTTTGCTTGATTTTCGGTAAGCATGCCTAAAGTACAGCACACCTCCATATCCAATTTATTAATGGTACGTACCATTTCCAAAACATTATCAAACTCTTCGCCATCTTTTACATTTCTCCATGCAGCACCCATACACACACGAGAACTACCACTAGCTTTAGCTCTTAAGGCTTGTGCTTTAACTTGCTGTACACTCATTAAATCATTACCTTCAATGTCGGTATGGTAACGTGCTGCTTGTGGGCAATAGCCACAATCTTCTGGACAACCACCTGTTTTTATAGAAAGTAAGGTAGATACTTGAACCGTATTAGGGTCATGGTATTCACGATGAATTGTAGCCGCATCGTAAAGCAATTCCATTAAAGGTTTGTTGTAGATATCTAAGATTTCTTCTTTAGTCCAGTTGTGTTTTGTTGCGCTCATTTAAAATGAAATTTTTACAAAAATAGTTATAACCATTTAGATTCTCTTTGAGTGGCATCTAAAATCTTTATGTTTAGCACTTGAGCAAGATATTTAGCGTTATCAAAAGCATCATTTATATCGTCGGTAATATATGCCTCTATTTTTCTATTTCTATTGTAAAATAGGTTTAATTCATATACTTGATTAGAAAAATTAGAAGACGCTCCCATTCCTTGTACTCTTTTGTTTTCTTTAGTTTTAAAAACAGAAACATACTCTACATTTGGTAGATCTTTCCACTTACCTATTGTAACACCCATAAATGAACGAATTTCTCGATATCTTTTGGATGCCAAATCTATTTGGGAACCTTCACGTTGCATTAAAAAAGCACCAATTCCTGATAAAACAAGGTTGAATATATTATTAGTTAGTGCTCCATAAATACCTAGGCAAAATAGAACAACGCCCAAAACCAACTTCATTGTGGGAACTTTTCTAAGATGCTGTAGCGTTGTTTTGTTCATAACTAAATTAGTTTTTACGTAACAATATTGATACTGCATTTCCACCAAAACCTACTGCATTAACCATAATTGTGTTGATTTTTTTAGGTGTTTTTTCGTCTTCTAAAAATGGAATACCAATAAACTGTTGTTTCTGCAACATCAAAACGGCAAGTTCTAAACTCAATGCCCCAGAAGTACCAAATGTGTGTCCTATTTTCCATTTATTAGATGTTAAAGCAGGTGTATTAGTGGTAAATACTTTTTTAATGGCCTTGTATTCTGAACTATCTCCTTTAATTGTACCAGGTGCGTGCATTACAATGATATCGACATCTTTAGGGTTAAAATTACCCACAGCCATCTTCATGGATTTTTGAAAACACTTGGCATCACTAGAAATAGATATGTTGTGCTTTAAAATCTCAGTGGCATAGCCTATACCAATAATTTTTGCTAAGGCATTCTGCTTATTTCCAGCTTCTAAACATAACATGGCAGCACCTTCTCCAAGTACCATAGTGTTTTTGGTTTTTTCTAAATCTAAAGCGCGACATGGGAAAGCTATTTCGTTTTGCGATGAATTATATGCAACTTTAGAATATATTTTGAGCGCTTGCATTTGGGCAATAGTGAACGGTGTTAAAGGAGCTTCGCTACCACCTACAAGAAATTTATCGCACATACCAGAATTAATCCAGGCCACGCCATTTAATACACTGTGTAGCGCTGTAGAGCAGGTTATGGAATGACTAATTTCTGGACCTTGGGTCTGCAAATCATGAGCCACCCATGACGAGATGTTTCCCAGCGTAGTTGTGGGAGAGCTTAAAGTATCGGATGTGTTGGTTTTTAAAAATGACTTATGATAGTTTTCAAATAGGGTTGTTGCACCACGAGAAGAGCCTATGTTTATTCCAAAGTTATCTTGTGCTTTCCAACCAGCAGAAGCAATGGCTTGTCTTGAAGCATAAATGGCATAAAGCACGGTGTCGTCTAATGTTTTATACTTACTGTCTGAGTTTCTTAGCAATACAATTTCTTTTTTTGCTTCATCTGAAAGGTTAGCCACCCAAACACTTTTATCAAAAAATTTTTTAGGATTTAAATAATGATGAGGCTTAAGATAGCTTTTCCATACTTCTTTTTCAGATACTCCAAGAGGAGAAATGGATGTTATAGCTGTTATGGAAATTGGTTTTTGCAATTGGGTATATTTTGGGCAAATGTAAGTTTTAATGTAGTTAAATCATATATTTTATACATTGAAATATACGCAGTGGATAGTAGGTATAAGGTTATTGAACCATATCTAACGACGCTTCGATAGTATCATAAACTTTCTGTAATTCTTCTTGAGAAATCACATAAGGCACCTGTATGTAAATGGTATTTCCTAGAGGTCTTAAAAACACGCCTCTATTCATAAAAAATTTGAGGAGCTTATTGCGTAAATCCCCATAACGTTCCATATTTGTATCTAAATCTAATGCGAAAATAACCCCTAAATGCCTTGCTGTTTTTACTTTTGGGTGTGTTTTAATTTTTTCTTCAAATTTTTGATGTGCTTCTGTAATTCGTTTTATACTGTCTTGAATATCATTTGAAGTTAATAATTCAATACCTGCAATAGCCGCAGCACAGGCTACTGGGTTTGCCGAATAGGTGTGACAATGAAAAAAACCTTTACCTATATCGTTACTTAAAAAACCATTATAAATATCTTGTGTACAAGAGGTTATGGCCATGGGTAGCAAACCAGCAGTTAGCGCTTTACTTAAACATATAATATCTGGTTTGGTTGTTATGTAATCTGAAGCAAAATACCTCCCAGTTTTCCCAAAGCCTGTCATTACCTCGTCGGCAATTGTTAGAATGTTTTGAGACTTACAGAATGTTAATATGTCATTTAATCCTTCTGCGTCATGAATTTTCATACCAGCCGCACCTTGTATAAGTGGTTCGTAAATAAAACCAGCAATATCAAAATCTGAAACGTATGCTTTTAGTTGATTTAAAATGGCTTGATGATTAAAGCCATTTGGTGTGGGGATACGTTTTACTTCAATTAAAAAATCTTCAAAAGGACCATTATAAACCGAGAGTCCTGAAACACTCATAGCCCCAAAGGTATCGCCATGAAAACCGTTTTCTAAAGCAATAAATAGGGATCGTTTTTCGCCTCTGTTAAAATAATATTGTAATGCCATTTTTATGGCAGATTCTACAGCTGTAGACCCATTATCATTAAAATATATCTTGTTTAGATTATTGGGTAGAATTTTGATTAATTCTTCTGATAGTTTTACGGCAGGTTCATGTGTAAAATCACTAAACATTACATGGTCTAACCGCAGCATTTGTTGGTGTGTTGCCTCAATAATATAATCATTACAATGTCCATACATACAGGTATACCAAGATGAAATCGCATCTATGTACTCGTTTCCATCTTCATCTGTTAAAATACAACCTTTAGCTTTTACTATAGCCAAACTTTCAGGGTTTAGCTGATGCTGCTTTAATGGGTGCCACAGGTGTTTTTTATCTCTTTCTTGTAGACTCATATATTTTTGTCATTCCTGCGAAGACAGGAATCTATTTTTTGGTTATTTTATGCATTCCTGCCTTCGCAGGAATGATAAGCCTTATTAAAGCTTATCACAGAGTTTATTGGCATACTCTTTAACCACATTTTTATCAAAATAAGGCTCTTCATTTATTCTTCCAATTACAGGAACATTAGTCATTTTTGTTATAATGTCTTCAGTAGATTTATGTTCATCTCCGCTAAAAAGAATAGACACATCAAAACCTTTTTCTTTTAGCGTATTTACCGTTAGAAGCGTGTGGTTGATACTGCCTAAATAATGACGGGATACCACAATTACTTTATAATCTGGGAGAATTAAATCTAGAATGGTGTCTTTATTATTTAAAGGGACTAGTAGGCCTCCTGCGCCTTCAATAACCAAATGGTTTTTAGTTTTTGGTGCCTTAATGGTTTTTACATCAATCGTAACACCGTCTATATCTGCAGCACCATGCGGACTCATAGGTGTGTTTAAAGCATAAGCATTAGGATGAAATTTAGATTTGGAATTAGATACTAAGCGCTCTACTTTTTTGGTATCGCAATTATCTAGATCTCCAGCTTGTACAGGCTTCCAATAGTCTGCTTCTAAAGCTTCAGTAATGATTGCTGAAGCTACAGTTTTACCCACATCGGTTGAGATTCCTGTGATGAAATATATTGTCATTTTAAATCAAATTCGGTTTTACAATCTTCACATCTATACTTGTGTCTTGTATAAAATGGAAGTGCAGAAAATAGCACCCCAAAAATAAAGGCAAAAAATGATTTAACATCCTTTATTGTTGAAAATAAATCAATACGATGGCTTTTACAATTTGGACAGCTTATTGTGTTGCCCTCATCATCAATAGAATATTTATTTATGGTTTTTAGAATATGTTGTGCTTTTAAAGCATCGGTTGAAAGTACTTTTAGTTTTACACCTCCAATAGCATTACTTACCAGCGGGTCTGTATCTATGGTAATGTTATCCGATAGAAATACTTGAATACCCTCAGCTTCTAAGCGACCTTTTATAATTTGTGCTTCTGTAGAATACTGAAACCTGGCAATGGTTTTAAATGTGTTACTCATACGTTTATAAAAGTAGCTAACAATTGCAAAACTTTTGATACATCTTCTTGGGAATTATAGCTGTGTAAACAAAATCGTAAACGTTCTTTACCTTCTGGAACTGTTGGAGATAGAATGGGTTTAACATCAAAACCATTGTTTTGAAACTGTTCTGCAATAGATTTTACGTTAGTATTACCTGAAACGACACAACAATGGATAGCTGAATGTGATTCAATAAAAATATCCTCAAGTTTACTTCTTTTTATTTCAGCTTTAAAGTGGTTAATATTTTTGTGCAGTTTAGTAATATTATTAGTATCCTGCAATGCATTGTAAGCTGTATATATAGTTGCTAAGCTATGCGGAGGTAAACCAGTGGTGTAAATAAAAGATCGTGAAAAATTAACAAGATACTCTTTTAAAGTATTACTCCCTAAAATAGCAGCACCGTGGCATCCCATTGCTTTTCCAAAGGTTACAATTCGTGCGAAAATAACATCTTCAATATTTAAATTTTGAACGAGACCTTCCCCTTGTTTCCCTAATACGCCAACTGCGTGTGCTTCATCAACAATTAAATAAGCTTGATATGTTTTGCTTATTTGTGTCAAAGCAACTAATTCTGGTGTATCGCCATCCATAGAGAAGACAGATTCTGTAACAATGTAGATATTAGCTTCTTTTGGGCTTCTACTTCGCTCAGTCTGACATCTTTTTTCTAAATCGTCTAAATCATTATGTCTAAACTTATAGCCTTTAGCGTAACTCATACTAATGCCGTCACGAATTGAGGCATGAATATATTCATCATAAAAAATAATATCTCCCCGCTGTGGCACACTTGAGAAGAAACCAATATTTGCATCGTATCCCGAATTAAAGATTAAAGCAGATGAACTATTATGAAACTCGCAAATTTGTTGTTCTACTATGTCATATAACTTATGGTTTCCAGAAAGTAAGCGAGAACCTGTAGAGCCATTGTATTTAATATTATTTTCAATCAAAAAATTATGGGTAGTATCAAAAATAGTTGTGCTTTTTGAAAATCCTAAATAATCGTTTGATGAAAAATCTACTAAATCATCTTGTGCACCTAGTTTGCGTAAGGCATTATTCGCCTTGCGTACTTCTAGTTTTTGATTTAGTTTTTTTGGTAAGCCTTTCATCTAAAAACAAATATAAATAATGCTTTAATCATTTATCGCTTTTAAGTTTTTTAATTAAAAATTATTGTTTTTCAATAATTTTATTTAATTTTGTTATCGTAAAACAATAATTTATATAAAAT
This sequence comes from Hyunsoonleella ulvae, assembly GCF_016827605.1. GTDB lineage: Bacteria > Bacteroidota > Bacteroidia > Flavobacteriales > Flavobacteriaceae > Jejuia > Jejuia ulvae. The sequence goes on along the minus strand of NZ_JAEPJQ010000001.1, from coordinate 1,001,301 downwards.
GAAGACTATTGAAGTTTTGCGGAAACTAATAAACATGTATTATTATTTATTGCTATTAGTACTTGTTGGAATAGTTATTTTCATTCCAATTAAGATTCAGCAGGGTAAGGCCATGGATTTAAAAATGATTGAAGACTATGATACTTCAAGCTTAAGTATTCCCAGCTTGATTGCTATAGTGGTAGTGCTAACCGTTATCTACATACTATTTGTTAGAGCGGTTTATTTACTAAAAGACACGCTAAAGGATTTATCTGAAGGCAACTATTTTTCTGAACTGATTACCAATAATTTTAAAATGATTGGTAAGCTTATATTAATTTGCGGGATTTCTTATGCAGTTTTTAAATTCGTTATGCGATTGTTACTGTTGAAAGATATTAGACTTGGAATAGATTTTTCTTTGATTACTCCCATTATTATTGGCTTGTTTTTTATGTTTTTGAGTGAAGTTTTTACGAAGGCAAGATTAACCGAACAGGAAAATAATTTAACAATTTAGATAACATGAAAAAACTCGCCTATATTTCAGCAACAATAGTATTCTATTTCATTGCAACTGTACTACTTTTTATATTCATATTTTCTGCTCTCGCATTTTTAAAATATAAGTTTGAAATAGATATTCCATTTGTGGATATTATTGATGGTAGAGGAAAAGTGCATGTGCCTCTAATAGGGCTAAACATCAATGTGCCTTTTAACTACGCTATTATTATCATGTGGGTAGCCATGGGGTATTACACCATTTATTTTTATGCATTTAAGGAATTTTTAAAGGTTTTTGTTGAAAAAAGAATGTTTGAAACTAAGTCATTAAAGCGACTGCGCTTTTTCTTAAAATTGAATATACTTCCAATAGTATATATTGTGCTATTTACAGCTTCCTTTTTAATAAAAGGAACACCTATCCGTTTTGAAGACGATTATTTTATTGTATTTGCACATTTAGTTATTGCATTTTTGATGTATCTATATTTAGACGCTTTGAAAAAAGGAAGTCATATACAGGAAGAAAACGATTTAACCATATAATTAAGTTTTGAAAACGATACAAATGAAAAGTATTGCACCTTGGTTTTTGATAGTTGGTATTGTGACTATGTTTGTTTTGATGACACTTTCACAAATAGGGCTTCATCATCTATTTGAAACGGCTAATTATACATTCTTGCCTTTTAAAATTGTTTCAATGAAAGTAACAGGGCATTTAACTGCAGGATTGGTTATTTTATTTTTTGCATGGAGAGAATGTAAAAAGCTGAAACAGTCAATTTTAAGTAGGCTCGGTTTGATAAAACCTAAAATATCATGGTTAGATATTTTGGCATTAGCTTTGGGTTCCCTAGCTTTTGGTTGGTTGGCAAGACAGCTAACGGGTGTATTGGTAGAACTATTCTCTTCTCAGATGCCTTCTGAGGGGCCAAGTCCAATATCTGCTTTTGAAGATCTTACAACTGTATGGGGTATCTTGATTGTTTTGTTAATAGCGCTGGCTCCGGGTTTCATTGAGGAAATAGCTTATAGAGGATTTTTGCAAAGGGGATTACTAAAAAGGTATAAACCCATTGTGGCCATAGCGATATCGTCTATTATTTTTGGTTTGGCACATATAGAACCTCAAGAAATAATTTTTACAACTTTTATGGGATTGTGGTTAGGTATTATTGCGTATAAAATGAATTCAATTTGGCCTACGATAGTATGTCATATTGCAATTAATGGTTGGTCAGGTTCTTATCTAATAGGAAAGCAACTTTGGGGGTTTCCTGAGACGCCTCCCATGATTTTTAATGGGCTCTTCTTCATTGCTTTAATTTATGCCATAACCATTTTAATTCGTAAAAAGGCCAAAGTAGATATAGCTAGATATCCCGTTGATGTTTTTTAACCAAACTTAATCATGAAAAGAATAAAACTTTTATATCAATTTCTAATTTTAATAAATAGCGCGCTTCTTGTATTGTTGATCGTTATCTTATTCATTTTAGTTATTCCAGATTTTATTTATCAGAAAGTATATACCGACAAAGTGCTAGGCATGTTTCACCATTTTTTTGTTTTTGTACGTGGTTTATTGCTACTAATAGCATTATTCAAAATACAGCAGGGTTTGCGCGCTATCATTAAACACGGATTTTATAACGCTATTAGCGAAACTAAATTCAAAAGTGGAGGCTTCTTTTTATGTGTTGTTGGAATTATAGCTATTGTTCTTAATATCATTTTGAAAAGTGAAACTGAATTAAATATATTCATCACAAATATCGTACACTCGTTTTTTATTATGCTTATTGGTCTCGGGTTGTATATACTTGCCGATTTTATTAAAAGTGGGGGAATCCTTAAAGAAGAAAACGACCTAACCATTTAATTATGCCAATAATTGTAAACTTAGATGTAATGCTTGCCAAACGGAAAATGAAGAGCAAAGAATTGGCTGAAATTATTGGTATTACCACCGCTAATATGTCTATCTTAAAATCAGGTAAAGCTAAAGCGGTTCGGTTTTCAACTCTAGAAGCTATTTGTAAAGCGTTGGATTGTCAACCTGCTGATATTTTAGAGTATGTTGAAGATTAAATTGTATTTTTGAGGTATACCAATTTGTATACTTTTTAATTATGAAATATATTTTTTCTAGTCTCTTGTTTTTAATGTCGTTTTTAAGCTTTTCTCAAGACAACCATATTGTAAAAACTGATGATGGACGGCGTGTATTGTTAAAAGCCGATTTTACTTGGGAGTATATAGACATACAACCTTTGACCCTTGTAGATAGTGCAAAAATAAAACAACTTAAACCTATAGTTTCAAATTCTTGTGGTATGCCAGAAGGTTTTGAGGAACCTAAATTGGATAAAAAAATACAAGCACAACTCAAGAAAGGTAGAGCAACTATAGGTCATGTTAAAAAGAAAGTTGCTAAAGATTATAATTGCACTGTTGAAGAGGTAGTATTATTATCAGTTTCTGAAAAGAAAGCATCAGGAAACTATACGTTTTGTGCTAATGGTAAAAAGGTATTCTACAAGCGCAATGGACATAAAGTTGTAGAGAAGGGGAAGTTATTTTAGAGTATTATGTGTTAAGACAATACAATTTCGTAGATTATACGTATATTACACGTAAATTAAACGATTATGATACGTGATAAAAAAAGAAAAGAAATTTCATTAGATAATGATACTTTAGCTTTGTTACAGATTCAAGCGGATAAAGAGGGGAGAAAACTCAAAAATTATATGGAGCATGTTTTAAAAGAAAAGGCTAATAGTTTTGAGTTAACTGAAGAATACAAAGCGATGATGGATGATATGCTAGGTAGACATGAAAAAAACGAGTTAAACTACATTAGTGAAAGTGAGTTTCGCAAACTTACTGCTCGTAAATGAAATATACAGTAAAATTTGAAGAAGGTACTTTGGATAATTTTCATGATGCCATATCGTATTACGAAAAAATATCTGACAACCTTGCGGATAGATTTCATGACGAATTTTGGGCTAAAATTGATACTGTAAAAGAAACGCCCTTACATTATCAGGCTAGATATAGAAATATTAGAATAGCTTACACTAAAACATTTCCTTTTAGTATTCATTTTTTAATCGAAGGCACCATAATAAGAATATTAAAAATTCTTCATCAGAAGCAATACTATAAATAACAGGTTTCCAAAATGTATGCCCTAGTAGATTGCAATAATTTTTATGCCTCTTGCGAGCGGGTTTTTAACCCTAATTTGCAACACAAACCCATTGCCATTTTAAGCAATAATGATGGCTGTGTTATTTCCCGTAGCGATGAAGCCAAAGTATTAAAATTGCCTATGGGTGCCCCTATTTTTAAATGGGAAAGTTTTTGTAAGGCTAATGATATAGAGGTATTGTCTTCTAACTATCCGTTATATGGAGATATGAGCCATAGGGTAATGACTATTTTAGAGCAGTTTACGCCAGATGTTGAGGTGTATAGTATTGATGAAGCTTTTTTAGAATTTAAAGGTTTTGGGGATCATGATTTTACTGATTATGGGAATCAAATTTGTCAGCGTATTTTAAAATGGACAGGTATCCCAACCTCCATAGGTATTGCCCCAACAAAGGCATTGAGTAAGGTTGCTAATAAAATAGCCCGGAAATTTCCTGAAACCACAAAAGGAGTATATGTTATAGATTCTGAGGAAAAACGAATTAAAGCTTTAAAATGGATTACAATTGAGTCTGTTTGGGGCATAGGCAGGGGCTTACAAAAACGTTTAAAAGCAAAAGGTTGTAAAAAAGCTATTGATTTTGTTAACCTGCCCGATACGTGGGTTCGTAATAATTTTGGTTCTACAGGATTTAAACTTAAAAAAGATTTGGAGGGAATCCCTCAATTAGAACTTGATACCCCTATTACTAAACGAGCTATAGCAACTACGCGTAGTTTTGATTATTCTTATGATGACTTAAACTATATAAAAGAGCGTGTTTCTACCTTTGCTACAAGTTGTGCAGAGAAATTGCGTAAACAAGGTTCTAGCTGCCATTTGGTATATGTATCATTACAAAGTGATAGGCATAAAAGAAACGCAAAGCAGCATAGGGAAAGTAGGGTAATAAGTTTACCATATCCAACGGATTCTAGTTTAGTTATTAGTAGAGAAGCGGTTCGTATTGCTACACAAATTTTTAAGAAAGGTATTAAATACAAGCGTGCTGGCGTTATAGTAATGGGACTAGTTCCCACAGATAACCATCAGTTACAGATGTTTGATACTGAAAACCCAAAACATAAACCTTTAATGCATACTATTGATGTATTAAATGAAAAGTATGCAGATTATAAAGTAAAGTTGGGCAATCAAGATTTAGAGCGTACCTGGAAAATGCGCCAAGAACGATTATCGCCAAGATATACAACCAATATAAATGAAATTATTGTGGTAAAATAGTATACCAATTCTACTATATTTGCTACTAAGCCATATACACATGAAACAGCTATCGCTATCCTTAATTTTTATCTTATTTACAGCTGTTATATTTTCCCAAGAGTTTACTAGCAAAGTATCGGATTCATTATACAAAGAAGATCAATTCTACATTGGGACCACCTATAATTTATTGATGAATAGACCTGATGACTTAAAGCAAAATAGTTTTTCGCTAGGATTTCACTTAGGCTTTATTAAAGATATGCCTATTAATAAGCGAAGAAACAAATCCATAGGTATTGGGTTGGGGTACTCTACAAACTCCTACATTCAAAATATGTTGATACAACAAGATAATTCTGGAAGCTTTAGCTATAGTATTATAGATACCGAGATAATAAACTTTACTAAAAACAAGTTTTCTGAACATGTATTGGAATTGCCTATAGAATACAGATGGCGCACTTCTACTAAAACCTCTTATAAGTTTTGGCGTATTTATGCAGGGGTAAAGTTTGGATATGTATTTGCCAATAGAAGTAAGTTTAAAGGAAGTTTAGGGGAATTAAAATACAATAACAATAAAGATTTTAATGCATTTCAATACGGACTTACCTTAAGTGCAGGCTACAATACATGGAATATTTTTGTGCATTACGGATTAAATTCTGTTTTCTCTAATACTGCTCAACTAAATGGAGGAGATATAGATATAAACGTTATGAAGATAGGCTTGATGTTTTATGTTCTCTAAAGCCATTTGGTCACTAAAATTAGTTGGGGGAATATCCCAACAAAAATCCCCATGAGTAATTCTGGATAAGTATGCGCCTTTAAATGTAACCTAGATGTGGCTACGGCCCCAATAACAATACTCATTAAGGCTAATGTACCATTAATGTTAATGCTAAAATGTATACTTAGCGCAATAAAAAACATAAACACACCAGAAATAGCAATCATATGTATACTGGCTTTAAACTTAAAAATTGCTAGTATTAAGCACGCTAGGGTAGAAATTAAAACACCTACAAAAAAATAGTAAAGTTCAATGTAAGGGTCTGGTCTTAGTATACGTTGAATTACCAATAGTATTACAATGGCATTTAAAACCAGAGGGATAATACGCTCTTTGGTGCTTTTTAGGTAGATAGAGTTAACCCTTCCTAAAGTTTTTAAAAGAAAATATAAAAGGATGGGTAAAACAATAGTAAGTATGGAGAGCGAAACTAGTTTTGCCCAAATTACTTCCCTATCTATAAACCTAGGAGTTTTAGCAAAATAAAACAGAACACCTGCAATTGGCATTAACAACGGATGAAAAATAACCGAAACACTTTTTAAAATGTGATGCATCAAATTTTCTTTCTTAAACGTGCTACAGGAATATCTAACTGTTCTCTATATTTTGCCACTGTACGTCTTGCAATAGGGTACCCCTTTTCTTTTAGGATTTTTGCTAAGGCTTCATCTGTCAAGGGTTTCTTTTTGTCTTCTTCTTCAATAACAGTTTCTAATATTTTTTTAATCTCTCGCGTAGAAACATCTTCACCTTGGTCGTTTTTCATAGACTCAGAAAAGAACTCCTTTATAAGTTTAGTACCGTAAGGCGTATCTACATATTTACTGTTGGCAACACGGGATACTGTGGAAACATCCATGTCTATTTCATCAGCGATATCCTTTAGGATCATAGGTTTTAATTGCCGCTCATCACCAGTTAAAAAATAATCTTTTTGGTAATGCATTATGGCACTCATGGTTACAAACAAAGTTTGCTGGCGTTGTTTTATAGCCTCGATAAACCATTTTGCCGCATCTAGTTTTTGTTTGATAAAAAGTACCGCATCTTTTTGGGATTTACTTTTGTCCTTAGAGTCTTTATAGCCTTTTAGCATATTATTGTACTCTCTAGAGACATGCAATTCTGGTGCATTTCTACCGTTAAGAGTGAGCTCTAGTTCCCCATCAACAATTTTAATGGCGAAATCGGGTACAACATGTTCTACAATACGGTTATTACCAGCATAAGAACCTCCGGGTTTCGGGTTAAGATGTTCAATTTCACTTATGGCATCTTTAAGTTGAAGCTCTGAAATATCAAATTTTTGAAGTAGTTTTTTGTAGTGTTTTTTGGTAAAAGCATCAAAAGCATTATCAATAATAGCTATGGCTAAATCAGTATCTGCAGTTTTCTCTTTTCTGTGTAGTTGAATACTTAAGCATTCCTGTAAATTTCTAGCACCAACCCCTGCAGGATCTAATTGATGTACTATTTTTAAAACGCTTTCGATATTGTCTTCTGTAGTGTATACATTTTGGGTAAATGCCAAATCATCCATAATATCAGAAAGCGAACGGCGTATATATCCGCTTTCATCAACGCTACCTACCAAAAACTCAGCGATATCTCGCTCTTCCTCAGTTAATCTGTATGTGTTTAACTGGTTTATTAAATGTTGCGTGAATGATGTGCCAGCAGCGTAAGGTATAGATTTCTCGTCATCATCACTACTGTAGTTGTTGGCTTGGGTACGATAATCAGGAATCTCATCGTCACTTAAATATTCATCAACATTAATATCTTCTGCGTTAATGCTTTCATTATCATTAAAATCATCATTACTATTTTCAAATTCAGCATCAAAATCAGTATCCTTCTCCTCTTTTCCACCCTCAAGTGCAGGATTTTCTTCTAGTTCCTGTTTTATGCGCTGCTCAAAAGCCTGTGTAGGCAACTGTATCAATTTCATTAATTGAATTTGCTGCGGCGATAGTTTTTGAGATAATTTAAATTGTAAATGTTGCTTGAGCATATTCTGATTTGGTTTAAGATAAAAGTATAAAAATTCTTCTAGTTAAACGCTAATATGAAAAAGTTATGCCAAAGTCGATTTAGAATTCTGCATTTTGTGGCGTTCTAGGATATGGAATCACATCTCTAATGTTATTCATCCCAGTTACAAACATGACCAAACGTTCAAAACCAAGTCCAAAACCAGAGTGTACTGCAGTACCATATTTACGTAAGTCTAAATACCACCACAATTCTTCTTCAGGAATATCTAGAACTGCCATTTTTTCTTTTAGTATATCCAGACGTTCTTCACGTTGTGAACCCCCAACCATTTCGCCAATGCCAGGAAATAAAATATCCATGGCTCGCACAGTTTTACCATCTTCGTTCAAGCGCATGTAGAATGCTTTTATATTGGCAGGGTAATCAAATAAAATAACTGGACATTTAAAATGTTTTTCTACAAGAAAACGCTCATGTTCACTTTGTAAATCGGCACCCCACTCGTTAATAGGGAACTTAAATTTTTTCTTTTTATTCGGTTTGCTGTTGCGAAGAATATCTATAGCTTCTGTATAGCTTACACGTTTAAAATTATTGTCTATAACGAACTTTAATTTTTCAATTAAGGTCATATCGTTACGTTCGGCTTGAGGTTTTGTTTTCTCCTCATTTATTAAACGTTGCTCTAGAAAATCTAAATCGTCTTTATTATTTTCCAAAACATAATTAAGCACATATTTTAAGAAGTCTTCAGCCAAGTCCATATTCCCAGGTAAATCCATAAAGGCAACCTCAGGTTCAATCATCCAAAATTCAGATAAGTGTCGGGATGTATTGGAGTTTTCAGCTCTAAAGGTTGGTCCAAAAGTGTACACTTTACCTAAGGACATGGCGTAGGTTTCAGCTTCCAGTTGTCCAGAAACGGTTAGGTTTGTTTCCTTGCCAAAAAAATCTTTAGAGTAATCTACTTTGCCATTATCGTTTAAAGGTGGAGTTTTAGGATCTAATTTAGTAACGTTAAACATTTCTCCTGCACCCTCAGCATCACTACCAGTAATAATGGGTGTGTGCATGTAATAAAACCCATTTTCATTAAAATACTTGTGTATGGCATACGATAATTTAGAACGTAAACGCATTACCGCACTAAATGTATTGGTCCGTGTTCGCAAATGCGCATTTTCACGTAAAAATTCAAAAGAGTGTTTTTTGGGTTGAATAGGGTAATGTTCAGGATCGGAATCGCCTAAAATCTCTAAATGGTTTACCAAGATTTCTACAGTTTGTCCCTTACCTTGACTTTCAACCAATTCGCCTTTAATATGTATCGCAGCACCAGTGGTTATGCGCTTTAAAATTACTTCATCAGTATTTTCAAAATCAACAACACACTGAATACTATTTAAAGAAGATCCGTCGTTTAATGCAATAAACCGGTTTGCCCTAAATGTTCTAACCCAGCCTTTTACTTCTACTTCAGGTAGTGCATTTTCCTGTTTTAATAATTGAGAGACGGAATATAACTGCATATTCATGGATTTTGGACAGTAAATATAAGGGTTTCGATGTTTAAAATTAAAATAAAAAACAGTAAAAATTTAACAAAATCCGAATTATTTTAACAAAAGAGATTCTAAATTGTAATTAGTATTTATCACTAGTATCTTTCTCATCATCATCTTCCTCTGGTATGATATTAATAGGTGGTTTTTTAAGTACTTGTTTGTTAGCTATACTTCTTTCTAATGATAATAACAATGAGGGTAACAATAGTAAATTAGAGAGCATGGCGAATAGTAAAGTGGCAGAAACTAAAGCACCTAAGGCTACCGTGCCTCCAAAATCTGAAATCGTAAATACCGAAAAACCAAAGAACAGTACTATTGATGTATAAAACATACTTACACCTGTTTCTTTTAAAGCACCATAAACGGATGGTTTTATTTTCCATTTATTGGCTTGTAATTCTTGACGGTATTTTGCCAAGAAGTGAATGGTATCATCTACTGAAATACCAAATGCAATACTAAACACGAGTATGGTTGAGGGCTTTATAGGTACACCAATGTATCCCATAACACCAGCTGTTACCAAAAGAGGTAAAATATTTGGGATAAGCGATACGATAATCATTCTTCCTGACCTAAACATGTAGGCCATAAAAAGTGATATCAGTAAAATGGCCAGTGATAAGGAAATTGCAAGGTTTTTTACCAAATACTTTGTACCTTTTTGAAATACCAATGCCTTACCCGTCATAGTAACATTGTAACGTTCCTCCGGAAATACTTTGTCAATTTTATCTTGAAGGTTTTCTTGGATACGTTCCATTTTATCAGTTCCTATATCCTTCATAAATGTGGTAATACGTGCATATTGTCCTGTACTATCTACAAAATTCTTAAGCAAATCTACATTGGATGATGAATTTTTTGCATAGGAAAGGATAAAACTGTTTTCTTGGGATGTAGGCAATTGATAGTGCTTTGGGTTACCGTTGTAATAGGCCTGTTTGGAGTATTTTACTAAACCAACTACTGAAACAGGTTTAGAGAGTTCTGGTGTTTCTACTATAAACTCTTCAAGCTTATCCATACGTTTAAGGGTAGATAATTTCATAACCCCTTTTTTGCGTTTGGTATCTACCATAATTTCAACAGGTAAGATGCCATCAAATTCTTCCTCAAAAAAACGTATATCGTTTACAAATTTAGATTCTTGAGGCATATCTTCAATTAAACTTCCAGAAACCTTAATTTGGTTTATCCCTATCATACTAATGGTTAAAAGTAAAACCGAAATGGCATAAATGGCAATACGTTTGTTTTTTACCATATATTCCATCCAATTTACAAACCCACCAATCCATCGCTTATTTAAATGTTCTAGGTGGCGATCTTTAGGAAATGGTAAAAAGGTATATATGATAGGAATAATAAGTAAGCACAGAATGAAAATGGCTAGGATACTTAGCGACGCTACAATACCAAATTCTTTTAAAAGTTTACTTTCTGTTAAAATAAATGTGGCAAAACCAGAGGCTGTGGTAACGTTGGTCATTAGCGTAGCATTACCAATTTTTGTAATAACACGCTGTAAAGATTTTACTTTGTTACCATGAAGCTTAACCTCGTGTTGGTATTTGTTAATTAGGAAGATACAGTTGGGAATACCAATAACAATAATTAATGGTGGTATTAAGGCTGTTAAAACAGTAATTTCATACTTCAGTAAACCAATTATACCAAGCGTCCACATTACTCCAATGCAAACCACAATCAATGAAATAAATGTGGCTCTAAACGATCTAAAAAAGAAAAAGAAAATAATGGAGGTAACCAATAGCGCTGCTATTACAAACTTTCCAATTTCATCAATAATATTTTCTGAGTTTTTAGTACGTATGTATGGCATCCCAGAAATACGGATATCTAGATTGTATTCTTGCTCAAAAGCTTCAATTTTAGGTTCTAAGTCATTAAGCACAAACTCTTTTCTGGCAGAGGTGTTTACTAAAGACTTTTTTAAGTAAAGGGCTGTACGTACCGTTTTAGTGTCGCTATTGAATAAAAAATTATCGTAAAATGGATATTTTTCAAACAGTTCGTTTTGCAGTGTTTCAACTTCTTGAGGAGTTGAAATAGAGTCTTTTATAAAGGGTTCTAGCGTAAAACGTGCTTCATTAGTATTTTTTACGAGTTTCTGTAAGTCCTTTATGGAAATTACAGCTTCTACGGCATCATAATTATTAAATTCTGAAGAAAATGTATTCCAAGCATTAAGTTTATCAACAGTAAAAAGCGTACTATCTTTTACTCCAATAACAATTAAATTGCCCTCTTCTCCAAAAGTATCCAGAAAATTGTTGTAAGCGATATTTGCTTCGTGGTCGTCGGGTAATAAATTCGCTTCGGTATTACTAAAACGCATATAATCCCATTGCGTACTAAAGAGATATGTGGCTATAATAATAGCTATAAGAATTGCAATTTTATTCCTTAGAATAAGTCTTGCAGTTACATCCCAAAAATCTTTTGTAAACAATTTAAACATACGCTGTTATAAAAGCAGCGCAAAGGTAGAAAAAACAATGTATTAACCGTTGTAAATCAACTACAATGTTAGGTTAAATGTAAATTTAAAAGCTACATTATCTGCAATAGAAGGTAAATGATAAGCGCCATAACGATAGGTAAAACTTAAACCAAAACCAAAGAGTAGTTTGTTAAGCTCAAAACCAGACTCTGTATATCCTTTGTTTAAGGAACCAAAAACGATGTTTTCATGCTGGCTTGGATTTTCAATATCACCAATAGCAAACCTTGAAATTAACACCAATTGGGGTTTGAAACGTTGCGATACTTCAAAAGGTTTTAAAAAATGTTTAAATTGAACTGTAGTAAACTTGTCTGAGAAAAACTCGTTAAAAAACATGGTTTCAAAACTAGTAATACCAGCTACCGAGAAACGTTGTAGTATGGTTTCTTTATTTATGTTGTTTGGGTACGCATGATATAAATGGGTTAGGGGAACGTCTCCACTAGCTATTCCAGACACTAAGGTTAGCTCTGATACATTTTTGTTTTTGTGTAAATGTCGATGTATCGTTTTAAAATCTACTTTTGAAAAATTGAAATCACTTTTAAAAATACCTTTTACACTTTTGGTAAATTGTAGCGTAAATTTAGGATAAGCATCTTTTATGTTTTTGGTTAAGTTGTCTTCAATTTTAAATTTGCTGAATGGGCTCCACTGCATAGACACTGTAGTTGTACTAAACTGAAATTTATTGAAAGATGTTCCATTTAGATTAAAAACATAATTGTAAGTAGGTTCTACATTGCTGGTAGCAAACTGTGCTTCGGTAGACAATTTAGGATGAAACTTGTGTTTTATTGAAACGGCTTGTGTAATATGCCTGTGAAACAAGTCAATATTCAATAAACGGGGTTCAAAGAATTGAAAAAATCGAGTATCGGTTAAAAATTTAGAGCTTCCTGTTTCTTGTAAATCATCGGTATACGAAATACTTAGCCATGTATTCGTTTGTTTGTTTAGCCTTACGCTCCCACCTATACTGTATTTGTATGCATCATCTCTAAACCCATACACGGTATAGCCATTAACCTTAAATTTTTCTGAAAAATTTTTACTTGTAACACCACCAAGACCAGTTCTTAACCCTTCATACTGATTGTATTTTACGAGGTATCTCAAGTCAAAATTAAAATATTTAGTAGGGAAATAGCCGTTGCCTAGCTGTTTTAGAAAAAAGTTTTTTTTGACGGTATCTTGTTTAATTTCAAAAAAACGTGTTGTAGAACTTTGCGCTTGTGCCGTATAAAAAGAGATACATAAGATAAAGGCACAATATTTTGACATTATATTAGTGAGAGCTTATTTTAAATGAGAAAAAAAGCGACATTATTGTCGCTTTTCCTTAAACTGTCATGATTTCTTTTTCCTTGTTATCAAAGATATCATCTATTTTCTTAACGTAACTATCCGTCATTTCTTGTACATCAATTTCAGCATTTTTTTGCTGATCCTCAGAAACATCATCAAGCTTTTTAATATCGTTATTGGCTTCCTTACGCGCATTTCTCACACCAACCTTAGCATCTTCAGCTTCTGATTTAGCTTGTTTTGCCAAGGTTTTACGACGTTCTTCTGTTAAAGGCGGTACATTTATAATGATACTCTCTCCATTATTCATAGGATTAAAACCTAAGTTAGCAATCATGATACCACGTTCTATTTCTTGCAACATACTTTTCTCCCATGGTTGTACGGTTATAGTTCTACCATCAGGTGTGTTTACGTTAGCTACTTGATTTAAAGGTGTCTGTGAACCATAATAGTCAACCATTACACTTCCTAGCATTGCTGGAGATGCTTTACCAGCTCTTATGTTAACCAATTGTTTTTCAAGATGCTTAAGTGCAGCGTCCATGGCTTCCTTGGCTGTATCTAGTATAAATTGTAAGTCCTCGTTCATCTTTTTAAATTTTAAATTATCTGTAAAGATTCAAAAATTACGCCATTTTTAGATATTAACTTCTGTTCCTATGGATTCTCCAGAAACCACTTTTAATAAATTCCCTTTTTTGTTCATATCAAAAACAATAATTGGTAATTTATTTTCTTGGCTTAATGTAAATGCTGTGGTATCCATCACTTTTAAGCCGCGTTTTAACACATCGTCAAATGTAATATTGCTAAACTTGGTAGCGTTACTGTCTTTTTCAGGATCGGCATTATATATACCATCTACTCTAGTACCTTTTAAAATCACATTTGCTTCAATCTCAATAGCTCGTAAAACAGCAGCGGAATCTGTTGTAAAATAAGGATTTCCAGTACCACCACCAAAAATCACTACGCGTCCTTTTTCTAAATGGCGCATTGCTTTTCGTCGAATAAAAGGCTCGGCTACTTCATTAATTTTTATGGCAGTTTGTAAACGCGTGGGGATATCAGCATCTTCGAGAGCGCTTTGTAAAGCCAAACCGTTTATTACTGTGGCTAGCATCCCCATATGATCTCCTTGAACTCGATCCATACCTTGACTTGCACCTGCGACACCTCTAAAAATATTACCTCCACCAATTACTATGGCAACCTGTACGCCTTTGTCGGTTATGGTTTTTATATCTTGTGCATATTCGGCTAAACGTTCTGGATCTATACCATATTGACGACTGCCCATTAAGGCCTCACCTGATAATTTTAGTAGTATTCTTTTGTATTTCATTAGTCTTTTCTGAAGTTTAGCAAAACTACATATTTTTTTTATTTCTTGAATGTAATGTTATTTAGATTTAAGGCATAAAAAAACCACTACCCTTTTCAGAATAGTAGTCGTTATATATGATTTTTAAAAAGTATTACCCTAAAGTAACTCTTTTAAATCCTGTAATTTCAATTTTACCATAAGAAGACACATATGCTTCAACCGTTTTCTTCTCGTCTTTGATAAAATTCTGGTTTAATAAACACTGCTCTTGATCTAGCGTTGTGTTATCTGAAATAAAACGTTGCATCTTACCTGGTAAAATTCTATCCCAAATTTGCTCTGGTTTACCTTCAGCTTTTAACTCAGCTTTTGCAGCTTCCTCAGCTTCAGCAATCACTTCAGGAGTTAATTGTAATTGAGAAATGTATTTTGGTACATTTTTCAATGTTTTACCTAAACGTTCTAATTCTTCATTATCTTTCTCAATAGCTGCAATTCTAGCTTCAGTTTCAGATGCTACGTATGCAGGATCGAAATCTTTATAAGATAATGTAGTCGCTCCCATAGATGCGATTTGCATAGCTACATCTTTAGCTAAAGTTTCTACATTGTCTACAACACTTGAAAACCCGACAATTGCAGCAATTTTATTAATGTGTACATAAGAACCAACATAAGCAGCTTCAACTTTTTCAAAAGCTTTGATGTCTAGTTTCTCACCAATCACACCTGTTTGTTCTACTAATTTATCAGCAACTGTCATACCGTCAAAATCTGTAGCTAGGAACTCTTCTTTTGACGCAGTATTTAAAGCAATGTCTCCTAATTGACTTGCTAATGCTAAAAAGTTTTCGTTTTTTCCAACAAAGTCAGTTTCACAACCTAAAACGATAGCAACGCCAACAGTATTGTCTGCATTTACTTTTGCCACAGCAGCCCCTTCACTAGATTCTCTATCCGCTCTTTTTGCAGCAACTTTTTGTCCTTTTTTACGTAAGATTTCGATAGCTTTATCAAAATCCCCTTCAGCCTCAACTAAAGCTTTTTTGCAGTCCATCATTCCTGCACCAGTAGCTTG
Organism: Hyunsoonleella ulvae; assembly: GCF_016827605.1. Classification (GTDB taxonomy): domain Bacteria; phylum Bacteroidota; class Bacteroidia; order Flavobacteriales; family Flavobacteriaceae; genus Jejuia; species Jejuia ulvae. The sequence continues at coordinate 985,766 of NZ_JAEPJQ010000001.1, read as the reverse complement.
TCTAAGTTTATTAACTTCTTGAGCTGTTATTTTTACTGTAGTACTCATAGTATTATAATTTAAAAAAAGTCGTTTAATTTTTAAGGTTTAGATTCCCGTTTTCACGGGAATGACATTTAAAAGGAAATCCTGATGTGAAAAACATCAGGAAAAACTTTTGCGCCTAAACGACTTAATTATGTTGTATTAATGTTATTTATTCTTCTTCTTCAGCTACAACGGCTTCAGCTTTTTTAGCTTTAGCTTTTGGAGCATCTTTTTCAGCAGATGCCGCTTCTTTTTCAGCTTTACGCTCAGCTAAACCTCCAGCGATAGCATCAGTAACATGAGTTAAAATCTTATTGATAGATTTAGAAGCATCATCGTTTGCAGGGATAACATAATCCACTTGACGAGGATCTGAGTTTGTATCTACCATTGCAAAGATTGGAATGTTTAACTTTTGCGCTTCTTTAATTGCGATGTGCTCACGCTTAATATCTACCACAAACAACGCTCCTGGTAAACGCGTCATGTCGCTAATAGAACCTAAGTTCTTTTCTAATTTAGCTCTTAAACGGTCTACTTGTAAACGCTCTTTTTTAGATAAGGTGTTAAATGTACCATCTTTCTTCATTCTATCGATAGCAGCCATTTTCTTAACTGCTTTTCTGATAGTAACAAAGTTAGTTAACATACCACCAGGCCATCTTTCTGTGATGTAAGGCATGTTAATAGCACTTGCTTTTTCAGCAACAATATCTTTTGCTTGTTTTTTGGTAGCAACAAATAAAATTTTACGGCCTGATGCTGCAATTTTTGCCAATGCTGCTCCAGCTTCATCAATTTTAGCTGCTGTTTTGTAAAGGTTGATAATATGGATACCGTTACGCTCCATATAAACGTAAGGAGCCATGTTTGGGTCCCACTTACGTGTAAGGTGTCCAAAGTGTACACCTGCTTCTAGTAGTTCTTTTACTTCTACTGCCATTTTTGTAATAGTTTACGTTCTGTTGAATTAGCAATGATTAAGTGGTCATTTTTCAAATCGCCTTACCATTTAGATGCTAAACTAAATCTTCACGCCATAGCGTGATAGACAACAATAACTGGTTTCATGCCCTGAACTCGTTTCAGGATCTTTTCAATAAAATAAAGTAATTCAGAATCTGAAAACTCAGATTCTGAATTAAGAGTTTTGGAATATTAACGTTTAGAGAACTGGAATTTCTTACGCGCTTTCTTCTGACCGAATTTTTTACGCTCTACCATTCTTGGATCTCTTGTTAACAAACCTTCTGGCTTTAGGATACCTCTGTTTTCAGCATCTACTTCGCACATTGCGCGAGAGATAGCTAAACGTACAGCTTCTGCTTGACCAGTGATACCACCGCCATATACATTTACTGTAATATCAAAGTTGCCATCATTGTTAGTCAAAGCTAAAGGTTGCTTTACTTTGTACTGTAAAGTAGCTGTAGTAAAGTAACTTGCTAAGTCTTTTTTGTTTACCGTGATGTTACCCTTTCCAGCAGCAACATACACACGTGCAACAGCCGTCTTTCTACGGCCGATTTTGTGAATTACATCCATTTACTTGAATTCATTTAAATTGATTGCTTTAGGTTTTTGAGCTTCGTGTTTGTGCTCAGTACCCACTACAACCGTTAGATTACGGAATAAAGCTGAACCTAATTTGTTTTTAGGCAGCATTCCTTTTACTGATTTTTCTACTAAACGTGTTGGGTTTTTTCCAAACAATTCGTTAGCAGTTAAACTTCTCTGACCACCTGGGTAACCTGTGTGACGAATGTATGATTTATCGTTCCACTTGTTTCCAGATAAGTTGATTTTTTCAGCATTAATAACAATTACGTTATCGCCGCAATCAACGTGTGGCGTGAAGTTTGGCTTGTGTTTACCTCTTAAAAGTTTTGCAACTTTAGAAGCTAAACGACCAAGCGTTTGATTTTCAGCATCAACAACAACCCACTGCTTATCAACAGTAGCTTTGTTAGCAGAAATCGTTTTGTAGCTTAATGTGTCCACACTAAATTATTTTTCTGATTAAACATTCCTCTTTCTAAAAAAGAGTTTGCAAATCTACGATTATATATTTGATTACCAAATAGTGTAGGGTATTATTTTAGCTGAAAAAATAGAGGTCTTTTTGGATTTAAAATAGAGCTATAAAAACCCAACCCCTAATAAAGAAATTTTATGTTAGGGTTGGGTTAACCAAACTAAAAACATTATAATAAATTAGTTTTAGTTTTTATCTACAAATTTAAGGTTGATACCTACCGAGAATAAAAAGCTTCTATCTGTGAAATATTGTGGCACCGTAAAACTGTTTCCGTATTCGTTTAAAACTTTGCTGGTAACAAAATTAACTTCACTATTAAATGGAAGTGTACCATTGGTCCATGCGTTTAAAGGTAAATTGGCTCCAAAGCCCCAAGTAAGTCCTCTTTTGTTGTCTGTAACCCAAGCGCCTTCTCCAACTTCTTTTGGTCCTGAAGGAGGACGTTTCTCAAAGTAGTATCCTAATCTAAAGGCCAAGGTTTTCATAAACCAAGCTTCAGCGCCTATACCAAAAGCAGTATTATTTTCATGGTTTGCATTTTTAATTGTTTCCTTGGGGCCAGGAAGTACATCTCTAAATTGTAAGTGTACTGCCAAGTCTAATGTTTTTGGAGCACCTTTAAAAAATCCCTTTCCTTCTGTGAAGTTTGGTTGGATTGCAAGCGTTGCTTGATAAGCAGCTCCAAATGTTAGATGAATTGGTAAATCTCTAAAGTTTAAGAAATCTTGATAGGTTTGCTCTATCCTATTTTTCATTAACACATTTACTAAACTTGTTGCAAATCTTATGTTTTGATTGCTGATTTTTTCGTTTTTAATCCAGTCTACTTCTTTATCATATATAGCTCCAAATGACAGTATAAATTCTGTATTGGTAACATTTTTTGGTACTGCGCGATCTACTAAATAATTACCAGATACCCCCACATTTAATCCCGGAATTACTTCGTAAGCAGCTACTGCTGTATATGCTGATTGACTACGTCGATCTTCATACGATTCTTCATAACCGCCAATTATAGTAGACCAAGGGGAATTTTTTTCATCCACCCAATTTAAGGTGCTAATACCTACAATTAGTTTGTTATTTATGCGATAAGATACGCCCAAGAAAGGATATTGTCCGCCCTTACGAACTTGACTTCCTGACGCATAATTTAAATGCACGTTAATAGTTTCTTCGGTAAGCCCAATTGTGGCAGGATTGTAAAATGCATTTTCAATACCTTCTAAAGTAATGGTTGTTAAACCCATTCCAGTTGCTCTAGCACTTGAAGGTTGCCCGTGAAAAATACCCCGATAATGTGTTGGTACATAATAATCCCGTTGTGATTGAGAAAAACTAACGGATTGACATAGAATAGCAAATAAAGTAGCTCTTAATAACAATTTCATGATATATAATGTTTGATTAGTTGTCAATACATCGATATCATAAAAAAATGTCATCACACTTTCATAGGCAAACGACTTGTTTTATCTGTTTTTTACCAAAAATTTTAGGGTGCAGTATATATCTCGGGATCTGGATAAAATGCTGCAATTGCAAACCAATAGCTCATCACAGATTTTACTGGTGTTAAGTTTTCTCCTGTTCTAGGGCCACTTAATGCTTCTCCAAAAATAGACCATGTATTGCCTTCGTTATCTGTGAATAAAGAAGGGGATGCATTATGTTGTTCGTATTCAAAATTTAGATTGGCGTGTGCTTCTTCTAGTTTAAAACCATAAATTATATCGTTGTTCCCGTAGATAAGGTAATTGTTACCATTAAAACTGTCTTTAATTACATTACCGGCATCAAAATCAGAAAACCTATATACTTTCGAGATATTGTCATCAATTATAGTATAAACACGCTCTTTATTAGGTAGGACATCATTAAAAATAGCTGGTCTGAAAATAAATCTACTATTGTTAGTAGCGTAATCACCATAAGGGGATACACCATAATTTCTTGAAAAGCCTGTTTGGGTGCTTAATACTTGAGTGTTGGGATAAAGCGCTCTCCAGGTTTGCCAATTGGTTTCAACGGTGTTGTATAGTTTGGGTTTATCGTTTATTAATGCGCCATTAACGCACTCTAGTCTTAATTGAGACCAATTGCTGTCTGTGTTTCTGTCGTACATAATAAGATTTGCATTATACAACAAGCCAGATACACCAAATGTGGTTCTGGAGTTATTTGTTCTGCTTTCCCAAGCAAAAGCGGTACCGGTTAAAGGGCAATAATTTAAAGTAAAAAAGGAGGTATTAATATCATCATTTACAACTTCATGCCAGTCTAAAACTATATGCGGATAAGCTCTGGCAACACCGTCTTGAAAAATGCCAACTACTAAATCATTATCATTTAAAAATGAAGCTTCAGAGGCGTTTATAAATTGAGGATTATCAATTGAAGGGATACCATCTTTCCCTGGGCCTCCATCTCTAATTTCGTTTACAGGAATGGCCCATTCCGTAAACTCATTTAAAGGTCTTTCATCTTGAATATTATCAGTTGTGCTGCTGCAAGCAAATAATAATATAGTAATTGTACTAAGTAAAATAAGGTTTTTCATAGCTGTTTTATTTTATGTTGAACAATTTTTGTTTTGGTTTAAGCTTTAATAGAATACCACTAGTAACTCTATAGGTTGGGGTAAGTTGTGTGCCATCTACGTTGCTGTACAAGGGTAATTCTATTCTGGTTGAAAACGCAACATTAGGCTTAAGTTGTATTGAAAAATCTGGAATTATAAATAGCCAATTTCCTCCTGTGTTATCTAGATTAAAACCATCAATTTGGTCTAGATCTGCATCGCGATATTTAAAAGTAATACTTGGATTTGCTAGGGTTTTAAGCATTTGAAATTGATCAGACACACCTAAGAACGCCTGAATTTCATTTCCAAATTTATAACTAGAGTTTCCTAGATAGGTGTTATTTGTGCCTGTATTTCTGTAAATTACTCTAGAGGAGATAGTCATAGAAGGCCTAAATGCTGGTTGTTTACTACCAGCGATATAATACACAATATCCCAGGCGTTACTGCCGGGTTGTAAATCGGCATTTAATACAATATTTTGTTCGTTGGCTTCTGTAGATGAGCCAAAAGGGATTTTAGTGCCCAAACCAATTTCTGTACTACTATTTTTGCCAAGTAGATTATTAAAGTTGTATTTAAGCAGTAATAGTCCATCTCCTACTCCAGAGGTAGTATCTAGATTTTCGCTACCAAACTGGGATATGTTGCGGCGTTGGTTTACCCATGTAAATAAACCTTCAATAGCTATCCTATTTGTAATGGCATAACTTGTATTTAGTAATATGGAATGTGTTATTCTTAATCTAGAATTATCATTTAAAGTTTCAGAGCCATTGTTTAATGTGTTTAGATTATTATAATCATAATTAATGCTTATTTGAAATGTCCCCTTGTTTTCAACAGTCATTCCTATGTTATTAGACAAAGGAATGCCTCCAGAGCAACAGGTTTGCGCATTTACGTTGTAGATACAAACCAAAATTACACCTAAAATCAATTTTTTAAGTTGCATACTTTTTATAGCTATACTAAAAAAGGTCGTTACAAATCAGGTATGCTTACTTGTTGTTGAGTTTAGACGCGAAAAAAGGGAAATTTTGACAAGATTTTTTACTTGAGGCTTGTAGCTCTTTGTAATCTGTCGTTTACAGATTTTCCTAAACCTATATCGGGTAATATTTCGGCAATAATAATATCTAAATGCAAACTGTCTAGTTGATGTAAACTATAATATAGGTTTGAAGCTGCTTCATTCACATCTCCAGTTTTAGACAATATAGTTAGAGAAGAAATTGCATCACTTTTAATTTTAGATTTAAATGATAACACCCCAATACGTTTCCCTTTATGGTTTTTAATGTCTTGTGAAATATCATTTGATAAAATTGTTTTTGTCCTAGGGGCATAGTGTTTAAGCAACATGCCTGGAGCATTAGGATTTTGTTCTTTTTTGTTTTTTACAGAAACGCTACCTACTATTGCTTCTATATCTTCGAGTGTTAGAGATCCTAAGCGATATATGATAGGTTCATTATTTTCAAAACCAACAATAGTGGATTCTATACCTTTTCTACAAGAGCCACCATCTAAAACCATTTTAATGTTGTTTTTAAAATAAGCTTCAACATGTTGGGCAGTGGTTGGGCTAATTCTATTAAAAGGGTTGGCACTGGGTGCTGCTAATGGAAAATCTAGTGTTTTTAAAAGTTCTAAAGTTACAGGATGATTAGGTATTCTTACTGCAACAGTATCTTTTCCTGCAGTAATGATATCAGGAATTACATCTTTTTTTGGTAGTACCATTGTTAAAGGTCCTGGCCAAAATTGTTCTGCCAATAATCTGGCTTTTTCAGGGATGTAGCTTACCACATTTTCAAGGTATTCTATATTAGGAATATGAACGATAAGCGGATTAAACAAAGGGCGTTGTTTTGTGTTGAAAATGGCTTTAATAGCGGTTTCACTATAAATATTACCAGCTAAACCATATACGGTTTCGGTAGGTATGGCTACCAACTCGTTATTGTTTAAAAGCGCAACAGCCTTTGCTATGTCTTTAGAAATGATACTCATTACACAAAATAGGTTGCAAAACTAAATAAAATAATGCAGAACTTTTATGGGAAACATTATGCTTGCAAGTATGCCCTGCATTAAGGATAGTAGTGGAAAGCCCACAGGTTTTGCGCTTAAGCGCATAAGCGAGGACTTGCAGCGGATAGCCTGCCTGTCGGCAGGCAGGCCTGACCCCGCCTTAAGCGGGGTAACTCCCAAATAAAACATACACAGTATACAAGCGTTAATTTTTGTGTATTTTTGCAACGCTATGCAGGAGTTGAAACTTTCTAGTTGGTTGCCTACCACAAACAAAGAGGTAAAAATTCGCGGGTGGGATGCGCTCGATGTGATCCTTTTTAGTGGCGATGCGTATGTGGACCACCCAACGTTTGGACCTGCTGTTATAGGACGTTTATTGGAAAGTTTTGGGTTGCGGGTGGCTATTGTGCCACAACCTAATGTGAATGATAATCTTCAGGATTTTGTGAAATTGGGAGCACCAAAATTGTTTTTTGGGGTTACAGGTGGGTGTATGGACCCAATGATTAGTAACTACAACGCTAATAAGAAACGCCGAAAAAAAGATGCTTATACGCCTAATGGTGATATTGGGTTTCGTCCTGATTATGCTACTACAGTTTACACTAATATTTTAAAAGAGAAATGGCCTGATGTACCGGTTTTAATTGGTGGTATTGAGGCATCGTTACGTCGTGTTACCCATTACGATTATTGGAGTAATACATTAATGCCTACTATTTTAGAGAGTTCTAAGGCGGATATGCTAGTTTATGGCATGGGAGAGCAGCCGTTACGTGAGGTGGTAAGGCTTTTGCAAAAAGGGGTGCCTTTTAGTAGTATTACTACCGTAAAACAAACTGCAGTTTTATTGAATGCAGATGCAAAAATCCCTAAAAATAGCAATTGGGAGGATGTTGAGATTAAATCACATGAGGTGTGTTTGAAGGATAAGAAAGCTTATGCTTCTAATTTTAAGATAATAGAGCAGGAGAGTAATAAACTTGCGGCACGTAGAATTTTTCAGAAGATTGAGGATAAAACGTTGATGATTAATCCGCCATATCCTACCATGACTGAGGAAGAAATTGATGCCTCTTTTGAGTTGCCTTATACAAGATTACCCCATCCTAAATACAATAAACGTGGACCAATTCCTGCGTATGAGATGATTAAATTTTCCATAAATATTCATCGTGGATGTTTTGGGGGCTGTAGTTTTTGTACCATTTCTGCGCATCAAGGAAAATTTATAGCTTCCCGAAGCCAAGAGTCGGTATTGCGAGAGGTTGATACTGTAGCAAATATGCCAGATTTTAAAGGCTATTTATCTGATATTGGCGGTCCAAGCGCCAACATGTATAAAATGAAAGGGAAGGTGCAGGAGATTTGTGATAAGTGTGTGGCGCCGTCGTGTATTTCGCCTGTAATTTGTAGTAATCTAGATACGTCTCATAAACCTTTAACTGATTTATATCAAGCTGTTGATAGTCATCCAAAGGTTAAAAAGTCGTTTATTGGTAGCGGTATTCGCCATGATATGTTAGTGCCAGAATTCAATAAAAATGCTGATGCTAAAGAGTTGGATGATTATACTGAAGAGGTAATGACCAAGCACGTTTCTGGACGCTTAAAAGTGGCTCCTGAACATACCAGTGATCCTGTTTTAAAATTGATGCGTAAACCTTCGTTTAGCTATTTCCATAAGTTTAAAGAGCGTTTTGATAAAATTAATATCAAAAAAGGTTTGAAGTTACAATTGATTCCATATTTTATTTCGAACCATCCTGCTTGTGAGGCTGAGGATATGGCTAATTTGGCTGCCGAAACCAAAGATATGGGGTTTCAGTTAGAACAAGTACAAGGCTTTACACCAACTCCCATGACGGTGGCTACTGTGATTTACTACAGTGGGTATCATCCCTATACGCTTAAAAAAGTAAAAACACCAAAAACCCAAAAAGAAAAGGATGAACAGCATCGTTTTTTCTTCTGGTATAAAGATGAAAATAAGGCGTGGATAAAGAATACATTAAATAAACTAGGACGACAAGATTTATTGGACGTTTTACTTCCTAAAAAGGAGGAAAAATGGCGTAAAAACAGACCTGGTAAACCTAAACATACGTTTGATGACGCGGTGCCTTTTAATAAGCGGAAGAAGAAGGCAAAGTTTCGTTCTAAAAATAAGCGCAGGTAAGTTTTTTAATTTTTAGTGATGACAATCTCTTCATATGTCGATGTGTAATAAAAACACATTAATTAATTCATATGAAAACTACCAAATTTTTTTCAGTATTACTAATATTACTATTTACAGTATCGTGTTCGGAATCATCGAATGAAGATATGCAAGACAAACAAGTATCTTTTGAAGGTGTGTGGCAATTAAGAGATATTGATTTTTCAAATGCCTCTATTCCTGCTGAAGTTTCTGGAGATATAGTTGATTTTGTTCAATTAATACTCAATGAGGGTTGCGAAATGATGGTTTTCGAGTTTAGACCTGATAAATCAGTTATATTAGAGCAATATGATGTGAATGATTTCAACCCTACTGAAGAGGAAGTAGAGTATGTTGTAAATTGTGAAAATATAGACACATTTATTGGTACATGGGATTTACAGGAGAATCAACTTACTATTTCGGGAGAAGATGATGAGTCTAGCTCTTTTTCCATTAGATTACAATCTAGTATAATGATTTTAGAAGATGTTCCTCTTGGAGCGATTTTACCTGTAGATGGACAAGGAGATTTTGTTTTTGAAAAGCTGGGCAATGGGTAATGAATTTAATGCGCCTCCAACCAATTATCGCCAATATCTAAATCAACATCTAAAGGTACTTCTAGTTTATAAGCGTTTTCCATTTCGGTTTTTACAATCCTGTAGTCCCCTCAAGGGGACATCGGTTTACGCCTTTGTTAATCCAACCATAGAACATTAATAGAATTAATAACTAAAATTCTAATCTGCTTTTTTAAAGTTATGAGTGGTGTCCCCTTGAGGGGACTTTAGGGGTGTTCCATAAGAGTAAGTCATTCACTTAATTCCTTTACTTTTTCTTCAATAACAAGTAAAACACTAAACATATTCTTTTTCACTTCATCGTTAGAAAATCTTAAAAAAGTAACACCATAAGCTTCAATTTTACCCTGTCGTTTAGCATCATACAAGACACTATGGTCATGACTTTTACCATCAATTTCAATAGCTAAACCAATTTCGTGACAATAAAAATCAACGATGTATTCCAACATTGGCACTTGTCTATGGAATTGTACGCCTAGAGCCCGTTGTTTAATGTTTTGCCACAATAATACCTCTGGTAGAGAACTATTTTTTCTCAACTGTCTAGCTAGTTGTTTAAGTTCTGGTTTGTATGGAATTATTTTGTTTCTCATGTTTTGATCTGACACCCCTGTGGTCCCCACAAGGGGACAATGGTTACCGTTTAATTTTTAAACTAAGTTATATATTTTATAGTTTGGTTGTTCTTCTAAAAGGAGAAGGTGTGATTAAAAGTTTGAGTGATGTCCCCTTGAGGGGACTTTAGGGGTGTTTCTACAGATATAAGATAGATTATTCTTACTTTTATTAAAAATATATTTTATGTCTAAAATATTGAATAACCTTCCCGTTGAAGATTTAAACGAAGACAATGACTATTTAGGTATAATTGACAAAGGTCAAATAATAAAAACGTTTTTAGAAAGTAATACAGAAGAATTTAAAGACATCAAAATGTTTTCACTTTATGGCGAATGGGGAAGTGGAAAGAGTACTTTGATGTTATATTTACAAGACCAACTAAAAGAAACTTTCAATACATTCTTTTTTGAAGCTTGGGAATTCGAAAAAGATGATAACTTACCAATATCTCTTTTGGATTTTTTACTTAATGAAAGTAATACTGTAAGCGAAGAATTTTATGGAGATATTTTGAAATATGGAGGCAAGATATTAAGAGGTTTTGGTAACTCAATAAAATTTAATGTGCCTTTATATCCTAAAGGACCTAGCATTAGGGTTGATCCTTCGAAGTTTATAGATGAATTTAATAATGAGAATAAAAGTTCATTTTTTAAATCACGTGACAATTTTAAAAGTTCTTTTAAAAAATGGGAAGGACTGAGAAACGAAAATAAGAGGCATGAATATAACGTAGTTTTTATAGATGATTTAGATAGATGTGAACCAGAAAATGTGTTGAATTTACTATCAGCATTAAAATTGTTTTTTACCTATGGGCAGAAAACTATATTCTTTTGCGGTGTGGATAAAAAAGCTGTTGATGAAGCTGTAAAAACAAAATATGGAGAGGTGGTTATTGCAAATGAATACTTAGAAAAGATTTTTGATATTTCTTTTTCAATGCCTAAACATGACGATTTATTAAAATTGGTAAGTCAGTATTTTGATAATAACGAAGTTGAAATTCTAGGTGATAATTTAGATTGGAGTATTTCCAATTTTTTTAGAGAATTAGACTTTACAAATCCAAGAAGAGTTAAAAAAGTTTTAAACAAGTTTCTAGTTCTCAAGAATGTAAAGTCAAATTTACCAAAAGGCTCAGAATATATTGGATATATACCATCATTTATTGATGGAGATGAAGGTAATTATTTTGAGACAATTTTAACCTTATATTTTATTTTGGCAATGGAATTTGAGCCAACTGCCTTGGAATGTGTTTTTAACCTAAAAAGGAAACATTTAAACTTTTGTAAAACCCTTAAAGATAATGTAAACCATAATAATCTTAATAATAATATACAAAGCTTGGAATGGTTAATGGATGATAATATGATTAATGAACAGTTGAAAATATTTAATTCAACGAATCAATATAGAAGTGTTATTTATACTTTTTTACCACTTGATGCGATTGTGATTAGTACTCAGGCTTTACAGATGAAAGATTTCAATAAAATAAGAGTAGCAAACGACACTTTAGAATACAAATTTGTTAAATATTTAGTCGATAACGTTGAGATGTTTCATTCAGCTAATAGTTTTTCAACTTGTTCATTAAACTCAATAAAACATATTATAAGAAGAACAATATAGTTTTAATGCGCCTCCAACCAATTATCGCCAATATCTAAATCAACATCTAAAGGTACTTCTAGTTTATAAGCATTTTCCATTTCGGTTTTTACAAGAGTTTTGATGGTCTCTAATTCTGGTTTGTACACATCAAACACCAATTCATCATGCACTTGTAGTAGCATTTTGGTTTTAAAATTGCCTTCTGATAGCTTATTATGAATATTAATCATGGCAATTTTAATAATATCAGCAGCACTACCTTGTATAGGTGCATTTACGGCATTACGTTCTGCGGCACCTCGTACAACGGCGTTTCTGGAATTAATGTCTTTTAAATACCGACGGCGACCTAGAACAGTCTGTACATAGCCATTGTCTCTTGCAAAATCTACCTGTTCGCTAATGTAGTTTCTAAGTTTAGGATAAGTAGCATAATAGGTGTCAATCAATTCTTTAGATTCTGCTCTAGACAAATTAGTTTGGTTACTTAATCCAAAAGCGGAAACACCGTAAATAATACCAAAATTCACGGTTTTGGCATTGCTACGTTGCTCACGTGTAACGCTATCAATAGGTACGTTAAATACTTTTGAAGCGGTTGATGCATGAATGTCTTCTCCGTTTTGGAATGCAGAAATCATCGTTTCTTCTTTACTTAAAGCCGCAATAATCCTTAATTCTATCTGCGAGTAATCTGCTGCTAAAAGCGTGTAATCTTCACTTCGCGGAATAAAGGCTTTACGTACTTGTCGTCCACGTTCGGTACGAATCGGAATATTTTGAAGGTTAGGATTGTTGCTACTCAATCGCCCTGTAGCTGCAACGGTTTGCATATAATCAGTATGTACACGCCCTGTGGCATCTTCAACCTGATTTGGTAAGGCATCTACATAGGTGCTTTTCAATTTAGATAACCCTCTAAAGTCTAATATATTTTGAATAATTTCATGGTCTTTTGCCAAATAGCTTAGTACATCCTCAGCTGTAGAATACTGTCCAGATTTTGTCTTTTTAGGTTTATCCACCAACTTCATTTTTTCAAAAAGTATAATACCTAATTGTTTTGGAGAAGAGATATTAAATTCTTCTCCTGCGGCTTCATAAATTTTAGCTTCTAAAGTTTTAATGTCTTTATCAAGTGCTAGAGATAAGGTATTTAAAAAGTCTTTATCTAAGTTAATACCTTCTAGTTCCATATCCGCTAAAACTCGAAGTAAGGGTACTTCAATATCATTAAATAGTTTTTGGGTATTGGCTTCGCCCAACTCATTTTGAAAATGTTCTTTTAATTGTAATGTAATATCTGCATCTTCAACCGCATATTCGGTTTGTTTTTCCAGTGGTACCTCGCGCATCGATAATTGATTCTTCCCTTTTTTACCAATTAAAGTTTCAATAGAAATGGGTGTGTAATTTAAATAGGTTTCAGCCAGCACATCCATATTATGACGCATATCTGGATTGATAAGGTAATGCGCTAACATAGTATCAAAGAGTTTTCCTTTAACATCAACGTTGTATTTCGCTAAAACTTTAATATCATATTTTAAATTCTGACCAATCTTCTCAATCTTCTCACTTTCAAAAAACGGACGCAGTTGCTCTATTAGTTCTTGGGCTTCGTTTTTATCTTCAGGAAATGGTACATAAAAGCCTTTGCTGACTTCCCAAGAAAAAGCAATACCTACTAATTCAGCAGTTAAGGGATTCAATCCTGTAGTTTCTGTATCAAAACATACAGAAGTTTGATTCATTAAGTTTTTAATAAACAATTTAGTCGCCATTCCAGAGGCCACACTTTGGTAGAAATGAGATGTCGTTTCTGCAGTTTTTCTTGTGTATTCTGGTGTAGTTTCAGCATCGTTTGATGGATCTGCTCCAAATAATGAAAACTGACCAGCACCAGCAGATTTAGTCTCTTTAGGTGTTGGTTTGCTAGCTGTATTTTGAGTATTAGATGATTGGTTTGATGCTGTTGTAGCATCAGCATCTTGTGTAAAGGTTTTTACAAAATTTTCAGTGAGTCTCCTAAATTCTAATTCTTGAAAAATAGCTTTTACTTTTTCAACATCGGGATGGTCTAGTTCAAAATCTTTAGCATTAAACTCTACAGGAACATCTAGCATAATGGTTGCCAGTTTTTTCGAGAGTAAGCCTAACTCGCCATTAGCTTCTACCTTCTCCTTCATCTTACCTTTTAGCTGATCGGTGTTTGCTAATAAACCTTCCATACTGCCAAATTGTGCCAAAAACTTTTTCGCAGTTTTTTCGCCAACCCCAGGAAGTCCTGGGATATTATCACTGGAATCGCCCATCATTCCTAAAAAGTCAATAACCTGCATAGGGTCTTCAACCTCAAACTTTTTTTGTACTTCTGGGATGCCCCAAGTTTCGTAACCGCCGCCAAAAACTGGGCGATACATAAAAATATTCTCGGTAACCAATTGCGCAAAATCCTTATCTGGTGTTACCATATAGGTTTTGTAACCCTCTTTTTCAGCTTGTCGCGAAAGTGTGCCAATCACATCATCGGCTTCATAGCCTTCTTTTACCATAATGGGAATGTGCATCGCCTCTAAAATATTGCAAATATGCGGAATGGCAGTTCGAATGCCTTCTGGGGTTTCGTCTCGGTTGGCCTTATACGCTTCGTACATTTCAACACGATCTACACTACCACCTTTATCAAAACAAACGGCTAAGTGATCTGGACGTTCGCGTTTTATCACATCCAATAACGAATTCATAAACCCCATAATGGCTGAGGTGTCCTCTCCTTTAGAGTTGATTCTTGGATTTTTTATAAAAGCATAATACCCACGAAAAATTAAAGCATAAGCATCTACTAAAAAAAGGCGTTTTTGGTCTGACATTTTATGTGTTTTGATAGAGAACCAAAGCTACAAAAAGTTAGAACCTAATTGAAATTAAAAGAATAGAAAAGCAGTGTCTTCTATATTTATTATTTCTAAACTGGTTTTATGGGACACTCATTCTTGAATAATTGCTAAAGCTCGGAACACCAGCCATAAACCAACCTTTGTCAGATTTATTAATCGTTGAGAGCTTAATTGTTCCAATGAATTTACCATTAGTGAATTCTAAGCGTGTTGAACGAGCTTCAATCCCATTACTTCGAGGCGAATAACTAACTTTTGAAAACTCTACATTATCCCAATTGGTCAATCCTTTAGAGATTGCGTCTGCTTTAATTTCATCAAAAGCTTCAATAAGTTTTGGATAATATTCTTCGTGCCTATTTCTGGCTCGTTCAGCATTTATAGGTTTACCATAATTCTTGATAAAATATTCAACTTCATATTTAGTATAGATGTATTCTGTAAATAGATCTTTATCATTTTGTTTCAAAGCGTAAAGTACAGATTTACCTAAATCTTCAGGCGTAACATTTCCAACATCTCCATCAGAAATACAAGATGTAAACAAAAAGATTATAATTAAGGATATACTTATATGATTATATTTTGTTTTCATAATCAATTTATTTTTTAGATATTATTTTTAAGTACAATAAAACTTTTAAAGATATTTGAGCTAGTTCTCTTATTAATCCTAAATATAGGGGCGAGAAATAAGTGCCAACTAGCATACTTACAAAGATTCCAAAACCACCATAAGGGGATTTCATTCCAGCAATAATTGAAACTATTATACCTACAGGGTAGGTTAAAAAAATGAGTGCATTAAATATGCTGATTAACCAAATATATAGTGGAAAGTCCAGTGCTAAATTACTTTCTTCAGAATCGTCAGCTTTACTGTTAGATAGTGCTATTAATGCATTTTTAAAAATTTTAAAAGGCAACGTTAGTGGTTTTACAATAATGAGTTCTAGAGTTTTTAGAACTACTTTGCCGTAATCTATTTCTTTAAGCTCCATAAATGTGAATTTAGTTACAGTTTGCAGATGCTTTTAAAAGTGCTTTTTTAAATTTCTGTTTTTCTTCTAATGAAGAATATTTAGCATCCATTTTTTGAATCAAACGAGAAGCTTCAGTCATAAATTCTTGTGCATCTTCCATGCTTGATGTATCGCCTGAAATAGCTTTAAGTTGAAGATTTTTTGCTTTGCATTGTAGGTCTGCTACTTCTTGGGCATCTTTAGAGATTGAATTACCACAACTTGTTAGGAATAATGTTGCAAATAATAATATACTTGATAGCAATAACTTTTCCATTTTTGAGAGGGTTTTTAAGTTGAGCTACAAACTTATAAATCAGGTAGCTAAGATTTGTACGGTTTCCCGTAAATCACTCAAAAACAGACAGTAAACTAGATAAATCTCAAATAGAAAAGATAAAAGACATGATAATTTCTTTAAGATAAATGTAGATCAATTTCAGTAACGAGAAATAATCTTTAGGATAGATTTCAAGTTTTGAATCGAAATTTTACTAAAGTTTTACCCAAGCGCCAGCTTCAAATCCCCAAAAACCAATTGTTGTAAATGTAGCATTAGTGGAGGTTACATAAATAAAATCTCCATCAACAGCCGTTAATGCGCTTGCTTGTGCAGCTGTAAACCTACCAGATTTAAATACATTTTGATCAGCCACCTTTAAATCGCCATTGATTTCAATGTTATTGGTTTGAAAATCGCCATAGATTAATGGGGCAGTAGTACTAGAGTTATCAATATATAATTTATTATTTCCAGATTCTTGCATTCCAGATTGATAACCAATAAACACATTTCCCGATTTATTTTCAGTAGTTCCAGTATTGGTTTCGGGGTCATAATTACCTCCACCAGATTCAAATCCTATGTATACATTATTTGATGAATTTACATCTGAATTTCCTGAATTAGCTCCAATAAACACATTTCTATCATTATTTAAATCCGATGCATTGTCATCATCTAACGATCTTCCAGCATAATCTCCCACAGCAGTATTATTATCTCCATAAATGTTAAATCTAAGCGATTGGTTTCCAATAGAAGAATTGTTTATTCCAAATATATTTTCTCCTAAAGAAAACGCACCTATAGCTACATTTGATGAACCAGAAGTATTGCTGTTAAGTGCATTTCCTCCAATGGCTGAATTATTTCTTCCAGAAGTATTTGCAACTAATGTGGCAAAGCCAATAGCGGTATTCCTTAAACCATCAACGTTATTAGTTAGAGCATTATGTCCTATAGCTGTATTATTTCTTCCAGAAGTGTTTGCGTCTAGAGTAGATGAACCAATAGCAACATTGTAACTACCAGAAGTATTTAATTGTAAAGACTGAAACCCTATAGCAATATTCTGTTCACCTTGATTAGCTGTATTACCAATAACATCATTTAAGGCATTTAATCCTATACCAATATTTCTGTTATGTGAAGCATCATCAGCATTACCTGCACCGATACCTAAAAATATAGATGAACCATTATTTGATCCATCAATATCAGATTTTCCATCAGATAGGTCGTTTATTTGTTTAACAAATGGAATCCATGATGTTGTAGCATTGTCCCAATAGTAAAATCCTTCTGCTGGAGTACCACTACCAGTAACAAAAACAAGCATACCATTTTGATTCACACCTGGATTAGTAGCTGGAAACTCATCAATTTTAGGAATTAAAATACCATCAGTATTAGCTGGAGTGGCTTGATTACTTGAAGATATATGTAAAGCTGAATTTGGAGTAGTGGTATTTATACCAACTTGTGCTATTGTGAATTGAGAGGATAAGATACAAAAAAGTGATAATAACAATTTGATTTTCATGAGATTATGGGGTATTTTATTAAAAAATATAGAGCGTTGTTTTTAATTAATAACAATCCTTTTGACGACTTGCTTATTCTGTTGGGATTTAATTTTTAATATATAAATTCCTGATTCTAAAGAACCAATGGATAGCTTATTCTGGCTTTTAACAGATATTATTTTTTTGCCCTGTATATTGTATAATTCTAATGTGTCGAACGACTTGTTTGAGTGTATATTTATAACATCATTCGTAGGATTAGGGTAAACCCTAACATCTGCATTAGTAAAAGTAGTAGTACTTAAGCTATTTGCAATTGAAATATTGAAACTCGTATTTGCCGTGTTGTCTGCCAAATCAATAGTTCTAAATACTCTAATCCAATAGGTGTTATTTGCTGACAAATTGGTAACAGTTCCAGATTCTTCAAAACACGCTAAGCTATTATTGGCCATACAGTCATCGAAAAAGGCAAAATTATTCCAGGTAATATTGCCATCAATTTCAATATCGCCATTCAGAGGCATTTCAAAACTGTACCAGATATCTACATAGTCTTCATTTGTTCCAGTTGTACACCCTGTTTCATTATTAACTGTTGCCCCACCAATTTCAAAATTAATAGTGGTAATACTGCCTTCGGTTACCGTAAAGTTTTCTGCTGAAGCACACGTATCATTAGTAACTTCCTCGAATGCTTGTATGCCGAAACTTGTAAATGCGTTGTCAGCCAGAGAGACAGTTCTAAACACTCTTAATTTGTAATTGGTTCCATTAGTTAATCCACTAATAAATTGATTGTTATTTCCGCATTGAATCATATTGCCATTGCAGGCATCGTATAGCGCAAAATTGTTCCAACTGGTAACACCATTTATATAGAGGTTACCATTAACTGGCATGGTAAATTCGTACCAGATGTTTACATAATCGGCTGTACTATCGCATCCAACTTCGTTAAGCACCTCAGCCCCGCCAATGTTAAAATCATATGTCAATGCTTCGGTTGTAACTGTAATAGTTTCTGCTGTAGCACAGGTATCATTAGTAACTTCTTCGAATGCTTGTATGCCGAAACTTGTAAATCCGTTGTCGGCCAGAGAGACAGTTCTAAACACTCTTAATTTGTAATTGGTTCCGCTAGTTAGCCCACTAATAAATTGATTGTTAGTTCCGCATTGAATCACATTACCATTGCAGGCATCGTATAGCGTAAAATTGTTCCAACTAGTAACAGCATTTATGTAGAGGTTACCATTAACTGGCATCGTAAATTCGTACCAAATATCTACATAATCCGCTGTACTATCGCATCCAATTTCGTTAAGCACCTCAGCCCCACCAATGTTAAAATCATATGTCAACGCTTCGGTTGTAACCGTAATAGTTTCTGCTGAAGCACACGTATCATTAGTGACCTCTTCGAATGCTTGTATGTCGAAACTTGTAAATGCGTTGTCAGCCAGAGAGACAGTTCTAAACACTCTTAATTTGTAATTGGTTCCGCTAGTTAGCCCACTAATAAATTGATTGTTAGTTCCGCATTGAATCCTATTGCCATTGCAGGCATCGTATAGCGTAAAATTGTTCCAACTAGTAACAGCATTTATGTAGAGGGTACCAGTTACTGGCATAGTAAATTCGTACCAAATATCTACATAATCCGCTGTACTATCGCATCCAATTTCGTTAAGCACCTCAGCCCCACCAATGTTAAAATCATATGTCAACGCTTCGGTTGTAACTGTAATAGTTTCTGCTGCTGCGCAAGTGTCATTAGTAACTTCCTCGAATGCTTGTATGCCGAAACTTGTAGATCCGTTGCTGGCTAGAGCGACGGTTCTAAATACCCTTAATTTGTAATTGGTTCCGCTAGTTAATCCACTAATAAATTGATTGTTATTTCCGCATTGAATCACATTACCGTTGCAGGCATCGTATAGCGCAAAATTGTTCCAACTGGTAACACCATTTATATAGAGATTACCATTAAACGGCATGGTAAATTCGTACCATACGTCAACATAATCAGCAGTGGTAGTACATCCTAATTCGTTATTGACTGTAGCATCAATGATTTCAAAGGTAAAGGATGTGAGCGAAGTGTCTATAGTAATTAGTTCTGCATTGGCACAATCGTCGTTTGCAGGTTGACCAAAAGTTATTTGTAAACAAGCTAAACATAAAATGAGGTAGAAGTGTTTCATGATATTTTTTATTCACATTTTAATTAATGATATAGTTCTTCATACATATATTCATAAAATGCATATCGGTGGATATTTGATTTGGGTTTAAAGTGTTTGGATTGTTTTTACCATAATCTCTCAATGTATGTAGCTTATTGATAGCCACAAGCCTCGGGATAACTTGATAATAAAACATGATATTTTTGTGTTACCATAAGTATCATGCAGTGGAATACATGATACAATGGTGTTTAAATATCATTAAAGAATTTTTTAATATTTGAGGTTCCCATAACGAATAGAATTTTGTGATTAATAGCCTTGCAAATCTATCTTTGAATTGAAAAATTGAAGTGGACTATTTTTTCAAAAGCGGGTAGTATTTTGTCAAATAGAAGAAATTAAAAGGCCATGCCTTTTTAAAACACAATAGTTTTAATTTTGATAATCAATTAGTTACGAAAATTAGAAGGACTACCGTCAAACTCTTCCTTAAAAGCTTTACTAAACCAGTTGGGATTATTAAATCCTGTAGAATATGCGATTTCTGAAACAGAAAGTTCAGTGGTTTTTAGTAGTTTTTTGGCCTTTTCCAAACGGACTTTCCTAATAAAAATTGCTGTACTAGTATTTGAGATGGCTTTTAATTTTCGGTAGAGCTGCGAGTCGCTCATGGCCATGTGTTTTGCTAATTCTTTAGCTCCAAAATTAGGGTCTTCTATATGTTGATGAATAGCATCTAAAGTAGTATTTAAGAAGATGAGGTTTTTATCTGTGGGTTGGTTGTGCTCACATGAAGATTCAACGATTTTAGTAACGGTATAACGTTCTTGTAATTTCTTTCGTTTTGCAATTAGCATTTGCATACGCAAACGTAGTTCTTGTTTTTGAAAAGGTTTAGTTAAATAAGCATCTGCACCACTGGTAATTCCTTCTAGTTTATCCTCTTGCATGGCTTTTGAGGTTAACATTATTATAGGAATATGATTTGTATTGTTATTAGATTGCAGTTTTTGTGTAAGTTCAAAACCATCCATGATAGGCATCATAACATCAGTGATCACAATATCTGGGATTTGTTTTGTAGCAAGTTCTAAGCCTTTTTTGCCATCTTTTGCAACTGTAACTTTATAATCTGGTTTTAAACAAGAGGCTATATAACGTGCCATATCGGTATTGTCTTCTACAATAAGCACACTATTAGCATCTTCGTTTGCAATAATAGCATCAATTTGAGGTACTACCGGACCAATAGTTGTTTTTTTGGTATTAATACTTGGATCTTTTAGTTCCTCATTATTTGTAATAGGTAATGTTATTGTAAATGTAGAACCTTGCCCCAACTTAGAATGTACTTCAATTTTACCTTTAAAAAGTTTTACCAATTCTTTAGTTAATGCTAAACCAATTCCTGTACCTTGTGATACTTTTTGATCAGCATTTTCTATTTGGTAAAAACGATCAAAAATAAAAGGTAATTCTTCTTCTGAAATTCCATAACCTTGATCTATCACTTCCAATCGTAGAGTTTTATTATTTAGTTTTTCAAGATTGATTGTTAATTCTGATTGCTGACGTGAAAATTTTAATGCATTAGAAATGAGGTTAGTGAGTATTTGACGCCATTTTTCGGCATCATAATCCATGATTATTTTATCTGGCTTTGAATTAAATTTTAACGCTATGAGTTTATCAGAAGCAATGTTTAGAAAGCTATCCACAATATGATTCGTATAAGTTACGATATCATTCTGAATAAGATTGGTATTGAGCTGTTTCTTTTCGAGCTTAGCTAAATTTAGCATTTGGTTTACTAAATCCAGTAAATTATTACTGTTTTGCTCTATGGTTTCTAATGATGTTTTAATATCCTCTTTACTTGACCCCTCCTCTTTTAAATTATCTAAATAACCATTTATTATGGTTAGAGGTGTTCTAAACTCATGAGTAATATTTGTAATAAAGCGAGATTTTAGGGTGTCTAATTCTTGTAAACGTTTAGATTCTTGTCTTGCAATTTGCCGTTGCAAGCTTAACCTGTAGAATATATAAGCCAAAAATAAAAATGTTAGAATGTAAAAAGCGTAAGCAATATTACTTTGATACCATGGTGGAATAACTTTAATTCTTAACTCTAAAGGTGGCTTGTTCCAAATCTTATTACGTGACTTCCCTTGTATTTTTAATTGATTTAGTCCTTTAGGTAAACTTAATATCTGGAGTTCTTTGGAGTTTCTTAGTTCATTCCATTGGTTATCATTTAATGCATATATAAATTGATTGTTTTTATTGGGTCTAAGGTCTAAATCTGAAAAATTAATATAACATGGGAAATCATCATGATTTAATACAATCTCTTTAGTTTTTGTAATACTCTTTTTTGTAATTTCTGGGTGACTTAAGGAATTTATCTCTTCGTCCTTAATTCGAAGAGACGTGAATGTAAGGTTTCCGGGGACGTCTAGCTCTGAAACTCTTTTCGGATTAAAAATATTAAATCCCTTAACACCTCCAATATAAATATTGCTGGTCTCTTTATCGTATAAATGTGCACCAAGGTTAAACTCTCTGCCTTGAATACCATCGCGTTGGTTATAGTTTGTAAACTCTTCAGTTAATTTATTAAACTTAAAAAGACCACCATTGGTAGTGAGCCATAAATTACGATCTACATCTTCTGTAATACTATAGACCACTGTATTGGTTAAGCCTTGTGCTTTTTCATAGCGTTTAAAGGTTTTACTTGTAGTGTTAAACTTGTTAAGACCTTCTTGGGTAGCAATCCATAAGGTTTTATCTGCATCATGCCACGTATGTAATGTTGTATTATTACTAAGGCTTGTGTTATCATTATCTATGTTAAAGTAATTTGTAAACTTAGGTTTTTTGTAATTGATGTCTTCAAATTGTAGCTTATTAAGTCCATTTTCAGAAGTAATCCAATAGTTTAAATTGCTATCTTGAGACATATTATAAGTGAAGTTTGAACTGATTGCGTTTGAATTAGCATCAACTTTATAATGATCAAAAGTGAAGCTTTTAGCTTGTATGTTTCCAGTAAATCTATTAACGCCACCGCCATATGTCATAATCCATATACTGCCTTTGTGGTCAACATATACGCCTCTTGTAGCATCATTGCTCAAGGATGTATTATCCTCGATAGTATTAAATAAACTTATTATTTTGGGTTGACTAGGGTTAAAGTTATTAAGGTCTATGATAGAAAGTCCTTTTAATGTTGCAACCCATAAATAGTTTTTATGGTCTATAGCCATCCCTCTAATTACATTAAATGCTAATGCGTTATTAGTGTTTTCTTTTGTAATGTAAATGGCATTTTGGTTGGAATCGATACAATTAATTCCTTTACGTGTTCCTACAAAAGTATAATCTTTGTTTTTAGCAAAAGATAAAATGAATGCATTGTTAAGTGCAATATTTGATGTTGTATTAATAGTTTTAAATACAGGTTCTGTTGATGTAGTTACATCTAGATTATGAGTACCAACCCATAGCATTTTTCCATCTGTAAAGGTATCGTGAACACGATCTGAAGTAATAGAATTAGTGTTTTTTTGTTTGGCTTTGTAAACTACAACATCTTTGAATTTGCCAGTTTCTTCATTAAACCCTTTAGCAATAAAAAGCCCATTAAAAGTGCCTATGTAAAACGTATTGTTATATGCGTCTATTGATGAGATATTTAGATTTTCATTCAGCTGTATTTCTTTTTCTAATACTATTTTAGAAAGTTTGTTCTCAATGGTATTGAAAACAAACAAACCATTTGTAGTACCTATAAAAATAGTATGGTTTTTTACAAATAAAGTATTTATGCTTACTAAAGCTTTGCCTAAATCTATCTCTTTAAAAGTTGGTTTATGGTTTAAAGTTATTTCAGCAGTAAATAGGCGACCATCTAACGTACCTATACACACATCATTACCATTGGCGAAGGAGGCACTATATTGTGATTTTTTATTTGATCTAATAATTTTTTCTGATTTGTGTATTGTGCCGTTTTTATCGAAAATAACTATGCCCTTATTCAAGATAGTGGCTATAATCATACCACTAGCAGTTTTAGATAAACTGTTACATTTACCCTTACTTATAGCAGTGGTTTTAAAACTATTTATATTAGGATTGTAAATACATATACCATTATTGTTAGTACCAATCCAAATATTACCATCATCATCTTCAATAAGTGCATTTATATAATTACCAGAAATACTTGAAGCATTATTTTTTTCGCTTTTGTAGATTTTGAAAGTAGTACCATCAAATCTATTTAAGCCTTCTTGTGTACCAATCCACAAAAATCCATTCGAATCTTTTAAAATAGACCTAATCGTTGTTTGTGATATACCATCATCTAATCCATAATGGTAAAAATTCATTTCTTGACCAGATAGGTTTGAAAAAACAATTGCTACAAATAAGGTAATTAAAGTGTGTTTTAACATAGACATTACTTAATCTACAACCACAAAAATATAATCTTAATAAGTTACATTTTGCTTGTCTAAAACAGTTTTAGCTCTAAACGCATAGAATATAAGATAAACAAAGCAGAATACTGCAATCCAGTAGGAAGATTGAATACTAAAAACATCAGCTAATTTTCCTTGTACTGGCGGTATAATAGCACCACCAAGAATCATCATTACTAAAAACGCCGATCCTTGGGATGTGTATTTTCCCAAACCAGCAATACTCAATGTAAAAATACAAGGCCACATAATAGAGCAAAATAGTCCACCAGATAAAAATGCAAATAAAGCTATATTTCCAGACGAAAATAAACCAATTAACATGGCTATTCCTCCTAATAAACTAAAAGTTTTTAATGTGGTTACAGGATTATCTTTAGCATAGAAAAATCCAAGAATTTGTACAGCGATACATATTGAGAAGAATAGAATTTCATCAGTAGTAAACACATATTTTATAGAATTTACCAAAACAATAACACCAAGTGCGATGTATGGAACAATGATGAGTAATGCTTTTTTTAACCCCTTGCTTGGGTTGAAAACTGTAATGGCACCAACCCAACGACCAATCATTAAACCACCCCAGTAGAGTGAAATGTATTTGCCCAATTCAGAATCATTTAAAACGGGTAGTCCTATACCATTTAATCCAGAATCTCCCACTGCTTTCTTTAACAGTTCGCCTAAATTACTTCCTATGGTTACCTCTGCACCCACATAAGTAAATATGGCTAACATCCCTAAAACCAGTTGCGGATATTTCATGGCACCCCAGCCCTCAGGTTTTTTGGCAGCACTAGAGTTTGCAATAAAAATTGCGGCTACTACAGTAAAAAGAGTAACAAAAAGCACTACTAAACGCTTTTGTTCTAAATCTTCTGTTGCAATAGAATTCCCAGAATATGTGCTAAAAATATAACCAAAGCAGACTATGATGATAAGCGTTAGTATAATTAATAAATTCCTAGCTTTATTAGCAGGTTCAAAAGCGGTATCAGATTTTAAAGCAGGTAATTTTTTTGAAAAATAGAATAAAGCTGCGGCGAGTAAAAACAATAATCCCACACCTACATAAAGCCATTGTACCGTAATTAAAGTAATCTCGTTATTCTTTATCATGCTAGCCAATTCACTAGTAGACCAAGAGGCAGACCCAAATATTACTAAGCTTACTACCACAGGACCAATAGTTGTTCCAAAAGAATTAATGCCACCGGCTAAATTTAAGCGATGGGAACCTGTTTTTGGGTCGCCCAAAGCAATAGCAAAAGGGTTTGCGGCAGTTTGCTGTAACGAAAAGCCCAAACCAACAATAAATAGCACGATAAGTACAAAATAGAAAATAGCTGTTTGCCCTTGTTCTGCCCCAGAAGTCGCAGGAAACATTATAAACGCACCAATCGCTGATAACAATAAACCATACACAATACCGTTTTTATACCCCCAGTTATTTAAAATATCTCTTTTTACAGCACTGGAAAGTACAAATAGCAATAATGCTCCTATGTAATAGGCACCGTAAAATGCAAAATCAACTAACTGTGATTGAAACTGGTCGATATTAAAATAGGTTTTGCAAAAAGGAATGAATACACCGTTAGAAGCAGCAATAAAGCCCCAGAAGAAGAATACTGTAACTAATGTAGCTAAAGCTGATTTGTTATTTTGATTTGTCATTTTTTAAAGTGTTAGTTAGGTTTATTTAGAATAAATAATGGTCAATATCGTCTTTTTTCCCTAAACCGTATTGTTTTTTTAGACGGAAGTATGGTTTTACTATGGTATTCGTCATCTAAGTATTCGTAAAAAGCTATTTGCCCTCGAAATGGGATAAAAAGATTTGTATTTTTGGTGTAAACGCAACTAAATGGTTTATATGTATTTAAGGTTGGTATTATTTTTTTTAATGGTTACTTCTTTTAATTGTAAATATGAAGAGGGACATACACCTAATACGTTTAGTGGCATTATTCCACAACCATCACTTGTTAAAACTAAGGAATCTGTATTTATTTTAGATGAGAAAACCGGGCTGTCTTTCGACACCAAGTTTTCGCAGAGCGCAAAATTTTTAAAAACATATATTGTTAACGGTAATGGCATTAACTTAAAACAGGGTAATGGCATCATATTTCAAGATGATGCTTCCATACCTGTGGAAGGTTACACATTACGTATAACTCCAAACCAAATTCTAATAAAGGCGTCATCCGATCAAGGGGCTTTTTATGCAGTACAATCCTTAAGGCAGCTGCTTCCTGTATCGTTTGAAAAGAAAAGCAATAGTAAAAAGCGTATCAATATTCCGTGTTTGGACATAAGCGATAGTCCAAGCTTTAAATATCGCGGTATGCACCTAGATGTGTCTCGTCATATGTATTCTGTAGATTTTATAAAACAATATATTGATGCAATAGCTATGCTAAAAATGAATACATTTCATTGGCATTTAACAGACGACCAAGGTTGGCGTATCGAAATAGAAAAGTATCCAAAACTTAATACAATATCCTCGTTTAGGGATGGTACATTAATAGGACATTACAACGATACGCCCCATAAATTTGATGAAAAACGATATGGAGGTTTTTACAGTAAAGAAGATATAAAAACGATAGTAGCTTATGCTAAAAGTAGGTTTGTTACCATTATCCCCGAGATAGAAATGCCAGGGCACAGTCAAGCTGTAATTGCAGCCTATCCTGAATTAGGATGTACAGGAAAACGGGTTGAGGTGCCAAAAAAATGGGGTGTTTTTGAAGAGGTGTATTGCCCAACAGAAAATGTGTTTAATTTTTTAGAAGATGTTTTAGATGAAGTGTTAGAGTTGTTTCCAAGTACATATATTCATATTGGAGGCGATGAAACCCCCAAAGTAAGATGGGAAAATAGTGTATTCTGCAAGCAGTTTATGGCAGATAACAATCTCAAGGATGTTCACGAATTACAAAACTATTTTATCTCTAGAATAGAAAAATATCTTAATAGCAAAGGACGTCAAATTATTGGCTGGGACGAAATACTAGAAGGAGGGTTAGCTCCTAATGCTACAGTAATGTCTTGGAGGGGTACAAGTGGAGCTGTAGAGGCCGCAAAATCTGGACACAATGTAATTTTAACACCAACATCCCATTGCTATTTTGATTATTATCAATCAGATAACGAAAATGAGCCATTGGCCATTGGCGGTTTTTTGCCATTAGAAAAAGTATATAATTATAACCCCATTCCAGAAGCGTTAAATAAAGAAGAATTAAAATTTGTACTTGGGGCACAAGGTAATGTTTGGACCGAATATATGCCTTCTGAAGATAAAGTAGAATATATGGTGTTTCCTAGGATAATAGCAATGAGCGAGGTAGTTTGGACCAAGCAAGAACATAAGAATTATAAAGATTTCACGAAGCGTTTAGAACAGTTTAATAAACGCTTAACAGCGCTAGATATTAATTATGCAAATCATCTTTACGATATTGAAGGTAATATGGTAATCATGAATGATAAAGCGTATTATGTACTGGAAACTTTAATGGCGGATAAGACGATTAAATACACTTTGGATGGAAGTAATCCTAGTTTAAAGTCAGAAAATTATAAAGGAAAAATACCAATTGAAAAAAGTACAACATTACGAGCTGTGGTTTACGATAATCAAGAACAAATAGGTAAGCCTTTTGAGCAATATATAAATTACCATAAGGCAGTGGGAGCTAAAATAAAAATAGATAAAAGTCCCCACAAGGCATATTCAGGAAGTGGTGCAGAAGGTTTAATTAATGGTATAGATGGGAGCAGTTCAAGATATGGGGATAAAGAGTGGCTAGGGTTTGAAGGGGAGGATTTTGAAATTACAATAGATTTAACAAAGGAAAAAGAAATCAACTCTATTCAAACAAGGTTTTATGAGGGTAACGGTCAATGGATTTACATCCCCAAAAGTATTCATTATAGATTATTTGATGCAAACGGAAATGCTATTACTGATTTAAAACCAATTACATTACAAAACAAGAAACTTACATCTAAACATACTTTAAAAACAGTAACCAATATGAAGGGGTTAAAGGCAAAACGTATTAAAATGTATGTTGAAAGTTATGGTATAATACCCAATGGTAAGCAAGGCGCAGGTAACAAGGCATGGACATTTATAGATGAAATATCTGTTAATTAATCTATACTTTTAAAAGTAGTAAAAACAACAACCATTAACATTATCATAAGATTTTAAGGTGTTTTAATCAGTATCTTTACAGCAAAAAAACTATGCTTCGCTGGATTATTTTCTTGCTCATTCTCATAGCTGTAGATGTATATGCATTTCAGGCGTTTCGTACCATATCCAAAAATGTATGGCTTAGTGTGTTGTATTGGGGTATAGCACTGTTGGTAATTGGAAATTTTGTATATCAGTATTATGGTATAAATAGAGGCGATTTTGGGAATCCTCAGGCTTATGCGTTTGCTTTTCTCATCGCTTTTTTGGTGCCTAAAATGATAATATTGGGGCTTATGTTTGCCGAGGATATTTTTAGAGTACCCCAAGCTTTATTTCGATATTTTACAGAGGGATCAAACACAGGTGTAAAATATATGCCCTCTCGCAGAACCTTTATTTCTAAAATAGCTTTAGGTATTGCAGCCATCCCTTTTGGTGCTATTCTTTATGGTGTTTATAAAGGCAAATACAACTTTAAAGTGTTAAACTATACATTAACATTTAAGGATTTGCCTGATGCTTTTGATGGATATAAGCTTACGCAAATTAGCGATGTGCATTCTGGTAGTTTTGATAATATGGATAAGGTGTCTTACGCTATAGATTTAATTAACGAACAAAAGAGCGATGTCATTTTGTTTACTGGCGATATGGTTAATAATGAAGCCAAAGAAATGGAACCTTACCTGGATATATTTAAAAAACTCAAAGCTAAAGATGGCTTGTATTCCGTTCTAGGGAATCACGATTATGGTGATTATATAAGATGGGAGTCCACAGAAGCAAAGCAAAAAAACTTGGAGAACTTAAAGCAAATTCAAAAGAAAATAGGATTTGATGTGCTCTTAAATGAAAGTAGGTATATAGAAAAAAACGGAGAAAAAATAGCTTTAATAGGTGTTGAAAACTGGGGAGCTGGAGGCTTTAAAAAAGCGGGAGACCTAAAAAAAGCATCCCGAAACATTGATGCAAAAGATTTTAAAATACTGTTGAGTCACGACCCGTCACATTGGGAAAAACAAGTGATTAATGATGATTATCACTATCACTTAACATTAAGTGGGCATACCCACGGCATGCAGTTTGGTATTGAAATTCCTGGTTGGTTTAAATGGAGTCCTGTAAAATGGCGTTATAAATATTGGGCTGGTATTTATCAAGAACTAGGTCAGTATATAAATGTAAACAGAGGTTTTGGGTATTTAGGTTTTCCTGGACGTGTTGGAATTTGGCCAGAAATAACTGTGATAGAACTTAAAAAGGATACACATAGTGTGTAATTACATGGAAATGTTATATTTACTGTAAAAATTTGTTATTTTTATCAATAAAGTCAGACTCAGCCTATCGAAAAAAGTAGATTCTTGGTATTAAAATCTATGAGATTTGTATATGATGTTTCACTAAAACATTAAAAATATGTCAAAATTTGGAGAACTAATAGATGTCGAAGTTCCCGTTCTGTTCGATTTTTATGCAGAATGGAACGAACAGTCTATTGCCATGCATTCTGTTCTTCGAGATGTTGCAGCAGCCCTAGGAGATAAGGCTAAAGTCATTAAAATTGATGTTGAAAAGAATCAAGAACTATCAGAGGCACTCCGTGTAAAAGGGTTACCCACTTTAATTATCTACAAAGATGGCGAAATGAAATGGCGCCAAAGTGGCGAGCAAGATGCCAATGCCTTAATTGAAATCGTACAGGATTATATGTAGTCCTATATTTTATATTTTTTAGTTACCTGTCATGCTTTTCGGGGTGGTTGCCCACATAGGTCTTGTTGGTCTGTTCTCACTACTCAATCCCTAATATAGCCATGTGTACTAAAATCTTTTCTAGACTAAGTTGTTGTGTTTTTTGGAGAGGTTCGTTTAACTTTAGAGGATATGTGTTGTTTTAATGACTTATTATACGACGTTAAACGAATTTATAATTTTTTTCTGATAAACTTAACTATAGACTAATCAGTAAACTCTTCGTTAAAAAGTATTTAAACTCTTAAACTGATATCCTGCTTCGGTATAATGTTTTAAAACTTTAGGAAGCACATATTGCATGTTTTTTGAAGCTTTTAAACTATCATGAAACACAACGATACTTCCATTTTGTGTTTTTGAAATTACATTGTTTAAGCAATCTTCTTTTGTAACTGTTTTATCCCAATCATAAGATAATACGTCCCACATGATAATATTGTAACCTTTTTCTAGGAGTGCTTTACCTTGTTTGGGCGTGATTTTGCCATAGGGTGGACGGAATAAATTCTGAATTCTGAATTCTGAATTTAGGATATTAGATTTAATTATTGTCTGGGCTTTTTCAATGTCTTTTAAGTACGCTTTAGTTTTTGTTTTCCAACCTTTTATGTGATGCTGCGTGTGGTTGCCAATACTATGTCCTTCTTTTAAGATATCCTGAAAAATATTGGGATACCTTTCTATATTCGTCCCAATAGAGAAAAACGTAGCTTTAGCATTATATTTGGCAAGCGTATCTAGTGTCCATTGAGTAATTTCGGGTGTGGGACCATCATCAAAAGTAAGGTAGATGTCTTTTTGTAAAGTATCGATATTCCAGATATAATTTGGAAATAAGGACTTTACAACTTTAGGTGTCTTTACAGGCGTAAAAGGCATAATTTTGCCAGTATTTAATCTACTGCTTCAATGGTTGTAGCACTGTCATTAGCGATATCTTCATCGATACTTTTCACATCAGCTTCATCCTCCTCTCCATAAAAGTTGAACAACCTAAGATAGTTGTTAAAAATATCTTTTTCTTTTTCAGCTAATTCTTCATCATAGTTGGCCAATACATCAATCAAACCTTTATAACGTTGAATATCAATATAAATATCTTCAAACAAACGCTCTTGGTTATCTTGCGATAAGCCGCTATAATACGTTAAATTTTCTTGGTACTTATTACTCACTTTAAAATATAAGTCTCTTGCTTTTTCTTTTGCGTCTACTTCGTAATAAGCACCTATGTAAGGTTCAAGCAAGGTATAATATCCAAAATATTCCACAGGCATATTATTCATGGCAATATCTGCTACTTCTTCAGCTTTTTCTAGTTCCTCTTCATTAATAAGCTCTTCAACTAATCGTGCTAAATTACCTCGGTAAGTAATAGAGTTTTTACGTGTTTCAGGATCATGGTAAATATCAGGACTACCGCTATTACCCCAATTCCATGTCTTCACTTTTTCGTACATCAAGTCTGTATCAATTCGTCCCATATCAAAAGGATTTGCCCTGTCAACTTGGGTTTTAATGGGTACAAGTTTATAACACATACCATCAAGTTGTAAGTAGTCTTTCATCCAAATATAATCATCATCCCCAAAGCTACCTCCAGTAAAATATATAGGACGTTTCCACTCGTTATTAGCAACTACATCTAGCATCAATAAACGGTTTTTGTATATAGCACCGCCTTTTATGGAGATGTCAATAAAAGGTACAATTTTATCGGCGTCTTTAGCTTTAACAATACCGCTTTTTAGCGCATTATTTTTGTTAACATCAATACGAACGTTACGAGTAAATAAATAATTAGAGTTTAAATCTTGGGCTCTAACATTGCTAATGTCGTAACCTTGCTTTTCCATTAAATATTTATACTTGGTTTTGGGAGCATCATCCTGAATAAAATTTAAAGCATATTTTAAACTTATGGTATCTTGGGTAAGAGGTTCTATCCTAACGTAATCGTTAGCACCATAGAGATAATCTTTATGCTCTAGCTGAGATGGAATAGGGTCACTTTCATAAGCCTTTCGTTTCATTTGATCTATATACCAGTCTGTTTGAAATAAACTGGTATTTACTACTCTAACATCGGTACGATAGCCTTCAATTTCCTGTGCATACCAGAGCGCAAAAGTATCATTGTCACCAATGGTAAACAGTATAGCATTTTCAGCACAAGAATCTAGATATTTCCTAGCCATGGCCTGGGCTGTGTACTTGCCAGAACGATCGTGATCATCCCAATTATTTGCTGCTAATAATCCTGGAACAAGCACTAAGCATACAATTGTAATAATTGGGGCGGCTACTGTTTTTGGAAGCTTATCTTTTAAAGCATGGTATATGCCATATACCCCAATACCAATCCATAAGGCAAATACATAAAAAGAGCCAACTACTGAATAGTCACGCTCACGAGGTTCAAAAGGACGAACATTTGTGTATACTTGAATGGCTAGTCCTGTAAACAGGAAAAATACTAACATTACCCAAAATAGTTTTTTATCAGAGTTTAACACAAAAAACATACCTATAAGACCCAAGATAAGGGGTAGAAAATAATAAGTGTTTCTGGCTTTATTGTTTAACGCATCGCTCGGTAAATTATCTTGCGATAAGCCTAAATGCAACTCATCAATAGGTTTGATACCGCTAATCCAATTACCATTATTATCCAATTTACCCTGTATATCATTTTGTCTACCAACAAAATTCCACATAAAATAGCGCCAGTACATGTACCCTAATTGGTACTCAAATAAATATCTAATGTTACTGGCTAGGTCTGGTTTTTCTATATCTAAATTACTTTGTTCCCTTTTCAAAAAAGCATTGTAATCTTCATAATCAACATTACCCTGCGCAACTTGATTTTTAAATTCGTTTATTTTTCTTTTGTATTGGGTAACTTCATTAAGCGCATAAGTGTTGGCTTGTTCTTCACTGGCTCCTGCCGAAATTGCACCTCGATAATAAGATTTGTAAAGACCTGGGCTTACAGAGAAATTTAAAAACCCAGTATACCTCATATAATTTTCGGCATGCTCACTACTCCACATTCTTGGTAATATAGATGCATGATCAGAATTATAATTCTGCTTCGCATCCTTGTAATCGTTTACTATAACGTATGTGCCCTTTTCTTCATCTTTTTCATACTTAGGTTTATCGTCTATATAAGGGTTGTTTTTATCTAAATACGCATACATATCTGTAAACTGCGGCCCATAAAACAGATGTGTTTCTGGGTATTGTTCCAAGTTATAATATGCTAAAAGTTCACGTGCACTTGAAGGGTTGTTTTCATTAATCACAACATTGGCATTAGCACGAATAGGTAACATTAGCCATGTGGAAAACCCAATAATGATGAATGTTACGCAAAGTATTCCAGTGTTTAGATGTACATAGTTCTTTTGTTGAGAATAACGCAACGCATAAAAAATAACTGCAACCAATACCAAACCAGCTATAATAGATCCGGAATTAAATGGTAAGCCAACACTGTTTATAAAGAAAATCTCAAAAGCACTGAAAATTTTGAGGATGTTTGGAGCCAATAATTTAAATACGAACAACAGAATTGCAACCGAAACTACATTGGCAATAATGAAATTTTGAATGGTAATGGTTTTGTAATTCTTGAAGTAATAAATGAGTCCAATTACAGGAATAGTAAGAAGCCCCATAAAATGAACCCCAAACGATAGTCCAATAATAAATGCAATTAATATTAACCAACGGTTACCGCGTGGTTTGTTCATATCCTGTTCCCAGCGTAGGGCCAACCAGAATAGTGAGGACATGATTAAGGTTGCCATGGCGTATACTTCAGTTTCTACCGCATTAAACCAGAATGAATCTGTAAATGCAAAGGCTAAACTTCCAACCAAACCACTACCTAAAATGGCTTGAAGTTGTGATTTTGACAATGTATTATCCTTAGCATCTTTTTCTGTATTGAGATGTACTACCAGTTTTTTTAGTAGTAGGGTAATCGTCCAAAACATAAACAGGATAGTAAAAGCACTAGCTACGGCACTCATCATATTCATCATCCATCCAATTAGCTCATTATTTCCAAAAGTAAAGGTCGAGAAAAACGCGCCAAGCATTTGGAATAAGGGTGCTCCTGGGGGATGCCCTACCTGTAATTTAGATGATGTTAAAATATATTCTCCCGCATCCCAAAAACTTACGGTAGGCTCTACGGTTAAGCTATAGGTAATTAAAGCAATTAAAAAAGAGAACCATCCTAAAATAGTGTTCCATTTTTTAAAATTAAAATCCATCATCTAAAATCTGTGTTTGTTAGCTGTGGCGAATTTAATAATAAATATCAAACAGCGATAAATATTATATAACCCTTAACATTAACGTTTTTCACTCATGAAGATTATATTGTAATATATGTTTTTTAAACACTTGAGTTTATAGAAAGCTTATTTTTCTAAAAAAAATCTTGTGCAAACAAAACTTTGTGCTAAATTTGCACCTGCTTTGCCAGCAGGCAGGCTCACAAAAACACATTGGCCTATGGTGTAACTGGCAACACGTCTGGTTTTGGTCCAGAAGAGTCTAGGTTCGAGCCCTAGTAGGCCAACGTTAATTAAGAAAGCTTCCAATTTTATTGGAAGCTTTTTTGTTTAGTGAATCCTGTAATAATTGGCATTAAGACTTATGTATCAAAAGTATATCCGTTTGTTATAACATATATGATTGTAGGCAACATTATAATACTCCTCCTGATTTTCACAAAAAAATCTCTTGAAAAGTTTAAAGTTTAATGTTACAACACTAGATTCAATAATTTAAAAAAAGTAAGCTGATAACTTAGTAACTGTATTGCAAGGTCTTTCCATAAGAAGCTGATAAATATGTATTGAATCCTATTTCTAGGATGTCATATATATAATAGATAAACAAGGTCAAAGAAATATGAACCGAATTTTCAAGTTTTAGTAGAAAGATTTGAAAAACTAGAAGATAAACTAAAATCGTAAAAACATTCTCAAATTACCACAAAAAATAGAAGAGTTAACACTTTACACAATAGAACAAGAGAAACAATTGGAAGCTCAAAATAGTAAGATAGACAAGTTAGAAAAAGAAAATAAGGAACTCAATATTCTATCAGAACGTGTGGCGAAAATTGAGGCATTGCTGAATAACCAAAAACGATAAATTGATAGCGTTTTTTAAAAGATAAAGCAAAGTCACATAAACTCTAATAAAAACAGCCGTAAATGCTTTAAAAATCAATTTAATATATTATATTTGCGCCGTTGAAAGGCGAAATTAACTATGAGGGGACGGAAAGTCCCCTCTTTTTATACTAAAATGTTTAAGGATACGGTTTTTAGCTTATTAGAAGATGCATTAGGCGAACGTCCAGATTTATTTTTAATAGATTTTGATGTTAACGCAGCAAACCACATTAAAGTAATTGTTGATGGCGATAATGGCGTGTTGGTAGAAGACTGCATGTTTTTAAGCAGAGCTATTGAGCATAATTTAGATAGGGAATTACAAGATTTTTCTCTGGAAGTGATGTCTGCAGGCGCCTCATCGCCTTTGGTAAACAAGAGGCAGTATAAAAGACATATAAACAGAACACTTAAAGTTAAAACCGCCTCAGAGAAATTGGAAGGTGTTTTAACCCAAGCCTCAGAAGACACTATTCTTTTAGAGTGGAAAGTCAGAGAACCTAAGCCCGTTGGTAAAGGAAAGGTTACTGTAAAAAAACAAGCCAATGTGGCTTACGAAGATATTGTAGAAGCAAAAGTTATGATTAAATTTTAATTCAATTAGAGTTATGGAGAATGTTGCGTTAATTGAATCTTTTTCAGAGTTCAAGGACGATAAGTTAATAGATCGTGTTACCCTTATGGCGATTTTAGAAGATGTATTTAGAAGCGCCCTAAAACGAAAGTTTGGAGACGATGATAATTTTGATATTATTGTAAATCCAGATAAAGGTGATTTAGAAATATGGAGGAACCGTATTGTAGTTGCCGATGGCGAGGTAGGGGATGAAAACCAAGAAATTTCATTAAGTGAAGCTAGAAAGATTGAGCCAGATTTTGAAGTAGGGGAAGATGTATCTGAAGAAGTGAAATTAGTAGATTTAGGACGACGTGCTATATTGGCATTGCGCCAAAACCTAATTTCTAAGATCCATGAGCACGACAATACAATTATCTATAAGCAATTTAAAGATTTAGTCGGCGAAATTTACACAGCAGAAGTACACCATATCCGTCATCGTGCAGTGATATTGTTAGATGATGAAGGAAATGAGATAGTATTGCCAAAAGATAGACAAATACCATCAGATTTCTTTAGAAAAGGAGATAATGTACGAGGTGTTATAGATAGTGTAGAGCTCAAAGGTGCTAAGCCAACAATAATCATGTCTAGGAGCTCACCTGTGTTTTTAGAAAAATTATTCGAGCAGGAAATTCCAGAGGTGTTTGATGGATTAATAACCATTAAAAAAGTAGTAAGGATCCCAGGAGAAAAAGCCAAAGTAGCCGTGGATTCTTATGATGATAGAATAGATCCTGTAGGGGCTTGTGTAGGGATGAAAGGTTCCAGAATTCATGGTATTGTTCGTGAGTTGGGTAACGAAAATATTGATGTTATCAATTATACGAATAACTTACAATTATTCATTACAAGAGCATTGAGTCCAGCACGTGTTACTTCTATTAAAATTGATGAGGAAAGCAAGCGCGCAGAGGTAATTTTAAAACCAGAAGAAGTAAGTAAGGCTATTGGTAGAGGCGGACACAACATTCGTTTGGCAGGACAATTAACAGGTTACGAAATAGACGTATTTAGAGAAGGTGCTGAAGAAGATGTAGAATTATCAGAGTTCTCAGACGAAATAGAAGAATGGATCATCCAAGAGTTTAGCAAAGCAGGATTAGATACCGCTAAAAGTGTTCTAGAGCAGGATGTAGACGATTTAGTGAAAAGAACAGATTTAGAGGAGGAAACAATAAATGATGTTATTAGAATTCTAAAAGAAGAATTCGAAGATTAATACCAACTGAAATTTAAAAGAAGTTTTATCAGTAGCGGTATTATAGTATATTTGAGATTTTAAAGGCAATTTATGGCTGAAACAATAAGATTAAATAAAGTTTTACGAGAACTAAATATTTCTTTAGACCGTGCTGTGGAATTTTTAGATTCCAAAGGCATAGAAATAGAGAAGCGTCCCACCACAAAAATTTCTGAAGAAACATATAATGTGCTTTCAGATGAATTTGAGACGGATGCTAATAAGAAGATGAGGTCCCAAGAAGTTAGTGAAGCTAAGCTAAAAGAAAAGGAAGATTTACGTATTAAACGTGAAAAAGAGCTGGAGGAAAAGCAAAAAGCTCAAGAAGCTATAGAAAAAGCTGAGGTTGTTAAGGCTTCTTCAACGCTTTCTGGTCCTAAAACTGTTGGTAAAATAGATTTAGAACCGAAACAAAAAGTTAAAGAAGAACCTGTTGCCAAAGAAGTTGTAGAAGAACCTGCAAAAGAAGAGCCAGTAAAAGTAGAGGAAAAAGAGCCTGTAGTTAAGAAAGAAGAGGTAAAGTCAGAGAAAAAGGAAAAGCCAAAACAAGTAATTGTTGATGACGAATTGGTTACACCTGAAGAGAAGGTAAAAACGCAATACCAAAAACTTACAGGGCCAAAAATTGCTGGGGATAAAATAGATTTATCCCAATTTAATAAGCCAAAGAAGAAAAAAGAGGAGAAAAAAGAAGGAGGAGCTTCAACTGGCAATGCAAACAAAAAGAAAAGACGTCGTATTAGTAAAGCGGGTCCTAGTGGAGGGCAAGGCGGTAATAACCAGAGAGGAGGTAACCGTAATAATGATAGATTTAAAGGAAAAGGACGTCGTAATGTTGTAAAAGAAGAACCTAGTGAAGAAGATGTAAAAAAACAAGTACGCGAAACACTTGAGAAATTACAAGGTAAATCTTCAAAGGGTAAAGGAGCAAAATATCGTAGAGAGAAGAGAGATCAACATAGAGATCAAACAGAAAAAGAATTACAAGCAGAAGCTGCAGAAAGTAAAGTTCTTAAGGTAACAGAGTTTGTTACAGCAAGTGAGGTAGCAACTATGATGAATGTAGGGGTTACAGAAATTATTTCTGCATGTATGT
Organism: Hyunsoonleella ulvae; assembly: GCF_016827605.1. Lineage (GTDB taxonomy): Bacteria > Bacteroidota > Bacteroidia > Flavobacteriales > Flavobacteriaceae > Jejuia > Jejuia ulvae. Next base: position 947,482 of record NZ_JAEPJQ010000001.1, on the reverse strand, counting down.
CTTTAGGGATGATGGTAACCATGAACCAACGTTTAGATGCTGAAACCCTCTCTATCGTTGCTGAAGAGTTTGGATACCAAGTAGAATTTGTAACTGCTGATATTGAAGAGGCTATTGTAGAAGAGGATGACAGGCCAGAGGATTTAAAATCTCGTGCGCCAATAGTTACAGTAATGGGGCATGTAGATCATGGTAAAACTTCGTTATTGGATTACATCCGTGAAGAAAACGTGATTGCTGGAGAATCTGGTGGTATTACGCAGCATATTGGTGCTTATGGCGTAACATTAGAAAGCGGACAAAAAATAGCATTTTTAGATACACCAGGTCACGAAGCGTTTACAGCAATGCGTGCACGTGGAGCCCAAGTAACAGACATAGCAATTATTGTTGCAGCAGCAGATGATGATATTATGCCGCAAACAAAAGAGGCGATTTCCCATGCACAGGCAGCAGGAGTCCCTATTGTGTTTGCTATAAATAAAATAGATAAACCAGATGCCAATCCAGACAGGATCAAGGAAGGTTTAGCTAACATGAACTTATTGGTAGAAGATTGGGGAGGTAAAATCCAATCTCACGATATATCTGCCAAATTTGGAACAGGAGTGCCTGAGTTATTAGAAAAAGTGTTGTTAGAAGCAGAACTTCTGGAGTTAAAAGCAAATCCAGATAAACCAGCTGTGGGAACAGTTGTGGAGGCTTTCCTAGATAAAGGAAGAGGTTATGTGTCTACTATTTTAGTACAGGCAGGTACGCTACGTGTTGGCGATTATGTATTAGCAGGTCAGCATAGTGGTAAGGTAAAGGCGATGCATGATGAGCGTGGCAAAGATATTAAAGCAGCAGGACCTTCCACACCAGTATCCATACTCGGTTTGGATGGTGCACCACAGGCAGGAGATAAATTTAATGTATTTGAAGATGAACGTGAAGCGAAGCAGATTGCTGCAAAGCGTTCGCAATTACAGCGAGAGCAATCTGTTAGAACACAACGTCATATTACACTAGATGAAATTGGGCGTCGTATTGCACTTGGTGATTTCCAAGAATTAAATATCATACTTAAAGGAGATGTGGATGGTTCAGTAGAAGCATTAACAGATTCGTTCCAGAAATTGTCTACTGAAGAAATTCAAGTAAACATTCTTCACAAAGGCGTTGGAGCCATTACAGAAAGTGATGTGTTGCTAGCATCTGCTTCCGATGCCATTATTGTTGGATTTAATGTAAGGCCCGTTGGAAATGCCAGAGATATTGCTGATAAAGAAGAAATCGATATCAGAACATACTCTATTATTTATGATGCAATTAACGATCTTAAAGACGCTATGGAAGGTATGTTGTCTCCAGAGCTTAAAGAAGAAGTTACAGGTACTGCCGAAATCAGACAAGTGTTTAAGGTGTCTAAAATTGGAAGTATTGCAGGTTGTATGGTTACTAACGGAAAAATATTCAGAAACTCAGGAATACGTTTAATACGTGATGGTGTTGTAGTACACACAGGAGAATTGGCATCATTAAAACGTTTTAAGGATGATGTTAAGGAAGTTTCAAAAGGATATGATTGTGGTATGCAAGTCAAGAATTACAACGATATAAAAGAAGGGGATATCATTGAAGCCTTCCATGAAGTTGAAGTAAAGAAGAAACTTAAGTAAAACAAAAGAAAAGCGAACTTTTTAGGTTCGCTTTTTTTATAGGATCACTTTTTCTTGGGCTTAAAGATAAAGGCGGCAGGAAATTTCCGTTTTACACGTTTTAAGGCTCTATCGGCTTCCATACGTGTGGTAAAATTACCAACCCAAACTTTAAAATTTGGTGGTTCGTAATGCATTACAGGGCGCCAATCGCCAAAAGCTTCTGCAAAATCATTTTGCGCGTTTTTTGCACCATTCCTATTCCCAGAATAAATTTGAATTTTATAACGTTTAGGACTAGTTTCATCCTTATTCATTTCCTTCTTTAACTCAAGAAGATCTGTAATACGCTTATCTTGATTTATCGTTACATGCCCTTCTTGGGCGTTACCAATAAAAAAAGAGAAAACGACGTAAAGAGCTGATAAATAAACGCTTTTTAAATTCATTGTAATTAGTTTTTAATTGTCATATCGCAAATATATACGACATAAACGAAAACATTGGTCATTTTTTTATTTAGAATCCCTCTAAATTAGCAATTAACAGTTCCCTAACATTTTGGGAATCGACTTTAAGTATTACTTTTGCCTGAGGTTTTATGACTGTGTTTTTTCAGTGTTTTTAATGAAAAAATCATACCAAAATTTAGAAGTTAATATAACTAACAATATGAAACAGGTGATTCACCGTAAATTAAGCAAGTATGTTCTTCGCACGAGCTTAATTGTATTATTAGCATTTACATTCTCTCTTTCGGCTCAAGAAGGAGATCCGGCAAAAGGAAAATCTTTATTTAACGCAAATTGTGCTGCTTGTCATCAACTAGATAAAAAAATGACAGGACCTGCATTACGTAATGTTGAGGCAAGATTGTCAGAAGAGCAAGGTCTAGATAGAGATTGGATTTATGCTTGGATTAGAAATAGTTCGGCTATGATTAAATCTGGCGATGCCTATGCTAACAAAATTTACAACGAGTATGGTGGGGCTGCTATGACCGCCTTCCCTCAGTTGTCTGATGCCGACATTGATAATATTCTTGCGTATACCGCTGAAGAGAAAAAAGCGCCTGTTGCAGCTGCTGTGGCAGTGACTCCAGAAGGAGGTTCAGGAGGTAATTCTGGCGGTATTTCAAATGAGATAATTCTTGGGGCTCTAGCTATCCTATTCATATTATTAGCAGCGGGATTATATTTAGTAAATAAAACACTACGCCGTTTTGCTTCAGCGCAAGGTATAGAGTTGCCAGAAGCAACTAAGAGAACACCGCTATGGAAAGCATTTGTGCAAAATCAGTTTTTAATGATTGTAGTGGCGATTTTTTTCTTGCTATCTAGTGCGTATTTTGTTTACGGTTATTTATCACAAATTGGTGTAGATCAGGGTTACGAACCTGTGCAACCCATTCATTACTCTCACAGAATCCATGCAGGAGATAATGGTATCGATTGTAAATATTGTCACTCATCCGCAAGAGTAAGTAAGCATTCAGGAATTCCTTCTTTAAATGTTTGTATGAACTGTCACAAATCAATCTACCAAGTTGCAGATGAAACACAACAAGAAGGTTTAAGCGAATATGGTATCGATTATAATGCAGAGATTAAAAAACTTTACGAAGCAGTAGGATGGGATGATGAAAATCAAAAATATACAGGAGAAACAAAACCTGTAAAGTGGGTTAGAATTCACAACTTACCAGATTTCGCATATTTTAATCACTCACAACACGTTACGGTTGCTGGTGTTGAATGTCAAACGTGTCACGGACCAGTAGAGGAAATGGAAGTGATGTATCAGCATGCGCCATTAACTATGGGATGGTGTATAAATTGTCATAGAGAGACCAATGTTGCTGTAAAAGACAATGCGTATTATGAGAAGATTCATGAAGAATTGTCTAAGAAGTATGGCGTTGAGAATTTAACAGCAGCCCAAATGGGAGGTCTGGAATGTGGGAAATGCCATTATTAATAAAAAAGAAACAGTTTTAGTTTAGAAGTAATTCTAAGAACTAATGACTAACAACTAATAACTAGTAAAAATATGTCATCAAACAAGAAATACTGGAAAAGTGTTGAAGAGCTAAACGAAAACAGCTCTATTGTTGAGACGCTAAAACAAAACGAATTTGTAGAGGAGATTCCTACCGATGAATTCTTAGGAGACAAGGAGACTTTAGAGTCTACATCTACAACACGTCGTGATTTCTTAAAGTATGTTGGTTTTACCACAGCAGCGGCTTCATTAGCGGCATGTGAGGGGCCAGTAAAAAAATCAATTCCTTATGTAGTGCAGCCTACGGAAATTATTCCTGGTGTTGCTAACTATTATGCAACTACGATTGCAGATGGTTTTGATTTTGCAAGTGTTTTAGTAAAAACTCGAGAAGGTCGTCCAATCAAAATAGAAAATAATGCAATGGCAGCTACTAATGGTAGTGCAAATGCTAGGGTACATGCTTCTGTTTTGGGCTTATATGATAGTTTAAGGGTGCAAGGGCCAAAAAAAGGAGGCGAAGCTATTTCTTGGAGTGATTTTGATGCTGAAACTTCCAAGGCATTAACGGATGTGGCTGCAGCCAATAAAAACATTGTGTTATTAACGCAAACCTATGCAAGCCCATCTACAAATAAGTTAGTAGCTGAGTTTTCTGAAAAATATGGTAATGTAAGCCATGTGCAATATGATGCGGTTTCAGAATCGGCAGCGTTAGATGCATTTCAAACAAAATACGGAGAAAGAGGTTTAGCAAATTACGATTTCTCTAAAGCAATGACAATTGTATCTGTTGGAGCAGATTTCTTAGGCGATTGGCAAGGAGGAGGATTTGATTCTGGATATGCTAAAAATAGAATTCCAGATCATGGTAAGATGTCACGTCATATCCAGTTTGAATCTAACATGAGTCTTTCTGGTGCAAACGCTGATAAGCGCGTGCCATTAACACCAAGTCAACAAAAACAAGTATTAGCTAAATTATACAGTTTAGTTGTTGGAGGTTCTGTATCTACTGATTTACCAGAAAACATCAATGAGGCGGTTGCAAAAGCAGCTTCAGAATTAAAGAAGGCAGGAAGTAAAGGTGTTCTAATTACGGGTATTCAAGATGTAAATGCACAAACTGTAGCTTTAGAAATAAACGAGGCTTTAAACAGTAAAGCATTCGATTCTAAAACACCTATAAAAATAAGACAAGGTAACGATAAAACAGTAGCGCAATTAATTGCTGACATGAAAGCAGGTAAAGTAGGCGCTATCATAATAAGTGGTGTAAATCCAGCTTATACGTTACCAAACTCAGCAGACTTTTTAGAAGGTTTAAAGAAAACAAAATTGTCTGTAGCGTTTTCATTGAAAGAAGATGAAACAGCTTCACAATGTCAATATATAGCAGCAGCGCCACATTACCTAGAGTCTTGGGGCGATGTAGAAATAAAGAAGGGTCATTACGCCTTAACGCAGCCTACAATACGTCCTTTGTTTGATACAAGGCAATTTCAGGAGGCGTTATTAAAATGGACTGGTAATGATACTTCTTATCATGATTATATTAAAGCAATCTGGGGTTCTGATATCTTAGGAGGTGGTTCATTTAACAAGGCTTTACACGATGGTGTTTATGTAGGTACACTAGCTGAGGAAGTAGAAGCAGTAGAAAATGAAGATGCTGTTGAGACCCCATCTGGAAATGCAGCAAGAGCATTGGCAGCCTCTGCAAAATCTAACGGTTTAGAATTAACATTATATACCAAAGTAGGTATGGGTGATGGGCAACAAGCCAATAACCCATGGTTACAAGAATTTCCAGACCCTATTACAAGAACAGCTTGGGACAACTATTTAACAGTTTCTAAAGCAGATGCAGAAAAACTAGGTTTAATTAATACTAATGTTGCTAATGGAGCATTAAATGGTAGCTACGCTAAAGTTTCTGTTAATGGAGTTTCTGTTACTGCGCCTGTGATTATTCAACCAGGTCAAGCAAAAGGTTCTGTTGGTTTAGCTTTAGGGTATGGAAAAAAACTAGGGTTAAAAGAAGAAATGCAAACAGGTGTTAACGCCTATCCTTTATATCAAAACTTCAATACGGTTCAAAATGTAACTGTAGAAGCAGCAGGTGGAGAGCATGAATTTGCTTGCGTACAGTTGCACAATACCTTAATGGGACGTGGAGATATTGTTAAAGAAACTACGTTAGAGGTATTTAATACAAAAGATAAGAAATACTGGAATCCAGTACCAGTAGTATCATTAAATCACGAAGAGACTCCAGTAACATCTCCAGAAGTAGACCTATGGGATGAGTTTGATCGTTCTATTGGGCATCATTTTAACTTATCTATAGACCTAAATGCTTGTACTGGATGTGGAGCTTGTGTAATTGCATGTCACTCAGAAAATAACGTGCCAGTTGTTGGAAAAACAGAAGTACGTCGTAGCCGTGATATGCATTGGTTACGTATTGATAGATATTATTCTCATCAAGAAACTTTTGAAGGAGATAACCAAGAAAAAGATTCAGCTGATGGACTTGGTTTAGGGAACTATGTATTTGGAGATGGTCAAGGAGATGGTTCTCTATCTACATTCAATAGAATGGAAGATCCATCAGAAAATCCACAAGTGGCTTTCCAACCAGTAATGTGTCAACACTGTAATCACGCACCGTGTGAAACAGTTTGTCCAGTGGCAGCAACATCTCACGGACGTCAAGGACAAAACCATATGGCATATAACCGTTGTGTAGGTACAAGATATTGTGCGAACAACTGTCCTTATAAAGTACGTCGTTTCAACTGGTTCTTATATAACGGAAACGATGAGTTCGATTATCATATGAATGACGATCTAGGACGAATGGTATTGAACCCAGACGTTGTGGTACGTTCTCGTGGAGTTATGGAGAAATGTTCTATGTGTATTCAAAAAACACAAAAAACCATCCTTGATGCGAAGCGTGACGGGCGTGAAATTAAAGATGGAGAATTCCAAACAGCATGTTCTGCAGCGTGTAGCTCTGGTGCAATGGTATTTGGAGACATTAATGATAAGGAAAGTAAAGTTGCAAAACTTAAAGAAGATAACCGTATGTATCACTTGTTAGAACATGTTGGCACAAAACCAAATGTGATTTACCAAACAAAAGTGAGAAATACAACCGAAGCATAATTTTAAGTAACAAAGTAAAAGTTAGAAAGTTAAAAGTAATATTGCTTTAAGCTTTTAAACATATAAACAATTAAACAATTAAATATGGCGTCTCATTACGAAGCACCTATTAGAAGACCTTTAGTTACAGGCGAAAAATCATACCACGATGTTACTGTGGATGTAGCAAAACCTGTAGAAGGAAAAGCCAATAAGCACTGGTGGATAGTTTTTGGTATCTCACTTGCAGCTTTTCTTTGGGGAATTGGATGTATATTATACACAATATCAACGGGTATTGGTACTTGGGGTCTTAACAAAACTGTTGGTTGGGCCTGGGATATTACAAACTTTGTTTGGTGGGTAGGTATTGGTCATGCAGGAACACTTATTTCTGCGGTATTATTACTATTCCGTCAAAAATGGAGAATGGCAATTAACCGTTCTGCTGAAGCAATGACAATTTTCTCAGTAGTTCAAGCAGGTTTATTCCCAATTATCCACATGGGGCGTCCTTGGTTAGGGTATTGGGTGTTACCAATTCCAAACCAGTTTGGATCACTATGGGTTAACTTCAATTCGCCACTACTATGGGACGTATTTGCGATTTCAACGTATTTATCAGTATCACTCGTATTCTGGTGGACTGGGTTATTACCCGATTTTGCCATGTTGCGTGATAGAGCCATAAAACCATTTCAAAAGAAAATATATGCATTATTAAGTTTTGGATGGTCTGGAAGAGCTAAAGATTGGCAACGTTTTGAAGAAGTATCTTTAGTACTTGCAGGTTTAGCAACACCACTTGTACTTTCTGTACATACTATTGTATCGTTTGATTTCGCAACGTCGGTTATTCCTGGTTGGCATACTACAATATTTCCACCATATTTCGTTGCTGGTGCCGTATTCTCTGGATTTGCCATGGTAAACACACTTCTTATTATCATGAGAAAAGTGTGTAACCTAGAAGATTATATTACAGTACAGCACATCGAGTTGATGAATATCGTAATCATGATTACGGGTTCTATTGTAGGTGTGGCATATATCACGGAGTTATTTATTGCTTGGTATTCTGGGGTAGAATACGAGCAGTATGCATTCTTAAACAGAGCAACAGGACCTTATGCTTGGGCATATTGGGCAATGATGACGTGTAACGTATTTTCTCCACAGTTTATGTGGTTTAAAAAGCTACGTACAAGTATCATGTTCTCTTTTATTATTTCAATTGTAGTAAATATAGGGATGTGGTTTGAGCGTTTTGTAATTATCGTAACATCATTGCATAGAGATTACTTACCATCATCATGGACCATGTTCTCGCCTACGTTTGTAGATATTGGGATCTTTATAGGAACCATAGGATTCTTCTTTGTATTGTTCTTGTTATACTCAAGAACCTTCCCTGTAATTGCTCAAGCAGAAGTAAAAACAATATTAAAATCCTCAGGAGAAAAATATAAGAACTTAAGAGAGTCAGGTAAAAGTTTAGTAGGAACAGGTGCAGATGAGAGAACTTCTGGAAGTGCGCTTCAAGCAGAAGCTCCAAAAGCTGATATATCTGATGCAGACAAGTCTGAAATGACAAATTCTCTACTTGAAAGTATTGGAACATTTGATGCTTCAACCCAAACAGCAGATGATTTAAAGAAAATCAGTGGTGTTGGTCCAAAAATGGAAGAAGTATTAAACAGTATTGGTATTTACACGTTCCTTCAGGTAAGTAAAATGACCAAAAAAGAATATGATTTGTTAGATAGCATCACAGGGTCTTTCCCAGGAAGAGCAGAACGTGATGATTGGTCTGGACAAGCTAAAAAATTAATAAACTAGAATAGAGTCAATGGAAGCTTCAAAAGTTATTCACGCTATCTATACTGATGATGATGTATTAATGTCTGCCGTTAAAAAGGTAAAGTCAGAAAAACATCATATTGAAGAAATATATACACCATTTCCAGTACATGGTTTAGACAAAGCTATGGGACTAGAACCAACTCGAATTGCAATTACAGCATTTATGTATGGTCTAGTAGGGTTAACAGTTGCAATTGTAATGATGAATTTTATTATGATTAAAGATTGGCCACAAAATATTGGAGGAAAACCAAGCTTTAGTTATATAGAAAACATGCCAGCTTTTGTTCCAATTATGTTTGAGCTAACGGTATTTTTTGCTGCACATTTAATGGTAATAACATTTTATTTAAGAAGTAGAATGTGGCCATTTAAAAAAGCTGAAAATCCAGATCCTAGAACAACAGATGATCATTTCTTAATGGAAATTGCTGTACATGGTAATGAAAATGAGCTGCAAAGCTTATTAGCTGAGACTGGAGCAGTAGAAATTAATATAGTAGACAAAGAAGCGCATTAATATAGTTTTATGAAGAGCTTAATTAAAATTTTGGTAATAGCAGTAGTGTTTGTGGCTGTATCTTGTAAAAAAGATTCTGCACCAAACTATCAATTTATGCCTAATATGTATGAATCTGCTGGTTATGAAACTTACGGAGAAAACCAAATGTTTGAAAACGGAATGGAGGCCAGAACGCCTGCTCCTGGGAGTATTCCAAGAGGATATATTCCATTTGATATTGAAAATTCTACCGAAGGTTATGATTTAGCAAAGGCAACCTTAAAAAGTCCTTTAGATTCTACAGCTGTAGATTTGGAAAGAGGCAAAGAATTATATGAAATTTATTGTGGTATATGCCATGGCAATAAAGGTAACGGACAAGGCAAATTGGTAAAGCGTGAAAAGATATTAGGTATTCCTAGTTATGATGATGCAGGTAGAGCCATAAACGAAGGAAGTATTTATCATACAATTTATTACGGTAAAAACTCTATGGGAAGCTACGCAAATCAATTAAACGAAGAAGAGCGTTGGCAAGTAGTGGCTTACGTTTTAAAGTTAAAAGTAGATTTAGAAAAGTAAGAAGATAAGATTATATAGATATGTATACATTTTCAAATAAATTAAAGACATTTTCTATTATCCTAGTAGTACTTGGAATATTAGGAGTAGGATATGGTTTTATGACATCTCATAAATCTTTTGAAGAAGTTGAAACCTTACTTGAACATGAAGAGCATCATGGAGGGGGACATGGAGAAGAAGCGTCTCATGCAACTTCTGGTCACGACACACATGCAGTAGCTGATACTCATGGAAACAACCACGGTAATAACGATGCCCATGGAGGAGAAGATGCTCACAAAAAACATGTTGAGCATGTCATGCATCAAATAGCGAATAGACCCTGGGCAGCACTTTACGTTGCAGCATTTTTCTTTATGATGATTGCATTGGGGTGTTTAGCGTTTTACGCCATACAAATTGCATCTCAAGCAGGATGGTCTCCTGTACTGTTTAGGGTAATGGAAGGTATTACAGCTTATTTATTACCAGGTGCTGTAATAGTACTTTTAATAGCTATTGCTTCTGGTACTATAGGACATTACAATTTATTTATTTGGATGGATCCAGATGTAGTAGCTCACGATAAATTAATACAAGGTAAATCAGGGTGGTTAAACCTTACAGGATTTGCCATTCGAGGCGTAATATTCATAGCAGGTTGGGTAGCGTACAGACATTTTTCTCGTAAATTTTCTATAGCTCAAGATACGGCAGAAGATAAAAGTTACTTCAAAAAGTCATTTCGCATATCTGCAGCATTTTTAGTATTCTTTATTTACACAGAATCTATGATGTCTTGGGATTGGATTATGAGTGTAGACCCTCACTGGTTCTCAACACTATTTGGTTGGTACGTATTCGCTAGTATGTTTGTGAGTGGAATTACAGTAATTGCATTAATTTCTATTTACTTAAAATCTAGAGGATATTTAGAGTTTGTAAATGAAAATCACTTACATGATGTAGCTAAGTTTATGTTTGCGATGAGTATTTTCTGGACCTACCTATGGTTCTCTCAATTCATGTTGATTTGGTACTCTAATATTCCGGAAGAAGTAACGTACTTCATCTCACGTTTCAATGATTACAAATTACCGTTCTTAGGTATGGTAGTTTTAAATTTTGTTTTCCCAATATTGATGTTGATGAATGCAGATTACAAACGTATTCCTTGGTTTGTTGTAATGACAGGTTTAGTGATTCTATTTGGACACTATATTGACATATTCAATATGATTATGCCAGCAACCGTTGGAGATAGATGGTTTATAGGTATTCCAGAAATAGGGTCAATATTACTATTCGCAGGACTATTTATTTTTGTAGTATTCACTGCATTAACAAAAGCACCTCTACTGGTAAAAGGGTACCCATTTAGAAAAGAAAGTGAAGATTTTCATTATTAATTAAGATATAAATAAAGACGACTGATAACAATGACTGCTTTATTAACAATTATAGTTTTAGTATTTATTTTAATTGCCATTTGGCAAATGGTTAAAATTTTCGACTTAGCCCAAGCTAAAAACGAAAACGCCATTGCTGGTGTTGCTACAGATAAGGATAATACCATAAATGGATACTTAATGATGGGCTTTTTAGCTTTCATCTATGTAATAACCATTATAAGTTGTGTTAAATGGGGAGATTTACCTTTATTATCTAATTCGGCTTCAGCGCATGGCCCTACTATAGATAATTTAATGGTTATCTCTTTAGTTATCATTTTCTTTGTACAAACAGTAACACAGTTTTTACTACACTATTTTGCGTTTAAATACAAAGGAGAGAAAGGAAAGAAAGCTTTATTCTTTGCAGACAACAATAAATTAGAGTTCATTTGGACCATTATTCCAGTTATCGTATTGGCTGGTTTAATTATATACGGGTTAAACACTTGGATTAATATTATGGGTGTAGATGAGAGTGATGATCCATTAGTTGTAGAATTATATGCTCAGCAATTTAACTGGAAAGCAAGATATGCTGGTGCAGACAATACTTTAGGAAAAGCTAATGTTAGATTAATTGACATAGACCGTGCAAATATTTTAGGTTTAGATGAAGCAGATCCAAATGCACAGGATGATATTATAACTACAGAATTACACTTACCAGTAGGAAGACCAGTATTGTTTAAAATGCGATCTCAAGATGTACTGCACTCAGCTTACATGCCACATTTTAGGGCACAAATGAACTGCGTGCCAGGTATGATTACCCAGTTTGGATTTACGCCAACAGTTACTACTGTAGAGATGAGACAAACCCCTGAAATGCAGGATAAGGTTAAGAACATCAATAACATACGATTAGAAAAAAGTAAAGCATTAACCGCTAAAGGCGAAGATGCTCTAGAACCCTATGAGTTTGACTATCTTTTAATATGTAATAAGATTTGTGGAAAATCGCATTACAACATGCAGATGAAAATTGTGGTAGAAACACAAGAAGAATATGAAGCTTGGATAAAAGAGCAAAAAGAATTCAAAAACTCTTTAATTAACTAATACAAAAAAGAAAAACGATATAAGATTATGTCAGCACACGCAGATACTCACGCTCACGACGACCACGGACATCATCATAAAGAAACGTTTATAACTAAATATATATTTAGTCAAGACCATAAAATGATTGCTAAGCAGTACCTTATTACAGGTACAATTATGGGAGTTATTGGTGTAATGATGTCTTTAATGTTCCGTATGCAAATCGCATGGCCAGAAGAACCTAATGTGCTTTTTGAAGCATTATTAGGCAAGTGGGCACCTGATGGTGTTATGGATGCCGATATATATTTAGCGTTAGTTACGATACATGGTACTATAATGGTGTTCTTCGTTTTAACTGCAGGGTTAAGTGGTACATTTAGTAACCTATTAATTCCGTTACAAATTGGAGCACGAGATATGGCCTCAGGATTCTTAAATATGGTTTCCTATTGGTTATTCTTTTTATCTAGTGTTATCATGGTAATTTCTCTGTTTGTTGAGGCAGGACCTGCAGCAGCTGGATGGACTATATATCCGCCATTAAGTGCTTTACCATTAGCACAAGGAGGTTCAGGTATGGGTATGACGCTATGGTTGGTCTCAATGGCAATATTTATTGCTTCATCTTTACTTGGATCATTAAATTATGTTGTTACAGTAATAAACTTACGTACTAAAGGGATGTCTATGACCAGACTTCCATTAACAATATGGGCCTTTTTTATCACAGCAGTAATAGGTATTATCTCATTCCCTGTGTTATTATCTGCGGCACTATTGTTAATTATGGATAGAAGTTTTGGAACATCATTCTTCTTATCAGATATATTTATACAAGGAGAAGTATTACACTATCAAGGAGGATCACCTGTTTTGTTCGAACACTTATTTTGGTTTTTAGGACACCCAGAGGTATACATCGTGATATTACCTGCGATGGGACTGGTTTCTGAAATTATGGCATCCAATTCACGTAAACCAATTTTTGGTTATCGTGCCATGATAGCCTCTATTTTGGCAATTGCGTTCTTATCTACAATAGTATGGGGGCACCACATGTTCGTGTCAGGAATGAATCCATTTTTAGGATCGGTATTTACATTTACAACGCTATTAATTGCCATACCATCAGCAGTAAAAGCCTTTAACTGGATAACCACCATTTGGAAAGGTAATTTACAGATGAATCCAGCAATGTTATTCTCTATAGGCTTTGTGTCTACATTTATTACTGGAGGACTAACAGGTATTATTTTAGGAGATAGTGCGCTTGATATTAATGTTCATGATACTTATTTCGTTGTGGCACACTTCCATTTAGTAATGGGTATATCGGCTTTATATGGGATGTTCGCAGGTATTTATCATTGGTTTCCCAGAATGTTTGGTAAAATGCTTAACAAAAACTTAGGTTATATTCACTTTTGGGTAACGGCAGTTTGTGCTTATGGTGTATTTTTTCCGATGCATTTCATTGGCATGGCAGGATTACCACGACGATATTACACAAACAGTAACTTCCCGTTATTTGATGATGTAGCCAATGTAAATGTTATCATCACTATATTTGCCTTAGTTGGAGGTGTTGTACAAATTGTTTATTTATACAATTTCTTCGCTAGTATATTCTTTGGAAAGAAAGCTGTTCAAAACCCATGGAGGTCTACAACCTTAGAATGGACAGCACCAGTAGAGCACATACATGGTAACTGGCCAGGAGAGATTCCACACGTACACCGTTGGGCATACGATTATAGTAAACCAGGACATGATGAAGACTTCGTACCTCAAAATATACCTCTAAAAGACGGAGAAGAAGAGCTACAGCATTAAATAAATAAAAAATATCTTACGTTAAAACCCGCCTATTTAGGCGGGTTTTTCAGTTTAAGTGGTTATTTTTTTCGATAAAAAGTAAAATTTATCATTAAAAATCGATGAAATACAAAAAAATCAGTTAAATTGCAGTCGGAAAAATATTAAGATGAAAATTTGCTTATAAATATCATCATTAAAGTTTCCTTGCTATTAAATATGATTTTTAACCATTTAAAATGAAAAACAAACCTACCTCAAAGAATATATACTTAGGTATATACTTTAGTTTATTGTTTTTGTTAGTGTCATTTTCCATGACTGCGCAATGTCCCACAATAAGCGATCCAAACCCTCCTCCAATATGTGATGCCTCTGGCTATACATTTAGTGATTTAAATACGCTTGCCACAGATAATGGCGATGGTATAGTATGGTACGATGTGCCTACAGGGGGTACACCTTTTAACATTAATCAACTTGTAACAGAGGGCACATATTATGCTGATGATAATTCTGGTTCATGTGTCGTTAGACCGTTTATTACAATTGACTTTCAAGTAAATCCTTCTGGAGAAAATCTTGATCGTATTTATTGTAGTAACGAAAGTGCCACAATCCAAACCTATATTGATGATGTGCTTCTGGGGAGTATTCCTTCAGGAGGCGCAGTTGAAGTGTATAATGATTTCGATTTAACGAATCAAGCCAATCCAACAGATGCTATTCCCGTTGGAGCCTCAAACTACTATATTGTTTTTGTGGATAATGGAGGCTGTAGAAGTCAAATTGAAATAGGTCAAGTAGGTGTCTTTACAGCGCCAACTGATCCTACGCCAGCCACACCTCAAGAATTTTGTGCTGATACTAATCCACAGGTTGGAAATTTAGATCCAGGAACAGCATCAACAAATTTTCTATGGTATGACAGTTTAGATGGTTCTGGCGACCCAATACCACCAGCCTTATCATCAACAACACCGTTAGTAGATGGTAATACATATTATGTTCAGGTAGATGATATATTTTGTGTAAGTAATCCAGTAGCGGTTACGGTAAATATTGATACACCAACAGAAGCAGGAAGCTCATCAAGTTTAGAGTATTGTGATGATAGCTTACCAGGGGCTTTTGATTTATTTGATGAATTGGGAGGAACACCCGATAACACAGGTACATGGGCAGGACCTTTAACAACTACAAATGGTTTTAGAGGTACAGTAAACATATCAGCATTAGCAGCTGGTACTTACATATTTACATACACAGTTCCAAGTACTGGAGCTTGTCCAGATGCAGTCGCAACAGTAACAATACAGATTTTTGAAACATTTAGTTCGGGAACGCCATCAGCAGCTAACCCTGCTTCATATTGTGAATCTGGCTTACCAACTGATTTAGATTTATTTTCATTATTGGATAATGAAGATATAGGAGGGCAATGGACACAAGGTACATCAAGTACAGATCCAGTGGTAACATCTCCAATAGATTTAACTACGGGAGCTTTTACACCTGGTACTTATAATTTTACCTATACGCACAATCTGTTACCAAATCCCTGTCCGGAAGTATCTACTACGGTTCAGGTTATTGTTTTGGCAGATCCAGATGCTGGAAATGCAGTAAATCAAACATTTTGTGAAAATGATTTAACAGGAAACTCGCCATTTAATTTATTTGATGCCTTAGATGGTTCTCAAGATAATAATTCTGGTACATGGACGGATGCTGCCGATACCACAGTAACTAATCCTATAGACATTACAAGTTTTACAGTAGCGGGTAGCCCTTATTTGTTTACATATACAATAGATAACGGTACATGTACAGACGCTGAGCAAATATCAATTACAATTGAAGATGCTCCAGAATCAGGAACACCAGTAGCTACTTTCCCAGAGTTTTGTGAAGGATCAGCACCGTCAAGTTATGATTTATTCGATTTGTTAGAGAGTGAAGATCAAACAGGAACATGGTATGTGGGTACAGACAATACAGGAGCCACAACTCCAAATACTGTAGATTTATCTGGGCTGATGTCAGGAACGTATAATTATACTTTTGATGTGGACGCTATAGGGAGTTGTGATGACCCATTGGTAACGGTTCAGGTAATTATCAACCCATTACCAAATACAGGTACACCATCGCCTGCTACATTTTGTGAAAATGATGTAGTAGCAAATTCGCCTTTAGACTTATTCGGTCAGTTAACAGGAGAAGACGCAGGAGGTACTTGGACAGATGATGATACAACAGGCGCTTTAACAGGAAGCGATGTAGATTTGACAGTATTAGCTATAGGGAGCTATAACTTTACTTACACCATTACAGATGTAAATAATTGTACAAATAGTACAACAGTAGTTATTACAATTGAGGATGCTCCAGAATCAGGAACACCAGTTGCTGCTTTCCCAGAGTTTTGTGAAGGATCAGCCCCATCAAGTTATGATTTATTCGATTTGTTAGAGAATGAAGATCAAACAGGAACTTGGTATGTGGGTACAGACAATACAGGAGCCACAACCCCAAATACAGTGGATTTATCTGGGCTGATGTCAGGAACGTATAATTATACTTTTGATGTGGATGCTATAGGAAGTTGTGATGACCCATTAGTAACGGTTCAGGTAATTATCAACCCATTACCAAATACAGGTACACCATCTCCCGCCACATTTTGTGAAAACGAATTGGTTGCAAATTCGCCTTTAGATCTATTCGGTCAGTTAACAGGAGAAAACGCAGGAGGTACTTGGACAGATGATGATACAACAGGTGCTTTAACAGGAAGTGATGTAGATTTAACACAGTTGGTCATAGGGACATACAGTTTTACATATACTATTACAGATGTAAATACATGTACAAATAGTTCAACCGTAACAGTTACAGTGGAAGACGCTCCAGAATCAGGAACTGCAAATACACCTGTAGAGTTTTGTGTCTCAGAAGTTACTACAGGGCAAACCTATGATCTATTCGATTTATTAGCGGATGAAGATCAAATAGGAAGTTGGAACGATGATGATACTACAGGGGCGCTTACAGGAAATATAGTAACTATTGATGGTCTTACAGTAGGAACATATAATTTTACTTACGATGTAGATGCTATTGGAAGTTGTGATGATGTTAATATAACCGTGAGTATCGTTATAAATGATATTTCAGCTCCAACGGCTTCAGCAACTCAAGAATTTTGTGATAGTGCTACAATAGGGGATTTAGTAGCTACTGGGACAGATATTAGATGGTATGACGCTTTAACTGGTGGAAACTTACTTTCTAACGGAGACACCTTAGTTGATAATACAATATATTACGCATCTCAAACCGATATTGCAGGTACTACATGTGAGTCTTCGGTAAGAACAGCGGTAACAGTAAGAGTATATCAAACTCCTAATGCAGGAAACCCTAACACTACAGCTATTACAGCATGTAACGATAATAACAGTATTGATTTATTCAATGGTTTAGATGGTACAGAAGATGCAGGAGGTACATGGAATGATGATGATACAACAGGAGCTTTAACAGGAAGCATTTTTGATGCATCAGGATTAGCCGCTGGCACTTACAACTTTACATATTTGGTATCTGCCAACGCTCCGTGTGTTGACGATAGTACCTCTATTACGGTAACAATTGAAGAACCACAAAGCGCAGGAACAGATGCAAACATAGATATTTGTAGTTCTGATGCAGTAATAGATTTATTTACACTATTAGGTGCTGCAGATACAGGAGGAACATGGTCTCCTGCCCTAACAAGTGGTACTGGAGATTTCGATCCTGCAATAGATACATCAGGAATATACACATATACCATTACAAATGCTTGCGGTACAGTAAGTAGTGATGTAGAAGTAAATGTGGTTGAAGCACCAAATGCAGGAGTTAATGCATCATTAGCAGCATGTGCTGGAGATGGTACTACAGATTTATTTACACTTTTAGGAACCGATGCGCAAACAGGAGGAACTTGGTCTCCAGCTTTAATTAGTGGTACAGGAGTGTTTGATCCTTCAGTAGATACAGCTGGTACTTATACCTACACAGTAACTGCAACAACAC
Organism: Hyunsoonleella ulvae; assembly: GCF_016827605.1. GTDB lineage: Bacteria > Bacteroidota > Bacteroidia > Flavobacteriales > Flavobacteriaceae > Jejuia > Jejuia ulvae. The sequence goes on along the minus strand of NZ_JAEPJQ010000001.1, from coordinate 929,360 downwards.
CATGTTCTCCAGATGCAACAGCCGATGTTACAGTGACTATCGATGATAGTTTACCAGTAATTATTTTAGAGCCTAACCCTACATTTTGTTTGGCAGATATGCCAGTTGTGGCTGATTTAAGCAATAGCATCCGTGCCACAGGAACTGTAAATTGGTACGAAGATGCAGCGCTAACATCCCCAGTTACAGATACAGATGCATTGGTAGATGGAGAAGATTACTACGCTACACAAACAAATAATACTGGATGTGAATCATCAGTGGCAGAACGTGTTGATGTTACTATAAATGATGCACTAACACCTACATTAGAAGATAGTACAGAAACATATTGTATCAATGATGGTCCAACGCTAAGTACATTATCAGATAATATTGTAGAATACGAAGCTACATTAGACAATATAGTGTGGTATGACGCACCAATAGGCGGAAATCAAATTTCAGAAGATACCGAATTGGGACCTTTTACATATTATGCCGCTTTAATCGACCAAGCTACAGGATGTGAGAGTTCTGTAAGATTAGAAGTAGTACCTGATATTACGGCTTGTGGAAAATTAAGTTTACCCGATGGATTCTCGCCAAATGGAGATGGTGTAAACGACACTTATGATATTGACAACTTAAGTATCATTTATCCAAATTTTGAATTAGAGATATTTAACAGAAACGGAAATATAGTGTACAAAGGTAATGCAAACACACCACGATTTGATGGAACATCAAACCAAGGACGAGTTGTTGTAAAAGGCGACTTACCAGTAGGTGTGTACTTCTATATTTTTAGATTTAATAACGGGGTGGATGCCCCAGAACAAGGACGCTTATACTTAAGCAGATAATTTATAGATAAAGCAAAATTTAGACAAATGAAACATTTAAATATATATCATAAAATAGCTGCTTTGTTAAGTTTGACGTTCCTGTCATTACAAAGTTTTGCACAACAAGATCCACAGTTCACACAATATATGTATAACATGAGTGTGATAAATCCAGCTTATGCAACAGCAGAAGAAGGTATTTTAAACCTTGGTGGATTATATAGAACTCAATGGGTAGGCTTAGAAGGGGCACCAAGAACCGGAACCTTTTTTGCCCATACACCCATTAACGATAAAATAGAGATGGGCGTGTCATTTACCAACGATAACATTGGCGATATTGTAAACGAGAATAACATTTTTGCAGATTTTGCTTACGTATTACCTGTTGGTATAGAAACAAAAATTTCTTTCGGATTAAAAGCAGGTGTGCGCATGTTTGATACCAACTTTAATGGTTTGCAATTACAAAACGGACCAGCAAGTGGAGATATCGCATTTAATGAAAACCTTAATCGTGCGTTCCCAAATTTAGGTATAGGAGCATTCTTTTTTACAGAGCATTATTACTTAGGTATTTCGGCACCCAATATGTTATCTACAAAACATCTTGAAAATGAAAACGGTATTAAAGCAACAGGTGTAGAAAGTGTACATTATTTCTTTACAGGAGGTTATATTTTCGATCTTAACTCAAAATTAAAACTAAAGCCCGCATTCATGGCGAGATCAGTTAAGGGAGCACCATTAGCTCTAGATATTACTGCTAACGTTTTAATAAATGAAAAACTAGAAGCAGGTTTAGGGTACCGTTTAGGAGATGCGATGAGTGCTCTGGTAAATTTTAGAGTTACTCCAGATTTAAGAATAGGGTATGCTTACGATTATACTACCAATAATTTAGGAGATTTCAATTCAGGATCTCACGAAATATTTATTCTTTTTGATGTGGATTTATTCGGATTTAAAAATGGGTATGATCGTTCCCCAAGATTCTTCTAACATTTAATACTAGGAAACATGAAAAAACATATATATATACTTGCAAGCCTTTTATTAGTTAGTGGAATAGGGTTTGCTCAAAAGAAAAATTTAAAGCGTGTAAATAAGCTTTTTGAAATGAGAGCTTATAAAGATGCAGCTGAAATTTATGAAACTAAAGAACGCAATCAAGAAGTATTGCAGAATTTAGCAGATAGTTACTACTACAATGCCAGTCTTCAAAAAGCCATTAAAACATACAGGGAATTGTTTGTGGAATATGGCGATTCTATAGATATTGAATATCACTTTAGATTTGCCCAGGCCTTAAAAGGAGTTAAGGAATATAAAGAAGCAGACAAACATTTAAGACGCTATTACAATAAGCAAATAAATACTTTAGCTTTTATTGAGGAAACAGATAAAACAACCCCGCATACCTTTAAATTAAAGCAAATAGAAAACAGAAACTCTAGTAGTGATTTTGGCTTGTCGTTTTATGGAGATGATAAAGTAGCTTTTGCATCCGCAAGAAATTCAGAAAACCCAGCATATTCTTGGAATAACTTACCGTATTTAGATTTGTATAGCGGCACTTTAACTAGTGAGAATGTCTTAGAAAATGTAGAACCATTTTCAGCATCAATAAATACAGAATCCCATGAGAGTAGTGCTGTGTTTACAAAAGACGGTAAAACCATGTATTTTAATAGAACAAATACAACGCGAAAGAAAACAGATGAACAGCGCATTGCACATATTAAAATTTATAAAGCAGAATTGGTAGATGGGGAGTGGACCAATGTTATCGCACTACCATTTACATCAAACGCATATAGTACAGAGCACCCAGCGTTGAGTAAAGATGAGAAAACCTTGTATTTTGCTAGTGATATGCCTGGGACTTTAGGGAGTTTTGATATTTTTAAAGTAGCCATAAATGAAGATGGTACCTATGGCGAACCTGAGAATTTAGGTGAAACGATTAATACCAAGCACCGAGAACAATTTCCTTTTATAAGTAAATATAATGTATTGTATTTTTCATCAATAGGACATTTAGGTTATGGCGGATTAGATGTATTTAGAAGTAATATGGTAAATGGCGAATTTGATACCCCAGTAAACTTGGGAAGCACGATTAACAGCCCTTTAGACGACTTTGCCTATGTAGTTAGAGAAAAAGATAATAGAGGTTTTGTGTCTTCCAACCGAGGAGGCTACGATAGATTATTTGGTTTCAAAAGAGAAAAGAACCCGCTTACATTCTATCAAGTTGAAGGTGTGGTAGAAGATTTAAATAGCAAGGAGTTATTATCAGGAGCTTTGGTAACCTTGTTTGATGAATCAGGAACTGTAATTCAGGATACCATTGTAGGAGACGATGCCTATTACATATTTAAAATAGAGCCAAATAAAAAGTATAAAGTAAGAGGTACACGAAAAGCATACATTCCTCAAGATGTAGAATTCTCTACAGATAGCAAAGGAAAAGTGCAACATAATATCTACCTAAGTTTGGAGTCTTTTGCAGATGCAGAAGAGCGTGTTAAAGAAAAAGATACAGATCTTGTACAAGTAGAGCTGGATAAAATTTTCTTCGATTTTGATAAATCAGATATTAGAGAAGATGCTGCTACTACCCTTAATGTTTTAGTAGATTTAATGAAAAAGTATCCATCTATGGAAGTAGAAGTTTCTGCACATACAGATGCACGAGGTCCAGACCAATATAATTTAGAGTTGTCAAAACAACGTGCAGCCTCAACCTTAGAATATTTGGTAAGCCAAGGCATAGCCAGAGATAGATTAAAAAGTATAGGTTATGGAGAAATGCAGCCACTTAACAAATGTGTTAAAGAAGGTATTTGCACTGATGAAGAATATGATATTAACCGACGTTGTGAATTTACAATCCTAAAATAACCAACATAACCCAACCAAAAGCCGAAAGGGCCTTTCTACTAACTACGGTTAGATGTGAAAGGCTTTTTGTTTATATTTGTTTTAAATGAAAGCATATATTTTTGTCGTTTCTGCAAAAGTAGGAACCTGCCAAAAAATCTTTTAAAAAGCAATCCCTACTTTTATTTGAAGTTGTAATGAACGAAAACCTAGATCCAACAAACGATAATTTTTCTCCAGAAGAATTTGATGTAGAAAAAAAGTTGAGGCCATTAGCCTTTAATGATTTTACGGGGCAAGACCAAGTGTTGGAAAATCTTCAAATTTTTGTAAAAGCAGCCAATTTAAGAGGAGAAGCTTTAGATCATACTTTATTTCATGGACCTCCAGGATTGGGTAAAACGACGTTAGCCCATATTTTAGCAAATGAGTTAGATGTAGGGATAAAAGTAACCTCAGGTCCAGTTTTAGATAAACCAGGGGATCTTGCAGGTTTATTAACCAATCTAGATGAGCGTGATGTACTATTTATTGATGAAATACATCGTTTAAGCCCAATTGTTGAGGAATACTTGTACTCCGCTATGGAAGATTACAAGATTGATATTATGATTGAAACAGGGCCTAATGCCCGTACAGTCCAAATCAATTTAAGTCCGTTTACGTTAGTAGGAGCAACAACACGTTCGGGTTTATTAACCTCTCCCATGCGTGCGCGTTTTGGAATACAAAGTAGGCTGCAATATTATAAAACCGATTTATTGACTACTATTGTACAGCGAAGTGCTTCTATTTTAAATGTGCCTATCACAATGGAAGCTGCTATAGAAATAGCAGGACGTAGTAGAGGTACACCAAGAATAGCTAATGCATTATTGCGACGTGTTAGAGATTTTGCACAAATAAAAGGAAACGGCAGTATTGATATAAAAATAGCAAAGTTTGCATTAGAAGCATTAAATGTAGATGCCCATGGTTTGGATGAAATGGACAACAAGATTTTATCTACCATCATCGATAAATTTAAAGGAGGTCCCGTAGGGATTACTACCATTGCGACAGCAGTAAGTGAGAGTCCTGAAACTATAGAAGAAGTATATGAACCCTTTCTTATCCAGCAAGGGTTCATTATGCGTACTCCTCGTGGACGCGAAGTAACAGAGCAAGCGTATAAACATCTAGGTAAGATAAAAGGGAATATTCAAGGAGGTTTGTTTTAGTATCTAAATCTCATCAAAATTCTACTTCGATTGTTGCTAGTGTAGTTAATAGTATAAAAAAAACAGTTCATCGCAATTTTGACTCGACAACTAATTTTTAGGTTGTTCAACAAATTATTGTAAGGTTTTTATGTGTTGGATTTAGCTTTGCGGTAAATAACCCAAACTATTTACTCATGAATGCCTTAAAAATATTCAGCGTTTTATTGGTTTTTGTATTGATTGTAAGCTCCTGTGCTGTCGATAATGACGATTATGTAGAAACTCCAATAACATCCCTCTTAGAAAAACAAATTCAAGCTACAGCAGGTTCAAAAACTATTTTAATATTGCCAGCTTCCAACGATTTTAATGCTATCCCAAGTGATCTTAACAATAGTATAACTATGGCAAAAGTTAAACTGGGACAGTTACTTTTCCATGAAACAGCCTTGGGGAAGAACCCAAGCAAAGCGCAGGGAATGAACACTTACTCATGTGCAAGTTGCCATCATGCAGCTGCAGGCTTTCAAAGTGGTATACAGCAAGGTATTGGAGATGGAGGTATAGGGTTTGGTAACCATGGTGAAGGTCGTCTTAAATCCCCCGATTACTTAGAGGCAGATTTAGATGTGCAACCTATTAAAAGTCCAAGTATTTTAAATTCAGCCTTCCAAGAAGTGATGTTGTGGAATGGTCAATTTGGGGCTATTGGAGCAAATATAGGTACAGAGGCTAATTGGACTACAGGCACTCCAAAAGAAGCTAATACGTTTGGTTTTGAAGGGGTGGAAACACAAGCAATTGCAGGTTTAGATGTACACCGACTTATAATAGAGGAAGATTTTATTATCAATTCAGATTATAAAGCGTTATTTGATGTCGCTTTTCCGAATGTTTTAGAAAACGAACGTTATACAAAATTGAATGCAGCATTGGCTATAGCAGCTTATGAAAGAACAGTTTTAGCGAGTGAAGCACCATTTCAAAAATGGTTAAAAGGAGATGAAAACGCTATGAACGATGACGAAATGGAAGGAGGTATTCTGTTTTTTGGCAAAGGAAAATGTTATTCTTGTCACTCAGGACCTGGGCTTAATGGAATGGAATTCCACGCTTTAGGTATGAAGGACTTGGCAGGTTCGAATATAATGACTGAAGTGGACGAAGCTACCAAAAAGGGAAGAGGAGGATTTACTGGAAACCCAGATGATGATTATAAATTTAAAACGCCGCAACTTTATAATTTAACAGATGCAGGGTTTTATGGGCATGGAGGTAGTTTCAAATCTATCCGAGAAATTATAAGCTATAAAAATAATGCCATAGCTGAAAATACTGATGTACCCTCAAATAAATTGTCTTCACAATTTCAACCCTTAAATTTAACAGAGTATGAAGTGGATTTGTTAACATCCTTTGTTGAAAATGCTTTATATGATAACAATTTAAAACGCTACCAACCAGAAAGCTTACCAACAGGGAACTGTTTTCCAAATGCTGATGCGCAATCCTCAATAGATATGGGTTGCAATTAAGTAGCTTATTTATATGAAAATTGTAATTTAGGTGCTTTAAACTTAACGTGAAAAAAGCAACATATTCTAATATCATAAAAACCGAAGCAAAACGCCTCGGTTTTTTATCTTGTGGTATTAGCAAAGCCGAATTTTTGGAAGAAGAAGCTCCAAGGTTAGAGAAATGGTTAAACCAAAATATGCACGGAGAGATGCGTTATATGGAAAATCATTTTGATAAACGCTTAGATCCCACAAAATTAGTTGAAGATTCAAAGAGTGTAGTATCCTTGTTACTGAATTATTTTCCTTCAGAAACACAAAACACAGAAAGCTACAAACTATCAAAGTATGCCTATGGTACAGATTACCATTTCGTTATTAAAGACAAACTAAAATCATTATTACATTTTATTCAAGATGAAATTGGGGAAGTTAATGGAAGAGCTTTTGTAGATTCAGCACCTGTTCTAGATAAGGCTTGGGCAGCAAAATCTGGTTTGGGATGGATTGGGAAACACTCTAATTTACTAACACAGCAAATAGGTTCTTTCTATTTTATTGCTGAGCTTATTATTGATTTAGAGTTAGAGTACGATACACCAGTAACAGATCATTGTGGCACTTGTACGGCATGTATTGACGCCTGCCCAACAGAAGCTATTGTTGAGCCTTATGTTGTAGAAGGCAGTAAATGTATTTCATATTTCACAATAGAACTCAAAGACAATATACCTACAGAATTCAAAGGTAAGTTTGATGATTGGATGTTTGGTTGCGATGTCTGTCAAGATGTATGCCCATGGAATAGGTTCTCAAAATCGCATAGTGAGCCACTATTCAATCCACATCCAGAATTATTAAGTATGTCAAAAAAAGATTGGGAAGACATCACAGAAGAAACGTTTAGAAAGGTATTTAAAAAATCAGCAGTAAAACGCACCAAATATTCGGGTTTAAAAAGAAACATCAATTTCTTAAAAGATTAAGTAATATTAGTTTTTGTTGATGTTCTAACAATCAAATCTGTTTCTAAAACCACGGTTTTAGGTTCAAAGGGTTTCTCTTTTTTACGGGCTTTAATTTCTTTAAAAAGTTGTTTAAAGGCGCTTTTTCCCATTTCGAACCCTGGTTGGTTTATAGTGGTAAGACTTGGGGATATTACTGATGACATAAACCAATTACTAAACCCAACAATACTAATGTCTTCAGGAATTTTTACGCCCATTTCCTGAAATGCAGTCATGGCACCTATAGCAACCAAATCGGTATTTATAAAAATACCATCAGCGTCATCATGATCTTCTAACAGTTGTTTTGCATTTTTTTTACCCTCTTCAAAACTCATATCGCCGCATTCACAGATATACACCAAGGACGGATCGTAAGGCAAGTCATTATCTAATAAAGCTTTTTTGTAGCCTAAAAATCTATCAATAGAGTTTTGTGGTAACAGAGCTCCTCTAAAATGGGCAATGCGCTTGCAACCAATATCAATTAAATGTTGTGTTGCAGTATAAGCCGCTTTTCTGTCATCTATTATAACTTTTGAACATTTTACCATTTTAGCAATTTTATCAAACATTACCAAAGGTTTTCCTTGAGCGATAATTTCATTTAAATGATCATACTTTGCAGTTCCATTAGCCAAAGAGATAATAACACCATCTACACGTTGACTTAATAATAATTCAACTTGCTTTTTTTCTAATTCGTAAGATTCATCCGATTGGAGAATAATAACGAGATACCCTTTTTTTTCAGCTTGGGAAATAATACCTTTTATAACATTCGAAAAAAAATGATGTACAATTACAGGGATAATTAGACCAATGGTTTTAGATTCTCTAGTTCTTAGATTAACAGCAAAAGCATTGGGCTTATAATTAAGGGTTTTAGCAAGTTCTCGTACTTGTAATTTAGTTTTTTTACTAACATCAGGATAATCCTTTAGTGCTTTTGAAACTGTGGTTACAGAAATGTTTAATTGTTCGGCAATATCTCTTAGAGTAACAATTTTCATTAAAAATGAGTTTAATTTCAGGTAATAAATATATTAAAAATATAAAATCGAAAACGTTTTCGTTATTTTCGAAAACGTTTTCGATTAATAAAAACATATTTTATGTAGTACATAAATATAGATTTGATAAAAATTAACTAGATAATTTATCGAATAACTAAAAAAGACAAAAATGAATGCAATTAAAAAAAGTACGTTTTTATTAGTATTGATGTTGTTTTCAACAAGTGCATTAATTGCACAATCAATATCAGGAAACGTTAAAGACGAAGCAGGAGTGCCATTGCCAGGTGTAAATGTTATTTTAGAAGGTACTACTAAAGGAGCAGTTACAGATTTTGATGGAAATTATACTATTAATGATATCGAAAATGGCGATTACACATTATCTGCTACATTTTTAGGCTACGCAAAGTTTTCGCAACAGGTTGCTGTACAAGGTAATGCTATTACAGTAGATGTTATTATGAAAGAAGATGCTCAATCTTTAGATCAAATTATTGTAACAGGTGTTGTTAACCCTAAATCTAAAATAGAATCTAGTGTATCTGTTTCAACTATGGATGTAGAGTTAATAGAACAAGCTGCGCCAAGGAGTTCTGGTGAACTTTTTAGAAATATTCCAGGTATTCGCGCAGAATCTTCTGGAGGTGAGGGTAACGCCAATTTTAATGTTCGTGGTGTGCCAATTTCTTCAGGGGGATCAAGATATTTTCAAATTCAAGAAGATGGGTTGCCATTAAATTTATTTGGAGATACGTCTTTTGGAAACGCCGATAATTTTTTAAGAATAGATTCTAATATAGGAAGAGTTGAAGCTATAAGAGGTGGTTCTGCATCTACGCAAACATCTAATGGGCCAGCAGGTATCATCAACATGATTAGTAAAACAGGAGCTACGGAGGGAGGTTCTTTAGGGACAACTTTTGGGTTAGACTATCAAACCAGTAGATTGGATTTTGAGTATGGCGCACCATTAGAAAATGGCATGTCGTATCACTTTGGAGGTTTTATTAGAACAGGCGAAGGACCTAGAGATATAGGATATCAAGGTAATAAAGGAGGACAGTTTAAGGCAAACCTTACTAAAAGATTTGATGCAGGTTATGTGCGCGTGTACGCAAAACTATTAAACGATAGATCTGTGATGTATTTGCCAATGCCCATGTTATTGGAAGGAAATAATGATGACCCAACATTTTCAAACCTACCAGGTTTTGATATTACTAGTGATTCTCAACACTCGGCTTATTTGCAACAAAGTGCTGGTACAAATCCTTTTGATGGAGGAGGAAGACATGTAAATGATGTTAGAAATGGTAATAATCCTGTGTCTAAATCATTAGGTACTGAGTTTTCTTTTGACTTGGGAGGAGATTGGAAAATAGCAGGTAAAGCACGTTACTCTAATAATAGTGGAGAGTGGGTGTCGCCATTTACAGCAGCTGTAGGCACGGTTTCTGAAATTGAAACTACAGCCAGAGACGCTTCAAATGCTACAGGTACTTTGGTGTATGCTGATGGTGATAGAGAAGCATTTAACCCATCAAATGGTTTGGCTCAAATAATACACATGTTTGATGTAACGGTAGATGATTTAAGTAACTTTTTTAGTGATGTAAAAATCTCAAAAAAATTAAGTGATAATGTTGGCGTAACTGCAGGACTGTTTACGGCTACTCAAAACACAAAAATAGGATGGCAATGGAGTTCATTTATTTCTGAAGTTAAAGGTGGTGGAGAAGCAAGATTGGCGGATTTTGATGGTTTCTCAAGAAACGGACAATACTCTTATGGTACGCCAGTATGGGGTAATTGTTGCCAGCGTAGATATAATACTGTACACAATGTGAATTCGCCGTATGTAGGTGTTGATGCAGAGATAACTGAAAAATTAAATTTTGATGGAAGTATCCGTTTTGAAAACGTAAATGTAAACGGTACAATAGCTAGCGGCCCTACAAGTCAAGAGGCTTACGATTATGATGGTAATGGTACAATAGAAGGAATAGAGCAAGTGGTACCAGTAATTGCAGGTAATGCTGGGCAAATAGTAAACGACGATTATAACTTTGTGTCTTTCTCAGCAGGTTTAAATTATAAATTGAATCAAGGGTCAGCTGTATTTGCAAGATATAGTTCTGGTGCTTCAGGAAGGGCTCCAGATAGAAATAACTATGGTACAGATGGTAAGGCAGATGTGCAGTACGATGAAGTATCACAATTAGAAGTTGGTTTCAAGAAAAGATTAAACAATGGGGTGCTTAACCTTACAGGATTTATGAGTAATACCGATGAAGGGTTGAGTAATGAATTAAACAGATCTGTAGGTAATCCATTTAAAGCCTTAGGTCTTGAAGCTGAAACAGCACTTGCCTTTGGAGAAAACTTCAACTTTAATGGTTCGTTTACTTGGACAAAAGCCGAAATAGATGGAGGAGACAATAAAGGTAATAAACCAAGAAGACAAGCAGATTTGGTGTACAACTTATCGCCATCGTATAATTTTGGGGAGAACAGCAAGCATGGTATAGCATTAAGCATATTAGGTACAACAAAATCTTATGCACAAGATGATAACGACTTGGTAATGCCAGCTTATGCATACTTTAACTTAATAGGCAGAGCAGGTTTAACAGAAGGGCTTTCACTTGTATTGAGTGTAAACAATCTCTTTGATACAGTTGGTATCACAGAGGTTGAAGGAAATGGAGATGGCGCTTTTGGCTCAAATCGTTTAGTAAGAGCCAGATCAATTAGTGGACGTTCTACTACGTTATCATTACAGTATAAATTTTAAAAGGATTAGTTTAGTTTGATTTGCGGTTGTTAATAAAAGAGTTGGGGTTAAACAAGGTCCAACTCTTTTTATCATCAAAAACGAAACAGTTACAATATGAGAGATTATATTCTATGTGTAGTATTTAGCTTAACTTTTGGTTTCGTAAGTTTTAGTCAAGCTAAGCATTCAGATAAAGAGGTAATAAAATCGAATAAAGTGATAGTGTATGGCAGTGATACGTGCCATTATTGTACAGATACTAAAGTATTTTTAAAAGAACAGCATGTAGAATTTGTGTATTATGATGTAGATGTGCGTCTAGAAAAGCAAAAAGAGATGGTGGAAAAATTACAAAATGCAGGAATACCTCTAGATGCTATATCGCTTCCCGTAGTAGATGTATATGGAAGCTTAAAAATGAACGATGTAACTAATTTTGAAGGCTTTCTAAAAAGTTTAATAGAAAAAACGAAATAAGATGAAAATAGCAAAACCAAAATTATCCTTTTGGCAGATTTTTAATATGAATGTCGGCTTTCTGGGGATTCAGTATAGTTTTGGTTTACAACAAACAGCTGTAAATCCTATTTTTTCATTTTTAGGCGCAGAGCACGACCAGTTACCATTATTAAATTTAGCTGGCCCTGTAACAGGTTTAATTATACAACCTATTATTGGAGCAATTTCAGATAAAACATGGTCGCCACGATGGGGAAGACGTAAGCCTTTCTTTTTAATAGGAGCTTTGTTGGGAAGCTTATGTTTATTCGCTTTTCCGTTTAGTCCAGTATTATGGTTTGCGGTAGGGTTACTGTGGATTTTGGATGTAGGGAACAACATGGCAATGGAGCCATACCGCGCTTTTGTGGGCGATAAATTACCAAATAGTCAATTAAGTTTTGGCTACCAAATGCAAAGTTTATTTGTTGGAGCAGGTATCGTATTGGCAAATGCATCGATTTTTCTGTTTCAAGACTGGTTTGGTGGTACTGAAGAAGTTACCGAAAGTGTAACTTCTATACCAAAATGGTTATACTATTCCTTTTTTATAGGAGCTGTTTTGTCTATTTCAACCATACTTTGGTCGGTATTGAAAACACCAGAAATACCACCATCAGATAAAGAGTTAGAAGACATTAAAAGGCATAACAATTTATCGCTTTCCGAAAGGATAAAAACACCATTTCTAGAAATTGTTGACGCTATAAAGGAGATGCCCAAGTTTATGTGGAAATTATCAGGTGTGTATTTATTTCAGTGGTACGCTTTATTTGTGTATTGGCAGTTTATAGCACCTATGTTTAAAGAAAGTATGGGGTTTAATAGTTCTGAAGCATTAAGTCAAGCAGCGAAAATGAATACCACATACAATATATCAACAATAATTTTTGCGCTAGCCCTAGTGCCATTAGCTTTAAAATTTGGCGGAAAAAAAGTATATGTGTTTAGTCTGTTTTTAACAGGAATGGCAATGCTAAGTATTCCATACATTCAAGATTCGCTTTTGGTAATCTTACCTATGATATTATTTGGTATTGGTTGGGCTGCAATGATGGGTATTCCGTACGCTATGGTGTCTAAAATAGTGCCGCAAGAACGGCGAGGTGTGTATATGGGTATTTTAAATATGATGATTGTAATTCCAATGGGAATCCAAACGGTAACATTTGGCCCCATAGTAAAACATCTACTAGATAATAGTGCGGTTAAAGCTATAGTATTTGGCGGGGTGTTTTTTATAATAGCAGGAATTTTAGCGTTGAGGTTAAAGCAGCCAAAATCTACTGAAGGAGATGAAGGTATAGTTGTATCTGGAGGGAGTGGGCATTAATTTTTGAAAAAAATAATTTTGAAAGAGAATATAAGAGATATAGACATTCTATGTGTTGGAGAGGTACTTGTAGATTTTATAGGGCACCAAACAGGAGTGCTTATCAATAATACAAGAGACTATCATAGGTATTTAGGGGGTTCGCCAGCTAATGTAGCTATGAATTCAGCGAGATTAGGTTTGCAGTCCGTTTTAGTGGCAACAGTTGGTAATGATGGTTTTGGGGAGTATATTTTTGAGCGACTTACGGGTGTTGGTGTGAACACGAGTTACATTGAAACAATTAACGATAAACCTACAAGTGTTGTGTTTGTGTCAAAAACCGATAGTACACCAGATTTTATACCTTTTAGAAAAGCAGATGCTTATATAACTGAACATCAAATCTCGGCAGATTTACTTTCAAAAACCAACATATTTCACACCACATGTTTTGCTTTAAGTAAAAAACCTGCGCAAACAACGATATTAAAAAAGGCTGAAGAAGCGTTCAATTTAGGTTGTAAATTAAGTATCGATGTTAATTATGCTGAAAAATTATGGAACAGCCAAGAAGAAGCCATTAAGGTAATAAAATCGTACTGTAAATTTAATCCCTTAGTAAAGGTTAGTGAAGACGACATGTTAAGACTGTTTGGGCAACAACTTCCGCATGAGGATATTTTTAATTTCTTTCATTCAGAAGGGGTTGATACGATATGTTTAACCCTAGGGAGTAAAGGTGTAAAATTATCAGAAAAAGGGAGCGGTATTATCCAATTACCAGCTATACAAATAGATGTTGTGCAAGATGCAACGGGAGCAGGAGATGCATTTTGGTCTGGGTTTTTATTTGCTTATATAAAAAAACGCCCTATTGAAAAATGTTTAGAAGTAGCTCTACAGCTGGCAGCGTTAAAACTTCAAAATGTGGGAAGACTACCAGACAACATTAATATTTTATCAGAACTTTTATAAAATTAATCGATGTTAAAAGACTCTAATATCACAAACGGTGTTATGCTCAATGCATACCCAGATAGTATTGGTAGAACACTTACAGATACCATTAATATGCTTAAACGTCCAGAGTTTAAAGATGTGTTTTCGTTATTTTACATATTGCCAACATTCTTTAATAGTGATTTAGACAGGGGATTTTCTATAATTGATTATAATCGTAATGAAGAATTAGTGTCAAAATCTGATTTGGAAGATTTAGAGCAACTCAATATTCAACTAAAGTTGGATATTGTATTAAATCACTTATCGGTGGCATCCCCTCAATTTAAAGACCTGCTTAAAAACGGAAATCAATCAAAATACAAGGATTTTTTTATCAACTGGAATACCTTTTGGAAGGGTAATGGTACTATGGGAGAGGATGGCATAGTCATTCCTAAAAAAGAATTTCTAGACAAATTATTTATGCGAAAATCGGGGTTGCCAGTTTTAAAAGTGTCTTTTCCTGATGGATCAGAAGAGCCTTATTGGAATACGTTTTACCAAAAAATAAATCCAGATAACAGTGTTTTAGGGCAGATGGATGTTAACGCAACGTCTCAACTGGTTTGGGATTTTTACAAGGACACCCTGCAAAAAGTTAGTAGTTACGGGTGCAAAATATTGCGACTGGATGCTTTTGCATATTTGCATAAAGCTGTAGGAGCATCAAACTTTTTTAATAAACCAGGAACTTGGGATTATCTTGAGCGTATCAAGCAAATTGCAGATAAAAATAATTTAACGCTTTTACCAGAAATACATGCAGAATATGGTACATATTTGCATGATGAGGTAGCAAAAAAAGGATACCAAATATATGATTTTTTTCTACCGGGTTTAATGATTCATACTATCGAAAAAAAAGATAACACGGCGTTGTTAAACTGGGCTAACGAGATTATTATTAAAGGCTATAAAACAGTGAATATGTTAGGGTGCCATGATGGTATCCCCGTTTTAGATTTAAAAGGGAAAGAGTTAGATGGTACATACTATAAGGGGTTGTTGTTAGATGAAGATATAGAAGATATCATGAATATTATTATTGAACGGGGAGGCAGAGTTAAAAATTTATACGGCCCAGACGGTAAAAAAATATCCTATTATCAAGTTAATGCTACGTTTTTCAGTGCATTAGGGGAAGATGAACAAAAATTATTATTAGCAAGAGCTATTCAAATATTTATGCCAGGAATACCACAGGTTTGGTACCTGGATGTTTTCGCAGGTAAAAATGATTATAAAGCTGCGGATAATGCCGGCAGTGGCGGACATAAAGAAATTAATAGAACAACGCTTTCAGTAAAAGATATAGAAGAAGGGATTAAAAAAGATGTGGTTTTAAATCAGTTAAAATTGTTGAGGTTAAGAAATACATCAAAATCATTTTCAGGGTCTGTGCAAATCAATATGTCTTCACACAAAATTATCGATATCAAATGGGTTAATAAAAATGAGTTTGCCCACCTTAAGGCAAATCTTAACACATGTAACTTCACAATAGATTACACCGAATCAGGAGAAAGTAAATTTTATGCTTTCTAAGTTGTATTTTTTAGGTTTAAAAAGAAACATCAATTTCTTAAAAGATTAGGCGTTTACTTCGTAGGATTGTTATATTTGTTGGTTTAGTTGACAATCCATTATTATGAGCGAAGAAAGTAAGAGAAGAGAGGCACTGATATACCACGCAAAACCCACTCCTGGAAAAATAAAAGTAGTTCCTACCAAGAAATATGCAAGTCAGAGAGATTTATCATTAGCCTATTCTCCTGGAGTAGCTGAGCCCTGTTTAGAGATTGAAAAAGATAAGAACAATGCCTACCGTTACACAGCAAAAGGAAACTTAGTAGCAGTAATTTCTAATGGTACGGCAGTATTAGGTCTTGGAGATATTGGTCCAGAAGCATCAAAACCCGTTATGGAAGGTAAGGGATTGCTTTTTAAGATTTTTGCAGATATTGATGTGTTTGATATAGAGGTTGATACTAAAAATGTGGATGCATTTATAGAAACCGTAAAAAATATTGCACCAACTTTTGGGGGCATAAATTTAGAGGATATCAAAGCGCCAGAAGCGTTTGAAATAGAGAAAAGGCTTAAGGAGGAATTAGATATTCCTGTAATGCACGACGACCAACATGGTACTGCAATTATATCAGCAGCAGCCTTAATAAACGCTTTAGAACTTGCCAACAAAAATATTGAAGATGTAAAAATTGTGATAAGTGGTGCTGGAGCCGCAGCAATTTCTTGTTCGCGTTTGTACCAATCCTGCGGTGCCAAGCGGGAAAATATGGTAATGCTGGATAGCAAAGGCGTTATACGTGATGATAGAGATAATTTAACATCGCAAAAAGCAGAATTCGCCACACACAGAAAAATTGATACACTAGAGGAAGCTATGGTAGATGCCGATGTGTTTATTGGGCTTTCCATGGCAGATATCCTGTCTCCCGAAATGCTCAAAACAATGGCAAAAGACCCCATAGTCTTTGCCATGGCAAATCCAGATCCAGAAATAAAATACCAACTTGCTGTAGATACTAGAGATGATATTATTATGGCTACTGGACGTAGTGATCATCCTAATCAAGTAAATAATGTGTTAGGGTTTCCATTTATCTTTAGGGGCGCATTAGATGTTCGTGCCACAGGTATAAATGAAGCAATGAAAATGGCTGCAGTAAAAGCCCTAGCAGCTTTAGCTAAAGAGCCAGTACCAGAGCAAGTAAATGTAGCTTACGAGCAAACACGTTTAGCATTTGGTAGAAAATACATCATTCCAAAACCATTCGATCCTAGACTTATCGCCGAAATTCCACCAGCAGTTGCAAAAGCAGCAATAGAAAGTGGCGTAGCGCAAACAGAAATTACCGATTGGGATAAATATAAAGATTCCCTTAGAGAGCGTTTGGGTTCTGATAATAAGTTGGTAAGGTTACTTTTAAGCCGTGCAAAACTGAATCCGAAACGTGTAGTGTATGCTGAAGCAGATCAACTAGCTGTTTTAAAAGCGGCACAAATCGCACATGAGGAAGGAATTGCGATTCCAATACTGTTGGGTAGAAAAGAGACGATTCAAGATTTAATGAAGGAAATTGATTTTGAAGCCGATGTGACTATAATCGATCCTAAAACAGAGGAAGAAAATCCAAGAAAGGATAGGTACGGACGCACATATTGGGAGCAACGCAAAAGAAGAGGCGTGACATTATATGCAGCCAAAAGACTGATGCGCGAGCGAAACTATTTTGCGGCCATGATGGTAAATGAAGGGGATGCTGACGCCTTAATTTCAGGGTATTCTAGAAACTATCCCTCAGTGGTAAAACCCATGTTGGAGCTAATAGGCATGGCTAAAGGAGCAACTAGAATTGCAACTACTAACGTGATGATGACTAAAAGAGGTCCCATGTTCTTGAGTGATACATCCATAAATATAGATCCTACAGCCAAGGATTTGGCTAAAATTGCAGTAATGACCTCTAAAGTGATAAAAACTTTTGGTTTTGAACCTGTTATGGCATTAACATCGTATTCAAATTTTGGGTCTTCGGATAATGAACGAGCTTCAAAAGTAAGAGAAGCCGTGTCTATGTTGCATCGTCATTATCCAGATTTGGTAGTAGATGGCGAGTTGCAAACCGACTTCGCTTTGAATGATGAAATGTTACGTGACCAATTCCCTTTTTCAAAATTAGTAGGTAGAAAAGTAAATAGTTTAATTTTCCCCAATTTAGATTCCGCTAACATTACCTACAAACTATTAAAAGAGTTAAACGAGGCAGATTCCATCGGGCCCATTATGATGGGTATGCGAAAACCAGTACATATATTACAGCTAGATGCCAGTGTTGACGAAATAGTGAATATGACCGCAATAGCGGTTATAGATGCTCAGAACAAAGAAATGTGGGAGCTTGAAAAAGATATTCCGTAGACCACTAAAACGTAAATAATTTCATTACATTTGGCTGGTTAAGAGCGATTTTAATATGATTACGCATATACAAGGGAAACTTATTGAGAAAAACCCAACCGATGTTGTTATAGATTGTAATGGTGTTGGGTATCTGTTAAATATTTCCTTACACACATTCTCTCAGATTCCAGATAAGGAATTCTTAAAACTGTATACACATCTACAAGTAAAAGAGGATTCGCATACACTATTTGGGTTTTCATCATTAGCAGAACGTGAAATATTCCGTCTTTTAATTTCAGTAAGTGGTATAGGTGCTAGCACTGCAAGAACAATGTTGTCTTCATTAACACCAAAACAGGTTAGAGAAGGTATTGCTTCAGGAGATGTGCCTTTAATCCAGTCCATAAAAGGTATTGGTGCAAAAACAGCACAACGTGTAATACTAGATTTAAAAGATAAAATTTTAAAGATTTACGATATAGACGAAGTTTCAGTTTCCAAAGACAATACCAATAAGAATGAAGCGTTATCTGCTTTAGAAGTTCTTGGTTTTGCAAAAAAGCAGGCGGAGCGTGTTGTGGACAAAATTATAGTCGCACAACCAGATGCTACAGTAGAAACTATTATAAAACAAGCCTTAAAAAATTTATAAGAGATTTTGAACATAACTAACCATAGCTGTAATAAATCGATTAAAACCTATGTTGCCCTAATTGCCCTCCTACTTGTATCAGTATCGGTATGGGCGCAACAACCTACACAAGATTCAACAAAAACAGGTTTTAGTTTAGGTAAAATTAAATTTCCTAAACTTAACGGAATAGAATCTAAATACACTTACGATCCAGTAACAGATAGGTACATTTACACAGAAAAAATAGGCGAGTTTAACATTAACTACCCAATTATTTTAACACCGAAGGAATTTAAGGATTTGGTGGCCAAAGAAAATTTAAAAAACTATTACAAAGAAAAAATTGATGCCTTTGATGGTAAAAAGAAAGGTGCCGAAGACGAACAGAAAAATTTGTTACCAGAGTTTTATGTAAACTCAAGTTTTTTTGAAACCATTTTTGGAGGTAATACCATAGAGGTAGTGCCACAAGGTTCTGTAGAAATGGATTTAGGTGTGTTGTTTTCAAGACAAGATAACCCATCTTTTTCTCCAAGAAACCGTAGTAATTTTACCTTTGATTTTGACCAACGTATCAGTTTAAGCCTCTTGGGTAAAGTAGGTACAAGGCTTCAAGTAAATGCCAATTACGATACACAATCTACATTCGATTTTCAAAATATCATAAAACTAGACTATACACCAACAGAAGATGATATTATTCAAAAAATAGAAGTTGGTAATGTTAACATGCCCTTAAACAGCTCTTTAATAACGGGAGCCCAGAGTTTATTTGGGGTAAAAGCACAATTGCAGTTTGGTAGAACAACGGTAACAGGAGTGTTTTCAGAGCAACAATCCCAAGGTAATACAGTAGTGGCACAAGGCGGTGGTACTTTAGAGGAGTTTGATTTCTTTATTAGGGATTACGATGAAAACCGACATTTCTTTTTAGCACAATACTTTAGGGATACCTATGATGAGGCACTTAGAAATTATCCTTTCATCAATAACAGAGGATTACAAATTACGCGTTTAGAAGTATATATTACCAACCGAAGTAATAGAACAGATAATGTTAGAAATGTGGTGGCGTTACAAGATTTAGGGGAAAGTGATAAGTTGTTTTCAGGATCAGTAAATGTTACTGCTGGCCCTGGAGCTTTTCCAGATAACGGCAATAACAATCTAGATCCAACAGCCATTGGTAATGGATCTGTTTTAACAGAAGCCATTCGTGATATTGCTACAGCACAACAGGGGTTTGGAGCCATACAAAATAATGTAAATGAAGGATCTGATTACGGGAAAATTGAAAATGCCAGAAAACTACAAAACGGACAAGAATATACCTTTAATGCAGATTTAGGATACATTTCATTAAACCAACGTTTAACAGCTGATGAGGTTTTAGCAGTAGCTTATCAATTTACAGTGGGCGGACAAGTTTACCAAGTAGGGGAATTTGCCAACGATGGTGTAAATCCTAATGAAGTTGATACCAACAATCAAGGACAAGTTACCCAAGTAACCAACAAAGCATTGGTGTTAAAAATGTTGAAGAGTAGTGTCACTAATGTACAACAACCGATTTGGGATTTAATGATGAAAAACATCTACGATACAGGTGCTTTTAATTTAAGTCCAGATGATTTTACATTGAATATATTTTATAATGAGGCATCGCCGTTAAATTTTATCTCACCCGTAGAAGGCACAACATTTCCACTATTCGATAATCATACGCCCACAACCCCAGGGGATGATAGAGAAATAGAAGAAACCACGTTAATACGATTATTTAATTGGGATAAGCTTAATTTTAACAACGACCCACAAGGCAATGGAGATGGGTTTTTCGACTTTGTACCTGGAATTACGGTACAACCGCAAAACGGAAAGATTATCTTCACTAAAGTAGAGCCTTTTGGGCGTTACTTATTCGATGTGTTGGATGATGATAACAATCCAAATAATAACGATGCGGATTATGAAGCAGATGTGTATACCAATCCAAATCAAGAAAAGTACGTTTACGATATTCTCTATAAAAGCACAAAAATTGCAGCATTAGAAGAAGCAGATAAAAACAAGTTCAAACTAAAAGGGCGTTACAGTTCTAGTGGAGGCGGAGATGGTATCCCCATTGGAGCATTTAATGTGCCAAGAGGTTCAGTAAGGGTTACAGCAGGAGGGCGTGTACTGGTTGAAGGTGTAGATTATACGGTAAATTATCAACTGGGGCGTGTGCAAATTCTAGATGAAGCCCTAAAAGCATCCAATACACCAATTCAGGTTTCTACAGAAAACAATGCAGTATTTGGCCAACAAACAAGACGTTTCACAGGGATTAATGTGGAACACAAATTCAATGATAATTTCGTAATAGCTGGTACACTTTTAAATTTAAATGAGCGCCCCATTACACAAAAAGCAAATTTTGGCTCAGAACCCATAAACAATACCATATTCGGTTTTAATGGTAACTTTTCATCAGAAGTGCCTTTCCTAACCAGAATGGTAAATAAGCTACCAAATATAGATACAGATGTGCCATCAAATATTTCGTTACGTGGAGAGTTTGCGTATTTGGCACCTGGCGCACCGAATGGTACCGATTTAAATGGAGAGGCCACCTCATATATCGATGATTTCGAGGGTACACAAAATGCCATAGATTTAAAGGCGCAACAGTCGTGGTTTTTATCAAGTAGACCTTTAGATTTAGGAGGAAATGTTCCAGGAGATGACCAAGCAGGGATCCAAAACGGTTATGGTAGAGCAATGTTAAATTGGTATACTGTTGACCCCATTTTTTATAGCGTAAGACGACCAAGTGGCGTATCAGATGAAGACCTATCTAGTTTGTATACCAGTCGTGTATTTATCAATGAATTATTTCCAGAGCAGGATTTAGTTCAAGGCCAAAATTCAATTTTATTCACATTAGATCTAGCCTATTACCCTGAAGAGCGTGGCCCTTATAACTTCAACCCAGATGTTGACACTACGCTTCCAAATAACCGTTGGGCAGGAATTACACGTCAATTAACATCAACAGATTTAGAACAAGCCAATGTAGAATATATCGAGTTTTGGTTACAAGACCCATTTCAGGAAAATCCTGCAAATCCAGGTGGTAAATTAGTATTCAACCTAGGGAATATATCGGAAGATGTCGTAAAAGACGGAAGAAAACTTTACGAAAATGGTTTGCCAGAGGATGGTAATGTTGATCTTCTACCAATTACTGCAGCAGGTGCTGTGGTACCACTCAATCAATCCTTAGTATATGCATTTGATACTACGGGGCAGGAACGTACTAACCAAGATGTAGGGTATGATGGTTATTCAGATTTAAGAGAGAAAACGCCGATAACAACAACAAGTTCTGATCCCGCAGAAATAGCTAGGATACAACAAATTAATGATATTATTCAGCCGTTTAGAAGTTTAGACGATCCAGCCAACGATAACTACACCTTCTTCCTAGATGCTGAAGGAGGTATTTTTGAACGTTATAAAAAATTCAATGGTGTAGAAGGAAATACTCCAGATGTGTTTACAGATACACAACGTGGTACCAATCCCCAGCCAGATGTAGAAGATATCAATAGAGATAATACCATGAATACTATTGATAGCTACTTTGAATATGAACTAGATATCACACCAGCTACATTAAATATCAATAATGAGTTTATTGTAGATACTAAAAATGTGGAGGCACAAAGTGAAGATAATAGGCGTTTACTTGAAAATGGAGAAGTAGTATATCCAAAATGGTACCTGTTTAGAATCCCCGTAACTAAAAGTACCAGAGCGGTAGGTGGTATAACAGATTTTAGATCAGTACGATTCGTGAGAACCTATTTAAAAGACTTTAACCAAAATACCGTATTCCGCTTTGGAACCCTAGATTTGGTAAGAAGCGATTGGAGACGTTATAACCAAACCTTACAGGCAAATAATGACGATCCCACTGATGATGATACCGATTTTTCAGTAGGTATAGTAGGGACTATTGATAATGAAGGGTCTTATGTGCGTCCTCCAGGGATTGAACCAGAGCAGTTATTCAATAATAATACAGTAGTGCGCCAAAACGAACAAGCCTTAGTCGTTAATGTGTGTGATTTAGAATCTGAAGATTCAAGAGCAGTATTTAAAAACATCAATATAGATATGCGTCAGTACAAACGCTTAAGAATGTTTTTACATGCACAGGATGATGATTACGGATTTACCGATACGAATACTGAACGTTTGGTTGGTTTCATGAGAATAGGTAACGACTTAAATGATAACTACTATCAAATTGAGATTCCGTTAGTAAAATCCCCAAATGGGTCTTTAAGACGAGAAGACGTATGGCCATTAGAAAATGAAATTAACTTATCACTTGATATTCTGGGTAAAATAAAAGCTGAAGGTATTGCAAATGGTACTTTACTTGATGGAGAACCAACATATTATGACGTTATTGGAGACAACATAGTAGAGGTTGCAAATGAACTTACAGGCTATGTTACTGGGCAACATCGTGTAGCCATAAAGGGTAATCCAAATTTCGGGGATGTTAGAACATTAATGGTTGGTGTTAAAAATGCTACAAACAGTGATGTTTGTGCCAATGTTTGGTTTAACGAATTACGTTTATCCGATTTAGATAACGAAGGCGGCTGGGCTGCAGTTTTAGCCGTAGATAGTAATGTGGCTGATTTTGCAAATGTAAGTGCCACAGGTCGTATGAGCACATCAGGTTTTGGTGGTTTAGAACAAGGCCCAAGTGAACGAGCACTTGAAGATGTACAGCAGTATGATGTAGTTACCAATATAAATGCAGGGCAGTTATTACCTAAGAAATGGGGTATACAAATCCCGTTTAATTATGCCCAAAGTGAAGAATTAATTACCCCAAAGTTCGATCAGTTTTACAAAGATTTAAAATTACAAGATCGCATTGATGCTGAAGACACCCAAGAAGGAAAAGATCGTGTAAAAGAACAATCGGAAGATTATACAAGACGTCAAAGTATCAATTTAATAGGTGTAAGAAAGAACAGGACTACCGATAAAACACCAAGGTTTTATGATGTTGAAAACTTTACGTTTAATTACTCCTATAATAAAGTGGAGCACCGTGATTTCGAAATTGAAAATTCAGTAAATAAAACCTTGAGAGCAGGTGCAAATTATGCATTCAACTTCAATCCGATTACAGTAGAACCTTTTAAAAAGAACGATTCCTTATTCACAGGGAAATACTGGAAGTTGTTAAAAGAATTTAATGTGAATTTGTTGCCTACGAGTTTTGCGGTAAATACAGATATTAACAGGCAGTTTAACCGTCAAAGATTTAGGGAAATAGATTTAACAGGAGGTAATATTGGTGTAGAAGAATTATTTCGTAGAAACTATACCTTCGATTTTCAATATACCATAAACTATAACCTAACCAAAGCCCTGCAACTTAACTTTACTGCAGCAAATAACAATATTGTTAGAAATTACTTTTTAGGAGATGATTTAATTGCAGGAGAACAAGACCCAAGATTAGATGTATGGGACGGACTTTTAGATTTTGGAGATCCCAACAGGCAAACCCAAAGTTTAGGTATCAATTACCAATTGCCTCTAAACAAAATACCAACTTTTAGCTTTATTGACGTTACCTACCAATACAACGGAGAGTTTCTTTGGCAAAAAGGCTCAGATTTTTACGAAAGACCAACGGCAGATGGTGGTATAGGTGGGCCAGCGCATACTGTACAAAATTCTAATATCCATAAACTAAACTCGAGTTTAGATATGAGGCGTCTGTACAAATATATAGGTTTAGTAAAGAAGCCAACACGTACGGTAAGAACACGTACCAGAAGCACTGGAGGCCCTCCAGGAAAGGACGAAGGCGCAGATAAGGCAAAGTCTAAACGTAAAAGTAGTAAACCAGGAACAAAACTATTAAATGCAGGAATAGATATAATTACCAGTATAAAACGTGTACAAATTGGTTACTCAGAAAATAACGGTACATTTTTACCGGGCTATACAAGAACCCCTGGTTTTGTAGGGACGTTAAAGCCATCTTTTGGATTTACTTTTGGATCACAAGCAGATATTAGACAAGAAGCAGCAAGACGTGGTTGGCTAACAACGTTTCAAGAGTTTAACCAACAATTTACACAAACCCACAGTGAGCAATTGGACATTTCAGCGAGTTTAGAACCCGTACGAGATTTAAAAATTGATATCTCTGGGAACAAAACCTATTTTGAGAATTTTGCCGAAAATTTTAGGGTAGATCCAGTAACATTAGACTATGTTAATTTAACCCCTAATACCTTTGGAAACTTCAATATCTCAACAGTTTTAATAAAAACTGCTTTTGGTAAAAGTGACGAAACAGGCTCTGATGCGTTTAACGATTTTAGAGCCAACAGACTCACAATAGCAAGACGCGTTGCCGCAGCAAGAGGTGCAGATGTAAATGATGTAGACGCAGAAGGTTTCCCAAGAGGTTTTGGTAAAAACAGTCAAGCAGTGTTATTACCAGCGTTTTTAGCAGCATATTCAGGTCAAGATGCAAATAATATAAAATTGGGTGCCTTCAGAAGTGTACCAATCCCCAACTGGGATTTAAAATATACAGGATTTATGAAATTTGCTTGGTTTAAAAAGAATTTCAGACGTTTTTCAGTAACGCATGGGTACCGTTCTAGTTATAACATCAACCAGTTTCAAACAAATTTAGACTATACAGCCCCAGATTTTAGTTTAGACTTTGATAGTCAAGATCCAGATACCAAAGATCAGTCAGACAACTTTAAAAATGAACGTTTGTTTAGTAACATCAACCTAACGGAAATGTTTAGTCCGTTAATTAGAATTGATATGGAAATGAAAAATTCCATGAAAATTTTAGCAGAGGTTAGAAAAGACAGATTATTATCCTTGAGTTTTGACAACAACTTGCTAACAGAAGTTATAGGTAATGAATATGCTATAGGATTGGGGTATCGTATAAAAGACGTACGCATTAAATCTAATTTAGCGGGGCCAAAAAAACGTATTGTAAGCGATTTAAATATGAAAGCCGATATTTCGGTTAGGGATAATAAAACCATAGTACGCTATTTAGATTTAGAGAATAACCAAGTTACCTCAGGGCAAACCATTTGGGGGCTTAAATATTCTGCAGATTATGCGTTTAGCAGAAACCTAACAGCTATTTTCTATTTTGATTATGCCTTTGCAGACTATGCTATTTCCACAGCGTTTCCACAAACCACCATACGTTCAGGATTTACCCTAAGATATAATTTTGGAAATTAATTTGGTTTCCCCATATCCACAATAGTTTCCCTCCTAATAAGAAGGGAGTAAGGGGTGTAGAACTTATAAATAAACTCCGAAAATACTTTTTACAAGATTGTCCCCTTAAGGGGACTTTAGGGGTGTTTTGAGTTAATCAAATAAAGATATCATTTAGACAAGATGAGTTCAATGATATAACAGCGTAATCAAACAGTTTTTTAATTAACATAAACCTATTTGAAATGTAGTTTTGAATAAATACATTTGCGTAAACAACTTTTTAATTTTTTACAATGAACATACCATCAGAATTAAAATATACAAAAGACCACGAATGGGTAAGAATAGAAGGCGACTTGGCCGTTGTAGGGATTACCGATTTTGCCCAAAGTGAATTAGGGGATATTGTTTATGTTGAGGTGGAAACCGTAGACGAAACTTTGGATGCTGATGAAATTTTTGGTACAGTTGAAGCCGTAAAAACAGTTTCTGATTTATTTCTACCCTTATCAGGAGAAATAGTAGAGTTTAATGAAGGGTTAGAAGACGAACCAGAAAGTGTAAATTCAGATCCGTATGGAGAGGGATGGATGATAAAGATTAAATACTCTGATGCATCCCAAATAGAAAGTTTACTATCTGATGAAGCATATAAAGCATTAATAGGTGCTTAAAAAAGCTGCGCTTTATCTTGCAATTCCATATACCATTGCTCTAGCAGTAGTAAGCTTGATTAATTTAAGCGGAAAATTACCAGATATGGAAATTGAGTATGGCGACAAAATCTTTCATTTTTTAGCCTATGCCTTACTTTGCTTTTTATGGTATACAGTATTTTATTTTAAACAAAATAAGCCTCGGAAGAAAGCTGTGTTAAGTGCCATACTTCTATCGGTTATTTATGGTATAATTATTGAGGCATTACAAGGTACAATAACATCTCACAGATCGCTTGATGTTTACGATGCATTAGCCAATAGTCTAGGGGCAATGCTAACAGGAGGAGCACTTTTGTTGAAGAAAGTAAGAAGACAAGTTAAAAATTAACAAAGACTTGTTTTTTTCCTAAATAAGTACTTATTTTAGCAATCTGGAAAAAAATAAAAATTATGGAACCTAAAAAAAATCCACAAGCTAACGTAGGCAGAAACAGTTCGCTGTATTTTGCAATAGGTTTAGCACTAATGCTGTTTTTAGCATATTCCGCTATTAATTACAAAACCTATGATAAAGCGGACATTGATATAGGACAATTAAACTTAGAAGAAGAGTTAGAAGAGGAAATTCCATTAACACAGCAAATAGTAACACCTCCACCTCCACCGCCACCTCCTGCAGCTCCAGAAGTTATTGAAGTTGTTGAAGATGAAGAAGAAGTTGAGGAAACCGTAATCGAGTCTACCGAAGTAGATCAAGAAACTGAGATTGTTGAAGTTGAAGAGATTGAAGTAGAAGCAGTAGAAGAAGACGTTGAAGTGCCGTTTGCAGTAATTGAAAACGTTCCAGTGTTCCCAGGATGTGAAAAAGGAAGTAATGCGCAAAAGAAAAAGTGTATGTCTGATAAGATTGCAAAATTTGTAAACAGAAAATTTAATACGGAATTAGCGTCCGACTTAGGATTATCAGGAAGACAGCGTATCAATGTGATTTTTAAAATTGACAAAACAGGTAGCATTACTGGTATTCGTGCAAGAGCACCGCACCCAGGTTTAGAAAAAGAAGCTAAACGCGTTATTAGTCAATTACCTAAAATGAAACCAGGTAAGCAAAGAGGTAAACCAGTTACAGTACCATATTCGTTACCTATTATTTTCCAAGTACAAGATTAAGTTAGTTCTGCTTACGCAGATATTATAAAAATTAAAATCCCGCTACATTATTTGTAGCGGGATTTCTTGTTTTGGTATGCTTCTTGTGATTTTATCATAATATTAACATCACAACTATGATAATAAAATGAATAAGACCAATTCGCTGTTTTTTGCATGCTAACAGTTCTTGTCTTAGGAATTTCAATTGATTGTAGTTTTAGAAAAATCACAACAAATGAAAAATTCAAAACAATCTCACGACATCGTTCGGCAAAACGATGAAAGCGTGAAAAAACCACATCGGCATGATGCAAATTTACAAAAAAACTCAACCCTCTTTTTTCAAGTAGGCCTTATTGTTTGTCTATTAACTACATTAGGCCTATTGGAAATGCGCTTTGAAACAAAACCTGTATACGTTGCTTATGACTATGAAGATCCTGATGATGTCTTTGATATGGAGGCTATTAATTATAAGCCTTATGTGGAACCAGAGCAAAAACAACAAATAAAGAAGCAGGAAAAAGCGACCAAGAAGTTTATTAATAAAATTGAGAAAGCTAAAGATGATACCGATTTACCCGAAGATATCGTTGAAACACCTACAAAGAAGACGGCAGATCTGCCATTAAATCCTTATGCGGTAGACAACATTGAAAGGCCAGATATTCCAGATGAAATAGATTTTATTGTAATTGAGAATGTCCCTGTCTATCCAGGTTGTGAAGATAAAGTTGGAAACAAAGCTCGGAAAAAATGCATGTCTGATGCTATTACAAGATTAGTACAACGTAAATTCAATGGTTCAGATATTGCCTCTAGGTATGGCTTGGAAGGAAAACAAAGAATAAGTGTACAGTTCTTAATAGATAAAACAGGAAAAGTAACAGATATAAAAACAAGAGCACCACACGAAAAATTGGAAGCTGAAGCGAAAAGAGTTGTGAATAAAATTCCAGATATGAAACCCGGAAAGCAACGAGATAGACCTGTTGGTGTTCGTTATACTTTACCTATTATGTTTATAGCACAGTAATATTATAATTTAGCATGCACTAAACCGTTATCGTAAGAGATAGCGGTTTTTTTATATCAGCAAGAATATTCAATCGTCTTAATAAAATATACTATCTTTCAGTCCAAAATGTAATCATATCCATGATATGAAATGAGCTATTGCAATACGTTGATTTTTTTGCCAAAATATCCAATAGCGAATTACATCTGACCTTTTAAAAACAATAAAATCTATCAGATGAAACAATTTGTAGCCTTTCTACTGTTTATTTGCCATTATACTGCTTTTTCCCAAAATGAAAATATTTACGAAAAACCACCTATTTTTCCTAAATGTGCTAACATGGCTATTGATAGTTTACAACAGTGTTTTGATAGTCATGTATTTCAACATATAAAAGATAATTTTAAGGTGCCCCAAAATGTAATTGATGAAGATTACAAAGGTAAAATAGTGGTGCTTTTTGAAGTCGATACCACTGGAGCATTTAGAGTAATGTATGTGGATGCTATGTATGATACACTAAAACAAGAGGCGCAAAGGGTTTTTAATTTATTTCCAAAAATAACCCCCGCAACATATAGTGGACGCAAGACTTTTAGACAATATTCCATTCCAATTCAAATCCCAATTGAAGATTTTAAGCTGTCAAGTTCAAAAAACACGCAAGGAGTCAATAAAATAGAACAACAAGCCTTAGCAACAAAACAAGAATTTGATAGTGTGAATACTACACTAAAACCCTATACAAATAGGGCGTTAAGAAGTCAATTAAATATTCAATTTACACATAGCGATTATGCGAGGTTTGATAGGGTTATGAATCTTGTGGGCACCAATAGCCATACGGCACAAAAACCATTCTTGTACGAAGATGTTTCTAAATATTATGATTTTGAAGTAGAGAGAAAAACATTGAAAAAGGATGCCAAGACTTGGGCAGGGAAAAAAATATGGAATGAACATTTGGTACAGATTGAAGGTAAAGACTATTGGTTTACGATAGATCCAATTTTTGATTTACAAACAGGAACAGACTCAGAAGGGGGAAGCACCTACAACAACACAAGAGGTATTTGGGTTCAAGGAGGCCTGGGTAAAAAGTTTAATTTTTACACTACGATTTTTGAAAGCCAGGGGCGCTTTGCAGACTATGTAAATAGATATATCGAAAGTATTAGAGCCTCAGGTTCTGAGCCTGTAGTGCCAGGGAGAGGTGTTTCTAAACGGTTTAAAACTGATAGCTACGATTACCCAGCAGCAGAAGCATATCTGTCGTATTCGCCAGCAAAGTTTTTAAATGTTCAATTTGGACATGGTAAAAATTTTATTGGGGATGGATATCGTTCTTTAATTTTAAGTGATGTTACCAGTCCGCATCCATTTTTAAAATTAAACACCAACTTTTGGAAAATTAAGTATACCAATACCTTTATGTGGATGCGTGATGTAAGACCTGAGGTAAAAGAAGATGGTGCTTTTTTAACTAAGTATATAGCCAACCATTATTTAAGCTGGAATGTATCTAAACGCTTAAATTTAGGTTTTTTTGAATCGGTGCTATGGACTAACAGTAACAACCGAGGGTTTGACGTTAATTATTTAAACCCTATTATTTTTTACCGTGCCATAGAGTTTGAAACAGGGCAAGATGCTGGTAATGCACTTTTAGGAGCTTCTGGTAAGTATAAATTTAATGATAACGTTAATGTGTACGGACAATTTATTTTAGATGAGTTTTCTCTGGGCGATGTTAGGGCAGGCAACAAAAGTTGGAAAAATAAATTTGGTTACCAACTGGGGGTTAAGTATTACAATGCGTTTAATGTAGATAATTTGTTATTACAATTGGAATTAAACCGTGTAAGACCCTATACCTACTCACACAATACCATCGTTTTAAATTATGGGCACAATAATCAGCCAGTGGCACATTTATGGGGCGCCAACTTTAGTGAGGTTATATTAATTGGGCGGTACCGTAAAGACCGTTGGTTTGCTGATGCAAGACTTATTTTTGGAACCCGAGGGTTTGATGTTTTAGACGGAACAGATAACTTTAATTACGGTGGTAATATTTATCGCGTTGAAGGCGATAGACCAGCTGATACAGGCATTGAAATAGGACAAGGTATAAAAACCAAAACGTTTTATGGTAATTTGCAAGCAGGGTATATAATAAACCCCGCATCTAATTTAAAGTTGTTTACAGATATTACAGTTAGAAACTTTAACCCAGACATTAACACCGCAGCTACATTTAAGAATGATACCGTTTGGTTAAATTTTGGATTAAGAACCGATTTGTTTAATTGGTATTTTGATAATTAAAGTTATTGAAATACTAAGTAAAATGTAATATAGTTAGGTTGCAGTTACGAATTTGAAGACACATTTAAAAGTGTCTTGTTATTTCTTAAAATACATAGAGTAAACTATATTATTTCTGGAACTTTTTAATTTTCAACTGTCACAGATAATTGCGAAACCATAAATATCGCAAACGGTCATTCTTATATGAAATATATCCCATAAAAGAACCTTTAGCATATTGTCTTTTTAAAATTATAAAAACCTAACATTTGTCATAAAAAAACTACTAGTTTTTGTAAATTTACTACGTAATATAGATAATACAACTACTCAAAGTTTTTAAGTTAGAATACATCTCTCTATTATGTGTTTAACCTTAAAATATCTCTCATTTTAGTAGTATTAAATTAAAAATAGCTATACAAAAACTAACGTTAATTGCAGTAGTAATACTGAGTATATTTATACTTAGTGCTATAAGTTGTAAAAATGGTGATGATATCCCAACAAACCCCATAGATCAATTACCGATAGCAACGCAAACTGGGGTAAACACTATTGGGTGCTTGGTAAACGGAGAAGTTTTACTACCTAAAGGTAGTCCCTTGGCTGGTCCTATAAAAAGTGCATTTTATCAGTTAATTGATGGGGACTATTTTTTTAGCTTGAGTTTAAATTACAGAAATGGAAATGAGAGAAAAGGTCTCACGATTGAATTAAAAAGAATAGAATTAAGCGAAAATTCTGTTATAATTTTAGATAAAAATAGAGTTGTAGATAGAGATGATGATGGCGGTTTTGGGTACTATTATTTTACACCAGACTGGATGGATACCAGTCTAGGTAATGAATACTATAATACAAGTGATGTTAATGGAGAGATTATAATTACGAATCTAAATGAGTCACAACAAATCATTTCAGGAACATTTTGGTTTGATGCTGTCAATAATGATGGAGAAATAATAGAAATACGAGAGGGCCGTTTTTGATATGCCCTATTCCAAATAAAAATGAATGGTTTTACGCCAACAAAACCATTCAACTATAAATTAAACATTTCATAAATATTTAATCTAAAAATCACACAAATTTATGGAAGCTATTAAAATGTGCACCTCATTAAATTTAACAAAAGTATAATACAATTTACGGGTTTTCCATAGCATAACATATAAAGATATTACCTACATTTATATAAAAAACGTACACTATGAAAAGATTACTTTTACTACTATTGGTTATGGCTTTAAATGCCTGTAACAACGATGATGATACCCCAACAAACCCCATAGATCAATTACCGCCAGCAACGCAAACTGGAGCAAACACTATTGGGTGCTTGGTAAACGGAGAAGTTTTACTACCTAAAGGTAGCCCCTTGGCTGGCCCTGTAAAAAGTGCATTTTACCAGTTGATTGATGGGGAGTGCTTTTTTGGGTTATCTCTAAATAATAGAAATGGTGAGCGTAAAAAATCTATAAGGGTTTTTGTATCAAGAATTAAATTAATTAAAAATCAGATAGTTACTATAGATAAGAATTTTACAGATGATGGAGAATATACAGGAGGAGGAGGAGAGTATGGAGTATCTACAAGTGTTTTAGAAGGAACCATAGGATATGTTACTGCTTCAACTGTTACAGGGGAATTAACGATTACACATTTAGATGAATCAAAACAAATAATATCTGGTACGTTTTGGTTTGATGCTGTCAATAATGATGGAGAAATCGTAGAAATAAGAGAGGGCCGTTTTGATATGCCCTATTCCAAATAAAAAAGAATGGTTTTGCGCCAACAAAACCATTCAACTATAAATTAAACATTTTATAAATATTTAATCTAAAACCATAACAAAGTTATGAAAACTACAACTACCAGCATGCGCTATGCACAAAAGTACGCCCTGTGCCTTATTGTAATATGCGCTATGATGCTATCCATGGGGCACAACATTTTTGCGCAACAGGATATTAATACATCCTTTAAAACTTTAATGGATAATACGTTTCAACCACTGGAGAAGCACCGTGTGCCACATGGTATTCTATTAGATTTTGGCATGGAGTTTACCCATGTGCCTGCCTATAACGGTACGCTTACCGATACTACCTTTATTAACAAAAGAGTACTAAAGGAAATTTACAATACCTTGTTAATGAGTCGTATTACTACAACTTCAACAGGCTTTGTAACCTCAGAAGATTTTAATACAAACTGGCGTAACAATCGTAGCTCGAATTATATTGCATTATCTGGCTTGTTTTTTAATTACAGTAGATTTAATCAGAATGCTTACCCCAACAAACTTAATTATGTAAACAATAAATTTGATGATAAATATATTAATGGTGTCTGGCAAAACCCCTACGAAACTTTAAAAACTTTTGCAATAGCCACACCTATAGATGTGTACGACGGGTTAAACTTTAATGTAAAAGTGCCACAGAGCATTTTTTATAGTAATGCATCGTCCAGCATTAACAGGTTGGAGATAGATTTTGCAGACGGTAATGGGTATAGGCAAGTTGGCTTTAATCAAGAAGTATCCGTAAATTACACAACTGCAGGTAACAAAACTTGGAAATATAAGTTGGTACTAACCAATGGGCAAAGTTTATATGCCCAATCTAAAATTAAAATAACAGGAAGTGTTACATATACAGGAAATATTGCGGCTAAAACTTTAGGGCAAAAAGGTGTGGCCAATTGGGTATGCGATAATTCTGGGCGGTATCAGTTAGAGGCCGAGGCAGAAATTGCACATTTGGGTGTTTTCGGTACAGCTACCATTACCTTGGACGATGCTGGTAACGATTGCCAAATTACAAGGCCGTTGATTGTTGCTGAAGGTTTTGATGTAGGGGCGTTGTTAAATCCTGAAACACCACTTGGAAGTTCTGATATTGAAAGTTTTTTTGAAGAGATTAATGACTCAGGAAGTAATGATTTAAGGGATTTAATTATTGGAGCTTTCGCAATCCCAAATGACCAAGATTACGATATTATCTATATAGATTGGAACAATGGTGCAGATTATTTACAACGCAATGCCTATGTTTTGGAGGAGGTGATTAATTGGGTAAACGCTACCAAAGTTGCAGATGCCAATGGTGTAGTACAACAAAATGTAGTGTTGGGCCAAAGTATGGGTGGTGTTGTGGCACGTTATGCCCTTAGTGATATGGAGGCTAGGGGCGATACACACGATACGCGTTTGTTTATATCGCAGGATGCTCCACAACAGGGTGCTAATGTGCCTTTAAGTTACCAGTTTATGTATAGGCATTTAGTTAGGCAATATGTTACTACCTCCAATACATTACTGGGTAATGTTGTTACAATACCTATTGCAGATAATTTAGTTGAGAATGGCAGTATTGCCAACTATACATCTATACTAGATATGCCAGCAAGCAGACAATTGTTAAAAAACTGGTCTACATCCTCTTATACTATCGATAATAATTGGCACGATAATTTTTATAACGAATTAAGGACACTTAACAGTAATGGGGGCTATCCACAACAAGGGGGAATTAGGAATATTGCCATGAGTAATGGTAGCGAATGTGGTACACCACAAACTTACAATGCTGGAAGCCATCTTATTAATGTACAAATGAATGAAAAACTCTCCTTTTTAGAGAATCTTGCTTTTACCGTTTTAAGTCCTTTAGTTGGTATTTTTGGTGGTCTTACAATAGATGCTGACTTTTTTAAAGTTGGATTTTTAGGTAATATCCCAGGAAGCTCCAGATTTATAATTGATGTTCAAGCCAAAGCCTTATCTTATACTAATAATGCACATATTTATAAGGGATTAATTCGTTACAAGAAAAAAATAATAGGCTTGTTTGATTCCCAAGTAAGTATTACTAATGTAAACCAAAACCAACCTAGTGGTATTTTACCTTTTGATTATTATGGTGGTGGTTTTTTTGATACTTCTGGGCAAAATGATATTATTGATGTTGGTATTGGGAATATTACTGTGGCAGTAGAAGATAAATTTAGTTTTATTCCTACTGCTAGTGCTTTAGATATAAAACAAAATAGTAACAATCTTAATGATGCAGATTATTTAAGAAAATATGTTGGTGGGCAGATAACTCCTACCACATCATTCGATAATTTCGCTACTGCTTTCACTACTCCTAATGATGTACACAATAATAATGAGGAACATTTGGAGTTTAACCTACGCAACGGTGATTGGCTCGCTGCTGAGATTGATACGGGAACTGCCATTCAATTTACAGATTGTAGTTATATCTGTAGCGATGCAGGGATTTCTGGAGCTTCCACCTTTTGTAGTAGTGCAACCTATAGTGTGCCAAGTGGCGCAACTTTTTATAATTGGTCTATTACAGAAGGTAGTGGGGCAGCTACCCTATCAGGAACAGGTACTTCTGTAATTTTAAGTAGAAATGGTGTAGGTTCTGGTTATGTTACTGTTCAAGTTGAGTATGGCGATAATGGTTTGCAGTGTGGTAATGTAACTTTAACGAAAAGAGTTTGGGTATGAACACCTCAAATAGCAGATATGGTTGAATTTTATAATACCAGTGTAGGATCGGTAGGTTATTTGTGCTCATTTTATACAGGCAATCAATTTAGATTTACCATGAGTGGCGCCAACCATGTTAAAAAATTTCAATATAGAATGAAATTATGGAACAGTTCAACCTACGCTTACCAATCACGAACAAAATCAGCAATTAGTAGCACTGTTGTGGAAGCGGCACCTAGTAGTCTATCACCAGGAGTGTATCATTTTGAGATAAGGCTGGAGAATTCTTGTGGATGGTCTCAGTGGTTTACCTATTTTGTTCAATATAATGATTGCAATAATCAAGGTATGTTTAGGGCTTACCCAAACCCTACTTCAAATACTTTAACTATTGCAGCTAAAGAAAGTGATGAGGTAAGTAAAAGTAGTGCGTTTAATGAAACTAATACATTAAGTAGTGCAATGGCTATTTCAAGGAACGACAACACATTTAATTTCTATGATTTTAGTGGTAATAAGGTATTGTCTGGGCAGTTACAAAATATAACCGATGTAAATGTGTCTAAATTAAAGAAAGGCACTTACATTCTTGAGATTATTGCGAATGGACAAGAAGAAACACATCAAATTGTGATTGAATAAAAAACATTTAATATGTATTTGCAAAAGCCACTTATTGAGTGGCTTTTACTCTTTAGGATATAGTGATAAGACTTAGCTGGCAATAAAATGACAAAAATGACTAGGCTTGGTTTGTAATGGATTGAAATTTAAGAGATGTTTAATTGTGCATCCTTAAGTATTTTACTTTTAATTACATTGCTCAAATTAGTTTTAAGGCGTATCTTTGCACTCGCAAATAAAAAGCGATTAATAGGATAGCCTTGAGTAACTCAAAAACTTCAGTAACAGCACCTTCGGTAATTTCAGATTTTAAGGAAATCACTAAAATGCGCTTGTCTGTTAGTGTTGTGTTTTCCTCGCTTGCAGGCTATTTGTTAGGTGTTGAGGTTGTAGATTTTAAAATACTTACCTTACTGGCTTTGGGAGGCTATTTTATGGTGGGCGCTTCCAATGGTTTTAATCAGATTATAGAAAAGGATTTGGATGCGTTGATGAATAGGACTAAAAACAGGCCTATCCCAGCTGGACGTATGAGTGTAACAACAGCCTTTATCATCTCTTCCCTATTCACTTTACTTGGGATAATTATTCTATATAGTATCAACAAGCAAACCGCTATGTTTGGTGCTATTTCTATTTTTTTATATACCTGTGCCTATACACCTTTAAAAACAAAAACACCATTAGCAGTTTTTGTAGGAGCAATACCAGGTGCTATTCCGTTCATGTTAGGATGGGTAGCTGCAACAGATGATTTTGGAATTGAGCCAGGCACTTTATTTGCGCTGCAATTTTTTTGGCAATTTCCACATTTTTGGGCTATTGGTTGGTTTTTGTACGATGATTATAAAAAAGGAGGCTTTTACATGTTACCTACTGGGAAACAAGATAAGGGAACAGCCGTACAAACCATAATGTATTGTATTTGGACAGTGATAATTTCTATCCTCCCCGTGTTTGGATTTACTGGGCGATTACATTTATCCATCATTGCAGCAATTATTGTTTTTGGATTAGGATTATGGATGATTTATTACGCTGTAAGGCTGTTTAGGCTAATGACGGAGAAGGCAGCCAAACAACTAATGTTGGTAAGTGTATCTTACATTACGTTGGTACAGATAGTTTATGTAATTGATAAATTTTTAAGTTAACATGGATTTAACCCAAGGAACACCTAAAGAAAAGAATAGCAGGGCAAAGAAAATGATGCTTTGGTTTGGTATTGTGTCCTTAATTATGAGTTTTGGCGGATGGACAAGTGCGTTTTTGGTAAGTAGATCGAGACCAGATTGGGTTACCGATTTTGAGTTACCAAATGCTTTTGTTATTAGCACAGTGGTAATTGTGCTGAGCAGTATTAGTTTTATTTTAGCAAAGCTAGCTATAAAAAAAGGTAACCGTGCTCTTGCAACAGTTTTATTGTTAACTACTTTAGTGTTGGGTGTGCTGTTTATTATAAACCAGGTAAATGGTTTTAACCAGATTATTGATTTGGGATATAATTTTACAGGACCTACCAGTAATGTTACCATGTCTTACATTTATTTAATTGCTGCTGTGCATATTTTGCATGTAGTAGCTGGATTGATATGTGTTTTAGTGGTAATTTATAATCATTTTAAACAAAAGTATGATTCCGAGAATTTACTGGGTCTTGAGCTAGCAGCTACGTTTTGGCATTTTATTGATATTCTTTGGGTGTATTTATTTTTGTTCTTATACTTTGTGGGGTAAAGTGCTTGTACACAGAAAGATGGTATGTGTTTTAACTGGTGGATGGCGGGTAAGCCTGCATTAGGGATAGAACGGTATGTTTGAAATCCCCGACGATAGGAGGGATTGAGTAGTGAAAGCCCGACCCGACCGAAGGAGGGTAATGCCAATAAAAGAAAAAATCTGGGTCTATTTTTAGAGAGCGATATTTCGTTAGATGAATAAAATGATTATTTTTGTGCAACTTTTAAATAACAACCTTTATATATGAGTACAGCAGTAGCAGAAGGCAAAACTTGGGGCGGAGGTAATAAACCTTTACAGGCGAGTTATGGTAAAATGATGATGTGGTTTTTCATCGTTTCTGATGCATTAACATTCTCTGGGTTTTTGGCAGCCTACGGTTTTTCTAGATTTAAGTTTATAGATGCATGGCCTATTGCAGATGAGGTGTTTACTCACTTCCCGTTTTTACATGGCGTAGATGCACCGATGTATTACGTTGCTTTTATGACGTTTATACTTATTATGTCTTCTGTAACCATGGTGTTGGCTGTTGATGCTGGGCACCATTTAAATAAAGCAAAAGTTACTTTATACATGTTTCTTACCATTATAGGAGGTTTAATATTTGTTGGATCTCAAGCTTGGGAATGGAACACGTTTATTAAAGGCGATTACGGTGCTGTACAAACTAAAGGTGGTAACATTCTACAGTTTGGACACTATGTAGATAAGGATGGAGAAAAGATCTTTAAGCGTGTTGCTGTAAGGGATTTTGCTGTTTCTGCAGCTCATAAAGATAGAGCACAGCACGAAAGAAAGAATGGGTTGTGGTTTGTTAGCGAGGGTGCGTTACCTAACTATACTATGGATGAAGTGATTCATGGGTTACAGGCTAACAAAGATATCTTGGTAAGAACGCAAATACTTAACGAAGAAGGGGAAAAGACAGTTTTATCAAGAGAAGAATCCATAAACCAAATTATGAAAAATGGTAAGGTTTACGTTGAAGGTGCCAATCTTCATGTAAATGAATATGGGTCTCCTTTATTTGCTGACTTCTTTTTCTTTATCACAGGATTCCACGGGTTTCACGTATTTTCTGGAGTAGTTATAAACATTATTATTTTCTTTAATGTTGTTTTAGGTACTTATGAAAGACGCAAGAGCTACGAAATGGTAGAGAAAGTAGGATTGTATTGGCACTTTGTAGATTTAGTTTGGGTATTTGTATTTACATTCTTCTACTTAGTTTAATAAAAAAATATTAGCCAATAGCTAAAAGCTAAAGGCCAAAAGCAAAATTAAAATGGCACACGAACATAAATTAGAAATATTTAGAGGTTTATTAAAGTTTAAAAGTAACACTCAAAAAATCTGGGGTGTTTTAATTTTCTTGAGTATTGTAACAGCTATAGAAGTTGCGCTTGGTATTGTTAAACCAGAGTGGTCTATGGCAAAGTTTCTTGGGATGAAACTTTTAAACTGGATATTTATTGGTTTAACCATTGTAAAGGCATACTACATTACTTGGGATTTTATGCACATGCGTGATGAAACCAAAGGTTTGAGACGCATGGTAGTTTGGACGACTATATTCCTAATTATATACCTGATTTTTATTCTTTTACAAGAAGGAGGATATGTGTTTGATGTCTATGACGATGGTTTTATAAAAAGAGATTTTTAAGCACAATTTCGTGTTAAAATATATAACTAAGGTGGTTTTTAAGAACCACCTTTTTTATTTTTGCAGAAGTATTTACTAAAGGGTAATCTAAGGTTTTATGAAATATAAAAAAGCAGGTATATACGCAATTTTAGGAATTCTTTTTTTTCTTCCGGTTACCTTCTTATTGTTTTTATACCCAGCAACCCATAATTACACGCCACTTGATATTGTAAATGAAAATGTACTGGATTTAAGCGATTTTGATTCTGATACTGAAGACAAAATTGTTTTAAAAGATCATATTACCGTATTAAGTTTTTTGGGTGCTAAACCTATGGAACGATTAACAGCGACTTCTAATCTAAAGGAGTTAGTATATGATAAGTTTAAGGGCTTTAAGAAGTTTCAAATAGTTTTAATTGCACCTCTAGCAAGTAAAGCGGATGCTGAAAAATTACGAAAGGAGATTAGCCTTTATGAAGATTTACGTTTCTTACATCTTGTATATGGTACACCAGAGCAAATAACTAACCTGTTTAATAGTATAAAATATACCCAATCTTTAGATGAAAATTACGCCACAGATAATGTTTTTATTATTGATAAAGATTTGAGCCAACGTGGGCGTATTGATGATAGGGAAGATCGTGAAATAGAAAAAGATAAACCTATCTATGGGCTTAATTCATATAACTGCATAGAGGTGGCTACCATTAAAAATAAAATGAGTGAGGACTTACGTATCTTGTTTACTGAATATAGGCAAAAGCGCAAAGGCGAATTTAATTCTGATACACGAAGAGCAGACGATTTAAAAGGAAGAGATGAAACGAAAGAATAATTACTCTTACATAGGTATAGCATTTGTGATTCTGGTTTTTGGTATATGGTTTGTACCAAGAATTGTAGATAGGATAACTAATAATGATGTGTCGCGCAAGGAAAGCAGAAGCGATCAAAAACGAGAACAAGTGAAAACGTCTACTGCTTCTGATTTAGCATTTATTGAAAATAATGGTCAAAAGCGAAAAGTGCCAGAATTTAGTTTTACAAATCAAAACGGTAAGTTAATTACCAATAAGGATTATGAAGGAAAGGTATATGTTATAGAATTCTTTTTTACAACATGCCCAACCATTTGCCCGAGAATGAATAATAACTTGGTTAAAATTCAAAACGAGTTTAAGGATTTACAGAATTTTGGTGTAGCATCATTTACTATAAATCCAGAATACGATACTCCCGAAGTCTTAAAAGAATATGCTGCAACCTATGGTATTACAAACCCTAATTGGCATTTGATGACTGGGGATAAAGCAACCATATACGAGTTGGCAAACGCAGGGTTTTATATATATGCTGCCGAAAACAGTGTTGTAGAAGGAGGTTTTGAGCATTCTGGAAACTTTGCGTTGATAGATAAAAATGGCTTTATCCGTTCGCGAAAAGATACATTTGGAAATCCTATAATTTATTACAGAGGTATTGCTTCCCAAGAGGAAGGTGTTGATGATAATGGAGAAACCGAACAAATTGGTATTTTAAAAGAGGATATAAAAAAGTTGCTAAATGAATAATTCAGAAAAGTTACTCGATGAAAAAAAGTATAACACCTTAATTGTTGTATTGTCTATAGCTATTCCTGTTGTAGTAGCTGTTTTGTTTCGTGTTAAGATTGATGCGACACTACCTGTGTTTTTACCGCCAATATATGCAGCTATCAATGCGGTTACTGCTGGGGTTTTAATAGCAGCCTTAATAGCAATTAAAAATAAAAAGATTAAACTACATGAGCGCTTAATGAAGTTAGCTATCGTTTTATCTGTGTTGTTTTTAGTAATGTATGTAGCTTATCATATGACTAGCGATTCTACTAAATTTGGAGGCGAAGGTGCAGTTGCATATATCTATTATTTCATTTTGATCTCACATATTTTACTGTCTGTAGCAGTTATACCTTTTGTATTAATAACTTACGTTAGGGCTATTACCAATAATATAGAACGGCATAAAAAAATAGCCAAAATTACATTTCCTTTATGGCTGTATGTAGCTATAACCGGTGTGGTGGTTTACATTATGATTTCTCCTTACTATACCTAATGCTTTTAAAAAGATGAAGTCTAAAGTTGTCTTATTGCTTGTTTCCTTTTTCTTGTACTTAGAAAGTAATGCGCAATGTGCGATGTGTCGCGCAGTATTAGAGAGTGAGGAAGGGCAAACTGCAGCTGAGGGTATTAATAATGGTATTATGTATTTAATGGCGATTCCTTATATATTGGTTGCTGGTGTTGGCTACCTGATTTACAGGAAGTTCTATAAGTTAAAAAAGTAATAAAAGTTTTTTCACACATTTTTTGTAACATTTCTTTGTAATGTTAGTCTTATTGCAAAGTGCATTGGTTAAAAGTGACTAATTGAACGTTCTCAATCAATCAAAAAATGTTAAAAATAAACGCATTACACAAGTCCTATGCTATAGGTGATTCCAGTTTACATGTTTTAAAAGGTATAGATTTATCTGTAGAAGAAGGTGAGATGGTAGCTATTATGGGATCTTCAGGTTCAGGAAAATCTACCTTATTAAATATTATAGGAATGTTGGATGTTGCAGATTCTGGAGAATATATTCTAGATGGTTTGCCAATTGATAATCTTACCGAAAAAAAAGCAGCAGTGTACAGGAATAAGTTTCTAGGGTTTATATTTCAGTCCTTTAACCTTATTAACTACAAAAATGCACTAGAGAATGTGGCATTGCCATTATATTATCAAGGCTTAAAACGTAAAAAGCGTCAAGAGCTGGGGATGTTTCATTTAGAGAAAGTGGGTTTGGCAGACTGGGCGCACCATCTTCCTAAAGAACTGTCTGGTGGGCAAAAACAACGCGTAGCTATTGCCAGAGCCTTAGCCGCAAATCCCAAGTTACTTCTTGCAGACGAACCTACTGGTGCACTAGATACCAAAACGTCATACGAAATTATGGAGTTTATCCAACAGCTTAATGATGAAGGGAAAACCATTTTAATGGTAACCCATGAGGAGGATATTGCAAATATGTGTAAGCGTATTGTAAGATTGCGAGACGGTGTTATAATGGAGGATAAAAAAGTAACTCAAGTAAGAGCCAATCAGTATGTTTGATTTAGACCTTTGGCGGGAAATATTTCAAAGTATCAATAAGAATAGAACGCGTAGTTTGCTTTCAGGTTTCACTATCGCATTTGCTATTTTATTGTTTACCATACTTTTTGGTATTGCCAATGGTCTTGAAAACACATTTATTGAATTATTTGGTACCGATGCACAAAATTCCATTGTTGTATTTCCAGGTAGAACCAGTAAAGCTCACAAAGGGTTGCAATCTGGACGTAGAATAAGGTTTAAAAATGAGGATTATGACTATATACTTAAGGAGTTTGGAGACGACGTTGAGTTTATTACATCTAAAGTAAATAGAAATGTAGAAGCATCTTTTAAAGGAGAAAAAAATTCTTATCAAGTAAGAGCGGTACATCCAGAGCACATGTACATTGAGAATAATATTGTTGAAAAGGGACGATATATTAATAATTCCGATTTAGAGAATAAAACTAAAGTAGCTGTTATAGGCGAGGCCATAAGTGAAGATTTATTTGCAAATCAAGAAGCCATTGGAGAGTATATTAACTTAAGCGGAATCCCGTATAAAGTTGTAGGAATATTTTCTGATGACGAAGGAGATAGTGAAGAAAACGTTATCTATACGCCAATTACAACGGCACAACGTGTTTATGGTAATAACGATTATATAGATTTTATCCATCTTACCTATAACCCAAAATTAAGTTACGATCAGGCCATTGCATTTGGTAATTCGCTAACCTTAAAATTAAAAGAGAAGTTTGATGTAGCAAGAGATGACCAAAGGGCTATTAGGGTAAGAAACTTTGCAGAAGGTACCAAAGGCGTGAGTCAGATGATGTTTGTGTTAAACTTTATAGTATTGTTTGTTGGCCTAGGAACTTTAATAGCAGGCATCATGGGCATAAGTAATATTATGGTGTTTATTGTTAAAGAACGCACCAAAGAACTTGGTGTTAGAAAAGCTTTAGGCGCTTCTCCAAGATCTATTGTATCTATAATATTATTGGAATCTATCCTGATAACATCTTTAGCAGGCTATGTTGGGCTATTAATAGGAGCAGCAGTTTTAAAAATTATGGGCCCTGGTTTAAAAGATTATTTTATTACTAATCCAGGAGTAGATACATCAGTTGTAATAGGAGCAACAATTTTACTAATTATTTCAGGAGCACTAGCAGGATATTTACCTGCGAATAAGGCATCAAAAATAAAACCAATAGTAGCATTAAGAAACGAATAGAATGATAAAGTTTTTATTTGATGGCGATACATGGCAAGAGTTGTACGATAGTATTCGGAAGAATAAACTACGTACACTTGTTACCATTTTTGGTGTTGGCTTTGGGATATTTTTGTTAATAGTATTATTGGGTTCAGCTAAAGGGATGGAGAATAGCTTTAATAGGTTGTTTGGCGATTTTGCTACGAACACTGTTTTTATTTGGGGGCAGCGTACCAGCAAGCCTTTTAAAGGGTTTCAAGAAGGAAGAAGAGTGCAATTAAAACTAACAGATGCATATAGGGTAGAAGAGAATATTCCAGGAGTAGAATTTGTAGTTCCTAGAAATCAAAGAGGTTCCCAAGTTAATAGAGGTTTCTTATCTGGGAGTTTTCAAATAGGTGGAGATTATCCGCTTTTAGATGAAGTTGAAAAGAAAAAAATAATCCATGGCCGTTTTATCAACGAAAACGACATGCTAAACAAAAGAAAAGTAGCCGTTATTTCTGAAGATGTATACAAACAGCTATTTAAAAAAGATGAAAAAGCAATTGGAGCATATATAGAAATAAACAGTATAAACTTTAAGGTGGTAGGAGTATTTAAAGTGTCTAATATAAATATGGGGCCGCGCATTAATATGCACATACCATTTACAACTTTTCAGCAAATCTTTAATCAAGGAGGAAGAATTGGTTGGATGGTCATAACCGCTAAACCCGAATTTAATATTGTTCAAGTAGAAAAAGATAGTAAACTGTTGCTTAAGAATATGCATAATATTCATCCTGATGATCGAAGAGCTTTTGGGAGTGCAAACGCAGGGAAAGAATTTGGAAAAGTTACAGGGTTTTTAACCGGAATGCAATTTTTAACATGGTTTGTGGGTATAGCTACATTAATAGCAGGTGTATTTGCGATTGGTAATATTTTATTAAT
Organism: Hyunsoonleella ulvae; assembly: GCF_016827605.1. GTDB lineage: Bacteria > Bacteroidota > Bacteroidia > Flavobacteriales > Flavobacteriaceae > Jejuia > Jejuia ulvae. Next base: position 884,496 of record NZ_JAEPJQ010000001.1, on the reverse strand, counting down.
CACAGTAAGGGAACGTACTAAAGAAATAGGCCTGAGGCGCGCCATAGGGGCTACTCCTTTGGAAATAATGAGTCAAGTAATACTCGAAGCAATAGTACTATGCTTAATAGCCAGTGTTATTGGGATTATCTTTGGAGGGCTAACATTAATGCTAATAAATGCCACAGTGGGTCAAGGGCCAGATGCTACTTTAGTTAATCCATCAGTTTCAATTGCTGTAGTAGGCTTTGCACTTGTAATTTTAGTAGTCCTAGGGGTGTTAATTGGTTTAATACCAGCATTTAAAGCAAATAGTGTGAAACCTATAGAAGCATTAAGAGAAGAATAAACAATCAAAAAAATGAATAAAACAGTAAAAATTATTTTAGTTCTATTAGCGGTCGTCGCTTTAGTCTTTGTATTAAGGTATTTTATGGATGCTAATTCAAAAGATGTTGAAGAATTTGATGTGGCAGAACCATTTTACACAACCATTAGTTCGCAAGCTGTAGCAACAGGTAAATTAAACCCAGAGGAAGAGATAGAGTTAAAACCTCAAATTACAGGAATTGTGGATAAGATTATTGTAGAAGAGGGAGATAAGGTTAAAAAAGGAGATTTAATAGCCCAAATAAGGGTAGTACCTAACGAACAAAGTTTGGCTAATGCAAAAAGTAGAATCGCTACCTCAAAACTATCAGCAGACAATGCTACAACTCAATTCCAAAGAGATAAAAAGTTATTTGAAAAAGGGGTTATTTCCATTCAAACTTTTGAGAATAGTGAGTTAAGTTATAAGCAAGCATTAGAAAACCTAAGACAAGCGCAAAACGATTATCAAATTATAAAACGAGGCTCTATATCTGGTGGTAGTGCCGCCAATACCAATATCATAGCTCAAATTTCTGGAACCATTTTAGAAATTCCTGTAAGAGAAGGCGATCAAGTGATTCAAAGTAACAACTTTAATGCAGGTACAACTATTGCTACTATTGCAGACATGAGTAATATGCTTTTTGAAGGAAAGGTTGATGAAGCCGAGGTAGGAAAGCTAGAGGAAGGCAAGGCTATAAAAGTAGTGCTTGGTGCAATTAATGATAAGGAATTCCCCGCTAAATTAACCTTTGTTGCACCTAAGGGTATAGAAGAAAATGGAGCAGTTCAGTTTACAATTAAAGCAAATGTTACATTAGACAGTATTGCAAATATAAGAGCAGGTTATAGTGCAAATGCAGAAATAGATTTAGAAGGAAAAGATAGTGTTTTGGCTATAAAAGAGGCGTTATTACAGTACAAAAGATCTAGTGATAAGCCGTATGTGGAGATTCAAGATGAAAGCGGAAAATTCAAACGAAAAAATGTGAAAATTGGAATTTCTGATGGTATTAATGTTGAAATTTTAGATGGTGTTGAAGAAGGCGATAAAATTAAAGTCTGGAATAAAGCTTCTGAGGATAAGGAAGAAGAAGAAAACAACGATTAAGGATGGGTAAGGTTATTAAAAATACGATATTACTAAGTTTATGCTTAGCTGGGTTTATAGGGGGTTCTCAACAAAAAAAATGGACGCTTCTAGAATGTGTAAACCATGCTTTAGAAAATAATATCACAGTATCTCAAAACGAAAATTCCATTCTTTTGAACGAACAAGATGTTATTGAAGCCAAGGGGCAATTTTTACCTTCCTTGGGAGGAAGTATTAGGCATAACTTATCCATTGGTAACAGAGAATTGTTTCCAGGACAGTTTGTTGATAGAACCGATAATAGTACAAGTATTGGTGTGAGTGCAAACCAAACCATATTTAATGGGTTTAGACTCACGAATTTGTATAAACAATCACAATTAAACTTAGAAACCAGTAAGTTGGAATTGAGTAGAATTAAAGATGATATCTCTTTAAATGTGGTAAATTCATACCTTAATGTTTTGTTCAATAAAGAGCGTTTAGAGACGGCAAGGGCGCAGTATAATTTTTCAAAAAAACAAGTAGAACAGGTTAAAGAACTTGTAGATGCGGGTACGCAGCCAAAGGTTAATATTTATGATGCCGAGGCAACTTTAAGTACAGATGAACAGAATTTAACTGTTGCTGAGAATAATTATAATTTAGCGTTGCTTACATTATCGCAATTGTTACAATTGCCTTTTAACGGGTTTGACGTTGAGATTATTGAAATAGATAATCCATCAGAAACCTTGTTATATGATAATGTTTCCCCAATTGTAGATCATGCTTTTGAAAATAGAAATGAGATTAAAGTAGCTGAAAAACGAATTGAAAATGCTGAATTAGGCACAGAAATTTCTAAGTCAGGATATTATCCATCATTAACGTTTAATTATGGTTTCGGGTCAAATGCTTTTTTTACCAACGTACTGGATACCGAAGCAGATTTTATTTCTCAATTAAATAACCAAAAAGCGCATGCCTTTACTTTGAATTTAGGCATCCCTATATTTTCTAGATTTCAAAATAAAACAGCAGTTGCCAGATCTAGAATTCAAGAGGAACAGGCAAAATTAGGTCTAGAGCAGGCAAAATTAGATTTAGAATCTAACATCCAACGTGCTTTTACAGATGCCCAAGCAGCATTTAAGGCATACAGCGCAGCCAAAAAATCTCTAAAGTCGCAAGAGTTGGCATTCCAAAATGCTCAAGAACGTTATAATATTGGTGTTATGAATGCTTTTGAGTTGGAGCAATCTAGGGTAAGATTTATTAATGCGGAGTCTGCCTTAATTAATGCTAAATATGATTTTGTTTTTAAGACAAAAGTTTTAGATTTTTACATGGGAAAATCTCTTACTAATTAAGAGATCCCATGAAACTCTAATTATGAGAAAAATTGTATTGGTTTTTGTGTGCCTATCTTGTTTTGTTGTAAGCGCACAGAAAAAGAAGATTTGGGCAAAATCTTTTCTTAATAAAAAAGCACCCGAATTAGTTGTAGAGAAATGGCTTACCGATACTCCAGACACTAAGGGAAAATTTATCCTTTTAGATTTTTGGGCTACTTGGTGTGGACCTTGTAAAAAGGCTATTCCTAAGCTTAACAAGTATCAAGAAAAATTCAAGGACAATCTAGTGGTTATTGGCATAAGTGATGAAACTAGGGCTAAAGTAAAAAAAATGAAAACACCTGTAATGAAATATTACAGTGCTATTGATACCAAAGAACGTTTAGAGCAAAAGTATGAGGTAAAAGGTATTCCACATTGTGTACTTATAGATCCTAATGGGATAGTACGTTGGGAAGGTTGGCCAGATTTGGAAGGTTTTGAATTAACATCAGAAGTTATAAAAGATATCATTGAAAAATACAGCTCTTAATGTCTATAATACTTAGCTTAGAAACAGCTACTACTAACTGTTCGGTGGCATTATCAAAAAACGGAGAAACTATTGCTTTAAAAGAAGATGCCAGAAACGGGTATTCCCATGCTGAAAAATTGCATGTTTTTATCAATGAAGTTTTAAAAGAAATTAATGTTAAGCGTTCTAATATAGATGCTGTTGCGGTTAGTAAAGGCCCTGGCTCTTATACGGGTTTGCGTATTGGTGTTTCTGCTGCAAAGGGGTTGTGTTTTGCTCTAGATAAACCATTAATTTCCTTACCTACATTAGAGGTTTTAGCACAGCAAGTTTCTATTGATGAAGGTGTTATTATACCTATGTTGGACGCACGACGGATGGAGGTGTATTCTGCTATTTTTGATGCAAAATACAATCAAACAAGAGACACCCAAGCCCAAATTTTGGATGAAAGCTCTTTTAGAGAGTTCCTAGACCAAGGAAACGTATATTTTATTGGTAATGGTGTGGAGAAAACTAAAGAAATTATAGGGCATCCAAACGCTGTTTTTATAGAAAACAAGTTGCCATCTGCCAATGAGATGGGAGCTTTGGCTTATGATAAACACAAAATAAGCGACACCGAAGATGTCGCTTATTTTGAACCTTATTACTTAAAAGATTTTGTAGCTATAAAGCCTAAATCTTAAGCATCTTTATGTATTTCAACACTGTGTGGGTAAGGAATTTCAATGCCTGCTTTATCTAGTGCTATTTTAACATTTTCAGTCACGTCAAAATAAACATCCCAGTAATCCTCAGTTTTACACCAAGGTCTTGTTGCGAAATTCACAGAACTATCTGCAAGCTCTAAAACCGTAACGGCAGGGGCAGGATCTTTTAAAACTTTAGGGTGCGCTGTTAAAACATCCAGTATAACATTTTTTGTCTGTTTTATATCTGCATCATAACTAACACCAAATACTAAATCCACACGACGCGTGCCTTCAGTAGTATAATTGATAATATTTCCATTTGAAAGGGCACCATTGGGAATAATGATTTCTCTGTTGGATAAACCGGTAAGCTTAGTGGTAAAAATTTCAATTTCTTTTACAACCCCAAGCTCGCCTTGAGCTTCAATTAAATCCCCAATTTTAAAAGGTTTGAAAATCATAATTAATACACCTCCAGCAAAGTTTCCTAACGACCCTTGAAGTGCCATACCAACTGCCAAACCTGCAGCTGCTAAAATCGCTGCAAAGGAGGTAGTTTCAACACCTAACTGAGACAAAATTGCTAAGAATAATAATATTTTTAACGCCCAACCGATTAAATTAAGTAAGAATTTCTGTAAGCTCTCATCATAATTTTGTTTGGTCATTACCTTAGAAATTCCTCTATTAATTTTTTTAATGATCCAAGAACCGATAATCCAGATTACAATGGCACCAATAATTTTTATACCATATTCTACAATAAACCCTTGAGCCATATCAAGATATTTGTCTACGTTTTCCATAATTTTTTTAGTTTTTAGTAGTTACTAAATTAAAAACTATTGCTTAGTTTTTAAGTGATTAAATGATTAATTAATTTTAAATAAAACAAAAAACAAGAGCTATTATAGCAGGAACAGCTTGTACCAAAAATAGCTTTAATTGCTTTGTTGAATAAGACCCATAAATACCTGCTATGGTCACACATATTAGGAATAATACAGCTATTTCTTTATTTTTAGTAATACAAGAATAAACCAATCCAGCAGCTAAAAATCCGTTATACAACCCTTGATTTGCAGCTAATACTTTGGTGTCTTCGGCAAATTTTTTGGATTTTAAACCAAAGGTTTTAATACCTTTAGGGGTTGTCCATAAAAACATTTCTAGCACTAAAAAGTAAAGATGTTCTAATGCGACAATGACGATAAAAATAATTGCTATTGTACTCATTTGTTTAATAAATTAATGGCTTTATCTACTTCATCTACTGGTAGTTTGCAGGCTTTATTCACACAAACATAAATAAGAGTCTTATTTGGAGTATACCTATGTTTTAGTAAAGGCATGTTGTTTTCAGAAATACTTCCAGCTATTAGTTTGTTGGGAATATAGTTTTGATTTAATTCAGAAATCTTTTCTTTGGCTTGTTGTCCTGCAATGGCAACTTCATAAAACGGATTGGTATAATTCAACATTAAATCAAACCAATTAGAATATGCAGTGGGGTACTTCAACATTTCTGGTTTTACATTGTTTAGCATTGTTATTGCTGACGAGGCAAATAATGTGTTGTCAAAATAATGCGATAGCTTAAATAAGTTTTTAGCCATCATGGAATTACTACTGGGAATAACATTGTCGTGATATTCAATATTTCTGGAAACTAAAGATGCATCTTGGTTAGATGTATAATAGAATAGATTACTTTTCTCTTCATAAAAATGCTCAAAAACATACTTTGATAAATCGTTAGCAACCTTTAACCAGTTATCATTTAAAGTAGCTTCATAGAGGGCGATAAATGCATCAATTACTGTAGCATAGTCATCCAGATAACCATTAATTTTACTTTGCCCTTCTTTATAGGTATGGTTTAATCCGCCATTTTTCCGTAGTATTTTTGATACAATAAAGTTGGCATTTTTTACTGCAGCTTCTAAATAGGTTTTATTTTTAAAAACACGGTATGCATCTACATAGGCTTTAAGCATTAAACCATTCCAAGATGTTAAGGTTTTATCATCCATTCTAGGTTTTGGGCGCTTGCTTCTATTTTCAGAGAGTAGGGATTTCCAGCTAGATTTTTTTGTGTTTAGCTGTTCTTGTGATATTTTATGGTTTTTTAAAAAACCAATATTATCATCTTTTCTAATGAGCACATAATTGCCTTTTTCCCATAACCCGTAATCATTAATGTTGTAGTAATCAGAAAAGAATTTGAAGTCTTCTTTTAATAGTGCTTTTAGTTCTTCTTTTTGCCAAACATAAAAAGCCCCTTCTTCCAATTTACCTTCTGGAGTGTTGCTATCTGCATCAAAAGAGGAATAAAAAGCCCCTTCACTTGTTGTCATCTCAGATGCTATAAAGTTAAGTGTTTCTTCAACAACTTCTTTGTATAAACCATTACCTGTGACTAGATATGCATCTGAATATAAGCTAACCAATTGCGCATTATCATATAGCATTTTTTCAAAATGTGGTACGTGCCATTTACCATCAGTAGAATATCTAGCAAAGCCACCTCCAATATGATCGTAGACACCTCCAAAAGCAATCTTTTTTAATGTGAGGTTAACAAAATCCATCAGTGGTTGATTATTGGTTTGGTGTGCATAACGCAAAAGAAAATGGTAGTTATTTGGCATCATAAACTTAGGTTCACGATTGGTGCCGCCATACTTATAATCAAATTGCTCGGACCAATTTTCAACGGCATTAGAGATAAATGCTTTTTCAAAAATAGGAGCATCGTTATTTACCGCTACGACTGAGATAGAATTGATACCATTTTTAATATTTTCTGCTTGTTGTATGAGCTTATTAGGTTCCTCTCTGTAAAGTTTAGAAATTTGATTTAAAACACCTATCCATTGCTCTTTTGGTAAATAGGTATCTCCCCAAATAGGTCTTCCATCTGGTAGTGCCACAACATTTAAGGGCCACCCACCACTGCCTTTCATCAGCTGAACAGCATTCATATATATTTGATCTACATCTGGTCTTTCTTCCCTATCTACCTTTATGTTTATAAAGTTTTTGTTCATTACCTGAGCTACCAAACTATCCTCAAAACTCTCATGTTCCATAACATGGCACCAATGGCAGGAGGAGTACCCTACACTAATCAACATTAATTTATTTTCGCTTTTGGCTTTTTCTAAAGTCTCATTATTCCAGGCATACCAGTCTACAGGATTGTGGGCATGCTGCAATAGGTAAGGACTATTTTCACGTACTAAGGCATTTGTGTATTTATGTTGATTTTTGGATTCTTGATTCTCACTTTTACAATTCATAAGAATAACCAGAAATAATAGTAGTACATACTTCATAACTCAAAGTTAGTTAAAAAAGGGCATAAAAAAAGCGTCCAGATTAATGAACGCTAATAAACTTAAGCCTTATTTTAAACTACTTAACTTCAAAAGTAATTTTTACGTTTACTCTAAAATCTGTTATTTCTCCATCATCTACACTTGCGCTTTGGTCTTGTACATAAACAGAACGAATGTTTTTAACACTTTTTGCTGCTTGTGCCACTGCTTTTTTAGTTGCATCTTCCCAACTTTTTTCTGAGTTTGCTAAAACTTCAATTACTTTTAGTATTGCCATAATATGTCTTTTTAATTTATTAGGTATGTGATTTTTTAATTAAGACACGAAAGCAATCAATAGGTCACATATTAATGGTTTATTGCAGGTTGGTTTAAATATTCTAATATTTGCTTAATTCGTTCTAAACCCTATCAATGCTGTAAAGTAATTTTACATTCTGTATCATGAAAAGAACGAGTTTAAAATTTCAATAATAATTATTTATGACTGTAAAGCACCTTACCCTTGCACTTTTATGTTTATTCATTCTGTTTAATTATTCGTCTGCCCAGAATAGTGTATCTAAAAACGATGATGAGGTAATAACTAAGAAGATTGATAGTATATTACAGTTACTAACATTGGAAGAGAAAGTGGCTATGTGCCATGCACAATCAAAGTTTAGCACAAAAGGTGTAGAACGCCTTGGTATTCCAGAAATTTGGATGTCTGACGGTCCTCATGGTGTTAGGGCTGAAATTAGTTGGGATTCTTGGGATTATGCAGGTTGGACTAACGATGCAATTACAGCATTTCCTGCACTTACCTGTTTAGCAGCTAGTTTTAGTCCAGATCTAGCAGGGCAATTTGGAATGAGTATTGGAGAAGAAGCTCTGTATAGGGAAAAAGATGTGCTATTGGGACCTGGGGTTAATATATATAGAACTCCTCTTAATGGTAGAAATTTTGAATACTTAGGAGAAGACCCTTTTTTGGCCTCTAAAATGGTGGTGCCTTATATTAAAGGTGTCCAAAAAAATAATGTTGCTGCGTGTGTGAAACATTATGCATTAAATAACCAAGAGCATTGGAGAAGTACGATAAATGTAGAAGTGAGTGATAGAGCACTACATGAAATTTATTTGCCGGCATTTAAAGCTGCGGTTATAGAGGGTGGTACTTGGGCTATTATGGGTGCCTACAATAAATTTAGAGGGACTTATGCCACACATAATCCAATACTTCACAAAATACTTAAAACAGATTGGAAATACGATGGTGTGGTAATTAGTGATTGGAGCTCTACCCACAGCACAATGGAAGCAGCCATTAACGGATTAGATATGGAGATGGGAACTGGTACTGATGGTTTAGGTACAACAACCTCAAATCATTACGACTATTATTATCTAGCCACCCCTTTTTTAAAAGCCATAAAAAATGGAGACATCGATGAATCTTTGGTAGATGATAAGGTAAGACGAATTTTAAGGTTAATGTTTCGTACTACATTGAAGCCTAACAGAGGTTTTGGAAGAATTAATAATAAGGAGCATCATGAAGTAGCCAGAAAAGTTGCTCAAGGCGGTATAGTATTATTGAAAAATGAAGATAATTTTTTTCCAATTGAAGATAAACCGGGTTTAACAATAGCTGTAATTGGAGAAAATGCTACACGTTCTATGACGGCAGGTGGTGGTTCTTCTGAATTAAAACCAAAATTTGAAATTTCTCCACTTGAGGGGCTGAAGCAACGTTACAAGAACGCCAAAATAATTCATGCTATGGGATATCATACAGGCCCTTCTGTTTATGATAATATTATCCCTTCTAAACTGAATCAAGATTCACTTAGATTGGAAGCCATGGAGGTTGCTAAAAAAGCAGATATTATATTGTATGTAGGCGGATTAAATAAAAGCCATTTACAAGATTGTGAGGGCGACGACAGACAATCTTATGGATTGCCTTACAACCAAGAACGTTTTATTAATGATTTAAAAGACATAAACCCTAATTTAGGTATGTTGCTGGTAACAGGAAATGCCGTTGAAATGCCTTGGTTGTCAAAAGTTAATGGTTTAATTCAAACCTGGTATTTGGGCAGCATGGCGGGACATGCTATAGCTGATGTTGTAAGTGGAGATATTAACCCTTCTGGAAAAATGCCATTTACTGTGCCGAAGCAACTAAATGATAATGGTGCCCATTTTTATGGGGAACTGTCTTACCCTGGCGATGGTACCAATCAATATTATAAAGAAGATATTCTTGTTGGCTATCGTTGGCACGATACAAAAAAAATCAAGCCTCAGTATGCTTTTGGTTATGGGCTTTCATACACGGACTTTAGTATATCCAATATTTCAACAGATAAGAAAGCGTATACTGGAGATGACACAATTACGATAAAGTGTGATGTGAAAAATATAGGGAATGTTGATGGTTCTGAGGTTGTACAAGTGTATGTTGGGAAGTCTAAATCTAAAGTTAAAAGGGCTTTAAAGGAATTAAAAGGTTTTAAGAAAGTAGCACTTAGTAAAGGGGAATCTAAAGCGGTTTCAATAACAATTGATGTGAAAGATCTTTCATATTATAATGAGTCGATGTCTAATTGGCATCTTGAGAAAGGAACCTATATTGTGTATGTTGGTAATGCTTCAAACAACATAGCTAAGACTATCAAAATAACTATAGAATAATTTATTGTTCTTATAAAGCGATATTTGTTATCCCATTACTTTATTATGTAGGGTAATGGGGTTATTTTTATTGTTAGTTAATTATTTTAATACAAGTGCAATTATTATAACTCGATACCTACCAGCAGGCAGGGAGTGAAGAACGAGCGATGAGACATCACGTAAAGATAAGATTCCTCTATGGTTGCTATACAATATATTTTCATTGAAGTAGTACACGAGGTGTAGTGAAAGGCATCTAAATACCGTTATTTCGATTAGGTTTCAACTGCATTCAACCTAACAACAGATGTTAGCTTGTTTATTTTCATGATGAAGGTTAAAACCCTGCAATTCTTTTTTCAATCGATTTGTCAAAACTATACAAACAAAGAATGAAAGCCTTTAGTTTAAAGTTATGGATTTCAAATCTATGGTGATCTATCTTCAATTAAATAAAGATAAAATTATACCTAATTCACGTTAATTGGTAGGTATTTGGGTATTGTCACGAATATTTAATACAAGAAGCACTATCCTTTTCTAGGATAGTGCTTCTTGAGTTAAACATTGCAGTTTTCAGAGTTATGGTATTATAAAAACTAGTCTTATTAAGTCCTTGTTCGTTTAAATAATAGTTTAAGGTTTTATAATGTCATCCATGTAGAATGTACCCGTATCTTCGTTAGGTCCATTTACTATAAATACAATTTGTGTATAGGCCCCAACTTGGTTAGCTGGTAGTGGTGCAAAGTTCTCTGGGTCATCTGGCTCAAAGGCTTTAGTGGCGTTAGAGTAATCTAACGTTAACTCTTCCCAACCAGAACCTGTATGATTAACCTGTACGTTGGCAGACCTTGCTCCAGTAGGCGATATTTTTAAGTCTACGGAAAGTAGTGCAGGTATTTCAGAGTACAGTTTTATTGTAATAATCTTATCATCTGTTGTTAAATCTAACAGAGGTATATTAAAACCTGAACCTTGGAATAATCCTGAACCTCTCTGTATTTCTAAAACTCTAGGTGAGCTATTTACAGCATTTGGAAACGGATTATCTACAATTTGAATTGGTGCGCCAAAGTCGAAAGAGCCTTCTAATGGACCACCTTCAAAATCAAATACATATTGTGGACCTGCAGGTGCATCTCCAAGGCTTTGCTCAAAATCATCTAAAAAGAACGTACCTTGTGTACTACCGGGACCGTCAATAAAAAAGGCAATGGTGCCGTATTGTCCTGTTGGTGTTATGGATTGAAAATTTTCGGGGTCGTTTGGAATAAAAACTTTAGATGCGTTAAAGAAATTAAATTCTAATGTCTCCCAACCAGAACCTGTATGGTTAGTAACTACCTCTGCACCGCGTTCTCCGTTAACACCGTTTACAAATTGCAATGTGATAGGAATCGTGTTACCTGTATCGTTAAACACCTTAACGAACATTGTTTTTTTGTTGCTGCCAAAATCTATTGGTGTTGGTAAGTCGTATACAAAACCTTCAAATGCATTGCCTGAATTAGTTATGGCAGCAACATTGCTTTCTTCTTCATTTGTTCCAGATAAGTTAGGGTTTACTACTATTTCTGTAGAAACACCATTAAAAGGATTGAGTGTATAATCGGTTAATGGGTCATCAAAAGTGAGTAGTAAATCCAAAGGGCCTTGTTGTATTGTTATAAACTCTGCGCTTGAATTAGATTTACCTGTGTCTGGATTACTAGCTTCTATATCAATTTGAAAATCACCTCCTGCAGCATACGTATGTCTTATGCTGTTACCTGCATTTACAGTTTCTACTGTACCATCTCCAAAATTAATTTCAAACTGGGTAGCATTATCTGCTATTGGCGTAAGTTCTACTTCTTTTGCTGTTTCAGATACTATTAAACCACTTTCTATGTTAAGTATTGCTGTTGTTTCTACAGAAATATCTTCTGTTATCTCGGTAACTTTATCATTAGGTGAGGTGGCTAAAATTCTTATAGTATAATTGCCTTCTGGATATACATGCGTTGCTACTGCGTTTCTGGGGCCAATTAGCACTTCGGTATTATTTGGATCTCCAAAAAGAATTCTGTAGGATGCCACACCATCTCCTAAAGGGGTAACGGTAACAAGACCTGAATTGTCTGTTGCAATTTCAACCGTGGCTTGAACTCGAGTTGGAGCCTCATCTGTAAATAACACATAGTTAAAATCATTTTCTTCTTGGCAAGATGTTATTACCAAGACAAAACACAAAGCTGTTAAAAGTTTTAAAATATTTTTCATTTTTAGATTAGTTTTGGTTTCTATTTTTATTTCGTCTTAATTATTAAGTTTTATAAACTGCAGAAAGTCGTTGTTCTTTGCTGCTATCATATATTCTTGGTTGTTAATTTTTATAGAGGCTAGGTCTTTTACGTCCCCTGGAATAAACAGACCGCTTTTTATAGCGGGTATGGCTGTAAAATTACCATTGCCATGTCCTTTTAGAAATTTACCGTATCCAGCATCGGCTCTGGGTGTTTCTACCTCAGAGGCGTATAGGTTACCAGCTGTTACTAAATCTAAATTACCATCGTTATCAAAATCTTTAACTTGTATTTGGTTTATAGGGCTAATTTGTGCCTCGTTAGGTAATTTGTGTACTTTAAAACTTCCATTGGCGTTTTCTAAATAAACGCTTGCGAAAGAACTTACTTGGTAGTGGATGGCGTTTTTTAATTTGTCTTTTTCGTATACTTGGCTCAGGGTTGCGGTAGAGAATTCATCATAGGTTTTAAACTTTTCTTTAAGTTTAGGCATTTGGTCTGAAGAGCATTGCCTTCCCCTAACGGGATATTTTTTACCATCATTATAGTAACTAAGTACAATATCATTAATATTGTTATCATCAAAATCATTAAAGTAAATATCAAAAGTTTGATTTTCACTTGCCTTATATTTATAGTTTAAACCAAGATTTCCGCAAATGAGATCTTTGTCGCCATCTTTATCAAAATCGCCAGTTGCTAAACTAAACCACCAACCAGTTGTGTTCTCTAGACCTAGTTTAGAGCTAACATCTTCTAAACTTCCTTTTTTGTTCTTAAATACTTTTAAAGGCATCCACTCGCCAGCAACAAATAGATCTTTCCATCCATCGTCATCATAGTCTAGCCACAAGGCTGTAGTTACCAGACCAATTTTGCTAAAATGTTCTTGTTCACTTGTATTTATTTTAAACTTTGGGCGCCCTTTTAAGCTCACATTTTCTAATAAATAGCTGGTTGAGGGATAGGGGTAATTACCAGGTAATAATCTGCCGCCAATAAAAAGATCTAAATCTCCATCTTTATCATAATCTTCAACAACAACTCTACTGCCACTGGTAAACATTTTTGGTAAAGCTAGTTTACTCTTTATAAATTTACCTTTGCCATTGTTAATGTATAAGCGATCCTGTAGCATTTTAGAGTTAGGTTTAAACTCATTACCGCCACTTACAATGTAAATATCATTATCGCCATCGTTATCCGCATCAAATATGGTAGCTCCTATGTCCTCGTACATTCTGTCTTCTACCAGTATTTTTGTTTTTTGTTGAACAAAGCTTCCGTTAGGTTTCTGAAAAAACATACCTCCGGGATATTTACTTGCTGCTCCAACATAAAAATCATCCAAACCATCTCCGTTAAGGTCGCCTACGGCAATTCCTGGTCCAAATTGGGAAGTTTTATGAGGCAGTAATAGCTCATATTTAAAATCATCATAACTATTTTCCTTGTGCTTATAAGTGGCAATGGTGTCACCAAAACTCTGGAACAAAACAGTATTGTTAGTTACTGCTTTAGTATTGTAATTGTTACTAGCATTTTTATAGTCTAAAGTGATGTGCTGATTTGCATTAATATTAGTAAGTAGTTCTGCTTTACCGTCTGGCCATATTACTTTTACCTGTTTCACGCTTTTGGCATCTCCTAATCCAAAATGTAGCTTAGGCGCTACCGAAGATTGAAACCCTCTGCTTAATGTTAACTCTTGTGTTTGTTTTAATGCTTCTTGTTCTATTTCTATTTTAGTACCAATACCAAATGGGTTTTTTAAAGCACCTTTACATTTAAAAACCAAATAGTTCTTGGAATCACTACTTTTATTCTCAAAAACAACTGCGGTTTCATCGATATTATTTGTTATAATTTCTAAATCGCCATCGTTATCTAGATCTACATATACAGCACCATTAGAAAACCCTTCTTGCTGTATGCCCCATTGTTTATTAACCTTTGTAAATGTAAGGTCTCCATTATTTTTAAAAACGTAGTTATCTATTTTTTCGGAAGGGATTTTAAGACTTTTACTAAGTAAACTGTCTTTGTTTTTTTTCTTCCCTTTAAGGGAAATAAAATAATCTTTATTGTTAATCTCTCTTCTGGTGCCGTTGGATATGAAAACGTCTTTCCAACCATCATTATCTAAATCTGCAAAAAGAGGAGCCCAACTCCAATCTGTTGAAGATAGGCCAGCAAGTCTTGAAATGTCACTAAATTTAGGTAAGTTGTCTTCATAAATACCTGTGCCCATCTGCAGTGTGTTTTGCATAAACTGGTATTGAAACCCCACACTTTCTATGTTTTTAAACATTTGAGGGTTCATGCTTGCCATATTAGCTTTAGAGCGTCTATTAGACTCTGCATCCATATCCATTTGAAGAATATCCAATAAGCCATCGTTATTAAAATCTGCTATATCTACACCCATACCATAGAAGGCCGTGTGATTGGTAGTACGTTTAATTTGGTCTGTAAACGAGCCATCTTTATTGTTGATATACATACAATCTGGACTCCCAAAGTCATTAGAAACATACAAGTCTGTCCATCCATCGTTATTTAAATCGGCAGCAGTTACGCTTAATGATAAGCTATATTGTTTTACGTTGGCTTCGCTTGTTACTTTGGTAAAGGTTTTACCGTTATTTTTATATAGGTTATCAGTTTCGTCATCAGTAACCCTATCCATTCTCATTTTGTAGTTAAAACTGTTATAGTTAAAGGGTGTTATAGGATAGTTAGCTACAAATACATCAAGGTCGCCATCGTTATCATAGTCAAAAAATGTGGCGTCTACACTATTGCCAATATCATCAAGCCCAAAACTTTTGGCACTTTCGGTAAAAGTATTGTCGCCGTTATTTATGTAAAGCTCATTTTGCTTGGGTTGGGATTGCCCGCCCACAAGACAGTAAATATCCAAAAAGCCATCATTATTTACATCGGCCATAGTAGTGCCAGTATACCAGCGTTTATCTCCTGCAACTCCTGCGGTTTCAGTTATATCCTCAAACTTCAGATTACCTTTGTTGAGGTATAATCTATTTGCTACCATGTTACCAGTAAAAAATAAATCTTCGAGCCCATCATTATTTATATCGCCTACTGAAATTCCCCCACCCATGTACAAGTAGGGATAAGTAAAATAGTTAAGTGTATCACTTTCAGAAAGTATATTGGCAAAGGTAATACCTGTTGAATCACTTGTAATTTTTTGAAAAATGATATCCTCGGTTGGGTTTTTTACGGTACTGTTTTTTTCCTCTTTTTTACAAGAAACATAAAAAACTACCAAAGAGATACAAGTTATTATGTGATAAACTCTAACCATATTTAATGGAAAAATGAATATTGGTTTTTACAATTAAATTATCAATATTTAAGAGAGTAAGGTAAAGACATTACTCCCTTAAATTGATAAATAAAATAATTGAAACTAAATAAAACTATATTGTTTTTAAATTTTAATATCCTGGGTTCTGGTCTTCTGGGCCAATACCATCATTGGTATCTATTTCTACTTGGGGTATTGGCATGAGCCTATGTACATTTGGGTTGTAGCCCCTAGATTGACCAAAATCGTTTACGGTTATTTCTTGGGCATCTAGATTCCACCTGACCAGATCATCAAACCTTACTTGTTCGCCACAAAGTTCTATCATGCGTTCATGTACAATGGCATCAAAAACACCTGAAGGTGTGTCTACAGGAAAACCTGCTGCATCCATTTCTGGTGTACCGTAAAGTGGCATTTCTACGCGCGCTCTTATTTGGTTTAAAAAGTCTACAGCACCTTCATCATTTCCAAGTTTATGCTCTACTTCAGCTTGCATTAAAACAATATCTGCATAGCGTAATACTCTTGCATTGGTAGATCCATTTTGCTGAATTTGGCTGTTATCATACAGTTGTGAAAACTTAAACCATCTGATATTACCTTGATTCCAGATTAAATCGAAATTTGGGCCGTAAGGCACACCATTTTGTAAAATTGCTAGATTAAGCCTAGGGTCGTCTTCCTCAAACTCATCCATCAATTTTCTGGATGGGTTTAAGTTACCCCAAGCTGTGTATTCTTGTGCATGAAACGTTACTTCTGAAACGCCAATACCAGTTTGAGACCAAAGGTCTTGTTCTGTAGCGTCACCATTAAAAGACACTTCAAACAAAGATTCATCATTATATTCTCCTGAGTCGTTAAAGTTATCCACATAGTCTTCTAGTGGTAGTAACGAATAGTCTGTAATTTGCGCAAAAGTTTGTTGCGCTTCCCTATACATTTCTCTGTGTAAGTATACCTTACCAAGCATTCCCATAGCTGCACCGCTAGTAGCTCTACCATTTTCTGTGGCTCCTTTGGCATACAATAATTCAGAGGCGAGTTTAAATTCATTTATAATTACATCGTATACTTCGTCTGCGGTACTTCTAGGTTGTGGCGTAATTGTAGCTTGAGACTCCAATAATAAAGGAACACCGCCATAACGTTTTACCAGAAAGAAATAAAATAAACCTCTTAAAAAATGAGCTTGTCCTACAGCATCCTCAATATCGGCTTCTGTAAAGTTACCAGAAACTAGACGTTCTCTCATGGTAGCCTCCCCTTCTATAACAAAGTTACAGGCACCAATGCCGTTATAGCAATTGTTCCAGAAACGTGTTACCTGCTCTAGAGAGGGGGTTAATGAGAAATTAAATGAAGTTACAAAGTTAGGGTCTCCTCCAGATTGTGATTCATCTGAAAATGTATCTGGTAAAATATAGCCGTACCTTTGATAAAGTCCTGTATTTTGTAACTGCGCATAAGCCGCATTTGCTGATGCTTCGATTTGAGCTAATGATTCAAAAAAGCTATCACGGGAAAGATCATTTGTGTTTTTTACTGCAACTTCATCGTTACACGAAACAGATAGTATCGATATCAATATAACAATGACAGCACTACTTAGTTTAAATGTGTTTTTCATAATAATTTTTTTAAAATTCTAATTGTAACCCTACAATAAAAGTTTGTGGTCTTGGTGCTTCGCCACGATCTATATTGGTTCCTTGTAAAAGGCCATTTGCGCCATAGAACGGTGCTATTTCTGGGTCTAAACCTTCGTATCTTGTTAAAGTTACCAAATTTTGTCCTTGTAAATAAAGCCTTGCTTTAGATACTACACCTTTAAAAGTATCGTTTAAAAATTCCTTATCGAAATTATAACCCAGAGTTAAGTTTCTTAATCTAGCATAAGAGACATCCTGTAAATAACGTGTAGAAATAAAGTTGTTAGGGTTATTACCTTCAAATCTAAAACGTGGGATATCTGTAATATCTCCAGGGTTTTGCCAACGTCTTAATACATCTACACTATGGTTGGTTACATTTTCTTGTCCTTGTAAAAACCAAATATTTGCATTTAAAGCATCTGCACCATAGATACCAGTAAATAATATGCTTAGGTCGAAATTTTTGTATTCTGCTTTTATATTCGCTGCAAAAGTAAAATCTGGATTAGGATCCCCAATTACTGTTCTGTCAGCATCAGTTATGTCGCCGTCTCCATCTAAATCTCGGTATCTTACATCACCTGGTCTTGGTAAAAACACTTGTCCAGATCCAGGATCTAAATTATCTGCTCCAAGGTGGTCGATAATTTCCTGCTCATCGGAATAAACACCTTCGAATTCTAAACCATAAAAATGGAAAATAGGTTGGTTAGGTGCTAACCTACTTAATTGTTCGGAAAATGGAGGGTTAAAAGATGCTTGTCTAAGTTGTTGCGTTACTGAGCCTAATGAGATAACATTACTTTCTGATCTTGATACATTTCCCCAAAAGCTCCATTTAAAATCGCCTTCATAATCGTTGTAACCTAGTGTGAGTTCCAGTCCTTCTACTTCAACATCTCCAACGTTTTTAGGTAACACTACACCTGTTAAACCATCTCCTGGAATACCAGCTGATGGTCTTTGCGCCTCACCAACTATTAAGCCATCACTTCTGTTATTAAAATAATCGGCTGCAAAAGTTACTTTGTTGTTCCAAAGCCCCAATTCAAAACCGTAATTTTGATTAATACCTTGCTCCCAAACTAAATCTCTATTATTTGCTCCTATAACAGTGAAACCGGGTTGCAGTTGACCGTCTACGGGGAAGTTAAATCCTGCGCCTACTGCTGGATCAAATTGATTTACTCTAGTGCCAGAGTTAGGTAACCTATTGTTACCCGTTACTCCATAACTTGCTTTTAATTTAAGATTGTTAATGGTATTGCTATTCTCTAAGAACTTTTCTTTAGATACTACCCATCCTACAGATCCTCCAGGAAACCAACCTACGCTATTTTCTGGAGCGAAAAAAGACGATTTATCTCTACGTATAGAGCCTTGTAAAAAGTATTTACCATTATAGTTATAACTAAAACGGCCCAAATAGGATAGTAGTTTTACTGGAATGGTAAAACTATTAGATATACCATTCTGTACTTCTGGTATTTCTGAAGTTACTTCATTGTTTAAATCACCAGTTAATGTTTCTGTTTTGTCTTTCTGCTGCTCTGCTACTAAAGTGGCATTAAAATTATGATTGCCAATAGACTTGTTGTAATTTAAGGTATTGGTAAAAACAGTAGAAATAAGATTTGTTCTTCTTTTTGAAATGACAGTATTAAGCTGACCAAACTGCCCTGTAGTTACAAAGGCTCTACTGATATTATCTTGAAATTCGTATCGTGAATTTAAACCAAATTGAGAACGGTATGTTAAACCTTCGGCAAGTTTAAATTCTGCATATAAACTTCCAATCAAAGATGTAACCCTATTTAAATTGTCTTCGGTTTCTTGTACTCGAACTTGGTTTCTAGAGTTATTTACATCTCCTGCATTAGGTCCTGCAAAACTACCATCTGGATTTCTAACAGGGATATATGGTGCGGCTGCTATAACATTATATAGAGGTACACGACCCCCACTAGTTTGAGGTGCTATTGTTTCTGTATACCCATAAGCAAAAGTTTCGCCTATTTTGAAGTTGTCACTTATTTTGGCTTCACTATTTGCATTAAAAGTGTAACGCTTAAAATTTGTGTCAATATAAATACCATCTTGATCAAACGCTGAAAATGAAAAATTATATTTTGCTTTTTCTGTTCCGCCGTTGGCACCAAAATTATAATTGGTTAAAAGTGCTGTTCTAAAAAGTGCATCCTGCCAATCGGTATCAATACCATTCCCATCAAATGTAGGGTTGTTATTTATGATACTAACCAAAGTACCGCCATCTTGTTGAGCATTGATTTCTTTTATATATTGTACATATTGTTCTGTGTTTAACAGATTGTATCTTTGGTTGGATTGTTGAAAACCTGTATAGGTACTAAATGTAAATGAAGTTCTACCTACTACACCTTGTTTGGTTGTTACAATAATAACACCATTAGATCCTCTAGAACCATAAATGGCGGCTGCAGCTGCATCCTTTAATACATCAATTTTTTCTATGCTTGCAGGATCTATATTGTTGATGCTGTTGGTAAATACACCATCTACTACATATAATGGATCTCCATCTCCAAAGGTATTTAGACCTCTAATACTTACTAAGGTTCTGGATCCTGGTGCGCCACCGGCAGAAATGTTTACACCAGCTGCTCTACCTTGTAAAGTTTGGGAAATATCACTAGCAGGTATTTCACTAATCTCTTCAGATTGAACTGATGAGATGGAAGTTGTTAAATCTGATCGTTTTTGTGTCCCATAACCAATTACAACTACTTCATCTAAAGCTTGTATATCTTCATCTAATGTAATATTGAGAACAGAAGCTCCATTAACGGCAATTTCTTTGGTAATATAACCTAAGTAGCTTACCACTAAAGTGGCGTTTTTAGAGTTAAGGTTTAACGAATATTTACCGTCAAAATCAGCAGTTGTACCATTGTTTGTACCCTTTTCAATAACGCTTGCTCCGGGCAAGGGTACAGAACCATCTGAAACTATACCACTTATCGTTTGCGCTATGATAAGGTTAGTAAACATTAATACAACAACAAAAAGTAGTTTTTTTACATAATGTCTTGTCATAATTTGTGAGTGTTTAGTTAGTCTTTTCTTTTATGATTGATTTATAAAAGTTTAGTTACGCCATTCTTCAAAGCTAATTTTTATCTTAAGGTTATGTTAAAACTATTGTTGCAACATTTAGAACATTTCTTGCAAACGCTTGTATTTAAGTACTTAAGAGATGTTTTTTTATTTTAGAACAACAGTGCTCTCTAAAACATTAGAGGTTTTAGTATCTGCTATATCAAAGAATCCTGGTTGTTTGCCACCTACACTTATATTTAAAGATCCTTTCTCAACAGATGTAGAGCCATCTTCTTTTATAATAGCATACTGTTGAGGTGTTATACTAAAGTTAACCGTTTTTGTTTCATCTTTATCTAGATGAATTCTTTGAAAGCCTACTAATGATCTTATTGGACCTGAGGTATTAGATTTATGTGATAAGTATACCTGAACAACTTCATCTCCCGCCATTTTACCGGTGTTAGTAACGCTAACCTGAATTTCTACAGGTGTGTTGGCGTTTACCTGTTCTTTAATGTTTAAGTTGGAATATTTAAAGGTGGTGTAACTTAAGCCATGACCAAAAGGGAATAAAGGTGTGCCTTTAAAGTATTTATAAGTTCTGTTTGCCATGTTATAATCCTTGAAGTCTGGTAAATCGTTCACGGATTTGTAGAATGTTACTGGTAACCTTCCTGCGGGGTTGTAATCCCCAAATAATACATCAGCTATGGCAGTTCCACCAAACTCGCCAGGGTACCAAGCTTCTAATATGGCAGGAACATTATCTGCAGCCCAATTAACAGCTACGGCACTACCATTCATTAAAACTAAAATAGTTGGTTTGCCCAAATCTTGTACTTTTTGCATTAATTCTATTTGTGTTTTTGGAAGCGTTAATTTAGATCTATCCCCTTTATCAAAACCATCTAATAAAACGGGCATTTCCTCACCTTCTATGGAAGGAGATAATCCAAGACAGAGCACTACCACTTCTGATTGTTTGGCAGCTTCTATTGCAGGTGTTATTAAATCGGCGTCAGTTTTGGCCCAAACTAATTGTGCTTGTGGATCTGCATGATAATTGTAGTACTCTATCTTAATGGAGTTGGATTTACCTTTGGCTAATTCTATATCAAAATAATGTGTTTTAGGTTCATGGTCATCACTAAACTTAAAGCGAAGCGAATCGTTAAAGTACAGTTTGCCGCCACTACTGGCTCTCAAGCCTATACGGTACTTGCCGCTTTCTTTTGGAATAAGTTCTCCTGTCCACCGTACAGAAAAAACATCTTTGTTTAAACTATCCAAAGGTCTATTCGATACCCAAGTAAAGTCTACATTTTTATCGTTTCTTGTAAATTCTGGCTTCCCTTGCCAGTTTATGTTTTTAAAGTAT
This sequence comes from Hyunsoonleella ulvae, assembly GCF_016827605.1. GTDB lineage: Bacteria > Bacteroidota > Bacteroidia > Flavobacteriales > Flavobacteriaceae > Jejuia > Jejuia ulvae. The sequence continues at coordinate 862,762 of NZ_JAEPJQ010000001.1, read as the reverse complement.
GCTCCTTTTAAACCTTGAGCCCCATCATTTTTAAGGACATCAGTTGGAATAGCATCAAGCTTAGGCCAACCAACCGCAATATCACTTCCTAATGCATAATGCACTTTTGCATTTGGTAATTTTTTTTGAATGGCGGCTAAAGGGGTAATATGGTTTTTTGGTGTACCATGATAATTGCCCAATAGTACTTGTTTTGAATTAGCGTTTGGACCAATAACTGCTATTGATTTTATGGATTTATTGAGAGGTAATACATCGTCTTCGTTTTTTAGAAGTACCATAGACTCTTTCGCTACCTTTTCAGATAACTTATGGTGCGTATCACTTGCCACCACACTATACGGTATTTTAGACCATTTTACGTTATCATCAGGATCGAACATCCCTAATTTAAAGCGCGCTGTGAATAAGCGTGATAACGCTAAATCTACTTTGCTCTCATCCACTAACTCTTTAAGTACGGCTTCGGTTAAATTGGGATCGAATACGCTGCCACAGTTTAAATCTGTTCCGCGACTTACGGCTAAAGCAGCGGCTTCTTCAGGGGTGTTAACAATATGATGCTTGTCTTCTTCCCAAAAATCATTTATAGCCCAACAGTCTGATACCACATAACCATCAAAGCCCCAATCGTTTCTTAATATATTATTTAACAACAAATTACTGCCACAACATGCTTCGTCTCTATACCTATTATAGGCACACATAATAGAATGCACTTTTGCTTCTTTTACTGCTGCCTTAAAAGCTGGTAAATAGGTTTCGTACAAATCTTTATTCGATGTATGGTAATTATCTTGATGGCGCGATCTTTCCGGACCACTGTGTACAGCAAAATGTTTTGCCGTGGCTACTACTTTAAGGTGTGTATCATCATCTCCTTGAAGCCCTTTTATATAGTTAACACCTATGCGACTTGTAAGATAAGGGTCTTCGCCATAAGTTTCTTGTCCTCTTCCCCAGCGAGGATCTCTAAAAATATTGATATTGGGCGTCCAAAATGTTAAACCTTGGTAAATACCTCTTTTACCTTCTGAAACTGCTTTATGGTGTTTTGCACGTGCTTCATCAGATACGGCTTCTCCCATTTTAAAAATTAAAGGCGCATTCCAAGTAGCACCCATACCAATACCTTGAGGGAATACCGTCGCTTCTCCAGCTCTTGCTACACCATGTAAACATTCATTCCACCAGTTGTATTCTGGTATACCAAGTCGCTCTATAGCTGGCGCATCGTAACGCATTTGAGACACCTTTTCTTTGAGTGTCATTTGCGCTATGAGATCTTTTACTCTTTCTTCTGTATTTAATTCAGGATTCTGGAATTTATAAGCGTATGTTTGATCTTTAGAGTTGCATGAAAATAAAAGTACTACTCCTACGATTATAAAAAGGTAAACTCTATACGGCAAGATTAATTTCATTTTTAATTTAAGTTAGTTGTTTGGAAGGGTTAAACTAGAAAGGTAAAAAAGCATAAAATCAAGATTATTATTATGAGAATAAGAATAATTTCAACTATTGACTTTCTACGGATATATTTAAATTCCATGAAAACAAAACTATGTAAGTAGCTTACTTTTATTTGGTAAATGCAAAGCATTCATTAAAACATTTAGAGCAATAAAAGATAGAATTTGAGCTGTAGCTTTGATGATACTGTGTCACTCTTTGCTTTTAACTTCTATGCTTGTAGGAAGTACACCATAATGGTTTTTAAAGCATTTTGTAAAGTAAGAGTGTGACGAAAAACCAACTTTATAAGATACCTCTCCTACGGTAGCACTACCTAGTTCTAGTATTTGTTTTGCTTTTTGAAGTCTTATATTTCTCAAAAATTCGTTTGCTGTTTGGTTGGTTAGGGCTTTAATTTTTCGGTAAAACTGACTTTTACTTAAGTTAAGTTGGTTTGCAAGCACCTCTACACTTAAATTAGGATCGCTAATGTTCTCGTTTATGTAATTAAGCACTTTTTCAATAAACTCCTTGTCAATGGATGTTGTTTTAACGTTTTCTGGTAAATCACTAATTACACTAAAGTATTTGTTAAAAATTAATTTTCTGCTTGTAATAAGTTGTGCTAGTCTAAGTTTTAGAAGCCTTAGGTTAAATGGCTTTACCATATAGGCATCTGCACCTAATTCAATACCTTCCATTCGGTTATCAATTCTAGCTTTTGCTGTAAGCATAAGTAGCGGTATGTGACTTGTTTTAATATCGCTTTTTATGTTTTTACAAAATTCAAATCCATCCATTTCTGGCATTATTACATCGGTTATAATAATATCTGGGAGTATTTTTTTTGCGATTTCTATACCTTCAATACCATTATTGGCAATATGTATGATGTAATCGTCTTTAAGCTCTTCTGAAAGGTAAGTTTGAAGTTCTAGGTTGTCTTCTACGATTAGTAGGGTGTTAAGTTGCGATTTGGATTCTTTCTCTATGGGTTCAGCTTCTGATGGGGAATTCTTTGATTGATATACTTCCTTTTTTACATAAGCTTCTTCTTTTGTTTTAATATCAGAAACTTCGTTTATTATTTCATTTTCATTAAAATGCATCTGGCCTGCCGGTAGCTGAATTTTAAAGGTGGTTCCTTTATTTAAATCGCTCTTAACATCAATATTACCTTTGTGCAGGTGTACAAAGTTTTTTACCACCTCTAAACCAATACCTGTGCCTCCGTAATAGGCTTTGTTTAAATTTTCTGCCTGATAAAACCTTTCAAAGATTTTTTCAACTTGATTTCTATCTATTCCAGGCCCAGAATCCGAAATATTAATTTCAATGGCTTTACGTTTCTTGTCTTGATCTATTAGGGGAAAAACAATGTCTTCTTCGAGAATATTTACATCTAAATTTATCATTCCACCTTCTGGCGTAACCTTTACTGCATTGGATAGTAGATTAAATACTATTTTTTCTAACATACTTTTATCGGCCCAGATAGGAATATCTAAAAAAGTAGTATCCAGGGATAAGGATATGTTTTTTGATATAGCCTCTTCTTTAAAATGCCCTATAATATCTTGAACAAATTCTACAAGATTAAATTGGTGTGCCCTAATACGTACTTTGTTTAATTCCAGTTTTCTAAAGTCTAAAAGTTCTGTAATAAGCCTGTGTAATCTACTAGTGTTTTTATGTACAGTGTTAAGTTTTGTTCTTACAAGTTCTGGTAGTTGTTGCGTTTTGCTTGTTAAGATATCCTCTAGAGGATTCATGATTAAGGTAAGAGGCGTTCTAAATTCATGGGAAATATTGGTAAAAAACTGGAACTTCTTTTCATTTAAAGCTTCTTTTTGTTTTCTTGTTTCCCGCTCATAGGCAATTAATTGTTTTTCCTTAAGCCGTTCGCGAGTAATTCTATTTAAATAGTATAGAGCTCCCAAAAATAGAAGGACATAGGTAAATAAAGCCCAATTGGTTCTCCACCAAGGAGGTAAAATGGTTATTTTTAAATTTTTCGGAATTTCATTCCAAATTCCATCATTATTTGCTGCTTTAAGTTTAAAGGTATACGTGCCATAATCTAAGTTTGTGTATGTGGCATTCCTAGTATTTCCAACATAATTCCAAGAATCTTCAAGTCCTTCAAGATAATAGGCAAATTGGTTTTTTTCAGGTCTTGTGTAATTTATTGCAGTAAATTCAATAGTAAAAACAGATTGTTTATGAGTAAGCGTGATTTCTTCGGTCTCTGAGATGACTTTATATAATGGGCTATTTTCCGTATTGGGTATTACAGGTTCGTTAAATAATTTAAAATTAGTTAGGTGTACTAAAGGTTCTGTAGTATTTGTATTTATAGCATTAGGGTTAAAATAGTCTACACCTTGATAATTGCCAAAAAACAGGTTGCCGTTTTTGTCTTTAAATGAGGCATTTACATTAAAGTCGTTAGATAATAACCCATCATTTTGTGTATAGTGTTTAAATTCTTGTGTTTTTGTATTGAGTAGGTATATCCCAGAATTACTGCTTACCCATAAATTACCATCATTACTTTCAATGATTCCAGTTATATTTTCTCCATCCAGTCCGTTTTCTTTATTATACCAAGTAAATGTTTCTTCGGTTGTATTTAGTTTACATAATCCAGCTCCTCTGGTTCCAATCCAGATGGTTTGTTTATCAGATGCCTCATAAAGTGTTACTACATGGTTAGCGGTAATTTCATTATTAAATTTTTCAGACATCTTATCTCTAAATGATACTACATGAAAAATACCATCTGCATCTTTTACCACTTTGTATAATCCTTGTGTTGTACCTACCCACAAGTTATGTCTAGAGTCTACTAACACTTTTCTAATATCTACCTTTATGAGGTTTTTTTCTACAAAGGATTTGCCCGTATGGCGTGTTATCTTTTTAGATTTCGGATCAAAGGAATGAAGGCCTTTAAAAAAGGAACCTATCCATATTTTACCTTCGGCATCTTCAGTAATGCTTAAAATGGTATTGGAAGCAAGATTGCTATTGGTTTTGTTGTAATTTAAAAAGCTCTTAGAACCTTTGGGTAGCACAAATATTCCATCATTCCAGCTTCCTAACCAAATATTACCCTTGCTGTCTAAAAAAATACATTCTAAATAATTGCTCTTTAGTCCATTATAAGAACCAGAAATAGTTGAATTGATATGGGTAAATTTTTGAGTATTAAAATTATAGATGTCTACACCTCCCCCGTCTGTACAAACCCAGAGGTTTTCCTTAGCGTCTTTTAATAAGCCTGTAACTGATGGACTTGACAACGAATTTTTGTTATTGCGTTCACTTTTTAAATCTGAAAATTTATCATAAAACTCATCATAAATGCTTACCCCACTGTTGTAATATCCTAGCCATATTCTACCATCTTTATCTTTATATAAAGACCAAATAGAATCAGATAACAAACTGTTTTCGTCTTCTTTGTTGTATAAATAGCGTTTTAAGAGTTTGCCTTGATCATTAACATGTATTAGTCCATCGTTTTCGGTTCCGCATAAAAAACTTCCGTCTGATAATTCAACAATTGAAAAGATGCGCTGTTCGGTAATATTAGCAAAATTAATTCTGTATCCCTTTAAGCTTTTTCCTTTATCTTTTAAAACGATTAAACCATCAGATTCTGTACCAATCCATATATCATTATTGTCTATTAATAGTGAGTAAATAGGATTATTAATGGTGTTTATTTTTGTGTTTACCTTGGTGTGTTCAAGGTGATTTTCATTCAAGTTAAATTCTAATAATCCAGAATTAGAGCCTGCAAAAATCTTTCCTTCTGCATTACAAGCTAAAGCATAAATAATTAAAAAGGGGTTGTTAATGCTTGAAGAAGTAGCTACTTGTTGGACATTTAAAGTGTCTAAATTAAGTTTGTACAGACCAGATCCAAATGTGCCAATAAAAAGATTATTGTTATCATCTCCTGATAAACTCCTTACTGATAGTACTCTGTCTTGAGTGAGATCTTGATGTGCTAACGGAATTCTAACAAATTGATCTAGATCTCTATCATAAAGGTTTAAACCTTCCTCTGTGCCAAACCATAACCTGTTTTTTTTATCTAGAAAAGTGCAGTAAATGTTATTGTTGCTTAAAGAAGTGCTGTCGTTTAAAGTGTGTTTGTAATTTTTATAGTTAATACCATCAAAACGATTTATACCAACACCTGCCGTTCCAAACCAAATAAAACCAGCATGATCTTGAATTATACAAGTAACAGCAACTTTGGATTCTCCGTCATTTACGTTAATAAAATCGAATTTTTGTATGTTGTTTTGGGAGTTAATACTCAAGCATGCAAAAAATAAAACCAAACAGAAGTATCTGTATATGATGTTTTTCTCTTCTTTTAAAATTGATTTAAAGTGTTTCTTAACTCTTATTGGAGTTGTATGCTCTTTTAAAGCATTTAAAGCTCTCAATTTTAAAAAAGTTACAATCATATTCAAAATCTATAGTTTTTATTTTAGTCTCTTTATGATGTTAATTGATTAAGGTTTTTAGGGAACACTTAAATTTAATCATAAATATTTTAGAGAGTGTATATTGTAATTTAAAACTAGATTTTTCCTTGGATACGCATTGTAAAATTTAAAGCATATTTTGTAACAAAGTCTGCGTTACAATAACGCTGTTCTAATGATTTTAAGGCTATTAAAAATTCTTAGAAGTGGATAATATATTTTAAAAGTTAAAGCCAGAAAAGAAAAAGGGTTCTGGTACAGTAGATGTACTAATTTAACAAAACAACCCTACCCATTTATAGCTTCTACAGTTTCTACCTTACCAGGGAGCATTTGCTTAAGCATATTTTCTATACCATTCTTTAGAGTGAAAGTTGATGATGGGCAGCCGCTACAGGCACCTTGAAGTAACACGCTTACATTTTTAACGTCGGCATCGTATCCAATGAATTGAATATTACCTCCATCACTAGCTACGGCAGGTTTTACATACTCTTCTAAAATATTTACAATTTCTTTAGATGTATCGTCCAATCCTTCAAATTTTCTGTCGAGCTGTGTTACTGATTTTTCCATTTTTTCAGCAGCTTCGGGAAGTACGATGTCTTTACCATCAGCTATAAAATTTCTAATGAATTCTCTTAATTCAACAGTAATGTCTTGCCATTCAGCTCTATCATATTTAGTAAGAGAAACATAATTTTCTTCAATAAAAACACTTTTTACAAATGGAAAGTGGAATAGTTCTGTGGCTAAAGGCGATAATTTAGCATCATCTATAGAGGTAAATTCAAACATAGCCGTAGCAATCTTTTTGTTGGCAACAAATTTCATTACTGCGGGATTAGGCGTAGCTTCAGCGTAAACAGTAACTGGTGTTTGTTTTTTTGGAGTGGCTTCCTCTGTAATTACCTTACCGCCATCGTTTAAATAAGTTTCAATCTGTTGGGCTACTTCGTCTTGTACATCTTTCCATTCTACAATATCGTAGCGTTCTACTGCTACAAAATTCCCAGAGATATATACTTTTTTAACAAAAGGCAAATAAAATAGTTGTTGGGCTAGAGGTGAAGGTTTAGCATCATCTACGTTTTTAAATTCAAAACTTTGATGTTTTGTTATAAACTGGTTTACCTCAAACTTAACTATGGTATTATTGGACGTTTCTTGCACAGAAACCTTGAAATTGCTCATTTTAGCTATTTTTTTACAAAAATACTAAAAGAAAACCGAGATATGCATATATTTGATTGTGGCTAAACGTTTTTATGTAATTTTTTTTACTGTTAAGCGTTTTCCTAAAAACCAGTTTACCTAGATTGTAACCTATGAAATTGAAATATGTTTTTTTGCTACTGGTTGGGATGTTATGCATACCAAGTATTAAAGCCCAAGAGGGACTTCCTATATATACGGATTATTTAACGGATAATTATTATCTGATACATCCATCTATGGCTGGGGCAGCTAATTGTGCCAAGGTACGATTAACAGGAAGACAACAATGGTTTGGGCATGAAGATGCGCCACGATTAATGACATTAAGCGTTAACGGGCGTATAGGCGATTCTCCATCAGGGGTTGGAGGTATTTTATATGCTGATAAAAACGGATTTCATTCGCAAACGGGTGCTTATTTAACTTATGCACACCATTTATTGTTTTCTAGAAGCGAGGTAGATTTAAATATGTTGTCTTTTGGTTTAAGTGCTGGTTTTATACAATACCAGTTAGATGAAACTACGTTTCCTTTTGATGGGCAAGATCCTATTGTACAGGGTGTTGTGCAGAGTGCTACCAATTTTAATATAGATTTTGGATTCTCCTACCATTATTTAGATTTTTATGCTCATGGTACCATTAAAAATGTACTTAAAAATGCCGGAATTAATAATGATATTTTAATTACAAATAACTTAAGACGTTACTTATTATCAGTTGGTGGCGTTTTTGGTAAATATGGTAGCGATTGGAGTTTTGAGCCTTCAGTAATGTTTCAATACCGAGATGGTACACAAGAGTCTATGGTAGATTTTAATGCCAAAGCATATAAGCAAATGGAGTTTGGTACACTTTGGGGTGGTTTGTCATACAGACAAAGTTTAGATGGCGCAGAGTTTTTAAACAACTCTGGGGGTGTTAGTAGTCAAAAATTACAGCAATTTACGCCAATTCTGGGTGTAAATTATAATCAGTTTATGTTCGCCTACACTTATACGTATCAATCTAATTCTGTTGTGTTTACTAATGGTGGTTTTCATCAACTTACCTTAGGGTATAATTTTAGCTGTAGAAGAGAACGTTACGACTGTAACTGTCCTGCAGTAAATTAATTAATCTCTTTTTTCTGAAAGAAATAAACCTACAAGATTGTGTAAACCTTGCAGGTTGTTCTTACTCTACCACGTATACTCTTTCTTTTTAGCTTGGGTTTTAATGGCTTTGGTCATAGCATTTTCTAAACCATTTTCAGAACCTTTTTGTTTTTCGGCGATATAGGCCTTACGTTTTTTATTCAATTCCTGAATTTGTTGTTGTACAGTTTCTCGCTCCTGTTTCATTTTAGCGATGTAGCTTTTAATCTCTTCAGGAGTCTTGTTTTTAAGTACATCGGGTAACGCATCTTCCTCAAGATCATTAATTTCAAGGTTGTCATCAGCCACAGCATCAACCAAATCCCATTTGGAGTTTTTGTATAAATGCGAACTTTTACTCACTGTTCTACTTACAGCATTTGCTTTACTATAGCCACTAGCGTTCATGTCTTGTTTTGCTTGCATCATTTGCTTTTCTTTACCTCTACTCCCATAGGCAATATAAGTTTTGTTTAATTTGATATTAAGCTGAAGAATCTCGTCATCATAGGGAGAAGCAATATGTACTGTAGCTTTATTGTGGTTAATTGCCATGTAATCGCCTTGTGTTAAATCTGCCCCGTCTTTCCAATATGTAGATATCCCTTGGTTGTAATCGCCACAAAAAATAGTATTAACCGTAACATCTTTTTCTTTAGCATTTACTGATGCGTCTTTGTAATTTACTCTGCCTTGGGTAAAAGGTTCGTTTCCTGCAATAAATATTAATTTTAAATCATCAGGATTATTGCCCCAGTTTAATTGATTTAATGAAGTTTGAATAACCTGTCCGCAATACTCATTGCCACCATTGGTAGTTAAGGAAAATAGTTCTTTTGAGATTTCATCCAAGTCGTCACTAAATGCCAAAACTTGTCGTATATGTCCTTCTTCGCTATTTAATCGATCATTCCCATACTCGTATAATGCAATTTGTAAATTAGGTTTGCCATTACCACATTTTGCATAAGAAAGCTCGTTTACAATTTCCCAAAGTTGTGCCTTGGCTTGGTCTATTAAACCATCCATACTATTACTTGTATCTAGTAAAAGTGCCACTTTTATAAATTGTTTGTTTGGAGTGTGGTGCTTTGTTGTAATGGTATGAATGGCAACATCCTGTTTTTTGTTGTTTGCATTACAGGCTGTTAAACTTAAAACCGCCATTGCAAGTACTAAGGATTTAGATAATGTTTTCATAATTTTTTTTCGTTTTTTAATTTAAGATGAATTTTACTAGTACCGTTTCTCGTATGAGAATTGGTTTAAGATTTAAATCTTCTATTCTTTGTTTGTTGTCTATGCTATATCTTGAAATATGGTTTGCATTGATACCGCTTAATTGACCACTTAAGGCACTAATATTGTTGTTGATTTCCTGAATAAATAAAGCTTTTCCGATAGTTTGCCCAATAGTTTCAGCATAGTCATTGGCTTTTTCTTTAGCCGTTTTTAGAGCTTTTAATTTTGTTTCTCTTCTAAATTTTTCCAATTCAGTATGGCTGGTTTTTATGATAGAAATGTTAGAAATGTCGCAAGCATCCAGTGCTTCGTAAACTTCCCCTAATGTTTTGCCATCATTGACTATTAATTGGTAGTGCTTGTTCTTTATAACTTCGTTATTACCTAAAAGTTTTCTGTGATAAACTCCATTAAAGTCTAATACAGATAGATTTTTATCCACGTTAATGCCTAAAGTTTTTAGAGTTAAGATCATTTGATTCTCTTGCTTTTCAATACTTAACTTTCCTTTTTTATCATTCTCATCTAAAATAATTTTAAGAGAAATTTCATTCGGAATTATTTCTGTTTCCACAGTTCCTGTGACATCTATATAAGGCTGATCGATAAAGTTTTTAATTCCATGTTGGGCGTACCCTATGGAAGAACAAAGAATTGATAGGATAAATAATTTGATAGTGTTTTGCATTTCGATTTTTTTTTGATTGAGATTATAAAACTAAACCCAAAGTATTTTTAAAAAAAAGACGAATGAGTGAAACACACGTTTTAATGCGTAAGTGTATTATAAAAATGGGTAAAGTATCTTATTTAAACAGTAATACACATGTTTTTAGAGACGTCGCATTTTAATATAACAACGAAAGTGCGTAAGTTTAGCTGTTCTAAATTGAGATATGCAATTTCAAATCAAATACATATTATGTGTTATTCTCTTGCTTTTTGGGTGGAGTTCCAAAGCACAGGTAGATATTTTAAATAATTCGCCAAGATTTACGGTAAGAGGCTCTGTGGTTGAGCAGGATACCCGAGATGGTGTGCCAGATGTAAACATCCAGGTAAATGGAGGTGCTTATACAACAACCGATGCTTTTGGGGATTTTAGAATTGAAGTTAGAAAAGGAGACGAACTTATGATTAGGCATAAGGATTTTGAAACCATATATTATACCATACAAAGTAACGAACGTATTATTGTTGAGGTAGAGCAGAGTGATGAAACTGCTTTTACAAGTAAACGGTCTAAAAAAAATAGGGGAGCAGCATTTAATTCATATATAGACTCCGCCGAAGTGTATCTTAAAAAAGATGCGAAAAAGAGTATTCAGTTTGTTGGAGATGCATTAGAAACAAGTGTGTCTAAAAAACAGAATGGGGATGCTTACGAAGTATTGGGTGACATTTATATGTATTGGAAACAGTACGATTTGGCAGTTTCAAACTACAGAATAAGTCTTCAAAGTAAGACCAGTAACCTTACACGATTAAAATTGGCAAAAGCATATCGCTTAAATGGAAATTATCAAGAAAGTATCAAAACATATAAAGATATTGATAGAAATGCATTGTCAAATTATCAATTGGTATCACTTCATGAAGGTTTGGGAGATGTGTACAAAAGTATCAATGAGTTTGATACTTCTATCGAAGCTTATAATGAGGGTTTAGGGGTTGCTAAAACACACTTAATAGCGCCCAAAATCACAGATTTAAATTCTAAGATAGCAGAAGCATATAGTAGTAAAGGTGCGCTAGCCGAAGCAGAAGGATATTTTAATAAATCCTTAAAACTAGCCAATACACAAAATAAAAAGAGGGCCGTAGAAGAAAAAGTTAAAGTAGCCGATTTTAAGAGTAAGAACAATTTGTATAGTAGTGAGATTGAGCTTCGTAAGCAAGTACTTGATGACCTTGAAGATATAGAAGAAGAATCTGATTCTATTATAGATAACGAGAGTCCGTTAACCCTACAAAAACAAAACTATAAAATTGGTAATGCCTATGCTGAGCAAAGCGATTATGGTAATGCTATTTCTTACCTAGAAAAGAGTATAAAAGAGGCAAAAACTAAAGAAGATTTAGTAGTACAGAAAGATGCCACCAGAAGGCTTTCCGAAGTTTATAAAACCAAAGGCGATTTTACCAAAGCACTAGAGGCTTACCAAAAATATGTAGATGTAGTTGATAAACTATATCGGAAAAAAGAACAAGAGATATCACAAGCAGCCCGTTTTCGCAAAGATTTGTCAGCCAAACAAAACCGTATTACCAGTTTGGAGAATGACCGTGAGCTTTCAGAAAGTAAATATCTATTAACCATAGAGCAATCTAAACAACAAAAAATAATTATTTATTCATTAATAGGAGGGTTGTTTTTGTCGTTACTCGTAGCAGTTTTAATGTTTAAATACATTCGGCAACAAAGACTGGCAAATAATCTATTAGCTTTAAAATCATTGCGAAGTCAAATGAACCCTCATTTTATTTTCAATGCGTTAAATTCAGTAAACAGTTTTATCGCATCAAATGATGAGCGCACAGCAAATAAATACTTAACAGATTTTTCAAAACTAATGCGTGCAGTGTTAGAAAATAGCGAAGAAGATTTTATCCCATTGGGAAAAGAAATAGAATTACTGCAACTATACACACAATTAGAACATTTTAGGTTTCAAGATAAATTTGATTATACAATCCATGTAGACGATACAATAAAAGTGGAGGATTTTGTAATTCCTCCAATGCTCTTACAGCCATATATTGAAAATGCAGTGTGGCATGGGTTGCGTTACAAAAAAGACAAAGGGCATTTAAATATTTCTATTATCCAAGAAGTGGAAGACGAGATAAAGATAACGATTACAGACGATGGTATTGGTCGTAAAAAATCTAAAGCACTTAAAACCAATAACCAGAAGAAGCAAAATTCTAAAGGTATGGGCAACATTAAAAAACGCGTTGCTATTCTAAACGATATGTATAAAGATAAGGTGGATGTATTTGTAGACGATTTTAAAGATGATGAAGACACAGGAACAAAAGTAGTAGTAACCTTAAAAAAAGATTAGAGGATCCCAAACCCATAGAAGTTAAGAGTTTAATTAAAAAATAAATAATAATTAGGCGTATGAAACTAACATCAATCATAGTAGAAGACGAAGAAACCAGCAGGCAAATTCTAAAAAATTATTTACAGAAATACTGCCCTAATGTTGAAATATTAGGAGAGGCAGCTAATATTGATGAAGCTCTAATCCTTATAAGAAATAACGATTTAGATTTGGTGTTTCTAGATGTTGAAATGCCTTATGGTAATGCTTTCGATTTATTGGAGAAAATAGGCGATGTTAACTTTGAGACTATTTTTGTAACAGCTTATGATCATTATGCCATTGATGCGTTAAATGCACACGCTTCATATTACCTAATGAAACCAATTTCTATAGATGAGTTAATAAAAGCGGTAGATTATGTTACTGATATAAAAACAAAAGAAAATGCACTACAAGATGAAGTTTTAGTGCCAAAAACTCAGAGTGTAAATGGTAAAATAACTATCCCACAACAATCTGGTTTTGAAGTGTTAAACACTGCAGATATTTTGTACTGTAAAGCAGATGATAATTACACCGAAATTTACCTCAATAATGACAAGAGAAAAATAGTGAGTAAAACCTTAAAATATTTTGAAGATGCATTAAAGGATTCTGGTTTTTCCCGTGTACATAAATCCTATTTAGTAAATGTAAACGAAGTGGTAAAATACCAAAAAGGAAAAGGTGGGAGTGTGATATTAAGTAACGGAAAAGAAATTATGGTTTCTGCATCCAAAAAGGCTGATTTACTATCGTTTTTTAAATAATACACCATTTAGAGTAAAGCAAATAGTTAATAGAAAATATTAAATGTACCAATGCCAGTAATTCAAGAAGTAAGAGGAAAATCTCCTATAATACCAGACGATTGTTTTGTTGCCGAAAATGCAACCATAGTTGGAGATGTAACCATGGGAAACCAATGTAGTGTTTGGTTTAGCGCAGTAGTTCGTGGCGATGTTAACTTCATAAAAATGGGAAATAAAGTAAATGTACAAGATGGCGCAGTTATCCATGGTACCTATAAAACAGCACCAACAACAATTGGCAATAATGTTTCAATAGGGCATAATGCCTTGGTGCATGGCTGTACCATTCACGATAATGTTTTGGTTGGCATGGGCAGTATTATCATGGATGGATGTGTTGTAGAGTCTAACTGTATTATTGCAGCAGGTGCTGTGATTACTAAAGATACAATAGTAAAGTCAGGTTCAATTTATGCAGGAGTCCCTGCAAAAAAAATAAAAGATATAAGCGAAGAATTGATATCTGGCGAAATTAATCGCATTGCAGAGGCCTACATAAAATACTCCAGTTGGTTTAACGGTTAATTTGGGCTTACCCACAAGGGGTCGGGTCTGCCTGTTGGCAGACAGGCTTTCCGCTATATCTTTTCTGCGAAGCAGTTCCGAACTAGTTTCGGGATCTCATCAGTTAAGCCTATTTGGTTTTTTAAGTAACATAAGTAATTCTTAAGCTTTGCATAAAAGGATGCCGCTGCAATCCCTAACGCGGTTCTGTATGTTTTAGTCAAAAATCGCTATACTTCATATCAAAACATCAATACAAGTCATAAAACTTTGTAAGTTTACAGCATGAAATCTATAAATATCAAGGAAAAGCTATCTAAGTTCAGTAAAAACTGGCATCCGCATCAAATTGCAACGGTAGACAATATGCAGGTTATATTAGCAAAATTAAAAGGCGAATTTGTATGGCATAGTCATGATGATGAGGACGAACTATTTCAAGTTATAAAAGGCACATTATATATGCAATTTAGAGATAGAACAGAGGTGGTTAATGAAGGCGAAATTATAGTTGTACCCAAAGGCGTAGAGCATAACCCATGTACAAAACATGATGAAGAAGTTCATGTATTATTGTTCGAAAAACTAAGTACAGCACATACAGGAAATGAACAGCATGAAATAACACAGACGGAATACCCTAAAATATAAATGAAAATATTACACCTAGATACAAATCACGAATTGTTAATCCACCAACTTAACGATTTAGGTTATATAAATCATGAGGACTATACATCATCTAAAGAAGAGGTTGAAGCAAAAATTGCCAATTATGAAGGTATTGTGCTCCGAAGTAGATTTACCATAGATAAGCAATTTTTAGATGCTGCTAAAAACTTAAAGTTTATAGGTCGCGTAGGGGCAGGATTAGAAAATATAGACTGCGATTATGCGGAGGCAAAAGGAGTCTACTTAATTTCTGCTCCAGAAGGTAACCGAAATGCTGTAGGCGAGCACACATTAGGGATGCTATTATCGCTCTTTAATAAACTTAATAAAGCAGATAGAGAAGTACGACAAGGTAAATGGTTACGCGAAGATAACCGTGGTATTGAGCTAGATGGTTTAACCGTTGGGTTAATAGGTTATGGTAATATGGGCAAAGCCTTTGCTAAAAAACTTAGAGGATTTGATGTTGAGGTATTATGCTATGATATTAAGCCCAATGTTGGAGACGAAAACGCTACCCAGGTATCACTTCAAGAATTTCAAGAAAAAGCTGATGTGGTAAGTTTACATACGCCGCAAACACCATTAACGCTAAACATGGTAAATACCCAATTTATCAATCAATTTAAAAAACCGTTTTGGTTATTAAATACAGCTCGAGGTAAAAGCGTTGTTACAGCCGATTTAGTGTCTGCATTAAAATCTAGAAAAATTTTAGGAGCAGGACTTGATGTTTTGGAGTATGAAAAAAAATCGTTTGAAAGTTTATTTGCCAAAACAATCCCAGAGGCATTTCAATTTTTAATAGAAGCCGAAAATGTACTGTTATCTCCCCATGTAGCGGGATGGACTATAGAAAGCAAACAAAAATTAGCGCAAACCATAGTTGATAAGATAAAAGTTAAATTTCATGCCTAATAGGATAGTTCATCTAAATTATATTACTCTGAATTTTCTAACAATATAATCTCATATTATCACATAACATTACAATAGCAAATCAGCTTGTTTATTAGTCGCTAGTTAAAGCACCTAAAGCTATTGTTGACTTTGTCTATATAACATTAAATAAGATGATCCCGTCAAATACACATTACAATTATTTGGAATTAAATTTTCTGTTCTAAGTTGAATAGATAAATTTATTTCTTCTTCTGGTAAATCATCAAAAATGTTAGGAGATTCAATATGTATATACGTATCACTTGTAGTTGAAACTGTACTGTTGTCAATAACCCTGTCATTAGTAAGATCATATAAATCAGCGAAGGCTGTATTACTGGTGTTGTGTGAACGTATCTTTGGTATAAAAACTATAGAGTCAACACCAATCCAATTGCGTTTATCAAAATCAATTAATTCTCCTCCCATAGTAGAGAATTCAGAGGTGCAAAGACCAGAAATTCCACTAAAAAGTATCAACCTTATTTGTTCATCAAATCCACCATCAATACCGTTACATATAAATCTAGTAACAGTTATTTCGTCATCATCAAGTGTACCATTACCATTATCATCAACTCCAGAGTCTATCTTAACTCCACCGTTTTCACAATTTTCTCCGGCAGCCTCATCGGTAACGTTTACCAAACTTATATTTCCATCTACACCATTACAAGCATAAGCTGTCGCTCTTACCTCCTCATCATCAAGTGTACCATTGCCATTAGTGTCAACTCCTGTGTCAATTTTAAGTCCGCCATTTTCGCAGTTAGCCCCTGCAGCTTCATCAGTAATTTTAGTAAGGCTATTATTGCCATCTACACCATTACACACATAAGCCGTAGCGGTTATTTCATTATCATCAAGTACACCATTGGTATTTGCGTCTATCCCAGAGTCAATTTTTAAACCACCGTTTTCACAATTAATTCCCGCTGCTTCGTTTGTGGTTTTAATTAAACCATTATTACCATCTACGCCGTTACATACATATGCTGTTGTAGTGATTTCGTCGGTGTCTAATGTGCCATTAGCATTCACATCCATCCCAGAGTCTATTTTAACCCCACCATTTTCACAATTACTACCTGCTGGTTCGGTTATTACGGATGTTAGGCTAGTATTACCGTCAACACCATTACATATATAACTAGTACTTAGGATTTCATTACTGTCTAATGTGCCATTAGAGTTATTATCTATACCAACATCAACCTTTATTCCTCCATTTTCACAATTACTACCTGGAGCCTCATTAGTTATATTAACCAAACTGTTTAAACCATTTGCACCATCTATACCAGCAGCACCAGTAGCTCCCGTTTCACCTTGATCTCCTTCACAACCCATGAAAAATATGAGTATTAATCCTAAAAGTATATTTTTTGTGTTTGATAGATTCATGTTCTTAGTCTATATAAATTAATAGTTATGGTTTTTATTTTTGATAGTTGCGTTTTAATATTGATTTATTTTAGAATAAAAATTAAAAACTACTCCAAATTTAATTGCTTCTATATAATATTAAATAAGTTGGGTTTGTAACAATACCAGTGGTACAAAATTCACAAACGATATTTTCCGATGATAATTGAACAGCTAAATCAATTTTTTCTTCTGGTAAATCATCGAAAATATTAGAGGATTTGATTTGAATTATTTCAGTGCTAGTTGTAGAAATTAAAGTATTATCAATAACTCTATCATTGGTAAGATCATACAATTCAGCAATGACTGCGTTATTCGATCTTTCAGCTTTGATTCTTGGCACAAATACTATGGAATCCACGTCAACATAATTACGTTTATCAAAATCGATGAATGCTGGTGTTAAGATTGGCGGTCCATCAGTAAATCTACCTGAATCTCCACCTAAAAGCGAAAGTCGTATTTGCTCATCAAAGCCGCCATCTATACCATTGCAGATAAACCTTTCAACACTAACTTCTTCCTCATCCAAGGTGTCATTACCATTATCATCAACTCCAGATTCTATTTTAACCCCACCGTTTTCACAATTTTCTCCTGCAAGTTCATCAGTAACATTTACTAAACTAACATTGCCATCTACACCATTACAGGCATAGGCTGTCGCTCTTATTTCAGAATCATCAAGATTACCATTCCCATTCGTATCAACTCCTGTGTCAATTTTAAGTCCACCATTTGCACAGTTAATTCCTGCTGCTTCATCCGTAATTTTAGTAAGGCTATTGTTTCCATCAACACCATTACACACATAAGCTGTTGCAGTAACTTCATCATCATCAAGGGCGCCATTTCCATTGGTGTCTATTCCAGAATCAATCTTTAAACCACCGTTTTCACAATTAATTCCTGCTGCTTCATTGGTGGTTTTAATTAAACCATCATTACCATCTAAACCGTTACATACGTATGCTGTCGTAGTGATTTCGTCTGCATCTAAAGTGCCATTACTATTCACATCTACACCAGAATCTATTTTAACGCCACCATTTTCACAGTTATCACCAGCTGGTTCGGTTACTACAGATGTTAGGCTTGTGTTTCCGTCTACACCATTACATATATAATTTGTGTTAAGTATCTCATTCTGGTCTAATATTCCATTGGCATTATTATCAATACCAACATCAACCTGTGTTCCACCATTTTCACAATTTTCCCCAGGAGAAATATTTGTAATATTTACTAGGCTACTTAAACCAGCTGGTCCCTCGGCTCCAGTTTCTCCTTGATCTCCTTCACATCCAATAAAAAAAATGATTGTTAATCCTAAAAATAAGTTTTTGATTTTAGATAGATTCATGCTGCTGACTAAGTTTGAATTAATATAAACTGATTTCTCATTTAAATAATTACTTTTTGAGATTGTCTAATTATCAAAGTAATATGAAAACAACAAAAAAGTAATCACTTTTACTGAACCTAAAAGTAGGGGTTTTTGTATGGGTAACTCAAGAAATTTAGTAAATTTCGTTGAAAAGCTTTTTTTTTCTTTAAAAACCAAAGTGAAGATTTACTGACTTAAACCATAGTAATCTCTAAACTAATCCCAATTAAATTGATTAAATTTGCCCTCATTTTGACGCTATTATGATAGACAAGATTCAAGAACTCATTGCTGAAGCCGAAGCGTTTAAAGCGCAAACTAAAGAAGAGGTAGAAGCATTCCGTATAAAATATCTAGGTAAAAAAGGATTATTAAATCAATATTTTGCCGAATTTAAGAACGTGGCTAACGACCAAAAAAAGGAGTTTGGCCAAACTATTAATAAACTTAAAAAAACAGCCGAAGAAAAGGTAAATGTCTTAAAAGCAGAGCTAGAGAGTAGTGAAGAGGTAAAAGGTGTTTATGGAGACCTGTCGCGTCCTGGGCAGCCTATAGAGATTGGTGCACGTCATCCAATTTCCATAGTGAAAAATCAAATCATAGATATTTTTTCGCGTATAGGGTTTAATGTAAGTGAAGGTCCTGAAATTGAGGACGACTGGCATAACTTTACAGCTTTAAACTTACCAGAACACCATCCGGCACGTGATATGCAGGATACGTTTTTTATTCAAACCAATCCAGATATTTTATTGCGTACGCACACTAGCTCTGTACAAGTACGTTATATGGAAAATAACAAACCGCCCATTAGAACTATTTCTCCTGGACGGGTGTATAGAAACGAAGCTATTTCAGCACGTTCACACTGTTTTTTCCATCAAGTAGAAGGGTTGTATATTGATAAGGATGTAAGTTTTGCTGATTTAAAACAGACCTTACAACACTTTACTACCGAGATGTTTGGGAAAAGTAAAATACGCTTGCGACCTTCATACTTTCCATTTACCGAACCAAGTGCAGAGGTGGATGTATATTGGGGTTTAGAAACAGAAACCGATTATAAAATGACCAAAGGTACAGGTTGGCTGGAAATTATGGGTTGTGGTATGGTGGACCCCAATGTATTGGAAAATTGTGGTATAGATTCTAAAGTATACTCTGGTTTTGCGTTTGGTATGGGTATAGATCGTATTGCATTGTTATTACATCAAATTAGTGATATTCGCTTATTGAGTGAAAATGATGTAAGGTTTTTAGAGCAGTTTAAGAGTGCTTTATAAACTTTTACATATATAGTTAATCCTATGCGTCTAGTGCTGCCATTGAATTTCTGTGGTAAGTCAAATACGCTTTTCTTTCTTCATTTAAAATAGTTTTATCAAGTTTATAATCTTGCCAAAACGCTTTTACATCTTCTGGTATTCTATTAGAGAAAAGCATAGTTCCTTCATCTGTAAAGGAAATATATTTTAAGTCAAATAGAGAGTCTATTGTTCTGCTTAACAATAATCCGTTGTTGGGGTCATAAGCCTCATGCTCATTTGAATCTGCAAATGGTTTTATGTGGCTTGCAATTAAAACAGGATACTCTAGTTTTTCTGCAAAACACAACCTTTTGTTGTTATATTTTTCTTCAGATTCTTCAAAAAGTTGATTTTTATACAGTAGGTGTAAATATGGATTTCTTTTTTTCGATTCTTGTTCTAAATCTTCTCCAAAAATTCTTTTGGCATCTTCGGTAAAATAAAGTTCATATTTGCCATTGTTTTTTACAAAAACCACTTCATCTAGCTTTCTTAAAATATTTTTTAGGTAACCAACCTGATTATATTTACGTTCAATAAAATCAGGATCTAGGTCCTTTAATATCTCATCTATTTCTAATCTAGTTAGATAATTTTTATCAAGGTCGCTAATATCTACTGTCATCATTGCTATAATATCTTCAGATGATAAGAAGCCAACTTCTTCTAATGTAGAAATCAAAAAATTTATCTGACTCCAATTATGTGCTTTCGTTACAGAACTATTAAATTTAGAGTTTGAATAGATGATTTTCGATAAGAGCGTTTTTCTTCTTTTATTAGATTTTGCATTTAAATAATCTTTCGTATTCGGATGGTAGGATTGGTATCTTGGATTGACAAAACCTAGTTTAATACATTGATTAATTGCTTTTCTGGTTGAGATTAAGGGATCTTTGGCTCCCTTAGGTAGTTTTTTTATTATAGTTTGTTGAATCGCTTTATTGTCTGAAGAATGATAAGAGTAAGGTCCATTTAGATTTAGTTCATCGATTTTTTCTACAACCATTGCTAATGTTGTTCGAAATTTATCATCATTAAAATCTGTGTATTCCAACGTTAGTTTCCAATACTCCTCATAATTTTGTTTACCCATTAGTCAAACGTGTTTTTATTAATTGACCTTAATTTAAACAAAGGCACTTCATAATAAGGGGCGCCCTTGTTTTGTTTTATGGGATAGTTTAAAATTTCAGAACGCTTTATATATCCAAGAATCTGTATCTGGTTTGGTTCTACAGTTTCATTGTATTTAACGCCTATGTATAGGTCTTTAGGTTTGTCTCTTACATCATGAATTTTAGGCATCAAATAGCGAAAATAATTTTTTGTAGCAGATTTTATTTCAACTTTTTTAGAGTTAATAATCATATCACAATCATCAACAATACCAGAATCATCGAGCCCTTTCGCCGATTTTTCAATGGTAAAATTTTCTTCCAACCACTTACTTGCTAACATTTCACAAACAATACCGCGCCAAGCTTCTACATTAGAATAGCGCCAACTACCAGCTTTAATTTTTTTAAAAGCTTCAATTTGTTGTTTCGCAAATAACTTGTCTTTTTCTGTTACTTGGACTACTACCATATGCTTTATTTTTCACGATGAATAAAAACTCTTTATTCTTTTCTTTTTTGTTTTTACCCGTAATTTGGTAATTGTGTTTGCGCTCAATTACCTCTATAGTATCCGAGTATTTTTTTAGTAATTCGATAAGTTCATTTTTACTTGGATACGAAGAATTATTATAGCTTAAATACCAATATTTAAAATTGTTAAGTTTAGAAAACAGTTTGTCAAAAAGAGCGATTACAGCATGTTTATTGATAAAATTATTTTTAAATGGTGTTGTTATTTCTGATGTTATAAAATTATCTACTAAACCATAAAAACCAAAGTAATTATTCATTGTGCCCGTGTATGGAGGGTCTAAATAAATAATATCTGCCTTTACCTTTTCCAGTAGGTTAAATATATCATCATTATAGGCAATATTGTTTTTGTTATTGTTGAATATTGCTTGATTGTATTCATCTAAATTCTGGAGAAAGTGATGTTTAAACGATTGGTTATGATACGCTCTTCTTCTTTTGTATTTTTTATAACTGTACTCCTCATCCCTTAATTGAACAATTTTATCCCAATGTAATGTAAACCTAGAGTATGGCATTTTACGAATCATGGCTCTTCTCATTAAGGCGAATGCCAATGATTTTTTCTCATCAGACGCTAGCAAGTCGATATTTTGCCTATACAAATCGAGTGCTTTACATTCGTTAGGGAAGTAATAGACTTCTGAGTAATTTTTAAACATAAAGCCTTGAAATGGCTCTCCGCTAAAAATAGTTTCTACATCAGAAGCGTCTAGTAAAACATTGTTGTTTTTAATTAAAGCATTTGCAATATGATAATTGATTTTTAAAATATCGTTTGTGTAAACTTCCAGCCCTCTGCATTTTGCTTCGTAGCTTAAAGAACAACCGCCAGAAAACGCATCAAAAAGTGTTGTGGCATCAGTTGGAAATTGGTCACATATCCACTTGGCAATTTTTTCTTTATTGCCTATGTAATTTACTTTGGGATATTTAAACATTTTCACTCATTTTAATA
The DNA here is from genome assembly GCF_016827605.1 of Hyunsoonleella ulvae. Taxonomy (GTDB): domain Bacteria; phylum Bacteroidota; class Bacteroidia; order Flavobacteriales; family Flavobacteriaceae; genus Jejuia; species Jejuia ulvae. Next base: position 840,446 of record NZ_JAEPJQ010000001.1, on the reverse strand, counting down.
ATTACACTTGCAATAGCTTCAGCCATTTTTGGCGGCACAGAATTTCCTACCTGTTGTTGTTGGGATATTTTGGTGCCTTTAAAAATAAAATCATCAGGGAAAGACTGTAGTTTAGCTAATTCCCGAACGGTTAATGCCCTGTTTTGTTCGTAATGGAATATTTTTCTCATATCTCCTGTTACAGTTACAGATGGCTTATCGCTGGCGTATTTTATATATTTTCTAACATCTCCAGATTTTGGTCTAATTGGGACAGGTATTTCACTTCTATCCCCTCCATCTGAAACAAAACTCATTTTATGAAGCATTTGCTCTGTATGAGACATTGCTGTGTGGTTTGGGATGTTTGATTCTTGACCAGACTTTAATTTTGGATAGGCATGTAAAGCGTCTTTTACTGTTAAATACTGCGTTACCTCTTTTTCAGGGAAAACAAGTGTATTTGTAGTTTTAGAGCCAATAAAGATAACTCGTTTTCTAACTTGAGGAACACCGTAATCTGCCGAATTGAGAATTTTACAAGCAACATTATAGCCAAGGTTTTCAAAGTCAGCTATAATTTCTTTTCTGGTATTTCCTTTGTTATGGTTGTAGAGTCTAGCAACATTTTCCATAACAAAAAATGCAGGTTTAATAACTTTCACAACCCTAACAAATTCTTTGAATAATCTGTTTCTGGGGTCATCAATAAACTGTCGGCCAATGTTTCCTGCAATGCTAAAACCTTGGCAAGGAGGCCCACCAATAACAACATCTATTTTATTGAACTCTTTTAAATATTCAAGTTCAGAATTTGTGACATCACATATATCTTTTTGTATTAAAGTATGGTTAGGAAAATTATGCTTGTATGTTTCACAAAAACTAGGTTCGATATCTACTGAAAATACATTTTGAAAGCCTTTGTTATCAAACCCAAGAGAAAAACCTCCAGCACCAGAAAAGAGGTCGATATACTTTAAAGATCTGCTCATAATTCTAATTTCCCTTGTATTACGTTCACATTCCTGTAATAGTTTGCAGTATCTTCTGCTACTGAAAAAACAGAATCAGAACATTTATATTTTATGGCTTCTTTAACGAATTTATCAGCAAAAAATAAGTCTGTTACAACCTGTAGATCGGCTTGAAAAAGATCGGCGAGTTTTTTAAGTTTAGAGGTACTAAATTTTTGACTCCCATTTTCAATTCTGCATATGGCACTGGTGTTAATTCCAATTTTAGTGCCTAGCTCAGTTTGTGTCCATTCCCGTTTTTCTCTTTCAGTTTTTATGTAATGCCCGAAACTTGTCATTTGACCCATTTTTATCAAATGTAAACATAAATTGCGATTTTTATATCAAGTTATTAGTTTTTTAGATACTAACTTGGCATTGAAACCTCTAGATAAATTGTTACTTAAAATCCGTATGTTTTTTTAGCACTTTTAATTTGTGCTGCCTCGGTAGTTTCAGGATATAACACATATTTTGGAGCAATAATAGGTTTAACACTTTTTACAGAAATCTTAAAAATTGACGAAAATGGAAATTTACCCTCTGTTATTTTTAATAGTGGTTGTGCTAAGGTTTTAAATTCGGGATATGTTTTATGGATAATCTCTGCATTTCCTTTTATTTGGTAACCTTTTTGTACCAAAATATCAATAAAACTCAAGCAAATATTGTTGTTGTGTTTGATGTTTTTTGCTGATTGTGGAGAAGCTATGTTTGCAATTATAATAGTATCCTCATGATAGGTAAATACCTCTTTTGGGGATACATTTGGGATGTTGTCTTTTGAAACTGTAGCAAGCCAACATAACACACTGGAGTCTATATACTTTTTAATGTCTTTATTCATAAACTAAATCGGTAAACAACGTTTCATTAAACTCTTGTTTTACCTCCACATTTTTTGGGCCGAATTTACTGCGATTAAAAGACAACAAGATATTTCCCGTTTTTTGATAATTATCCCAAGGCATAGTGAATCTAGGTGTAGTATCATCAAACTTTGTAAAAAACGCCCACTGTTTTATTAAGTGATCGGTTTGATCTACATACACGTAATACTTGTTTTCTGGAGTAACACCTACATCGTTAAATGTTAATTGTAAAACATCGGTTGTGGTTCCACCTTCTAACGTCTCAGTAGCTATATGTTTTAAGTTAACACCAGGGTCTTGTAATTTCCATGGCATTACTAACCAATACGAGTCGTTAATCCACCATTTTTTACCTTTTGTTAGTAGTTGCTTTAGTTTGGCTTTATCGGTAACTTGCTTTCCGTTTTCAAACGCTTTTCCGTCTAGGGTGTTTACGTTTACTAAAATCACTAAAGTATCTTTTGGGCTTTCTATTCTAACATCCCCTGTCCATTTATTCCAATAAAGTACACGTTTCGCAAAATCCCATTTTATAAAACGTGTGTTGTTGTAATTTTCCCAACCACCAATGGCCTCTACAACTTTATTGGCAATTGCAATAGCTTTTTCGTCAGAAGATTGCGCTATACTTTTAGCGGTGCTAAAGTTTAAACATATAACAAATATAACTATGGATAAAATGGATGTGTTTTGCATAACGTGCTATCTAAGTTTTGTGAAAATTACATAATCTTTATGAAATAGATTACTTTTGAGACTGAATTTAACATGAGTGAAAAAAGATATAGAAATCCCAAAAGTTACAGGTGTTTATATTGCCGTGGTAAGCGAGTATAATAAGGTGCATAAATCGCAAGATTGGAATGCTTATATTATAAATGAAAAGGATACTGATTTAGAGATGGTTATTATTGTTTCTGAAGGGTACTCTGAGACAAAGAAGACAGCAGTTTTTAGAAAACGGATTGATAAACTTCCTGCTAAGAGTTATGCCAAGATTGAATTAATGCAAGAGGCACTATTTGCATTGCATAATAGTTTCAAGGTCTCTTTTTTTGAAGGTAATTCTATGTTTGATAAAACCTATGTTTTTAGAAAGAATACTATTAATGTAAATGCATTGCAACCTATACCGTTAATGAAAGTAAAGGGTGTTTTGGTAAAGTAGTTTTGTGTTCAAGTTGAAGGTTAAAACCCTCCAATTCTATTGCAGTTACTTTTGTTTAAAACTATGGATTTCAAATCCATAGTGGTTTATTCTCATACGAGGAGCCAAAACTTTTATTTGTGTTGCGTATTCCCCTTCTATGGATGATTTAGAGGAAGCTTTTACTAATCTAATTTTTCAGTTAATTTTTTAAATATCTTTTTTGGGCTTTTATTCTCATACAGAATATCATAAACCGCACGAATTATTGGAAGTCGCGTTTTATTTTTATTGGTTTCATTTAGTAAATGTGCGCTTTTTGTAGCATAATACCCTTCAGCAACCATATTCATTTCCATTTGTGCAGATTTTACGGTGTAGCCTTTACCAATCATATTACCAAACATGCGATTTCTGGAGAATGTAGAGTAGCCTGTAACCAATAAATCGCCCAGATAGGCAGAGTTATTAATGTTACGCTTCATTTTGTGCATTTTTTTAATGAAGCGTTTCATTTCTCTTATGGAATTACTCATCAGTATGCTTTGAAAGTTGTCGCCGTATCCCAAACCATGGGCAATTCCAGCGGCAATAGCATAAATATTTTTAAGCATAACTGCGTATTCAATCCCAATAACATCGTCGCTAATTTTTGTTTTAATATAATCGCTAGATAAACTATCTGCTATATGTTGGGCTTTTTTGGCATCCCAACAGGATATGGTTAGGTACGATAAACGCTCTAGGGCCACCTCTTCGGCATGACAGGGGCCAGCAATTACGGCAATACTTTCAAAAGGCACATTGTATTTCTCGTTAAAATGCTCGCCAACTAATAGTCCAGATTCTGGAACAATACCTTTTACTGCTGATACAATGGTTTTATCTGAAATATCAACCGTTAATTTTTCAAGTTCGGAATGAATAAATGCAGAGGGGATTACAAAAATAAGTACATCGGCCCAATTTGCCATTTCGTTAATGTCGTTACTTAACTTTAGTTGCTCTAAATGGAATTCTACAGAACTTAAGTAGTTAGGGTTATGCTGTTCCCTTAATAAATGCTCTTTGGTATACACGCTTCGCATATACCATCCAATTTCATCTAAGTTTTCACTAAGCATCTTAACAATTGCTGTAGCCCAACTTCCTGCACCAAAAACTGCATATTTTAAAGATTCCCCCATCTAAACATAAAAATTGTTTACCCTTCAAAAGTACATAAAATAAAGAAAATCTAAGGATTGAATATGCTCAATATATTTTTGGCACGCTGTTTGAAACTATAGTATTAGAAATCTAAAAACGAATGATTATGAAGACGACAAAATTACTTTTAAGCTTTGTGTTGGTGTCCACACTTTTTACTTCGTGTTATACTGAAGTACTAGTTGATGACTTTGTGGATGAGCCCGTAATAAATGTAAACCAAGTGTTAAATTCACATGAACTTTGGTATGTAGATATTAATCAAACTATAGGTTTTGGAGAGGTGCCTTTTTTACAAAAAGCGTTTACCGTTTCTTTTATTAATGGAGTGCTTCATGCCAATAATAATTTAGTTGGTATTGGCAGTACCGGCAATGGTTATGGTATAGATGTAGCAACATATAATGCTTATAATATGATTTTGGATGTAAATCATGATCTTGACGGATTTGTAACGTTTGACGTTTTTGTTGTTGATGGGAATACTATAGAGTTATACAATCCTAATACTGATACATCGTATTTTCTAGAAGGGTATCAACGTAGAAATTTTGATTATGATTTTGTGTTCTATGACAATATTCACTATTTCTTGCAGGAGTACGAAGCCTGGGAAAAAACATATACAAGTGAAATGGGTGTGCTAAACGAATTTGATAACGAGAATTATTTACAGTTTTTAGCTGGAGGCAACGATTCTACATTTAGAAGCTCTCAAGATGATTTAGGATTTAACCCAATTAATTTAATTTGGGACTATACAGGAGTTTATGGGATAGGAGATGTTGCGAATAATTTGAATTTGAAAACTTTAACATTAGATTATGATTTCTTTGACAATGAATTCTTTGAATTGACCGTTATAGATGACGGAACCATAGAGTTGTTCCATCCTTCTTCTGAAACAATATATGAGTTTCAAGGTAGAGGTTATATCCAGTACTTGAAGTCTGGTAGTACAAAAGATAAGTCTGCCAATAAGGAGAAGAAACGTAAGTTTAAAAAAGAAAGAATAGAAAACCCTAGAGAAAGTTCAAGGGTATAATATAAAAACATATGAAGTGAGATCCCGCCTTGGGGAGGGATTAGTTCAACTAAACAAATTTGCAATTGGTTTTTCAAACCATGCAAATTTGAGTCTCACTAAAATTTTTGGTTGGTTATTTAGTTTCGAAACCGTTTAAAGCAACTTGCTTTAGGCGGTTTCAATTTTTTAGACCTATATTAATAACTTTATTAAAGTGCCGATGTAAAGGTGCTAAACATATCTTTAAGTATTGCTTTTGTATCTCCTTCTTTAAGGCTTTCAAAAGACACATAACCCTTGTAGTTACTGGCTTTTATAATTTGTGCTATACGTTTTAAATCTGCAGGAACTTTAGTGCTATCTTTGGTTTTTACGTGTTCTTTTACAAACCAATAGTTGGCGTAAGGCGCTAACTTTTTCATTTCCTCATAAGGATTGTCTGATGGCAAACTGCCACAGTCTAATACCAAACCAAACCAATCAGAGTTTACACGATTTAGTACATCAATAATTTCATCACTTATAAATAAAAACTCATCATGATTTTGTAATCCTACTATAACCCCATGCTCTTCTCCGTATTTAGCACATGTTTTGTAATCACTAACTAACCATTCTTTTATATCGTTTTTTGTAAAATCTTTACTTTTATTTTTTCCTGTAAATACCCGCATAATAGTGGCTCCTAGTTTAGATGATACTTCTAGCCAATCTTTAATGAGAGCTTTATCGGAATTTCGAGCCGCTACATTTGGAGTAACAAAATTATTTCTTACGCCTGTCCAAGCAATGTCTAAACCTAAATCAAGGGCTTTTCTTTTTAAAGCAAATAACTCTTTATTGGATGGTTTTTCTGGATAGGAGGAAAAATAGTAACCCGTTAAATCTATAGCATCCATACCAATTTCGGCACAGAATTCCATCATATCAAAAAAAGACATTTCCCCACTGCGGAGCTCTGTGTTAAAAGAGTATGCGTTGATACTGTACTGTAATCTATTTGTTGGCGTAGTTGGTTTTTCTTTAGGGAATGCTAGGAGTTTATTAGCACTTAGTACAAGGGGTGCTAAAGCAGCAGTCTTTAAAAAATGTCGTCTTGTTTTCATAATTCTGTACATTTATAACAAGTAGGCTGTTAAAAAAAACATCTAATATGTTTAGTCTACCTATAAAAATTCATTTCATCTAAATACTCCCAAACCTTATGTGGTAGCATGGGTTTTACATTTTTACCCTCTTTAATTGATGTTCTAATAAATGTAGAAGATAATTGCATAATAGGGGCGTCTACAAAGTGAATTTTGGAGTGGTTATGGAATTGGGTTTCTACAGTGTTTTCTGAGATTCTTGGGTATACATAAATATGATGATTTTCTAAAATAACATCATAATTTTTCCACTTATGAAAACTTTTTAAATTATCCTCTCCCATAATTAATGCAAATGTATTGTTAGGATGTTTTTCTTGTAAATATGCCAATGTATTTACGGTATAATTAGGTTGAGGTAAATTAAACTCTATATCGCTTGGTTTTAGTTTTGTATAGTTTTTGGTGGCGAGGTACACCATTTCTAACCGTTGGTAATTGTCTAAAAGGGAGCTTTTCTTTTTAAAAGGATTATGTGGTGTAACTACAAACCAAACTTGGTCTAAATCACTGTATTCTGCAATATGATTTGCTATTACCAAGTGCCCAATATGAATTGGGTTGAAAGAGCCAAAATATAAACCAACTTTCATTAGGTGTGCTTAAGAATTAATGAATTTTCTAACCTTTTCTTCGGCTTCCTCCAAGGCGTTTTCTAGATTGTCATTAACAATAATGGTGTCAAACAGTGGTGCCGTGGCTAATTCAGCGGAAGCTTTAGCTACCCGCATATTAATTTTATCTTCACTTTCGGTCTTTCGTTTTTTAAGCCTTATTTTTAATTCGTCGATACTTGGGGGTTTTACAAAAACAGCTAGTGTTTCTTCTGGAAATTTTCTTTTAATGCGTAAACCTCCCGAAACATCAATATCAAAAATTACATTTTTTCCTTTGTCCCAAATACGCTCTACTTCGGTTTTTAATGTGCCATAAAAATTATCTCGGTACACTTCTTCCCACTCTAAAAACGCATCATTTTTAATTTTGGTTTTGAAGGCTTTTGCTGAAAGAAAGTAATAGTCTTTCCCATCCTCTTCTGTACCACGTTTATCTCTTGAAGTGGCAGATATAGAAAATTCTAAATTTAAATCTTCAATACCTAATAAATGTCTCACAATAGTGGTTTTCCCAGAACCTGAAGGTGCTGAAAACACAATAAGTTTACCTTGTTTTTTATCCTTAATCATAAATAATCTTGCTGTATACTGAGACTGCCAACCGAATTAGAGTACATTCAATAACTGTTCCTTAATTTTTTCTAGTTCATCTTTCATCTGTACCACCAATTGCTGCATTGGCGCATAATTGCTTTTGGAACCTATGGTATTTATTTCCCGTCCCATCTCCTGACTGATAAACCCTAGTTTTTTTCCGTTAGAATCTTTGGAGTTTATACTCTCGGTAAAGTAATTAAGATGGTTTTTTAAACGTACTTTTTCTTCAGTTATATCAAACTTTTCAATATAATATACCAGTTCTTGCTCAAAACGATTTTCATCGTATTTTTCCTTGAGTTCTTCCACTCCTTTTTTAAGTCGTTCCCTTACGCCTTCAACACGTTCAGGATCCATTTCAATTACTTTTTTAAGGATGATGCCAATATTTCCAACACGATTGTTAAAATCGCTTTCAAGCACTTTTCCTTCATTCAATCTATGGCTTACTAATGCTTCTACAGCATCATTTATCCCACCTTGAATAGCGTTCCATTCGTTTTCGTCTATTTCTTCTCGAACAGTATTTAAAGCATCAGGAAAACGTACAGCCATTTCTAAAAGGGTTGCATCTTCTGCATCTACTATGGCTTTTAATTGGGACATGTACTGTTTAACAACGGGAGTATTTATTTGGGTAGATGTATCTTCTGCAGTGGCTTCAACATAGATTGAAAAATCTATTTTACCTCTTACTAGTTTGTCAGCCAATAATTTTCTAATGCTTAGCTCTTTTTCTCTGTATATGGACGGCATACGAGCATTTAAATCTAAATTTTTACTATTGAGAGATTTTAGCTCTATGGTAATTTTTTTTGTTGGTAGCTGTAAAACAGATTTTCCATAACCTGTCATAGAATAAATCATAAACGTATGCTTTTAGTTATACAAAGGTAATTAAAACTTAATAACAGAAATGTATAGGCACCCTTTTAGTATTCGCAAGATTCGGGTTTATTTTTAACGTAATACGATTTGTAGTTTTTTGCATTTTTATCCATACAACCACACAAATCTAGTAGCTCTATATTTTTAAAATCTATGGGGTGACTTTCTGCTTGCAATGCAATGTAACCTTCGGTTAAAATTTGTCCTGCTCTATTTTCCCATGTTTCTTGATTTATGTTCCAAGCCTCCCAGTTCTCACCTTCATAATCTTTACTAGGTTTTGTTGAGCCTATTTGTGGTAATTTAAAATTTAATACGGTATCTTTTTCTATTATAAAAGCCATGGATTCTCCTCCTAAAACAATAGCTTCTGCATGAATCCACTGGTCTCCAAAATAAGTTTTAGAGTTAGACCTAATACAATGCCTGTAATTAATGGTATCTCCCATTACAACTACCGTACCTGGTGTACATACGTTACCCGTGGTGCGCTTATTGTTGTCTTCTAAACCTCCTAAAAGTTGTAGTTCTACTGATACGGGGAAGTATTGGTTGTATGCATTGCTTGTAGCAGATTGTGAGTGCAGCATAACCCCACTATTACGAACATTCCAGTGCGCACCACCATCTATCTGCTCTCCAACAAATCTGTAATCGAATTTTAGTTTGTAATATGAAAATGGTGTATTGTAATATAGGTGGGCGAATTTATTGTTGAATGTTTCATAGTTATCGTAAGTGATTCTGAGCATGCTATCTTTAACCTTAAACGTCTCGTTATAGTTGGTGTTTAAGTCTTCTCCTGCAAATTTTATCGTCCAACCTGATAAATCCTTTCCGTTAAAAAGGGATATCCATGTTTCAGAATTTACATCTTGCTTAGATGGTCTTTTCTCTGATTTACAAGAAAAAAGGATACACGTTACATATAGAATAATGATTTTGGTTTTCATTAGTTTGGAGGTTGATGTTTCTATTGATTGAGAAAAGTACAAATAAAAAACCGTAACAACTTTTTTGGAAAAGTATTACGGTTGTGTGATAGAGAAGATTATTGAACTATCTAATAGGTTTTATATCAATGAGTAAAAGAATTTGTATTGCCCGAATGCATAGGCACGTATTTTTGGATGATATATGGTGTTATTTCATCCAATGTTTTACCTGTTATGGGATGAAGTCCTGGGCTAGTAAAATATTCTATCTTACCATCTTTATTTTTAGTATACCATATTAAAGGTTGATTTGTTTCCTCTGCGAAGAAATCGGTCTTCATAGTTACTTCAATCTTCTTAAAGTTTGCAACCAACTTAGCATCATAACGCTCAATTTTTGTGCCATATTTTTCATGTAACGTTAGGTTACAAGGGACTTCTTCATATTTATTTTTTGCCCAAGCCATACATTTATTTTCTGATTGCTCAATTGGTTTGTCTAGTTCAATAGGTTTATCAAACATTCTGCTTTTTGCCACTATGAGAGTGGCTGCAAAAGCTATGCTAATTGAAAATGTTATTACCCATCTACGTTTCTTTTTTCCTGTACTCTGTCCTTTTTCTTTATTTGTTGTATCAACACTTTCTTCCTCATTCTCAGTATTAGATTTTTCTACAGGGATTGAATTTTCAGATTTTAGATATGTCTGCAATGGTCTGGGCTTAAAATCAATCAACCAACTTATCAACTCTAAATTTTCAGAACTAGTGTCACGAGTAATTCCTTTTAGATATTGTATGACAGGAACAAATTTATCTGCTTTATGTCCTTTTAATTTTTTTATATGTGATTCTTTATCTTCTTCTTTAAATTGAAAAAACTGATTTAAAATATATTCATCGTTTTTTTCTTTTCTTCTACTTAACAACCAAAGACATGCTAGTCTAATTTTTTTTCGAGTAGGTTCAGCTAAATAACCACTCATTTCCCCTCCTTTATCTGTATGATACTTTTTTAATATATCCTTTTTATAAGTTTCAGATGTTTTCATTTCAATCATTTGGTTAGAAATATTGGAATTTCCATAGAATTCTTAGGAATTATTGGAATATCTGGAATCATCTATAGCAACTGATTTTAACCTCAAGTAATTTTGTCTTATCGACTAGTTCTTGTTATGCATTGCTAACATAACAAATGTACAAAACTAGTTCTTACAGAAATCTGTAATGCAGTTAGTAATTAACGCATTGAGAAGTAGTTAAGGGCTGCTGCATTACAATTTCACTTCTCAAAAACAGCGGAGTACTCCACAAACACTCACGGGTGGTTGATTAACAAAAAACACATCTGGGAAAATCCCGGACAGCCACCCCTTTGTTTAATACTAAAATTTTAAAATCATGAAAACAATAACCATAGCCTTAATGGCAATCTTTTTAAGTATGTCTTTCTTTTCTTGCTCGCCAGAATCAATTTCTGGAACAGATGATCTTTATGATAATATTCAAGCTACAGAAGGGGATGATGGAGAAGTTGTAGCTCCCCCACCCCCACCTGGACCTCAAGAAGATTAACAATAAATACATAGAATTTGAGCTATACTATTGGGTATAGCTCTTTTTTTTTAATACATTTAAATAAAAGTCTATTTTGAACAAGTTATTATTCTTTTCTTTTATTATTTTATTCTTGTCGTGTACATCTGAGAGAAAAAATGAATTTTTTAAAATAGATATAGATACAGCAAAAGATAGCACCTCCTTTTACTACTATAAATCGATACAAGAAAACCTCTCTTTTGATAAAAAACGTCAAATAATAAATAAAGCTTTTAGATTAGTTAAAAATAATTATAACGACACTTTATTTCCTGAAATAATATACCAAAAAACCTTTTTTCACTATACCTTACAGGAATATGACAGTTTATTATTCTTTAGCAATTTTATCATCAATGCCAATCTAAATGAAGACAAATATAATTTAGGTCGTCAATACTATTTAAAGGCCTTTTATTTCAGTCAAATTGGACATAATCCTGATAGTGCATTTGTTAATTACAATCTTTCTAAAAACCAATTTCAACAGGTTAGAGACAGTAGTTGGATTGCTCAAAACCTTATAGGTATGGGGTTAATTCAAAAAAATCAAAATGATTTTTTTGGAAGTAAAGAAACTATAACAGAAGCATTAGAATATTTACAATCAAAAAAAGATTTAAAATACTTAGCTTCATCTTATAGTGTATTAGCCACAAATCATAGAAAACTGCTTAACTATAAAGATGCTATTAAATTTTACAATAAAGCCATAGAAATTACATCATCAACTAAAGACAAGCTAACCTATAAAAACAATCTAGCTGTTACCTACATAGATAATAAACAATACAAAACTGCAATTGTAATTCTAGATGAAATTAGCAAAGATTCGCTAATAGTAGACAACAAAAAAGAATACCCTAGAATAATAGACAATTTAGCGTATGCTAAATGGCTTTCTGGGCAAAGTAAAACTGAAAAACCTCTACTTAAAGCATTAGGCCTAAGAATTAAGAATAACGACAAACGTGGACAAATAGCCAGTTATACCCATTTAGGGGAATTTTACTCTAAAAGCAATAGAATGAAAGCTTCAGTATATTTCGATTCTGTGATTCGTTTGTCTAAAGATTTAAAAATGCCAAGAGCCGAAAAAGATGCTATTAAATTCTTAATGAAACTCTTTCCGAAAAATGTAGGGTTGCGTGATCGCTATGTCTTTTTGCAAGACAGTCTTTATGCTCAACAACTAAAAGTAAAAACGCAGTTCGCTAAGTATAAATATGACGATAAGCAAAAACAAGAGTCTATTTTACGCTTGCAAAAGGAAAAAGCAGAAAAAGATTTGGCGTATACCAAAGAGCGCCATTCTAAAATAATTTATTTAACAGCTTTTGTCTTTGCCTGTCTCATGATAGCATTTGCAATTTATTTTTTTAAAAGGCGAGCAGAAGTTTTAAAACAACAAAATGAACTAGAAAAGCTAGAAACTATTTATAGCACGGAAGCTGAATTGTCTAGAAAGCTACATGATGACTTTGGAGCTAAAATAAATCACTCTATGCTTTTGGTTCAAAACGATTCAGATAAATCTAAATTGCTCAATACACTTGATGATCTTTACAATCAAAGTCGTGATTTTTCAAGAGAAATAAATGAAGTTGAAACAGGAGCTAACTATAAAAGCGAACTCTTTGACATGCTTAGCCTCTATACTTCAACACAGGTTAAATTATACACTACAGGAAGTAAGTCTATAGACTGGTCTGTCGTAAATGATTTATGTAAAACTGTTTTGTATAAAGTTTTACGAGAACTAATGATAAACATGGTAAAACATAGTAAAGCAACAGTTGTGAAAATTATGTTTAAGGCCTTACCCGATGGCTTACAAATTAATTATTCGGATAATGGTGTAGGTGCATCAAAAACAGCTATGTATGGTAAAAATGGACTTCGGAATACAGAAAAGCGTATTCAAGCCATTGGAGGAACCATTATATTTGAAACTGATAGAGGAAAAGGGTTTAAAGTTGAAATTAAAACCCCCAACTAAAAGTTTTATTATGTTTAAAAAAGTTTTGATTGCTGAAGATTTTCAAGATACAAATGCTGGCATTGTTAGTGCACTATCAAATAAACTTAAAATCCCTGAATTACAAGAAGAACTCTACTGCGATAAAGCCTTTAATAGAATTAAAGTAGCTCTTTCTAAAGGAGCGCCTTTTGAATTATTGATTACAGACCTTTTGTTTAAAGAAAATCATACAGATCGTAAACTTACCTCTGGTGTAGACCTTATAAAGGCAGTAAGAGCGATACAACCATCCATAAAAATTATAGTAAATTCTATGGAAGAAAGCCCATCAAAAGTAAAATTGCTTTTTAAAGAACAATATATTGATGGTTATGTATGTAAAGGACGGCATAGTTTAAATGAATTAACGGTTGCTATACTTGAGGTATACCAGAATAATATTTACTTATCTCCTCGAATAAATATGACTTCAAGTCAAAATGTGATTGAACTAGATGAATTCGATATCTCAATTTTAACAGAATTGGCAAATGGCTTAAGCAAAAAAGACATTGCAAAAAAATTTAAACAAAATAATATCTCACCAAATAGCGAAAGCACCATCGATAAAAAAGTAAGTAAACTGTTTGATGATTTTGGAGCCAAAAACACCACGCAGCTTATTGCTATACTTACTAGAGATGGGTTAATATAATGATAGCCTTATTTAAATAATTTTAACCTCTTACAGATATCTGTAAGGGGTTGTTGTTTTATGAACTTAGTTTTGGGGTATTGTTAATTTAAAACTGCATGGAAATCCAAAACCAACTTAAATCCTTAGCTGATAAAATAACCAAGCTTAAAGATAAAATAGACACCGAAGAATCTACAAAACATGCTTTTGTACTGCCTTTTATAAATATATTGGGATATGATACCTTTAACCCTACTGAAGTTATCCCAGAATATACAGCGGATATTGGTCTTAAAAGAGGAGAAAAAGTAGACTATGCAATTTTTCAGAATGAACAACCTATCATCATAATAGAATGTAAAAACTGGAAAGAAGACTTAGACACCCATAACTCTCAGTTGTTTCGATATTTTCATGCTACAAAAACGCGTTTTGCCTTATTAACAAATGGAATAGAATATAGATTTTATACCGATTTGGATGCCAGTAACAAAATGGATGAAAAGCCTTTTTTAGAGTTCAATATTACTGCTCTAAAAGATAATGCAATACATGAAATTGCTAAGTTTCATAAATCTAATTTTGATATTGATAAAATAGTTGATAATGCTAGCTCACTAAAATATACTAAGGAAATAAAAAAGCTGATTTCAGAACAATTACAAGCTCCGTCTCAAAGTTTTATTAAACTTTTTGCAAAAGAAGTACACACGGGTATTGTGACCAAACGGATTTTAGATGAATTTACAGAGTTAGTAACAAAAGCTTTCAATCAAACTATTAGCGAAAAAGTTAATGACCGTTTAAATGCCGCATTAAATAAAGAAACCCAAAAGCAACAAGAAGATATCATTGAGGTAGAAGAAATAAGTAAAATTATCACTACAGAAGAAGAATTAGAAAGTTTTAGAATTGTGGTTGCTATTTTACGAAGAAAACTTCCTATATCTCGAATTGCCTATAGAGACACACAATCTTATTTTGGAATTTTACTAGATGACAATAATCGAAAACCTTTATGTCGAATTCACTTAAATAGTAGTAACAAGTATATTGGTGTTTTTGAAAAAGATAGAGGAGAAACAAAACACCTTATTCAATCCATTGACGAAATCTATGAATTTGAAAAACAATTGCTACAAACTGTGGATTATTATGAATCTGAATAAAATAAAAATCTTTTATATTTTTCATTTAGTAGCCTTCTTTTTACTGTTTACTTCTTTTAGTAAATCCAATGTATATATCTGTAAAGGTAAAGGGAGTAAACGTTATCATTACAACAAATACTGTCGTGGATTATCTAATTGTTCTACTAAGATTTATGAAGTAAAGTTGTCTAAAGCTAAAGCATTGAAAAGAACCTTATGTGGTTGGGAAGATTAGGGTATTAATTTAGCATAAGGGATAAAAAGAATGATGTACATCATTCTTTTTTGCTTTACAGATATCTGTAAGGATTTGTATTCTAACGGGCTTAGATTTGGAGTATTAATAATTTAAATACATAATAATGGGGCAACCAAAATTCGAAATTAAAAACAGCACTAACGACAAGTTTTATTTTAATCTTAAAGCCGGGAACGGAGAGCCTATACTAACGAGTCAAATGTACACCTCAAAACAAGGTTGTAAATCAGGTGTTAACTCGGTAAAAGTACATGCGCCAGAAGATAGCAATTATGAAAAAAAGGTTGCAATTAATGGTAAATACTTTTTTATTCTAAAAGCCAAAAATGGAGAAACCATAGGTAAAAGTGAAATGTATAATTCTACGCAAGCTAGAGACCATGGAATTGTATCTGTAAAGACTAATGCGCCTATTGCGGAAATTCAAGATTTAACAACGGATTAAGGGTATTAAATGTACACTAAAACCTTCCATAATACAGTACAAATCGTGTCAGTTCTCTGTGCGATACTGCTTTTGTGGCAGTGCTAAAAGCGCCAAGAGAATATTACTGGTTACTACGTACGGTTATTTCTATTGGTGCTGTTTTGGTTATTATTAAAAATATCACAGCGACCCATTGGGTGTTCTTGTTCTTGATTGTTACTGTTTTATTTAATCCTATTTTTCCGATTTACCTCTACAAAAAGATATTGTGGATACCTCTGGACATAATAACTGGCGTGCTATTTCTCATAGAAATTATTACCAACCCCCCCTAAAAAAGAAAAGAGCATAATTCAAGAACAAAAAAAAGAACAGAAAAAATATCGACGTGATCGCATCCTTTAAATAAACATATTATGGAAAAAACAAAAATATCAGCCGTTCTAAAAAGTCATTTTTTAAGATTATATCAAATCGCTCTTTCTGATGGGGAGTTTAGTGCTTTAGAAATTAAAATGTTATACGAATTTGCAGAAGAGCGTGGTGTTTCCAAAACACATTTAGATGAGATCTTATTACACCCTAATGATAACAATAATCTTATCCCTGAAGATATTGATGATAAACTCATGTTTCTATGCGATTTTGCTATTATGATATGGGCAGACGGTATTGTAACTGAAGATGAACAAGTGGCTTTGGAGAAATATATAAAACTCTTTGGATTTATGGATGAAAATATAAAACCATTGGCAAACCATCTTATAAATGCAGTTAAGGCAAATAAAAGCAAACAAGATATCTTAATTGAACTAAAAAAATAATTATGGGATTCAAAAATTTGATACAGTTAAAGCCTAAAGAGTTCTTATCTCAAATAAACGATGAGGAAGTTTCTCAAGAAGTAAGAAAACGGAGCTATCATGAAATAGGGTTTCGTCATAGTTCCAGGAACATGGGGAATTCTCAAACATTAGGTATTTGTCTAGATGCTGTTTATGCGAAATTCGAAAATGAAGAAAAAGAATTAAAACATAAGCAAGAAGAATTAAAACAACCCTATTTACAAGAACAGCGTGCTAAAGAATCTGAAATTAAAGGGTTTCAAGTGGCTATTGATAATGCAAATGAAAACATAAAACAAAAGGAAGATAAAAATAAAGACATTAAAAATATTATAAAAGAGCTAAGGTTTGAAATTACAGATTTGCCATTAAACCCTCATAATTATGGAGTTCCTGCAAAAAAGGGTGCATCAGTGAAATTTTGGATTGGCCTCATTGTCTTAATCCCAATAACTGTATATCTATTCATGTTTTATACTTCTGTAGTCTATTCGGCCATGGAAAAACAGTTTACTTATAGCGATTTGCGATGGTATGTGCCAAATGCTATTTTATTAGCTGCAAAAGATGGATTTCAAGCATTAGCAACAGTGCTATTTGCTCCCTTTATTTTTATAGGGTTGGGGTATCTTATTCATATGTTCTATCAAAAGAAAAAACTAATAGCCTATTTTAAACTTGCTGGAGTCGTTTTAGCAACATTAGTTTTTGATGTATTACTTGCCTTTTTTGTGGAGAAAAAACTATGGGAACTAAACGTAGCTGATGAAGATGCTACATTTGGGTTTGCAGAAGCTATGCAAAGTCAGGAATTTTGGTTAATTATCTTTTTAGGGTTTATAGCGTACCTTATTTGGGGCTTTATTTTCGATTTTGTAATGGAAGAAAACAAAGAAAAAGATAAAGTGAAAAATGCCATTCGTAAACGCCATGAACAAATTGAGATTCATCAAGAGCATATACACGATAACACTGCCAAAATAGATGAACTAAAGTCCTTAATTAGAACTATAAAAGAAAAGATTTCAGCTGCCAATGGTAGAATTCATGAATTACAAAGTATTATAGATGGTACTATTATTCCAACTGCAGAATATAAGCTATATGCCTCTGAATATTTACAGGGCTGGCTAACTTTTATAGGTGAGCAATTACGAATTGCAAAGCCTGAAGAGGATAAATTAATAGCAGAGTGTATTGAGGTATATAAACTTCATCTTGATGCTGTTGGTGTTCGACAAGATTATCAGAATACAGTATTTTCAAAAACCTTGTAAAATGAAAAAAGTAATCTTAACTAGTTGCCTATTGATTTTCTGTATGTCATGTGCCCATGATAAAAAAGAAAAGCCTAAAGACCTTACAGTTGATGAAAATCAAAATATATATGCTAAAAATGATTGCCCCGATTATTTGATGAAGCGAAAACAGGAAAACCTAAATATTAGTATCCTCTTAGACCTTTCTGATAGAATTGATTTGCCAAATCAACAAGTTAAAGACTCAGCTTATATTCTTTCATTAGCAAAAGCATTCAACACACATATTAAAAACAAAAAACTAGGATTGCTTTACGATAAAATGGAGGTGTTTTTTGAACCTATTCCCACAGACCCTAAAATAAATAAAATATCAAATCAGTTAAAAATTTCATATACAAAAGGAGTTTCTAAAAAAGAATGGATGCCCAAAACTATTAGTCTTTATGAAAACAATCCATCTTTAATTTATAACCTAGCAAGATCATCATCTAAAACATCAGGTTATCCTGGTTCGGACACCTGGCGTTTTTTTAAAGACCATGTAAAAGATTATTGTATAGAAAGTTGCCGTAGAAACATATTGGTTATTCTAACCGATGGTTATATGTATCATGAAAAATCAATACGAAATAATAAAAATCAGACCTCGTATTTAACACCTCAATCCTTATCTAGATTAGGGTTAAATACTCCCAATTGGAAAGAAATCATGGAAAAACGTAATCTAGGTTTTTTACCTGCTAATAAAAATCTAAATGATTTAGAAGTACTTGTTATTGGTATTGAAAATCAAAACCCTAGACATCCCTATGCTCAAGATGTTATTGAAGCTTACTGGTACAATTGGCTAGAGTCTATGGGGGTAAAAAAAGTAAAAATTAAAAACTCAGACCTACCTCCTAATATAGAAAAGGTCATTTTCAATTTTATTCTAAACAAATAACGATGTCATTTAGATTCAATAAAAGAATAAAGTTAGGCAAAAACATGGGAATAAATGTAAGCAAATCAGGTGTCACTCCTAGTTACAGGACAAAGCGAGGCAGTATAAGCACAAAAGGCTATTCTATTCGTACAGGAATACCGGGCTTATCCTATCGTAAAAAATTCTCTAAAACTAAAAACTCGGGATGCGTATTAGCTTTGGTTCCTTGGATACTTCTTATTATAATATTCTCTTGCTCAGCTAGTGAGCATATTAATGATTCTAACTCTAGCTTTTGTAGAGATACCAATTGTGCAAATTATACTTCTCAAGCTGCAGCCCAAGCTGCTTATGATGCGGACCCAGAATGTAGAAACGATTTAGATAGGGATAATGATGGTATTGCTTGTGAAGAGCCTGGAAATAGTGTAAAAAACTGCGCTACAACATCTAATTGTGGTTGCTCAGGAAAAAATAAAGCAGCATGTGAGGCAGACCCATGTTGCAAATGGATTGTAGGAACAGGATGTAAGTGTAATTAAAAAGCTTTTTGAGAAATAGTAAAGCGGTTACTAAATAGAAAACTTTAAAAAAACAGGTAAGTGATCAGATAACTTTCTCGCCTTCTCTAAGTTTTCGCAAAACTTAACAAAGTCAATAACCTTACTTTCTATTTTATTAACTTCTTTAGATGAAAAAATATTATCGATGGAATGGTTTAAATACTTATTTTGTTTACAAGTCTTTTTCAAGGTTGTTTTTTGATTGTTAATAGCAGGGGTAAGTCCTATACTTTTAAAATTATCAAATACGGGCTTTGTATCATTTGCATTGAAATCTCCGGTAACAATTAACGGTCTTCTGCTAAAATCACTTACAAAAGAAGCTAAAGCTTTAATTTCACTTTCTGGATCTTTATTGTAAGGTCTGGAATGAAAGTTAATAATTGAAAATTGTTTTTTATTTACATAAAAATCTAATAGAAATGGTTCTCTGTCTATTAGAGTATCTAATTCAGTAACTAATCGACCTCTGTTCTTTATTTTAATATGTTTGTTTTTCCAAATAAAAGCGTAACGTTCTGTAACATATTTTGAGCTACTTGTTGGATTACTTATTGCATAGTCCCACGCATTTCCTTTTCGATTTAGAATATCAGTAAGTTTAGCAACGGCCTGAGCTCCGCCATATCCTGCAACAACCTCTTGTATTGCGATAATATCAACATGTCTAACAATTTCTGCAATCTCATCTAATTCCTCACTACTTTTAGTTTTTCCAAAATCTTGTATATTCCATGATATCAAAGTGATGTTTTCTAACTGGGGAAATATATTTAAAGAAAAAAATAGAAAAGATATTACAAGTAATTTTCTAAGCATCTGTTTTATTTTAGAACATAAAATAAATAAAAATACTGTTCTTTTTATTACAGAAATTCGTAAAAATAGATTTAGAATTTCTTTTTGTTAAGGAGGAGATTATTGTAAATCCTGATAAAATATAATGAAATATCCTGCGTGACCAAATATTTTTGTCTTCTTTGCCCACATAAAAGTGTATACTTCTTAGAAATCTTAAAGTAAATTGATAGAACTTATTTAGTGGAGAATAAAAAAGCTCATATTTCTATATGAGCTTTTTTATCTGTACTCAAGGTGGGAATCGAACCCACACTTCCGAAGAAACTGGATTTTGAATCCAGCGCGTCTACCAATTCCGCCACTTGAGCAATTTATTTTGGTAAGTTATGTTTATCTCTAATGTTTCTAAGTTGTTCTTTGCCAACTCCAGATTTCCAATATTTCTCCCTTTTCCTTGCTTCGACTCTTGAATTATCTACTTGCTCGTAGTATATCAGTTCAAAAGGGCGATAAGCACGTGTTGTTTTTTCTCTTCCTTGATTATGTCTTAAAACTCTTTGCTCAATATCTTTGGTTAAGCCTACATAAATGTAGTTCCTTTTAATGCTAGATATTGCGTAAATATAAAACATAATCTTAAAGAGTCCGTTATTACAGCGCGCCTGCCTGTCGGCAGACAGGTCTACCAATTCCGCCCTGCCGACGGCAGGCAGGCACTTGAGCAATTTCGGACTGCAAAAATAATTTTTTTTATTGAATTTCAATCAAAAATACTATGCAATATACTTTTCAGGTTAAAATAAATGTATA
The DNA here is from genome assembly GCF_016827605.1 of Hyunsoonleella ulvae. Lineage (GTDB taxonomy): Bacteria > Bacteroidota > Bacteroidia > Flavobacteriales > Flavobacteriaceae > Jejuia > Jejuia ulvae. The sequence goes on along the minus strand of NZ_JAEPJQ010000001.1, from coordinate 819,709 downwards.
AATTTGCACCTCGTTTTAAAAACCTATTAGTTTAAATCCTAAAAAACAACTAGTTAACCATGGCCGTTGTAAATACTGAAGCAAAAATTTTTGCTTGTACGCAAAGTACAGTGTTGGGCGAGAAGATCGCCAAAGCTTTTGGAGCGGAGCTTGGTAATGTTATAACCTCTACTTATAGTGATGGGGAATTTCAACCGTCTTATGAAGAATCTATTAGAGGTACTAGAATTTTTATTATTGGATCTACACATCCAAGTCCAAGAAATTTAATGGAAATGTTGTTAATGATTGATGCGGCTAAGCGTGCATCAGCAAGACACATTACAGCTGTTATGCCATATTTTGGTTGGGCAAGGCAAGATAGAAAAGATAAGCCTAGAGTGCCAATTGCTGCAAAATTAGTAGCTAAAATGTTAGAGTCTGCCGGAGCAACCAGAATTATAACCATGGATTTGCATGCAGACCAAATTCAAGGGTTCTTTGAAAAGCCAGTAGATCACTTATTTGCTTCCACTATATTTTTACCTTATTTGAGGAGTTTGAATTTACCTAATCTTACTATTGCTTCTCCAGATATGGGAGGTTCTAAAAGGGCCTATGCTTATTCTAAAGCGTTGGAAAGCGATGTGGTTATTTGTTACAAGCAACGTGCAAAAGCTAATGTGATATCCCATATGGAATTAATTGGCGATGTTACAGGTAAAAATGTGGTGCTAGTAGATGATATGGTAGATACAGCTGGAACGTTAACCAAAGCAGCAGACTTAATGATAGAAAGAGGGGCATTAAGTGTTAGGGCTATTTGTACGCATCCCATATTATCAGGGAGTGCTTACGAAAGATTGTCAGGATCTAAATTAGAGGAATTAATAACAACAGATTCTATTCCTTTAAAAGAAGAAAACGATAAAATTAGAGTATTGAGTTGTGCAGATTTATTTGCAGAGGTTATGGATAAAGTACATCATAACCGTTCTATCAGCTCAAAATTTGTAATGTAAATTAATAATTAATTATATATAAAATGAAATCAATTACAATCAACGGATCTCAAAGAGAAAGCGTGGGCAAAAAATCAACAAAAGCCTTACGTAATGCTGGACAGGTACCTTGCGTATTATACGGAGGGGATAAGCCAGTACATTTCTCTGCACCAGAATTGGCTTTCTCTAAACTTGTATACACGCCAAATGCGCATACAGTTGTGATTGCCTTAGATAATGGAGTTACTTTTAGTGCAGTACTTCAAGATATTCAATTTCATCCTGTTACAGATAGAATCTTACATATAGATTTCTATCAGTTATTTGAGGATAAGGAAATAGCACTAAACATCCCTGTACAACTTGTTGGTAACTCAAAAGGTGTTAAAAATGGTGGTGTTCTAAGAAGGAATAACAGAAAACTTCGTATCAAAGCATTACCTGCAAATCTTCCTGATTTTATAGAAATAGATATTACACCGCTAAAAATAGGTGATAAGGTGTATGTAGGAGATTTAGATAGTGAAAAATACAGGTTCCTTCATACAGATAACACAGTAGTTTGTCAAGTTAAAACATCTAGAACAGCTATTGCTGATGATGAAGACGAAGAAGAAGAGGAAGGAGCAGAAACGGCAGCTGCAGAAGCACCAGCAGCAGAGGCTTCTCAAGAATAGTTTTTCTCTAAAAGAAACTAAAAAAGCACTTCCAAAAAGGAGGTGCTTTTTTATTGGGAAAAACCTTTAAAATCGACTTTCATTTTAAATTAAAAAATATATCTTTGCAGCGCGAAATTAAAACGTGTTTCGCTGAATTAAATCGCATAATATTAAACAAATAAGTAATGTCTAAAGTTACAGGTAAAGTTGCACAAATAGTAGGTCCAGTAATCGATGTTGAATTCGCTGCAGGATCAGAACTTCCAAAAATTTACGATTCATTAGAAATTAAAAGACCAGACGGTTCAACTTTGGTATTAGAAGTACAGTCTCACATTGGTGAGGATACAGTACGTACCATCGCAATGGATTCTTCGGATGGTTTAAGTAGAGGGACTGAAGTTGTTGCTACTGGTGCTCCTATCCAAATGCCAATTGGAGATGATGTTTATGGACGCTTATTTAATGTAATTGGAGATGCAATTGATGGATTAGGCGATTTACCTAAAGCTGGAGATGCCGGATTGCCTATACACAGATCGGCTCCTAAATTTGAAGAATTATCAACTTCAACGGAAGTTTTATTTACAGGTATTAAAGTAATCGATTTGATTGAGCCATATGCAAAAGGTGGTAAGATTGGATTATTTGGAGGTGCTGGTGTAGGTAAAACGGTTTTAATTCAAGAGTTGATTAACAATATTGCAAAAGGTCACGGTGGTTTATCTGTATTTGCAGGTGTAGGAGAGAGAACCCGTGAAGGAAACGACCTTTTAAGAGAAATGTTAGAATCGGGTATTATTAAATACGGTGATGATTTTATGCATTCTATGGAAGATGGAGGATGGGATTTAACGAAGGTTGACAAAAAAATCATGAAAGATTCCAAGGCAACTTTCGTATTCGGACAGATGAATGAGCCTCCAGGGGCACGTGCTCGTGTAGCATTATCTGGATTAACCATTGCTGAGTATTTCCGTGATGGGGCTGGAGATGGACAAGGTAAAGATGTACTGTTCTTCGTAGATAATATTTTCCGTTTTACACAAGCTGGTTCAGAGGTATCTGCACTTTTAGGACGTATGCCTTCTGCGGTGGGTTACCAACCAACATTAGCGACAGAAATGGGTGCGATGCAAGAACGTATTACTTCTACTAAGAAAGGATCTATTACATCTGTACAGGCGGTATATGTACCTGCGGATGATTTAACTGACCCCGCACCTGCTACAACTTTCGCCCACTTAGATGCCACAACGGTATTATCTCGTAAAATTGCAGAGCTAGGTATTTATCCAGCTGTGGATCCGTTAGATTCTACATCTAGAATTCTTACTGCGGATATTTTAGGAGACGATCATTATAACTGTGCCCAAAGAGTAAAAGAGTTGCTACAGCGTTATAAAGAATTACAAGATATCATTGCGATTCTTGGTATGGAAGAATTGTCTGAAGAGGATAAGTTAGCTGTATCTAGAGCGAGACGTGTACAACGTTTTCTGTCTCAGCCATTCCACGTAGCAGAACAGTTTACTGGTATCCCAGGAGTATTAGTTGATATCAAGGAGACTATAAAAGGATTTAACATGATCATGGATGGTGAGTTAGACCACCTTCCAGAAGCAGCCTTCAACCTTAAAGGGACCATCGAAGATGCGATTGAAGCTGGAGAGAAAATGCTTGCTGAGGCTTAAGCCGAAAGTAAGTGCTGGACTTGTTTCAGTATCCTAGATAAAAAAAGCAAAATTAAAATGACCCTGAAATAAATTCAGGGTAGTTAAACAAGTTTAACTATGTATTTAGAAATTGTATCACCAGAAGCAACATTATTTAAAGGAGAAGTAGATTCTGTAGCTGTTCCTGGAGTTAATGGCGAGTTTGAAATGCTTAAAGATCACGCACCAATCATCTCTCTGCTTAAAGAGGGTAATGTTAAGGTATCTGGGAATATTACTTTAGATGAAGAAGTGGCACCAAAGTTTACCAAATCTGATAAAGGATATTGGTTACCAATTAATTCTGGAACAATAGAAATGAAAGACAATAAAATTATTGTTTTAGCAGATTAGAAAGTATCTTACAACTTAATATAAAAAGCCCCGAAACATATTGTTTCGGGGCTTTTTCATTTCAACTAACTAAAAAATGAAATAGAGTTTAAAAGAATATAACCAGTAGGTTTATTGCAATGGTGGCAATCACTAACACTGCAAGACCAATTGCAAATGAGGTATCTAAAATAGATTTTGTAGCTTTCATATGGATTAACAATTAAGTAAGGGTTTCGTTTAAAAACCTTGTGTTATGCAACACAAGGTTTTGGTAATTCTCTCTCAAAAGAATTGATTAATAGCTTGTGTAAAAGTATATGTTAACACTTAAAAAAAAAATACGCAGTTATACGTATTTTTTATAGGAGTTGTAGATTCATATAAAATGCGAAAGCCCTAAACCTTACAGTTTAGGACTTCCAATAATTCTCCCTAAGAACTAATTAATAGCATTGTAAAAGTAAATGATATTAAAGTATAATAAAATACGTAGTTGTACGTATTTTATAAGAAAGGTTTATTCAGGTTAGCCCAGATAGACAATGAGGTTGGTTTGTTGTCTAGTTCGAGTTTTGATACAATATTGCTTCTATGCTTATCTACCGTTCTTGGAGATATAGATAATTGTTTGGCTATTTCTTGAGATGTCTTACTTTCAGATATAAGCTTTACAATTTTTAATTCAGATTTGGTAAGTAAATCTAATTGTTTGGGTTTGTTATTTTGGTTGTGGTTTAGATATTCTGCGATTTCTTCACTAAAATAAGCTTGGTCATTTTGTACATGTGCAATGCAGGTTTCTATTTCCTCTATAGCAAACTCTTTTAAAATATATCCGTATACGCCAAACTGTAAAGCTTGGTCATATAACTCTTCTTCCTTGTCAAAAGTAATTAAGATAACCTTTGTAGGTAATTTGTTTTTTTGAACTTCTTCAGCAATCTCTAATCCAGTTTTTAACGGCATTCTTATATCTAGAATAGCAATCTTAGGTTTAAGTTTTACAATAAGGTTGTAAGCGCTTTTGCCATCTTCAGCACTGCCCAAGATATTGTAACCCTTAGAGGTTAGAAAATCTGTTAAGCCTCTAAGCATTAGCGGATGATCATCTGCTATTACTATGGATGTGTGCATTTAGGTCTTGGGATATTATTTGCTATTAGTTAATTATGTAATTCTATAGAAAATTACAGTTTTAAATATAGATATTTTTTCTCATAGTCAATTACAGCTTTTCCTTTTTTCAAAATATCTGCACCAATAATACCATCAACAGGTTTTGAGTTGTGATTTGTTAAGGCAGTATTTACATGAACTAAATTGAATAAAACCAAAACTACTTTATCGTGATGCCATTTGCCAATTTTCACTTTATTTTTTTTAGACATTTTGGTTTCCATATCAGTGGCACCAGCGCCAGCAGCTAAAATATTTGAATCTTTAACTTTAAGTTTAAAAGTTTCAGTGCCTTCAAAACCAACACAAGAACTTGATGCACCTGTATCAAGAATAAAATTTCCTTTTACACCATTAATAGCAGCCTTAATTTCAAAATGGTTGGTTTTAGTGAGCTTTAATTTGATTTTGATATAACCTTTTTCAAGAAGAAATTCCTGTAGTGTTTTTTCCATGAGAGCGCATAAATTTAAAAAGTAAAGGTACTATAATCAAAATAGAAATAATTCCTAAAACGATATAGGGTGTATGTATTGATGTGTTTTTTGGAACAATTTCTCCATAATACAAAAATGCACCCCAATAATAAGGCGATTTTTTAGCGTTACTAATGTCTTTATCCTTTAAGTAATCTAGTTTTGATTGTTGGTTTGAGGTATGCGCTGATTGGTTTTCGCTGTAATTTTTATAAAATGATGTCATTAATTTAGAGGTAGCCAAGTCATTAATTTGCCATAAAGAGAATAATACATTTTTCGCCCCAGCATACTGAAAACCACGGGCAATACTCATAGCGCCCTCACCCTTTAAAAGCTTGCCTATTCCCGTTTCGCAAGCACTTAATACTACTAAGTTAGAGCTAAAATCCATGCTATACAGTTCGTTAATATAAAGGGTGTCATCGTAAAAATCAATACTAGCAGGAGTTATAGAACTACCACTACTTGCATGGGTAGAAATATGTACTATACCATATTTTGCAGCTTTAGTTAAAAAACTACTTTTTGTAGCATGTTTATGCATCAATACTGTAGATGGTATTGTATTGCTGATGGCTTTGGCTTCATTTATAGAATAGTTTAATGCTCTATCTGTACCTTCAAAAACAGGGAAAAAGCCTAAAAGGTCGTTATTCGTTACCGTTTGGATATCAGTTGCATAAAAAAACATACTGGAATTGTATACAATACGTTTCTGTTTTATCAAAAAGGGCATTTTTGAAAATGATATGGTTTGGGTTGGTTGGGTAAGTAGTGTTTCAAAAGGTACAAAATTTAATATGCCATCAGGGATAAGAATTACGTTTTGTTCACTGGGAATAGTATCCAGTTTTAGTAGTTTAAATAGGTTGAATGCACTTTCAGTAAATTTTGGGATAGCATTATTTATTTTAGATGCGTTATCAAAAAAATGAATGTAATCTACAATATGGTTTTGGATTTTTGAGGTTATGTTTATAGAATTGATTAAAATGTCTTCAGGAGATACTACAAATTGATAAATGGTATGTTTTCCATAGAAATACTCTACTAAGAGAGATTGGTCTTCTACTAATTTTTTTTGTACATCTTCAATCGATACATAACTCTTATAATCTATATGTTTTTTTAAAGTTAGTTGTTTTATAGTGTTTAGCTGTAGGCTTATTTCTATTAGTTTTTTGTTTAAACTATTGATTTTTGAAACTCTATTTTTACCCAATTGTTCTTTAATAAGAAGACCTGTATGGTGTTCTTGTTGTCTTAAAAGATTATATTCTTTAATTAACAGGCTGTCATTAGGATGTTTTTGTAAGTATAATTTCTTTTGAAAAATCTCCTTTAAGGTAGAGGCTCTACTATTTTCAGAATATTCTAACGCTTTAAAAATGTAGGTTTTATTTCTTGTGTTCTGATAAAGTTGATAGAGTAGGTCTATGCACTTTTCACTACGTATTTTATGATTGGTTTGATTGAGGTGCTTAGACTCTTGCGAAGTCCAAGTATTACGTAATAAATTGGATACGTAAATGCTTAAATCATAATATTTTAAGGCATTGATAGGACTCGATTGAATCTCTGCGTACAAATCAAAAATATCAATAAACGTATTTTCAGCATAAACGTCTTCTGTTTTTGGTACGTTACCAGTTTGGAAATCTGGAATTAAAATTTTTAGCGCACTGTTTAAGCTATTAAGTACTTTAGTGTTTTGTTTTAACAATACATAAAGTTGTGCTTCTTCAACCAGATGTTTGGCTAAATCCCGTTTAGATAGTTGTTTATTAGAAAGGCGTTTGGCTTTAAGAGCATTAAAAGCGTTTAAAGCTGCTATATAATTTTGATTTTTTAGGGCTATTTTATATTTCTTTTCATCATCATCTAGCCGAATAGGAATTTCATCATTTCTTTCTATTTGTCCAGAAGCAATTTTACTGTTAGCATTTATAGAAATTAGCTTTTGTTTTTGGTTAGTTTGAAGTTTGTCGTGCTTTAAATAATCTGAAGTAAGTTTAATAGCAGCCTCGTATTTACTAATGGTGTAGTATAGTTGGGCAAGATTAATGATACCGCTTACTTTTTGTGTGTTATTTTTTTTTGCTTCAGCTAAAACAATGTATTGTTTAATAATGTTTTCAGCATTGGTATAATTGCCTGTTTTGGTGTAGAGGTTGCCTAGGGGGATTAAGCAGCTTTCTACAATATCAAAATTTGAAATTTTTGAAAGTTGATGGTTTTTAAAACGTTTTAGAGCGTTTTCATAGGTTAAAATAGCTGCTTCTAAACGCGAATTCTGGTCTAAAAAATAACCTTTGTGGCATTGTAAAAATACTAGGGCTAATTGTTCATCTTGGGTTTTTACCAAACTTTTAAATTTGGCTTCTTGTTGATGTATTGTTTTATATGATACATTGTTTGGGTTTTCAATAAATGCTTCTGTTGCTACGTAAATCTGTTCTTCTAGGTTTTGAGAAAAACTCATAGAGCTAAAAACCAGAAAAAGAGTCCATAGTTTGTGCATAAGGTAAGCTTTTTAGTGGGTCTTAGGCTTTAAAATTTCCAAATAGCATAAAATTGCCAGTAATTGAAATTATCCTCAAAATTAAGGATATAGCGTGCGCCCAGACTTGGTCCAATTCTTGCAAAACCAGCAGTGGCTTCAAATAATATCCCTGTACGTAAATTGGTAAACGAGTTTGTTTGTTTGCTTATTTCTTCATTACTATTAAATATTGGAGCGTCTGGTGATATGCCCTCAAATTGCTCAATTAATACAGTATTGTTACTTTTTTCATTAACCGAAATAGTATTTTGCAATCCTGCACCCAATCCTATATAGTTATTTATATTGTATCTCAGCATTACAGGGATGTCTAAGTCAATATTTTCGTAAGAGGTGTAAGTAGTTGTGCGTTGTCTAAACCTAAAGCCTTGTTCGCTTATAATTTCTTCGGCTACCTGAGTGTTACTGTTGTAAGAATGCAAATTACTCATTAGTTCTACTTGCCAATACCATCTGAACGCTTTATAGGGAGATAGTGTAGCACCTATAAAATAGCTTTCAGAGTTTTTTAAATCTGAAAAATGATTATATCCCGCTTTGACACCAATTGAAATGCCTGGCAAAAACCTAGTCGTAGAATAATTAGTGATAATTGGTTCGTTTTTGTCAAAAATAATAGCAGTTCTACTTTTGGTTTTTTTCTTATGGAAATCCTTAGCAAATTTTATGTTATACTTTACGAAACCTTTGGTAGAATCGTACACTTTTACATTTTTCTGTTCGCTCCCAGGAAGGTAAATATTTTTAAAGGTAAAAATGGCTTGGGTATTTGTAAATGTGGTGTCCAAACAACTATATGCTACTTCGTATTTGGGGCATATTTCACATTTTGGATACATATCAGTTACTTTTAAAGTAGATTTATCCAGCATTTCAGGGATATCCGTCTCTAATCTTATGGTTTTTGCAGGCCCCTCTCCGTTGTTTTGAAATTTAATCTTGTATTTTAAAGTTTTGAATCTAACAAAGCGGTAATTCATAAACGTACCGTTGGATGACATTTTATTAGGATCATGAGATGTAACTATTTCCATTTCCATATCCTTTATCTTATGATTATCATAATTAGAATCGGGTACATAGATGCCTCTTACAGAGATAATGGCGCTTGTATCCTTTACCATTTCGGGCGTGGTTTCAAAACTAAAAAACACATTGCGTTCTTCATTTGGAGACATGTTGTCAAACTCTAAGATACTCCAGTTTTTGTAATAGGCTTTAGATTCGGCAATGGTTAAGGGCAAGTTGGTATGGTCTGTAGAATCTTGGGCGATAACCCTTAAATTCAAAAAAGAATTGTCTGTTGAGGCAAGAAGAGTATTGTCCTCCGCATCAATTTTATCCGTATAGGCAAATGCCGATGTGCTTATGTCTTTTTCATTATAGTACGTTCGCGTATCTTTTAACACAAAATTATCAGCGCTAAACTTTTGTTCATTATAGAATATGTATAGTTTTCCTTTTGTGGTATAATCTTTTATGTTTTTATACCGCATTACGGTAACAATATCCTGAGATGGTACCGGTTCTCGGTTTCTTATTAAATCAAAATCGGTATCCATAGAGGCCATATCGTTAGAAGCTGATGACACTGAATTGATGGCGATTTTTTTTGGACGTGTTGTTGGCGGTTTTCCTGTATCATAATTATTAGTGGCCCATAATCTTACCTCATAATTACCTTTGGTTTTATAGGTGTGCTTAGGATTTTTTTCCTTGCTGTAATGCCCATCACCAAACTCCCAAAAAAAAGTATAAAATGCTTTTGGGGCTCCTGCTATTTGATTTAAGGTAGGTGTCTCAGGAGTGAAAATAACGCTATTATCTATGGTTTTGGCTTTAATAGTTGCAATGCGTGATAATGTATCGCCCTCAATAATTTCTTGACCAAAAACAGAACATGTGCTAAGACATAGGGCAAAAAGAAATAAGAGGTATTTCATAGAAACTAAGATTTACAAGGTTTAAATATATATAAAAGTGAGCACTTGTGTTTTGGTTAAAAACATAGGCTAGTGTAAATTTGAAACGATAAATAAAATGTTTGCCGTAAGGATTGCTACAATACAAATAGCAAGAATCGATATGGGAGCATTTTTTTTCATTACAATAATTAAGTTTACACCTTTATATCAAGAAAGAACGTATTTTGTTACCCCAGAAAACCAAAAAAACCAGAAACTTGGGAGGTCTCTGGCTTTTGTAAGTAGGTTAATAATTTAGGGCAACCATAATAAATTAGTCACGCATTAAGGTAAATTGTTTATTATTACAGTTAATTCTTCTTCAGTAGCTACTGCCGTATCACCTTCTGTAAATGTGATGATATCATTTTCGCTAATAGTTACCGCTTTAATAGCATACTTCCAGTTGTCTCCTTCTTCTGTAGCAAAGATGATATGGCATTCTAAACCAATAGGGATTTGTCCGTAATGCTCACTAAATAGTCCAGTGCCAGCATCATATGTGTCCAAGTATGCTAATCCGGTATTCTCACCGTCATAAGAAATATAAACAGCACTATTGGTATTGTTATATCCGTTAGGCACAGCTACTAAAATTGTAGTTTTGGGTCTTGGGTCGTTGTAAAAACGATCAACGTTAGACCATCCAAAGGATTGAAAAAATCCAACATATTCGTTGCCTTCAACAAATAAACGCCCTTGCCCAGTATTATCTTCTTCTTGGTTCCAAACTATGTTGCCATTAGCTTCTATTTCGCCTTCCCAAAGAGTCATGTCGTTATCTGCACCACCAGTTAAATCAGTAGGTATCATCATTTGAAAACCACAAGAAGTCTCTAAAACCTCTCCGTTTTGTGTGGCATTTACATAAAACTCACCACCAGAAACCAACATAGCTTTATCGCCATTTGGTAAAGCTCCCATGGTGGATTTATTGGTAGTTAACATATTACCTTTGTCAAAAAGTTCCACAAATTCCAAATCTACGTTTCCACTTACAGCATTTCCGTTTAATGTTAAACAAGTAGCATTAATATAAATTTGCACACCTTTTTCTGAGGTAAGGTTAATGCTACCATCATCAGTATTAAACGTAAAGTTTTGTGTTAGGTTTTCTAGTGCTGTGTCTTTTAAGGCGTTAAAATCTTCTGCCGATGGACGAATTATAATGTCGTTATCATCTGATGTCTCGCAGCTTGTAGTAATTAAAGCTGTCATAAATACTATTCCTAAAATTCTTTTAAAAGCATTCATAATAAATTGGGTTTTAAAGTTATTGTTCAAGTTTAAATCAACAGGGCAACAATTTTGTTACCCTGTTTTTGTAAAAATTTTTAAAGTTTTTATTGTTGAGGTTGACTGATAATGATTTTTGATACTATGGTATCACCAGAAGCCACAAGTGCAATCATTTTATGTGCGTAAGCCTCAGATGAAGAATACCCTTTGGCTGTACCTGTCGCGGTTTTAACTTCCCAGAAATAGTTTCTTTTAGCATTTATTTCAGATTTTAATACAAAGAAACTTTTGATTTCTGTTCCCGTAACGATCTCTCCAGAACTAGATAAAGCAATCATTTTTTTAGCTTGTTCTAGAGACAAAGACGTTCCAGAGTATTTACCTTTGGTTGTTTCGACTTTCCACTCAAAAACTTGAGCGATGTTATGTTTTGTAATTACAACTTCATTTAAGGTATTAATATGCTTGTTGTTGTTGGTAGCATTTAAATTTAACATTGATAACACTACGGTTGCGATAATAAAAATTGATTTTTTCATGATGTTTATATTTTTAATTAAATGTTTACGTTGTCATTATTGACACTTACGCCCTTATATCAACACCACTTAAAATTTGTTACCCTGTTATTTCAAAAGTTTTTTACTTTAGTAGCAAATACAAGGGGTTTATGACCGAAAAAAAAACTCACGAAGACCAGAAGTACATCAACGGATTGCTTCAAAACAACTCATTTGTGATACAATCTATTTATGATAGGTTTGTGCCCAAAGTGGTAAATTATATTAAACAGAATAGTGGCAGTGCGGATGAAGCCCAAGATATAGTTCAGGATACTTTAATTACTATTTATAATCAAGCCAGCGAGAAAGGATTGCGGTTAACCTGTCCGTTTGATGCTTATTTCTTTTTGCTCTGTAAGCGTAAGTGGCTTAATGTTATAAAAAAAACTTCTAATAAGGAGGTAACAATTAACGAAGAGGTGTTATCTAAAGGAGACGAGGCCCAAGAACTAGCTTTTGAAACGTCTATGTTTGGAGATAAACAGGAGCTTTTTAAAGAGATGTTTAACAAACTAGGAACTGCCTGTAAAGATTTGTTGAATGCAACATTTAAAATAAAATCTATGGAAGAAGTTGCAAAAAGTTTAGGTGTAAGCTATGCTTACGCCAGAAAAAAGAAATCTTTATGCATAGGTAAATTAACAGCATTGGTTCAAGGCTCGCCTAAATTTAACCACCTTAAATCGTAACTGTTATGGATGAGAAAAATTACATATTGTTTGAAGCTTATTTGTCTCAGGAATTATCCAAAGACGAAACATTAGATTTTGAAGAAAGATTAAGTACAGATCCAGAATTTAAACAAACATTCAATACTTATAAGGAGTTGTCTTCATTTTTGGAGCACAAGATTGGTAATGAAGAAAAATCAAATGCGTTTCAAAAGAATTTGAAGAAAATTTCTGAAGCACATTTCGCATCAACGGAAAAAACGTCCAATCCAAAAAAAACAACAAAAGTGTATCCTTTAATGAAATATTTGGTGGCTGCATCAGTAGCTGTGTTGTTTGGCGTCTTTACATTCAACCAGTTTTCCATGCCAACCTATGAGGATTACGCAACCTATGATAATGTGAGTTTTACGGTTAGGGGAGAAAATAACACGTTGCTTAAAACTGCGGAAAATGCTTTTAATACGAAAGATTTTCCTGCTGCAGAAAAAGCGTTTAAGCAATTAATTGCCGCTGATGAAAATAATACAGAATTAAAGTTATACAGAGCTATCACAAATATTGAATTAAATAATTTTGAACTAGCTGATGCTATTTTAAACAACTTAAAAGAAGGATATTCTGTTTATAAAAACAAAGCACTATGGTACTTGGCCATGAGTAAATTAAAACAGGAAGATTACAACAACGCTTTAGAGGTTTTAAAAAGTATTCCAGAGCATGCTGAGGATTACAACCAAGCTCAAAAGTTAATTAAAAAAATAGATTAGTTTATTTATCTCAGGGTGACTAATTAAGCATGTAAACTAATATAAATAGTGATTTATGCTTAAAAGTTGAAGATGTTTTAATTTATGTAGATTCAAAGAATTCGTGTCAAAAAAACTATTTTTACGACATGATTATTACGGACACCCATACCCACTTATATAGTGAAGCATTTGATGAAGATAGGCATAGCATGATACAACGAGCGATAGGCCTTGGAGTATCTCGGTTTTTTATTCCAGCTATTGATTCTACATATACAAAAGCTATGTTTCAGCTAGAAAAAGATTTTCCCGAACATGTTTTTTTAATGATGGGGCTACACCCAACGCATGTAAAGGATAATTATAAGGATGAGCTAAAACATGTTGAGGAACTATTGTCGAAGCGACAATTTTATGCGATTGGAGAGATAGGTATAGATTTGTATTGGGATACCTCTACATTGGATATCCAAAAAGAAGCATTTAAATACCAAATACGGCTTGCGAAAAAATATCAATTACCTATTGTAATTCATTGTAGGGATGCTTTTGATGAAATTTTTGAAGTTTTAGAGACTGAAGCTGATGATAATTTGTTTGGTGTTTTTCATTGCTTTACAGGCACAATAGAAGAAGCCCATAGAGCAATATCATATAATATGAAATTGGGAATTGGCGGTGTTGTAACTTTTAAGAATGGTAAAATAGACCAGTTTTTAAATCAAATTGATTTAAGGCATATTGTTTTAGAAACAGATGCACCTTATTTGTCTCCAGTGCCGTACAGAGGAAAACGAAATGAAAGTGCCTACATAACACATGTTCTTGAAAAATTATCAGACATATATAATGTACCTAAAAGGGACATTGCGAAAATCACAACTCAAAATTCAAAAGATGTTTTTAAAATATGAGTGATAAAAAGCCTAATATTTTACTAGTATATACGGGAGGCACAATAGGCATGGTAAAAGATGCTGAAACAGGAGCTTTGCATGCATTTAATTTTAATAATTTATTAAAGCAAATACCAGAACTCAAATTATTGGATTGCAAGATAGAGACCACATCTTTTAAGAATCCTATAGATTCGAGTAATATGAATCCAGAATATTGGGTGCAAATTGTAGATACTATAGAGCGTTATTACGATGCGTTTGATGGTTTTGTGGTGCTTCATGGCAGTGATACGATGAGCTATACAGCATCGGCAATTAGTTTTATGTTGGAAAATTTATCAAAACCAGTTGTTTTTACAGGAGCCCAATTACCTATCGGGGACTTAAGAACAGATGCTAAAGAAAATTTAATTACCTCAATTCAAATTGCTTCATTACAAGAGAATAATGTACCAATAATTAAAGAAGTGTGTTTGTATTTTGAATACAAGCTTTACAGAGGTAATCGTACCACAAAAATAAATGCTGAGCATTTTCAAGCATTTAATTCTTTAAATTACCCATATTTAGCCGAATCAGGGGTGCACTTAAAAGTAAAGCATGAGTACTTATTAAGACCTACGCTTAACAGCACCTTTAAAGTACACAGAAAACTCGATAACAATATTGCATTGCTTAAGCTTTTTCCGGGCATTACACCATCTTATTTAAACAATGTGCTTAATACTCCAAATTTGAAGGCTTTAATTTTAGAAACCTACGGATCTGGAAATTGTACAACTGATACATGGTTTCTTGAAGCATTAAAAGAAGCAATATCTAATAATATACATATTATCAACGTTACGCAATGTGTTGGAGGAGGCGTAAATATGGGACAATATGAAACTAGTAATCATTTAAAACATATAGGAGTAATATCTGGAAAAGATATGACTACTGAATCTGCAATAGCTAAAACAATGTACTTGTTGGGCAAGTTAGAATCTCCAGAATTGTTTAAAAATAAGTTTGAAATACCGCTTAGAGGAGAAATAGCCTAAAATTAATTAGAAAGGTTTCATTGTTTGGTTTTTTTTTTGTTATTTGCTCACCCTTAAAAATTACGATTAAGCCACAGAGAGGTGGCCGAGTGGTCGAAGGCGCACGCCTGGAAAGTGTGTATACCTCAAAAGGGTATCGAGGGTTCGAATCCCTTCCTCTCTGCTCAATTATATTTAATATTTAATTGTATTTTTTATATCTTTAACACTTTAACTAATAAAATTAAGATTTTAGAACATGAAAAGATTATTTTCTATCCTTGCCATTACAGGAATGATGGTGTTTGGAACAGCAAATGCAACTACTAGCGCAACGGTAAATACTGCAGCTACAACAGTTGTAACTACTCAAGAGACCGATGATGCAGCGCCTGCTGAGGAACTTGGTTTTCATCAAGGATTAAAAAAGCGTTTTATTGAAGGAGGTCCAGGATTTATGGGCATTGTATTGTTGTGTTTAATTCTTGGATTAGCAATTGCTATTGAGAGAATTATCTTTTTAAACCTTTCAACAACCAACACAAAAAAATTAACTCAAAATGTAGAAGATGCATTAGCCTCTGGAGGTGTTGAAGCTGCTAAGGAGGTATGTAGAAATACTAAAGGGCCAATCGCTTCTATCTTTTATCAAGGTTTAGACAGAACTGATGAGGGTATTGAAGCTGCAGAAAAAGCTGTGGTTGCTTATGGTGGTGTTCAAATGGGACAATTAGAGAAAAATGTGTCTTGGATATCTTTATTTATTGCATTAGCACCAATGCTTGGTTTCATGGGTACGGTAATAGGTATGATTCAAGCATTTGATAAAATTGAAGCCGCTGGAGACATGAACCCTTCACTTGTAGCAGGAGGTATTAAAGTAGCACTTTTAACAACTGTATTCGGTCTTATAGTAGCAATTATTCTTCAAATATTTTACAATTACATTATTGCTAAAATAGATAGCATCGTTAATGATATGGAAGATTCTTCTATTTCTTTAATGGATATGCTTATCAAACACAAAAAGTAATAATTTAAAATTGTAACTATTATGAAAAAAATATTAACCATAGTATTAGCAGTTGTTGGAATTCTTTCTATAGCATTTCTGGCAATGATAATATCAGCAGGTGATGAAGCCGTAAAAGCAGGAGAAGCTAGTGGATCGGTTGATTCTATCATGTTTGTAGCCTACATCATACTAGGATTGATTGTTGCGTTTGTTGTAATATTTAGTTTAAAGAATATTTTAACAAATCCTGATACCCTTAAAAGCACGTTAAGAAGCTTAGGTATATTTGCGTTGTTGGCAATCATTTGTTACTTCGGTCTTGCAAAAGGAGTAGAAACACCTCTTAAAGATGGAGGAACATTATCAGCGAGTGGATCAAAATTATTAGGAGCAGGGTTATATCTGTTTTATTTCTTAATCTTAATTGCTGGAGCATCAATGTTGTTTTATGGAGTTAAAAAAATGATTAAATAATTATGGCAAAACGAGCAGCACCTGAAGTTAATGCAGGCTCAATGGCCGACATTGCCTTCTTATTATTAATATTTTTCTTGGTAACAACAACCATTGAGAAGGATTCGGGAATTAACCGAAAACTACCTCCAATGGAAGATAATACTGAGCCTCCAATAATTAAACAGAAAAATATTTTTACGGTATTGGTAAACAAACAAGATCAATTACTTGTTGAAGATGAGCCAATGGAGATTAAAGATTTAAGAAAAGCCGCAAGGGAATTTTTAGATAATAATGGAGATGGATCATGTGGTTTTTGTAAAGGAGCTAAAGATCCAAAATCGTCTGATAATCCTGATAAAGCTATTATTTCTTTAAAGAACGATCGAGAGACGTCTTATGCAGCGTACATAGCAGTACAAAACGAGTTGGTAGCTGCTTATAATGAACTAAGAAATAGAAGAGCATTAGAACTTGGAGCCTCTCAAGGATTTCCTAATATGAACTATATTGAGATGAACCAATTGCATGACGATGTAAGATGGAGCGGAAATAAAACAAAGTTGAAGAAGCTTATCGATAAGATAAAAGTTGAGATTCCTCAAAAGCTTTCGGAAGTAGTTGAATAAATAAAACTTAAAGATATGTCTAAGTTTAAAAAGAAAAAAGATGGAGGGCTTGCGCCAATTAATACTGCATCTTTACCAGATATTGTTTTCATGTTATTATTCTTCTTTATGGTGGCTACTGTGATGAGAGAAGATACGCTTAAAGTAAAAAATACGCTACCTTTAGCAGATCAAGTTGAAAAGTTGGATAAGAAGAACCCAGTGAGCTACATTTACATGGGGAAACCTAGTGAAAACTATAAGAAGTATGGTACTGAAGCTAGAATTCAGCTTAATGATGATTTTGCATCAGTAAGTGATGTTGCAGCTTTTATTGCTGCAGAACGAGCTGCGTTAAGAGAAGAACTTATTCCTTTTTTAACGGTTTCTCTTAAAGTTGATAAAGATGCAAACATGGGAATTGTTGGTGATGTAAAGCAAGAGCTTAGAAGAGTAAATGCTTTAAAAATAAACTATACTACTGGTACAGGAGATGCATTAACCAACATGGAATAAAAAAATAATCTTATAATTTTATAAAAGTCAAGATTTAATATCTTGACTTTTTTTTATCCCATTATAAATCGACTGCTAGTTATTAGGCATAATATTTACTAACTTTATAGAATAATTTTAGTTAGAATTTAATATAACATGTTATTACACAAGTCTAAAAGCCTTACCTTTTTTAACCCTCAAATTTTAAATAATTCTGGTACTACTTTTTTTGATATGGGTATCTCTGCTGGATTTCCTTCTCCTGCAGATGACTTTAAAGAACAACGATTATCTTTAGATAGAGAACTTATTAAAAATAAGGAAGCTACTTTTTTTGCCCGAGTAAGTGGGCAATCTATGATAGGAGCAGGACTAGATGACAACGATTTGTTAGTTATAGATAGAAGTTTGGAACCTAAACATGGTAAAATTGCTGTATGTTTTTTAGATGGGGAATTTACCGTAAAACGATTAAAGGTAGAAAAGAGTGGTATTTGGTTACAACCTGAGAATCCAGATTATTCCCCCATAAAAGTAACGGAAGAGAATCATTTTGTTATTTGGGGAATAGTAACTAATGTGATAAAAAAAGTATAATGTTAAAATATAAAAGGCGAAACATTTATCTTGTTTCGCCTTTTTTGTAAAACTATATGGATTCTTATAGCTCTAAGGCTTTTTTGATATCGTTATCCATTAATAGTTCTGTTGGATTTTCAAGAGCTTCTTTAACAGCAACTAAGAAGCCTACACTTTCTTTTCCATCTATAATCCTATGGTCATAGGATAGAGCCACATACATTATTGGTCTAATTTCTACCTTGCCATCAATTGCCACAGGGCGCTCAACAATATTGTGCATTCCTAAAATTCCACTTTGTGGAGGATTAATAATTGGTGTAGATAACATACTTCCAAATACCCCACCATTTGTAATGGTAAATGTACCTCCAGTCATTTCATCAACAGTAATTTCTCCTTCTCTAGCACGAATAGCTAAACGTTTCACTTCAGATTCTACACCTCTAAAGCTTAAATTTTCGGCATTTCTTATAACAGGAACCATTAAGCCTTTAGGTCCAGAAACCGCAATGCTAATATCACAGAAATCATAAGAAATCATTTCCTTACCATCAATCATGGAATTTACAGCAGGGTACATTTTAAGTGCCCTAACTACTGCCAAAGTAAAGAAACTCATAAACCCTAAGCTAACTCCATGTTTAGTTTTAAAGGTTTCTTTATATTCTTTTCTGAGTTCAAAAATAGGAGACATGTCAACCTCATTAAACGTAGTTAACATTGCCGTTGTGTTTTTGGCCTCAACCAAGCGCTCTGCTACTTTACGGCGCAACATGGACATTTTACTACGTGAAGAACCACGACTGCCACCAGAAGGTGTTCCCATAGAAGGTACAGCCTTTACAGCATCTTCTTTTGTAACCCTTCCGTCTTTGCCAGTGCCCTTTATTGCGGCGGCATCCATACCTTTTTCTGCAAGAATCTTTTTAGCTGCTGGACTAGCGCTACCTGTTGCATACGTTTTTGCTTCAGGGGCTGGTGCTGCTTTTGTTTCAGTTTTTGGTGCTTCTTCTTTTTTCTCTTCTTTTGGAGCGTCTCCTCCTTCTGGTTTTGCTGCACTTGTATCAATATGACAAACTACTGCTCCTACGGCAACAGCATCACCTTCTTCAGCTTTTAATGTAATAGTACCACTAGCTTCAGCTGGAAGTTCTAATGTGGCTTTGTCACTATCTACTTCAGCAATAGCTTGATCTTTTTCAACATAATCCCCATCTTCTACTAACCATTCAGCAATCTCTACTTCAGTAATAGATTCTCCTGGAGACGGTACTTTCATTTCTAAAATCATGTGTAAATAATTTTAATTATTTTTTAATTTATTTTTATTCTATATCGAAAACAGTATTGATAACACGTTGTTGTCTTGCTTTATCTCTTGTGCTCGAACCTGGTGCCGGTACTGAAGCAAAAGATCTGGAATTTACTTCAAGAGGTACCAATCGCATACGTTGTAACATGTAACTCCAAGCACCCATGTTTTCTGGTTCTTCTTGTGCCCAAACATAGGTTTTTACATTTTTATAGCGGTCTATAACCTTTTGAATTTTATCCAAATGCAACGGGAATAATTGTTCAATTCTAACTAATGCGATATTGGTGGAATTCAATTCCTCTCTTTTTGCCAAAAGGTCGTAATAAAATTTACCAGTACAGAAAACGAGTTTTTCAACGTTATCTGGGTTTATAGTATCATCGATAACTTCTTCAAAACCACCAGTAGCTAATGCTTTAATGGAGGATATTGCTTTTGGATGGCGTAATAAACTTTTAGGCGTGAAAACAATAAGTGGTTTTCTGTAATCACGTTTCATTTGACGCCTTAGTAGATGGAAAAAGTTTGCAGGTGTTGTACAGTCTGCGACAATCATATTATCGTTACCACACAACTGCAGGTAACGTTCAATTCGCGCCGATGAATGCTCTGAACCTTGGCCTTCATATCCATGAGGTAATAGAACAACAATTCCGTTTTGTGCCTTCCACTTATCTTCGGCTGCAGATAAATACTGATCGAATATAATTTGTGCACCGTTACTAAAATCGCCAAATTGAGCTTCCCAGATGGTTAGCGTATTTGGGTTAGCCATGGCGTAACCATAATCGAAACCAAGAACACCATATTCAGATAGGAATGAGTTATAAATATCCATATTCCCCTTATTGTTGGGGTTGGTGTTTAATAAATTTACACGCTCTTCAGATATGACATCACGCAGAATAGCATGTCTATGACTAAATGTACCACGTTCTACGTCTTGTCCAGAAATTCTAACATTGTAGCCTTCTTCCATTAAACTTCCGTAAGCTAACGTTTCGGCCATTCCCCAATCCAAGTTGTCGGTTTCAAAAACCATTTTGGCTCTTCCTTCAAGAATACGTTCAGCTTTACGTAAAAACTTTTGTCCTTCAGGTACTGTAGATACTACTTTAGAGATATGCTTAAGACTTTCTTCTGGGTATGTTGTATCTTCACTTAGAAGCATTGCATCAATGCCTTTACGCTCAAAACCATCCCAGCGTTCCTGCATAAATTCACGAACTTTAGATGATTCTGCTTCTTTTGATTTTTCGTATTCCTTTTCTAAAGTGTCTTTAAATTCTTTAACTATCGCATCTGAATAGCCTTTATCTATGGTGTTTTCAGCGATTAATTTATCAGAATATATTTTAAATGGATTAGGGTGCTTTGAAATGTTCTTATATAAATTAGGCTGTGTAAAACGAGGTTCATCCCCTTCGTTATGGCCATATTTACGATATCCTAATAAATCAATGTATACATCTTTTTTATAACGCATACGATAATCTAATGCCATTTCTACAGCATGAACCACAGCTTCAGCATCATCAGCATTTACATGCATTACAGGAGATAGGGTTACTTTTGCTACATCAGTACAGTATGTACTCGATCTCCCGTCTAAATAATTTGTAGTAAAACCTATTTGGTTATTTACAACGATGTGAACTGTACCTCCAGTTTTATAGCCATTTAATTGACTCATTTGTCCAACTTCGTAGGCGATACCTTGCCCAGCGATTGCTGCATCTCCATGAACTAAAATTGGTAATATTTTTGAATCGTCCCCATCATAATCACTGTCTATTTTGGCACGTGTAATACCTTCGGCAACAGGGCCTACAGTCTCTAGATGCGAGGGGTTTGGCACTAAGTTCATCTTAATAGACTTACCGTTTTGATAGGTTTTATCTAAAGTTAAACCCAAGTGGTATTTTACATCCCCATCAATATTTTCATCTTCAAAATCTTTTCCATCAAATTCACTAAAAAGTTCTCGAAGTGGTTTTCTAAAGATATTTACAAGTGTGCTTAAACGTCCACGATGCGCCATCCCTAAAACACATTCCTTTACACCATATTTTTCAACTGACATGTAAAGTGCGTTGCTTATGGCAGGAATTAAAGATTCTCCTCCTTCCAGTGAAAAACGTTTTTGACCAACATACTTGGTTTGCAGAAAGTTTTCGAAAGTAACCGCTTGATTTAACTTAGAAAGGATGTACTTTTTAGTTTCTGGTGAGTATGACGGATGATTGTCATTTGTATTTAGTTTATCTTGCCACCATTTAATTACTTCAGGATTACGCAAATACATATATTCAACCCCAATAGAATCAGCATAAATACTATTTAAGCGTTTTAAAATTTCTCTTAGAGGTTGCGCTCCATGACCTAAAACTTCAGCAGCATTAAATACCGTATCCAAGTCACTTTCAGACAATCCAAAGTTTTCTAAAGCCAATGTTGGCGTATAAGTTCTCCTGTCCCTAACAGGATTTGTCTTGGTAAATAGATGCCCTCTACTTCTATAACCATCAATAAGTCTGGCTACCTGAAACTCTTTTTGAATGTGTTCTGGAATTTGAGTTGAAACACCTTCAATAATCTCGCCATCTAATCCGTAATTTTCCGAACCAAAGTCATAGCCCTGAAAAAAGGCTCTCCAGCTAGGTTCAACACTATCAGGGTTTTGCAAATATTGGTCGTATAAATCTGCAAAATATGCTGTGTGTGCAGCATTTAAGAAGGAATATTTATCCATGGTTATAGTATCCTATCGCTTGTTGAAAAAACATTCTTCAAAAATACAACTTTTAGGAAAAAAAGATAGGTGTTTCAAAGTATTTGTAAAAGCTTAGAGGTGTTTTAACAAATCCACTAAAATAACCGTTAAAATTTTAGAGATTTTCATATAAATGGTTTGAAAATTTAAGGAACAAAAAAACACCTTTAATTTAAAAGGTGTTTTTTTGGGTTAGTTACAATGTGTTTTTATTTGTTAGGGTAATGCAAAGGGATAATTTACGGGATAATTACTTGCTTTTGCAAGATTACCAGATGCCACAAAGTTAGAACCAAAAGCTTCGTCTATGGCTTCTAAGAATTTGTTAGCCATAAGAGCGTATCCTCTAGCATTAAGATGTATACCATCTAAGCCAATCGCACCCCCTGTAACCAAACCTGCTGTTAAGGTAAAGTCATCAAAACTAATTCCAGTACTGGCTAGTTCGCTAAGTATGGCATTTAAATTAACTAAAGCAATGTTTTCATTAGAATTAGCCACACTTTCTATGGTAGCATTATAAGCATCTGTTGCAGTTATAATTTCAGATAGTTCATCACTATCTAACGCATCTTTATCATCAATACCGTTTACAGCAGCTAAAACTAATCCTGCTTGTTCTGGTGTTGGAGTGCCTCCTTGTTGTAATAGCCCTAAAACTTGAAGAACTTCAGGGGTTAAAGCTACAGTGCCATAACCTTGTGCTAATGCAGCTTGGTCTATGGTTAAAACTAGTAACTCATCTTCTGTCATTTGTCTAAAGCCCAACGGATTTGTTTGCGTAACGGGTACATCAATGATCCATCTATTAGGGCCTTCATTAAATGTAATGGCATATTGTGCAGCCAGTGCTTGCGCTTGTTCAATAGGGACCCCCTGCAAAACAGCTCCTTGTAGAAAAATACCACTTACAGCTTGAAATACACCAGTTAATTGTGCAGCTGTAGCAGCATCCAGAACTAAGGCGTTATTTGGTACAGTTGTAAAAAAAGGCAAATCAGTAACATAGGGCACATTGGAAACAACACCTTTGGCCCCGTTTGAGGTTAAAGCACCTACTAAAGCGTTAAAGGAAGCGTCAAAAGTTGCGGTATCTGTAATAGGATTTGAACCATCTCCACCTGAAGTAGCAAAACCTAAAACATCATTTCCTCCAATTTCTGAAAGCGTGAAGAAAGTTGGGTTTTGAGCCAAAGCATCACCTAAAATCGTTGCTGTTGGACTAGACGCCATTCTTACATAGTAAGGATTTGCTAATTCTAGGGATAAATTTGCAGGATTACCATAACCGTCAAATAATAAATGAAAACTTTTGGCTCCTGGCACCCCCATATTAGTAAAAGTACCACCTAAATTTGCTGTACCTTCAGTTGTTGGTGTTGCAGGTAATCTTTGAGGTCCTGTACCATTAAAAAATAATCTTGGTAAGAATTCAGGGTTTGGCATTCCTCCTATAAGTAAACCTCCAATATTATCATCCATTAAAGGTTGCGTAAGTTCATTACCACCAACTTTCATAAATTGTTGCGACAGAATGTTTGGAAAAGAATTTTCTTGACCAGCTATAAACAATGCGCCATCAGTAAAACCAGCTGTAAATGATGCGCCTACCGCCACATAGTTAGAAAAATCTGCAGATCCAGAAGTTAATTCAGGAAGTATTATTTCTTCAGTACTATTTTTATTTCTTAGTTCTTCTAACTCTTCGTTCTCACAAGCTAAAAAACTCAGTGCTAATATTGATAAAATGATGTATTTTATATTTTTCATTGCTTAAATTTTTAAAGATTGTTGATGGTTAACGCTACATAATACTGAGATCCTATGAAACCTGTTCCAAAGGCAGTAAAATATTCATCCGCTAATAGATTAGTGGCTCCAGCCTTAATAGTTGTTTTTAGGTTTGGTATCCTATAGTTAACTTGTGCATCTAATACATTGAATGCAGGTATTTCTCCATCACCAAAGGAAGCTTCCCAGAAGTAATTATCGCTCCATCTCCAAGCAAGGTTAAATCCAAAGTTTTTGAACAGCTCTGTTTTTCCAAAGCCTAATTTTACTTTATGTTCTGGTGTATTGAAATTGGTCCTAAAATCTGGATTACCAGCAACATCAAAGTCTAATCGAGCCCATGTGTAGTTGGCGCTTAAGTCAAAATCATCAAATACTTTTGTTGATACTCCAATAGCGGCACCATAGGAGTTAACTGTTTCTTCAGTATTTGTATATGTTTGATAACCTACTACATCTCCGTTACTCAAAGCTGCTAATATTTGTTGGGTATCTGCATTAAGACCTGCTACTGAAGCTGGGTTATTTGGATCATAGCCTGTTAGGTCAAAGTTAGATACATTACCATAAAGTGGTGCAATTACAGATTCATTGGCTAGAAAGTCGTTGTAGGTACTATAGTAGGCAGATGCGTCTATTATAAAACCACTTACTTTTCCTCTATATCCAAGCTCAAAAGAACTAACCTGCTCAGGTTCTGCAAAACTTGAGTTACCAATAAAATTACTGCCATTAGATGATGGATCATGGGTTCCTAAACCATTGGCAATTGAAGCAAAAAGCGAATTAGTATAAGCTGCTGCTCCTGTTTGGGTAATACTTGATGGTTGACCAAGGTTGTTTTGTGCAAACTGGCTTACGTCATAATCTCTAGAATAGCGTTCTCCAATATCGGTTGCACCACCAATTAAAGTTCCTAAGGCAGTTCTTAATCCAATGTATAACGATTGTGTATCTGGGTTTCTAAATCCAGTTTGGAATGAAGCTCTGAAATTATGATTTTCGTTAACTGTTAATCCAGCTGAGATTCTAGGAGAGAAGAAGCCGTCAAACAATTCTGATTTATCATATCTGATAGATCCTGTTAATTTGAGTTCCAAACTTTCATTTAAGTCAACAGAACGTTGTAGTTGGGTGTAAATTCCTAATTCTGAATATGTAATGGGACCATTAGCATCAGCATAAATAGTACCAAAAGAATTTAAACGATATGTTCTATATGAACCTCCTACTTGTACTTCAGCAAAATCTACTTTATCCTTGAAATTGTAGTTTAAATCTCCATGATAAATTTTGGAATTATCTTTAAATGCAGAGCCTGTCAAGAAATCAGTGTCTGATGTAACTTGATTGAAAAGACGTTGAAATTCATCTGATTCTAAATCAGGTCTTCCTTCTTCTGCAGCTATTCTTGCAGCATTATGGGCTTGTGCATCAGTAGCACCTCCTAAAACAGAAGCAGCATAAGTACCAATATAATCTCCAAACCAATCTTGATGAGATTTCCATGCTTGTAATAAATTTGGACCTGCAACATCCATTACATAAGTGTCGCCAGCTTTATCAGATGTTACATAGCCTCTTATGAAAAAGTCATCATTTCTAACTTCTAATTTATGTTGCTGTAATGAAAATCCATCTATTCTATAACGTTGTGCTCCCTGGTAAATGGTAGATCCTGTTCCTACTTTTCCAACATATTGGATTTCAAAATCGTTACCCCAAGGGCGGAAATATAACCCCCAATCAGCTTTAACACTTTCAGCATCATAATCCGTTAGATCTATTTCTCTATAACCAGTTCTACTAACATTTACATCTGGTATTATACCTTTTATACTTGCTGGTGCCGCATCTCTAATATTTGTAGTTACATTATCGCCATATACGTTAACTCCATCATAATTAATGTTAGATTCTCTCGTGCCACCGGGAGTATCTTTATCGTCATAGTTAGTCGCAAACCAATCGGTGCCTTTTAGATATCCAAAGTTTACCTTGGCTGCAAAATGATCACTAAATTTATGTGAAACACTTATGCCTACATCTGTATAATCGTTATTTCCTGCTGCTTCTTGAGATGTAATACCTCGTTTAATATAACCTCTCACACCTTCATGGTCAAAAGGGTTTTTACTAGTCATAAATAATATCCCGTTAAAAGCGTTGGCGCCATAAAGTGCAGATGATGCACCTGGTAAAAGCTCTACACTTTGTACGTCGGTTTCTACCATTCCTAAAAGGTTACCTAATGGAAAGTTAAGTGCAGGAGCAGAATTGTCCATACCATCTACTAATTGCATAAAGCGCGTATTGGCAAAGGTTGCAAATCCCCTTGTATTAATTGATTTGAATGTAAGACTGTTGGTGTTTATATCCACACCCTTTAAATTTTCTAGTCCGCCATAAAAATCAGCTGAAGCAGTGTTTTTTATAGCCTTAATACCAAATCTTTCCACGGTTACAGGAGATTCAAAAATACGCTCGGGTGTACGTGATGCTGAAATTACAACTTCATCAAGTTCATTACCTTCTTTTAAAATAATATCAACGTTTTGGTTATTTGAGGTTATCTCTTGGTTTACCGTTTCAAAACCTACACTACTAGCTTGGATTGTGAATGGAGGATTTTGATTAGCTGTCAAAGTAAAATTACCATCAAAATCAGTAACCGTACCAGTGGTTGTACCTAGTACTATAATATTGGCTCCTGGTATAGGTTGACCACTATCGTCCTTAACGGTCCCTGTAATAGTTGTTTGGGCAAAACTACTTGCACAAAACAACAACAAAATAAATTTGAGTATTGTTTTCATTTATATTAATTAGTTTACTTAATAAAGGAGTTTATTATTTGGTTGGCACTAAAAATATAAAAAAATTATGCACGCATAGTATATTTTGTTAAAAAAAAGCAGTAAAATTTATATTTTTAACAAAAAACAGGAGTAAAAATGAATAATATAAAAAAATAAATAGGGATTCTAGTTTTAAAATCCCTATTTAAAAATTATTCCACAGTAACAGATTTTGCAAGATTTCTGGGTTGGTCTACATTTTTATCTAACATTACTGCTATATGGTAAGATAATAATTGA
Organism: Hyunsoonleella ulvae; assembly: GCF_016827605.1. GTDB lineage: Bacteria > Bacteroidota > Bacteroidia > Flavobacteriales > Flavobacteriaceae > Jejuia > Jejuia ulvae. Next base: position 792,552 of record NZ_JAEPJQ010000001.1, on the reverse strand, counting down.
AGAGGTATAGTTGTTAATAATGGAGATAAAGCTTCTATGGTTTCGGGAACTTCGATAACATGATCAGCTAGTTCTCTAACTATAGTATCTCCTTCTGTAATAACTCCAATAATTTTACCTTTTCTAGATTTTATTTCTTGAATATTGCTCACTACTTTATCATAGTGTTCAGCTTTTGTAGCAATAACAACGATTGGCATATTTTCATCAATCAATGCTATAGGGCCGTGCTTCATCTCTGCAGCTGGATAGCCTTCAGCATGAATATAGGATATCTCCTTTAGTTTTAAAGCACCCTCTAGAGCTACAGGGAAATTATAGCCTCTACCTAAATATAAAAAGTTAGAAGCATCTTTGTATATTTTGGATACCTCTTTTATATGAGCATCTGATTCTAAAGCTTTCTCTACTTTCTCAGGAATCATTTCCATTTCTAATAAGTAGCGACGGAAGTCTGAACTTGAAACAGTGCCTTTGGCTCTAGCCAAACGTAAAGCAATTAAGGTTAAAACTGTAATTTGAGTAGTAAATGCTTTGGTTGACGCAACTCCAATTTCAGGTCCAGCATGTGTATAGGCCCCTGCATCTGTTTCTCTTGCAATAGAAGAACCAACTACATTACATACACCAAAAACAAATGCACCTTTGGCTTTAGCCATTTTAATAGCTGCTAAAGTATCAGCTGTTTCTCCTGATTGTGAAATAGCTATAAGTACATCGTTTTCAGTTATAACCGGGTTTCTATATCTAAATTCTGATGCATATTCAACTTCAACAGGAATACGTGCTAAATCTTCAAAGATATACTCTGCAACCAAACCAGCATGCCATGAGGTACCACAAGCTACAATAATAATACGATTAGCATTTAAGAACTTTTTCATATTATCTTCAATACCAGCCATTTTTATGATAGCTTCATCTCTTAGTAAACGACCTCTATAGGTGTCATTGATTGCTTTTGGCTGCTCGTGAATTTCTTTAAGCATAAAGTGTTCGTAGCCTCCTTTTTCAATCTGCTCTAAGTTCAATTGAAGTTCTTGTATATATGGGTCTACTAAAGAGTCGTCTTTTATTTTTCTAACTTTTATGCCTTTATGAAATCTAATGATAGCCATTTCTTCATCTTCCAGATAAATAGCATTTTTAGTATATTCTATGAAAGGGGAAGCATCACTAGCGATAAAAAATTCATCTTCACCTATCCCTACTGCAAGCGGGCTTCCTAGACGCGCTACAACTACTTCTTCTGGTTTGTTTTTATCGAATACCGCTATGGCGTATGCGCCAACAACTTGGTTTAAGGCAATCTGTACTGCTTTACCTAATTTGACGCCCTCTTTGGTTTTAACTTCTTCTATAAGGTTAATAAGGACTTCTGTATCAGTATCAGATTTAAAGGTATAACCTCTTTTTATAAGCTCCTGTTTTAATGACTCGTAATTTTCAATGATTCCGTTATGGATAATCACTAGATCTCCCGAATTTGAAACATGTGGATGGGAATTCACATCATTAGGTACGCCATGGGTAGCCCATCGGGTATGCCCAATTCCTAGATTACCTGATTTAGTAATATTAGTTGCAACAGATGCTTCTAAATCAGAAACTTTTCCTTTAGTTTTTGATACCTTTAAATCTGTACCATCATATAAAGCGATACCTGCACTATCGTATCCGCGATATTCCAAACGTTTAAGACCTTCTATAACAATTGGGTAAGCATCCCTATGACCTATATATCCAACAATTCCACACATAGTTTTTAATTTGATTTTGGGGTTATATAATTAATGGCAAATATGAAAAATAAATATTTATAACTCATAAATATTTATGTGAACGTATTGTTTTATACGATAAAAGCCACTTCACTTTTTGAATTAATTCTCAATAGAGAACATGCAACAAATATCCTAATCTATTTTAATTCAGTAAAAAACACTTCCAATCGGAATTTTTTACTTGTTCCATCACTAGTTGTAGCCGTTGTGTTGCTGCCGTGTAATACAGTACCTCTGGGTGTAATAATAGCGGTTGCAGGTGTGCCTGTAACGTTATCTACACTGTTTAATAACGAGGTGTTTAAATTAATATTAACATTGTTGGTAAGCACTAACCCTAATTTGTTAACATCGGCATCTCTAACTAAAATGTTGTTTAGTAGATCTGTGACTTTAAGTTTGTATTTAGACACGCCATTTTCATCAGTTATCCTTCTACCTAAGCTAAATGTTCTTGATATTAGAGGATTGCTAGCATCTGTAGTAATATCTGTATTGTAATCTAAAATGGGAGCGTTGTTTTCTAAATCGTAAAGATATAGCCTGTCATACCTGTGATAATCTTCACCATTGAGGTCTTTTGGGTCTTCAGGTGTTATAAAAGCATTATCTTCATAAACAACTAGATGCGCTTCATTTATTAAGCGCTTAAGTCTGTATTGTTCGTTAATTGGGTCCAATACATTACCATTTTCATCAGTTTCCCTAAAAAACGTTTTAAAACATTCCAGAGCATCCTCTCCACAATCTCCAATGCCACTAAATAGTTCAATAACAGCCATAGCACCTTCAGTGCCTTTTAAATATAATTTTTCATCGCCCTCGGTAGTATTGGGTGTTGTAGGTAAAATAGAGTTGTAGTTATTTATAAATGTATTTAATCTGTTACCAGTAAAGTTAAGTGTATAACTTCCCGTGTCTCTATCAGTATCTGCATCGGTGCCATCATCGCTGGAGTAATTTATTGTAAGGGTTGCTCCGCTGTCTGCTAAATTTAGCAATACCATACTACCTTGATTATTTACTGCTTGGGCTTTTATGTACAACCCTCTAAAATGATTAAGAAAATTGTTAGAGTTGCTAAGAGTAGGTAAACCAGCTTGATCCAATATTAAGGATTGCCAACGGTTTTTACTCGTTTGGGTTGTTGCTAATTCAAGAACAAGAGCTGGAGGTAAAAACGTCGACGGAGTGTTCTCAATCTCTGTCTCTATCTCTCTTGCATCAGGAGATATGGTGTATAGGCTGTCACAAAACATCAAGCCTTTATGTTCGTCAAAATTAATTGTGCCGCTTTCAATTTCAGAAAAATTATCAATATTGTTTATTGTTCCATCAGCTTTAGAAAAATAGTTTTGAGAGTTGTTTTCTAAATCGTTTGGATTGAAAGTTCTCAAAAAATATGTATTCTCATATACCTTTAAACTTATTTCTTTGATATTTTCTGGATTGTTGTCTTCAACAAATAATGAGTCTATTTTATATTCAGGTTTCCCATCTGTATCTATACTTGTTTGCGTACTAAAATAAGGGATGGTAAGCGTTACGGATTCTATTACAGGATTTACTCCAAACATAGTAGCGCTATTTGTAGCAAAACTAGATGGAACAACTTGTGTAACTATGCTAGCAGTGGTTTGCCCATAAATTGGATCGTTGAAAAAACCAAGCAAGTTGGCCGTTAACCCATTTATCTGTTGTGCTGATAAGTTCTTGTTGTATGTTTTAATAGGAATTTCGTAAGCACTAGCATTGAAGTTAAAATTATTTTCTCCTAGAACACTACTTTCTATAGAACTGTACTCTGTATCACAACTTAATGCTATTAAAAAAATACCCAATAAGGCAACAGCATAGCGAGGGGCTTTCAATATCTTATTCATAAATATCTAAAGGATAATTTGGAGTATTAACCTAAAACTTCAGTGTTAAAAAACTCAGTGTATGCTTCTCCAAATTCATCTTTACTTTTATATTCTAACACAGGCTTGTTAGAATCTTTAATATACTTTTCTAAATGTTCTGGTAAAACTTCAGAACCCATAATTAAAGCATCAGAGTAATCCACTGCAACTTGCATTAAGTTGTTATATGAAGGCTCCTCTAAAGATTTTATAGCTTCTTCGTTTATGTTGTCAAATTTAATCTTATTGACCATATCTTTATTTAACGTATTGTTAAAACTTTGATTGTATACTGAAGTTACTATTTTACTCTCATTAAATAGAGGCTCGTCTTTATAATATTCTCTTAAGTAAAGTGGAAGTAATGAAGCTAGCCAACCGTGGACGTGTATTACATCTGGAGACCAGTTCAACTTTTTTACTGTTTCTATAACACCCTTGGCAAAGAAAATGGCACGTTCGTCATTATCAGAAAACAATGCGCCGTTTTCATCGGTTAACGTTGCTTTTCTTTTAAAATATTCGTCGTTATCTATAAAATAGACTTGAATACGTTCTTTAGGTATAGAAGCTACTTTAATGATGAGTGGCATATCCAAATCATTAATTACCAAGTTGATACCGGATAATCTTATCACTTCATGTAATTGGTGTCTTCTTTCGTTAATATTGCCATATCTTGGCATAAAAATTCTAATTTGACCACCTTGTTGATTAACCATTCTAGGCGCCTCGAACGACATTGAAGAAATTTCAGTTTCAGGTAAATAAGGCACTACTTCAGATGATACATACAATATCCTCTTATCTTTCATATATGGTTTGCTTTTGAAGATTCAAAAATAAAAACACGCAAAAGTACAAAAATTTATGCAAAGTCCCCGTAAAATCTTAAGTTTGCACGCGTTAATTTTTATGAAAAGTTGAAGGTTTACACTGAAAAAAATACAATTAGTAATGCGGTTGAGGCATTAAAATCAAAAGGTTTATCCGTTGGAATGGTACCCACGATGGGGGCATTACATGAAGGACATTTACAGTTGGTAATTAGAGCGTTAAAAGAAAATGATACGGTAGTAGTAAGCATTTTTGTAAACCCAACGCAGTTTGATAATAAAACCGACCTAGATAAGTACCCCAGAACTTTAGAAAAAGATGTTGAGTTGCTCAAAACGGTGAGTAATCATACTATTATTGTTTATGCACCTACAGTAGATGATATTTATGAAGGAAATACAGTGTCACAGTCTTTTGATTTTGATGGTTTGGAATTTGAGATGGAAGGTAAATTTCGTCATGGACATTTTGACGGTGTGGGTACTATTGTAAAGCGCTTTTTCGAAATTATAAAGCCCAACAAAGCCTATTTTGGCGAGAAGGATTTTCAGCAACTTCAAATTATAAAAAAACTTGTAGAAAAACACCAATTACCCGTAGTAATTGTGGGTTGTAAAATTCATCGTGAGACTAACGGGCTTGCAATGAGTTCTAGAAATACTAGGTTAAAACCAGAGTATTTAGAAGCGGCACCATTTATCTATAAAACCTTAAAAATTGCCAAAACAAAATTTGGCACAAAAAGTGCAGGAAAAGTATCGGAATGGGTTGATAACCAGTTTGCAACTCACGATTTATTAGAGTTAGAATATTTTTTAATAGCAGACGCTTCAACCCTAAAACCAGTAAAACGAAAATCAAATAAAAAAACGTATAGGGCGTTTATAGCTGTTTATGCTGGCGAGATTAGACTTATTGATAATATCGCTTTAAATTAATTAACTTTGCCTCATGCAAATTCAAGTAGTAAAATCTAAAATTCATAGAGTTAAATGCACAGGTGCAGAACTCAATTATATAGGTAGTATCACTATTGATGAAGACTTAATGGATGCTGCGAACATTATACAAGGCGAAAAAGTTCAAATTGTAAATAATGATAATGGAGAACGTTTGGAAACCTATTGTATTCCAGGACCACGTAAAAGTGGAGAGATTACTTTAAATGGTGCGGCTGCTAGAAGGGTTTCAGTAGGTGATACTTTAATATTGATAACCTATGCATTTATGGACATAGAGGATGCGAAAGTGTTTAAGCCATCGCTTGTGTTTCCAGATGAAGCCACAAACTTGTTAAAATAGAAGTTTGAATCTTAAAATAAAAAGAATATTAACCATTGCACTCCCTTTATTATTGGGAGTGTTTTTAGTTTGGTATTCTTTATCGCAAATTTCAATTAAAAAGCTTATTGATTATTTTCAGCAAGCAAATTATACATATATTATTCTTGGTGTATTTTTTGGTTTGCTTAGTCATTTATCAAGAGCCTATCGTTGGCGATTCCAATTAGAGCCAATGGGTTATAATGTTAAACTGGGAAATAGTATTATGGCTGTTTTCGCAACCTATTTAATTAACTATACAATTCCAAGAGCTGGAGAGGTGGCACGAGCTACAATTTTAACAAATTATGAAGACGTACCGTTTGAAAAAGGTTTTGGAACTATAGTTGCAGAACGTATTGCAGATATGATAGTAATGTTAGGGATTATTGCTATAACATTATTTCTGCAATTCGATTTTATTTATGGTTTTTTAGTTGAAAAGTTCGACCCTTCAAAAATCATACTAGCTGTGGCTGGATTATCGGTGCTTCTCGTTTTCTTTTTCAGATACATAAAAAAAAGCACATCAAAAATAGCCCTAAAAATAAAGAGTTTTGTGAATGGTTTGGTGGAAGGTGCTTTGAGTATATTTAAAATGAAGAAGAAATGGGCATTTATTTTTCATACCCTATTTATTTGGGCTATGTACGTATTAATGTTTTATGTAACTTCATTTGCTTTAGAGCAAACCAGTAACGTGCCTTTTGCAGCTATTTTAATTGGTTTTATAGCCGCTAGTTTTAGTATTGCAGCAACCAATGGAGGTATAGGTTCTTACCCTGAAGCCATAGTGCTAGCGTTTTCTTTGTTTAATCTTCCAGAAGAACCAAGTAGAGCTTTTGGCTGGATAATGTGGGGTTCACAAACTTTACTCATTATAATTTTTGGAGGACTGTCTTTAATTTATTTACCCGTTTTCAATAGAAAGAAAACATCAGGACATAATTAGGACAGGCTTTTAATCTCTAGCTTTATTTACTACCTTGGCGGTATAAAAAAATCTCAAATCATTTTAGAAATGAAAAAAGCTATTAATCTCATTTTGATGTTTTTGCTTGTGCTTAATTGTGTAAATGCCCAAGTAAAGTATGAGAACTTTCAATCTTCAAAATTAGGGGGAGAACGTCAAATTAAAATCCAATTGCCTAGAGGCTACAATACAAATGAGGAAAAATACTATCCTATTTTTGTGGTATTGGATGGCGATTATCTATTTGAAGCGGTAGCAGGTAATGTAGATTATTATTCTTATTGGGAAGATATGCCAGAAGCCATTGTGGTTGGGATAAACCAAGTGGATACCCGTTATGATGATTGTTTATATTCAGAGCAAAACTCTTTGCCAGTTGAAACGGGAGCTGCTTTTTTTGAATTTTTAGGTATGGAATTAGTGCCTTATATTGAAACTAATTACAGGACAGCAAACTTTAGGGTAGCAGTTGGTCATGGTAATACCGCAAATTTTATTAATTATTACCTTTTAAAGTCTAATCCGTTATTCCAAGGCTACATTGTTGTAAGCCCAGAGTTAGCCCCTAACATGCTAGATTATATTCCAGAGAGTTTATCCAAAATGGAATCAAAACTGTTTTATTATTTAGCAAATTCTAGTGCAGATAGTAAATCTTTAAAGCAAATGTCTGAAGCTTTGCACTCTGATATATCTGCGATAGAAAACAAGAATTTATCATATAGTTTCAATAGTTTTGAAAACGCCACGCATTATTCAGCACCTGCGCACGCCATTCCCAATGCACTTCAAAATATGTTCAAGGTATTTCAACCCATTAGTAAGGAAGAGTATAAAGAAGAAATTTTAGAATTGGAGATTTCTCCAGTAGTGTATTTAGAAGAAAAATATCAAGCCATACAGGATTTATTTGGTATAGATAAGCAAATACTTATCAACGATTTTAGAGCCATTGCTGCAGCCATAGAAAAAACTGAATTATTTGAATATTACGAACCATTAGGAAAGCTTGCCAGAAAGCAATACCCAAAAACATTATTGGGTAATTACTACATAGGAAGATTTTACGAAGAAACAGGAGAACCAAAAAAAGCAATGAAAACCTACCAATCTGCCTATACCTTGGATGAAATAGCAGGTATTACAAAAGATAAAGTTTTAGAGTTGGCAGATGCCATAAAAGAAGATTTTGGATACTAAATATAAAATTCAAAGTTCCAAGCACCAAAACCCAAAGGAGAGAAAAAATACATTTAAACGAAAGCATTATGCTTTGTACTTCTAACTTCCAACTTAATACTACATGGCAAAAGTAAAAACTACATTTTTTTGTCAAAATTGTGGCACACAATATGCCAAATGGCAAGGGCAGTGCAACGCATGTAAAGAATGGAATACTATTGTAGAAGAAGTATTGCAAAAACCTGAAAAAAACGATTGGAAAACTCAATCTAATCCTAAAAAAAGAGCATCACAACCTTTACAGATAAAGGATATAGATCTTTCGGAAGAAGCACGATTAAGTAGTCTGGACAACGAATTTAATAGAGTTTTAGGTGGAGGCATCGTACCAGGGTCGTTAACCCTTTTAGGAGGGGAGCCAGGTATAGGGAAAAGTACCTTATTGCTTCAAATTTCATTGAGGTTACCCTACAAAACGCTTTATGTTTCTGGAGAAGAAAGCCAGAAGCAAATAAAAATGCGTGCAGAACGTATTAACCCAGAAAATAACAATTGCTATATCCTTACGGAAACCAAAACTCAAAATATATTCAAGCAAATAGAGGCGTTAGAACCCGATATTGTTATCATAGACTCCATACAAACATTACATAGTGATTATATAGAGTCGTCCTCTGGCAGTATTTCCCAAATAAAAGAATGTACTACGGAGCTTATAAAGTTTGCCAAAGAAACGGCTACACCAGTAATTTTAATAGGTCATATAACAAAGGATGGCAATATCGCAGGGCCTAAAATTTTAGAACATATGGTAGATACGGTATTGCAGTTTGAAGGCGATAGAAATCATGTGTTTAGAATTTTAAGAGCGCATAAAAATCGTTTTGGTTCAACAAATGAGCTGGGTATATACGAAATGCAAGGTTCGGGGCTTAGAGAGGTATCAAACCCTTCAGAAATTTTAATCTCCAAAAAAGATGAAGAGCTTTCTGGGAATGCCATTGCGGCAACCTTGGAAGGAATGCGTCCTTTAATGATTGAAGTACAGGCTTTGGTAAGTACGGCAGTTTATGGTACACCACAACGAAGTGCTACTGGGTTTAATGCAAAACGCTTAAATATGCTATTAGCAGTTCTAGAAAAACGTGCTGGTTTTCGCTTGGGTGCCAAAGATGTATTTCTAAATATCACTGGAGGCATAACCGTTGATGACCCCGCAATTGATTTGGCAGTAGTAGCAGCTATTTTATCTTCAAATGAAGACCAACCATTACAAAATGATTTTTGTTTTGCCGCTGAGGTTGGACTTTCTGGAGAAATACGGCCCGTACAGCGTGTTGAACAACGCATTTTGGAGGCTGAAAAATTGGGCTTTTCAACTATATTTATATCAAGATACAATAAAATAGCATTAAAAAACACATCGATTAAGATTCAGTTGATTTCAAAAATTGAGGATTTGGTTGATAGTATAGTCTAAATTTTTTGTCCAAAACTTTCCTTTCATAAAATTTGAAAACTATCACTTCATTCTTGTTTGTCGGAAAAAATATGCTTTTTATCCGATTTTTTGTTGTTTTTGTCGATTATTTAATCTAGATTTGCTCCAATTACTTAATCCACAAATAGTAAAATATTAGTTTGAAATAGTCTTCCCTCAATTTATTTCAAATGTAGTTCAGTTAGTTTAATCTATCTGATACAACCTAAATCGACCATTATATGAAGCTAAAACTACGTTTAAGTGTTTTACTGCTTACATTTTGTGTTGTTCTTGGCAATGCACAAAAAAAAACGAGGGAAAACGCTGCTAAAGCATCAAACCATCAATTAGAAGATTCTGATAAAGATGGTATTGCTAACATCATAGATCTAGACGATGATAACGATGGTATAAGTGATGTAGATGAATCTTTTGGTAAAAACCCTGATGAAGACATAGATAAAGATGGTACGGTCAATTTTAAAGATCCCGATTTCGAAGCTCTGAATAATTACGGTATCTGTAAAAGTTTAGATAGAGATAATGACGGTGTTCCCAATCACCTAGATTTAGATAGTGATAATGATGGTATTTTAGATAATATCGAAGCACAATCTAGTATAGGATATAAACCGCCTAGTGCCGCAACAAATCCTGAAACAGGAATTTGTAACAACTATAACAGTGGACTTAAACCCATAGATACTGATGGTGATGGCACATACGATTATTTAGACAGTGATAGTGATGGCGATGGTACTCCAGACATTGAAGAAAATGGTATGGCAAATTCCATTTCTAATTCCGATAAAGACTTTGATGGTTTAGATGATGTATTTGAAGGAAACAAAAAGAGAGATGGATATAGCATTCAAGATGAAATAAAAAACAATATTTTACCAGATAGCGATAACGATTTAAGCTTTAATGGAGATTTAGATTATCGTGATTTGTATGATATCAATCCGCCAGAAAAAGCCGCTATTCATTTTGATGGGATGGACGACTATGTTTCAGGAAAGGCAATACTTTCTAAATTCAATGAAACAAATGCTAAAGGTATTACATTAATGGGTTGGATTAAGAATGATGCTGAAGATGAAAGCACCGTTTCGTCTTTCCTTTTTGGAGAGGATAACGCCTTAGAATTAAAATCAGTGGGGTCTACTTTAGAGGTTGAAGGACACTTTAAAACACCGTTTGGTCGTCTACATACTGTGAAATTTTCAAGGAAATATGGCTTAAAAAAGGGGATATGGAGACATGTAGCGGTTGTAATTGATTTTGAAAATGATACCGCAGACATCTCAATAGATGGTATGTGGGTACATCATCAAAATTTAGCTTATCCAGGAAAACAAGATATAGTTGGATTTTACAGTGAGGTTACAAAAACAAGCGAAAAATTCATGATGGCTAAAGAGCATGATGCGTCTAATGTATATTATACAGGTAGCATGGACGAAATTCGTTTGTTCAATACTACCTTGAGTGATAAAGAGATTAAAGCTATTGTGTTTCAAGAAATTAAAAATGAAAACGGAGTGCTTAAAGGTACTATCACACCAAATCAAATAGGCTTAGTAGATTGGAAAGATTTACAAATGTACTACCCAATGACGGCTATCGTAGACGCTAAAGTTGAAGATAAATCCAATAAAAGCAATACGGCAATTATTCATAACATGGCAGCCTTAAATCCGCAAACAGCACCAATGCCTTTTGTAACGAAGCAAGATGGGTATTGGTATGAAAAAAGCACTTGGCTATATGGAGATGAATGGGCAATTCCAGGTGATGGTACTATCGATAATATGTCCAACTCAGATGAGGATTATAAATGGGGGATTTATCATGTAAGAAATAATGTAGTGTTGAATAAGCCCTTAAAATTATCAGAGGACGCAAATACTGTAAATGATTTTAAGGCAATGGCATTAATAGTTGATAAAAAGCATTATCAAAACGATGAAGACTTGGTTTTTACCATAGGAGATACAAAACAAAGTGTACAATTAAAGATAACGAGTTACCTTGATTTGGAAGGAACTTTAAATTTAGAAAGAAACTCTTTGTTAATAGAGGCAGACACTAAATTTAATGACGTGCTAGCAAGAGAAGATGTGACCGATTAAAGTGCTTTAATAAAAAAGAGAAATATAATATTTATCAATATAAAATCAGTTGTTATTCAGATTTATGCCTAACCAGTAAAAATATGAGACAACTTAACACTATATAATTTTGATTACCCCAAATCTGTTAATTATGAAACTAAAACTACTTTTTAGTCTGTTCTTAACCTTTTTTGCGTTTAATTTTTCTTTTTCGCAATATTCTGACGTGCAAATAATCGTTGTTTGGGATAACGATGCTTATGAAAATAAGCTAGAAGTTTACAATACATCAAACGACTTGATTGCTACTATTTGTGATGATAATCAGTGTTATGTTTCATCTCAGCAAGGTTCTACAAATGATTACGGTTCAAAGTATAACTTAGGCTGTGTTGCAAATGGTACTAATTATTACATAAAATTATACGATATAGCCAATGACGGATGGAATTCTTCAAGTTATGTATCAGTTACAGTAGCAGGAACAGAGGTAATAAATGATAATGGTAGTGCCGCAAATTCCACAGGACACGATATTTATTTTAATGTTTCAGGAGGAGATGCCAATTGTAGTTCACAGCCAGATACAGATGGAGATAGTATAATAGATAATTTAGATTATGATGATGATAATGATGGAATACCAGATGCCATTGAGAATTTAGGAGAAAATAGATTTGAATGTTCATTACCTGAATTAGCATTTGAAAATGGAGTTTATGATGCAGCAGCAAGCACAGGACCAATAGATACAGTTGGTGCTGTTTATAGGTTTAGTAATTCTATCCAAGGATATGACATCTTGATGGAAATCACAGAGTTAACAAATACTACAATTGACAATATTGATGATGATACTGTAGATACACCTAGTAATTTACAAACAAGACTAACTTTTTCTGGAACAGGAACACCTGGGGCCACATTTAATTTTACTATAGTAAATGCAGGAACTACTACACCGTCAACTGAAATTTTTAGAGTTAATGGGATAACTTGGGACTGTGATGGCTTTGGTGGTGTAAAAGAGTCAGTAGTATATTATAACCCTGCTGCATACGGTATAGAAAATCCATCCTCATTAGAAATATTAGATTTGGGAGGAGATATTCAAATAAGTGCATCTGGACTGCAAGAAGGACCAGGTTTCTCTGACTTAAAAGTGCTTAGAGCTTATTATCAGTTTGTTGGAAATTCTTTTTCCATGAGAATGCAAGCTATAAAAACCTTTTCATTCACGAGCACACGATTGTTTGGGATGTCATTCACACAATGTCAGTTTTTAGATTTTAATGCAAATTCATTAAATATTGTAAGGGGTGAAGATACGGATGGAGATGGTTTCTTTAATCATTTAGATATAGATGCAGATAACGATGGAATTCCCGATAATGTTGAAGGGCAGTCTACATTGGGTTATATTTTACCAACAGGAACAATAGATCCTGTAACAGGAATAGATCTAGCCTATGGAAGTGGAATTTATCCTCAAGATACTGATAATGATAATATTCCAGATTTTATTGATTTGAACTCCGATAATGATAATTATGATGATATTCAAGAAAATGGGATGGCAGATACTTTTACGGCTGTAGATGTTGATTCAGACGGATTAAATAATGCATTTGAAACTACTGGTGTTAATGATAACATCTGGGATGTAAATGAAGATATAGAAGACCCAACAGATTTATCTATATTACCAGATGCAGATTTTGACTTAACCTTAGGAGGAGATTTAGATTATAGGGATTTGTTTGATATCAACCCTCCAACTTATGCATCCATTGATTTTGATGGCGTAGACGATTATTTGTCAGCAAATAGTTTTATAGATGGCTTGGGTAATGTTACCATCATGGCTTGGGTAAAAACAGATTCTGGAAATACGACAGACATGGTAATTGCTGGAGAAGATACGGGGTGTAAATTATGGTTAGATAATGGTAATAGACCTATGTTTACTATAACAACCGATGGTAATGCCCCAGTAACTATAGGTTGTAGTTGTACAGCAATTGCTTATGATGAATGGCATCATGTTACTGGCTCCTACTCTAGTGCCACTGGCGATGTATTTTTATATGTTGATGGTGTTCAGAGTGATTCAGGAAATGTTGGAAATACAGGTGCTAATATTAGTAGCACAGAGAATTCAAACGATAATTTTGAAATTGGGAGACTGTCAACAGAAGATGTTTCAGACCATTTATACTTTAAAGGAGATATAGATGAAGTAAGGGTGTTTGATACAGCACTTACATCCAGTCAAATCAGTCAGATGGTATATCAAGAGATACAACAGAGCGGTGGTGTAGTTGGAGGAGAAACAGTAATAAAGCCTATACACGATACTAGTACTAGTAACACGATACCTTGGAGTAATTTGATTGCTTATTACCCTATGACCAATATTGTTATGGGAAGAACAACAGATTATTCAGGATATGATAAATGGTTATACATACATTACATCTCTACTATTCAAGATCAGACAGCTCCAATGCCTTATTTGGCATCAAATTCAGGGTCATGGACATCAGAGTCTACTTGGGAGCATGGTAACGTATGGGATATAGAAAACCCATCATCCGTTAATGCGCATGGAATAGTGCAAATATCAAACGACGTTACTATTGATGAAGATATTTCATTTTCAAGCTTACTCGTAGATTCTGGAGCAACTTTAACCGTTGAAAGTGATCATTCCATTACGAATACCTGGTACCTAGACCTAAGCGGTACCCTAGACCTTTTAGGGGATTCTCAGTTGGTACAGACCATGACGAGCGATCTCGTTACCTCATCAGAGGGTAAGGTGCTAAGACGCCAAGAGGGGACATCGAGTCCATACTGGTACAATTATTGGGCATCTCCCATAGGGACATTACGAGCCACTAGCTATAAGGACAACAATACGTCAAGTAACAATACAAATAATTCCCCCTTTAATGTTCGTATGCTCAGGGACGAATCTGGTTTAGCGTGTAACTTTACTACAAATTACACGGCCAACGGCAATATAAGTACCTATTGGCTTTACACCTACATAAATGGATTAACCTACTACGATTGGGCCCAGATTACGCAGAGCACTGACATAAGTGCTGGTATAGGTTATACCCAAAAAGGTACCGGTACAGCCCTGCCAGAGCAGCAATATTTATTTGAAGGTAAGCCTAACAACGGTACAATCCTAGTAGCCGTAGAAGATAGAGGTGGCGCAGGTTCTGTAGCAGGAACAAGTAAGACCGAGTTTTTATTGGGTAACCCCTATCCATCAGCATTAGACGTTCATGAATTTATAGACGATAATGTAGGCGTGATAGATGGAACTTTACAATTGTGGCAACAATGGAGCGGTACGTCCCATAATTTAGATGCTTACAATGGAGGCTATGCTCAGATAAATAAAACAGGAGCGATAAGAGCCTCACAGTTTATTGGTTTAGAAGGTGCCACAACAGGAGGCCTAGAGGGAACAAAAGTACCAACACGATACTTGCCAGTAGGTCAAGGATTCATTACCGAGATTGTAGCTGATGGTAACGTAGAGTTCAACAATGGGCAACGTATTTTCATAAAGGAAACCGATGCAGATGGTAGCTACAATAATGGGTCGGTATTCCTGAAAAATAATAATAAAAAATCCAAAACAGAACAAACCAAAACAGCGGAAGTTAAAACAGACAGTCTTCAGAAGATGCGTTTAGAGTTTAAAGCTGTAACAGGTCCAGATACAAAACGAGAATTATTGCTAGGTTTTAGTAGCCAAACTACCGATGGTTATGATTATGGTTATGATGCCGAGACCCATGATGCAAGTAATAATGACTTAAGTTTGGTTATGGAAGGCAAGAATATGAACATTCAGGCCTATGGGGAGATAGCTCCAGATAAGGTGGTGCCATTGAATTTTAGGTCATCTGGGGACCATGCGTTCGAGATTAGAATATCAGAGCTGGAGAACATGCCAGAAGACCAGGAAATTTATTTAAGGGACTACCTGACAGGAGAATATTTTAACCTAAGGAACAATCAGCCCTATAGTTTTACTTCAGAGCAGGGAATCTTTAATGATAGGTTAGAAATCGTATTCCAGTCAGAAGCGGTTACTTTAAGCAATGAAGAAGCAATAGCTCAGGAAAACTATGTGTATTATGATGTTTTAGATAACAGATTATATGCTAAGAAACTCAATGGAGAGGTAAAACGGTTTGCGCTGTATAACATAAGAGGGCAATCCATAATGGAGCTACAGGATGTGGGCAGTACAGTCCTTGAAAATGGACTAGAAATGCCCAACAGTGCAAGTGGTACGTATATCGCTGTATTGAGTATGTATACTAATGAGGTAATTGCTAAAAAATTAGTAAAACCATAAAAAAGAAAACATGTATAATGACGATGCATTTGAACGATAAAATTGTAGCTAGCAGATTTTTTAAGTTTAGATGCTTTATTCAATATCATTAGCATGTTCTAATTTAATAGTGACTTATTTATGTTAAATGAGTCCAATTAATAAAGAGTTTAAACATAAATGAATAATGAATTTTGTATTTATTTAAATATCTAACAAGTGTAGATTTTTAATTCATATCTGCATTTAAAGTTACCCAAATCTATTAATTATGAAAATGAAATTACTACGTATTGCATTTTTGATTTTACCTTTTTTTGTGTTTTCACAAACACCGGGTTTAATTGTAAGAGATGGTGCTGGAAATATTCCCCCTCAAAGTTCATCTTCTGTTTTAGATCCTAATGGTGATGGGTATGTCTCTGCAACCAATACTGGGTTTACAACTACAGATATAGGAGTGGCAAGTGAAATTCCCTATTATGCTGTTCCCGTTATTACTGCAGAATCTTCAGGAGACATCTCAATGGGGCCCAGTGGTGGATTTAGCGACTTTGTTCAAGATGAAAATGGAAACGCATTTTATCAATATTTTGATGGAACTAATTTACTTACAAGATTTCGTTTGGGTAACATTGTTGCGGGAGCAAAAGGTTATAGTGTTTTAATAGATACAGATAGTAAGTTTGGGGTTTCTGATCCCACTTATACTACATCCAATCCAGGATTTGAATATGAAGTTGTTGTACAAACTGGATTCACTATTTCTATCTATGACGTGAATAATGGAAATAGCTGTAATCTTCTATGGGAAAGAACCTTGTTAACAAATCCACAGCATGTTCAAACCTCAGCGGCATTAACTAATAATGATGGTGATAGCGATTATTTCATTGATTTTTATGTGCCATTATCCGCCTTCTCGGGCGGAAGTACCCCTTTAACAAGCACTACGCCTTTACGATATGATATTGCTACGGTAATGGCACCTAAACCGTCATTATGTGGACCTTCTTCAGACACATATCCTTCAGGTAACCTTATAGTTACACCTCCCTGTACGCCTCAACAAATATTAGATGGAACTTGTCCTACAGGTTTGTGTACTAATGCGCCAACGGTTAATTCTCCAATAACAGTTGGGGCAACGACCATTTCTGGAAGCTGGACGGCTGCAAGTTACTCTACACAAAGTACGGCAACGATTACCGTATTTAATAACGGAACAGCTATAGGAACCACTACAGCAACCTCTGGAGGAAGCTGGAATTTATCTGTTAGCGCACTTGCAGACGGAGATGTTATTAATGCCTCTGCTGTTAGTACTGGAGAAGCTACTTGTTATGATAGTAATAATGTACAGGTTTCTAATGAGGTTGCTTGCAGTGCAACTTCTAGCTGTTTTGACATCGACGATATTTGTACAACACATAGAGGAATTAGAATTGGAACTAACAATGCTATTACAGGAACTGTTATTCCTGCAGGTGTTACAGCAAGGGTTTATAGATATAGTAGCACAGGAGGCGTGGTTCTTGAGTTTGAGCACACATTTGCTACATCAGTTACGCAATGGGGTTGGGATGGGAGCGTTTATGACACTGGTAACGCCTGTTCTGGAACTGCAGGAGGAGATATACCAGCTGGAAGTTATTTTATAACCTATCAAGAATCAGGGAAATGTGAATCCAGATGTTACGATTTTTGTACGTATGTGAATAATAACATTGAATCAGATACACCAGTAGCAACAATAGAAACTAATCCCATATCGCCAAATACTTCAGAGGTAACTGGTACTGCACCTGCAAATTCTAGTGTAGTTTTAGCAGTGTATAAAAATGGTTCAGCTGTTCCAATAAATTTAGGTATAACAACAGCGACAGCAGCAGGAACTTATTCGTATGACACCACCAATTCATTTTTGCAAGTAGGAGATGTGGTGGAAGTAAGAGCAATTCTGCCTAGTACGGTTGATAGTAGTCAAGATAAATGTTCAATTCCTGTTCAAAGAAATGTGATTTGTGATGTGCTATTACCTTTTATCTATAATGATAATGGTAATGTAGTTGCGGGAAGCCCACTACAAGGAAGTGCTTCTGTTGAAGGAGGAACAATTAATGTTTATGATAATGCGACTAATGTATTATTAGGAACTACCACAGTAGGGGCTGGAGGAAATTGGACGTTGTCCTCACCAACTCCTGTTGCAGGAACAGTTTACTATGCTACGTTAACTACAGCTTGTGGTACCAGTGGAAATTCTAATTTGGTTACAGCACTTGCGCCAGTTTCTAATCTGCGTTGCGGAACCATAAGCCCTATATCCAATATTAATGTAACAACGGTTAGTGGAACTTTAGCAAGTGCTGTTGCAAATACGATAGTTTCACTATATATAGATGGATATTATTTGGGTGAAGTGACTACATCTGGAACAACTTGGTCTATTCCAGTAAACACTACGGTAGCAAACCAAATTTATGAAGGAGGTGTTTTAAGTATTGGAGTTAAAGAACCCAATACATCTGAAATTATTTGTCCTTCTACTTATACTATTCCTTGTTTTGGGCCTAGTGCGCCTATTACAGACAAAACTAGTTACACCGTTTTTACTAATCAACCACAAAGTATAATTATCTCAAATTCTGCAGAAAATACCTTATATTTTATTGAAAATGCTTCAGAAATGAGTATGAGCGATAGTATTTTTGGAGATGGTGGCTCTATTACTTTAACACTTGAACCAATAACCTCTATAGGAACATACAATTTTAGTGTAATAGCATTAGACTATCTAACTAACCAATGTAAAGCTTCAAGCAATATTACCATAAATGCAATTAATATTTTAGCAGTAGATGACTTTTTTTACAACACATCAGTCACAAATATTTTTGGTGGAATTGCTGGAGATGCTACGATAAATGATATATTGAATGGAAACCCCGTAGTAGATTCTGATGTTACTATGTCTATTATAGCAGATGGTGGATTAACAGGCGTTTCCATTGATACATCTGGAAGTGTAATTGTTCCAGCAGGAACAACAGTTGGAACTTACTCCGTAACTTATCAAATTTGTGAAGTAGCAAATGCCGCTAACTGTTCTTCGGCTATAGCTACTGTAACAGTTTACAATGATTCAGATGCAGATGGTCTTTCAGATGTAGTTGATTTAGATGATGATAATGACGGAATTTTAGATACTGATGAATGTCCAGGAATTATGTATAGTGAAACAATTGGTGGAGATATTGCTAGTCCTGTTTTTGTTGATGGCATGTCATGCGCAAAATCTATTAATGAAGAAGAAATTGTAGTAGGAAGTTTTTCTGTGCCAGCAGGTTATACGGTAACTGATATATCAATAAGAATTAAATTTGAAATGTTCGATGGGGTATTTGCTGGAACACCAGGAGATAAATGTAGTGGTTCACCTGGTCGTATTTATGCAGACGAAAAATATTTTGGATTAAAATCACCGAGTGGTGCTGTTATTAACTTTGTTGACTATGGAGATTACGGCTCTGGAGCTGGTTCTGGGGTGTCTTTTATTGATGCAGATCAAGTATTTAATAGTACAGGTACAGTAATTGCAAGTGATGCAGATCCAACATACAATCTACCACAATCTGGTACGTTTTTGCCAAAAAATAGTCTAACATCTTTGTACCACGAAGATCCAAATGTGGGAACATGGAATATAATAATTGGAGATGATTATGCAGATGATTATTTATTCGTAGACTTTGTTGAAATTACTTTAACAGCGGTGTATCGATTTTGTGATTCTGATTCAGACGGAAAATCAGACCATTTAGATATAGACTCTGATGATGATGGAATACCAGATAATGTGGAAGCGCAACCCACAGTTGGTTACATAGGGCCAAGTGGAAATGGTTCAGCAATTACAGATACTAATAATGATGGTGTAGATGATAATTATGGACCTGGACTATTATCTATAGAAGATACCGATGGTGATGGAACACCAGATTATTTAGACACAGATAGCGATAACGATGGTATCCCAGATATCGAAGAGAACGGTATGCCAAATACATTAACAGGCTCTGATACAGATAATGATGGGTTAGATGATGCCTTCGAAACTACAAACATTAATGACACTAATTTAGACGTAAATGAAGACATTGAAGATCCTACAGATTTAAGTATTTTACCAGATACAGATTCAGACCTTACTTTAGGTGGAGACTTAGACTATAGAGATGTTTTTGATGTTAACCCGCCACCTAGTGCATCTATAGATTTTGATGGTATAGATGATTACCTAACCAGAGCATCGTTTTTAAATGGGTTAGAGAACTTAAGTATCATGGCATGGGTAAAATCTGATGGAGGTAATACCACAGATATGGTAATTGCAGGCGAAGATACTGGTGTTAAGCTATGGCTGCAAAATGGAATAAAACCAATGTTTACTGTTAGAACAAGTAATAGTACAACCACAACAATAGGTTGCGGTTGTACAAGTGTAAACCAAGACGAGTGGCATCATATAGCTGGTATTTATTCGGGTAGTACAGGAGATTTATCGTTGTATGTTGATGGAGAACTATCAGGTTCGGTTAATATAGGAGCTACAAGTGCTGTTATAGAAAGTTCTATAAGTACTAATGGTAATTTTGAGATAGGCAGATTATCTTCAGAAAATGTTACAGATAACCTTTACTTTAAAGGCGATATTGATGAAGTACGCGTTTTTAATGTGGCGCTTACAGCAGACCAAATAAGCCAGATGGTGTATCAAGAAATACAAGAAAACGGTGGTTTTACAGAGGGTACTATTGTGCAAAAGACCATTAAGGATGTTAGCACAAATGTAAACGTACTTTGGAGTAATTTGATTGCTTATTACCCTATGACAGATATTGTAACAGGAAGGACTAATGATTATTCACAAAATAACGAATTTCTATATCTCCGGAATATTACCACCATACAAGAGCAAACAGCACCAATGCCTTATGTTACCGGTAGTGATGGTAATTGGAGTTCAGATGCTATATGGTTACATGGCAATGTTTGGGACCTCACAAAATTAACATTAAATACTAACTATAGTATCGTAAAAATATCAAATAATATAACAGTTGATCGAGATACCGAACAGTTAGGGTTGATTATTGATGATGGTAATACACTTACAGTAAATGGAGATCATCTTATTCGTAACACATGGTACTTAGAATTGAACGGTGCATTAGATTTATTGGGAGACTCCCAATTAGTTCAAACCCAAACTAGTGATTTGGTAACATCTGCTACTGGTAAGGTGTTAAGACGACAGGAGGGTACCTCAAGTGCCTATTGGTATAACTATTGGGCGTCTCCTGTAGGAGGACAAGGCGTAACTACACTTACAGATAACAATGGAGCGATTAACAATGCAAATAATTCAGTGTTTAGCCTAAACATGTTAAAAGACCAATCAGGGTTTAACTGTCAGTTTATCCAAAGCTATACAGCCAACGGCAACATAAGTACCTATTGGCTTTACACTTATATTAATGGATTAACCTACTATGACTGGGCAAAGATAGATACAAGCACAGCTATAAGTCCGGGAGTAGGTTATACACAAAAGGGAACAGGAGTATTAAGCCCAGAACAACAGTATATATTTGAAGGTAAGCCCAACAACGGTACTATCCTGGTAGCCGTAGAAGATAGAGGTGGTGCAGGTTCTGTAGCAGGAACAAGTAAGACCGAGTTTTTATTGGGTAACCCCTATCCATCAGCATTAGACGTTCATGAATTTATAGACGATAATGTAGGCGTGATAGATGGAACTTTACAATTGTGGCAACAATGGAGCGGTACGTCCCATAATTTAGATGCTTACAATGGAGGCTATGCTCAGATAAATAAAACAGGAGCGATAAGAGCCTCACAGTTTATTGGTTTAGAAGGTGCCACAACAGGAGGCCTAGAGGGAACAAAAGTACCAACACGATACTTGCCAGTAGGTCAAGGATTCATTACCGAGATTGTAGCGGATGGTAACGTAGAGTTCAACAATGGGCAACGTATTTTTATAAAGGAAACCGATGCAGATGGAAGTTATAATAATGGGTCGGTATTCCTGAAAAATAATAATAAAAAATCCAAAACAGAACAAACCAAAACGGCGGATGTTAAAACAGACAGTCTTCAGAAGATGCGTTTAGAGTTTAAAGCTGTAACAGGACCAGATACAAAACGGGAATTATTGCTAGGTTTCAGTAGCCAAACTACCGATGGTTATGATTATGGTTATGATGCCGAGACCCATGATGCAAGTAATAATGACTTAAGTTTGGTTATGGAAGGCAAGAATATGAACATCCAGGCCTATGGGGAGATAGCTCCAGATAAGGTGGTGCCATTGAATTTTAGGTCATCTGGGGACCATACGTTCGAGATTAGGATATCAGAGCTGGA
The DNA here is from genome assembly GCF_016827605.1 of Hyunsoonleella ulvae. Classification (GTDB taxonomy): domain Bacteria; phylum Bacteroidota; class Bacteroidia; order Flavobacteriales; family Flavobacteriaceae; genus Jejuia; species Jejuia ulvae. The sequence goes on along the minus strand of NZ_JAEPJQ010000001.1, from coordinate 770,130 downwards.
GAACATGCCAGAAGACCAGGAAATTTATTTAAGGGACTACCTGACAGGAGATTATTTTAACCTAAGGAACAATCAGCCCTATAGTTTTACTTCAGAGCAGGGCATCTTCAATGATAGGTTAGAAATCGTATTCCAGTCAGAAGCGGTTACTTTAAGCAGTGAAGAAGCAATAGCTCAAGAAAACTATGTGTATTATGATGTTTTAGATAACAGATTATATGCTAAGAAACTCAATGGAGAGGTAAAACGGTTTACACTGTATAACATAAGAGGGCAATCCATAATGGAGCTGGCTGATGTGGAACGAACAACTTTAAATGATGGATTAGAACTTCCTAATACAGCCAGTGGCACCTACATAGCGGTGTTAAGGATGGATAATAACCAAGTAGTTACTAAAAAATTCATCAAGAATTAAAAACAAAATACTTTAAGTAAAAAGCCAAACAATATGTTTGGCTTTTTTTATTTAAAAACAAATCAATTTCGTGATAATTCATTAAATTCGCGAACTTATAAGATTTGAGTATAAATGAGCACGAAATTTGCTGAATATAAAGGACTTGACTTACCAAAAGTAGCTAGCGACATTCTAAACTATTGGAAGGAAAACTCTATTTTTGAAAAAAGTGTAACCACAAGAGAAGGAAACGAACCTTACGTGTTTTATGAAGGGCCGCCATCTGCAAATGGGCTTCCAGGAGTACACCACGTTTTAGCACGTGCCATCAAAGATATTTTTCCACGTTATAAAACCATGAAGGGTTACCAAGTAAAGCGAAAGGCGGGTTGGGACACGCATGGATTACCAATAGAACTTGGTGTTGAAAAAGAACTGGGTATTACTAAAGAAGATATAGGAAAAACCATCTCGGTTGAAGAATACAATGCCGCTTGTAGAAAAGCGGTAATGAAATATACCGATGTTTGGAACGACCTTACCGAAAAAATGGGCTATTGGGTAGATATGGATGATCCATACATTACTTACGAGCCTAAGTATATGGAATCTGTATGGTGGTTGTTAAAACAGATATATGACAAAAAGTTGTTGTACAAAGGATATACTATCCAGCCATACTCACCAAAAGCAGGTACAGGTTTAAGTTCGCACGAGTTAAATCAACCTGGAACGTATCAAGATGTAACCGATACAACAATTGTAGCACAATTTAAAGTAAAACCAGAATCGCTTCCTGAGTTTTTACAGAATGAAGGAGATATTCATTTTTTAGCTTGGACCACTACGCCTTGGACATTACCAAGTAACACAGCACTAACAGTGGGTCCAAAAATCGATTATGTTTTAGTTGAAACATATAACCAATACACATTTCAACCTATAAATGTAATTTTGGCTAAAAAATTGGTTAACTATCAATTTTCAGGAAAGTTTACACAAGTAGATACCAAGCCAGAATTGTTAAACTATAAATCTGGAGACAAAAAGATTCCATTTTATGTGGTTAAAGAATTTATAGGTAAAGATTTAGTGGGGATAACCTATGAGCAATTATTGCCATATACACTTCCAAATGATAATCCAGAAAACGCATTTAGAGTTATTTCTGGAGATTTTGTTACCACTGAAGACGGTACAGGAATTGTACATACAGCACCCACGTTTGGTGCAGATGATGCTCTGGTAGCAAAACAAGCTACGCCAGAAGTGCCACCAATGTTGGTAAAGGATGAGAACGGCAATTTGGTGCCGCTAGTAGATCTACAAGGAAAGTTTCGTCCGGAATTAAAAGAACTGGCGGGTAAATATGTAAAAAACGAATATTATACCGAAGGAAGCGCTCCAGAACGTTCAGTTGATGTAGAAATAGCCATTAAATTAAAAGAAGAAAATAAAGCCTTTAAGGTTGAAAAATACAAGCACAGCTACCCAAATTGCTGGCGTACCGATAAACCTATTTTATACTATCCATTAGATTCTTGGTTTATTAAGGTTACCGATGTAAAAGATAGAATGCATGAGTTAAACAATACCATAAACTGGAAACCTAAAAGTACAGGAGAAGGACGATTTGGTAATTGGCTGGCTAATGCAAACGATTGGAATTTATCACGTTCACGTTATTGGGGAATTCCTTTACCTATTTGGAGAACCGAAGATGGCACCGAAGAATTATGTATAGGTTCAGTTGAGGAATTAAAGGCAGAAATGGCGAAAGCCGTTGAAGCAGGAGTTTTAGAAAAAGATATTTTTGCAGATTTTGAAGTAGGTAATAACTCAGAAGAGAATTATGCCAAGTTAGATTTACACAAAAATATTGTTGATGAAATTACCTTAGTATCTCCCTCGGGACAACCTATGAAACGTGAGAGCGATTTAATAGATGTGTGGTTCGATTCTGGTTCTATGCCCTATGCACAATGGCATTATCCGTTCGAGAATAAAGAATTTATTGATGAGGGCACAACCTTTCCAGCGAATTTTATAGCAGAGGGCGTTGACCAAACAAGAGGATGGTTTTACACGTTGCATGCCATAGGAACTATGGTGTTTGATTCCATTGCCTATAAAAATGTAGTTTCTAATGGATTAGTACTAGATAAAAACGGACAAAAAATGTCTAAGCGTTTAGGAAATGCTGTAGATCCTTTTGAAACATTAGGTACTTACGGTGCAGATGCCACGCGTTGGTACATGATTTCCAATGCAAATCCATGGGATAATTTAAAGTTTGATTTAGATGGTGTAGAAGAGGTAAAACGTAAGTTTTTTGGAACACTTTACAACACATACTCGTTCTTCAGTTTATATACCAATTTGGATAAATTTAGTTATGCTGAAGCTAATATTCCATTAGCAGAACGCCCAGAATTAGACCGTTGGATTCTATCAGAATTACATACGTTAATCCAAAAAGTAGATGCGTATTATGCGGATTACGAGCCTACAAAAGCGGCTCGTGCCATTTCAGATTTTACACAAGATTATTTAAGTAACTGGTATGTGCGCTTAAGTAGAAGGCGTTTTTGGAAAGGCGATTACCAAACCGATAAAATTTCGGCGTATCAAACCCTATACACATGCATGACAACAATTGCGAAGTTAGCAGCGCCAATAGCACCATTCTTCATGGATAAATTGTATTTAGATTTAAATGCAGTAACCCAAAAAGAAGCTTTTGAGAGTGTACACTTAGCAGATTTTCCAGTATACGATGCATCATTTGTTGATAAAAGTTTAGAGCGAAAAATGGAAGCAGCACAAACAATATCTTCGCTGGTATTATCGTTGAGAGCTAAAGAGAAGATAAAAGTAAGACAGCCGCTTCAAAAAATTATGATTCCAATTGATAGTGCACAACGGAAAGAAGAAATTTTGGCGGTATCTAACTTAATAAAGCATGAGGTAAATATTAAGGATATTGAGTTGTTAGAAGATGCTTCAGATATATTGGTAAAACAAATAAAACCAAATTTTAAAGTACTAGGACCTCGTTTTGGGAAAGACATGAAAGCCATTGCGGGAGCAATTATGAACTTTAATGCTGAAGATATCAACAAAATAGAGCAAAATGGAAGTTTTGATGTTGAAATAAACGGAAAAAATATTACATTAGGACTCGAAGATGTAGAAATAACTTCTCAAGACATAGAGGGGTGGTTAGTAGCAAATGAAGGGACCTTAACAGTGGCTCTAGATGTTACAATTACCGATGATCTAAAACAAGAAGGTATTGCGAGAGAATTAGTAAATCGTATTCAGAATTTAAGAAAGGATTCTGGGTTTGAGGTTACCGATAGAATAGATGTAAAATTACAACAGGATGAGCAGCTTAAGCAAGCTGTAGACTCCAATATAGAATACATAAAAACTGAAACATTAACCGAAGAACTTGAAATTATTGACCAAATAAATAATGGTATTGATATTGCTTTTGATGATGTAAGTACCAAATTATTTATTACAAAACATTAAACCTATGGCTTCAAATACAGTAAGATATTCAGATAATGAATTAGCAGAGTTCAAAAAGCTAATACAAGAAAAAATAGAAAAAGCGCAACATGACTTAGAGTTAATTAAAAGTGCTTACATGAACGACCATAATAACGGTACAGATGATACATCGCCTACATTTAAAGCGTTTGATGAGGGTAGTGCTGTTATGAGTAAAGAATCTAATTCACAATTGGCTATCCGTCAAGAAAAATTTATTCGCGATTTAAAAAATGCATTAATCAGAATAGAAAATAAAACCTATGGTGTGTGCCGTGTAACAGGTAAACTAATTAATAAAAAACGTTTAGAGTTAGTACCGCATGCCACTTTGAGTATAGAAGCTAAGAATATGCAGAAATAGTAAATTCCTTTTAATAAAGGAATTTCATAAAATCTAAGGCGTCAGTTTCGTAAATAGAAATTGACGTTTCTTATTTAAGGTCGTTTGTCATCCCTGCATAACCAAGAATCTATTTTAAGATATGTCCCTAAAAAGATCCATTTTAATAGTAATTATAATCTTACTTGTAGACCAAATAAGTAAGATATACATCAAAACGCATTTTGCGCTTAACGAAAGTGTGGAAGTGTTTTCATGGTTTAAAATTTATTTTATTGAAAATGAGGGTATGGCTTGGGGCACGCGTATAAGCGATATTATTCCAAACCTATCAGACAGAATAGCTAAAACCTTTTTAACGGTATTTAGGATAGTTGCCATTTTTGGTATAGGTTACTGGTTGTATACAGCTACCAAAAAGAGAAGTTCGAAAATTTTAATTTGTGCCATATCCTTAATTTTTGCAGGAGCGTTAGGTAATATAATAGATTCAGTATTTTATGGTGTTTTATTTAATGATAGCGTTAATCAAATAGCTGTTTTTTTACCAGAAGAAGGAGGCTATGATACGTTATTGCATGGGAAAGTGGTAGACATGTTATATTTCCCCTTTTATAAAGGCTATCTTCCAGAATGGGTGCCAAAGTATGGTGGCAAATTCTTCACGTTTTTTGATCCTGTGTTCAACATAGCAGATATGGCTATAAGTACTGGGTTTATAATGCTAATTGTATTTAACAAACGCGCTTTTGCTAAAAAAGATTAATTGTTAACGTGATGTGATTTTATTTTTATTTAATTGAAAATACACAAGTTAATATCTGTTGTCAGGGGTTGAGCGCAGTGGAAACTTAAATGAAATAACGTTATTTATAATATTTTTTAGTGTAGCAAAATAAGTCCAACTAAAATTGATTTTAAGATAATTAGCCTGCTTTAATTAACTTTTGAAAAAATAGCTTCCAGATCTTTAATATGCACAGGTTTTGATAAATAATCATATACTTCTGGGAAAGATTTTGCTTTACTTATATCCGCAGGGTTTATGGAGGAGCTAACCACATATAGCGAAACCTCCTTTTTAAGCTTACTTTTAATTAACTTAAAGTGTTTTAAAAATTCCCAACCATCCATAATAGGCATGTTTAGATCTAAAAAAATAATTTCAGGAATGTTGTTGTACTCAGAATCCCTAACCTTGTCTTCAAAGTAGTTTATGCTTTGTTGTCCGTTATTAAAGACAATTAGGTCGGAGCATAGTTTTTTAGTTTGGATAATCTTTTTGAGTAGATTGATGTATATACTATCGTCATCAATAATACAAGCAAGCTTTACATTAGAGGGTGCCATAAGCTAAAATTCAATTTTAAAAGTGCTACCTTTATTAACTTCGCTAGAAACAGAAATTTGGCCATTTAAGGCTTCGACCTGATTTTTGGTTATAAATAATCCTATCCCTGTAGCATCTTTGTTGTAATGAAATGTTTTGTACATACCAAAAACTTTATCTCCAAATTTATCCATGTCTATTCCCAAACCATTATCAGTAATTTCAAGGATTTTTTTTGTGTCTTTAACACTAGACTGTATGGTGATTACTGGATTGCGTTCTGGGTGCTTGTATTTAATAGCGTTTGTAATAAGGTTTAAAAGAATACTCTCCAAATATGCGGGAATGTATTGTATAGCTTCTAACTCAGAAAAATTAGTATGTATAGTTGTGTTCTCTTTAGCAATAATCTGCCCAATAGAGTTTACAACCTGATTGAGTACATCATCAAAATAGACTAAAGATTTACTTTTATTAGTACTGGTTTGTATGGTTACAACCTCATTAAGATGTTCTATAGTTTCATGTAAGCTAAGAGCAATGTCTTTAACGTTCTCAATTAAGGTTAGCTTTTCTTCACAGCTTTCATAAGTATCAATTAATTCAGAAATAAGTGTAAGATTACTGGTATGGGATCTAAGATTATGAGATACAATATGGGCAAAGTTGAAAAGTCTCTTGTTTTGAGAAGCTATGATGTTAGAAGTTCTTTGCAAACTTAATTCTTTAGCTTTAGAAGCATCTATGTCTTGGAAGATGCCACGCATTCCTATAATGTTTTTAAACTCATTAAAAACAGGTTTTCCCATGGCCCTTACCCAAAAAGAACGATTGTTCTTAGTGAGCATTTTTATTTCAACATCAAACTTTTTTCCCTCAATGGCACATTCAATGAATGTATTTTGTGCCAATTTTTGGTATTCTTTTGGATAGTACTTTGCAGAATTTTTTAATGAAGGGATGTAATCTTCAGGGTATTCTAAAATTCTTCTTGTTTGTTGATCCCAATAACTTTTTTGCTTTACAAAGTCTAGATACCAACTCCCGGTTTTGGTCATTTCTGCAGTTTCTTTGTAATAGAATTTGTTCTTAGTTACTTTCTTATTTGTTTTAAATTTTCTTTTGTTGAAAAAAATGAATTTAGAATTTCCATGAGATTTCAGGGAAACATTGTTATTTGTTGTGCATACAAATTCCTTGTACTTGCCGTTTACAGATTTTAGAAGCATACTTTGTCTAAAATCGGTACCATTTTTTATGAAGCTAAAAAAATTATTCCGGAATAAATCGTGATCTTCCTTGTGGATAATATGGTTTAAGAAGAACTTTAGGCTAATTTTTACTTCTTGTTCTGAATACTTAAGGCTGGATAAAAATGCTTTAGACCATAGCAATTCTTCAGTGTCTTTGTATTCCCAGTAGCCGATATCTATTTCGTCTACTGTTTTACTGGTTAGTTGGTTTAGTAACATTGTCTGTATAGTGTGAGAGTTTGACAATAATTTCCGTAAACATAACATAAAATTAACATATGTTAAAAATATTTTCGCACTTAATCGATGAAATACATCATTTAATCGAAATAATTTCAAAAGGAGTCACACAATAATCTAACCCAATATCTCCCTCAAAAATATCTTCAATGTTATTTTCAGCTTCAAAAAACGACAATCCAATTTTAATAGTTTCAGGGTTGCATTTGCTTAAAAATATGTCATAAAATCCTTTTCCATAGCCTACACGATTTCCCTGTATATCAAAAGCTAAAAGAGGAATAAAAACAACTTCTAATTTTTTATTTGAGATTTCAATACCATCAACAGGTTCAGGAATATTATAGCTGTTTTTTTTGATGACTGTACTGTCAGTTAATAGATAGTGGGTCAATGTATTCGTTTTAAAATCACTTTTGGAAATCACAACATTTTTATCCTTACCAGAAAGGATGTTTAAAATATAATCGGTGTTAACCTCTTTTTGCTCTTCAATAGATAAAAAAATATGGTAAAAGGAGTAATCCCAAATAGGTAAATTCAATAATTGATTGGCAATGGCAATACTATAATCCTGAATTTGATCTTCCGAAAGCTTAGAACGAAGGGTTTTATATTTTTTTCTGAGTTCTTTTTTAGTCATAAAAGCGATATAAATATTGTAGTTGAGAGAAAGGTGTCTTCTTGTTTCTTGTTCGAGATGACAAATTATTTTTTGCCAACATGAATACTAAGTTTTAACTTCAGAAGAAATATGAAATAACGCATCGCCTTGATACACTATTGGTAGTTCATTAACATTGATTACAAAACCAGAGCTTTGCGCCCTAACAAAATAATTAAACTTCCCATAGGGGTCGGTAATATTTCCAATGATATCCTCCTTTTCTACTTGAGAACCTACGGGGATAGAAGCTTTAAACATTCCAGAGTACTTGGCACGTTGCCATTTGCTTTCTTCAATAAAAACACATTTCTTTTTTGGTTTAGAAGCTTTAAAAACTGTTTTTAACATGCCCAAATGTTTCAATAACCGTTTAGAACCATTTACACCCGAATTAGTTACAACATCGTCTATATGAAAGGATTTGCCACCTTCAAAAAGTAATAAATCTTTCCCCAGTTTAGAACATGTAGTTCTGAAGGATTTGGTTAAGTTTTTGGAGTATAATACAAAAGGTGCTCCAAACACTTCAGCTAATGCGTTAAGATGTTTTTGGTCTTTGGTATATCTTAGCTGAGGAGCATTAAATCGCCCTGAGCCCCCAGTGTGAAAATCGATAATTAAATCTGCATGAGGCACTACCTCGTGTATCAGCTTATGTGCCACACGACTAGCCAAAGAACCATTGGTGCTGCCTGGGAAAACACGATTGAGGTCTCTGCCATCAGGAAACTCACGTTTTAAATTTATGAATCCAAAAATATTAATAACTGGCATGCAAATTATAGTTCCTATTTTAGGTTGGTTGATGCCCTTGGCGATAAGCTGACGAATAATTTCAACACCGTTAACTTCATCCCCATGAATACCAGCAGTAAATAAAACCGTAGGACCTGCTTTTTTAGACCGACTAATAATCACAGGTACATTTACTGGAGATGCAGTATGCAGATTAGCAACATCAAAATTAACCTCTTTGGTTTCTCCAGGTTGTACTTCGGTGCCTAGAATAATTAAAGGTGTTTTTTCTACAGTCATTAAGCGTTGCTTTTTAGATGTTGATATTTTATTGTTTGGAATTTAGATGCTAATGTCTATTTCTTTCAATGTAAGTTATAATGCTTCTGGCTATATTTTTTCCAGTGGCACCTTCTATGCCTTCCAGACCTGGCGTAGAATTTACCTCTAAAAGTAAAGGTCCACGGTTGGACTGTAGCATGTCTACACCACAAACAGGAAGCTTTAAAGCACGAGACGCTTTCATGGCTACCTTTATTTCGGCTTCGGTAAGCTTTACTATCTCGGCCGATCCTCCACGATGTAAATTAGAGCGAAACTCTCCTTCTTTTCCTTGGCGTTTCATGGCACCCACAACATGGCCATCAACTACCAGAGCTCTTAAGTCGGCACCTTTGGCCTCGCCAATATATTCCTGGACCAAAGCACGGGCTTGAAGTCCGTTAAAAGCCTCTAGAACAGATTCAGCAGCATTTTTGGTTTCAGCTAAAACCACGCCAAGCCCTTGTGTGCCCTCTAAAAGTTTTATAATTACAGGAGTGCCACCTACATGCGATAACACCTTTTCAACGTCTCTAGAGTAATTGGTAAATACTGTTTTAGGCATGCCAATGCCCGCTTTAGATAAACGCTGAAAGCTACGTAGTTTATCACGAGAACGAATAATGGCATCAGAAGTTACAGAGGTAAATACATTCATCATTTCAAATTGGCGAACTACTGCACAGCCAAAAAAGGTAACAGAAGCACCAATTCTGGGGATAATAGCATCTACATAATCCAAATAACGGTCTTTGTAAAAAATGGTAGGCTTTTCTTTTTCAATAATAATGTCACACTTCAATGGGTCGATAACTTCCATATCGTGTCCACGGTGTTCTCCCTCCTCAACAAGCCTGTTGGTAGAATATAAATTTGCATTTCTGGAGAGTATAACTATGTTCATAAAAGTGCTTAAAGAGTAAAGTCACAAGTATTTAAAGTTTGCTACGCATTACTTTTAACTTTAGGCGCTATAGCGTACTTTAAATTCTAGGCACTTATCTCTATGTGCAAGATAACAAAAACAATAAGGAATTTTTTAGGTTTTCACGATTTAATATACCTTTACAGATATGGATACCCCCAACTTAGAGATACAGTTAAAAACCTTACCAAATCAGCCTGGAGTATATCAATACTACGATAAGGATAATACACTAATATACGTAGGGAAAGCCAAAAACTTAAAGAAGCGGGTAAGCTCTTACTTTACCAAGAACCACGAATACGGAAAAACTAGAGTATTAGTAAAAAAAATAGCGAGCATAAAGCATATAGTGGTAGAAACCGAAACCGATGCGTTACTTTTAGAAAACAATCTCATAAAAAAGTATCAGCCTCGTTACAATGTGATGTTAAAAGACGACAAATCTTACCCATGGATTTGTGTAAAGAACGAACGTTTCCCAAGAGTGTTTTCCACCAGACGTGTGTTTAAAGATGGTAGCGAATATTTTGGGCCATATACCAGTATGAAAACCGTAAAGACCTTGCTAGACTTAATTAAAGGCTTATATGCGTTACGCACGTGCAATTATAATTTAAGTCAAGAAAAAGTAGAGGCTGGTAAATATAAAGTGTGTTTAGAATATCATTTAGGAAATTGCAAGGGCCCTTGTGAAGGGTTAGAATCCGAAGGAGCCTATCACAGCAATATAAAAGCGATAAAGCAGATTATAAAAGGGAATTTTAAAGATTCTTTATCTCAGTTTAAAAACCAAATGAAGGTTTATGCCGAAAATATGCAATTTGAGGAGGCACAAAAAATAAAGGAGAAAATAGAGGTTCTAGAAAACTATCAAGCAAAATCTACCATTGTAAATCCTAAAATTAGTAATGTAGATGTGTTTTCTATTACTAGTGACGAAAGTTATGGTTACGTTAATTTCTTGCAGCTGTCGTATGGTTCTATCATTCGTTCGCATACCTTAGAGATAAAAAAGAAGTTGGAGGAAACAGATGCAGAACTTTTAGAGTTAGCCATAACAGAAATAAGGCAGCGATTTAATTCTAACTCCAAAGAAATATATGTGCCTTTTAAGGTAGATTTAGGAGAAAATGTTAAGGTAACGGTGCCCAAATTAGGTGATAAAAAACATATTGTGGATTTATCCTTGCGAAACGCAAAGTATCACAGGATGGAGCGTTTTAAGCAAATGAAAATTGTAGATCCAGATAGACATGCTAACCGTATTATGGCACAAATGAAAGCCGATCTACGATTAAGCGAGGAGCCAAGGCATATAGAGTGTTTTGATAATTCCAATATTCAAGGTACTAACCCAGTGGCAGCATGTGTGGTATTTAAAAATGGGAAGCCAAGTAAAAAAGATTACCGCCATTTTAATATAAAAACGGTAGAAGGGCCAGACGATTTTGCTTCAATGGAAGAAGTAGTACATAGGCGTTACAAACGTTTGCTTGAAGAAGGCCAGCCCTTGCCACAATTAATTATTATAGATGGCGGAAAAGGGCAGTTGTCATCAGCATTAAAGAGTTTGGATGTATTAGGTTTAAGAGGAAAAATTGCTATTATAGGTATTGCAAAACGATTGGAAGAATTATTTTATCCAAACGATCCTATTCCATTATATCTTGACAAAAAAAGTGAAACATTAAAAATAATACAGCAATTGCGAAACGAAGCCCATCGTTTTGGTATAGAGCATCATCGTAATAGACGTAGTAAAAATGCGTTGAATACAGAATTGGAAACTATTCCAGGTATTGGTGAGAAAACAGTTGTGGAATTGTTGAAACACTTTAAATCAGCTAAGCGTGTGGCGCATGCAAAGTTGGATGAATTGGAAGGTGTAGTTGGAGTGTCTCGGGCGGAAAAGGTTTATAGTTATTATCATGAGAAGTAAACTTCTCAAAATATTATTAGGTTTGAGTATAATCTTTTGTCTAGGACTAACTTACTTAAACACACGTTTTTTCATTGAAAAGCAAACATGGAAGTATGGAGAAGGAACTCATATAGGAGATTGGTTAAGTGAAAATAATTTTAGAATAGAAAACGGACATATTTCTTCTTACCGAGGTAAGGCTAAAATAGTTTTTTCTAATGGTAAATATCTAATCATCAGGGACGTCAAAGCAAAAGGAAAGGGAATCTATGTAAATAAGAATCTGTAAAAAATGAATCCAAAACCAATCATATTGACCCTATTTCTATTTGTAATGTTTTCCGCAAAAGCGCAAAGCAATCTAGAGGAAAAACCTCAACCCAAAGTAGGTTTAGTGTTAAGTGGTGGAGGCGCAAAAGGTTTGGCACATATAGGTGCTTTAAAGGTCTTAGATAGTCTTGGTGTTAAAGTAGATTATGTGGCAGGCACCAGCATGGGAGCCATTGTTGGAGCATTGTATGCAAGTGATTACACCGGAAAAGAACTGGACTCTATTTTTAACAATATAGATTTTGACAAAATAATTAGTGATGATTTACCAAGGGCTTCCAAAGCATTTTACGAACGTAACAATTCAGAACGATACGCCATAACTTTGCCTTTTGATAATTTAAAAGTAAAACTACCTTCAGCACTTTCAAGAGGACAAAACACCTATAATTTGTTGTCAAAATTATTACTTCACGTAAGTGCTGTAAATGATTTTGAAAAGCTACCAATTCCATTTTTTTGTATCGCAACAAACGTTGAAACTGGGCAACAGGTGCAACTAGAGCAAGGTAACTTAACTCAAGCAGTTATGGCAAGTGGTGCTTTACCATCACTGTTTCAACCTGTGAAAATTGGCAATCAAATATTAATAGATGGTGGTGTAGTAAATAATTATCCCATACATGAACTTAAAGCCAAGGGTATGGATATAATAATAGGAGTTGATGTTCAAGATGATTTACTCTCAAGAGAAGAGTTAACATCAGCACCAGATGTACTTATTCAAATCAATAATTTCAGAACAATTAAAGATATGAAGACAAAATCGGGTAAAACCGATATTTATATTCGCCCCGATATTAAAGATTTTAATGTAGTGTCGTTCAATGAAGGCAATAAAATTATCGCAAACGGAGAAAGAGCAGCTATAGATAAATTAGAGGCTCTACAAAATGCAGTGCATGTTACACCTAAACCAGATAATAAAAGCATTACTAAAAAGGTAAGAGACAGTTTGTTTATTAAAAATATTTACATAAACGGTAATGAAAAATATACGCGTGCTTATATCTTAGGAAAATTAAAACTAAAAGGACACGAAAAAGTTGCGTATAGCGATTTTGCTAATGGCGTAAATAACGTAGTTGCAACTAACAATTTTGATGCCTTTCATTATAGACTCATACCTTCAGCGTTACATAGTGAGTTTGATTTGGTTGCCGATGTAAGAGAAAACAAAACCACTACGTTTATTAAACTAGGAGGGCATTACGATGATCTATATAAAAGCGCAGCCCTAATAAATCTTACTAAAAAGCGATTGTTTTTTAATAATGATATAGTTTCCTTGGATTTTATACTTGGAGATAATGTACGCTATAATTTTGAGTATTTAATCGATAAAGGGTTTTACTGGAGCATAGGTCTACGTTCGCGTTATAATCAATTTAGAAAAGGCATAAGTGCCCAATTGCTACTAGATGATACCCAAATTACAGGAACTGGGTTAAATCAAATAGATGTGTTGTTGCAAGACCAAACCAATCAGTTTTACCTAAAAACCTTGTTTAGGAAAGATTTTGGACTAAGTCTAGGGGCAGAACATAAACGCTTAGAAATAAAATCAGAAACCATAGCCAATACAAACCAAGATGCGTTTTTATTTGAGAGAACAGATTATTTTAGTGTATTTGGAAACTTAGAACTAGATACCTACGATAATAAATATTTTCCAAAAAAAGGCGTGTATTTTAACGGTGATCTACATATGTACTTATTTGCATCTCACTTCAACGAGGGTTTTGATAGCTTTTCTATAGCAAAGGCAGATATAGGTTATGCGGTAACTGTTGCCCCAAGACTTTCACTTAATTGGACAGCTGGTGGCGGTTTTAAATTTGGAGATAAATCTACAACAACCTTAGACTTTGCTCTTGGTGGTTATGGTAACAATCTTATTAATAACTTTATTCCGTTTTATGGTTACGATTTTATTGCCTTGACTGGAAATAGCTATGTAAAAGCAGGTTTAAGTCTGGACTACGAAATCTTTAGTAAACATCATCTTACCTTAGAAGGAAACTGGGCAAACATAGAAGATGATATATTCGAAACAGGGGAATGGTTTACGTTGCCAGATTACAGAGGTTACGCTTTAGGGTATGCCATAGATAGCTTTTTTGGACCTATCCAAATAAAATACAGCTACTCTCCAGAACAAAATGATAGTGTTTGGTATTTTAATGTAGGCTTCTGGTTTTAATTAAAAAAGTATTTCTATTGTTCTGTCTTTAGGGTGTTTTATTTCAAGAGGTTGTTTTTTGTCGCTACCACAACCTTTCGGTAATCTCAGGGCAGATGTTCGGTAATGCCTGCCGGTAGGCTTTCGCTAGTCGCCCTCTGTGAGGAGCCCCAGTACTTTGCAGGGTGCTCATTTACCAACAAAAAGCATATACCTCTACGCCTTTGTTTATCAGTAGGTAATAGAGCGAAGGTTTAAGTAGTTCCATTTTTTTTACGATATTTGTATAGATATGGAGCTTTTATTTAAAGATTTACTACAATTTCTTCATTACCTTATCAAGAGAAATCCTGAATAAGCAGGCATTTTTGTCTTTACCAGAAAGACATAATCTTTTTAATTTATTATCTTTAGTATCATTCGGTTAACCTATTATAAGGTTACGCTAAAAATTAGAAAAATGCCATTTTATCATAAATTAGGGAGTATTCCCCCAAAACGACATACCCAGTTTAGAAAACCAGATGGGAGCTTGTACTACGAGCAGCTATTTGGCACCATTGGTTTTGATGGGATGTATACAAATAGTTATCATGAGCAACGGCCAACACAAGTAAAAGCTATAAAAAGCCAATACAGTGTGGCCCCAAAAATAGCCCAGGCCAATAATATAAAGTCTTATAAGCTTAAAGGCTTTAAAGTTGTGCCAGAAAACGATTTTTTAGAAAGTAGAAAAACAGTTTTAGTTAATAGTGATTGTGCTATAATATTAGCGGCTCCAAAGCAATCAATCCAAGATTACTTTTATAAGAATACCAATGCAGACGAGCTGATTTTTGTGCATAAAGGCACAGGGAAATTAAGAACGATGTTTGGTAATATCGATTTTAAATATGGCGATTATCTGCTGATTCCAAGAGGGATTATTTACAAAATAGACTTTAATACTGAAGATAATCGGTTGTTTATAGTGGAGTCAAAAAGACCAATTTATACACCAAAACGTTACAGAAACTGGTTTGGCCAGCTTTTGGAGCATTCACCATTTTGCGAACGTGATATAAGAAGGCCATATGAGTTAGAAACCCATAACGAATCTGGAGAGTTTTTAATAAAGGTTAAAAAGCAAGATGATATCATTGAAATGATATACGCGTCACACCCATTTGATGTTGTTGGGTATGATGGTTACAATTATCCATATGCCTTTTCTATACACGATTTCGAACCTATAACAGGGCGTATACACCAACCGCCGCCAGTACATCAAACCTTTGAAACAGATGCTTTTGTGGTATGTAGCTTTGTACCAAGGTTATACGATTATCATCCCCAATCCATACCAGCACCATATAATCACAGTAATATCGATAGTGATGAGGTGTTGTATTATGTAGATGGTGATTTTATGAGTAGAAACGATGTAGAAGCAGGGCATATCTCTTTACATCCAGCAGGTATACCACATGGCCCTCATCCAGGAGCAACAGAGCGTAGCATTGGAAAAACCAAAACAGAGGAGTTGGCAGTTATGGTAGATACCTTTAAACCACTTATGGTTACAGAAGAAGCTATGAAAATAGCAGATGATAACTACCATAAATCATGGTTGTAGAAGCTTCTCCTAACCCCTTCTAAGCAGGGGAAATAGCATTGAAAATTTAATGCTAAATGGTAATGCAGTTCAAAAAATATAAATTAATAAACTCCGTTAAGTCCGTTTTGGGGTTCCCTCCTTTTGGAGGGTTAGGGAGGGCTTATAATTATGAGTAAAAACATAAAATCAGTAAACTACGGTTTAGAAAAAATATTTGAAGGCGCACAAGATTTCTTGCCGCTTCTAGGTACCGACTATGTAGAATTTTACGTAGGCAATGCAAAACAAGCAGCACATTTTTATAAAACCGCTTTTGGTTTTCAAAGTTATGCATATAAAGGTTTGGAAACAGGATCAAAAGATGAGGTAAGTTATGTGCTAAAGCAAGATAAAATTAGGCTAGTGTTAACAACGCCTTTAAATAGCAAGTCGCCCATAAACAAACACATTGTAAAACATGGCGATGGCGTAAAAGTAATAGCACTTTGGGTTGAAGATGCTAAAAAAGCTTACGAGGAAACCACAAGCAGAGGTGCCAAATCTTATATGGAACCAACTGTTGAAACAGATGAGTTTGGTGAGGTAGTGCGATCTGGAATATATACCTATGGGGAAACAGTACATCTGTTTGTAGAACGTAAAAACTACAACGGTGCATTTTTACCAGGATTTAGAACCTGGGAAAGTGATTATAACCCTGAGTCTGTTGGGTTAAAATATATAGACCACATGGTAGGTAATGTAGGTTGGGGACAAATGAATACATGGGTAAAATGGTATGAAGACGTTATGGGGTTTGAAAACTTTTTATCCTTTGATGATACACAAATCCATACAGAATACTCAGCACTAATGAGTAAGGTAATGAGTAATGGTAACGGACGAATAAAGTTTCCTATTAACGAACCTGCAGAAGGTAAAAAGAGGTCTCAAATAGAGGAATATTTAGATTTTTATGAAGGTGCAGGCGTACAACACATAGCTGTGGCTACAGATGATATTATCACAACAGTCTCTCAATTGCGAAGCCGAGGTGTGGAGTTTTTATCGATTCCGCCAGATGAATACTACAGAGCAGTTCCCGGGCGCTTAGAAGAACATAATCATGAACTCAGGGAAGATATTGAAACCTTAAAACGTTTAGGTATTATGATTGATGCAGATGAAGAAGGGTATTTGTTACAGATATTCACTAAACCCGTTGAAGATAGGCCAACGTTGTTTTTCGAAATTATTCAACGTATGGGGGCAAAAGGTTTTGGAGCAGGAAATTTTAAAGCACTTTTTGAGTCTATAGAACGAGAGCAGGCTAAAAGAGGAACCCTATAAACAACATAACGGCACGATTTTAAGACTGATTTCTATCGTGCCGTTTTCAACTAAACTAACTCAAACACCTATTACAAAATTCTAAAGCCTACACCTATAAGCAAATAATTTGCTTTAGAGCTTATATCAGAGTCGCCTGTGTAATAATCATTCACTTGAATGTTATACTTGGCTTGGGCATATATCTTTTCTGTAAAATTATAAGAACCACCTACAGCTAAGGAGATTCCAAATTTCTGATAGTTTCTGGCGACATCTTCCAAGAGGTATGTAAATGTTGGGCCAAAAAGTGCACTAAATGCTTCTGTAACTTCATATGCAGCAATTGGGCCAAGGTACAGTACATTACCTTCGCTATTAATGGCCAATAGTAATTCTGGAAGTAAGTTTACTTTTTCAGCTAGCTCTATTTCACTCTGGGCGCCAATATAAAATCCGCTACTTTTAAAGTCTAAATCGCGTTTTTCCCCATCAACTTTAAAGATAGAATTGATGTTTAAATACCCCGCAGTAGCCGACAAATTAAAATCTTGAGCAAAAGTGGTTGCAGATACAAGAAATAATAAACAAACGGTTAATGTGTGTCGTTTCATAAATTTTGGTTTTAATTAATTACACACATACATCGAACTGTATCAAAAATGTGAGCATACCAATTTTAAAAAGAGGTTTGCAAATCATATTCTAACATAACTATAACAGTTGATACAGCAGGGTTTTGGATAAAATTTCTATTTTTGGAATAGTAATTGTAATTTCTAAAATAAAACAATAAATTTTGCGAGAAGAAGTTACATTATAATTACCCAAATAAAATGAAAAAATTACTACTTATATTAATAGCTTTCTCTGTTGCTCAGATGTCTTCTGCGCAACAAGAATCCGCTTTTGGAGATGGCGAATGGTTTAAATTTAAGATGAGCTACAGCGGTTTTTTAAAAGCAGGAAATGCAACCCTTGCTGTTAAGGACTCTAAGTTAGGGGATAAAGAGGTGTACCATGTTGTTGGAAAAGGGTGGACAACAGGCATGATTAAATGGTTTTTTAAGGTAAAAGACAGGTATGAAAGTTATTTTGATAAGAACACCATTATGCCATATAAGTTTGTGCGTAATATTGATGAAGGAGGGCATACCAAAGATATAGTAATTGATTTTGACCATGAGAACCAAAAAGCCCATGTGAATAATAGAAAGCACAAAACAAAAAAAGTAATAGATACAAAGCCCAATATTCAAGACATGGTATCAACCTACTACTATTTACGTAATAGTATAGATATAACTAAACTTAAAGTGGGTGATGAATTTAAAGTAGATATGTTTTTTGATGAAGAAAACTATGGGTTTAAATTGCAATATTTAGGAGAGGAAATTATTGATACAGATTTTGGAGATGTAAAAGCTTTAAAATTTAGACCTTATGTAATGGCAGGACGAGTGTTTAAGGAGGAAGAAAGTTTAACGCTATGGGTGTCAAAAGACAAAAATAAAGTACCTTTGCGCATCAAAGCAGATTTGGCTGTGGGGTCGCTTAGAGCAGACTTAGAAGCCTTTAAAGGGTTGAAGCACCCGTTTCAAATAGTTGTTAAAAATTAATGAAATCAGACTCTCATATAACCAACCAACTAAAAGCCAAGTACGATTCCATAGATCAAGATTTAGAAGTTCATTTAGAAGGATTGCTTCATAGTAAACCAATTAGTTATTGGGACTACATCCAAACAGATGTGTTATTGAATCTGCAAAAACCCAGAACCAATTTTCCAGATGAAAAGGTGTTCATTATGTATCATCAAATTAGCGAATTGCTATTTAAAATGATACTTTCTGAGATTGAGCAGGTAGCAGAAAATAATTTTGGAGTTGAAGTTTTCACAGATAAAATAATGCGTATAAGCCGTTATTTTGATGTGCTTACGTCCTCTTTCAGTATCATGAAAGATGGAATGAATATAGAACAATACAATCAATTTAGAACCACGTTGACGCCAGCTAGTGGATTTCAAAGTGCTCAGTATAGACTTGTAGAATTCGGCTCTACAGAATTAATTAATCTTATAGATAAACGTTTTAGGGATAAAGTAAGCAAAGATATTTGTTGTAATAATGCCTTTGAACAATTGTACTGGCAATCTGCTGGTAAAGACTATGAAACAGGTAAAAAGACCTACACTCTATCAGCTTTTGAAGAACGTTACAAAGACGAGTTTATAAGATTTTCTAAAACATACGAAGACAAAAACTTATGGTCTAAATACAAAAGGCTTCCAGAAAAAGATAGAAAAGATAAAGCTTTGGTAAAAGCCATGAGGCATTACGATTATACCGTAAATGTAAAATGGGTAATGGCACATTATAACACGGCAAACCACTATTTAAATATAGGAGGAGAAACAGCAGAAGCAACAGGAGGTAGCGAATGGGTAAAGTATATGCATCCAAAATATCAAAAAAGAATATTTTTTCCAGATTTATGGACAGAAAAAGAAATAGAAGATTGGGGGACAAATATTTAGTATTTCTAATTATAATAGTTGCTGTTTTTGGTTGTAAAAGTGAACCAAAAACAGAAATTGAAACACAAGACTTGGCTGTTATAGAAGCGCCAGAGCCAAACATTGAATTTGGATTTACATTGGACGATTATATTGTTAAACGAGATACTATCCGGAGTGGCGATACTTTTGGAGTTATTTTAGAACGTAACAATGTTGGGTATCCTAAAATTTTTAACATAGCAGAAAAAGCCAAAGACACCTTTGATATTAGAAGAGGGCTTCAAGTGGGGAAACCTTATACATTATTATGTGCAAAAGATTCTTTGGAAACAGCCACATGTTTTATATATCAGCCTAATTTAGAGGATTATGTGGTAATAAACTTTCAGGATTCCATTCAAGCTTATAGAAGCAGAAAACCTATTAAATATGTAGAAAAAACAGCTACAGGTGTTATAGAAGACAATATTTCACTTACCTTAGAAGAGCAAGGATTAAGTCCGCGTTTGGCATATAAAATGGCCGATGAAATTTTTGCATGGACTATTGATTTTAGAAGGCTTCAGAAAGGCGATAGATTTAAAGTAATATATACAGATAAATATATAGACGATACCATTTATACAGGAGTAGATAAAGTAAAAGCGGCATATTTTGAACACAACCATGAGCCCTTTTATGCCTTTGAGTTTATGACGGATACCACCAAGGGAATTGTAGATTATTTTAATGAGGAAGCCAAAAATTTAAGACGTGCATTTTTAAAAGCGCCAGTAAAATTCAGCAGAATATCATCTCGGTATAATTTAAAGAGACGTATAGCGGTTTATGGGTATCGTGTAAGGCCTCACAAGGGTACAGATTTTGCGGCACCTATAGGTACGCCTATTATGGCGACCGCTAATGGTACCGTAACAAGATCAGAACGAAGAGGAGGTAATGGAAACTATGTAAAAATTCGTCATAATGCCACTTACGAAACACAGTATTTGCATATGAGTAAGCGAAAGGCCAAAGTGGGGCAGTTTGTAAAGCAAGGCGATGTAATTGGATGGGTTGGAATGACAGGAAATACAGGAGGTCCCCATGTATGCTATCGCTTCTGGAAGAATGGTAAACAAGTAGATCCATTTAAGCAAAAATTACCAGAAGCAAAACCCATTTCAGATTCTTTAAAAGTGAAGTATTTAGAGTTTATTCAACCTATAAAGTACAAGCTAGATAATATAAATTTTAAACCTCAAATTACAGAAGAATTAAAAGATGAAACTGTAATTTACCAATCAAATTCATAATATGGCATTACCAAACATAAATCCAACAACCACAGATGCTTGGAAAAAGCTTAAAACTCATTTTGAAGACACCAAAAATCTTCACATGAAAGATTTATTTGCTCAGGATAAGGATAGAGCAAATACGTTTACCATAAAATGGGACGATTTTTATGTAGATGTTTCAAAAAATAGAATTACCGAAGAAACACTTAACTATCTTTTAGAATTGGCTGAAGATGTAAAGCTAAAGGATGCCATACAAAGTCAATTTACAGGCGATATCATAAACGAAACAGAAGGGAGAGCAGTATTGCACACCGCCTTAAGAGCACCAGAATCAGCAACCGTAACTGTAAATGGAGAAAATGTAATACCAGAGGTTTACAAAGTAAAACAAAAAATAGAAGCCTTTACTAATGAAGTGGTAAATGGAGAAAGAGAAGGCTATACAGGTAAACCGTTTACCCATGTAGTGAATATAGGTATTGGTGGTTCCGATTTAGGGCCAGCCATGGTAGTAGATGCGCTGCAGTATTACAAGAATCATCTAACCACCTATTTTGTGAGCAATGTAGATGGAGATCATGTGAATGAGATTATAAAAAAACTAGACCCAGAAACTACATTATTCGTTATAGTATCCAAAACGTTTACTACGCAAGAAACTATTTCAAATGCCAATACCATAAAATCGTGGTTTTTAAAGTCAGCATCAGAACAAGATATCGCAAAGCATTTTGTAGCGGTATCTACGAATTTAGATGCAGTTTCAGGATTTGGAATAGACAGTGATAATATTTTCCCGATGTGGGATTGGGTAGGTGGCCGTTTTTCCCTATGGAGTGCAGTGGGGCTATCCATAAGTTTGGCAGTTGGTTATAATAATTATGCCAGTTTGTTAGAAGGAGCCCATAAAATGGATGAGCATTTTAAAAACGAAGATTTTAAAAGTAATATCCCAGTAATTTTAGGGTTAATAAGCATTTGGTACAATAACTTTTTTAATGCCGAAAGTGAAGCAATCATTCCTTATTCTCAATATTTAAATCAGTTTGCCACCTATTTGCAACAAGGCATTATGGAAAGTAATGGAAAAAGTGTGGATAGAAATGGTAACCCAATAAGTTATCAAACAGGAACGTTAATTTGGGGAGAACCAGGAACCAATTCGCAACATGCGTTTTTTCAATTAATACATCAAGGTACAAAACTTATTCCAGCAGATTTTATTGGTTTTGTAAAATCACTGCATGGAAACCAAGATCATCAAGATAAGCTTATTTCAAATTTCTTAGCACAAACAGAAGCGCTTCTTAATGGAAAAACAAAAACACAAGTTGTTGCAGAAGATACAAAAGAAGCAATTATTCCATTTAAGATATTCGAAGGGAATAAACCAACAAACACCATATTTATTAATAAGTTAACACCAGAAAGTTTAGGTAAACTTATTGCTATGTACGAACACAAAATCTTTGTACAAGGCGTTATTTGGAACATCTTTAGTTATGATCAATTTGGTGTGGAATTAGGAAAGCAATTGGCAAGTAAAATATTGAAAGAATTTGTTGGAGAAGCCCAAAATGAGCATGATAGTTCTACTTCAAATCTCTTAGCATATTATAAGCAAATCTCTTAAAACGTTATAAAATTCTTAATAAAAGCACCGATATTGTGAATATCGGTGCTTTTTTGTTAATAATAAATGTTAAAATTATTAACATTTAAATAATATACTTCTTTTAAATATCAGTATTTTTGCACTGACTAATTTCAAATTATTAAATAATTTTTCAAAAATTATGAAAAAAACTACTAAATTTTTGTTTTTGGTAACAGTTTTGTTTTTTATTACTGTTGCTACGGCGCAAAGTACCATAACAGGTACCATTGTGGAGGCAGGTACAAATCTGCCGCTCCCAGGTGCAAATGTTATTGAGAAGGGTACTACTAATGGGGTAACTACAGATTTTGATGGTAATTTTACGATTACCACAGAGTCAACCTCAGGGGAAATTGTAATAACCTATATTGGTTACAATTCTAAAACAATTGCCTTTTCTGGCGATGCTACTTTAGGTAAAGTAGAAATGGAGTCTAATCAAGTAGGTCTTGAGGAAATTCAAATTATTGCATCTGTTGCGGTTGATAGAAAAACACCGGTTGCAGTGTCTACTGTAAGAAAGGAAAGTATCCAATTAAAACTTGGTAATCAAGAGTTTCCAGAAATTTTAAAATCCACGCCAGGTGTTTTTGTAACACGTAACGGTGGTGGTTTTGGAGATGGAGAAGTAACCATGCGGGGTTTTAACTCTGAGAATGTTGCCGTACTAATAAATGGTATTCCTGTAAATGATATGGAAAATGGGCGTGTGTTTTGGAGTAATTGGGCAGGTCTAGGAAGCGTTACATCTTCTATACAATCGCAAAGAGGTTTAGGGGCAGCTAAAATAGCTGTGCCTTCTATTGGAGGTACGATAAACACGATTACTGAATCTACAGATTCAGAAAAAGGAGGGTTTGTTGGTTTTGATGTTGGTAATGATGGTTATACCAGATATGGCGCTAAGGTATCTACCGGACTTCAAGAAAATGGTATAGCGGTAACAGCTTATGCCGACAGAACAGTTGGTGACGCCACTTATGCCGATGGTACTAACTTTAATGCTGTATCTTACTTTTTGAATATATCATACAAATTAAATGAACAACACAAATTTGCATTTAATGTATTTGGGGCTAAACAACGCCATGGCCAGCGCCAAAACCGCTCTTTAATAAATGATTATAGAAAGAGTGAGAGAGGTATTCGTTATAATCCAGATTGGGGTTTTAAAAACGGACAAATAACAAACATAGAAGATAACTTTTATCATAAGCCTTTGGCATCTCTAAATCACTATTGGAGAATAAACGATATCACTACATTATCTACATCTTTTTATGGATCTACTGGTACAGGTGGAGGTGGTGGAACTGCTGGAGACGAACAAGGTAAGTTTACTAATGTGGATTATAAGATAGGGAATTTTGGACCCGTAAATTTAGATAGAATAGTAGATGAAAATATTGCTAGAGGTGCGGAAGGTTCTAATGCTATCCTAAGGGCTAGTAGAAACGATCATGTATGGTTAGGGGCTCTTAGTGTTTTAAATACAGAGCTAAATGATTATATAGATTTGAACGTAGGTGCAGATTATCGTTATTATGTTGGTGAGCACTTCCAAGAAGTAACAGATTTGTTAGGAGGTCAATATTTCTTAAGCAATGATGATATAAATAACCCTAATAGAGCTACTTTGGTAGGAGACAAAATAAACTATCACGATAAAGGTTATCATCAATGGATTGGTGGTTTTGCTCAAGCAGAATATGATAAAGATAATTTTACAGCGTTCGCAGCAGTCAATTTTAATAATAGCAGGTATCAAAGAGAAGATTTCTTTCAAAAATTAGATGAAGATCCTGCACAATTAACAGATGCTGAAAACTTTTTTGCCGTTGGAGGTAAATTTGGTGCAAGTTACCGTTTCGATAGTATGCATAACGTGTTTTTCAATGCGGGCTACTTCGAAAGAGTACCGTTTTTGGATGATGTTTGGTTAAACTTTAGTAATGATGATTTTAATGCAGGTGTAGAAAATCAAAAAATAACAAGTTTTGAAATTGGTTATGGTTTACGTTCGGAAAAATTAGCGGCAAATGTGAATGTATACAACACTATTTGGAAAAATAGAACGTTGACCTCAGATCAAGGAACTGGAGAAAACCTTATAACTGCAAATATTAATGGTTTGGAAGCTTTGCACCAGGGTGTAGAAGTAGATTTTGAATACCGTCCTTTTGATTTTGTAACTTTAACAGGTATGGTGTCTTTTGGAGATTGGACTTGGAATAATAACGTAATAGATGTTCCATTTTTCGATATTGATAGAAACCCTGTCCTTGATTCTGAAGGAAATGTTAGAACAACCGATATTTTCCTAAAAGGAGTTCCTGTTGGACGTTCTGCGCAAACAACATCTGCTCTAGGTTTGCAGGTAAGAATATCTCCTAAAACATCGTTTACATGGGATTACAATTATTACGATAGATATTATGCAGATTTCAATTTGGAATCTAGAAACTCGGAGGCAACTTTAGAAACCAAACCATGGAAAGTACCTAGTTACTTTTTATCTGACGTAATTTTAAAACATGATTTTGAATTTGGTCCTTTTAATGCCTCGATTATAGGAAGAATTAACAACTTGTTTAATGAGGAGTTTATAAACAGAGCAGATGATGGTGTAGATAACGATGCTGCTACTGCTTTAGTATTCTTCGGACAAGGAAGAACCTTTAGTATAAGTACGAAAATTAATTTCTAAAAAAGCTACGAAATGAAAAAAATTATAAACTTAATTATGATACTAGCTCTTGTTCTAGTATCGTGTGAAAGATCACTAGAAGATACTTATGATGAGTTGGGTCTAGATAATACTGTTGTTGGGAATACCGAAATTACCCTTTCAGATGACGACTACGAAGAAATTGGTGTTGCTGATAGTTTTTTTGAATCTATTGATGATGCTAAAGAATTGATTCCAGATTACCTATCAAACTTATATCCAACTTGGGGTAAAGGGTCTTCCGTATTGGTAAGTTATGAAGTAGAATTTGGTACAGATTTACAAGAAGTTGAGGCCTATACAAATGCCACAATTTATCAATTAGACCTTGATGATTATGCTACCACAGGAGATGAGGGTGCAGCGTTTTGGCCAGAGGTTAATTCAGATGATTATATTCCTAATATTCTGGATGTTGAGATTGACTCACCTATGGATGGTGATTATGTTTTAGCAAGGTATGAGCAGTTTTTTGAAGCCCCTGTTGTTGGTCTTGCCAACGTGTATCAAGCATCATTTCCCACCAATTATGATGATTTCGAAAATATTGATTTTCTTGGGACTCAGGGTTGGACAGTAGGTTCCGCAAACGTGCAAGGTTCTGGTTTTCAGAGTGGTGCTTTTGCAAATGAGGATTGGTTGATTTCTCCAGAGATCGATCTAACTGGTCAAACAGACTTAAGGTTTCAAATCAATCAAGAAATCGACTTATTTGGTAGCCCAATCGATTTATTTGATATTATAGTATCTACAAACTATACGACTGGAACAGATCCTATGGCAGCTACTTGGACAGTGCTGGATTTTGACAAAACGGCTTATGGCAACTTAACTTTGTCCCCAGATTTAGATTTTTCTGCTTATGATGGAGAAACCATTCATGTTGCATTCAAATATTCCTCTACAGATGATGACTCACCAAGATGGAGGGTAGAATCATTCGCAATAAAAACTATTGGGGTAGAAGGTGATACCGATAGAAAAGGTGCATATTACAAATACAATGGATCTCGTTGGGAATTGGATGAAGAGTCTTATTATCTTAGTTCATCAGATTACGATGGTATGGGAGAAGAAAGTGGAAGACCGGGTAGATTTGATAACTTTAGTAATTCGGTTGCTCCCGAAGATTTTTTACCTAGATTTTTGGATAATACACCGCCATATAATTTTGCTCAAGAGGAAGATCAAGTATTTTTAATTTACAGATTTTTTAACGGAAGTACTGTGTTAAGAGGTAATTCTTATACATTTATTAATGGTAAGTGGACACCGCACCAAACTCAGTTACAATTTGGACACGATGGCAATAAATGGATACCAGATAATACCATTAAATACGCCATGAGCAGTTCTGATTATGATGCCATAATTGAGGCATTATCAACGGCCTATCCAGATGCTACGAGTAGTATGGCAGATTTCGGAAATATGGATAGAAGGGCAGGTAACAGTGCAGAGTGGACTAATGAAATGGTGCTTGAGGCTATCGCTGTAGTGTTAGATAACATTAATCCTGGAGCTGAGGTTGGGCAGAAATACATTGTAACTATTGATGTTTTTAATGGTTCGAGAACTACTGAAGACTTCGCAGTAATTAAAGATGAAATGGGTGAATGGGTTTACCAATAATATATAATTTAAAAATACATAAATGAAAAGATTTTTTTTAATACTCATAGCGACTTGTTTTATTGGGTGCGCTAGCGATGACAGGCCAACTATAGATGTAGGTTTAGGTTTAAATGTACCAGCTGAGTTGGAATTATATTACGCAACACTTAATTTAAACCAAGATGCAGAGGAAAATTATGACGCTGTAAGAAAGCATACGGTAGACAATCATACTAATATTTTGTCTTATGGTAGAAGACATGATTATTTATATGACGCTGACGAAGATTTGTCTAATCCTGATAATGTAACTTTAATGTATACTGGGGAAAGCAGGTATTGGGAAGAATATACCTCTAGTAGTAATGATTACGAACCGCAAACTTTTAATACCGAACATGTATATCCACAATCTTTACTAAGACTTGCAGATGCTGTAACAGATTTACATCATTTAAGGTCAGTGGATGCCGATGTAAATAGTGATAGAAGTAACCTGCCATTTGTAGATGGTAGCGGTGCTAACCAAAGAATTGGTGATGGATGGTATCCTGGTGATGAATGGAAAGGCGATGTGGCTAGAATGATTTTATATCTTAACGTGAGATATAGAGAAAAAATCGAAAAAGTAGGAACCGCAGAGTTATTCTTAAAATGGAATGTGGAAGACCCAGTTTCCCCTTTTGAAATACAACGCAATGAAGTTATTTTTTCCGCTCAGGGCAATCGTAACCCATTTATTGATAATCCGTATTTAGCAACTCTGATTTGGGGTGGTGACCCTGCAGAAAACAAATGGCAATAAAAATACATTATACTATTAAACCGCTTCGAAAGAAGCGGTTTTTTTGTAAACTAAAATCACTATTTTTGACAATAATTTAAATGAAACACCATGTACGAAACAATTCAAGTATTACATTCTTATTGGGCATATTTAGTGCTTTTAGTTTTAGTAATTGCCGTAATTAATGCTATTGCAAAATCTGTTGGCAAGAAAGAATACAGTCCCAAAGATTTTAGAATTTCATTATTTACATTGATTGTTTCACACATTCAATTATTAATAGGGTTGGTTCTGTATTTTGTCTCACCTAGACTTCAACTTTTTAGCGAATTAGGTATGGGAGGTGTTATGAAAGATGCTGTAAATAGACTATATCTTGTAGAACACCCAACCATTAATATCATTGCTGTAGCTTTGATAACAATAGGCTATTCAAAACATAAAAAGAAGTTAACATCTGCACCTAAATTAAAAACAATTGCTGTTTTTTATACAATAGCTTTAGTGCTATTCTTATCAAGAATACCATGGAGCACTTGGTTAAGCTAAAGATATTTTTTCAGTTAAAGACAGTTTTTTTAAGTTGTTCTATTTAGGAGAGGTGTCCGATAGCGCTGCTGGGACTTCTTTAATCAAATACATATAAACAGGAAAATGGTCGCTATAGCCATTGCTAAATCCACTGTAGTTCCAGCTTCTATAAGGGTATCCTTTGTATTTTCCATTCGACGTAATTAAATAGTTTTTGTTAAAAACACCAGCTTTGTAATACCTAAGAGACGAATACTCTTTTTCTAATAGGGGTTTGGATATTATAATTTGGTCAAACAAGCTCCAGTTATCTCTATAAGCTGTTGTGCCTAAGCCATCTCGATAAAAATTTTCGTAAGGGTTATACAAACCTTTAAAACGTACATTTTTTCGTTTTCTTTCCGTATTTAATATATGCTTTATACTAGGATTATTAGGATTGTCGTTGAAATCTCCCATGATACATATTTTGGCATAGGGGTCTTGGGTTTGCAACGAATCTATAATATGTTTGTTTAATTTAGCTGCAGCGATACGTTTTGGTCTGCTTCTGGCTTCTCCACCTCGTCTAGAAGGCCAGTGGTTTATAATAATATGAATTATCTCATCTTCCAATTGTCCGCTTACAACCAATTGATCTCTTGTGGTCACACGCGTTCCATCCTGATCGTCGTAAATCTTTAATTCATAGGTTCTTGAATTGGTAGGTGTAAATAAGTTTTTTTGATATAATAAGGCCACGTCTATTCCACGCGCATCAGGCGAATCATAATGTACAATACCATAGTCTTTTTTAATCAAAAGGGAATCATTAATAAGATGTTCTAAAACAGTGCTATTCTCAACTTCGCAAACCCCAAGTATAGCAGGAGCGTTTTGAGTGTCTTCCATTCCAATTTCAGATATTACACGAGCCATGTTTTTTATTTTTTGGAGGTAAACGTTTTCTCTATTCGCTTTTAATTCCATAATAGGACTATACTCATCAAATTTTAAAGGATCGTTTATAGTATCAAATAAGTTTTCTAAATTGTAAAAAGCAATAGTGTGTATTTTAAATGTTTTATCCTGCGCAAATGAAGATAAAGAGGCACTTAAAAAAATGATAAAACAAGTAAGTTTAAAAAAATTCATGCTTTAAAAGTTGTGGTTTTTATATCGCAAAACCCAAGCCAAAGTTAAATTAATGATTTAAATTTATTGGAATCAATCAGTTACTTTTTCTTATTATTGATGTCTCAATATTGAACGTAAGCTAAAAACCCAATCGAAAAACAGTGAAAAAAACATTATACGATTTAACCAAAGAGGACTGGAATACACTTTTCCCGATTGAATTGGTTGACCATAATCCTGAGTGGAAAAATATCTATGAAAACGAAAAACAGCGGATTTTAGAAAAGGTAGGACAAAAAATAATATTAAGAATTGAGCACTTTGGAAGTTCTTCAATTACATCAATAAAATCTAAACCGTATATCGACTTAATGATTGAAATTCCAAAAGATTTATTGTTTGACGAACAATTAATCGACCAATTCACTGAATTGGGCTATTCTCATTTCAAAGTTCCTGCAAGAGAAAATATTGAGGAATATTCAACATTTGGAAAAGGATATAATATTGATGGAAAAAAAGAACAGATTTTTCATATTCATATGTGTCCGAAAGATAATGTGATGTGGAAACAAATAAACTTTCGAGACTATCTAAATGCGAATAAAAAACGAGCAAAAGCATACGAAGATTTAAAAATTGAATTAGCGTCTAAGTTTAAAAACGATAGAGGCTCGTATGTAATAGGAAAGACAGATTTCGTCAAAGAAACATTGGAATTAATAGAAAAAGAGCCTACACACAAAAGGTATTAATTGTATTGCTAGTTTTTTGCTCACTTGTCAAAGTTTTCGCGGACTCTCTAATCAATAATAATTTGCTTACTTTTAGCTAAACAAACACGCAACAAAGTTTATACAGAGCCGTTAGATATGAATAAAATTACCCTCATATTTTTATTCGGATGCTTTACTTTTTTTGGTTTTTCTCAAGAAGCTGTTATTAAGGGAAGTGTTAAGGATGCGGTATCTTTTCAGCCTATTTTAAATGTTACGGTAGAGGTAGAAGGTACGGAGTTAGTAATGCTCACAGATGTTCAAGGAGAATTTATCTTTGATACTAATGTACCCTTTGGAGAACAAATACTTAAAATTTCTAAAACAGGCTATACCGAAAAACGTTTTCCAATCATAGTAAACGAAGGGCAAGCGGTTGATATTAGCGATATGACTCTAGAGCGAGATGCGTCTCAAAGTCAAGATTTATTTACCATTACATTATCAGATGATGAGCTGGATAATGATGCTTTAGGTGCTGATAATATTACAGGTCTATTAGCTTCATCTTTAGATGTATTTCAGCGTACAGCTGCTTTTGAATTTAGCCAATCCTTTTTCAGATTAAGAGGCTTAGATTCTGAAAACGGTACAATACTTATCAACGGTATTTCAATGAATAAACTATTCAACGGTAGGCCACAATGGAGTAATTGGGGAGGTTTGAATGATGTGATGCGAAATCAGGAACTAACCACAGGTTTGGCACCATCAGACTATAATTTTGGAGGTGTTTTAGGTACAACAAATATTAATGTTAGGGCATCTCGGGCTAGAGCTGGCGGTCGCCTAACCTATTCTTCTTCAAATAGAAGTTACACCAATCGTTTAATGGCAACCTATGCATCTGGCTTACTAAAAAATAATTGGGCATATACTATTTCCATAGGCCGACGTTGGGGCAATGAGGGTTATCAAGATGCTACGCTCTATGATGCTAATTCTATTTTTCTATCCGTAGAGAAGAAACTTAATGAGAAACATAGTGTGGGTTTTACAGGTATTTATGCACCTAACCGTCGAGGAAAATCATCGCCAAATACACAAGAGGTTTTTAATATTAAAGGCATTAGGTATAACGAATATTGGGGTTGGCAAGATGGCAAAAAACGAAACTCACGTATCAAAGAAGTAGAAGAGCCTATTTTTATGTTACATCATTATTGGAATGTATCACCAAAAACAAAATTAAATACCAATGCAGCCTATCAGTTTGGAAAACTGGGTAACAGCCGTTTGGATAATAATGGTACAGATTTGGTAAATGGTGTTCCAGAAGGAGGAGGCGCTAACCCCAGTGCTGCTTACTATCAAAACCTACCAAGCTATTTTGAACGTAACTTTCCTAACGATTTACAGTTTGCTTTTTTAGCGTTAAAAGAGTTTCAAAATGATGGTCAGGTGGATTGGAATACGTTTTATGAAGCTAATATTTTAAATACCCAAAATGGTGGAAATGCAAGATATGCACTATATGAAGATCGGGTGGACGATACACAACTTACATTTAATTCTATTTTAAATTCAGAAATAAATGATCATATTATTCTAAATGCAGGGTTAAGTGCTCAATTTCTGAAATCAGAGAATTTTGCTGAGGTTTTAGATTTATTGGGAGCAGAAACATATCTTGATGTTGATCAGTTTGCAGATGATACTAATGATGCGCAAAACGATTTGCAAAACCCTAATAGATTGGTAAGTGTAGGCGATAAATTTAAATATAACTACAACTTGTTTGCCAATGTGTTTAGTGGATTTGCCCAAGCCCAATTTCGATATAATAAGGTAGATGTTTTCATGTCTGGAAGTG
Source organism: Hyunsoonleella ulvae (assembly GCF_016827605.1). Lineage (GTDB taxonomy): Bacteria > Bacteroidota > Bacteroidia > Flavobacteriales > Flavobacteriaceae > Jejuia > Jejuia ulvae. The sequence continues at coordinate 738,191 of NZ_JAEPJQ010000001.1, read as the reverse complement.
TTACTAGCACCCAATATCAAAGAGAAGGGTTGTATCAAAACGGGGCATTCCCAGATAATTCTTTAGGAAAAGGAGAGCAATTGCACTTTACAGGTTTTGGAGCTAAGGCAGGAGTAACCTATAAAATTTCAGGGAAACACTTACTAAATTTTAATGGAGGTTATGTTGCCAGGGCACCATCACTACGAAATACATATTCCAATTCACGAGAGAATCACAATGTTGTACCAAATATTACAGAAGAAAAAATACTATCAGCCGATGCGAGTTATGTTTTTCGTTCGCCAATTATAAAGGGAAAATTAACAGGATATTATACCAAAATTAGGGATGCCAATGAAATCTCTTTTTTCTTTGCTGATGGCATTGGTGGCGATAACGTAGCGTTTATCCAAGAGATATTGCAGGGAATAGATAAGCAACATATTGGAGTAGAACTAGGTTTGGAAGCACAGGTAACACCAACTATTAAATTAAAAGGCGTGGCTTCTGTGGGGCAATTTACGTACGCCAATAACCCTAATCTATTTTTAACAACAGAGGCTGATGATGAATCTATTGCTGCTGGTTTTGTAAATGGCTTTAAGGATTTTGGACAATCTAATCTTAAAAACTACAAAATTGCTGCAGGGCCACATCGTGCGTATGCTGTTGGATTCGAATACCGCGACCCAGATTTTTGGTGGTTTGGAGCTACGGCAAATATTTTTACAAATACTTACATTGATGTGAGTCCGTTAACACGCTCTTTAAACTTTACTACAGATTTTGATGGTAATGTATTTAATGATTATGATGAAGCTTTAGCACGAGAATTATTAAAACAAGAACGTTTTGATGATTATATGGTTGTGAATTTAGTAGGTGGAAAATCATGGAAAATAGGAAGTGATTATATAAGTGTATTTGCAAGTGTAAATAACGTGTTGGATGAGGTGTTTAGAACAGGAGGTTTTGAGCAGGGACGAAATGCCAATTTTAGACAATTACGGGACGACCAAGCTTTGGATACACCAGTATTTGGATCAAAATACTGGTATGGTAGAGGCGCAACGTATTTTTTGAATGTTAATTATAGATTTTAGGCCTCCCCTAACCCCTCCAAAGGAGGGGAATGCGCACTCTTGCGTAATTTGTTCCTTCCCTTTGGGGAGGTTAGGAGGGGCTTTCGTTTAATATAATATTATGAAAAAATTTAACAATCTTTTAATGGGAATGCTGGTGTTACTGGGATGGTGTTGTGTACAAGATGATGATTTTAATGTCCCAAATATTGCTACAGAGGATCCAGATATTCCTGTAGAAAAAATCACTACGTTTAAAGCAATGCAATCCCTGTATGAACAAGCTGTAAATGGAGGAAACAGCACTGTGATGATTGAAGATGATGTGTATATTGAGGGGTATGTAGTATCATCAGATAAAGGAGGTAACTTCTTTGAGGAATTGATTATTCAAAATAAAACAGATGACAGTAACCCAGATAACGATCCTAGGCTTGGCTTTAAGATAGACATTAATCAAAGTAGTCTTTCTGACACCTACCAATTTGGACAAAGAGTATTTGTGAAATTACAAGGTTTAACCATTGGAGAAACCAGTGGTGTGATAACCATTGGTAAAGGTAATGGTGTTGAGGTACAGCAAATCCAAGCTTCCGAATATCGAGATATTGTGTTGCGAACTAATACGATTGCGGAGATTCAACCCAAGATTGCAGAACCTCAAGAGTTAACCACGGCCGATGAAAACACCTTAATTCAACTAAATAATATGCAACTTAATCGTTTTGAACGTGGGGCGACGTTTGCCAGCGAATCGTTTGATGAATTTGATGGTTTTAGAGTCCTGGAAAGTTGCGATTCTGGAGTGCAAATCATTATGCAAACCAGTACGTTTTCAGATTTTAAATCCTTGATTGTACCGCAGGGCAATGGAAGTATGGTTGGGATTTACAGTAGGGACTTTAGAGATGATTTTAACGTGATGCTTCTTAATAGCTCATCTGATCTTAATTTTGAAAGTGCAGAGCGTTGCGATCCTCTAGAATTCTCATGTGGTATAGCATCAAGTTTTGGGACGGAAAATTTATTTTTTGAAGATTTTGAGTCACAACGTAACAACCGTCCCATTGAAGGTAATGGCTGGACAAATTATATAGAAGTAGGTACTGAGGCATGGGAAGCATGGTCTTCTACGGCCACAAATGCCTCCTTAGGGCGTTCCTGTAGATTTCAATCTGCCAGTTCTGGCGATAGCAGTAATATTGGTTGGTTAATTACACCAGCTATCAATTTGGATACTCAGGATGGAGAGACTTTACGTTTTAAAACTTCTAATAGTCGTGCAGACAGCAGTTACATGGAAGTGTTTTATGCTGATGATTGGGATGGTACAGAGGAAGGGGTAGTTGCAGCCACATGGCAAATTTTAACTGATGCTTATGTGGTAAAGGATAGCGATGCTTTTGTGGAATGGTTACCTTCAGGAAATGTAGATTTATCGTGTCTTTCAGGTACCATTCATATTGCTTTTAAATATACAGGAGGTGGTCAAGATAGTTTTGATGGTGTTTATGAGTTAGATGATGTGAGTGTCGATTACCTACAGTAATAAAGATTTTTGTTTTTAATCCATCAATACTGATATAAGTCATTAAATTTTAAAATGGGTAGGAATAGTTTTGTTGTAACATAAAACTATTTAAAAAATGAAACGTAAATTAATAACCGTATTTACAGTTTTATTAATTGGCGGTTTAGGTATTTCCCAAGAGCATGAAGCAACAAGCCACAAAGAAGATACAAACCAAAGAGATAAAAAACATCGAATAGCCTTTGTTTTAGCACATTCTTATATTTCCTTAGAAAATAACGAAATACTATCTATACCTACTTTTGGGTTAGATTATGAGTATTGGTTAAGTAAACGTTGGGGAGTTGGTGTTTTTAGTGATATTGAGTTAATATCTAAAGAAGTAAGTCCAGCAGTAGATGGTATGAATATAGAACGGGAATGCCCTTTAGTTGTAACTCTGGATGTATTGTGGAATCCTGTGGAGCATTGGGAATTTGTTGTAGGGCCCGGATTAATCTCAGAAAGGGGGGATGTACAGTCCCTAGTAAGAATGGGTGTGGAATACGACTTGGAGTTATCGCATCATTGGGATGTAGCGCCCAACCTTTTCTACGACCAGAAATTTGATGGTAATTATGCTATTTCTATAGGTATTGGTATCGCTAAGAGTTTTTAAAACCCACTATTTTTTTAAAATAGTATACACAGGAAAATGATCACTATACCCGCCTTTATATTTCTTGCCCACATAAGTTCTAAAAGGGGCACCTTTAAAATGTCCTTTAAACTGTTTTAAAAAATCGGCATCAAAAATGTTGGCTTTAAAGAATTCAAATTCCTTTTTAGAGCTTTTAAAAAAGTTGGTAGAGATTAAAATTTGATCGAACACAAACCATTGACGCCTATGTTTTACAGTGCCTCGTGTAAAGGAACGTAAAGTTTCAAAGGGGTTAAACAAGCTGTGGTCTTCAGTTAGGCGTTTTACACTTTCATTGTAAGGATCGTCATTAAAATCACCCAAAACCATGATTTTAGCATCTTCATTTTTTGAGGTTATTCCATCTATAATTTCACTTACCTTTTCAGAAGCAGCTAAACGCTTAAACTCGGTTTCTTGTTGCCCTTCTCGCCTAGAAGACCAATGGTTTACAATTAAATGCACAAGTTCGCCATCTAAGTTACCGTTAACCAATAAAATGTCGCGTGTGTAATCAGGAGAGCCATCATCATCAGTTAAGATTACAGAAAATGTTTCGGTATGTAAAGGCTTAAATACTTTGGTGTCGTAAATCATAGCCACATCAATACCACGTTCGTCTAAAGAGTCAAAATGTACATAGTCATAATCTAAATCATCTAAGTGTTTAGAATCTAGTAAGTCTTCAAGAACTCTTGCATTTTCAACTTCGGCTAATCCTATAATGGCAGGATGTTTTCCTGTTTCTTCTCTTCCAATATTAGAAATGGCAAATCCTAATTTGCGCAATTTATTCTTGTAGCGTTTAGGAGTCCATCGCTTTACAGAATTCGGCAAAAAGTCATTATCGTTAGTGAATTTACTGTTTCTTAAATCAAATAAATTTTCAATATTGTAAAAGGCCACAGTTTGCATATCGTGGCGTACTGGGATATCATCAAAATCGTCTGTCATGGGTCAAAAATAGGCTTAAAATTAATAAAATAAAGAATTTACAAATTCTTTATTTAAGATTCTCGTATTCACGAGAATGACAGTTTCAAAGGAAACCCCGATACTAAAATATCGAGGATTTTTTTTCAGACATAAAATCCATGCAATTACGTAACTTTGTCAACACAATTTTTTTATAATAGTAGTGCATATATGGGATTAGAAAAAGCTGTTTTAATTGGTATTATAACTAAAGATCAAGACGAAGCCAAACTTAAAGAGTATTTGGATGAGTTGGAGTTTTTAACCTTTACTGCTGGGGGTTATGCCGTAAAACGGTTCACTCAAAAAATGGATATGCCTAATCCTAAAACTTTTATAGGTTCTGGGAAAATGGAAGATGTAAATGCATTTATTAAAGAAAATGATATTGACACTGCTATTTTTGATGACGAACTTTCTGCAGCACAAGAGCGAAACATTAGTAAAATACTAAACGTAAAAGTTTTAGACAGAACCAACCTAATTCTAGATATTTTTGCGCAACGTGCACAAACGAGTTATGCTAGAACCCAAGTAGAATTGGCGCAATGCGAATATTTGTTGCCACGATTAAGAGGTATGTGGACTCACCTTGAACGCCAAAAAGGGGGTATTGGAATGCGTGGACCAGGAGAAACCGAAATAGAAACCGATAGACGTATTGTACGTGATAAAATAGCCTTATTAAAAAAGCGCATAAAAACCATTGACAAACAAATGGAAGTGCAACGTGGTAATCGTGGAAAAATGGTACGTGTAGCACTTGTAGGTTATACCAATGTAGGTAAATCCACGCTTATGAATGTTGTTAGCAAAAGTGAAGTATTTGCTGAAAACAAGTTGTTTGCTACACTTGACACAACTGTTAGAAAGGTAGTGATTCAAAATTTGCCATTTTTGTTAAGTGATACTGTTGGGTTTATTAGAAAATTACCAACACAGTTGGTAGATAGTTTTAAGAGTACGTTAGATGAGGTTAGGGAAGCCGACTTATTATTACATGTAGTAGATATTTCGCATCCAAACTTTGAGGAACATATAGCATCTGTCAATAAAATTTTAGGGGAAATTAATAGTAGTGATAAGCCAACTATTATGGTGTTTAATAAAATTGATGCTTACCAACCAGAGCCCATTACTGAAGATGATTTAGAGACCGAAAAAACTAAAAGACACTATACACTTGAAGAGTGGAAAAGTACATGGATGAGCAAAATAGGAAATAATGCTTTGTTTATTTCGGCCATTAACAAAAGCAATCTTGAAGATTTTAAAAAACGGGTTTATGATGAGGTAAGAGAGATACACGTTACACGATTTCCATATAACCACTTTCTATATCCTGATTATAATTACGAGGATATGAAATAGATTTAGATATATCTTTAACGATTATTGAACCGTATCCTTTTTCTTTTTACCCAACAAACCACCTAGCACGTTTTTAATTGCGTCTTCGGTAGATTTTGTGTTATCTGTTGTAGTAGAATCTTGTGTTTTCTTCTTTATTATATCGTTTAACACATCCTTAACCACATTATCTTGTTCTTTTTTAATAGAATCTGTTTTTGTTTTATTACCTCCAATTACACCACCAATTAGGTCTTTCACTTTATCCTTACCTTGATTTAATAATTTTTGTTTTTGGATTTCAATGAGTTGGTTGGTAAGGTTTTTTACACCATTGGTTAAATCAGTTTTAACCGTAGGATTGGTAAAAGCTCCAGTAATATTAGCAGTTACAGGAATGGTAATATTGTTAACCTCGGTATCGTTTATTTGCCCTACAAGTCGATTTACTTCACTACCAAGATATTTGGTAGGTACGTTAAATACTGCGTTGTAGTTGATGGTTTTATCAAAACCGTGTGCTCCAGAAACTTCAATAGCTATATCTTTATACTTAAAATCAAAAGGTTGTACCGCTACTTTTCCATCTGCAAATTCTAGCTTCGTTTTTATATCCTTTAAGTCTAATTTATCAAAGTCAATGAAGTTTAGGGAGCTTTCCAATTTGTTCAAGAGCCCATCTTTAGTATTGATGTTTGTGGTAAGTAACTCAGCCAAAGCGTCTCCTGAAACTGAGCTTAAAACAGGAGAAAAATCCTTATCTAAAGATCCTGAAAGATTCAGTGAAGTGTTTAATTTTCCCTGTAATAACTTAGCAATGGGTGCAAGATTTTGTAGGAGCTCCATGCCTTTAAACGATTGGGCAATATCAAAATTATTAGCGCCTAATTTTAAATCGAATACAGGTGTTTTTTCTTTTGTTGTTACTGCACCATTTATAGATAGTTTCCCATCAAAAATAGAGGATGACATATTTTGTAACTCTGCTTTTTGATCTTTTATAAACAATGTACCTGTAACGTTTTTAAGGTTTAAATTATCATACAACACAGTTTTTGCATTAGCATTTATGGTACAATCTAAAAATGCCGGAATTTTAAGGGATTCCTCGTCTGTAGTGGTTTTGTTATTTTCAGATACAGTTTCATCTTCAGACATAAAATCACTAACCTTAAATGTATTAGAGTTTACATTAAAGTTACCTTTTAGCGTATTATCGCTTAGTAAAAACCCAAGTAAGTTTTTAATGGTGCCTGTAGCATCAAGATCACTATCTCCAGTTTTGGCCTTAAAATTATTAAGTGTTACTGTACCAGGTTTAAAGGTCATGTTTGCTTGCGAAATATGGATGGGGTTCACGATGTCTTCAGAAGAAAATACAAAATCTGTAATATCAACAGAACCATTGTTTTTAATACGATTGTAAGCATTGGTTTCAATGGCGTTCATATCAAAAGCAGTATTTATTTTTCCTTTTAAAATCCCCGTAAGTGTGTTTTCTAGATCTACAGGATACACTTTTGTAATATTGGCTAAATTTAAAACGCCATCAATGTTAGCGTTTACTAACATGTTTTTAGTGAGGTTTTTCAAAGTGATGGATGATTTAAACACATCTTCATCAATTTTAAAATTTAAGGTTTTAATATCGATATAGGTGTCATCTACATTTCCTGTTTCATTTTTAATTTTGGTGTCTATGGTAATGTTGCTAACCCGTTTTGGTAAATCTGGGTATTTAAAGGAAGCATTGTTGGACGAAATACTTATATCTATGTTTGGGATGGTTTCTTCAGAGCTTAAACCTTTTATGGCACCCTTTACCTTAAAATCCCCAGTGGTTTGCACGTTTTCAATGCTTTTAGAGTATGCTTTTGGGATTATAGCTAAAAAGTTTTTAAAGTCAGATTCTGGGTTTTCAAACGTAATATCAATCTGTTGTCCGTTATCAACTTGTTGTACAAACCCATGAAATTCTAATGGGAGATCGTTAATGTAGCCTTTGTTGTCTTTAAAGCTGTACTTTTTGTTTTCTAAATTTAAATCGATTAGAGCGTCTAATTTTATTGGGTTGTTACTCAAATAATTGGTACTGTCTAATGTAATGCTAACATTGGCTTCACTTTTCGTGTTCAATTCTGAGGTTTCAGCAGAAAATGTACCGTGGCCTTCGTGATTAAGCTCGGTTACATGAATCAAAATATCTGCACCTTCGTCTATATAAGAAAAAGCACTGTTGTTAATGTTGTAGTCTTCAATGCTAAATGCAAAACTGGCATCACTTTCAGGCGTGGTTTGTTTGCCTTCTTCTTCCTTAGTGATATCGTAATTGGTGTTGCCTAATTTATCCGTTTTTAGGGTTAAAAGTGCTTCTTCTACAGCAATAGAATTTATAATGATAGGGTCGTCGCTGGGGTTTTTAAACAGCTCTTTAATCGACATGGTAAACGCAATGTCTTTAGCCGTGGCAAACGTTTCATCTTTAAACGGTTCAAAATTAGTAATTACCAAATCGTTTACACTAACATGGGCTTGAGGAAAGCTTTTAATAAAACTTAAATTTACATCGCTAAATTCTACCTTGGCATTTAAATTTTGATTGATGAAACGCTTAACCATATCTTTAATTTGCCCCTGAAAAGCAAAAGGTATGGCTATTAAAAGCGCAATTATAATTAAAAGTGTGATACCGATAATCTTTAAGACTTTCTTCATAAATTAAAACTTTGCTATAATATACGTAAGACACAGGTTTTACGACTAAGTAACTAAAAGTTTAATAAAAATTTAACCTAGGTAAGTGGCTTGCTAGCAGGTATGGTTACAGTAAATCTATCTCTTGGTTTACTTTTAAATTAAAGCGTTTTCTAAATAAAAACACACCTAAATAAAGTAGCGGTGTATCTAAAACAGCAACAAAAACCTTGAATAAGAATCCGCTAACCAGTAAGCCTTTAAAATTAGCCCAATCTATAATGCCAAACGAGCACAATAAAAATACTATGGTAAAGGTGTCTACAAATTGCGAGAACCATGTAGAAAAATTATTGCGTAGCCAAAGGTGTTTACCTTTGGTTAAGCGTTTCCAGAAGTGATAGATTTGTATGTCTACAAACTGTGCAAATAAATAAGTAAGCATACTGGCGAATACAGCTATAGCTGAATTTCCAAAAACTCTACCAAACAAAAAATTACCCACATAAGACCAAGAGGTAGCAGGAACCTGCATAGCTACATAAATAATTAACAATGAAAACAATGAAGCAAAAATACCAACCACTACTACATCATTAGCTCGTTTTTTACCATAGATTTCACTTATTAAATCTGTAATTAAAAATGTAATGGGATAAGGTAGGATACCAACTGAAATTTCAAACAGCTTACTTCCAAAAATCTCAATATCAAACGGGTGCCAATAAAAAAACTTTTGAAAAATAAGGTTAGATACCACCAAGGATGTGATAAACAAGCCTCCTAAAATTAAGTAAATACGTTGAGCGCTAAGTTTGTCTTTTTGTGTCATCTTTCTTCTTAGCTAATTTAGCATTTTATTATATGTGTTCTTAATAGGAGCTTATTTTTATTATTCGCAATTAGTTTTACTCTAAAGATGATTGTCTAATCTCTTAACATTAGGGTAACATTTTAATCATTTAGGATTAATGCTTTGGTAACATCTTAATTACAATAAACTAGTTTATTTGCACCAAATAATTTGATAAAGTAATTATGAAACATTTTCTATTCACTATGGTTTTATTTGTAACGATGTTTGCATCTGCACAAAACGGGACTATTAATGGAAAAATTACAGATGCAGAGGAAGGTGATAATCCACTACTATTTGCCAAAGTTACTATAAAAGAAACAGGAGCTAGAGTGATGACGGATGAAAAAGGTGTTTTTAAGTTTGATAACATAAAAGAAGGGAGTTATACTTTGGTTTGTAGTTTCACTGGATATGAAACAAAAGAAATTAAAGCTGAAGTAAATTCTAAAAACACAAATACTATAACATTATCATTAGGTGCTAGTGTTTTATCTCTTGATGATTTAACAATGGTATACGCTTCTTCAGAACAAAAAAATACTACTACAAAAAACAACTAGAAACAACTAGAAGATTTTTTAGTTAGCATAAGTAAAAGTCCTTTTTGTATTTACAAAAAGGACTTTTGTTTTTTAGACTATTAAATAATAATAGAAGCTAATTTTCAAGTTAACAAGGTGTTTTGTAGGCAATGTTAACTAACCGTAAACTTTCTTGTTAAAAAAGTAGCTTTTAGGTAATGTTAAGCTAACACTTTTATTACAGTTCTTTAATCGTCAGGTAACACAATGTTTACAAAACGGTAGTTTCTTTGCAGCGAGAAATTTAAACAAAATAATGAGACATTTTACACTATTATTACTACTCTTTACAACTGTGCTGTCTTATGCGCAAACAGGATCTGTTAAAGGAAAATTAACAGATAAAGAATATAATAATGAGCCTTTAGCGTTTGCAAACGTATTAATAAAAGGCACAACAAAAGGAACCACCTCAGATTTTGATGGTTTATATGAATTGGCAGATTTAGATGCTGGAACTTATACCTTGATTTTTAGTTTTGTTGGTTATGAAACTCAAGAAATAGAAATAACGATTATTGCTGGAGAGGTTAAAGAACTTAATGTGGTAATGGGGGCTAGTGCAGCATCGCTTGATGAGGTTGTTATAACAACTACCACTAAGCGCGAAAGTGAAACAGCATTATTATTAGAACAAAAAAATGCTGTTGCTATAAAGCAGAGTATTGGAGCTCAGGAACTCTCCAGAAAAGGTGTTAGTGATGCTGCAGGCGCTGTTGCTAAAATTTCAGGAATATCTAAGCAAGAAGGTTCTAATAGCGTTTATGTGCGTGGTTTGGGTGACCGTTATTTAAACAGTACCATGAATGGTTTGTCACTTCCTTCCAATGACGTCAATAAGAAAAATATCGATTTGAATTTATTTTCGTCTGATGTTATTGAAAACGTTGGTGTAAGTAAAGCGTATTCAGCAAGATTTTATGGCGATTTCTCAGCTGGTAATATAGATATTACTTCTAAAGAATACACTGGTCAAGGATTTTTTGATGTTGCTCTTGGTGCTTCTGTAAACTCTAGAGCAGTTGGAAAAACTTTTTTAAGAAATGAAGGCCCAGGATATGTTGGGGACTATGCTAGATATAATCACAATCCGTTTGCTGTTATTTTATCCCACGGAGTAGATCCAATTGAAGCTGAAACACCAGCTATTAATATGGGGATTAGTCTTTCTGGAGGGAAATCATTCACATTTAAAGATGACTCTCGTTTAAGTCTGTTTGTAACAGCTTCATTCGATAATAGCTTCTCTTACAGGGAAGGTTTGGTTGCAGATTATACTGCTGGTTATAACAAGCTGTTTCCAGAAACTGAACAATATGATTATTCCACAACCTCTACAGCAATGGCAACAGCGTTGTATAGAATTAATAGCGACCATAAATTAAAATTATCTTCTTTGGCCATTAATAGTTCGTCTGATCAAGTAGGTTTTTATGGAACTGGGGGGAATGGAATTCTATATGATTTCTCTGATGAGCCAAGTGGATATTTTCAGAGTAACTTACAGTTTAACCAAGATATTGTATTAGTAAATCAATTAATTGGTGAGCATAAATTTGATGATAAAATAGCTGTAGAGTGGGGTATAGGGCATAACCGCGTATTTGCTCATGAGCCAGACAGAAAGCGTTTTTCATTATTAGGTTATGATAATTTATTAGACACAGACCCTAATACAGTACCTAGTTTTGATCAAAATAACAATTTTAATAACCAGCGTTATTTTCAAAATATTGAGGATGAAGAGTTAAACAGTAGATTATCCCTTTCTTACAAACCTACTGAAACTGTAAAGTTGATTATTGGTTACGATGGGAAAACAAGAGAGAGGCATTTTGATAACATTCGTTACGGTTATAAAAACATCAACACATCTACTTTTGGTATAAATAGTATCACTAATTTTAATAGCATATTCAACTTACAGAATTTTCTAGATGGTGTGTATCAAACACATGTGTTTAATCCAATAGATCCAATTAACGGTGTTACCCAGACTAATTTCCCAGGAAACTTAGAGAATACTTATAAGGGTGTTCAAGATATCTATGCAGGTTATGTTTCAGCCGAGATAAACCTTAGTGAAAAATGGTTAGTAATTCCAGGAGTGCGTGTTGAAAACTTTAATCAACGTATCGAGTATGATGCTATTAACTTGCGACCTAATGATCCTGGTTTTTCTGAGTCTTCTGAAAACTTCATATTGCCAAGTTTAAACGTTAAATATGCTATTACTGATGACCAGAATTTACGTTTTGCAGTTAGTAAAACAGTATCGGTTCCAGAATTTAAAGAAATTGCACCATTTGTTTACGAGGGTATTAGTTACAGAATTGGTGGTAACCAAGACTTACTAGGAACACGTACTGGTGTAAATCTTACCGATAAATCATATTCAGATATTTACAATCTTGATTTAAAATACGAATGGTTTATTAGTAAAAGTGAAGTACTTTCTGTAGGCGTATTTGCCAAGCAAATTAACGATCCTATTAACTTAGTACTTGCTGCAGACGCTACAGGAACCCAGCGTTATTTTAGAACAGGTGAGAAAGCAGAGATTTTAGGAGCTGAAATTGAGTTAAGAAAAAATTTAATACTAAATGAAGATGAAGACGCTATTCTTTCCTCTGGTTTTAACTTCACTTATATGCATACAGAACAAGATCTTTATAACTCTATTGAAGGGTCTTATGGAACATCATTTAACAGAGATACAGATGAATTGGAAGGAGCATCTCCAATTATTGTAAATGCAGACTTAAGTTTTAAACCTACAATCAGCGAAAACTTTAAGCCAGCTGCTAATTTAGTTTTCAATTATTCTTCTGATAGAATATTTTCTTTAGGATCTGGTGATGTTGGAAATGTAATTGAAAAAGCAGTACCTACTTTAGATTTCATCCTTAAAAACAAGTTAGGAGAAAAGACAGAAATAAACTTTAGTGCCAAAAACCTATTAGATCCAAAAGTAGAAATGATACGTGAAAATACTGGTGATGGAGATGTTTTACTTTCTAGTTTCCAAAGAGGTATTACTATTGGCCTTCAATTTAAATACAATTTTTAATAATTAAATAAATCAATAACGAACAAAAAACTTTAATATTTAAATCAAAATGAAAATGAGAAATAACCTTTTACTAAGTTTAGTTGCATTAACGTTACTTTTTACGTCTTGCGCTAACGATGATACAGCAGATATTGTATTAAACATTACTAATAATAATGCTGGTAATGGAGGTGGTACTCCAGTAGATACAGATGTATTTTTATCAGGAACATATACTAATGACTTAACATTAGATGCTAATAAAAATTATAAAATCAATGGTTCTTTAGTAATAGCTGATGGTGCAACACTAACTATTCCTGCAGGTATGACAATTGAAGCTCTTGCAGCTGGATCTGACGTTTATGTAGCTATATCTCAAGGAGCTCAAATTATAGCAGAAGGAACAGCGGATAATCCAATTGTATTTACTTCAGATGCTTCTAATCCTGAAGCTGGAGACTGGGGAGGTTTAATCCTTTTAGGAAAAGCACCTATTAACTCTGTAACTGGTACTGCAACCTCTACTTCTGAAATCGCTGGTTTACCTTACGGTGGTAATGAAGCAGGTGACAATTCTGGTTCGTTAAAATATTTAAGAATTGAATATTCTGGCGGTTCTGCTGATGGTCAATCAGAAAACAACGGTTTGTCTTTTTATGGTGTAGGTAATGGTACTCAGGTAGATTACATCCAAATCTACGAAGGTAAAGATGACGGTGTTGAGTTCTTTGGTGGAACTGTAAATGTTAGCCATGTTGCTGTAATGAATTTACAAGATGATTCTATCGATTGGACTGAAGGGTATTCAGGTACAATCACTGATGCTTATATTCAACATATCCAAAACCCAACAGAAACTTTCAACTCTGATAAAGCGTTTGAGTGTGATGGATATAATGATGATTTTGGGAACAATTCAAACCCAATTTTCTTTTCTAGCCCAACTGTAACTAATGTAACTATTGTTGGTGTAGGATCAGATAATACATTTCAAGATGGTAAAATAATTGATCCAACTGCATACGAAGCTGTTCGTTTAAGAAGAGGTACAGCGGCTATTTTTACAAATATAAGTATCACTGGTTTTGGAGAAGCGTTTGATATTGACGGCAATGATACTTCAGATCCAACGGGTCAAGCGATTGTTGATGATGAGTTACAGGTTAACAATGTAACATTTGTAGATGTAACCACAAAGTTTAAAAATGATACTGGTGTTGATACTTTAACAGAAGGAGATTTAATTTCTGGTGAAGGTAACGGTACGGGTACTGATTTTGCAACTTGGGGATCTGGTTGGACTAGATAGTATTTTACATTTTTAAGACATAAAAAAGCATCACGTTATCGTGATGCTTTTTGTCTTTATCTAGTTTGGAGTTTATAGAGAGGCCACATTTTTAGAATAATCAACCTCTTTTAATTTGCCATCTATTATATAAGTCCACTTGCCAACTTTTTTACCTTCTTTGTAATATGCGGTAACTGTCTTTTCTCCTGCCTCATTATAACTAATCCATTGTCCTTGAAGTTTACCATCAGCGGTGTAAGATCCTGTTTGGCTTACCTCTCCGTTATCGTGATAATAAACAACGTCAATTAAATTTGTTTCTTTATTTAAGGTTAATGTTCTCTCTTTTTGAGCAAATACTGAAGCACTTATAAATAAAGCAGCTAAAATTGTTATATATTTTTTCATGTCTGTGGGGTTTTAATTAATAATTACTTTACAAATATAGTATTTATTTTACTTTTTCAAAACATTAACGTAACATTAAATTAACATTAAACCTGCAAGCACTTGTTTGTCAAATGATTAAAATATTTAAAAATAGCATTTCTTAACATTGAATTTCCTCAAGACCGATTTTATATTAGAATATAGTATCTTTTATTCAATCGTATACAGTTAGAACATAACATTCCGTTAACATAGAGTTCATTTTAAAATAAGACATTTGCTTATTAAATTTTTCTAGCTTAATACATGGAGAACATATATATCTACATGCTAGTTGCCTTGGCATTTTTGGCAATTGCAGATTTAATAGTAGGTGTTAGTAACGACGCTGTAAATTTTCTTAATTCAGCTATAGGGTCGAAAGCCGTTTCATTTAAAACCATCATGATAGTTGCCAGTTTAGGTGTTGCCGTAGGAGCACTTACATCTAGCGGTATGATGGAGGTAGCTAGGAAAGGTATTTTTAATCCAGGCGAATTTATGTTTGATGAAATTATGGTCATTTTTATGGCTGTAATGATTACAGATATATTACTTCTGGATTTTTTCAATACACTTGGGCTGCCAACCTCTACAACGGTTTCTATCGTATTTGAGCTTTTAGGTGCCTCTGTGTGTATTGCGATTATTAAAATAATGTCTAAAGATAGCCAGCAAACTATTTTAGATCTAGGTAATTATATAAATAACGAGAAAGCTATTGAAATTATACTAGGTATTCTACTTTCTGTAATAGTAGCATTTACCATTGGAGCCATTATCCAGTTTGTTTCAAGATTATTGTTGTCATTCGATTTTTCAAGTAAGCCTAAGTTTTTTGGTGCTATTTTTAGTGGTTTTGCTATCACATCAATTTTGTATTTCATTTTAATCAAGGGTATTAAAAATGCATCTTTTATGAGCAGTGATATAAAAACCTTAATTGCTGAAAATAATTTAGCTTTAATAGCTATTAGTTTTCTGGTTTTTACCTTGGTATCGATGGCTTTAATACAATTTTTTAAGCTAAATATTTATAAGATAATTATTGTTATTGGGACTTTTGCTCTTGCTGTAGCCTTTGCAGGTAACGATTTAGTTAATTTTATTGGAGTGCCTATTGCTGCATATAATTCGTTTGAAGCATGGTCTGTAAGCTCCGTTTTACCCACAAATTTCCCAATGTTGGCTTTAAGCGAACCGGTAGCAACAGAACCATACTTACTGCTTATTGCAGGCTTAGTAATGGTGTTAACGTTATGGTTTTCTAGTAAGGCTAAAGCGGTTGTAAAAACATCGGTAGACCTTTCTAGGCAGGATGAGGTTAATGAGCGTTTTGAACCTAATTTCCTATCTAGAAATATTGTGAGACTAAGTATTAATGCCTCTAACCAATTTAACAGTTTGCTATCAGAATCGGCAAAAAAATACATTGATAAACAATTTACGCAAAGTAATTACAATGCTGCAGTAAAAGCTAAGGATAAACCTGCGTTTGATTTGGTAAGAGCATCTGTAAATTTGATGGTAGCTAGTGTATTAATCTCTATTGCAACTTCTATGAAGTTACCGTTATCTACTACCTATGTTACGTTTATGGTAGCCATGGGAACCTCTTTGGCAGACCGTGCTTGGGGCGCTGAAAGTGCTGTGTACCGCGTTGCAGGTGTGCTTAATGTAATAGGAGGATGGTTTTTTACTGCGTTTAGTGCTTTTGTCGCTGCAGCCATTATGGCTTTTATCCTTTATTTTGGAAAAGGTTATGCGTTAACTGGTTTGTTAATTTTGGCAACTGCACTCCTTATAAAAAACTACTTAACACACCGTAAACAGTCAAAGGAATTAAAGGAAGAAGATACATTGCAAAAAGCAGAGAGTAGTTCTACGCAAGGGGTTATTGTAGAGAGCGCCAGTAATATTGCAAATGTAGTAAGACGCGGTAACAAGATTTACACCAGTGCGGTAAATGGTTTGGCTACCCATAACCTTAAAGATTTAAAGAAGAATAAAAAACAAATAGAGAAATTGTCTTATGAAATAGACGATTTAAAGGATAACATCTATTACTTCATAAAAAACCTTGAAGATCCCAGTGTAAATGCCAGTAATTTTTACATAAGTGTTTTAGGGTATCTTCAAGATATGGCACAGTCTTTAACATATATATCTAACGCTAGTTTTAAACATGTTAACAATAACCATAAGAAGCTTAAGTTTAGCCAGATAAAAGAGTTAAAAGAAATAGATTCCCATTTAGAGCAGCTTTTTGAGCACACTAGAAAGGCATTTGATACAGAGACATTTGAAGAAATCGGGATAATTTTAAGTGAAAAAAATAAGTTTTTTGATTTAGTTACAGATAAGATCCAAAAGCAAGTAGAAAGAACAAGATCAGAAGAATCGAGTCCTAAAAACACAACGTTGTATTTTAGTCTGTTACTCGAAACTAAAGACTTGTTAAAAGCGACTTGGTCGTTACTAGATGAATACCATAATGCACACGATGCTAGTGTAAAACCTGCTACTATCACAGATCAAGAGGAATAATAAAACGTTTTACTTTAAAATTCCTTTTTCCCAAATTCACTATCTATAAAGGTCGATTTGTTTTTACCTTGTTTAAAGGTATAAGATAGGTTTAATATAATCATGTCCACTTCATAAATGTAATTAGTGGTTGTAAAAAACTCATTTGCCCTAGCGGTGGTAATGCGCTGTTCGTTAGTGTCCAGCAACCCTAAATCTATATGCTGCCATTGTAGCGTTGCAGTAAGCCTATTATTCATAAATGATTTTTGGAATGTAAGATTGGGTGAGTAAAATCGAGAATCTTCGCCTTGAGCTGTATTTCTATCAGATAGATAATTAAATGTAAACTGAAGTGATGCATTATCCCAAAATTGCCATGTTGAATTTAGATTAATGGAATAAATTGTAGCATCATTATTGATAGTCCTGTTATCAAAATTACCTTTGATGCTGTAATTATAAATATTTGCGCCTATAAAATTGCTCCACGTTTTGGTGGGCTTTAATGTTGCACCTAGTTCTAGCCCAATAGCTTTGGCATTTCCAACATTAGAATATATTCTATTTAAAATAGTATCATTAAATACTGTATTAACCCGGTTTACTACGTTATTAATATGTCTAAAATACCCGGTTGCAAAAATAGAATTGCCACCTTTTAAATCTTTGGTCACGCCTATCTCAACTAAATCAATAAACTCGGGTCTTAAATTTTTATCGCCTTGTTCTAGGGTTTCAGAATGCTCACGTTCAGCAAACGGGTTCATTTTAAATGTAGAATTACGTTCCACACGTTTGCTATAAGCAGCTTTTATTTTTGTACTCCTATTGATTGTATATTGAAATGAAGCGGACGGGTAGAGTCTTACAAAATCGTAATTCAAAGTTTCATCAACAGTATTGGTTTTGTCTTTTAATCGGAACGATCTATCCATCACTTCTAATCGAGATCCGGCAGCATATTCCCAGTTTCCGTTTTGTCCTGAAAATTGAATATACCCAGAGTGAATGGTTCTTTCTAAATCTACTTCACTTGAAAATTCCGGAACCAACTCAAAATCATCATTAAAACTAGTACGTCTTTCATAAATAAAATCCCCCGTATGGGTTAAGTCCCTGTATTGATATCCTGTTTCTAGAGTACCAAAATTAAAAGGTTTGAATTTGTAATCTAATTGAAAACGTACCCCGTTAAGCGGATTGTCATTAGTATTAAATTCATCTTGAAATAAAATAGAACGATCAGGCTCTCCTAAGTTTTGATTTACCGTTGGTCCACCCAAAAGCGTATACTCATAAAGTAGTGATGCAGATAATTCTGAACTATTTTTAAAACTATGTATCCAGTCTAAACTTCCTAAAATAAAATCGCCTTTGCGTTCTCTAAGGTTGTGATTAAAATACTGGAATGTATAATCTCTATTATTACTGTTTGCGGGTGTTACAGCATGATTATCAAAATATACGATATCAGCTAAACGTGCCTTGCTTCGTTTTCCTGCAAAAAAACCAAAGGAAAAGATGTTGGTTTCGTTGGGTGTAAAATCTAAAGTAAAACGGCCACTATAATTGGTTTCGTCAAAACTACGTTCGCCTGTTGATGGGAAACGTGTTAGGGTATCATTTATAATTGTAAACACATCGCCTTCTCGCCTTCCACCTAAATCATTTCTTTGATAATTTACACCTAAAGAGATGTTCCAGATATCATTTCTAACATTATACGTGGCATCAATACCATGGCGTTTATGTGATACATCGTTACCATACGTTTCAATGGATGGTAAACCGCCCTTAATATTTACTTGTCCAAAGGCTCCATTTGTTACACCTTTATTAGTTAAAATATTAATAATTCCAGCTTTGCCCTCTGGGTCGTACTTGGCAGATGGGGCCGTGATTACTTCAACTTTTTTTATTGCATTGGCTGGCAGCTGCGCTATAAGGTTGGTTGCACTCCCTTGAATTGGTTTACCGTTTAACAATACCACAAAACCAGAACTACCACGAACAGTAATTTCTCCTTGACTGTCTATGCTTACGGATGGTAAGTTTCTAATAACATCAATTCCAGAGCCACCCTGGGCATTTTTAAACTTTGAAGCTTCAAAAATTTGCCGGTCAATTTTATTTACCACAGATTTTTTTTCTGCATTTACAACCACTTCATTTAATTGTGTGCCTAATACCAATTGTATAGTCCCTACATCAATGGCCTCTCCTTTTTTTGTAATAGTAATGTTCTCAATTCGCTTTTTTTCGTAACCTAAAAAAGAAGCTTCCAAATAATAGCTTCCTTTTTTAATGTTTTTAAAAGTAAAAGCACCATTGTTATCTGATATTACTCCAGCTATTAAAGTTCCATTTTTTAATTCAAACAAAGCAGCAGTAGCATACTCTAGGGGTGTGTTTTGTTCGTCAACTATTACACCTTTTATTTGCGAAAAACCATTGTAGGTTAGAAGTAAATAACCAATAAGTATTAAAATAGATTTTTGATGTAATAGCATATAAGTTCCTTTGTTTAAAAAGCCAACACAAATGTAAATAAACCTATGGGTTAAGCATTGGTTATGGTATTAAAATAGAGGTATTAGGGACTTAATTTTTTCGTTATGTAATTAAAGAACATGTATCTGTGTTTTTCTGAAAATAAAATAGTATTTCAACGTCCAAAACAACACTTTTATCGTATATGTGACAAACCTAAAGTTATTATTATGAAAAAATTTTCTATTACACTTTTAATTGCAGTAGTTACATTGTCTTGTGTTTCAAAGAAGAAATACATAGCCTTACAGCAGGAGAATGGCGAAATTAAAAGCGAATTACAAAAAACTAGAGTTGCTAAAGAAGATTTAGAAGCAAAATTCGACAAAATTCAAGCTAGAGTTGAGACGTACAATTCTAAAATAGCATCGCTTAAACAAGAAAATGATGTAAAACTAGATGCTGTTGGAAATGTTGCTGTAATTTCTAACGATACGAAATTAAAAATGCGAGAAACGCTTAAAAATGTTGATGCAGAAAAGTTAGCACAAGCAGAGACGCTTAAAGATTCTATGAATTTGGCTGTTGCTTACAACTTAGAAAAAGCTATTAGTGAAAGTAATATTGATGAAGATGAGGATTTCGCCGTAAATATTAATGAAACTGTGGTAATGATTTCTATTGCAGATAACATGTTATTTAATACTGGGAGTTACAGATTAAGTCCTAAAGCGGATACTGTACTTAAAAAATTAGCTGATGTTATCAATTCAGAACCTAGTTTGGATATTATGGTAGAAGGGCATACAGATGCAAGAACCATTAACACAGAATTTCTTGCTGACAACTGGGACTTAAGTGTGATGAGAGCTACTTCAGTAGTGCGTAAACTCCAAGAAAAATATAATGTATCTCCAGAACAGTTAATTGCAGCTGGGAGAAGTAGTTATCAACCAATTGCAGAGAATGATTCTAGAGAAAACAGAGCAAAAAATAGACGTACAAAAATTATTATTTTACCAAACATAGATAAGTTTTTTGCTTTAATGTCTGAAAACGATACTACTATTGCAGAACATAACATCTTAGATTAATTAATCCATTTATCTAAAATTAGAAAAGCACTTCACGTTGTTGAAGTGCTTTTTTTGTGGTGTGTAGCGTTTGACAAAAAACTATATTTGCCAACTTAATTTAAAACTAATTATTATGATTCCAGTAAACGAATATTTTGATGGTAATGTAAAATCATTAGGCTATAAATTTAATACAGGAAACTCTACTATAGGTGTAATGGAAGAAGGCGAATACGAGTTTGGAACTAGTACTCATGAAACTATGACGGTTATTGAAGGCGAGATGCTTGTAAAACTTCCAAATTCTAATGAATGGAAAACCTTTACGGCTGGAGAAAGTTATGACATCGAAGCCAACGAGAAATTTACTGTAAAAGTTTCGAGCCAGACGTCTTATTTGTGTAAATACGCATAGTTTTTACAGGAGCAATTACAATACAGTTATTTTAAATAAAAAAGCATCATTCCTTGGGATATGATGCTTTTTTTTAATTTATAACTTCCTCACAAATCAGGAAATTGTTTATCCTTCACAACTCGCACACTCTTTTTTCTGTTTGAATTTTTGAGCGGCATTCATACTGTGTTGATAGTATAGCGACTTTAATCCTAGTTTCCATGCCGTAACATAAATTTTGTTAATGTCTTTCACAGGCATATCTGGATGCACAATAATATTTACAGACTGTCCTTGGTCTATATGATTTTGTCTGTTTGCCGCTTGATATACAATAGTTAGCTGGTCTATTTCAGAATAGGTTTTAAACACATCACGTTCAAGTTCTGTTAACTCTTCTTCTAAGTGTTGTACAGATCCGTCATGATCACGAATGCTGCGCCATATCTCAGGCGTGTTTAAGCCTTTTTCTTCTAATAGATTTAACAAGTAAGGATTCTTAATCGTTGTTTTAATTTTTGCAATATCCTTTACATAAATGTTAGACCAAATAGGCTCGATACCTTGAGATACTTGTCCTAAAATAAATGCCGAAGATGTTGTTGGCGCAATGGCGTTTAGTGTGGCGTTGCGTCTACCATACCCTTTTAACACTTCTGGTTCGCCAAATAGAGTGGCTAATTCTTTTGATGCTTTATACGATTTCTCTTCTATCGTTTTAAATATCTCACTATTTAAATTGAAAGCTTCCTGGCTATCAAATGGTAGCATTTTAGACTGTAATAATGAATGCCAACCTAATGCTCCTAAACCTAATGCTCTGTTTGATTTTGCAAAATTATAGGCACGCTCCATGAACATAAATGTCTGTCTGTCATCTAGATCATCAGAGTCCCTGTATTCTTCTAATTTTTCGGTAAATTCGGTAATAACAGCATCTAAGAAATATACCATGGTTTCAACAGCATCGGTATCTTTCCATTTATCATAATGCAATAGGTTTACTGATGATAATACACATACAAAAGACCATTGGTCGTTTGAAGGTAGCATAATTTCTGTACATAAATTACTAGCTACAATTTTATGATTATTTTCTTTATATACATCTGCCGCTTGGTTATTAGCATGATCTTTAAAGAAAATGTATGGATATCCTATTTCTCCACGACGTTGTATTACTTTGGCCCAAATAGAACGTTTCTCAACATCACCTTCAATCATCTCTTCCATCCATTTATCAGTCACAGAAATACCATGTGTTAATTCTTGGATAGAATTACCTTCTGTACCAATTTCTAGGAACTCATTTATATCTGGGTGCTCTACAGGTAAATATGGAGAAAAACGTCCTCTTCTTACAGATCCTTGGCTCACAACATCTACCATTTTTTCAAAAAGTTGCATAATGTGTACCGCACCAGAAGACGATCCGTTATTTTTTACTGGCGCACCTCTATGTCTTAAGTTTCCAAAGTACCCTGAAGTACCACCTCCTAGTTTAGACATCATTCCTACTTCAGATTGGGTATATAGAATATTACCCATGTCATCAGCAATATTAGAGCCAAAACAACTTATTGGTAAACCTCTCTTTTTCCCAAAATTAGACCATACTGGAGATGCTAAAGAGAAAAAGCCTTCTGCCATGTATCCGTAAAATTTATCTGAAAAGCCATCAATTTTTAAAATTTGTTCGGCTCTGTCTGCTATTTCACGAATGCGTTCTTCAGGTGTAGCATCATCAGTTAAATACCCTGATGCTAAAAATTTACGGCTATTTTCTGTTAACCATTCAAATTTTGGTGCTGTTTGGGTTTGATTTGCATTCTTAATTTGCTCTTTTCTGGCATTAAGAAGTTGATCGTATTGAGATTGTTCTGTTTTTTGCTCTTGTTGTTGGTGGTTTTTGATTTTCATGGTTTAAAAAAGGTCGTCGCTAGTTATACTTTTAGTTCTTTTGCTGTAGTTAATGGATCGTTTTACAAAGAAATCGCCGTGCTTGGTTCCGATAATTTCGTCATCAAACCATTCGGTTTGAGCTATTAATTCGTTGTTTACTTCAAATACTTTATCAATGCCTATACTTTCTAAGGAGTCGTTAAAACGTTTTTTAATAAATTCGTTTACAACGTTTTTTGGAAGGAAGTCTAATTCTCCGTCTTCAAAAATCCAGTCGATGATATCGCTTTCGGCTTTATAAGCTTCCATGCAAATGGTTTGTATTTTTGCATTATAATCTTCCCCAAACCAACTTGGATTTTCTTTTTTGATGATTTTAATAACGTCTATACCAAAATCGCCATGTATTTGTTCTTCTTTTGATGTGGCCTCAACAACATTTGATATGCCTTTAAGCATGTTCTTATGTTTATTAAATGCCATAATGATCAAAAACTGGGAGAACAACGATACATGCTCAATAAAAAGTGAGAATAATAAAATAGATTCTGCATATTCTTGAATGTTTTCACTCTTAGAGTTTTTGAGGGCGGTTTCTAAGTAGTGTACACGTCTCATGATTACGGGCTTCTTCTTAAGGGCTTTAAACTCTGCATTTAAGCCTAAGATCTCCAATAGATGTGAATAGGCATCGTGATGGCGTACTTCGCTTTCTGCAAACGTGGCACCAACAGAACCTATTTCTGGTTTTGGCATCTTGTGGTAGATATCTCCCCAGAACGATTTAACCGCTACTTCTATTTGAGAAATAGCTAGCATAGTATTTTTTATGGCAGATTTCTCGGTAGGGGTAAGTTGTGCTTTAAAATCCTGAATATCGCTGGTAAAGTTAAATTCTGTATGAATCCAGTACGAATGTCTAATCGCATTTACATACTCGTATAAATCTGGATACTCATAAGGTTTTAGGTTAATACGCTTTTCAAAGATGTTGGATTGTCGTTTTCTAGCCTGTTCATCTCTGTATAATATAAATGCCTTTGCCGCATCATGAAAAGCACTATCCATGAGTTTGTCTTCTACAATATCCTGTACCTGTTCAACGTTGGGAACATATCTAGCATCTACAGCTTTTCTTGCCAATAGGGATTCGAATACCCTATCAGAAATATCTTTGGCATCTTGTCGTGTACCATGGTTTACCGAAAGCATCGCTTTTTCTACGGCATTAGTAATTTTGTCTAGTACGAAAGGTGTGGTTTCGTAATCTCTTTTGATGATATGTGTTATTTCCATGCGTTGATATAGGTTAAATATTGACGTACAAAATCCTGCAGGGGAACCCTGTAAAACAAGCCTCAAACTAGGCTCATTTTTTTAAAAAATTCATTGAAAAACACCCTTTTGGTAAAATGCCTTCAACAAAGATTATAAATTGTTAAATGTATTTTGGTTAAACTTAAAATACATTTTTAACAAGTTTATTAACAAGTTAAAATTGTGTTTTTACTCAGAATTGAGTTCAACAAAGATTGCAAAATGATTTATATGTTTTTAAGGGAATACAAAAACGTTTTCAACAAGTTTTTAACAAACAAATAACTGCTTGCTAATCAATAAGTTTACAGAAAAAATTAGTTATTTCACTGTTTTTCAATGAATTACGTTTTTTAGAATCTTAAAAAGTTTACAAAAAAAAATAAAAGTTTTTTAGATAAAACCCTCTGTAAATAAAGGGTTTTTAAGGTGGTTTGTAGGTTGTTTTTTATGATGTTAAAAAGTCTTCGGCAACTTTTTCTAATTCGGCATACCAGTCCTCGCCAAATTTTCTTATGAGCGCTTCTTTTACGAATTTATAGATGGGGATCTGTAATTCTTTTCCAAGTGTGCAGGCTTCATCACAAATTTGCCATCTATGATAATTTACACTAGAAAATTCTGTGTAATCCGTCACACGAATTGGGTATAAGTGGCAGGATATTGGTTTCTTCCAAGAGATTTCTCCTTGATTGTAAGCTTCTTCAATACCACAAAGTGCAACATTATTTTCGTCGAAAATAACATATGCACAATCAGCACCATTAATAAGAGGTGTTTCTAATTCTCCATCTTCGGTTACTATGGAGGTACCCTGGTCTTCAATGGCTTTTCTTCCTTCTTCCCTTAAAAATGGCTTTACCTTAGGGTATATGTCTTCTAAAATTTTAACCTCATCTTTCTCTAAAGGAGCTCCAGCATCCCCATCAATACAGCATGCGCCTTTACATGCACTCAAGTTGCATAAAAAGTCTTCTTTTATAATGTCTTCTGAAACAATGGTTTTGCCTAGCTGAAACATGCTGTTCTAAAATTGAAGTGCAAAAATAACTAAACTTTACAATGTAATTGGTATGGCGATTTAATAATAAATATAGACCTTTGTATAAACATTAACTTCCTGAAGTTATGCAGCTTAATTTTAAAGAAATTTTTACAGCCTTTATGGTGTTATTTGCCGTAATTGATATTGTAGGTAACATTCCTATTGTAATTGATTTACGAAAAAAAGTAGGGCATATACAAAGTGGAAAAGCCTCTTTAATTGCTGGTTGTATTATGATCCTTTTTTTATTTCTGGGAAAAAGTATTTTAAATTTAATTGGTATTGATGTTAATTCCTTTGCTGTTGCAGGTGCTTTTATTTTGTTTTTTATAGCTCTAGAAATGATTTTAGGTATTACACTATACAAGCAAGAAGAAACCAACCCGATGACAGCTTCTATTTTCCCATTAGCGTTTCCGCTTATGGCTGGTCCTGGTAGTTTAACGACTTTGCTTTCGTTACGTGCGGAGTTTCAAGTCCAGAATATTATTATTGCCATAGTTTTAAATGTTGTTTTTATTTTTTTGGTACTAAAGACTTCTTCTAAGATAGAGCGTTTTTTAGGAGCTAATGGCATAAGTATTATCAGGAAAGTGTTTGGCGTTGTATTGTTGGCCATTGCAGTGAAATTATTTACTCATAACATAAAAGCTTTATTTGCTTAATTAAATCGTAACATATGAAATATATAGCGTATACTATTATAGTTTTGGCCTTTGCTTTGGGTGTTTATAATGCTACTAAGCTAAACTTTGAAGCACTTTTTGAAGGTGAGAGTATTGTAGGGCTCATTACCATTTT
The DNA here is from genome assembly GCF_016827605.1 of Hyunsoonleella ulvae. Classification (GTDB taxonomy): domain Bacteria; phylum Bacteroidota; class Bacteroidia; order Flavobacteriales; family Flavobacteriaceae; genus Jejuia; species Jejuia ulvae. The sequence goes on along the minus strand of NZ_JAEPJQ010000001.1, from coordinate 712,126 downwards.
GGCGTCGTGTTGCGCCATCTTTTTAATGTTGATTTTGTTGACGTCAAAGCGCATTGAAGAAAAGGTAAAGCAAAAACGATAGCCAATGTACGATGCTTTAATTATTGGTGGTGGCACTGCAGGTATGTCCTGTGCTTTGGTGTTGGGTTCTGCAAAACATAAAGCTTTTGCTAAGGATAAAACTATAGGTATTATTACACACCAAAAGTCTTCGCATTTACAAACCGCATTGTTTAATAACGTGTTGGGGTTAGCGCCCGGAACCACTGGTGCATCCATTTTAGAAAGTGGTAAAAAGCAGCTTGCTGATGTATACCCGCATGTAAACCAGATCGAAAAAGAAAAAGTATTGGAGGTATTAAAAACGGAGGATGGTTTTAAGGTTAGAACTAATAAAAATACATACCTAGCAAAAATAGTTGTGGTTGCCGTTGGCTATACCAATTTAATGCGAATTAAAGGTTTGGAAGTATATGTAGAGCCTCATCCCAGGGCCCAACTGGAAAAAGATCGCATTTGGTTGAAAAATACAGACCATTTAATTGAAGATAATTTGTATGTTGCTGGTACTTTAGCTGGGTGGCGTAGCCAGTTTGCCATAGCTTCAGGAAGTGGTGCGCAGGTAGCTACCGATATTTTAACCCTTTGGAATGGCGGAAAACATACTAAGGTGCATGATAAGGTAGAGTTTTAATTCAAAAAAAAAAGCAGACTCTGATATTGCTCTGCTTAATATGTTTCTAAGTTGTATTGACCTACCAGAACTTCCACCAAGGTTTGCTTTCGGTTTCTGCAACTGCCATTTCTACTTCGTTGGCAGCATCCTTCATTGTTGTAGCCAATACGGTGTATACTTCCACCCAAGCGTTTTTAACGTCTGGAGTAAATGCATCGCCTAATCCAGTTTCTAAGGTATAGATTAATGCAGTGCCTACAGTGTCGTAATGACTATCTTTAACACCATAACCTACATGGTTTCTGCCTAGGTTTTGTACTGCTGGAACTATGGCTTCTAAGTTGTTAAGTCCGTTTACGGCAGTCCCAATCATGCTCATCAATTTAGCGCCTTGTTCTTTCATGTCGCCTTTAAATAAAGGCTTTAATGCTGGATCTAAATCAAAAAGTTTAGCATAAAATATTTCTGCTGCTTTATCGGCAATAGGAACTACTTTTTTAAATGTACCTTGAACGAGTTCAATTGTTTTGGCTTCCATAGGGTTTGAGTTTGCTTTTGTTTATTTTAAGGAAACGAAACTAATTGGTAATCCATAAATTAAAAATGGATAGTGACAGACCAAAACATGTTTTTAAGTAGTGAAAAAAATGCGATATAGCATATGCGACTAAATCAACATAAAATAGCATAAGAGGTTCTAAAGTTCTTTAAGGGGAAGCAGTGGGCTGAGCGGTAGGTTTTTTAAGAATGTGGTTTTAAATGATTTATTCTCCGTCACTTAGCCGAATAACCTCATCAATCATAATATCACGTTGATTGATAACCTCTTCAAAAGCGCCGTCTCCAAATAATTGATCGGCAAAGGTAGCCTTGAGGTATTGTTTTACTTCTTCATGATAGGCTACAAAAGTAATATTAGACCCCGTTCTTACATTTAAATAATCCTGAAATTCTAATAGCATATCATCAGTAACCTTAAAACTAGCTATAAAATCTTTGCGGTTGTAGTTGCTAAAAGCATTCCGGTCCTTCTCTAACATTTCAAACGCAAAATATCCAAAAACACCTCTGCGTTTCAAATATGTCAAGGTTTCATTGTTCATGGATTTGTCTACAGGTACAAATATATCGGGAATAATACCGCCGCCACCGTAAACAACTTTTCCTTTTGGTGTGGTAAATTTTAAAGAGTCTGCAATCTCAATTTTTGTCTCATCAGTGAGTTCTCCGTTTTCTATGCGCTTGTAATAGTCTTCATAGTATTCACGATTGCCTTTATTGTATGGGCGTTGAATGGAGCGTCCTGTTGGTGTGTAATATCTGGATACAGTTAAGCGTACTGCGCTACCATCTCCTAAATCCATTTCACGTTGTACTAAGCCTTTTCCGTAGGAACGACGTCCTACGATTGTACCTTTGTCGTTGTCTTGTAATGCTCCGGCAACAATCTCGCTCGCCGATGCCGAGTTTTCATCTATTAAAACAAAGACTTCTCCCGTTTCAAAATCGCCTCTGTTAGTGGCATAGCTTTTTTCTATATCGCCACGTTTGTTTTTAGTGAATAAAATAAGTTTATCGTCCTCTAGGAATTCATCCAAAATCAGTTCTGTAATATCCAGTCGGCCTCCGGGGTTGTCCCTTAAATCTAAGGCGATTTTAGTGGCACCCAGAGCAATAAGTTTATCTAATCCTTTTTTAAATTCCTTATAAGTGGATTCTGCAAACTTGTTTATTTTGATGTATCCTAGATTTTCGGTTAACATGTATGATGCATCAACGCTTTTAATAGGTATTTTTCCGCGTTTTACTTTAAATGTTAACAATTCGGGTTCGCCTTTTCTAAATATTTTTAGCTCTACTTTAGAATTTAATGGCCCTTTTAATTTTTTTACTAATTCGCCATCCTTTAGGCTATTGCCTATTAGGGTGTCATTGTCGGCCATAATAATACGATCCCCGCCTTTAATGCCAGCTTTAGCACTTGGGCCGTTTTCAATAGGACGTATTACCGCTATGGTATCTTTATAAGTATAAAAACTAACGCCTATGCCCACAAAATTCCCGCGCATTTCATCGGCAACACGCTCCATATCATCTCTTGGGATATAAACAGAGTGCGGATCTAGATTTTCTAAGATGCCATTAACTGTAACATCAACAATGCTGTCGGTGTTGATATCATCTACATAGTCGTATTCAATGTAATCTATGAGCCTATTAAGCTTATCTTTTTTGCTCTTTGCTGTAAAAAAACGATCTGGTGCATCGCTAAAATTTAACTTTCCACCAATAAAAATACCAGTTGCAATGGCAACTCCAAGTATTAAGGGCAGGTATTTTCTATCAAATTGCACTATTCGTTTAAATCTTCTATAAATTGTACATCTACTCCAGCACGTTCTAAAAATTTTAATCCAGAATCATCTTTGTAAGCTCGTGAATACACAACTCTTACAATCCCAGATTGATGTATTAATTTACTGCACTCTCTGCATGGCGACAGTGTAACGTAAAGTGTTGCGCCTTTGCACGATTGCGTAGATGCTGCTACTTTTAAAATTGCATTTGCTTCGGCATGTAATACATACCATTTGGTGTAGCCTGCATCATCTTCACAATAATTCTCAAATCCTGTTGGTGTGCCATTGTAACCGTCAGAAATTATCATTCTATCCTTTACAATAATTGCGCCAACTTGTTTGCGTTTACAATACGATAGTTTTCCCCATTCTTCAGCCATTCTTAAATAAGCTTTATCGTATTTTAATTGTTTTTTGTTCTGCATCAATTTTTATTTTTGGCGCTTACTTTTAGTTGAGTTTCCCTAGATTAAACAATCTAAATAGTATACCAACTTTACATGTTTGTGTTAGGCTTGTTTTCGACCATAATCTGGGAGTTTCAACAAATATCTAATCTTTAATGTAAAAGTCTATAACGAAAATAAGATGTTCATAGTGTAATTACTAATGTACGGACGTTAAAGTTTTACAAAACTAGTTATTTAGCTCGGGCTTAGTTTAAAAAATCACTATCCATCAACATGGGAATTACCAAACCAATAACTATAGATGATATTACCATTACCCAATCGCGTTTAGAAAACCTAAATATAGTTTGCGTTAAATAACCCAGAAATAACACTATAAATACTATGATAACTTGGGCTATTTCAATGCCTAATGCAAACTCTAAAAGTAAAACTAGTTTATTGTCTGTTTCTCCTAGAAGCATATGGAATTCTCTAGCAAATCCCAATCCGTGGATTAATCCAAAAAATAATGTTGTTATAAATAAAACACCTACACGTTCTTTTTGGGCACCTTTGCCAGCAGTAAATACGTTATAAAGTGCGGCGATGAGTATGGTAACAGGGATTAGAAATTCTACAAGAGAGCCATCTACTGTTACTACATTGTAGGCGGCTAACACTAAAGAGAGTGTATGCCCAAGGGTAAACATAGATACTAACAACAGTACACGTTTCCAATCTTTAAAAAGATAGGGAATAGCAAGTAGCATTAAAAATAAAACGTGGTCGTAACCGTTAATATCAAGCACGTGCTTGATGCCGTACTCTACATTGAAAAGAAAATTATCAAACATTTTAACTAGATTTTAGGGTTCATCAAATATACAATTAATCAAAACATAAATATATATTTGCATAGCAAGTGTTAAATTTAAGTATCGTATGTCTTTAAGGGTATTATACATTCTGGGTTTGTGTTTGGTAGTTATGGCTTGTAATAATAAGTCCCAACAGCCTACTGAGCTGCTAACCGAAAATACTGAAAACGGTAGTATCACTAAAGCTGATATTGAAAAGTTAAAATATTTAGAATTTGCTTTAGACCCCAAGGTGGAAGTTTTAACTGAACCATGGCAGCCTTATGACCAATTGCGAACAGCAATGGAAGGTGTTAAAAACGCTGATTTTTCTTTTTTTGAAGAAGAAAAAGCTATTTCAGGACTGCTAAGGGAGTTACGTAAAACCATACCCGATACACTCAATACGCAATCTGTATTATCTAGAATAACTATAGTAGAGAATATGCTGTACAAGTTTGAAGATGCGCGCACATTGCATACTACTACTAAACCCGAACTAGCTGGGGTTTTAAAAGAATTATTGGTGTCTTACTCTAATTTAAATTTTCAGCTCAATAAGAAAATTGAGAAAGACGGGCAGCGTATTGCGCGGCCTTATTGAGGTTTTCATGATTATCACATCTATCTACTCACTCACATCTTGTAGATGAAAAAATTAATATTTCGATTAATTATACCTTTTACTTTAGTTTCATTTGGAGCTGTAACAAAATGGTGGTATGGAATTGCGATAGATGCAAAAGATGTTTATTTCTATGGATTTCCTTTAATTTATAAGTGTGAAGGATTTCACACATCTATGTCAACTCAATATTTTCTAACTGAAATGGTGATCAATTTACTAGTCTATTTTATTTTTTGGTTGATAATAATCTTATCTGTCAACCATTTTTGGAAAATCAATATTCCCAAAAAGATTTCTAGAATATTTTGGATTGGATTTTGGGTTTTGCTCTCAGGATTTATTTATTTATCCAACGATTTAGATGACCGATATTTAATAAAACGTAGTTTTGACGTAAAAATATTTGATAATGGAATTACAATTTTTGAAAGCCATTATATCGATAGGGAGAAATATCAATTAGAAATAAAAAGTTCGAATTAAAAACAACAGCTTAGGATTCTTAACTATGAATTTGATTGATGAAAACAAAAAAAGGATATCATAACGATTACGATGTCCTTTTTTTTTTTTGATGTATTTTAATGTACTTATTGCTTGGGTTGTTCAGCTTGGGCTTGCATTATTTGTTTTTGTCTTAACAATTCTTTTTTGGTAAGGTTTACCAAATTAAAATTAGGAGAAGCCTTTAAAGTGTCATCTAAAATATCAACTGCGGCATCAATATTGTTTTTTCTGTCTTGTTGAAAAAGTTGTAGGGCTTTTAAATACATAAAGCCACTTTTAAGTGCTACTTGATATGGTGTTTGCTGTTCGTAGTATGCATGCATCATGTCTGGTTTAGCATTAGCCAAACCATAGTTAATATGCTTTAAGGCTTCATCTAATTTTTGAAGCTGCATATTTAGCTCTGCCAATTCGTAGGCAAGGGCAGGGCTTGGTTTTCTCTTAAACATTTCGTTAAAATGTACTAAAGCACGCTCAGGTTGTTTAACTGCTTTTAAAGACATGGCTTTTACTTCAACAGCAATATCAGAATCATCAACCTTGGCATCAATGCCAATTGTATTTAAAGCTTGCATATATTTCCCTTCAGACATGTAAATGTAGGCTAAGGTGTCTTTTCTCGCTTCAGACGGTGCTAATACATTTAAATGCGTCATCGCATTAATAATCCCTTGAACATCGCCTTGCAAGCGCATTTGTTTGCCATAGGCCTCAAAATGCTTTATTAATTCAGCGTTACTTTGTGCTCCTATTTGAAGTGTTATTGCAAACAACGCCAACATCATAATTCGTTTCATCATTCTTTAGTTTTAATTTGATGCCCAAAACTATAAAAATTTGGGACTTAATCTCTTAAAAGTTTATTAATTGTTGTAATAGGAGATGTATAGGTTTACAGTTGCATATGTGGTATAAGGTTAGCTTTGAGGTTTTGTCTTGCTTTAGGGTTCGTTACAGGTAACATCCCTTAATTTTTTATGGTCACATGAAGTTTTAGGAAAACTCATTTTTTTTAGCTACATTTAAAATACTAAAAACTAAATATTATGGGAATTAAGAGTTTTCAAGGTGCTAGGAGACAACAATCTACGACTGCGAATGATACACCTTTAAAGGTAAGGGACTACATGACAAGGAATTTAATAACCTTTACCCCAGACCAAAGTATAGAAACAGTAATGCAGGCTTTAATAAAAAATAGAATTTCTGGAGGGCCAGTGGTTAATGATAAACATGAATTAATTGGGATTATTTCTGAAGGTGATTGTATAAAACAAATTAGTGAGAGTCGCTATTACAATATGCCGATGCAAGACCAAACCATAGAAAAACACATGGCTAATAATGTAGAAACTATTGATGGTAATATGAATATTTTTGATGCTGCCAAAAAGTTTTTAGAAGCTAAACGGCGTCGTTTCCCTATTGTGGAAAATGGAAAATTAGTAGGGCAAATAAGTCAAAAAGATGTTTTAAAAGCAGCCATGAAGCTTAAGGGGCAAACCTGGAAATAGTTACAAGCGCCTTTTCTTTTGTGATATTGCTTCAGGTAAATCGGTAATAATAATTTTTTGTGTGTCATTGCTTTCTAAAGCTGCGATTTTTGAATAGTTGTAGCCGTTTATAGCTGTGTCTAAAGCTTTCCACTTTGCAATACCACCAACGGTAACGGTTTCTCCTACTTCTAATATCCTTTCGGTATAACGTAGGGTTTTATTAAATCCTAAAATAGTGGTGCTTTCTATGTTATAGGCTTGCAGTAAATTTTCAAATTCGGGCGAAGGGTCGTTTAAAAAACCTGACGAAACACGTTTATCTTCCTCTAGATACATATTAAAGTTTAAAGGATTTGTTTTTGGTTTTATCATAGCCACCTCTCCCTTTAGCTCGATAAAAAAGTCTTGAATGTTTTTTTCATCAATTAATGTTTTCCAATAGGAATTTTTGCCTCGTTGTTTTTTTTGCTGAATCTTAAACTCGAAAGCTACACATTTGCGCTTACTAAATGGTGCTACAAATGGCTCGTGTACATGCAAAACTTTACCAGTGACTTTAGTAGGTTCGTTGGTTCTAAATTGAAGGATGCTCTTTGCCTTTAATTTGTTTAAGCTTCTTAAAATTTTTTGTTTTTTGCTGAAATAATATGATAATACACCAATTACAATGATTAATGTAATTATAAGTATAGGAATTATTGCTGCTTCTGGCATAAATTAGTTGTTTGGTTAGCATATAAACGATGCTATTGTTACGTTATTAGCGTTGTCGTTTTACCAAAGCATAATAATCGCCCTCTATAGGCAAGTACCCTTGGTCGTAAACAAAATAATATACTTTTCCAGCTTTTGTGGTGTAAATGCTTGTAAAATAATTAAAATCGAATCCCATTTCTACAAGTGTAGCTTTAGAGCGAGTAACTTTACCGTCAGGGTTGAGCTTTTCTAAAATTCTATGGTTTTTTCGTAAGCGGTTATTGGTATTTCTAATTAAATTTTTACTGTCTTTGTTAATGCGATTATTATAGGTGTTTCTACAGCCATCGCTACAGAACTTTTTATCTATCCTACCTACAATTTTTTCTCCGCATTCTAAGCATTTCTTCTGATTTACTGTTTCCATTGGTATATAATATAAGGAGTATTGTATAAATTAGTTTCTTTGAGCGGAATAATCTCCGCTTTAAGTTCATACGCATGTATAAGTAAATCTTCTCCGTCAATTGCATTTGGAATACCTCTGTCTTCATACAAGACTGAAACTTGATGTCCAAAGTGAAGAATGATACCTTTTTTAACTACATCGGTTTTACTTAAGTATTTTACAATTCCTCTCGGGCCACAATAAGGCACTTTTAAACCTTCTCTACGTTTTCCATAAATAGCAAGTTCTGCACAATCTGTTGTAACACGTAGGTCAGTTTGATGTCCAAATTCTGTTAAAAATTCAGGGGAAAGCACAAAAGGGACATTCAATAATTCTTCTAAGTACCCTAGATAACCTGTTCTTTTTGTATAAATGATTTGATATATTTCTTCCTTTAAGAGGTGCAATGGTAATTTTGTGTTAGGTAATTCTCTTGGTTTAGAAAGGCTAAATAAGTGTGTGCCCACAGAAATTTTTTTAAGCATTTCTGTAGTTGCAACATATTTCGCTGTATATGCTATTTCCTGTGTAGTGTCATATGCATACTCTTTATAGATTGGTAGAATTTCATAAATAGAATCGTTTTCACTGAATGGAAAATCATTCAATGAATGTATATGAATAGTTTTACGATGATTTTGTGCAATTGTTTTTAAACAACAACTAATCAGTAAAAGGTTTATAACCAGGAAATAGTATTTCTGAAATACAGGTGTCATTATATTTTTCTCCTTTATAGGTTTCTAAAATATCAATTTCAATTTTTGAAGTATACATAAACATATCTCCAGAATCAGTATATTTTACCATATCATAAAAAGTATTAGTATTAATTTCTTGATATGGTATATCTTCTAGGTCTAGCTTATATGTAAAATTTCTTTTTATTGTGTCATACGATGTGTAATGTTGCGTAATTGCTACTTTTTTGAGCCTATTATTGTTGTAATAGGTCTCTTTAGATTTTAAATAACCCGTGGTAAAAACGATTGAAGAGACTTCAACACTATCTTTAAACGTAAATGTTAGTTTTGGACTTTTATCTTTAGTTTTTGCACACCAACATGTGGAAAAATCTACATCAACTAAATTATCTTTGCTATACTTTTGTTCCAATAGAGAAGAAGTAATAATCTTTTTTATTTGTTCTCTTTTAGGTAATTTTTTTAATATGTACGCAGAAGATTTATGTGTTTTGAGTTCATATTGAACTTCAAGATTCGGTGCTTCTTTAAAGTTAAAGTCTGTTATTTGAAATGTATAATGTCCGTTTTCTTCCTCAAAATTAATCCCATTAACTTTTAAAACCTTTCCATGCAGCATCTTTAAACCAGAAACATCCAACGATATATTCACACCTGTTGTTTTTCTACCACCCCAATATTGTGCTGCAGAGAAATCATAAATAAAAGTTCGTTCGTTAAACACTGGATAAAATGATTTAGAATAAGCAATATCTACAAAACCCACTTTGAATTTATAGTGAACCTCTAGCTTTACCTCTTCATTTTTTTTCATTTCAAATTTTACAAAGTACCATTTCCTTCTTGTATTATCTTCACTTGTCTGTAAATCGATTTGAGATTCTTGTTGTAGCAACTTACCATTCTTTTTAAAATTGATAAAGCTTACATTATTATCATTCCAATCATGAGTTTCATAGATTGAAGCAAATCCAAAATCTATGGGGAATGCATAAAAAATATTTTCATCTCTAAATTCTCCACCTTGCAGAGTGTACGCAACTTTAACTTCAGCATAATCTCCATCAATTCTTATAACTAAATCCTCGTTAATAATTTTTATATAGGGCATATTTATAAATTTTAAATCGCCAACTTTTTTAATAGTAGATTCATCAATAGGTCCGCCATTAGGGAATAGGAATAGCGGAAAAAAGCATAACATAAATACACAATAACATGTTTTCATAATACTATTTTTTATTTTCCATTTTATACCAGCGTAGTTGTAACTGTTCAGGCTCAAAATAAAAATCATTTAAATAAGTTAAACCTATTTTTAAAAGTGCATTGTGTGATGCTAGATTACCAACGTGTGTTGTGGCATAAATTCTAGAAAGCCCCATTTTGCTAAACGCATAATCAATTGCTGCTTTTCCAGACTCTGTAGCATACCCTTTGCCCCAATATTTTGGTAGCAATCGATACCCTACATCATGATATTTGGTAAATCCATTCATATTAAACTCTGTATTTAAACGAATTCCTGACCAACCAATAAACTCGCCAGAAGATTTTTCAATTGCTGCCCAACGTCCAATACAATGATCTTTATATTGGCGTAAAACACTTTCTAGAATTTTTTGCGATTCGGTTTTTGTTCTAACAGGCTTATTACCCAAGTATCTATGTACTTCAGGATTAGAGTCTAACTTAAACATGTTATTTAAATCTGTTGTTCGCAGTTCTCTTAAAATTAAGTGTTCTGTTTCAAGATGAAAAGTCATAAATAAACGGTGTTACCAATCTCCCGCATAACTTAAAGTTATATCAGAGGATGATTTTAAAAGTTCAAATTTATATCTAAGTATTTGCCTGATATGTAAATAATCATGAGCTAACCAATTCCTTAAAAATAGTTCGGCGGACAAATACCCAAGTTCAGGATGATTTAGGCTGTTATTCCAATTCACATCTTTTAATTGTTTTAACCATATAATTGAATTGGTACGCTCTTCTAAAAAAGAGTTTAATGTTGTATTATAATCTTTGTTTTTATAATTATGAGATGTAACCCATCCTTCAGGGTCAATTGGAATTAACTCCTTTTCTGGATAATATAATGCGTGTTTTATTCGCGCTTTAAAATCGAGAATTTCTTCATCCAGAAGATGGGCTACAATTTCTAAAAGGTTCCATTTTTCCGGTTTTGGTCGCCATTGATAATCTTCTTTAGGGATGTCTTTTAGAAGATTTTTAAAAACTACACTATTATATTTTAATTGCTCGAAAACAGCCTCAAAGCCCATTTTTACTTGTGTTTTTGGTAAATATAGCAAAAAAACAACCGTTTACAAACGACTACAAACATTTACAAACGAAATTAAATGTGTAATTACCGAATAAACTTTTGCTGCTGTTACATCTTTGCAGTGTCGAAACATAAGACCTGTTTATCGATAGGCAGGTTCGATAGTATTAACTGTTAAATATTTAAAAATTAAAATTATGAACGCACTTAGAAACAAAGTACAGTTGATTGGTAGATTAGGACAAGATCCTGAAATTGTAAACTTTAGTAATGGTAACAAGATTGCCAAATTTTCGCTAGCTACAGACGATAGTTACAAAGACAAAAGCGGTAACAAAGTAGAACGTGCTTATTGGCATAACATTGTTGTAAGAGGTGGCTTGGTAAATGTAGTTGAAAACTATATTTCTAAAGGCAAAGAAGTTGCCATAGAAGGTAAGTTAACCAATAGAACTTATGAAGACAAAGATGGTAATCAACGTTATATTACAGAAGTAGTATGTAACGAATTACTAATGCTTAGTAAATAAAACCTTTTTTTGTTCCAAAAATAGAAAGGCACTTTGAGGGAAGTGCCTTTTTTATTTGAATTAGATTTAGCCTACGATAACATTGATGTTATCACTATTAAAATAGCCGCCCCTATTTTCTTTCCGCTCTAAAGATTGATTAATGATTAAGTGAGCCACATTTATCATATTCCTTAGTTCACATAACGAAGTCGTTACTTTAGATTCACGATATAAATCTTCTACTTCTGTGTAGATAACATCCAAACGCTTAATAGCTCGTTTTAAACGTGTATTATTTCTAACAATCCCAACGTAATCACGCATTAAGGCTTGTAATTCCTTTAAATTATGCTGAATTAAAACATGTTCTTCTGGAATCACGGTGCCTTCATCATTCCAATGCGGAATGTTGAGGTCTATCGTTTCAATAGAGTGTTTTGTATGGTATTTGTATATGTTATGGGCGTAAACCAAAGCTTCTAACAACGAATTTGAGGCTAACCTATTTGCGCCATGCAGTCCAGTTCTGGAACATTCGCCACAGGCAAATAAATTTTTAATAGTGGTTTTTCCTTTTGCGTTTACCTTAACACCACCACACAAATAATGCGATGCTGGCACTACAGGGATCCAGTCTGTTTTTATATTAATATGTCGTCTTAGGCACTCGTTGTAGATGTTAGGAAAATGTTCTATGAAAGCATCTATATCTAAATGCGTACAGTCTAAATACACATGTGATGCTCCAGATTTTTTTAATTCACTATCAATACTTTGTGAGACAATATCTCTGGAAGCTAATTCAGCACGCTCATCATAGTCGGGCATAAACCTATAGCCGTCTTTATTTCTTAAATAGGCGCCAAAACCCCTTACGGCTTCAGAGATTAAAAACGAAGAGCCTCCTTCGGCATCATACAAAGCAGTTGGATGAAATTGCACAAATTCCATATCCTTAATACGTGCCTTGGCTCTGTAAGCCATAGCAATGCCGTCACCAGTAGCAATAACAGGGTTTGTAGTGTGGCCATAAACACAACCTATACCACCAGTTGCTAATAATGTACTGTCTGCCTTAACCGTAAAAACATGTCCTGTTTTTTCATTTAAAACATAAGCGCCATAGCACGTGTTATCCTCAGCTTTTTTATCTTCTATGTGGTGTTTTGTAATAAGGTCTATCGCAAAATGATAGGGTAGTAATTCTATGTTTGGTAGTTGATGTACTCGTGTTAATAGTGCACGTTCAATCTCAAAACCTGTAATGTCTTTATGGTGTATAATACGATATTCAGAATGTCCGCCTTCTTTACCTAAACGGAACTCGCCATCTGCATTGGTGTCAAAATTTGCGCCCCAAAGTAAAAGCTCCTTTAATCGTTTTGGGCCTTCTTTTACCACCATTTTTACCACATCCTCTTTACAAAGACCATCGCCAGCCCTTAGAGTGTCTTTTATATGCTTTTTAAAAGAGTCTTGGTCTTTATCTAAAACAATTGCTACACCGCCTTGGGCGTATTTGGTGTTAGATTCGTCCTCACTATCTTTAGTTACTATAACCACTTTTCGGTCTGGAAATTCTTCAGCAATTTTAACGGCAAATGTTAAACCTGCTATACCAGAGCCAATTACTAAATAGTTAGTAGTAATCATAATTTATTTTGAAAGCTCTAACATGCGTTCTATAGGTAATAGTGCACGATCGATAATCTCAGGATCTACTTGAATTTCAGGAGACTCATGTAGCATACAATCATAAAGCTTTTGCATGGTATTCATTTTCATGAAATGACATTCGCTGCAAGCACACGTATTGTCTTCTTTTGCAGGAGCAGGTACTAATTCTGTATTAGGCATTTCCTGTTGCATTTTATGTAAAATACCAGCTTCAGTAGCTACAATAAACTTTTGGTCTTGGTGCTCTTTTACATAATTTATCATGCCAGAGGTAGATCCAATGTAGGTAGCGGTGTTAAGTATGTGGGTTTCTGATTCTGGGTGTGCAATAATTTTATAATCTGGATATTTTTTATGGAGTTCTATGAGTTTATCCATAGAAAACGCTTCGTGTACAATACAACTGCCATCCCATAACAACATATCTCTACCTGTTTCATTGATAATGTAACGTCCTAGATTTTTATCTGGAGCAAAAATAATAGGGGTGTCCCTAGGAATTGAATTCACAATTTTAAGCGCATTAGATGAGGTGCAAACAATATCACTTAATGCTTTAATTTCTGCAGAACAGTTTACATAGGTTATCACAACATGATTAGGATGGGCTTCAGTAAATTTTTTAAATGCTTCTGGCGGACAGGAATCTGCCAAGGAGCAACCAGCATTTAAATCAGGAAGTACTACTTTTTTATCAGGACTTAGTATTTTTGCTGTTTCTGCCATAAAATGCACACCTGCAAATACAATCATATCAGCATCAGTCTCAGCAGCCTGTTGTGATAAACCTAGGCTATCGCCCACATAATCTGCAATATCTTGTATTTCGCCAACCTGATAATAGTGTGCTAAAATAACAGCGTTTTTTTCTTTTTTAAGACGGTTTATTTCCTTTACTAAATCCATTAATTTAAATGTTAATCAAAAATAGAGTTGGCTGAGGGTAGTTTATATTTTTAAAGCACAAATATCTTAATAAAAATGCATCATGACCCCGTATTTTGAATAAAAGTATGATGTAATAAAAGACCTTTAATCTTTTAATTAAATTGTTAGTTGATTATTAATAAAAGTAACAATTTTTAATAAAATCAAAAATTGGAATCTCTGGAGGTAGGTTCATAAAGTGTTCTCTAAATTGTGAATAAGTGCGAGTAGAAGTTTTTTACTTAACCTTTTAAACAACATATAAATTAAAAAGATGGCGTCTTTACCTGTTTTTATTTAAAAATTCACAACTAGAATTCTTATAATTATAAATATTGACAAAACTTAAAATGGACTGGTAGTTTCAACAAACCTTTAGTATTTTTGCGGGTAGTTTAACTAAAGCTGAATATATGTCTGTAGAACCAAAATTAAATAGATTTAATCAAACCGTACTGTCCAAATACAATATATACAATAGTATATTTATGACATTACCTTTTGATGCGGTAACCAAAACAGGTGTTTTACTGCCATTATTTCACGAAACATGTGAAAAAGGTTTTGCAAACGGAGATGACCCAACAACTATTGTCAATACGTTTTTCGAAAAATATCAGGCAAGAAGAAATGAAAAGAGTCAAATAGATCTTCTTTTTAGGTTTATACAATATATAGAGCGACAAGTAGTATTATTTGATGCTATAGAAGATGCAGCCTTTCCCGTAGTAAATAATATGGATGGTGTAGGTACTCTAAGAAACTTAAAGGGTAATGCAAGATCTGAAGGAAAACTAGAAGAGCTTAAAGACTTTTTAGAAGAATTTAAAGTACGAATCGTTTTAACAGCCCACCCTACACAGTTCTATCCAGGGTCTGTTTTAGGTATTATTACAAACTTAACTCAAGCCATTAAAGAGAACGATCTTAACGGTATAAATAACTTATTTGGGCAGTTAGGAAAAACGCCTTTCTTTAAACATAAAAAGCCAACACCATATCAAGAAGCTAAGAGTTTAATCTGGTATCTTGAGAATGTATTTTACAAAACATTTGGAGATATTTATAATTATATACAAACCAATATTTATGATGATGGTAAGAAGCATAACGATATTATAAATATTGGATTCTGGCCAGGAGGTGACCGTGATGGTAACCCGTTTGTAAAACCAGAAACTACACTAAAGGTTGCTAAAAAACTTAAAAAAGCGATCCTTAAAAAATACTATCAAGATTTAAGGGATTTAAGGAAAAAATTAACCTTTAGGGGGGTTGAAGAGCGTATTATTCGTTTGGAAACTATCATGTACGAATACAGTATTGATCTTAAAACCAAAAAGGCTATTTCTGCAAGTGAATTAAGAAATGAACTGTTAAGCATTCGTGATATTATTGTTGAGCAACACCAATCTCTATATGTCAACGAGGTTAATAATTTAATAAACAGAGTACACCTTTTCGATTACAGGTTTGCGTCATTAGATATTAGACAGGATAGTAGAATTCACCATAGCGTATTTACTACAGTTATAG
Organism: Hyunsoonleella ulvae; assembly: GCF_016827605.1. Lineage (GTDB taxonomy): Bacteria > Bacteroidota > Bacteroidia > Flavobacteriales > Flavobacteriaceae > Jejuia > Jejuia ulvae. The sequence continues at coordinate 696,417 of NZ_JAEPJQ010000001.1, read as the reverse complement.
ATAGTTTAATTGCCAGAGGAGATTCATCTTTCCCAAGCAATTATCATGATTTATCTGAAGCAGAACAAATTGAAATACTTTCTAAAGCTACAGATGATATTAAGGATTTAGATGCTTTTGAAGATGAGATGGTTAGAAATACGCTTAAAACCATTGCCATTATAAAAGACATCCAAAAAGCAAATGGTGAGCGTGGTGCTAACAGGTATATTATTAGTAACAATCAAACAGCACTTAACGTAATGCAGTTATTTGCCATGTTAAAAATAGTAGCCTTCAAGGAGGATTTAACTGTTGATGTTGCGCCATTGTTTGAAACCATTCCAGATTTAGAAAACGCTCCTGGTGTTATGGAGCAATTATACCAAAACCCAGAATATAGAGCACATTTAAAAGCTAGAGGAAATAAACAACATATTATGCTTGGTTTCTCTGATGGTACCAAAGATGGCGGCTATCTTATGGCAAACTGGGGTATTTATAAAGCTAAAGAAGCCTTAACGGCGATGTCTAGAAAGTATGATGTTACTGCTATTTTCTTTGACGGACGTGGTGGACCACCAGCACGCGGAGGAGGAAAAACACATAATTTCTATTCTTCATTAGGGCCAACTATCGAGGATAAAGAGGTGCAAATTACCATTCAAGGACAGACGGTAAGTTCTAATTTTGGAACCAATGATTCTTCTCAATACAACCTAGAACAATTAATTAGTTCTGGTATTAAAAACAGAATTGATGGTGATAAGAATCGTTTGTCTGATGAAGATAGGGCGGTAATGAACGATTTAGCTGAGACAAGTTACCAGATGTACAAAGACTTTAAGAGCCACGAATGCTTTATTCCATATTTAGAGCGTATGAGTACCTTAAAATACTACGCTAAAACAAATATTGGAAGTAGACCATCAAAACGAGGTAAGTCTGATAAATTGGTATTCTCAGATTTAAGAGCCATTCCTTTTGTAGGGTCTTGGAGTCAATTAAAACAAAATGTACCAGGTTTTTATGGGGTAGGGACTGCTTTAAAGAAGTACGAAGATAATGGCGAATGGGATAAAGTTGTAAATCTTTACAAAAACTCTAAGTTCTTTAAAACACTTTTAGAGAATAGTATGATGTCTCTTACCAAATCGTTCTTTGATTTAACTAAATACATGGCGAAAGATGAAGAGTTTGGTGGGTTCTGGCAGATTATTTTTGACGAATACCAAATAACAAAAAGGCTATTGCTTAAGCTTACAGGTTATGAGGAGTTAATGGAAAATGAGCCTGCAGGAAAAGCATCTATTCAAGTTAGGGAGTCTATTGTATTGCCGTTATTAACTATACAGCAATATGCGCTTAAAAAGGTACAAGACTTTGATAAAGCCGATGTACCTAAAGATGATCCCCAGAGGTTAATTTTTGAAAAAATAGTAACACGCTCTCTATTTGGAAATATTAATGCTAGTAGAAATTCGGCGTAAACACCAATTTACATATTAAAGCTAAAAACCCTAATTTGCAAAATAGTGAATTAGGGTTTTCTTTTAACGCTTAATGATGAAATTGATAGTATTTGATATAGATGGAACTTTATTAGACTCTGTTAGGGTTGATGACGATTGTTTTAAAGACGTTTTTAAAACATTATATAATATAGATCTTTCAACGGCTGATTGGAGTAAATTTAAGCATGTAACAGATACTGGGTTAACTGTCGAGATTTTTGATAAATGGTTGCATCGCATACCCACACAAGATGAAATAAATCTTATTAAGCATGAATTCTATAAATTACTCAACCATAAAATTCATGAAATAAGCACAGTTTATGGAGCACTAGAATTTATTGATTATATATCATCTCACACTGATTTTAAGATTGCTTTTGCTACTGGAGGTTGGGAAGAAACAGCAAAACTTAAATGCAGTACATTTGGTTTACAGTTAGAGCAATATATTCTAAAGTCCTCTAACGACCACTTTGATAGAACGAAAATCATGCAACTTGCCATTGATGAGGCATTGTTAAGAACCAAGACAGATGGTTTTGATAAAATTGTATATTTTGGGGATGGACTATGGGATTATAAATCAACTTTAAAATTAGGGATAGATTTTATTGGTGTAGATTATCACGGGAGTGGTAAGCTTAAAAAGGCAGGATGTGAAACAATACTAAAGGATTTCTCTGATTTTGAATTTATATTAAACCTCTTAAAATAAAAATGCCTCACAATTTGCGAGGCATTTTTTGTACTAATATTGTTATAACTATTAGTGTTCGTTTAATCTAAAGTCTGGATAAGCGTCCATACCATGTTCATGGGCATCTAATCCTTCTAGCTCTTCTCTTTCAGACACTCGTATACCAACTGTTTTCTTCATTAAAAAGAATATGATGAAAGATGATGGTATACAGATAGCAGCATAAGATAAAATACCAACCAATTGGCTTATAAATTGATCTACACCAGCTAATTTACCAAAGATACCAACCGCTAAAGTACCCCAAATACCACAAATTAGGTGTACAGCAATAGCTCCAACAGGATCGTCTAATTTAATCGCGTCAATAAATGCTACTGCAAATACAATCAATGCACCAGCAATTGCTCCTATCACTATCGCATTCTCAGGGCTCATTTGGTCAGCACCAGCCGTAATACCAACTAATCCACCTAAAATACCGTTTAAGAACATAGTTAAATCTAAATTCTTATACTTTAGGAATGATACAAAAGCAGCTACAACACCACCTGCAGCAGCAGCTAAACAGGTAGTTACTAAAGTTAAAGATGTTAACTCAGGATCTGCAGATAACACGGAACCTCCGTTAAAACCAAACCATCCTAACCATAAAATTAATACACCGGCTGTAGCCATAGGAATGCTATGTCCCGGAATTGCCTGTGGTTTTCCGTTTTTAAATTTCCCTATTCTAGAACCTAATAACCATACAGCAATTAAAGCTGCCCAACCACCTACGGAATGTACTAAAGTAGAACCAGCAAAGTCATAAAAAGGTGTTTCTCTCATTTGTAAAAATCCACCACCCCATTTCCATGAGCCAGCAAGTGGATATACGATACCTACATAAAGCACGGTAAATAACATGAATGGGCCTATTTTCATACGTTCAGCTACAGCACCCGATACAATAGTAGCAGCTGTTGCGGCAAACATCCCTTGGAACAAGAAATCTGTCCACCAAGTGTAACCACCGTCTGCATACTCAGGAGTCATTCCGTTCTCAGGTGGCGCAATACCAAAACCTGCAAAATCGAAAAAACCAGCAGAGCCTTCTTCAAAACCTGGATACATTAAGTTAAACCCTAGAATATAATATAATAGCAGTCCAACGGTTATGATGAATATGTTTTTAAATAAAATGTTGATGGTGTTTTTTTGTCTCGTTAATCCAATCTCTAAAAATGCAAATCCTGTATGCATAAAAAATACTAGTGCTGTACAGATCATCATCCATACATTATTTGCTGTAAATAATCCTTCCATAATAATTAGTTATCTATATAAATTTTTGGTTTTATTTTAAAGTATCTCCTCCTTTTTCTCCTGTTCGTATTCTGTAGCATTCGTTCACATCAGAAACAAAAATCTTTCCATCACCTACTTCTCCAGTAGCGGCAGAATCTAAAATGGTTTTAATGGTAATTTCCTCAAAATCATCATTTACTACAATAGAAAGATACCTACGCTGAATATCGCTGGTGCTATAAGATACACCTCTGTATACATGCCCTTCTTTCTCGTTACCTAAACCTGTTACGTCCCAATAAGTAAAAAAATTAACACCCACAGCATGCAATGCATCCCTTACAGTGCTATATTTTGACTTTCTGATAATTGCTTCGATTTTTTTCATAATGTGGCTTTATTTTAAATAGTTAGCTTTCAAAAATAGAAAAATATTAGACTGACTAAGTATTATGCTCTATTAATAGAAAACTATTATTGGTTTATTAAAAAACATACAAAAAGGATGCTTTTTTTTTATCAAAAGCATCCTTTTTTATCAAACTAAATAATTTCAGATTCTGTGATCGAATCTATATATCTAAGATTTTTTGAGTATCTTAATCTTCTATTTCTCTTTGTCTCTTACCTGGGTACGCCAAAGCACCGTGCTCAGATAAATCAAGACCTTCAATTTCTTCTTTTTCAGTAACTCTTAATCCAAGTGTTTTCTTAAGAATAGTAAGGAATATCCATGACATTACTACAGCCCATATAGCGTATGCTAAAGCACCGATTAATTGAGCTAAGAACTGGTTTGCACCACCGCCGTTAAATAATCCGATACCAGCATCGCCATCAATTCCCCAAAGACCAATCACTATTGTTCCCCAGAAACCAGCTACGCCATGTACTGAAAACGCACCAACAGCATCATCGATTTTAAGTTTTTGCTCAACAAATTCCATGGCAAATACTACAATAATACCACCAATAAAACCAGCAGCAATTGCACCAAACTCACCCATGTTGCCACAACCAGCAGTAATACTAACTAAACCAGCTAAAGCTCCATTTAGTGTCATATCTAAGTTTGGTTTTTTGTACTTGATCCATGATAAGAATAAAGCACCAAGAGCACCAGCAGAAGCAGCTAAGTTGGTTACTAAAACTACCATAGAAGCACCTGTAGCATCATCTCCACCCCAAGCTAATTGAGAACCTCCGTTGAATCCAAACCATCCAAACCAAAGGATAAAAACACCTAGTGTGGCTAATAGTTTGTTATGTCCTGGAATGTTTACGGCTTTGCCATCAATATATTTTCCTAATCTTGGACCTACCAAGGCAGCGGCAATTAAAGCAGCCCAACCACCAACAGCATGTACAATAGAAGAACCTGCAAAATCAATAAACTCAGCTGGCATGATACCATCTGTATTGTTTAGCCATCCGCCGTTCCATTCCCATCCACCAGCAACAGGGTAAATAAAAGCAGTCATGATTAATGAGAAAATAATGTAAGTTGTGTATTTAGTTCTACCAGCAATAGCTCCAGAAACAATAGTAGCAGTAGTAGCACAGAATACTGTTTGGAAAAATAAATCAGCTGGCCCTTGGTTAAACATGAAACCGCCATATTCGTTTTCTCCCCAGTGGAACCAACCTCCTGCTACATCAGTACCGTACATTAAAGAGTATCCAATAAACCAGAATACAATAGAACCAACTGCTATATCTAACACGTTTTTCATAGCAATGTTTACCACGTTTTTAGAACGTGTCATACCAGACTCCACTAATGTGAATCCTGCTTGCATTAAGAATACTAGAATACCTGAAATAAGCATCCATAACATTCCCATATCGCCTTCAACGGCGGCTGTATCTTGCATTAAAAGGGGCATGTTTAATAATGACATAATATTTATTTTTAATGGTTAGTAATAAAATAGAAAGAGTGAGTTCCTTTTTCATAAAGAACTCACTCCATTCTTTATTTTTTTTGAGTTTTTCTCATATATATTAGAAAGAGTAGATTGCGGCTAATACGAAAGAACCTAAGCTTTTTTGAGCCATTAAGTCACTATCTAAAAATGCGTTATCAGAAGCACTGTCTAATCTAATTTCAGGCTTAATAGTTAAGTTGTCTACCTCTAAGCTTCCTGTTAAAGTTAAAGCTAATACGCTAGAATCAGCTACACCAGTACCTATAGCACCAAAAGCACCGTCTTCTGCGAAATACTCACCTCTTAATCCGATAGTAAATGTATCAGAAGTAGCTAATTGTGGGTAAAGTGCAACACCTGTAAATCCACCACCATCATTTTCTAAGCTTAAATGTGCAGCGTTAATTCCTAAGTAGAAATCATCAGATAAATCAAATCCACCTGTAAAATCGATTTCAAAAAATGAAGGGTCGTATAATACATTTAAGTACTGACCTGCATATCCTAACTGAGCACCAACAGCATAGTCACCAGTTACGTTAAATTCAGTAATGTCAGTGTCGTTAAACACACCTAACATTAAGCTAGCATCTTCTCCTAAAGCAAAATCAGCTTTTAAACCTGTATGGCTAAAAGGTCCATAAGAGAATAAGTAAGATGTACTATAGTTAAAGTTAGCAGTTGGAGAAATTACCTCGTAACCTAAGAATGTGTTAAAGTTACCCATAGTTAAAGTTACACTTTCACTAACGTTCCAATATGCATACAATTGGTTAACAATGTCACCAGTGGCAGAATATATAGGAGAAGCAAAAATTGCATCTGTTCCTCTAGGGCCAAACACTAAATCTGCAACAAAACCAGCTTTCTCACCTTCGTAAGCAAAAACTACGTTTGCCATACCAAGAGCAAATCCAGGTAAGTTAGCAAAAGAAGACCCAGGAGCTTGGTATAGAGTAATTGGCTCACCGTCGCCGTCAACAGTTTCGATATCGTTTGGTCCAGTTAAGTTAGTTCTGTAGTAAGCATCAATACTACCACTAACCGTGAAAGATGGTTTTTCCTCTTCTTGTGCAAATACAACAGTTGCAAAAAGAAGCATTGTAAGGGTAAATAATTTTTTCATAATTGTTTTAATTTTGGTTATTAATTTTTAAAAATTTATTCCTTAAGACGGGGCTAAACTATCTAAAAAAGATTTACCCCCATAAAAAAAAGGGGGTATTTGCCCAATTTTTATGATTTATCAAATTTTACCCCCTTTTTTTTAAAGGGTATTATTTTTTTAACGAAATTTTATGAAATATCAATAACAGTATTTTTTGAAAAATCATCAAGTTTTGTTTTGTTTTGGTGCGTTTTTTTTTAACAAAATCAGCTATTATTCACGATAATTCACAAATTCTTATTTATGCTTAAATTTTGTTAATTGAATATTTATTAAAATATCTCATAATTATTGATAGAAACTTATTTTAAAGTTGAGTTCGATTAAAAAATCGAAATAATGAAATAGCCCTTAATAGAAATATAAAATCAATGCCTACCTTTGTAGTTCGACGCTTTTTAAAATTAAATATATCGTTGATTATGCTGAAGAAACAAGGTCTATATTCCCCCGAATTTGAACATGAAAATTGTGGTGCGGGTTTTATTTGTAATCTTAAAGGAGAGCGAACAAATCAAATCATACATGATGCTCTAGAAATTCTTGTGAAGTTGGAACACCGTGGTGGTGTTAGTGCAGATGGTAGAACAGGTGATGGCGCAGGATTGTTAATAGATATCCCTCATGATTACTTTAAGCGTGTTTGTGATTTTGAAATCCCAAACCAGAGGGAGTATGCGGTGGGTATGGTTTTCCTTCCAAAAGTTGAAAACCAATACAATTATTGTAAAGATGTGTTTGAGCAAGAGGTAAAAGCTCAAGGGCTTTCTGTTTTAGGTTGGAGAAAGGTTCCGGTAGACTCTACGCAATTGGGACAAATTGCATTAGCTTCTGAGCCTAATATAGAGCAATTGTTTATAGCTAAGACAGAAGCTATAGATGAGGCTACATTTAAGGCAAAACTTTATGCTGCCCGTAAAATTACAGAACATGAAATAAGCACGTCTAAAATTTCTGAAAGTTCTTATTTCTATGTACCGAGTTTATCAAACACTACCTTAATATATAAAGGTATTATAATGCCCGAAGATATTGGGCCTTATTACACAGATTTACAGCAAGAAGATCTTGTAACCAGATTAGCGTTAGTACACCAACGTTTTTCTACCAATACGATGCCTACATGGGAATTGGCGCAACCGTTCCGCTTTATGTGTCAGAATGGAGAGATCAATACACTAAGAGGTAATGTAAGTAGAATGCGTGTGCGTGAAGAAATCATGAAAAGTGATGTTTTTGGCCCACAAATAGAAAAATTATTTCCTATCATACTTCCTGGTAAATCAGATTCAGCATCCATGGATATGGTGGTAGAACTGTTAACGCATACAGATCGTTCCCTACCAGAGATTATGATGATGATGATTCCTGAAGCTTGGGAAAAACATGCTACCATGAGTGATGACAAAAAGGCGTTTTATGAATACAACTGTTGTATCATGGAGCCTTGGGACGGTCCAGCATCAGTGCCATTTACTGATGGTGACTACATAGGAGCATTATTAGATAGAAATGGTTTAAGGCCGTCTCGATATACTGTTACCAAAAGCGGGAAATTAATCATGGCCTCAGAAGTAGGAGTGGTAGATGTAGAGCCAGAAGATATTGAAATGCACGGAAGATTAGAGCCAGGAAAAATGTTCTTGGTGGATATGAATGAGGGACGTATTATTGATGACGAAGAAATAAAAACAAAAATAGTTAATCAGCGTCCATATAAAGAATGGTTGGACAAAACACGTTTACATTTAAGGGATGTGCCTTATACAAACGATACTTGTCCTATTGAAACTATAGACATTAAAACAAGACAACGTTTATTTAATTATACGTTTGAGGATATACAAGAGGTAATCACACCAATGGCTCAAAATGGAAAAGAAGCTCTTGGTTCTATGGGTATAGATACGCCTTTAGCGGTGTTGTCAGATAGGCCTCAATTAATTTCAAACTACTTCAAGCAGTTATTTGCTCAAGTTACAAACCCACCATTAGATGGTATTCGCGAAGAGATTGTAACAGATATTAGTTTAAATCTTGGTAAAGACCGTAATATTTTCAGTATTACTGAGCGACAGTGTAGAAAATTAAGAATTCAAAACCCTGTAATCTCCAATGCTGATTTAGAGAAAATAAGAACAATTAAAATTGAAAGTTTTAAGGCTGAAACCATTCAAATGCTTTATCCAAAAGCGCAAGGTATGAATGGTTTAGAAGATGCTTTAGACGATATCATCGTTCAGATAGAAAAAGCTTTAGAGCGTAAAACCAATATTATCATCCTATCAGATAGAGGAGTTAATGAAGAGTTTGCACCAATACCATCTTTATTGGCATGTTCTTACGTAAACCATCAGATGAACCGATTACGCAAGCGTTCGTATTTTGATATTATTATTGAATCTGCAGAACCTCGTGAACCTCATCATTTCGCAACCTTATTCGGCTATGGTGCAAGTGCCATAAATCCGTATATGGTAAACGAAATTATTAGAATGCAGGTAAAAGAAGGCTTTATTTCTAATATGGACGAGCAAAAAGCTGTAGATAATTTCAATAAAGCTATTGGAAAAGGGCTTCTTAAAATCATGAATAAAATTGGTATTTCCACGTTGCATTCGTACAGAGGCTCACAAATTTTTGAAATTGTTGGTTTCAACTCAGAATTCGTTGAAAAATATTTCCCTTACACAGCATCTAGAGTTGAAGGTATAGGGTTATATGAAATAGAAAAAGAAATTAGCCAACGTTACAAATTAGCATATCCAGATAAAGCCATTGATAAAAAATTAGGTTTAAACATTGGAGGCGATTATCGCTGGAGACGTAATGGGGAGCGCCACATGTTTAATCCAACAACAGTTGCTAAATTACAGCAGGCGGTTAGATTAAGTGACCAAGCGAGTTATGATACGTATTCAAAAACAATAAACGAACAATCTGAGAATTTAATGACCATTCGAGGTTTGTTTGAGTTTGATAACTTAGATCCAATTCCTATTGAAGAAGTAGAACCTTGGACAGAAATCGTTAAGCGTTTTAAAACAGGAGCGATGTCCTACGGATCTATTTCTCGAGAGGCTCATGAGAATCTTGCTATTGCTATGAATAGAATTGGAGGAAAATCCAATTCAGGAGAAGGAGGAGAAGACAGAAATCGTTTTCATCCAGATGTAAATGGAGATAGTAGAAATTCCGCTATTAAACAAGTAGCCTCAGGCCGTTTTGGTGTTACATCACACTATTTAACAAACGCCAGAGAGATACAAATAAAAATGGCACAAGGTGCTAAACCAGGAGAAGGTGGGCAATTACCTGGCGAGAAAGTATTGCCTTGGATTGCAAATGCACGTAACTCTACACCTTTTGTGGGGTTAATTTCTCCACCTCCACATCACGACATTTATTCCATCGAAGATTTAGCACAATTAATCTTCGACCTTAAAAATGCAAATCGCGATGCTAGAATTAATGTAAAGCTAGTGTCAGAAGTAGGTGTGGGTACTATCGCAGCAGGTGTAGCAAAAGCAAAAGCAGATGTAGTATTAATTTCAGGATATGATGGTGGTACTGGGGCCTCGCCTCTAACGTCATTAAAGCATGCAGGATTGCCATGGGAGCTTGGCTTATCAGAAGCACAACAAACATTAGTACTTAACAATTTAAGAAGTAGAATAGTTGTAGAGTGTGACGGACAGTTAAAAACTGGTCGTGATGTAGCCATAGCTGCGCTTCTAGGAGCTGAAGAATTTGGTTTTGCAACGGCTCCGCTAGTGGCATCAGGATGTATTATGATGCGTAAGTGTCATTTAAACACCTGTCCTGTAGGTATCGCAACCCAAGATAAAGAGTTGCGTAAAAACTTTAAGGGAACACCAGAACATGTTATTAATTTCTTCTATTATGTAGCTGAAGAATTAAGAGCTATCATGGCGCAATTAGGGTTTAGAACCCTAGCTGAAATGGTGGGACAAACCCATAAAATCAATGCCAACAAAGCCATTAAGCATTATAAAGCTAAAGGCTTAGATTTATCTAGTATCTTACACAGACCTGCCGCTTACAGTGAGCTAACTGTTAGAAATACAGAGCAACAAGACCATAATTTAGATAACGTTTTAGACTTTACGATATTAAAAGATTCACATAGAGCTTTATATCGAAAAGAAAAAATGGTTCTTGAATATCCAATCAATAATATAAATAGAACTGTTGGAGCCATAGTTAGTAACGAAATTTCTAAGATTTATGGACATTTAGGATTGCCAGAAGATACTCTAAACATCAACTTTACAGGTTCTGCCGGACAGAGTTTTGGAGCTTTTGGAGCATTTGGTTTAACATTTACATTAGAAGGTAATACTAACGATTACCTAGGTAAAGGTTTATCTGGTGCTAAACTTATAGTTAAGAAACCTGAAAATGCAGATTTTGAAGCTAACAAAAACATAATTGTTGGAAATGTTTGTTTGTTTGGAGCAGTAAACGGTCAAGCTTACATTAACGGTATTGCAGGAGAACGTTTTGCGGTAAGAAATTCAGGAGCCACAGCGGTAGTAGAAGGTGTTGGAGATCACTGTTGTGAGTATATGACGGGCGGACGTGTTATTGTTTTAGGAAAAACAGGAAGAAACTTTGCAGCTGGTATGAGTGGTGGTATTGCCTATGTCTATGATCCAGATAACAAATTTGTGAATGGATTGTGTAATACTGAAACTATAGAGTTTGAAGATATTACAAGTGAAGATGCCAATGAACTAAAAGCATCTATTGAAAAGCATCAATTGTATACCAATAGTAAAATTGCAAAAACACTATTATCAGATTGGGATACAGCTTTGGGCAACTTTGTAAAGGTTATGCCAATTGAATACAAACGTGCATTGAAGCGTTTAGAGACTGAAGAACAAATGGTAGAAGAATTAACAGCTTAGAATCATGGGGAAAGTAACAGGTTTTAAAGAATTTGAAAGACAAGATGAAACGTACACGCCTGTAAAAGACCGTGTAACACATTATAAAGAATTTACAGTGCCTCTTTCAGAAGAGGAGATTACAAAACAAGGATCCCGTTGTATGGATTGTGGTATTCCGTTTTGCCATAGTGGTTGTCCATTAGGAAATCTTATTCCAGATTTTAACCATATGGTACACCAAGGCGAATGGCAAAAAGCCTCTTGGATACTACACTCTACAAATAATTTTCCTGAATTTACAGGACGCTTATGTCCTGCACCATGTGAAAAATCATGTGTATTAGGTATCATAGAAGATCCTGTATCTATTGAAAACATTGAAAAACAAATTGTAGAACGTGCTTTTAAAGAAGGTTGGATTAAACCACAACCACCAAAAACAAGAACGGGTAAAACTGTTGCCGTGGTTGGTTCTGGCCCTGCTGGATTAGCAGCTGCACAACAATTAAACAGGGCAGGGCATACTGTAACTGTTTTTGAACGTGATGATGAAATAGGAGGGTTGCTCCGTTATGGTATTCCTAACTTTAAAATGGAGAAGGAAATCATAGATCGCCGTCTAGCTATTTTAGAAGCAGAAGGTATTACGTTTAAAACAAATGTAAATGTAGGTGTAAACTATGATGTTGAAGATTTAAAAGCCTTTGATGTTGTAGTACTGTGTGGTGGTGCTACTGAAAGACGTAGTTTGCCAACGCCTGGCATTGATGCAGATGGTGTAGTACAAGCTATGGATTTTTTAACACAACAAACAAAAGTATTGTTTGGTAAAAAAGTAGAAAACCAGGTTATGGCTACTGATAAGAATGTGATTGTAATAGGAGGAGGTGATACCGGTTCAGATTGTATCGGGACATCTAACAGACATGGAGCTAAATCGGTGGTTAATTTTGAAATTATGCCTAAACCACCAGGACATCGTTCCCCAACAACGCCATGGCCTTTTTGGCCTTTACAGTTAAAAACATCGTCTTCTCATGAAGAAGGTGTGGAACGTAATTGGTTGATTAACACTAAAGAGTTTATTACAGATAAAGATAATAAGCTTACAGGTTTAAAAACTGTAAATGTTGAGTGGAAAATGGTGCCAGGGCAACGCCCTCAATTAATTGAAATTGAAGGTACCGAAAAAACATGGCCTTGCGATTTAGCATTATTGGCATTAGGTTTTACAGGTCCAGAAAGCACATTGGCCGACAAGTTAGGTATTCAAACTGATGCGCGTTCTAATTACAAAGCAGAGTATGGCAAGTACCAAACTAATATACCTAATATCTTTACGGCTGGAGATATGCGCCGCGGACAATCACTAATCGTTTGGGCTATTTCTGAAGGAAGAGAAGCAGCAAGACAAGTAGATTTATATTTAATGGGTAAATCTGATTTGCCAACCAAAGATGCGTCAGGCGATTTAGTAGGATTACATTAAAACTACGAGCCTAATATATAACATAAAAAATGCGAACTAACAGTTCGCATTTTTTGTTTGTTTTAGTATGATATTTATATGTTTTTACAATCTGGATAAGGTAAAATTTAATACGAAATACTTCCTTTTCGGTAAATGAATTTGGAGTTTAAAAAGTCAATCATATTTTTTAGTTCCGATTCCACAGCATTTTGAATCATATTTAAATCAGATGGTGTTTCTTTCGGTGTAGTAGAATATGGTAATGCTCTGTTTTGTTTTTTTGTTAAAGCATCTTTATCCCCTTTTAATTTGTACCACCTATCATGCCATTGGTTTAGACCACTAAAAACTTTAGAAAACATAATCTCATGTGAAGTGTTGTCTCTTATTTCTAGCGAAATCATTAACCTAGATTTACTTTCTTTTGAATAAATTACAGCGCTAGCGCTTACACTTTTTTTAATTTCGTTACCATTATCGTCTTTACCAGTTACTATCTCTCTTTCGTAATCTACATTTGTAGATTTTACACTTCCATGTTGTACATCAATGTCAGATATTTTTAAGTGGATGGAAAAATCAGTTAAGGTTTCTGGGGCATAAAGTTTTAAATGGGGTAAAGCACCATTATTTAAAGTCTGTGAAACTCTATCGGTAATTAATAATTGGAGTGATTTATCTAAACGCCTGTATTTTTGAGATTTTATATCCTCTGGCCTCACATTTAGAGTATATATAGAATGCTCTAAAGCATTTTTTTCTTTTTTATCTGCGTCTTGATGCCCTTTAAGGTATACATTGGTTATGCCATAGTAGGCCCTTACTTTTTTCCAATCGGATTTTGTTTGAGCTTTACTTTCAAGGTTCTGAGCTAATTCATAATAATATGGTGCAATGGCGGCCTTATTCTGTTCATAAGAATTCTGTAGGTCTTCATCTATTTTTTTATCAACAGATATTGATTTATAGTCCTCTAAGTTTTCTGAAGCAGTTATGAGTTCATTTACCTTTCTTAAATATTTTAAATGATGAATTAGTTTAAGTTGCTCTTTAACTCTTTCTATAAAGTCTTTTGTTGTGATAGATTTTTCAAGTTCTTGCTGTTCTTTAGACCACTCATTAAATGTAGAAGTAACAAAATCGTTAGTTAGTAATTTTTTAAACCTTTTTATTTGACCTCGCTTTTTTGTTTTAGAGATACCGGTCATTAAACTCAACATGGCAAGTTGATTATCATTTTTTTTTAAATAAGTTTTTGCTAGGCTTTTATACGAAGATGCTTTTAGAGAAGTGTTTATGGCTCTGGAAAAATCCCAGTGTTTTGGATTATCCTTCATGGATAAATTTGTTATTATACTTAGTTTATCCAGTTCTTTCTCGTTAGTTTGACCATAACTAAAAGTTATAATGAATAGAAATATAAGTAGTAAATGTTTGTTGTAGTTTTTCATTTTTAGTAGATGTTTAAATTTTGATGATGATTTATGTTTGTTATAGTTTTATTTATAGCGCATTGATAAGCATCTCTAGGTTAAAAAACACCAAAGAGAGAGGGGCTGTTGCATTTTTGTCCCAGTTTTCAGGATCCTTTTTAATGTATTTAGCGCATTTATTTAAACCTGACTGTATGGTGTTACATAACTCTTGTTTAGACCTACTTTCAAGCCCTAATTTGGAAGGCAAATCTTTATAGTAAAATTCCTTTTCTTTTATAAACCCAGTGAACTCATAAGCTAAGGCTAGACTTTCTCCATTTTGTATTTTCTTAAAGTGGTGTTCTAAATATTCTAAATCTGTTTTTAAAAGTTTTTTAGTGTAATCATAAAAATTTAGCATATCGTTTTGCAATAGCTGTATTTGCTCAATAACCCAATCTTTATCTTCAGCTTTAGGATGAAGCGTCAGATAAGTTTCAAATTTTTCAATAGCTTGTAAATGAAAATCATTCGCCTCGTACATTAATGCCAAGTTAAATGCAGCATTAAAGTCATTTTGATGCTCCTTGTAGAAATCTTCAAATAATTGCTTTGCTTTTCTGTATTTTTCGCCTTCAATAGCTTCCACACCAGTAAGGAACAGGTGTGCTTTTTCAAAGTCTAAATTTTGGATGCTACTTTGTGGTTTTGGATAGTAAACTTTAAAAAACTTCGTAAATGCCCTAGTAAGCTCAAACTCGTTTTGTGTATTTAGGTATTTACCACCAGATTGGCCAGCTAAATATTGTAGATCGCGTTCTGCGGGCGACCCTGGTTTAATATCAAAACCAATGGTAAAATACTTAACAGGAATATTAGCATTACCAACAAAAGAGCTTATTTGCGAGGATGCATTGTTATATGAATTTTTACCATGAGTGCTGCTTTTAGGGTTATTAGGCTGTTGTTTAGTTCTACTTCTGGTTGGAGTGTTTGTAGTAGGGGTGTTAGCACCTATGGTTACCATTGTAGTCCCTGTACCATAAACATCTTTAGGTCTTATCTGCCCACAAGTTGCCACCCCATCACTCAAAACAATGAGTTTGGAAACATCGCCATCTCCATAGTTAGAGCTGTAATCTTGAAGCCGTTTTTTAGCTGAAATTACAGCTTCGTGTAAGGGCGTGCCTCCTCCTGGTCTTCCAATAGCTTTAAGTTGTTGTGCGATATCTTTATAATCGCTACTAAATTTTAAGTTTTGCTGTTTGGTAGGATCTTCAACACAGCCTCCAGAGAATGTTAAAAAAGCAACTTGTTGATTTTCGCCATCTCCTTTTAAAATGGAAGATGTTGCCTTTAAAGCAGCTTCTTTGGCCTCTTCCCATTTGGGTTTTCCACTTTCTCCTTTTGTAGCCATGCTTCCAGATTTATCTATAAGAAATATAGTAGACGACTTGTTTACTATAGAATCTTTTAAAGGCATGTCTAATTTAGAGTGGGTTTGGTAGTGTGCTGTTTTTGGAACATGCCATACTACAGAAAGTATGATACAGCATAGTGTACTTAGTCCAATAAACTGTTTCATAACTATTGTTTAAAGATTCCTAAATAATTCATAAAAGGCTCCTCTCCCGTTTCTAACTTCGAAAAATCCGTATCAGAATATGTAGTGCTTAGCAAGGTATTGATGGCACCTAATCTTTTTATTGCCAATGGATGTGATGTGTAGATGGTTTCCATTAAATTTTTTACCAAAAGATCCATCCCGTCTTTTCCCAAAGCACTATAATCTGTCTCATCTAAATCTGTTTGTATATTGTTTACCATACCCAAAGTGGAGGTAAAGATTTTATTCATAAACTTTTGATTACCTGTATAGTCTTTCATGATGTTCCAGAAGTTTGCAGCTTCTCTTGGGTCGTAACCTGCTTCTACCATATAGTAAAGACCAGCTCTATCAGATTGTGTTTCATTCTTTTTATTAAATAAACTCATTACCGTATCGGGAGTTGTATGCTCTAAAGCCGTATCTAAAGCACCACCCAGAACAGAATCCTCGTTCAGATTTATTTTCTTCTTAAAAGTCTTCTTTATCCATTTAGAGGTTTTTTTACCTAAGTTGCTATTGGTAAACCTTGTGGTTTTATACCTTTTTATGCCATGTTCGTAGGTTACGTGAGCAATTTCATGACCTAAAACAGCAGCTATTTGGGCTTCATTTTCCATTAGTTTTAATAAGCCGGTGTGAATAAAAATCATGCCATTTGGTAGGGCAGAAGCATTTGGTATCTCGTTTTCAATAACATAAAATCTAAAAATCACGTCATGTTTCTCAGAAAAGCTCTCTTCTTTAGCATATGCAGGGAGTACGCTATTCCCTATCATGTTAATGTATCCTTGAATACGAATATCATCTAACAACTTAAATTCCAAGTTTCCCATTTTTATAGTGCCATTGTGTAGTCCATGAGCAGCTTTAAACACATTACTTGGTATACTTTTATATTGATTGAGGTTAGAGGCATCAAAATCGTTTCTTAAACTCATCATAAACTCTTGGTCAACCTTACCATAAGTGTTTTTACATACTTCTATTTTGGAGGCCATATAAACGCCGTCATTATTTTGCTCGCCATAAACAGTTAGGAAACTACCTAACTGTAGTTCATCAAAACCTAAAAAACTTCGTCCTTTACTACAGGCGCAATCTGATTCTCCTTTACACTCAATAGTGGTGTCATTCGTTAATGCTACTTTTCTTCCATCGATAACGGCATTATCCCCCTCGAAAGATTCAAATACACCTTCAAATTTTTTAACCTCACCATGATCATCTTTATCCAATATAACTTTTGTTAATACACGTTTTCTGTTTTCAATTGCTATGCCCACATTTACAGTGCTGCCTATCGAGATGTTTTCTTTTGGGATAGATTTTTTTTTGCCGACGAGAAATTTTGTTTTGTCGGTAACATCAAAAACAAAGTTTTCTTCATCGTAGTTTATAGTAATGGTTTTATAGGGTGCTGCGAATTCAAAAACTGTGGCTTCTTCCCAGATTTCTTCCTTTTGCGCAAATAGGAATTGAGTACAAAATAGGAGTACTCCATACCATAAAGGCTTTAGATTAGTTTTCATTATTGGTTGCTTTTTAGTGGTTATTAAAATAGTACACTAACAAACCTAGATAGTATGATTTCTGAGTAAATACGGGAACCCGTAAAACAGGAGGGTTTTGCGCTAAGGCGCATAAATAATAGTTTAAATAAAAAAGAAGTAAGAATTATATTAAACCTAAATCTTTGGCATTGGCGATTAACTGTATTGTAGTTTTTGCCTTAAGTTCATCTTTCAATCTGTTAAGTCGTTTTTCAATAGAACTTAAACTACTTGGAGATATATCCTTAGATTTTAGATACGCAGAAATTTCCTCTTGTGTCTTTCCTTTAGAGAGCTCACGAAGTATAATAGTGTCAAACTCCTCAAGGGTAAAGACCTCATTTTTTTGAAACGTAGCCGTTACTTCAGAAGATATAAAGTGTTTTCCTGTTTTTACGGATTTAAGCGCATCAATCATATTTTTAGTGCTGTTACGGCCTTTAAAAACGTAGGCTGAAATATCGTACCAATCTATTAACTTTTTAACAACCGTAGGGCGCTCCTCTACAGAATATACTACTATAGGGATGTTATAGTTTTGGTTGCGCAATTTTTTAATTAATTGTTCTCCAGATGAAATACTACTATTTTTATAGTCTTTTTTAAAGGAAAGGTCGGTAATTATTAAATCGAATGGAGCTTGATCTTGTTCTGCTTTTAAAAACTTTAAATAGGCATCATCACAATATTGGGTCATTGTGATATTTTTAATATCTAAATCCTGTTCTAGTTTTAGGGACATGCCGTGCCCAATACTGTCTATATCTTCAACAAGGAGTATTTTTTTAAACATGAATGCGCGCTATTTAGGAATTGTAATGGTAATAGTTGTTCCATTACCTGTTTCAGAATCAAATGTAATTTTCCCATTAACACCTTCAATACGGGAAACCGTATTTTTAAGCCCAACACCTAATTTTTGATCTTCTTGTAAACCAATACCATTATCAGAATAACTAATACGTATTAGTTTACTTTCATTTTTAAAATTTATAGCAACTACTGTAGCTTCACTATGCTTTTTCATGTTTACCATAAATTCTTTAAGTGTTCTATGTATAGCGATACATTTGTGGTCTGATAGGTTTTCCCAAGAGATAGAATTTAATCCGCTTACAACCACATTGGTCTCTTTGTTGTAAAAGGTACTTAGCGCATCTTTAAGCTCTTCAGCAAATGCAGCACCGGTAGCAATTTCCCTGTTATCGTGGGATATTGATCGGGTTTGGCCATATATTTTTTCTAAATTATCCAGTAAATAATTTTTGTCTTTATTGGGGTTTTGTTCTATGGTTGCCATTAAACCATAGATATCGTTAGAGAGCTCATCATGCAACCGTTTACTAATGAGTTGTTCTGTTTTGTAAACCTCTTTTAATTTTTCTTTTTTGTGGCGTTGCCTTAAGGCATAGTATAAGGATATACCGGCAATTAAAAGCAAACCACTAAGCGACAAAAACAGTGTTTTTTGTGTTTTTTGTACGGCTAATGCTGCTTTTTCTTCTACGGCTTGTTGTTGTAATTGTTGTATTTGTGCTTTTTCTTGCTCATCGTCGTATTGCATTTTGGCAAACTGGGTTTTTACTTTTAGCTCTTGATTGTACAAACTGTCTTTTAAAAAGATATAGCGGTCTTTATAAGTTACCTGTTTAGGATATAATGCCATATAAAGTTTCAAAGCATCAGTTTCAGCCCTAGGACTTCTCAGCACTTTAGAAATAAGTATTAAAGTATCTAGATATTTGCTCGCTTTATCAGGGTTTGTTTTAGAGTGGTATTTTGCTAAATCAGTATAACTTTGTAATTGTCCGCGTTTGTCGTTTATTTCTTTACGAATATGTAGTGCTTTTAAAAAAGCTGGCAATACTTTTTTATTACCGTTTAGCCATTGCGCATAACTTAAATTATGTAATGCCCTAGCATAAAGCTCAGAGTCTTTTTGTAATAGGGAATCCTTTAATATTTTTTGTAGTATTGGTATGGCATCAACATGGCGATTTTTTTCAATATATGAAAAGGCTAAATTATTTTTATAACTAATGACGTCACTTTTAGATTCAGTTATTTCAATAGCTTTTTTATGATATCTTATGGCGTCAGAATAGTTTAATAATTTAAGATTATTTGTTCCCAACTCATTATATGCAGAAGCTAAATACTTTTTATCTGTATTCTTATTTAGATAAATTATAGCTTCTGTTAAACTTTCTTTAGCACTGAAAAAATTAGTTTGATTTTTTTGTAATAGAGCAATACTTAGTAAGCTTTTTCCAACTTTGGAAGAATCTCTAATAGCAATAAAATTATTTTTGGCACGGCTATAATAGTAAAAAGTACTGTCAGATAAAGTAGTAAACTCATCATAATAATAACCTAAATTGTAAAATGCTCTGCCATTGTAGTGTTTATTATTTAGTGTTTGAGACTGTTTAAGTAATAATTTATTGTAATAGCAAAAGCTATCCTTCTGATGTAGTCCTAAATGAACGATACTTTTCTTAAAGATAATAGTTAGGTGTATAGAATCTAATTTGCGTTGTTGGGAAATTTTAAAAGCCTTGTTGAGTAGACTTAGTTGGTCATCAAGTTTTGACTGCTTTTTGCTTAATTCTAATAAAAGATGGGGGGCAAGCTCTTTTTCAGGCATTTTATTGTTTACACAACCTAAAAAGCACATAATAAAGATAAATGCTAGGAGGGTATTATATTTGATTGAGAGACGCAAAGTAGAAAATATGCCTTATGAAGTATTATACACTAAATATCCTATAAATCTAATAAAAAAAACCGTACAAGATGTACGGTTTTTAATTAATAATCAAGATAAGCACAATATATTAGTCGTCTGTGGGTACTGGTTTTACTTCTTGATCTCCTCCCTCAGTTTGCACAGGTACCAATTCCTCATTTTCAGCTTCCAAATCTGTTTTTGTACATGAGGTTGCAGATATAGCTAATAAAACCCCTAAACACACTATTTTAAATACACTTTTCATAATATTAAATTTTAAAAATTAAACTTGCGGTTAAGAAAGTTTTGGGACGTTTACATACTTGCTAAAGTGTTAACCGGTATGACTTTTCAAGTACATGACAAAGGAATAGTTTAGGGGTATGAAAGTGCTGTCATGACCGTCATGAAGGATATGACGTACTGCATTTTGACAGATTTTTTAAGTTTTTTATTTACATTTGGCGTATGCCAATCACAAGACTCTCAGAAACATACCTGCCCGCATTTATTTATATTACAGACCTGATCTTGGCTGATGAACCTGAAATTGACTATAAGAAAATAGCAGATGAAGGGGTGGCAGATAGAAAGGAAATTGATGCACGAACCATAAAGCGTGCTTTTGATCTTAGAGAAGCATTGCAAAAAGATAAACTAGAGCAAAAAGTTTACAAACCATCAGTAAAAACATTAAATACGCTTTGTGGTTATTATTTTGAAAACCCTGAAGAACGATTTTTAAAAATTGCTAAAACACATCAAAAAGAAATACAAGATTATTATAAACAGCATACACCTAAGCATGAAGTAATACAAGCAGTTTTTAAATCTAAACCTGAAAAGATTGCTTTTATAGAAGAGCAGCAAGAGCAGTATATATCGTTTAAAAAAGATGTAGAAGAACAAACGTTAAAAACCTTAGTGGCCAACATGGAACAGAAGTTACTAATGCGTTTTGAGAATTTACAGGAAAAAATGAATGATGATTTGGCTATTAAAACCAGAATGATTGCACATTTAGAAATAAAAATTGAAGAATTGCAACGTAAATTAAAACAGGCAAATTTTGCTAACAATACTTTGGGAGCTATAGGCTTGTTTTTCGTATCAATTAACTATGATGCGGTAAGTACTGAAGATATTTTTGAAGAATTTTTAAATGATTTTGAAGGTTTAGAAGAGGATTTGGTTGATGATTTGATTTAATAGAAAAGGATGAACTTAAAAACAGAACGTAAAATAAAATTTTGGCTTGCTACCATCTCTAAAATTTTAGTAATGGCTCTAGTGCTTTTTAAGCTCACGGATTATGTGTTTGACGAAGAGAAAACAGACAATACTACAAACAATGATGCTTTAATTGATACTTCTCAAAATAAAGAAGTAGCAGATTCCATACCTAAGGTTGATACAGATAAAATAGAAAAAACGAAAATGCAGGTAGTACCTGCTAAGTCCAAAACCTCAGAACAGAAAAGTAGTGGGGCTATAACACAAAAAGCACCACTAACTACAGCAAAATTACATTTAGTAGACGATAGTTTTGTATGGCTAAAAGACAAACGTAAATTTTTTTTAAAGCTTGCTAATTCTGGAGCTGCTGCGGCAAAAGATGTTACAGTTAATGCTACCCTTTCTTATGGAAAAGAGCAACAAACAATTTCTGTAAAACAAGAAAGTAGTATAGATGCTAATGGTACAGTAAGTTTAGATTTTACTAGTTCTAACCTTCTTTACACTACCTTACCCAAAACTATTTTGTTGTGTGTAGCCTTTAATAATGCCAATAAACAAAACCATTGGTGTAAATATATTTTGGGCAATAAAATAACAGGGGATGGGGCCATAGAAATGCGCTCGGTGTATTACAAAACCTTATCAGTATCCAATGGCACCTATAGTAAAACACCTCCTAGCTGTGTACTCCCTAAAAGCACGCAGAATACATCCAGTAACAAGAATAGAAATGACAACTCTGTTGTATTAGATAAAATTAAATCTAGTGCACAATTATTTATTAGGGGATTAAATAGTAAATCTCAAATAACTATTAAAAATACATCAACCCCTAAATTATACACCACGTTAAACTCCATAGAAGCAAGTTCGTACAGTTATGGTTTTAGTACAGATGTAGAGATTGTATCCCATACAAAAACCGAAGCATTGGTAAGACTTACATTAACAGAGCAAGGACGAGAGAACTACATTAAACAGCAAGCGGCTTACCAAGCTCAAAATAGTTCTAAAAATAGTAGCCATTTCTTTAGTTTTTTAAGACTAAAAGGTAATAGTTGGGAGGGTAAATTGGTTAATGTAAATGGTATTTGGAAGTTTGATAACTATTAAATAGCTTACCTAAATTTAAAATCTCAATTATTCTAATTGCCTAATTATTCATTTGAAAACATCTTTTTCCAAAATGTGTTTCTTAACGATTTTTTTACTCATTTTATCTTAATTAACGAAGTTGTAGCCTCGTTTTATGGCTACCCGTAATCATGAAAAACGTATTGAAATTATGTTTGTGGTAAACATAAAACAAATACATCATGAAAAAAATAATATGCGTCTTCGCTTTAATTATTTCTAGTCACTTTACAGTTAATGCTCAAATGTCAGAGGCAGGCTCTTTTGGAGCAGGTTTGGCTTGGACGTCCTTAAATTATGGCGCATCATTAAAATACAACTTCACTGAGACGCATACGGGACAACTCATTGTAGGTTCGGCTAATTACGGTTTCTCTTTCTCTGGTCAAAGTAGTTTGTCTATTACAGGAAGGTATGCCTACAATTTTACATCTGGAGATTTAGATTTCGCTGAATACCAACCGTATGTATACGGACAAGTAGGATACTGGACGTACAAATATGATTTTTTTGGAGGATCATTCAACCAAAATTCTATAGCTATAGGTGCGGGAGGCGGTATAGAATGGACCTTTAACGACTTTATTGAAGGCTTAGCGTTTTCTTTCGAATTAGGTTACACTAATATTTCCTTCGATGGTGTTGGATCTATTGGCGGCTTTAATGGCGGTGGCGGTATCCACTATTACTTTTAAAAATAAACACTTAAAAATTTATTAATCCATAAAACAAAAACAATGAAAACAAAAATTACAATTTTAGCAACTGCATTACTCTTATCCTTTATATCTGGAGCGCAAAATATCATTACAGTTGATAACTCTGTGGGAGCAAATGCGCAATACAGTGATTTGCAAAGCGCAATTTCTGCAGCTAGTAATGGAGATACTATTTATGTGCACGCCTCTGAAACTAATTATGGTATCATTAACATCAATAAACAACTCACAATTATTGGTTTTAGCCATGGGGATGCAGATAAAAAAACCTTTATAGATGACATAGTACTCTTAGACAATGCATCAAATAGTAAATTTAGTGGACTATATATAACTGATGATGTATATACCAATAACAGTACGGTACTTACAGGAATAGTTATTGAAAACTGTTATATTGATAGTGTTTTGTTGTTTTCTAATGCAGGAGTTGATGATATACTGGTTAGAGGAAACATTATTTATCAAATAGGTAGCACAAGTGCATCAAGTAATAATAATAATTATACAAATGCTATAATATCTAACAATATAATTCTGTATTACATTGGGCTTAAAAATTATAATTCTATTACTATTAAAAACAATGTTTTTTTAGGTCCTTATTTTGATTATCCAGTATATAATGCCCGTAGTGTAGATGGTAGTGTAACAGCTCAAAATAATATATTTTATTTTAACAGGTCTAGTAGTTTCGATCCAAATGCAGCAGGTGTAATTTTCGAAAACTGTTTAACTTATAATCTGGGATCTGGAAGTATTACGGCGCTTTCTGGCTCGAATAACATAAACGACCAAAACCCAAATTTTGTGAGTGCAGACGATACAAGTTTTAACCCGGCTATAGATAATTATAATTTACAAGCTGGTTCTCCAGCAATTGGTTCAGGGACAGGAGGCGTAGATATGGGAATTTATGATGGTAGTGTATTTAGCTTTAACAACTCTGGTTTTACAAATGGCATTCCTACTGTAAAAATTACAAATATCACTGATAGAATTGCTCCAGAGGCTAACTTAAGTGTAACTATCGATACAAATGCTAATTAATATGGGACGACTTTTATCGAGTGTCTTTTTACTATTTAGTGTTTGCTTTTGCTTTTCGCAAACCATAACTAATGCCGAGTATTTTTTTAATACAGACCCAGGAGTTGGTAACGGTACAGCATTAGTTATAAATAGTAATACGGGACAACTAACGCAAACATTTTCCATTCCTACTACAGGCCTCTCAGATGGATTTCACAGTTTATATGTTCGTACATACAATAGTGATAACAATTGGAGTTTGTATGACAGAAAAAGCTTTTACCTCAAAAGTTTTTTAACTTCAAATATAACGGCGGCTGAGTATTTTTTTAATACAGATCCAGGAGTAGGAAACGGAATAGCTTTAACTGTAAATAGTAATACAGGGCAATTAACGCAAACATTTACTATTCCAACGAATGCATTATCTGAAGGGTTTCATAATCTTTACATTAGAACCTTAAATACTGATAATAGTTGGAGTTTATACGATAGAGAGGTATTCTATGTAAAGCATTTTGATGCATATACAATTACAGCTGCAGAATATTTTTTTAATACTGATCCCGGTATAGGAAATGGAACATCATTGAGTGTGGATACCAATTCTGGAACCTTAACGCAAACGTTCTCTATTGCGACTACTGGATTACCCGAAGGGTTTCATAATTTTTATTTAAGAACCCAAGATAGTTCTGGGAATTGGAGTTTGTATGATAGGCAAGTTATTTATATTAAAGATTTTGATGTATCTCCTGATGAAATTAGTGCAGCCGAGTATTTTATTGATACAGATCCAGGTGTAGGAAACGGAACTTCTGTAGTTTTTAGTAATCCATCTTTATCTACCCAAACACTCAATATCGATTCATCTGGACTAGCAGAAGGAGATCATATTTTTTATATAAGGGTTCAAGATACAAATGGAGACTGGTCTATTTATGATTCTGCGAGTTTTAATATTGATGCGAGCCTTAGTACAGAGAGTAGTTTATTTAGACTCACAAAACTATATCCAAATCCGTTTTCTGATAGGTTAGTGATAAATACACCTAATAATATCAAAATAACAAAGACAGAGATATATGATGCAATAGGGAAAACAGTCTATTCAAACACAGGGCATAAAAATATTTTAGATTTAACTAGTTTGAATCAAGGTATTTATATTTTGAATATAAAAACTGATACAGGCAGTGCGTCCTTTAAAATAGTAAAAAACTAAGTTGCTATTTCAACAAGATTCCTCTTAGGGAATTATTAAAAAGCAAATCTTTATCGATTTGCTTTTTTTATTGTGCATCCCGCATAAATTCTTCAACTTTATCTACCATATTTATGCTTCCACAAATAAAAGGGACGCGTTGGTGTAATTCCGTAGGCTCTATATCCATAATTCGGGTAAAGCCATCACTTGCTTTTCCGTTAGCTTGTTCAGCTAAAAAAGCCATAGGATTACATTCATAAAGCAATCGAAGTTTACCATTAGGGTTTCTGGAACCTTGAGGATATAAATACACGCCACCTTTGATCATATTTCTATGGAAATCTGAAACTAAAGAACCAATATATCTAGATGTATATGGTCGCTCTCCTTCTTCGGCTTGACAATATTTTATATAGTTTTTTATGCCTTTAGGGAAATCAAGGTAATTCCCTTCATTTACAGAATAAATAGTGCCATCTTCTGGGAACTTCATATCGGGGTGAGATAAATAGAAAGACCCTATTGCAGGGTTTAAAGTAAACCCATTAACACCGTCTCCAGTGGTATAAACAAGCATGGTAGAGGTCCCATAAACCACATATCCAGCAGCTACTTGTTCACTTCCCTTCTGTAGAAAGTCTTCTAACTGTACAGGTGTACCTATTGGAGTTACTCTGCGGTATATTGAGAAAATGGTTCCAACGGAGACATTTACATCAATATTAGAAGAGCCATCTAAGGGATCTATAAGTACTACATATTTGTTTTGGTGATTTTCATCTTGGCTATTTATGGCAATAAAATCATCTTCTTCTTCGCTAGCCAAGCCACAAATTATGTTACGTCGCGTAAGGGTTTGTATAAATTTATCATTAGCATAAACATCTAATTTTTGTTGATCTTCACCTTGAATATTTGTATCTCCTACAGCACCAATAATATCCACCAATCCTGCTTTGTTTACTTCATGATTAACTACCTTGGCTGCTAAACGAATAGAGTTTAAAAGACTTGATAATTCCCCAGATGAATATTTAAATGATGACTGGTTTTCAATAATAAATTCTCCTAAAGTTTGCTTCTTTTGCGACATAAATGTTTGAGTTTAGTAATACAAATATCTATAAAATTTCAAGAATTACAACGTTTTCGTAATTTATAAGTATAATAAAATATGAACTTTAAACTATATTTGAATTCTATACAGATAAGTTATGGAATTGATAATTAGAGACTCGAAAAAAGAGGATATGTCACAGGTATTAAACCTAATAAAAGAACTAGCTGTTTTTGAAAATGAACCTGAGGCTGTTGAAGTTACTATAGAAGATTTAGAACGTGATGGTTTTGGTAAGCAACCCCAATTTCACTGCTTTGTTGCTGAGGTCGATGCTAAAATAGAAGGTATCGCTTTGGTGTATAATCGCTATTCTACGTGGAAAGGTAGAGCTATTCATCTAGAGGATTTAATAGTAAGTGAAGCTATGCGGGGATATGGTTTAGGGTCTAAATTATTAGATGAAGTTGTTAAATATGGACATAAATTAGGTGTTAAACGTATCAATTGGGAGGTTTTAGATTGGAACGAACCCGCAATTAAGTTTTATGAAAAAAATGGCGCTAATGTAATGCGTGATTGGAATGTAGTACAATTAAACGAAGAAGGTATAAAGCAGTATATTTCTAAATTATAGCATGCAAGTATTTAAGTTTGGTGGCGCTTCAGTAAAAGATGCTAATGGTATTAAAAACATGGCAACAGTCTTGCAAACCGTTGGCTACAAAAACACCCTAGTAGTAGTTTCTGCAATGGGTAAAACTACTAATGCTCTTGAGGCTGTGATATATAATTACTTTAATAAAAAAACGCATCTTAAGAGTGCTTTACAAGAGGTAATTAAATTTCACAATAATATTTTACTGGACTTATTTGAAAACGAATCCCATCCCGTTTTTAAAAAAACAAATATGCTTTTTAGAGAGCTTGATGCTATTTTAAGCACTAATAAATCGCCAAATTATAATTTTGTTTACGACCAAATTGTCTGTTTTGGAGAATTAGTATCCACTACCATTATTAGTGCTTATCTGGATAGTATTAATATAAAAACACAATGGATTGATGCCAGAATGCAGGTTAAAACAGATAGTTACTACAGACGCGCTAATGTAAATTGGGAGGAGACACAGCATAACATTGCTTCTAACTTTAAAAAGAGTAGTTTAAATATTACCCAAGGTTTTCTGGGGAGCGATGCTAACAATTTTACAACCACATTGGGAAGAGAGGGAAGTGATTACACTGCAGCAATTTATGCCTATTGCCTTAATGCCAAAAGTGTAACAATTTGGAAAGATGTTCCAGGTGTTTTAAATGCTGACCCTAGATATTTTGATAATGCCCAATTATTGCATCAAATATCTTATGAAGAAGCCATAGAATTAGCCTTTTATGGGGCTTCAGTTATTCATCCTAAAACTTTACAACCACTTCAGCGTAAGGAAATCCCGTTGTATGTTAAATCTTTTTTAAATCCAAAAGAAGAAGGTACCCGTGTAGGTAAAGGCACTGCCTTACAACCAAATATACCATGCTTTATAGTGAAAAAGAATCAGGTGTTATTGTCATTATCCTCCTTAGATTTTTCATATATCGTTGAAGACAACATTAGCGAAATTTTTCAGTTACTGCATACCTATAAAATGAAAGTAGATGTGATACAAAACTCAGCTATAAGCTTTTCGGTTTGTATAGATAATATTTTTAATAACCTAGAGCAACTATTGCAACATCTTAAGGCTAAATTTAAAGTAACCTGTCATGAAAACGTTGCTTTATATACCATTAGACATTACAATAATGAGGCTTTAAAAAAGTTAGAAGAAGGCAAGACGCTGTTATTAAAACAATTAACACAAGAAACAGTACAAATAGTTACCAAATAGTTTTATTTATTACTTTTACGCTAATGGGGAAACAGCAAGATATTGGATTGGTAACAGCAAAAGAAGTTGCTACGGCTATACAGCTTGATAAGTATGGGTTTTTAGGTACTTTTATAGGTTGGATACTCATGAAGGTACTTAAAATTTCTACGCTAAATAAAATCTACAAGCGTAATAAACATTTAAGCGATCTTGAATTTTTAAATGCTATTTTAGAGGATTTTCAAATTAAGTTTGAAATACCAGAAGAAGATATAAAACGCTTACCCAAAGACGGTGCTTACATTACTATTTCTAATCATCCTTTGGGTGGAATAGATGGAATTTTATTGTTAAAATTAATGTTAGAGCAACGTGCAGATTTTAAGATAATAGCTAATTTTTTATTGCATCGTATTTTGCCGTTAAAGCCCTACATTATGCCTGTTAATCCTTTTGAAGACAGAAAGGATGCAAAATCCAGTATAGCAGGTTTTAAGAATGCTATTTTGCATTTGCGTGAAGGTCACCCACTAGGTATTTTCCCAGCAGGTGAGGTTTCAACTTATAAAGATGGAAAATTAGTAGTAGATAAACCTTGGGAAGAAGCAGCCATGAAGTTGGTTAAAAAGGCAGAAGTACCTATTGTACCTATTTATTTTCACGCAAAAAACAGCAAATTATTTTACAAGCTTTCTAAAATAAGTGATACGTTTAGAACAGCAAAACTACCTTCGGAGTTGTTAACCCAAAAGCGAAGAACCATAAAAGTTAGAATAGGAAAACCTATTTCGGTAAAAGACCAAAAAGAGTATACTGCATTAGAGGATTTTTCAGAATTCATCAGAAAGAAGACTTATATGCTGTCTAATGCTTTTGAGGATAAATCCAAAATTCTAGATAATATATCATCATCATTAAAAGTACCTAAACCTCCAAAGAATATAGTCACACCAGTTGATAATACTATAATGATTGAGGAGGTGGAATCCTTGAGGCAGGATAAGTCCAGACTTTTAGAAAGTAAAAATTATGAGGTGTTTTTAGCAGATGCTAAAAAAATCCCCAACATCCTAAGAGAAATAGGCAGGTTAAGGGAAATTACATTTAGGGAAGTGGGAGAAGGTACCAACGAAGCCATAGACTTAGATGATTTTGATAACTATTACCATCATATGTTTTTGTGGGATAATGACAAGAAAATTATAGCAGGAGCCTACAGAATGGGGTTAGGTTCTAAAATATTTGCACGATATGGTATAAATGGTTTTTACCTACAGGATTTATTTAGATTTGAGCCAGAACTTTATAAAATGATGAGTGAGTCCATAGAAATGGGGCGTGCTTTTATCATTAAAGAGTACCAGCAAAAACCAATGCCTTTATTTTTACTTTGGAAAGGTATTGTCCATACTACCTTGCGCTATCCCGAACATAACTATTTAATAGGAGGGGTAAGCATTAGTAACCAATTCTCAAACTTCTCAAAATCCTTGATGATTGAGTTTATGAAGTCACACTATTACGACCCTTATTTGGCACAATATGTACGTCCTAAAAAGGAGTTTAAAGTAAAATTAAAGGATGCAGATAAAGACTTTGTTTTTGATGAAACAGCAGCAGATTTAAACAAATTTGATAAGTTTATCGATGAGATAGAACCTGGAGCTTTAAGACTCCCAGTTCTCTTAAAGAAATACATAAAGCAAAATGCAAAATTGGTAGCATTTAATGTAGATCCACTCTTTAATAATTCCGTGGACGGATTAATGTACATTAAAATAGCTGATTTACCTGAGAGTACTGTTAGACCCGTAATGGAAGAATTCCAAGCTGAGTTAGAACAAAAGCTTATGGAAAACAATGAGGGCTAATTTCTTTCTTTTAGTAGTTATTTTAACCAATTTAATTGGGTATTCCCAGACGCTTTCAGGTACTGTTTTAGATTCCAAAACCAAAACCCCAATTGAAACAGCTACTGTTTATTTTGATAATACAACCCTAGGAGTAATTACCAACAGTGATGGTAAATTTTCTATAAAATATTCTGATGCTATAAAATCACCCTTAATTATATCCTTTTTGGGTTATAAAAAACAGGTCGTTACTAATTATAGAACGAGTAATACTTTAATGATTTTACTAGAAGAAGACTACGAAAGTTTGGAAGAAGTTGTTGTAAATGCCAATGACGGACTAACACGAAAGCAAAAGCTTCGATTTTTTAGAAGAGAATTTTTAGGACTTTCGAGGTTTGGTAAATCTTGCACTATTCTAAACGAGGATGATATTATACTACGTTACAACAAAAAAGAAAGAGTATTAACAGCTCATTCTAAAGCTCCTTTACGTATTACAAATAACGCATTACAATACAATCTAACTTACGATCTAAATTCCTTTACATTAGAATTTAATCCCCCAACTCCAAACCAAGGAGCCTTCAGTGTGAAAAGAGTAGGATTTCTAGGTAATTCGTATTACCAAGATTTTGAGGATTTTGATAAGAAAAAAGCACGCAAAAATAGAAGAAAGGCGTATGATGGTTCTAAACTACAATTTATGCGTGCCCTTTATATCCAAAAATTTAAAGAAAACAAATATCAAATCTATTCTAAAAATACCCCTGTAGATCCATGGAAATACTTTCATGTAGAACCAAAAGGCAATACCGAAATAAAACGTGTTTCATTATCGCAACCTTTAAATATTCTTTTTAAGAGTTGGGGAAAATCGAGTATTAAGTTTGAGACACCTTCAATTTTAATTGACTATTACGGTAATTATACAGAAGCAGATAAGGTAATTTTCGCTGGTAAAATTGCAGAGCAGCGCGTTGGAGATTTATTACCTTTTGGTTATGGGTTAGACATTATTGAACAATGAACACCATTAAGTTCATAAAAGACTATTATAGACCTATTCAACCAAGTGTCGGATTATCAGACAACAGTATTATCTACACAGAAGTTCATCCAGAAAAACAGTTGCAAAATTTCATTTACTGCTTTTGGCAGTTAAAAACCAAGCAGCAACTGGAATCTTCATTTATTTATCGTGTGGTATCAGACGGTTGTATCGATATCTTTTTCAATCATAATAACCTAAAGGAAAGCTTTGTGATGGGTTTTTGTAGAAAATATACTGAATTCCCAATCGGAAAAGAGTTTAACTATATTGGTATTCGGTTTTTACCATCAATATTTCCTTTAGTATTTCAAATTGATGCTAAAACATTGAGCAATCAAGACCAAGCGTTGAAGGATATTCTTCCTGAGATTGCAACCCAATTAAAAACAAGTATTAATCCTTCAGAATCTTTTTCAACTGTAGCTAAAAAATTGAATTACATTGTTGCACCCTATATTTTAAATCAATCATTCGATTTTGACAATCGATTTTTTAAAGCACTACAGCTCATATTCAAAACCTCTGGAAATATTGAAACCGAAAATGGCTTGGATACAGGGTTGAGTCCTCGTCAACTAAGACGCGTATTCAATTATTACATCGGCACAACACCAAAAGCATTTGGTAAAGTAGTACGGTTTCAGCACTTTTTAAACATGAAACCATCTTCCCAAAGCTTGAAAGCCCAAAAACTATTTTTTGATGTTGGGTTTTACGATCAAGCACATTTCATCAAAGATTTTAAAACCTTTTACGGTGTAACACCATCGCAAGCGTTTAAGTAAGCTTGTCCGTTTTTTACAATTTTTCCTCTAGCATAGCTTCTAAATTTGTATCAACAAAATATTAGAACTATGAAATGAGCCACTATGACAATTTGTAATACCTACCAAAATGTTTGATGGCGATTTACATCGAACCGATAAGAAACAATAAATATATACAGATGAAACGAATTATCATTTTAGCTTTTGCAGTAATTACTGGAATAGCGCAAAGTCAAGTTGAACATCAAAAATTAAATACTATGAAACTAAATGCAGGAATTATTACAGAAAAACTAGAAGAGACCAAAGCCTTTTACACCGAAATTTTGGATTTTGGAGTAGCTTTTGAAAACGATTTTTACCTTTTGATGCACACACCTAACGGACAAGCAGAATTGAGCTTTTTGAAACCAAATCACCCAAGTCAACAACCTATTTTCAAACCCGCTTTTAATGGTAATGGTGTTTACATAACCATTGAAGTTGAAAATGTAGACGAGTTTTACAAAACAATAAAGGAAAAAGGTGTTGATATAGCTTTTGAATTAAGAAGTGAACCTTGGGGCGACAGACATTTTGCCATTATAGATCCCAATGGTGTGGGCATTGATTTAGTAACTTATACAAAACCTGAGTGAAAAAATGGAGACAATGCAAACATTACACAAAGCGAAAAATATAGGAGCAACAATTGAAAGAACTTTAAATGATATCGGCATTTTCACTTTGGCAGATCTAGCTGAACGAACTCCTAAACAAGCCTATATAGACATTTGTGAGATGCACCCTAATAAAACCATTCCTAAATGTTATTATTTGTATTCGTTACAAGGTGCGGTAATGGATTTAAATTGGAGAAAGCTTCCTGAAGATGTGAAAGCAGAATTATTATAATGAAAAAAAGAGGTCTAGTTTTAGGCCTCTTTTATATTGAATATTATGTGATATTAATTTTACTTCAAACTAGAAAACACAAACTTCATCTCAGTAGCAATTTGTAAACTACGCTCTAAATAAGTTTCTGTTTGCTGTGGTGTACCATCAGACTTTTTTGGGTCTTCATACGTAAGTGCAATACGTCCATCGCTGCCAAACACCATTGGGCAACCTTCATCTGCAGAAGAACACGTCATGATCGCAGCAAAACCAGAAGTTGGATTAAATTCAGTATCGTACTTTTTTGAAAATGCCACTACTGGATGGGCAGTCTCTGAAAATTTAACGGAATAAACTGGATTATCTTCCTCTGAAAGTTTCCCAATTTTAAAACCTTGGTTTGTTAAAGTCTCAGCAACCTTAGGAAACATTGCAGTGGCCTCTGTACCTCCAGAATAACAAAACACATTGCTAATATTAAAATAAGTAGCCATAGTTTGTGCCCAAATTTGCGTTAGATGACTTCGTCTCGAATTATGTGTACAGATAAAATTTAAACGAATAGCTTCTCCTGAAACAATTCTATTTTTAATGTAATCTGATAATTGATTTAAAATTACTTTTCTTTCTTCAGAAATTGAATCTGTATCTAAAGTTTCAATAAGATTAGAAATATCTTGGAATAATTTGTTTTTCATGTTTTTATCATTCCTAAATTTAGACTATCACTTATGATAAACTTTGTTAGGAATCTTTTTTATGCTTAAAATTCTTTTAGACTCCTTTATACAGGAAAATAAAAGCTATAGTTTTTTTAAATAAGATTGCGAGATATTATGGGAGTTATTAACAACACCCACTATTTGGGGCACAACACGATTCGCCAACTGCTTCTTTTTCATCTACACTTATACCACAAGCCTCTTTTGCTTTACAGTCTGTTTTTTTAACGGCTAATTTAACAATTAAGTTATGGCCGCGTATTTCGAAATCGTTAACAAACAATTGCGCAGTATGGAAGGTGTCGTTACTGTATTCAAACTTAACTTCGGCATTTAACACAAAAGGTTTTATGCGCCCTACTTTATTTAAAATACCTAAAGCTTTTAAAACAGACATATATTCTGTTTTTTCATGTTCTTGCGGACTTTCCCAAAGCTGAATTATAGTTTCTTTCCAACTATCAGTTCCAGCACCACAGTCCACAGAGTCTATGGTAACATGCTTTACTTCAGTAATATGATAATTAGCACCAACAAACATACCTTCAGCATACTCAAAAAGTAGTGTTTTGTCTCTATGTGCTTCTAAAATTGAAAATAAATCTTGTGTTTTCATTTTTATTATTTTTATCCATTAAACCTTAACAGCAATTTGATGCTGTTGTGTTAAAAAAGTTGTTGAGTTGCATCTGGAACTCTTGAAACCGTTCTACATTTAAACAGTAACAAATACTCTTACCTTCAAAATTTCCCTTTAATAAACCAGCTTCGTTAATTACCTTTAAATGTTGTGAAATTGTGGGTTGAGATAAACCTATTTCATCTACAATATCATTACAGATACAAGAGTCCTGCTTACTAATATATTGTAGAATAGAAATACGTGCTGGATGAGCAAACACCTTGGCTATGGTAGCCATTTCATTGATCTCTTCTGAATAGATATGTAGTTTTGATGCTCCCATAAATATCTAATTATAATTACAAATATATAAATAAAACGTAATATTGCAATATTACAATAATAAATTGACTAAAAAAAGTCCAAAGAAATTTAATCAATGGACTTTAATCTATATTTATAGTGCTTTGAACCAATTTTGAAAATGCTCTCCTAAAACAGGAGTAAGTTTTTTATCTCCTCCTAAAGCACCAACTAAACTCATAATCCATAATATTAGCAGGACAATCCAAAGTATAATATTTAAAATAGGAATAAAGCTCCCCACAAAAGATATTAAGACTAATCCTAGCATTTGTCTAATATAAAATGAACCCAGTTCGGTTTTATTACTACTATTCATAATCAATGCTATTATCCATCCAATAAATGTAATGTGAGCTATTATTGCCACGTTCTTTCCATCACTTAATACTTCTTTAGCATCTTCAGCAAATTCAGTAGCAGTCTCTTTGGCGTCACTGGCAAATTCTTTCGCTTTTTCCTTGGCTTCGCCTGCCATTTCACTGGCTTTATCCGCTGCTTTTTTAGCACCATCTTTGGCATCATCTAGCATATCGTTTAAATCGTCACTTAAGTTTTTTTCGTCTGACATGATTTTTATTTTTTTGATTAGTATTTAAATGTAATAAAAAATAAGGTTATTACTAAGGTATTTGTATTTCAAAGTTTAAAATCGTTACTATTTATCGGAACAACATTAGTATACCTCCAATGGCCGTAACAATAATTATAAATTTTCTGTAATTAACATTCGAGATTTTCTTTACCAATTTAGCACCAAGAAAAAAGCCTATTAAAATTGCTGGAATTAATGTTAAATTAAGAACAAGGCTTTCTTTTGTTACTGTTTTCCATACAAAGAAATGAAACGGCAGTTTAAATACATTAATGATAAAAAACAACCAAGCACCAGTGCCTATAAACTCATTTTTTGGCAAGCGCATAGCCAAAAAGTAGATATTAGAAATAGGTCCTGCTAAATTGCCTATCATAGTAGTAAATCCTGCTAAAAACCCCGCAGAATTAGAAAAAGCTTTGTTTTTAGGAATTGAGTTAGTGTTTTGTTTTTCAAAAAACAGCATGATTCCCAAGGATGCTATGATAATAATAGCCATAACACGCTTGAATACAGTTTCAGAGATAATATCTCCTACCCAAACTCCAACTAAAACCCCAATTATCATAGAAGGTATAAGCTTTTTTATAAACCGCCATTGGGTGTGTCTGTTATAGTAGCTTACAGCAACAATATCGGCAGAGATGAGCATTGGTAATAAAATTCCAGTAGACGCTTTTTCTCCAAATACAAAGGCCAGAATTAATATAATAACAATGCCAATGCCTTTAATTCCAGATTTAGAAAAACCTAAAATAAATGCAGCCAGAATAATAGCCACCCATTGTAGTTGAGTTAAACCGTGTGATTGAAGAATTTCTAGGTAAGACAAGAGTTGTTTCTTATAAATGCTAAATTACAAAAAAGCACTATCTATAGGTTCCCAAAGCTCAATTTTATTACCGTCATTATCTAAAATCCAACCAAATTTACCATACTCATACTCTTCCATATCCCCAACAATTGTAACGCCTTCTTGTTTTAATACGTCTAATAATGCCTCTAGGTTTTCAACACGATAATTAAACATAAAGTCCTTCTTAGAAGGTGCGTAATATTTGGTGTCTTCAGGAAACGGACTCCATTGTGTAGAGCACTTTTTTCCTTCATTATCCTTCCACCAGAAGGTACAACCGTAATCATCAGTGTTAAATCCAAGATGCTTCTTATACCATTCTTTCGCCGCTTTGGGATCTTTGGTTTTAAAAAATAACCCACCTATTCCAGTAACTCTTTTTTTCATTTTAAAGTATATTGTTATAATTTTTATCAGTAGACCTACCTACTCGTATATACAACTAAAGTTTATGTTGTTAAGTAAATATTATTTTTTCTTTATGGCACTTTCATAAATTTCAATCCATTCCTCACAAGTCATTTTTTTAACGAGTGCTTCAATCAAATCAAAAGGGATATCATCTAAATATTTAAAACGAATACAGCTTTTGCCCATATCTAGTTTTCGTTTACAGTGTTTAGGATATTCGTCTACAAACCAATCGTGCAATTCCTGTTTAGCATAAATACCGCTATGGTATAGGTTAATGGAGTTTTTTTGAGATGCAAAACTCATAAATGGTAATGGTGTTTTAGGGCCGCAATGATACCCATCGGGATATACAGAATGTGGTACATAATAGCCTATCATTTTGTAAATGATGCCTTCTTCAAATCCCTTAGGGAGGTTTTTATTGATAAGCTGTCTAAGCTTCTCTAAAGTAGCACGTCTTTCTTTTGGGACCTGACTAATGTAATCTTCAGGAGATGTAGCTTCGTATTGCATAAGTTTCTATTTACGTTGAAGTATTAAACCTGAAATTAAAGAAATAATAAACCCTATAGTGGTAACAAGAGCTACCATAAATAGTGCAGCAATAAAACTTGTCATCTCCATCAATTCATCTTCACGCCCTTGAGCAATTAACATTTTTGCATATTCATCAAAAAAGTTTGGGTTTATGATTTTTGTATAAATATAGTCGGCTATTCCAATGCCAATACCTACTAAAACAGAAATCAGTAAGCCAATAACTATTGCTTTTCCCAGTGAAATTTTACCATCATTTACCTTATCTCTATAATGCTTAATTCCAAAGTAAATAAAGGAAAGGGAGATAAAAATTGAAATATAACCTAGTATTTCAAGGATTCCGAAGTCTATATTCTTACTAAATGCCAGATGGACTATAAAAATTAAAAATCCTGTAATGCATCCCAATAATCCATATTTTAAAACTGTGGCTTTCATACTTTTCTATTTTAGTTATTAAACATGTTGATCAATTAAAATAGTATTACCATCAGGATCAGTTAAAACAAGGCTAGCAGGTCCAGATGTGTTGCCGTCAGCCTCTCTTTCTAATGTTATATTGTTGTTTTTTAAGTGTTTTTGTATGTCTCTAACATCGTCAAAGGTTTCAAGTGTATTAGCATTTTCGTCCCAACCAGGATTAAAGGTTAAAATGTTTTGCTCAAACATACCTTGAAATAGCCCTACAAGAGCATTACCGTTTTTCATGATAAGATAATTGCGTTCAATATCTCCAGCAAAAACACTAAAACCCAAATGCTCGTAAAATGCTTTGGATTTATGGATGTCTTTTACACTCAAACTCACAGAAAATGCACCTAATTTCATATTACTTATTTTTTAATGAATTAATTTAAAAACAAAACTAGGAATGTCAGTAGAAAAAAGGGTCATACTAAAGTACCAAACCATTAGTATCTTAGTTTAAAAGTATGAATTTTTAAATAATCTGGTAGGATTTTGCAATTTGTAGTGCTTGTGTTCGTCGTTTTGCATTTAGTTTTACTAGCAGATTAGACACATGGGTTTTTATGGTGCTTTCTGATAGGAATAACTTATCAGCTATTTCTTTGTTGGATAACCCTTCTGAAATCGACTGCAATACTTCATATTCCCTTGATGTAATTTCTAACTCTTGTATTTTTTTATAATCTATTGTTTTTAATTCAGGCTTTAATTGATGTAGACTTTTTTTATTAATATAAATTCCAAGTATTAAAAAAAGAACAGCGATAATGACTATAACTAACTCAATTTTAAGATGTCCTGCATAGATAGAGTAGGTACTAATTTGAAATAAAAGTACTATTGCCAATATTAATCCTGAAAAAACGATAATGGTTTTTTTCATAGACTAAAACTAATAAAATTCCTTAAAAATTGCATTGCTCAATATAGCTTAAATCTGTTTAGATTTTAGTATTTTGCTTCTTCATGACTACATCCAAAACATTTTATATTGCTCTTGGAAGTAACAAAGGCAATAAGTTTAAAAACTTGCAGCTAGCTGTAGATGCTATTTACCAACACATAGGTAACATAAAGCTCATTTCTAAAGTTTATAAATCGCCAGCTTTTGGTTTCGAAGGCGATGATTTTTTAAACTGTTGTTTGGTTTTAGAAAGCGATTTTAAACCCCAAAATGTTTTAGATAGATTATTGGAGATTGAAACTAATTTAGGAAGAACCCGAAGTAAAAAAGAGGGTTATGAAGCAAGAACTATCGATTTAGATATTGTGTTAGCAGAGGATGATGTTATTAATACTAAAACACTGCAGGTGCCACATCCAGAAATGCAAAAACGCAGGTTTGTATTATTACCTTTAAATGATATAGCTTCAAAAGTAATACACCCAAAATTAGGAAAAGAAATATCAGTTCTTTTAGAAGAATGTGAAGATGAATCTCTGCTGGAGCCCAGTAATATTTGGTTAAAGAATCCAAGCAGACAGTACAACTTTTCTAAATATAATTATATAGCTGTAGAGGGTAATATAGGCGCAGGGAAAACAAGTTTAGCTACAAAAATAGCTCAAGATTTTAATGCAAAATTAATATTAGAACGTTTTGCAGATAATCCCTTTTTACCCAAATTTTATGAAGATGCTAATAGGTACGCATTTCCTTTAGAAATGTCGTTTTTGGCAGATCGGTATCAGCAAATTTCAGACGATTTATCACAACTAGATTTGTTTAAGCATTTTATTGTTAGCGACTATTACGTTATTAAATCGTTGATTTTTTCTAAAATTACTCTAAAAGGAGACGAGTTTACCCTATATAGAAAGCTGTTTAATTTAATGTATAAAGACATTAAAAAGCCAGAACTCTATGTGTATCTCTATCAGAACACAGAACGGTTACAAGAGAATATAAAACAACGCGGACGCGAGTATGAACAGAATATTGAAAATGACTATTTGGAGCATATTAATTCAGGATATTTGGAGTTTTTAAAAACCCAAACCGACTTAAATGTGAAAATTATTGATATTACTGATAAAGATTTTGTGAATCAAAGAGAAGATTATCTGTGGGTGTTAAAACAATTGTTTTAGATGGTTAATTGTCATAGTTGACATAAAAAAACCTGCGAATTGTAAGGTTTACAGCATTGTTCAGGACAGATAATAAAAAATAGGTTATTATATTTGAAAAAAAAGTATTGTTTTATGAAAAAAGTAAATTTAAAAATACAGTTAATATTAGCTTTCTCTATTTGTGTAAGTTTATTTTCTTGCAGCAGTGATGGAGATTCTGTGAATGATGATCTAGAAATAGTTATTCCAGATGATACTGATCCTGAACCTGACCCAGATCCTCTAGTAGCAAGTGATGAAGATACAAGAGAAATTACCACTTGTACACCAGAAGGCGCAAATGCTACCAGAACTTCGGACGATTTACCAAACCCTGTAAATGTAGGAACTATTGATGATAGAACTTGTTACTCTAATTATAGTGAAAGTATCATTGATGGCGTTACATGGGGAGTTTACAATATAACAGACGGCTCTAATAATCAAGACGCAGCGAATACCCTACAGCCTAGAATGGAGCGCTCGTTACCTATAGCCAACTCTAATGTAGGATCATCTGTAAAATTTACAGGAGACTTTAGAATTCTTGAAGTTGGTGATGCAGGTTCTTTTAGTCAAGATGGTTCTTACATAGCACAAGCTAAAGGACAACATACTGGTGGTGGTGGATCTCCAGATCCTGCTATTTGTTTATATAGAGCACATCCTGTTTACGGTACAGGTAGTAATGCTGATAAGCAAGTGGCATTTGATATTTATGCCGAACGCATCTTAGAACGTGGTGGTTCAGGAAGCGGTAGAGAAGTAGTTCTGCTTAAAAGAGTTAATAAAAATGAAATAACCTCTTTCGTGTTAGAGGTAGGTTTTAAAGTAGACCCAAGCGATTCTTCTAAAAAAGTACAT
This sequence comes from Hyunsoonleella ulvae, assembly GCF_016827605.1. Lineage (GTDB taxonomy): Bacteria > Bacteroidota > Bacteroidia > Flavobacteriales > Flavobacteriaceae > Jejuia > Jejuia ulvae. The sequence continues at coordinate 655,781 of NZ_JAEPJQ010000001.1, read as the reverse complement.
TATTGTAATGCTATAATTGGAGGTGAAGCCTTTAATTGGAATATCCCTGATCCTGAAAGAGGAACGCAATCAAAAATTAGATATGGTGCATACCGAGTTAGAGGCGGCAGAGCACAGATTAGATGGGCGAATACTACGCATGATAGAGTTCAAAACTAATTTGAATTTGAGTTAGAAGCGTATTAAGTACATACTATAAAAAAGGCTACCTGAAAAGAGGTAGCTTTTTTTATGACAACTGATATAAATACGTTATAATATTACTGTTTGGCTTGTCTAAGAAATAGTTTACTAGGTGTTGCTCTTTTTTGGTTCTTAAATTAAACGGAACTTTTGTTAAATTGACACCGCTATTTTGTTTTAAGCGAATACCTTGCCCAGCTATGATATCCTTGTTGGGTATAAAATTACCTTTTGGAATGTGTTCTGTAAGAATAAGATATTTAAAACTTTCTAATTTATTAACAATGTCTTGTATTTCACTATTAGATAGATGTTGAAGCACATTTCTTAATATAGCACAATCACCTGAAGGTAGTTCATCTTTTGAAATATCTAAACATTGAAACTCTAAGTTGTCATATTTAAATAAGGTTTTATTTCTTTCAATAAGTGGCTCAACTATATCTACCGCAATATATTTCTCCGTAAACTCTACTAGGTGCTTACCAATATTAAAATCACCACAGCCCAAATCGCATACAGTTAAAGGTTCTGTGAAAGATTTTAAAAAATTAATGACAGCTTCTAAATATGGTTTTACAATAGTATTATCATGAGAACCGAAACCCGAGTAATAGTCATGTGCGTCACCGCCCCAAAGGTGCTTGTCATATATTTGAGTCATGACATCTTTGGTGGGCCAAGGCTTTTTTGTTGTTTTACTCACAATTTTAGCTCAATTTAATTTTTACTTAATAGGAGAGGTGTAAGTTAAAGTTCTGGTTTTTAATAATTTCATCTTTGTCAATTATTGCAATACCTTGCTCGTATAAATCAATAGAGAAATTAATATCACTATCTTTTTTTATGATAGTCCAAGCCTCTATCATTTCAGAGCTCCAATAAATATCATCAAAAACAAAAATTGAAGGTGTACGCATTTTCGTTTTTAAGGCATAAAAATATTCTAGAGTTGGTTTCTTTTTATGATTGCCATCAATAAAAATTAGGTTGTACTTATGCTCTTGTTGCATCACTTTTGGAAACGTATCGTCATACAGTCCTTGAATAACCTGAAAATTGTCTTCAGTAGTAATTGTACTAAATTGATTTGAAGCTATTTCACAAAGTTTTGGTAAGCCTTCCATAGTTGTGAAAAATCCTTGTTTATTTTTTAAAGCCTCCAATAAATATGTTCCAGAGATACCCAAATTAGTGCCAATTTCAAAAACAAATGGATTATCTAATTTTTTTGCTATCTCATATAATAGCTGACACCACTTAGGTTTAGATGCAGCTTTGGCACATATTTCTGAAACTAATGCAGTTTCGTTTAAACCAAAAATATCATATTTCACTTTTCTATCATCCTTCAAAAGGGAGTGTCTGTAGTATTCACATCTCTTAAATACTGCTATGTCATCATCAGTAAATTTTTGCTGTTTTACACTAGCAAAAACGTGTATAAAAAGTTGAAGTGTGTCATTTTTAATTTTAGACATTTCATCTAAAGTTTTCTTCTGCTCTAACCGTCTTTTAAGTATTAATTTATGTTTGTTTATTTTTTTTGCAATCATCTTTTATGCTTTCATTTTGCTAAATAAATCCCAAATTACCACACCACAACTAACAGAGATGTTTAAAGAATGTTTGGTGCCAAATTGGGGAATTTCAATTACAGTATCACTGGCACTAACAACATCTTGAGCAACGCCTTTTACTTCGTTGCCAAAAACTAAGGCATACTTGGTGTTATTTTCAACGTTAAAATCGTTGAGCATGACGGCATTTTCAGCTTGTTCAATACTACATATTTTTACCTTTTCGGTTTTTAGTTTTTCAACTACATCCAATGTGCTTTCAAAATATGCCCAGTCTACAGTTTCAGTACTTCCCAATGCGGTTTTATGGATGTCTTTATGGGGCGGTTTTGCAGTAATACCGCAGAGATAAATCTTTTCAATTAAAAAGGCATCGCTCGTTCTAAATACTGAACCGATGTTGTTCAAGCTCCTGATATTGTCAAGAATAATGATGATTGGTGCTTTTTTTGCTGATTTAAAGCCGTCAACACTTAATCTGTCTAATTCACTATTTTTTAGTTTCCTCACTTTTTGTTTCACTTCAGACTTGTCAAGTTCCGAAAACCTAACAGGTCTTTTTATTAATTGTTGAAATCTCACTTTAATTGTAGATAACTTGTAGTTTTTCAGCTTAAAAAAACATGAAATTAATAGTACATTGCATGCTACAATTTTGTCAAAAGTAACACTTAAAAACAACTTTCCATTGGCTAAAAAAGCAAAAAAAGAAACCCCTTTAATGAAACAATACAATGCTATTAAAGCTAAATATCCCGATGCTTTATTATTGTTTCGTGTAGGTGATTTTTATGAGACTTTTGGGAGTGATGCTGTGAAAGCCGCTGGTATTTTAGGTATTATTTTAACCAAACGTGGTGCGGGTAGTGAGAGCGAAACAGAGTTGGCAGGATTTCCGCATCATTCGCTTAATACATATTTGCCAAAGCTGGTAAAAGCAGGAGAACGTGTTGCTATTTGCGATCAGTTAGAGGACCCAAAGCAAACTAAAACAATTGTAAAACGTGGTGTTACGGAATTAGTAACTCCCGGAGTTGCTTTAAATGATGAGGTTTTAGTATCAAAGTCTAACAACTTTTTGTGCTCAGTATATTTTGATAAGAAATATATTGGTGTGTCGTTTCTGGATATTTCAACAGGAGAGTTTTTAACCTCTCAAGGAAATGCAGAGTATGTTGATAAGCTACTTCAAAATTTTAATCCTAGTGAAGTTTTAGTTTCTAAACAAAAAAAGGCATTGTTCCTTGAAACTTTTGGAGATGACTTTCATACATTTTATTTAGAAGACTGGGTATATCAAACCGATTATGCTTACGAAACTTTAACCAAGCATTTCAATACAAAAACACTAAAAGGTTTTGGTATTGAAGATTTATACGAAGGTATTATAGCTTCGGGATCCATATTACACTATTTAGGAGAAACACAGCATCATAAATTGCAGCATATTACATCTATTGCACGTATAGCGGAAGATGATTATGTGTGGATGGACAAGTTTACCATCAGAAATTTGGAGTTGTATAATTCTACAAACAATAATGCCGTTACACTGTTAAATGTGATTGATAAAACCATATCTCCCATGGGTGGAAGGTTGTTAAAACGCTGGTTGGCATTACCACTAAAGCATATTGACAAAATTAAACAACGCCACGAGGTAGTCGATTTTTTGGTTAAGCAAGAGGATGTCTTCCAAAAGATTCAAAATCATATCAAACACATTGGAGATTTAGAACGTTTAATTTCTAAAACCGCCACAGGAAAAGTAAACCCAAGAGAGGTTATACAACTTAAAAATTCGTTAGAAGCTATTGTGCCTATTAAAAGTGTGGCTTCAGGTTCTAAAAATGAATCTCTAAGAATTATTGGAGATAATCTTCAAAGTTGCGACATTTTAAGGGATAAAATTAAATTAACACTTAACGAAGAAGCACCTGTAAATGTTTTAAAAGGACATACCATTGCAACGGGGTTTTCTTCAGAATTGGATGAACTCAGGGATTTGTCAAAATCAGGAAAAGATTACTTGGACAATATGCTAGAGCGGGAGAGTGAGCGTACAGGAATTACATCACTTAAAATCGCATCTAACAATGTGTTTGGCTATTATATTGAGGTAAGAAATACGCATAAAGATAAGGTTCCTGAAGATTGGATTAGAAAGCAAACCTTAGTGAGCGCTGAGCGTTATATTACTGAGGAGCTCAAAGAGTATGAAGCTAAAATTTTAGGAGCAGAAGAGCGTATTTTGACGATTGAACAGCAATTGTTCTCAGAGTTGATAGCATGGATGCATCAATACATTAAAGCTGTGCAACAAAATGCTTACTTAGTAGGACAGTTAGATTGTTTATGCGGTTTTGCACAATTGGCAAAAGATAATAATTACGTGTATCCAAAGATTGACGATACTTTTGATTTGGATATCAAAGATGGCCGTCACCCAGTTATTGAAAAACAATTACCTATTGGAGAAGCCTATATAGCGAACGACGTGTTTCTAGATAGAACGACTCAACAAATTATCATGATTACTGGACCAAACATGTCTGGTAAGTCTGCAATTTTAAGACAAACTGCCTTAATTGTATTATTGGCACAAATAGGAAGTTTTGTACCAGCAAAAGAAGCTAAAATAGGTGTGGTAGATAAAATTTTTACCAGAGTTGGGGCGAGTGATAATATTTCTATGGGGGAATCTACATTTATGGTAGAAATGAACGAAACAGCTTCTATTTTAAATAATATATCTGATAGAAGTTTGGTGCTTTTAGACGAAATAGGACGAGGTACCAGTACCTATGATGGTATTTCAATTGCTTGGGCCATTAGCGAATATTTGCACGAACATCCTGCGAGGCCAAAAACACTTTTTGCTACCCATTATCACGAACTTAACGAAATGTGTGAAACCTTTGGGCGTATAAAAAATTACAATGTCTCTGTAAAAGAGCTCAAAGACAATGTTTTATTTTTAAGAAAATTGGTTGAAGGTGGAAGCGCACATAGTTTTGGTATACATGTAGCAAAAATGGCGGGAATGCCCCAGCAAGTGTTGAGACGTGCCAATAAAATTTTGGAGAAGTTAGAAAAATCACATTCAAGCGAAGAGTTAACAGATAAGGTAAAAACCCTAAGCGATGATATGCAATTAAGTTTCTTTAATTTAGATGACCCGTTGCTTGAAAACATCAAAGACGAAATTCTACATACCGATATTGACACACTTACACCTGTAGAAGCACTTATGAAACTTAATGAAATTAAGCGAATACTTGTAAAAAAGAAACAAGCTTAAAAAAGTTGCATTTATTTTTCAGAAAGGCTTTGCTTTTTCTAGAAATAGTTTAAATTTGCACCTGCCTAACGAGCAGGTAGGTTCGCAATCGAGAGATTGCATGTTCATAAATATACTGCGAAAGTAGCTCAGGGGTAGAGCATCACCTTGCCAAGGTGAGGGTCGCGGGTTCAAATCCCGTCTTTCGCTCTGATACTTTCTTAAAATATACCAATTAAGTTGCTGAAGTGGTGGAATTGGTAGACACGTTGGACTTAAAATCCAATGGCCATTATGGCCGTGCGGGTTCAAGTCCCGCCTTCAGTACAAAGAAAATCCGTAACTAATTATTAATTAATAAGTTGCGGATTTCTTGTTTTTATAATTGTACGGTTAAATGGTTTTTTGGATTATTCTTTGTAAAAACCTGCTGCTTTTTCCAACTTCTGTTTCATTCTATCTCTAAGACGTTTTGGTTTAATAACTTCAATAGAATCGCCAAATCCTAAAATTAAGCGTTCAAGCTCAAAGTTAATCTGAACAAAAATATTAAAAATGATACCATCTTCAGTTTTCTTTATTAGTCGCTGGGAGCGATGGAAAGGTTTAGTGATTACATAAGGCGCATTTTTTTTGTCAATCCAAAACTGAATTCGCTCTGCTCGGGTATTAGAAACTGTTACACCAATAACATCTCTGTAATATTCATCTCCATTAAAATTATCATTCTTATAAGTAATCGAAGTATCATAGTCAATAGAAACTATTCTATCTAAAGCAAAAGTAACTATAGTTTTTTTAGCTTCAACTCCGGGTCTTCCTATTAGAAACCAACGGTTATTAAACTCTTTTAATATGTAGGGATGAAATATGATTTCAGAAGCCTCTCTAGCTTTAAAAGACTGATATTTTATTTTTAAAACCATTTTTTTGATGATTGCCTGATATAAAACATCCAAATGCTCTAAACCTTTTAATTTTTCATTTTTATCCAAATGAATGATAGCGGATTGGTCTGTCTTTTCCGTATACACTTTATCTTCCAAGCGTTGAATGATACCCCCTAATTCAGAAAATAAAGAGAAATCTTTAAACTGTTTTAGCATTTCTACAGTTTCAGAAAGCACATTCATGTCATTCTCATTCAAGGGAATATCAGTTAGGGAGTAATCTTCGTCTTCGTATTTGTAGAACTTTTTGTTATAGACAACTATAGGTGCATTGTAGCCTAATTTATCGCTGCGCATCATTTGAATGTCCAACTGAACTGTTCGCTTACTAACATTAATAGCTCTACCTTCATATTCATATAAGGCATCAGAACAGGCTTCTATTAAATCATCTAATGTCCATTGCCTATAATTGTTTTGAAGACATTTGTCAATGGTCTTATAGCGTATAAGTGCATTTTTATTTAAAGCCATAGATGAAATTTTAATGAAAAATAAGGAATAAATTTATCTACGCAAAAATATTGCGCATATAGATAAAATATTTGTATCGGAATCATGAATAAGTCTTTTGAAAGACTTTAAAAGTAGTGCTCCGTTAGACGGGGAAGCTAACGGAGCTTAAAGAAAACAAGATATGGAAAATACAAAAAAGATAACAGGACATGATTTAATCAATTTAGGGTTTAAGTCAGGGAAATGGTTTAAAGAAGCTTTAGACCATATTAACGAAAATAAATTAGGAGGTGATGCTTTGCGTCACTATCTAGAGCAATTTAAATCTCCTGACCCTATTGCTTTGCATGTAGAAAGCATTCCGTTTTCAATTAACATTAAAGCTGAAAATGAATTAGAAGTAACAAATGTGAATTCTGTTGTTGAAACTATGGAAGAGCTTATGAAGACGCCTACTTTGGTTGATGGAGCAATTATGCCAGATGCTTGCCCAACAGGCTCAAAAGGAACAATCCCAGTCGGGGGCGTTGTAGTAGCTAGAAACGCAATTCACCCAGGTATGCACAGCGCAGATATTTGTTGTTCGGTGATGTTGACAGATTTTGGAAAAGCAGACCCAAAAGATGTTTTAGATGCAGCTCATAGTATAACTCACTTTGGTGCAGGTGGACGTTCTAGAGAAAACCAGTTTAGATTTCCTATGGATTTGTTAGCTGAGATAGAAGCGAACTATTTTTTAAATGACCAAAAATGTATTTCATCCGCAAGGTCTCATTTAGGAACACAAGGCGATGGAAATCACTTTTTATTCGTTGGCAAATCTAAAAAGACAGGTAACACTATGATGGTAACGCATCATGGTAGTAGAGGATTTGGAGCTAACTTATATTCCAAAGGGATGAAAGTTGCTGAGAAATTCAGAAGAGAATTATCACCAGAGACCTTAAAACAAAATGCATGGATTCCTTTTGAAACAGAAGAAGGGAAACAATACTGGGAAGCTTTGCAGATTATTAGAAAATGGACAAAGAAAAACCACGAAGTGTTGCATGATGCCACTTTGTCGACATTAGGAATTGATAAAGAAAATAGGTTTTGGAACGAGCATAATTTTGTATTTAAAGACGGTGATTTGTTTTACCATGCAAAAGGAGCTACGCCTTTAGATAAAAAGTTTATGCCAGATATTACAGGACCAAGATTGATTCCTTTAAATATGTCTGAACCAGTTTTAATTGTTGAAGGAGAAACAACAAATTCTAATTTAGGTTTTGCACCACATGGAGCAGGGAGAAATGTGAGTAGAACACAACATAGAAAAAGTAAAACGGGAACGTTTCAAGAGATATTTAATGAAGAAACGCAAGGTTTAGATGTTAGGTTTTTCTCTGAAGAGATTGATATTACAGAATTACCAAGTGCCTATAAAAATGCAGAAACTGTGCGACATCAAATGGAAGAATTTGGTTTAGGAAAAGTAATAGATGAAGTGATGCCTTATGGATGCATCATGGCAGGCGATTGGAAGAAAAATGCACCTTGGAAAAAGCGAAAAAGAAATAGATAATGAAACTGTTTAAAGCTGTATCAGATATTTTTAAAATCGCTATTGTTATTCCTTTGATAATTATAGGAGTTATCGTTTTAATTCCCTTTGGAATAATATTTTATTTACGGTATTTGATAAGTAAAATAAAGGACAAAAAAAATCTAAAAAGATTGTGTCATGAAAATGATAATCAAATATTTTTTATGTATGCTAGGTATAATAATGTCGATTTTTCTTCCTTGCTAAAGGATAAATTTGAAGAACTAACTTTTGTTGAAGTTAAAAATCATTATGAGAATGATATTTTAATCAATCATATGATTGAAGATTGTAATGGTCAAAATTTCCCAAGGTTGGTTAAAATTAAAAACGGACAGCTTTTTCATAAAATTCATTTCGGTACTTTCAAGCACTTTTATAAAAGAAAAAATGATGCAAAATCTTTCATAGATATAATTGAAAGGTCTGTAAAAAATTTAGAAAATGAAAACAAAAATATTAAATAAGCTCTCAGAAATAGAGCGAAATAAAAACATAGAAATCTTATTCGCAGTTGAATCAGGAAGTAGGGCTTGGGGCTTTGCTTCTCCGGATTCCGATTATGATATACGATTTGTTTACAAATACTCAGAAGAATGGTATTTAAACCTTTGGGAGCAAACCGATACCATACAATTTATGACTGAAGATGATTTGGATGGTTCAGGTTGGGATATCCGCAAAGCATTGCGACTTTTGGCAAAGTCAAACGCATCTTTCACAGGATGGTTATTTTCGCCAATTGTATATCGGGCAGATAATGATTTCTTAAATGCCATAAAAAAAGTTGCAAATGCTAACTTTAACCCTGTTTCTGGATTTTATCATTTTCATAGTATGAATAAAAATTTTGAGGAAACATTGGGCTCAGAAAAAATGACATTGAAGAGTTTCTTTTATGCTATCCGAACTGCGCTTTGTGCTAATTGGATTTATAAAAATGAAACGATTCCACCTGTGTTGTTCAGGGAGATGTATTCATTAATCGATGATAGCTATCATTCAAAATTAGATGCACTTATCGCTTTAAAAAGTGAACGTGTTGAAAAAAGCAATGACCCTGTAGAAGCAGATTTAATACATTTAGTAAAACATATAGTTAATGAAAATAACAGCGTTAAAGATAAATTAGCTAATAGAAAATCTAATCCAGCTGATTTTAATGAGCTGTTTTTAAAAACACTAAAATAATGACACTAGAAGCATTAAAAGCATCAGGGCATATTATTTTTGAATGTATAAGTGGAAGTAGAGCTTATGGATTGGACACACCTACATCAGATACAGATATAAGAGGTGTGTTCATTCTTCCTAAAGCACAATTTTATGGGTTGGATTATATTGGTCAAATCAATAATGAATCTAACGATATTGTTTATTACGAACTACGAAAGTTTATAGAACTTTGTTCAAAAAATAATCCCAATATCTTAGAATTATTGAATGTGCCTGATGAATGTATACTTTACAAGCACCCGATATTTGATGACATAAAATTAGATGATTTTTTGTCTAAACAATGTGAAAAGTCATTCGCTAATTACGCTTATGCTCAAATCAAAAAAGCAAGAGGTTTAGAAAAGAAAATTGTAAACCCAGTTGAAAAGGAACGCAAGTCAGTTTTAGATTTTTGTTTGGTGTATGAAAGCGGAAAAACAATGCCTTTGCGCACTTTCTTGGAAATTAAAAACATAAAACAAGAAAATTGTGGGATAGCTAATATTTCACATCTTAAAGATTGTAATAATCTATATCATAGTTTAGAGATTCCTTATAAAGGCATCATAAAGAATGAAAGAGCCAATGATGTTGCTCTAAGTTCTATACCGAAGGGAGAAGAAGCTATAGGTATGCTATTCTTTAACAAAGATGGTTATTCAACATATTGCAAAAAGTACAAGGAATATTGGGATTGGGTTGAAAAACGCAATGAAGAACGCTATAAAACAACCGTGTCTCATGGTAAAAATTACGATTCCAAAAACATGATGCATACGTTTAGGCTATTGCACATGGCAAAGGAGATAGCTTCCGAAAGAATAATTAATGTAAGGCGTTCGGATAGGGAATTCCTATTAGATGTAAAGCATGGTAAGTTTGAATATGACGAGTTGGTGAGTTGGGCAGAACAGCGAAAATTAGAATTAGAAGCGTTATATGCTGCTTCTAGTTTGCCTGAAAGACCAGACTTAGATAAAATAAACGATTTATTAATTCATACCAGAGAGCGTTTTTATAAAGAAAAGAATTGATTTGAAAAAAAGTCTCATATTTGCAAAGCAAATGATATTACAAAGATTACATACAAGTCAACAAATAGAGCCGTGTCTCTATGTTTTTCGTTCAGAATATAGTGAGCGATTAGGACGCTATGTGGTTTTTTGAAGTAATTAGCAGCAATTATTGACCATAAATCATTATAAATTTTAGGCGTCCAAGTAAAACTGGGCGCTTTTTTTATGGAAATTTTTAAAATAATGTTTAGAAGCTAGAAAAAGGTAACATAGAAAATTGAAACTGAAAACAATTGGGAGACAGACTGTTGTATAAAATGTTCAATATCCGTAGATATACGGACAGGAATTCTATTGTTTAAAAACAACATAAGTAATTGATAATCAATAATTTAAATTGAAATTTTTCTTGTATGTTTCAAAAATTGGTTTCATATTTGCAATGTCAAAAAACAACAAATAATAAAAGAATAATGACATCTCATTTACAACATAGTTTATCATTTAGTTTATGTCTTCGCTCGCCGAAGTACTTAGAGCTGTTTTATAGTTATGAGCAAAATATGTTGCGATTTAGGGAGAATACTTATGTTATGAATTGATTTAATATAACACAATAAAAAGTAGAGCACCTCCCAAAAAGAGGTGCTTTTTTTATGGATATGATTTGGAAGGACAAGCCAATAGGTGGTGGTCGCTGTCTTGAAAACAGTTAGGAGTTAACGACTCGTGTGGGTTCGATTCCCACTCCTTCCGCAAAACTGAGAGGATGAAGCCTGTCCTGAGCGTAGCCGAAGGGATGATTGGTTTACTCGCTTTGGAAGCGAGAGGTTGTCACGCTAGAGCGTGATCTCTCAGACAAAATAATGGAGAGTAGGTAAATATTGGTTTGTTACGCTTGACTGCTAATCAAGTTCACGCCGAGGCGTGATGAAGGTTCGATTCCTTTGCTCTCCGCAATAAAGAAAGACAAGGTGGCTGAATGGTTAAGGCTACGGATTGCAAATGAGTTTACGAATTCAACGAATCCTATTTATCAAATAGCTTTCGTTGAGTTAAATCCGTCATTTATGAGTTCGAATCTCATCCTTGTCTCCAAAAGGAAGTGTTGAGCAATTGGTTGGCTCGCCAGACTGTAAATCTGGTCTCTTCGGAGCTTGTAGGTTCGAGTCCTACCACTTCCACTTGTACCACAATAGTTATTCGACTGTCTCTCGAATAGCTATAGGTTATAATTGGTAACCGTGTGGTACTTTCTCTGGGAAGATAACGGTGGTTGTTTGTTCGCTTTGGAAGCGAGAGGTCGCAGGTTCGAATCCTGCTTCTCAGACGAAACAATCAAATCAAGTTTACTTGAATTTGATTAGCACTGAGACCTAGCAGGAAAAACGAAGTTAATCCTGCTTCTCAGACGAAATGTTCCGTTGGTCAAATGGTTAAGACGCCACACTTTAACTCAGGTGTATAGATTTGATAAATCAGATTCGTTGAATTCGAATGCTCATTTCTATGTGGAATTAGGGGTTGGTCCGAGACATGCTCGGAATCCTACGGAATACGATTAATAAATGTGGGGATGGTGAAATTGGCAAACACGCCTGACTTAGAATCAGGATTTTGAGAGTTCGAATCTCTCTCCCCATACTATGCTCCACTAGCCCAACTGGAAGAGATTGTCGAGTAAAAACAATTGCTTTTACGAAGGCACCGAGCGAAGCTCTGATTTAAGCCCCGTGTAGTCTTGGTTCGAAATGCATAGCATTCATGAGTACATATTTATTGAAATATTTACCATACGAACTAATCCAAGGTGGAGTATATAGACTCGTGATGTAAATGGTGAGCATATCCCGCTAAAGGCGGGAAGGTATAGGTTTGAGTTCTATCGAGTTTACAACATATGGTGTCTTTAGTTTATTTGGTAAAACATCTCACTGTGAATGAGAAGAACAGGGTTCGAATCCCGAAGTCACCCCAAAAGGAACAATAGCAAAAGCCTGTCCTGAGCGAAGTCGAAGGGTTGGTCAATGCGACGGACTGAAATGAACTTGAGAATTCAACGAACCCTATTTATCAAATAGAATTCATTGAGTTAAAATCCGAAGATACAGAGCCTGTGCCGGACTTGATTCGGTATTCGATTCCTGTTTGTTCCATAATTTAGGAGTATAGTTTAATGGATAAAATATTGGGTTACGACCCCCAAAGATGCGAGTTCGAATCTTGCTATTCCTGCTAATTTTAAAAATAAATTAAATAGTAAATTGAGTATTAGTAATCGCCTAACGCTTAAAGCTGAAGCCTAGGATTAGAAATTGTTTCTGATGCTGAATATGCTGATGAATGTTGTGACTTGAAGTGGGCGACTAATACAGCTGCAGTGACTCAGTTACTTATTGATTAAATCTCAATATCATTAGATATAAAGAGCCCTTAATACAATTAAAATTCAATTGAATTATAGGTTTTTCTTTTTACCTTAATTATTGTTACAAATCCGTAATACTGTACCTATCTCTTTCTATTACTATTCAATCTTGTAATCTTTTAGTAATTTATTGAAAGCTTCTCCTCCCCAGTCTTGAGTAAGTTTTGGGTTTATAGATTTGGCTTCAATTATTTTCTGATTTATATCCTTGCGACCATAATTGATTAAAGCTTTTGTTGCAGCTAAATAAATATGAGCGTTCCATTCTTTATGAAGAATATCTAATAGCGGTTGAACAAATAATTGTCGTCTTAAACTCCCTGCTTTGTTTGCATACAAAGGGAAATTGTGAACATTAGATTTTTTAATATTGTCATGAATCAATTGATAGCCAAAGTCTTTATCTTTTTCTAAAATCAAATCTAACATGGTTTCCGTAAGGCTTTTTGATGACTCGAATTCGTCATATCCATAATCAAGAATAGAAATATTATTAGGGTTTTTAAGTGTTTCTTTTGTTAATGCAAATGCTCTCTCGGAATCTATATTATTTAAATAGCTGTATACGTCAGGGGAAATTCTTTTTTCGTCCTTCCATAGTCTCCATAGTAAGTCATTATAAAACTCAGACTTAAACTCGTTTAAAGCAGCAAAGACATAATTTAAATGGTATTTTCTTATACTTTGATGTTCTACTTGGGCAAAAGGGATTTCAAGTAATTTACATGCTTCTTTGCTTTTGTAACTGGCTATAGCTCTGTATAATTGTGCCCATTCATTACTGTAATGCGAGTTATCTAGAGTCTTACCTAAATTAGTTTTGAGTAATGGTAAAAATGAAGGATGAGGGAAATTACTAATAGCCTTATAAGTGTAGAAAAAACCACTTTCCTCTGAATCGTAATCAATCTTATTGTTTAAAATTAACTCTATGTCTTCTTCTTTATTGTACTTTGCAAGTTTTACAAGAGCACTTTGGTCTTTATCTTCTATAACTAGATTTCTAATTTTCTGATAATGAGAATTGGTTGCATCTATTCTTTCAATTGCTCTAGACCTAGAACTGAGATTATTTTTCTTGTAAATGAGAATACTGTCTAAGAGCCTAAACTCTTTTTCGGTTAATCCAGCGGAATCATTATCTACAGGAGGGCGTCTAGCCATACTTATAAAAAAATCTCCGACTTTCTCCTGACCTCCTATACACCCAAATTGAGTGCTAACGAGTTCATCATCATTTAAATGGTCTAGTATTATTGGAAGCAAATTAACCGTTTTATCATTTGATAACGCCCAAAATGCATAACACCTAACAACCGCATTTTTATGGTCGGTTAAAATTATTAATTCATCCTTATTTGCTGTTTTTCTTAGCTGAGAGAAATTGTCATATTGTTTTGGTCGGATTCCTCCATAGTAAACAGCTGACCCCATTAATTCGTTTACATTTTCAATCTTTTTGACAATTTTTTTGGTTTGCTTGCTGATTTTAAGGTTTGTGTTTTGTTCTTGACAAGATACCAGTATGGGGAGCATAATGATGAGTAATACAAATAAATGTCTCATAAGTTTAGAATTGATGATTATGGCTAATAATTATTAGCAAAAACTGTACCTCTCTTCAATACGTTTTACCAAAATATTAAATGGATTGATTAATTAATCTAATTTTCTATTTATGTAAAAACAATTATTTAAATTGACATACTTTAACTACATAAGAAGCAAAAAGTATGTCTGTAGACACATTAAGTTACAAATACAATTCACTTTCTAGTATAGAAAAAAAGCAAGGTAAGGAGAACCTTCTGCTTTCAAAATTTAATGAGGTTGACAAAGGAAGTTCTCCTTGTTTTTTCTGGGGGAAATTGAATAACCCTTATGAGTTGTCAAGATGTTTGATAACCTTATCTAATATTGTTCAGTCAAGTTTTAATTTATCGCCTTTTCAATTAGCATTATTAAAAGACCCAATAGTTACGGCAGGTAACAATCAAATAAGATTTGAAGGGTTTTCCCATTGTGCAGGGGTTTATGCGAGAGTTGATGTATTGGAAAATGGACAAGATGGAGAATTTATAGAGAATGGAACTACCAATGTTGATTTTAATACACCTTTAATTTCAGAACTGGGTAAAATCAAGAAAAATGACGACCTTATTTTATCTGTTGGTCAAAAAGAAGTCGGGTTTCACAAAGGAGGAGAAAGTTTTGTAGAACGTAAAGTACCATTACCTAGTAAATGGATTAAGGGTTTAACAACAGTACAACATTATTTTTCAGAGTCCGATTATGCGCAAACTCTAAATCGAATTCAAGCCATTCAATTATTTAAAACTATTCCTGCTGGAAAAGTAAAGACAGACTATTATCTTATAAAGCGAGGGAGCAAATATTTATTTAGCCCTCTTAAGGCATCAAATGCTGTTTGTATAGGTGGTATTCATAGATTGAAATTACTTCAGTCACTTATTCCATTGATAAATGAACTAAAAGTTTTTCCGCATCAGGACATGCAATCAGTAACTTTTATTTTATGTTTTGACGAATTGAATTTTGTGTTTTCTGTTTCAAGAGATTTTTGGAGAGGCTTTTCAGGTGAGGGTGCTGCTTTAGAATCTTTAATAGAAGACTTGCCAGATTCATTAGTGCAAGCATTTGATAATTACTCTTATACCAATCAGGAGTTTAATCCTGCATTAATGTCTTTTGAGGAAGGGATAGATATATCCAAAATAGAAAAACTGTCCACTAAATTATCAGCTATGGGATTATTGGGGTATGACTTAGCTAAAAATGGGTTCTTTTACAGAAGGTTACCTTTTAAGCTAGAAAGAATTTTGTCATTGAACCCAAGACTCAAAGGTGCAGAGAAGCTTTTAGAAGAAAATAAGGTTCAAATTACGCTAAAGAAAGATAACAAAATAGAAGCTAAAGTAGAGGGGAGTGGCGTTCAACATTATGTCGTTATAAATGGAGACGAACAAAGATGTACTTGTACTTGGTTTAGTAAAAACCAAGGTGAGCGAGGCGCTTGTAAACATATTTTAGCAGTAAAGAAAAAAGCAAAAGATATTTGAATATGCTTGAAAAAGAATTAGAAACTATTGTCCTTAAGGAAAGAGACATCATCCCATTTTTAAAAAAACTTACGCCAAAAGATAAAAAGGAACTTGTTCCGTTTCTAAGAGCTTTTAGAAAAGAGGTTTTTGGATATAAAATTGTTAAAGAAAAAAGCAAATTCGGTATATTCGAATCGTATAAACCTTCTCATACTGAAACTCAAAGAGAACTTACAAATAAAGCCTGTTTTGTTTGTTTTAATAAAAGTGATGCTAAAAAAGCGGGACTAGCCCATTCCTGTACGGATGATTATTATTTGGAAAATATCATCCCTTGGTACCTTCCCAAATGGTATGGAGACCTCATTAATGAAGAACTACCATGGCATGTAAATTATGATAAATTAATGGTGTTGTTCAAAAAAGGTCTTTTGCAACCATCTCAATCTTTAATTGTGGCAAAACTTCCAAATGCCATTGTTGAAAATAAGCGAGAGAAAAATAAAAACAGAAATTTTTATAAGCCTGAAGTTCTTCATAAGTATAAAGAGACATTAGATGAACATATATGGTTTTTGTTTGAAGAAGAATCTACAATTAATAACTACTATAACTATTTACATCTAGAGAATTATAAAGGAGGGAATGATATATGGATTGATACAATTGCCAATCTAACAGATGAAAATAAGTTGGACAGAAAAAGGGTTTTAATTGCTACAATCTATTCATCCACCAAAGGGTTTAATAAAACACTCAGCGGTTGGTTTTTTGATTTGTTAATAAAATTAAGTCCTTCTCAAGATGAAATATTGAATTTACAAGATGAATTTTTTACAGCTTTAAATTCACCTCATTCCAAGGTAATAAATACGGTTCTTAAATATTTTAAACTAGTTGCTAATCATAAAAAGTTTAAGCATGAAGTCTTTGTTGAAAATGCATCAATTCTTTTAAACTCTGAAACAAAATCCGTAGTTAATTCAACACTTATGATTTTAGATAAAATTGCTAAAACTCATAAAGCTTTCAATATTTTTGTATGTGAAAAAGCAGCAGAAGCTTTGATAAATGTTGATGAGAAAATTCAATTAAGAGCAGCGAAAATAATAGAGAAATACGGAGACCCTAAAAAACAAGAGCTGTTTGATGAAGTAAATCTATATGCAGATAGTCTATTCCACTCGTCAAGGGAGATTTTAAAGGCATACATTGAAACCTCAGAAGAAGTTGAAGAAGAAATCTATGATATAGAAGAAACGGAAATTTTATCAATAGAAACAGAATTGCCCAAGCTTGAATCATTAGATGATTTAATCTTTTTTGTAAGTCAGTCTATTGATAATAATGAAGTGTATCATATAGATTTATTGCTTAGCTATTTGCCAAAACTTTATCCGCTTTTAAATAAAGATAATGTTGCTAAACTGGAGCCTATATTTAAGCGTTCTTTTGACCTTTCCATGAATTTTGATTGGAATAGCCGGATTGGAAATTTGGAATCGGAAGCAGCCTACTACATAAATGATTTTGCTGAAATTTTAATGAAAGAGTATCCTTCTGAACTCGCAAGTTTTAAAAAGGCTAAGACCCAAAAAATCAAAAAGTTTAAGGAAGATAGATACTATAGTTCCCATTATAAGGAAAGATTAAGACAAATAGAAAACCAACCTATTCCAGATTACATATATCAAATACACCATTTTTTATTTATAAAGTCTAAATCTCTAATTAAGAAAGGTTTGACTCTAGATCTAATGTCTACACCAACACATGCACCATGTTGGATTGCTCCTAATACTTTAATTGACAGAATCATTTCATATGAAAAAAGCAATGAAGAGATTAATCGTTACGATTTTCAAATTGCGATGGGGAGGTTGCCAATAAATGAATATTCATTTGATATTATTGAGAATATTAATATGATAAAAGACATTGATATTAAAAAGGTTTTAAAGTATCATCTTAACCAATTGAAAATTCAAGATGTAGATATTTCAAGACCAGAATTATGGCTTCAAAGTGTGTTGAGTAGAAATGATGCTGAGGAAATTAAATACTTTCAAAAATATTTAGTCAATCCATTAAACAAAGAAATGGGGTTTTATAATTGGGAGTGTAAACCTAGGGATATTTATCACAATAGATATGACTACAGTAAGGGTAAACAAGGATCAAGAGAATTCCTTAGAACTAGCAAAGAGTTAAAATTTAAAGATTTTAATAATCAAAAGAGTGAATCAGAATCAATTGTTTCAAGTATTATAGGTGTATTCAATAAAAAGAAAAAGAAGATTAAAGTTAGCAGTATTTATGATTACATGTACTTTAAAAAGCAAAAATATTATACTACAATTCATCCGCATGATGATGTGAAATTTTTATTTCTCTTACCAAATAATCCAAGTATGTTCTTGAGTCATGTTATTCATAATAATCTTAAAGAATCTACTTTTTTTGATGAAACCAGTAAAAAGAATATGGTCAATTTGCTAAAAGGACTTTATGAAATCTGGTATAGAAATGATTTTAAGGAATCTACATATCTGTTTTTGGCAACCGGACTTTTGTGTAGTCATAAAGTGGCAAGAGAACTTGCTGCTGAGATATGGATTAAAGCAAACTCTGAAAACAAAATTAACAATTTATTACTAGGTCAAATTTTAGGTAAATTAGAATTGGGTGAGTATGCCCCTCTTAAACGATTTACAGACTTATTGACAGCAAACTTATTCAATATATCCAAGAAGCATAATGACGCATTGTTAAGTCTTTTAGATAACATGATTGGGAATATGAATGATGAGCCTATCAGAGGAGTTAAGAAATTACTAGAGATATTCGTGGAATTAAAGCTAAGCTCACCTAAAGTAGAATTAAGTCAGTTATCAAAAGATAAACTAGAAAAGTGGGAAGAAGTAAAAACACTTAAAACTACTATTGGCAAATTACAGTTAAGTTAAACAAAATATTTATTTTTGCGTATAAACTACGCATATGAGTAAGCAGTCTATAAAACTTTCTGTCGATGCAGTTGTATTTGGTTATGAAGAAGGGGAAATTTCAGTGTTATTAATTAAACGAAAGTATAAACCCTTTAAAAGTAAATGGGCTATCCCTGGGGGATTTGTTTTAAATGATGAATCCTTAGAGGAAGCTGTAGAAAGAGAACTGCAAGAAGAGACGGGGGTTAAAATAAATTACCTTGAGCAATTGTATACATTTGGGAAACCAACACGAGACCCTAGAGGGAGAGTGGTATCTATTGCTTATTTTGGTTTAGTGAGACCTAATACATTTAAAATATTTGCATCCACAGATGCTTCTGAAGTTCTATGGTTTAATATTAATGAGCTGCCTGAGCTTTCATTTGACCATGAGGAGATTTTAAATATGGCCATAAAGAGATTACAAGATAAAATCACTTATGAGCCCATAGGTTTTGAGTTGCTTGATAAGAAATTCCCATTTTCAGATTTAGAAAAACTATATACTACACTATTGGGTCGAGAAATTGACAGGCGTAATTTTAGAAAGAAAATAATAAGCCTAAATGTGCTTGACGAACTTGCTGAAAAAGTATCAAAAGGTTCAGGAAGACCTGCTAATTTATTCCAGTTTAATCAGAAACGTTACTTCCAACTTAAAAAAGAGGGGATATTTTTTGAAATTTAAATATATGTAAATCAGATATTTAGTTTATTTGTGTAAAAAAAACGCAAAATATATTTGGTGGATTTATTTTCTCAATCTATATTTGTGTTATAATTACGCAAATTAATAATTTAAAACCCAAAGTTATGTTAGGAATAAATTATATCAAATTCGATTCAATGAACTATGTGATTCATTATAAAGGAGGTAAAATCAAGAAAGAAGGAAGAGGTTTATCATTCTTTTATTTTTCTCCAAATTCATCAATTGTTTCTATTCCTGTACAGAGTAATGATTTTCAATTTGTATTCAATGAAACTACAAAAGACTATCAAGAAGTTACTTTACAAGGGCAGGTTACATATAAGATTCAAAATCCAAAACAACTAGCAGAAACGTTAGATTTTACTGTAAATAAGAAAAAACAGTATTTGAAGAATGACCACGAAAAAATTCAACAACGTATCATTAATGAGGCTCAAACAGCTAGTGCATCTATTATACAACGTTTAAGTTTGAAAGAAGCATTGCGACAGCTTGAGGCAATTGAAACTGAAATATTTGAGAGTATTCAGAAATCTAAGACTGTTCAAATGCTTGGTCTAGAAATATTAAGTGTAAATGTGCTAGGTGTCACTCCTAATCCCGAAATGGCTCGTGCTTTAGAAGCTCAAATGAGAGAGTCTTTACAAAAGGAAGCTGACCAAGCTATATACGAGCGTAGAAACTTTGCAGTGGAGCAAGAACGTATGATAAAGGAAAGTGAACTTAATACTGAGATAGCTGTTGAAGAGAAGCAAAAACAAATTGTTGAAAAGAAGATGGAAACAGATGTCGTAAAGCAGCAAAACGAGCAGAAACTTAAAGAGATGGGAATGACTTCTAGCATAGCTTTAGAAGAACAGAAAAAAGAGTTAATAGATATTCAGGTAACCAATGAAAAGAAAGAGGCTGACATGAATGAGTATGTTCTTAATGCTAGATTGAAGCCTTACAAAGAACTAGATTGGAAAACGCTAATGGCTATCAGTAATAATGGAAATGACCCAAGTAATAACATAGCTTTAGCTTTCAGAGAGTTGGCTGAGAATGCTGATAAAATAGGGAATCTTAATATATCTCCTGAGTTATTAGATGCTATTGTGAATAGTAAATCATAAGGGAATGAACTTTGAACGAGTAATCATAATAAGAGATAAAACTAGGCTTGAGCAGCTGATTGAAAGGTTTAATTCAAAAGCCCAAGCCAAGTTTTATATTGAGCGGTCTGAAGGGAATTTTGGATATTATGAGATAGAACATGATACCTTCTATCAGTCTCTGAATAAAATCCAAAAGACCATTTCAAAACGCTTGAAATATAAAGTTATTGACCGCTCGTTTTTGCCCACCTATATTTTTACTGAACAAGATTTGGTTCTGGCTATAGGTCAAGATGGTTTAGTAGCTAATACAGCTAAGTATGTGAATGGTTTACCGATAATAGGAGTGAATCCTGATTCTGAACGCTATGATGGTGTTTTATTGAAACATACTCCAGATGATTTAAGCACAGTTATAAAAAATGTTCTAAAAGGCGAATATGCAACTAAACAAGTAACTATGGCTAAAGCAGTATTAAATGATGGTCAGACTTTGTTAGCTTTTAATGATTTTTATATAGGAGCTGATTCTCATGTATCATCTAGATATGATATTGAGTTTAAAGGTAAAAAAGAAAGACAGTCATCAAGCGGGGTTATTGTTTCTACTGGTGCAGGCTCTACAGGTTGGTTGAGTTCAATATTTAATATGAAGAATAATATAATTGGACATAGTACAGTAAGTGAAAGAGAAAATCGAGCCCAAATGGATTGGGGTGATAATAAATTAGTATTTGTGGTTAGAGAACCGTTCTTAAGTAAGGTTACCCAAACAAATATTGGTTTTGGAATAATAACTAAAAAGCAAACATTAAAAATTGAATCTAATATGCCAACTAAAGGCGTTATTTTTAGTGATGGTATCGAATCTGATTTTTTGAATTTCAATTCAGGAAGCCATGTTGAAATTGGGATAGCGGATGAAAAAGCAAACTTGATTATATAAATGAAAATAAAAGTCATACAATCTGATATTACAGCAATAAAAATTGACGCTATTGTTAATGCTGCTAACTCTTCATTGTTAGGTTGGTTCTGGAGTTGATGGTGCTATCCACCTAAAAGGAGGCTCAGAAGTTTTAAAAGCCTGTCAAGAAATTAGGAATAAACAAGGGAAATGTAAGATTGGAGAAGCGGTTATAACTACAGCAGGAAGTTTAGAGGCTAGATATGTAATTCACACAGTTGGTCCTGTTTGGAATAAAGGAGGAATAGAAAAAGAAAAGCTATTAAGCAAATGCTATATAAATTCAATGAATCTAGCAATAGAAAACAATATTAGAAGTATTGCTTTTCCAAATATAAGTACAGGAATTTATAAATTTCCAAAAGTTTTAGCTGCTCAAATTGCTTTACAAAGCATAAATAGTTTTAAAGAACAAAAAGTAGTTGAAGAAGTCACTTTTGTTTGTTTTGACAGAGAAAACTTCGAGCTGTACAGTAAATTATTAAAACAATGAAAACTATAAAATTATACAGACCAATTGGATTAAAGGAATTAGAACTAATAATTGCAAGTGATTTCTCCAAATTTCCCCCAAGGTTAGATTGGCAACCTATATTTTACCCTGTGATGAATGAAGAATATGCTTGCGAAATTGCTTTAAAATGGAATACTACTGATGAATTTTCTGGATATTCAGGTTACGTAACTAAGTTTGAAGTGAATGCAGAATATATTGATGGTTTTGAGGTGCAAAATGTAGGCGGAAAAATTCATAATGAATTATGGATTCCATCAGAGGAAATGGAAAATTTTAATAATCAGATACAAGGAAAAATAGAAATTACTAAAACCTTTTTAGGGAAACAGTTTAAAGAAACTCATGATAAAGTCATAAATGATATTATCAAAAATACTGAAGTCAAGTAGTCATGGATTTATTAGAGAAAATAAGAGGCGGAATAATTGGTGTTGCGGTTGGTGATGCTCTAGGCGTGCCTTATGAATTCTTATCCAGAGATGAAATGAAAGAACGACCTGCAAAGGAGATGATAGGTTATGGGAGTCATAATCAACCAGCTGGTACTTGGTCAGATGATAGCTCTCTTACATTTTGTTTGATGGAGGGATTATTAGAAGGTTACAATACGAAAAATATAGCAGATAAATTCATCGAGTGGTATGATGAATCTTATTGGACGCCTCATGGACATGTATTTGATATAGGGGTTACAACAAGGCAATCTATCTTCTACATGAAAAAAGGACATACCCCTGAAATTTGTGGTGGAATGGATGAATATTCAAATGGCAATGGTTCTTTAATGAGAATCTTACCACTAGTGTATTTTATAAAAGATATTGAGGGGATTGATGAAAGGTATCAAATAGTTAAAAATATTTCGTCCTTAACACATGCACATTTACGCTCTGTTATTGCCTGTTTTATTTATGTAGAATACGCACTAGAGCTACTTGTAAATAGTAATAAGATTGAAGCATATCAAATCATTAAAAATAGAGTGAAGACTTTTCTAAACACTAAAGATTTAAATCCGCAAGAATTAGGGTTTTACTTTGATATTCTTGAAGATGATATTTATAGTATTGAAGAAGACCGTATTTCGGGAAGTGGATATGTCGTAAATTCTTTGAAGGCATCACTTTGGTGCTTTATAAACATGAATAATTACGAAGATGCAGTAATGAAAGCAATAAATCTTGGAGAAGATACAGATACAACAGCAGCGATTGCAGGTGGTTTAGCAGGTTTGTATTATGGTATAAACTCTATACCAAAAACATGGAGAGATAAGCTTGTTAAATATGATGAAATCGAAGATTTAATATTTAGATTTCATAAATCATTAGAAAATGAAACTGAGAGTAAAGACATATAAAGAACAACTAAAAAAATGGCCTCAAAAAGGACATCATATTATGGCGCAATATGATGAAAATAAAATCATCGTATATCAATCCTATGGACCAGAAATCGGAAACTTTGCAGCTAAAAACCAGTTTTTCGGTGGTGCTTTCAGCTTAAACCGAATGACTTGGATTAAACCTAATTTCCTTTGGATGATGTACCGTAATGGCTGGGGAACGAGAGAGGGACAGGAGGTGGTGTTGGCTATTCATCTTAAACGTGAAGTGTTCGAACGTTATCTAAATGATGCCGTTTATTCAAGTTATCAAGCTGATATTTACAATGATAGAGAGAATTGGCAAGATGCCGTAAAAAACTCGAATATTAGATTGCAATGGGATCCAGACCACGACCCATACGGTGCTAAATTAGAACGAAGAGCGATTCAGCTTGGAATAAGAAATGAAGATATTGAGAAGTATGCAAAGGATGATATTTTAGCAATTGAAGATATATCTGAATTTGTAAAACAACAATACCAACATGTTCTAAATAATGAATTGGATAAACTCATTATTCCAGATGAAAAGCCCTATATCCCAAAAAACATGGACACTTCTATAAGATTAAAGTTAAGTTGCATGTAACAGTAAGTAGTATAACTTCATAATCTATATTAAATAAAAAACCACCTAAGAGGTGGTTTTTAAAAATCATTAAATTTAGTCGTTATTAGTGATTTGATTTTAATTTATCTGCTTATTTCTTTACGGCATCGCCAGCTGTTTTTGATATTTCAATCGCAAAGGTGTGGCATAGTTTTAACGTCTCTTTTATAGAATTAATCGTCGTTCTTGGATTAATTAGGCACATTCTTAACACAATTTGATTTTGAAGAATTGTTGTAACGAGCATAGCACTTTTTTGATTACCAATGCGCTGCGATATCGCCTGGTTAATTCTATCTAGTTCATTTTCCTTATAATCCGTATCTACAGGATTGTATCTAAAGTTAATAATTGCAAGGTTTGCTGGAGCTACGATTTCCCAGTACTTACTTTTTCGAATTAACTGTTCGGTTTTTTCAGCCAATTCAATGTTATAGGTTACCGCTTCCCTAAAAGCTTTTAAACCAAAAGTTTTAATTGACATATAAAACTTTAAAGCTCTAAATCTTCGTGTTAATTGAATTCCATAATCATAGAAGTTAATTTCTGACTGGTTACCCTCTATATCTTTTAAATATTCGGGTTTTTCAGTAAAAGTATTACTCAGCCATTTGTGATTTCTAACTAGAAGACATCCTATTTCATATGGCTGATAAAACCACTTATGTGGATCAATTGTTATGGAATTGGCTTTTTCTATCCCTTTTAAAGCAAGAGTACCTTTAGTTGATAAAATAGCCCCGCCTCCATATGCTGCATCAACATGTAGCCATATCTTTTCTGCTTTACAAATCTTGGATATTTCAAATAAATTATCCACAGAACCTGTATTTGTTGTTCCTGCATTGGCTATTATACAAAATGGTTTAAATCCCATTAATTTATCTTTGGCAATTGCATTTCGCAATTTATTTAAGGACATTTTAAATTCTAAGTCTGTCGGTATAATTCTTACCTGTTCTTTTTTAAGACCAATAACTCTAATTGCCTTTATATTTGATGAGTGTGTTTGATCGGACATATAAATTGTTCCATTTTCAAAGTTTTCACCAAGCTTTTCTCTTCTTGCTGTTACTAATGCAGTTAGGTTTGCCATTGATCCCCCGCTGGTAAAAATACCCCCTCCCTTTTTTACAGGAAAATTAAATAGTTTTAAGAGCCAATTTATACAGACAATCTCTAATTCAGCAGCAGCAGAGGTAGACCATCCACCAGAAAATATGTTAAATCCCGTAGCCAAACTATCGGACATTGCACTAATGAAATTACTAGGGCTTGGAACGAAGGAAAAAAACTTTGGATGAGCAACATTTGTGGTCTCTGAGAACACCTTTTCTTTTACAAACTCTAGGACATCAATCGCATTCATGGGATTTTCAGGAGCCTCCTCAAGAAACACGCTATCCATTTCTTCTCTTGTTGATACAGAAACAGGGGCTTTTAAATGCTGCGTTTCAAAGTGTTCCACAATAGTGTCAACTATTTGATATCCATAGTCTAGCATTTCTTGTTTTGATAAAACCATTTCTTTATTGGTACCTTCTGTTTCTTTATTCAAAAAAGGTTTATCTATCATGTTCTATGAATTAAATATTAGGTTATTAAATTTTTACCTCATTGGATTTAGAACTTTCAATTATCCCATAAGGATATAACAGTGCGGTTATCTCTTCAATTTCTTCATAAGTCCCTGTAAATGCTATTATAGTATGCCTTTTTTGTAAATTTAATATTTGTAATTTATATATCCTTATAAATTGGGCCAGAGCGTCTTCATTTAATAGGATATCAGTACTTATTTTATAAAGAATAACACTTCTACTAATCATTTGAAATAAAATTTATGTTATTGGAAATAACTAAAGTTTAAACCAATTTTTAACTATTTCTCTTTCTGTATTTAAGTTATTTATATGTTCAAACTCATTTTTTTCGGCATTATATTTATAAGGTTTTTGCCATAATTCAATATTTTCTGCAATCTGTTTTATAGCTTCACAAATAAACTCTATTTCATCATTCGTCATGGTAGGATGAATGGACATACGAATCCAACCTGGGCGTTCTACTAAACATCCTTCTAGGATTTTATGCTCAATAGCCTTAGAGGTAGTTTCATCAACATTTAAGAGGTAATGACCATAAGTACCGGCACAAGAACATCCTCCTCGGGTCTGAATTCCAAAGCAATCATTCAAAAGTTTTACCACCAAATTATAATGCACATTTTCTATATAAAAAGAAAATACCCCTAGCCTGTCTTTGTGTTTTGGAGCTAAAATTTTTAGGTTGTCTATTTTAGATAGTCTTTTAAAAATAATCCTGTTTAATTCATGCTCTCTATCCAAAATATTTTTTACGCCCATTTGCTCTTTTAACTGGATAGACAATGCAATTTTAATAGCCTGTAAAAAGCCAGGAGTTCCCCCATCTTCTCTAGTCTCTATATCATCTATGTAATCATGGTCGCCCCAAGGGTTTGTGTAACTTACTGTGCCACCACCAGGATTGTCCGGCACTAAATTATTATAGAGTTTTTTATTAAAAATTAGTACCCCTGATGCTCCTGGGCCTCCTAAAAATTTATGTGGAGAAAACGTAATAGCGTCTAAATATTGGTCTTTATGTTCTGGATGCATGTCTATATGAACATATGGGGCAGAACATGCAAAATCTACAAAGCACAATCCATTATTTTTATGCATTATTTCAGCAATATCATGGTAATTGGTCTTAATGCCTGTTACGTTAGAGCAACCTGTTACGGCAGCGATTTTTATTGGAATATTTTTATGTCTTTCCAGTAAATCCTTTAAACTTTTTAAACAAGGTAATCCATCGCTATTTGAAGGTATCACTATCACTTTTGCTATGGTTTCCAGCCATGAGGTTTGGTTAGAATGATGTTCCATATGAGACACAAAAATAATAGGTCTCTTTTCTTCTGGAATTTGAGTATGATCTTTTAAATTTTCGTTGAGTTTAATCCCTAAAATACGTTGGAATTTATTAATGGCGCCTGTCATTCCCGTACCGACGGTAATTAATACATCGTCCTTAGATGCGTTTACATGATTCTTAATAATATTTCTGGCATCATGATAGGCCAAAGTCATAGCCGCTCCTGTGGTTGAGGTCTCGGTATGGGTATTGGCTACGTAGGGACCTATTTCATTTGATATTTTTTCTTCAATGGGTCTATACAACCTTCCGCTTGCAGTCCAGTCTGCATAAATAATCTTTTTTCTGCCGTAAGGCGAATCAAACGCTTCATCTATGCCAATAATGTTATTTCTGAATGGTTGAAAAAAACGCTCTAATTTAGATGTCTTTTTTTGCTTATTGCCATATATATGTTTCATATAATTCACTGCGCAACTAATTATGTCATTATTATTTTAAAAGAACTACCCTAAATTGAGCTAAGATTCAGGGCAGTTCTAACACTAAAAACTAATAAAATGTTTTTTATAAAGTCTGCTTATTTTTAAATTTTGAGGTGCTTTCAATTAACCATTCATAACTTGATGATTGATTAAAAAAGGGCTGATTGAAACCAGCCCTTTCACTCTTTCTTAAATCAAAAATTGACTGACTAACTCAAATAATTATTAGAAAGGTGTTACTAATTACTGTTTTTACATTTCAGGTTTAAAAACTACTTCATAGGATTTATTGTCTTCCAACAAATCCTTTGTTATACTTTGAATATCTTCTATTGTTATAGCTTTGACAATGTTCTCAAAATTTTCTGGAGCGTTTCTGTTATAGCCGTCTATAATGAACGTTTTCATTGCAGACATTTCATATTGGTTAGAGCTTTTACTTTCTTCTCTTTCTTTTATTAAGCTGGCCAATGTTTTATCTAAATCTTCTTGCTTTATATCTCCAGTTTTAATGGTTTCAATCTCCTTATGAACAATGCTTATTAGTTTTTCGGCTAAATGTGGGTTACAATCAAAGCTAACTGAAAGAAAAGCTAATGATTTAGGTTCTTTAAGCAAAGAGCCTCTTGTACTTGCACTATATGTACCACCTTCTTCCTCCCTCAAAGACTCCAGATACCTTAACTGAAGAATACCGACTAAAGCCTTCATCACTATCGAGTTTTTAATGGAGTAGGGCATTTCTTTTTTAAAAGCAATTCTAACAGAAGTTTTTAAATCTTCCATAGGTAAATAAATGTCTTTATCAATGTTTGGATTTAACCATTCTGTTGAGTTGTCCTTATAATTTTCAGTTTTTGAATTAGTTGTTGGAATACTGGCAACATATTGCTCCAACAAAGGCTTAAGAGCATCTTCTTGTGTATCCCCAACAATAAAGAATTGAAAATCTGAAGCATCTGCATATCTAGTAGTGTATATGTCTTTAATTTTTTCAAAACTGATGTCATCTACATAATCTTGATTGAACACTCTTTTATATGGATTATTATTACCGTATAACGTCATGTTTAAGCTGTCTTTCATTTTAGATTTTAAATCTTGGCCTTTAAATGCCAAATAAGTATCCAATTGTTGTAAAAACACTTTATAAGCCGATTCATCAAAGCGAGGTTTGGTAAAGCGAAGATTTAATAGTTGAAGCATAGTTGCTACATCTTTAGTTGTTGAAGAACCATAAATAGATTCTGTAATGTCACCTAAAAAGAACTTTACCATAGCTGTTTTACCAGCTAAAACCTTAGGAAGTTCTGTTGCTGAAAACTCACCCAATCCAAACATTGGCATTACATTGGTCATCACACTTGCAGATGGTAAATCGTCTATGGCTAATAATGACGTACCACCATAACTGTGTCCACTTAATGACACCTTGTTTTTATCTTTATCAACAAATTGATAATGCACACGTATACCATTACTTAGAGTGAAGGTTGTAAAACCAAGTGCCTTATTTTTCTTTGTAGACTCAATTTTACCTGGTTTTAGTTTAACCCCAGTCATTAGAGGTTTTACCTCTGCTTCCTCTTTATATGGCTGTAATGACTCATCATTCTCAATGGCATCAATAATTTGAACTGCTTCAGTTTCAGATAAATTGTTTTTACCTTCTACACCAGTAACAATAACACTTCTGTTGTTGGGAGTGTAAAGCTCCTGCATTTGTTTTAGTAAGTCATCTTGTGTGATGTTGTTAAGAATGGGTTTAGCAATTTCATATTTTTTTGCTAAATCTGTTAAAGGGGTATTTTCTAAATAATTAGCTTTAATTGAGTTTATAATTTTTCTGTGAGATCTATCACCCAACCTTGCAATTTGCTTTTCATATAAGCTTTTATACTTTATAACAGCTCTATTAATTTCCGATTTAGTAAATCCAAATTTTACAGCTCTGTTAATTTCAGTCATAGCTAGTTTAAACGCCTCTTGCTGTTTGTTTTCTTTGGGTGTAACATTCACTCTAAACGTTTTATGCGCTCTGGTTAGATTAGCATAACTTGGAGATACATTTACAAATGGCGCATCTGGTTCCTGTGATATTTTACTAAAGCGTTCTTTTAAAATGTTAAAAATGAATCCATTTACTAGTGCATCCTTTAAGTATGTGGCTGTGCTTTTATCAGTAGTTTTTTTATGTCTTATACTAAACTGGATGTTTGCTATTGAAACTTCTTTATCCATAGCGATAGCATAATCTAACTTATCATTGTCGTCAATTTTAACAACATAGCGTTCTGGTGGATTTTTTACCGCAGGAATGGATGAAAACTTTTCCTTTATTTTAGTCTCCATTTCACTTACATCAAAATCACCAATAATGGCTATAGCTTGTAAATCGGTTCTGTACCAATCATGATAGAAGTCTCTTAGTGACTTATATTCAAAATTTTCAACAATCTCCATTTTACCAATTGGAAGTCTATTAGCATATTTGGAATTTCCATAGGCCGTACCAATAGTTTGTTGCATAATCCGCATTCCACCATTTTGTCTTGTACGCCATTCTTCTTTAATTACGCCTCTTTCCGCGTCAATTTCTTCTTCGGTTAATAATAAATAATTTGACCAATCGTGGAGGATGTGCAACCCTGTATTTATAAGCTCAGGTGTTGTTGGTATATTGTCTATATTGTAAACTGTTTCATCAAAACTTGTATAGGCATTGATATCTTTACCAAATACAATCCCTTCTTTTCCTAAAGTATCAAAAATGCCTTTACCCGGAAAATGCTTAGTTCCATTAAACGCCATGTGCTCTAAAAAGTGAGCCAATCCCTGTTGGTTATCATCTTCAAGTATGGATCCTACATTTTGAATAATGTAGTAACTAGCTACATCTTCAACAACATCTGTACTATGCAAGTAATAGGTCATTCCGTTAGGTAGAACACCTTTTTTGATACTCTCGTCAAGTGGAAGAGGTGTGTTTAAGTTTTGTGCATTAAGGTTTAAAAATAGTAATACACTAACTAGACTTATTATATTTTTCATTTATTCTTTCTATGTGTTTAAGTTATGTCGCCTAAATTTCATTTCCCCCTTGCTAATAAAATGTTAAAAAAATATATAAGCTAAAACGGGGTTCTCTGGTTTTATAAGCAGAGGTAATTTTAGAAATTCGAAGGGTTTAACTTTTAAATCTGAAGCCCTATAAATATGCTGTTTATCAATTACTTGTGTAAAATATACTCAAGAGCATATTTTACGCAATAGTTTGTTTAATAGGTTTTAATCAAAGTCTCAATAAAAGCAGGTCATTGCTTTAGTTAATTGTGGGTTCATAGAACTTTTCTTAAAGAAACACTTTGTAAGTTTACTTACTCGCTAATGCTTTGCCTTATGTTTTTAGAAATCACTTTTTATTTAAAAAGATATTTTTCAAAGTTTCTTCTAACGCATTACCTCTTAAGCCTTTATTTATCTTTAGTATTTTTCCCTCTGGAGAAACTAAAACAATATATGGGATACTTTGATATTGGTATAATTGCATGGTTTCCTTTTTTTCATCCCATAATTTTATATAAGGCAATTGTTCTTTTTTCAAAGCTTTTTCCCAAGCTTCCTTTTTCCTGTCAATAGAAACAGAAACTACTTGAAACCCTTCATCTTTAAATGTATTGTAAGCCTTTTTTAAATGAGGTATCTCCTGTCTGCATGGGCCACACCAACTGGCCCAAAAATCAATAAGAACATAAGACCCTTTAAAGTCGGAAAGTTTTACAATTTTGTTTGTATCGTCAACCAGTGTAAAATCTGGAGCCATAGCACCAACAGAGGAACTTTCTTTTAATTTCACTTGTTCTTTTAAAAGCGAAATATAATAGGAGTCTTCAATATTTGGAGAAAACTTATTTAGCAAGTCTTTAATAAATGGAGCAGATTTAGTTTCATAATTTTGATAAACGATATAGGAAAGGGCGATACTTTCTTTGTTGTACTCGATAGCATCTATTATATTTTTCCCTCTTTCCGTATATAACGAATCTATTATATTACCATAATATTTCAATGTTTTTAAATTATCTTCACTTTTCTCTACGTTATTGTAAAGATGAAATGCGTCGTTATATGGTTTTGAATATTTTTCCAATTCAATACTGGCGGGGAAGTTAGCCTCCAAGTCCTTGTATTCTTTTGTGGCTGGAGACCCCGTAACTTCTATGTTTTCTAAATTTTCGTTAACAATTGATGCTGTAATGTTAATTGTTTTGCTATCTACAAAGAAGTAAGTCTTATTCACTCTCATACCACGGTCTTTTTTATTTGATAACTGGGGTATAAAAAGACCTTGCATTTTAGGATCACTTATGTCTAATTTATGTTCAAATACAAAGTTGTCGTTATTGGCCTGAACAGTATCTAAAGGCTGGTATTTAGCGTCCATTAAAACAATAGAATTATTTCCCAACCCCTTAATTGTTCCTTTTATTACTGATTTGTTTTGCTCTTTAGAACTGGTGCAGGACACCATGACGGTTGAAATAAAAGTTAAGACGTATATTAGGTTTGATATTTTTTTCATTGTTGTAAATTTTAAAAGGGTGTAAAATTAGTTTTGATAAATAGTTTCAAGAAGGTTTTCCAATTCATGGTGCTTTAAATGTTGATCAACAACCTTACCTTCAGGATCTAAAACATAGGTTGTAGGTAATTGCTTTACTTTATAAAGGCTCCTAATTTCAGAATTTTTAAAACCTTTTAAATCCGATACTTGTACCCAAGGAATTTTATCTTCTTCTATGGCTTTTACCCACTTTTCTTTATTCTCATCAAAGGATATTGAAATGATATTGAAGCCTTTATCTTTATATTTTTCATACAAGGGAATAATATTTTTATTGGCTACTCTACATGGAGCACACCAACTTGCCCAAAAGTCTATAAGTGTATACCCTCCTTTAAAATCTGCGAGAGTGTATACTTTTCCGTTTGGGCTTTTTAGCGAAAATGCAGGCGCAGTTTTACCTATTATTCTGTTTGCTTCTATGGTTTTTAGTTTATCGCCAATAAAATCTAACATAGGATTTCCTTTGTGTGCATCAATGTTTACAATATTAAAAAAGTCTTTTAGTTCTTGATAACTTAAAATAGGACCAAGTCTGACTAAATCTTTCAATAAGTAAAGCGATATGTAAGATTCTGGATGGGTTCGTATATAATTTTTTTTAATGTTTAATTGCTCTGTAAAATATTTGGTCGATAGTGTATTAAGCTCTGCTTTGGTTAGTGTTGTGTCTTGCGATATTTTACTTAATTTTTCATTTAGCGGATTAAGTTTTTTTAATAACTCGTTGTATTTATATTGTAATGAGTTTTCTGGTGCTTGAATTAAAGCTTCCTTGTTTTCAATATGAAAGGTGTAATTTAAACCAGGTTCATAAAAAAATAAGGGTGTTGACACCTTACGATCATTCGTTCTAAGTTTTAAAAGTTGTTTGTTTTTAAAAGAAAGATTAAAACTAAAGGTTTGGTTTACTACGCTAGTTGAATCTAAAATGGTATAACCGTTTTCCAGACCAATTAGCTTTATTTGCTGTACGTTGTCATTATCGGTTATTTTGCCAATAAGATTAGGTTTTATAGACGGTTTACAGCTAGTAAATAAAAGTAGTATAAGCAGTGAAGCATTTAGTATTTTCATGGGGTTTCTTTTTTATAAATGATTCCAGATTTAATGGAAAGATGTAGGTCTTTTAAGTTTTCTATATTATTTATAGGATTTTTATTGAGGACAATTATATCTGCTTTTTTCCCATTTTCTATAACGCCTCTATCTGTTAATCCAATACTTTCGGCTCCTATTTTTGTGGCGCTGTATAGTGCTTCTTCTGTAGTAAATCCGCATTTATCAATAAGTAATCTTAATTCTTTATAAAAAGGAATTTCAGGTTCGTATATATAGGGCCAATCGGTTCCTACACTTACTTTAACTCCTAGTTTATGTGCTCGTTGTGTAACGTTTACACCATTGTGCATCCTGTTGTTTTCTGCTATATAGTTAGTCGCATCAAGAATAACATGGTTATCCTTCATGATGTATAATAAACTATCCAGCTTATCATAATTAATATCTTTGGCTAAATCTGCTCGGGTTATAGTGCCAGTAGTATTTAATCCATACATCATATCCCAAGCATGAGACATGGTATTCACTTTTGCTGTTGCAATTTGTAATGGAGAAGCTGGAAATACTGCAGCATGACTCCAAGATTGAAGCCCTTGTTTTTTTGCTTCTTTAACTATTTTTGTAACTAACGAAGGTTTTAAGTTTGCATAAATTTTAATACCCGTAACACCAGCTCCCTTTGCTCTAGCTATTGCCAAAGGCATGTTTGTTGAATCTACAATGGTTTGCGCCCAAGGTCTGTCTCTTTTGCTTCTAGTATTGGTTGAATAACTTCGTATCATACCAAAATACTTTGGTCCTGCAAATTGTGAAGCATAAAAAATTGAAGGCGCAGGGATTTGATTTAAATCGCTTGCTCTGGCATAATCTGAAAGAATAATGGCATTTCCTGCCATATCACGTACCGTGGTAATGCCAGAATACAACATTTTATTTAATTGCTTTTCCATAAAAGCATTGTTCTCGTTTCTGCCTTCTTTAGGAGCTGTGGCTAAATGTACATGCGTGTCTATTAAACCAGGTAAAATATACTTTCCGTTGAGGTCTATAACTTTGGCATTGTCATAAGTTTTGGCATCATTTAAGTAGTTTACTTCTTTAATGTTATCCTTTTCAATAACAATGGTTCCTTTTTTAATGAAGCCTCCTTTAGGAGTTAGGTTTATAATAAACCCGTTTTTTAAAACCAATAAAGAGTCCTTTTTTGCTTGATACTGCCCATAAGATTTGTTAATACCAATACATAGCAAAAGGACTAAACTTAGTTTCAATATTTTTTTCATTCTATATAATTTATATCAGGGAGACTAAAAAAATAAAGGTGGTTGATTAATGGTACCACCTTTATTAATTGAAGACTAACTCAAAAAAAAAATAAAATTTTATTTAGTACACCTCTTAAATTATTTAGGGTTTCTGCTCATATATTTATAAACCCTATAAATTAAAAAGCAGATGAACAATAGCCCTAATAGGTAAAGAGCTTGCCATAAAAGTAAATTCATATTAATATCCATCATTTTGATCTAAACCAGATCTGTCTATTTCTAGTTGCGGAATTGGTAAGGCAAAACGATCCGCATTTGGAGCTAATGATGTACCGTCTGGTCTTGTAAACCCAAGTCCCAGTCGTTTTAAATCGGTAAATCTAAAACCTTCAAAAGCAAGTTCACGTCTGCGTTCATCTAAAATTTCATTTGATAGATCGCTACCTACATAATCACCCAAGCCTCTAGCATTTCTTAAAATATTTAAATGATTTAATGCCATACCTGCATTTCCTGTTTTGTCAAAGGCTTCTGCAAGAATTAGGTGTAATTCTGGAACGCGAATCAATTTAATATCTATTGCCCCTGGATTAAAAGTAGCTGCATCGGCAGTTCTGGTACCAGCATGCTTTATGGGATAAAAAGCTCCTGAGCCAAAGGGCTCTGGTTCAAAATAAGTAGCAAACCTAATGTCATTGGTTTGATCGTAAAGATTTATAAGGTCATCAGACACAAAATACGGAAAACTGAAAAATAAAGGTATGGATAATAAGGCGGCGTTAAAGCTAACATCCGATTCTTCAAAGCGAATTCTGAAAATGATTTCATTTGAATCGTCCTGCTGCCATTGATTTTGTAAGGCTGTAGCATCGGTATCAAGCATATACCTGCCATCTGTTAAGGCACGCTCCGCATAGGTAATGGCATTAGAAAAATCGTTTGTTTCGTGATATACTCGAGCCGTTAATGCTTCAATAGCTGTTTTAGACATTCTATAAGAATTAACATCGTTTTCAGCCAAACTTGCTGCTTCTAATAAATCGTTTAATACAAAATCTATTACCTCTTGATTCGTGTTTCTAGGCTTTGTATCTAGAAGTGCCTCCGTTTCGAATTTGTATGGAATTGCTAAAGCGTTAGCATCTGTATTATAAGCTGGTGCAAAGAAGCGATACAAGTTATAATACAACATGGCTCTAATACCAAGTGCTTCTGCGAGAAAAGCATCTTTGTTAGCTAAACTACTTGTCCTCGCAACTTTTATAATAGCATTAACGTTATTAATCGCTTTATAAGACTCTCTCCAAAACCCTTCAATTTGAAATGTCGTAGCATCATACGCTAATGGATAAATATCAGCATGAGTATTTTCAAAAGTAAAACCATTAGGATCTCCCGCAATGATATCATCATTTATGGCTTCCGGAATAGAGTAAATGCAAAAGTTATATCCTAAAAAATCTTCTTGCATGATACCGTAAACCCCATCAAGAGCAGTCCTAAAACCACCTTCTGTTTGAAGCAAATTTTCTGGAGATACTTCATCAAGTGGTTCTTTCTCTATAATATCATCAGAACAGTTTGTAAGTCCGATGGTTACTGAAAATATAAATATAAATTTTATGATTGTTTTCATGGTTTTTTAATTAAAAGTTAGCATTAATACCAAAAGAAAATCCTGTATTAATAGGTGCGGATAAGCCGATACCTCCACCTGCTGAGGCAAACTCAGGATCTATATAATCCACATCTGTAATAGTAAGGATGTTTTGGGCTTGGGCAAAAACCCTTAAACGCTCGATACCTATTTTCTTTGAAACGGTTTTATTTAACGTATAGCCTATAACAATGTTTTTAAGCTTTATGTAACTAGCGTCCTGCACGAATTGAGTAGACTGCTCGAAATCTGAAGTTAATATCCTTGTTGTAGGCCTTCTAGAGTCAACCGTTCTAACCGCAATATTTGTTTGATCGCCAGGATTTTGCCATGCGTTTAATACATCAATATGTTGATTTAGATTTACATTATTATATAAGCTGTGCAAGCCAGTATTTAAAATATGATTGCCTCCTGAAAATGAAACTAAAAAAGAAGCATCGAAATTTTTAAAAGTAAATGCATTGGTTACACCACCATGATATGTTGGTATTGCGGTTTTATCGCTTGCTTCTCTTAATTCTGTAATTTCGTTTCTGTTACCGCCACGGCGATTTGTGTCATAATCTATAAGATTCCCGTCGGTATCTCTATATTGGTTAAAACCGGTGTCTGGATTTACGCCCGCCCAATCTACAAGATATAATGCGTTTATAGGACTCCCTGGTTTGTAAGCTACATTACCTCTTAAGATGAGGTCTCGATCTTCAACCAAAGAAACTACAGTTCCTTCGTTAGTTGAAAACGTAATATTAGTCCTCCATGTAAAATTATCATTTTGAACATTGATGGTGTTTAATGCAATTTCGAAGCCTTTATTTTCAAAATTACCAATATTAGCGTCCAAGAAGTCAAATCCTGACGTTAGCGGTGTGGGAATTTGAGCGAGTAAATCCTTAGTGGTTCTGATGTAATAGTCAAAAGAACCGCTAATTCTATTATTAAACAATCCAAAGTCCAATCCGAAGTTGGTGTTCTCATTTTTTTCCCAGGTTAAATCAGGATTAGCTCCTCTTGATAAGGTAGGGACACCAGCATCATCATAGTTAAATCTATATTGATAGAGGGATTGAGAGGAGAAGTTTCCAATAAAATCGTTACCAGAAGTTCCTGTAGTAAAACGTAATTTTAAATTGTTTATCGTTTCACTTTCTTTAAAAAGCGTATTGTGAAGATTCCAGGAAGTACCGATAGCCCAGAAATTGGCATATTTATTATTGTCTCCAAATCTGGATGAACCGTCTCTTCTGTAAGATAATGACAAGTTGTATGTATTGTTAAAAGAATAATTTAACCTTGAAAAATAAGAAATAGACCCGGCATGTGTTTCAGTATCAAAAATTGTTGGAGGATTGGCTGCTGCACTTAAAGTTTGAACTGCATCAGACTCGAAACCTCTGCCGATTCCTGTAAAACTTGATATTTCATTTTCATTAAATTCATTACCTAATAGAAGATTGAAATTATGTTGATTAAAAGTTTTATCAACGGTCGCCATAAGTGTTGCCGTATAGTTGTTGTTATCACCATTAGATAAATTTAGTTCTCCACCTTCGACAATCTCGTTTTCATAGGTAGTATTCTTGGATGTGTTATAATTGGCTCCTAAAATACCGTTTAAGGTTAACCACTCTAAGGGTTTATATATTAAATTAACACTTCCACCAATATTTTTTCTTACTGATCTCGTACTCGTATTGTCTCTTACAAAAAGAGGATTCAATGGTTCGCCTCCACCGTTTGTTAAAAAAGAGATTAATCTTGTGGGGTTTCCAGAATCATCAAATGCTTGTTCCCAAGGGTTTAATAAAAAAGCATTAGAAAAAGGGTTACCTACATCACGTCTGTCTTGATTATTAACATTTCCAAAATTTCCGGACAAGGCTAATTTTATTTTTTTGCTAAGCTCAAAATCTGCCCGCATTGTAGCCGTGTAACGTTCATATTCACTACCAAAAATATTATCGACGTTGCTGTAGGATATGGATGTGTAGTAGCTTGAATTATTACCGCCACCTGAAATCGCAATATCATGATTCTGGCTCACTTCATTACTTACTAACAAATCGGTCCAATTAATATCATTACCTGAATTTCTGCGTTCATCCAATAATGCCGCATCCGAGTCGTAAAAACCTAAAGATTCCTCGTAATCAAGTTTTTGAGAGGCGTTCATGAGATCATCAGTAAATGATGTGTTAGGGTTATTAAAACCTAATCTTGTATTTACAGCAACTTGTAATTTGCTATTTTTTGTTCCTCTTTTAGTGGTAACTAAAATAACGCCATTAGAACCTCTGGAACCATAAATAGAAGTAGCCGCTGCATCTTTTAAAACACTAATGCCTTCAATATCATTAACATTTAGAGCAGATGAAGCCAAACCTGCTGGCATTTGAACACCATCTATAACTATTAGTGGTTCGGTATCCGCATTTATAGAGCCAACACCTCTAAGAAGAATGGATGGAGGCGTATCTGGATTGGAAAAGCTTTCCTGTACAAGTAAGCCTGGTACAACACCAATTAAAGCATCAGCAAAAGATACATTTTGAGTGGTTTGTAATACACCTATATCAACCTTATCTACTGCTCCAGTAAGTTTTTCTCGAGATTCGCTACCGTACGCTACAACAACAACTTCATCCAGTTTAGAAGCATCTTCTTTCATGGTAATGTTAATTGTGGTTTGATCCTCGATAACAATTCTCTGTGTGAGAAAACCAACATAACTAAATTTAACAATATCATCTTTTTGAACCGCTATTTCATATCCACCATCAAAATCGGTGGTTGTTCCTCTAAAGTTATTGTTTTCATCGCGATGTACTAAGATGGTAACGCCAGGTAATGGCACGCCATTTTCGTCGGTTACCTTTCCAGAAATTGTTCTATTCTGGTTTACAGGAGGTCTTTCTTTTAAAATAATTGTTTTATCTGCTGTGAGTTCGTAGAGATAATTGCTAAAAGAGAGGCATCTAGAGAGTAAGTCGTGCGCCGTAATAATGCCTTTGTTTAATTTAACGCTAGGCGCGTTTTTAAAGCTTTCTGTTCGATAAACAAACCGATAATCTGTTTCTTTTTTTATCAATTCAAAAACATCTATAACCGACAGTTCCTGGTCATGATCAATGTTTATTTTAATATTTTGAGTAAACCCAGTAATAGGGTTTAAACCAAATGTTAATGTGCAACATAAAAGAACGAATAATCTCATAATCCAAATAAAGAGTACTTTCCTAATATAAATAGGAACTCTAGTAAAATTAATTTCCATAAATTTGCTTGTTTTAAGTT
The DNA here is from genome assembly GCF_016827605.1 of Hyunsoonleella ulvae. Lineage (GTDB taxonomy): Bacteria > Bacteroidota > Bacteroidia > Flavobacteriales > Flavobacteriaceae > Jejuia > Jejuia ulvae. The sequence continues at coordinate 616,446 of NZ_JAEPJQ010000001.1, read as the reverse complement.
AGTTATACTTCATAATTAATTAACACTTAAGAGAGACAGAGATTGGTACGGTAGGATGTCTAAACTCTGCTCTCTTTTTTATTTTACCGTAACTGTTTTTTCTGATACTTCGAAGCGTACGGCAGCATTCGAGTTTTCAATCATTTTTAAAATATCTTTAATATTCTGGTCTTTTGAGAAAATACCTCCAAAAAGGTCTTTTTCTATAGCTTTATTTTCAAACAGCACATCAAAATCATACCATCTGGATAGTATGGTCATAATATCTTTAAGAGGTTTATCTCTAAAACTGAAGATACCTTCTTTCCAAGAAACTTCATTGTAGATATCAACTTTTGAAATTTCTATGGTTTCATTTAGTTTATTGAAATTTGCTTGCTCACCTGGAGCTAATACTTTAATATTATTTTTTGTATGTAATGCTACTTTACCTTCAACCAGTGTGGTTAAAATTTGATAATCGTCCTTATATGCTTTAATATTAAATTCGGTTCCCAAAACCTGAACTTCTTGTGTTTCATTAATTACTTTAAAAGCAGAACCATTATGGTTTGTACTAGATGACACATCAAAATAAGCTTCACCATAAACTAATTCAACTTCTCTGGCCTCTCCATCTATAAAACTTACAGGATATTTAAGTTTAGATTCAGAATTTAACCAAACTTTTGTGCCATCAGATAATTCAATAAAAAATTTTCCGCCTCGAGGAATAGTTAAATAGTTATATACTAATTGCTGGGAAGAATTATTATAAACAATGCTCTCACCATTACTAGTAGCATTTTGAGTTTGAAAAGAGACGCCTTTAACTAAAGCAACTTCCTCTCCAGTTTCCATAGTTAGGATTGCCTTATCTGTGCCGATTTTTATTTGATTATTTACTATTATTGATTCTTCAACTTGAGAATTATTATTATTAAAAATAAAAGTTAGTGATATTAAAAGTGCTATTGACGCTGCGATTGCGCCATATTTAATGAAGCGCACCTTTTTAACTTTGGAATTATTTGCAATTTGCCTTTTAATTTCATCTAAGGAAGACTCCCTGTTAAAAGGTGTTTTTAAGTTTATTAAATAATTAACTTTAATATACTCATCAAAGTAGGCTTTATTGTTTACATTATTTAACCACGCTTTTAAATCTAAAAGTTCCTGATGAGAAACATCATTCTCTATAAATTTAACGATTAAATGGTCTATTTGCTTTTGATTCATTATTTGGTGCTTTTAGTATTATGTCTTCAACAATTGCAAAAACCCTCCATTTTTATTTAAATTTACTTAGTTTTACCCACAATATTTTATGTAAATGGATCAAAAGAGTGAAGATTTAAGTGTTATTTTAAAATCTTTAAAGCAGGGGAACTTAAAATCTTACGAAACTATTTATAACAGGTTTTATGATGAGCTTTGCATATATGCTCTTAAATATACGCCTGATCGTGATTTAATCCAAGATATTGTTCAGGATACTTTTTTAGATCTTTGGAATCAACGAAAAAAATTGAAAATTAAATCTTCACTTAAAGGCTATCTATACAGAATTGTTTATTACAAACTTATGGACGCCTTTAAAAATAACTCTAAAGAAAATGATGAGTATTTGTCTTTTTATCAATCCTCTGTAAAAGAAGCAACAACTGCTATAGAGGAAGATGACAATTATAAAGCTGAACTATTAGCAAAGCTGGACTTATGCCTTAATAAACTGCCTAAGAGATGTAAAAAGGTGTTTTTGGATAAAAAGATTTCTGGTTTAAAATATATTGAAATATCTAAAAACTTAGAAATTTCTATTAAAACGGTTGAAGGTCATATTAGAAGAGCATATGCTTTAATAAAAGTGTGTATGCACGAGTTGAATGTTTCCTCATCTTAATTGAGTACCATAATATTGTATTCTAATATGACTTTAATTGCTGTTGTTTTAAATTTGGCAGCATAAACTTTATAAAACCTTTATTGTTTTTTAAAAAAGATTAATTGATTGGTTTGAGAATAGGCTAATGTTCTGTATTCGCTTTATCTAAATGGATAAGGCTTTTTTATTTTCAAATATGTATATAAATAAAAAAACCACCCAAAAGGTGGTTTTTAAAGTTTTTAAAGTGACTTAGTTACTTATGATTAGTGACTCGCCTTTAATTTTTCTGCTTCTTTCTTTACGGCGTCGGCAGCATCATCAGCAGCTTTTCCAGCAGCATCAACAGCTTTATCTACTGTTTCTCCAGCTTTTTTAGCTGCGTTATCTACAGCTTCTCCCGCTGCTTCAACTGCATTTTCTCCAGCTTCCTTTGCAGCGTCTACTGCACCTTCAACGGCATCACCTGCCTTTTCAACTGCTTCTCCCGCAGCATCAACAGCATCACTTGCAGCTTCTTTAGTAGCTTCTGCAGCATTTTCTACAGCTTCTTCTACAGATTCCGCTTTTTTAGTATCTCTACAAGACGTGAAAGACATTCCTAATGCTAATAATAAAGCTGTTCCTAAAACTAATTTTTTCATTTGTTGTTATTTTTAGTGTTAATTATTTAGTAAGCCTTTTGATATCAAATAATTAAAAAGCATACAGTTTGTTTTGATTTTTCGTTAAGAAAAACACCCTAATATACGCAAATACTCTAGTATTTGGATGACGGCACCACTATTTTTCTTTACAAACTTCAAGTTTTTAGACCCTAAATCTTTACGATAGTCACTGTTTTCAAGCAATTTTATTAATGTTTCATTGAATTCTGATTGGTGCTTTACAGAAAACATTCCTCCATTGTTAATAAGCGCTTTTGCTTCGGGGAATTTTTCATGATTAGGTCCAATTAGTATAGGTACACCAAATACTGCTGGTTCAAGAGTGTTATGTAGGCCTGTTGTTCCCATGGCCCCACCAACATAGGCTATATCGGCATAACTATATATTTTTGATAAGTAACCAATGGTATCGATGATAAATACATCATAAGTGTCTAAAATTTGCTCTTCCATTTTAGAATACAGAATGGACTTCGCATTAGTTTTTGAGATAAAACTATTGATGTGAGAGGTTTTTATATTGTGAGGCGCAATAATATATTTTACATCGGCATACAGTTTATCATTAATAAAACTGGTAAACAACGCTTCATCTTCAGGCCATGAGCTACCAACTACTACGCATAGTTTGTCGTTTTTAAACTTTTCAATAAAATCAAGGGTATTGTTTTTGAGTAATTGATTGCCTACCCTGTCATATCTTGTATCCCCTGAAACGGTTACATCTTTATAACCTACGGATTCTAAAAGTGTTTTAGAGTCCTTGTACTGAACAAAAATATGGTTAAAGGCAAAAAGTGCTTTTTTAAATAGTTTGCCATAAGGCTTAAAATAGATTTGATTACGCCTAAAATTTGCAGAAATCAAAATGGTATGTGTCTTTTTTTCCTTTAGTGTGTTTAAATAGTTAGGCCAGATGTCATATTTTACAAACACTGCAAGGGTAGGTTGTAGTAACTCTATAAATCGCGTTGCATTTTTTTTAGTGTCTAAGGGTAAATACACAACTACATCAGCGATCGGGGAGTTTTTTCGTATTTCAAAACCTGAAGGAGAGAAAAAACTCAATACAATTTTATAGTTGCTATGCTGTGCTCTTAGTTTTTCAAAAACAGGTAACCCTTGTTCGTACTCACCAAGGGATGCACAATGAAACCAGATGGTTTTGTCTGTAGCTTTAACTTGTTGTTTTAGAATATGAAACGTGTGTTTTCTTCCTTTAACACCTAATTTAATTTTGGTGTTAAACAGTGCTACGATTTTTAAAATAAAACCAGTAAAATAAATGCCTATACTATATATAAACTGCAAGCTCGTTATCTTTCTCGCTAAAATACATTTCTTTAAAAGAAATCAATGAATGGCTTTGATGAATTTTGTAATTTTGTTAGCCGAAACCTCAAGTCGGGTATAATTAAAATAGGGTCGTGAAATTTTTTATAAGACTCTAAAATTTTGAATATGAAGAAAATTCAAATGGTAGACCTTAAGGGTCAGTATCACGATATAAAAGATATTGTAACTACTTCAATCAATAATGTAATAGAGAATACTGCTTTTATAAACGGACCTAAGGTTCATGAGTTTCAAAAGAATTTAGAAAATTATTTAGGGGTAAAACATGTAATCCCATGTGCTAATGGTACTGATGCCTTGCAAATTGCTATGATGGGGCTGGGTTTAAAACCTGGAGATGAGGTAATCACTGCAGATTTCACTTTTGCGGCTACTGTTGAGGTTATTGCATTGCTCAATTTAACTCCAGTTTTGGTGGATGTAAATGTAAATGATTTCAATATTGACATTGAAGCTATAAAAAAAGCAATTACTCCTAAAACCAAAGCAATTGTTCCTGTGCATTTATTTGGACAGTGTGCTAATATGGAAGCTATCCTAGAGATTGCACAGGCACATAATTTATATGTTATTGAAGATAATGCTCAAGCCATAGGTGCTAACTACAGGTTTAAAGATGGAAGAAAAGCTAAAGCTGGTACAATAGGGCATGTGGGAGCAACTTCATTTTTCCCATCAAAAAATCTTGGAGCTTACGGTGATGGTGGTGCCATTTTTACTAATGATGATGCTTTAGCACATACTATTAGAGGTATAGTTAACCATGGTATGTATGAGAGGTACCATCATGATGTGGTTGGTGTTAACTCTCGTTTAGATAGTATGCAAGCAGCAGTTTTAGATGCAAAGTTGCCTAAATTAGATGCTTACAATAAAGCTAGGCAAACAGCAGCGAGAAAGTACAATGAAGCTTTTAAAGATATAAAACAAATCGTTACTCCCAAGTTAGGAAATGGTTGTGGTAAGGATATTTGTGAAACATGTGATTGTCATGTATTTCATCAATATACCTTAAGGGTAATCGATATAGATAGGGATGCGCTTGTAAAGCACTTAAATGAAAAAGGAATTCCATGTGGTGTGTATTATCCAATCCCGCTTCACAAGCAAAAAGCATACGTAGATAGTAGGTATAAAGAGATGGATTTTCCAGTAACCAATCAATTGGTACAAGAAGTTATTTCTTTACCTATGCATACTGAATTGGATAACGAACAAATTGAATTTATTACATCAACCATAATAAAATTTATAAATGAGTAAAATACTAGTAACAGGAGGTTTAGGGTTTATTGGCTCCCATACAGTTGTAGAATTACAAAACGAAGGTTATGAAGTTGTTATTATAGACGACCTATCGAATTCCTCGGAAAACGTACTTGAGGGCATTACTGCTATAACAGGAAAGAAACCCGTTTTTGAAAAAATAGACTTAAAAGAAAAAGTGGATGTTGAAGCTTTTTTTGCTAGACACAACGATGTGGTTGGTGTAATACATTTTGCTGCAAGTAAAGCCGTAGGAGAGAGTGTGGAGGAACCATTACTTTACTATGAGAACAATATTTCTACCCTGGTTTATATATTAAAAGAGTTAAAAAAATTACCATCTGCTAGTTTTATATTTAGTTCTTCGTGTACCGTTTATGGGCAAGCAGATGAGTTGCCAATTACCGAAAATGCTCCTGTTAAAAGAGCAGAATCGCCTTATGGTAACACAAAACAGATTGGAGAAGAGATCATACAAGATAGTTGCAAAGTTATTCCAACACTTAAAGCTATCGCACTTCGCTATTTTAATCCTATTGGAGCACATGAATCAGTAGAAATTGGAGAGTTGCCTATGGGAGTGCCTCAAAACTTGGTACCATTTATTACACAAACTGCAATTGGTTTAAGAGAGCAATTGTCTGTTTTTGGAGATGATTATCCTACGCCTGACGGTACCTGCATTCGTGACTATATTCACGTGGTAGATTTAGCAAAAGCTCATGTTGTTGCGCTCAATAGGTTAGTACAAGGTAAGAATAAAGAAAATTATGAAACCTTTAATCTGGGAACAGGTAAAGGGAGTTCTGTGCTAGAGGTTGTTGAGTCGTTCGAGCGCGTTTCAGGAAATAAATTAAATTACAAAATTGTAAGTAGAAGGGAAGGTGATATCACTGCTGCCTATGCAGATACAACTTTAGCCAATGATGAATTGGGCTGGAAAGCAAAACTTTCATTAGATGATGCCTTGCGTTCTGCATGGAATTGGGAGCAAAAAGTTAGGTCTTAATTGCTGTAACTCTTATCGTATAGATTCAAGTCATTCTTTTAAAGGATGACTTTTTTATTGTTTTATAACATGATATTTAATGCTTGTCAAGGATGAATAAGGCATAGTTCCTTTTACCCAATAGAGTATTAAACTGATAACAAAAAAAATCTGAGATTAAAAATTTTAATCTCAGATTTACATATTTTAAACTTTAATATTAGTTTGTCTCTTTCTTTTTCTTCAGCATCATTACCACCAAAATTATCATTCCAGTAGTTACTGATAAATCTGCTAAATTAAAAATACCTGTTCTTATGGTATCCGTGATGTGTATGTAAAGAAAATCGGTTACGCTACTGTAAGCGAAACGGTCATATACATTAGCGATACCGCCACCAATTATACTTGAAAAGGCAAATAATGACCAATTATCAAGAGTTTTATCCTTAATGATATGACGAAGGACCAACCCCAGAACAATAACCGGTAATATCAGTAATAATATTAGTTTTAAGGTGTCATTTAATTCACTGCCCATCCCTAAAAAAGCTCCCTCGTTTTCAACATTCATCAGTTGGAAAAAGTCTCCAATAATGGGTGTGGAAGATCCTTTCTCAACATACATTCTAACCATAACCTTTGAAATTTGATCAACGGCAATAGTTAGAACAATTGTAATAAATATGTATGCGGTACGACGTGTAAGTTTCATCTAAGAAATAGCTTCAAAAGTTGCAGATTCGGTTTGAGCTTCTCGGTTAATTTTTTTAACTAACCCTTGTAGCACTTTACCGGGGCCTACTTCAGTAAATAAGGTAGCACCATCAGCAATCATTTGTTGTACAGACTGTGTCCAACGTACAGGAGCTGTAAGTTGGGAAATTAAGTTGGATTTAATTTCGTTTTCATCGCTTACTGCACTAGCAGTTACATTCTGGTATATATGGCAGTTTGGTGTATTAAATGAGGTATTTTCAATGGCTGAAGCAAGCTCCTCGCGAGCAGGCTCCATTAAGGGGGAATGAAACGCACCGCCCACGGGCAACACTAAGGCACGACGAGCACCTTCTTCTTTTAAAGTTTCGCAAGCTTTGTTTATAGCTTCTATTTCTCCAGAAATTACTAATTGGCCGGGGCAATTATAGTTAGCTGCCACAACAACACCTTCAGTTGTAGCACATACCTTTTCAACAATATCATCATCTAAACCTAAAACAGCAGCCATAGTACTTGGTTGTAATTCGCAAGCTTTTTGCATTGCCATTGCGCGTTGAGAAACCAGTTTTAGTCCATCTTCAAAATTTAATGTGCCATTGGCTACCAGTGCAGAAAATTCTCCGAGAGAATGCCCTGCAACCATATCGGGCTTAAAATTATCTCCTAGAGTCTTTGCCAGAATTACAGAATGTAAAAATATAGCAGGTTGGGTAACCTTAGTTTCTTTCAGGTCCTCAGCTGTTCCTTCAAACATGATATCAGTAATAGAAAAACCAAGAATGTCATTAGCCTGTTCAAATAATTCTTGAGCAAGGGATGAGTTTTCGTAAAGGTCTAATCCCATTCCTGAGAATTGAGCACCTTGACCTGGGAATATATATGCTTTCATAAATTTATCAAATAATAGCCGCAAAAATACAACTTAAATTGATAAAATTATTTCATTTATCATTTTGTACGCGTTTAAAGGTAACGTTGCTTTAAAATATTTAGATGATGTATGGCATGCCCTATTATTGTAAAGCCATAAGCACCTGCACTAATTTTTATGTTTGAGCATATACCTGTTTGATGTAATGTTGATGTATTTAAACTTTCAAATAGCGCTATCGTTCCCTGTCTTACTAATCGAAATTCATTAAGTAAACTATCAATGGTACGACTATTAGCTTTGGAATGCTTCGCATATTGATTTTCATCAAACCCCATGATGTTTTGAGGCTCACATCTTGAAATAACCAGCACACGATAAGAAAAAATACGTTCGGTATCTATAACATGCTGTAATAGTTCTTTTGGTGTCCACTTTTCACTTTGGTAACGTAAGTTTTGATGTTCTATTAAAGCTTCTTTGTAACTATCAAAAAGCGAGATATTGTTCTTTAATCCGTTTAAGAGGTCAATATCATTATCAACAAGTTTAATATACCTATCGTAAAATTCTGGTATAAATTTTAAATCTTTTACTTGCATCAATTCAAGGTTTGTGAGTTATATAATAATCAGTAATGTGCTGTGGTATGTCTACACCCTCTGTTAAAAGTGTATCGTTTATTGGAGCTTCTGCTATTTGTTTTATAGGGATAACACCAGCCCAAATAGGAAGGGAGAGATCCATTTTTTCGTCATTAACACCTTCAGCTCTAACTTTGGCTGATGCCGTTTGTATTTCGAGTTCTAGAACTAACGTGTTATTAAACTCTTTAGAATTCATAGTACGTAAACTATCCCACCTATTTGGGATCATATAGTCCATTACACATTTCAAAGCAGCCTCTTTAGTTTTAGAATTTTCAATTTTTCGCACAGAGGTAAAAAGGGTTGCCGATCTGTAATTTACAGAGTGATGAAACCCCGAACGTGCCAACACTAAACCATCTAAATGCATTATGGTTAAGGTTGCTTCTTTGGCCTCTAAAAGCGTAAGTAGCATTCTGTTTTTAAGAGAACCGTGAAGATATATTTTATTTTCAATTCTTCCGTATGCCATTGGTACACATATGGCTTTTCCGTGGTAATTGTATGCTACATGAGCAATAAATCCAGAGTCTATTATTTTGTTGATTTCCTCTATCTTGTACATAGCTCTGTTAGGGCCTCGTTTTACTTTGTTTAGGTCCGACACATTGTAAGTAGACATAACTGTTAGTTTTTGATGAATGATTGTATATGAAACAAAATTAGTAGTTTAGTGGACTATCTAATTGGTCCAGTTTTAATTTTTTTAATAGTCCAGATATGATTCCTTACAAAACTCTGTTGAAAATAGACAGAAATAATAAACAAGCATTGTATATACAGTTAACCAACCAGTTTATAGATTTAATAAAGTCTAAAACATTAACAGCTAATGCCAAATTACCGAGTAGTAGATTTTTATCAGAACTCCTAGGGGTACACAGGCAAACAGTAGTGGCTTGTTATGAAGAATTAAGTTTACAAGGTTGGGTAAAAAGTATAGTAAAAAAAGGGACCTATGTGAATGAGAATATACCTGTGTTGCAACAAAAATGGGTAGATGGTGCGGTTACTGCCAAAGCAGGACAATCAGGTTTTCAGTTTTTTAAGTCTTCATTTTTAAATAGAAGTTTTCCTCAACATCTTGATAAAGACTATATGTATGTAAATGATGGAGTTTCTGATGAGAGGTTAGCGCCTGTAAATGAGATAGCTACACTATATAGAAAACTGTCAAGTAAAAAGTATGTACTGGATTATATGGGATATGGTACCACTTACGGAAACATTACATTGCGTGAGGTTTTGGTAGATTATTTAAATACTACAAGAGGCTTAAATATTACCATTGATAACATTTTAATTACTAGAGGTAGCCAGATGGGCATGTTTTTGGCGTCGCAATTATTAATTGATACTACTGGTTATATCGTGATTGGAGAAACCAATTATAGTTCGGCCGATACTACTTTTCAATATGCAAATGCTAAATTATTACGTGTTAGTGTTGATAAAGATGGCTTAAGTACCAAAGAGGTTGAGGCTCTTGCAAAGATGTATAATATAAGTGCTGTGTATACCACGCCACATCATCATCATCCCACTACGGTAACGTTATCTGCTCAAAGACGCATACATCTTCTAAACCTTTCTAAAGATTATGGCTTTGCCATTTTAGAAGATGACTACGATTATGATTTTAATTATAATCATGCTCCTATTTTACCACTGGCTAGTCATGATGTGAATGGTAATGTAATTTACGTAGGTTCGGTGTGTAAAACAGTAGCTCCTGTTTATAGGGTAGGGTATTTGGTGGCTTCTAAAGATTTTGTAGACGAATGCGCTAAATTGCGTCGCTTTGTTGATAGGCAAGGTGATGCTATTTTAGAACTTACTTTTGCCAAGTTTATTAAGGAGGGGAGTTTGGATAGACACATCAATAAGGTGTCTAAAGTATATAAAACACGAAGAGACTTTTTTTGTAAACTTTTAAAATCTGAATTGGGAGACTATTTGTCCTTCCAAATCCCTAAAGGCGGTATGGCAATTTGGGCTACGCTTAATAAAAGGTACTCTTGGGATAGTGTTGCCAAAATAGCATTAAAGCACAAATTAGTTTTTCTTGAATGGCAGCGATATGATATGGCTCATCTAAATCACAACGCTATAAGAATAGGGTTTGCCTGTTATGATGAAAACGAAGCCACAGATTTTGTAAACAGGTTAAAAAGCACGATGTTAGAACTGTCTAGGGATTGCCCTTAAATTAAGCCTTTTCATAGGTGATAAAAGAGAACTCGTACTCATGATCGGCATCCTTTTTATTAAAGACGTTATTTGTTTCTTTCCAAGTAGACATGTCTATATTAGGAAAGAAAGCATCAGCCTCGAAATTTTTATGTACGCGAGTTAATTCAATTTTATCAACTAAATTTTTGTCTAGAGCTTGCTTGTATATTTGCCCGCCACCAATTATGTAGGGTTGTGTATCCTTTTTTGAAGCATCAATGGCATCTTCAATAGAATGCACAACAATAACGCCTTCTGGGGCTTTATAATCTTGTTGGCGTGTAATTACAACGTGGGTTCTGTTTGGGAGTGGTTTAGGGAAGCTCTCAAAGGTCTTTCTTCCCATTATAATGTGGTGCCCACTGGTTAATTTCTTAAAACGTTTTAAGTCGTCACTTAAATGCCAAATAAGTTTGTTGCCTAGGCCTATGGCGTTATTTTCAGCAGCTGCAACAATTATAGTAAGCTCAGATGTTTTTTTAGGAGCTGTTTGTTTCGCAGGATTTAATTCATTAAACACCTCACTTTTTGCTTTAAGTTCTTCCTCTTTTCTAAAACTTTCCTTTAATTTATCTATGCGCTGTTGTTGTTTTGATACTAGTTTTTCTAATTGTTTCTGCTCCCAGGCTTTTCCCATAAACTTGTTCGTGACAAATACATTAAACAGGTGGTATAAAAGCAGGAAAAACCAGATTAAAATAGCATATACAAACCAACTAATGCCAGCAATGGTAAAATCTTTTCCAATACCTAAAACGGTATTGGCAACAATTAGTAACACGCAACCTATTAAAAACAATACAAAGTGCGCATACAAGCGTTTTTTTTGTTTAATGCGTTTTTGCGCATTTTCAATTAGTTCTAGTTGCGCCTTGTCAATTTGTGGTGGTTGTTTTTTCTTGCCGAACATATCGTTGATTAAGAGTGTAAAGTTAAAGTTTTTTTAGAGAAAGAGATAATTGAAATACCGAAAACGTTTTAGTTTGGAAACCTCTGAAAATCAGTGGTAAAACAATTATTTTTATTGTTAATCCCTTAATTTTGCTCTTGGTTTTTTCTCATACTATAAATTAAATAGAGTGCATATTAACAAATTGATAATTCTTTCGATATAAGCGCTTTAAATGCATGTATCAACACAATCTTTTATAAATTTGCTGCATAATTAAACACTTATATTATGGCTATTAAAAAACAGTATTTAAAGAGTAAACCTATATGTAAAGTAACTTTTTCAATTGAAGCACCTGAAGCAAAAAAGGCTATTTTAGTGGGGAGTTTTAACGATTGGAACGTTAAAAAAGCACCGCTTAAAAAATTGAAAAACGGTACATTTAAGGCTACTGTAGATTTAGAAAAAGATAACTCTTATGAGTACAAGTATATTGTAGATGGTGAGTATGTAAATGATACTGCTGCTGATGCTTATGCTTGGAACGATTTTGCAGGTGCTGAAAATAGTGTTGTTACTGTATAAGTTTAAAAAACAGGTTAAAAAAAGCGCTTCCTATTGGAGGCGCTTTTTGTTTGAACTTTTTTGATAGCTAATAAATTACGGCTGGTATTAAAACTTATAGCTTAAACCAAGCGTCCAGTAGGTTTGTATATCATTGTCAACACTGTCAAACGTTTCTCCAGCATTGCCTAATATATTTCTAGAGTAGTTTAAGGCTTCTTGCTTGTTGTTTCTTAAACCAAAATCAAAACCAACACCAATCATTTTCCAAAGCGTGTAGCTAAATGAGTTGGTCCAGGTCCAGTTAGATAAATCACTAGATTTGTAACTTTGAAAAGCAGATAGGTTTGTTTTAAAAGCTACTGCACCAATTTGTCTTGTATAATCAGCAACAATTTTAGCACCTAAAGATGATTCGAAAATAGTATCATCATCAGCAAATACAAAGTTGTAGTTTAATGGGTGTACAACCACTACTAAGTTTTCAATTGGAGTCCATGTGGCACCGATACCAAGGTCTAAATATCCAGGATCGTTAAAGTTATTAAGTATGGTTGTTCTATATTCTAATAAAACAGAAGCTGCTAAATTTTTAGCAATGTTTCTACCATAAAGCGATGATAAGTTAAATACGTCAGTAGTAGGTTCAAAATCGTCACTATCAAGAGGATTGTCTTTATTGTCTAGTTTTACCCAACTTAAGTTTGTAGTTAAAGAATTTCTCCAAAAGAATTTTTCTTGTATTAAGTTAGCGAAACCGTTAAAGGTAAATCCAATATTTCCAGAGTTGTTATTGGGAAATCCTTGTGCATACCAGTTATTAAACCCAGAAATACTTCCTCCAATAACACCAAAAGCACCAGTTTTCCATCCGGGAAGGGCGTCAATTTTAGCTTGAATAGCATTGGCTTCAGCTTGTGCTGCATCTGCTTCTGCTTGTTTTTCTGCTTTTTGTTTTTCTAATTCTTCTTTTGTTTGTGCTTCTATTACAGAAACACTAAGTAGTAAAATTGCGAAAAATAATAGTTTTTTCATCATTTGTTAGTTTTTAGAATGTGGGCAAATATATATTAATTTTAACAAATGTTAATTCAAAAAAACTTTTGAATAACACTATGCTTTAGACGCTTTTAAAGTAATAAAGTCACATATTTTATTTCTTCTTGTAAAGAGGAACAGAAGAGCAAGCTTCTCCGTACATAATAGATCTTGCTACGGGTTTTAGCTTATTAGATAGCATAATATAAGCATTTTGGGGTACTGGTTTGTTAGAGCAACCTTTTATAATAATAGGTTTGCCTACATATTCTGAAATATCTAGATTGGTGATAATATCTTGATAGATTGATGTTTCTAATTGTTCTAAATTGCCAACAATTATCTTTTTTGCGTAAGGTTCTAAATTGATGCTTAATAGCATATATGCCCACCCGGGAATAATAGCATCTGTGCTGCATGTTAATACCACGTAAGTATCCTCGTAAACACTCCAATCAAATTCTAAAACTTGTTGCCTGAAGTCTTTTTCACGAAGTACAAACCCTTCGAACAACCAATCTTTAATATCAAACAATACACGCTTGCCTTCGGGATAAAAATCCTCAAGGTCTAAGGTTACTAATTTGCTATTCGCTACGCGATTTATAATTTCGTCTGGCATAGTAGAGCAATTAATATGAAATTTACTGATTATTGTATTTTTTAAACTAAAAACTGAATTAAAGCATTCCTAGTTCCAACTTCGCTTCTTCGCTCATCAAATCTTGAGACCAAGGTGGATCGAACGTAATTTCTACCTCTGCATCGTTTACATCATTTAAAGATTTTACTTTTTCTTCAACTTCTAAAGGTAAAGTTTCTGCTACGGGACAGTTAGGCGTTGTTAACGTCATTAATATTTTAACATCGTAATCTTCATTGACAAATACGTCGTAGATTAACCCCAATTCGTAAATATCTACTGGTATCTCTGGATCGTAAATCGTTTTTAAAACGTTTACTATTTTTTCGCCTAATTCGGCTGTATCTATTTCTTTACTCATTTTCTTTAATTTCTTTAATCGTTTATTTGTTTAAATGTTTAATTGTCGCATCAACGATTAAACGAATCAACACATAAACTAATTAAGTTGTGTTTGGTATGCTATAGCATACATTTTTAATTGTTTTACCATACTAACCAAACCGTTAGCCCTTGTAGGTGATAAGTGCTCTTTTAAACCAATTTTATCAATAAAATCAGTATCAGCATCAATAATATCTTTTGGGTGCTGATTTGAAAACACACGTATTAAAATGGCAATAATACCTTTGGTAATGATGGCATCGCTGTCTGCTGTAAATGCTATTTTGTCGTCATTCATTTCGGCATGTACCCAAACCTTACTTTGGCATCCTTTAATGATATTGTTGTCAGTTTTATATTGGTCGTTTATTAGGGGTAATTCTTTCCCTAAATCTATCATATATTGGTAACGCTCTTCCCAATCCTCAAACATTGAAAATTCGTCTATGATTTCGTTTTGAATGTCTTCAATACTCATACGTTAAATTTTATACAAAAATACAACAAGAATTGTTGCTATTCAATGTTTTCAGTTATTGATAAGATTTCTTTAACTAAAGATGATATTTCCTTGGGTGGATTACCATGATCGAAAGGTGCAGACTCATAAGTTGTTCCGTTTGAAGTAATCTTTAATCCTGCCAAAGGTGCCCCATCGTATCGAAACGCTTTGCTTGGTGCTGTAAGGTTGGATATGTTTTGTATATCTATACCGTTGCTTATTTTAATTAGCTTTTGCCAGAATACAGTGTCGCAAGCTGTTTTTAAAGATTTTCCTTTTCTCTTTTTTGAAAACACAATAGAATCTTTCTCTATTTTGATAGTTTTAAATGCGCTTCTTGACGTTGCTGAATACTCAAAACTCATTTTGTTGTGTTCCTGGAGTTTAGTAGCTGATAATAATGGTCTTTTGTTTTTGAATAAGACAAACCCTTCTTCTGTAAATAATATATTATTAGACTTTTGCAAAGTTTTTAGTAACTCGCTCTCTACTTTGTTTTTTTCTTCGGAGCACAACATTTTTGTAGCTCCTAATTCGCTAAATGTCAATGTGTTTTTATTTAAACTGTAGTGGCCGAAAAATCGATTACATCCTGAAAAGCCTGATACCTTTTTAGTGTTTTCGTTAAAAGATACACTGAGTTTATGAATAGATATATCTTCTTGGTTTAAAGTATTTATGGCAAACGAGTCATTAAGTGTTTTTACAATGGTGTTCCTGTCTTGTATATCTTGCAGTAGCTGATATTCGGTTGGTCCCCAACAACAGCGTAATACCATCATGCTAAAAAATGATAACATTATTCTCATTCTGTTTTGATTTTTTTTAAATGAAACTACAAAAAAGACGCCAAAGTTAGCGTGTTTTTCTTCCTGACATGATAACACTTCTCCATATCACTTATTATTGGGTAGAAATTACTGTGTTGGAGTTCAGCTCAAGTAAGGATAGGGTATGGGATGCGTGTGTTACGACAACATCATTTTAGCTTTTTTCACACCTTCTACCAATGCATCTATTTCTGCTTTGGTATTATAGAATGCAAATGATGCTCTTACAGTTCCTGGGATTTTATAAAAGTCCATTATGGGTTGCGCACAATGGTGTCCTGTTCTTACGGCAATTCCTAATTTATCTAAAATTGTACCTACATCGTATGGATGTATACCTTCTAGATTAAAGGAAATAACAGCAGTTTTTTGCTCTGAGGTGCCATAGATTTTTAAGCCCTCTACAGCTAAAAGTTGTTTTGTGGCGTATGTTAACAACTCATTTTCGTATGCGGCAATGTTCTTAAAGCCTATGCTGTTCATATAATCTATGGCAGCACCAAAAGCGATACCTCCACATATGTTTGGTGTACCTGCTTCAAATTTGTGGGGCAGATCTGCATAAGTAGTTTTTTCAAATGTTACTTCAGCAATCATTTCTCCACCACCTTGGTAGGGTGGTAGTTTTTTAAGCCATGCTTCTTTACCGTATAATATTCCAACTCCTGTTGGTCCACATATTTTGTGCGCTGAGGTAACATAGAAATCTACATCTAATGCTTGTACATCTGATACTAAATGTGGTGCGGATTGTGCACCATCAATTAACACTGCAGCGCCTACCTCGTGAGATTTTCCAATGATATATTCTATTGGGTTTATGGTGCCCAAGGCATTTGATACGTGATTTACAAACACCAATTTTGTGTTTTTAGACAACAGGGCATCAAACTCTGATAGGATTAATTCCCCATTGTTATTCATGGGAATTACTTTCAGGGTGGCTCCTGTACGTTCGCACAACATTTGCCATGGCACTATATTACTATGATGCTCTAGAGCTGAAACAATAACTTGATCGTCTTTTTTTAAGAATGACGAAAAGCCATTGGCTACTAAATTAATACCGTGTGTGGTGCCTGATGTAAAAATAATTTCATGGGCATACTTGGCATTGAAGTGTTTTTGAATTTTTTGACGCGCTTCCTCGTATAAGTCTGTAGCTTCTTGGCTTAATGTGTGTACGCCACGATGTATATTGGCATTGTAATTTGAGTAGTAATCTACAATAACATCAATAACTTGTTGGGGTGTTTGCGATGTTGCTGCATTATCAAAATACACTAAAGATTTACCATTTACTTTACGGGAAAGTATCGGAAAGTCTTGTCGTATGTTTTCTACATTAAACATGGCAGGTAATTTTACCCCGTATTCGCCGTTCGACTATTCTCATAGTCTAACTTTTTTTGTCAAAAAAAGATATTGCGGATAGCAAGAAATAGGTTAAAATAAAAATTTTATAGATCGAACCCAATATCTACTCCAAGCTTATTAGCGATAATTTTTGTGATACGCTGTTTAAGTTCTGGAATTTTAACCGATTCTAACACATTATTACTAAACGCGAACATTAAAAGGGCACGAGCTTCTTTTTCAGGAATACCACGCGAACGCATGTAAAACATGGCGCTTTCATCTAGCTGGCCAATAGTACAACCGTGAGAACATTTTACATCGTCCGCAAAAATTTCTAACTGTGGTTTGGTGTTTATTGTTGCTTTATCGCTTACCAAAATGTTGTTGTTGGCCTGAAACGCATTGGTTTTTTGCGCTTCTTTTTCTACAACAACTTTACCGTTAAATACGCCTGTTGAACGGTCGCCAAAAATACCTTTGTAGTCTTGGTGGCTCTCACAATTTGGTTCTATGTGATGCACCAAAGTGTTATGGTCTACATGTTGTTTTTCGCCAATAATGGTAATGCCTTTTAGGGTAGAATCGATACGCTCACCGTTTTGGTAAAAATTTAAATTGTTTCTGGTAAGTTTTCCTCCAAAAGCAAATGTGTGTACTGAAGCTAAACTTTCTCTCTTTTGTTTGATAAAGGTATTGTCTATTAAAGATGCGGTTTCTTTATCATTTTGGATTTTATAGTAATCTACTATAGCACGTTTATTTGCAAAAATTTCGGTAACGCTATTAGTTAGTACAGGGTTATCTGTTAAACTTTGATGACGCTCTATAATTTGTACATGTGAATTCTCATCAACCACAATTAAATTACGTGGTTGCAACATAGTTGCGGATTCGTTTCCTGTTGAAAAGTGTATGATTTGTATAGGTTTTTCTACTACTTTATTCTTTGGAATATGTATGTATGCTCCTTCTTGGGAAAACGCTGTATTTAGTGCTGATAAGCTGTCTTTCTCAGCTGCCTTATTAAAATAATTTTCAATGATTAGTTGGTACTTAGGTTTGCTTAATGCTGCAGACATTAAACATACATCTATACCATCGTGCGTGGTTTGCGATAGGTGGGATGAATATTTACCATCAATGAAAATGATTTTATAGGTATCAATATCATGTATAAAATATTTCTTTACTTGATGATACTCCAAAGCATTTTCTTGTTTTGGAAAAACGCTGTAGTCTTCTTTTAAAATATTATTTAGAGAAGTGTACTTCCAAGCCTCATCTTTTTTTGATGGAAACCCTTTTTCTTCAAATATCTTGATAGCATCAGACCTAACATCGTGGGCATAAGCGTCTATATCCACTTTATTTTCGAATGCTAGAAATGATGATATTAATTTTTCTTTTAAATCCATGTTCTTCAGTATTCAGTATTCAGTTAGCATGATTGTTTACTAAGGCTGCTCACTGGTTACTGGCGCTATGCGCCAACTTCTTCTTTAATCCAATCGTAACCTTTTTCTTCAAGCTCATGAGCCAGTTCTTTTGGTCCTGATTTTACAATTTTACCGTTGTGTAATACGTGAACAAAATCTGGAACTATATAGTCTAACAATCGCTGATAGTGGGTTATAACGACTACTGCGTTGTCTTTACTTTTTAATTTGTTTACACCATTGGCAACGATACGAAGTGCATCGATATCTAAACCAGAATCGGTTTCATCAAGAATAGCTAGTTTTGGCTCTAACATTGCCATTTGAAAAATCTCATTACGTTTCTTTTCTCCTCCTGAAAACCCTTCGTTTAAAGAACGTGACAAGAATTTTCTATCGATTTCCAAAAGTTCTGATTTTTCGCGAATTAATTTCAACATGTCTTTAGCAGGCATTTCATCTAAACCTCTAGCTTTACGTGATTCGTTAATAGCGGTTTTCATGAAATTTGTTACCGATACTCCAGGTATTTCTACTGGATATTGAAATGATAAAAACACGCCTTTGTGAGCACGTTCTTCAGCTGCCAATTCTTCTATATCTTCATCCTCGAAAATGATATTACCTTCAGTAACTTCATAATCTTCCCTTCCAGCAATAACAGATGCTAGCGTACTTTTTCCAGAACCGTTGGGTCCCATAATGGCATGTACTTCGCCTGGTTTTACTTCAAGGTTAATGCCTTTTAAGATACTTTTGTCTTCAACACTTGCGTGTAAGTTATTTATTTTTAACATAGCTTTTAGCTTCCTAATTTTACAGTATTATTTTTGGTGTCATCAATAGGTTTTACATTGATGATTTCAACAACTTCGACCTTATTCTCCCAAAGAATGGTTTCGTGTTTTTCGTTTGTGATTTTTCCTCGTATTTCTACCTCAACCATATCGGTTGGTTCAGTTTTGTATTGTTTTGCTTGTTCGTCTAGTTCTTTTAAGGTGTCTGTAATTAATACACCATAGATTTGTGCATGTGTTTGTAATACTGCTGCACCACCATAATACACAAACTCTCCTTTTAGAAGTGTTAATCCATCACTTTGTTTCGCAGTTCTTTCAGAGCTTTCAGTTGCTGTCTGGGCTTCTTTTTTGTCTAATTTCGACTCGTTTTTACAACTTAAGGTTGCTGTGAGAATTAATGTGATAAAAAATATTTTTTTCATTTTAAAATCTTTTTAACCAACACTTCCTTCTAAACTTATTTCTAATAATTTTTGGGCTTCAACTGCAAACTCCATTGGTAACTTGTTTAGTACTTCTTTGCTAAATCCATTTACGATTAGTGCTATTGCTTTTTCTGTATCTATACCACGTTGGTTACAATAGAATATTTGATCCTCTCCAATTTTGCTGGTTGTGGCTTCATGTTCTATTTTTGCAGATTTATTTTTTGCTTCTATGTACGGGAAGGTGTGTGCACCACACTCATTACCCATGAGTAAACTATCACATTGTGAAAAGTTACGTGCATTTTCTGCCCTTGAATTAACTTGTACTAAACCACGATAGCTGTTTTGTGATTTACCAGCTGATATACCTTTGGAAATTATTGTTGATTTGGTATTGTTACCTAAGTGAATCATCTTGGTTCCTGTATCTGCTTGCTGATAATTATTAGTTACAGCGATAGAGTAAAACTCGCCTACTGAGTTATCGCCTTTTAATACACAGCTAGGGTATTTCCATGTTACTGCAGATCCTGTTTCTACCTGTGTCCAAGAGATTTTTGCATTAGTTTCGCATAAACCTCGTTTTGTAACGAAGTTATATACACCACCTTTACCTTCTGCATTGCCAGGGAACCAATTTTGTACTGTGGAGTATTTTATTTCTGCATCGTCTAAAGCTATTAGTTCTACTACGGCTGCATGCAATTGGTTTTCATCACGGCTTGGGGCTGTACAGCCTTCCAAGTAACTTACATAACTACCTTCATCAGCAATTACCAATGTTCTTTCAAATTGCCCTGTTCCTGCTTGGTTAATTCTAAAGTAAGTTGATAATTCCATTGGGCATTTTACACCTTTTGGAATATAACAAAACGAACCATCACTAAATACGGCTGAATTTAAAGCCGCATAAAAATTATCTTTTTGGGGAACAACAGTGCCAATATGTTTTTTTACGAGTTCAGGGTGTTCTTTTATGGCTTCTGATATACTCATAAAAATAATCCCTTGTTCCGCTAAGGTCTTCTTAAATGTTGTTGCTACAGAAACTGAATCTACTACAACATCCATAGCGACACCAGCTAGTTTCTTTTGTTCATCCAAAGAAATCCCCAACTTTTCAAAAGTGGCTAATAATTCTGGGTCTACTTCATCTAAACTATCATACTTTGGTTTGCTATTTGGTGCGGAATAGTATGAAATACCCTGAAAGTCTGGTTTTTCGTAATTAACGTTTGCCCATTCAGGCTCTTCCATTGCTTTCCAAACACGAAATGCTTCCAAACGCCACTCCGTCATCCATTCTGGTTCTTCTTTTTTGTGTGAAATAGCTCTAACTATATCTTCGTTCAATCCATTAGGGAAAGTTTCAGATTCTATATCTGTGTAAAAACCATATTCGTATTCTTTGGTTTTTAGTTCCTCGCGAAGATCATCTTCTGTATATTTACTCATTGTAAGTTCAATGTTTTAAAGTTGAAAGTTATAAAGTAGAATTGAGATATTTAATAAGTCCACTAATTAACTTTGAAACTTCATTTACTTTTAACTTTAATATTTCAAATTGTTCTTTATTTACATAACTTAAGTCGTAAGCTAGATATAATTGCGAACGAAATTCTCCAGCTGAGGCTTTAGCTATGTATAAAAAACGGATAAATTCTTTAGTTGTCTCTCTCTCTCAAAGCCTTCAGCTATATTTGAAGATATTGAAACACTAGACCTTCTTATTTGATCTCTTAATCCAAAATCTTTTGAAAAAGAATTATTACCATTGGTTAAATCATAAATTACTTTATTTAATTCTCTTGCTTTCTGCCAAGAAATAATTTCTTCAAAAGAATTAAATTTTGCCATCAGTCACACTACTCTAGAAACTTTAATACTTTCATACTTTTAACTATAACGAAAATGATTCTCCACAACCACAAGTTCGGTTGGCATTTGGGTTGTTAAAAACGAATCCTGTTCCGTTTAATCCTCCTGAATATTCTAAAGTAGTACCGATTAGATATAAAAAGCTCTTTTTGTCTACAATGATTTTTACACCGTTATCCTCAAAAACTTTATCGTCCTCTTGCTGTTCTTTGTCAAATTTTAAATCGTAAGATAAACCAGAACAACCTCCGCTTTTTACGCCTACTCGAATATAGTCTGTTGATGCATTATAGCCGTCATCGGCCATAAGCTCAATCACTTTCTTTTTAGCTGTATCAGAGACTTTTATCATATTCTTTTGTTTGTTAAATTTAGTATTGTCTTGATTAATGTATTAAGACAGTTTCTAAATAGAGCACAAATATACGATATAAGTCAGGGAAAATAGAATAACCTAACATTATATTAGCATATAGTTTGATAGGTTTTTGTTATGCTAATTATTAGATTAACTTATGATTGTTATTGTAGGGATAAATCTACTCTGGATAATTTTGTTTTGGTGTTCTAGAGGCCAAAGTATTTGTGTAATCTTGAGGACACTTTTTGTGGTTTAAAGTAACTATCAAGTTGGTTGGTTTTCCTTAATACAGGAATACTTACCAAACGGCCGTTTTTTGTGTAAATGAAGTGTTCGTGGCAGGATTTACAGACTAGTTCGACTGTTTCATTATCAATATCTGCCACATGTTTCAGGTTATGACCAAACATGGCGCAAAAACGATTTGTAGGTTTTTCTTGCATCATTGTTCTTAGGGAGATTGGGAATATAAAGATGCGTAAAAAAAATCAAATTAACGTTTAAAAGTTAATTTATTCGATGAAATGCAATTGAAGATTTAGTATTAAATCAGTCTTACATATTAAACAGCTTTTTTAAAATTTTGTTTTTCTACAATGTTATCCATAGCGTTAAAACAAAAAAGTTTTCCACATGTTTTGCAGACTATCCTAGATTGTGACTCATCTTTTTCGTCTGATACACGTACATAATTGTGTCCATACATTGTACAAAAAAGATTGATATTTTGCTTAGGGAGCATGATCTTTATTAAGATTATATAATGTTAAGATAGTAAAAAAAGTATTTAAATAAAAATTTACGTACAAACTAAATAGGAATAGTTGTAATTTAATTTACGAACTCATAGTCAGTAAGTGACATTAAGAACGCCTTTAAATCGGCTTTATCTTTTTCTGTGAGTTTAACACCACCTTGGGTTACTTTTTTCATCAAGGGGTCTATGGTTGGAGAATTTTTTAAGCCTTCGCTATAGTGATCGATAACTTCTTCAATGGTTGTAAAGCGTCCATCATGCATGTATGGGGCAGTGAACATTAAGTTTCTCAGGGAAGGCGATTTAAATTTCCCATTGTCTGCCGGGTCTCCAGTAACTGCACCTAGACCTAAATCAGTAAAAGCTTCATCAAGCCCATTGTTGTGAAATGCATTGTCTGTCCAGAGCGGGTTTTTGTCACTCCCATGGCAATGAAAACAATCACCTCTGGCTTCATCCATAAATACATTAAAGCCGTTGAGTTCTTCAGGTGTCAAATCCGCTTCGCCTAAAAGGAATTTATCAAATTTAGAATTAGCTGAAATTAAGGTTCGTTCAAATTGAGCTATAGCTTTGGTTACTAGCGTAGAATCGATTCTGGATGTTCCAAAAGCTTGTTCAAAGAGCAATGGGTAATCTTTATGTTGTTGTAATTTTTGTTCTACGTTTGCCCAAGAGCTTTTCATTTCCAAAGGATCTGTAACTGGTACAAAAGCTTGGTGTTCTAGACTAAATGTATTGCCATCCCAAAAGAATTTTTCATCATAATTCCAGGCTAGATTAAATAGTGGCATAGAATTTCTGTTGCCCAAACTTCCATCGATACCGATACTAAACCTTGAAGCATCGCTAAATGCATTTTCTGGAGCATGACAATCAGCACAGGCTTGTGTATTGTTTCCAGACAGAATGGGATCGAAAAATAATTTTTTGCCCAGGGCAATACCTTCTAGAGTTTGTGGGTTGTTAACGGGTGTAATTGGTGGAATAATATTGTCTTGAAATAACTTGGGAATTTCTAATGCAGCGGGTTTGGGTTTGTATGTGTCTTCATTTTCGTTTGAACAGGAAAGACAAATGAAGCTAGTGAGTAAAATGATATGTAAAACATTTGTGCTCAAAAGATTAATCTATTGATGTTAAACTAAATACATTTTGTCCGTTTTCAAACATCATTATTTGTGCAGAAGAATTTGGCATTAATGCTTGATTTAAAGTGTTTAAATCCCATTCATTTGGCGTTTTAAACCATTCTGCAATATTCATTTCAATATTTAAAACTGTATTATTTGTTATGTTTATTGGGCCAAGGTTTACTTCGAAAAAAGTGTCTTTTGGAAAAGTTGGATTATCTCCAGGATTATCTACTGCTCTAATGGCATGATAGTTAAACCCTTGTTCCTGATTTGAAGCATTTATGAACTTACCATCAAACTGCATGTAATGATAGCCACCTCCTAACATTGCTGGTACACTGAAATTTGCAGCATTTAAATCTGTGTAGCCGTTCTCAACGTAATTGTCCTCATTGTCGAAACCAAATGTAAATGATACGTTGCTGTAGTTGCCACTTGGGATTTTGGATGATGGCGTAAATGAAAGATTTGTATTATTTGTAACATCTACTAGGTTGTAGCCCGGTAATTTTAAAACTTCATTGTTTGTGGTAGTGAAAGTGACTTTTGACACAAGGTAGCGTAATCGTTCTATACTTAAATTATCGCCTTTGGCATTGGTAAATTTTATGGTGTTAAAATCTGAGTCTGCTACAGGTGTGCCATCCCAAGAATGACTAAAGTTTAAGGTTATATTGGTTTGACTGGTAACTATATCTCCAGTGTCGCTTTCACAGGATAACAGTGTAGACCAAATTATTATTAAGGCTATTATTTTATTCATCACTATTTTATTTTAAAAATAAGGAGATCTGAAAAACCTTTGTTTTCTGGAATATCTATATCTGAACTGTTGGATTCTCCAACAACAATTACAGTACCGTCGCTTAATTCAGTAACGTCAAATGCTAAATCTGTATTGGAGCCGCCAATGGTTTTTTGCCATTCTAGGTTTCCTGAATTACTGAGTTTTAAAACTAACGCATCATTCTGTCCGTTATTATTGGTAAGGTCTATATCTGAGCTTCTTGAGTTTCCTGATATTAAAAAACCACCATCAGACGTTTTTGTGATAGATCGCGCCGTATCAAAATTTGTACCTCCAAAAGATTTTTCCCATAGTAAATCGCCATCTGTGGAGATTTTAATCACAAAAATATCAGCCGCTCCATTATTTTTAGAGACGTCTTTGTCGCCACTTCTGGTGTCTCCTATTATGATTAAATTATCATCATTTGATATTGTAACGCCCCATGCCTCATCAATTTCAGAGCCTCCAAAGGATTTTTCCCAAAGTAAATTACCATCCTCGGATATATTAACAACCCAAAAATCATAGGTGCCCTTGTTGTTTTTTATGTCTACATCGTCACTGTCTGATGATCCTACAATTATGTAATTATCGTTCTTGGTTTGAACTACATCATAAGGTGTATCGGTAAAGGTGCCTCCAAAAAACTTACTCCATTGTTTTTCGCCATTTGTGTCAAGTTTTATGGCCCAATAATCCCCGCCGGCATGCAAAGTGCCATTGGCTTTGCTATTACCTTGGCCGTTGGAAGCTGATACGTCCAAAACGCCTGTTATTAAATAGCCATTGTCGTTTGTTTCTGTTAGGGCGTAACCTATATCTGCTCCCAAAAAGCCGTAAGATTTTTGCCAGATTATGGTTCCTGAAGCATTGAGTTTACAAACCCAAAAATCATTTGCTCCGGCATTTTCGGTAAGGTTACCGTCTATACTTTTACTATAACCTAGAATAGCATAACCGCCATTTTGCGTCTGTATTATATCTAGGCCTCTATCGTCGTCTGTACCCCCATAGTTTCTTTGCCATTGTAGTGTATCGTCTTTATCGAATTTTAAAAGCCAAAAATCAAAAGACTCATTTGTTTTATTAATAATATCCCCATCTATGCTTTGTGTGTATCCTAAGATAGCATAACCTCCATCTGTAGTTTTTAAGACGGATTGCGCACTTTCATTTAAACTGCCTCCTAGTGTTCTTACAAAACTTACGGTTTTTGAAACTATGTTGTTGGGTTCATTGTCCTCATTTTTTGAACAACTAAGTAATGAAGTAAATATTATTAACAGCAAATAGGAACGATATGATTTGATGGTTTTCATTGATAGCGGAGCGGGGTAATTAGTCGCTTTTTCTAACTACAAAAAGTCCTCTGTTAATATCGCTTATTACGATATTGCCACTTTCAAAAAACGGGTATACATTCCAGGCGCCATCAAAATCAGTACCGTCATTTTCTGGATAAGTATCAAAAAAACCAATTTCTGTATAAGACTTATTGTCTATATTATTGATATCTAAAACCCTAAGTCCAGCCCTGTAGCTTGCTTGGTAATATGTGTTTCCTTTGATGTACCCGTTATGATCTATGGACGGGTTGTTTGCCAAATATTCAAAATGGTAAAGAGGGGTGTCTAAATCTTCAAAATCAAAAGTGATGATCCGGGTGTTGTTGCCTACTCTAATTTCATCCAACTCATCTCCAAGAATAAAGTATCTCATGTCCTCAGTAAACCATCCTTGGTGTGCGTATCTTACATTGGGATACGATATGGTTGAAATTTTTACTGGATTATTTTTATCGGTAACATCAGCAATAACCACTTCGTTTTCATTACTGCCAATTAAAATTTCTCTTCCCGTATAATCGGTATCAGGACCATTATAAGTAACAACTTGTGCATCGTGGGAGTACCCATCATCAGCAAAACCACCTTCAATAACTGGGGATTTAGGGTTTTGTATATTTATAAAAATAGGGCCTCCTGCGTAGGTAGAATTTCTATTGCCCCCAACTGCGTATGCGTAACCACTTTCTTCATTTATAACTATATTATGTTCTCGTCCAATTTCTTCAAGGCGCGCATCAGATGTAAAAGTTTCAGGTGGATTACTTACATTTCTCAATCTGGTTAGGTCAAATACTTGCAAGCCATGGTTATCCTCTCCAATATTGTTGTCGGCAACAATAAATGCATGGTTTTGGTAAACCTTTACGTCTCTCCAAGGACTTGCAGTTGTAGCTGTAGGTATGTTTCCTAAATAGATTGGGTTATTTACATCTGAAATATCAACAAATGCTGTGTTTCGGTCAGTAGCAATAAGTGCATATTCTTTACCAGTACTTGGGTCTGTCCATCCCCAAGAGTCATTTACGGCTGCAGCTTCAAATGTTTCAACTGGGATATTGACTAATAAATCATAGCCGTTACAGGGATATATGCCTGCAAAACCTCCCTCACATTTAACCATTCCATCAATATCTGTGTCTTCCGAGATGGCTGGTTCAGCTGATTCATTATTGCAAGAATAACTAATCATTGAAAAAATGTAAGCGAAGAGAGTGATTTTTACTAACTTTCTAATATATGACATGAGGAGCATTTTTTTCTTTTTCTATAGCTTGAATGAAAACGCAAATTATATAATTGATATAGCAATTTTTCATTCCAAGTTACACAAATTTAACGTATAAAAATTAAATGGTTTATTAGAGAAGTTAAATTAAAAAGCCTTCTTATTTTTGCAGTTATGATAGAAGATAAAAATCAACAACGAACGGATTTGGGTAATCTTGGAGAATTTGGTCTCATTGAACATCTTACCAAAAACTTCAAGATACATCAAAAAACTACTGTTAAAGGTATTGGAGATGATGCAGCTGTTATGGATTTTAAAAATAAACAGGTGGTTGTTACAACGGATTTATTGGTAGAGGGCGTGCATTTTGATTTGAGTTATGCGCCGTTAAAGCACCTGGGTTACAAATCTGTAATGGTAAACCTATCTGATGTTTATGCTATGAATGCCCAAGCAACACAAATTACTGTTTCGATAGCGGTGTCTAATAGGTTTCCTTTAGAGGCGCTAGAGCAGTTGTATGAAGGTATTGAAACTGCTGCAAAGATTTATGATGTTGATGTTGTAGGTGGAGACACAACGTCTTCAACCACTGGGTTGTTAATTTCTATTACTGCGTTGGGAGAGGTTTCTAAAAATGATGTTGTTTACAGAAAGGGGGCTAAACCTAATGATTTGCTAGTGGTTTCTGGAGATTTGGGAGCTGCTTATATGGGGTTGCAGGTTTTAGAGCGGGAAAAAGAAGTGTATAAAGTGAATCCTGCAAATCAGCCAGATTTGAATATGTATACGTATATTATTGAGCGTCAACTAAAACCAGAAGCAAGAAGGGACATAGTACAATTGCTTAAAGATTTGGAGGTTAAGCCTACATCGATGATAGATATAAGTGATGGATTGTCTTCTGAAATACTCCACATATGTAAGCAAAGTGATGTAGGGTGTGATTTGTATGAAAACAAAATTCCTCTTGATCCTCAAGTAATATCTACATGTGAAGAATTTAATATTGATAGCACTACAGTTGCTTTAAATGGGGGAGAGGATTACGAGTTATTGATGACAATAAGTCAAGCAGATTATCCAAAAATAAAAGCCAATCCAAACTTAACGGTAATAGGTTTTATAACCGAAAAATCAGCTGGTATGCATTTGGTAACGAGGGCGGAAACTAAAATAGAACTAAAAGCGCAGGGTTGGAAGAATTTTAGTGCGTAAAAACAAGTAAGTCTTTGTTGAGGTGTTTCGTTTTAAGTCGTATTCTATTTTTGTTTTGATGTATACGTTCTAAGACGTCATTAATTTCCTTAAATTTAGGGGTAAGTTCTACAAGGTTGCCTTTACTGTTTGTTGTAAGTTGCTTTTTGCAATATACACAAGTATATTCTTTTACATGTTGCGTTACATGTCTTGAGACTTGGTAATTATGTCCAAATACCTTACAGTGAATATTCTTCATTTTGTTCGCATATTAATAATCTTTAGAGAGCAGCGTGAATTTATTAAAAACGGAACAAAATATGTTAATAAGGAGTTAGTAAATCGACGAAGCGAGTGTTTTTTCCTTTGAACGATTCACTCTAGATTGATGTATGCGTTCTAAAATCGCATTAATTTCTCTAAATTTAGGTGTAAGTTCAACTAAATTTCCATTACTGCTGGTTGTTAATTGCTTTTTACAATGTGTACAAGTGTATTCTTTTACATGCTGTGTTACTTTTCTAGTAACTTGATAATTGTGTCCAAAAACACTACAGTAGATTTTGGGCAAGAAGGCATTTCTAGTACTTTTGTTTTGCATAGGTTAAGTTTTTTGAAGGTTGGATAAGGGGCTTTAAAGTTATAAAATAAATATAATATATTCGATATAAAGCTAAATTATTCGATGAAATGCATTATTTCTTGTAATAATTCTTTCCTGTTTTCGATAAAACTCATGTGTCCATCTGGAAATTCCACTACTTTAATATCTGTATTTTTAGTTTGATTTTTTAAGGTTTCATAATCTAAGATTGGATCCTTTTTGCCTATAACCATTAGCTTTTTATACCTTTTGTGTAGTAAAAGGTAAGTTCTGTCCTCTCTTATTTTCATGCCTTCTAAAGCTGCTATAATGCCTTGCAATGGTGTTTTTAAAGCTTCTTTTTTTAAATGCACAATTTCATCTAAAAAAATAGCCCTGTTTTTAGATGTGAATAAATTAGGAATTGCAATTTTTATAAATGTGGTATGGTTTTCCTTAACGGCAAGAATGGCTCTATCTCTGTTTAGTTTCTTCTCAAAGCTATCTGCTTGGGCTGTAGAGTTTATAAGTGCTAAAGCTTTTACGCTATTTGGGTTTTTTTCGGTGTAGGCCAATGCTACATAACCTCCCATGGAATGCCCAAAAACAGAACACTTTTCTACCTTTAGGTGTTCAAGGATAGCCTCAACAGTTTCCGCCATAAGCTCCATAGAATGTACATATCCTAAACACCCTGTTTTGCCATGTCCGAGTAAGTCAATACAAACAACTCTATTGTTTTTTGATAATGTGGTTACATATGGATCCCAAATACTACTGTTTTCAAGAAAACCATGAAGAAAAACAAGCGCCTCCCCTTGTCCGGTATCCGAATAAAAAATAGGGGTTTCTTTATATTCTAAAATCATAATTAATTTATCTTAGGCAAAGATAAAGTCACTACATGAAAAAAACTAAGGCATTATTAGTTACTAGTTTTGCATTATTCTCGTTGTTTTTTGGAGCCGGTAATGTATTGCTTCCTCCCTTTTTGGGCTATAATGCTGGTAGCGACTGGTTTTGGGTAAGTATTGGTTTTATGTTTACGGCTGTGTGCATTCCTATTTTGGGTATATACGCACATTCTAAACTTCAAGGAACGTTATTTGATTTTGGGAAAAAAGTATCTCCAAAGTTTAGTTTTTTGTATTGCATCATTATTTATGTGATAGCCATAGCGATACCAGCACCAAGAACTGCAGCAGCAACCTTTGAAATGGCTGTAATGCCTTATCTTAACATAGATGCTTTACCAATGAGTATAATTTACTTTTTATTGGTTTTAATTTTTGTGCTCAATCGTTCAAGAATTTTAAACGTAATTGGTAAATATTTAACGCCAATCATAGTATTGGCTTTGCTCTGTGTTATTGTAGTGAGTTTATTAGGTATAACTTCCGAAACAAAAGCGACTTTATTCGATTTACCAGTACTAAGTGGTATGTTAGAGGGATATCAAACTTTTGATGCCATAGGTTCTGTAGTGGTAGGGGCAGTAATTGTAATTTCTATAAATACAAAATTTGATTATAGTTTTGAAGAAAAGAAACAATTGATTAAGCATGCTGGTGTCATTGCAGGTCTTGGTTTGTTGTTGATTTATTTGGGTTTAATTGCTTCGGGTGCTTTTTTTGGTTCTAATATTAACTTAAATACAGCCCTCAGTAATGATATGCAAAGAGCGGATTTGCTTAGGAGTATCTGTACATCAACATTGGGTAATTTAGGTAATTCTGTTTTAAGTGCTTTAATTGCTTTGGCGTGCTTCACAACGGCAGTTGGAATAATTACTGGTGCTGCTGATTATTTTAAGGGATTATTCAAAGATTCGCAAAAGGCATATATAATTACAGCAGTGTTATCATCGGTAATTGGTGTATTGGTAGGACAGCTAAATTTTAATTCAATAATAACCATAGCCATACCCTTTTTATTGCTGATTTATCCAATAACAATAGTTCTAATTTTACTTAATGCTATTCCAGAAAAATTTGCATCAGTTACTGTATTTCGATTTGTGGTTTTGGTAACATTTGTTTTTTGTATTCCCGATGTTATTGGGTTTGTAGCGCCATCACAAACTTTGGGAGTTATAGTAAAATATATTCCTTTAACAGAATATAGTTTTGGATGGGTGTTACCAGCACTGGTAACATTTATATTATGTAATCTTTTTTCAAAAAAAAGCTTAAGACTTCACTTTTTTAATAGCTGAAAACGCTTTGTCAACAAACTCATCTTCCACTAAAATAGTAAATTCGTTAGTGGTGGAGAGTACTTCATATAATACAACGCCTTCCCAAGCTAGTCGTTTAAAGAAATGGTAATACAACCCTGCAATTTTAGAATTATCCTGTGGTAGGTTAATGCTGATGGCAGACAGATTTTCTTGTACAGCAATAAAAAATTCGTTTTTTAAATGCTCATTAACAAAATCATTTAAACTGCTAGAAACAACAATATTACTCTCATGGATACCCCGGGTAAACGTATAAAATAGTTTGTCTTCCTGATTAATGCGATTTAATATCTTAGCATGATTGTCAATCAGCGTAGAGGAATTTTTAACTGTAAAATCTGTAAGGTTTGAGCGTACTGTAATATCGCCTAGGTTTTGAATAACACGTTTCATTTTTATAGTGTTACCTAAAGTTGGAGGAGGATTATAGCGTCTTAACGCCATCATTATAGCACCAGGCTTCACGTCTTTCTTAAGCATTTTGCTTATGGGTTCGGTAAGTTCTACAGCCAAAGCACTAAAATTAATAATGTTTCTGGCTAAAGCTTCTTCTAAATATGGTTGCGTAATTAAGATGTCTTCTACACAGTTTGAAACAGTTTTCATGTTAAATATTTAACAATTTGTGCAAAAATAAACTTTTTTTTATATTAATGATTGCATTCTTCATTTGAATTTTACATTTGCACTGCAAATTCATAGATAAATGAAAGTTTTAAAATTTGGAGGAACGTCCGTTGGGTCAGTGGAGAATATGACCAATGTTAAAAACATTATCAACGATGGAAATAAGAAGATAGTAGTACTTTCTGCAATGTCCGGTACTACCAATAGTTTGGTTGATATTGCCAATAACATCAAGGTTTCTAACACTGATAAGGCTTTGCAGGATATTAATGCGCTTCATGAGAAATATATTTTAGTGATTGATGCGCTCTTGTCTGATGCGACATTGAACGGTTTAACTAAAACTTATGTTGCAGAACGTTTTAATTTTTTAATCGAGTGTACATACAAGTCGTTTTCCCAGCTTATTGAAAATGAAATTTTAGCGCAAGGGGAATTGATGTCTACCTTTATGTTTAACTCTTTTTTACAACAAGAAGGTATAAATTCTTGTTTGTTGTCGGCACTAGATTTTATGAAGATTGATGCGCATAAAGAGCCATCTTTTAATTATATCCAAAATAATCTACAAACTGTTTTAAGTGAAGCAGATACTGCTGAAATATATATTACCCAAGGCTTTATTTGTTTGGATGATACTGGGGAAGTTTCCAACTTGCAACGAGGAGGCAGTGATTACACAGCTACCATAATTGGAGCAGCTATAAAAGCTGAAGAGGTGCAAATCTGGACAGATATTGACGGGATGCATAATAACGATCCTAGGTTTGTTGAAGGTACTAAGCCAATTTCAGATTTATCTTTTGATGAAGCTGCAGAGTTAGCGTATTTTGGAGCTAAAATTTTGCATCCCCAAACGATACTTCCGGTAAGGAAGGATGGTATTCCCGTGCGTTTAAAGAATACAATGGATCCCATAGCTAAAGGAACTTCAATTACGGGAAATCATGTTGAAACAGGTATTAAGGCTATTGCCGCAAAGGATAATATAACTGCGATAAAAATAAAGTCTGGACGTATGTTACAGGCGCATGGGTTCTTGAAAAAGGTATTTGAAATTTTTGAAACCTATGAAACGTCTATAGACATGATTACTACTTCTGAGGTAGCTGTATCACTAACTATTGATGATGATAGAAATTTAGAACAAATTGTTTCTGAGTTGGAAAAATTTTCAAATATTGAAATTGATACAAATCAAAGTATTATTTGTTTGGTGGGGCATGCTATAGTAGATCATGAAGGCACGCACAAGCTGTTTAAGATTTTAAAAGATGTAAATATTAGAATGATATCTTATGGGGGAAGTAGAAATAATATTTCCTTACTTGTGGATACTGAGAACAAGATAAAAACACTTCAAAAACTAAATGGTTATTTATTTGAATTAGTCACTCTTTAATAATATTAGTGTTTAGATAAAAGGTCGCTCAATTTGAGCGACCTTTTTTTAGGTATTCATCAAATCTTCTATTTCATCAATCTCAATAGGGATGTTTTTCATCAAGTTCACAGGATCGCCAGTTTCTTGGATTACCACATCATCCTCTAATCGAACCCCAAATCCTTCCTTGGGGATATAAATTCCGGGTTCAACTGTAAAAACCATATTGGCTGTCATGGGTTCGGTTATGATGCCATAATCATGCGTGTCTAATCCCATATGGTGGCTGGTGCCATGCATAAAATATTTTTTATACGCTGGCCACTCTGGGTCTTCATTTTGTATATCAGCTTTATCTAGTAATCCTAGGTCCAGTAATTCAGAGGTCATAATTTTCCCTACTTCCACATGGTACTCTCCCCAATCTGTTCCGGGGACAAGCATTTTGGTAGCTTCGTTTTTAACTTGTAAAACCGCTTTATAAACTGCTTTTTGTCTATCAGAAAATCGTCCAGATACTGGAATGGTACGTGTCATATCGCTTGCGTAATTTGCATGCTCTGCCCCAACGTCCATTAAAAGCATATCGCCAGCCTTACATTCTTTGTTATTTTCGATGTAATGTAGCACATTTGCGTTATTACCAGAAGCTATTATTGGGGTATAAGCAAATCCTTTTGAGCGGTTTTTAATAAATTCGTGGATATACTCTGCCTCAATTTCGTATTCCATAACGCCTGGTTTTACAAAATTTAAAATACGCTTAAACCCTTTCTCTGTAATGTTACAAGCTTGCTGAATTAAATCGATTTCCACTTCTTCCTTAACAGAACGTAAACGTTGCATAATCGGGTTGCTTTTAGCTACAGCATGTGCTGGATATTTAGCTTTTAACCATTTGGTAAAACGGTCTTCACGGGTTTCAACTTCAACTGAAGCGCGGTAATGTTCGTTGGTATTTATGTAAACCGTATCACATTGCGTCATAATTTCAAACATTACCTTTTCCATATCCTGTAACCAATATATGGTTTTAATACCGCTGGTTTCGAAAGCTCTTTCTTTGGTCAATTTTTCACCTTCCCAAACAGCTATATGCTCATTGGTTTCTCTTAAAAAGAGAATTTCTCTGTGTTTTTCTTTTGGACAATCAGGGAATAATACCAAAATACTCTCCTCCTGGTCAACGCCACTTAGATAAAAAATATCTCTATGTTGCTGAAATGGCATGGTGCTATCGGCACTAATGGGATAAATATCGTTGGAGTTAAAAACAGCCAAACTATTTGGTTTCATTTTTGTAGAAAATTTCTTTCTATTTTTTATAAAAAGACTGTTTTTTATCGGTAAATATTTCATTTTATCGGTTTTTTTGTTTTCTTTTGTGATGTAAAAATAGCTATTATTTCGTTATATTTGAATGACCTCTTGGCCCTGAATTAAAATCTTTTAAAAAAATTAGTAATGAAAAAAACCATATTCACAAAAATTGTTCTTGCATGCATCTCAGTTCTGTTTGGTTGTATGAGTTTATTGTCCCAATCTATGATGATAGAGGCTTCACTGGATAAGCAGGTCAGAAATTCTGATCTAATTATCGAAGGCAAGGTAATTTCACAAAAATCTTATTGGAATGAAAATCGTACCTACATATACACATCAAATATTGTTGAGGTTTATAAAGTTTTTAAAGGTAAATCAACAACTGATACAATAGAGGTAATTACCAGTGGGGGTACTGTAGGGAATGATGCTTTAGTGGTAAGTCCCAGTTTAAAACTTAATCTATCAGAAATGGGGCTCTATATGTTAAAGAGTTTTAATGAAGGAAAACATCAATTTAAATCTTATGGTTCTTCTCAGGGCTATTACAGGTATAATTTGGAAAGTCAGGTAGCGGTTAATCCGTTTAATAAAAAACAAGGTATTTCTTCTAAATTCTATAAAGAAATTACACAGTTAACCAACCAAAATTACAAGGAGTTAAAACCTTTTAATGTAACTGCTTATTCTAAACTTAATCAAAGCAAAAGTTCAACTTTTGTACCATCTGGCATTACTTTCTCGCCAACTACAGCAACTGCTGGAACCCAGACGGTTTTAACAATATCAGGAACTGATTTTGGCGCTACTCCTGGAAGCGTATGGTTTTCCAATGCAGATGATGGGGGAGGAACCTTTACTAGAGCACTTGACAATCAGATTTTAACATGGAGCGATACTCAAATTACAGTAGAAATTCCCTCAGGTGCTGGTACAGGACCTATCAGGGTAGAGGATTCTAGTAATGATGCTGCTGTTTCAGTTTCAGTTTTAACGATAACCTATTCTGAGTTAAATGCAGTATTTGATATTGATGACCAAACAGGAAGTGGAGGAAGCAATGGACCATTAACACCTTTTGCTTATCCTGTGAGACATATAGGTGAAAATGGAAATGGAGGATTTACATTTGAGTTACAAACGAATTTTTTTAATAATACCGAACCTAATAATGCTGGTGCTAGAGCTGCTTTTGAAATGGCACTCGATAAGTGGCGTTGTGAAACAAATGTTAATTGGGATATAGCAACTTCTGCTACTTCGGTTGATGTAGTTGCTAGAGATCAGGTTAATGTAGTAAAATTTGATAATCAAGGTACTGCGGATGATTTACCAGATAATGTGTTGGGTAGATGTACAAGTTGGTATTCAGGATGTGGTGCTGTAGGGGACCCTTCTACCTGGAATGCACATGTGGCAGAGATGGATATCGTATTTGACGATGAGGTAAATTGGTATTATGGAGTTGGTCTTCCTAATCTGTCTGAGTTTGACTTTGAAAGTGTTGCATTACATGAGCTTGGCCATGCACATCAATTAGGTCATGTTATTGATTTGGTTAGTGATGGAGATAATTTAGATGATGTGATGCATTTTGCAATCTCAAACTCGGAGCAACAACGTGTATTATTGGCGAGTAATGTTACGGCTGCCTCTAATGTACACTCAAGAAGTACAACGGTAGATGCATGTTCGCAACCATTAATGACAGATTCATCAACCTGTAATTTAGGTGTAGAAGATGAGCTGTTAAACCAAACTGTGAAGATTTACCCAAATCCTGCTAGTACCCAACTCTTCATAAGTAATGCGCACATTTTACCATTAAAAAGTGCTACGCTTTTTGATTTAAATGGTAGGCAAATTATAAGTTATGATATCTCTCAAGCTTTTAAAGTTGAAACTTTAGATATTACAAATATACCAGTGGGTGTGTACTTTGTAAAAATAACTTCTGATGATGCCTCAATAACTCAAAAGCTTATTATAGAGTAGTAGAGGTAAATGAAATAATCGAAAAGCATCACATAATGTGATGCTTTTTTTGTTGGTTGCATCAAGATAACGAAACAATAATACTTAGTTTTTTGAAAAACTAAGTATTATTACTTAAAATCATTCTAAATAACAAAAACATGACATTTGTTATTTGCCTAAGAATCCATCGGTAATTACCTTTGCAATTCTTAAATATATTATAATATAACAATGGGTGGATTTTTTAAATCTTCGATTGGAAGAAAAGTTGCCATGGCGCTATCTGCGTTCTTCCTCATGTTTTTCTTGCTGCAACACTTAGCAATTAATTTATTATCAGTGATAAGTCCTGATGCTTTCAATGAAGTATCCCATTTTATGGGGACAAATCCGTTAGTGCAATTTGCGTTACAGCCAGTGTTGATTTTTGCAGTGGTTTTTCATTTTGTAATGGGATTCATTCTGGAATTAAAAAATAAAAAGGCAAACGGTGTTTCTTACGCTAAAAATAATGGAGGTGCTAACTCTAGTTGGGTAAGTAGAAATATGATTTATAGTGGCTTAGTGGTTTTGGCATTTATTGTTTTACACTTTATTGATTTCTGGATTCCTGAAATTAATACAAAATACATTGTAGGGGATATGTCTGGTTTACACAATGGCGAGTATAGATATTTTCATGAATTAGTTGAGAAGTTTCATAGCCCACTTAGAGTTGGTGCTTATGTAATTTCTTTTGTGCTTTTAGGATTGCATTTAGCTCACGGCTTTACATCAGCGTTCCAATCTGTTGGTTCTTCAGCCGGTCGTAAAAAAACATTGCAAACTATAGGTAAAGCTTATTCCATAATAGTTCCGTTAGGTTTTATTATCATAGCTTTATATCATCATTTAAATCCTCACCATTAATCTTAATATAATTATGGCTTTAAATTCAAAAGTACCAAAAGGTCCAATTAAAGATAAATGGACAGATTATAAAAATAAAATCAATCTAGTAAATCCAGCCAACAAACGCCATATAGATATCATCGTTGTTGGTACAGGTTTGGCAGGAGGTTCTGCAGCCGCAACGTTAGCGGAATTGGGATATAATGTTAAAGCCTTTGCTTATCAAGATTCCCCGCGTCGTGCACATTCCATTGCTGCTCAAGGAGGTATTAATGCAGCAAAGAACTACCAAGGCGATGGAGATTCAACATACAGACTGTTTTATGATACTGTTAAAGGAGGGGATTATCGCTCTAGAGAAGCAAACGTATACCGTTTAGCTGAAGTTTCAGCTAATATTATAGATCAATGTGTGGCGCAAGGCGTGCCATTTGCACGTGATTATGGTGGGTTACTAGACAACCGCTCTTTTGGTGGTGTATTGGTCTCTAGAACCTTTTATGCTAAAGGACAAACAGGTCAGCAATTGTTGTTAGGAGCTTATTCTGCAATGAACCGTCAAATTGCACGCGGTAAGATTGAAATGTTCAATCGTCATGAGATGTTAGATGTGGTTATTGTAGATGGAAAAGCACGAGGCATTATTGCCCGTAATTTAGTTACTGGAGAGATTGAGCGTCATTCGGCGCATGCAGTTGTTGTGGGGTCTGGTGGTTATGGAAATGTATATTTCTTATCAACCAATGCTATGGGTAGTAATGTAACTGCAGCATGGAAAATACATAAAAAAGGTGCATATTTTGCCAACCCATGTTACACGCAAATTCACCCAACATGTATTCCTCGTTCTGGAGATTACCAGTCTAAATTAACATTAATGTCCGAATCGTTACGTAACGACGGACGCATTTGGGTACCAAAAAACATTGAGGACGTTAAAGCAATACGGGAAGGTCGTAAAAAGCCAACTGATTTGTCAGAAGAAGAAAGAGATTACTATTTAGAACGTCGTTACCCAGCTTTTGGAAACTTAGTACCTCGTGATGTGGCATCAAGAGCAGCCAAAGAGCGCTGTGATGCTGGTTATGGTGTAAACGCTACAGGAGAAGCGGTTTATTTAGACTTTGCGGCAGCTATTGAAAGATACGGTAAAGAAGAAGCAAAAGTAAAAGGTATTGATAACCCTTCAAAAGAAAAAATTACCGAGTTAGGAGAGAAAATAGTAGAAGCCAAGTATGGTAACTTGTTCCAGATGTATGAGAAGATTGTAGATCAGAACCCATACAAAACACCAATGATGATTTACCCAGCAGTGCATTACACTATGGGTGGTGTTTGGGTAGATTATAACTTAATGACTACCGTTCCTGGATTATATTGTATTGGAGAAGCGAACTTCTCCGACCATGGTGCAAACAGACTTGGAGCTTCAGCATTAATGCAAGGTTTAGCCGATGGTTATTTTGTGTTACCATATACTATAGGAGATTACCTTTCTGATGATATTAGAACTGGTAAAATTCCAACAGATACCAAGGAATTTGATGAAGCTGAAAAAGAAGTGAAAAGTAGAATAGATTTCTTTGTAAATAATAACGGAACCAAATCCGTAGATTATTTCCACAAGAAGCTAGGCAAGATAATGTGGGATAAATGCGGGATGTCCCGTAATGAAAAAGGCTTAAAAGAAGCCATGGTAGAGATTAAAGTCATTCGTGAAGAATTCTGGAAAGAAGTATCAGTTCCAGGTGGTGCAAATGAAATGAATCCAGAATTAGAGAAAGCAGGTCGTGTTGCAGACTTCTTAGAATTGGGAGAGCTATTTGCTAAGGATGCTTTAACTAGAGAGGAATCGTGTGGAGGACACTTTAGAGAAGAATCTGCTGAAGAATCAGGGCCG
The DNA here is from genome assembly GCF_016827605.1 of Hyunsoonleella ulvae. Classification (GTDB taxonomy): domain Bacteria; phylum Bacteroidota; class Bacteroidia; order Flavobacteriales; family Flavobacteriaceae; genus Jejuia; species Jejuia ulvae. The sequence goes on along the minus strand of NZ_JAEPJQ010000001.1, from coordinate 577,335 downwards.
CAAAAAGGAGAAGCTAAACGTAATGATAAAGACTTTGCTTTTGTTTCTGCGTGGGAATATAAAGGAGAACCAGCTGATGCTGTTTTACATAAAGAAGAATTAGAATTCAAAGACATTGAATTAAAACAAAGATCTTATAAATAAGAAAGCTATGTCAGGAAAAGGAATGAATTTAACATTAAAGATTTGGCGTCAAAAAGATGCAGAATCTAAAGGTAAGATGGAAAGTTACAACGTAACTGATATTTCAGAGCACATGTCTTTTTTGGAAATGATGGATGTTTTGAATGAGCAATTAATTGCTAAAGGAGACGAACCCGTTGCTTTCGATCATGATTGTCGTGAAGGCATTTGTGGTATGTGTTCTATGTACATTAATGGGGAAGCCCATGGACCTGATAGAGGTATTACAACATGCCAGTTACACATGAGAATGTTTAACGATGGAGATACTATCACTATAGAACCATTTAGAGCAGCAGCATTTCCAGTAATTAAGGATTTGGTTGTAGATAGAAGTGCTTTTGATAGGATTCAACACGCAGGGGGGTATATTTCGGTAAATACTTCGGGAAATACGCAAGATGCTAATGCGCTTCCAATTTCTAAACATGCAGCAGATGAAGCTATGGATGCAGCAACTTGTATTGGTTGCGGTGCGTGTGTAGCTACTTGTAAAAACTCTAGTGCAATGTTGTTTGTAGGTGCTAAAGTATCACAATATGCATTATTACCTCAGGGACAAGTTGAAGCGGCTGATCGTGTAAAAAATATGGTCGCACAAATGGATTTAGAAGGTTTTGGTAACTGTACTAATACTGGTGCTTGTGAGGTGGAATGTCCTAAAGGAATTTCATTAGATAATATTGCTAGAATGAACAGAGAGCTAATCAAGGCGTCTGTTTAAATAAAATACTTCAAAAATTAGTATATAAAGAGACTCATGGATTATTTTCATGGGTCTTTTTAGTTGTTAAAAGTAAGCCTTTAACTGAATATTCCCTGTATGGATGGTTTTGCTGGTTTCTGTTTTTCTACCAAAATAACTCAAATTTAAATCTAAGAACTTGGTTAATTTCTTTTGTGCCAATAATGTCCAAGTGAAGTTATTTCCTGGTTGTAAACCTTCTAGCATTTGAAAGGCTACAGGTGTGTTTGGATTACCAGTATAGTTATTTGAAAAATAATTAACCTCCCCGTTTATAGCACCTTTTTCATTTTTTGATAGGTTAAAACCTAAACCAAACTTTTGTTGTTTTAAGTTTTCTAAATTTCCAATAGTGTTGTCTTTTACAGTATATTGATAAAACACATCAAAACGACTATTTTCATTAAACAGGTATGATAGTTTAGGATTGAGTAGGGCTTCATCAAAATTAAAATTTTTGCTCGTGAAGTTTTCGCTGGAACTCTCATTTGAGCCTATTACAGATTGAAGTGTTATTAACCAATTTTCTTTTATCTTATGATTAAAGTTTAATTGATGGCTTCTTAGATTATTTTCTAAAAGCCCAACTGAAAGCGTATTGCTGGATTTATTTGAAAGATACGTGTATGAGGTTGTATAGTGTTGCTTACCTCGATTAAAGAATAATACATTTCTAAAATTAAGTTGTAAACCTAGTTGGTTGTCTGCATCACTTTTAAAAGGGTTTAAGTTGAAGTTATTACCATCCCTTTGAATTTTTCTATCAATTAAATAACTAGTTTGATTGTAAAAATGAGACCAAAATTTTTGAGATTTTTTTTCTGAAACTCGCCATTGAGATGGGTTTATGGTTAGTGTTTGGCTAAACCTGTTTTGATGTGTTTTAATAAATACACGATTTGGCAACAACACACGTATATAGGTGCCTTGATCTTGAAATTGTGCAATTTCAAATTCTTCCAACTCTTGGATACCATTGTTGTTATAATCTATCCAGGTATACGAACCTTGTCCGGGTTCTACTTCAACATAAGTAAAATCTTGTTGGGGCAGCGTTCCAGAATTGGTTTCAAAAACCGTATTACTTTGTATAATATTTTTAAACAGTTTTTGGTTGTATTGTAATCTTGAGTTTAAAGAGTTTTCATCTTCAATAGTGTCGTCTTCATGATTCAAGGTTCTGTAATTGGCATACAGGGATAGGTTGGTGCTTTTATTTTGAATAATTCTGGAGTCTATATAAAAGGTATTGGAAGTGTTTACCTTTTGCAATCTATTGTTTCTAATACTATCGTTAACCCTTGTTTTATAGCCTATCTGTGCAAATACTTTGGTGCTGTCTCCTATTCCTGTAAACCCCTCATAGGATATAAACTTTTGACTTAAAGGTGTTAAGGTTTGGGAAGCAATTTCAGTTTGCACATTGTCTTCAACAGAAAGTTTAGCACCTAGCCAACTTTTTTTCATGCCGCGTGTTACCGTATTGTGAGACCTCAAAAATGTAGAAGTATTAATACTGGATTTTGCATCCAAATAACTAGTGTTAGATTGTATTAAAAGTTTATTTAATAGTAGGTTAGCATTTGCGATATGTCTACTTCCATTAAAGCCTGAAGCAAAATTTAAATATTCAAATTGGTAGTTAATGCGTCCTTTTTTGTAGTGCGAAAGGTTGAGACCAGTATTTAAAAAGGTTTGCGAACCCAAATCGCCAACCCGTTGATTGCCTCTGGGTTGTTCTAGGTTCCAATCGCGATTAAATTCGGCATTGTATAGAATTTCTATACTTCTAAAGTTATCCTGAATAAAGTCTGTTTTAATGTAGGCGTTTAGGTTCCAGAGACTATCTTTTTTAATGATGTTTTGGTTTATGCGTAGCATTCCAGCAAAACCATCGTTATCAGCATCATCTGCCCCAGAAAAAAGATTTAAATCATTTTTACTGCCAGCCATCTCAAAATTAATTTGTGTGTTTTTAGAAGGCGTATAGCTTCCATTAATGGCAGCGATTTGCAGTTTTGTAGGAGCGATAAGTTGAACGATTGGAGCATAATCGCCTTGTAATGCTCCAGCATATTCATAAACCGTATTTACAGGATTATTAAATGCATTACTGATCACATAATCGCCTTGATTAGGCCCAACGCGTGTAAATGTTACCCTAAATAGTTCATCGTCAGGATTATTAGAGAACACAAAAATCTCATTACCATTAATACTATCTTTTCGGTATAAAATTCTATTCTCACTAAAGGCTTCTTCCACAGCAGAAGGCGCAACCATTTGTGCCCTATCATCACCAGCACCACCTAATATCTGTACCTGTTCTTCTGAAAGGTTTTGTTGTAAGGGTTGGTTTTTAGCGTCATTTTCAGAGTACACAGAAACACCAATTTTTAATTTCTCACTACTATAATTTCCTCCACCATAAGCCACCAAACGGGAGTAATTGCGGTCGCTAAATTGATAGTCTACAGTGATTCTCATTTCAGAAGTTATCGGAAAAGTAGTGTTGAATATAATTTCGCCTGCGTTATAATCGATGATATAATCTTTGTCTTCTCCTCGTTCTAAAGGTATGCCGTTAACATAAACAGTTTCACTTCCGGATACTATAAGCACAAATAATTCCCCATTTTGTCCTTGTAATTTGTAAGGTCCTTGGTTGCCTTCTTGGGCAACAAACTGGCTTGTAGTAAATTGTCCGCGTACCAAAGCACCAGCAGCAAAGACGTTGGTTTGTGAAGTATCTCCTCCTAAATTAGCGTTTATAGACAATCCTTGTACGCGTTTGGAGAATGCAGAAAAATAAGAGTTGTTATTGTTTAAATCAATATCTCCCGCACGAATATTCCAAGTGTCACTAAACAGTTCAATAAAAACTTGATCGAATTCATCCAAACGTTGGCTATACCCACTTTCTTGTAACGGAATATTAGCATCCTGTATAGAAGCTCTCAATGATACCTTATCGTTCAATTTACCGGTAATTTGAAGGTCTAATTCGCTGTTAAGTACAGAGTTTTGATTGTTACCAACAGTGACGCCCCGTGAAATACTTCCAGAGGTTGTTAACCCATCAAAAGGCACAAAGTTTCTGGATGTGTTGGGTTGGGACAATTGGTAAAGTTTTTCTACACCATCATTATTTTTTACAATAATACTCTCGTCTAATTGTTTGTAGGTTTTAGTAAGAAATTCTGGGAATTTCAAATAATTAACGATGATTGAATCCGTTTTAATGGGTTTTTTAACTATGAGTTTCGCCGCAGAAAAGTCAATTTTATAAAAAGACGTATCTATTATTTGATTGTGTTTCGTTTTAACAGAAAACCAACTGGAATTGATACTAACACTATCCACCAAAATAGTGTCCCGAACAGCTAGCCGTTTAGTTTTATATTTGTTGTTTTGGTTTTGGGAAAAACCACCAAAACTAACGCATGCAAACATAAATAACAGGACATACTTCATCAGGTATTTAAACTAAGATAAGCTTAAAATATTTTGTTAATAGAATTCGTTAAAACTCCTTGGATTAAATATAGTGTAAAAGTAAGGTATTATTTATTTTAGCTGAAATAGCAAAAGTGTTTGTAACAAGTTTTGCGTTTAACAGGTTTTCTCATCTAATAAAAAGAGTAAATGAAAATAATATCGTATAACGTTAATGGTATTCGTGCTGCTATAAATAAAGGTTTTATAGACTGGTTAAAAAGTGCAAATCCAGACGTGATTTGTTTACAGGAAATTAAAGCCATGAAAGAACAACTGGATTTAAGCTTGTTTGAAGAGGTTGGTTATACCTACCACTATTGGTTTAGTGCTCAAAAAAAAGGGTATAGCGGAGTGGCAATCTTGAGTAAAATTGAACCCAACCATGTGGAGTATGGTACAGGTATAGAATCGATGGACTTTGAAGGACGTAATTTAAGGGTAGATTTTAATGGTGTTTCTGTAATGAGTTTGTATTTACCTTCTGGTACCAATGATGCACGCTTACAACATAAGTTCGATTATATGGACATGTTTCAAGAATACATCAATAATTTAAAGAAAGAGGTGCCTAACTTGGTAATTTGTGGAGACTATAATATCTGTCATGAAGAAATAGATATCCATAACCCCAAAATGAAGGGTGTTTCGGGGTTTTTACCTGAAGAACGTGAATGGATCGGTAAATTTATAAAGAGTGGTTTTATAGATGCTTTTAGATATTTAAACCCTGAACGACAAGAATATAGCTGGTGGAGTTACCGTGCCAATGCACGGGCCAATAATAAAGGGTGGCGATTAGATTATGCCATGGTATCACAACCTTTACAAGAAAATATAAAAAGAGCCGTTATACTAACCGAAGCAGTACATAGCGATCACTGCCCAATATTAGTAGAAATAGATAATTAAACTTATAATAAACAAAAAATAACCCAAATGAAAATTAAGTATAGTTTGTTAATAGCTGTAGCATTAGTAATGAGTGTTACCTCATGCGTATCTCCTAAAGTGTACAAGGATTTAGAAAGTAAATATGCTACCTTAAAGCAAGAAAACAGAAAATTGAATAAAGAAAATGAAGCTTTACTGGCGGATAAAACTAAGGTAGAAAACGAGCTTGATAAATTAAAGATGGCTTATAATGAAGCCATTGCAGAGCGTGATCAATTACGAAGTGATTATGCAGCAACCAAATCTAATTTAGATAATTTAAAGGCATCTTACGCTGCTTTAGAAAAGAACAGCTCTGCAGCCATTGCTAAAAACTCTCAAAAAAACAGAGAGCTTTTAGCACAGTTAGAAGCTAAAGAACAAGCTTTAGCAGCAGAAAACGAACGCTTAGAAAAGTTGAAAAAAGCCTTAGAGGAGCGTTCCAACCGCATTGCTGAATTAGAAAACGTTATTGCCACGAAAGACGCGGCAATGACGCAGCTTAAAAATGCCATCTCAAGAGCCCTAACCGATTTTGAGGGCAAAGGATTAACCGTTGAGCAGCGAGGAGGCAAAGTATATGTGTCTATGGAAAACAAACTCTTATTCCAATCAGGAAGTTGGGCAGTAAATACAGATGGAAAAACGGCAGTAAGAAGCCTTGGTAACGTTTTAGCCGAAAATCCTGATATTGCTGTTTTAATAGAAGGCCACACAGATAATGTACCTTATTCTGGTAACGGTGCTTTAACCAGTAACTGGGATTTATCAACTAAACGTGCTACAGCAATTGTAAATATTTTAAGAGAAAATGCAGCTATAAACCCTGAAAATTTAACAGCAGCAGGAAGGGGAGAGTATGCACCCATAGCCACAAACACAACCGAAGAAGGGAAAGCAAAAAACAGACGTATTGAAGTGATACTAACACCTAAGCTAGATGAGTTATCACGATTGCTTAATGAGCAATAATTTTTTGAGTTATATAGGGTTCTGGGTATGGTTTAATGGACTGCTAATATAGCAACGTCAAAATTTTATTGCTTTTCTCAAAACCATAGATTATTTGTATTTTTAGTATTGCTGTGTCTTATGATGAACCTAAAATAAAAGTACCAAGATTTAACGAGGCATCTGGTTTTTACACTACCCGAAAGCGCTCTAAAATTATGAGCAAAATACGAGGTAAAAATACCAAACCAGAATTGCGGTTTCGTAAGGCGTTATGGAAAGCGGGCGTTCGTTACCGTGTAAACAACAAATCTATTCCGGGAACACCAGATGTAAGTATTAAAAAATATAGATTAGCAGTTTTTATTGATGGCGAGTTTTGGCATGGTTACAATTGGGATGAGCGTAAGCATAAATTAAAATGTAATCGAGAGTTTTGGATTCCTAAAATAGAACGTAATATGCAGCGCGACAGAGAGGTTAATCAACAATTAAGCGATATGGGCTTTACTGTATTTAGGTTTTGGGCAAACGAGATTAAGAATGATTTAAAAACGTGTTTAAATGATGTATTGGTATATTTAGATATAGGAGATGTCAATATCCAGTAACCAATAAACGTTTAGCACCTTTAATGCCGCACTTTTGATAATAATTATAGGCTTCTGCAGCACGATTTTTTACTTCTAAATCAGTTTCGTCTTTTACCCAACCATCCAATGCCCATTTTAGAGTGTAAGCTTCGGGCGACATTAATCCTGTTGACCATACCAAGGGATTCGCCTTTGTTAGTGTAAGGTAAGGTTTAAAATAGTCTTTACTCACACAAGCCAAAATAATAGCATCTCGGTTTTTGTCATCAATTGGCTCAAAATTGCCAGTAATATCAAATTCCATTAAACCATCGTGACCAATGTAAGTTAGTAAATTAGCATTGCCTCCAAACTTCAAGTTTTTATTACCTTTTTTAATAGTAATAGGATTTCGCCCTGCTGTGGCTTCCAGAAAATCTTTTGTAGTTTGTTTAATATACTTGCCATCGTATGCATCAGCAAGTAAATAGGTGTTTGTTGTAGTATGTTTAAATAGAATACGCTCTAGTATATGGGTTTCTGGGTTCTCTGTTGAAGATACCAATGTCCAGTCTTTACTTCTTTTAAAGTAACTTTTAACGCCATACATGGCTCCCCAATATAAATTGTTTTTAGGGTCTTGCCCGTTTCCTAGTTTAGCAGGTACAGGAACTATACCTTGGTTAACGTTATCGCATAGTGCTACAAAAACATGAATAGTTTGAGTTTTAGAATTTGTTTGACTAAAGTTTAAATTGAAAAAACATAAAAAACTTATTAATACAAGTTGTTTCATTGTGTGTTTGGTATTTCCAGATGAGTGTTTAAAATCCATTTTTTTATTAAATCCCTATTTGTTGATATTTCAGCAAACACATAAAATTTAGACCTAAAACAAGGTGATATTTCTGCCAATTCAATCATTACTTTATCATCATAATAACTTGAATGTAAAAAATAGAGTTCCTTATCTTTAAGTAGTATATAGCCCACATGATTGTCTAAGCCTACAAAATACATACCATCAGAGTATGCCTCATTCAGTTTTAGTTTTAAAGTGTTAAAAGATACATTAGAAAATAGCTTTAGTTGATTTTTAGCTTGTAGAGTCTGTGCTTCTATTAAACCTGCTTGCTGTGCCATTTTATATCTATTCACATTAAAACCTAAGTGTTTTAGGGTTGTTGATACAAAATAACCGCAAGCAATATCGCCTTGGTTAGGAATATTGGTATGCCCGTTAAAATCCCATGTTGTCCCGTACCAGTGTGGCACTAAATGATTTATGAGTTGATTATATATGAAGCGGGAAGCGCTATCTATAGCTTTTGTGGAATCGATGTTGTAAAGTGATTTAAAATGGACTCTCTTTTTCAGGATGTCTGCTTTTAAGGTATTGTAATTACCTCTTTTTTTAAAATTGATATTTAATTTCAAACTATCAATTATTGGATACCTTTCTTTAATGATTTCAGCTTTTAAAATATTACTTTTAGCTATAGTAGGAGCGCTTTCTTTAGAATGTTTGCATCCAAAACATAGCATAAAGATGACTATAAGAGGTAATACTTTGATAATAGAAAAGCGTTTGGTTTATAACTATAACTCAAACGCTTTGTACTATATTGTTGAAGGTAAAAATTTATATTTTAATCAAAAAGAATTCCCGTATGCTTGCATCGGGGTTTCTGTTGAAATTGTCATTCCCGTGAATACGGGAATCTAAAATACAGAATTTCGATTTTTGGCTTAAAGGCAAAATGAAACCAGTGAAATACCCCTGTGGCTTGCCCTAGGGATGGTTGGTTTCAAGAAATTCTTTATTCCACTAAATCCTCCTCAAAATACCACCACAAACTGGAATCAATTGATTTTTTCATGCTACATACATCCACATTATCTTTAAAGAATATTGTTAAATGTTCTCCAACACGGTTGCGTTCTACGCTTTTTCTAATTTCAACCGTATCTACTTCGTTAAAATGCTCTAAATGTTTTTTTATTCTAGTGTCTAAGGATTCGTCACCAAGAAAAATTTTAATTGTAGGTTGCGTTGGGGAATTTCTAATTTCTGATCTAAAGGGAAGCATAAGCATTAATTTTTAAGGTAAAACATCTCTAACATTACAAATGCAATACTTTAAAGTTACTAAAATATTTTGAAATTATATGTTTACATTTAGGTATGTCTAACACAAATATTAGAAAATTACAGATACAATTATCACAAATTGAAGCTTTTATACCTCATTTTAGAGCTGTAAACACATCAGTTTCTAAAGTTTCAGTAGGATGGCAATTAGCCCATAGTTTAAAAGTTATTAATGGTGTTTTTAAAACCATGGCTAATTCTAATCCAAAACATTACAAACGTAATTTCAACTTAAGCCGCATCATTCTTTTTAGTTTAAACTATATTCCTAGAGGAAAAGCAAAATCGCCTGAAATTGCATTGCCACCAAATACTATTTTAAAGGAAGATTTAGAAAAACAATTACATACAGCAAAATGTCTCGTAGAAGGTATAGCTACTCTAGATGAAGCGCATCATTTTAAACATTTTATTTTTGGTACATTGTCTAAAAAACAAACACTTCGCTTTTTAAGATTGCATACACATCATCATCTAAAGATTGCAGGGGATATATTAAAATAAAAAACCCTTTCTGTACACAGAAAGGGTTTTTAAAACTTTTTAAGAATAGCTTCTTAAGCTTCAAAAGGCTCTATAGAAACATAAGACTTATTGTCTTTTTTCTTTGTGAATTTTACAATACCATCAACTTTGGCATGTAATGTATGATCTTTAGAAGAATACACATTCTCTCCTGGATGGTGCGTGTTTCCTCTTTGTCTTACGATAATGTTACCAGCAATTGCTGCTTGACCACCAAAAATCTTAACACCTAAGCGTTTCGATTCTGATTCTCTACCGTTTTTCGAACTTCCGACTCCTTTTTTATGTGCCATTTTATTTCGATTTTATATTTTAAACTTGATGCTAAGCTTATGCTTTACCACCGTCTAGCTCGTCTTGCCATTTTTTAAGTTCGTCCCACTTACCTTCAGCAGCTAATTTAGCTTGTGCAGGCCAAGTATCAGTAACATGGTTACCACGAACATTTGCAATGATTTCTGAAATTGCTTCTGGCTTAGCTTTGGCTAACTCAGCAAAAGTAGCGATACCAGCTTCAGCTAATGTTGAAGCGATTTTAGGACCTATACCTTCAATTTTCTTTAAATCATCTGCTTTTTCCTTTTTAGGAGCTGCCTCAGCTTTTGGTGCTGCAGCTTTCGCTTCTACTTTTGGCTCAGCTTTTTTAGCTTCTTTCTTAGGGGCAGCCTTTTTAGCTGGCTTAGCTCCTGAAGCTACAATACTTTCAATTATAATTTCAGTTAAAGATTGACGGTGCCCATTTTTAACACGGTAACCTTTTCTTCTTTTCTTCTTGAAAACTATAACCTTATCTCCTTTAAGGTGTTTAACGACTTTTGCTCCTACTTGAGCGCCGTTTATAGCTGGGGCGCCTACAGTTACCTTGTTACCATCTCCAATTAAAAGAACGTTATCGAAAGATATTGTCGCACCTTCTTCTGATTGTAAACGATTAACAAAAACTTTTTGGTCTTTTTCAACTTTAAATTGATGCCCTGCTATCTCTACAACTGCGTACATAGCGTAACGTTTTTATTAATTAATTTAAATATTATAAACTCAAGAATATTCTTAAGCGGGTGCAAATATAATTCTAATTAATTAATCTACAAACGTTTTACTTACTTTCAACGTAATTATTGCTCTTTTTAAAAAGTTGCATCACTGTAAGTGCTGATACAAGGGATGTAGAAAACCCCATGATGGCAACTATAAACACAATAAGCCCTATGTGCGATTTAAAGCCCCAATTCATACTTTCTAACAAACTGGGTAAAAAATCTGCATTAATTTCGGTAGCGTACAAAAGGAAAAAAAATGTAAATACTATGGTGGCAACTGCCCCCGTTACTATACCAGTTTTAAAGCCTTCGCCGTAAGAGAATGTAGAAGGGTATTGAAGTTTACTAATTTTAATGGCTTCATAAATGCCTAAGAGTGTAATTGCTGCATTAACCAAACTAAAAGCAGGGTTTGTATGCTTGTTAAAAAGTGAAAGCACCAAGAAATAAGCAATTAACACAGCACTAGTTACTAGGCCAAAACGAATGGGAAGGATTAAATTTTTCATAAAAAGTTAAATTTTTAGTTGTTCTAAAATTGAGATGCACCAGTAAATAGAAAATGTTACTGTTCAAAATAGATTGGTTTGTTTAACTTTTTCAAATCACTTAAAGTTCGTGAAAAAAAACGACTTTTAATAATTTACAGTCAAATAAATGTATAAGTTATTATTTGCGCTTATGGGCTAAATACACGCCAATTAAGATAATTAAAGTAGCTATGGCTTGTAAAAATCCAAAGTGCTCACCATCTAAAATACCCCAAAACACAGCAATAATTGTCATTAAATAAGTTACGGAAGAAGCAAATACGGGTGTGGCAATATGTACTAGCTTATTAAAAATTACTTTGGCTATTGCAGTGCCAAATAAGGATAGTAACAGCATATAAAACAATGCTGGCTTTAAACTTGGAGCAGATAAAACGTCTGCTTTAAAAAACCCAGAGCAAATTAAAATTACAAGAGCAGGTATCAGGATAACTGCAAAATTACCAACAGCAATCGTGAGTGCATTTACATGTTGCAGATATCTTTTTAAAATATTTACACTGGCAGCATACATAAAGGTAGCGATTATTATAAGTATAACATACAGGTAATTTTGATCTGGGTTTATAGAAGCCCCATTTAAAACCAAAAGTAATGTACCTATTAACCCTATAAATACACCTAAAACTTGCCGTTTAGTAGATGTTATCTTAAAAATAAAAAACCCTAATATGATAGTATTTAAGGGTACTAATGAATTTAGTATGGAAGCAATGGAACTATCAATTTCAGTTTCAGCAAATGCAAATAAAAAAGCTGGAAAAAATGTGCCTAAAAGCCCAGTTAAAATAACCCATTTCCATTCCTTTAATTTTATGTGCTGCACACGTTTAAAACCAACAATAAATAAGAAAAATGACGTAAAAATGATTCGAATAGCGCCTAGTTGTACTGGTGTTAGGCCAATTAACCCTTTTTTTATAAGAATAAAAGAACTGCCCCAGATAATGGAAAGTACTATTAAATATACCCATTTTAGGGAATTTACATTCATAACAAGCGATACTTATTTTTTAAAACACAAAAATCAAGTTTTTAAGGCAATAAATGGCATTAATTAGTAATTTTGTAACATAATTTAAAAACTTAATGTGATGAACATCTCAAAATATATTTATGGAGCCCTTTTAGTTGCTTTTTTAGTGGTAAGCTGTAAAAATGAAAAGCAACCTGAAGTAAAGACTGTGGATGTGGATACGGCTTCAGAAAAAACATTAGACCCTAACGCCACCTATGCTAAAGCCGAATTTACAGTTAAGGGTATGACTTGCGCCGTAGGTTGTGCAGCTACCATTGAAAAGAAAATTGCTAAGATGGAAGGTGTAAAATTTGCTAAGGTTGATTTTGAAAAAGAATTGGCTATGGTAGAATACGATGAAGCAAAAGTAAGCCCAACTGCTCTAGAAAGTACGGTAACCAGTGTTGCAGATATCTACAAGGTTGTTGATATGAAAAATGTTGATGCATTTTCCAACGAATAGTTAAAAAAACAAAGTCCTCAGATTTAAATAATTAAGTGTTGATAAATTGAAGCTTCTCAGAGATGGGAAGCTTTTTTATTGAGTTAGTTCTGAAGAGTTATTATCTAATTCAATCTTTTCAATAGAGGTAAACCCCTAGTTACTTTGCCATTGTATACTTTCCATAATACGCTGAATGTCTTTTTTCAAGTAGTTAGCGGCTGGTAAGATAGAATCGTAATTGGGTTTGGTTTTAAAATACAATGAACCTGTTAAAAAATGTTTTGTACTATCAGTTACGTAAAACTGCACAGGCGATGCTGCATTACCTTTTACTTCAGATAACATACCATATACCTTATTTTGATAGTTCTCGTAAGGGTAACGTGGTATCTCATCTGCTTTTTTTGTGTGTTCTAGCGTTAATTTTTGTGCGTCTCTCAAGTAATCGTATAAGTTTTGCTCATTATTTTCTATGGCCTTATACGTTAAAAAAATAGTTGCTTTTAAAGCGGTATATTCCAAATTTACACCGTAGCTTTTTGTAGTGCTTTTAAGTGGCTTAACCTTCACATCATCAATTAAACTACTTAGTTCAAAAGCCAAGGGTATTTCAGGTAATTTTTGCATGTTATATGATGTTTTAGGATAATCCAATCTTAAATATGCTTTAGGTTTTGGAATGTAATCTTCATCCCCGCAAGAAGAGAGTATTAAAGTAAAAATGAATATAAGTACAGCTCTAAATTTCATATTAGTTAATGGTAACTTTTACACGTTTTATTCTTTTTTTATCCATGGCTTCAATAGTAAAAACGTAATCCCTGAAAAATATTTTAGACTGCAACTTAGGAAAGCTACCTGAAATTTCTAAAACAAAACCAGCAATGGTTTCTGCCTCCCCTTTTTCATCTTCAAAAATAGTATCGTCTTCAAGCTTAATTACTTTGTAAAAATCCTTCAGAGCAGTTTTACCTTCAAATACATAGTTTTTGTCATCTAGTTTAGAATAGTTTATGTCTTCATCATCAAACTCATCGCTTATATCGCCAACAATTTCTTCTATAATATCCTCCAGAGAAATTAAACCAGAAGTGCCACCATATTCGTCAACAACAACTGCCAAGTGTACTTTTTTCTCTTGAAATTCTGCCATTAAATCATCAAGTTTTTTATTCTCAGGAACAAAAAACGGCTCTCTAAGTAAACTTGTCCAATCAAATTGTTTTCTTTCAATATACGGTAGTAAATCTTTTATATATAGAATGCCTTTAATTTGGTCTATGTTTTCCTCATAAACAGGGATTCTCGAATAGCCTTGCTTTGTAATTTCGGGGATGATCTCCGCATATTTTTGCTCAATATTTAGGGCGAAAATATCTATACGAGGACGCATTACCTGTTTAGTGTCGGTGTTTCCAAAAGATACAATGCCTTGTAAAATTTTCTTTTCTTCTTTTGAGGTGTCTCCATGATCTGTCAACTCTAAAGCTTGCGATAACTGATCGACACTTAAGTTGGACTTTTGTTTCCCCAATCGTTTATGGATACCCAAAGTTGTACTGCGCATTGGTAAGCTAATAGGAGACAATAACACATCTAATACTTTTAAAGGATATGCCATGATACTAGCAAACTTTAGATTGTTTCTACTAGCGTATATTTTGGGTAAAATCTCTCCAAAAAGTAATATTAAAAATGTGATTACTATTACTTTAATAAAGAATACCAAATCTGCCTTAAAAAAATAAAAATCAATTTCAGCGGTAATATCCCTAAACATAAAATCTCCAAGATAATCGAATAACAGTACTACAGCAATATTGATAAAGTTATTGGCTACCAGAATAGTAGCGAGCAACTTTTTAGGGCGTTCTAATAACTGTAAAATAATTTTAAACGGTTTGCTTTCTGTTTCTGTGTGCTTATCTATATCAGTTCTTGAAAGAGAAAACAGTGCGACTTCAGCTCCCGAAATTAAAGCAGAACAGCATAAAAGCACGAATAGCAATATAAAACCAGAGACAATTGAAAAATCAATTGTTAACATTAAAAATAATAAACTCGGGGGTTCAGGATCCAAGGACTTTGGTTTTAGTTATACTTGAATTAAAAAGGAAGATCGTCGTTATCATCTGTTGATGGGTTACTAGATGTAGATTCGTTTCCTGTAGTATTTGCAGTGGGTACAGGATTACTATTAGCAGCCGCATTCATTTCGCTGTCCTTTTTGGTGCTTAAAAACGTAAAATCAATACATTGTATTTCGGTAGAATACCTGTCGTTACCTTTGTCGTCAGTCCATTTTCTTGTTTTTATACGGCCTTCAATATAAACTTTATCGCCTTTGCTTAAATATTTTTCACAAATTTCTGCGCCTTTATTGCGCACTACAATATTATGCCACTCCGTATTGGTAATACGCTCATTGGTTTGTTTGCTCATGTAGGTCTCGCTCGTAGCTAATGGGAATCGTCCAACACAACCACCACCTTCAAAATAATGCATCTTCACATCATCACCTAAATTCCCAATCAACATTACTTTATTTAACGAACCAGCCATAATTTTAAATTTTTAGAGAATGCAAAAATAGACATTCAAACTTCATAGTTCTAAAATTAATAAAAAAATAAGAATATTCTAATATGTATTTGTTTTTTGGGCGTTCCCTTGTGGGGCAGGCTTTCCGCTATATCTTTTTCTCGTGCCTCAAAAAAGGATGCCGCTGCAATCCCTAACGCGGACCTATTTGCTAGCTATTTAAAAAAAGATGAACGTTTTTTACTTTCTGCACAAGCCTAAAATTAAAGCTAATTTTGAACTAAAGATTTGTTTATATTTGATGATGAACGCAATTGTGTTAATTACGTTGTGGTAAAATAGTTATCAAATTATTAGATGAGACAATTATTAATTCTAACTTTTTTATTAATTCTAAGTATAAATTCATATGCAGATGCTGGATTAGCTTTTAGATATAAAATAGAATTACAAAATGGAAATGAAAAAATAAGGGGTTATGTTTATCATTATACATATTCAGATGGTTTTAAAAGTGACAAAGAATCATTTTTGAATTATTTTTCCAGAGAATTCCATAATACACCTTACATATACACAGAAGTTCATAGTTTGAATTTATCTGAAAGTTTTGAATTAGACTTTTTTCTACCAAGAAATAGAATAAAGTTTAGTCCCGAAAAAATAATAGATGTAAAATTGTTTGAAAAAAAACAATTTGGAGTTGGAGACAAGATTTTATTAATTGAAAATGAAAGAGTTTATAATTTAATTGGGGTAAAAAATTCCAAGAAGAAGGAATCGATTATAGAATAGCTGAAAATTGTAATATCTCTATTGTTGATTTTAGTATGAAAGCAGATCTTAAAAAAATAAAGATGAATTTGAATTCTTTAATTGAAAAACATTATGACAGCGAATTAGAATCTGTTAACGAAGAGTTTTTTAAAGCCTTTAATGAATTGAAGGAAAAGATGTATATCGATAATGTGCTAATTTTTAAATACTGTTCTGCATTATAAATGAACGTATTGCAAAAAACTTAGCTAAAAGCCCCCAAACCCCTCAATAAACTTTCCAATCAAAATAGGTACAGGATATTCAGTTATCTTTTCAAAAGGAATTCCATTTTCAACAGTATCCATAGTAATAGTCCAAAAGGTAGTATTTAAATGTTGATGTGACAATTTATGTACTTTGGGTACATTATTATATTGGTGCAATTCAAAAGCTTTATTTTTTAAATTTGGCTGTTTTTTAACCAATTTCAAAAACGCATCATATTCAAGATGCTGTTCTGTTTCAATTAAAGGAAACTGATATAGGTTTTGCCAAATGCCTTTGCCTTCTCGTTTTTCCAAAATGGTTTGTTTGTCTTCAGACAGAAATACTAAAAAATTAAAATAGCGTTGCTTTACTTTTAGCTTTTTTAACTTTACGGGTAGGGTATCAATCATTCCTTTGTTATATGCTACACATGTATCTTGAAACGGACAAAACATGCAATCGGGGTTTTTAGGACGGCATTGTGTAGCACCAAATTCCATTATGGCTTGGTTAAACGTAGCAGGATCTTTTTTAGGGATTAGTTCTTGAGCTAAAGCTTTAAATGCTTTAATGCCAGCAGTAGAATTTATAGGAGTGTTAATTCCAAAATAACGAGATAGCACACGGTACACATTACCATCTACCACAGCAGCTGGTTCATCAAAACAAATTGATGCAATGGCACTTGCTGTATAATCGCCAACACCTTTTAATTGTAAAAGACCTTTATAAGTATTGGGAAATTCGCCGTTAAGTTCATCAACAATATACTTGGCAGTAAAATGTAAGTTTCTTGCACGGGAGTAATAACCAAGTCCCTGCCATAGTTTTAGTACTTCGCTCTCTTCAGCTTTAGCAAGGTCGAAAACAGTAGGGAATTGAGATACAAAAGCTTCGTAATATGGTAACCCTTGCTTAACTTGTGTTTGCTGTAAAATAATCTCTGAAAGCCAAATAAAATATGGATCTTTAGTTTTTCGCCAAGGTAAATTCCTCTTATTATCTGAATACCAGTTGATTAAAATATTTGAAAACGACATGCTTTTATTTTCTACCAAGTGCTAAAATAAACGTTTATAATCTTAAATTTTAGTGAATTAGGTTTGATTTATTGAATTTTAAATGCATATATTTGCATCCCTTTATAAAATTTATAAACCCAAATATTAAAAAGACTGAAAAATGACAAAGGCTGATTTAGTAGCAAAGATTTCTGAGAAGCTAGGAATTGAAAAAGGAGATGTACAAGCAACTGTAGAATCTTTCATGGAAGAAGTAAAAACATCTTTAGAAAGTGGTGACAATGTGTATTTAAGAGGTTTTGGAAGTTTCATAATTAAAACGAGAGCAGAAAAAACTGGAAGAAACATTTCTAAAAATACTACTATAAAAATACCAGCTCACAACATACCAGCATTTAAGCCTGCAAAAGTTTTTGTTGAGGGTGTTAAAACTAACGTAGAAGTTAAGTAAAAAGCATTTAAAATAAATCATTAATTTAAAAGACACTATTTATGCCAAGTGGTAAAAAACGCAAGAGACATAAGGTAGCGACGCATAAGCGAAAAAAACGTAGACGCGCTAACCGTCACAAAAAGAAAAAATAAATAGAAAAGTAGTTAGACAACTACTTTTTTTATTTAAAAACACAACAAAGTTCTTTGAAATGAGTTCAACATTTTTTTAGCATCTAACAGATGTATTTGAACTCCACGGATTAAAATCCTGTGAAATACCTTAGAAATATTTAGAAACGAATTGTTCTAAATAACATTAAGGTATTCGACCTGACAGATTAAAAAATGTTATCTATCAGGTCATAAAAAATAAAGTTTAATCCATTTCGCCAATGGCGAAATTAAAATTAACACAATGGATAAAGAATTGATTATTCGATCTAATTCAGAAGCTGTTGATTTTGCCTTATTAAAAGATGGAAAACTTATTGAATTACAAAAGGATGAAGATGACAACAATTTTTCGGTTGGCGACGTGTTTATTGCCAAAATACGAAAAACTGTTCCAGGACTAAATGCAGCATTTGTAAATGTAGGCTATGATAAAGATGCATTTTTACACTATCATGATTTAGGTCCTAAATTGCCTTCTCTTTTAAAATTCACAAAACGTGTAAGCACAGGTAAACTAAAAGATTTTTCTTTAAAAAACTTCCCATTTGAAAAGGATATTGAGAAAGATGGCAAAATAGCCGACGTCTTAAAATCCAATCAATCGCTATTAGTACAAGTAGTAAAAGAACCAATATCTACAAAAGGCCCAAGAATAACATCAGAGTTGTCTATAGCCGGTAGATATATTGTTTTAATG
The DNA here is from genome assembly GCF_016827605.1 of Hyunsoonleella ulvae. GTDB lineage: Bacteria > Bacteroidota > Bacteroidia > Flavobacteriales > Flavobacteriaceae > Jejuia > Jejuia ulvae. Next base: position 558,830 of record NZ_JAEPJQ010000001.1, on the reverse strand, counting down.
CCTTTTTCCAATCGCATCTCTATTTCACAGAAAATAGACTCTCGCGAAGAAAAAGATCGTTTAAAACGTTTGGTAAAAAGTATCACACCGCAAGGTTTTGGTATTATTGTTCGTACTGTAGCACAAGGCAAAAAAGTAGCCGAATTAGACAAAGATTTACAAAATTTGCTCCAGCGATGGAATGCAATGTGTAAAAAACTGTACAAAGCCCATCATCCCAGTAAAGTATTAGGAGAAATGAATAAAGCCTCGTCTATTCTACGAGACATATTTAACGACACCTTTACAGGAATAACAGTTGATGACGAAACATTGTACTACCAAATTAAAGAGTATTTGCAAGAAATTGCACCAAAGAAAGAATCAATAGTAAAACTGTATCAAAATCGTGTCCCTATTTTCGAAAAGTTCGGGATAGAGCGACAGATAAAAACCTCATTTGGAAAAACCGTTTCCATGACAAAAGGTGCCTATTTGGTGATAGAACATACCGAAGCCCTTCATGTTATAGATGTAAACAGCGGTAACAGATCTAATAAATCGAACAACCAAGAGGAAACTGCTTTAGAAGTTAATTTAATTTCAGCTACTGAAATTGCACGCCAATTGCGCTTACGCGATATGGGTGGTATTATAGTGGTGGATTTTATTGACATGACTAAAACCGAAAACAGGCAGAAGCTCTTTAACCATCTTCGAGAAGAAATGAAGGACGACAGAGCAAAACACAAAATACTGCCACCAAGTAAATTTGGTTTGATACAAATAACAAGACAACGCACGCGCCCAGAAATGAATATAAAAACCCGAGAGGAAAACCCCAACGGTTTAAATGGCGCAGAGGTTGAAGCACCAATAAGTATAGTGCAAAAAATTAACCAAGATCTTGAAAGACTATTTAAAAAAGACTATAAGAAGGTGACCTTAAACACACATCCTTTTATAGCAGCCTTTTTAACCAAAGGCTTTCCATCTGTACGTTCTAAATGGTTTTTAGAACACAAAAAATGGGTTAAAGTTTTACCCCGAGATGCTTACACATATCTAGAGTACCATTTTTTCGATAAAGATGGTAATCAAATTAAATAATTAAAAAACCCGCTACTTTTAAAGTTTGCGGGTTTTTTGTTTTTTGGCGTTCCCCTCGATGATACTTTAGAAAGTTTCATGAAACTTTAGTTCTCGGGTCGGGCCTGCCTGCCATTAGGCAGGCTTTCACTACTCAATCCCTCCTGTGTCGGGGATTTAAAACATGCCGTTCAATCCCTAACGTGGAAATATTACGTTCATAAATTTAAGTAATATGCATTTTAAGTTAACTTTTTAAGAACTAATCCGTTTAGACGGTAAGAATGAAAGTTGTCTCTCTATATTACCAAAAACAGAACTACTATAAGGATATTTTGTTCCCTTAATCAGTTCCAAATATTCCATTTTCTTATCAATTTTTTCATTCTCTTTATCTGAATACAAATATGTCTGCCCTCCAGTAGCTAGTTCTATGCTTTGCCATGAAACAACTTCTGTGGCTTCAAAGATATTTGTTAATTGAGGGCATAGTCCCTCAGTCAAATTTTCTTTAACAGGTAAAACAATATTGTAGAGTTCACCTTTAAAACTCAAAGGGCTGTGTTGGATGTGAGTCGACCAATATCTAATTCCATCTATTTCTTTTTCTTGCCTTGTCCATTGCAGCAATAGCTGGGGAATAACATACTCTGGCTTAAAAACTTCGTCTGGATGTTTAACCTTAATCGTGCAAGCAAAAATTAATGGCCATGTCATTAAATACTTATAGTATTCAATATCGTTGATATTAGAATTTAAGTAAGGTGGTGCTAAATCAATAAACTTTATCTTTTCAATAGACTCTAAACGAACAACATGAAAATCGCTCAAATTTGGTCTATTCAATTCTTCCCAGCAGACATAAGCAGTTCTACCAAGGTATAAAGAAGGAAAACCAGGGATACTGAATCTTTGTGTAGAAACCTTACCTCTCAAATCAAATGGTATATGAAAAAAATTTTTCGAATTATAGCTTGAATTCCCCTTTGTAATTCTAATTCTATAAAAATCCTCACCCAAAGAGTATTCCCCAATTTTGAGTAGTCCCCTATACCTTTTTAACCTTTGATCTATAGCTTTTTTTAACCTATTATAAGCTTTTGCTGGATTTCCATCATAGTAATATGCAATAGTTTCTTTTAAGCCTTCAACCAAATCTGTTTGATTTAAATTGATCCCTCTATTAGTTGATTTATGCTTCTTAAAGTCTATAGTGGAGACATCCAACAATGATATCAAATCTAAATATTCATCCAATCTAGAATTAAAATAGTCTCTAAAACTTCCACTATATGAATTATCCTCGTTTAGATTTAAAGACTTTGAACGAATAACTTCTTCAAATTTCTTCATGAATTGAATTCTTCTTAGTTATCAAGGCGCAGGATTAGGAATAGCACCATGCACATCATTTATTTGCGATAGGATATCTTCACTTAAATCTATAGTAATACTATCAATATTCTCTTTAAGTTGTTTCATAGTGGTGGCACCTATGATATTTGCAGTTACAAATGGGCGTAGGTTTACAAATGCCAATGCCATTTGTGCTAGTGTTAATCCGTTGTTCTCTGCAATTTCTAAATAACGTTTAGTGGCTTCTGTAGATTGCGTACCACTGTATCTTGCAAAGTTTGGAAACAATTTTAAACGTGCATTGTCTGCTACGTTGCCTGTGATATACTTTCCTGAAAGTACACCAAATGCCATTGGTGAGTATGCTAATAGCCCAATATTTTCTCTTAAAGATACCTCTGCCAAATCCCCTTCAAAAGTTCTGCATAACATAGAGTAAGGGTTTTGTATAGTAATAGGCCTTGGCAAATTATTACTCTTGCTTTCTTCTAGATAGCGCATGGTGCCCCAAGCTTTTTCATTAGATAAGCCTATGTGCCTAATTTTCCCAGCTTTAACCTGCTCGTTTAAAGTTTCCAATACGGTTTTAAAATTATCTTCCCAAGCATCACTAGGGTTGTGCTTATAGTCTCTTACCCCAAATGTGTTTGTTTCGCGCTCTGGCCAATGCAATTGGTAGAGGTCTATATAATCTGTTTGTAAACGTTTTAACTCAGCATCTACCGCTTCTTTTATAGACTGCGGACTAAACCCTGTTTTGCGGATATGCGCTGTGTAATCTCCAGGACCAGCAATTTTTGTCGCTAATACTACCTTGTCCCTAAACCCAGTTTTCTTAAGCCATGTGCCTATAATCTCACTGGTTTTTCCCTGGGTTTCTGGGGTTGCCGGTACGGGATATAATTCTGCCGTATCAATAAAGTTTACACCTTTATCAAAAGCATAGTCAAGTTGCTCGTGGCCTTCAGCTTCTGTATTTTGGTTACCCCAGGTCATAGACCCCAAGCATATTTTACTAACTTTTATATCGGTATGTGGTAGTGTTGTGTATTTCATAGTAACTATTGTCATTCCTGCGAAGGCAGGAATCTTGTTGTTTAATATATGTGTCTTATGTGGATTCCTACCTAAGTAAGGAATGATAATTCTTTAGGCAAACAAAGATAAAAAACAGCTACCTCTATTTTAGATTTTAACGATTTTTTATACATTAAGGAATGAATGCTTTGTCTGTGCTGAGCACAAGTTTTATATCGGGGTTCCCGACCCAACAGCAGTGACAGGTAAAATTTTTATACTCACGAGTTCATTAATTTAAAGTAGATGTCAATAAAAAAATCCCAAACATTACTGCTTGGGATTTCTAAATATCTAGTAATCTAATAAATCTATATTAGTATCTGTAATACTCAGGCTTAAAAGGCCCTTCAACTTTTACACCAATATATTCAGCCTGCTCTTCTCTAAGTTCGGTAAGCTCAACACCAATTTTAGCTAAGTGTAGTTTTGCTACTTTTTCATCTAAATGCTTTGGTAACATGTATACATCATTTTCGTACTTGTCACTATTGTTCCAAAGTTCAATTTGAGCTAATGTTTGATTAGTGAATGAGTTACTCATTACAAAACTTGGATGCCCAGTTGCACAACCAAGATTTACTAATCTGCCTTCAGCAAGAATGATGATATCCTTTCCGTTCACGGTATATTTATCAACTTGAGGCTTAATGGTGTTTTTTGTATGTCCATGGTTTTCGTTTAACCAAGCCATATCAATTTCATTATCAAAATGTCCAATATTACACACAATAGCTTTGTCTTTTAAAGCTTTAAAATGTTGTGCTTGAACAATGTCTTTGTTCCCAGTAGTAGTAATTACTATATCTGCTACAGGGGCAACAGTTTCCAGTTTTTTAACTTCAAAACCATCCATTGCAGCTTGTAATGCACAAATAGGATCAATTTCAGTAACAGTTACAATACTTCCTGCACCTCTAAATGATGCTGCAGTACCTTTACCAACATCGCCATAACCACAAACTACCACACGTTTCCCAGCAAGCATTACATCAGTAGCGCGACGTATAGCATCAACAGCACTTTCTTTACAGCCGTACTTGTTATCGAATTTAGATTTCGTAACAGAATCATTTACATTTATAGCTGGTAATGGTAATGTGCTGTTTTTTACACGTTCATATAATCTATGTACACCAGTTGTGGTTTCTTCACTCAAGCCTTTAATTCCTGGAACTAGTTCTGGGTATTTATCTAAAACCATATTGGTTAAATCACCACCATCATCTAAAATCATATTAAGAGGCTGTCTATCTTCTCCAAAAAATAAGGTTTGCTCAATACACCAATCAAACTCTTCTTCGGTCATGTCTTTCCAAGCGTATACAGCAGTGCCTGCAGCGGCAATAGCGGCAGCAGCTTGATCCTGTGTTGAAAAGATATTACAAGAACTCCAAGTAACTTCTGCACCCAGTGCTTGTAGTGTTTCAATTAAAACAGCAGTCTGTATAGTCATGTGTAAACAACCAGCAATTCTTGCCCCTTTTAAAGGCTGGGAATCTTTATATTCTTCACGAAGACTCATTAAGCCTGGCATTTCTGCCTCTGCTAATTCTATTTCTTTTCTACCCCAATCTGCTAAAGTGATGTCTTTTACTTTGTTTGCAACGTAAGGAATTGTTTTTGTGCTCATAGTAACTTTTTTCTTTTATTTTAAACCTAAAGTTGATTGGGATTGGCCTATAATTTGGTTAAATTCGCCTACCCAATTATGTAACTCGTCTTAGGCGTTGCAAAGATAACTATTAAGTTTTAGAATACTAAATGCCACTTTACAAAACTATTAGTCCAAATTCACAAACTACTGTTAAAATCTGGAAGATTACCGAGTCTTTTGATGCGCTGATGGCACGTGTAAATTTAAAACCCAATTCCCTTGAGCGTGTTTTAGGGATGAAAAGTGAATTGCACCAAAGGGGATTTTTAAGTGTAAGATGGTTGTTGCAAGAATTTGGGTATTCTGATAAAGATTTGTTTTATGATGAATTTGGGAAACCACACCTAACAGATGGTAAGCAAATTTCTATAACACATTCCTTTAATTTTTCTGCGGTTATTATTAGCGATTTTATTGTAGGGATAGATGTGGAGAAACAACGCGATAAAATTTCGATAATAGCTCATAAGTTTGTGGATTATGAGTTTTCCTATTTAAAAGAAGTAGATGAAGATTATATCAAAAAATTAACCATAATTTGGTGTGTAAAAGAATCGTTATACAAGTTGTTTTGCACACCTGGATTAAGTTTTAAAGCGCATTGTCTTGTCATTCCATTTAATATTACTGATGCTGAAACAGTTGCTTGGATTGATTATAATAGTGTTAAAAAGCGATATAATATTGAGTTTCTTGAGTTTGAAGGTTTTACCTGTGCTTACGCTATTGCATAATGAATGTTTACCAAAATATATTAAAGGCTAAAGAAAAAGGAGAACAATTATTTGCTGTGTTAATTGATCCAGATAAATTTGAATTGAAAAATACTGGAGGTTTCATTGAAAAAGTAAATAACTCTATTGCTACCCATATTTTTGTTGGTGGCAGTATAGTAGATGCAGATGCTACTGAGGCTTTGGTTCATAAAATAAAAACATTTACCGATTTACCGATTATTTTATTTCCAGGAGATGTTACTCAAATCACTAATTCGGCGAATGCCTTGTTGTTTTTGTCGTTATTGTCTGGGAGAAATGCTGATTATTTAATAGGAAAGCATGTTGAGGCAGTTTCTAAATTGAGAGAGACTACTCTAGAAGTAATACCTACGGGATATATATTAATTGATGGAGGTGTAAAAACAGCGGTATCCAGAGTAACTCAAACAGAAGCTATATCAAGAGAGAATTTGCAAACTATTGTTGATACTGCAAAGGCAGGGCAGTTATTAGGAATGCAATTGATGTATTTAGAAGCTGGAAGTGGAGCAAGTTACCCCATTCCAAAGGAAATTATTAAAAGAGTAAAAAAAGAGGTAAAGATCCCTTTAATTGTTGGAGGTGGTATTAAAACTAAAACGCAGTTGAACGATGCTTTTGCGGCAGGAGCAGATCTGGTTGTTGTTGGCACTGCTTTTGAGGAAGATGAATCGTTTTTAAACACATTGTCAAAGCGATGATATTTTAAAGAGGACTATTGTATTTTTTTAGTTTTAAAAGAACAATGTGATATAGAAAACGCTTTCAGTTTACATTTTTAACTTATATTAACCACCCTGTTGGAGAAGTTGTTGTTAAAAAAAATAAACCAACAATATAAAAGCAATATTTAGTGCTTTTAAAGATGAATTAATAAGACAAAACTACGTGATGTTTACGAATAAAGACATAAAACAAATTGAAGATAAAGGGATTTCTATCGATCAAGTAAATGCTCAGGTTGAGCGTTTAAAAAACGGAATGACACATTCTAATTTGTTGTCTGCAGCAACGATTGGACGTGGGATTCATGCTTATGATAGCGAACAAACTAATGATTTTATAGACTTTTATTTAAAAGAAAAAGAAGGATTAGATATTGTGAAGTTTGTACCAGCCTCAGGGGCAGCAACACGTATGTTTAAGTTTTTATTTCAATTTTTAAAGCGTTTTAATCCATCTAGAGATAGTATAAAAAAATATCTTGAAAAATATGGGGATGATTTAATTGAGACATTTACATCGCGATTGGGGGAATTCCCTTTTTATGATGAGGTAATGCATTGCATAAAAGCACAAGTTCCAAATTATTCAGATTTAAGTAATGAGGAAAGGTATTTGCAGTTTGTAAATATGATGCTTAGTGAAGATCAATTAAACTACAGCTTTTTCCCTAAGGGGTTATTGCCATTTCATAAGTATAATGGTAAGTATGTCACTGCTTTTGAGGAGCATCTGTTCGAATCCTCTTTGTACGCATCTTCAAAGAAAAAGGCTGCACTTCACTTTACTGTTTCAGAAAAGCACCAACCTTATTTTAAGAAGGAATTGGAAAAGGTAAAGTCTAAATTAGAGGGAGCACTAGAAGTAGCTTTTCATGTCTCATTTTCATACCAAAAAGAAGCTACAGAGACTTTGGCATTAACTAAAGATGAAAAAGTTTTTAGAAATGAAGATGGCTCAATTTTATTCAGACCTGGAGGACATGGTGCATTATTAGAAAACTTAAACGATCTTGATAGTGATGTTATTTTTATAAAAAATATAGATAACATCATTGTAAGACAAAAGAATGAAGTTGATGCGAAATACAAAAAACTACTTGCGGGTGTTTTATTACACAAGCAAAAGCAAGTTTTTGAATACTTACATCAACTTGATGGAGGAGAGATTAATGAAGCAGATATTACTGCTATGGCTTATTTTTTAAGAAAGCAACTAAATATAGATGTTAATCCAGATTTTGGAAGTTTTAGTTTTGAGCGGAAGGTAAGCTATTTACGTGAAAAGCTAAATCGTCCTATAAGAGTTTGCGGAATGGTTAAAAATGAAGGAGAGCCTGGAGGTGGTCCATTTTGGGTAGAACATAAAAATGGTGAGATTTCTTTACAGATAGTAGAGTTTGCTCAGATAGATTTCACAAAACGTCAACAGCAATCCATTGTTTACAAAGCAACTCATTTTAATCCTACTGATTTGGTTTGTGGTGTGAAAAATTATAAAGGAGAAAAGTTTAATTTACTAGATTACGTAGATCCTGAAGCCGCTTTTATTACCATGAAAACACAAAATGGGATAGATATACAAGCACTTGAACTTCCAGGATTATGGAATGGGAGTATGGCACATTGGAATTCCATCTTTGTTGAAGTTCCTGTAGAAACGTTCAATCCTGTAAAAACTGTGAATGATTTACTAAAACCAGCACACCAAAATTAACAATGTTCGACGAAGATAATTTACTAAAAGAACTAAAATTTAAAGCAGTAAGAAGTTCTGGAGCTGGAGGTCAGCATGTAAATAAGGTATCTTCGAAAGTAGAATTAAGCTTTGATGTTTTAGCTTCTGTAGCATTGGACGATATTCAGAAAAATACCATTACTGAAAAACTTAAGAATAGATTAACCAAAGGAAGTATTTTAATACTACAATGTGATGACTCTCGTAGTCAACATAAAAATAAAGAAATAGTAATTGGTCGTTTTTTAGAGCTAATAAAAATCGCTTTAAAAGAAGAGAAAGAACGTGTTCCTACAAAAATTCCAAAATCTGTTATTAAAAAGCGTTTAAAAAACAAGCGTTACAATTCTGAAAAAAAGGCCAATAGAAAGAAACCAGATATCGATTAGCAAACTGTTAATTAAAAATAATACATAGGTCACTTTTTTATTTTTAACTATCTTTGTGCTATACAACTTTAGGGGTGTTAATTTGTTGAATAACAATGTTAACTGAGAGTTACCCTTTGAACCTGATTAAGTTAGAGCTTACGTAGGGAAAAGTAGTTATTATTAGAAGTAATATAGGTTTTAAAAACTTTCTTCAACACAATAATCCTAAGGTTGTCATTTTAAGAATTTAAGCGGAATGATAACAATTAGCGTTAACAATCAAACAAAACAAATTTCTTCTTCTACATCTTTAGCTCAATTGCTAATGGATTTAAAGCAACCTAATCAAGGTATTGCAATAGCGATTAATCAATCAATAGTTTCAAAAGACAATTGGGCTCAAGAAGTTTTGAATGAAGGAGATGATGTGTTAATCATTCAGGCTACCCAAGGAGGATAAAAAACAGAACTTTTGGTTATCCATTAGTGAAATATATAATACCAGTTTAAACGCCTAAGGCAAAACCCAATAAAGAATGAAAAAAAAGGATACTGCACCAAACCAGGGAATGATTACTAGAAAACCCTTCCCTAATTCAAAGAAAATTTATGTAAAAGGAGAAATTCATCCACATATTAATGTCGCTATGCGAGAAATTGAATTAAGCGATACTAAAGATTCGATGACAGGTAAATTAACGCCTAACGAGCCAGTAACCGTTTATGATACTTCAGGACCTTACACAGACCCAAATAAAGAGATAAACGTACACAATGGTATTGAACGTATTCGAGAAAATTGGATTAAAGATAGAGGCGATGTTGAGCAGTTAGATCAATTTTCATCAGAATATTGTAATGAGCGCTTAAACAACAATAGCTTAGACCACTTGCGTTTTGAGCATCTAAAAAAACCGTTACGTGCCAAAAAAGGACAAAACGTAACGCAATTGCATTACGCAAAACAAGGTGTTATCACTCCAGAAATGGAATACATTGCAATCCGTGAAAATCAAAAAATTGATGAAATGACTGAGTTGGCTAAACAACACGCAGGAGAAGATTTTGGAGCATCAATTCCTAAAAAGATAACTCCAGAATTTGTACGTTCAGAAGTAGCCAGAGGTCGTGCTGTTATTCCAAATAACATTAACCACCCAGAAAGTGAACCTATGATTTTAGGTAGAAACTTTTTGGTTAAAATTAATGCTAATATTGGTAATTCAGCTACAACATCATCCATAGAAGAAGAAGTAGAAAAGGCAGTTTGGGCTTGCAGATGGGGAGCAGATACCATTATGGATTTATCTACAGGAAAAAACATTCACGAAACCCGTGAATGGATTATTAGAAACTCTCCAGTACCAATTGGAACCGTACCAATTTATCAAGCATTAGAAAAAGTAAATGGTATTGCAGAAGATTTAACTTGGGAGGTTTTTAAAGATACTTTAATAGAACAAGCAGAGCAAGGTGTAGATTATTTTACAATTCATGCTGGTGTGTTATTACGTTACGTGCCAATGACGGCTAAACGTGTAACAGGTATCGTATCACGTGGAGGTTCTATTATGGCAAAATGGTGTTTAGCACACCATAAAGAAAACTTCTTATACACACATTTTGAAGAAATTTGCGAAATCTTAAAACAATATGATGTTGCCTTTTCTTTAGGAGATGGTCTACGTCCAGGTTCTATTGCAGATGCGAATGATGAAGCTCAATTTGCAGAATTAGAAACCTTAGGAGAGCTTACAACATTAGCTCGTAAACACGACGTACAGTGTTTTATTGAAGGGCCAGGTCACGTGCCAATGCATATGATAAAAGAAAATATGGACAAGCAATTAGAAGCTTGTGATGAAGCACCATTCTACACTCTAGGACCACTAACAACAGATATTGCACCAGGTTACGATCATATTACATCTGGTATTGGAGCTGCTATGATTGCTTGGTATGGTTGTGCTGTATTGTGTTATGTAACACCAAAAGAACACTTAGGTTTACCAAATAGAGATGATGTTCGAGAAGGTGTGGTAACCTACAAATTAGCAGCACACGCAGCAGATTTAGCAAAAGGACATCCTGGGGCACAACACAGGGATAATGCGTTAAGTAAAGCACGTTTTGAATTCCGTTGGGAAGACCAATTTAATCTTGGTTTAGACCCAGAAAAAGCGCGTGAGTTTCATGATGAAACCTTACCAGCAGAAGGCGCAAAAATTGCACATTTCTGTTCTATGTGTGGACCAAAATTCTGTTCTATGAAAATTTCTCAAGAAGTGCGTGATTTTGCTGCAGAGAATGAAATTGACGAGAACAACGAAGTTTTCCAAAAAGGAATGGCTGAAAAATCAGAAGAGTTTAAAGAAAAAGGTTCTGAGATTTACTTATAATCAATTTACAATTGGCAATGTATTCTTGCAATTTTTGTGAGATACATTGCTAATTGACTATTTGTTAGTTGAAGCATGGTTGTACTTATAGCTCCAGAACATGATGTTATTAATGAAATTGAAATACTTCATCAATTGTTTGAAGAAGGATTGCAATATTATCATTTAAGAAAGCCAAACAAAGATTATAGTGAGCATACTAAATACTTAAATCAAATAGACGAGAAACATCATGATAAAATCGTAACACATTATTATCATGAATTACTAAATGAATTTAATTTAAAAGGCATTCATTTTCAGGAAGCAAAAAGACGAAGTATTTTTAGTAAAAATTCAGTACAAAGTAAAGCGTTTGTTTTGCAACAATATGCAAAAAAACTCGATACCAACTACTCAATATTAACAAATAAGAGTATAAGTTCCTCTTTTCATGAAACAGAAGACATAGAAAGTTGCCCAATTCATTTTGATTACCATTTGTTGAGTCCGGTATTTTCATCCATATCAAAAAAAGGATATGAAGGCAGAGGATTTGATGTCAATCATATTAATAAAACCATTGTAGGCATGGGAGGTGTTACTACCAAAAACCTAGATGAGTTTACAAAGTTAGGCTTTAAAGGTGTTGGTGTTTTAGGAGGCATTTGGAACAGTGAACATCCTGTTTCAGACTTTAAATTGATGAATATCATTTAAGATTTAAGCAAATCAAAAAATAGTTGAAAACACAACAATACATACTAACCATTGCAGGTCATGACCCATCAGGAGGAGCAGGACTAACTTCAGATATCAAAACATTTGAAGCACATGGTTTGTATGGATTATCGGTTTGTACGGCTATTACCATTCAAAATGATGTTGACTTTAAAGATTGTGTTTGGGTTGAAACAGATACTATTGTTTCTCAAATAGAAACATTATTTGAACGTTTTGAAATTTCAGTAGTTAAAATAGGTATTGTAAAAAGTTGGAATGTATTGTTAGCAATATTGAATACACTTCATCAATTAAACGCAAACATAAAAATAGTGTTAGATCCAGTAATTAAAGCTACAGCAGGTTTTGATTTTCATACCACCGAAAATCAAGATGTGTTAGACCAAATTTTTGAGAAGTGTTTCGTCATTACACCCAATTATGATGAAATTAAGCAACTTTATCCAGCAAAAAATTTAGAAGACACTATTGCACATATTTCAGAAAAAACCAATATCTATTTAAAAGGCGGACATAGAAACGACAAAAAAGGATGGGATGTGTTATACTACAATACCATTGTACAAACCAATATAGCACCTAAAGCAAAAAGCGTGTTCGAAAAACATGGTAGTGGTTGTGTGCTGTCATCATCTTTAGCAAGTAACATCGCTTTAGAAATGCAGTTAGAAGATGCAGCTAGAGCAGCCAAATATTATACAGAGCAATTTTTAAATTCAAATAAAACGCTATTGGGTTATCATCAGCCAATAGCTAAAAGCTAAAAGCCAATGGCTATTAACAAACTACACTACATATCACAAGGCGCAAACGCTAAGGCGCATATAGAAAATATTCAAAAAGCATGTCAACATGGAGCAGAATTGGTGCAATTGCGATTAAAAAATATTTCAGAAAAAAAAGTATTAAAAGCCGCTGAAGAAGTTAGAGAAATAACGAGCTATTACCAAACAAGGTTAATTATTAATGATCATTATAAGATTGCAAAAAAGGTAAATGCAGATGGAGTGCATTTAGGAAAAACAGATACCTGCCCAACAGTTGCAAAAAAGGAATTGAAAAGCTGGCAAATTATAGGAGGCACAGCAAATACCCTTGAAGATTGCAAAACACTTATTGAAAAGCAAGTAAATTATATTGGTTTAGGACCATTTAGATTTACAAGTACAAAAGACAATTTAAGTCCTATTTTAGGCAATGAGGGATATCAATCCATAATAGAAGAATTAAAGACGGAAACGCCTGTAATAGCCATTGGAGGCATTACAATAGAAGACGTTACTGAGTTGCTAACCACAGGAATTCACGGCATTGCAATTTCAGGAGAAATAACCAAAGACTTTACTAAAATTAAAGCATTCCATACACTCTTAAATACCGGAAGTGTTATGGAACAGCGTTATAGTTTTAAAAAATAAAAAAATGAGCGATACATTAAAAATAGCCAATAAAGAATTTAACTCGAGACTATTTACGGGAACAGGTAAATTTAGTTCTAATGCACTCATGGCTGATGCCATTTTAGCTTCAGAAAGTGAGCTAGTAACAGTGGCTTTAAAACGAGTTGATGTAGAAGATGAGCAAGACAAAATGTTGCAAAGTATCAATCAACCACATGTAAATTTGTTACCTAACACCTCTGGAGTAAGAGATGCTAAAGAAGCTGTTTTTGCAGCACAATTAGCACGTGAAGCTTTAGAAACCAACTGGATTAAATTGGAAATTCATCCAGACCCAAAATATTTATTGCCAGACCCAATTGAAACCTTAAAAGCAGCAGAAGAACTGGTAAAATTAGGTTTTGTTGTAATGCCATACATTCATGCAGACCCAGTATTGTGTAAACGTTTAGAAGAAGTAGGAACGCAATGTGTAATGCCTTTAGGAGCACCAATTGGAACAAATAAAGGGTTGAAAACCGATGATTTCTTAGAAATAATAATAGAACAAAGTAACGTACCTGTAGTGGTAGATGCAGGTATTGGAGCACCATCTCATGCCGCTTATGCTATGGAATTGGGTGCAGATGCCGTTTTGGTAAATACAGCAATTGCTGTGTCACAAAATCCAGTTGAAATGGCAAAAGCATTTAAAATGTCGGTGCAAGCGGGTAGAATGGCATACAATGCAAAATTAGCAAGTGTAAAACAACATGCAGAAGCAAGTAGCCCACTAACTAGTTTTTTAAATTAAAATGAATAGTACATTTCAAGACATATTCGATACTTATAGCTGGGATGAAACTTTGGCCAGTATTAATGCCAAAACAGGCCAAGACGTAACGTTTGCATTACAAAAATCAAAAAGAGATTTAGAAGATTTTAAAGCATTACTATCTCCTGCAGCTACCCCTTTTTTAGAGCAAATGGCCATTCAGAGTAAAGCCATTACCAAGAAACGATTTGGCAATACCATTCAAATGTACATCCCTATGTATTTGTCTAACGAATGCCAAAACATTTGTACCTATTGTGGGTTTAGCATGACCAATAAAATTCCAAGAAGAACTCTAACAGATGCTGAAATTATTAAAGAAGTTGAGTTTATAAAACAAAAAGGCTATGACCATATTTTACTGGTAACAGGAGAAGCCAATAAAACAGTAGGTGTGCCTTATATTAAACATGCTATAGCACTTATTAATGATAAATTTTCTAACATTACTATAGAAGTACAGCCATTACATCAAGACGAATATGAAGATTTGATAGAAGCTGGCTTGTACGCAGTTTTGGTTTACCAAGAAACCTACCATAGAGCCGAATATAAAAAACATCATCCCAAAGGAAAAAAATCTAATTTTAACTTCCGTTTAGATACACCAGATAGATTAGGAAAAGCAGGCATCCATAAAATTGGTTTAGGTGCTTTGTTTGGTTTAGAAGATTGGAGAGCAGATAGTTTTTTTACAGCTTTACACTTAAAATATTTACAGAAAACCTACTGGAAAACTAAATACTCTATTTCATTTCCAAGATTACGACCACATAGTGGAGGTTTAGAACCTAAAGTTGAAATGACCGATAGAGATTTAGTGCAGACTATCTGTGCATTTCGATTGTTAGATGAAGACGTAGAATTGTCATTATCTACCAGAGAAAGTGAAACCTTTAGAAACAACATCGTTAATTTAGGAATTACTTCTATAAGTGCAGAATCTAAAACCAATCCAGGAGGTTATACTGTAGATCCACAAACTTTAGAGCAGTTTGAAATTTCAGATGAAAGACCAACAGAAGACATTGCCAGTATGTTGGTAAAACAAGGTTTAGAACCTGTTTGGAAAGATTGGGAAGCATTTAACTAATCAGATATCTTTAGTTCAAAAACAATGTTAAGTCAAAACGAAAAAAAAATCTATAGCCGTCATTTACTATTAAATGAAATTGGTTTAGAAGGACAAGAAAAGCTAAAACAAGCCAAAGTATTGGTAGTTGGTGCTGGCGGATTAGGTTGCCCAATTCTTCAATACTTAACAGCAGCAGGTGTGGGTACTATAGGAATTGTAGATGGAGATACCGTTGATATGTCTAACCTACAACGTCAAATTTTATATACAGTTGATGATGTAGAAAAACCAAAAGCAAAATGTGCAGCCATTAGGTTAAAACAACTAAATCCTTATGTGGAATTTAATGTACATCAAGAGTTTTTAAGTACTACAAATGCCTTAGTATTATTTGAAAATTATGATATTATTGTTGATGGTTCCGATAATTTTCAAACCAGATATTTGTGCAATGATGCTGCAGTAATAACCAATAAGCCACTAGTTTTTGGTTCAATTTTTAAGTTTGAAGGGCAAGTAACCGTATTCAATTATAACAACGGACCAACCTATAGATGTTTGTATCCAACACCTCCTTCACATGGGTCTGTGCCTTCGTGTTCAGAGATTGGCGTTTTAGGTGTGCTACCAGGTATTGTAGGTAACTATCAAGCCAACGAAACACTGAAGATAATTTTAGGATTAGGAGAAATACTTTCTGGAAAACTATTGACGTTTAATGCGCTTACAATGCAACAAATGCAATTTAAGTTTGGTAAAAACGAAAGCTTAAACATTACAAATTTAGAATCGAATTACGATGTCTTTTGTGGCATTCCTCAAATAGAAAAAGAAATTACGCTAGAAGATTTAGATGCTAATAAAGACATATACAATTTGTTAGATGTAAGAGAAGCTTGGGAAAGAGAACAACACCATATTGGAGGGCAACACATACCTTTAGGCGAATTGGCTATTAGGTATAAAGAAATTGATACAACTAAGCCATTGGTAGTCTACTGCAAATCTGGAATTAGAAGTGCAAGAGCCATAACTTTTTTAGAAAACAATTTAGAGAATGTTTCTTTTGTAAATCTAAAAGGTGGTATTGATTAGGTTGATAGTTTAGTTAAATATTACCAAAATATTACCATTTAATTCCGTACGATACCGCCTAAGGGAGCATCTTAAATTGCCGTTATTAACGGGTTCCCCTGTAAATAAATTATATTCATTTTTATCGTCGCAACTGGTTACACCATTGAGACCCTCAATAGTTAAAATAGAACAGGCTTCAAATATGCGATTAGGATCTGCGGCATCAAAAGCGGCAAAACCACTACCTGTGTTTGTTACTATGATGCCTCCATTGCCAATATTTGGAATATAGGTAGGGTTGCTTGGAAATTGCAACTGACTATATACAGGAAAGTTTAAATTAATAGACTCGTTTACTGTGACATCTAATAGAAACTGGCAGTTTTGGTCGTTTACTGAATTACTGCTACAGTTGGTAAATACAAGTAAACTTATAAAGGCAATGAGGATTCTCATAAAATCTTGAAAATTAGACCGCAATTTACAATAAAATACAAACGCACTTAAATATTTTGTATATTTGCTTTACAATCTCGTGAAAGCGGGATTTTTTCTTTTGTCCCGAACTTGTTTCGGGATCTTTTTTAGCTATAACGAAAGAAATTATTAATTATTTAATATGAAGTTATGAGTAAAGTATCTTACTATACACCTGAGGGATTAAAAAAATTGCGAGACGAGTTACAACAACTAAAGGATGTTGAGCGCGTAAAGGCATCAAAAGCGATTGCCGAGGCAAGAGATAAAGGCGATTTAAGTGAGAATGCTGAGTATGATGCTGCAAAAGAAGCTCAAGGTATGTTGGAGATGCGTATTTCTAAATTGGAAGAAGCTTTGGCAGGCGCCCGTGTGATTGATGAATCCCAATTGGATACTTCTAAAGCCTTGGTACTATCTAAAGTGAAAATAAAAAATCAAACTAATGGTATGGAAATGACCTATACTTTAGTTGCTGATGGAGAAGCAGATTTGGCTTCGGGTAAAATTTCTGTAAATTCTCCTATAGGTAAAGGGCTTCTCGGAAAATCTGTCGGGGAGGTAGCTGAAATTCAAGTACCTAATGGTGTAATGAAATTTGATATCATTGAAATATCTAGGTAATTGTAATTATTAATGGCTTCAATTTTCACTAAAATAGTTAACGGAGAAATTCCTTGTTATAAGGTAGCTGAAACTGATGAGTTTTTTGCATTTTTGGATATAAACCCAAATACAGAAGGCCATACCTTGTGTATACCCAAAAAAGAAGTTGATAAATTGTTTGATTTAGATGAGGCTACTTACAATGGATTGATGCATTTTTCTAGAAAGGTCGCAATAGCGATTGAGAAAACAATACCTTGCAATAGAGTAGGGATCTCAGTTATAGGTCTGGAGGTACCACATGCGCATGTGCATTTAATTCCGTTACATTCCATGGACGATGCCCGTTTTATTAAAAAAGTGAAAATGGGTCCTGAAAATTTTGAAAAAACAGCAGCAGCCATTGCTAAGAATTTTTAGGATAATTACTTTGAGTTAAATAGCGCTAAAGCTATTAATGCAATAGCGATTAATGTTCCTATAATAAATACTGCCCAGAATATTTTTTTAAATTTTTTTGATGTTGGTTTAGATGTTAATGCTTTTTTATGGTATTCAAAAACACGTTCTATATCATCCGTCCAACGCTCTGGGTAAATACTGCTGTTGCAGGAGTTACAATATATTTCATGACTTATGCTATTAGTGATAGCTTTATAGAATGAAGTTTCAATGCATTTTTGTTTAAATGTAAGTTGCAACCCATCTTTACTAAAGCATTCAGGACAATTATTTTTTAAAGCAGCAGTATGTATTGTAATTAGGTTTTCGGTTCTCATTGATGCGCTCTGTTTAAACTTATTTGTATAGTAGAACCTTTGCCTAGGGTAGATTCTAGTACTTTTATTTTGCCATTATGAAAATCTTCAACAATACGTTTTGTAAGCGATAAACCTAGACCCCAACCTCGCTTTTTGGTAGTATAGCCAGGTTCAAAAATTGTATTAAAATTCTTTTTAGGGATACCTTTACCTGTATCACTTACATTTATTTTTACATGGTGTTCTAGTTGTGTAATTTCAATGGTAATTTTACCTCTGCCTTTCATAGCGTCAATGCCATTTTTAACTAAGTTTTCAATAGTCCACCCATATAGTTGTTTGTTTATTTTTACTAGGATATTGTCGTCAGGAGTAATAATATTAAATTCCACTAAATCTGAAGAACGTCGTTTTAAATATTCGTAGGCTTGTTTAGTCTCTTCAACAATATCAGTTGTTTCTAATGTTGGTAACGATCCTATTTTGCTAAAACGTTCTGTAATAGTTTGTAACCTGTCTATATCTTTTTCAATTTCAGTAATATATTCAGGGTTAACGTTTTCGGTTTTTAATAACTCAGTCCACCCAATTAAAGAGGATAGCGGTGTGCCAATTTGGTGTGCGGTTTCTTTTGCCATACCACTCCATAATTTATTTTGACTAGCATTTTTATTGCTCTTATAAAAAAAGTAGATCACACCTGCGAAAAGAAAAATAATCAATAATAAAGCCAGAGGGTAGTATTTCAATTTGTTTAGTAAAGGGGAATTACCATAATAAATAGTTTGCAGTACTTTTCCATTTATAATCACATTAATTGGAGCGTTTTCCTGTTTAAAACGATTTACAATCTTCTCAACATATTTAGGGTCGTTTATTTTATTATCGTTTAAATTGGAATGATTATCAATACTACCATCTGTATTTATAACAATCATAGGTGTAGTATTGTTACTTTGTAGGATTTTAAGGGTAAGGTTTAAGTTGGTATTTTTGTCAGACTTTATAAGTTCATCTTGAGCAAACGACCAGTTTTCCATCTTTACCCGTTCTTCTTCCTTAAAGTTCTGAAAAAACACATAAGTATTCCACAAAATCAAGATTACGATAATGAACGAAAGCGCTATCATTATCCAGCGAAAAGAGTTGGAGTATTTAGTGAAAATCATTCAAAAATTATTTAACCTGTAATATAATGTAAATCTGTTAATATTATTGTTCAACTTGTTAGTAAATCGGTTTTTAGATAAGTGTAAGAATGGTTACATTTGTTCAAATTGAAAAAAATAAATGGCATCGTATACTCCAAATGCTTTAACAACCAGTAAATTACATGGTCTTTTGTTGAGCGCTATAGCCCCAAGACCAATTGCTTTTGCCAGTACTATTGATGCTGATGGAAACCCAAACGTATCGCCATTTAGTTTTTTTAATGTGTTTAGTGCCAATCCACCAGTGTTAATTTTTTCTCCTGCCAGGCGTGTAAGGGATAACACTGTGAAACACACCTTGAATAATGTTGAAGCTATTAAAGAGGTAGTTATAAATGTGATTAATTATGATTTGGTGTATCAAATGTCTCTAGCAAGTGCAGAGTACGCTCAAGATGTTAATGAGTTTGAAAAGGCGGGTTTAACAATGTTGGCATCTGATGTTGTAAAACCATTTCGTGTTGCGGAATCTCCCATTCAGTTTGAATGTAAGGTTAACGAAGTTGTAGCATTAGGTACCGAAGGAGGTGCCGGAAATCTAGTGATTTGTGAAGTGCTTAAATTTCATATAGATGATGAGTTTTTAAATGAAGATGGTACCATCGATCAGAAAAAGTTGGATTTAGTGGCACGAGCTGGAGGTAGTTTTTATACAAGAGCTAATAAAGGTTTTTTTGAAATACCCAAACCTTTAGCTAAAGGTGTAGGGGTTGATAGTTTTCCAGATCATGTGAAAAACAGTATGATTTTAACGGGAAACGATTTAGGGATGTTAGGTAACGTAGAAGCATTACCGAGTGAAACTGAAGTTGCCAGTTTTATAAGTGATATAGGGGAGCGTTATCCTAAAATAAAAGAAGCTAACCACAGAGAGAAGCATAAACTAGCACATAAGTATTTAAGTTTTGGAGATGTGCAAAGTGCATGGAAAGTATTATTAAGTTAGAAATCAAATTAAAATAAATTATAGAATACATGGAAGTTCAAGGAAGCATTAAAATGATTGGGGAAACCCAAACTTTTGGGAGCAACGGATTTAGAAAAAGAGAGGTTGTTGTAACTACAGAAGAGCAATATCCGCAGCATATATTGGTTGAGTTTGTACAAGATAAGACTGATTTGCTAAATAATTATCAAGTAGGTCAACAAGTAAAAATCAATATTAATCTTCGTGGTAGAGAATGGGTAAACCCTCAAGGAGAGACTAAATATTTTAACTCTGTACAGGGATGGAGAATTGAAGCATTACAACCCGTAGCAACAGGAGAAAACATGCCTCCAGTGCCTCCAGCGGATGCTTTCGAACCTGCTGGCGATTTAAAAGAAGAAGATCACGACGATTTACCATTCTAAGTCAAAGATTTTTTTCCTTTCAATTAGATTTTACCCTAAGCGCAGTTGAAAGGTTACAAAATAAACCTCAATGTTTTTAAAAGGCATTGAGGTTTCTTATTTTTATAGAAAATTGCATTTGTCTTTAATTAGACCAAGAAAAATTAAATTCTAAAGTGAAGTTCTTAACTGACGAGTTATGGTTTCCTGATATCTCAGAGGCCACCGAGGAGGGTATTTTGGCTATTGGCGGTGATTTGTCTGTGGCGCGCTTGCTACTGGCTTACCGCTCTGGTATTTTCCCTTGGTTTGAAAGTGATGAGCCCATTTTATGGTGGAGTCCAGACCCGCGTTTTGTATTGTTTCCTAAAAAGCTTAAGATTTCTAAGAGTATGCGGCAAGTGTTACGTAACAAAAGTTATTCTGTTACAATTAATAAGGCATTTGTTGATGTAATTAAAGCGTGTGCTGAGACAAAACGTAGTGGACAACAGGGCACTTGGATTACAAATACCATGATTGAAGCTTTTACTGAAATGCATGAATTAGGTTATGCAAAATCTATTGAGGTATGGAATAACAATGCACTTGTTGGTGGATTATATGGAATAGATTTAGGCAATGGGATTTTTACAGGAGAGAGTATGTTTTCTAGAGAAAGTAATGCGAGTAAAGTGGGGTTTATTACATTTATTCAAAATACCAATTACAAACTTATAGATTGTCAAGTGTTTACCAATCATTTGGCTAGTTTAGGTGCTGAAGATATGTCTAGAGATGACTTTTTAAAATTGTTAAAAGGTTAGGTTGCTTTGTTTTTTTAAATCTTTAAAACTCCAGTAGTCAACAAGAACAGTTGATGTGTCGTGTCTACATTAAATGCACCTAAACGGTATTCTAATCCCGTTTGTAATTTTAAATCTTCGGTAATTTGCCAACCTATTTGAGATGCTAACCTAATATCTGTTTCTGGTTTATTGGCCTGGCTTAAGCTTAATAAGCTTTCAACAGTGCTAACTAGGTAAGCCTCACCAATATCTAACTTTTCGCCATTTATTGGAAAATCTACAGCGAAACGGTAGCGCTGCCTAAAAACGGTTTCGTTTTCAAAAAAACGTTGCTCACTTCTAAAACGATGTCCATAACGTACACCTAGTTTTTGTGTTTTGTAATTGTACTGTTCTGTGAGTCTTAATTCATTAGAACCCTCATTAAATACAACCCTATTTCTGTATTCAACACCTAAACTCAAAGAATGGTTATAGTTAAAATGTAAGGTGGAAAAATGAGCGAAATCAACTTGTTGCTGCTTTAACAGTAGGGCATTGTTTTTATACAAGAAATAACGCGCTTCCAGGGCGAAACTTACGGTGTAAGATTGTGATGCTTTATGGTTTACTGCTAATACCGATTCGCCAAAACCTGTAAAGTTATTTTGTGCAGACAAGTTTACATTTGTAATATACAACCCAAAGAAAAGAATAAACAATTTAATATAGCGCATGTTCGTATGAAGATGAGGTAACTTTACGAGAACTTTTAAAGTTGCCATTTTTGTCAAAAGTAAATTCGCTTAATTCACGTAGTTTATCAGTTTTTGTTTCGGCAATAATTTCAAAATTTGTATGTCTATCATTAGGGTTGTCAATAATGTGTTGTATAAAGGTTTTATCGTTTGCATCAGTGTAATTTACATACTGTTTCTGAATTTTTAACAGTCGTGTTTTTTTATAATTGGCATCAAAAAAAGTCATGATTTTAGTGAAGACTTCTTGAGGAATATGTCTTTTTTTAATTACTATTTCAATATCTTCCAATTTGCCCAGAGTATCAAACTCTGCACTGTAATAGAGTTGGTGTATTTTAAACTTTGCCTCAAAGCTTTTTTTATTACCATCAGTCTCACGATAAAATTTTAGGTATTTCACTTTATCAGAGAAATTGTTAAAGTAGTTTTGGGCAACTTTGGGAAACTCAGAAAGCGGTATACGCTCTTCCCTTTCATCTTTAGTTTGGGAAAAGGAAAAAGAAAACCATAAAAGGCAAATAAAACTATACTTCATGATACCTAAAACAACTTACTTCATGATCGTTTACTATACCAATAGCTTGCATGTATGCATATACCACTGTTGTACCTACAAACTTAAACCCCCGTTTTTTTAAATCTTTACTAATTGTATCACTTAAAGTTGTATTTGCAGGTGCATTTTTATAATCCGTTAAAGCATTTTTTATGGGCTTACCATTTACAAAACCCCAAATGTACTTACTAAAACTACCAAATTCTTCTTGTACCTTAATAAAAGCTTGGGCATTGGTAACGGTAGCGTTAACTTTTAATTTGTTACGAATAATACCAGTGTTTTGCAGTAATTCAGCTATTTTATCTTGATTGTAAAGTGCTATTTTTTTATAATCAAAATTATCAAAAGCGTTTCTAAAGTTTTCACGTTTACGTAATACAGTTATCCAACTTAATCCAGCCTGAAAAGTTTCTAAAATTAAAAATTCAAACAGTGTGTCATCATCATATACAGGAACGCCCCATTCTTCATCGTGATATGCCTCATAAAGCGGGTCGCCTATGCACCAGCCACATCTTTGTTTATTCATATGTTTATGGTTTTAAGGATTAAAGTTACTCTTTTTTTAAATATTTAGTAAGCAAAAATTCAGTAAAATATTCTTAAAAATAAGAACAAGATAATACACCCCATGCCACATTTGGTCGGTAAAAAAAAGCATTGTATTGCATTTCGTAAGGATGTTATTAAAAGTGAGACAAACAAGATATTAAATGAAAGAAAATGATACACCCAACAATTCAAGAAAGTTTAAATAAGAGCATATCTTATAAAGCCTACAAAGATTTAGTAAACACTTTGGCAGAGACTAACGGTACTACAGGTATAGAACAAACAGAAGCATTAATTAATTACACCAAGCTTAATGCTCGCCGTATGAAACGTTGGGATAAAACCTTAAAAGTATCGGAAGCTACTAAAGCCAAGGTTTTAGAGTTCAATACACCTACAACATGGTTGGTTATTACGGAAAGCTGGTGTGGCGATGCAGCACATGTTATTCCTGTTTTAAATAAGTTAGCTGAGCTCAATCCCAATATCAATTTAAAATTAGTGCTTCGCGACGAGAATTTAGAGCTTATGGACATGTTTTTAACTAATGGTGGTAGAGCTATTGCTAAGTTGGTTGTAATTGATAATGAGACAGGGCAAGTTCAGGATTCTTATGGGCCAAGACCAAGCGAGGCAACCGCTTTGGTAAATAATTATAAAGCCGAATATGGTAAATTAACTCCAGAATTTAAGGAAACTTTACAAGTCTGGTATAATAAAAACAAGGGACAAAATATTATTGATGATATAACAAAAATGCTTTGCAGGTTTAAACCTGAAGTTTGTATTTAGTGTTGAATAAGGTTAATACTAATATAAAAAGTAGCGCTTTGCGCTACTTTTTTTGTTAAAATATACCTGTTTTTTTTAAACATGATAAAAGTCAGCGGATTACGATAGCCTTCCGATTAAATTTGCCACACAGTCTTAAAAAGTATGTATCATGAAACGTATTATAGAATCTGGGATTAAGCACAGTATGTCGTACAAAACATATCGTGCGCTAGTGAAAGAATTGACGCAAAACAATGCAACAACTGGTCATAATCAATCAGAAGTATTGGTAAACTATACAAAGTTGAATGATAGACGCATGAGGCGTTGGGATAAAACTTTAAAAGTCCCAGCTTCATCAAGAGCAAAACTTTTGCAATTCAATCTTAAAATCACTTGGTTGGTAATTGCCGAAAGTTGGTGTGGAGACGCTGCACATGTTTTGCCTGTCTTAAATAAAATTGCCGAAATTAATCCTAATATTACCTTTAGAGTAGTACTTCGTGATGAAAATCCGCGGTTGATGGATGCATTTTTAACATATGGCAGTAAAGCTATTCCTAAACTCATAATCATTGATAGTACTACTGGAGATGTTATAGATACTTATGGCCCGAGACCAAGTGAAGCTACTAGTTATGTGAATAGATTTAAAGCAATTAATGGTATGCTTACAGAGGGCTTTAAAAAAGATTTGCAGCATTGGTATAATGACAATAAAGGGAAAAATATAATAGAAGATATTATTGAAATATTAATTAGGCTAGAACCCTCTAACGTTTGCCTATAAAGTTAAAGGTAATTGAGCCTATTTGACTTTTTTTAGAAGCATCTTTGCTAAACCTTGAGTCTTTAGCATATTGCAGTGCATGCTCAATTAAACATTCATTTGATGAGGTAGATGATGTGTTTGTGTAGGCGTCAATCACATTGCCACTTGCGTTTACCGTTATGTTTACTACAATTTTCCCACTTGTTTCACAGAGATACACGGGAATAGGAATATAAATATCATCACGGTTTTTTAGCGAATAGCTTACAGTACTTTTAGTATTAGCCCCTTCTCCTTGTTGTTTTTTTAGTACATCATTTACTTTACTAAAAGATGATAAATCCTCACTTTTAAGCTTAGCTTGGTTGTTGTTTTTATATTTAGATTTAAAGCTTTCTAAGGCTTCCTCACTATTTATGGAATTAGAGCGAGGTTCATAATCCTCAGGAGGCGCAATGGTTTTATAAGCTTGTGCAAAATGTTTGTTGTTTTTGGTTTCGTTAAATGCTTTGTTGGTTTCTGCTTTAGCATTATTGTTGTTTTCTAAAGCTTCCAGTACTTTAATTTCTTCCTCGGTAAGTTCTTTTTCAGGTTCTAGTTCATAATAGCTTTCGGCCATTCTCTCATTCTGTTTTTTTAAACTTAAGTTAAAAACAGAGAGTACTACGGTACCTGTAATGAGTAGTGTTAATAATAGGGCTTTATGTTGATTTGTTAGGTTCAAATCGATGTTTTAGCAATGTTTTTACACTGAAATATACGTAAATATTTAGATTTTAGTTTTTTAAACTACTGATAAAGGCCTCAATAGACATGCCATTTTCTACATTAAAGTCTCCAATTTTGGTGCGTCTTAAAGTTGACAAATGCGCTCCAGAGTTTAATGCTTTACCAAAATCGTTAGCTAAGGAACGAATGTAAGTGCCCTTACTACAAACCACCCTAAAGTCAAGTTGGAGGTCATTAATTTTAGTAATTTCAAATTCTAAAATAGATACCGTTCTCGATTTTATTTCAACGTCTTCTCCCGCTCTGGCAAACTCATACAAACGTTTTCCGTCTTTTTTTATAGCTGAAAATACAGGAGGAAATTGTTGAATGTCTCCAATAAAAGCCTTAGTGGTGTTATGAATTGCATCTTCCGTGATGTGTTCCGTTGGAAATGTCTTATCTATTTCAGTTTCTAAATCAAAAGAAGGGGTTGTGCTTCCCAATATAAATGTACCAGTATATTCCTTTACTTGCCCTTGATACGTATTTATTTCCTTAGTTTTTTTGCCTGTACAAATTACTAATAACCCTGTTGCTAAAGGATCTAAAGTGCCGGCATGTCCTACTTTTATTTTTTTAATGTTGAAGGCTTGCCGTATTTCCCAACGCAATTTGTTAACCACTTGAAATGACGTCCAGTTTAAAGGTTTATCAATGAGTAAAACCTGTCCAGAAAGGTAATCTTCAGCAGTCATTAGTTATTCAAAAGAGATACAATAATTGCAATCACACCAACAATAACACAGTAGATAGCGAAATACGATAATTTGCTTTTCTTTACCAAGGCAATCATCCAAGTACAGGCAAAAAGACCTGCTACAAAAGCTGCTACAAAACCTATGGATAAGGCCGTAAAATTTTGACTTTCAGTAGAAATATCGCCACTTAAAATATCTTTAGCAATCTTTCCAAAAATTAAAGGCACCACCATTAAAAATGAGAAACGTGCGGCTTTGGTTTTATCATTTCCTAATAATACTGAAGTTGAAATAGTAGCTCCAGAACGTGAAATTCCGGGAAGCATGGCAATGGCTTGAGAAATACCTATCATAAAAGCATTGGCAAAACTTACCTTTTTATTAGTGTCTTTCGCCTTGTCTGCAAGAAATAGGAGTAAAGCTGTTATGATTAGCATACAACCTACTAGTAAAATGTTACCGCCAAATAAAGCTTCTAATTGTTCTTCAAAAAATAAACCTACAATTACAGCTGGTAGCATCGACACCACAATTTTTGCTAAAAATTGCATATCCTCATTCCATTTAAATTTTAGAATGCCTTTAATAATGTCCAGTATGTCTTTTCTAAATACAACTATGGTGCTTAATGCTGTTGCAAAATGAAGCACAACAGTAAACAATAAGCTTTCCTCAGGTACAGAATTATCGCCTAAAATGGCTTTTCCCAGTTCTAAATGTCCACTTGAAGATACAGGTAAAAACTCAGTAAGTCCTTGAATAATACCAAGTATGATAGCGTCTATAATATCCATGCCGCAAAAATATTAAAATAGTGATACAAATGAAGTTTTGTGGTCTAAACTTTAGGAAAATGAGTTGTATTTTAGAGGAATGAAAATTGTTTTAGCACCAGATAAGTTTAAAAACTCGTTAACAGGATTGGAGTTTTGTAATGCTGTAGAAAGTGGTATTCGAACAATAATTCCAAATTGTGATATTATAAAATTACCACTTGCTGATGGTGGGGATGGTACTATTGCAGTTGTAAATTATTATTTAGCGGGTAAGGTTGTTAAAGTAAAGGTTAGTAATCCGTTTTTTAAACCTGTAGAGGCATCGTATTTGTATGCATCATCAACAAAAACCGCCTTTATAGAGATGGCAGAGGCATCCGGTGTAAAATTGCTTAATCCAGAACAATTGGATTGTAAGAATGCTACAACCTTTGGTACTGGAGAATTAATAAAAGATGCTATAAAAAGAGGGGTAAAAACAGTGATTTTGGGTATTGGTGGAAGTGCTACAAACGATTGTGGCATTGGAATGGCCAGTGCTTTGGGGTATCATTTTTTAGATGGGGATGACGCTGAGGTAAAACCCATTGGGGCAAATTTATCACAGATAGAAACAATAGATATTTCCAAAGTACATCCGAAACTTAAAGATGTGAATTTTAAAGTAGCTTGTGATGTGTCTAACCCTTTATATGGAGAAAACGGAGCGGCTTATGTGTATGCGAAACAAAAAGGCGCAACCCATTTGGATGTTGAAATGTTGAATACAGGACTTGAAGATTTCTCTAAAATATTACAACGCACTTTTAATGTTGATGCACAGTTGGTTATGGGTGCAGGTGCAGCTGGCGGTATGGGGATAGCATCAAAAGTGTTTCTTAATGGATATTTAAAATCGGGAATTGAATTGATAAAGGATTTGGCGCAATTTGATAAAAATATAAAAGATGCAGATTGGATTATTACAGGTGAAGGTAAGTTGGATGCTCAAACTTTTTCAGGAAAAACAATAAAAGGGGTTTTAGCTTCTACGGAAGCACAAAAGATAAAAGTAGCTGCGTTTTGTGGTGCTGTAGATTTAAACGAAACTGATATTAAAAGATTAGGTTTGGAATACACCGATGCGATTATACATCATGCCAAAGATTTTGAAGATGCTATGAAAAACGATTTTAGTTATGTAACAAAAATGGCAGAGCATTTTGCTAAACAGCATTTGATATGAATTGGCTTTGTCTTTTCTACGTAAGCAGGAATGAGTTACTTCTTATCAGGATTCAATAAAATGGCATAAATCTGGATAACAAAGCCTATTAAAACTAAAGTTGGTGCCAGACGAATACGTCTCCAAGAAAATATTTCGGGATTGAAAACATTTGGGTCGTCGCTACCGCCACCAGCCATTAAAATAAAGCCAAGAGCAATACAAGCTAAACCGATAAACATGAATTTGTAGTTTTTCTTGCCAAAAACAAATGTTGGTTTTGCGGCGTCCTTACGTTTTTTTTCTCCCATGGTTTAATAGAATTAATGCAAAGTAAATGATTTATTTAAGATGAAGTGTTAATATGGGTTTAAAATTTCTTTTGTTTTTAAGGTTCTACTTTGAAACTTAGAAAGTCTAACTGTTTATATTTCCAAGTCCTCTTGGGAAAGCAAGGTGTTCCCCTCCTTGGAGGGGTTAGGGGAAGGTTTTAGAGCAAGAGTGGCGCGTTAGGGATTGCAGAGGAAAGCCCACAGCCCGACGCAGGAGGTGCGAGGACTTGGAACGTAAAGCCCGACCCTTGTGGTAACCTGCCTGCCGGCAGGCAGGCGCCCAAAAAATTTTAAAAATTAATTCATGCATATGGTTTACAGGCAAAGATCTCGCTAAGAAGCGGGATTAGTTCAACTAACAATTTTGAGTGCGTCTTATAGACTTTTCAAAATAGAGTTTTACTAATAATACAACTCATCTGTTTTTAAATTCAAGAAGCGCTGTGTGGCAAAATGGGTGCTTATCCAAGTAATTACGATGCCTAAGGCAAAAACTATCACAAATAACAATACCATTAAAAAGGGATTTGCTAATAAGTTTAGCTCAGAATAAGATTGGTTCACAAAGTAAAGAATGAATCCCATACCTATTTGAGCTAAAATAGCTCCTACAATACCCAAACGAATACTTTTCCAGATGAACGGACGACGAATAAAACGCTTGGTTGCGCCCACCATTTGCATGGTCTTAATTGTAAAACGTTTAGAGTAAACAGCTAGCCTTATGGAACTATTAATCAGTAAAACAGCAATCAGCGTAAAAATGCCACTAATAAACAAAACCCAGAAGCTAATCTTTTTAACATTATCATTTACTAAATTTACTAGGTCGTTATCATAAATAACTTCATCAACAAACTTTTTATTTAATGCTTCTGTTGAAATTTTTTCCAGGTGCTCAGAAGTCACAAAATCTGCTTTTAAATGTACATCTATAGAGTTTTGTAGCGGATTATAACCCACAAAATCCATAAAATCCTCGCCAGTTTCAGCTTTCATAAAAGCTGCAGCCTGTTCTTTTGAGACATATTCGGTAGACTTTACATAATTAGCCATGGCTAAACTTTTTTCAAGTTGTTTGCGTTCTACGTCTTTGGCCGTGTCTTTTAGGTAAATGGTAACTACTACTTGCTCTTTAAAATGGTCGGATACTTTTTTGGCATTCAATACCAGCATCCCCAATAAGCCCAATAAAAATAATACCAAAGCTATGCTGATGACCACAGATATGTACGAGGATACTAGGCGACGTTTTTGGTGTTTTTCAAAGGATGAACTCATAAAGAAACTGGATTAATGTTGTAAAAATACTAAAGTAAAATAAATCGTTTTCAATAA
This sequence comes from Hyunsoonleella ulvae, assembly GCF_016827605.1. GTDB lineage: Bacteria > Bacteroidota > Bacteroidia > Flavobacteriales > Flavobacteriaceae > Jejuia > Jejuia ulvae. The sequence continues at coordinate 528,904 of NZ_JAEPJQ010000001.1, read as the reverse complement.
GAACGTGTAAACTTTTAATAGTGGTATAATAAGTTTAAATTTGCGACTTTAATTCAGTATGCAGTGCGCAGTGACAGTTAGCGGTAACCTGAAAATTATATTAAAAAAACGATGACATACGATTTCAACGAAATTGAAAAGAAATGGCAAAACTATTGGGCAAAACACCAAACGTTTAAAGCCGAAAATAATAGTGACAAACCAAAATATTATGTTTTGGATATGTTCCCATACCCAAGTGGTGCGGGATTGCATGTTGGTCACCCGTTAGGATATATTGCTTCTGATATTTATGCACGTTACAAACGTCATCAAGGGTTTAATGTATTGCACCCGCAGGGGTACGATTCTTTTGGATTACCTGCTGAACAATATGCTATACAAACAGGACAACATCCAGCGATTACCACCAAGGAAAATATTACAACATATCGTAGACAGTTAGACCAAATAGGCTTTTCTTTTGATTGGTCTCGTGAAGTGCGCACGTCTGATCCTAGTTATTATAAATGGACGCAATGGATTTTTATCCAATTATTTAACTCGTGGTATAATAATACAAGTAATAAAGCTGAAGACATTTCAGAATTGATTGCCATTTTTAAAACTGAAGGAAACGCTAATGTAAATGCTGTTAGTGATGATGATGTTGAAATATTTGCAGCTAAAGATTGGAATGATTTTTCTTCTGAAAAACAGCAGCAAATCTTGTTACAATATAGATTAACGTATTTAGCTGAAACCGAAGTAAACTGGTGTCCAGCACTAGGGACGGTGTTAGCAAATGATGAGATTGTAAATGGTGTTTCAGAACGTGGAGGACATCCTGTAATTCGTAAAAAAATGACGCAATGGAGCATGCGTATTTCTGCCTATGCTGAGCGGCTGCTTCAAGGTTTAGAGAAGATAGATTGGACGGATTCGCTAAAAGAAAGTCAACGTAACTGGATAGGGAAATCGGTTGGAGCGCAAGTTGAATTCCCCATCCTATCCTTCCCCACAGGGGAAGCGAAACCAAGTATTAAAACTCAACCAGTGTATATGACAGGTGGGAATAATTCTCATTTGTTGTTAGAAAGAGCAAAAGAAATGCGTGCTAACCCAACTGAGGCTGAGGCTACACTTTGGGAACAGTTGAGAAATAAAAAATTGAATGCTAAGTTCAGGCAACAACATTTAATAGGAGATTATATTGTAGATTTTGTTTGCCTAGATAAAAAGCTGATTATTGAGGTTGACGGGAAAATACATGAGTCGCAAATTGAAGAAGATGCAATAAGAACAGAACGATTAGAGAATGATTGCTATAAAGTTATTCGATTTAAGAATGAGGAAGTTATTGGAGATATTGATCGTGTTTTAACTAAAATTCAAGAAGAATTATCACAAAGAAAATCCATCAAGAGTGAAAATCGTGAGAGTGAGCAAGTCCTTCCCTTAGGGGAGGATTTAGGAGGGGATACAATTTCAGTATTTACTACTAGACCTGATACCATTTTTGGAGTAAGTTTTATGACTTTGGCTCCAGAACACGATTTAGTGCCGCAAATAACAACTCCAGAACAAAAAGCTGAGGTTGAAGCTTATATTGAAGCAACCGCAAAACGAAGTGAACGCGATAGAATGGCAGATGTAAAAACTATTACTGGAGCGTTTACGGGAGCCTATGCGGAGCATCCGTTTACTAAAGTGCCCATCCCAATTTGGATAGGTGATTATGTATTGGCAGGATACGGTACAGGTGCAGTTATGAGTGTGCCTTGTGGAGACCAACGCGATTATGATTTTGCGAAACATTTTAATATTCCTATTCCAAATATTTTTGATGGTGTAGATATTTCTGAGGAAGCTTTTGCAGATAAAGAAAAAACCATCATAGCTAATAGTGATTTCCTAAACGGATTGAACTACAAAAAAGCAACTAAACGTGCTATTTACGAACTTGAAAAAATAGGGCAGGGTAAAGGAACCACAAACTATCGTTTACGAGACGCTGTATTTTCAAGACAGCGTTACTGGGGAGAGCCATTTCCTGTGTATTACGATGCGCATGGGTTGCCACAGATGATAGATGAGCAATTTTTACCATTAGAATTGCCTGAGGTAGATAAGTATTTACCAACAGAAACTGGCGAACCACCATTAGGTAATGCTAAAAAGTGGCATTGGTTACAGTATGGAGACAAAGCAGAAATAGTTTCTAAAGAGGAGTTTGAGAATTCCTCCCCTTTGGGGAGGTTAGGTGGGGCTCTAGAGCTAAATACCATGCCTGGGTGGGCAGGAAGTTCGTGGTATTTTAATCGTTATATGGATGCTAACAATCCAGATGCATTTGCAAGTGCAGCAGCGCTTGACTATTGGCAAGATGTAGATTTATACATTGGCGGTAGCGAACATGCCACCGGGCATTTACTATACTCTCGTTTTTGGCAAAAATTCTTGTTTGATAAAGGGTTAGTACCTACGGATGAATATGCTAAAAAGCTGATTAACCAAGGGATGATTTTAGGGACTAGTGCTTTTGTGTACAGATTGAATCACAATAATGATAAAGTCCCTCAAGTTTTTATTTCTGCTTATTTATATGAAGAGGGTATTGAAGGACAAGAGGAGTTTAGAGTTGAAACATACATGTCAAAGCTTCGAGAAGTTTTTGATAAATATATTCAAGATAAAAGTATTCCTGAAGTGATTTTTGGTAAAACAAAAATTCATGCAGATGTTTCATTTATTAACTCATCTGACGAACTTGATATTGAATCTTTTAAGAATTGGAGAGAAGAGTTTAAAGATGCCGAGTTTATAACTGAAGAAGATGGAACTTTTAAAGTTTCTCGTGAAGTCGAAAAAATGTCCAAATCAAAATACAACGTCGTAAATCCAGACGATATTGTTGCAGATTACGGTGCAGACAGTCTTCGTCTTTACGAAATGTTCTTAGGCCCGTTAGAGCAATACAAACCTTGGAATACTGCTGGTATTACTGGTGTACATTCTTTTTTGAAAAAATTATGGAAACTGTACCACCAAGGCGAAAATGGAAGTTTTTACCTTTCGAGTGAGAGTTCCCCTCCTTCGGAGGGGTTAGGGGAGGCCTTCAAGACTTTACATAAAACCATCAAAAAGGTTCAGGAAGATATTGAGAATTTTTCATTCAACACATCAGTATCAACCTTTATGATTGCAGTAAATGAGTTAACAAAACAAAAGTGTACTTCAAAAGCCATTTTAGAGCCGTTATTGATTTTAATCTCACCTTATGCGCCGCATATTGCTGAAGAGCTTTGGGAAAAATTAGGAAATAGTGAGTCCATTTCAACAGCACCATTCCCAAAATTTGAAGAGAAATATTTGGTAGAGCGTAGTAAAAACTATCCTATTTCCTTCAATGGGAAAATGCGTTTTACCATGGAGTTACCCATGGATATGAGTAAAGATGAGATTGAAAAGGCAGTTTTAGCAAACGAAAAAACCCAAGACCAATTACAGGGTAGAACACCTAAAAAAGTAATTGTTGTTCCTGGTAAAATTGTAAATATTGTCGGGTAATCATGAAGTTTATTTACAACGTTACAGCAAACATAGACGCATCTATCCATGACGAATGGTTAAAATGGATTAAAGAACATATTCCACAAGTTTTGGGAACAGGTAAGTTTGAAAAGGCTACCTTAACCAGAGTATTAGTAGAGGAAGATATGGGTGGTGTAACCTATTCCATTCAATACCATAGTTATTCAAGAGAGGCTTTAGATGCTTATTATCGTGAGGATGCTGATAGATTACGACAAGAGGGCTTAAAAAAGTTTGCCGATAAAATGTTGGCATTTAGAACCGAGCTTCAAATTATAGATGAGTATACTGTGAATTTCACGTAAATTATGATTGAAAATTTTTTGGAAAGTACCTCTACGAATTGGCAAAAGATGCTTCCAAGTTTATTAGTAAAGGCTCAAACAGAACTTTCTAAAAATTTTTGTAAAGTTAATTTTGATAAAAATTTTGTGCATGGACTTCCTAACCACCTTGAATATGGAATATATCTTTTCCGTATTAAAAGAAAAGAGGGGTTCTGTCCTATTGAATTCCAAAAGCAATGGAAATCAACACAACTTCCAAGAAAAGTTCCAAACATATCACTTAAAAGATTTGAAAAAAGGAATGATGTAGATAAAGAGTTTTATTTTTATATTGGGAAATCCGAAAAATTAACATCAAGAATAAAAGAACATTGTTTTCTGAAAACTAACAGTAGTACGTATAGTTTAAAGTTGAAACATCAAAAATACCTCCTACAATTTGTTGATGTTTATGTAAGTTATTTTGAAATCACAAATAAGAATATTGATGATTTAGATAAACCGATAATTCAATTCATAATAACTAACTTAGAAAAAGAATTAAGAGAGAGGTATAACCCTTGGGTAGGTAAACAATAATTTTTAACTAACAGCTAAAACCCAACAGCCAACACCCAAAAGCCAACACCCAAAAGCCAATGAGCGTAAGAGCAAAAAAACACCTAGGTCAACATTTTTTAAGGGATGAAAACATCGCTCAAAAAATAGCAGACACCTTATCTTTAAATGGCTATAAAAACGTTTTAGAGATTGGTCCTGGTATGGGTGTGCTTACCAAATATTTGCTGAAAAGGGATACTACAACCTATGTAATTGAAATCGATTCAGAATCGGTAGAGTACCTGCAAGCTAATTATCTTAATCTCGCTCCAAGAATTATTGAAAAGGACTTTTTAAAGTACGATTTAAACGAGGTTTTTAAAGGAGAGCCTTTGGCGATTATCGGTAACTTTCCTTATAATATTTCTTCGCAAATTGTATTTAAAACGTTGGAGATGCGCCATCAAATTCCTGAGTTTTCAGGGATGTTTCAAAAAGAAGTCGCGCAACGTATCTGCTCTAAAGGAGGTAATAAAATTTATGGTATTTTGTCTGTGTTGACCCAAGCCTTTTATGATGCTGAATATTTATTTACGGTACCACCTTCGGTTTTTAATCCGCCACCAAAAGTAGATTCAGGCGTATTACGACTCACAAGAAAAGAAAATTTTAAACTACCATGCGATGAGGTGTTGTTTTTTAGAGTGGTAAAAACAGCATTTCAACAACGCAGAAAAACGCTTCGTAACAGTTTAAAAACATTGGATTTGTCTGATATTTTAAAAGCAAATGTTATATTTGGCAAACGTCCGGAACAATTGACAGTTCAAGAGTTTATTGAATTGACGCAGTTGATACAATCCGACAGCAAATAAGCATCACATTTTTTTATTTGAATTTTCCAAAAGGGAAATTTATAAGTCAAGTTGATGGAAGAAGAAAAAGAAAACATACAATTTGAGCTAACCGATGAACTTTTGGCACAGGTTGAAGATCTTATTGCATCCCGAGAGGATAAGGAGCTTCAAAAATTGCTGAATGACTTTCATTACGCCGATATAGCTGAAATTCTAGATGAACTTAATCTAGAACAAGCTATCTATGTCATTAAATTGCTAGATTCTGAAACGACTTCTGATATACTAACAGAGCTAGATGAGGATATTCGAGAGAAAGTTTTAAAAAACCTTACCGCTCAGGAAATTGCCGAAGAGGTTGAAGAGCTTGATACCGATGATGCCGCAGATATTATCGCAGAACTTCCAGAAGAACGTCAACAAGCGGTAATAGACCGTATTGAAGACGAAGAACATAAGGCTGAAATTGAGGAATTATTAGCTTATGATGAGGACACAGCGGGTAGTTTAATGGCAAAAGAGCTGGTTAAAGTCTATGAAACTTGGACGGTAGCTGGTTGTATGCGCCGTATTCGCGGTCAAGCAAAGGAAGTAACGCGCGTACATTCCATCTATGTCGTAAATAAAGAAGAAAAGCTTATAGGTAGGCTATCTTTAAAAGATTTAATAGTAGCTAAAAGCGAGCAAAAAATCTCTGATTTGGTTAAGGTAAATGTGGATTATGTTAACGTAAAAGAGGATGTTGAAGATGTTGCTAAAATCATGGCAAAATACGACTTAGAGGCTATTCCCGTAGTTGATGAGCATAAAACACTTTTGGGGCGTATTACCATTGATGATATTGTAGATGTATTAAAAGAGGAAGCAGATAAAGATTACCAAATGGCTGCTGGTATTACAGGCGATGTAGATTCTGATGATAGTATTCTTCAACTCACAAGAGCAAGGTTGCCCTGGTTGTTTTTAGGATTAATAGGCGGAGTAGGTGCATTTATTATTATGGAAGGTTTTAAAGGCCTGTTTACTGGTAAAGCAGTAATACTATTCTTTTTTACACCCCTTATTGCTGCTATGGCAGGGAATGTAGGGGTGCAATCTAGTGCAATTATTGTGCAAGGTTTAGCGAACGATGATGTAAAAGGAAGTGTAAATAGTCGTTTATTAAAAGAAATGCTATTAGCAGCGTTAAATGGAATTATACTCGCCCTTTTCTTATTTGTGTTTATTTGGATATTTGAAGGAGAGCTAAACACTGCATTAGCCATATCGGTCTCATTAGTAGTGGTCATTATTGTAGCAGGTCTCATAGGTACATTTGTGCCCTTGTTTTTGGATAAACGTGGTGTAGATCCAGCTATTGCAACTGGGCCATTCATTACAACAAGCAATGATATTTTAGGAATTCTGCTCTATTTCTGGATTGCAAAAATGATTCTTGGTATTTAATATTTGGGCGTTACCCACAAGGGGTCGGGCCTACCTGTCGGCAGACAGGCTTTCTACTATATCTTTTTTGCAGAAAAAGCAAAAAAGGATGCCGTTGCAATCCCTAACGCAGTTCGTTTAATTTTAAAAATTTAGGTGTTTAACGTCAAAACCTTTACCCAAAAGGGAATACATCACATCTATACTACCATTAGTATAAAACTTAAGATTTATAGCCTCAGCTGATAAATTCAATAGATTATTTTTTTCTAGTACAGCTTTAGTCTGTCGTGCTACGGCTTCTCCAGAATCAATTATTTTCACATGATTAGGCAGTAATTCTAAAAGTATAGGAATTAAATAAGGGTAGTGCGTGCATCCCAAAACTAAATGGTCAATATTAGCGTTGAGCATGGGTTGTAAATATTCTAAAAGTAATGCCCTCATAGTATCAGAATATAGCCTTCCATTTTCAATCAGCTCTACAATACCTTTACCTTCACGCTCAATAACTTTAATATGACTAGCAAAACGATCTGAAGTTTCAGAGAATAAAGCGCTAGACAGAGTACCTTTAGTAGCAAGTATACCAATAGCATTGGTTTTTGTATTGAGTGCTGCTGGTTTTATGGCGGGTTCTATTCCAATAAAAGGTACGTCATAGGTATTACGTAAATAAGCTATGGCATTGGTGGTGGCGGTATTGCAAGCTACAACTATAATTTTGCACCCTTTTTTTAATAGAAGCTCTGTGTTTTTTATACTTAGCTCTTTAATTTTTTCTGTGCCTTTTGGACCATAAGGTGCATTAATGCTATCGGAAAGGTAAATAGTATCCTCATATGGTAACAATCCATGGATTTCTTTCCATATGGAAGTGCCACCAACGCCAGAATCAAAAATACCAATGGGGTTATTACTCATAGTTTAACAAAAATAAAAAAAGCTGCTTCGTTAAAAAGCAGCTTTAAGTAAGTTATTTGTGTGGGTAGATTAAATTCCTAAAGATGCTTTTACATCTGGTAATAAATCTTTACCATCAGCCATAATAGTTACGCTTTGAGATGAATCCAATACATAGTCAAAACCTTGGGCTCTAGCTACTTCTAAAATTTTAGCTTTGGCTTTTTCAGTAATAGGTTTTAATAAATCAAATTCTTTTTTCTGTAAATCTTGCTGTGCATTTACTTGATACTCACGGATACTTTGTTCCATGGTTTGTACTTCTTTAGCACGATTTGTGTTTTCTTCTTTAGTTTTTGTTGCCGCTTCTTTATCATAAAGCTCTACCTTTTTTTGGAATTCAGCACCTAAATTCTGTAACTCAGTTTGATAAGTCTTGGACAATGTTTCTAATTGAGACTTTGCCTCTTTCATTTCAGGCATAGCTTGAATTAGTTCTTGGGTATTTATATGAGCAATTTTGCTTTGCGCCCCAACAAAACTAACCATACCTATACATAAAGCAGTTGCGAATAAAATTGATTTTAAATGTTTCATTTTCAAAATAGTATTAATGTGTTATATTTTTAAGTTTATTTATTGTTGTTTATGCTATCTCTAACTTTTTGCTTTTCTTCTAGAGCTTTTTTACGATCCTCTAATATTTTCTTTTTCTTTTCCTCTAACGCTTTTTTACGAGCTTCTCTCTCCTCTAATTTCTTTTGTCTATTTTCTTCAATAAGTTGGGCTCTGGTTTTAGTTTCCGTTTGCTCACTTTTTGTAGTGTTCTCTTCTTTAGCTTTAGTAGCTTCGTTTTCAGTATTACTAGCTGCAGCTTTATTTCTGGTTTCTAGCTTGGCTTGTTTAGCTTTTTCGCGTTCTTCTATTATTTTTTGACGTCTTTCCTCAGCTTCTTTTTTCTTTGCTTCTCGTGCTGCTAATATTTCTTGTCTGCGTTTTTCAACGGCACTCTCTCTCGCTGCTTTTTTCTCTTCTAGAGCCTTTTCTCTAGCTTCCTGTTCGTCATTAATCTCAGGAATAGTCTCCTCGGCTTGAGCCGCTTTTCGTTCTGCTTTGGTTTGTGCTTGTTTACGTTTTGAGGACCTAGTAATAGCCCTTAAAACTTGATCGCTGATATCAAATCGTTCTGCAGAATAAAGCATTACAACATCGGCAGATTTATCAAAAATAAAATCATACTTTCTACTGGCTGCCATATCTTGAACTGCTGCAAAAATTTGGTCCTGTATAGGTTGCATTAATTGTTTCTGTTGAATCATTAAATCTCCATTTGGCCCAAAACGCTTTTGCTGATAGTCTAAAATTTCTTTTTCCTCAAAAGCAATATCTTCTTCACGTTCTTCAATAAGCTCATTGGTTAAGAGTACTTTTTCGTTACTTAAGTCTTTTCGTTTTTGTACAATTTCAGATAGTTTAGCCTGAATATCGTTTTTCCATTTTTGTGCTTTACTGTCTAATTGAGACATTGCTTCTTGGTATTCAGGGACATTTTCTAAAATATATTCTGTGTCAATATATGCGATTCTTACACCGCGTTGTGCATGTACAGAAACACTTAGCATAACTACTAATGTCAATAAAAAAAGAACGTTTTTTTGCATCTGTGTTATAGTTTAATTTATGTTTTATAAATTCTAAAAACGACAGATGATTTTATTTTCCTGTCACTTCTTTGAATCTCATCTTCAAAATTAACGAAATTTAATCTTAAAAATTTTAATTCTCATTCAAATCATCAAAAGGTTATTAGAAAATATCGTGCCAAAGTATTTTTATACTAAAATTGCTGACCTATAATAAAGTGTGTTTCCCATGCACCACTCGATCCTGGCTGACCTGGAATATCATCGAAACGACGCCCAAAATCTATCCCTAATAAACCAAATGCTGGCATAAAAATCCTTACTCCCAAACCAGCAGATCGCTTTATGTTAAACGGATTAAAATCTCTAAAACTATTATAAGAATTACCACCTTCTAAAAAGCCTAGTGCATAAATTTTTGCAGAAGCTTTTAATGTTACAGGATAACGCAATTCTAAGGAGAATTTGTTATAAATACTTCCACCGTCTTGGGAAGAAAGTGATTGATTTGGATATCCTCTTAACTGTACTACTTGGCGACCATCTAGCGCAAAATTGCCTAACCCATCCCCACCAACAAAGAAACGTTCAAAAGGAATAACTCCTCTATCATTATTATAAGCACCTAAAAATCCAAATTCTATACTTGGGCGTAACACTAAGTTTTTCGTGAGTTCGGTATACCAATCGGCCTTAAAGTTCACTTTATAAAACTCTAACCAATTAAAACGTTCTTGGTCTATTTCACTTATTCTGTTATTTGCAGCTGTTCTTTCTACTTCACTGGATGATTGATCCCTTAAAATTTCATTTTGTTCGTCTCGCTCATTAATTAAGCCTTCATAATCTACACCATCAAATAAAGACCACGGCGGCGATAGCTTAGCGGTAATTGAAAAATTAGAACCCCCTGTTGGGAATATAGGGTCTATGCGTGTATTATTTCTAGTAATTCCTAAGGTATAAGATAAGTTTTTAGAACTTCCATCTCCAAATGTAAATAAACCGGTGTTGTAGTTATTTAAATCGTAAACTTGATAACTTAATGCTTGCGATAGTGTAAAAAAGTTATCTGGGACTGTTAAACGTTTTGCTAAACCTAGGGTAATCCCTGTGATGTTGAAACTTCTGCTTCTGTCTGCACGGCCATTGAAACGATTAAACAAAAACTGCTTTGTATGGGATAGTGATACCGAGAACTGTACGGGACGTTTACCTCCTAACCAAGGCTCTGAAAATGAAAAGCTATAGGTTTGGAAAAAACGACTGGCTTGCAAGCGTAATGCTAGTTTTTGCCCATCTCCCATTGGGATAGGTTTGTAGGCATCCTTATTAAAAATATCCTTCATAGAGAAGTTGTTAAAGGATAACCCCAAGGTACCAATAAAGCCACCACCACCATAACCACCTTGTAATTCTATTTGGCTGGAACCTGTTTCTTTAATAGAAAATTCCATGTCTATTGTCCCTTCATTAGGATTCGGGTTGTTAAAATTAGGAGCGATTTCTTGAGCATCAAAAAAGCCTAATTGTCCCAATTCTCTCACTGTGCGTACAACATCCGCTTTACTATATAATTGTCCAGGGCGTGTGCGTAATTCTCTGTAGATAACATGATCGTTTGTCCTATCATTACCTACAACTGATACATTATTAAAGTAAGCTGGTTTCCCTTCAGAAATTCTAATTTCTAAATCGATAACATTGTCTTCGGCACTTACTTCTACTGGATTTATAGAGGAAAACAGGTATCCGTTATTTTGATATAGATTGGCTATATCATCACCATCGGGTTTGGTGTTGTCTTGTATACGTTTTTGCAGCATCACACCATTATATGTCTCACCTTCTTTAATGCGAATGTATCTATCTAATTGTTCATCTGTATAAACAGTGTTGCCAATAAAACTGATCTTTCCAAACTTGTATAGGTCACCTTCTTCCAATTTAACGTGTATAGAAATGGTTTTATCGTTATTAACACTAATACTATCAGAAATAATACGTGCGTCGCGATACCCATTTTCTGCATATTTATCTATTACACTAGCAAGGTCAGCTTGATATGCCGAATCTATAAATTTAGAGCGCTTTAAGATGCGTAAACGATTAATCTTTTTAGTGCTTTTCATGGCTTTTCTAAGCACTTTTTCTTTTAAAGCAGAATCGCCTTCAAAAATAATATCTTTTATTTTTACTTTCTCTCCTTTATCTATAGCTACTACCATATTTACTCTAGCTTTATCCAGAGTATCTTTAACTTCTATAGTGTTTATATTGACTTTAGCGTTATAAAACCCTTTTTTCTTATACTTTTTCTCAAGGAAGTTTTTGGTGGTAGTTATAAGGTTTTCTGTGACTTTTGCGCCCTTTTTAAGTTTGTTTTCGTTTACAATACTTTCTACCTTACTCTTTTTAACACCAGTAACTTTTACATCTATTAATTGAGGTAGGTCTGACAAACGAATTTCCAGAAAAGCAGAATTGCCTTCGATGTTTTTTAGATATATTTCAATATCACTAAATAACTTAGATCCCCAAAGCTTTTTAATAGCATTGGCAATATCTTCTCCTGGGATTTTAATTTCCTTGCCTTTTTTTAAGCCAGAGTAGGCCACTACAGTTTGTTCGTTAAAACTTGTGTTGCCAGACACGGAAACACCACCTATAACATAAGTTTTTCCATTTTCAAATTCTATGTTCTGAGCTTGAAGCGTAAAGCTAAATACAATAAAGAATATTGTAATACATGCTTTTAAATAAGGTTTCAATAGAAATGTATTAGCTAAGTTGTTCACTTGTTTTCCCAAATCGTCTTTCTCTTTTTTGATATTCTATAATAGCTTTATACAAGTCTTCTTTTGTAAAATCAGGCCAAAGTACTTTTGTAAAATACAATTCGGCATAAGCTATTTGCCAAAGCAAAAAATTACTAATACGTTGTTCGCCACTAGTTCTTATGAGCAAGTCTACGTCTGGTAAATTTTGCGTGTAAAGATGCTTATTTATAATTGATTCATCAATAGCTTCGGGCGAAATTATGTTATTTTTAACTTTATTACTAATTTCTTTAACAGTGTTTAGTAATTCTTCCCTGGAACCATAACTTAAGGCTAAAGTTAGGGTCATTCTAGAGTTCTTTTCTGTTGCAGAGATTACATCGTTTAGTTCTTTGTGTACCTTTGGTGGTAATAGGGTTAGGTTACCAATGGCAGAGAGCTTTATATTGTTGTCCTGAAGCGTTTTTATTTCTTTTTTCAAGGATGAAATTAACAGCTTCATTAATGTTTTAACTTCTAGTTTTGGACGGTTCCAGTTTTCAGTGGAAAATGCATAAAGTGTTAAATTTTTCACACCTAGTTCTGCTGATGCTTCTACTACTCTACGTACAGATTTTGTGCCATTTTCATGTCCAAAAGCTCGTATCATACCCTGCTGTTTTGCCCAACGCCCATTACCGTCCATGATAATGGCGATATGCTTAGGCAATGCTTCGAGTAATATATTGCTTTTTAAATCCATTAATTAATACAGTAGCATGGGTTTTGCCCAAAAGTGTAAGTTAAGGTTATTCCCGTAAATGTATACCAATCGTTATTATTTATATTTCCAAAACGAAATTGTTGCCTAAAATCTGCATCGGGTACACTGCCATCAATTTCATCAGAAAATGTATAACGTGCACCTACTTCCATGGCAAATATAAAGTTTCCAATTAAACGCATTTTAAAACCTAAAACCATTGGTATGCCATAAGCCCAACTTTTGCTATTTTCTGAGGTTAAAACATCATTGAAAAAAAAGTAATTATCATGTCTTGCTACACTTATACCAGTGTACAAGTATGGTGTTGCAACGGGTTTACCATTGTGTAGATTAAAATCTAGAAAGGTAAATTCCATTCCAGCTGATACTTCAAGCAAGCTATTGCTGAAACTATAGCCACGTTGTTGGCGTCTTATATCGTGAGAATTTAAATCTATGCCCTCTAACTCTGCATAAATCAAGGATACTCTGTAGGAGTGTCTTGCGCTTCTATTCCATTTATAAATACCACCAAAAGCAGTTTGGTTTGGCGATATATAATCTGTAGCACCAACATCACCAATAAAATTACTACCACCCACAAATACGCCAATTTCGTTGATTTGAGAGAAGCTAAGTTGTAATGTTAACAAGCTAATTATTAATAGGTTTAAGTGCCGCATAGCTATTTAAAGTTTGCAAATATAATAAATAAGATGAGCCTATTGCAATTTGAATTGAATAGTATGAACGTAAAACAGATTTTCTACGGAATTATTGTTTAATTTCGGTTATCCTCACCCCACAACATTTTTTTACGAAGTGTTTTTAAAAAGCTTTCATCAAGTAAATCAATCATCTTAATTTTAAAGTCAGCTTTTTTAATTTTTATAATAGTACCATTGTCTAAGGTAGCAATTCTTGAGTCCAAAGATACTAGATGTTGCTCCTCACGGCCACTTACCTTTAATTGAATTTCGGTAGAGTCGGGAATTATCAAAGGTCTTGCACTTAAATTATGTGGTGCAATGGGTGTAAGTACAAAGCTATTGGCTCCGGGCGTAATTACTGGGCCTCCACAACTTAGAGAATAACCTGTAGAGCCAGTAGGGGTAGATATAATTAAGCCATCACTCCAGTACGAGGTTAGGTATTGTCCATCAAGAAGCGTTTCTACGGTAATCATAGATGTTGTATTCTTACGGCTAACCGCTATTTCGTTTAGCGCAAAGTTTAGTTCTAAAATATCACTATTTTCAGGAGAAGTTTCTACAGAGAGTAAACTACGCTCTGAAATTTTATACTTACCGTCTATAATATTTTGAACAGCATTTTCGATATCCTCCACTTGAATCGTGGCAAGAAAACCCAGTCTCCCGGTATTGATGCCAACAATAGGGATATCTAAATTTGCAACAAATGTTATGGCTCTTAAAATAGTACCATCCCCACCAATACTAACCAATAAGTCGAATGACTTATCTAGTGTTTTAAACGTTTTAAATGAATTATAAAAATCTCTTTTTGTTGAAACGGATTGTAGTAATTCTGAAAATTCAGATTCTATATATACTTCCACATTCTTCTGCATTACATAGTTTAGCAGTGTGTCTACTGATGTGAGTGTGTAGGTATTATTAAAACGACCAAAAACGGCTAACTTCATACATTAAATATTTAAATATTTTTTTAAATAGTCCGACCGTTCTTTTAAATTCTGCGTAAAACTATCTTCTTCATGTCCAGAGGCAATATTATAACTGTAGCGCCTAAAGGTTTGAATAACATCATTTAGACTAGTATTCCCTATTTTTAAGGTAACTTGTACAATATCATTTTTCATTTTTGAAATAAATGCTCCTAGTAGTTTTCCATTATTGGATTCTACAATTTGGCTTATTTCACTAAAGGAGTAATCATTAATACCTTTTTCTACAACTAAAACACCACCAGCCTCATAGAAAAAGGGAGATTCGTTAAATAAGCCTATGATATCATTGAGCTCGTAATAGCCTAAATAATCTCCTTTTTCATTTAAAACGGGCATAATATTAGCCGAGTTTTGTGCAAATGCTTCCAGAACATCTAACCACATCGTATTTTCCCTAACGTAAAAATCTTCAATACTATACAAATAGTCACTTACTGATTTATTACTGTCAAAACAATGCACGTCAGTTTCAAAAAAGGTACCAGTAAAAACACCATTTTCGTCTTGGATTGGAATATGCGAATAAGTAAGCTGATTAAAAAGCTCTTGTAGCTCACTAATTTTACTGCTCGTCTTTGTGGGTTTTATATCGTTTATAATAAATTCTGAAAGTCTCATATACACTATGTATTACAATGCAAATTAATCAAAAAAAAGCTACTTAAGCCTCTTCTAGTTTGTATTTTTGTGCTTTAAAAAAGAATACATGACAAAGTTAAGCGTAAATATTAACAAGATAGCAACATTAAGGAACTCTCGTGGAGGAGATGTACCAAATGTGGTACAGTTTGCTAAAGATGTACAGCGTTTTGGGGCAGAAGGCGTAACGATACATCCAAGACCGGACGAACGCCATATACGTTATCAAGATGCAAGGGATTTAGATCCTGAGGTCTATACAGAGTTTAATATTGAGGGTAACCCGATACCGTCATTTATGGATTTAGTGCTAAGTGTAAAGCCTACGCAAGTAACACTGGTGCCCGATGCAGAAGATGCCATAACAAGCAATGCAGGTTGGGATACTATAAAACATAAAGATTTTTTAATTGATGTGATTAAAGAGTTTCAAGCTAATGGCATTAGAACATCTATTTTTGTAGATCCTGTTTTACAGCAAATTGAAGGTGCAAAAGTAACAGGTACTGATAGAATTGAATTATACACCGAAGGTTTTGCCCATCAATACAGTTTGGGCAATAAAGATGGGGTTTTGGCATATACCGAAAGTGCTGTTTTAGCTAGTGAATTGGGGTTAGGTATTAATGCAGGGCATGATTTATCTTTGGATAATATTAAGTTTTTTAAAGAAAACATTCCAAATCTTTTAGAAGTGTCTATCGGGCATGCATTGGTTGCTGAAAGTTTGTATCTAGGAGTGGAAAATGTGATACAGATGTATTTAAGAAAGCTTAGTTAAAAGCCCGTTTGATCTTCTTACGATGGAAGAAGTATTCAAGTGAATGGATTTAATTGAAAATATTAGTTTTTATTTAAAATGATTTCCCTTCCTGTAGAAGGGTTAAAGTATGTATATGATTTTACATTCAAATATATTAGGAGAAGGGACGCCAATAGTAATTTTACATGGGTTTTTAGGTATGAGTGATAATTGGAAAACCCATGGTAAAAACCTGTCTGAGTTAGGGTATGAGGTGCATTTGGTAGATCAGCGTAACCACGGGCATAGTTTTCATGATGATACATTTAACTATGAAGTAATGGCGGAAGATTTAAAGCGTTATTGTGAAGCTAAAAACCTAGAAGATATTGTCCTTTTAGGGCATTCCATGGGTGGAAAAACAGCGATGTTGTTTTCTACTGAATCCCCAGAACTCGTTTCAAAATTAATAGTGGCAGATATTTCTCCAAGATTTTATCCAGTACATCACGATATGATACTAAGTGGTTTGAGTGCGTTGGATTTTAATGTGATAAAAAGTAGAGGGGAAGCCGATAAAATTTTAAGTGACTATGTTTCAGAAATAGGAACGCGTCAATTTTTATTGAAAAACCTTTATTGGGTTGAAAAAGGGAGGTTAGCATTAAGAATTAACCTAGAGGTGTTACAGGATGAAGTGGACGAAGTAGGGGAAGCTCTGCCTAGTTACGCTAGATTTGATAAAGACACCTTGTTTTTAAGAGGTGACCGATCTGAATACATTGGAGTAGGTGATGAAACCATTATTAAGAGCCATTTTCCAAAAGCGAAGATAGAAACTATAGCAAATGCCGGCCATTGGTTGCATGCTGAGAATCCTAAGGCATTTTTTGAGGCTATTTTAAATTTCTTAGAATAAATATTTTGTACATTTATAGAAAGTTAAGTTTATGAACTGGATTATCAAACTTTTGCTTAACGCAGCTGCGGTCTTTATTTTAGCACATTTACTTTCTGGTGTTGATGTAGATGGTTATGTTGGTGCGCTAATTGTTGCAGTAGTGTTAGCAATTCTTAATCTATTGGTAAAACCAATACTCGTAATTTTTACATTACCAGCTACGATTTTAACGCTAGGGCTTTTTCTATTGGTTATAAATGCTGTTATTATTCTTTTGGCAGATCAATTAATTGATGGTTTTGGCGTAGCCAATTTTTGGTGGGCGCTTCTTTTCAGTGTCTTATTATGCATACTGCAATCTATATTACATTCGCTTTTCAGAAAAGATAAAAAGTAACTCTAAATCAAATAATTAAAAACTTTGTTGGGATGTAAAAATGTACTAATTTTGCATCCCAATTTTAATTTTGGTACATCCAATTAGTTAAATGCCTAATAATAGGCTTATATCGTAACAATGAATATTACAAGAGAAAACTTAGATGCATTAAATGCAGTAGTAAAAGTAGATATCGCTAAAGAAGATTATAGTGATAAGGTAGAGAAAATTTTATCAGATTACCGTAAAACAGCTAACATTCCAGGATTTAGAAAAGGGCACGTGCCTATGGGAATGGTTAAAAAGCAATATGGAAAAGCGGTATTGGTAGATGAGGTAAACAAGCTTTTACAAGATGCATTAAATAAATATCTTACCGAAGAGAAGTTAGATGTACTAGGGCAACCATTACCAAAGCCTCAAGATGATATCAATTGGGATGCAGATGGTTTTAGTTTTGAGTTTGAACTAGGTTTGGCTCCAGAATTTGATGTGAATTTGAAAAGTAAAAAAGCAATTACACATTACAATATCGTTGCTGATGATAAAATGATAGACGAACAGATAGAGCGTATTCAAAAACAGTATGGGAAATTAGTATCTCAAAATGTAGTTGCAGACGATAGTGAAATAACAGGTGCATACAAAAACGAAGAAAAAGAGATAGATAACACGGTTACCTTAACTCTGGATAAATTTAAAGGTAAGGCTACAGCAAAGAAATTTGTGGGAGCTAAAGTAGGAGATGTTATTGCATTAAAAACAAAAGGACTTTTTGAAGACGACCATGAGTTAATGCATGCCTTAAAAGTAAGTCATGATGAAGCACATGGTTTAGATATAGAGGTAACATTTACCATTACTGAGATTAACAAAAGGGAATTGGCAGATTTAGATCAAGAATTATTTGATAAAATTTTTCCTTCTAAAGATGTAACTTCTGTTACAGAATTAAAGGCTAAAATAAAAGAAGATGCAGAGAAGCAATTTAAGCAGCAATCAGACCAGAAACTTTTGAACGATGTAACTGAGTATTTAGTAGACAATACAAAGTTCGATTTACCTGCTGAATTCTTAACCAAATGGATGCAGACCTCAGGAGAAAAGGAGATGGACGAGTCTCAAGCTAAGGAAGAATACGAGAAGTCCGAAAAAAGCTTACGTTACCAATTAATAGAAGGTAAGCTGGTTCAAGAAAACGATATTCAAGTATCCCTAGAAGATATCAAAGGTCATGCTAAGGAGATGATTAAAGCGCAAATGGCACAGTTCGGGCAAATGAATCCTTCTGATGAAGAGCTTGAAGGGATAGCGGCAAGAGTACTAGGAAATCAAGAAGAAGCACGAAGAATTTCCGAGCAAATAGTAAGTCAAAAATTATTAGAGCTGTATAAAGAAAAAGCAAACTTAAAGGTAAAAGAATTGAGTTACGAAAAGTTTGTTAAAGAAGTTTACGGCGATAAATAATCAAAGAATAATTCATTATATTTATGCGCTTGAATCGGTGGGATTCAAGCGCATTTTATTTTATCAAATCATTAAAAATTACTTCATCTTGATGTAGGTCAGGATATTAAGATTAAAAAGATATAGCTTACTATGGATTACGCTAAAGAATTCGAAAAATTTGCAATTAAAGATCAAGGTATTAGCAGTGCATACTACGACAAAATTATAAGTAGTATGTATCCTACTAACCTAACTCCAAACATTATAGAAGAACGCCAAATGAATATCGCCATCTTTGATGTGTTTTCACGTTTAATGATGGACCGTATTATATTTCTAGGAACAGGAATTAACGATCAAGTAGCAAATATCATTCAAGCACAACTATTGTTTTTAGAGAGTGTTGATGCTACAAAGGACATACAAATTTATATAAACTCTCCAGGAGGAAGTGTATATGCTGGTTTAGGTATTTATGATACCATGCAATTTATTAAGCCAGATGTCGCCACAATATGTACTGGAATGGCAGCATCGATGGGAGCTGTATTATTATGTGCTGGAGAAAAGGGCAAGCGTAGTGGTTTAACCCATTCTAGGGTAATGATTCATCAACCTATGGGTGGAGCACAAGGGCAAGCTAGTGATATTGAGATTACAGCCAAGGAAATTTTAACCCTAAAAGAAGAGCTTTACAAGATTATTAGTAAGCATTCGGGTCAGGATTACGACAAAGTGTATGAAGATAGTGATAGAGACTATTGGATGAAGGCCGATAAAGCTAAGGAATATGGCATGATAGACGAGATATTGGCGAGAAATTAAAAAAATTCGTACTTTTACGAGTCATAATAGAAAAAGTAAATAGTTATTTGCTTCTCTCAAATTCAACTGATTAATGGCAAAAGAAGAATTAGAATGTTCGTTTTGTGGCAGAAAAAAGCCTGAAACCAACTTGTTAATTGCTGGTTTAGATGCACATATTTGTGATAGGTGTATAGAACAAGCACATGGCATAGTTATAGAAGAATCTAAGCAAAACGATACTAATGATTTATCAGCTGAGTTAAAACTCAGAAAACCCCAGCAAATTAAGGCATTTCTTGATGAATATATTATTGGACAGGAAATGACCAAAAAGGTAATGTCTGTTGCGGTATACAATCATTACAA
This sequence comes from Hyunsoonleella ulvae, assembly GCF_016827605.1. Taxonomy (GTDB): domain Bacteria; phylum Bacteroidota; class Bacteroidia; order Flavobacteriales; family Flavobacteriaceae; genus Jejuia; species Jejuia ulvae. The sequence goes on along the minus strand of NZ_JAEPJQ010000001.1, from coordinate 509,157 downwards.
ACGTTTATTACAACAGCCTACTAACGACGATATTGAGATACAAAAGAGTAATATCGTTATGGTTGGGCAAACGGGTACAGGAAAAACATTAATGGCCAAAACTGTGGCAAGAATGTTAAATGTACCTCTAGCTATTGTTGATGCTACTGTATTAACAGAGGCTGGCTATGTAGGAGAAGATGTAGAAAGTATTTTAACGCGATTGCTACAAGCTGCAGATTACAATTTAGAAAAGGCAGAAAAGGGTATTGTATTTATAGATGAAATAGATAAAATTGCCCGTAAGAGCGATAATCCATCTATAACAAGAGATGTTTCAGGAGAAGGGGTGCAACAAGCCTTATTAAAACTTTTAGAAGGAACAGTTGTTAATGTGCCGCCAAAAGGAGGAAGAAAACATCCAGATCAAAAATTTATTGAGGTTAATACCGAAAATATCTTGTTTATAGCTGGTGGGGCTTTTGACGGTATAGAACGAATGATTACCAAACGTTTAAATATGAAAGCCGTTGGTTATGCAGCATCAATGTCCGATGAGGTTATAGATCAGGATAATCTACTGCAATACATTACACCAAAGGATCTAAAGGATTTTGGTCTAATTCCTGAAATCATTGGAAGGCTTCCAGTGCTTACATACATGGATCCTTTAGATGCTAAAACGCTAAGAGCCATTTTAACAGAGCCTAAGAATGCAATAATTAAGCAATACAAGAAATTGTTTGCTATGGATGATATTGAATTCTCTATAACAGATGGAGCTTTAGGTTTTATAGTAGATAAAGCTATAGAATATAAGCTTGGAGCTAGAGGTTTACGTTCTCTATGTGAAGAGATATTAACAGATGCTATGTTTGAGCTGCCAAGTAGTAACGACAGTAAGTTGAATGTAACTAAGACATACGCTGAAGATAAATTAACAAAAACCACGCTTAAAAAACTCAAAGCTGTTTCTTAAGTAAGTGATCTATAAATTAATATTAGCATTCTAAATTTATTTAGGATGCTTTTTTATTTTTACAAAAAATGAAACAATGTTTAGGTTTTTGTTGCAATGGTTTAAATTAAAACCCCAAAAAGAAAGTCAAGATCCCATGAAAAAATTTTTAATTGTTGGATTAGGTAACATAGGAGATAAGTATGAGGAAACACGACACAATATAGGGTTTAAGGTGCTGGACTTTTTTGCAAAACAAGAGGATTTTGCATTTGAAACACAAAAACTAGGAGATATGGCTACCTATAAATTAAAAGGCAGAACATTAGTGTTTTTAAAACCTAGTACCTTTATGAATTTGAGTGGTAAGGCAGTTACCTATTGGCTCACAAAAGAAAAAGTACCTCATGAAAACCTATTGGTAATCACTGATGATTTAAATCTACCGTTTGGAAGTATAAGATTAAAAACCAAAGGGAGTGACGGAGGACATAATGGTTTAAAAGATATTCAAGCTAAGCTAAATACTACAAAATATAATCGCTTTAGGTTTGGTATTAGCGACACGTTTTCTAAGGGAAGACAAGTAGATTATGTATTGGGCGAATGGAATACCGAAGAAATGGAAAAACTTCCAGAACGATTGGAAAAATCAGTAGAATTAATAAAGTCTTTTGTTCTAGCTGGAGTAAATAATACAATGAATAGCTTTAATGGAAAGTAAAACCATTTACTCAATAGCAATTCTTCTTATATCAGTCGTTGTTTCATCACTCAAAGATAAAATGTAAATACCAGATTGTGCATTGTGTAAATGTATAGTTTCATCTAATCTTGAGACTTCCTTAAAATCTTCTTTGTAAATACGTCTGCCTCTTAAATCAAAAACTTCAACCTTAATATTCTTTCTCGTATGTGTAGAATCAACCTTTATAGTAAATCTGCCGTTACTGGGATTAGGAAATATTTTAACATCTTTAAAACTAAAATTGGTTATTTCTAATGGGGAGCTGGTGGTTTCACAAACCTCAATAAACCAAGAATTCAGGGTGCCAGTGTCTCCTGGTTGAAAATCCCCTAATCTTATTGTCCATTCTCCAGAAGAGCTCTCATTATTAAAAACTTCAAGTAAGTCATTTAAAGATTTTTGCGAAATGTTATCACTAGCATTAGTACAATTGAATGCAATTGCATCATCGTCAAAAACACCAATAATATTTTCTTCAGAATCACAATCATTTAATGTTTTTAAAGTAACAGTGGTGTTGCTAGGACTTATAATCTCAATTCCCAAATCACCAATATAACTGTGGGTTATGTTCATTCCAATATTAATATCAGTAATCGTCGAATTATCGGGTATGTTAATAATATGACTTTGGCTAAAAGTCCCAGTGTTATCAGGGATATTAATACCTAAATTGTTCGCAGAACTATATTGCGTACATGTAGTGTTCACTTGAAAATCTATAGAGAAATCTTCAGAATTAATTGCAAAGAAATTATTATTTGTAGGCTCTATCATTAACCTACATTCAGGGGAAGGTGTATTTGGTACAGTGAGCGAGTAACTACCGTTGTTAGGAATATTACTAACTATTTCGTTATAAGTATCTCCTCCATCTGTAGACAATAAAATATTTACGTTTGAAGCACCAGGCATTGTATTTGTGTTGTTAACATTCCAAGTGATGGTTTCAGTACTTCCGCTAGACCATGCAATACCAGTGGTGTTTTGTGAAGTGATTTCAAAGGGGCCAAAACTAGGGTCAAAAGTAACACGCATATCGTCGTGAGTATTATTGGCACCTCCAGGTTTATTGTCTCTCACAGTTAATCTAAAATCTGCAGTCCTCCCTACATTTGGAACTTTCTCCCATTGATTGGCATTCACACCAAATTTTAAATCAGATAAGTTGGGAAAATATCTTGTGGGGCTTGTAGTAGGAGGAAAAGATCTAACCAAAACGGCATCGTCATTACCCGAATTGGGGTTTGGAAAAACGGTTAAAGCATTGTTTTCATTTATTTGTTCCCAACAAAAGGTAATGTTATCCCCATCTCCATCACTACCAATTCCTGTAAGTCTAAAAGCAGTGCCAACGGGTAATGTTATATCATTACCTGCATTGGCGGTTGGAGTGGTGTTGCCTGTGTTTGTCTCGGTAGCACAGGATGTTGTTTTTATAAAATCAGTGATTTGTTCAATAGAAATCGCATGAAAGTAAGGATCGCTATTAAGCTGGATGTTTGCTGAAGCTGCGATACCCGCATACCCCATTATAGTTGTACCGCTTCCTGGTTCCATTTGTACATCGGAGCCTTCATTACCATCATGGGTCCACGTGTGGTTAGCTCCAAACTGGTGTCCAATTTCATGGGCTACTAAATCAATATCAAAGTTAAAACCAGAAGGTACATCGTCAGAGGCATAAGCGCTACCTTTAAGTCCAGTAGTACATACGCAACCGATACAACCTGCATTACCATCAAAACCAATTGCTGAAATTAAATGGCCAACATCATAATTAGTATTGCCAATTTCATTATCTAAAGTGGTTTGTACTTCAGTACTATAATTGTTAAAACCTGAATAAGGGTCAGTAGCAGAATTAAGATAAATTACATTATCATTATTTGCAGCTAACTCTAGAGATACATTAAAATCGTTTTCAAAAACCGCGTTAACATTGGTTAATGTTGCTGCTAATGCAGCATTAACAGAAGTTAAAGTGCCTCCGTGGAAGCTAGAATATTCTCCGGTTACAGAAATAGCTATTGTATAGAGTCTATTTATGCTATCATCTGAATCTTTTAAACCTTCACTTTTATGTGATGCCTCTGCAAATGCATTCAAAGTGCTACATTTAAATCTTTTATTATTATCTAGACTAAGTTTGTTAAGAACAGTGAATTTAGATGTGTTTTTAGCGTCTGCATGAAAAATCTCCGTTTTTTTCTTGCCTAAAACAATCCCAGATAATCCCTTGTAGGGCGACAAACTAAATCTTAAATACCCTGTTGGATTGTCTATACCATAGCCAATATATGATCTGATTTCTGGATACTTTTCCTGTAAATCGGGATGCATTACAGAGGCTTCAACAATCTTGTATTTTTCTAAAGTACCATTTAAGTTTGGAAAACTAATAATAACATTTGATGCTTTAGAGGCTTTGTTGTCTGAGGCTTGCTGAAGAGCCTTGTTTAAAGCTTTATAATTAAACTGATATGTTGAAACTGTTTCAGATTCAGGTTTTAATGCTATAGATTTATGCAACTGTTTTGTTTTAACAAAAAAGTTATCTTGTGCATATGCCGAAAAAGCAATTAAAAATATGGTTGTTGTAAAAACATAATGTAGTTTTGTTTTCATAACGAAACAGGGGTCTTTTAAAACAAATCTAGCTTATTTTAACGACATTAACAATTCCAGAACACCTATGGGTAAGGTATTGCCAATTGAAAAATATAAATCTAAAGCACCTACAATAGTAACGATTGGAACATTTGATGGTGTACATGTGGGGCATCAAAAAATTATTAACCGTCTTATCACTTTAGGAAAAGAAGAAGACTTTAAATCTGTAATTCTTACTTTTTTTCCACATCCAAGAATGGTATTGCAAAAGGATTCTAATATTAAACTTATCAATACTATAGATGAACGAAGTGATATCCTAGATGCTTTAGGGTTAGACTATCTTCTAATAAAGGAATTCACAAAAGATTTTTCTAGATTATCAGCTGAGGAGTTTGTAAAGCAAGTATTAGTGGATAAACTTAACACCAAAAAAGTAATTATTGGTTACGATCATAGATTTGGAAGAAATAGAAATGCAGATATTAACGATTTGATAAAATATGGAGATGTGTTTGGTTTTAATGTTGAGGAAATATCAGCACAAGATATTAATGATGTAGCAGTAAGTTCTACAAAAATACGCAAGGCACTTTCTGATGGCAATATTCAAAAAGCAAATAAATATTTAGGGTATCCATTTATGTTAACAGGAACCGTTGTTAAAGGTAAAGGCATAGGAAAAGATTTAGATTACCCTACAGCCAATATCAACATTCAAGAAGCATATAAATTAATACCCAAACAAGGGTCTTATGTTGTAAGGTCAACTATAGATAACAAGGCTGTTTTTGGTATGATGAATATAGGAATGAACCCCACAGTAAATGGTAGTAGTGAATCTATCGAAGTACACTTTTTTAATTTCGATGAAACAATTTATGGTAAAAACATTCAAGTAGATGTGCTAGAACGTATTCGGGATGAGCAAAAATTTCAATCAATTCTAGAATTAAAAAAACAACTTGAAAAGGATAAACAATTCTCATTGAACTTTATCAATACGTTGTAATATTGACTAGGTGGTTGTTTAAACATATCGATAATTCCCAGCTAGTCGTTTTTAGGGTGTTTTTTGGGTTGCTTTGTTTTTTAGAGGCTTTTGGAGCAATACTCACGGGTTGGGTTAAGCGAACTTTGGTTGAACCAAAATTCACATTCACATTTATAGGTTTTGAGTGGTTACAAGTATTTCAGGGAGAGGGTATGTATGTGTATTATGCTGTAATGAGCATTTTTGGTTTGCTTATTATGGTAGGTTATAAGTACCGTATAAGTATGGTTGGTTTTACTTTGTTGTGGACAGGAAGCTATCTTATGCAAAAATCGTCATACAACAATCATTATTATTTATTGGTGTTAATAAGTACCATTATGGTGTTTATGCCAGCCCATCGTGACGTTTCAATAGATGCGAAATTAACCCCCTCTTTAAAAACAAATGCCATGCCCAATTGGTGCAGGCTGGTCTTTATTTTGCAACTCTTTATTGTTTACACCTACGCATCAATAGCAAAGCTTTACCCAGATTGGATAGACGGTACAGTGATGGAGGTATTAATGAAAGGCAAAAAAAATTATCAACTTATTGGAAATATACTGCAACAAGAGTGGCTGCAAAACATATTAACTTGGGGAGGTATTTTCTTTGATGGTTTAATTGTGCCTTTTTTGTTGTATAAACCAACAAGAAAATGGGCTTTTATTATTTCAATTGGGTTTCATCTATTTAATTCTGTAGTGTTTCAGATAGGGATTTTTCCATATCTGGCATTAGCCTTTTACCTATTTTTCTTTCCTCCTAAAACTATTAGAAATATATTTTTAAGGAAGAGGGTGTTTTATGATAAAGCTGAAGTAAAAGCCCCCAGTTTAAAGCAAATGTATATAGCTTTATTTGTAGTTTATTTTGTGTTTCAAATAGTGCTGCCATTACGCCATCATATTTTTAAAGATAACGTGTTGTGGACAGAGGAAGGGCATCGTTTGTCATGGCGTATGATGCTTAGGGCTAAGTATGGCACTGTCACATACACTGTTATGGATAAGGATACCGGGGAGAAAACCATCATTGTATTAGACGATTATTTAACCAAAAAGCAGCAGAGAAGTGCAAGTACCAAACCCGATGTGATTTGGCAATTTTCTAAATATCTGAGAGAAGAATTTAGAACGAAAAATAAAGACGTTTCAGTATATGTAAATTGTAAGGTTGGTGTAAATGGAAGGCGTTTAAAACAACTTATAAATCCTGATATTGACATTGCAGATCAGCCATGGCAACCTTTAAAGCATAGTGATTGGATTTTACCTTCAAAAATGAATTAAGTCTACCAGTATTTATTAAATTTGTCGCTTAAATTTTAGATCATGCTACAAGTTCCATTTATTAGAGATAACAAAGCAATAGTTGTGCAGCGTCTAGCAAAGCGAGGTATAGATGCCAGTAAAATGATTGATGATGTTATTGCTTTAGACGAAAAGCGTAGAAGTATTCAAACAGAATTGGATAATACTCTAGCAGAGTCTAATACCATATCTAAACAAATAGGAGGCTTGTTTAAATCTGGAAAGGTCGAGGAAGCAAATACCTTAAAGGAAAAAACAGGACAGTTAAAGGAAGCTTCCAAAATACTTACAGAGCAACTCAATGAGGTGGCTAACAATTTACAGGAATTGTTGTTTCAAATTCCTAATGTACCCCATGAATCTGTGCCAGCTGGAAATTCAGAAGAAGATAACGAAGAGGTCTTCAGCTGGGGAAGTATACCAACACTTCATCAAGGTGCGTTACCACATTGGGAATTGGCAAAAAAATATGATATTATAGATTTTGAGCTGGGTAATAAAATTACAGGAGCTGGTTTCCCTGTGTATAAAGGTAAAGGTGCAAAATTACAGCGAGCTTTAATTACCTATTTTTTAGATAAGAATGCCGAGGCGGGATACACAGAGTATCAGTTACCTCTAATGGTAAATGAAGCTTCAGGTATTGGTACAGGACAGTTACCCGATAAAGAAGGGCAAATGTATCATGTTACAGAAGATAACCTGTATTTAATTCCAACGGCAGAAGTACCAGGGACTAATATTTTTAGGAATACGGTATTGAATGAAAGTGACTTGCCAATAGGTATTACTGGATATACTCCGTGTTTTAGAAGAGAGGCAGGAAGTTATGGTGCTCATGTAAGAGGTCTTAATAGATTACATCAATTTGATAAAGTTGAAATTATAAGAGTAGAGCATCCTGAAAAATCTTATGAGTCTCTAGACGGTATGGTAAATCATGTGAAAATAATTCTGGAAGAATTAAAATTACCATACAGAATTTTAAAACTGTGTGGAGGAGATACATCTTTTGCTTCAGCTTTAACCTATGATTTTGAAGTGTATTCTACTGCTCAAAATAGGTGGTTAGAAGTATCATCAGTGTCAAATTTTGAAACATTTCAAGCTAACCGTTTAAAGCTACGATTTAAAAATGCCAATGGTAAAAATGAATTGGCGCACACTTTAAATGGTAGTTCTCTAGCATTACCAAGGATTTTGGCAGGAATTTTAGAAAACTACCAGGTTGAAGATGGGATAGACATCCCAGAAGTTTTACACGCCTATACAGGATTTAATAAAATTTAGTATTTTTCTTTCATTTTTAAGAATAAAAATCGATTAAATGTCTTTTTGTTGTGACGATTAACGATTTTTTGATGGTTTTCTTGGTGGTTTATAATATATTTTGGAATATAGCTACACCAAATTTATTAACCTACTTAACCATGAAGAATGTACTACGTATTATTCTGCTTTTAGCACTTGTTTTTATTGGAAGTAAAGTTTTGTTTTCAGATTTTAATTTAGAAAAACCTGAAAATAAAACCTTGGCAGTTGTGAAAAAATAAATTGTTTTAAACAAACAAAAAACTGTCCCCAATCGAGTGATATTATCGTTTTTAATTTCGGTAGTATAGTTAATAGAACATTATTTTGGTTGGTTATGCCCGAATGTAATATTCGGGCATTTTTGGTGTTTTGTAAATATAAGTTTCAATTTATCTTCATTATATTTACTCAATGAGATTACTACTGTTTTTATTCTTATGTGTTCCAACTATCCTTTTGGCCCAAGATGATTTATTTGCCAAAGAATATTACAAAAACGGCGATTTTGAGAAAGCCTTGGTAGAATATAAAAGGCTGTATGCCAAATCAAGATCAAACATAAGCTACATAAAGCAAATTATTGATATCCACCAGCAATTAGAACAATATAAAGAAGCTGAAGATTTCTTAGTCAAAATAATTAGCAAGACAAATTATCCAGCGTTTTATGTAACGTTAGGTTATAATTACCAATTGCAAAATAACACAGAGGAAGCAAATCAAAACTATAACATTGCTATAAATAGTTTACTGGTTAATTCTAATAATGCTTATGCTGTGGCAAGAGCTTTTCAAGATTATTCATTATTGGACCAAGCTATTTCTACTTATGAGAAAGCAATGGAATTAAAACCACAATTAAACTTAAAGTTACCGTTAGCACAGTTGTATGGAGAAAATGGGGACATTGAAAAAATGATGCTAAACTATATTGATTTTGCCGAAAAAAATCCTGTCTCATTAAATAACGTAAAAAGAGCATTAAACAGCTTTATAAATGAGGATGATAATAACCAGAGTAATATTATTTTGCGAAAGTTACTCATAAAGAAAATTCAGCAAGAACCAAATGTTCTTTGGAATGAGCTCTTGGGTTGGTTATTTGTTCAGCAGAAAGATTACGGTAAAGCCTTTGCACAGGAAAAAGCAATATATACCAGAAATCTAGATGGGCTAGATAGAATAATGAATTTGGGTAAAATTGCTGAAAAAGAAAAAGAGTTCGAAAATGCAAAATCTATTTTTAATTACGTCATAGATGAGGCCCAGGATATCGATACTAAATTGATGGCGTTTTATGATCTTTTTCAAATTGAAACCAAGGAAGCCTATGCATCAACATATCAGGATTTACAGAATAAATATCTGGCACTTTTTGATACTTATGGAACCTTTGCCCAAACTTTGGATTTGCAAATATCTTACGCACATTTCTTAGCTTTTTACATGAATAAAACAGAAGAGGCAATTTCTTTTTTAGAAAAGGCCTTAAAGTTGCCATTAAATAATTTGCAAACGGCAGACATAAAATTAGAATTGGCAGACATACTAGTACTGAAAGAAGAATTCAACAAAGCGTTAATTTACTACACCCAAATTCAAAGGAATTTAAAGAATAGTGAAATCTCTCAAAAAGCACGATTTAAGGTAGCAAAAGCGAGCTACTATAAAGGAGATTTTAAGTGGGCAGAATCTCAACTTAAAATTTTAAAATCTTCCACTTCCCAACTAATAGCCAATGATGCTTTAGACTTAAAGTTATTAATCACAGATAATAAATATGAAGATTCCCTTCAAACAGCTCTAAAGCGCTATGCTAAGGCAGATCTACTTGCGTTTCAAAATAGAAATGATGAAGCTATTACTTTACTTGAACTCATACTAGAAGAGCACAAGACAGAACCTATAATACCACAGGCTTTATACAAACAAGGGAAACTTCTTGAAATTAAAAAACAATTTGAAAATGCTGCCAATAATTATCAGCAAATTATTGATAATTACAGGGAAGGTATTTTGATAGACAACGCAATTTACAGTTTAGCAGAATTGTATTTGTATCATTTAAATGCTCCTGAAAAAGCCAAAGAACTTTACAAAGAATTAATTTTTAATCACGCTGATAGCATTTATTTCATTGAAGCTCGTCAAAAATATAGAAAACTTCGAGGTGATGCCATTAACTAAAACCCAAGGTGAATAAATTATGGGTTTTGATGTAAATGAAGCAATAGGTTTTGGTGCAGCAGTACTTACAACAATTGCATTTTTACCACAAGTATACAAAACCTACAAAACCAAAGATGTTTCTAGCTTATCATTGCCTATGCTAATTCTGTTTTTTATTGGCATCATATTATGGCTTATATATGGGATTTTAAGAAATAGTTATTCAATGATTTTTGCCAATACTATTACTGTGGTATCCACACTACTATTGCTATACTATAAATTGAAATATGGAAAGCAATAGATGCACTACTAATATAGATCATTTTTGATTGATGTTTAAGACTACTTCTGTCGTTTTTTACTGTCTGTTGTAAGGAGGTAAGGTAGATTAAGTAGTCTACTTTTCTTTTGTTGGAATAGTATAGAAGCAGTTCTTCCCAATTATTGAAAACGTAACAAAACTCTAGTAAATCGATGTGTTTTATGTAATTCCTAACATATTGTTAAAATCGATATTGAAAATTCAAAAAAAATAAAGGTTTATAATTTATTTTCAATTCAATATAGTAATATTGCACTCGTATTACGTTTTTTAATCAAAATTGTTTTTTAACTTAAAAATTGAAAGATGAAAATTGGAGTTCCCATTGAAATTAAAAATAATGAAAACCGTGTAGGAATGACACCTTCAGGTGTTTTCGAATTAACAAAAAGAAACCATACTGTATTTATTCAAAAAGATGCAGGACACAATAGTGGGTTTCCAGATGAAGACTATATAAACGCAGGGGCAACTATTCTAAGTACCATAGAAGAGGTTTATGATGTCGCAGAAATGATTGTTAAAGTAAAAGAACCCATTGAAGAAGAATACGCCTTGATAAAAGAAGATCAAGTTGTATTTACCTATTTTCATTTCGCATCTAGTGAAGTATTAACCAAAGCAATGATAGAAAGTAAAGCTGTCTGTATCGCCTATGAAACGGTTGAAGATAGTGATGGATCCCTACCATTGTTAATACCAATGTCTGAAGTGGCAGGACGCATGTCAATTCAGCAAGGAGCGAAATATTTAGAAAAACCAATTATGGGGCGTGGTATTTTATTAGGAGGGATTCCTGGAGTACCTCCCGCTAAAGTACTAATTTTAGGAGCTGGAATAGTTGGTGTTCAAGCAGCCCGCATGGCTTCAGGCTTGGGGGCAAATGTTTTTATTCTAGATATCAACATGAAAGCTTTACGCCATGTGAGTGAAACCATGCCAAATAATGTGATTAGTGAATTCTCTAGTGAATATAATATTAGAAAACACATAAAGGACGCCGATTTAATTATTGGTGGTGTGTTAATAAAAGGAGCAAAAGCCCCTAAGTTAATCACAGAAGATATGTTAAAAGAGATGCGACCTGGTACCGTTATGGTAGATGTCGCAGTGGATCAAGGGGGATGTTTTGAAACAACAAAACCCACTACCCATCAAGATCCTACCTATATAATTGATGATGTTGTACACTATTGTGTAGCTAATATGCCTGGGGCAGTTCCTTATACATCCACTGTTGGTCTTACTAATGTCACTTTGCCTTATGTAATTAAGTTAGCAGAACAAGGTTGGGAAAAGGCATGTAAAAATAATAAAGCTCTGGCTAAAGGCTTAAATGTTGTAAATGGTAAGATTGTTTACAAAGAAATAGCAGAGGCTTTTGATTTGGAATTTGAAAATGTGTAACCACAATATCTGACAAAATTTCATGGTTTAGAAATGGCGTAATTATTGCTATCTTTACTATGAATTAAAACCAAAATTATGTTAGGATATTATATACTAATAGGAGCTATTACTTTAGCGAGTTGGGCAGTAAGTAATACATTAAAGCGAAAGTTTGCAAAGTATTCTAAAATCCATTTAAGAAATGGTATGAGTGGTGCAGAGGTAGCACAAAAGATGTTAGCAGATCACGGTATTTATGATGTTGAAATTATCTCTACTCCAGGGCGTTTAACGGATCATTACAATCCTAAGAATAAAACGGTTAATTTAAGTGAAGCGGTATATAATGAAAGAAATGCCGCAGCCGCAGCTGTTGCTGCGCATGAAGTAGGTCATGCCGTGCAACATGCACAGGCCTACAGTTGGTTGCAAATGCGTTCTACATTAGTACCGGTAGTTAGTGTGAGTTCAGGAATGTCTCAATGGTTAATTATAGGAGGACTTGTTTTAGGTGGTGCTGCAGGTTTAGGACTAGGATGGTGGGTTGCTGTTGCTGGTTTAATAATGATGGGAGCTGCTACTTTATTTAGTTTTATAACGTTGCCAGTTGAATATGATGCAAGCAATAGAGCTTTAGCTTGGTTAAAAAATAAAAATGTTGTAACTCCAGATGAATATAAAGGTTCTGAAGATGCACTAAAATGGGCAGCAAGAACTTATTTGGTAGCTGCAATTGGTGCTCTGGCAAATCTATTATATTGGGCACTTCAAGTATTTGGAAGAGATTAAAACAAAATATTACAAAAACAAAAGCTCTGAATAATTTCAGGGCTTTTTTCTTTTTCCCATATGAACAATCCTATAGAATACTACGAAGAACATGTAAATGTATACAAGGCAGAAGTAAAAGCTTGCCAAAAAAGCATGGTAAGTTTAAGCTTACTAAGGTTAACGGTATTTGTGTTGTGTGGATTGGCAATTTATTTTTTCTTTCATATCTGGCAAGTAGCAGTTATAATAGGTTTGGTGGGTGTTATTGTGTTTGTGAAGTTGCTCTCCAGATACACCGATGTTAAACAGGAGAAAGCATTTTATGAAGCGCTAGTTAAAATAAACGAAGAAGAAATACAGATAGCATCAGGGAATTTTCACGATAGAAACAACGGTTTACAGTATCAAGACCCAACACACTTTTATAGTTTAGATATAGATTTATTTGGTAGAGGTTCGTTCTTTCAGTTTATCGATAGAACCACTATACACGAAGGTGCTTATAAACTTTCAGCATTATTAAAGGCCAATAGCATTAAGGGCATTCCGCAACGGCAAGAGGCGATAAAAGAACTGTCGAGAGACACTAAATGGCGTCAGTTTTATGCAGCTACCTCTAGTTTGGTATCTGTTGAAACACCTGCAAAAGAGATTATAAGTTGGCTAAAAGGCTATAAAATGTTTTTACCCACCATTGCTAAATGGTTACCAATAGGTTTCATAGCTACTACTATACTTTTATTTGTTTTTGCAGTAACAAACTTAATTGACGCATCTATTATTGGGTGGTGGTTATTTGTTGGTTTGGCTATGACTGCTAGATATGTGAAGACAATAAATATACTTTCTCTTAAGGTAGATAAAGTAAAAGACACTTTTAGGCAGTATAGTTTATTGTTGAAACTTATAGAAGACGCAACGTTTACATCTGAATTGTTACAAGAAAAACAGGAGAAAATTAAGTCTGATACTAAAAAGGCATCAACTATTTTTAAAGAACTTTCAAGAGCACTAGATGCTTTAGATAATCGAAACAATATAATAGGAGCTATTTTTGGGAATGGTTATTTTTTAACCGATATAAAAAATAGTTATAGAATTGAACAGTGGATTAATACCTACGCTCATAAAGTTGAAGATTGGTTTGAAGTGGTGTCTTTCTTTGATGCATATAATGCTTTAGGAAATTATGCCTATAACCATCCAAAATTTAAATATCCAGAGATTACCACAGAAGATATCGTAATTAATGCAGAAAAACTCGGGCATCCACTGCTTAATGAAACAAAACGAGTAGATAGTGATATCGTAATTAATAGCGAGCAGTTTTTTATAGTCACTGGAGCAAATATGGCAGGTAAGAGTACCTTTTTAAGAACAGTGTCGCTCCATATAGTTATGGCCAATGTTGGATTGCCAGTTTGTGTTGCTAAAAGTAAATACAGGCCAGTAAAACTAATCACAAGTATGCGAACTACCGATTCTTTAACAGATGACAGTTCCTACTTCTTCTCAGAATTAACTAGATTGAAGTTTATAGTTGATACCATTACCAAAGAACCTTATTTTATTGTTTTAGATGAAATTTTAAAAGGAACGAATAGTACCGATAAAGCCATGGGCTCAAAGAAGTTTGTTGAAAAATTAGTAGCTTCTAAAGCTACAGGTATTATAGCAACGCACGATTTAAGTTTGTGTGAAATAGAAGAACAACTCAGTGCTGTTAAGAACTATTATTTTGATGCCGAAATTATAAACGACGAACTTCACTTTGATTATAAACTCAAAAAAGGCATTTGCCAGAATATGAATGCTTCCTTTCTCTTAAAGAAAATGGAAATAGTTTAAAAACCTTCCTTTTTTTGTGACTTTTTAATGTTCTATTTGTCTAAAAGGTATGAAGAATAGAATTTTAAATATAGCAAAGGTACTTGTGGTTCTGGTATTTTTGAGTTACAGCAAATTATCTGCACAAGAGGTAAAAGTAGATGAGGTAATTTATAAGGTAGAAAATACGGTTATTACCAAAGCTGGTATTGATGTGACTTCAACACTAAGCGAAGCACAAAAGAGCAAAATTTTAAATGCGGCCAAAGCGATAAGACAACAAGAGGATGCTGAAAAGGAAGCAACCCAGAAAAAAATAGAAAAGGCAGAAAAAGCCCAGAGAAAAGCTGAAAAAAAGAGAAAAAAGGCAGAAAAGGTATTGAGGCAAAAAGAAAAAGCACAATCAAACTACAATAAGGCTATTGAAAAGCACAAAAATGCCCAACAGAAATATGATAAGCTTAAAAGCAAAGGAAAGTTATCTCCTGTGGATGAAAAAAAATGGCTAGAAAAAATCGAAAAACTGCATTCTAATATTGCAAAAGCAAAGAAGAAGCTAAAATAAACACGAAATAAAGATTTATCTTAAATCAGGTTTGCCTACTTACAATTATGTAATATCTTAAGAGTTCAAAAAAAACACTTTTTTTTGAACTCTTTTTTTATTTTTAGCATTCTATGCAAGAGACTTTAAAAATAGCATTAGTACAGGCGGATTTAATTTGGGAAAACCCTCAAGTTAATCGCGATGCTTTTCAAAAAAAAATAAAAAGTATTAAAAAGGATGTTGATGTGGTTATTCTACCCGAAATGTTTACATCGGGATTTACCATGAATGCAGATAAAGTAGCTGAAACTATGGAAGGCACTACTGTAGCTTGGATGAAGGATGTAGCACAAAACACCAAATCTGCTATTGTAGGCAGTGTCGTAATTGTTGAAGGTAAAACATATTTTAATAGACTTTTATTTGTTGAGCCATCGGGAAAAATATCGTATTACGATAAACGGCATACATTTACCTTGGTTGGAGAAAACGAGGTTTATACTGCAGGCAAGGAAAAATTGATTGTAGACTACAAAGGGTGGAAAATTTGTCCACTTATATGCTATGATTTAAGGTTCCCAGTTTGGTCAAGAAATACTGATAACTATGATGTTTTACTATATGTTGCCAATTGGCCTATAACAAGAATTGACGCTTGGGATACGCTGCTTAAGGCAAGAGCTATAGAGAACATGAGCTACTGTATAGGTGTAAACAGGATAGGTGTTGATGGCGTAGATGTTAAATACTGTGGTAGTACTGCTGTTTATGATGTTTTAGGAAAACGTATATCTGAAATACCATTAAATCAAGACTTTGTAGAAGTGGTTACTCTATCTAAAAATCACGTTAGAAAATATAGAAATGCGCTAAAGTTTTTAAATGATCGGGATCGTTTTAATCTTTCAGAATAAATTCAGTTGGGCTATCCCATCCAGCTCTTACTTCGATTGACTTTTCAGAATGTTTTGCGATTTCAGGCTGAATTTTTTTAAGATAGTTACCAGTATCATAAGTCCTATTATTATTTGAATCATAAATGACTCTTATGAAATAGTTACCAGGACTTAGATTTAGAAAATCAATTGGTTTTTGTTCAGTTGCGTATTTCTCATATTTTACCTTGCCTTGTTTGTCGGTAAGTTGAGCTATTATTGGGTAAACTGCGTTATATAAGTTTAGACGTAAATTACCATAACTATCTTGTTTTTTAGTCCTTACTGTGTATTGTAATGTATCATTTGTGTTTTCAAAAAAATCAATAAATGCTTCCGGGAGAATCGTTATATCATACTCATTATCTTCTGTTTTTTCAAAACCAAAAGTATACGTATTGGACAAGGAATCATATGGTTTTACAACAAAAGAAACTGGTAAGGAATCTTTGTTTATCACAGACATTTTGGTTTTATCAAACTTTGTAAAAGGAATAGTTCCGGAAATTTTAAAATCTTCATCGTAACGAATCGTGCCATCAGGTTTAGCTTCAATAGTTAAAGAATCACGTTCTTTATCACGTATTCTTACAGTGAATGTTTTTGAGGCTTGTGGATGCTCAATATTCATTACCAAAGAGTCAACTTCTAATTTGGGTTTATACCAATAGTATAAAGTATCTGTTTTTTTGTCTTTAGAAATTCTATATTCAAAGTCTTGCGGTACTTCAGAATCCAACGAAAAAGCTATGCCCTCAGGATTTCCTTCATATCCAATCATGATTTTTTCACCATTAACCAATAATGGTCTTGAAGGGTTAAAATCTACAATTTCATTAAAGAGTCTAAGATTGTATATGCTATCTGTTGGCAGGGTAATAAATTCCTTTTTAAAAGCGATTTGATCAGATTTTTGTTGGTAAATGTTATCTCCGTTATTGTCTTTAAGCGCTACTAATAAATACTTTCCGGCTTTAGCATTTTCTATAGTGTAAGAAGTTAAGCTATCTAGGGTATTTGTGATGTACTTAGGCGTTTCTTTATAGATTATGGAATCAGTAAATGTAGAATCTACCTCGTACAACATCACAGAAACAAAAGTTTCAGGTTCGCGTAGCAAAGCATCAGTGATATTTCCAGAAACGGTTAGGGAATCAATATAATCTCCCGTAGAAAACACATAGCGGTAGTAAGTATAAGGATTTCCTTCATTGTTATCTTCAATACTATTGCCAAAGTTAAAAGCGTAAGTTGTATTAGGAGGAAGGGTATCAAAAATTCGTATTCTAATGGTTTTGCTCGCAGCTCCCAAAGGGGTAATTTCGGGTTGCGTTTTCATGGGGGGCGAAATAATTAATTGTTTCTGTAAGTTCTTAATTTTTATAAATTCGTTGAACTCTATTTTTATTTCCTTGGTATTAAAATTGGTAGAATAATTTTCTGGAGATGTGCTTACAATTACAGGAGGATCAACGTCTTTTTCTCCACCTTCTGGCCTACCTCTGTTGGCACAGTTAATAAAAACACAACCAATTACTACGGCTAGAAGAACATTAAAACACTTATTACGCATTACCTTTATAAAATTTTAAGCAAACCTACATAAAATTTGCCTTAAAATAAACGATAAAAATGTTAAGCTATTGCCATAGTGGCGATACTTATTTTTATCGCTTTTGTTTGGTTTAAAACAGAACAGCAAGCTTCTAAGGTTGCCCCAGTAGTAATGATGTCATCCACCAAGAGTACATGTTTGTTTTCAATCTTTAAAATGTTTTTTAGGGCAAAAACCTCATTATTTTTATACCATCTTGCTAAACGGCTTTTGGTAGTTTGAGAGGTGGTATCAGAGATTTTTACTAAAACATCATCAACATATTCAGCATTTAAGGCAGTTGCAATACGTTGCCCGAATTTAGCAACTTGGTTATAGCCTCGTTGTTTTAGCTTCTTAGCATGCATAGGTACAGGGATTACCATGTCTATAGTTTTATAGGCTTCAACTTGGTTAAGCTCGCCTCCTAACCAGTCTCCTAAAAGTGCTCCAATATGTTCGGCACCCTTATATTTTAATGTATGAATAAGTTGTTGTACAGCTCCTTTTTTTTCAAAACGAAACAACGCGGTGGCATGCTCAATATTTGCTCTACCCTTTAAAACGTTCTTTAAGGTATCATCATCATTAAAATGAAAATCTGTAACAGGTAAATCATGTCTGCAGTTAATGCAAATGGTGTCTTCGTTATCGGATAGATAATTAGAGCACGCATAACATACTTTTGGGAAGAATAAATTTATTAAAGATTTCAAAAGAGATAAGATTGCTTCTTTTTGTAAACTTAACTAAAAAAATAACGTTATTGGACTTTAATTTTCGTCAAACTACGTATACAGTTTAGTGCGGTTTTTTATTTTTGCACCTATGGCAAATCAAGACGATACATTTAAGAAGGTTATTTCGCATGCTAAGGAATACGGATATGTCTTTCAAAGCAGTGAAATTTATGATGGTTTAAGCGCAGTTTACGACTATGCGCAAAACGGTGCGGAGTTAAAAAAGAACATTAGAGACTATTGGTGGCGTGCCATGGTGCAGATGAATGAAAATATTGTTGGTATTGATGCTGCAATTTTTATGCATCCTACCACGTGGAAAGCGTCAGGACATGTGGATGCGTTTAACGATCCTTTAATAGATAATAAAGATTCTAAAAAGCGATACCGCGCAGATGTTTTAATTGAAGATTATTGTGCTAAGATTGAAACTAAAATAGAAAAGGAAGTTAAGAAAGCAGCGAAGCGCTTTGGAGATGCTTTTAATAAAGAAGAGTTTTTGTCTACGAACGGGCGCGTATTAAGCTATCAAGAAAAAATAAATACGATTCTTTCTAGAATGGCGAAATCTTTAGAAAATGAAGATTTAGCTGATGTAAAGGCATTAATAGAAGAACTTGAAATTGCAGATCCAATGACGGGTAGTAAAAATTGGACTGATGTAAAACAGTTTAATTTAATGTTTGGAACCAAACTTGGTGCTTCTGCTGATAGTGCCATGGATTTGTATTTACGTCCTGAAACGGCACAAGGTATTTTTGTAAACTTTTTGAATGTACAAAAAACAAGTCGTTTAAAAATTCCTTTTGGTATTGCGCAAACAGGTAAAGCGTTTAGAAATGAAATTGTCGCAAGGCAATTTATTTTTAGAATGCGTGAGTTCGAGCAAATGGAAATGCAATTTTTTATAAAACCAGGTACGCAAGCAGAGTGGTATGAGCACTGGAAAGAAACCAGACTAAAATGGCATTTGTCATTGGGCATGGGTGCAGATAATTATCGTTTTCACGACCATGAAAAATTAGCGCATTATGCGGATGCTGCTGCAGATATTGAGTTTAAGTTTCCGTTTGGATTTAAAGAATTGGAGGGTATTCATTCCAGAACTGATTTTGATTTAAGTCAGCATGAAAAATTCTCTGGAAAAAAATTACAATATTTCGATCCAGAGGAAAATAAAAGTTACGTGCCTTATGTTTTAGAAACCTCTATTGGTTTAGATAGAATGTTTTTAGCTGTTTTTTCTAATGCATTACAAGAGGAGGAATTAGAAAACGGAACAACAAGAACTGTGTTAAAATTACCAAGTGTTTTGGCACCAGTAAAGGCAGCTGTTTTACCACTGGTTAAAAAAGATGGTTTACCAGAAATAGCGCGTAACATTGTTGAAGACCTAAAATGGGATTTCAACATTATTTACGATGAAAAAGATGCGGTTGGTAGACGTTACAGAAGGCAAGATGCCAATGGTACACCATTTTGTATCACAGTAGATCATGATACTTTAGAAGACAATACCGTAACTATACGTCATAGAGATACTATGGAGCAGCAACGTGTAAAGATTAATGATTTAAGGGATATCATCAAAAAAGAAGTGGATGTGCGTAATTGGTTAATGAAGATGAAGTAGTAAATTCCTGCAGAAGTAGGGATGCCAAATATACAATAAAGCCCAACTTTAAAGTTGGGCTTTATTATTTGTATTAGTTAAAACCTATAGCCAATTCTGATACCAGCTTTCCCAACAATTTCATTATCGAATCTGTCATTTTTATCATTAAAGAGATTTCTGCCTATTCCGAGATTGAGTTCGCCAATAAAACCTCTCTTGGTTAGAAATTTACCTCCAAGACCAATACCTAAAGCAAAATCGGTTATGTCCTCATCAATTTCGGTATCAAATGAGAACGTGTAGTTTTTGGTTGAATTTAGCATGCCAAACCCTTCTATAAAGAAACCAGAGGCATAGTTGTTACCTATATATATGCGGTAATAAGGAGAAATATAGTAGTTTATATCATCTTGTACTTCGTCGTCAAAAGGCAAAAACACATCAATGCCAATACCAGATTCTTCGTTGAGACTACGTTCATAAGATACTTCAAAAGCACCAAGGATTAAATATAAACTATTAAGTTTTACGTCATTAAAATTTGTTAAGGAACTGCCATCAGATTTAGAGTTGTGCTTTTCCTGAGAAAAAGACATACCAGATATTGATAACATAATTAATGTTATCAAACATAGTTTTTTCATTTAAGTTTAATTTTAAGTTACAGTAACTAGATGTTATTTGCTACGTTTGGTTGCGTAACAATTGTATCTTAATTATTAAATCTTAACTTGTCTATGGAATAATTCAGATAAGGAAATAAATGTTTCTGTTCTAGATACCCCATTTATTTCTTGAATAGTGTTTAAAACCTGCATTAAATGATCGTTACTCTTACAGATTACCTTTAAGAAAACATTCCAATTCCCTGTGGTGTAGTGGCACTCTAAAACTTCGGGGACGCGCTTTAAAAGTTTTACAATTAATGGTGCATCTGCAGCTTTATCAAAATACACACCAACAAATGCCATAGTGTCAAAGCCCAGAACTTCAGGATTAACTACAAATTTAGATCCAGCCAAAAGTCCAGATTTTTCTAGTTTACGAAGACGTTGGTGGATGGCGGCTCCAGAAATACCAACATTTCTTGCAATTTCAAGAATTGGAGTTCTTGCGTCATCCATAAGGGTACGCAGTATTTTTTTGTCTATGCCATCGATTTCGGTATGTTTCTTTTTAGCCATTGGTATTATAGATTACAAGGCAAAAGTAGTGATTTGATTGCAAATAGAAACATTTTTTTGTTTTATGATTTAGTGGAGTTTTTAATTATTTAAAGGATTATACCCCAAATACGGCACTTCTTTTTCGTTGAATGAAATACCAAACGTTTTTAATGCTTTAAGTATGGGTTGGTAAATTTCTTTAGTAATTGGAATTTGTACTCCAGGGGTAGTTATTTTACCATTGAGAATAGCAAGAGCTGCCATTGCAACAGGTAATCCAACAGTTTTGGACATAGCTGTGTAGGTTTGGTTTTGGCCAATAACTACCATATTGGCATCTAACTGGTGTTTTTTTCCATTAAGTTCGTAACCAAATTTATGGTACATTACAATCATATCCTTATCATCGTTGCTCAATGTCCAACTGTCGGTTAAAATTTTTTGCAATATTTGAGCAGGGGTAGCATTTTTAAGTCCTACCTTTTTATTGGGATTAAAAATATCTAATTCTACAAGTTTGTCCCAAACGGTATCGTCTTGATCTATTTTTAGTTTATGTCTTAATTTGAGTTCAACCGAATCTTTATGACTGTAGGGAAGAAAAGCGTTTGTAAAGTCACGGTAGCTCATGTTTTCACTGTCTTCCATAGTAAAGCTATCATCTGTCATGCCCAGAGTAACAAAAATATGCCAAGCACGACAAAACCCCACACGGCGTATTGTACCCCGATATAGTGTCTTTATATGGTGTAGTCCATAAGCATTTTGATACTTCAAGGAATCGCGATTAGCATAGGCTTCAAATCTACCATAGCCTTCAATATCTAAGAATTCAGTACGCCTAAACAAGCGCTGGTATGGAATATATTTATAGCTGCCCTCTTGTATAAATTTAGCAGTATCTCCCTGGCCAGCAATAACAACATTTCTTGGGTTCCATGTAAATTTATAGTTCCAGAGGTTGTTATCGCTTTCTGGAGCTATCAACCCGCCAGTAAAAGATTCAAATAATGTTATTGTACCACCTTTATCTCGTATTCGGTCTAATACTTGCATGGCGCTCATGTGGTCTATACCGGGATCTACGCCAATTTCATTCATTAAAATAATACCATTTGCCTTAGCGTCTTTATCTAAATCTTGCATTGCCTCACTTACGTAAGATGCTGTTACTAAATGTTTTTTGTATATAATACAGTCTTTAGCCACATGTATATGAAATCTGGCAGGAAGCATGGATATAACAATATCAGAGTTTAGAATAGCTTTTGTGCGTTGCGCATCATTAAAAACATCTAATATTATAGTATTAGCGTTGGTATGGTTGGATAGAAAAGCCCTAGCAGTATTAATATCTATGTCGCCTACAGTAATATGAAGTTGTTCTGAAATGGATACATCCAATAAATATTTTAAGAGAAAAGCGGTTGATTTTCCAGAACCTATGACTAAAACTTTTCGCATATTATTTTTGTTAATTAGATTTGTTAAATAAAATCAATTTTAAGGATGAATAAAGTTATATTAATTACTGGAGCTATAATAGGGGTTTTGGCAATAATTTTAGGTGCTTTTGGTGCACATGGTTTAAAAGCACATTTATCTACTGATAGCTTGCAGACTTTTGAAACAGGGGTGCGCTACCAAATGTATCACGCACTGTTTTTATTGTTTATAGGTAGCACCTCTTTAGTTAAATCAGGATATAAAAGTGTCATCTTTTATTTGGTTATTGTTGGGGTTTTGTTGTTTTCTGGTTCTATTTATGGGCTAGCTACAAATACGCTAACTAGTTTTAATTTTAAATCCATTGGTTTTGTTACACCAATAGGAGGTTTGTTTTTAATAGCCTCTTGGATAGTGTTAATTGTTAATTTTATAAAATTATAACAATTAATTGCATAATTAATATTTTTAGTTTCAAATTTTATCATAATTTTGAAATTTAATTATTTATTTTAAAAATATATGATAAATAGTAAACAAATGAAACATGCTATTTCGTTAGAGCAATATGGTATAAAAAATGCCAATATTCACTATCAATTATTACCAGAAGCATTACATGAAATTACGGTTATAAAAAAACAGGGAGTTACGGCTTCATCTGGTGCTTTAGCCGTAAATACTGGAGAGTTTACTGGGCGTTCTCCAAAAGATAGGTTTATAGTAAAAGATGAAATTACCAAAGATAAAATTTGGTGGGGCGAAATAAATATACCTTTTGATTCCAGTGATTTTGATGCACTTTACAATAAGGTAGTCGCCTATTTGTCTGGAAAAGAAATTTTTGTTCGAGATTCTTATGCATGTGCAGATGATAATTACCGATTGAATATTCGTGTAATTAATGAGTTTCCTTGGAGTAATATGTTTGCATACAATATGTTTTTAAGACCTACTGAAGAGGAACTAGAAAATTTTGAGGCAGAATGGACAGTTGTTAATGCACCAGGCTTCATGGCAAATCCAGAGGTAGATGGTACGCGGCAACATAATTTTGCGATTTTAAATTTTACGAAGAAGATTGCTTTAATTGGAGGAACTGGTTATACGGGAGAGATTAAAAAGGGCATATTTTCTGCTTTAAACTTTATATTACCCGTAGAGAAAAATACATTACCAATGCATTGTAGTGCTAATGTTGGAAAGGATGGAGATACCGCAATTTTCTTTGGGTTATCTGGAACAGGAAAAACAACACTTTCAACGGACCCTAATAGAAGTTTAATTGGTGATGATGAGCATGGTTGGACTAACGAAAACTCAGTTTTTAATTTTGAAGGAGGGTGCTATGCCAAAGTGATAAACCTTTCCAAAGAAAAAGAACCAGAAATATATAGTGCCATTAAAACAGGAGCTATTCTTGAAAATGTAATTTTAGATAATAGTGGCGTTGTAGATTTTGAAAATACGTCTATTACTCAAAATACAAGAGTAAGTTATCCAATTCATCATATTGAGAATATAAAAGTACCTTCAGTAGGTAAAAACCCTAAAAATATATTTTTTTTAACAGCAGATGCATTTGGGGTTATTCCGCCTATTTCAAAATTAACGCCAAGTCAGGCTGCGTATCATTTTATATCAGGTTATACGGCAAAAGTTGCAGGTACAGAGGCTGGTGTTAAAGAGCCTCAGCCTTCATTTTCTGCATGCTTTGGAGCGCCTTTTATGCCATTGCATCCTGCTAAATATGCAGAAATGCTTAGTAAAAAAATGATTGAAGCTGGTGTAAACGTTTGGTTGATTAATACAGGGTGGACAGGAGGCCCTTATGGTGTTGGCAAGCGTATGGAATTAAAATATACCCGAGCTATGATTAATGCGGTGCTCAATGGGGATTTAGGGTTATACAATTACGACGATTATCATATTCACTCTGTATTTGGCGTGGCACAACCAAGAACATGTCCAGGAGTGCCAACCAGTGTTTTAAGTCCGAGGCAAACATGGAATGATGATGAAGCGTATTACACTATGGCATTTAAGTTAACAAACGCATTTAGGGAAAACTTTAAAAAGTTTGAAAGGCATTGTACAGAAGAAATAAGACGTGGTGGGCCGCAACGCTATGCGTTTTAAAAACAAAAAAGCGTTTTCAAAATTTTGAAAACGCTTTTTTTATAATTTTTCTACGAACAGTTGTTTATTTTCCTTTGTTAACCTTATCGATATATTTTTCCAGAGCCATAGTCATAGAAGGTGTTTCAGGAGTAGGTGCAGCTATGTCTACGCGTAGTCCCTTTTCTTTAACCGCTTTTATGGTGGTATTTCCAAACACAGCTATACGGGTATCATTTTGTTTGAAATCTGGAAAATTTTGAAATAATGATTCAATTCCAGACGGACTAAAGAATACCAAAACATCATAGTAAACGTCTGCTAGGTCAGATAAATCACTAACAACAGTTTTGTAGAATGTTGCTTGTTTCCAATCTACGCCTAAGCCATCTAAAGTTTCAGGAACTAAAGGTTTTACTTTGTCGGTGTTGGGTAATAAGAATTTTTCGTCCTTGTATTTTTTAATCAATGGAGATAATTCAGCAAATGTGCGCTTTCCAACATAAATCTTACGTTTTCTGTAGACTACATATTTCTGGAGATAATACGCTACAGCTTCAGACTGACAGAAATATTTCATAGTGTCAGGTACTTTAAAACGCATTTCTTCAGCAACTCTAAAAAAATGATCTACCGCATTTCTACTGGTTAGAATAATTGCGGTGTAATTATTTAAATCAATTTTTTGATGCCTTATCTCCTTAGCAGGAACACCTTCAACATGAATAAAGGGTCTAAAATCTATTTTAACTTTCTTTTTCTCCTGAAGATCGAAGTAAGGAGAATTTTCAATTTTAGGTTCTGGCTGAGATACTAAAATGGTCTTCACTTTCATAGGCAAAATAGTTTAATTAGGCGCTTAATACCGCATATATGATTACATAGGGTGCGATTTCAAGAGCGCAAAGATACAAAATAAAATAGAAAAAGTTGTTTTTAATCTCATTTTGATACGCTTTAAACGTGGTAAATAACCCACTTATATTCACTACAAAGAGTAGCCCAAGAATAAGATAAAGAAGCGTTTTGGTAGGAGTTATACCGTAAACTAAAATGGCATTAATGGGTAAAAGTAAAATGCCTAAATAATTTTTGTAACTAATTTTTTGAAAAATATAATTGCCTACAATATCATCAATTTCAAATAAACTAGCTATTAAACGTTCAAGCAGCACTTTTACAAGCATAAAAATGGCTAAACCTACAGCAAATTTTACTAGTAGAGTATTATTAACTTCAATTAAATGGGTGAAGTTTTTAATACATAACATACTAAATATAGTACCAGAAATAATTAAGTTTACAAACAGCAAACTATCATAATAGTCAATAAATTTTTGGTCTTTGCCATAAATTTTAAGATATCTAGAATTAGAAATTACCATAATAAACTCATGAAAACGCCTAGGGGCCATGCTTTTGGCAATAGCAATTGTTACCAAACAAATTAGTAGCAAAATTGTGTAGAGTGTATGTGAGGGGATCTCCCGAAGCATGGGTTAAAATTATCATAAATTTTAAAGAAGAGATAAATTATTACGAAATTTTTAAAAAAAAGAATGCCTTAAAAATGTACATTTGTCTTCATATTATATGAGATGAAGCAGGCTGTTGTAATCATTCCAACTTATAATGAGATTGAAAACATAGAACCCATCATAAGGGCTGTGTTTTCAGAATCTAAAGATGTACATATTCTTATTGTTGATGATAGCTCTCCAGATGGCACTTCAGATAAGGTTAAAGAGCTTCAAGAAGTTTTTCCTGGTAGGCTACATTTAAAAATGCGTAAAGAAAAATCAGGTTTAGGTACAGCTTACATATTAGGATTTAAATGGAGTTTGATTAGAAAATATGAATATGTTTTTGAAATGGATGCCGATTTTTCTCATGACCCAAAAGATCTAAAACGCTTATATAAAGCTTGTGCAGAGAACGGTGCAGATATGTCCATTGGGTCACGCTACATTACTGGTGTAAATGTTGTAAACTGGCCAATGGCCAGAGTGTTGATGTCGTATTTGGCATCAAAATACGTGCGGCTAATAACGGGAATGAAAATTAACGATACTACTGCGGGCTTTGTTTGCTATAAACGTAAGGTATTGGAGAATATCAACTTGCGCAAGGTAAAATTTATAGGTTATGCGTTTCAAATAGAAATGAAGTTTAAAGCCTATTTAAAGCAATTTAAAATTGTAGAGGTACCTGTTATATTTACAGATAGAACTAGAGGGGAATCTAAATTGAGTTCAGGGATTATTTCTGAGGCAGTTTTTGGAGTTATATCTATGAAAATTAAAAGTTTGTTTAAACGAAAAGATTTGTAATGGAATTGAAAAGAATACTAATAAAGAATGCTAAGATAGTGAATGAAGGCACTATTTTTAGTGGCGATATATTGATTGAAGGGGAACTTATAAAACAGATAGATACATCTATTAGTGCAAAATGGGCAGATGTTACTATAATTGATGCAGAAGGCAAATATGTTTTGCCAGGTGCGATTGATGACCAAGTGCATTTTAGGGAACCAGGATTAACGCATAAGGCAGATATTGGTACAGAATCAAAAGCAGCTTTAGCAGGAGGTATTACATCGTTTATCGAAATGCCCAATACCAATCCGCAAACAACAACGGTTGAAAAACTTGAAGAAAAATTTGAAATGGCATCAAAAACGTCATCAGCAAATTATTCGTTTATGTTTGGTGGTACTAATGATAATTTAGACGAGATACTTAAAGTCGATGAAAGCTCTGTTGCGGGATTAAAATTGTTTTTAGGATCATCAACTGGGAATATGCTAGTTGACGACCCAAAAGTTTTAGAGAAAATCTTTAAAAGTACCAATCTGGTAATTTCTGTACATTGTGAGGATGAAGCCACCATAAGGAAAAATCTTCAGGAGCATATCGATACTTATGGAGAGGACATTCCAATTGAAAAGCATCCAATAATTAGAAGCGAAGAGGCATGTTATTTATCTTCTTCAACAGCTATAGCATTAGCTAAAAAGACAGGGGCAAGATTACATGTGTTCCATCTTTCAACGGGGAAAGAAACTAGCTTATTTACAAATAAAATTCCTTTAAAAGACAAGAAGATAACAGCAGAGGTATGTATTCATCATCTGTGGTTTTCTGATGAAGATTACAAGAAAAAAGGCACGCACATCAAATGGAATCCTGCGGTAAAAACGGCAACAGATAGAGAACAATTGTGGGAGGCTTTGCTAGATGATAGAATTGATGTGATTGCAACAGACCACGCACCACATACTATAAAGGAGAAGAATAACGTTTATACTAAGGCACCATCAGGTGGGCCTTTGGTGCAGCATGCTTTACCTGCCATGTTGGAAAAGTATCATGAAGGTAAAATTTCAATTGAAAAAATAGTTGAGAAGATGTGTCATAATCCAGCTATTTTATTTCAAGTAGAACGGCGAGGTTATATTAAAGAAGGCTATTATGCAGATTTAGTTTTAGTAGATTTAAATAACCCTTGGACTGTAAAAAAAGAAAATATTTTATATAAATGTGGGTGGTCGCCTTTTGAAGGCGCTACATTTAAATCTAGAATTACACATACCATCTTAAACGGTAGTTTAGTATATCATAATTTTAAGTTTGCAGCAGTTAAAGCTGCTAAGCGTTTAACATTTAATAGATAATGTATAAAAAAGTGATGGTGTTATTGTGTTTGTTACTGGGATTATCTTCCTGTTACAAGTACAATAAGCCTGATAAACCCAAAAACCTTATTCCTAAGGAAAAAATGATCCATGTGTTGTTGGACCTAAAGTTTGTTGGGGCTATAACAGGGAAGGATAAAGAAGTGTTGGATAGCGCCAAAGTTAATCCAGAAGGCTATGTGTATAAAAAGTATGGTATAGATAGTATACAGTTTGCTGAAAGCAATGCGTATTATGCTTATTACATGGATGAGTATGCAGAGATTTATGAAAACGTAAAAGATAGTCTTACCAAGCTCAAAGCCTATTATAAGGACATTCTCGAAAAGGAACGTCAGGAAAAAAAGAAAGCAGACTCTTTAAAAGCTGTTAAACAGGAGCTGGAAGCGATAGAATTGGTAGAAGAAATAGATATGGAAGAGCTTGAACTTATCGAACCTATTTCAGATACTGATTCGCTATCTCTAAAATTGAATCGCCAATAGATTGGAACTTATAATTTAACGCCTCGGTAATTTTTACATTACTGTAATTTGTTTTGGTAGTTAAAGACCTTGCAACTTGTCTTGTTAACACCCTACGCTTACCAATAAGTTTTCGTTTTAACCAATCTAATCGCCAACCAATTTGTAATAACCAAGGTTTTGCAAATTTTTGTGGAGGTTTTACTTTAAGGGCTTTGGAAGTAGTTTGTAAAAAGGATTTATAAGACCAATTTTCTGCAACTAAAATATATCTTTCGTTTTTTATGTCGCTTTTAAGTAGATGTATCATAGTATTTATCACATCCTGTACAGCAACTAACCCCACGTTTCCAGACGTATAATATTTAAGTCCATTGTGTACTTTTTTGAAAAGACTACCACTACCATAATGCCAGATACCCGAACCTAGTATAACACCGGGGTTAACAATTACAGCATCTAAACCTTCTTGTGTGCCACGCCAAACTTCCATTTCTGCACCATACTTTGTTATGGCGTAAACACTATTGTCATCTTCAGGGTTCCAGTGTGTTTCTTCAGTAATTGCTTTACCTTCTTTTGTGGGATTACCAATAGTAGCTATGGAACTTACATAACATATTTTTTTTATAGCATTAGATATACAAAGATTTACAATATTGGCAGTGCCTTCAATATTCGTTTGTCTTAAAAGTTGGTATTTATCAGGTTCAAAAGAAACAAAAGCAGCACAATGGTATACGTAATCCACATTTTTAAATGCTTCATCTAAAGCAGGTATATCTAAAATATCAGCCTTTATCCATTCAATTTTGTCAAATAAAATGTTGTTAGTCTCTCCATAACATGAAAACACATTTTTTACATTTTTAAGTTTTCGTTCGGTACGGTAAGTAGCTCTAACTATTTCATTGTTAGAAACCAATTTATATAATAAATGAGCACCCACTAAGCCTGTGCCACCAGTCACTAAAATCATAAAACGAAATTAAAGAATTATTCAGAATCACTACCTATGTCTGCTTGTATTTTTATATTTGCGCTAGTTTTTTAAAATTGATTACAATGGCTAAGAATTTTGTAGAAGAGTTAACATGGAGAGGTATGATACATACCGTAATGCCTGGTGCTGAAGAACACTTAATGGAAGGTATGAAGCGCGCCTATGTAGGTTTTGACCCTACTGCAGATTCCTTACACATAGGAAACTTGGTGCCTATAATGCTTTTAGCCCATTACCAACGTTGTGGACATAAACCAGTAGCTTTAGTTGGAGGTGCAACAGGTATGATTGGAGATCCATCCGGAAAATCCAATGAAAGAAATTTGTTGGATGAGAAAACATTGCGCCACAACCAAGAAGCCATAAAAAAACAATTAGCACATTTTTTAGATTTTGAAAGTGATACAGAGAATGCGGCGGTTTTAGTGAATAACTACGATTGGATGAAAGCATTCTCTTTTTTAGAGTTTATTAGAGATGTAGGCAAGCACATTACCGTAAATTATATGATGGCTAAAGATTCTGTAAAAAATAGAATTTCATCAGATGCCTCTGAAGGTATGAGTTTTACGGAGTTTACATATCAGCTTGTGCAGGGGTATGACTTTTTGCATTTATATAAAGATATGGCTTGCACCTTACAAATGGGAGGTAGCGACCAATGGGGTAATATAACTACGGGAACAGAATTGATTAGGCGTATTGGTGGAGGAAAAGGTTATGCCATCACATGCCCACTGATTACAAAATCTGATGGTTCCAAATTTGGAAAATCTGAAGGTGGTAATGTATGGTTGGATGCTAACCGTACTTCTCCTTATAAATTCTATCAATATTGGTTGAATTCCAGTGATGAGGATGCCGAAAAGTACATAAAAATATTCACGTTTTTAACAGAGAGCGATGTTAATAATTTAATTGAAGAGCATCATAAAGCACCACATTTAAGAGTGCTTCAAAAGCGTTTAGCGGAAGAGATAACAACGATGGTACATTCAAAAGAAGATTTAGAAAACGCCATAAAAGCAAGTAGTATACTTTTTGGAAAATCTACTAGCGAAGACTTAAAACAGCTAGACGAAAAAACATTTTTAGATGTTTTTGAAGGTGTACCACAAGCCACAGTTGATAAATCTGAGATTGATTCGGGTCTTGATATGATTGGCGCCTTGGCTGCCAAAACAAATTTTTTAAAATCTAATGGCGAAGCACGTCGTGCACTAAAAGAGAATGCTATTGCAGTAAATAAGGAAAAGGTAAAAGAAGATTATAAGATAACTCAAGCAGATTTAATCAATAATAAATTTGTACTTCTACAGCGTGGAAAAAAGAATTATTTTGTCCTAACAATACAATAAACAAAGTCCCGCTTTAGGCGGGACTTATCAAACTAACCAACTTACTAAAATAATCTTTCTTAATCTTAGCTCTTGTTTTGTCGTAATATGGTTAAAGACCTAACAATAAAGTTTCATTTTATTTAAATTTTATACGCTCCCAGTTTACATTGGCTTCTTTTGTTAATTTATCTGGATTGTTTTCTAACCACAGATTTAGGGTATTTGTACCCCAAGCGTTGTAGAATAGGTACAGCTTTCCGTCCTTAACCAAAAACGATTTAGGATTAATGGATACCTTGTCACTTTTAAGTGCTACGGCATAAGCACAGTAACCTCCATATTGGGGTATATATTTCTCAGGATTTTTATTAAATACCTTTAGATTCTCTTCAGAGATAAATTTGTATTGTACGCCCTTAAAAGAAGAGGAGTGTTTTTTGCTGCCCTCAACTGCTTCATTACTAAAATAAGATACAACATCATAACCATTTGCAGCATAACCTTTTTTAGTATTGATATCTAAAGTTTGGGCCACTGAGATATTACAAAAGAAAACTAAAATGAAGGGAAGTATTTTCATAAACAAAACGTTTATGCGGTTGGTCGTTTGTATCGTCTAGACTTTACGTTACAATACCATTAAATTGCAACCACGAATATCAGAATTATCAAACCTTCCTATAACTTCAAAACTACCATCATTAAAAACCCTGCCTAAATCTTGTGTTGCTATAAAAGCACAAGAGTTGACATTAGCTAAATCAATAATGTTTAAGCCTCCAGTTTTTCCAGAATTTTGAATCGTTAATGGGTCTTCTGTATCTCTTACTAACACCTGCATCCAAGAAGGACAATTAAAAATACCATGACCATTAGAATACGCTTGACTCAATAGTTCGGTCATACCATATTCACTATGGATTACATTAACACCAAACCCTTTTTTTAGAATACTATGCAGCTCACTTCGTATTAATTCTTTACGGCGCCCTTTCATGCCTCCAGTTTCCATCACAACAGTATTCTTTAAATTAAATGAATGTTGTTCAATCAAATCTAACAAAGCAAAGGAAACACCAATAAGCAGTACCTTTTTGTTGCCTTGATCCAGTTGCATAAGTTTAGACGTTAATTCCGAAAGGTTATCTAAATAAAATCCGCTATGAGAAGATTTAGATTGCGTAATTAAATCATTAACCATATATATTAATGAAGAGTCGCCACGTTCTATATAAGAAGGTAACAAAGCTAAAACTATATAGTCCTCGATATTGCCATAAAATTTAGTAAATCCTTTTGTGAAACTGTTTTTATAAAGGTTTAAGTTGGATACATAGTGTTTGCTTTTTATACTGCCCGTAGTGCCAGAGCTAGAAAACACGGTTTCAGTTTTCTGATTTTTACAAATTATTTCCCGAGATTTAAAAAATTGAATTGGTAAAAAAGGAATATCGTTAATGGTTCTTACGTCACTCGGGTGCTTGTATAACAAGTCACAAAATGAGCGATAGACTTTATTGTTTTCAAACTGAAAATTGAATACAGCAAGTGCGGTTTCTTCAAATTCGCTAGGTGTACTTATGTTAAATATGGTATCGGCGGCTATCATAGTAATTTGGAAACAAAATTATATAAAATAAAAGAGCATTGCTTTATGCAATGCTTCAAATATCTTTTAAATAATATTTGTTGTAAATTATCGTACCACTAATTTTCTTGTTTCGCTAATAGATGCCTCGGTTATTTTTAAAATATAAACCCCAGAATTTAACGATGATATATCTAACGCTTTTGTGGTATAAACAGGTGCTTTTATTTGTTTACCTAAAACGTTGTATATAATAATCTCTTTAATAGCTAACTTATTTTTGCTGGATATATATATGGTTGAAGCATTGTTGCTCACGGGATTAGGATATACAGAAAGCCCCTCAATGTTTAATTCTGTGTCCACAGGAGGGTTTTCTTGAGCAAACCCGTGTTGAACAGGTAACCCTAAAAATGCGATAAAAACCAATAAAAAGTAGATGTTCTTCATAAATTGCTTCTTATGTGATGTAAAATTACTACAAGAACTGCAAAAGTCATACCAAAATACTGTTAAATATTTATGTTTTACATCGAAAAGTTAAATCTCTGTAAGAGCTTTGTTACCTTTTTGTTATTTGTGTTTTAAGTTTTATAAATTATCGTTAATAGTTTTATCTTTACTTCTTATATAAATATCATTAATACCATAATGAATAAAAAGGATATAAAAATACTTCTTGTAGATGATGAACCAGATATCTTGGAGATAGTAGGCTACAACTTATCAAACGAAGGATATCAAGTAATTACTGCCGAAAATGGAGTTGAGGCTGTAAAAAAAGCAAAAAAGGAATTGCCGCAATTGATAATTTTGGATGTTATGATGCCTGAAATGGATGGTATTGAAGCTTGTGAAAACATACGAAAGCAACCAGAATTAAAAGATGTAGTCATTACTTTTTTAACTGCCAGAGGCGAAGACTATTCTCAGGTGGCAGGTTTTGATGCAGGTGCAGACGATTACATTACTAAGCCTATAAAACCAAAAGTGCTTGTAAGCAAAGTAAAAGCGTTATTGAGACGTTTTAAAGAAGATGTAAAAGATACTGTTAAGGTTGGAAACCTTGTAATAAATAGAGATGAGTATAAAATTGTCCTAAAGGGAAATGAAATAATTTTACCTAGAAAAGAGTTTGAATTGCTATCTTTATTGGCGTCTAAACCCGGTAAAGTTTTTAAACGAGATGAAATCCTAGACAAAGTTTGGGGGAATGAAGTTGTAGTTGGAGGGCGTACCATAGATGTACACATTCGTAAATTACGCGAAAAGATTGGTGATAAAAGTTTTAAAACCGTAAAAGGTGTCGGCTACAAGTTTGTAGACTAATGCAAGTAAAATTTAAGAAATCTTATAAGTTTGCGATACATACATCGCTGTACATTACCATATTCTTTACACTCTTAATGAGTGTTTTTTTGTACTATTACTTTACGTTTAAGTGGTTACCCGTTTTAATATTTGGTATATGTTTTTATGCGTTTTCTTTTGTAATCATTCAATACCGCGTAGAACGATATATATATAGAAGGGTAAAAAGTATTTATGACGACTTAACGTTATTAGAATCCACAAGTTTAACCCGAGGCGCCATTACTACAGACATGGCGACGCTTACACAGGAAATAGATAAGTTTGCAAGAGATAAAAAACTTGAAATTGAAACTTTAAAAGTAAGGGAACAATACCGAAAGGAATTTTTGGGTAATGTATCGCATGAATTAAAAACACCATTGTTTACCATTCAAGGTTATATTTTAACCTTGTTGGATGGGGCGATGAATGATAAAAAAACGCGTAAAAAATATTTAGAAAGAGCCAATAGTGCAGTAGAACGCCTAAGCTATATTGTGAGCGATTTAGATTTAATAACCAAGTTAGAAGCTGGGGATTTACGCCTGCAACCAGAGGTGTTTGATATTGTTACACTCATTAAAGAAGTATTTGGCATGGTAGAAATGCGTGCCAACGAAAAGAAAATTACGCTAACATTTGACAGGGATTATATTACACCAGTTATGGTGCGCGCCGATAAGGAGCGTATTCAACAAGTGCTCGTAAACCTTATAATTAATTCCTTAAAGTATGGACGTATAAAAGGAACTACAGAGGTAAGTATAGAAAATTTAATCAAGAATAAGGCGATTATTCGAGTTACCGATAATGGAGAAGGAATAGAAAAGAACCATTTGGCACGTTTATTTGAGCGTTTCTATAGAGTTGACAAAAGTGGATCGAGAAGAGAAGGAGGTTCAGGTTTAGGTTTATCCATAGTAAAACATATCATAGAAGCGCACAAAGAACGTATCTATGTAGAAAGTGAATATGGTGTAGGTAGCGAGTTCTCTTTTACTCTAGAAAAGGCTGAATAAATCTTTATAGTCAACCTGAGTATTAAAACTTTTTAATCCTTTGTATTCAGAAATCTTGTCGAGTAAAAAGATGCTAAAGTCTTTTTGTGAGCAACTGGGAACAAACCCCTGTTGTGTTAAACGTTTTGCCAAGTATTCCTGTTCGGTTTGCCCTGGTGTTGGAATAAAAAATGCTTTCTTCTCCAGTTTTGCAAGATCCATTACGGTGGTGTATCCAGATCTAGACAGTACTAATTTACTCTGGTTTATCGTTTTTTCAAGACGATTGGAGGTCATAAAATTATAAATAGTCACACCTTGTTTCTGTTCAATCGTTTGTTGTTTCTGTGGTATTCCCCTAACTACTACAACATTACCACTAAAGTTTTTAACCTCTTTTAGTAATTTGTCTTCAAGTAAAGAGCGTTGAGGTTCAGGGCCAGAAAGCAATACAAGTAAATCAATAGATTCCTCCAGATCCATCTTGGTAAATCTGCTTATTGGGCCCATATATTTTGTGGTAATGCTTAGGTGTTTTTTGTGTCCTAACTTTCCAGATAAGTTAAGGTCGCTCTCTGCATCAGGAACCCAGCATTCATTAAAACGAGTAATGTACTTCTCATGCAGTTTGGTGCTAAACCAAGTGGTGGTGCCACTTAAAACATTAAGTTGGTGGGTAATAAAGGCGCATGGTACATGCTTATTGTAAACACCAAGCCTATTATCTGAAATAATTCCTGAAATGTTATGCGTCTCTACAATATCACGTATGGCTTTTTTTTCAGCTTTAATCGCCTTTACCAATTTTGGGGAATCCTTTATCATTTTTAACTTAAAATGACTTCCTTTTTTGGAGTAGGTCACACCGTAAGATGGCAATTCTATCGAAGAGAATTGCGGGAATTCCTTTTGTAATAAGGTTAATGCTAAGCCATCGCTCGCAATTATAGGTTGAAAACCACTTGCATCTAAAGCTGTAAGTATGGGTATGCATCTGGTGGCGTGTCCTAGGCCCCAGTTAAGAGGAGCAACTAATATTCGTTTTTTCATGTTTTATTATGGCGTGCCTCTCGTACCTCAAGTCGGGCTTTCGGGAGTCGCTTTTTTGCGTTATTGCCTGCCTACAACTGGCAGGCAATAACGCAAAAAGAGCTTCAACAAATCCCTCAATCCCTCACGCGGTTCAGGCTAAAATCAAAAGTAAAGATATAAACCCTGTTATATATTTCCTTAATTTTACCAATTCAAAATAAATAATTAAGAAAAAGTTAATATACTTTGGGTAGCAAAAACAAACTAAAACGTTTTAAGGAAAACGAAACCTTTGCAAATGTGTTTCAACCAACACGAGAAGTACTGGTTAATAGCGAATATGAGTTGAAAGGACAATGGCGCAAAAAATTCTTTAAAAATAATAACCCAATTGTTTTAGAATTAGGTTGTGGAAAAGGAGAATACTCAGTAGCGCTGGCACAAAAATATCCAGATAAAAATTTTATAGGTGTAGATATTAAAGGAGCCAGGTTTTGGCGAGGTGCCAAAACCGCAATTGAAGAAAGTTTAGCCAATGTGGCATTTCTACGAACACAAATTGAATTGATAGACCATGCTTTTGCAGAAAACGAAGTAGATGAAATTTGGATTACCTTTCCAGATCCGCAAATAAAGTACAAGCGCACCAAACATCGTTTAACAAATTTGGAGTTTTTAAAACGTTACAAACAAATTTTGAAACCTAGCGGTTTGGTTAATTTAAAAACAGACAGTGAGTTTATGCACGGATATACACTAGGATTATTACACGGGGCAGGGCATGAGGTATTGTATGCAAACCATAATGTATATAAGCAAGAAGGCAGTCCAGAGGAAGTTACTAGCATACAAACTTTTTACGAATCACAATATCTAGAACAAAATAAACCTATTACCTTTATAAGGTTTAAAATAAATGGGTAAATGAACCTTACTTTTATTTTTTTTATTGGTCTTTTCTTTGCATTAATAGGTGTAATTCCACCGGGATTACTAAATATGACGGCGGCTAAAATAAGTCTTAAAGAAGGGCATGTAAGAGGTGTTGTGTTTTCCATTGGAGTATGTATTACCGTTTTTGCCCAAACATACTTGGCAGCCATTTTTGCTAGATACTTAAGTAAGCACCCTGAAGTGGTAGATATCCTTAGGAGTATTGCATTGGTAATATTCATTTTAATAACAATTTATTTTTTGTTTATCGCAAAAGCTTCAAACAAACAGCAAATAGCACCAAAGGTTAAAAGTAAGCACAGTCGGTTTTTTCAAGGCATGTTAATGTCTGCAATCAACGTATTTCCAATACCATATCAAGCCTATGTAACCATAACATTGGCATCTATTCATGTATTGGATTTTGAACTTACGAGTATCTTGTCTTATGTAGCGGGAGCTGGTATGGGCACTTTTGTAATGTTGTACATATACATTTTCTTTTTCGATAAAATAAAGAGTAAGTCGTTTACTTCTCAAAAAAACATGAACTATATTATTGGAGGCATTACGGGGATAATTTCAATTATAACCTTAATAAATGTTATTAAAGACTTTTAAAAAATGAAACCAGAAAGGCTTAGTTTTTTTGATAAGGTTTATGAAGTAGCGCGTTTAATACCATATGGAAGAGTAACCAGTTATGGTGCTATTGCTAAGTATTTGGGAGCTGTAAGAAGCGCAAGAATGGTGGGATATGCTATGAATGGTTCTGCAGGAAAAGATGTGCCAGCACACCGTGTGGTAAATAGAAAGGGCTTGTTAACCGGGAAACATCATTTTGATGGTACTAATTTAATGCAGCAACTTCTGGAAAGCGAAGGCGTAATTGTAGAGGATAACCAGATTAAAAATTTTGATGCCGTGTTTTGGGATCCATCAAAAAACCTATAAAAACTTATTTTAAGCATAAAAAGAAAACCGCCTAAAGCTCAACATAAGGCGGTTTACTTTTTGTTATTAAATTCTTGCAAACGTAAGTCTAAGCATAACATCAACGTCAAAATCAACTCCAGAATCATTGATTTGCTCTGATATACTTGTACTTAGTATTAAAGATGTATCAGTAAGTTCCTCTATAATGTAATCAGGATTAGCTGAAACATCATCAACAACAGGTGCATTGGTGTCAAATGAAGCAAATTCTTCAGTAAATGTCAATATGTTGCCATTTCTACTCCAGCCAGTTTCAGAGTTAATATTGTTTATTGAGGTAGTTTCTGTTGAATTAACTCCATTGATAGATGATACCAATTCAATATCAAAACTACCATTTTCAGTAATGGCTCTATTAGGATTTTCACTTATTGTCATGATGTAATCAATATTAAGGGCTTTTCCAGTATAGTTAGAGCTTATGGTGTTGCCTTGTACAGTTGCTGATGTACTGCCACTAGTGGTGTAACTGGTTAATTCCCAGTCTCCCAACAAATCTCCAGATGTGTCCATTGTGTCATCGTTGCTCTCACAACTAAGCGTAGCAGTAGCAACTACAAAAAATAATACTACTCGTTTAAGTGTTTTGTGTAACATAATCAAAAAAAAGTTTGGGTTAAGAATATTCTATTTTGATATTCAAAATTAAGAGACAAAGATATAATGTTTTATTCATGATGAAAGATTTACCTTATTTTTTATGAATAGTTCATTTCGATAGCTTGTTTTCTTTTAATTTCATTAAAAACAGTAATTATTACCTCTTTAATTTTATGTAATGTTATTTATCAGAATAATAAAATACGATAACCTAACCCAATAACTACATCAATAAATCTTCTAACTTCCGTCATCAGTCTTCTGTCATTATTAACTATCTTTGCACTTAGAATGATTCTGAATAAAGGCAATGAAGTTAAATAAACAAGATATATTAAAAGCACTAGAAACCATTACAGTTCCTGGCGAAGGACAAAATATGGTAGAAAGTGGTGCGGTTAAAAATGTAGTAACATTTGCAGACGAAGTTATTGTAGATATTACGATAAATAATCCTAGCCTTCAAGCAAAAAAGCGAACGGAAGTTGATATCCTTAAGACCATACACGAGAAGGTTTACGAAAAGGCAAAAATCACTGTGAATGTTAAGGTAGAAGCTCCAGCAAAACCAAAAGCTAATGTTATTAAAGGAAAACCTATTCCAGGGATTCAAAATATTGTGGCGGTAGCCTCAGGAAAAGGAGGTGTTGGCAAATCTACAGTTACAGCTAACTTGGCAGTATCATTATCAAAAATGGGTTTTAAAGTAGGTGTGCTAGATGCAGATATTTACGGTCCATCTATACCTATTATGTTTGATGTAGAGGCAGAAAAACCTCTAGCCGTAAATATAGATGGAAAGTCTAAAATGAAACCCATTGAAAATTATGGAGTTAAAGTGTTGTCCATTGGGTTTTTTACTCAGCCTAATCAGGCGGTGGTATGGAGAGGGCCAATGGCAGCTAAAGCTCTAAACCAAATGATTTTTGATGCACACTGGAGTGAGTTAGATTTCTTACTACTTGATTTACCTCCAGGAACAGGAGATATTCACTTAAGCATTATGCAATCGCTACCCATAACAGGAGCAGTGGTGGTAAGTACACCGCAAAATGTAGCTCTGGCTGATGCCAAAAAAGGTGTGGCAATGTTTCAACAGGACAGTATTCAAGTGCCAGTTTTAGGAATTATTGAAAATATGGCGTACTTTACACCAGAAGAATTACCTGATAATAAGTACTATATTTTTGGACAAGAAGGCGCAAAACACTTGGCGGAAGATTTAAAAGTACCATTTTTGGGAGAAATTCCGTTAGTACAAAGTATTAGGGAAGCAGGAGATGTAGGGAGGCCAGCGGCATTGCAAACGGCAACATCATTAGAGCAAGCTTTTGAAAAATTAACGCAGAATGTAGTGCAAGAGGTTGTAAGAAGGAATGAGAATTTGCCACCAACTGAAGCAATAAAAATTACCACAATGGCTGGATGTTCAGCCGTAAAGAAATAAGACATGACAACAGAAGAAGTAAAATCAAACGTTGAGAAAGCTTTAGAAGAGATTCGTCCGTTCCTGCAGAGTGATGGGGGTGACATATCTCTGCTGTCCATCGAGAACGACGATACGCTTGTAAAAGTGCAATTACAAGGTGCTTGTGTAGGTTGTAGTGTTAACCAAATGACTTTGAAGTCTGGAGTAGAGATGACCATAAAAAAATACGTGCCTCAAATAGAAGAGGTTATCAATATAGAGGTTTAAGAATGCTACAAAACTTTCGATAATACAAGTCCTTTGATGCAAAAGTCATGCGAAAAACATACTTATTTTACGGATTTCATATTTTTGTTAAATCCTATTAAATTAGTAGGGTATTAATTTAATAGTTCCATTTTCTTCATTTAAATTTGTGGCACAAAATATGCTAAATCTTCTGCAGTAAACAGTTTCAAATGCAAGATATTAATATAAAAATAACAGATAGGGATGGTGTAACACACGATATTGTAGCACCAACAGATATGGCAATGAATTTGATGGAGGTTGTACGTTCTTACGAGCTTGCCCCCGAGGGTACTATTGGTGTATGCGGTGGCATGGCCATGTGTGCTTCATGCCAATGTTATGTGCATAGTGAAACAGAGTTGCCTGAAATGGGTGATGATGAGGAAGCCATGTTATCTGAAGCTTTTGATGTGCGCGATAATAGCCGCCTAGGTTGCCAAATACAAATTACACCAGATATGGAAGGTTTGGAAGTTGAATTAGCTCCAGAAAGTTAATTTTTATTTATTCTAAATAAAAAGTTATATTTGCGTTGTGAATATAGAAGAGCAAGTAACATATCCGTACCAAATTTCAAAAACTACATTTTGTAAGTATGTTTTAAGTACTCCTAACAAGGATATTCACTTAAACTTTCCTCAAATGTTAGAGTTAAGACGTAAGATAAATGATTTAACGTCTTTAAATGCACTAGAAAATATTGTGAATACCGATAATTTTGTTTTGTTATTCGTAGCCGATAGACAACACCTTCTTTATTTAGATATTCCACAGTTACTGAGATTAAGAGACGAAATCATGGTTTTATTTCATGCTCCCAGTATATCTTATGTGTAAAAACTATCTTTATTTAGACTC
Source organism: Hyunsoonleella ulvae (assembly GCF_016827605.1). Classification (GTDB taxonomy): domain Bacteria; phylum Bacteroidota; class Bacteroidia; order Flavobacteriales; family Flavobacteriaceae; genus Jejuia; species Jejuia ulvae. Next base: position 467,972 of record NZ_JAEPJQ010000001.1, on the reverse strand, counting down.
TGTATAAATTTTACTTATACTAGTTTCTGGTTTACTTTTGTCGTAACTTTGTTAAAAACAATGAAGTTATGAATACAACAGCTATAAGAAAACAAATGTCCATTCATCCAGATGTGATGGATTTATTAAATAATCAAGTTGCTATGGAGATGAAAGCATCTGCTTCATATCTAGCTATGGCTTCTTGGTGTGACCAACGCGAATTATTAAATAGTAAAGCATTCTTCTACAAGCAGGCGGAAGAGGAAAGAGAGCATGCTATGAAAATATTTACGTTTATTAATGATAACGGCGGTGCTGCTATTTCTCCTAATGTCACTAACGTAAATAACGATTTTGAGAGTTTACGTGGTGTTTATGAAACAGGATTAGAACATGAGATTGCCGTTACGGAATCTATTTTTAAAATATTTAAAGCGGCAAGAAAGGAAGGTGACTTGATAACCGAAGTATTTTTACAATGGTTTATCACTGAACAATCAGAAGAAGAAGATACCTTTAGAAGTATTATTGATGTATTTGATTTAATGGAGGGGATGCCTCTAAAAATGATTGACGAAAGATTACCTAAAGAATAATAATGAGATACTAAACTTGTTTTTAGTGTCTTAAAATTAAAATGTTCTTAGTTTACCACCAAACTAAGAACATTTTTTTTATGCTGCCGTTTTTGAATTTTATCCAACACAATGCAGAAAATTTTTGCTCAAAATAGTCTTTGGTAAGGTTTTTAAAGTCTTTAAAATTTAGCCAATCTACATTATAGTATGGTTTTACCAACCAGTTCTTTTTAGAAGGGATAAAAAATTTACAATCTTTAAATTTCCCTAACTGGTTTTGGTTTATGTAGAACCCAGCTACACAATGGGGGTTAAGGGTTTTAAGCTCTATATCTTTATTTGTGTAAGGAAGAAATAATTGTGCTTTAAAATACACTTGCTGTGCAATGGTATCACTATTAATGTTGAGTGTCCTCAAATAATTTTGGCATGCATCAGAATAGAGCAATGGTAGTTGCTTATCTTTTAGTTTATTTAATTTTTCAATCAGTGAGTCTTTCCTATTAGGGCCAATAAAATGTTCAATTTCAGAACTTCCAACAGAGGCGTCGAATAAGTAAAACTTATAAATAATCTCGAGATGAATAGGTTTGTTGTCTCTTAATAATAAACAGTCTAACTCTCCCAAAGTTGTTTTATCTTTTTGAATTTGGATATTTTCACTAAGAATGGTAATGTTTTTATGTTGTTGCAATTCAAAAGCCACCAAACGCTCTACATATTTGCCCAAGCGCAAGTGTCCATCTATAGTGATATCTATTTTATTGGTTTTAGATGAGATTTCAAATTGCTTTAAATTAAATACCGAGCTATTGTGCCATAAACATGGAGTATTTAAAAAACCTTCGTATCGTTTCTGGAGCATCTATTTAGTTTGTTCTATAATCCTCCAAATTTCTGGGGCCTTCTAATAACACGCGTACAATTTGCAATGTGCCGTCGTCTTTGGTAGAAATTTGCCACTTTATTAAAGATATAGTACCGTTTTCAATTTCTAATCCAGTGATACTTCTGGGGTGTACACAGCTTCCATCATTAAAAAAAGCAATATCTCCGGGTTCCGGGAAACGTGGGCGATGGGTATGGCCAAAAATGGTTAACAAATTATGGTTTTGGGCAATCCACTTTTTAGCACGCTTCTCAACTTTTATAAGCTCTTTATAATTTTTAGCAGGGCTAGTAGGGTCTGCTATGCCCATAACGTTTAGTGGTTTCCAAAGAATTCGCACTAAAAACCTACTCCACTTCCAAAATAAGTAGTTCCACCAATCGGCCTGATGTCCGTGTGTTAAAAATAACTCTTGTCCTGTGCCACAATGTTTTAAAATAATGCCTTCATGATAGGTAATATCTCCAAAAAGCTCAACCTCTTTACCAATTTTAGGATCAAAGTAGGTAGAGAGGTGTTTTTTAACGTAATTAGGATTACGGTACACCATATCATGGTTTCCCCATATCATGTGTAAGCGATTATCCTTATGAAACAATTTCATAAGCATATACACGTTTTTATGTGCGTTTAAAATAGACTCAAAGGTCAGGTTTTCCCACAGTTCATCACCATCTCCTAATTCGCAGTATTGAAATCCCTCTGCATAGTAGTGCTTTAGTGCATGGAAATAGATGTTGCGATTATTGGCAAAATCATCGGCAAAACTGTTATCACCACGGTGACAGTCACTAAATAAAATAAACTTACTGTCATCATCAAAATCGATGACTTTCGCATTATTATAGGTCTTGTCCAGTCTTTTCTTAGAAGAAAGCATTTTTGGAATGTCTTTAGGCTAATATAGGCAAATTAGTTACTATTATAACCAATTTTTTCCAAGGCAAAAGGCAATATGCGAGTCACAAATTTAGAATAGGCTAAGGTTGATGGATGTAAACCATCTGAAGCTACCAATTCTGGTTTTTCAATTCCTTGTCGGGTAATATCTGTAATAAAAACGTAGGTAATGTTGTTGGCTTCACAATATGTTCTAGTGTAATCGTTGTATAAATTAATACCCTGGGAAATGGCAGAATTAGCTTTTCCAAAAGGTGTAAATGCGTAATCGGGAATAGATATTACAATCAGGTTTTTCTTTTTACCACTTGCGTATTTTATAGCTTCCGTAACTAGTTCTGGAAACTCTTTTTCAAAAAGGTCAAAAGGCCTGCCTTGAAATTGGTTGTTCACACCTATAAGTAGGGTAACCAAATCATAATCTTGGGAGAGTATTTCATTGCTAATGGCATTTTTAAGGTTAGTTGTAGTCCATCCAGTTCTGGCAATTACTTTTAGTTCAGCCCCACGATCGGGATTTTTTGCTTTGATACTATCTTTTAGTTGTTCAGGAAATCTGCAAGTGTCACAAACACTCTCTCCAATGGTGTAACTATCTCCCAAAGCGAGTATTTTAATTAGGCCTGTTTGGTTGGGAGGTGTAGTGTCTTCATTTAAATCTTGTGCTTCGTTCATTTCTGGTTCCGATACCCCATAATTTGCAGAACAATTGGAGAAAAACAAAATCACTAAACCCATGTTTAGCAATACATATTTCAATTTCATTTTTCTTTTAAAGATACGACATTTAAAAGCGTAAATCAATAAAAAAGCGTTTCTCTCAGGCTGAAAAACGCTTTTTGTACTTATTTAAGGTTTAGTGTTTAATGCATGGCATACTGTAAACCAAAGGTTAAATTATAGTTTTGCTTTAATTGTATACCGTTTAAATCTTGGTACAGAGGTGTGCTTATCTCCCCAGCAAAACGAAGACCTTTTAGGCTGCCATCTTTAATCATGTAGTTCAACCCAAAACCAGAATTTATAAATGTACCACCAGAGTTTACCGTATCTGCGGTGGTAACCATTATAGGGTTTAACAACGGACTTGTACCATCTATTTCGTCAATAAGAAGTGCTTGTAACCTAACTGAAACACTTAAGTTACCTCCAGCTTTTGCAGCAATCCAATTGTTAAAACTGTAACGGTTTCCAAATTTATAATCTTGGTCGTTGTCATTAATATTTACAAAACCTGTTAACTGATGCCCCCAAGAAAACAAATCGCATTGCCCTAAATACGTTAATCCAAGTTTAGCTCCAAAAGAACCTGTTCCGGTTTGCATAGGGTAAGGTAATTGTATAGCATTGCCCATAGATACAGGTAGTACATTTTTTTCTTCTATACTACCAGTAGGTATGTTTACTCCTAGTTGTGCATGCATTGCCTTTCTATCTTTATTAAAAATACTATACAATGCACTTACCATTACATCTCCTAAGCCAGAGGTATTTGTGGCAAATTCATTGCCATTACGCATTTGTAAATTCATATCGTTTTCAAGATAATTAGCCATAGCCATTAAGGTTATCTTATCGGATGGTGCGTACATAGCACCCAGCATGTGCATATTCATTATCATATCAATTGGAGCTACCATATAATTAGCATGTGCATCTGCTGCTGTGGCATCGTTAGTGCCTTGTCTTAACTGGCGCATGTCCATAGTCATGTAGCGATAAGAGAACATAAATTCTCCTTTATGGTGTGTATGGTCTGCCATAACAGATATAGGAGCATGTCCATCAGGTCTACCTGAAGACCATAAATTTGAGTTTTGTGTATTGTGATTGTCGTGTTGTGCAAAAGTTAATGAAGTTACAATACACAGTATTGCAATGATTATATGTTTCATTGTAAGTTTAGATTAATTTTTTATGTAATTATTTGGGCGTTACCACAAGGGTCGGGCTATCCGCTATATCTTTTTTGAGAAAAACAAAAAAGGATGCCGCTTCTATCCCTAACGCAAAAGAATATGTAGAAAGAAATGATTACACTAAGTCTGGTGGTTGAAACGTACCGTAATTATAATCGAAACTATATAATATCTGGTAAGGCGTATTTGCAGATTTTTTATTTAAGTCAAAGTCATATAATCCTTCAATCTTTAGAATAGTTACAAAACCGATAGGGTAATTTTCTAAAGAAATAGAAAGTGCAGACAAAGGCTCTTGTTCTTTCTGTTTTTCAATTTGCTTTACCAGGTGGCATTTTCCGTTACATTGTATCTCTGGTTTGTCTTTATTGATACATAAAAACTCGGCAATGTAGTCTTGATTTATAATATATTCAACATAAGGCTGCACAGGCCTTAACATGGCAATCATGTATAAAAAGACAAAACATATAGCAGTGAATTTGTGCAAGGCTTAAAATTTTCGGCAAATATAGTTGAAGCTGTAGTTGAAACAAAAAAATCTGGGAGATACTTTGTTGTTACCTCCCAGATTCACTAAACATAACTAAAAATTAATCAACTATTCTTTAAGGTGCTTTTCTAAACAAAGGATCTGCACCAATGGTGCCTACCAATTGTGTTACATAGCCATCTGATATAACTTTAGAGAAAGCTGTTTTTACAGAAGCCAATCGTTGTTCAATATGCATTTCAGCAACAAGGTCTTTATTTTTATCATCAACTATAAAATCTTCTAAATATGCTATTTGAGATTTGTAGAATTCAATATCCTTTTGTTGTTTTAGCACTAAGCGCTCTTTATACCAATTGCTATTTACAACATACTCCCTGTCAAAATATTTACGCAATTCTGGGTCGCTAATGTCTTTGCCTTCATAGTTGCCATATGCCATAATATGTAACAGTATTTTTAATGGAGGAATAGCAGCTTCAACACTACCATCTTCAAAATAATTGAGGGCTACTTTTTGCTGTGCTTCAGTAATATTGTTAATGCCATCTACGTAGTCCTCCAGACCTTGTAATTCTGGTTTTAGCATGCGCTCGTTAAACACGGCTGTGGGTTCATCAAAAATTCGGTTTAGGCATAGTAAATTAAATTTTTCAGTAATTCTATAACCTAGTCTACTGGCTAATACCGTTTGCCCATTATATTCAAAATCTTCTAACTTTTCAAGAGCACCTACTTCGATTAAATTTTTTGGGTTTCTATCTTCAGGAGCCATTCTCGCCCATATTTCGGGGATTAATAAACTAACGTCATGGTCTATTTTGTTTTCAGCGCCCACATAACCCGCAGCAGTGCTAAACCCGTTAGACTCCGTGAGTATATGTGATAGTAAGGCATTGTTTAAATCAGTTGTTGGTGTCAACATGTTAAACGGTGCTTTGGTTAAAGCCCCCTCCGATCCAGCTCCTGTAGTAGATGGTGATTTACCCGTTAAGCTACAGATAAAATCCATGAATAATTCTGGAGTTTCTTGATAATGTATTGGGTTGTAAACCGCTAAAGGCCTAATACCCGCTTTTTTGTCAACTGGGTTGTTCCTTCTGCCAGGTAATACGGCATTTACCACATGAATTACAGGGTCTTCTAACTTAATTTTTCGTTTTAAACGCACGCCCATATCAGAGATATATGATGCCTCGGTTTCATTATAAAATCGATTAGGTTCTAAATAGCGAGGGTTTTTAGTGGGTAAACCATCTTCAATAATTCTAGGATGCGATGGCAACACAAACTGTACAGTATCGTCATCACTATCAATAATGGCTTTTATAAAATCTTGAACCGGTTTGGTGTATTTGTCATAGTTTATGGTGTCCTCGTATATGTCTATAGCATCTTGTTTGGTTAACATCTCATAGTTGGTTAAAAATCTACCATCAGAAATAATATCCAATTCTGCACCTTTATCATAACCCCTCACAATAGCTTCATCAGGTCTTTGGAATAAGTGTGCTTCGCAGTTTACCAAAACTTTTACGCTTTTATTTGGGTACTCTGGGTTTAGGTCTTTAAACTGATGTCTTGGTAATGTTATTGATGCCGAAATATCATCTTCAGTTTGAATTTTTTCCGAAGCCGAAAAATCCGAACGTAATTTATTGAGCATCCAGTTACCCTCTTGGTTAAAGCCTATTCTCACATAACTACCTACGACAGGATTGTTATTGTAAATAAGCGATGTGCCTTTAACGCCATTAATTGTCTCTACAGACATCATGTCTTTCCAATTCAGGTTAGCACCATGGGCTTGTCTAAACAAGCGTTTTACAAACAGTACCAAAGAGCGTACATGAACGGGAATGTTATTTAGCCATTCGTTGAATTCATCGGAGTTGTCATCTGATGGTGTTAAAAGTTTTACAACAGAGCCTAAAGTACGTTTTTCACTTAATAAAGATCTGGATTTTGGACGTTTAATGCTTTTGTCTTTCCATCGTGTAGAATAGTCAAATTCTATAATTTCATCAGCTTTTTTAAAATCTTCTTCTATGTTGTGAATGTTAAAACGGCTGTAGGTTATGGCGTTTTGCATAGATTTGGAAATCTCCGACTTACCACCCCCAGAAACTGTACAGGGTTTATGGCAAAATACGCCCTCTGGATAGGTTTCTACCATGCGCCATAAATTAATCGATGTGTGTTTTTCCAGCCTTAGTTTATTTCCTGATGGGTGCATATAGGTTTTAAAAGGCGATAACTTTAGTTGTTGTTCTTTGCCTTTATGCGTCCAAGTAATACTATTGGTGTTGGTGTTGAAATACGACGACTCTGGGATGTAAACTACATTGGGATATTTTTTATCTACCGCATAGTTTTCTGGTTTTACCTCAATGCGATCTCCTAATAGGGTTTTAACATCTTCAATGGTGTGGTCTAAGCCATAGTACATCTTATAATCCTCGCAATTTACAGTATCTCCCATTACGCGTCTTGCATAAGCAATAGCACCACCAGCATGTTCCTCTTCTAAAACGCCATATAAATTTGCCGAATAACTAATTTGTGTTTTAATCTCCTTTTTAGAATAGCCATAGTAGTTATCAGCAATTAAGGTTACTACCACACCACTATTGTCCCTACAGGTAATTTTAAAAGCGCCACCATCATTATACAATTCATTGGCGTCTTTCCAGCACATGCCATCTTTTCTCTGGCGTTCCGTTGCGTCTTTATAATTAGGTAAGCCTACATCTTTCTTTTTAAGCTTTAACAGTTGAGGTGCAAGTATGATGCATCCCGTATGCCCCGTCCAATGCTCAGGATCTAGTGCAGCATCGTTATGCGCTAGGTTGGGGTTACCTGCATTACCAAAAATATTTTCCACAAAATCTAGGTTGCTCACTAAATTTCCTGGCGCAAAAAAGCGCACTTCTAAGGATTTTTTAGATGCGATACCTTTTACTTCAGGGCATACTGTTGGCCTTAAAAGCATGGAAACCATAGTTTTGGCTTTCTCTTTTTGGTTGGATGTAAATGGCAGTGTATTTAAATCATCCGATGGTTTAAAAGCTTCATTTAAAAAGTGAGCCAGAACAACTTTTGGTACTTCTTTTTTATCTAAAGGCACGGGCAATACTCCTTCTACAATATGAAATGTGCCTTTTGTGGTTCTCTTATCGTGTAAAGGGTTGTTTAAAATACCTTGTTTTAAACGTTTAGAGTTTACCAAATCGCTTTCAAAAGAAGTACCGTCTGGCGGTAAGCTGACCTCTCTTGCTTGTCCTTTTTTAGAAAGGATTAAAGTGTTATTGGGAAGTTTAAAGGATTTATCTATAGTAATATCCTTTAAATATCGGTCTATAAAATTTTGAATTCTAGCATCTGCTGGCGATAAATGATCCGCGAGTAATCTTGACTTCTCCCTTAAACTCATGATGAGTGGTTTGGTAGTTTTTTCAAACTCTGGGTCACAAAATTTAATACTGCTATCGTCCTTATCTTTAAATGTAGGCTGACCTAAAGCAGCGAGTTGTAGATTGGTAAACTGGATAATGTCTTTTCTTGAATCTTTCATGATGCTTAACTATTCAATGGTATAAAAACGCATTCTTATTCAAGACAAAATTAGCTGTAGCATTCATGAAAAAACCTGACAAAAATCACTTTGCAAGTATATTTTTTACTAAAACGATGTAGTGGGGAAGTATGTTTAAGAAATGAATATACTTTATTTAAACCCATTCAATCCCGTAATATCCAAACCGGTAATCAATAAGTGGATATCGTGTGTGCCTTCGTAGGTAATCACGCTTTCTAGGTTCATCATATGGCGCATGATACTGTATTCTCCGGTAATACCCATGCCGCCTAAAATTTGACGTGCTTCTCTTGCAATGGTAATGGCCATTTCCACATTATTACGCTTTGCCATAGAGATTTGTGCAGAGGTAGCTTTGCCATCATTACGCAAAACGCCTAATCTCCAAGCGAGAAGTTGAGCTTTGGTAATTTCGGTAATCATTTCGGCCAATTTCTTTTGCTGTAGCTGAAATTGCCCAATGGGTTTGCCAAATTGCATGCGTTCTTTACTGTAGCGTAAAGCAGTATCGTAGCAATCCATAGCAGCACCAATAGCACCCCAAGCAATACCATAGCGTGCAGAATCTAAACAGCCTAAAGGGGCGCCCAATCCAGATTTATTAGGAAGTAAGTTTTCTTTGGGTACTTTAACATTATCAAAAATAAGTTCACCTGTTGCAGATGCACGAAGCGACCATTTATTGTGAGTTTCAGGCGTAGAGAAACCTTCCATACCGCGTTCTACAATTAGTCCATGAATTCTACCTTCTTCATTTTTGGCCCATACTACGGCTACTTGAGCAAAAGGAGCGTTGCTAATCCATAGTTTTGCGCCATTTAAAAGATAATGGTCACCCATGTCCTTAAAATTGGTGGTCATGCCTCCTGGGTTACTGCCATGATCGGGTTCCGTTAATCCAAAGCATCCCATCCATTCCCCGCTGGCTAATTTGGGTAGGTATTTTTTTCGTTGTGCTTCGTCGCCATATTTCCAAATGGGATACATTACTAAAGAGGATTGTACTGATGCAGTAGAACGCACACCAGAATCGCCACGCTCTATTTCTTGCATAATTAAACCATAACTTATCTGGTCTAATCCAGCACCACCATACTCCATAGGAATGTATGGACCAAAAGCACCAATTTCTGCTAAACCTCCAATAATCTGTTTTGGAAATTCAGCCTTTTGTGCATAGGCTTCAATAATAGGAGAAACGTCACGTTTTACCCACTCTCTGGCTGCATCACGCACTAACTTGTGCTCATCACTAAGTAATTCGTCTACGTTGTAATAATCGGGAGCTTCGAATAAGTCTGGCTTCATGAATTTTGATTTTATTCATATTTAAGCCAAATTTATTGAAAATTTTAAATTAAAAACAGGGGTTTTTGAAGAATTTGTAATGAGTAAAGTTGGTAGTTGTATAAAACCTCTACATTTTTAAGTAAAAGTCTTTAGTAAGGTTGATATACGCATCGGTATATTGATGTCTATCTGTTTCAATAATCAGTTTACTTATTTTTATATCACTTTCGTGATAAGAAAACTCAATAAGACTTCGTTTTACGTTAGAAGTAGGATTGCCTTTAACATGTAGGATACGATTTGGAAAAAGATTAATAAGGCTAGCTTCTTCTATGTATTTTTGTTCTTCTTTATAAGGTATAATAATAGAAAATTTCCCTTGATCTGATAGAAAGTTAATAACTGCAAAAATGATATGTTCAAGTGGCATAGCGTCACTAAAACGTGCTAAATTTCTAGATGTTTCTTGTGTTTTATAATCTTCAGAATAAAAAGGAGGATTGCAAATGATAAGGTCAAATTTTTCATCTACAGCTTCGATATATTCTAGTAAGGAAGCGTGAAAACAAAAGAGTCTGTCATTCCATGGGGAATTTTCAAAGTTTTCAGCGCACTGTTCAAAAGCATCATCATCAATTTCTATAGCTTCTATTTGTGCTGCATTAGTGCGTTGCGCCATCATGAGGCTTAAAATTCCTGTGCCAGCACCAATGTCTAAAATATTATAAGGATTATGCTCCACCGAGGCCCATGCGCCCAATAAAACCCCATCTGTACCAATTTTCATGGCGCATCTGTCTTGCTGGACAGCAAATTGTTTAAATGTGAAAGTTGATGTCTTCATTAAAATAATTTAGAGACTGATCTGGTAAAAATAACTTGAAATTGTCATAAAAAATGTTAAAAATGATTTTTAAGACATACGTTTTCATGATAGTATGCGTATATACATATATGTATGTAATTACGTAACTATTTTAAAGAAAAAGAACATGAGGTCTCTTAAGAGAAATTTAGAAAAACTAAACAGTTTGTTGCAGTTAAACCATGAGATGAAAACCATTTATGAAATGTCTTCCCATATTGCTTTAGGTGCTGAGTTGGAAGCTTTGTTAAAACGGTATAGTTTTCAACGCAGAGAATTTAGTAATGCTTTAAAAGCACAAATTTTAGATATGGGAGGTGTGCCATCAATTCAAGATAGATTAAGCAGCGTAAATAATCAGTTTTTAGATGTCATCAATAGATTAGTGATGGATAACGAAGTAGATAAAATATTGCGACATATATGTAATGTTGAGCAGATGAGTATTGATAATTATAATAATTTTCTACAAGAACTGCATATACCAGTGTCGGTTTGTAAACTGTTAATAGGGCAGCGCGACAATTTTCAAAATAATATAAGTATCATAGAAACGAAAGCAGTTATAGAAGCTTAGGTTTACAAATAAAGATCTATTAAACCTTCTGGAGTTTCAACTAAAATGGTTTTATGCTCTCGGTTTACTTTTAAAATAAATTCATCATTCATAGGGATAAGTATTTCTGTTCCATTTCTATCAATTTCAAAAAGAGCCTGGGCTGTAGTATCATTTATGGTTTTTAGGATGCCAACGTCTCCAAAGTTTTTATCGGTAATGGTAAACCCAATTACTTCATGAAAATAAAATTTATTACCCTCTAGTTTTGGTAGTAAATCAAGTGGTAAGTATAGGCTGCTTTTAATAATGGCTTCTGCATCTGCTTCTGTATCCACGTCCTCAAATTTTAAACGGAGCAATGTAGATTTGTGTAACTGCGAGCGTTCTACAAAAAAAGGCACCAGATTATTTCTTAGCTCCAAGAAAATAGCATCTAAGTTTTCGTAAAGGTCGGGCTCATCGGTATCTAGTTTTGCTAATACTTCCCCTTTAAAACTGTATTTTTTTACAATTTTTCCTAGATAAAAACAGTCTTCTTTTTTCATGACAAATTAGTGATTTGTCATCCTGAACTCGTTTCAGGATTTTATTATTAGAGTTTGTGTACTGAAACACATTAAGTGTTTCAAGAGTTTATTTAATAAAAGAAAAAATCCCGCCATTGGCGGGATTAAAAGTATAAAAAAATTGTTTTTTATTCTTCCTCGTTTGAAGCTTCTGCTTCAGCAGTAGGAGCATCTTCTTCTGTTGCTTCTTCAACAACAGGAGCAGCTGCAGCTATTCTTGCATCATTAACTGCTTTTTCAGCAGCAAGTGCTTCAGCTTTAGCTTTAGCTTCAGCTTCAGATAATCCATCGGCTTTAGCTTGAATTTTAGCTGCTTTTTCCTCTAACCAAGCATTGAATTTCTCTTCGGCTTGCTCTTCAGTTAAAGCACCTTTTTTAACACCACCTGCAAGATGATTTTTTAACAAAGCACCTTTGTAAGATAAAAGTGTTCTTGCTGTATCGGTTGGTTGTGCACCATTTTGTAACCATTTTACAGCACCATCAACATTTAAATCTACAGTTGCTGGGTTGGTGTTAGGATTGTAAGCACCTAATTTTTCAAGGTATTTACCATCTCTTTTAGCGCGAGAATCCGCTGCTACGATCCAGTAATAAGGTTTCCCTTTTTTACCGTGTCTTTGTAATCTAATTTTTACTGGCATAATAATTAATTATTTGAGGTTCCCGACCTCGATTATTAATTGAAAAAAATTCCTTGAAGTTTTTGCTTCAAGGTTTCCGTTGTAATTAAGGGCGCAAATATACCATATTTTTTTAAAAACCAGTAGTTTATTTGCAAACGAATTTTAAAATAATAAACACACGGGTTCTGGTACTTTAAAATCATGTAAGTATGTAAGGGTTCCTGTGTGTTTATCGATACTAAAAACAGCGATATTTTCTGTCTTCATATTGGCTACCAATAAAAATTTACCTGTCGGGTCTATTGTGAAATTACGAGGCCAATCGCCATGAACAGATATGCTCTGTATTTTATTAAGTTTTCCGTTTTTGGTATTACGTTCAAAAACAGCAATAGTATTCTCGCCACGGTTAGAGCCGTAAACAAAACGTTCGTCTTCAGATATGTGGATATCTGCACATTTATTAAAATCTGTAAACCCAGGTTCTAGCGTATTGTCTTCATCAATTTGTTTAAATCCGTTTTTTGTGCGTTTTATAGAGGTAATGGTGGCGCCATATTCATTTATCACATAAATAAATTGTCCGTCTTTAGTATATTTAAAATGTCGTGGACCGGGATTACCTTTTGTTTTTACAAGCCCATCAGATTTTAATTCATATTCTTTATCCTTCAATACATATTGAAATACGGCATTTCTACCTAAATCAGCTACAAATAATTCATCTTTAAAAAATAGGGACGAATGCGCGTGGGACTGTCTTTCATCACTACTTTGGTTAAACACTTGTGTGGCTTCGGCCAAACTACCGTCTTCATTAACGGGATATAGGGCAATACTACCACCTACATAGTTAGATACGGCAACCGTTTTACCATCTTTGCTTATAGATATATGGCACGGGCCTTTACCCATACTGCTCACGCGGGTTAATAATAGCAAGCTGCCATTATCTAGTATTTTATATGAGGAAATAAAACCACTATCGCTACCATTGGTAGAATATAAATGTGTTCTGTCTGGCGAATAGGTTAAAAAGGAAGGGTTGTCAATAGGGATGGCAAGCTCTAGGTTGCTAAGTTCTCCAGTTTCAGTATTAAAGTCCAATCTATAAATGCCTTTGCTGTTCTCTCTTGTATACGTGCCTATATAAAGTGGAGATGTTTGAGCGTAATTATTTAAGCAAAATATAAATGCAATGAGATAGAGTGCTAATTTCATAGTCTAGTTTTGAGTTTTAGAAAACTAAATTATGTAAATTATTCTAACTATTGGTTTTGAAGCAGTTTCATGATACGTTATTTAAATGTTAAAGCATCTTAAAACTATCATAAAGGCTGTTAAATCCCTTGACAAGTACCTGTATTTCTTATATAATGTAGATGCAGATGTGAAACAATACGCATCTTTAAAGAATATATTGAAATTTAAAATGAAAACGATACAATGAAGTACACTGAAAAAATTTCAAACAGTTTAAACGAATTATTAATTAAGAATTATGATGCCGAAAAAGGCTATAAAAATGCTTCTGAGAATGTAGACAGTCATACTTTAAAGCAATTCTTCGAGAGAATGTCCAATGAGCGTGCAGAATTTGCCAAAGAGCTAAAGATTGAAATCTTAAGATATGGCGAAGAGCCGATAGACTCGGGAAGTTTTAAAGGGACGGTACACAGGAATTGGATGACACTTAAAAGTTTGTTCTCAAGTAACGATGAAGAAGCAATTTTAGAGGAAGTGATAAGAGGCGAAGAAAAAAGTCTAGATGCTTACTATGACATTCTAAGGGAAAGAGATTTACCAGCAAATATTGATGCGCTACTATTTAAACAGAAAAGTGCTATACAGGCTACCATTAATTCTGTGAAAGTACATGAGACTTTAGTGTCCTAGTTACAATATTTGCCCAATATATTACGTCTTTACAATTCGTTGTAAAGACGTTTTTTTTACAAGTACCCAGTACAAGGTATTTGATATTAAATTTTTTGTGGTAATTTTACCATGCTATTAATTAATTCTTAGGGAGAATTTAGCAAAGTGTCTCTGCGATAAAAAGTAGAGGCACTTTTTTGTTCACAACTCTTAAAAACTTCACTTTAAAAAAGTAGAAATTCTACCTATTTTTATATGCTCGTTGTTCACGAATCAACGACTATCAGGTCCAATAAATAAACACAAGAAATGTATTTAATCTTCGATACAGAAACCACAGGATTACCAAAGCGATGGGATGCACCAATTACAGATGTAGATAATTGGCCTAGGTGTATACAAATTGCATGGCAATTGCATGATGCTATGGGGAACTGTATCGACCAGCAAGATTATTTAGTGCAACCAGACGGGTTTAATATCCCATATGATGCAGAAAAAATACATGGGATTTCTACAGAATTAGCAGAAGAACAAGGTGTGCCTTTAGCCGAGGTTTTAGAAAAATTTAATACCGTTTTAGGAAAAACCAAATTTGTAGTTGGGCAGAATGTAAAGTTCGATTTAAATATTATGGGGGCTGAGTTTGTGCGTGGCGCTATTGCAAACCCATTACAAGAGTTACCCGTTTTAGATACCTGTACAGAACATACAGCGCAACTATGTAAAATCCCTGGAGGTAGGGGAGGTAAATTTAAATTACCAACCCTAACAGAGCTTCATGAGTTTTTATTTAACGCCCCATTTGCTGAAGCACATAACGCTACTGCCGATGTTGAGGCAACCACACGTTGTTTTTTAGAGTTGGTGCGTTTGGGCGAATACACCAAGGAACAGCTTGATGTTGAGCCAGATTATTTTGAGAGTTTTAAAACAGCAAATCCAGATACTGTTAAAACCATTGGATTGAAGCACATCAACCTAAAGCGGGAAAGTGCTAAAATCCGTGAGCGTATTGAGAAGTCGGAATCTAGTATTTCTAGAGAAGACATTCAGCAAAGTATATCGGATTTAGCGGATGTAGATTTTGTGCATTTGCACAACCATTCCCAGTTTTCGGTGTTACAATCTACCATGAGCGTGTCTGATTTGGTTAGTGCTGCAGCAGAGCACAACATGCCAGCAGTAGCCTTAACAGATCATGCTAATATGATGGGGGCATTTCACTTTGTAAATGCCGTAAATAAAGCCAATAGTGGTATAAAAGCAAAAATTGAAGCAGCAGAGGAAAAAGGAGAGTCTACTGATGCAAAATTGATTAAACCCATTGTAGGTTGTGAGTTTTTTGTTTGCGAAGACCATACCGACAAAACCAGAAAAGATAATGGGTATCAAATAGTGCTTTTGGCTAAAAACAAAAACGGTTATCACAATCTAGCCAAGCTGTCATCACATGCTTTTGTGGATGGATTTTATTATTTGCCAAGGATTGACAAAAAACTCATTCAGCAGTACAAAGAAGATATCATAGTGCTTACGGGAAACCTATATGGCGAGGTACCAAGCAAAGTGTTAAATATTGGAGAAAACCAAGCGGAAGAGGCTTTGGTTTGGTGGAAAAATGAGTTTGGAGATGATTTGTATGTAGAGTTAATGCGTCATAACCAAGAAGACGAAAATCGTGTAAACCCTACCTTAATTAAACTAGCCAAAAAACATAATGTAAAGATAATAGCATCAAATAATACGTATTATCAAAATCAAGAAGATGCCAATGCACATGATATTTTATTATGTGTAAAAGATGGGGAAAAGCAAGCCACACCTATTGGTCGTGGTCGTGGTTATCGCTACGGTTTGCCAAACCAAGAATATTATTTTAAGTCTTCTGAAGAAATGAAGGCGTTATTTCGTGATATTCCAGAAGCGATTTTAAATGTACAGGAAGTTGTAGATAAGATTGAAGCATTTCAACTTGCACGAGATGTTTTATTGCCTGCTTTTGATATTCCAGATGAATTTAAGCATGAAGAAGATTTAGTTGATGGAGGTAAGCGTGGGGAAAATGCATATCTGAAACATTTGGTATATGAAGGTGCAAAAAAACGATATGGTGAGCCACTATCAGAAGAGGTAACAGAGCGACTAGATTTTGAGCTAAGTGTTATTGAAAACACAGGATATCCAGGATATTTTTTAATTGTAGAGGATTTTATACGCGAAGCAAGAAATATGGATGTGTCGGTAGGTCCTGGTCGTGGTTCTGCCGCAGGCTCGGTAGCCGCCTATTGTTTATGGATTACCAATATAGACCCACTAAAGTACGACTTGCTTTTTGAGCGTTTCTTAAATCCAGATCGTATCAGTATGCCAGATATTGATATTGATTTTGATGACGAAGGGCGAAGTCGCGTCATGGATTATGTAATTGAAAAATATGGAGCCAACCAAGTGGCACAAATTATTACCTACGGTACCATGGCAGCAAAATCTTCTATTCGTGATACAGCACGTGTATTGGATTTGCCGTTGTTTGATGCAGACAGAATAGCAAAGTTAATCCCCAATATGTCTAAATTAAATAAGATTTTTGGTTTAGATGAAAAGGAATTGGGCAAGAAGTTTAGAGCAGAAGATTTAGAAAAAGTAAACCAGCTTTTAAACATCTCAGAAGGTAGTGATTTAGAAGCCGAAACTGTAAACACAGCTAGAACACTTGAGGGTTCGGTAAGAAACACAGGAATACATGCCTGTGGTGTTATTATTACACCTGATGATATTACCAAATTCGTCCCTGTTTCAGTGGCTAAAGATTCTGATTTGTACGTTACCCAATTTGATAACTCTGTAGTAGAAGATGCAGGGTTATTAAAGATGGATTTTTTGGGTTTAAAGACACTAACCTTAATCAAGGATACGGTTAAAATCGTTAAAGCCAAACATGGTATTCAGTTAGACCCTGAAAATTTTCCACTGGATGATGAAGAAACCTATGCATTATTCCAGAGAGGAGAAACGGTAGGGGTGTTCCAATACGAATCTCCTGGGATGCAAAAACACTTAAGAGATTTAAAACCAACGGTGTTTGAGGATTTAATTGCGATGAATGCCTTGTATCGTCCGGGACCTATGGAATATATTCCGAGTTTTGTTCGCAGAAAACATGGCGATGAGGAAATTGAATACGATTTGCCAGCCATGGAGGAGTACCTTAAGGAAACCTATGGTATTACGGTATATCAAGAGCAGGTAATGCTACTCTCCCAAAAACTAGCGGATTTTACCAAAGGTGAAGCCGATGTACTCCGTAAGGCAATGGGTAAAAAGCAGATTGCAGTACTAGATAAAATGAAGCCCAAGTTTATTGAGCAAGCCAGTGCCAATGGGCATGATGCTAAAGTTTTAGAGAAGGTCTGGAAAGACTGGGAAGCCTTTGCAAGTTATGCCTTTAATAAATCGCACTCTACATGTTATGCATGGATTGCATACCAAACAGCTTATTTAAAAGCGCATTATCCAGCAGAATACATGGCAGCAGTACTCTCCAATAATATGAATGATATTAAATCAGTTACCTTTTTTATGGAAGAATGTAAGCGTATGAAATTGGATGTTTTGGGGCCAGACGTAAACGAATCATATTATAAATTCTCTGTAAATAAAGATGGTGCCGTACGTTTTGGTATGGGTGCCATAAAAGGCGTTGGTCACGGTGCGGTAATGACGATTGTAGAAAATCGTAAAAAAGATGGGCATTACAAATCTATTTTTGATTTGGCAAAGCGCATAGATTTACGTGCAGCAAATAAAAAGGCCTTTGAGAATTTAGCTCTGGCAGGAGGTTTTGATAGTTTGGATAATACCCATAGGGCACAATATTTTCATGATGATGGCGATGGGATTACCTTTTTAGAAAAAGCCATTAAGTATGCGCAAAAGTATAAGGAGAATGAAAACTCAGCACAGGTAAGTTTATTTGGGGAGAGTAGTGATGTGCAAATTCCAGAACCAGAAGTACCACCCTGTGAAGAATGGGGTACTATGAAAACCTTGAGTAAAGAACGCGAAGTGGTTGGAGTTTATATTTCTGGGCATCCGTTAGATGATTTTAAAACCGAGATGAACACCTTTTGTAACGCCACAGTGGGCATGTTTAATAATTTAGAACCTTATGTAAATAGGGAACTGGTGTTTGGTGGAGTAGTTACTGATGTGCAACATCGAGTAAGTAAACAAGGTAAAGGTTGGGCACTTTTTACCGTAGAAGATTATACCGATAGTTACGAGTTCAGGATTTTTGGGGAAGAATATTTAAAACAACGGCATTTCTTACTGCAGAATAATTTTGTGTTCGTGAAGGCCTTTGTTCGTGAAGGTTGGGTAAATAAAGATACGGGTAAAAAGAGCGACCCTAGATTGCAATTTAACAGTTTTCAATTACTACATGATGTGATGGAACAATATGCAAAAAAACTATCCATACAAGTTGATATTAAAGACTTAACAGAGCAAAAGATTATAGCTTTAAAGGAGTTGTTGCATATGCATCCTGGAAATCAAGCATTAAATTTCTTGGTCTATGATACTAAAGAAAAAATGAAGTTGACCATGCCAAGCCGTAGACAAAAAGTAAAGGTGTCCCAAGAATTGTTGAATGAATTAGAGGCTCAAGATGTTAGGTTTAAGTTGAATTAATTTTTTAGTTGGTGGTAGGTAATTTTAAAGTTCGCCTGTTTTATTAATGAATAAGACAAATAAAAAAATTAATTACCATGAGAAAAATTTTAAGTTTAATGTTTTTAGTTACTCTTTTCTTTGTTGCATGTGATAAAGAAGAGACATCCCAAGATGATTTGAATACTGCTACAGAACTTTCTGTTGAAGCAGAAGTAGCAATTGAAGAAACCGAGGAGGTTTTAGATAATATAGTTTTATATTCTGAAAGTTCTTATGGTATCACTGCATCAAATAACGGATTAACATCTAAAGGTACAGATAGACATGGTTGGTCAGGGTTTTTTAAAGAATGTTCAGATATTACAGTTGTAGAAACTGATACTACTATAACAACTACCATAGTATTTAATGGCGAATGTACAGATAAAGAAGGGAACTCAATTACTGGTACGATTACTAAAGAAAGAGAAAAGACTGATGGTTCTAGAACAAGAACTGTAACTTTTACTGATGTTACTATAAATGGAAGAGTAGTAAACGGTACTAAACAGTATGTATTTACTGAAGAAAATGATAATGGTAACCCTGAGATGTCTGGTTCAGTGGATATTACAATTGAGACTGAAGATGGCACTGTATCTAAAGTAGGTAACAGAACTGTAGAAATTACTGCAGGAAGCGATACCTATTCGTGGTTTGATGACGAAAAAACTATTACAGGCGCTTCTATATATACTAATGCTGAGGGTAATACTTTTACAGTAGAAATTACAACCCCATTAGTAAAACCTGCCGAGTGTAAATATATTGCTTCAGGAGTTAAAGAATATACCAGACCAGAAGGTACTACGGTTATAGATTACGGTGATGGAACTTGTGACAATGTTGCTACAAAGACAGCTCCAGATGGAACAGTTACAGAAATTACCCTTAGAAAAAGAAAAAGGAAATAGTTAAATGTGTGCCCCGTTTATAATCGTCAACTAGTAGTTCTAGTTGACGATTTTTTATTTACATACGATTTTAGTTTTTGTATAATGAACATATCCCAAGTAGTAGAACAAACTTTGTAACATTGTAATAGGGGTGTTAGTCCGATTTGATGAAAATTTAGGAGGTTTTTTTGGTTTTCTTCTTTTATATCCCAATGCAACTCATGTCCAATCCATTCTTTATTGAATTCGGGTTCGCCATCAATACAGATCCAAGTTAATTTTTGGTTGGGCTTAAATTCTGTAATTCTAAACGTCCACCAATAACCGTTATCAAAAGTAATTGTAAACTTTCCATTCACTTCAAAATTAGCATTGCTTACAGCACCCCACTAATTGTTCATGCCTTCGTTTAAAGCTTCAAATATAGTCTTGGGATTGGCATGTATTTGAATATTTTGGGAATAGTTAAGAGGTTTATTCATAATTTAAGCTTTAGAGTCTAAATAATTGCCCAAGTTGCCTAATGTGTCATCCCAGAACTGTTCGTAGAATTTCAGCCATTTGTTTACTTCTTTGAGTTCTTTAGGGTTAGCATTGCAAAAACGTTCACGACCTTGAGCTTCAATGTATACCAAACCGGCTTCCTCAAGTGTTTTTATGTGTTTGGTAACACCTTGGCGTGTCATATCAAACTGGTTTGAAATTTGTGTAATGGATAATGCTGAGGTAGCAATAACCAAGGCGTGAAATATGTCACGCCTAGTTGGATCTGCTATGGCTTTAAATAGTTTTGTGATGTTATCCTGCATTCACTTCGTTTTTTAAGTAACTAGTTAATCCGCTAATACAGTTGTCCCATCCTCCATTAAAATTTTGGAACATGGCTATTGCGGTTTCTCCTGCATAATTAGAAATGCCAGAATGCTCCAAAGTGAGTTTTGTGCCTTGGGGAGTAGATTGTAACTCCCATTTTACAGAGGTTTCAACATCAGAGCTCCCTTCAATCCAAGTGTAAATAAGTGTGTAAGGGGTTGCGCTTACTATTTCTCCATGTATTGTTGTGCAGCCATTATCGTTTGGTGGAGCAGTAAAAACATATTTATACCCTTTTTTTGCTTTAAAGTCAGCCTGGATAAACCAAGTGGAGATTTCTTCGGCTTTTGTTATAGCATTCCATACTTGGTCTATGTTATGGCTAAATACCACTTCTTTAGTGATTACATCTTTCATAATAGTTCGTTTTTGTATTATATGCAACTTATTGGTTGCTAAACTAACAAAAAGATTTTTATTAAGCAACTTTTTGGTTGCGTATTTTTTCGTTTCATTTTAAAATGGTTAAGATATGGAAGATTGTACGTTTAGTAAAAGTGTGTACGGATAAGGTTGCGTTAAGGGATGTAGAGAAAAGCCACAGCGCAGGCGAGGATTAGGAATGGAAAGCCCAGTTGCCAGCAATCATGTTCTATTCGATAGGATAACCTACCTGAGATACCACAGGTAAGTAGGTATCAAAAAAAGAAATAAGCCTAACTAATGCCGTTATAGGGAAAACAAATTGATGATTTGTAAGCTTTGGATTTTTTTTTGACTAATTTTGTGTTATTAAAAAAGAATTAAAAATTTAAACAAATATATCATGGCATTAGAGATAACAGATGCAACGTTTGAAGAAACTGTATTAAATAGCGATAAACCAGTTTTGGTTGATTTTTGGGCAGCTTGGTGTGGCCCATGTAGAATGGTTGGACCAGTAATTGAGCAAATTAGTGATGAATATGAAGGTAAAGCCGTTGTAGGTAAGGTAGATGTGGATGCTAACCAAGAATTTGCTGGTAAATACGGTGTACGTAATATACCTACAGTTTTGGTATTTCAGAATGGAGAAGTAGTGGGCAGACAAGTAGGTGTTGCGCCAAAGAATGCGTATACAGATGCGATTGACGCGCTTCTATAAATAGAAAAAGAAAAGAAAGTATAAAAGGTTTGCCTTATGGTAAACCTTTTTTTATTTTAGATGCTTAATAAATTTAAAAACTACGATGAGTAAAAATAAAGTTCAAGACGCTATTGATAATAAATTATTAGAGCAACGTAAGGTGTTTTTATGGGGGATGGTTGAAGATAAATCGGCGAAACACGTTATAGATCGTTTGTTGTATTTAGATGCACTGGAAACAGCAGATATACAATTGTACATAAACAGCCCTGGTGGTTATGTAACTTCTGGTTTTGCTATGTATGATTGTATACAATCTCTAAATAGTGATGTGTCTACTATTTGTACGGGCTTAGCGGCTTCTATGGGATCTATCCTATTATCAGTTGGCACCAAGGGTAAACGTTTTATACAGCCGCATGCACGTGTAATGATCCATCAACCAAGTGGTGGGGCACGCGGACAAGCGAGTGATATTGAAATTACAGCACAAGAAATTTTGAAAACAAAAGAATTGAGTGCACAAATTTTAGCAGATAACTGCGGACAGAGCTTTGATAAAATAATGAAAGATTTTAATCGTGACCATTGGATGGGAGCGGAAGAGTCTGTGGCTTATGGTATTGTGGATGGAATTACAGCCCCCTAGCCCCCGAAGGGGAAACTCTCACTCTTAACGTATAGAAACGTTTTTTTAAATTAAATATATATTAATAGACCTAATGTATTTCATTCTTTTTTAGATTATGAGTGAAATTCTTCCCCATCTGGGGAGGTTAGGAGGGGCTTTTGCTTATGAACTTACAATCGGAACTTAATAAAGCAGAAGGTTTTAAAAACCTAGAACTACTTGCAAAGCAAGTGGTGGAAGGCTTTATTACTGGAATGCATAAGAGTCCGTTCCATGGGTTTTCGGCAGAGTTTGCTGAGCATAAAATTTACAATCGCGGGGAGAGTACACGCCATATTGATTGGAAATTATATGCGAAAACCGATAAGTTATATACAAAGCGTTATGACGATGAAACGAATTTGCGATGCCATATTATACTGGATAATAGTAGTTCCATGCATTATCCAGAGCAGGATACTTTTTCTATAGATAGCTTAAACAAAGTTGGCTTTTCAGTATTAGCAGCAGCATCTTTAATGCAAATTTTAAAGAAGCAACGCGATGCTGTTGGCTTAAGTATTTATAGTGATAATTACGATTACTATGCACCAGAGAAGGGTAGTGAACGCCATCATCAAATGTTATTAAATCATTTAAGCGATGCCGTAATTTCCAGACCTTTAAATGCTAAAACAGAAACCTATAAATATTTACACGAGATTGCCGAAAAGATTCATAGGCGCTCTATGATATTTCTCTTTACAGATATGTTTCAAACCTCAGAGGATGAAGTAAAGTTATTTGAAGCATTAAGGCATTTAAAATATAATAAACACGAAGTGATTTTATTTCATGTATTTGATAAAGAAAAAGAGTTAAAGTTTGATTTTGACAATACTCCCAAGCGTTTTATTGATGTAGAAACAGGAGAACATATTAACTTATATGCTGATACCGTTAAAGATAATTACAACAGAGCAGTAAACGATTATTTTGATGCATTACGTTTAAAATGTGCGCAGTACAAGATTAAATATGTTGAGGCAGATGTGAATAAAAATTTTAATTCTATTTTAACCACTTATATGGTGGAACGTCAAAAATTTGGATAAGCGCTACCTAACCTCTTCAAGAGGGATGGAAATCCACTCAAATCTAGGTATTCTTGGCTTCAAAAAATAAATTAAAAAACTTAAAAAAACATTTGACATATAAAAAAAGGCGTGTATATTTGCAACCGCAATAACGCAACGGTCTGGTAGTTCAGTTGGTTAGAATATCTGCCTGTCACGCAGGGGGTCGCGGGTTCGAGTCCCGTCCAGACCGCAACTATTGCAAAAAAGCTCTGAGAAATTAGAGCTTTTTTAGTATTACGATGTTGTGTTGTTTCCCAAGGTGTTGGGAAATGTAGTTTAAGATGCTGAAATAAATTCAGCACTTAGCCAATGGAAAGCTTTCCTTTTTTCTTTTTAGAAAATTGGGATGCTTTTTTGTTTTAGAGGTTACTTTCTTCCATACCTAATGAGCAAAATATAACTTGTTGAGATATTAGTTCTACAGATAAATGTTAAGATTTTGAAGAATTTTAATAAATCATAATGTTCAATAAAAATATGTGTTCATGTTACATGAACACATAAAAAAAATGAACAAAAATAATATAAAAGTTTGATATTCAATTAATGTTCAATATATTTGAGTGTTCATGTAACATGAACATAATAAAAAAATGAACAAATAATGGCTTTTTATAAAATAAAAGATTGGTTTGAAAATATAGATTTCGATATACAAATAACTGATGTTAGAGTAAAAGATAGAGGAGTAGATGCAGTAATAGGAATAAACAGTGAAACCGTATATGCTGAGGTTAAAAAAGAAGTAAGACCACGACACGTAGCAATTTTTGAAGCCATGGCCGAACACAAGCGGCCTTTGTTGGTGGCAGCAGATTATATTACTCCAAATGCGAAGATGCAACTAAAAGAAAGTAAGATAAACTATTTGGATAGCTATGGGAATGTTTATGTTAATCTACAGCATTTAAAAATTTATGTAGAGCAAGGTAACTCCAAACCTGTAGTTCGTAATCATTCTGCGCTTTTAACACAAAGTGGTGGGCAAGTTATCTTCAGTTTATTAAAAAATCCAGAACTCATAAATGCGACTCAAAGATTTTTAGCACATATAAGTAACGTATCGTTGGGTAGTGTAAGTAACACTATACAGGGCTTAGTAGATGAAGGTTTTGTAGTAAAATGGAACGGTGACCAAAAGTATCAACTTGTAAACAAAGATACTTTGTTAGAGAGATGGGTTGTTACACTTAATGAAAAAATATTGCCGGCATATAAGCTAGGTATGTTTACATTTTCCAAGACAAATAAAGGGTATTGGAGAAACCAACTAAAGCACCCAAATGTATTATGGAGTGGAGAGCCAGCAGCCGCATTAGTAACAGAGTATTTAAATCCAGAACAGTTTTCACTATTTACACATCTACCAAAGGCAGAGATTATTAAAAATTTAAAATTGCTGCCAGATAGCAATGGAGAAATTACCATATACAACCCTTTTTGGATAGAAAGTGATACTATGGAGCGTCTTGTAAATTATAAAAATCAGCAAAACGCAGTACATCCATTAATAATTTATGCACAATTGGTATATAGTGGTAATAGCCGAAATTTAGAAACAGCACAATTAATATTTAATGAGTATATCGAACCCTACCTATAAAGACTATTCCTTTGCAGATCATGGTAAGGTATATGGGATTTTAGAAACTATGTTTTCTAGGTTCGGTATAGAATACTATTTAATTGGGGCAAATGCTAGAGACGTTCATTTATATAAAGAAGGTATTCAACCAAATCGAAGTACTGCTGATGTAGATTTTGCAGTTATGGTTCCAGATTTTGATGCTTACAACGCCCTTTTTAAAGCGTTGTGCAAAGTAGGTTTTAGAACAGTAAAAGAACCATATCGTTTAATTTTTGATAAAACCGATACCATATTGGATTTAATGCCTTATGGGGAGATTGAACAGGACTATACCGTAAATTTTAACGAAAGGGAATTGACCTTATCCGTTCTAGGCTTTAAGGAAGTAGGAGAGCACATAGAGTTTGTAGAGGTACCAGAAGTAGGTCTTAATATTCCGGTAACACCCATAGAAGGTATTTTTATTTTAAAATTAGTGTCTTGGAGCGATAAACCATATCGACGTCAAAAAGATTTAGAAGATATCGCAGTGTTGTTGAAAAATGCCTGGGATTTGTATGAAACAGAAGCCTATGAAAATCATTTAGAAATATTTGACGATGATGATTTTAAAATGCAAACAGCTGCCGCTCATATCATAGGTAAAAAAATGAGGCCAATTTTGAATACTAATAAAGCATTAAAACACATAATTGTTGGCATTATAGAACGAAGTATAGAAGAAAAGCCAAAAGCTGAGCAACCAGAAATTACTATTGCCCAACAGCTAAATATGAGTATCGCCGAAGTACAAAATATAATGACATACCTATTGGCAGGTATAAAATCCCAAGTAACCTAGTGCCTAATAACTGGAAAATATATTCTTGTGATTTGAAGGCGACAGGGGATTGTCTCTAGTTTTAAGTAAAGCATTTTTATTGGCAGAAGATGATAAGATTACATATCCGACTATTTTGAGTTAGATTGGGGGTAAAAATTACATAGATGTTGTGTCAATATATTAATGAGCTTGAAAAGGTTATCAATGAAAAAAGTTTACAGGAATTGCAAAAGGCTAATGTTATCAACCAAATAAATGAGAAATAATAAGAAAGCTTTCCTTTTTTCTTTACAGAAAATTGGGATGCTTTTTTGTTTTATGGATGGTTTTCTTTACTTTTAAAGAGATAGAACAATCCCATCTACACAATATAACTTGCTTTAAATCAATGATTATGAAACTGCTTGTTATATTTGTTTTTTTCCTGTCCTATAACCTAAGTACATCCCAGGCTTTAGAGCCTTCAACACAAAAAACACCCCAAGAACTGTACGATTTTCATATCAAGAAGAAAAAAATCAATAAAACAATAGCATGGATTGCCCTAGGGGTAGGTAGCACAAGTGTTTTGTTAAATACCTTGTCTAATAGCGTAGATGTTGGGAATAATAACAACTCAGAATGGTTAAATTACGTTGGAGGAGCGGTTACATTTGCGAGTATACCTCTTTTTTTATCTGCAAGCCATCATAATAAAAAAGCTAAGTTCTACCTCTCACAAGGAGCTGTGGGGTTTAACAATAAGTATAAATTCTCTGGGTTGAGTATGAGTTATGCTTTTTAGCTGCTAATAAAAACTTTTCTTTAGTTACCTTAAAACCTCTCTTCATTTATATTAGTCGCGGAAGCGTGATTGGTAAAGGTTTTAATTAAAGTTACATGCCTAGATAATTGTTTTAAACAAGTTACAAATCAATCATTTTTAATAATCAATGAAAATAGATACTCATATGATATTTAAATATAAACTACAATGATTAACTTTTTCTTGCATGTATAAGAAAAATTACATACTTTTACCGAGTAAATTTGCTTTTTATCGATGAAAAATTGAGAATTCATGTTTTTGAATCCTTAATTATGAAAAAAGTTAATACCCTAAACTCTACCATAATAAAAACAATTTGCTTGTTTTTATTTGGAATCTTTTTTGCCAATAGTCAAACACCTCAAGTAGAAATTCTTGGAGGGGCTATTGTAACCCAAGGTTCTACAGTCACTATAAATGCAGGTAACACCATTGATTTTAGAATAACCAATACTTCAGGTGGTTGTACTAAACTTAAGGTGCAAGACGTTGATATTTCTAATACAACAGATTTTGATATAACTCCCAATAACCCCAGTAGAAATATACGTTCATCAGGATGTAGGAACTGGAGAAAATATTTAGATTTTGAAATAGAGAATATAAATACCACCTGTGTTACTACAAGTACACTAGTAACAATAGAGATAAAAGATCAAGCAGATTTTACATTTACCGTTGAGGTTAATTCTGCACCAGAAATTTATATTTTAGGAGGAGATCCTTATGCTGATATTTTACATGGAGATACAACAACCTCTGATACCAATGGGACATACTTTGGTATAGTAGATGAAGATAACACCGTAACAAGGAGATATTTGGTGTCTAACATAGGGAGCTGTGGATTAGACATAACTTCAATTACAAGTTCTAATACAGATTTTACAATATCATCACCATATCCCATTCCATATACAGGACTTGATCCATTTTATTTTATTGTATTTGATGTTACATTTACAGCTCCTGTTGGAGGTACGGGTATACAATCTACCACCATAAGTATTGCAAATACTGACAATACAACATTTACTTTTGTGGCAGAAGCCGAAATGTTTAATGAAAACATTCCAGGGCCAGGAGGTATTACGGCAGACTTTAGGCTTTGGCTTAAAGCGACAAGAGGTATAGTAGAATCGGCTTCAAAGGTTTCAGAATGGCGAGATTTGGGTACCAATGGTCAAGATGCGATACAGCCCACAGGAGCGAACCAACCCACATATTTAGACACTGCAGCAGACAATATTAATTTTAACCCAGTTATTCAATTTGAGAATGATGGTGGGAGTACAGAACAATATCTATACAATACCACCAATGGGTTTTACAGTCAGGATATATTTATAGTCATGATTCCAGATGCAACCATGAACAATGCTTCAAGCAGAAGTACAATTTTTGCAGGGGTTTCATCAGGAAACGCAGGAGATATTACAGGAGTAGGTTTTGGAGATTATTCTACAGAATTTACAGGAGAAACATTGTCCTATAACCAAGATGTAGATGGTGGCGGAAGTTTTAATGGCGAGGCAGAGTTAAATTCAACCTATTCCACCGCAGGTATAATTAACGTAAGGAATAATGCAGCAAGCTCTCCAACAGGACAAGATATTTTATATAATTCCCAAGTGTTAACCACAACATCAGTAAACGATATAGCCTTTGCAAATGTAGGTACTCCAGGACCACCAACTTTAGGAACAGAATATTGGATAGGAAGAAACTTTGATGTTCAAGGTAGTTTAAATGGTCGTGTTGCCGAAATATTCACTTTTGCCGAGCGTGTTACGGATGCAGACCGTCAGAAAATTGAATCCTATTTAGCCATTAAATATGGTATTACGTTAGGCAATGCTACTGAAGCTCAAAAGGACTATATTAATTCTTTTGATACCGAAGTTTGGGATATTTCAGCAAATACAGGTTACAATTACCATGTGGCTGGTATTGGTAGAGACTCTATTTCTGATTTAAATCAAAAACAATCAAAAACGCTTAACCTAACAAACGAAGTAACCATTGGTTTAAACGGAATTTTTACCACAAATTCGGTAAATACTAATGAATTTAATAATGATGGGGACTTTTTGGTTTGGGGTAGTAATGATTTGGCATATACCGCTTCAGGATCAAATACAGTTACCATTAGTTCTGGAATTACAACATCTTTTACGCGAATTCTTAGGCAATGGAAAATTATAGAATCCACAGAGGTTACAAGTGATGTAGAAAATATTTATGTAAGTATTCCGTCTGGAGCATTTAGTAGTTTTGCATTGGGTACAGATGAAGAGTATGTATTGGTGGTAGCCGATGCAGATACCTTCAATGATGCAGATATTATTGATGTTATCCCGCTAAAGGATGATGGTTCTGGTAACCTGCAAACCTGGTATGATTTTGATGGCACTAAGTATTTTACCTTTGGTAGAGCAGCAAAATATACCAATAATAGTGCTGTTAGTATTGGTTCTGGAGATTATCTTGTAGGAGAGTATGCACTCAATTTAAATGTAGACGATTTTACCATTTCCACATGGATAAAGAACAGTACCACTTCTGGTACAAGAACTATTATAGCTAAAGGCGAGAAATTACAATTAAGATTAAACGATAGCGAACAGGTGGAGGTAATGATGGACGATGCAGTAACGCCAAGGTTTACTTCTAATATGCAAATAAATGATGGGAAATGGCATCACCTTACATTAGTGTATGATAGTGGTACAGTATACATTTATATTGATGGTATTTTAGATAAATCAGAACAAGATGTGATACACCCATCTCCAAACTTTAACAGGTTTTCTGTAGGCGTGGTGTATATTGACAAGAACAATATCATCAATCCGTTTTTAGGAGAAATAGATGAGGTATATGTTTGGGATTGTGGTTTAAGCGCAGATCAAATTAGATACTTAATGAATCAAGAAGTAGAGCGATTTGATAATGCAGGTACAGATTTTATTTCAGGAAAAATTATTCCTTGGGCTAGTGCGAGCAATGAAATGAATACCTTGGAATGGTCACACCTTAGGGCATATTACGATTTTAATGCTTTTTATGGTTCAACAACAGAGGGCTTAACAGATGCAAGAAACTTTTTAAGGCTTAAATATTTAGATAAAGACAAAGAAATAACAAATGCACAAACTATTCCAGCACCTTATATAAGTGCAAATGATGGCGCTTGGGATACTGCTGCAACTTGGAGTAATAATGCGGATCAAATCATTCCAAACTCTGTTGGATTGGATGGTACTACAGTTGTAGATTGGAACATTGTAGAAATTGGCCATGATATAACTTCAGGAGATAGGGATATCTCTGTATTAAGTTTAATTCAAACAACAGGAACGCTAACAGTTGCAGATCCTGTAGATCCTCAAGATGAGACAAACTCAGGGCAAGAACTGCGTATTTCCCACTATCTAGAGCTCGACGGAGTAATCGATCTAGTTGGAGAGTCTCAATTAATACAAGATGAAGGTAGTATTGTAGATGCCGATAGTGGCGGATATATAGAGCGCGACCAACAAGGTATAGCAAACGGATATAACTATAACTATTGGTGTTCTTCAGTAGGGCCTATTACTGGTAACACAGCTACAAGAGGTACAGGTGTTTCCGCTACAAATTCAAATTATACTATTGCTGGCGTATTAAATGATGGCTCAAACTCTGCGATTTACCAATCACTTTTATACAGTGCTTCTCCTGATGGTAGTGGTTCTATACCGCCACCTGGTTTTGCAAAAACCATAAGTACCTTTTGGCTATATAAGTTTTATGGGCCTGCAGATGACTATGATTCTTGGCAAAAAATTGAGGAAACCACTGCGTTACTTCCCGGAGAAGGTTACACCATGAAAGGGCCAGCAGGCGCAGCACCTCTTAATATACAGCAAAATTATGTTTTTCAAGGTTTGCCAAACAATGGCGATATTACGCTAGAATTAGATAATTCTTTAGGACAAGTAGATCGATTAATAGGAAACCCTTACCCATCAGCAATAGATGCAACAGAGTTTATTTTGGATAATTTGAGCGTAGCAGACGGAGGAAATAATACCACAGGTACAATATTTAACGGAGCTCTGTATTTCTGGGACCATTTTGGAGAACAGAATTCCCATAATTTGGGAGAGTATGTAGGAGGATATGCCACCCGAAATTTAACGGGAGGGGCAGCGGCTATATCAAACGATACAAGAATTAACACCACATCAAATGGAGGAAGTCCAGCCACAGGAACTAAGGTTCCGGGGCAATATATACCAGTAAATCAAGGCTTTTTTGTAACTACAGCTCTGGATGGGTTTGATAATGGTAATGGCACACCAATCCTAACGGTTGATGGGGGCGATGTTATATTTAAAAATAGCCAGCGTATTTTTGCTACAGAAGATGGAAGTACCTCCCTATTTACCAAAGGAGCATCAAGTAAGTCTGCCAATCAGGTAGAAGAAAAACCGCTATTAAAAATAGTGTATGCATCCCCAGAGGGTTATTTACGCCAAATTGTATTGGGTGCAGATAATAATGCATCACAACATTTTGATGTGGGCTATGATGCTTTTATGATTGATATCGCAAAAGAGGATATGTATTGGATGCTAGAGGATAAAAAACTAGTTATTCAAGGTGTAAAATCATTTGAAAACAATCAAGAGTTTAATTTAGGTGTAAAAGTAAGTACAGCTGGGCTTGCTAAAATTAGTACCGAAGTTATTGAGAACGCAGATGTCTCAGTATTTATTAAAGATTTAAGCACCAATGAAATATTTGATATCACAAGTACACCTTTTGAAATATTTCTAGAACCTAACACTTACCATGAAAGATTTACAGTGATGTTAAGCTCACAGGCCAATCAATTAAGTACAGACGAGCTTAGCTCAGAATCAGATACATTTGAAGCGTATTTTGATAAAGAGAAATCACGTCTTGAAGTCAATGTCATATCAGATGCAATGGTATTAAACGCCGAAATTATCAACATAACAGGGCAATCCGTCCTAAATACAAATGTAAACTCTAATGCGTTCTTTTTACCTTTTGAAGGAAGCTCAGGAATTTATATTTTAAAAGTTGAAACTACAAAAGGTATTATAACTAAGAAAATAATTTTGGAATAGCTTTAACCCAAAGTAAGTCGTAGCTATATAAAGCATAACTTCTTCATCTATAATTTAATCAAAGGCACATACAAGTGTGTTTTGATTAAATTATTGTACTTTTGTATTTTGTATACAAAATACAAAAGTGATTTATGATAGAGTATACCGACTTAAGTCAACCCATATACAATCGTCTCAAAGAAATGATTCGCAGTGGCGAATTAAAGCAAGGCGAGAAAATAGTCCAAGAAAAAATTGCTGAGGAGTTAGGTGTGAGTAGAACCCCTTTAATGAAAGCACTTTTAGCATTAGAAAACGAATACCTTGTGGAGAGTATTCCACGCAGAGGGATGTATCTACGTGTATTGGATTACAAAGAAATTATAGATATATATGTATGTAGAGAAGCCTTAGAAGGCATGGCAGCTAGACTCTTAGCTAATAAAAGGGACAAGGCTATAGTAGAACAGTTAAAAGCGTGTTTTTCGCCATTTGTAAATCAGAAAACAATAGATGAACAGGCGTATGCAGAGGCTGATGAGCATTTCCATTCACTATTAATACAACTTACCGAAAACGCACCATTGGATAACATCTACTTTTTTAGTAACATACATGATAAAGTAGTAGGGCATGGTTTGGTAAGAACACCTGAAGAAACCTTAGAGGAACATTTTGATATCATTAAAGCGATAGAAGATGGAGATGGCGATAAAGCGGAAACATTAGCAAGGTTACACATTAACCAATCAAAAGAATTATTAATAAATCAACATAAAATTCAAAAAAGTGAGTAATTACAAAATTGCAGTTGTACCAGGAGATGGTATCGGAAACGAAATTGTACCTGAAGGATTAAGAGTAATTAAGGCAGTTGCTGAGAAGCATAACTTTTCAATTGATACCGAAGAATTTAATTGGGGTGCTGGTTATTATCAAAAACACAATAAGTTTTTACCAGATGATGGGATAGATACACTTAGAGCATTTGATGCGGTATATTTTGGCTCTGTTGGGCTTCCAGCGGTAGACGATACACTTCCGGCAAAAGATTACACGTTTAAGGTGCGTACGCATTTTAATCAATATGTAAACCACAGACCTGTTCGTACCTATCCAGGTGTTACTAGACCTATACGTTCTGAAAAACATATCGATTTTGTAATTGTAAGAGAGAACAACGAAGGAGAGTTTGTGCAGATGGGAGGGCAATATCTACCAGATTTTGAAAATGGTATGGGTATAGATACCAGTGTTTTTACTAGAAAAGGTATTGAGCGTGTGGCGCACTATGCATTTAAATTAGCAAGAACAAGAAGAAATAAGGTAACGCACATTACAAAATCTAACACCTTAATTAACAGCTTATCCTACTGGGATAGAGTAATAGGCGAGGTTGCAGAACAGTACCCAGATGTAGAGCACCAACAAATGTATATAGATAATTCTACAGCAATGTTTGTGTTGAAACCAGAGCAATTTGATGTGGTATTAACCACCAATCTATTTGGAGATATTTTAAGTGATTTAGGCGGTGCCATTATGGGGAGTCTTGGTTTAGGCGGTAGTGGAAACATCAATCCAGAAAAAGAGTTTCCTTCAATGTTTGAGCCAATCCATGGGTCTGCTCCAGATATTGCAGGACAAAATATAGCTAACCCTTATGGGCAAATATGGTCGGCTGCATTAATGCTAGAACATTTAGGAGAAACAGAAGCAGCAAATAACATTATGGAAGCCATAGATAAATCTACAACTCAAGGTGTTTTAACCGTAGATTTAGGGGGTAGTGCCAGTACTTCTGATGTGGCTGATGCCGTAATAGCTAACTTATAAGATTGAAAAAAATGAGTCGTGTTATTGATCTTACAATGCCGTATCACAATGGTGTCAATGGTTTTTCAAAAGAAATAGCAAAAACTAAAGATAAAGATGGCTGGAACGCTAGCACGCTCACTTTTTATTCGCATGTGGGTACGCACATGGATGCACCTTTTCATTTTAATGTAAGTAATCAAACCATCGATGAAATGCCAGTTTCAGATTTTGTAGGCAATGCATGGGTGGTAGATGCTCGTGAGGTAGGTTCTAAAGGATTGATTGGTGTTGAACATATTTCAGAAGACATCATTAAAAACTTTGCAGTTGGCGATAGTTTAATTATTTGGACGGGTTGGTCACAACATATGGGTACGCAAAAATATAGGGACGAATTACCCAGAATTAGCGAAGCCCTAGCGCATTGGTGTATTCATAATAAAGTAAAAATGATTGGGGTAGAGCCACCATCAGTAGCCGATGTGAATAATCTAGAAGAAGTTACTAAAATTCATGAGATTCTCCTTGAAGGTGTAGTGATCATTGAAGGCCTTACAAATATTGAAAGCTTAAGATCTAATAATGTTGAGCTCATTGCACTTCCGTTAAAAATAAAAGATGGGGATGGTGCTCCAGCACGTGTTATAGCAATAGAGAGATAAATAGTGAGCGTTAGTTTAAAACATATAACCAAAGGATTACCAAGTGTAGATACGAATGATTATCGTACTAAAAACAAAACACTTTTTTCAACCTTAAATAAAATTCTTGTTGTTATAGACGATGACCCAACCGGAAACCAAACAGTATACGATATACCACTATTAAGTTCTTGGAGCGTTGATGTTTTTGTTAAAGAATTTTTAGAAGGTACACCAGTATTTTATGTGCTTACAAATTCCAGAAGTTTAACCCCTGAGGCCACCTTTGAAATTTATAAAGAGATTGCCAAACATCTTTTAAAAGCATCAGAGTTAACACAAAAAAAGTTTATTGTTTTAAGTAGGAGCGATTCTACCTTACGTGGGCACTTTCCTTTGGAGCCAGAAACGCTTCAACAGTATTTAAACTTAGAACATGCTATAACTGTTTTTATTCCAGTGATGTTTGAAGGTAACAGGATAACTTTAAATAGTAACCACTACATTAAGGAAGAAGATGTGTTAACTCCAGTGAATGAAACCCCATTTGCTCAAGACCATTCATTTTCATATTCAAAAAGCAACTTAAAAGAGTACATCGAGGAAAAGTCCAAAGGAAAAATAAAGGCCTCAGAAGTATTTTCTTTTTCAATAGAAGAGATAAGAGAATACGACGTGCAAGAACTTGCAGCAAATATTTTAGAAATACCAGCCACATCCTATTGTGTTTTTGATAGTTTAAATTACAGTGATTTAGATAAAGTAACATCAGCACTTTTGTTAGCTGAATCCCAAGGAAAACACATTATATACAGAACCTCAAGCTCTTTTGTACCTTCATATATAGGTCTAAAACCCAAAGGAGTATTGATGCCAGAAGATATCTTGGATAAACGCAATAATAATGGCGGATTAACCATTGTAGGCTCATACGTAAAGAAATCCTCAGAACAATTAGCAAATGCGTTGTCTTTATTTAACGAAACACAAATTGTTGAGGTAGATGTGTCCAAAGTACTTTTAGATTCCTCAAATGCGTATATAGAATCATTGGTTTCTACCATTGACGATACTATCTCTAAAGGACAAGATGTAATTGTGTTTACAAGCCGTAAATTAATTACAGGAACAGATGCCAATGATACGGTAGATATCGCAAGTAAAATATCCAATGCTTTGGTAGATATTGTAAAAGGGATTACCGCAAGACCAAAATACCTCTTGGCAAAAGGCGGTATTACATCTCATGATTTGGCAACCAAAGGTCTGGGTATGAAGCGCTCTAAAGTATTGGGGCAAATACAACCAGGGATACCAACCTGGGAAATGGGCACAGAAACCAAATTACCAAAATTACCTTATATAGTCTTTCCGGGTAATGTAGGTGATACCACCACACTGCAAACCATAATAACTAAACTAAAAACACCATGATTAACAATTCCAAGCGTTATCGATTTTTCTTAGGTTCTTTTTTAATTACACTTCTATTATACATAGATCGTGTATGTATCTCTTCAGCAAAAGATGCCATTGCAGGAGATTTGAGTTTAACCGATAAGGAAATGGGTTGGGTATTAGGCGCATTTGCATTAGGTTATGCGTTGTTTCAAGTTCCTGGTGGTGCTTTAGGAGATAAGTATGGAGTTAGAAAGGTAATGACCTGGATCATGGTTTTATGGTCTGCCTTTACCTCTTTAACAGGGCTGGCATGGAATTATGTTTCAATACTATTTTTCCGATTTGTTTTCGGAGCAGGAGAAGCAGGCGCATTTCCAAACATATCCAGAGCAGCGTTTTCGTGGGTGCCAACAAAGGAGCGTGGGGCATTTCAGGGTATTAATTTTTCGGGATCAAGATTAGGGGCT
Organism: Hyunsoonleella ulvae; assembly: GCF_016827605.1. Taxonomy (GTDB): domain Bacteria; phylum Bacteroidota; class Bacteroidia; order Flavobacteriales; family Flavobacteriaceae; genus Jejuia; species Jejuia ulvae. The sequence continues at coordinate 431,860 of NZ_JAEPJQ010000001.1, read as the reverse complement.
GCATTTGCACTTCCTCTAGTTGCGTATTTAATAGCAGATTGGGGTTGGCGAAACATATTTTACTTCTTTGGAGCCGTTGGAGTTTTGTTTGCGGTATTGTTTTATCTATTCTTTAGAAATAAACCAGAAGATCACCCAGGGTTAAACGATAAGGAGAAGGCGTTTATAGTGAAAAACAGACAGCAAGAAGTAGAAAAAAAGGGAGGGAATTTACCTGTAGGTAAAATTTTGGGCTCTAAAAATGTTATACTCACTATGATACAATACATAGGGAGTAATTTTATCTTTTATTTTACGCTAACATGGTTGTTCCCTTATATAAAAGTAAAGTACGATTTAAATCTTGTTACCACAGGATTATATGCCATGTTACCACTTTTAGCAGGAGCTGTAGGTAACTGGACGTCTGGTTTTATGGTGGACGCCATTTATAAAAAAGGCAATTGGAAATTATCAAGACAATTACCAGCAACTATAGGTTTTATTCTTGTTGTTTTAGGGGTTTTATCTAGTCTGTTTATGGAAACGCCATTAGGAGCTGTATTGTGCTTATCAGTAGCCATTTTTGGAGCAGATATGACATTGAGTCCGTCGTGGTCTTTTTGTATGGATATAGGTGAGGAAAACTCAGGGAAAGTATCAGGAATGATGAATATGGCAGGAAATATAGGAGCTTTTATAACATCACTTGCGTTTCCTTATTTACGGGAATGGACAGGAACAGACCAAACCTATTTTTATATAGCCGCAGCACTAGGTTTTATAGCTATATTCTGTTGGTATTTTATGAATCCTAATCAAAAATTAAGCAATGCCTAAATTAAAAGGAGTCGCCATAGGCGCAGGCTATTTCAGTCAATTTCAATACGAAGCCTGGACACGCATACCAGAAGTAGAAATAACAGCTTTGTGTAATTCTAACCTAGGTCGTGCCAAAGGCATTATGGATGCATATGGTGTAAAGAAGCACTATACAGACTATAAAGAGATGATTCTTCAAGAAAAGCCAGATTTTGTAGATATCATTACACCTCCAGAAACCCATTTTGAGATGTGTAAATTCGCTGCAGATAATGGGGTACATATTATTTGCCAAAAACCATTAGCACCAACTTTAGAGGAATCACAAAAGATTGTAGATTATATTTCGCAAAAGGATGTGAGGTTTGTAGTGCATGAGAATTTTAGGTTTCAACCTTGGCATAGAGAGATTAAAAAGTTGATAAATAACGATGAAGTAGGGGAGCTATTCAATTTAAATTTTAGATCCCGTATGGGAGATGGATGGGGAGAAGATGCGTATTTATCCAGACAACCCTATTTTAGAGATTATAAAAAACTATTAATTTACGAAACAGGAGTACACTTTATTGATACGTTTCGTTATCATGCTGGAGAAGTAAAAAGCGTATTCGCTATTTTGAAACGTTTAAATCCAGTAATAAAAGGAGAGGACGCCGGGTTAATGCTTTTAAATTTTGAATCTGATACAACAGCGCTTTGGGATGCGAATAGGTATAATGAAAATAATTTTTCTAACCCTAGGTATACATTTGGCGAATATCTGGTTGAAGGTTCTAAAGGTACTATTCGTTTATACACAGATGGTAAAATAACCATACAAGCACTTGGGAAACCAGAAACAGAGCACATATATACGCATAACAATATAGGCTTTGCAGGCGATTGTTGTTACATTTTTCAAAAGGATTTTATAGATAATTTAATGACAAATACCCCTTTTGAAACCAACGGGCCTAATTACTTAAAAACGCTAAGAGTACAAGAAGCAGTCTATAAATCTGCCGAAACCAAGCTGCCAGTTACTGTAATTTAAACCTCAATTGCCGAAAATTTAGTTTTTTAGGGTTCTATTTTTGTAAATTGCATTCTCGTTTTAATCAATTAGTCCCTATGGTTACCCTAAAACAACTTGCCAAAGAACTAGGTGTTTCAATTTCAACAGTATCAAAAGCATTAAATAATAGCGAAGAAATTGGAGAAGAAACACGAAAAAAAGTTAAGGAATTAGCAGCATCTTACAATTATAAACCAAATAAAGTAGCGTTAAGCCTAAAGCAGAATAGAACAAAAACTATAGGAGTTATAATTCCAGATATTCTTAATCACTTTTTAGCCAAAGTACTTTTTGGGATAGAACGAGAAGCCAATTTACATGGTTACAATATCATAACATGCATCTCTAACGAATCCTTGCAAAAGGAAAAAGACAGTTTGCAGCTTTTGGCCAATGGAAGTGTAGATGGTTTTATTTTAAGCATAGCAGAAGAAACACAAACCAAAAACGAAATAAATCATTTTAAAGAAACCATTAGTCAAGGACTACCAATTGTAATGTTTGATAGGGTTGCACACGATGTAAAATGTGACAAAGTAATTGTTGATGATTTTGAGGCTACCTACAATGCCACAAAAAGCTTGATAGCCAAAAAAAGAAAGCACATTGTGTTTATTAGTAACATAGATAACATAAGCGTAGGTAAGCTACGAGAACGCGGTTACAATAAAGCCATGTTAGAAGAGGGGCTAGGTACTCAAGTACTACGCATAAAAAAAGGAGATGATACCCAGCAAAAAGTAAAGCGACTATATAAAAAGTATAAGGACATTGATGGAGTGGTATCAGCAGATAGTACTTCAGGGGTGGTTGCCATAAACATGGCGAGAGACTTTAAGAAGAAAGTACCAAAAGATATTTCTGTAGTAGGGTTTTCTAGCAAGTCCGTATCGGTGCATTCGGTACCCAAGTTAACAATCATTCGTCAACATGCTAAAAAAATTGGAGCAAAAGCAGCACAATTATTAATAGAACGCCTTAATAATGGGGCCGCATCCAAGGATGATTATACTACAAAAATAGTAAAGACAACTTTAGTAAAAAGTAAATCTACCCTATAATATTGATAATTAATAGCTTATCATTTAAGTTGTTCGTATTTGTCATTATTTATATATAGCATATATATTTCATGTATTTCATCGATAAAAATTACATTTCATCGATTATTTTGTAGTTATTGTATGTATTGAACGTAATTTAGCAGTGCTTTAGAGCAATATATCCCTCCGCTCATAAATAAAGCTTAATTAATCCTTTTTTTGACCCCTCGGTCTCAAATCCCCTCAAAAGAAAATAGCTTCGTTTGCTTCGTTGCATTCGATTTTAATTAATTATCCATTTTTCCCTCAGTCAAGATCAACATGTATTTGGTTTTGACTAAAAAAGTTAAGAGAAAAATTGTATAACCTTAAAATTGAATACATATGAAAGCCCTAAAAATTACATTAATTTTAGCAGTATTATTTGCATCATTAACTTCTTGTGTAAAACAAGATTTAAATGAAGATGATTTATTGACAGACCCAAACACACAACCGAAGATATATACCGGAGGTAATGCGGATGATTAAGTAGAACTTCATCTAAGTACAGATATAAGGTTTCCCTAAATTATTAGGGGAACCTTTTTTATTTTAATTAAAAAATTATAAATATTTTTGATTAAATGTATTAATAGCTATTAATTTGAAATCTTCTCTTTTTTATATATTTATTTTCTTCATTTTTGGTTTTGCAAACTGTCAAAAAAAGAGTTTAGATTTAATTGATTCTATTCAAACACATTATCTTAGGAATAAAAATATACAAGACTCGCTTCTTGTTGCTAAAGCACACTATTCGATTGGAGAGATATACAGAAAGACAACAGGTCAATCGGATAGTGCATATACCTACTACCACAGAGCAGAAAAAATTTTTCGAAAATTAAACAAGGACTTAGAATTAGGTATGACCTTGTATGGTATTGCGGTAATTCAAAAAAATGAAAAAGATTATTTAGGAAGTGAAGTTACTTCAATTGAAGTAATATCTCTTTTAGAGTCATTAGATGAATCTAATAAAGCTAAACAATATATAGCTTATGCTTATAATAATTTAGGTATTGTATATGACGAATTAGAACAATTTGAGGAGTCAATTAAATATTACCTTATAGCACTGGATATCAAACGAAATTTATCTGGAGATTTCAAAGCAAGTATAGATAATTCATTAAATAATCTGGCTAAGACCTACAGACGATCAGGTAAATACGAACTTGCTGTCAATGAGTTTGAGAAAATACTAGCTAATGAGGATTTAGTAAATCAGAGACCTGACTTTTACGCTCTAGTTCTTGACAATTATGCACATACACTTTTGTTATCAAAAAAATATGATGAACTTCCCGAACTCTACTTAAGAGCTCTGAGAATTGCAGAAAGTATTAGTCTCGACAATTATAATTCTATAATTATAAACCAACATCTTGCTGAGTACTATAATAATAAAGGAGAAAAGGATTCTGCTAGATATTATGCTTATAAAGCTAAAAGGATTTCAGATAAATACCATAATGATGACCTTTTAAAATCTTTAATACTTCTATCAAAAATAGAAGACGGGGAAAAGTCTGCGGATCATCTTAGGGCTTATGTTAAACTCAGTGATAGTCTGCAGAAAGCAGAACGAAATATTAGAAACAAATCAGCAAGAATACGCTTTGAAACACAACAAATAGAGCAAGAAAATATTCGTATAGCCAGAGAACGTATGTGGCTCTTTATACTATCTAGTGTTTTACTAGTATCTGGGGTGCTTATCTATATTATCATATCCCAACGGGCAAAGAACAAGGAATTAAAATTTGCAAAGCAACAACAAGAAGCTAACGAGGAAATATACAACTTAATGTTAGGGGAACACGAAAAAGTAGAAGAAGCAAGAACACTAGAAAAACAGCGTATATCCCAAGAGCTTCATGATGGGGTTTTGGGCAGGTTGTTTGGTACTCGATTAAGTTTAGATAGCTTGAATTTAAATAACACAACTGAAGCTATTAAAACAAGAGGACAATACATAAGCGAACTTAAAACCATTGAGGACGATATTAGAAAGGTATCTCATGAATTAAACACAGATTTTGTTTCTGGTGCAGGTTTTATAGACATCATAAAATCTATGGTAGAAACACAAACCACAGTATATAAATTAGACTATGATTTAAATTATGATGATACCATAAATTGGGATGGTGTATCCAATAAATCTAAAATTCACATATACCGTATTTTGCAGGAAACATTGCATAATATACACAAGCACGCTAATGCAAAACAAATAAATATTGGGATAAGACTAGAAAATAACGTAATTTGCTTAAAAGTGAAAGATGACGGTTCTGGTTTTGATGTGAATAAGGCGAAGTCTGGTATAGGTCTTAAAAACATGAATGCTAGAATTAAAGAACTTGATGGCACTTTGCATATTGCATCAGAAAAAAATATAGGAACAACCGTAAGTATTAAGGTTCCAACCCAATACCTATAACTTATGAACCAGCCCGAAAACATAAAAATCTTAATGATTGATGATCACCCTATTATTATCGAAGGGTATCAAAATACACTACAGTTTACCAAAAAAGATCACCAACAGTTAGATATAGACATAGCTAATAATTGTGATGAAGCATTAAACTATATCAGTAAAGCCGTAGATAATAACTTACCCTACGATTTATTGTTTGTAGATATAAGTTTACCGCCATCCTCTGATGGCCGTATGAATTCTGGGGAAGACCTAGCGGAATACGTACGCAAAGTACTGCCAAATGCAAAAATTATAATTCTTACAATGTTTAATGAATCTTTTAGGATCCACAACATCATAAAAAATATAGACCCAGAAGGATTCTTGATAAAGAGCGATTTAACATCAAGTGAATTAGCGAGTGCTTTCCAGGCTGTAATTAACAATCCTCCCTTTTACAGTGGTACCGTAAATAGTTTTATTAGAAAATCGATTACTAGTGATATTGTGATTGATGACAAAAACAGAAAAATATTGTATTTACTATCTCAAGGTGTAAAAACCAAAAATTTAGCATCACATCTAGATATATCTTTAAGTGCTGTAGAGAAAAGAAAAAAGCAATTGAAAGAACTTTTTGATATTGAAGACGGACAGGATGAATCCTTACTTAATGCTGCCCGTAGGCAAGGTTTTATATAATTAAAGCAAGTCTTGTTTTTTTGTTAAAATATTTTTTTCGACAACAAGTAGCTTTTTTAAATCTCTGTAAGTGTTTACATGTCAATACCTTACGATTTCACCGTAACAATATTACGGTTTTTCCGCAGCTGGAAGAAAAAACTTATTGGTATCTTTGATTTGTCAACATATCAGATTAATTAATCCCTCGATTTTTTTGTTGATAATAGCAATTTACAGGCCCTGTGGAGGTGAGAGACCCACAGGGCTACTTCATTATAGCTATATGCCAAAAAGAGGGGTACTATATTCGATTAATTTGCCAACATACAATCCTAGAAAAATCACAGCTACAATAAACTTTAAAAAGGTTGAGGTTAAAAACCCAATAAAGGAACCGAAAGCAGCTTTTATAGCAGTTTTAGAATCGTTTTTATTAATTAACTCACCTACCAAAGCACCAACAAAAGGTCCAATAATAATACTACCAGGAATAGGGGATAATAATCCAATAATTAAACCTACAGTGGTACCAATCATGCCATATTTAGAGCCTCCAAAACGTTTGGTGCCTATGGCGGGAATAATATAATCTAACACCCATATAAGAGCTGCAATTATAAATGTAATTACCAAGTAAGTTGTGTGCATTGGAATTGCATCTGTAAAATGTATAATGAGTAAACCTATCCAACTGGTAATAGGGCCTGGCAATACGGGTAAAAAGCTACCTATAATACCAAGCAACATAAAGAGTGCAGCAATTAGTATTAAAATAATGTCCATAAATGTTTGTTTCTATTAATTAAGACGCATTTATAACTATTATGTTACATTTTAAACTAAAAAATTAGTTGAAACTAAATTTTTAGTTATATTTGTTCAACTAACTTTTTAGTTGAACACTGTAATTCACAATAAAATGAAACAACTTACAAAAGCAGAGGAAGATATCATGCAAATTTTGTGGCGATTGAGAAAAGCTAATGTAAAAGCCATAATAGAGCAATTTTCAGAGCCGAAACCTGCATATAACACAGTATCCACAATAGTTAGGATTTTAGAAAATAAAGGGTTTGTAGATTATGAAAAACAAGGAAAAGGGCATGTTTATTTTCCCCTAATAGCAAAACAAGACTACAGCAACCAATCTATAAATAAATTGGTAGACAATTACTTTCAAGGGTCTTTTAAAAGTATGGTATCCTTTTTTGTTAAAAAGAATGATATGGATATAAAAGACTTGGAAGCCGTTTTAAAGGATATTAATAAAAAGGAGAATTAAAATGCTACATTATATCATACAAACCATAGTATTTCAGTTACTCTTTTTAATCATTTACGATGCGTTTTTAAAGAGAGAGACATTTTTTAATTGGAATAGGTGTTATCTCCTAATAACTCCAGTTTTATCTACACTACTTCCGTTGATTAAAATACCTCAATTTCGTGAGATAGTTCCACAGGATTATATAATTCACTTACCAGAAATATTTATTGGAGCGACCAAAACAGATGCTGTTTCTAAAATTCGTTTGGATGCTGTAGTTCCTGAAACAGCAAATTTTATGTCGTGGAAAACCCTGTTTATATTGGGAACGACTCTAGTTGCTGTATTATTTTTCTTCAAGATTTTTAGAATCATAAAATTGATAATAACAAGTCCGAAACTACGTCAAGGAAATTATACCATTATACAGCTTCCCGATAGTGTATCTGCATTTTCTTTTTTTAACTATGTTTTTCTCGGGGACAATATACCAGCAAAAGAAAAGGAGACCATACTTCAACATGAAACGATTCATATTAAACAAAAACACAGTTTAGACTTGTTGTTTTTTGAGGGGCTTAAAATTATGTTTTGGTATAACCCCTTGGTTTATGTCTACCAAAGAAGAATTCAGACCATACACGAATACATAGCTGATGCTAAAGCATTGCAATATCAGGGAAAACCCCAATACTATCAAAATTTACTATCACAAGTATTTGAGACTAAAAATGTCTCGTTCATCAATCCATTTTTTAAACAATCATTAATCAAAAAACGAATTATTATGTTACAAAAATCAAAATCGAAACAAAAAAATTTATGGAAATACGGTATACTACTTCCTGTAATTTTAATAATGCTTATCTATAGTTCTTGTGCAAAGGAAGAAACAAAAGAAATTGTTAGGCAAGATAAAATAGAAGATAGCCAGATTAAAGAAATCACTAGAGATGGTGTAATAACATTGAAGGTAAGTAGCTTTAAAGAGCTTTCAACTGATGCCAAAACAAAAATATTAGAAGATTATATAAATAGAAAAGTGCCAGGGACTGATAAATATTATAAGATTATTTTAAAAATAAATGGGAAAAGTATAGAATTTGATAGTAATAGGCCTGAAACCAAATTAAATAAAGGAGAACAGATGTTTAATGGAGTTGAAGTGCCCTTTTACGCTATTGAATACGCGCCAACTTTTCCTGAATGTGATTCTGAACTTAATGAAGAACGAAAAAAATGTACCTCTCAAACTATTTCAAGGTTTGTAAATAGAAATTTCAATACTGAACTTGCCAAAGATTTAAATTTAAAAGGCAGACAGCGTATTCATGTGATTTTTAAGATAAGTAAAGAAGGAGATATAATAGATGTAAAGGCAAGGGCTCCACACCCAGAACTGGAAAAAGAAGCTATTAGGGTTATTAACGCTTTGCCAAAAATGATTCCAGGAGAACAAAAAGGGAAAAAAGTAAACGTACCATATACATTACCAATAGTTTTTCAAGTAGTAGATTAGATGAGAATAATCTTTTTATTGTTTCTAACACTATTTTTTAAAACCGAAGCACAAACTTCGGTTTTAAACATTGCAGATAGTTTATTCCTAAATGGAAATTATACTAAAGCTATTAACCATTATAAATTACATAAAAATCAGGATGAAGTATTTGAGAAAATAGCAAAAGCATATGTAGCAATAGGGAATTATGATCTGGCTCTTAGCAATTTTGAAGCTGCTATTGAGGCATATCCCGATAACATTTTATTGAAATACGAATTTGCAAAATTACTTTCAAAGACTAAAAATTTTGAAACAGCTTTGGTAATGTATAAAACACTAATTTCTATACATGGAAACAACCCAAATTACCATTATGAGCTGGGTTTGGTACAAGAGCAAATTAAAGACTCCTTGGCGATTAAAAGTTTTATCAAAGCTTTTAATTTAGATAAAACACATCAAAAAGCTATCTATAAAGTCGCTAAATACAATTTACAAAAGCGTAGATACACTGCAGTAGATTCTTTGATAAGAATAGGACTGGAAACCTATCCTAAGAATATTGAACTCATAAATTTAAAAGCCCAAAAATACTATTGGCAACAAGATTACAGAAAGGCAGGTAAATGGTTCAAACAATTAATAGAACTTGGAGAAACTTCAGAGTTTATTTATGAAAAGTTAAGTCTTTGCTATGGGTATCATTACCAATACAAAGAAGCTTTAAAATATAGATTAATGGCATTAAAGTACAACCCAACTGATACTGATGCGCTGTATACAATAGGTGGTTATTATCTTGAATTGGAAAATTACCCTAAAGCAGAGGAGTTCTTAAGTAAAGCACTTTCTTTTTTAGATAAGCCCTTACACCAAGAGTATAGTACTCTAGCAAAAGCATTTAGTTACCAAAAAAAATATCCTGAGGCTATAAAGGCTCTAAAAAAGGCTATACGTGAATCGCCAGATAATGAATTTCTACATTTTAAATTAGCTGTAATTTTAGGAAAATATTATGAAGATTATGATGCTAAAATAAAAGCTTTTGAAGCTGTGAAAAAGAAATTTCCAAATGGTAGAATGAACGAAATGGTAGACCATTACATAAGTAAATTAAAAGAAGAACAGTTTAAAGACCAAAAAGATGGGACAGACTAAAAGCATATCTTGAAATAAATATTACATATAATTTCAAAAAAATTGTACTTTTCGGTTTCATAAGCTATTAATGAGACAGTGCTATATTATTCTTTTAGTTTTAGTGGTATATTCCTGCGATTACTTTAATGTAAAAAAAACTACGCCAGAAGCTATCTTAAAAGAAGACCTAAAAACATTTAATTGGGATGAGGTAGATATGTACCCAAGTTTTCCTCGGTGTGATAGCCTGATGTCTAAAACTGATAAAAAAGCCTGTTTTGAAAGTACTGTATATGCTGAGATTAGTGCCTTTCTTCAGAAGCAGATAATAGTAGTAACGCAAGATATTAATGATACTTTAATGCTGAAGTTAAGAGCCACAAATACTGGTAAGATTACTTTACTAGACGCTAAAATGGATGTGCTTACAAAGGCCGAAATACCTGAACTGGAAAAATTAATACTGCAAAGTTTAGAGGTGTTACCACAAATAAACCCTGCAATTAAGAGAAGCCAACCTGTGACAACGGAATTTGAATTGCCTTTAATCGTGAAGGTAGATTAAAATCTAATAGCTAGTTTTCGCATTAAACGCAATACTTCTAAGTACAGCCAAACCAGTGTTACCAGTAGCCCCCAAGTGGCTAACCATTCTTTATATTTAGGAGATTTGTTTTTGTGGCGTTCTATATAATCAAAATCCAGTAACAGGGATAATGCTGCAAAAATAGCAGCCACAACATTAAAAATTATTGCGGGCCATGAGGTGCCCCATATAAATACTTTTATTCCAAAAAATCCCAAAATCCAAGAGATAATGTAAATTACAAAGATGCTGGCAGCAACTGTAATTATTATACTTCTCAGTTTTTTAGTAACAACAATTATTCTGGTTTGGTACAGTACAAGCACAACAAAAAAAGTTATCATGGTAATGCCAATGGCTTGGTAAGGAAAATTAGGAAACCTAGCGTGTACATAAGCTGTAGTAGCTCCAAGAAAGAAACCTTTGGCAATAGCATAAAGAGGTACTAAAATATGTGCCCAATGTTGCCTTACCGAAATTACTATGCTAATAATAATGGCAGCTAACATACCTCCCATAGAATACCATTTTATGGTATGACCTTCACTGTAAAGTTTCCAAATACCTACAGAAATGATGATCATTAGGATTATGGACAACATAGACTTGATAAAAATCCCAGTAACTGTCATTGTTTTTGGTGCAGATTCATCGTTATTAAAAAAATAACTTGTAAAAGCAGGATTGGTAGTTTTATCAAATACTTTCATCTTGTTAAATCTAATAAATTATCTTTTAAAAGTTCTTCCTTTCCAATCATAGCTTTTAAAAACAGATAGAAAGACTATGTACACACTAAAAAAGGGATAGAGAAAAAAGCTGGTTAAAAAACTTCGAAATGCCTTTCGTTGATTGAAAAATGCCGAGGTTTTATAAAGTAATAAAAAGTCGATATTCAATTTAATAATTAAAATATACACCCATACTTTAATATTAAAAAATCCAAATAGCGAACCCATAGGGAGAGCAATAAATGTGAAGTTCATAAGGAAAACAATCGCCCCGGTAAATTTACCAAACCAATTGTTGTAATGTCCGGTTTTTGCTGCCCAACGCAAGCGTTGGGAAATTAATTGTTGCCAAGTTGGTTGGGGCCTTGTAGTTACAATAGCATGTTCATGTTTTAAGTATTTTACTGAAGTGGGATATTTTTTTATGATACTTTCTAGAAGGAAAATATCATCGCCACTTGCTATGGTATTGTTGTCATTAAAACCGTCTACCTCTCTAAAAGCAGCTTTTGTATACCCGAAATTCGCACCATTACACAAAAAAGGTTTTTTTATACCGAAACCACCTATTGTAGCACCTTGAAGGCTTAAAAAATCCAATTGTTGAAAACGGCTTAAAAATGTGTTGTCATCAGTGTAAGCCACAGGAGCTACAATACATGTGGGGTTGTGTTGCTGTATAAAAGCATCAAAACAATCCAGCCAAAATTCAGGTAAGATACAATCGGCATCAGTTGTTAAAATCCATTGGTGTGTTGCACTATTTATGGCGGTATATATGGCGTCTTTCTTAGGAGAGTTAGATACACGTTTGTTCTTGATAATTCTGATAGTGACCGTTACAGCATTGCCTCTGGTGGACGCTTCTAAAAATGTGTTTATAATTTCTATAGAATTATCTGTGGAGTCGTCATCCACCAAAAGTATTTCAAAAAGATGTTTTGGATAATTTAATTGATAAATAGATTGTAATAATTGTGGCAGGTTTTTACTCTCATCTCTAAAGGGAATAATAATAGAAAATTTGGTTTTGGCAGGACTATCAGTTAATACACCACTTTTTACTTTATCGAAACCCCAAATAAACCCACCAATTAAGAGTAGGTATAAGATGGTAATGATAATACTTGAAACGGCCATTTATTCGTTTTTAGGCAATTTGAAATTTAGTACATAAAAGCTACCAAAGCAACTTGGGATAACGAAATTTAAAATCCACATCAAGGTAACGGTACATATGATAATAAGTGGGTTGATGTTTAAAAATGAAAATAAAAAAACAGCAACACTACCTTTGATAACAGCATCAAAAATAAAAATAGATGGTATTATAGATGAAATTAGATACATAGAGGTTATAACTGTCATAGCTTCAAAATAATATATGCTTACATTAAATAAACGAAGTATAAAGAAGAATTGAAATGAAAAGGTAACATAACGAAAAAGTGATAATAATAAACCCAATAAGAGTCTGAGTTTTGGGAAACCCTTTAAAAAAATGTTCAATTTTTCAATAGAAAACCCTCTTATTTTAAATCGGTTTTTCTGTATGCCCAAAAGCGCAAAAACCAGAATTAGTAACCCAATTAAAACATATCTGGCAATTTTGTAATAGTCTATTCCAACATCATATTTAGTAACGAATACAGTAAAACCAATAATGCCAAGTATAAAGGTAATACTCATTTGAAGTACATTGCTAATTAAGTTTGTGAGCATGATTTTCTTTCTTAGAGCAGGAATAAAATACATAGCTTTGGCACCGTATTCTCCTATGCGATTTGGAGTAAAAAGAGATGCGGTAAGAGCTCCCAAACTCTGTTCGAGCGCTTTTTTAAAAGAGATGTGTTTCACTGGATTTACCAAGGTTTGCCATTTTAAGGTTTCTAAAAACCAATTAAAAATGGATAAAATCATTAAAAAAAAGACCTGTTTTGGGGTAAAAACACCATTTTTTGATGTAAATTGAATAAAACTTGAAAAACTTAATGTGTTGTTGTTAGTTAGCTTTTCATAAATAAAATATCCCGCTCCAACCACGATACTTAATTTAATAAGTACAAAAAAGAATTGTTTAGTTTTGTATGGTACCGAGTTATATAGCATTTCCAATTGCAAAATAATCATTAAACTAATTATGAACCCAAAAATAAACGTACTTAAATCTATTAGTTTTTTGGTGCTATTATTTGTTGGGGGTTTCAATGGTTTTTCACAAGTCGATACCAGCAAGATTAAAGCACAAATCGCAGTAGGGGTAAGTAGTCCGTCTTCAAGTGGATTTGTTACCACCTTTAAAGGGAAGCCTATTAACTTTCCTGCTGTAAATTTGGGTATGCAGTATATGTTTACATCGCAATTAGGGGCAAAATTAGATTATGGTTTTAGTAGGATCTCAAATGATAATACGTCGCCAGAATTTAAGTTAAACTACTCTCGCATCAATTTACAAGGTGTTTGTGATGCTTCTGGGGTTTTATCGTTTTCGCAAAGAATGGGTGTGTTTCTGCATGCAGGACCTGGTGTTAGTATGATAAAACCATTAGGGGATTATGCTAACAATAATGTCTCATTTATAAATGTTGTAACAGGTTTAGAATTGCACTATGGTGTTTCAGATAACCTAACCTTATATATGGATACATCTTATATTTTTGGTTTCGGAAAAGATTTTAATCCTGTATCTGATGGTTTTGGTGCTTTTAATGGTAATTTACTAACTGTAACTTTTGGTGTATCTATATCACTAAGTGGTTGCTATTTTTGTGGAAATTGATGCAAAAAGAAAGAATAATATTAGGGATAGATCCAGGAACAACAATTATGGGTTTTGGACTCATAAAAGTTGTTGGAAAAACAATGAGTTTTTTACAGCTTAATGAACTGGATTTAAAAAAATATGATGATCACTACGTAAAGCTGAAACTTATATTTGAACGTACTATTGAGCTTATAGATACTCATCACCCAGATGAAATAGCTATCGAAGCACCTTTTTATGGCAAAAATGTACAAAGTATGTTAAAGTTAGGCAGGGCGCAAGGCGTAGCTATGGCAGCAGGTTTAAGCAGACAAATACCTATTACTGAATACTTGCCAAAAAAAATAAAAATGGCTATTACTGGTAACGGAAATGCTAGTAAGGAACAAGTGGCAAAAATGCTACAAGGGTTGTTGGGGTTAAAAACCTTGCCAAAAAACTTGGATGCTACCGACGGCTTAGCCGCAGCGGTGTGTCACTTTTATAATTCAGGAAGAATTGAAGTTGGTAAGAGTTACTCTGGTTGGGCTAGTTTTGTGAAAAATAACCCTGATAAAGTTGGTTAATTTGTAAGACTATTCTTTTTTAAGTTAGTTATTTTGGTATATTTGGGGTAAACGAATTAAACTCCAAATTACATGAAAATTCTAAACGCGTTAAGTGCTCTATTTCTGTTTTTATTTATTGTTTCTTGTTCAAGTGATAGCAATTCTAATGAAATTGATAATAAAGACTCTTTTTTGTACAAATTTGAAAACCAAGATGTTAATATTTCTAATTGGACTGCGTTAAGATCAGAAAATACAATGGAGGTTCTTGGTACTACAGATAGTGGTGATAGTTTTGGTGTTCAATTCAATGTATATGGAAATTTAGGTTCAGCAACTGCACTTGCTAATGAAAGTGGATCTGGTGGATTTCCGAATTCGTACTGGGCTTTCGAATATTTTAAATCTAACTATTTTAATTTTGAACTGATAGGTATTGATGAAGCTAATAAGAGAGTAGCAGCTAAATTCTCTGGAAATTTATATGAAGATGAATATGATATTGATTCAGAAACTCGATATGCCGAGGGTAGTTTTAATGTAGAATATAGAGAAATTATGCCTCAAATATCTGGATTAGAAGTTTCTGCCGTAGTTGATGGGAACAATTGGTATGCTACTAGTTCAAGTTCTTCTGGAGGTTTTGCTGGTAGTCCTCGTTCTTATAACCACTATAGCGATAACGAATAT
Source organism: Hyunsoonleella ulvae (assembly GCF_016827605.1). Lineage (GTDB taxonomy): Bacteria > Bacteroidota > Bacteroidia > Flavobacteriales > Flavobacteriaceae > Jejuia > Jejuia ulvae. The sequence goes on along the minus strand of NZ_JAEPJQ010000001.1, from coordinate 416,572 downwards.
AGTATATCTTATGTTATCATTTATGGTGATGTTGATTCTATAGGGAGTTTCCAGTTTGATGAGAATAGTACATACAATAAAATCTCTTTTTCAAGGTATGATCCTAGCATAGGTGAGTTTATTGAATATAAAACATCTGGGATATTTAAAATTGATGAGCATTTAACAGGTTTTGGAATTAATCAAATTAAAGGTTCGTTCTCTCTTACCGCTGTAAATGGAAATGAAACTATTGAGATTACTGACGGTTACATTAACGATGTATATCCATTTTAATCTAAAAATAATTTTATAAAGTTGTAAAAGACAAGAAGTTTAATATCTTGTCTTTTTTATGGCCGGAATCTATATTCATATACCCTTTTGCAAACAAGCATGTTATTATTGCGATTTTCATTTTTCTACGTCATTAAAAAAGAAAGAAGAACTTATTCAATGTTTAGTTCAAGAACTAATTTTGAGACAAGACGAACTTCAAAATAAAACAGTAGAAACTATATATTTTGGAGGAGGCACACCTTCGCTTTTAACTAAAAACGATATACAGTTGTTAGTTGATGCAGTTTATAACAATTTTAAAGTGGTTAAAGATCCAGAAATTACTTTAGAAGCTAATCCAGACGATTTAACAACCAAACAAGTAAACGATTTAGCAACTACTCGAATTAACAGATTAAGTATTGGTGTTCAATCTTTTTTTGAAAGAGATTTAAAACTGATGAATCGTGCACACAATGCAAATGAAGCAAAGGCAAGTTTGTATGAAGCAACAAAGTATTTCAAAAATATTTCTGTAGATTTAATTTATGGTATACCAGGTTTGAGTAATGCGGAGTGGATTGAGAATATAGAAACAGCACTGTCGTTTAATGTACCGCATATTTCATGCTATGCGCTTACTGTAGAACCTAAAACCGCACTAGAATCTTTCATAAAAAAAGGACTTATAAATAATGTGGATGACGCATTGGCTGAAGCGCAATTTCAAATATTAGTAGAAAAACTTGAAGCAAAAGGCTTTGTTAATTACGAACTGTCCAATTTTGGCAAACCAGACTGTTTTAGTAAAAATAACTCAGCATATTGGCAAGGAAAACCATATTTAGGTATTGGACCTTCTGCACATTCTTTTAACAGTGACCAACGTAGCTGGAATGTGTCCAACAATATAAAGTATATAAAGAGTATTCAACAAAACAAATTGCCTTTAGAAGTAGAAACGCTTTCCTTAACTGATAAGTTTAACGAATATGTTATGACAGGGCTTAGAACAATTTGGGGTGTATCACTACATAAGGTAGAAAAAGATTTTGGTAAGGTCTACAAGGCATACCTACTACAGCAAGCCGAAGTTTTTATAAATGAACATTTGTTGTATATTGATGATGATAAACTTTTAACCACAAAAAAAGGTAAATTTTTAAGTGATGGCATAGCCTCTAATCTTTTTAAATTAAATCTATCTTGATAGCAACAATACAATACAATTCTAGCAAGTTACAGATCGATTTATCTAAACCATTGGATATTTCCATGCCACTTCGCGCATCAAAAGACAATGTAAATGCGTGGTATGTTGATGCGCCTAAAATAACACCCGCTAAAGACGAAAATTGGATAGCAAGTGTAAAAGATGGCGCTTGTATTAACTTTAATAATATTGAGTTTAACCCTCATGCACATGGCACCCATACCGAATGTGTAGGCCATATTACAGAAGAGGTCTATTCCATTAATAAAAATCTAAAACACTTCTTTTTTTTATCAGAAGTGGTTACGGTAGCTCCCGAAAAATTGGGAGAGGACTTTGTGATTTCTAAAAAGCAAATACGATTTGCCTTGGGTAATAAAAAAAGGGATGCGATTGTGATTCGCACTATGCCAAATACTCTAGAAAAACTAACAAGGCAATATTCTAATACCAATCCTACCTATCTGTTGGAAGAAACGGCAATTTACCTAAAACAAAAAGGCATAAAACACCTTTTAATAGATTTACCTAGTGTGGATAAAGAAAAAGATGAGTGTCAATTATTAGCACATAACGCATTTTGGAATACCAAAGGAAAGTTACGTTTGGACGCTACCATTACAGAATTTATTTATGTGCCCAATCCTATAGAAGATGGGAAGTATATTTTAAATTTACAAATCGCGCCTTTTGAAAACGACGCTACACCAAGTAAACCCGTATTATATAAAGTTATTGAGTAAATGGAAATTTTTATAGCAATAATCGTAGCAATTTTAGTTACTCTTGGAGTCGTAACCATTGTAAAATCGTTTAAGAAAAAACAATTGGTTAATGCACAGTCTACTATTTTATTAAATAAGATTAAAAAAGTATGTAAATTTATTACTGTTGAAGGCGATTTTGCAGAGATTTACCATTATGAAGATGTAAAACAAAAGTTTTTAAAATTAATTTCGAGCAAGAAGAAGGCTTTGGTGGTAATTAATGCTAAAGCCCATGTGGGGTATGATTTATCTAAAATTCAGCTGATATCAGATACAGATAAGAAGAGGATAATCTTAGAGAAATTTCCACAGCCAGAGGTACTATCCATTGAAACCAATTTAAATTATTATGATAAATCTGATGGTTATTTTAATAAGTTCGAGGCTAGTGATTTAACAGATTTGCATAATGAGGCCAAGGTACATATTAAGGCGAAGATTCCTGAAAGTGGCTTAATACAAATAGCACAACAAGAAGCCTTAGAAACTATTTTGTTGATTGAAACTATTGTAGAGACCATTGGATGGAAGTTGGACTATTCAGCCTTACAAATTGAGAATAATCATATAAAGAAATTAGGGTGATAGTAGAAATCTCTACAGATAAAAGTAAGCTTCAATTAGATGTAATACATGGTTTTCTAACCGAGAGTTATTGGGCAAAAGGAAGAACTTACGATGAAGTTAAAACATCAATAGAACATTGTTTGTGTTTTGGTGTTTACATTGACGAGAAACAAATAGGATTTGCCAGAGTAGCTACTGATTATGTGGTTTTTGCCTACCTTATGGATGTTTTTGTTTTACCAGAGTACCGTGGAAATGGCTACTCTAAACAATTAATAGATACTGTAATTAAAGATGAGAAACTGCAAAACTGTAGCGTTTGGATGTTAAAAACAGCTGATGCTCATGGTTTATATAAGCAGTATGGATTTACTGAGTTAAAACATCCAGATAAAGTAATGGAGCGATTGTTAAAATGAACATAGAACAAATAAGAGCATATTGCTTAAGTAAAAAAGGAACCACTGAAGATTTTCCTTTTGATGAAGATACTTTAGTATTTAAAGTTTTAGGTAAAATGTTTGCTTTGGCTTCTTTAAAATGGTGGGAACGCGGCGAGGCCGCTATAAACTTAAAAGCGGATCCTGAATATTCTGAAACTTTACGTGAACAACACAATAGCATTCGCCCAGGATACCACATGAGTAAAAAGCACTGGAATACGTTGTATATTCATGAAGGTGAGTTACAGCCACAACTCATTAAAGATTTAATAGATCATTCTTACGAAATGGTAATTAAAGGTATGACCAAGAAAATGCGGGAACAACTTAATACTATAGAAGACTAGGTTTTGTGGATGTAAAAGCCTTATCATTGTAAAAACAAACCAAGCGAATATGAGTGTGCTTCAAACCCTAAAAGATAGAAGTGGTAATTCTTGCGAATTGTGTACTTCAAAAGAGCATCTAAGTCAATATACAATTCCGCCATCTTTAAATAAAAATGCTGATAACGCTATTTTGGTTTGTGAAACCTGTTTAAAACAAATACAAGGAGATGTAGACATGAACCCCAATCATTGGAGGTGTTTAAACGAAAGTATGTGGAACGAACATGTAGCAGTTCAAATCATATCTTGGCGTTTGTTACAAAGACTTAGAAATGAAGGGTGGCCTCAGGATTTGCTGGATATGATGTATTTAGATGGTGAAGCATTAGCACTAGCAAGAGCTACAGGCGAGGATAAAGATGATAGCGAGAAGATTATACACAGAGATGTAAATGGGGTTGTTTTAGAAAACGGTAATGCTGTTGTACTTATAAAAGACTTAAAAGTTAAAGGAACTAGTATGGTAGCTAAGCAAGGAACAACAGTTCGCAATATTCGTTTAGATTACGAAAATGCCAATTATATAGAGGGTAAAGTAGGTGGACAACAAATCGTAATTATTACCGACTATGTAAAGAAAACATAATTATTGATTTTCTTTTTAAATAAACCTACCCCAAATGGAAACATTATAACCAAAAACAAAAACTTTCCCGTTACTAATCCTTAAATAGTTATAATACTAATACTATCATCAATAGTACCTTATAGCTATATTGTTTCATGAATTAATGGATAAGAATTATGTAGAAGTATCTGCAATAATTTTCCAATCTCCATTAATCTTTTTAAACACTAACATAAAGAAGCCGTCGGCATTACCAACCTCCCTTTTAATATGATATTCCCCTAAAACATAATAAGCATCTGGAGCTATATTGTTTACCGCATTTATTTTAAAGCTTAATTTACCAGTGTAAGCTGCCGTAGGATAATAGGTTAAATAATGGTCTAGTGTATTTTCCCAGCCATAGGTTACGCCTTTGTTGCCGTAAAAAGCCAAGGAGTCACTTTTCCAATAGCCTTCCATATACCCTTCAATATCATTGTTAGACCAGGCAATGCGTTGTTTTTTTAATACCTTATTAATAGCTTTTATGTCAGAGTCTTTATTAATCTGCGCATGGGTAATACCAAAAGCTAAAAAACAAAAAAGTGTAATTAATTTTCTCATAACTGTAGGTGTGCAATAGTAATTCTTCGGTAAAAGTAAATAAAAAATCATGCCAATGTTGTATCTCGTCGATGAAATTGACATCAAAGATACTTTCAACGTGAGTAAAAATAGGTTTATCGAAAAATACTTATATGTATGATTTTAGTATCTATATTTACAGCCTAAGTCAATTGATTAATAGCCCAAATTTATTGTTGAATTAAAAATTATGTATTATGGATTTAAGAATTACTAGTTGTAATAATTTCTTCAAATTAAAAGGTATTCTAAACAAAAATAACGTTGAATCATTTCGTTTAGAATTCCAAGAAGCATTCAGGAAATTTGATAGCCTTACTATCAGTGTAGAAGGGTTGGAGAGTGTGGACCGTTTTGGTGTAAATGCTCTAGCTGATTTACATACTGAATCTTTAAAGATAAATAAGCAGTTATCCATCGTTGGTCTGGGATGTAAAGAACTTTATGACCATTTTAAATCTTTCGAGGCAGCATAAGAATGCGTGAATTTTTAAACTTCACGTTGTATAGGAGTATGTTATAAAAACAGGATTCTGTATAAAAAAGTAGGAATTTTAAAATATTTTTTTAACTTAGCAAATAAATTTTTCGATTAAAACCCAAATTTATCGATAAAATACATTTGTTGTATGGATTTAAAAATTACTACTTGCAATAATTTTTTTAAACTAAAAGGAGTTCTAAACAAAAGTAACACCTCAGTTTTTAAAAAGAAAATCTACGATGCGATAGACGCAAACCATAAACTTACTGTTAGTATTGATGCTTTGGAAGCTATTGATGCCCATGCCGTAGAAAGTTTTAGGAACGCTTATTTTTATGCAAAAAATCTTCAAAAAGAATTTACAATTGTGGGGGTAGGCTGTAAGGAGCTTTACGATTACTTTCAGTCTTACAAAGTAGCTTCTTGATAATTATAAAGCCGATTTTTGTTTTTTGTAAAATGCATCGGCCTTTAGTTGTATGAAATCGTGAGCTTTTTTGTGTTTGTATTTATAAAGCTCTTCATCAGTCTTAATATTGGTATATACACGGTCATCAATGGCATTTTCTGTACTTACCATTGCAGTTCTTTGGTTTTTATGCTGTAGGATGATATTTTTTACGGTATCTTCTTGGTCTTCTAAATTAAAATCATAAATCCCTTTGGGCGCCAGTAGCTTTGCGAAAATAGGGGCTGTTTCAATAGCTAAAAATAACAAGAAAATAAAGAATGATGGTAGCCATGGCAATTTATCTAATGCATTAATACGTGCCATTAAACCGTCAAAATTAGATATAATAGGTTGGGTATTGATTACTTTGGTGTTGTAACTGCCTTTTAATTCGGTAATTTTAGTTTCTGCTTCCAGTATCTTGGTTTTGTTTTTTTCTTTTAAGGTCTGTAAATCAAGAAGTGCAGCATCATGTTTTTCTCTTTTTTCTTTGTACACAGGACCTTTTCCTAGTAGTTTGGTACCTGCTGTACCTTCAGCTTCAGAAATATAAACATCGTATAGATTGTTTACTTCAATTTCTTTTGCCGTAATCTCATCTTTAAGGTTTGTTATTTCTGAACTTAAAGCGTCTATTTCTGGAGTGTATTGTGCAGCTATTTGGTTTTGATTAGCCAATGTCATAGCATTTTTTTCTTCTAAAAGGACTTGATTAATTTCCTTTTCAAAAATTTTTAATTCCAAAGGTTTTGCAATTACAATAGCTATAATTATTGCTAAAATTATTCTGGGAGTAGCTTGAATAAATTCATCAATAGTATTATTTGTTTTTTTAATGGTAGAAACAATATATCTGTCTAGATTAAATATGAGCAACCCCCAGATTAAACCAAAGAACACAGCTGTAAATAGATTGTCGAAAACAGTATAAAGGGCATAGCCAGCAGCTATAAATGCCATAATTGCAGTAAAGAAAACGGTAGCTCCAATACCTGCGTATTTATTTTGTTCCCCTTTGGAGCATTGTTGTAAGATGTCGGTATCTGCTCCAGAGCAGATAATAAAAAAACGCTTTAACATATCTGATAGTTTTTTGATTGATTGACTATTAGAACGTTAAAGCGTTTATTTTGTTACATTTTTTTTGGGGAAATTAAAACTCTATGTGAGTTGTGCTTATTTTTTATAGCTCTCGCTATACATACTTATAATACTTACTCCGTTTTCATGTTTAGTTGTTGCTTTTAAGAGTCTGTTATTTTTTATGATGGAAATAGCTTTTTCAGCATCAATTTTTTTATCGTTAAAAAAACAAGTTACACCTTTCTCAATCATTTCGATTATTATTTCTTCATCAGATTTTGGTGGGGTAAGAAAATCTGGGAAAGGTTTGAGATCTGCTTTTTTGTTTTGAGGTATTAAGCGGTACAACTCATGTAACCTTGAAAAATCTGTGACTTTTACAACTTTTTCATGATCAGATAAATTATTAAATTTTTCAACCAAATTATTGTATTCGTTTATATCTTGTTGGTTGATGCTTTTATTGGTGTCAAGATTATTATTTAATGTAAAATCTGCTGTGTTGAAGCCAACTTTAAGTTTCCACGGACCTTGTTTAGTTGAAGGTGTAAAGTTTATGGTCTGTTTATCTAAGATCTCTTGGGCTTCTATTGTTGTTTTACCATTAAATGGACTTTTGTATAAATTAAGATGATTAAAACCATTAACAATTACGATTTGAGAAGACTTAATGTCGCAGTTTAAACTTAAGAAGTTTGAGATTTTTTTTGTGTAAGGATACAACTTGTCATCCTCCATGAGTAGGTATGCAAATAAAAAATACTGTTTCTGTTTATTATCTAACAATGGATTTAATTTATTTACTTCGTCTTTTAAATTTTCAATGGTTACTTTGTTACCATTTAATACTAAATCGTCTTCATTTTTTATAATGAGTTGAATGTCCTTAATTGTTAATCCATTTACAACATTGGAATTATTTGATTTTATAATTGTTTCTTTTTGGCTAAATCCATAGACAGAAATAATACATAGAGGTAGTAACAGAAGTGCTTTTAGAAGAAGTTTAGATTTTGAAGTTTGTGTTTTCATAATTTTAAATCGTTTTTTGAGTGATGAATAATTTATTGGATTGACCAATGTTGGATATTTTATGTTTGATGAAAAAGAAAGGAGTGTCTTTTGGTATTCTGAAGTACTAATTCCGCTAGATAATACTGCTTTATCTGCTAAAAACTCATGATTTAGCTTAATATATCTTTTAAGTAAAATTAATAATGGGTTAAACCAAAATATAACCTGTACAATTTCTATTGCTAATATGTCAACTGAATGCTTTTGTATGGCGTGGGTTTGTTCATGTAAAAAAACTCCTTTATCAATATCATTTTTCTCATAGTCATTTTTATTTAAAAAAATATAATTGAAAAACGTGTGGGGAAGTGAGCTATCCTTTGATAGTACAATACATACATTGCCTACTTTTGTTTTTGGGGATGTTTTTATCTTTTTGACAAGAGTAGATATGTTTTTTAAGAATCTAAATAAAAAAAGTATAGCGCCTAAGTAATATATTGCCCATAAAATAATTGATACATAATCTACTGGATTAGTATAATTATTGATTATCTGTTGCTCTATGTCTTGTTTTATGGGGAATAAGTTTTTAGTATTGAGAGTTATCGAGGGGTCAACGTATTTTACTAGTGTTATAAGAGGTATTGCAATAGATACTGCGACAATACTTAACAAGTAAAATCTTTTTAAGGTGTGAGCATTTGTATTCTCTAAAGCCAGTTTGTAGAATATCATAAATACAGCTAAACAGATAATAGATTTTAATATGATTAGAAGCATAGTTATTTCTTTTTAATTTCACTATCAATTAATCTTTTTAAATCCTCTAACTCTTCTTTGGTTAGGTTCGTTTCTTTGGTAAAAAATGATGCAAATTGAGATGCGCTATCATTAAAAAAGTTTTTTATCAATCCATTTACATGCTTTGAGAAATAGTCTTTCTTTTTTACTAAAGGGTAGTATTGCCTTGATTTTCCAAACAACGTATAGCCTATGAAGCCTTTGTCAGTCATACGTTTTAGTAGTGTAGCTACTGTAGTGGTAGCTGGTTTTGGTTCTGGGTAAACGTCCAATAAATCTTTCATAAAGGCTTTTTCGAGCTTCCAAAGGTGATTCATTAATTCCTCTTCAGTTCTTGATAGTTTCATATTCTACAATGTTAGAATTATTTCTACAAACGTAGAATAAAAATTTATATTCTACAAGTGTAGAGTAAAAGATTTTTAGAATTATGCTTTTTTTGACCTAATACTTTCAATAATCACGGTAGCCAGAATTAAAGTGCCTCCAATATAAGTGTTTGACGTTGGTATTTCATTCAGGAAAAAATATGCCATAATAATGCCAAAAATAGGTTGCGCACTACCTATGATACTTGCTGTACTTACAGAAAAATGTTTTAAACTACTTATAAATAGGGAATGCCCTAGCGCAGTAGTAACTAATCCCAGTATTAGTAAGTAAGGTAATTGTGTTTTGGTTGCTGTTATGTCTAAATTAAATAAAACGGGTATTAGTAATAAGCTTACAATAATACATTGCTGCATCATAAGTACAGTACCGTCATAAGTAGTAACATGTCGTTTTAATATAAGATTTCTTAGTGCATAACAACAAGCAGAAAACACCCCTAAAAGAATACCTTTTAGATAAGTACTCTGGAAGTTAATTTCTGGCGCAAGAACATAAATGCCAAGTAACACCATAAACCCCAAAAGAATGTGTATTGGGTTTAGTTTAGTTTTGGTAAACAAAGGTTCTAGTAACGCTGTGATTACAGGGAAAGTAAACATGGAAAGCATGCCCACAGCTACGTTAGATAGTTTTAATGCTAGAAAGTATGTTACCCAATGTGCCCCCAATAATACACCTCCAATTATAATAGTAGGAGCATCTTTTTTGGAGTGAAGTTTAACACTTAACTTTTTATACTTGCAAAAGAGAAATAGAAATACAGCAGCCAAAACACTTCTAAACCATATAATTATGGGTGCGGGAAGGTTAATATATTTTCCTAATACTCCTGATGTACTTATAAATAAGGTAGCTAAACCTAATAATAGTAGATGGTTAGCATGCTGGTTTTTGAGGTAACTCACAAATTACGTTTTAGATAATTCTGTAAAATATTTATAAAAATAGGGGATAGTTTCTATACCTTTTAGGTAGTTCCATATCCCAAAATGTTCGTTTGGTGAGTGTATAGCATCGCTATCTAGACCAAACCCCATAAGTATGGTTTTGCTTTTAAGTTCTTTCTCAAAAAGGGCTACAATAGGTATGCTGCCGCCACCTCTTTGCGGAACAGGTGTTTTGCCAAAAGTAGTCTCATAGGCTTTACTGGCTGCTTTATAGCCTATATTGTTTGTAGGTGTAACGTAACCTTGTCCGCCATGATGCGGTGTCACATTAACTTTTACCCCTTTAGGAGCGATATTTTCGAAATGTATTTTAAACAGTTGTGTTATGTGTTCCCAATCTTGATTTGGCACTAAGCGCATAGAAATTTTAGCATATGCTTTACTTGCTATAACGGTTTTAGCACCCTCGCCTGTGTACCCACCCCAAATACCATTTACATCTAGTGTGGGACGAATTGAGTTGCGCTCGTTAGTGGTATAGCCTTCCTCACCGTAAACAGCTTCGATATCGAGAGCCTTTTTATAATCTTCAAGATTAAAAGGCGCTTTGGACATTTCGGCACGCTCTTCTTTTGAAAGTGACTCTACGTTATCGTAAAACCCAGGAATGGTAATGCGATTATTTTCATCATGAAGCGAAGCAATCATCTTAGAAAGTACATTAATTGGATTGGCAACAGCACCACCGTATAAGCCCGAGTGCAAATCCCTATTGGGCCCTGTAACTTCTACTTCAACATAGCTTAAACCGCGAAGTCCAGTGGTTATTGATGGAGTGTCTTTGGCGATCATTCCTGTGTCAGAAATTAGAATCACATCGTTTTCTAGTTTCTCTTGATTGTTTTTTACAAATGTGGCTAGGTTTTTACTACCTACTTCCTCTTCGCCTTCAATCATAAACTTCACATTGCATGGTAGCTGATTAGTTGAGGTCATAAATTCTAAGGCTTTTACATGCATATATAATTGTCCCTTATCATCGCAAGCACCACGGGCGAAAATTGCTCCCTCGGGGTGGAGTTCTGTTTTTTCTATCACAGGCTCAAATGGTGCAGAATTCCAAAGCTCTAAAGGGTCTGGAGGTTGTACGTCGTAATGCCCGTATACTAAAACCGTAGGTAGGTTTTTATCTAGGATTTTCTCTCCATAAACAATAGGGTAACCATCGGTTTTACAAATTTCAACATTGTTGCAGCCTGCAGTTTCTAAGCTTGTTTTTATAGCTTCTGCCGTTTTTAATACATCATTTTTATAAGCTGAATCTGCACTGATTGATGGTATTCTAAGTAGTGCAATAAGCTCGTTTAAAAACCTATCCTTGTGGGTTTTTATATAAGATTTAATATTCTCCATGTGAGCAAAAAAGGTTATGCCCAAAAGTATAAAAAAGAATACTTTTTAATGTGATAAGTTTGGAATTTAAAAATCTTGATTATATTTGCAGTCCTTTTGCGGGCGTGGTGGAATTGGTAGACACGCTAGACTTAGGATTTAACCTAATTATTAGTGTTAAAAAAAATAAAATGCAGGCGTGGTGGAATTGGTAGACACGTTAGACTTAGGATCTAATGCCGCGAGGTGTGCGAGTTCGAGTCTCGCCGCCTGTACAAAAGTCGAAGAGAAATCTTCGGCTTTTTTTATTTAAAATAAGCTCGGAAAAATGTTTGGGTACAACATAGGTACAACATTTTGTTTCTTTTTGTCCATTTAATAGTATTTGATATAGTTTGATTTCTTTTGGTAGAATGGAAAAAAACTTTGTTACTCTTTTTCAGAACGGTATCAATTCTTTTTTAACTTTAGTCAAAAATTATAACCCTTTTCATTTGCAATTTCTACAAGACTTATTAGACAATAAAGAGCCTTCCAATCGATGGCAAGATTATAGAACCTTTTGTGACAATATTAAAAATGTTGATATAGACCTTTATGTTAAGGCACTACCAGAATTGCTTAAAAACTTAAAAAGTAACTATCCTGTAAGAAATCTTCAAATAGCCATTACTCGCGAAGCAAAAGAGGATGCTTCTTTTGGTAAAGAAATTTATTTAAAAACACTTGAAACGAAAAATCCTGATTCGTATTTTACATTAATGGATATTCTATCCGGATTATATCATTCAGACCAAAAGTTTTCAATAGATGAAATTAAACGCCTAATCGAAGATGATAACATAAGCTTAAATGAAATAGGAATAAAATCTATCGTCAAAATTGATTTGATAGCGAAAACAACACCAAAAACATTTGTGAGCTGGATTGAGAAACAATTCAATAGTATTATTAATAATAAGACTCTTAAGGAGTTATGGCCATCAGTTTTCTTTACCATTAGAAATAAAAGAAATGAATTAAAAAATACAGATAAAATTATAGATAAGCTATCAAGTATTAAGACTATTGAAATTCAATTAGAGCTCATTTACTTTTTGGATTACAATATAGATTTAGGTAACGAAATACACCTCTTTAAAAAATATCTTCCATTGTTGCTTCACATTGATATAGAACATGCAGGAGCGTATAATCAATTGGCTTATCGATTGGAAAATGTGGCTAAAACCAATTTAGATTTGGTAGTTGGTTTTATTACAGATTGGGTAGGGATAAGTCCAAAAAATGCTAGAAAAATAGAATATTTCAGCCATTTGCTGAATACACTTTGCGATGATTTTTATTCAGATTTCCAAAAGCTATATACAAATTGGTTAAATAAAGACAATCCAAATTTTCATATTGCCATTTTTGAAATGAATAGTGCTAGATATATGAGAGATTTATCAGGATTGACGGTTTCAGAAGTTCTAATAAAGGACTTTTCAGATTACGATATTGAATATATCACGTACAAAATACTTGCCTATGTTTATGATAAAGACACCTCTTTATCTTTGATATATTCCATACTCGAACAAAAAGTAGACAATAAAGAGGTTGTAATTTTCTTAGCTGATTTATTTATTAACCACTTAATTTTTAATTATTATTCAACTATTGAGTTTTTAAATTTAAAAAAGAAGACTGCCAATAGAAAACTTAAAAAAATAATAAAAGATATTGTTGATGAAGGGGAAGATAAATACAAGGCGTATTCAGATCTAGAAAACCTAAAAGAGTTTGCGCCTTCAGAGAGAAGAATGATATATTATAATAAAATACAGAATAGAAAATTTAATAAATCCTATAAAGAGAGTGAGTCAGAAAGTTCATCATTTTTAAGTATGATTACGAATATCAATTACAGAACGGGAAAGTCTACATTTTCAAAATACCAAGGCAAATACACCGAAAAGATGACACCAGCACTTATTTCGCATAGTGGCGAAATGCCAAGAGGCGAATTTATAGACCCCATAGGTCAAGCAACAGAACGGTTACTATGGCAAAATTTTAAAAGAAGGCAATGAGATTTTTACTGAGTGAATATATTAATCTTTTAAAAGAAGATAAAGAACTTGATGTGTTGCTGACTGATCTGCTAGTTGGAATGAAATTTACAACTATCTCAAAGCCAATGAAAGGTCGTCAATTTGGTGTAGATATTTCAGCTGTAGGTATTGATCCAGAAGATGGTATTAAGAAGGTGTTTTTGTTCGCTGTAAAACAAGGTAATCTAACAAGAACCACTTGGGATGGAGATGTCAACGCCATACGCTCAACTCTAAACCAAATTAAAGACACGTTTATTCCAACATCACTTACAAATCGTTTAAAAAAACTTCCTAAAAAAATAATAGTTTGTACTAATGGTGTTATAAATCAAAATGTTTTAGTTGATTGGACACAATATATCGACCAGAATACTACAGATGCTGTTGAATATGATTTTTGGGGTACAGGCGAAATAACTGCAATGCTTGACGACTATCTTGTTAGTGAAAAACTATTTCCACAAGAATATCAATCATTATTAAGAAAGTCTTTGGCATTTTTAGATTTACCAGATTATGATTTATCACATTTCTATACGCTGATTCAAAAAATTTTAGACAAGCAACCCAAACAAAAAAGACAAATATTAAAAAAGTTAAGACTGGTACGATTATGCCTTAACATTATATATAAATGGTCTCAAGACAATAATAATTTGAAACCTTCAATTTATGCAAGTGAACGATGTTTGTTACTAAGCTGGCACTTTATGCAAGAAGGTAATCATTTGGAGAAAAATTTTGTAAGACAGGAATTTTACAAAATCCATTCTTTAAAAAGAAATATAGGTGTCTATTATTTTAACAAAGTTGCTAAACATTACAAAACAGAGCACAGTATATATAAATACAGCAGAAATAGTCTAGAGTACAGTCTTAATGTTTGGGAAGAAATAGGAATTATAGCAACAATAGGGTTAACGGAAATACAAGAGTTTAGAATCCATTATAGAGAAGGTAATGAAGAGCATGCTCAAACATATTACCAAAGCGCTCTTTCAATTAGTAACGGATTATGTTTGTTTATAAAAAACAATCCACCTTCAAAATATCCAGAATACGATGTGCATAGTATTGAAATAGCTTTAGCACTTAACTTAATGAATTTTACAAGAAACTTTAACCCAGCCAAAAAATGGATTTCTGAAATGACTTTAGGTTTTAATAACAGATATAAAATAAATAAGTTTTTCCCATTGTTTAGAAAAAGTTATGATAAGCTGGTGGATATTCATAATGGAGATGAAGAATGTGAAATTCAGTCTTCAATGATAGTTCTTATATTGGCAGAATACACTTTAGTTTTAAAGGATGAAGACCTATATCAGTTTGTCCGCAAGATCCCTACTGAACTTTTTCCAGATTTGAACTTGCAAATATGGTTTCCACTTGAAGAAATGGAAAATAAAATATGTGTTCAGGATTATAGTCGTGGCGAAGGAACACTAAAACATTCTGTAACAATATACGAGAATGTAGAAGAGTACAAAAAAGAAATGGTATCAGAAATGGAACTCTTCGGACCAGAAAAGGACTTTAAAATTTTTAAGCATAGTTTCGATATTGTTGCTCACGTTGCAAGTAGGCACTACAAAAGCCAGCCTTTTCCTTTAACGTGGCGAGTTTTAATGAAACAAGAAGTCTCAACAAAAGAATAGAATAATGTCAAATCCAATAAAGCAACATTATATACCACGTTCATATTTAAAGAACTTTGCAGTTGAAGGAAGAAAAAGAAATCATTTTGTCGATGTTTATAAAATGGACAATGATATGCTTTTAGAGCAAATAAGCACAAAAGATATTTGTTTTGAAAAAAACATTTATACAATTCCTGCCGAATCAGATGAAGTAAAATACGCCTTAGAAAAACATTATGCTGAAAATGTTGATAGCGAGTTTCCAAAAATATATAAATTACTTGTTGATGAAAAGGTATTGACAGTTAGTCAAGAGCAAAAAATTCAAATACTATATGTATGTCTATCATTATATTTTCGTACACCAAGAATTTTAAATCTTCAAAAAGGTATGAATAAACAAATCTTTGATAGGGCAGCTCATACAGCAAATGAACATGGTTTGATAAAAATGAATTTATTTGGAGAGAAAATGGAATTTCATATTGATGAAATAGAGGAGGTTAAAAAACAGTACGATGAACGTTCAAGAACTGCCTTCTTAGTTAACCATCTTGAACAATGGGGAAACTTTGTTAAATACAAATACGATTGTACAATAAATGTAATTAAAATAGAAGATTCAAATGCGCCAATAATTACTTGCGATAATCCAGTTTCAATTAGGCATTTTGAAACTAATAAATTTCAAGGTTTATATGATCCCAAAGCAGTTATTACTTTACCCTTGGATCGTTCACATTATTTAGAGATTCATCCTAATGATTACGCAGATGGACAAACGAGAATTAATAGACTTACTCAAGACAGAGACTATGTATTTACAACAAATGGAGTTACACAACAGAATGCTGAAAACTTATTAGTAGCATACAAAGGAGATATTGATAAACATTTTGATATTCAAAACCATTATGAAAACCCAGAAAATGGAGAAGAGTTTTTGAAAAAAGCTAAATATAGGGCAGAGCAAGCCCTCGTTTTATTTGATGTTTTAAAGAAAAAAGGGTTTGTTTCAAAAGAGTTTATAGGTAAACTTAAAGAACTTTTAGAACATCCATATTGTAAAGACGATATCCAAATGTTGAAGTACAAAAAGGTGCTATCAAAAATGGGTAAGTGGTAAATTGATTATTTGTTTTTTGCAGTTTTATATCTAAACTTCTGTTAAACAAAATTTAGGAATTGTTAAAATTTTATACCTTTGTACTCAATATGAAACAAGTATTCCATAAAGCAATGTCTTTGGCAATGGCTTTTGTAGTGTTACTCTCTACAATGTCATTTACGCTCAGTATGCATTATTGTGGAGATACTTTGGTAGAAACTGCTATGTTCCATAAAGCTGAAGGATGCGGAATGGAAATGGATAATCCTTCAACTGAAGGTTGTTCTATTACAAAAAAGAATTGTTGTAATGATGAACAATTGGTAGTTGATGGTCAAGACGAACTACAATTACAAGTTGACAAAATTTCTTTTGAACAACAAGTATTCATCGCTTCATTTGTTTATACTTATATTAACCTTTTTGAAGGTTTAGATAACAATGTATCTTCTTTTGAAGAATACAAACCGCCACTCGTCATAAGGCAACTCTACAAAATTGACGAGACGTATTTAATTTGATTTTTAAACAATAGACTGATTTATCCTATGACTTTATGTCATAAGGATAATTTGCTGTATTCGGTGTTTTTCTAACGCCAATGTCTAACTGTTTAATAATCAAAGCCAATGCTAAATAAAAGCATCAAATTTTTAATAGAAAATAAACTCGTAGCAGTTCTGTTACTCGTCCTTTTTGTAGGATGGGGAACTGTAAACGCACCTTTTAATTGGGATACAGGATTTTTGCCAAGCAACCCTGTAGCGGTTGACGCCATTCCAGATATTGGAGAAAACCAACAAATTGTATTCACAAAGTGGGATGGTCGTTCGCCACAAGATATAGAAGACCAAATCACTTATCCATTAACGACTTCTTTACTCGGTATTCCAGGAGTAAAAACCATTCGTAGTTCTTCTATGTTTGGGTTTTCAAGTATCTATATCATTTTTGAAGAAGATATAGAATTCTATTGGAGTCGCAGTCGTATTCTAGAAAAACTCAATTCATTACCAAGTGGATTATTACCAGAAGGTGTTAATCCTGCATTGGGACCAGATGCCACAGGTTTGGGACAAATATTTTGGTACACTCTTGAAGGTAGAGATGAAAATGGAAATGTTACTGGTGGTTGGGATTTACACGAACTGCGTAGCATTCAAGATTACTATGTGAAATATGCTTTATCTACTGCAAGCGGTGTTTCTGAAGTCGCTTCCATTGGTGGTTATGTACAGGAGTATCAGGTGGATGTCAATCCAGAGCTGATGCGTCAATATAACATTAGTTTAAACCAGATTGTAAAAGCGGTTAAAAGTAGTAATCAAGATATTGGTGCGCAGACTATAGAAATTAATCAAGCTGAATATTTAGTACGTGGTTTGGGTTATGTGAAATCTGTTGAAGATATTGAAAATGCTGTAGTTACTTCAGAGGATTTTACTTCAATTAAGATTAAAGACATTGGTAAAGTATCATTAGGTCCAGCAACACGAAGAGGTTTATTGGATAAAGAAGGTGCGGAAGTCGTTGGTGGTGTTGTAGTGGCACGATATGGTGCAAATCCAATGGAAGTCATTAATAATGTAAAGGCGCAAATTGAGGAGCTGAAAGGTGGATTACCTTCAAAGGTATTGGCAGATGGACGAACATCTCAATTAACAGTTGTTCCTTTCTATGATCGTACCGAGCTTATTGAAGAAACATTAGACACGCTTAATGAAGCGTTGACACTAGAAATATTAATTACCATTTTGGTTATTATTGTTATGGTTTTCAATTTAAGAGCTTCTATTTTAATTTCTGGATTGTTGCCTGTCGCCGTATTAATGGTATTTGTTACCATGAAACTGTTTAACGTAGATGCCAATATTGTAGCACTTTCTGGTATTGCTATTGCAATTGGAACTATGGTAGATGTAGGCGTCATTCTCGCAGAAAATATGATTCGCCATCTCGATGATGACAAATTACGATTACGAGAAGATGGTACAGAGTTAACTACGAATGAAGTAGTTTATAATGCGACTGCCGAAGTTTCTGGAGCGATTTTAACTGCGGTATTAACTACAATTATCAGCTTCGTTCCTGTATTTACAATGATTGGTGCAGAAGGAAAATTGTTTAGACCATTAGCATTTACCAAAACGATGGCGTTATCAGCATCTTTGGTTATTGCCTTATTTCTAATCCCACCATTAGCAGCTTATTTATTCAGAAAAACATCATTTAAAAAGTCATTTAAATACATCATAAATGGTGCTTTAATAATTGCTGGAATAGCAATTATGGTTACTGGATATTGGTTAGGGATTATTTTAATTGCTTTTGGTATTACTAGTTTACTTGGAGTCTTGGGTAAACTAAATAAGAAAAACAGCAATCTTGTAAATATTATTATTTCGTGTACTGCCATTATTTTTTTACTTGCCGAATATTGGAGACCACTAGGCTTTGACAGAAGTATTTTAGTCAATCTTATTTTTGTAGCTATTATTTGCTTCGGAATTTTAGGAATATTTTCAATTTTTAGAAGTTATTATGGACAGATTTTAAACTGGGCTTTAGCAAACAAACTTTTGTTTTTAATTATTCCAGCAACTGTGGTTGTTTCTGGAGGATGGATTATGAACAATACAGGAAAAGAATTTATGCCATCTTTAAACGAAGGCTCTTTTCTATTAATGCCAACCTCATTACCACACTCAGGTGTTGCCGAAAATAAACGTGTGCTTCAGCAATTAGATATGGCTGTAGCCACCATTCCAGAAATTGAAACCGTAGTAGGAAAGTCTGGTAGAACAGAATCTGCATTAGATCCTGCGCCTTTATCTATGTACGAAAACATGATTCAGTATAAGTCTGAATACATGCGTAACTCAAAAGGAAAAAGACAACGTTACAAAGTAAATGACGATGGTGCTTTTGAGTTGAAAGATGGAACATTTATCGCCAATCCTAATAATTCCGAAAATATTGTTTTTACAAAAGTTAGACATGCTCAACTTATCGAAGATAATGATGGCGAATTCTATCGTAATTGGCGACCAGAAATTAATAGTCCTGATGATATTTGGAATGAAATAGTTAGAGTTACCAAATTACCAGGCGTTACTTCTGCACCTAAATTACAACCGATAGAAACCAGATTGGTCATGCTTCAAACAGGAATGCGTGCACCAATGGGAATAAAAGTAAAAGGACAAGATTTAAAACAAATTGAAGCGTTTGGATTGCAGCTAGAAACCATTCTTAAACAAGCAGAAGGTGTAAAAGAGCAAGCTGTTTTTGCAGATAGAATTGTAGGGAAACCTTATTTACTTATTGATATTGATAGAGAAAAAATAGCACGTTATGGTGTATCTATAGAAGATGTACAAAGTGTGCTGAAAGTAGCCATTGGCGGTATGGCTATTACTCAAACCGTAGAAGGAAGAGAACGCTATGTTGTTAGAGTGCGATACCCTAGAGAGCTACGAGGTAATCCAGAAGATATAAAAGGCATCTATATTCCTGTTGAAAAAGGAAGTCCTATTCCATTAAGTGAATTAGCGACGATTCGGTATGAGCAAGGGCCACAAGTCATAAAAAGTGAAGATACTTTTTTAGTTGGCTATGTGTTGTTTGATAAATTAGATGGGTTTGCAGAAGTTGATGTTGTTGAAAATGCGCAAGCTTTATTTCAACAGAAAATAGATTCAGGAGAATTAACTGTTCCAAAGGGCATCAGCTATAAATTTACAGGTACTTATGAAAATCAGTTACGAGCAGAAAAAACGCTTTCTGTAGTTGTACCATTAGCACTTGCTATTATTTTCTTGATTCTGTATTTCCAGTTTAAATCTGTTACTACGTCACTAATGGTTTTTACAGGAATAACGGTTGCATTTGCAGGTGGTTTTATAATGATATGGTTGTACGGTCAAGATTGGTTTTTCAATTTTAGTTTGTTTGGGGAGAATATGCGAGACCTTTTCAATATGAAAACTATCAATTTAAGTGTAGCGGTTTGGGTAGGTTTTATAGCATTATTTGGTATTGCTACAGATGATGGTGTCGTTATGGCAACATACCTCACGCAAACTTTTGAGCGTGAAAAACCTTCTGATAAAAAGAGCATTAGAGCTTCCGCTTTACAAGCAGCCGAAAAACGTATTCGTCCGTGTTTGATGACTACTGTAACTACCATTTTAGCGCTGTTACCAGTATTGACATCCACAGGAAAAGGAAGTGATATTATGATACCTATGGCAATTCCAATATTTGGCGGAATGGTTATAGATATTACCTCTTATTTTATTGTACCGGTATTATATAGCTGGAGAGAAGAGTTTAAATTGAAAAGAGCAAACAAATGAAAAGAATAATTTATACACTCATAGGTTTATTAGCTTTTAGTGTTTCTAATGCACAAGAATTAGAAACGCTTATTAATGAAGCATTAAATAACAATCCTGAAATTCAAAAGTTTGAATTACAGTATAGTATTGCTTCCGAAAAAGTGAATGAAGTAAATACATTACCTAATACCGAATTTGGTGTGGGTTACTTCGTAAGCGAACCAGAAACCCGAACAGGAGCGCAACGCTTCAAAGTATCAGCAAAACAAATGTTGCCTTGGTTTGGGAACATAACCGCAAGAGAAAACTATGTGAGTGCTTTGGCAGATGCTAAATATGAAGACATTGTTATTGCCAAAAGAAAACTGATGGCTTCGGTATCGCAATCCTATTATAATCTTTACGCTAATAAAGCAAAACAAGAAGTTTTAAGTGAGAATATTAAACTACTTAAAACCTATGAAACATTGGCTTTAACATCGGTTGAAGTTGGCAAAGCTTCAGCTGTAGATGTATTACGATTGCAAATGCGTCAAAATGAAATGCAGCAATTGTTAGATGTTTTGGTTCAACAATTTTTAGCAGAACAAACTACTTTTAATAAGCTTTTAAATCGTAATAAGGATGTACAAGTTTCTGTTATTAATGAGTTAATAATTCCTTCAGAAGATTTTGAAATCAATTCTGGGAATTTATCTCTACATCCTGAATTACTAAAATTCGATAAACTCTATCAGTCGGTAGAGCAATCTGAATTATTGAATCAAAAAGAAAGTAGTCCAATGATTGGTTTCGGTTTAGATTATATCAATGTTGATGAACGTCCTAACATGGATTTTAGTGACAATGGAAAAGATATAATTATGCCAATGGTATCAGTATCAATTCCCATATTTAATAATAAGTACAAATCCCAAACCAAACAAAATGAGTTGCAACAGCAAGAGATTTTGGCACAAAAACAAGAGCGCACAAATGCATTAGAAATACTATTGGATAAAGCAGTAAACGATAAGATTTCAGCAAGAATAAGTTATGCAACCCAAACGAAGAACTTAAAGCAAGCTAAAGATGCTGAAGAGATTCTTATTAAAAATTACGAAACAGGAACGATTGATTTTAATGACGTTTTGGACATACAAGAATTGCAATTGAAGTTTCAAATGAATCAAATTGAGTCTGTTAAAACTTACTATGTGCAAACCACAATTATTAATTATTTAACACAGCAATAATGAAACATACATATCACATACACGGAATGACTTGCAACGGTTGTCGCAGTCACGTAGAAGAAAAACTTTCAAAAGTGGAAGGTGTTTCAAAGGCTTCAGTTGATTTAGAAAGAGCAGAAGCAACAATCGAAATGGAATCTCATATTCCCATAGAAAGACTTCAAGAAGCTTTAGAGAAGGATAGCGGAAATTATAGTATTCATAAATTAGGAGAACACCACCATAACAAAGTAGAAAAGGAAAAACAGCCACCAAAAGCAGGAACAGGTACTTTTTATTGTCCTATGCATTGCGAAGGCGATAAAAACTATGATAAACCAGGCGATTGTCCTGTCTGCGGAATGGATTTAGTTGAAGAACAAAATTTGTCCACATCTTCATCAGAACAATGGACGTGCCCCATGCATCCAGAAATAATTAAAGATGAAGCAGGTTCTTGTCCTAAATGCGGAATGGATTTAGTACCAATGGAAGCAGATAGTTCAGCAGAAGAGAAAACCTATAAAAAATTATTAAAGAAGTTTAAGATTGCTGTAGTGTTCACATTGCCAATATTCTTAATCGTAATGAGTGAAATGTTTTCCAACAATCCATTATACGATATAATGGAACAAAAATATTGGAATTGGATTCAGTTTGTCCTATCAATTCCAGTTGTGTTTTATGCGACGTGGATGTTTTTTGAGCGTGCCTATAAAAGCATAAAAACATGGAATCTTAATATGTTTACACTCATAGGAATAGGTGCAGGCGTCGCTTGGTTATTTAGTGTTTTTGGTATGTTTTTTCCAGATATTTTTCCAAGTCAGTTTAAAACAGAATCTGGAGCAGTACATGTCTATTTTGAAGCAGCAACCGTCATTCTAACATTGGTGCTTTTAGGTCAACTTTTAGAAGCTCGTGCGCATAGTAAAACCAATTCAGCAGTAAAAGAATTATTAAAGTTAGCACCCAATAAAGCTATAAAAATAGTAGATGGCGAAGATGTTGAAGTAACCATCGATGCTATTGAATTAAATGATATTCTAAAAGTAAAACCAGGCGATAAGATTCCTGTGGATGGCTCGATAACAGAAGGAGATACAACCATTGACGAATCTATGATTACAGGAGAGCCAATTCCTGTTAATAAAACAGTAAATGATAAAGTAAGTAGCGGAACAATAAACGGCAACCAATCTTTTTTAATGCAAGCTGAAAAAGTGGGGAGCGATACACTACTCTCTCAAATCATCCACATGGTTAATAATGCCAGTAGAAGTCGTGCGCCAATTCAAAATTTAGCCGATAAAGTATCAGGTTATTTTGTGCCTGTTGTGGTCATTATCTCATTACTAACTTTTGCGGTTTGGGCAATTTGGGGACCAGAACCCGTTTATGTGTTTGCGTTTGTGAATGCTATTGCTGTTTTGATAATAGCTTGTCCTTGTGCATTGGGATTGGCAACACCTATGTCAGTAATGGTTGGTGTTGGTAAAGGTGCTCAAAATGGTGTATTGATTAAAAATGCTGAAGCACTTGAAAAAATGGATAAGGTTACTACGCTAATTGTAGATAAAACAGGAACAATAACCGAAGGAAAACCAACCGTTGAAACAGTAGGGTCTTTTGATACTGATTTTAGTGAAAATGACATTCTGAAATATATTGTTTCGTTGAACAAAAACAGCGAACATCCATTAGCAGAAGCTACCGTTAAATATGGAAAAGAACAAAATGCTGAAATTTTAAAGTCAGAAGCATTTAGCGCAGTTACAGGTAAAGGTGTTGAAGCTACTATTAATAGTAAAAAAATAGCATTAGGAAATCCTAAGATGATGGATTATACTAATGCAGAGATAACCTCGCAAATGGAGGAAGAGGCAAAAGCTTATCAAAAACAAGGTAAAACAGTTTCTTATTTATCAATAGATAAAACGGTTACTGGTTATGTAGTAATAGGCGATAAAATTAAGGAAACTAGCGCCAAAGCCATTAAAGAACTTCAAGACAAAGGTATTGAAGTCATCATGTTAACAGGCGATAATCATGACACAGCACAAGCAGTAGCAACAGAATTAAATCTTACAGATTTTAAAGCAAGTATGTTGCCTGAGGATAAACTCAAAGAAGTAGAGGAACTACAAGAAAAAGGAAAAGTCGTTGCTATGGCAGGCGATGGTATTAATGATGCACCAGCACTTGCTAAAAGTGATGTAGGTGTTGCTATGGGAACGGGAACAGATGTCGCCATAGAAAGTGCCATGATAACCTTGGTAAAAGGAGATTTACACGGTATTGTTAAGGCGCGACATTTGAGTGATGCCGTAATGAAGAACATTAAACAAAATCTGTTTTTCGCTCTCATCTATAACACATTAGGAGTGCCTATTGCAGCAGGTGTTTTGTTTCCGTTTTTCGGAATTTTACTCTCGCCTATGATTGCAGCGTTAGCCATGAGTTTTAGTTCGGTGTCAGTAATAGTGAATGCATTAAGATTAAGAAATATTAAAATATAGAAAATGAAAAAATATATAATTTACATAGGAATATTAGCTGTGGGACTTCTATTAGGATGGTTCCTTTTTGGTGGTTCGTCAAATACAGAAACAGAACACAATCATGATGCAGTAACAGAAACCAATCAAATGTGGACGTGTTCTATGCATCCACAGATTATGCAACCAGAAGCTGGAGATTGCCCAATTTGCGGTATGGATTTAATTCCTGCTGCAAATGGAAGTGAAGGATTATTAGCAGACCAATTCAAGCTTACAGAAAACGCTATGGCATTGGCAAATATTCAAACCTCTATAGTTGGCAATGGTAAAGTAGAAGATAATACAGTTAAATTATCTGGAAAAATTGTAGAGAATGAAGAAGCCAATGCCGTTCAAGTCAGTTATTTTTCAGGAAGAATAGAACGTCTAAATGTGAGTTTTACAGGCGAGGAAGTTAGAAAAGGACAGTTATTGGCAACTATCTATTCGCCCGAATTATATGCAGCTCAACAAGAACTTATTACAGCAGCTTCATTAAAAGAATCACAACCTGCTTTATACAAAGCTGTGCGCAACAAATTAAAATTGTGGAAGCTCTCTGAAAATCAAATTAATCAAATTGAAACTTCTGGTAAGGTTAAAGAAAATTTTCCGGTATATGCAACGGTTTCAGGTACGGTTTCTGAGAAATTAGTCGAACAGGGCGATTATATCAAACAAGGTCAACCTTTACTTAAAATAGCTAATCTAAACACGGTTTGGGCAAATTTTGATGTGTATGAAAATCAAATCGATTTATTTAAAAAAGGACAAGAGATTTCAGTCACTACCAATACTTATGCTAATAAAGAATTTAAAGCTAAAGTAGATTTTATTGACCCTGTTTTAGATACAAGAACAAGAACTGTGAAATTAAGAGCGGTACTTAATAATAAACAGAACGTTTTTAAGCCAGGAATGTTTGTTGAAGGGAAAATTAAAGGAGTGACTTCAAGTAAAGAACAAGCATTAACCATTCCATCCACAGCCGTTTTATGGACTGGAGAACGTTCAGTTGTTTATATAAAAACAGACCCTGCTCAACCTGTTTTTGAAATGCGAAAAATTACATTAGGGAATCAAATTGGCGACAATTATGAAGTGTTAGATGGTTTGAAAATTGACGATGAGATAGTAACAAATGGAACATTTACCGTTGATGCAGCAGCGCAATTACAAGGCAAAAAATCAATGATGAATAAAGAAGGTGGTAAAGTTATGACTGGTCATGAAGGACATCTTGGAATGGAAAATAATCCTTCAGCAAATAACGCGAATCATTCTAATATGAATGAGAGGGTAAAAGTGTCCAAGGGTTTTCAGAATCAATTGAAAGTCGTTTTTAATGATTATATCAAATTAAAAGATGCTTTACTTAAAGATGAATCTAATAATGTAATAACTGAATCGAAAAGACTACTGGGTAATTTATCTAAAGTTGATATGAAGCTATTAAAAGATAAAGAGGCTCATGGTCATTGGATGTCATTAGAAAAAGAAATAAAAGCATCTGCCACATCAATTTCAAATGCATCAAATATTGAATCACAACGAAATCATTTTAAGCATCTTTCATCACATTTAATTAGCACGATTCAGACATTTGGTATCAATGAAAAAGTCTTTGTTGAGTTTTGTCCGATGGTAGACGATAACATTGGTGCGTACTGGTTGAGCAGGGAAGAAAAAGTAATCAATCCATATTTTGGTGGTGCAATGCTAACCTGTGGAGAAGTAAAACAAGTCATAGAATAATAAAAATCAAATAATAACAATTAAATTTTTTAACAATGAAAAAAGTAATTTTAAGTGTAGCTGTAATTATGGCTATAGGTTTAACGAGTTGCAAAAACGAAACCAAGCAAGAAACAACAGAAACAAAAACGGAAGTATCTAAAGACATGGCTATGGTAGACATATCTTTTGGTGTTAGAGGTAATTGCGGAATGTGTAAAAAAACTATCGAAAAAGCTGCTAACAAAGTTGAAGGTGTTGCTAATGCAACATGGGATGTCGATAAAAAGAAAATAGATGTGTCTTTTGATGATGCTAAAACAGATGCAATGGCAATTCACAAAGCAATAGCAGCATCAGGTTACGATACAGAAAAAGTTTCAGGAGATGAAGATGCTTACAGTAACCTACCAGGATGTTGTCAATACGACCACGAAATGATGATGAATCAATAAGGAGATAAAGGAAGAGGATCATTCAGACCATGACTATTAATAATAAATATAGAAGAGCCTTGTTATTTAAGGCTCTTCTATTATAAAAAAATCATACTAACGTTATTTGCAATACCATTGCATTAAATAATTTATATCTTTGCTACGATGAAATTTTTAGCTTTTATATTATCAATTTATATTTTCGCGCTTAATTTAGCACCCTGCGAAGATAATGTTACGCTTGATAATGAGGTTCAAACAGAAATTTCACAAGGAATGGACAAAGACCATCAACATCAAGATTCAGATTTATGTTCGCCTTTTTGTATTTGTCAATGCTGCCATGTAAGTGCTGTGCATTTTGATATACCGGATTTAAAATTAGAATTATCTTTTATTTCCACAAAAGATGTTTTATACCTAAGCGGTTCAGAAAAAGACTTCACGAATTCCGTTTTACAACCACCACAAGTGTAATGAGCACCTGCTACGCAGGTGTATTATAAATCTATGCTACCATCGATACTCTTTGGTAACTATTCTTTATTTATAAATTCATTATAACTATAATTCTATGATTAATAAATTCATTGATTTTTCAATCAATAACAAATTCATTATTGGTTTGCTAACGCTTACCATTGTTGGAGCTGGTATTTGGAGTATGACTCAAGTACCTATAGATGCGGTACCAGATATTACCAACAACCAAGTACAAGTCATTACGCAAGCACCAAATTTAGGAACAGAGGATATTGAGCAAATCATAACCTATCCAGTAGAGGTAGCAATGAGCAATCTACCTAATGTCCAAGAAATTCGTTCAATTTCTCGTTTTGGCTTATCAGTTGTTACCATTGTTTTTGACGATGATATGGGAACGTATCTGCCACGTCAATTAGTCGCTGAAAAACTCAACGACATCAAAGAACAAATTCCCGAGGGATTTGGAGAACCTTCAATGGGTCCTATTTCATCTGGTCTAGGAGAAATATATCAATACACACTTAAAGTCAAACCAGAATACAAAGAGAAATATTCAGTTACTGATTTGCGCACCATGCAAGATTGGATTGTACAACGTCAAATGGCAATGGTAGAAGGTGTTGTTGAAGTTAATGCTATTGGCGGAAAAATTAAGCAATATGAAGTCGCTGTTGATCCAAATGAGTTGCGAGCAATCGGATTAACAATTACCGATATCTTTGAAGCGTTGGAAAACAATAATCAAAATACAGGTGGTGCATATATTGAAAAAAATCATCAAGCTAATTTTATTCGTGGCGAAGGCTTAGTGCGTAGTTTGGATGATATTAAAAAAATCACAGTAAAAAACACCAATAATATTCCTATAACTATTGGCGACATTGCCAAAGTACAATTTGGGTCTGCTATTCGTTATGGCGCATTAACACAAGATGGAGAAGGAGAAGTTGTAGGTGGTTTGGTAATGATGCTTAAAGGCGCAAACTCAAACGATGTTATCGAGAATGTAAAAGAACGCATGGCTCTAATAGAAAAGTCATTACCAGAAGGTGTGATTATTGAACCTTTATTAGACCGAAGTAAGTTAATAGCAGAAACTACATCAACTGTAGCAACAAACCTTATTGAAGGTGCATTAATAGTAATATTTGTACTCATCTTTTTATTAGGAAATTGGAGAGGTGGTTTAATAGTGGCATCCACTATTCCGTTATCGTTGTTGTTTGCATTTATCCTTATGAATGTGTTTGATGTTTGGGCTAATTTAATGAGCTTAGGAGCAATAGATTTCGGTATTATTGTCGATGGTGCAGTAATTATAGTAGAAAGTACCGTTTTTCTTATTGCATCACAAGTGCTAAAAAAGAAGAAACTTACTGCAAAAGAAAGAGATAAAGTGGCTTCTAATGCTTCAAAAAAAATGATGAATGCAGCCTTTTTTGGTCAGCTAATTATTCTAATTGTCTTTCTGCCTATTTTGGCATTAGAAGGGATTGAAGGAAAAATGTTCAAACCGATGGCATTGACTTTCATTTTTGCAATGATTGGTGCAATGGTACTTTGTTTGACGTATGTGCCAATGATGTCTGCCTTGGTTTTAAGAGCACCAAAGTCAGACAAAAAATCTTATGGCGATAAATTTGTGCATTGGGTAGAAGAAAAATACCAACCTTTATTAGTTAAAGCGATACAAAAAGGAAAATGGATTATAGGCATTGCAGTCGTGCTATTCGGACTAACAGTTTTTATGTTTAGTCGAATGGGAGGCGAATTCATCCCACAACTCGATGAAGGAGATATTGCATTTCACGCCATTTTAAAACCTGGAAGCTCGCTTACAGAAACGATTGAAACGACCACAAAAATTGAACAAATTGTAAAAGCAAAGTTTCCAGAAGTCGAAAAAATTGTAAGTCGAATTGGTGTTGCAGAAATCCCAACAGACCCAATGCCAATGGATTTAGCCGATGTTTTTGTGATTTTAAAACCAAAAAGCGAATGGACAACAGCCACTACAAAAGATGAATTAATAGAGAAGATGAAAGAAGCGGTAGAAATGGTTCCTGGTGTTAACTATGAATTTACACAACCTATCGAAATGCGTTTTAATGAATTGCTGGAAGGTGTTAGAGAAGACATTGCCATAAAACTTTATGGAGAAGATATAAATGTCCTGTCTCAAAAAGCAGAAGAAATATCCAAAATCATTGCAGGAACTGAAGGTATTGGAGATATGAAAGCCGAAGCCACAACAGGGTTGCCACAAATGACTATTACTTACAATAGAAATAAATTAGCCCAATACGGACTGCAAATAAACACCTTAAATCAAATTGTGCAATCGGCTTTTGCAGGTGGTACAGCAGGAATTATTTTTGAAGGCGAAAAACGATTCGATTTAGTAGTAAGATTAAATTCCCAAAATCGAAAGGATATTTCAGATGTTCAAAATTTGTACATCAACTTACCGTCTGGTACTCAAATTCCACTTCGGGAAGTTGCAGATATAAGCTACAAAGCCGGTCCAATGCAAATAAGTAGGGATAATACAAACAGAAGAACCTATGTTGGTATTAATGTAAGGGGACGTGATGTAAAATCATTGGTAACAGAAATAAAATCCAAGTTAGATGCTAAACTAGAGTTGCCATCAGGTTATTTTATTCGTTATGGTGGTGCTTTTGAAAATTTAGAACGTGCTAGTAATAGACTGCAAACAGTTGTACCAATTGCGTTATTGCTCATTTTTGTACTTATTTATTTTGCTTTAAAATCATTGCCACAAACCTTAATGATTTATATCGCAATTCCTATGGCAACCATTGGTGGTGTCGTAGCGTTGTGGTTACGAGATATGCCATTTAGTATTTCGGCAGGAGTCGGTTTTATCGTTTTATTTGGTGTTGCGGTTTTAAATGGATTAGTAATGATTAGTGGTTTGAATGAGTTGAAAGATGAAGGTGTTACCAATCTTAAAGATAGAATTATAGAGGGAACAAAACGAAGAATTAGACCAATTATGCTAACCGCTTTTACAGATGTTTTAGGCTTTTTACCTATGGCAATTTCGGCATCAGCTGGTGCAGAAGTACAACGGCCTTTAGCAACGGTTGTAATTGGTGGTTTATTAACATCTACACTATTAACATTGTTCGTTTTACCTATATTATATCATTGGGTAGAAAACAAATCATTCAAGTTTAGAGCAGACAAAAAAGTGATTACAGTTACTGCTATGGTAGCTTTTATGTTTTTGTTACCAATAACAGGAAACGCCCAAGAAGTTAACGATACGTTGCCAATCATTTCGATGAATGAAGCGGTTAAATTATCAAAAGAAAATTTTCCACTTTTAAAACAAAAGCAATTAGAAATCAGCAAACAAGAGCAGTTAAAAAGTACAGCTTATGATTTTGGAACGACTCAAATTTTTACTGGAGGCGAGGAAATTAATAACGGAAATGGTATTTATACAACTATAGGAATTGGTCAAAGCAACATTGATGTGTTTGGTATTTCTGCAAAAAAACGATTGCAAGAACAACGCATTCAACTAGCTCAAAAAGCGTTTCAACTTTCAGAATTAGATTTAGAATTGGAAGTGAAAAAAGCCTGGGCAAATGCCTTGCAGAGTAAAAGGAATTATAATTTATACAGAGAGTTAGATTCAATTTATACCAATTTTGAAAAAGCAGTAGCATTAAATTATGAAGTAGAAGCGATTTCAAGGTTAGAATATTCAGCAGCTAAAAATCAAGCTTTACAGATTCAAAATAAATTTATGCAATCAAAAAGTGAATATAGTATTGCATTACAACAGTTAAACCTATGGTTGGTTTCTGATACATTCTATACCGTTCCCAATGATTTTGAAATCACTAGTGAAATTGATGTTGATACTTTTAACTTAGAAGAACATCCCTTATATGGTATAGCACAATTACAGGTAACAGAAGCAGAAGCCACATATAAAGCTGCCAAAGCAGATAATTTACCCAAGTTAAATTTTCAAGGTGGTTTACAAAACTTAAATGGTAATTCAGGGTTTTATACCTATCAAGCAGGTGTTTCCATTCCTTTTTTGTCTGGTACAAATAAAGCAAAGGTTAAAACCGCAAAAATCGATAAGGAAATTGCTGATACGAACATTCAGTTCAAAAAACAAGAAGTACAATCCAAGTTTGTACAATCAAAAGAGAATTATCAAAAATGGAAAACGTCTTGGTTTTTCTATAAAAATGAGGTGTTACCACTTGTGAAAGAACAAAAATTGGGGGCTTTATTTGCCTATAAAGAAGGAGAGATAGATTATACAGGGTTTACACAACTCATAAAAGAAGCTATTCAATCTGAATTACAAGCTCAAGAAGCATTAATAAATTATTTAGAAAGCACATTTCAACTACAATATTTTAATAAATAAGAAAATGAAAAACACACGATATATAATCTTAACATTACTAACAGTTTCACTTTTAGTAGTTGCCTGTGGAAATAAAGAAAGCCATAAAGAAGGCGATGGTCATGCACACAATGAAGATGTAAAGCCAGAAGCCGAAGAAGCTCATAGTGATGAAGAAGAAGTGATGCTATCACAACAACAGTTTGATGCCTTAAAAATGAAAACAGACACCCTAGCATTGCGTAATATGAGCGGTTATGTAGAAGCCAATGGCACATTAGAAGTACCACCACAAAACGAAGCAGCAATAACTTCTGTAGTTGGTGCAAATGTGGTATCAATAAAAGTTATTGAAGGCGATAAAGTTAATAAAGGTCAAGTGGTTGCATATTTATCTCATCCTAATATTATAAAAATGCAGACCGATTATTTAAATGCTTTTAGCAACAGTAATTTTTTAAAGAAGAACTATGAACGTCAGCAAAAATTATATGATGCAGGAGTTGGCTCTGGTGCAAGTTTTCAAAAAGCCGAAGCAGAATATGATGCCTCTAAAGCTATGGTAAATGGATTGGAAGCTCAATTGAGACTATTAAACATAAACACGTCATCAGTACGAAATGGAACCATTGCTCAAAGTATATCATTACGTAGTCCAATAGAAGGCTTTGTCCAAAAAGTTGAAGTAAAAACAGGACAATATGTAGAACCGCAAACCGAACTTTTTGAAATCGTAAACACGCATCACGTTCATGCAGATTTAATGGTGTTCGAAAAAGACGTTTATAAAGTAAAGAAAGGTCAAAAAGTGATTTTCAATTTACAATCTAATACAGACGAAGATCTTACAGCAGAAATCTATTCGGTAAGCAAAACTTTTGAAGATAATCCTAAAGCACTACACGTCCATGCTGAAATTGAAAACAAAAAAGGGAATCTAATTCCAGGAATGTATATTAAAGGTAAAATTCAAGTTGAGAACGCAGAAACTCATGCATTGCCAGAAAGCGCAATTATAAAAGAAGGCGATAGATTTTATGTCTTTTCAGTAGAAAAAGAAAATGACGATTGGAGTTTTAAGCCAGTTGAAGTGCTTTTAGGAGAAAAAGATGGTAATTGGATAGCGGTTAAATTTGCTGAAGAACAAGATAAAGCCACAAAATTCGCTTATAATAATGCGTATTATTTAATTGCTGAAATGAAAAAAGGAGAAGCAGAACACGAACATTAATTATGCAAACCATAGAACAATTATTAGAGTCAAAAAATATACGTGTTACGGCAATGCGTTTATTAATTTATAAATTTCTTGCTGAGAAACAAGTAGCAGTAACATTAAGTGATATCGAAAATGCTTTTGATAAAGCAGATAGAACTACATTGTATAGAACAGTAAAAACATTTGAAGAAAGTACGATTGTACATCAAATAGATGATGGCACAGGCATTACTAAATATGCGCTTTGTGAAAAAGGCTGTAACTGTGATATTGAAACCGATTTACACTTACATTTTCATTGTAATAACTGCAACGAAACGGTTTGTCTTACCGAGCATAAAATTCCACAAATAAAAGTGCCAAATGGCTTTATTTCCGAAGACATAAACTTGGTTGTAAAAGGTGTTTGTGATAAATGTAGTGGATTATAAATGCACTTCCGTTGCATTGTATTTTAACTCATCTTTGTTTTAATTAAGTACAATAATGATGAAAAGTAAATTAATAGGGACGAGTTTAATTTCAGCAATCGCAGCTTCATTGTGTTGTATAACACCTTTTTTAGCAATGATTGCAGGTACAAGCGGGATTGCTTCAATGTTTTCTTGGATAGAACCTTTTAGACCTTATCTAATAGGGTTAACAATTTTAATTCTTGGTTTTGCTTGGTATCAAAAACTAAGACCTCAAAAGAAAATTGACTGCGAATGTGATACTGAAGAAAACTCGAAATTTATACAGTCAAAAGCGTTTTTAGGAATAGTAACTGTTTTTGCAATTGTGATGTTGGCTTTTCCATTTTATTCAAAATTTTTTTACTCAAATACAGAGAAGCAAATAGTCGTAGTTGACAAATCGGACATTAAAACAACTAAATTTCAAATTAGCGGAATGACTTGTACGAGTTGTGAAGAGCATGTAAATCACGAAGTAAATAAACTTAATGGAATTCTAAGCTCAAAAGCGTCCTACGAAAATGGAAATGCAGTTGTTGAGTTCGACAGAACTAAAACCAATGAAACTGAAGTTGAAATTGCAATTAACGCAACAGGTTATAAAGTAATTAACAAAAAACAGAATTAATGGAAGTCATATTAAAATCAGAAATTACTTGTCCAAATTGCAAACATAAAAAGGTTGAAGAGATGCCAACAAACGCTTGTCAGTTTTTCTACGAATGCGAGAAATGTAAAACGGTTTTGAAACCGAATGAAGGAGATTGTTGTGTGTATTGTTCTTTTGGAACGGTTCCATGTCCGCCAATTCAAAAAGGAAAAAACTGCTGCTGCTAACAAAATAATTTCAATAAGTAAGGAAACCAAATGAAAAAAAAGAAAGTCAATTTACGAGATATAAAACCAAATTCTGAAATAGATCACAATCAAAACGATGGTCACAATCATAGTAGTTCAGAGAACATAGGGAAGTTTAATATTTATTTGCCGGCAATTTTCAGTTTTGTAATGTTAATGATTGGTATTGCAATCGACTATTTCGATATGTTCCCATATTTTAAAGGATGGATTCG
Organism: Hyunsoonleella ulvae; assembly: GCF_016827605.1. GTDB lineage: Bacteria > Bacteroidota > Bacteroidia > Flavobacteriales > Flavobacteriaceae > Jejuia > Jejuia ulvae. The sequence goes on along the minus strand of NZ_JAEPJQ010000001.1, from coordinate 382,485 downwards.
CATACTTTGGTATGTTATGGCATATATTCCCGTAGGTTTTCCTGTTATAAAGGAAGGGTGGAAAAGCATTAAAAAAGGAGATGTTTTTACAGAGTTTTTCTTAATGTCTATAGCAACCATAGGTGCATTCGTGATTGGCGAATACCCTGAAGGAGTAGCAGTAATGTTATTCTATGCGGTTGGAGAATTATTTCAGAGTGCAGCAGTAAATAAAGCAAAGGGTAATATTAAAGCTTTGCTCGATGTTCGTCCTAATGAAGCTTTGGTATATCGCAATAATGATTACATTTCTGTAAGCCCAGAAACGGTTGAAATTGGAGAAAAAGTTCAAGTCCGTGTTGGAGAAAAAATCCCTTTAGATGGTATTCTGCTTTCCGAAAAAGGCTCATTTAATACAGCGGCATTGACAGGCGAAAGCAAACCTGATACGATTGCAAAAGGCGAAAAAGTATTTGCAGGAAGTATTAATATGGATGGAGTTATTGAAATAGAAACCACCAAAGAATTTAAGGATAGTTCCATTGCACGTATCCTCGATATGGTGCAGAATGCAACAGCTCGTAAATCGAAAACAGAATTATTCATTAGACAATTTGCTCGAATTTATACGCCAATAGTTGTGTTTCTAGCTATTGCAGTTACATTTTTACCATACTTTTTTGTAGATGATTATGTGTTTAGAGATTGGTTATACAGAGCCTTAATTTTCTTGGTAATTTCTTGTCCTTGTGCTTTGGTTATATCCATTCCGTTGGGTTATTTCGGGGGATTGGGAGCAGCTTCAAAAAACGGAATTTTGTTTAAAGGCGCTTCATTTTTAGATGCCATGACCAAGATAAATACATTGGTAATGGATAAGACAGGGACGGTTACGAAAGGCGTCTTTAAAATTAAAAAGATTGAAGCTATCAATTGGGATGAGAAAGAGTTTATGAAATACCTGATGGCGATGGAAGAACAATCCACACATCCAATCGCAAAAGCCATTTTAGAATATAAAGATGAAGGTACAGATTATGAAGCTTCAGAAGTATCTGAAATAGCAGGTAAAGGCCTAAAAGGTATCGTAAACGGTAAGACTGTTTTAGTTGGTAACAAAGCCCTAATGACAGCCAATAATATTAATGTTTTAGAAGAAACAGAAACTATTGTAGAATCGATTGTTTTGGTATCTATAGACAATACATTTGCAGGCTATGTGGTTATTGCAGATGAATTAAAAGAGGATGCAAAAGAAACGATTACAGCATTACATAAAGTAGGTGTCAAAAATATAATGATGCTCTCTGGCGATAAGGATTCCATTACTCAAAAAGTAGCTTCCGAGTTAAATATCGAAATCGCTAAAGGCGGTTTGTTACCAGAAGATAAGCTAAATGAAGTTGAAATTTTAAAACAAAACCCTAATAATAAGATTGCTTTTATAGGCGATGGCATTAATGATGCACCAGTTTTAGCAGCAAGTGATGTAGGAATTGCAATGGGTGGATTGGGAAGTGATGTCGCAATAGAAACCGCAGATGTTATTATTCAAACAGACCAACCTTCAAAAGTAGTTAGGGCTATTAAAATTAGTCGTTCCACTCGCAAAATTGTATGGCAAAATATCATATTAGCATTCGGTGTAAAAGTAATTGTTCTAATATTAGGTGCAGGTGGTTTAGCAACTATGTGGGAAGCGGTTTTTGCAGATGTTGGTGTTGCATTGTTAGCAATATTGAATGCTGTTAGATTACAGCGCATGAAATGGGTTGATTAAAGCTTATTGAAGCGTATTTTTGTAAACTAAAAACCCTCACAATTGTGAGGGTTTTTAGTTTTTAAATTATACCTGATTTTTATTTTATTAATCTATATTTAGTAACAAGAGCGTTATTAAAAAAAAGAGTTATTCATACAATATGTGAAGCAAGTTAAACTCGTAAAATACACCCATCAAAAGACTACGGCATAAAGCCATTGCAATATCCAACGCTTATTTATTCCGTTTCCTTTTGAGCTGTGATTTCAGCTTCCGTTTGGTTCTAGCTTAAATATTGTTTAATCTAAAATCAAATATTATGTATTTAAGTAATTTACAACAAGATGAGATTTTTGTTTCTTCAGAAATGAAATCCTTAAAAAGCCTCACGCAGATGGAATCTCGTAGAGGACTTGAAAATGCCATTATCTCAAATGGTAAAATCGTTAATGTGGTATCAAACAGTTATGGCCATATTCCCAATCAATTATTCTTCAAAAAAGCGGAACAGATGCTTTTGGATGCTGGACTAAACTATCACAAACGAAGCGTTAATAGAAATGATAGGTCTTTCATAATAGATTTTATCATTGAAGATAGCAATCAGTTTAAATTGAAAAACAAGGAAGATTTAATACTACCCATGCTACGATTTAAAAATTCTTATGATGGTAGTGAGAAGACTTCCGGACATTTTGGTTTTTACAGAAAAGTATGCTCAAATGGACTGCACGTTTCGCAAGCAGAAATTGAGTTTTCCATAAAGCATAGCAAAAATAATACAGAATTGATTATGCCAAGAATGAATGGCTTATTCGATAAGTTCCTGAACAATGAGTTTTATACCATCGTCAAGAAATTTGAAAAGATGAAAGACTTTAAAATCATCGACACAAAAGAATTTGTAAAAGCAATTTTGGATAAAACTAAGCTGTTCAAATATGAATGTAGTGATAAAAACGAAGAGCCTTCAAAGAAATCCCGTGAAGTTATTGAAACCTTGAACTACGAAGCACTACTGCTAAACGAGGAACCGAATTTATGGTTAGGCTACAATGCCTTCAATTCCATGTTACACAATACATTGAAGAAGACATTTTCACAACAAGAAAAGTGGGATAAAAAACTATTCAATGAAATATATGAAATGGTTTAATATCCAATAATTAAAGGTTGCTCTAGTACCTTAAAACTAGAGCATTTTTTAGATTCATACTTTATTTCTGTTAAAAAAGGGGAGAGATATCTATATCAATATTGGTACAAAGATAAACTCGCAAAATATTATCATCAAAAGACTACGGCATAAAGCCAACGCTTCGCCCACAACTCATTTATTCCGTTTCCTTTTGAGCAGAAATTTTGTCTTCTGTTTGGGTTCTGCAAAAATATTGTTTAATCTAAAATTTAAGTATTATGACAACAAAAGCAAGTACTACAAGCAAAAACGGAAAGGCAACAGCCACCATGAAAAATGAAGTCAAGAAGAAATTGACACAAGGCGCCATTGGACTTCAAGTTCAAGAACTACCTATCGGAAGGATTATTCCTGACCCAATGCAACCAAGAAAAACCTTTAACGAGGAAGCTCTAAAACAACTGGCTGAAAGCATCGAAGAACACGGTGTCCTACAACCTATTACGGTCCGAAAATCTGGAAAAGATTACATCATCGTCATGGGCGAACGTCGATATCGCGCAAGCAAATTGGCGAAAAAGAAAACCATTCCGAGCATCGTTAGAGCATTCGATAATAATGATGTTCTGGAAATTCAAATTATCGAAAATCTGCAAAGACAAGATGTTGAACCTACTGAAGAAGCCGAAGCTGTAGCATTCCTGAGCGAAAAATATGCGCCAACGGAGATTTCAAAACGGTTGGGAAGAACAGAAAACTTTGTAAGGCAACGTTTAAAATTAGCAGGTCTAATTGAAGGTTTTAAAGTCTTTGTTCGTAATGGCGAAATGACAATTTCGTTAGGTGTAGGTGTGGCGCTTTTCGAGCCAGAGGAACAGCAAATGATGCTGGAAACAATGGGAGAGGATTTTAATGCCCATCAAATTAATCAGATGATTAAAAACCAGACTTATGATTTGGAGAATGCACCTTTCGATGTGGTCGATGAAAAATTAATAACAAAAGCTGGTGCCTGTACAACATGTCCGTTCAACGCAGCAAATCAAGGCAATTTATTCGGCGATGATAAAATGGTGTGTACAAAATCAGCTTGTTATGAAACGAAGAAAAGCAAGTCATTTTTGAACCTGATAGAAAAATCGAAGAAAGAGAATATGCTGTTGATTCCTGAAATTCGCAAATACTGGGCAGATGACGAGAATAACCAGCTCATTATTTCGCAATTGGAAAAAAATGGATTGAAAGTCTATCTTCTGGACGATGTTGAAATAATCGAGGAACCTATTGAACCTACAATGGAAGCAATTAAGACAGAATACCAACATTACGACTATTCTGAAGATGAGCTGAAAGCTGAACTTGAAGAAGCGGTTGATAATTACAAGGAAGAATTGGAAGTGTATAATTCCGCAAAAGAAAATGGATTCGTAAAAGGTATTATGTTTCATCCAAAAACGTATGTTCACAAAGCAATCTTTGTGAAGGTAATAGAAGATTCAAAAACTGTAAATTCTACATACTCTGAACCGTTAGCAAATAGAAAAATGGCAGAGTGTTCGCCTGAAGAGCAAATCGTTAAAATCAACGAAAGAGAAATCAGAAAGCGACATATTGAGCACAACAAGCAATTTGAAGACATAGTTCAGATGATTCGTCAAACCGATTATATCGAAAAGAAGAAATCACTTTCGGTAGATGAAATGGTAGCTTTCTCATTAACCCTATATGAAAACAATGTGGATTATGTAGGTCGGCAAAAACACTTTTCAAAATTATTGGGTAACACATCTAAAAAGACTGATGTGGAAACTGTCGAGAACTTCAAAAAGAATTTCAAAAAGGAAACCTTTTATAAGTTGATTCGGTATATCCTTACCAAGCAAGTACATTTTGGCGAAAGCAATCACGTTAATAACTTAACGAACATTTCATTCTACAATGCGATGCAAGGGTATTATAAAACTAAAATTGCCAATATTGAAAAGGAATATGCAGAAGAGAGAAACAAGCGTGAAGCACGTTTGAAAGAGCGCATAGAGAAACTTGAAAAGAAAATTCAGGAATTAAACGATTAGCTTTTGTTGTTGGAAGTAAGGGTCAGCATTCGTGCTGGCTCTTATTTTTTTATATAGTTCTTCATAAAAAAGGGAAAGTAGAACCTATTCAATCAATATCAGCGCAAAGGTAAACTCGTAAAATACACCCATCAAAAGACTACAGCATAAAGCCTACGCATCATCCAACGCTTATTTATTCCGTTTCCTTTTGAGCTGTGATTTTAGCTTCCGTTTAGGTACTGCTCAAATATTGTTTAATCAAAAAATCTTAGAATTATGAAACAAGTATCTGAAAAACCCAGCATCTCATTACAAGAAGCAGAAGAACATTATCGAGTAAGTAGTGAAAATTACGATGTCGATAGTGGAGAAAGTCATTTGGCTTATTACAGGGAAAAGCATCCTGAAAATTACCAGGTATTATTAACTAATTGTTTAACCTAAAATCTCACATCATGGAAAATTTAAAAGTAGTTCAGTTCGATTTCGGTTTTGAATGTAAGCCGATTATAATAAAGGAAAAGGTAGTAAAACCAACTAAAAAGGAAAAGAGCGATTTCGTTTTCGATTTTATGGATTGCCTTGCGAGTCCAATAATAGTTTTTAAATGCGCATGGCAAGACACCATACCAAAAGACATTCTAGGTAAAATAAAATTATCAAGAATAATGTGCTCAATGACAGGAGATAAAATGGCATCGCTTACAGAGACTTTAGCCTACATGATGCCAAGAACTTTTGAAGCACCCATGCAAACAGAATGGGTAAATATTTATACATGGCTAGGACTTCAATATGCAATACAGACCAAAAGTAAAGACCAATTAGAAGCTATGATTGAAATAGCACCAAAAGAACTGTCGGATTATGAAAAAGGACTCTTAAAAAATCTGAGATTATGGATTTATGATAAGCGAAGAAAAGCGCTTAAGGGAATTTTGAAAAAGAATAAAGTGTCAAAAGACGATGGTATTTTAGATATTCAAGAGAAACTGTTTTGAATCATTTTTTTTAAGTCGTTAGATTCCTCAATAATCCAATGATTCGTCTCTATAAGTTTTTTAATCTTTGCTTTGTACTTCTCTGAATACAAATGAGAACTTAAATTTGAAAGTGCTTCTGGTTTATCTTGATTTTTCCAATGACTACTATGTTCAGTATCAACAATACTTTTTGATATGGCCGTTGGGAATAAAAGTTGAAGTTCCGGAATTTTTTCTTTGGCTAACTCATAAATTTCTAAACCATCTGCATCCCAATCCGCTGAATAAAAAATGGGAAGTCCTCTCGTATCTGCGTATTTTAATTTGGGAACATTTTTTCCACCTGCGTACCAAAGTTCATAATTATTCTCACGAGGCATTTTGTCTTTTCTTAAAAAGTCTAAATTTTCGCAAAGAACAATTAATTCTGGTTTTTCACATTGAAGTATGTATAGATACTGTTGGTCTTTGTTCTCTACAAGTGTAATATCAAGTATTTGATTAATGGCTTTTATTAATGAGTCTTTTTTATCTAAGTACTTGTCATTTTTAAAAAACATTGTTGAGAACCCTCTAACGGTTTCTTGTGCTTCAATTAATTGTTCTCTACTAGGTATTAGATTACCACTTTGCTTCTTTGATTGTAATTCAATTAGAGTCTTTATATCCTCTTCTTCAAATCGTTTCTTTAAAAGATTATGGGTTTCTAAAAAATCAAAATAAATAGGAAACTGGTTTAAATGATGTTTTTTATAATACGAATCAAAAAGAAGCCCAGGCAAATAGTTTTTACCTACTTCTATAATTTCTTTATTAGATACCAATAGTTGAAAGGATGAATCTTCTTTTAGAGAATGCTTAACTTTAGTTTTTCGGTCTAAAAAAAGCTGATGTAGAGATTTTAATACAGTCCAATTCATTCTTAATTTGATTGTGCTTTTAGATACGTTTCTAAATCTTCCCTGCCTTCATTGGTTTTAAAATAACTATTAGGAATAGGATAGTTAATATTTTTATCGCCAGCACCTTCTATTAAATGATGCAAATACCAACCTTGTTCGGTATCTGAGCCAAATGGTCGTGGTGTCATTGTAAGAATCTGATAACCGAATTCTTCAGCAATATTTGGGAAAGTGCTAAAATTCAAATTATCTAAATTTGAAACCTCTTCTAAAATAAGGAATCGAAGTCCTGGTAAATCAGCATTTAAAACTACGGACAATCTACCTATACCTAGCAGTACAATCGCTGCATAACTTTCGCCAGTACTACCACCAGATTTTTCATTATCAAACTCATCAGTAAATTTTGTCCTTAACTCAAAATACGTCTTCGGGTCAAGCAAATTAGAAAATTTTATTTTTTGATTAAAACTGGTGGTTTTCATGAAAAAATTCTCTACAAAACTCTCGACAGATTCACCTAAGGGAAGTTCACCTGCACTATGCACCTGTTGGGATGTGGCCTGTAAATCATTAATCCAGTTAATATCAAAGTCTGACGGTTTGTTAAATTCCAATTGAAAATAATATTTACCACTAATTTTCTTTCCTTTAAAAAATTTATTTAACGCTTTTATAGTTTCATGATATTCATCAAACTTTCCTTTGGTTTGCTTAAAAATATTTAACATCGTTTCATGGATAGCACCAAACATTCTATATCTACTACTGTTAAGTTGTTTAAGCTCTTCTGAAATATTAGCTGAGTGTTTTATTTTTGGACCTAAAAGGACACGCTCAAGTATTTCAAAGTTATATGTTACTTGTGTAATTTGTTCGTTAATTTCTGGGTCGTTTTTAATTTGTTCAAATGAGCTTATAATTCCTTTATAATCACCTATATAATTAGTTTTGTTGGATTGAAACTCAGTATATAAAGGATTTCTTTCAATACCTGTGTACCTCGATTTATCTATATTCTTGATGTCTAAATCTGGGAAATATTTGTAAAAATCTGTTTCAATTTTTTTACGTTGATTTTCTAAATCTGTAAGCGATTTTCCCAAATCCAAAGGTTGGTTTTTGAGTGATGGTAAAAATCGTAGTTTTTCTTCCAATTTACTTTTATCAGAACTATATTGAGAAGATAGGTTTCGCTCTTTTATGTCGATAGATTCTAACTCTTCTTTAAGTTTTTCTAGCTGATTAGCAAGGTTCTTTTTTTCAATGGGAATATTGATTTTTAGCTCTACTTTTTTTAATAGCTTGTTCTCATTAAAAATTTGAGTATTTAAGCTCTGTTTTTTAACTTCAAGATTTTGAATTAAACCTAAAGAAAGTTTTAAATCTTTTAGTTTAGAAAAGTCATTAATTCTTTGGTCTAACTTTTGGTCAATATGTATTGATTTTTGTTCAAATTTTTCACCTCTAAAAAAGGATTCAATGTGTGAAAGTTCTTTATCGATTAGACTAATTTGGTTGTTCAGTTTTGTTGTTTGATTAGAAAGTGCTTTCCCAAGTTTGTCTTTATCTTTGAATAATTGTTTATCTTTTGTTGAAGATATAAACTCTTTTATGCCACCCATACTAAACCAATAACCATCATTTTCAGAATCATTTTCAATAAATTTTTCATCCATAAATGCTAAACTTTCAACATACCTAATGCCAGCGATTATTTCATTTGGTTTCTTCCAATGAACACCTTTTAAGATTGCAAATAGAATTGCTTCTTGACTTTTAGTTAATGTTTTCTGTTGCGATAAAAGTTGAGCAAACAGAGAGTTTTTCTTATTTTTAGAGAGAAGGTTAAGTAATTCGCGAATGTCCGCTTTATTTGATTTGAGTGAACTCTTTCGATTATCAAGTGTCTCTTTTTGGGATTCAATGGTTTGCTCGATGCTTTCAAGAGAACCATAATCTTCAAAAACAGTTGTAAAATGAGATATTCTACGTTTTATTTCCGAAATTTCAAAAGTTTCGATATTCTTAATAGAGATTTTTGCTTCATTTTCAATTGCAGGTAACTTAATACATTCTAATTCATTCACCTTAGATTCTAATGCTTCTATTTTAGCGAAAATGTCGCTGTATTCTTTTAAGTGCTTTATGGTTTTATCAAGATTATCATGTTCTTTTTTAGCTTTTAGAGCTGCTTTTTTAACTTTTGGGTTATCAGTTTGTAATGATTTAATTAGTTTATTTTCTTCTAATAGTTGTGTGTTTATATCTTTTAATGATTGATTCTTTTTTAAAATTTCATTTTCAGTATGCGTGAATTCTACTAAAAGGTGTTCCTTAAATGAATTGAGGTAGAGGCTGTTTAAAGAACTTAAATTGGTAAGACGTTCTTGTTTATTTTCTATATCTGCAATTAATTCTTCAAGGTCTTTGTAATCATTAATGAGTTTTTCTAAGTCTGCTTTATGTTTTTCATATTCAGATTTAAGGTTGTCTGTTTTATCTTCAAAAAGAAAGCTCTTTAAGCTATCGTCACTATCTGTGTCTAACGTTTTTGCTTTTGAGAACGACTGTATGACTTTCGCAAAAGCGTCAAGATTAGATTCTATAGAAAGGTCGATTGGTAATACTCTATTTTCAAATAGGAAAGTGTAAAGTTCATTTTTTTGATTCTTATCTGAAAAGCTTCTAAGATATATTTGTTTTTCATCCCTTAGTTTAATGGCAAGTTTCTCTATTGGTGGGATACTATTATCATGAATAAAATCCTTAAAAAATGGTATGTTGTTTTTAGCAATGCTTAAATCACTTAATTCATTATTATCATTTATACCATGAGCTTTATTAAGAATCCAAAATGATTTGAGTGGTCTGCTTTTTTTATTGGGTATGTTAACGCCTAAAGTGATAAAGCTATCTTTTTCTACTTCAATATTAATAAAAATATAAGCGTCTGAAGTTTTATAAGGAAGTGTGTGAAGTAATCGCGTATTGTTCTTGAAGCTTTCAGTACCAAACGCTATTTTTTGCTTATCTGAGATAAAAAGAATTTGAAAAAGGTCGGCAATAAGTGATTTCCCTATTCCGTTCTTTCCTGTGAAATCTGTCCTAATAGGGTGTAATAAATAATCTTGGTTAAAATGCATTATGATTCCAACTGTAGAAAAAGAATATATTCGTGGGTATTTAATCATTTGTCTGTAATAAGTAGTTCTCTATAAATTCATCAATGTGGGTTATTTCTTTTTCATATAATTTTTGAAAACGATAAATAGGTTCTTTTAGCTTAAAGTGGATGTCTTCACCCTCGTCTTTAGCCATAGATTCTACCCATCCTAATTTTTCAAAATCTCGTATAGTATTTTTAATATTGGTAATCACACGCTTCCATTCGTTGGGCGAATATTCATCTCTTATTTCTTTAAACCATAATTTTTTGAAATGCTTACTGTTTTCACCAGATAAAATTTCCTTTTTAATATCTGGAAATGTTATTTCCTTAATATTTTCAAAGTACCTGTCATAATACATATTTAATAGCATTATGCCCATTACGGTCTGTAAGCTGGATAATTCTTTATGTCTTCTCGTTGAGCTTAAAGCACCCTTTGAATCTTCTGTAAAATCAAGAAAATAAAATGTGATGTCATCTTTATAGTCTCTTTCTAACTCTAAACCATAGAAGTTGGCATAGTAGAACTTTAGTTCTTCAAAATATTTTTTTAGTAACTGGTAGAGGTAATAATTTGAGTCCTTTTGAATGTGTCTGCCACTTAAAAGTTCTATGTTAAGGTTTGCAAATTTTTCTTTAACATCATTATTTTCTAAAAACTTAAAAGGATGTTCTAAAGAATTTGGTTTATTTTCATGTTCCATACTAATATTTTTTGTTCGGAATATGCCTCTGGCAAATCCTTTGTAATTTCTATTTGATATCTGGGATTGCTGTTTGCAAATTGGAAAAGGTCAAAACCAACGCTTAAAGCTATTTCACTATCATTTTCACGTTCTAGAATTTTATAGAAATGCTCTGTGAAATTCAGTTCTTTTTTCTCTTCGAGAATACTTTTATACTCTCTAAGTAATTTTGCAGCACTCTCTTGCCTAAAAAGGTCTTTTTCTACCTTTTCTCTTTCAGACCTTGCATATTCATTGTCGTAATGAGCTGGTAGTATTTCGTTTCTCTGAATTCCATATGTGTGGTAATAAGGTACTTCTATAAATTTAAATCTCTCAATAGGTATTGATTTTATTGGAAAGGATTTAGGTAAAGTGATAATGTGTTTATTGGAATACGAAGCTTGCTCTAATGTGAATTTCAATAATTTCTTTAAATTTATTCTTATCCTTGATTGGTTTCTAAAGCTATTTTGAAGATTTGTTAATTGGTTATTAGCATATAATGACTTATCCATCAATTGCTTTAATCGATAATCTACATCATAGAAAAAATCAGTTACTTCTGTTTTTATATGCAAAGCCTTTTTGTAGTCATCGTTTAGTTTTTCAAATTTTTCTCGTTCAGTACTATTTTCAGGATGCTTAAACTCATCTATTTCTTTATAGAAAAAATCAACGACTTTTTCAATTTCAATATTTAGAGTGTTTCCTAAACGAAGAGTATATTTTATTTCCTCGGACTTTAGCCCAATTTCATCAAAGATTAATGTAAATTCTTTTGTAATGGTCAAAAGGTCTTCTGATTCATTTTTCAATAAATCATTAAGTCGGCTTATGGATGAATTGACAACATCCTTTAAAGCTTCAAGGTGGTCAATAATGGTTTGTTTACTGTTATTGTGAAATTGTAAATCGTACCATAATTCAAAATCAGCTATAGTTTCAATTTCCGAAGATTTAAAATCTGCATATTTCTGAAACGTTTTCTTAAGTGGAAAATGTTTAAGTGGACTATGAAGTTTTTTATGGATTAAATCGATAAATTTTTTCGCATAGTTGGTAAGCGCAAATTTCAACTCTTCATTTGGTGGTCTTTCAATATAAAAATGAAGTAAGTTTCTAACAATTTTTTCTGTTTGTGGTATAGAGCCAACTTCTATTTTAGCACTTTCATTAATGCACTTCTCAATATCACGATAAGTAAAGTATTTAGAAACTTTACCTGCTTTAATCCTTGAATCTAAGATATAGATTACCATACCTTCTTCTTTAGTAAGAACAAGATGGTCATACAATTGATTTATGTCTAATATTTCGGACTCGATTTTAATTGAATTTAAGTGAATCACCTAATTTAAAAATAAAGATTACTCTTACCTAGAAAGTACAGTAATATTTGACAACATTTTATTTACCTAAGTCATTCAGCACATTTCCTTTCATTCCGTAAAAACTTCATTCCAGAAAAAGAGCTTCATTATAATAAGTCTTGGACATAATCCACACTTTTGACTTTTCATTCCGTTAACCCTTTCCGTTGCTCTGGAAAGGCACACTTCATTTTCAAGTAAAAAGTGCGAATTAAGTCCGCTAAATAGGAAAAAATTATTTGCATTTTGTTCCAATTCCTATGATTTTGTATTTCACAAAGAATTTAGGTTCACTTCCGTAATCCAACACCGTCATACCTTTTTTTGACAGCAAAATAACAACATTCAGCTTTGAACGACAGCATAACCAGGCTCGTACCTCGCACTTTTTATATGTCTATACAAAGCTGAATATTGGACAGCACTAAGCAACAAAAAGAAGGTAACAGCGTCGGCTCTATGGGAAGTAAATCTAAAATGAATCTTATGAAATCTTACAAAATCAATAAAAAGGAAGTAGAACAAAAGTTAAAAAAACAAAAAAAGGAAAACGCTCTGGATATAATAAGTAAATCAATAACAAAGCCTTTCTGAATAGTTTAGATAGGTCAATATTAATCTTTAAATTTTTTATTATGAGTACTCTAAGAAACAAAGTACAGTTAATTGGCAACGTAGGAAACGAGCCAGAAATCACAAATCTTGAAAGCGGAAAGAAAGTTGCAAAATTTTCAATTGCAACCAATGAATCTTATAAAGATTCTAAGGGAGAAAAAGTGACAAACACCCAATGGCACAATATTGTAGCATGGGGAAAGATTGCCGAAATCGTTGAGAAATATGTAGGCAAAGGAAAAGAAGTAGCATTAGAGGGAAAATTGACCTCACGCTCTTATGAAACCAAAGAGGGAGAAAAAAGATATGTTACCGAAGTGGTAATTGATGAAATTCTGCTTTTGGGAATTAAAGGCGAGGATAACGCTACTGAATAATTGAAATTAAAAGAGGGCGTTCCTGTGGAAAGATGCGCCCTCTTTTTCATTCTCACTATAACTAATAATAGAAACAATGAAGAACAAAGTTAATGAAATAAAAATTAGCTACAAAGGCGGTTTAAAATCATCTATGTGGCAAAAAATAAACAGTTCTCAAGATGCAGCCGAATTGTTGTTTGAGGATTGGGATAAAGATACTATTGCACTACACGAAGTATTTAAAATTGTACTTCTAAATAATAGTAATAAGGTAAAAGGCGTATATCAAATTTCACAAGGTGGAATTGTCGGAACGTTGGTAGATTTAAGAATTTTATTTGCGGTCATTTTAAAATCGCTATCGGTAGCAATCATTTTAACGCACAATCATCCAAGTGGAAAATTGATGCCTAGTGAAGCTGATAAAAGCCTAACGAAGAAGATTAAGAATGCTGCAAAATTATTTGATATTAAGCTTCTCGACCATTTGATTTTTGCACCTGATGGAGATTATTATAGTTTTTCAGATAACGGAATTTTATAAAACGAAAAGCTATGATTTATATAAATTTTACCGATTTGAGTGAAGAAGCGCAAGAGCGTTTGCTTAACAATTCTAAAGAAGATGTTAAGCATAAATATGGAAAGGACATTATCGAATATGCATCTGCTAATAATCAAAATTTGGACAAGATGCTAGACGAAGAAGCAATAAGAAATTTGTATAGTTACACATACGTGTTTAATATATAAACGTTCTTTAAAATTGTAAGACCTTTGAAAATTTCAGAGGTCTTTTTTTATGCCCATATTTTATATTCTGCAACAAAAAGAGCGGTTTGTTAAAGATACTTTTAAACTTCAATAATAACACTCTTAAAAAATCTAATTTCAATTTGTATTACAGAAAAAGCCATTACATTTTTGGATGTAATGGTATTTTTTTTGTCCAGCGAGCTGGACGAAAAGGAATAGCAAGAGGGTAACACGCTAGCGCGATGTTTCGATTTTCAGTTTTTCAAAACCCTAGTAAAATCAACACCTTTCGGCGATTGATTGTTTTGATATTTGAATGTGTAACATGGTTTTTTCAGAAAAAATCCTCGCAGCCCAATCAAAACAACAAATTTTTTCAGAAAAATGGATAAAGGATATGAAAAAGAGCGATTTGAGAAGCTCGGGATTAAAACTTCAGTAGCAGAGCGTTTTCGAGTGTTTTGTAAAAAATTATCTAAATCACAATCGATGACTTTGCTTCTGATGCTGGACTTTTTTGAGGACAATGGCATTTCACCAAATGAAACTTTAGGGCCAAATATGCAAACATTGGAGAGTAAAATTAAGAAGCGAATCAATGCTGTAATTGCCATTATAAAGGACATAGAAAAGAACCATGATAAACCCACAACTGCAATGTTGCGATCTTTATTTATGGAGTTTGAACCAAAGCAAGAAAAGTTGATTTTAGAAAAAGAGGTCAAAGAGAAGGAAGTGTTAATTGTAGAAAAAAATGATTCAAGTAATCAATTATAATATTATGTATATCACAATCACAGCTCAAAAATTAGGAGGAGATTATTCACAAAGTTCTGCGGATTTTGCTGAGTATCTGGAGAAAGAAAATCAAGGTTTGGAGCAAGAAGATGTGGAACATTTTTTCAATCAATATGGCGATGAAATTGAAGCCAAAGATGTGGTAAAAGAAATTGATGGCAATGCTGCAAAACTCAAAAAGAAAGAACCAAAATTTTATTCCATTACAGTTAGTCCAAGTAAATATGAATTAAGAAAATTACAGAATAATTCTGAAGATTTAAAGAAATATACTAGAGTCATAATGAACGATTATGCAACGTCCTTTAATCGAGAAATTAATGGTAAACCAATAACTGTTGACGACATAAAATATTTTGCAAAAATTGAGCATCAAAGAACATTCAAAGGCACAGATAAACAGGTTAAAGAAAACCAACCTTTTGCCACTAAAATACTTCAGCTAAAAACTGATATTCGGAAAATTGAACAAGGTCAATTAGATGGGAATATAAAGAAAATGAAATCCCAAATTAGCAAACTCGAAGCCGAGGCACCACATCGACAAAATGGTAAACGGATTGTTCAAGGCATGAAAAAAGCAGGTAATCAAAGTCATATTCATATTATCGTGAGTCGAAAAGATGCCTCAAATTCTGTTAGTCTATCACCAGGATCTAAATACAAAGGTTCGGAAGTTGAGATGCATGGTAAAATTGTAAAACGTGGTTTTGATAGAGATGCGTTTTTCACAAAAGCCGAAAGCACTTTTGATAAAACTTTTGGTTACAAACGCAACTATGCAGAATCCTATAAATCGAAAAAAGAGTTCATTAAAAATCCAAAACTGTACTTCACAACATTATTAGGATTGCCAGCAAGTGAGAAAGCAGTAGCATTTAAAATGCTTGCAAAATCTGGAGTCCCTATGGCGAGTATTCCAACCAATCAAGTGCAGTTAGCACTTAAAACCATAAAGTATTTAAAACGTGGTGTGGACATAGCAATTAAATCGGGTTCAATAGGTATATAATATGGAAATACAAGGAATCACGTTTACTATTGCATTACTGTTTGGAATGAGCTTGGTGTTTTCAAGTCTTTTCAAAATGACGAGATACGCCTTTTTTGTAAACCTGATTTTGATTGTTATTTGTTTAGGGTTGCTTTTTAAATTGAGTCCGTATTTAATGCATTGGGTTATCCAGATTCTTTATATCGGTTGTCCGCTTTTGCTTATCAATACAGTATTATATGTGTTTCTTCACAAGGAGAATGACATTTTGGATTCTAATGATAAGCACCAAGTTCATTTCAAAGTAAAACGAGGGAGTTTCAAAATTAATAACATCAAACGAGGCGCTTCAATTATTGGTTCTGCAGGAAGTGGAAAAACTGAAAGCGTGGTTTTTAATTTCCTTCAGCATTTCAGCAAACATAAATTTTCTGGTGTAATTCACGATTATAAAAACTTTGAAATCACAGAAATGGCATTTCCTTTATTTGAAAAAAATGAGATTGATTTTAAAGTAATTTCATTCGATAACATTCATGACCGAGTGAATCCAATAGCACCAAGATATATGACCAATGAAGAAAGCGTAAATGAGGTCGCTAGAGTGCTTATAGAAAACCTATTAGAACAAAGAGAATCCGGAAGTATAGGAACAACAAAATTTTTTAATGATGCAGCTGAAGGCTTAATTAGTGGATTGATTTGGAAGTTAAGAACCTCGCATCCACAATATTGTACATTACCTCACTTAATAGCTGTTTACCAATATCTCAACACTTCAAGTCTAATTGCATTTTTAAGTAAGAATACAACATCGAGAGCGATGGCTGACGCTTTTATTAGTGGTAAGGATTCAGACAGACAAACGGCTGGTGTAAAAAGCACTTTGGCCAATGCGCTCAAAAAAATAAGTACGCAACGTATTTTTATGGCTTTATCCGCAGATGATGTTCCGCTCGACATAAATAGCCAGGACAAACCTTTAGCGATTTCAGTAGTCAATAATCCAAAATACGAAACAGCTTATTCGCCAATCATTGCGACTATTATTCACACCATTACAAAGCAAATGAGCGTGCGAAATTCAAATGCTTCATTTTTGTTGATGGAAGAAGCACCAACAATCAGATTATTAAATATGCACAGAATTCCAGCGACATTGCGTAGTTATGATATTGCCACGATTTATGTAATGCAAGACAAAATACAGAATGATATGATGTATGGAGATAAGGCGAGTAAAGCAATTTTAAGTAATTTATCATATCAATTCTTCGGAAAGGTAAACGATCCAGACACAGCTAAATATTACGAACGCTTTTTTGAAATTGTAAAGAAAGAAACCACAAGCGTAAACAGAGGTCATAATCTTAATTTTGACACACGAATTACAACAGGAGAGCGTGAGGTTGCAAAAATTAGAGCTGATGTGTTTTTCAGACTGAAAGAAGGCGAATTTATTACGTTCGCAGATGGAAAGGACAGAAAAGTACAATTTAAATTGCCTAAAATTGAAAAGCGACTACCAACAAAGCAGCAGAACTATTCTGATGCTGATTTACAAGCTAATTTTGATAGAGTTTATAAAGAAGTTAGATCGATTTTCAAAAATTAATATCAGTATCTTTATAGCGTAATTAGTTAGACCATTTCAATTTTCATGACCGAGACCAATCGTATAGAATACAAACAAGAGCTTACTGAAGGATTAGAAAAAGAAGTCATTGCTTTTCTGAACTATCGCGAAGGTGGCATTATCTATATAGGTATTGATAAAACAGGAAAAACTTATGGTTTGGCAGATTCAGATAGTGACCAATTAAAGATAAAGGATCGGTTGAAACACAATATTAAACCATCTGCATTAGGCTTATTTGATATTGTTAGTGAAGAACGTGAGGGTAAGGATATCATAAAAATTATTGTAGCAAGTGGACCAGAAAAACCATATCATTTAAGAAAATATGGTATGAGTGAAAAGGGGTGCTTTATACGAATTGGAACTGCTGCAGAACCAATGCCTCAAAAAATGATTGATACGCTTTTTTCTAAACGTACTCGAAATTCCATAAGTAAAATCAAAGCAACGACACAAGACTTGACTTTTAGCCAACTGAAAATATATTATGAAGAATCAGGCTATAAACTAGGCAACGCATTTGCTAAAAATTTAGAACTACTTACTGAAGATGGCGCATATAATTATGCAGCTTATCTTTTGGCAGATAAGAATAATACGTCTATTAAAGTTGCTAAATATTCTGGTACAAATCGAACAGATTTAATAGAAAGTAATGAGTATGGCAATGAGTGTTTAGCAAAGGCAACTAAACAAGTCATAGATAAAATTGCTGTAGAAAATAGAATAGCTACAAAAATCACTTCAAAGGAGAGAGAACAAAGCCACCTATGGAATCCTATTGCATTACGTGAAGCCATTATTAATGCTTTTGTACATAATGATTATACCAATGAAGTACCGCCCAAGTTTGAGATTTTTTCAGATAGAATTGAAATTACATCTGCTGGAGGTTTACCTGAAGGATTGAGTCAGCAAGAATTTTTTGAAGGGTTTTCAGTCCCTCGTAACAAAGAACTGATGCGCATATTCAAAGACTTGGAGTTAGTAGAACAATTGGGTTCTGGTATTCCACGTATTTTAGATCATTATGGTAAAGAGAGTTTTAATTTTTCTGAAAACTTTCTTAGAATGGCTTTTGTTACTAAAGAACTTACTACTAAAGTAGATGATAAAGAAGATAATGGAGAAGGTGGTGCAATAGGTGGTGTAATAGGTGGTGTAATAGGTAGTGAAATAGACGATAATTCTAAATTGACTAAAAGGCAAAAAGAAGTACTTAAACTAATTGCTGAAAATAAAACCATAACTTATAATGAAATAGCTGAAGTTTTAGGTATCAATGAATCTGCTGTTGGTAAACATATAAATGCTATTAAAGAAAAAGGCTATTTAGAACGAAAAGATGGTACTAGAGGGTATTGGGAAATTAATATGAGTAAATAACCAATGACAGGAATTCTACTTATTTTATTAATATTATTCTTTCTCGGACTTCCATTCTATTGGATTTATAAACTGATTTCAAAAAAGAAAAAAGGAAATAAAACTAATGTTCAAAACTTATCGAAAGATGAATCTAAATTTGAAGCTTCAGATTTAATTAGGAAAACGAAGTTTATGTTTATGGACGATTATCGAATGTGGACAAAACTATCTGAGGCTGAAAGGAAAGAACGTTTAAACGATATTCAAGTCATATTTGATTATGGTAAAGACCATATCACAAGAGAAATGATAAAGAAAGGTTTTGAACCTGGCTCAAAAATAATTGATATTAAATATTTTACAGGATTGTCCGAACACGGATTTACAATTTCAACATTTATTATTCAACACAAAGATGGTGGGGAAATAAGAGCTTTAACAATGAATATAGACTTGAAGAAAATGGAATTTAAAGCCACTCGAAATGCTTATTTTAGTTCAGGAAAGGAAAAATATTACTATTTGAAAGATAGAGAAAATTTAATGGAAATATAAGACCTGTTTAATATATGACAGACCAAGAAAAAAGCTTCATAGAATCCTGTTTTGAAGGCAATTTAAGATTTATCAAGACATGTGTAAAACACGGAGTAGATATTCATGTTGCTAATGATTGGTGTATAGATATTGCTGCTAGAAAAGGATATTCTAAAATTGTCACCTATTTTCTAGAGAATGGAATTTCTCATGAATCTGCTGCTAAAAAAATGGTACTTGCATATACTTGTGATGCTCAGGACTTGGAACTTGTAAAGTATCTCATTGGGAAATCAGCAGAATATAAAAATGAGACTTCTGCATTGCAATGGACAGCAGCTAAAGGTAATCTACCAATTATGGAATTGCTACTTGGTTACTTTAACGAGTTTAACGGTATTTTTTGTAGTGCAGCTAGTACAGGTCAAGTAACGTTGTTACAATTCTTAATAGATAATGACCTTCATAATCTTGATAGTGGAGCAGAAAGAGCTGTTTACTGGGCAGGAGAGAAAGGAAAATGGAATGCGGTTGAATTACTACTCGAAAATAATATTGGAACTCTCGATAACTTAGGAGCAGACTATAGTGCTAAACTTATTGATTGGAGAGAGAAAACGAAAAAGAATAAATTATAGATATTGAGGGCACAAATACATTATTTAGAATTAGTATATCCACCCATTTCGAATCAAGAATCTGAGTGGCTGAAAAACGATACGGAGTCTTTAGATTGGTTTAAGAGAAGTAAAATTTATTTTATAGGACAAAGGGCAGAATCAAAATTCATTTTTGAAAATGAAAATTTAGTTTTGATGAATTTGAGTCTTTCAGGTAAAATCAACTTTAAATTTGAATCTGGAGGCAATGAAATGTCCGGAAGTATAGATTTAGTTGAATTGTTTAAAGCTCATGATTTACCACTTATGGAATTTGGAGATTTAGATATAGAACTTGGAGATAAGTTAATTAGAATATGGAAAAAATCTGAAGATCCTGAAGTAATAGATTGGTTCACAACAGAGAAATTTCTTTATAATCTTTCATATCAACCACCATTTTTCTCAGGGTTTGAAAATTACAGAGATTTTACAAAGTACCATTTGCACTACATAGGAATTTCTACGAAGAATGATAGCTTTAGTAGGCTTGTGATTAAACCTCATGACAAGCGACTTAGAATACTTTCAAATGAGCATCCGCATATTAAAGGTTCTAGGGTTACAGATGAAATGATATTGTTTTTTTTCGATATTAATTCATTAGAAATAAAGCAATATTTGCATCCGACAGATTTTAATGAACTTGGGAAAAATGAATTAGAAGATAGATTAAGAATTTTTAAAGATGCGGAGAAAGCATTTGTAAATATTCTTGATACCAACTATAATGAAATTAAATTTAAGGATTACCCAAATTATGCTGATACTTTAATTAATTCTACAGTAGAGCGATATTCTTTCTCGATTAATGAGGATATTGAATTTATAACAGATAAGACAACAATTTTTGGCGCAAGAGAAAATTATGGAATATCAAAAGATCAAGCAGATTTCATTTTTATTGATAAAGATACAGGCTCAGTAGAATTGATGAAATTGAAAGACAAAAGCACAAAGGGATGAAAGTAATTTCATCCCTTATAAGTTAATTTTATATTTAAAAAAAGTATCTAATTTTCACAACGGCGCTTTTTCCTTAGGATCTCTAACCGTAACTTTCCAAACACCATCTTGCTTTACCAATTTAAAAATGCCTGGTGTTTTGTCATAAGAGGTCGAGTATTTTATCCAAGCAACATCGCCTTCTGTAACTTCATCTATAAGTTTAAAATTTGATTCTGAACCTTTAGGTTTAGCAAACATTTTTTGAAGATTGGAAAATGTGGCAAAACCTTCTGGTGTTGTATGCTTTTTAAGCGTGGCTTCTTTGCCTTGATAAAAACTTTCTGCAACGATTTCTGCTACCGATGGAGGATCTGAATTCGTAGTTCCCGCACAAGAAATAAATAAGGCAACAAGTGAGTAAATGGCTATTTTTTTCATGATATTATTAATTTGGGTTATTGATATATTTATGTGATACTTTCATTTCAATATTTCGTTCGCCATCTTTCTCATTTAATTCTAAAACTACTCTTCTGTCATTAGATAACGAAAATTTAGGCATGACATATATAAATCTTACCGTTTCATTTACCACAATTTTAGAAGGCAGATGATGTTTAAAAATAGGCTCTATGTACAAACGTTGTAAAGATTTCTTTTTTCCTTTTTGTCGTGTTTCAACGGAAAGGTTAAGGAAATTCAAATCATAATCCAAAGTAGAATTATTCCTAATTTGAATAACGAAGTAGAGCTCTTCTTTATCAAAAACAATATTTTCAAGCCTCATGATAACACCGCTATTTCGCCTTGTATATCTTCCTAGATATTGTCTTCTATCGAGAAGATAAGAGCAGAATTTTTGATAATAATACGTACTGTTATCAATCTTTTTTTCAAAAGTTTCAGTCTGAATTGAATCTTTGACTTTTGGTTTTTCATTCCCAATACTACTTGTCATCGGGATGAAATAATTGAGCTTTGAAAGCTGCGCTTTATACCTTACAATATACGAAAAAATCGAACCATTTCTATTGATTACCAGTAGATTACTTTCTTTTCCTTGTTTAGCTTGTAGTAAACCAAAATATTGTTCTTTTTCACGATTGTAAGTGAATACAAAATTTTCTGAGCCAGTTATACCTTGACGTATAGGCTCAGGAAAAAAGAGTGCCACATTTTTTGTGTCATTAGCATAAATGGTGTCAAGTATTCTTGTTTGTGCTTCCACGAAAGTTGAAATTATCATAGCTAATATTAATAGTATTGGTCTCATAATTTTGGTTTTAGAATAAGTTTATAATTGTTCAGTACAGTAACCTTCACATTTCGATTACTACGTCTAAGGACTTTAGTGATGCCGCCTACTTGCGGAACAGTTGGAATATTGATATCGCCAATAACATCGTCCAGAACTTCACCTGTCGCTTCAGCTCTAAAGTTATTTTCCACATAAATACCTTCACTACCATCTTGTAAATCGAAAGCTTTGAGTTTTGTGGGATGATGATTGATATTCTCAATTTCAATTAAAGCACGATTGGGTTGAAAGCTGATGAAACCAAATACAAGTGTGTTCTTGGGCATTAGTTTACTGTTGATTGTTGCAGCTTTGGTAAGTCGCATTCTCAATCTGGTGTTTGCCTTTACAATTTGGTCGCCATCAACAACCACGTAAATGGTAGCATCCGTATTGCCAATAATAGAAAGTTCATTGGGTTTTGGTGCAGCTGCAAAAAACAGTTGATGTTCCAAGCCTAATTCTTTAGCTTGAATTTTAAGTTCTCTAAGTATTTCTGAAGAATCAATTTCTATAGGTTGCTTCTTTTCGACTTTCTTCTGTCCGAAGTTTTGATATTTTTTATCTGAGTATTGAATTTTACCTGCATCATAAATACTATCTACAATACGTTTTCTTTCACGTTCTGGAAGATCTGGATCGTAATAGCCTAAAGAATCAATTAATTTTTCATCATAGATGCTGGGTGCATTGTTTTCACGCACTTCTTTTAAATCATTAAGAGCATCTAACTTAGAATCATACTCTTTTTGATTTTCTTCCAAATCTGGTATTAAGGTTTGTTCAAGATTGTCATTCTCGCTTTCGTCATCGCCCATTACCATTACGGAATAGGAAATCAGGAATATGAAAACAATAGCTAATACTGCTATAAATACGATTTTATTCTTTTCTACTTTCATCGCTTAATTTTTTTAGAGTGTTTTCGAAATAATTTGTAATTAAAAGTCCGTGCGGATTGTTTGGGAAGTTTCGGTCAACCATAATTAAGTTTCCGGTGGAAACCAATTCATATGTGTCGATTATAGAACCTCTATTGATTTCAAAAATGGTTGTGGTAGTAAAACTATATGAACCATTATTTTCTGTTATCTGCGACTCGATGCTTAGTACTTTTTGGACTAATGAATATTGTAATAATCGATTATAGACACCATCCGCTTTTTTCTGACGATATAAGTTATCGACTGAACTATTACCAAGCCAAAGTGCCTTTTTAAGATTTTTTTCATAATTGCTTGCATCAATATTATAGAAGTAATTGTGAAACAGTTCTAAATGTGCCAAAGCTTCAACCTTAAAATTTTCTTTTTGGTTGACGAGTTTCAGCGGAATGATACTGCCATCTGTATTAATGGCAAAAGCACTATTCATCGCATTTTTATTTGTATTAAATGCCATCCAAACCGAAAAAGTACTAGATAGCAATGCGCAAACGACTACTGCCAAAACGATAAATCGATTCAATTTTAGAACGTTGTATATGTTTTTGTAAGGTGTTTTCATTGTGAGTTGAATTAGCTGGTAAACAATCTAAGAGTGAAAGATGTAGCGCGTTTATATAACTTGAACTTCAGGAATACGATAAAGCCTACCGAGCCTAATTGAACAACAGGTGCAAAAAAGCCCTGGCCAAAATCGGTACCAAACAAGTTGGTCCAGAAGTTGGTGTTTATTTCAGTATAGATAGCATTGACAAATACATTGACCAGAAAAAATGCTGGCACTAACATATAAACTGCTGCATAGAGTTTGAAAAATGTGTAGGCAAGAGAGCGGAATTTTTCAAATACAGCTAAACTTATAACCAATGGGAAAAATGCTTGCATAATGCCTAAAAGAAAGAAGCGTTCTGCTAAAAATAGAGGGTAGATAAACAGGTCAAGAATCCATAAAATGGTACTCAGCATAAAAGCTAATATCTTGAATCCATAAAGTGGTGTTACTAAAGCTTCATAAAGCAACGTCATTGCCATACTTGCAGCATCTAATAAACCGACTTCTTCTTCAAGCGGTAAATCCTGTAATTGCAATGGTAATAACGCAGGTGCTGTCCCTCGATATTGTCCTTCAATAGCAACTAAAATACCATCGAAAAACCCTAACACCTGCGTTGAAAAAATAACCAATAGCACCACAGCAAAATTCTTTGCGAGTTCGCCTGGACTCAATCCCCAAGAATAGCCATCTTTATCCGCAATACCTTCATTGTATTTTTTTAGGATATTGACCAAGAAAAACAATACAGCAAGCGTTTTCATTCCTGCAATGGTATATTGCGAAAAACTGCTGTTCTGTATGGTTTGAAATACCGTGTCGATATATTCTAGCCCAATTCCTAAAATGATGGTTGCGGTCATTTCTAATAGTTTGTTTCGCGATTATTGACTTTATCCTGCATTTTTCTGAAGGAAATAATGTCTCTGTATCGTTTTGTTTTTGTAGTTATATTAGATACCATTTCTTTGGATTCCTGTTCCTTCTTTTTAAGAACTTCTGCACGTTCGGCATCGGTCATTTTAAGATTATCGCTGGATAAAATTTCGCCCATAAATTCAACGGTGTCCAATGAGTTTTGGACTATCGCATCGAATGATTCTGCAATTCGTGTAACTTCTTCAGGTTTTATATAAGGCGAGTTCAAAATGTCTTGTAAATCATTTTGCATAACCTGAATAAGACGTTGATTATTTTGTGCAATTTCCTCAACCGCTCTAAGTTGTTGTACCACACTAGATACTTTTTCTATGGCTTCTTTTGCATCCTTCAAAAATTTAACAGACTTAATCATTTGAGCTGTCTGTTTACCAGATTCTACAAGTTGTTTTACCAAACTGATAAAATTGGTGTTGTCATAGGTAGGCATTCCTTGGCTAGTTGCCTTTGATGGAATTAATAGCATTAATGTTACTGCCATTACTAAAATTCTGATTTTCTTTTTCATAATATTACGTTTTAGATGTGAATTGAATTATTGCTTTTTGCATATCGTGATGGGCTTCGTAGAGCTTCATAATGTCTTCGTTTTCTTGTCCATCGGTTAAATAGGCTGCATACACTTCCTTCGGTACTTCGAGTCTAAAAATGTTGCTTTCCTTTCCAATTTTGATAAACATTTCGGTGTACTTTCTTGGACCAGAAAGATTGTTTTTAATGGATTTTAATTGGTTCAGATCATGGCTAGATAGATTGAGTCTTCTGACTAATTCGTCATAACCTTTTTCATTATTCAGACTGTAGATAACTTGCGTGTTTTCTAAGATGCTCGCTGATGTGGAATTATTCGGAAGTTGATTAATGGATTGCAGTATAATTCCAATAGCGCCATTCTGTTTACGAATAGCCTGATAATAGAATTCTACACTTTCTAGTACGTTTTCAAACTTCAGTTGTTTGGCAAATTCATCGAATAAAATGATGCCTTTTTCTGCTCTGTTTTTCCAAATAGTTCTTTGGATAGCAGATTTAATCAACTTCAACATTACGGACAAAATTTCCTTGTTGTCCTTTACTTCATCCAGTTCAAAAACAATCAATCGTTTGTCTTCTATTTTATAGGTTTGGTCTTCGCTGACCTCAAATAGAAAACTATATAGACCATCGCCAACATACTCAGACATGACGTGTAAAAAGCTCGTAACATTAAAGTAGTCGGGATGGATTTTAAGAGTAGTCAGAAGATCTTCCTGATTCCTTTCTATAAAGTTGTAATAACCTTCCAAAGAATGATTTTCAGAAGTGTTATTGTAATAATGGCGCAGTATCTTTTTAACGGAAACCGATTGCGCTTTGGTCACTTTCATATCTGAAGCAAACAATTCAAAAAGAAATACTGATAAATCCTCTAAGCGTTCAGGTGTCAAATCTTTTACATCACTAATGTAAAAGGGATTGATACCTAAGTTCTTTCCGCTTTCGTATCGTAATACGGTGTATTTTTCAGGATAGAGTTTTGCAAATTTGGTGTAAGAACCACCTAAATCTATAATGACCAATCTTACACCGCTTTCAAAATATTGACGTAAAATATTGTTTGCTAGAAAGGACTTGCCTTCGCCAGTAGGCGCAAAAATGGCAAAATTTCTAGCTTTGATTCGCTTCTTTTTTTCATCCCAAACATCTTTTAATACCGGAATGTTATGTTCTCTATCATTAAAGATAATGCCTGTTTTATCCGATTTGTAATTGGTGTTATTTATGAAGAGACAAAGTGCATGTTTTAAATCGGTTACGTATAAATCATTGTTTGAAAAATTGGAAGAGAAGCAACAGTAACTATTTAGGATATAATTTTTGCGTTCTTCGCCTCTTGGATAATAAGGAATGATATCTAATTCCTTGAATTCGGTTTTTATTTTAGAAGTGATTTTGTCTAGTTTTTTGACATCTTTCGACCAATAGACAATATTGAGATGACCACGTATAATACGTGAATTGTCATCTGCATTGATTTGATCTAGAATGTGTTGAATTTTTGTAAGAACCACTTTGTTCTGTGAACCAAAATTGGAACTTTTATTAAGTTCTTCTATTTTCTTATCCAATAGCTTGCGCCACTTTTGTTTGTCATCCAAATAAAGAATTTGGTTAACAATATGGTTTTCATTAAGTGTAAGTCCTAAGCCATCAATAAACCCTTGATGAAATACAAAATCGTCCGAAGTGAATTTCTCATTGGTTTTGCTACTTTGAACATTTTCGCCAAAGCATAATTCGCTGTTGATGGCGAGCGCATCAAAGTGGTTTTCGCCAATATTGACGCTTTTCTTTTCCAATAAAATATCGGTATCAAATCCTTCATTGAAACCATTAAAATAACTACTTGTTAATTGCTGAATATCTTCTGCATTTAGCGGAAGAAATTCTATTTTTCTACTATTATTTATAAAGGAAACCGAATCGTTTACAGAATTAGCGAAGCTCTTAATGTTATCATCCAATTCTTGTACAATTCCCTTTGAAATTTTTCTGAAGGGATTGACGTATTTCGGATTGTTGAGTGCTTTGTTCTTAGTTAAAATAAAGAACAAATAACATTTATGTTCTATGTGTCCACGACCTCTAAAATACTCGTGTGTTGCTTTTTCTAAAAAGGTGGTGTTTGGAAGTTTTTCTGAAGAATAAGATTTCTTAAGGTAGATGTCTTGTTTATGGACAACAGTTCCAATAGGTAACGATTTCAAAGCTTGAAACCATGCACCATGCATATCCTCAAAATCCTTTTCGGACAAGGAATAGATTTCTGGTAGATTCCCTTCATAACATAGAATCACATTGCCATTGTTGGCAAATACGATATTGTCTTGAATATCTAAAATGGGTTGATATGTTGAAATATTAATCTTGTTCATAATCGAAGCCGGAATTTCTTTTGTTGCTTATAATTTTTGGAAAGGCTTTTGCCATCTGAAAAAGTTGTGGATTGTTGGTTATGCGAGTCAAGGCAACATATAAGGCTGAATTGAAAATCAGAATGCCAATTATCAACCCAAAACTGAAAGAGAAAATGATGATTAATAATGAGGCAAGAATTGAAACCATCATTAAGGCAAACAGGGAAATGGGCAATCCAAAAATGACTGCCCGTTTCCTAATATTTTTATAGACTTCGTATCGCTTCATTAAACTACGATAGTTATTAAGTAAGTGAAGATGCCTACCACGGCACCAGCGATGAGAACAAATACTAAAACACGAGTAATACCTTTTTTAAGGTCTGCGTTCTCGCCAAAGAAATGACCAGCATTAAATAGGAATCCAACAAGAAAGATGACACCTAGAATGATTGGGAAAATGGTTCTAATGGTATCTGAAACATCGTTTACAGAATCTTCAATACCACCAATTTGTGCAAAGCTTGATGCTGATGTCATCAAGAATGTGAGTAAGATAAAAATTGATTTTTTCATAATTATTTGGTTTAGCCTGTAGAGGCAGTTTCTAATTTTATTTTGTGAAATCTATTATGAAATGAAGATGAAGGAAGAAAATCTCTAAATTTTAACGCTAGATGGTGTTAAACTTTTGAAGATTATTAAGGAAGTGATTGATTTCTTGAATATTGTGTAATCTAAAACGATTATTATGAACACATTAAATCAAATTACACTCTTACTATTCTGTACAGTTTTTTTAAATCTTACTTATGCACAAAATGTTAAAGACCAAGCAAGGAATCCTATTGTAATAATAGATCCTGGTCATGGTGGAAAAGATGCTGGTGCAACGAGCAGAAATGGTATAAAGGAAAAAGATATTACTTTGGATGTTGCTTCTAAAATAGTGGTACTCAATAATACCTTATTTGAAAACCTTTTAATGTTATATCTCACTAGATATAAAGACACATTAATATCTCTAGGCGATAGAACAGAACTATCCAAAAAACTAAAAGCTGATATATTTATTTCGTTACATTGTAATCAAGCCATAAACAGAACAGCATCAGGAACAGAAGTTTTCATTCATCCTAAAAGCGAAGTGCAAGCCGAAGAATCTGCCTATTTAGGATTTATGATACAAAAAGGATTGGCAGATATACTTGGCATTAAAAACAGAGGATTAAAATATGGAAATTTTCAGGTGTTACGAGATAACGACAATAGTAATGCAACGGTTCTTTTAGAACTTGGATTTTTATCTCAAACTGATGAGGCGATATATTTATCTAAAGAAGAGTCTCAAAGTGCTGTTGCTTTGGTTATACTTCAATCGATTATTAAATTTTTGGGGTTATGAGTCAGTTGTATTTAGAGGTTATTATTGTAATCAGAAAAATATTATTATCTATTATTAAATTATTTAAAGTAAGATCATTGTTCTAAATATATAATTATATATAATGTAGTTAAGAAAAGAAATGAATTTAACTTTACGCGATAGTGTTAATACCATAATTTCCGTATTTTCAATGAAGTATAAATGAAGCGATATGAGGTACTTTTAAAACATTGGTTGCCTGTTCAATAAATTTACAATAACAAATTAATTAATATTTATGAAGAACGAAATTTAGAAAAAGTATCTTTACAGCGAAAATGGACAATAGACAAACTTACATATCAATAATTACAAAAAGACTAACATATCTTCAGAAAGAAGTAGAAAATTTTAATTCATTAAATTTAACTGATATAAATGTTTTTGCTGAAAACTTTTATAGAGACCTATTCAATTTAATTGGATTTAAATTTAACAACACAAATTTTGAAAGTAACAATTTTGCCCATATAGACTTAATTGACGATGTTAATAAACAAGCAATTCAGGTTACTTCCCAAAATGATAATACCAAAATTAAAGAGGCGATAGATGGCTTTTTTGCAAAACCAGAAAATCAATACTATAAATTACAAATATTGCTCATTTCAAAAGACGCAAAAAATTACAGAACGAAGTTCGGAAAAAACTTTAATCATAGAGAAGATGTTTTGGACATTAAAAGACTTCTTGCAATCATCAATGACCTTCAAGAAATAGATAAGATTAAAGATTTAGCAGACTTTTTGAACAATAATATATTGACAGAAAGGCAAAAAACAGAATGTTCAGAAGTTGAAACCATAATGGAACTGATTAATTACCTTAGTTTAAATAAAAACAGAATAATTATTGACAAAACAGTAAATGTTGATCCAAAAAATAAAATTGAAAACAGGTTTAGTGAACATTCAGAATATCTCAAACAACAATACGCAGGTTTATATGGTAAATATAATGGTCCTTTAATCGAAGCAACATCAGAGATTGATAGCGTGGAAGCTGAAATAATTTCAGATTTTTTAAAAGATGAAAGTGACATTATTTTAACTAAAGAAAATAACAACCCTAAACTAGCTTTGCATTCACTTGTTGAATTATTTTATGAAAAACTTTCTTCTAATGGAGTTAAGTTTGACAAACAAGCTATTAAGTTTTATTTACTTGATGAATTAATTAATTGCAATGTATTTCCAAACAAATAATTTATGTTATTATCTAAAGACGAAAATATAAAGACTTCATCAATATATGTTGCATCTCTTATTTTGAAACAAATTCAGAAAAAGAAGGTGGATAAAATTTCTATTTTCGATGTTTCTAAAGAACTGAAAAAACATAATATAACTCGTTATCGACACTTGTTTTTTGGTCTTGCATTTTTGTATTCTTCAGGAATAGTAGATTTTCAAGAACCTTTTATTTATATCAAAAATAAAAATGATTAAAATCAATAAATTATATAGTGAGCCTGAAATATTCACACCAATATCATTTGATTTTGGAGTCAATATAATAATGGGAGAGAAATCAGAAAAGACAAATAAGAAAATTGGTGTTGGAAAATCAATATGTATAGAATTTATTAACTTTTGTCTATTAAAAAGGATATCAGATAGTCGGCTAAATTTAATACCTAAAAAAAATGCTGATATTATTGAAAGTCAAATTAAATTAGACTTCGATTTCAATAATAAAAGGGTTATAATTTCTCGCTCGATTAGTAATCCTGAGCAGGTTTCAATTGAAATTGATGATAAACAAATTTATTTTGAGAAGCTAGATGACGCTTCTGAATATCTCGGAAATCTTTATTTTGAGAATTATTCTGCAAAGACTACGCGTCTGAGTTTTAGAAATCTATTACAACCGATTATAAGAGACGAACGATCAGAATTTAAGGATTTAATAAAATGTTTTGACACAAACAAGTCGATTCCACCTGATTATAGTCCTCATCTTTTCTTTTTGAATGTGGGTCTTGAAAAATACAAAGAGATAAAAAAAGTTAATGATGCATTAAAAAAGAAAAGAGCTTTTTTCTCTGAAACTAAAAAACTCATAACAAATAACAACGAAATAAAAATTCAAGATGCTAAAGCTCATCTCAATGAATTAGAAAGTGAAGTTGACAAAGTTAATAAGGCAATTGAAAACTTGAAAACCAATGAATCATTTGAACTAGTTCAGGAAGATTTAGTTAAGTTAGAAGCGAAACTAGCACAATTAAGGACTAAACAACAAGCGATAAAATACGAGATTAAACAAATAGATTCGTTCCCTAAACCTGAAAGTATTAATGAAAACGAAATTCAAATAATTTTTAATCAGTTCAAGAAAGGTCTAGGAAATTTAGTTGAAAGGTCTTTGGAGGATTTGAAAGAATTTAAAAATAAGATTGATGGTTTTAGAAATTCAATTGTAAATGATCGCTTGATAAGCTTAAGAACTGAGCTTTCTGAACTTAATTCAATCGTTAGAAAAATTGATGAAGAGTATTCGGAAAAAATATCATTATTAGACAATGGAGAAGTCTTAAAAGATTTAAAAACATCGATTAATGTTTTCAATGAAAAGAATCGAGAGTTAAATAATTTACGTTCATTAATTCAAAAATACGATGAATCAGAGAGAGACAAGAAAAAAATAGAAGCAGATAAGGCTGTTTTGATTTCCGACTTCGAAGAAGAGTTATATAAAAACGAAAAAACATTAAAGAGTTTTAAAGAGTCAATACTAAACATTCACGAAAGAATTATGGGAAATCGTGAGGCACATTTTGAGATTAAAACAACAAAAAATCAAAGTGTGGTTGATTTTATAATGAGAACTGATGATGATGGTAGTCATTCAACTGAAAGAATGAAGGTGTTTATCTATGACATTGCATTAATGTTGAATGAATACACTCGAACAAATCACCTAGGATTCTTAATCCACGACAACATATTTGAAGATGATGATTCTATTGAAAAAAGTTTAAATTATTTATTTGAATACAATAACAAAACACCAAATGAATTTCAATATATAGTTACGCTTAATAGTGATTTGATTGAATCGGCTTTAAGAAATGGGAAACTATTATTTAAAGTAGATGATTTAAAACGTGAAGCATTTACAAAGGACAATAGATTTTTGGGGATAAAATATAACGAAACAAAATAGAAGACACAAGGTCAGCACCCAAAGCGCTAACAATTCAAATAAATAATTGATTTAATATATTAGGTCTGCTCTATTATCTAATTAATGTGTGCTTTTAGTTCAATTGAATGATTACATGTTTCTAATTCTTCCCCAAACCAAAGGATGCTCACTAGCAGCAACATTTCTATTAGAAACAGATTTATAGATAGACCATTGCGGATGCTTTTCTGGCCATATCGCTTTGCGATTTAAGCCACTATCTTCCATTTTATTGAATAAAGCTGGAGAGAACAACATGTAATCTTTCTGCTTAATATTTACACCCATTCTGTAAGCGCCTAATCTGAAATAAGTACCATCGTTTCCCTTATCAATATCCACTTCAAAAGAGAGATGTTTTGTAATATCTTTTAAGTCTGTGTCTTGAATTAAAGGCGATAAAGAATTACAATAAGATGGTGCGTTAAATGTACCTGCGATGATGACATTAGTTTTGCCTTCAGCTATTAGCTTTTTATAAACTTCAGCAATCTTGTAAACTTGTTTTTTTCGAATACTATCCGATTGTTTTCTGTTCTTTGTTGGCTTTTTTAAATAAGCATTTAATAGCCAAATGGTTTCTTTTGATGGTGTGCTAATTTCATATACAATCAAATTTTTGCCATCATCGTTAGTTGCTGCATTGATATTATGGGTTCTAACAGCTTTGAGATTATAGCCATGTCGCAGCGCTATTCCCATTTCTAAACTATCCATATCATTGCCTTGAATCACAAAAGAGTGTTCAAAAGGTTTACAGTCAAATTCTGGTAGAATGAGTTGGTTAAAGTCCTCAAATGAAGCTCTGTCCTCAATTTCTTGTAGTAGTAAAATATCTGGATTTACATTGGCGATAACTTGGGCTTTATGTTGTGTTGCTTTAGGATGAATGGGAACGGTTTGAAGTTTTATCCATCCATTCCAATCTGTGAGATTATTAGCTTTGCAGTCAATAGAATGGCTAAGGCCTTTCATAAAGAGAAAACCTGCTTTTCGTCTCAAAACTGCATAAGGTCGCGGACTTGATTTTTCAAAACCAATTAAAAATGATAGTTCTCTAATCCGATCCTGTTGAATCAAAGATTTAGAGGGTTCGACCATGAGTTTGTCAAGCTCTGTTGTCCAATCGGAAGTTGAATTTTCGATTAGTTTTTCTAAAAGGTTTCTGTCTCTGTGAAATAAGTTCTGAACATTAAAAGTTGCTATTTTCATAATTTCTAAATTTTTATTTTCGTTTATCGCTGGTATCTTGATCGAATGCTACGAGGTTAAATAATTCTCGCATTCTGCTTCGGACTCTATTGCCATATAAATCTTCCAATTCTTCAGCATTTAGGTTTGTAGTTCCGTGTGTTTTTATATGATGGTTTATAAAAAGTTCGTGTCGTGAGAGTAAGATTTCGCCCATGACGTTGCAATCCTTTCCGTAATGTCTTCCAATAGGTTCAACACCTAAATCATCGAAACAGAAAAACTGCCTACAACCATAATCCTCGATGGTTTTATAGCCAATATGATTAAAGCCAAATACGATATTTCTAGATGGAATTAGGATGTATGGCTTTTGTAACGGAACGATATTTTTCAATAAAATCATTAGGCTCGTTTTGCCACAACCAACAGGTCCAGAAAGTAAAATGCCTTTATTGGGATCAATCTCATTTTTCTCGCAGTTTTCTTTATCTTTTATAAAATAATGGCAGAGTTTTAAAATGATTGGATGGTCTTCTTCGTAGATTTTAAAACCATTTCCAAAGAGCATTTTTCCTTTAACATCGAGATAGATTAAAATTTTTTCAAAATCATACATCACTTCTTTGCCATCAAAAGTACCAATGTCATACGTTTTGTGTTCTTCGACTATTTTACAAGGGTTGACCATAATCTTTGTTTTTATTGGTTCGCAGATTGTCCTTTTTTTGAGGAACTGCATCTGCATTTTCATATTCATTGGCTTTTAACATCCAATTACTTGCTGTAGCATGCCAATCTTCAATTTTTATTTTACCACCAATTTTCCATCCGATGCCTTGGTAGTGGTTGTAGAATTTCTTGGCTTCATTATCAGGCCATTTTTTCTTTTTAAAAAAATCAATCACTTCAATTTCATTTTTTGGTAGCTTAGTTTTATTTATGTTTTCTATTTGTTTATTAATGTTTGTATTACGTATCAATGCTTGTTCAGTACTTGTTTCCAACTCATTCACAGCTTGTTCAGAGGTTGTACCGAAATTGAACAACTTGATCTTACTGCCTTTGTATGGATTATGTGAAGGCATATATTTTAGATAATTCCATGAATCCATTTGTTTTAAACAGCGATGATAAGTTGCTGTCGAACCAATTTTTGAGAGTTCCATAACTTCTTGCCTGTCTATGTAAAATTCTTCTCGAAATCGGTTTAAATTCCAAAACTGAAACAAAGCCATATACAAGCTGACATGAGTTGTGTTTAGCCTTTTGTCTGCATAGAATTTTTGAAATACAGCATTGAGATGTTTTATATAATTCATACATCCTTAATCGATTTTGTGGTGCACGCGATTATTGTCCATAACCTTCTGAATTTCTTCGGAATCATAAAAAATGATGCCACCAACTTTTGTATAGGGTAGTGTGCCTTTAATTCGGAGATTTTGTAGAGTACCAGGACTAATTTGAAGTAAGTCCATGAGTTCTGAAGATTTTAGATATTTCTTTAGTTTACCTTGCGCTTGTTTGCTTAAAAGTTTTTTGATGTCATCGAGCAATTCAAGTTTAAAATCCCTAAGATCATCTGTAGTAATAATTGTTGCTGGCATAGTAGAACTATTTTTAGAAAAGAACTACCATTTTGCTTTCGACTAAAATGATAGCCCTTGACCTGATTTGACTTTCATTCTACAAATTTGAATAGTATTGATGGATTTTAATCACAAGTATGACCAGAGTACGGTCAAATTTTAACATTATTAAATTTGATGCTATTTGGTGCGTTTTGAGGTTGTGATAAGTGAATTTTAGATTTAAAAAAGAAGATAATTGTAACAAAGTTATAAAAGCAGGAGGTCAACCGTATGTGGTTTAAAAAAAGAAGATATTTTATTCTTCTGCGCTATCCATTTGTAGAAGCAAACCATTGGATAAATCATCCAAAAATTTAGTTCTGCTTATTTTTCGAGATTTAATTTCAGAGAATATTTTGTAGAAATCCCCAAGGTCAAATTGTAATACTTTTTGTAATGCAATTGCTATTTCTTTTATATCGACGTTTCCATTATTTATTACACGATTAAAATAAAGTGCATAGATTAATTCTGTTAGTGCAGATTTAGAAGATGTCCATTTTAGATTTGTATTATTTATGTCATTGGTTGATTTTCTGTTTTTGATTTTATCAAGCCTTAATTTTAGGTAATTCATAAAAAGCTTGTAGGCTTTAATCTTACCTAAAAGCATATCACGTGGCGTACTAAAATCAGGATCTTGAAAATAGAATTTTGATGATGAGATTGAAAAACGGTCTAAATGGCCTCTTGTGTAATATTGCTTATCAAAGTGATGGAGTTTAGCTTCAACATATTGGTTGAAATCAATATTGTATAAATAGAACCGATTAAGCTTTCGAAGTTTTTTCTTTAAAGCTTTTTCTTGGTCTTGAACATTTGATTTTGGAAACTGAAGTTCAAAAGAACGTATTTCGGTATAATAGATAAGTTGAATTAAAGAGATTTGCTTTTGGTGTTTAAAGAATTCTACTTCCTTTGGAACTGAAACAAAATCCGTTTTAATAATAGCTTTTTTAAAATCATTTAAAGTGTTGCGAGATAGAATTATGATTTGTCTGGACGTGTCAAGAATGGATAAAGAACTTTGTTCGATTTTTTCAAGTTCATTAGTGTATATAGTATTGCGTAAAGTAAAATCCATCACAAAAGTTTAGTTATACACGCGGTATCCAATAGATTATCTATTGACTTTTAATAGTATTTGGTAGATTTTAGGTTAGTTTAATAAAGATGGTTAGAAATACATAAATGTAGGATAATAAACTGTGTAAATTTTGCGTATTTGCTATGTGAATTTTATACACAATTCATAAATGCTATTGAGATTAGTTTATTAATTCACTTTATCAATAAGTTCTTGTCTGCTCGAACAGTTTGATTTGTTAAAGATGTTAGAAGCGTGCTTTCTAACTGTACCATAGGATATAAACATATTTTCAGCTATTTTTTTATAACTGTA
Organism: Hyunsoonleella ulvae; assembly: GCF_016827605.1. Classification (GTDB taxonomy): domain Bacteria; phylum Bacteroidota; class Bacteroidia; order Flavobacteriales; family Flavobacteriaceae; genus Jejuia; species Jejuia ulvae. Next base: position 346,249 of record NZ_JAEPJQ010000001.1, on the reverse strand, counting down.
GCCTTCTATTATCTGAAGTACAATTTCATTTTCTCTATTTGTAAGACCGTATAGGTCTGCAATATCTTGATCTAATTTGTAGGTGTTCTTTAATCGATATAAATAGCTATTTACTTCCATTATAGTAACGAAAAAAAATGATGACGTCATTATGGAATGCGTTATGGGCTGAAAATCGCCAAAATAAGTTAATGCGGGAAGCATAACTAAAGAGAAAATTGAACTTAAACCTAGATTCGTTTGAATTTTAAAATAGCGATCTCTTTTAGTTTTCTTTTTAATCACTAGAAAGAAATATACAATAAAAACTATGGAAAGTATAGTAGGGAAAATTAGAAATAGACTTCTAGCGAAATCTAGAGAGCCTGTATAGTAATAGGGGATTATAAAAAGTAATGCAAAACAAAGGGAAAGAATGATAATCAAGTTCTTTATTTTGAAAAATGTATTTGGTGTTTTAATATTGAATTCTTTATATAAATACCAAACTAGATAGATGCACATTACAATTGAAATCGTATAAGTTATAACGTATTGAAGGATTCTAGGACCAGGAAAGTTATCATCTGGTAATAAACCATTCAAAACATTATATAGTAGAAAAATAATAGCTAAAATTAGATAGCGATACTTAGATTTAATGTTTTGATGCTTACCTAATCCAATATTAAAAAGTTGAAAAATAATAATTATACCAATAACTATGCACAAGAAAAGCACCACCCAATGCATAGAAGAAGCGTAGGTGTATTCTGGGACAAACCGATATTTTTGAATTAAGTAAAACATATAACCACATGCACAACAATATTTTAACTTAAAATTCCGAGAGTACTAAATATAACTTATCTTAGTGTGAATCAAAAATTATAAAGCGTAAAATGCTGAATAACAAGTATAAACTAGGTTTTTTCCCTACGGCTTTGGAGAGAATGGATAACTTATCCAAAGTCTATCCAAACTATAATTTGTATATCAAAAGAGATGATAACTCAGGTTTAGCATCTGGCGGAAACAAAGTAAGAAAGCTTCAGTTTTTTATTTATGAAGCTTTAAGTAAAGGATGTGATACGATTATTACTGCTGGAGCCCAACAATCTAATCATTGCCGACAAACAGCAGCAGCTTGTGCTAAAGCAGGACTAGAATGCCATCTACTGTTAGGTGGTAAGAAGCCTAAAAATTACAATGGTAATTTATTACTTTCTCATTTATTAGGAGCTAAAATTCATTTTACTGGAGATAATAGAAAAGGGGAAGATATAATTAAATTAAAGCAAGATTTAGAAGTACAGAAAAGAAATGTTTACGAAATTCCTTATGGTGGATCTAATTTACTTGGAGCTTACGGCTTTGTAGATGCTGTTAAAGAATTGAAGGAACAACTTTTAGAAAATAACTTGAAAATCGATTACATTTTCTTTGCATCAAGTTCTGGCGGAACACAAGCTGGGCTTAAACTTGGTATAGATTTATACGATCTTGATATAAAACTAATGCCAATTAGTATAGATAAAATTGGTTTAGGAGATAAAACACTAGACGATGCTGTTTTAGAGATACTGCATCAAGGTCAAAAAGAATTGAGTATTCAAAAAACGTACTCAATTAAAGATGCAACACTTATTAGAGATTATGATAAACCTGGTTATGGAGTAATTACTGAAAACGAAAAGATGGCCATAAAGCAATTGGCTCAAAGTGAAGGTATATTGTTAGACCCTGTTTATTCTGGTAGAGCGTTTTACGGAATGATAGACCATCTTCAAAATAACAAAATTGAGAAAAACTCTAATGTGCTCTTTTGGCATACAGGTGGTTTACCGGCAAATTTTTATTATTCCGAAGAGCTTTTAAAGTAACTTAAAAGTTGATTACACTTTCCAAAGCATCATCAGCTTCTGTATGAATGAAGTTAGCTTGATAATTAATTGTAGTTTTTAAATCACTATGACGATACAGCTTTTGAAGCATCAATGGGTGGATGGTGTCTCTAGCAATATTTCCGAATGAGTGGCGAGCAATGTGCATTGTTACTTTCTTATTTATTCCAGCTTTCAGAGCAATAGACTTTAAGTTCTTGTTGAATTTTTTATTAGCAGTTTTAATTTTATTGTATAAGTCTTTAGCATCGTCAAGATTAGCTTTTTTTAATTCTGGAAATATAAAGTCATCATCATAATTCTTATTGCAAACATATTCCTCTAAAATTATATCGATTTTTAATGGTATTTTGAGAGAAAGCAATTTGGAATTTTTACCCATTCTGTAATGTAATCTACCATCATAAATTTGAGACCATCTTGTTTTCAGAACATCTGAAACCCTCATTCCAGCAAAGTAAAAACTAAAAAGCCATACATTCAATGAATGACGTTCTACATCAGATAGGTTATCTAAGCTCTCGATGACTTTTAACTCTTTCTCTGAGAGTCCAACTTTGACAGTTTCTGGAAATTTTATTTTGAATTTTCCTGGCCCAAAACAATAAAGCTCTTTACTTACAACCTTATCCTTAATCGCTCTATTGAATAACAGACGAATAAAAACCATGACATTCATTGCGGTAGTTTCGGTAAGAGAACAGTTGCCTTTTAAATATATTTTAAATTTTTTGAGAAACCGTTCATCGATTTCTTGAAAAGTTAGATGTCTTACTTTACAATATTTTTCTATATAACTAACCCAAGCTGAGTCAGTAGAAAGACGATTCATTTTGCCTTCGACTTCTAGAGCTTCAAGGTGTTCATCAACAAAATCAAAAAATGTTAGGTTTGAAGTGGGTTTGTAAATCTCTTTTTTAATTTGATTTGCAGATGCATCTTTATTGTTGGTTTGTAGAGTAATAAGACCTTTCCTAGCTTCAGATAATTTTGATGTTATGAGGTTATTTAAACCTTCAGAATTTGGATGGGATTTTTTTATTTCATTATTTTTTGAATCCCAATCCTCTAAATCTATATAATGACCTAAAAGCTTATACGTAGAGCGTCGATTTTTAGTTATTCGAATTGCAAGTGGATAAAGCCCTTTGGTGTTGGGCTTTTTACGTAGAACTATTTTTGCACTTGCTGACATCGTTGACCTGTTTTGCGAAAGTCAAATCAGGATATCATTTGATTAAGTACTTATGTAAAGATACAAATTATTATCTGCGTTTGGGTACAACATAGGTACAACAAATATCGATATCATATGATATTATATGACTTTAAAGAAAATTGACAAACACTTAAATCATTGAAAATGAGTGTATTTGTGTTTCTTTGGTGCAATATACGCTAGACTTAGGATCTAGTGCCGCGAGGTGTGAGAGTTCGAGTCTCTCCGCCCGCACAAATAAAAAAGCTTCTTGAAATTATCAAGGAGCTTTTTTTAGTTTCAATTCTATAAAAATTTAACACAAATTCTTGTAACATTTCTTGTGTTAGTAAGTCTTGCATATAACGACTAACACAATAATTCGTAAATTTGTTACTTACCGAACTACATAGGATTATGGATATTAACGATAATATCGAATCGCCAATGCTGCTAAATGTTAGCTTTAACAAGCTACTGGAGCATTATGAAGAGCTGGCTGAAAGTAAAGATGAGTTTCTTTCTGCTAAGGCGAAGCGTGTGTTAAAAACAGCTGCACCTTATCCAGAGCTTCGTGAAGGATTCAGCAATATGCAAATATTGCAAGATAGGGAACAGGAAATAGGTGTGATACTTCAAGATTCTTTTGCGCCAGTTTTAACAAAAAATGAAATAAAAACGGCTTCGGTACCTTTTCATGATTTAATTTTTAATTCTTCAGAACGGTTTAAAAATATTATTAAAACTGCAGGAGAAGGCTTTGAATTAAACATCAAAAACATGCCAGATGATCATAGATACATTATTGCATGTACCGTTATTCTTAACTTTTGTTATGGGTATAGTTTAAATTTTAAGCGTCCGTTTTATTACGAGATTCCAGATGCTAATGGTATTTTAAGGTTTTACAAAATATTATATAATGCAGACTTCTGTGAAATAGTACCTACTGAAAAGGCTAAAAAAATTACCGAAGAAGACTATAAACAACTTCTAGATAATTTTGAAAATTTAGATTTGTGGAAAGAAAAGTTTCCGCCAGATAGTTATATTTTTAAAGGTTTTGTGATCTCTAATATTTTTGATGTTACAGAAGACCAATCTATATCCAATATCAAATCAAATTTAATTGGAGAGGATAAGCGGAGAGACGAAAACTTTATGCATGAATTTCATGATGTCTTTAGGTCTTTATTAGGCATCAACGATTTGCAAGTAGGGTTTTCTATATATAACGATGAGGAAAATGTGTTTGAACGCGTTTACGGTGTAGGAATTAATAGTTATTTACTTGGAGATAAAGAGCGTTTGGAATGTAATGATTCATTATGTAAGTGGTCTTATAATCGGTTGATTAAAGAGAATAAATATTTTTCTGTTTCTGATGTTGAAGGGATATATAATAAAGTAAAAGATAATTGTGCGCCTCATATAGAAGTGCTTCATAAACAAGGGTTTAAGAGTGCGATATTTGCGCCTATAGCCAATGATGAAGGCTTAATGGGCGTGATGGAAATAGTGTCTAATACACCTCATGCATTAAACAGTATTAATGCAAACAAGCTTATAGATATAATGCCGTTTATAGTTTCGGCAGTAGAGCGTTCTAAAAAGGAAGAAGAAAATTTAATTGAGGCCATTATCCAAAAAGAATGTACATCTATTCATCCCAGTGTACACTGGCGTTTTGCTAAAGAAGCAAAAAACTATATTAAAGCTGAGTTTGAAGGCGGGGAAGCCTCATTCAAAAAAATAGCGTTCGATAATGTGTATCCACTATATGGACAAATAGACATAAAAGGCTCATCCGAGGCAAGAAATAGTGCAACAAAACAAGATTTAACACTCCAACTTAAAGCAGCAAAGGATATTTTGGAGAAATCCTTAGAGCTAGAGAAGTTACCAATATACGAGCAGTTTATTTATCAGATAAATGAGTTTCAGAGAGGATTAGATGATAATTTTCAAGTGGATAGCGAACAACAGATTTCAGCATTTTTTAAACAAGATGTTGAGCCGCTTTTAGATCATTTAAAAAATAATCATCTTTTAAGTGAAGCTGTAGAAGCTTATTATGAAGATATAGATGATAAAGTAAATGTGCTTTATAGGCATAGAAAACACTATGATGAAACCATCGCTAAAATTAATATTGAAATGGCTTCATTATTAGATAAAAAACAGATGGGGGCGCAGCAAATGTATCCGCACTATTTTGAGCGTTTTAAAACGGATGGTGTAGAACATAATATGTATGTTGGAGAATCCATTACAAAAGAGGATAGTTTTAACAAAATATATCTGTACAACTTGCGTTTATGGCAATTGCAGGTAATGTGCGAAATGGAAAATGCCTATTACCAAATGCAGTCTGAGTTTCCTGTGGCATTAGATGTGGCCTCGATGATATTAGTGTTCAATCAACCATTGTCTATCAGTTTTAGAATGGATGAAAAGCAATTTGATGTGGATGGTACTTATAATGCGCGTTACGAAATTGTAAAAAAGCGGGTTGATAAGGCATACATAAAAGGAACTACAGAACGTATTACCCAAAAAGGAAAAATTACCATTGTATACTCCCAAAAACAAGATGAGCTTGAATATTTAAGTTATATTAAGTTTTTACAATCCAAACACTATTTAGACACTGATGTTGAAATTGTAGAATTGCAAGACTTGCAAGCTGTGACAGGATTAAAAGCTATCAGGGTAAGTGTATTATATCATAAAGATGAAAATGATAAAGCATTTTACACCTATGATGATTTAATGAAAGAATTAAAAGCTTAGTGTTTTTACTAAGCTTTTTTCTTTTTATAATGTCTACCATACCATAATAAGGTTCCCGTTACAGGTAAACTAGCTGTTAGTAAACTTACCAAAAATGCGATTATTTTTCCAGCAATGCCCCCAATAGCTCCAATATGTATGTCATAGTTCATTCTAATTATTTTTTCTGGAAGTTTAGCGTTTTTGTATTTTCCATAAATGCTGGTGGTTTCTAATTCTTCTAACGTATTTTGATCAAAAAAGCGATAATCAGAATCATAGTATAGGTCTTTACTATTTGAAACTTCTACATAGATACTTGAAGAATCAGATTCCGGATAATGCAGCTCAAAACTTTCAGCATGAGGATCTTCTTTTTGAAGTTTTAAGATGAGGTGGTCAATAGGAAGTACATCGTTCTCTTGTGATAGATGAGAACTGCTTGCGTTTTCTGGGATAATAAATTGAGGAGCCATGTCTCCACCAAAAGACTTGTACGTTATGTAATAAAACCAAGTGTAAGACATTATAGAGCCAGTAAAAGCAAGTATAAGCGCTAAAGAGCAGATGTAAAACCCAATAATAGTGTGTAAGTCGAAGTTTTTACGTTTCCATCGCGTAGTAGATTTCCATTCGAATTTTAAACGTTGTTTTAAGTTTTTACGCTTTTTAGGTAGCCATAATATGAAACCTGAAATGATAATTATGATAAATAATAATACTGAAATACCTACAACTTGCTCGCCAATGGCTTTAGGTAACCATAAACGCAGGTGTCCTTTTAATATAAAAGCAAAAAATCCTGATAGGTGGTTGTCTACTTGGATGATTTTACCTGAATATGGATTGAGAAATACACTTTGATAAAACTCAGGTTCTGCATCGTAAAAAATAACTTCAATAGCCTCATTAGGTTTCCCAAATACAGTACCATGAACCGAATTATTTGGGAATATATTTTCTGCTATAGTTTTAGCTTTTGTAGGAGTTAAGATTGGTGTGTTTTGAGGTGTAACTGTTTTATAATCATTATACAAACTTTCTATTTCATCTTTAAAAGCCCAACAACAACCAGTAATGGATACTATAAAAACCACAATACCAGTGGCTAGACCTAAAATTTTATGAAGTGTAAGTATCTTTTTTTTAAAACTCATATTTTTAAATGATTAAAAAGAACCTCCACGAATGGAGATTCTTTTCAGTGAAAAAAACTAAACTCAAACTAAATTGAAATTATAAATACTTTTTTAAAATTTGTAATCTAGAGTTGCTAATATAAATCTTGGTAGTTGAGGGGTTAATGTGCTCCAACCAGAGTAATACACTTCATCAGTAATATTATTCGCTTTAACACTCAATCTGTAAGCGTCGGTTTCATAATAAATAGAAGCATTAAAAATAGTATAAACAGGTAATGTAAAGCCACCAGAATTTGTATAGTCGCTCATAGTGTTATAATCGCTTGCACCGTTAAACCCTAAACCAAAACCTAAGTTTTTAGCAAAACCTTCTTGTATTTTGTAGTCACTCCAAAAATTGTAAAGGATGTCTGATCCAGATTCTGCTGGACGTACACCTACTAAATCTGGTCTTGATCTTGAAGCGGTTACTTCACTATCATTATAACTAAAACCACCAGTTAGGTTTAAACCATCAATAGGGTTTGCACTTATTTCTAGTTCAACTCCATTACTTTGTACGGTGCCATCTTGCTGTTTTCCAGCGCCAAATCCCATAACTTTATCGTCAACTTTTATATTGTAATAGTTAACAGTTGCAACTAATTTATCATTGAATAGATTCGTTTTTAAACCAAATTCAAATTGATTGGCTTGTTCTAAATCAAAAGACTGTATTTCAGTTCCTAACGTTGGGTCATTAATGTCAATAGGAACTAATTCAGGATTTACATAAGAAAAACTATTTTGGTAATTCCCGAAAATAGATAGTTCATTTAAAATAGGCTGAAATACAATGCCAAATTTTGGCGAAAAAGTAGATTCTTCATAAGCTTGAAAATCATCATCAGGATTATTAGCATCTCCTTTATATTCAAATCTGTCATAGCGTACACTTGCCATTGCAGATAAATTAGGTAGAATATTAATAACATTAGAAATGTAAGCACCAAATACATTTTGATTAACATCAGTATCAACATTTCCTAAGCCAGAAATTACGGTTCTTAAATTATTAGCGTTTACTGGAGGTTCTCCAAAAACAAGATCGCCTTGAGCATTTACAGTGTGTAAATATCCCCAATTAGAACTTTTATCAATAATTTGAGAATCTAAGTAATCTACACCTACTAAGAGTTTGTTTTCTAAGTTTCCAATTTTAAAGTTTCCAGTAAAATTCTGTTGTAAGTTTACCGTTTTGGTTCTAGCATCTGTATCTTGAACAAATAATTGGAAATTTGGTGTTGGTTGCGGGTTGCTAACATCTGTCCAATCTGCAGCATTCCATAAATAGGTGTAAAACCCTTTAGATTTTGCTAATCCTCCTGCAATTATGGTTTGAGAAGACCAGTTGTCTGAAATTTTATAAGCAATTTCTCCACGGTAGTTTTGTGTTGGGTTAGTGATAACAACATCATTATTTGTCAATGATAAATCTCTATTATAATTTAATGCTTCAACAGTATTAAAAACTAAAGGAACAGTTCTGTTAAAAAATAGAAATGTTTGGTTGGTTTGTTCGTTTGAAGACGCTTCATAAGCAAAGTTTAATGTTAGTTTATTATTTACTTTATAAGAAGCAGAAGGAGCCATAAATACAGATTTTCTAAATCCAGCATCTTGAAAACTATTTTCTTTTTGATAACCAGCATTCATTCTTAAAGAAAACTTGTCGTTAGGACTAACGTCGACATCTACATTTAGTTTTCTAAAATTAAATGAACCAGCAGAAACAGAAATACTACCACCAGTGCCGCTATACGGCTTTTTAGTAACAATATTAATTAAACCTCCATAAGATGTAATTGTACTACCAAATAATGTGGCAGAAGGCCCTTTGATGACTTCTACACGTTCTACATTAGAAGGATTTATAAATCCATTTGTAATTCCTGCAACACCATTTACGAGTTGAGGTTGAACGGAAAATCCACGAATTGAATAATAACCGGCACCATCGCCACTTCGTCCTGTGGAAGGCCAAAGTTTATCAACACCAACTGCGTTTTTTAAAGCATCTTCGAAACTGTAAACAGATTGAGAAACTAATAGTTGGTTGGTTACCGTACTATACACTTGAGAATTTTCAATGTTTTTTAAGGGCATTTTTGAGACATATGCACTTTTCTTTCTAGAAAACTTGTTTTTACGTTTAGTATCAATAACCACTTCTTGTAACAATTCATTTCCTTCAAAAAGGACTACTTTACCTAAATCTACCGTGTTGTCTTTAATAGAAAAGGCAATTTCCTTGGTTTTAAAACCCATATATGAAATAGATAAAATATAATCTCCATTTTTAATATTTGAGATTTGAAATGAACCATTTTCATCGGTCTGCGTTCCCTTTTGCGTGTTTTTAATAATAACATTTACTCCCAATATTGGTGTTTCATTATTATCAGAGATAGTACCTGTTATAGTTCCAGATTGGGAAAAGCACATCATATTCAGGGCAAAAAAGGTAAAATAAGCTAGTTTTAGTTTCATTTGTTTTTATTTAGACTAAATTTAAATAATAAATTGAGCCGCAAAAATATACTCCGTTAAGGATATATCCAAATTATTTAAAGTGATTCTAAATAGTATTTTACACGAGACTGATACTGTGTGGATTGTGGATAAAAAACCTGAGAAGAAACATAAATAATGCTTACGTGATTTTAAACTACCCCACTAGTTGCAAAAGCAATTCCAAAAGCAATAACACTAATAACTATACCTATCATAAAAACAGTATAGGTAGTTCTTAGTAAGTTGTATTTTCTGTTTAAAACAAGTCCTAAAAAGTATAGGTCTTTGGTTAATGAGCCATATAAATAATCTTTGTCTTTCATCATTTCCCCCATGGCCCATTCAAAATCATTGAGTTTCATTTGATGAAAGTTACCAAAGAATAAAAGGTTTACCTTTTTATTAGCTACATCTTCTTTTGTAAACTGGCCTTTGGTAACATTGGGTCTAGTAGCTAATACAGACAAAACAATCGAAGCAACAGTAAAGGCTAAGAAAATTAATGTTGGATATATTAAATAGCTGTTGGAAGGGTTGTCCAGTTTTGGTAACAAATTGGATAGTGCTACTGAGATTATAATGGCATTTACCGATAGTAAAATATTAGCCTTGGTATCAGCAATATCACTTAACGTTATATGGTTTCTTAATGCTACCCTAAACATGGTTTCAATACCTCTGTCGGGTAATTCTATTTTGCTTTTCTTAAAGTTTAATTCTTCTTTCTTCTGTTTTAATTTTTTAGAGGCAGCATCAATCTTCTTCTTCATTTTTATTAATTCCGAAAGATTTTTGCCTTTGCGTTTATCCCAAACGCCCGAAGCCTCTGTGGTATAAAACCGGTGTTTCGTAGAGAGAAAATTGATGTTTTCCTCTAACCATTCAATTTCAGAATAGGTTTTGTTACACTGTATTTCCCATTCTTTTCGAAGCAATTCAGAAATTTCTAAATAGTTTTTACTCCCTATATGCGAAGCATCTGCATCCCTGATTATTTTTTCCAATTGATTATCAGGAATAGCTTCCATTTTGGTGACAAGAATTAAGTCGCATATTTTATTGATGTCAGCTTCTGGGCAATTCTGTTGTGCTAAAAATGTCTTTGCGATCTTAACACTTTCTTCTTCATGATTCTCTATGGCTTTTGTATATCCTGTGTCGTGTAACCACGCAGCGATTAAAAGTAAATTTTTATCAGCTTCACTAATACCAGACATATTGGCTAATTCTGTTGCGCTCTCTACCACACGTTGTGTGTGCGGGATATTATGATACGTAAATGAAGTGTCTAATTTTTCATTTAGGAGATCAAGTGTAAATTTTTCAACTTCGGTAATCAACATAGAGATAATAGTAAATGATTATGAGTAAAAATACTAAACTTTAGTAACATAAAATTAAGTATGAAAACATATCAATTTGTCGTAAATTTATCTGATGCTTTCAAGTACTTTTTAAAAGTTTAAAAAAGTAATATTTTAAAGTTGTTTTCGACTAAAATTTAACTCGAAAGTACTTACGAATTTAAAGAAGAAAGGAAAAGAAATATGCTAACTTGGAAAGAAGTCATCGGTTTTTCTGTAAACGGAAATCCAACTCCAGACAAACGTGTAGAAAAGACGGAAACAGAATGGCAAACGCTATTATCTCCAGAGCAATTTAGAATTACTAGATTAAAAGGTACAGAACGTCCACATAGTGGTGCTTTGTGTAGTATTCATGAGGCTGGAAAATACAATTGTATATGTTGTAATGCCCCGTTGTTTGATTCTACCATAAAGTTTGAATCTGGCACTGGGTGGCCTAGTTTTACGCAACCCATAAAAGAAAATGCTATTAAATACGAACGCGATACCTCTTTTGGAATGGTACGTGTTGAGGTTATGTGTAATACTTGTGATGCGCATTTGGGGCATGTATTTCCAGACGGGTCTGAACCAAGTGGTTTACGTTATTGTATCAATTCGGAATCCCTACAGTTAGAGGCCAAGGAGTAAAATCATGAAGTTAAATATAAAAGATAAGTTCAATAAAGAATTACCTGCTGATCCCGTTCTTGAAAATTCTAGACGACAAGTATCTGAAGCTTGTTTTTCGTACGTAACACCAAAACAAACAGCAAGCCCTAGGTTGTTACATGCCTCCCCAGAAATGCTTGAAAACTTAGGACTGTTAAAAGGAGATGCCCATAGTCAAGATTTTTTAAATGTGTTTACGGGTAATCAAGTGTTGCCAGATACAAAGCCCTATGCCATGTGCTATGGCGGGCATCAGTTTGGGAATTGGGCTGGACAATTGGGGGACGGACGCGCCATAAATTTATGTGAAGTTGAGCATCAAAATAAAAATTGGGCATTACAGCTAAAAGGTGCGGGAGAAACGCCATATTCCAGAAATGCTGATGGTTTAGCAGTGTTGCGATCCTCAATTCGGGAGTATTTGTGTAGCGAGGCCATGTTTCATTTAGGAGTACCAACAACCCGAGCACTGTCTTTAGCATTATCTGGCGATCAGGTATTACGAGATGTGATGTATGATGGAAACTCTGCTTATGAAAAGGGGGCGATAGTTTGCAGAACAGCAGAATCGTTTTTGCGTTTTGGGAACTATCAAATTTTTGCTGCTAGACATGATGATAAAAACTTAAAAGTATTAGTGGATTATACGATAAAGCATCACTTTTCCCATTTAGGAACACCTTCAAAAGACACCTACATCGCATTTTTTAAAGAGGTTAGTAATCGTACTTTAAATATGATTATACATTGGCAACGTGTGGGTTTTGTGCACGGCGTGATGAATACCGATAACATGTCTATTCTAGGATTAACCATAGATTATGGGCCTTATGGTTGGCTCGAAGGTTTCGATTTTGGATGGACGCCAAATACCACTGACAGACAACATAAACGCTATCGCTATGGCAACCAACCCAATATTGGGCTATGGAATCTGTTACAATTAGCCAATGCGATTTATCCGTTAATTGAAGAAGCAGAACCTTTGGAAGCTATTTTAAACCAGTATAAAACAGATTTTGAACGTAAATCTTTTGAGATGATGAAGGCTAAACTTGGGCTTTGTCAAGATGTTGATAATGATAAATATTTAATTAAAGATTTAGAGGAAAATTTACAATTAGTAGAAACTGATATGACCATTTTCTTCAGGAAGTTGAGTGATTTTAAAGATGAAGAAACAAGTTTTCAAGTACTAAAAGATGCATTTTATGATTTTGAAAACATGCCAAATGATGTTAAAGAGAAGTGGAAAATGTGGTTTTTGCAATATGAGGTTAGATTGCAACACGAATCTGAAGTTCACGTAGAAAGAAAGAAAAAAATGAACTACGTAAATCCTAAATATGTTTTACGCAATTACATGGCGCAATTGGCTATTGATGACGCAGATAAAGGTAATTATGAGTTAATAGATGAATTATTTCAGATGCTAAAAAAACCTTATGATGAACAACCAGAATATGAGAAATGGTTTGCTAAACGACCAGAATGGGCGAGACATAAAGTAGGATGTTCTATGTTATCGTGTAGTTCTTAATGAGTGTACTTAAATATATTGATGCATTACCAGAAGGCTACTCAGAAGGGGTATACAAAGGAGTAAAATATGGGATTACCAAATCAGTGTTTAATAATAACAAATCATTTAAGGTATTTGCAAAGTCACTTAAAGGTGTAGATGTTATAAGTTTGAATTATTACATTACATCTCACGATGAATTTTTAAAACCATGTGAAATGCCAGAACAAAAAGTGATTCATTTTTTACAACATGTAAATTTGCAATAGAGAATATAAAAGAGATATAATATATATTAGAATGACAACATATAAAAAAGCATATTTAGCAGGCGGCTGTTTTTGGGGAATGGAAGACCTTTTTAGAAAACAAACGGGGGTTATAGATACAGAGGTAGGTTATCAAGGCGGGGAAAACGACAACCCCACATACAAAAATCATCCAGGGCATGCCGAGGGCATCGAGATTACCTACGATCCCAATAAAACTTCTTTTAAAGTGCTACTTGATTATTTTTTCAGGATGCATAATCCAACAACAGTAGATAGACAGGGTAATGATAGAGGGTCTAGCTACCGTTCGGCCATTTTTTATCAAAATGATGAGGAAAAACAAATTGCAGAAGAAATGATTGTTATAGTAGATGCCTCAGGTAGATGGGAAAATAAAGTAGTAACTACATTAGAGCCGTGGAGTACGTTCTGGAAAGCAGAAGACTATCATCAGGACTATTTAGTTAAAAACCCTAATGGGTATACCTGTCATTTTTTAAGGTTTGAAGTGCCTTTTGTGAATGAAGTTTAATTTAGGAATAGTTTTGGGTAAACGATAATGCGAGTTCATTAAACATGTTTTAAACTGAAAACATTAACAAAAATAGCATTTGGCGGTAGTTGCCATTGGTGTACCGAAGCTGTATTCCAATCATTGCTTGGAGTCTTAAAAGTAGAGCAGGGTTTTGTGGCATCTACAGATGGTAATAGTGAATTTTCAGAGGCTGTTGTTGTGTATTTTGATGCTGCTAAAATTTCATTGGGAGTACTTATTGAAATTCATTTGCATACCCACAAAAGTACATCAAACCACTCTATGAGGTCTAAATATCGTTCCGCCGTTTATACTTTTTCTGAAACACAAAAGCATGAGGCAAAATCCCAATTAGAATTGTTACAGTTTCAATTTCAAAATACTCTCGTTACTCAAGTTTTGCCTTTCAATAGATTTAAAGCTTCGCGAGTACAAATTCAAAATTACTATTACAGCAACCCAGAAAAGCCATTCTGTGAAAGTTTTATCAATCCAAAGCTACAAATACTACTGATGAAGTTTTCTAAGCATACTGATCACAATAAATTAAAGCACTTAAAAGATGAATCGCGAGAGACTAACCATAACCAACACCAAGGGTCATAATTTACAGGCTTATTTGGAATTACCGGCAGACCAAAAGCCACATTATTTTGCCATTTTTGCCCACTGTTTTACTTGCAATAGTAACTTATCCGCAGTAAAAAATATAAGCAGGTCTTTAACTGCCCATGGTTTTGGCGTGGTAAGGTTTGACTTTACTGGTTTGGGTAGGAGCGAGGGTAAATTTGCAGATAGCTATTTTTCTGCCAATGTAGATGATTTAATTGCTGTTAACGATTACATTGCTAAGCATTATAAAGCACCAGGTTTATTGGTAGGGCACTCTTTGGGCGGTGCAGCTGTGATTGTTGCGGCTTCAAAATTAGATAATATTAAGGCTGTAGCTACGGTTGGCGCGCCCTCTACCGTATCTCATGTAAAACATTTATTTTCTCATGGTATCGAAGCGATAAAACAAAAAGGTGAAGTTGAAATTAATATTGGAGGAAGACCCTTTAAAATTGACAACCACTTTGTAGAAGATTTTGATACTATAGATCTTCCAAAAATTACTAAAAACTTAAGAAAACCATTACTCATTATGCACGCGCCTTTTGATAGTATTGTTGGTATTAACAATGCACAAGAGTTATATTATAATGCGCACCATCCAAAAAGTTTTGTGAGTTTAGATGATGCAGACCACCTGTTGTCAAATTCAAGGGATAGTAATTATGTGGGCAATGTTATTGGTACATGGGTAGACCGTTATTTTGAGCCTCAAGACAATAAGATACTTAGCACACAAGGAGAGCAACTAGTAGCACATTTGAATATAGTTGAAGATAATTTTACCACATCCATTCAAACTAAAAAACATCATTTTATAGCAGATGAGCCAGAGAGCATTGGTGGCGACGATTTTGGACCTTCGCCTTACGATTTTTTAAGTGCGGCTTTGGCGTCTTGTACCGTAATGACATTAAAAATGTATGCAGAGCGTAAAAAGTGGGATTTACAAGAAGTGTATGCTTATATTACCTATTCTAAAAAGCACAGTGATGATTTAATGTTAGATGAAGAAACGCCTAAGCGTATAGACCATTTACAAAAACGATTGAAGTTTATTGGAAATTTAGACAATGTGCAAAAAGAAAAACTTAAAGAAATAGCCTCAAAATGTCCTGTGCATCGTACCTTGCTATCTGAAACTATTATTGAAACTGAAGTTATACAATAATGCATAAAAGCAAAACAAAAATAGGTTTGGGACTTGCAGCTCTTGGGCGGCCAGAATACATAAATATTAGAGATAATGCATCAATTGATAAGTCTGAAAACGCTTTTAAACAAAATACCTTTTCTGTTTTAGACGAAGCTTATAAACTTGGTGTACGTTATTTTGATACAGCACCATCTTATGGCAAAGGGGAAGCTTTTCTACAGGATTGGAATGATGCTAAGCAGTTTAAAGATATATTTTTAGGTACAAAATGGGGTTATACCTACGTGGCTAATTGGGAGTTGGGTTATAATGGAAAACATGAAATAAAAGAACACTCTTTAGAGAAACTGCTAGAACAATGGCAAGTATCAAAGCATCTACTGCCAAATTTAAAATATTACCAAGTACATTCTGCGACTATAGATAGTGGTATTCTTGAGAATGAGCCAGTATTACATCAACTACATAAAATCAAACAAGAAACAGGATTAAAGATTGGTATTACAACAAGCGGTGTACATCAAAAGGAAGTTATTACTTCAGCATTAAAAATTCAAATTGAAAACAAAGCCATATTTGATAGTTTTCAAGTAACATATAATGTGTTTGAACAAGATACCTTACAAATCCTAAAAGAAGTATTATTGCAAGGAAAAGATGCAATAATTAAAGAAGGTTTGGCCAATGGCAGGGTTTTTCCAAGTATAAAATTTAATAGGTACACGAAAGCATATCAGGTTCTAACAAAATTATCAGAAAAGTATAATGTAGGTGTAGATGCTATTGCATTGCGTTTTATAGTGGATACTTTACAGCCAACCTATGTACTTAGTGGAGCCTCTAATGTGCAGCAACTTGAGCAGAATATGAAAGTTTTAAATTTTAGTCTTACTGAAAAAGAGCTTTATGTATTACAAACTTTAAGTATTTCGTCTAACACCTATTGGGAAGAGCGTAGTCAGTTAACTTGGAACTAAATTCAATCCTTATTATTATCTTTAAGGAGTAATCCACTAATCCATGAAATTTCAAAAATTACTATTTTCAGTAGCCCTCATAATGATGCTGCATGCTTGTGCAACCTACAGCCCTCAGTACAATAAAGCAGCTAAGCAACCCAGTTTTCCTGATAAAGCCATTGCACACTCGTTTTACTTAATTGGCGATGCTGGTGTTTCTGCAGAGGCAGAATCATCACAAGCTGTAGCTAGCTTTAAAGCTGAACTATCGAGAGCTCCAAAACAAAGTACAGTAATATTTTTAGGCGATAATATTTATCCGAAAGGCTTACCCAAAAAGGGTCAGGAAGGTAGGGTTTCAGCAGAAAATCAATTAAACGCTCAAATTAGTGCGGTAGAGGATTTTAAAGGAGAAACGGTTTTTATTCCTGGGAATCATGATTGGTATAGTGATGGTTTAAAAGGATTGAAACGGCAAGAGAAATATATAGAAGATGCGTTGGGGAAGCATACGTTTTTACCCGAAAATGGCTGCCCAATAGAACGCGTGAAAATAGGAGAAGATATTGTGCTCATTATTGTGGATTCTGAGTGGTATGTAACGAATTGGGATAAACACCCCACGATAAACGATGATTGCGCTATAAAAACACGAACCAAGTTTTTTGATGAGTTAGAGGGGGAAATTAAAAAAGCACGCGGTAAAACTACCATTATCGCGGTACACCACCCTATGTTTACCAACGGATCTCATGGAGGGCAGTATTCTTTCAAGAGCCACATGTCCCCGCTTCCTATTTTAGGAACATTAAAAAATTTGATTAGAAAAACAGGAGGTGTTGTTACTGTAGATAATCAGAACAGCAAATATAACGAGCTAAGAAAACGCATGATTACATTAGCTCAAGAAAACGATAAAACCATTTTTGTATCTGGACATGACCATAATTTGCAATATATTATTGAGGATAACCTGCCTCAAATAGTAAGTGGTTCAGGCTCTAAAAAAATGGCGACCCGTAATGTTGGTGGCGGACAGTTCTCTTACGGAGCTATGGGATATGCACGTTTAGATGTGTTTAAAGATGGATCGTCCCATGTCCGTTTTTATGTAAATGATAAGGTGGTATTTCAAACACAAGTACTTAAGCCAAATGATAGAAAAGTATTTAACACGTACCCAAAATCTTATCCAGTAGATAAAACAGCATCAGTTTACACAGAGGAAGAAACTACTAAGGGCGGTTTGTATCAATTCTTTTGGGGCGATCGTTATCGTAAAGATTTTAGCACCAAAGTAAAAGCGCCAACAGTAGATTTAGATACCTTATTAGGAGGTTTAAAAGTGATTAGGAAAGGAGGGGGACATCAATCTAAATCCTTACGATTAGAAGATAAAAAGGGAAGGCAGTATGTGATGCGGGCACTCAGAAAAAATGCAGTGCAATACCTTCAAGCGGTGGCGTTTAAAGATCAGTACATCGAAGGGCAATTTAACGATACCTATACCGAGGGTTTGTTACTAGATGTATTTACGGGATCCCATCCCTATGCGCCATTTACCATAGGAACATTGTCTGATGCTGTTGGGATTTACCATACCAATCCAGTACTGTATTATGTGCCAAAACAAAACGCACTTGGGCATTTTGCTAGTGAGTTCGGTAACGAATTGTATATGATTGAAGAGCGTACCGATTCAGGACATGGCGATAAGGCGAGTTTCGGATTTTCTAACAAATTAATTAGTACAGATGATGTACTCAAAAAATTAAATAAAGACGAAGATTTTGTTTTAGATGAAGAAGCCTACATCAGAGCAAGACTATTTGATATGTTAATTGGGGACTGGGATAGGCACGAAGACCAATGGCGTTGGGCAGAGTTTAAAATAGATGGTAAAAAAGTATATAGGCCAGTGCCTAGAGACCGCGATCAGGCATTTTCTATAATGGCAGATGGGGCACTACTTAACTTGGCAACAAAAATAGTGCCTACGCTTCGCTTAATGCAGAGTTATGATAAAGAGTTAAAAAGCCCTAAGTGGTTTAATTTGGAGCCTTATCCCTTAGATATGGCTTTAATCAATCAATCAGGAAAGTCAGTTTGGGATGCCCAAGTAAAACGTATCGTAGAGAATTTAACAGAAGATGTTATTGATAGTGCTTTTAAAAGCTTTCCATCAGAAGTAGATCAAAATACTATTCAAGACATAAAACAGAAGTTACTTGGTAGAAAAGCAAATCTTCAAAAAATATCTGATGCCTATTATCAACACATGAATAAATACGGTGTGATTAAAGGAACCCATAAAGATGATTGGTTTGATATAGAACGTTTGCCTTACGGAGAAACCAAGGTTGTTGCCTACAGAATAAAAAAAGGTAAAAAAGCAGATAAATTTCATGAGCGCACTTATAATGCTACAGAAACCAAAGAAATTTGGATTTATGGTTTAGATGATGACGATCAATTTGAAGTGTTTGGATCGGGCGATAATCTCATTAAAGTTCGTATTATCGGAGGGCAAAATAATGATGTGTACAACATTAAAAATGGAAGACGATTAAAGATATACGACCATAAATCGAAAAAGAATACCTTTCTAACACAAGAAGGTGCAATAAAGTTAACAGATGATTACGAAACCAATGTATACGATTATAAGAAGCTAAAAAATAGTTCAAATCAATTTGTGCCTTCTATAGGAGCCAATCCAGACGATGGTCTAAATATAGGATTTGTAAACACCTTAACCAATTATGGTTTTGAGCGTAATCCGTTTAGCGCGCAACATACCATTTCGGCAGCGTATTATTTTGCAACAAATGGATTTGATTTAGGATATCATGCAGAATTTGCAAATGTAGTTGGTCATTGGAATCTTGCTGTGGATACTAAATTTACTAGTCCAAATTATGCCATCAACTTTTTTGGCTTTGGTAATGCAACAGTAAATCCAAATGCTGAAGATGATGATATGTTCGATTTAGATTATAATCGGGTAAAACTACGAACCTTTAAAGTGGCCCCAGCATTAATATGGAGAGGTAGGTTAGGTGCAAGTTTAAAGGTTGGGGTATCCTATGAATCTAACGAGGTGGATAGGACAGCAGGGAGATTTATTGCAGAGCCAAATGAAATAAACAATTCTGTTTTTGATCAACAAGATTTTTATGGGGCTGATGCCAAATATGAATATGCTAATACGGATAATGCGGCGTTTCCAACACTGGGGATGTTATTCGCAATTCAAGCAGGATATAGAAATAATGTGAGTACCTCAAAAGGCTTTGGGTATATTATTCCAGAATTAGGTTTTGATTATAAGTTGGTGCCCAGCGGACAACTAGTTTTAGCTACAAAACTAAGGGGGCATGTAAATTTAGGTAACGATTTTGAGTTTTATCAAGCAGCGAGTTTAGGTAGAAATAATGGTTTAAGAGGGTATAGGGATGAGCGTTTTATTGGTAACTCTGCTTTTGTGCAAACTACAGATGTACGTGTAAACCTTAGAAAAGTAAAAACAGGATTACTGCCTTTAAATATCGGTTTTTATGGAGGTGTAGACTATGGTAGAGTATGGTTGGATGGCGAAGATTCAAATACATGGAATAACTCTTTTGGAGGTGGTGTTTTTGCCAATGCTGCAGATATGATGACCTTAAACCTTTCAGTTTTTAATAGCGATGATGGTTTGCTCTTGGCTTTTAAGTTAGGTTTTGGGTTTTGACACAAAGTGCCACCCTGAACTTGTTTCAGGGTCTCATTTTTATACTGTAATGTTATCATGATTTTTACGTCTAAAAAGACATAAAAAATGAATAAAAATGAAAAGTAGTTTTAACGATATCATCAATTCAGAAAAAGTAGTATTAGTAGATTTTTTTGCAACTTGGTGTGGCCCATGTCAAGCTTTAATGCCTATTCTTAAAGATGTAAAAGATGAAGTTGGCGATGCGGTTAAAATCGTAAAAATAGATATTGATAAAAACAACCCATTAGCCATGAAATATCAGGTAAGAAGTGTACCTACAATGCTATTATTTGTGGATGGCGAACCTAAATGGAGACAGTCTGGCGTACTTCAAAAGAAAGATGTCCTAAATGTTATACAAACACATTCAGGCATAACCGTTTAGTTAATTTTAAATTCGTAAAGATTACCGCCCTCCCCTTTGGTTTTTTCATCAGTGATATAAACAGTATTGGGGTCTTTAAAACAAATACCTTCTTTTTGGGAATTATGATCGAATTTTAGTTCCTCTATGCGACCTTCAAAAAAATAATCATCATTAAAATTGGTTATTTTCCATAGTTTATCATGATTCAGTAATACAATGGTTTTACCATCATTACTAATGTCGGCAGAAGTTATTCTATGGTTTTTTCCGTCTAGATTAAAACTTTTAACAAGTGTGGCGGTATGTAGTCCAATTTTATTGGGGACCTTAAAGAGCATACTGGTTTTATGCTCTTTGCTGAAGATGTAGAAGTAATCTTTCCAGATAAAAAACGCTTCAAAATCTTTAGGTTTAACATGTTTTGGTAGCATGAAATTAATGCGACCGGCCTTGGTTTTATCTTTATTTAAATTGGATACTTTGTAAATAGTAAAATCGTCCCTATTTTTACTATTATTGCCAAAGTCGCCAATATATAAATTACCGTCTTTATCAGATGTTAAATCTTCCCAATCTATGTTACTGGCATTTTTTATGTCGATATCTCTTACAATTGTTCCTTTTAAATTAACCCCGTAAATATTGTTCTTATTTCCAGAGTCTTCAATGGTCCATAATATATCAGAATGCGTTACCTTTTCAATGGCAGATGCTTCTTTTAAATTTTTGGGTAAATCAGCAATAACCTTGAGTTTGCCAGTATGGCATCCTAAAAAAATCAAAAAAAATATAATGAGAAGTTTATTCATTTTAGGTAATCAAAATTTATAGGGTTAAATTTACGCAGATTTTATTAGTTCGTAAAAACGCATAAATGGATTTACCTGTGTTAAAAATTGGACATAGAGGAGCAAAAGGGCATGTGGCAGAAAATACCTTACCATCTATAAAGAAAGCATTAGCTTTGGGTGTTGATGGTATTGAAATTGATGTGCATAGATGTGCGTCTGGAGAGTTGGTGGTATTTCATGACTTTACTTTGGACAGAATGACTGACGGCTCAGGCGAAATTTCTAAATTCAAATATCGAGAATTGAAGCGGCTGAAAACCAAAGGAAATTTTGAAATTCCAACGCTATCCCAAGTTTTAGCTTTTGTCGATAATAAATGTTTGTTGAATGTGGAGCTAAAAGGTCGCGATACTGCCAAAGAGGCGGCAAGAATCATTACGTTTTATGTAGATAAAAAAGGCTGGGAATACAA
Organism: Hyunsoonleella ulvae; assembly: GCF_016827605.1. Taxonomy (GTDB): domain Bacteria; phylum Bacteroidota; class Bacteroidia; order Flavobacteriales; family Flavobacteriaceae; genus Jejuia; species Jejuia ulvae. Next base: position 324,240 of record NZ_JAEPJQ010000001.1, on the reverse strand, counting down.
AAACTTTATAGTGTCAAGTTTCCAATACGAGCTTTTAGAAACGGTATATAACATCAATAAAGAGATTCCTTTAGGTGTGCTTACTGATAATAATATAGATGCTGCAGTAGCTTATGCAAAAACCGTTAATGCGGTTTCAATACACGTGGATTATACGATGCTAACTGCCGAAATTGTAGAAACACTTAGAGAAAACTATAAGGTATTAGCCTTTACGGTAAACAATTTAAAACCACTGGCTAGAATTCAATCTTACGGTGTAGACGGTATTATTTCAGACTACCCAGATAGGATATAATGAAAAGCGATGTAATTATTGTAGGAGGTGGGGCAGCAGGCTTTTTTGCGGCAATAAACATTGCAGAATTACATCCAAACCTAAAAGTAACCATTCTAGAACGGGGAAAAGAAGGCTTAACCAAGGTAAAGGTTTCAGGAGGGGGGCGCTGTAACGTAACACATGCTGAATTTATTCCCAAAGACTTAACCTTAAACTATCCTAGAGGAGAAAAAGAACTACTAGGTCCCTTTCATCAATTTATGACGGGAGATACGATTGCATGGTTTGAAAAAAGAGGTGTACCATTAAAAATTGAAGAAGATGGTAGAATGTTTCCTGTATCCAACTCATCACAAACCATTATCGATTGTTTTTTGGATGAAGCTAAAAAATTTGGTGTTGAGGTTAAGTATAACCAATCGGTTAGAGCCATTACTAAAGCAAACAATCATTTTAAAATAGAAACAACGCAAGATTTGTTTTTAGCAGAAAAAATCCTTGTAGCAACGGGAAGTAATGTTAAAGTTTGGAATATGCTTGAACATTTAGGGCATACCATTATTCAGCCTGTCCCCTCTTTATTTACTTTCAATATAAAGGATGATCGCATTATTGGTATTCCAGGAGTGGTAGCCAAAGATGTAGAAATAAAGGTTTTGGGAACAGATTTATGGAGTGAAGGGCCGCTTTTAATAACACATTGGGGAATGAGTGCGCCATCCGTTTTAAAATTGTCGGCTTTTGGAGCGTTGGAATTAGCAAAACGAGATTACAAATTTCAAATAGAAGTAAATTTTATTAAACAATCTTTTGATGGGTGTCTAGATGTCTTAAAAGAATTAAAACAAGATTTAGCTAAAAAAACAGTTTTTAAATCTACGCAATTTGATATCCCAAAGCGATTATGGCATAAATTAGTCTTAGCTTCAAAAATTATGGAAGAGACCCGTTGGGCAGATTTAAATAAAACACACTTAGAAAACTTGGCGAGTCAATTAACCCAAGCTGTTTTTAATGTGGATGGCAAAAGTACTTTTAAAGAAGAGTTTGTTACCGCTGGAGGTGTAAATCTTAAAGAAGTCAATTTTAAAACCTTTGAAAGTAAGCATGTTAAAGGACTTTATTTTGCAGGCGAAGTACTAAATATTGATGCAGTAACAGGAGGTTTTAATTTTCAAAATGCATGGACTGGAGCTTATATTGCAGCAAAAGCTATAATAAATTCATAATGTTATGAAGTATCTGGTTTTGGTGTTTTTCTTATCACATACAGTGTGGTCTCAAGATCTAGATAAACATCTATGGGAAAATCGTGTGATTGTAATTTCAGCGGATAAAAACAATGAGACACGTGCCATAGAACAATTTAATATTCTAAAAACAGAAAAAGATAAACTTATAGATAGAAGGTTGGTGGTTTACAAATGTATAGGCGATACATGTAAATACTATGATTTTAACAATGATGCAAAAGTAGTTTTAGTGGACAAAAAACTAACGGGATTTAATAATATGTTGCTAGGGTTAGATGGTGGCAAAAAGTTTAATTCGAATAACGTAGAAAACGCAAATACGTTTTTTAATCTTATTGACAAAATGCCGATGAGACGACAAGAACTCAGAAACAAAAAGAATGACTAAATATATTGCACTTTTAAGAGGTATAAACGTAAGTGGGCAGAAAAAGATTCCCATGGTAGACTTGCGTGAATTGCTTACTAAATCTGGTTTGGAAGACGTACAAACATATATACAAAGTGGGAATGTAATTTTTAAATCTTTAGAAAAAGATAAAGTAGAATTAGAGCATATAATTCATGAAGCTATTACATCTTATTTTGGCTTTGAAGTGCCTGTTTTGGTATTAACACCAGAAACGCTAAAACAAATTTTTGATGATTGTCCGTTTCCTCAAGAAAAGAAAGAGAACAGTTATTTTATGATGCTATATTCTAAAGCAGATAAAATATTAGTTGATAGTGTGTCTCAGTTATCCTATCCCAATGAAGAGTTTAAAATAACAGATAGGGCGGTATATTTTTATTGCTCCACAGGGTATGGGACTGCAAAATTTAGTAACAATTTCTTTGAACGGAAATTAAAAATTACAGCAACAGCCAGAAATTATAAAACAATGGTAAAATTAATGAAGCTTAGTTTATAAAAGTCTGTAAGACGCATTATAAACTATAAGCTGAACTAATCCCGCTCTTTTGCGGGATCTAAAAAAAGCATAGAATTTGTTTTATGTAGTTTCTTAAAGGCTCTAATCAATTGAAACCTTATCTTTGTGCAGTTAAAAAAGATAGATGATAGAAAAAGAATTTATACCAAAATCCTACTCAAATACTGTTGATAAGGGATGCTTTAGCTGGTCTTCTCCTAGTAATATTGCTTTAATTAAATACTGGGGTAAAAAGAAACATCAAATACCCGAAAACCCTTCCATTAGTTTTACCCTTAGTAATTGCAAAACCATAACATCTTTAAGCTTTATAAGAAAACAAGATACTAATGATTTTTCTTTTGATATCTTTTTAGATGGAGAACAGAAAAACGATTTCAAACCTAAAATTGAAACATTTTTTAAAAGGGTAGAAGTCTATTTACCATTTTTAAAAGACTATCATTTTAAAATAGAAACCTCAAACACATTCCCGCACAGCTCTGGAATCGCCTCTTCTGCATCAGGCATGAGCGCTTTGGCATTGTGTTTAATGAGTATTGAAAAAGAACTTTTAAAGCCTGATGTCATTCCGAGCGCAGTCGAGGAATCGCTAAATGAAGAATACTTTATCAAAAAAGCATCCTTTATAGCACGATTGGGTTCAGGTAGTGCCTGTAGAAGTATAGAGGGCGATTTAGTAGTTTGGGGTAAGCATGCCGGCATAGAAGGGAGTTCTGATCTCTTTGGTGTAAAATATCCTTATGATGTGCACCAAAACTTCAAAAATTATCAAGATACCATTCTTTTAGTTGATAAAGGAGAAAAACAGGTAAGTAGCACAGTTGGCCATAATTTAATGCACGGTCATCCTTTTGCTCAAGAGCGTTTTAAGCAAGCCCATGTTAATCTTACAGATATGGTTTCTATCCTTAAGGAGGGCGATTTAGATAAGTTCATAGCTTTGGTAGAAAGTGAGGCTTTAACATTGCATGCCATGATGATGACCAGTATGCCGTATTTTATTTTAATGAAACCAAATACACTCGAAATTATCAATAAAATTTGGAGATTTAGAAAAGAAACTGACTCTAAGATTTGTTTTACCTTAGATGCAGGTGCCAACGTACATGTGCTGTACCCAGAACACGAAACGACTCAAGTTTTAGAATTCATTCAAAATGAATTAGTTGCATATTGCCAAAATGGACAGTATATTTGCGACGTTATTGGTTTGGGGGCTAATAAAGTATAAGGATATAAATTTTTTTGTTTAAAAAAATAGTATATTTGTTAAACATATTTTCTCAAACAAAATAGCCACTATGAAAGGACCTCTCTTTTACTCGAAAATTTTACTCTTTGGAGAATATGGTATCATAAAAGACTCTAAAGGATTATCTATACCCTACAGTTTTTATAATGGAGCCTTAAAAAAGGACGATAACGTTTCGGAGGAAGCTATAATATCAAATGAAAGTTTAAGAAAGTTTACAGAATACATCCAAAGTATTGATGATGCTGTAGTAAGGTTTGACATCGATAAGCTATTGCAAGATGTAAACTCTGGTATGTATTTCGACTCGTCTATTCCACAAGGGTATGGTGTAGGAAGTAGTGGTGCATTAGTTGCAGCTATTTATGATAAATATGCTTTTGATAAAATTACGGTTCTAGAGAATTTAACCAGAGAAAAACTTCTGAAGCTAAAATCTATTTTCTCAGCTATGGAATCTTTTTTTCATGGGAGTTCTTCGGGTTTAGACCCTTTGAATAGCTATTTAAGTATTCCAATCCTTATCAATTCAAAAGATAATATAGAGGCTACAGGTATTCCGGCACAGCAAAGTGAAGGTAAGGGTGGCGTGTTTTTGTTAGACAGTGGCATCATAGGAGAAACTGCCCCAATGGTAGGTTTGTTCATGGAAAAAATGAAGCAAGAAGGTTTCCGTAGTATGCTAAAAAATCAGTTCATCAAACATACTGATGCTTGTGTTGATGATTTCCTAAAAGGAGACCTAAAGTCGTTATTTAGAAATACAAAGCAACTTTCTAAGATTGTTTTAAACCATTTTAAACCTATGATTCCTCAACAGTTTCATGAACTTTGGAAAAAAGGTATTGAAACAAACGACTACTATTTAAAATTATGTGGTTCTGGAGGTGGAGGCTACATTCTTGGTTTTACTGAAGACATAGAGAGAGCAAAACAATCCCTTTCAGATTATAAATTAGAAGTAGTCTATAACTTCTAAATTTCAACTATCTTTATTCCTGTTAATTATTACCCAGAGCCTAGTTGAAGGGTTATAAGTCTATAGCATGCTTTCCAGAAGACAGAAACATATTTTACTCAAATTTTTCAGCATGTTTTCTGTTGTTCGTGGGTACAATATTCTAATAATTGTAATAGCGCAATACCTTACATCAGTCTATATTTTAGCATACAACAAACCCTTAAAAGAAGTTGTGTTTGATTTAAATCTATTAATGCTGGTATTAGCATCAGCAGCAACTATTGCAGGAGGCTATATTATTAATAGTTTTTACGATTCTGAAAAAGATTTGATAAATCGTCCCATAAAGTCAAGACTAGATAGGTTGGTTAGTCAAAACACAAAACTATCTTTTTACTTTGTATTAAATTTTGTTGCTGTAATCATGGCGAGTTATGTGTCCTTTAAAGCGGTATTATTCTTTTCAATTTACATTTTTGGTATTTGGTTTTATTCACATAAATTAAAGAGATTGCCATTTATAGGTAATCTTACTTCGGCCATATTAACCATAACCCCATTCTTCGCGATTTTTATGTACTACAAGAATTTTGAAACCGTAATTTTTGTACATGCGATTTTCTTGTTTATCATGATTTCTATGAGGGAGCTAACCAAGGATTTGGAAAATATCAAAGGCGACATTGCACAAAATTATATTACCATTCCAGTAGCATATGGAGAAAAAATGTCTAAAGTCATGCTTACAGTTTTAGCAAGCATGACATTGATACCAATATACCTGCTTTTATATCGTTTTGAAGTGGGTCACATGTACTTGTTTTTTTATTTAAGCCTGTTTTTGTTGGTAATATTTTTGTTATTGTTATGGATATCTTCGACTAAGGTGCAATACTTAATATTACATAACATTTTAAAATTTATAATTCTTGCAGGTGTATTCAGTATTTTACTGATAGATGTAAGCGTTATTTTAAATAGGATTTAAATGCAAAATTTACTAAAAGTGGCCTTAGCACAAATTTCGCCAGTATGGTTAAATAAAGCAGAGACCTTAAAAAAAGTAGAACAATCAATCATTGATGCTGCTAAAGAGGATTGTGAACTCATAGTTTTTGGGGAAGGATTGGTACCAGGGTATCCCTTTTGGTTAGCCTTAACAGGAGGTGCGGAATGGAACAAAGCAGTAAATAAGGCGCTTCATGCACATTACGTTAGAAATGCTATAACTATTGAAGATGATGATTTAGAGACTATTTGTAAACTAGCCAAAGCCAATAAAATTGCTGCGTATTTAGGGATTATAGAGCGACCACTTGATAGAGGTGGTCATAGTATTTACGCATCCTTAGTGTATATTAATGAAAAAGGAGAAATTAAATCTGTACACCGAAAATTGCAACCCACTTACGATGAGCGTTTAACTTGGGCGCCAGGAGATGGTAATGGTTTGCAGGTACATCCGCTAAAAAACTTTACCGTTGGAGGCTTAAACTGTTGGGAAAACTGGATGCCCCTACCCAGAGCAGCTTTATATGGATTGGGAGAAAATCTACATATTGCAGTTTGGCCAGTGAGCGATCATAATACCAAGGATATTACACGATTTATTGCTAGGGAATCCCGTTCTTATGTGATTTCGGTAAGTAGTTTAATGACCAAACAGGATTTCCCAAAAGATACGCCTTATCTAGAGGAAATATTAAATAATGCTCCAGAAGTATTGGCCAATGGAGGAAGCTGTATTGCTGGACCCGATGGTGAGTGGATTGTTGAGCCTGTATTGCATACATCTGGATTAATTATAGAAACTATCGATTTTAATAAGGTGTACGAGGAGCGTCAGAATTTTGATGCAGTAGGACATTACTCCAGACCAGATGTTACGCAATTGAGGGTAAATACAGAGCGTCAATCTACTGTAAAATTCAACAAATAGATAAATCGTCAATCCAAAACCTTTAATCGTAAATTATTAGGTATATCTTTGCGAAAAATTATTTATAATGAATAGGCAACAAGGCGATAGAAGTAAGGGGAAATCTAATAGAAAAGGTAGTGGGAAAAAGAGTTTTTCTACACACGCCAAAGGGAATACGTCTTCAAAAAAACAGCTCAAAAATCAAAATAATTCTAACGAAATAAGACTGAATAAATATGTTGCCAATGCAGGTGTTTGTTCGCGTCGCGAAGCAGATGTGCATATAGCAACAGGGTTGGTTTCTGTAAATGGTAAGGTAATTACCGAAATGGGCTTTAAAGTTAAACCTAGCGATGAGGTGCGTTATGATGGCTCTCGTATAAGTCCAGAGCAAAAAGCCTATGTGCTATTAAATAAACCCAAAGGTTTTGCTACTACAACTAGTGAAGGTAAAGGTAGAACCGTAATGGATTTGGTGGCTAACGCTACTAATGCTAAAATTAAGCCCATTGGTCGTCTAGGAAGAAACTCAAAAGGATTATTATTATTTACTAACGACGATACTATTCACAAAAAATTCACGAATTCTAAAAATGGTGTAGCACGTTTATTTCACATAGAATTAGATAAAAATCTGAAGTTAGAGGATTTAAAAAGAATACAACATGGATTTAAGTCTGATGGTAAGTTAATTGAAGTTGAGGAAATAAGTTATATAGACGGAGCTAGTAAAAAAGAAATAGGCTTAAAAATTAAAAATACAGGAAACACCATAATAAGAACTATTTTTGAGCATTTTAACTACGATATTCTAAATTTAGATTGTGTAGCTATAGGGCACCTCACCAAAAAAGATATTCCCCGTGGACACTGGAAGCATTTAACAGAACAAGAGTTAAATACCTTGAGGATGCTTTAAGATATTTTATGGATTAGTGTTAAATTTTTGATAAAGGAAGGTACTCTTAAATCTAAAGTTTGTCTTCATGCGTATTTATGATAATTGTATGTTGTTTTTGACGTCGAATGACTTACAATTATGAACTTAACCTAGCAGGAAATTCCTGCGATTTTTTATTTAATCTATAAATTTTATCAAAATGAAAGCAAAATTTTTGTTTATGTTATGTAGTTTCTTGATGATGTTTGTCACATTATCAAGTTTTACAACCGAAGTGCCCTCTAATGAATTGTCTTGTGTAACTCAGGAATCAGAAGAAATAAATGCCATATATAAAGGCAGTAGTAGTGATGGTTTTAATTTTGAAGTTGAAGAGGAAGGTGAAACTATTACCGTGGTTTTTCAGCAAATAGAAGAACCGGTGTTGAGTGTTTATGATTTACACTCTGAAACTTTTATCGATGTTAATTTTAAGGTAACATTCACTACAGGTATTGATGACAATGGTGACGCTGTTAAAACCATTACCAATTTAGAAAAATTGTAGACAGCACTTATTCTTAAGTATTAAGCGTAAAGCCATCTTTTTTAGGTGGCTTTTTTTAGTTTACTTATATGGATCTTAAAGAAGTTTTAAAAGCATATAAGTCTATTACCAATTTCTATTTAATAGTATTAATTTTTTGTTGACATAACGCAAAATTAACCTTAGGCATATAGTTTTATATTTAAAAAAATATTTAAATTAGAAAAAAGATTACTGTATAATAGCCTAGCTTTTGCTACATTTTATTTTTTCCGTATCTTTTTGCTAAGAAACTTTTGACCAAATCAAAATTTAACCAACCATGAAACAAAAAAATGATAACTTAAAGCGGGTTATTGTTGATTTTAAAAAATTAACCCCAGAGATTCTCTCACTGTTAGTTGAAAAGTATCCTGATGGATACGATGATGACCATATCATATCCTTTAGAAATCAGCATAATGAAATTATTGAAGCCGTTGAGGTTACTACCGTAGATACTAAATATCTGGTAAAAGTAAGTTCTAAATTAGCTGTAACCATGGAGAATTATGATGAGGACGATTATGAAGATTTTGATAATGATGATCCAGAAGCAGTACAACCGCCAAAAATGGAACAAGACCCCGAGGATGACAACAATGACTAAACTATTTTTATATTTAATCTATGAGAACAGCTGTTTTTAAGTCTTATAAAAACGGTTACTTTACCTTTTGGTTTGAGAATGGTGAAGAATTGGCCTTTGAGGAAGTACACCCGCGTGTTTTAAAGCAATTTGATTTAAAGAACGATAAAGATCTAATTGATAAGGATTTTAAAATCACATTTGTTGAAGATGGAGATGATGAAGATCCTATTTATAGAGTGGAAAGTTTAAAGCCTCTTTAGAGAGGTTTTTATCCTGCACAATTTAGATGGTAGCTTACCAAATTGGCTTGTGTTTTTAATTTTAAAAACAGCTAAGCAAGAATTGTCGTGGCAATTAATGTTTTATGATACTTAACGAAAATTAGAAAACATAAAAATGAAAACAAAAAATGTGTTGATTGTAACAAGTGTAATGTTCATGGTTGTAGTGCTCTCTAGTTTTAAGTCTATAAGAACTTTTGCTCATGAGTTTGGGGTATATCAAGAAGGTTTTATTGTGTATGCCACTTTTGATGGACATGAAGATTATGGTTATAATTTTTTAACCAAAGGAAAAGATGGGGAAGAGTACACCATAACGTTTCATGATATTGAAGAACCGGTTTTAAGCGTATTTGATTTGAATTCTGATACATTAATAGGTACAAAGTTTAAGGTAACTTTTAATAAACACATAAAAAAATACAAAGATGAAAATGGTATGGACGATGAGGACGAAATAAATACTATTACCAAGTTAGAAAAATTGTAATTGTAAATTTTTATCGATAAAAATCAAGCTTCCAAGGATTTGGGAGCTTTTTTTATAAAAATCTCATAGAGAAAAACACCATACACAATTAAGTATTCAATAGTTATTATCCATAGGTTTTCAGATTTGTCAGCTTTGTTAAGGTTTATATAAGCAAGATAGCTTAGTATTATTACAAAGCTCCATATTAATGGGAATTTATATTTTGTAAATACCGAAAGTATTAACAGTGTGGCAATATACCACGGATGTACCGTTGTACTGGTAAAGTAGTAGAAAGAGAGTACAAATAACATTGCTGTGATAAGTTCTACAATGGTTTTGTTTTTTCTAAAGAATGTAATAATCAATGTAACAACTATTACTACTATTGGAATAACTTTCCCGATAATAGCAATTTCATTATACCCTCTAAAGGAGTATCCTATAGCTCTAGCGATATAATAGATGCTGGCATTAAATTCAAAGTTTTGAAACCAAAGTGCTACGGTTTGCGAATAGTTACTTATAAACTGTGATGAGTAAAATGGAAGAAATAATAAAATGGTTGTTATTAAAACGATGCCGTAAAACCCAATTAACCTTGTCGTTCCTACGAAGGCAGGCATCCATTTTGAAGCTTTTTTATGTAATGTGTTATTCTGGTTGATATTAGGAGTATCCACTTGAGGAGACTTTAGAGGTGCTTCTGTAGAAGTTTTCGATTTATTATTAACAAACCACTGAAAAAATAGAGGTAGAAATATCAAAGGTATTAATTTTACTGATATGGAAAGCCCTAAAACCACAGCGCTCCATATCCATTTACCGCTATAGAGTAGATATAAACTCCAAATCAAAAAGAAAATCATTACGCCTTCAAAATGTAAATTTCCAGTTAGCTCGATAATGATAAATGGGTTTAAAATATACCAAAAGATATTATGGAGGGGGATATTGAGTTTTTCCAACAGTTTTTTACCAAAGTACAAAGTGCCAAAGTCTGCAGCTATAATTAGTAACCTCATTACAATTGCCGAACCTAAAATACTTTTTCCAGCAAATATCCCAGCGATTACAAAACACAATTGATTTACAGGTGGGTAATTAGTATAATGGCCTGCGTTTAGAGCACCCATGCCTTCTCTAAGGTCTTGTGCCTGAGTCACAGGCAATGTGCCTTGACTAATAAAGGACTCTACGGTATGTAGATACGGATTAAACCCTTCCAATATCATACGTCCGTCCCAAATAAAACGGTAAAAATCTTGGGATAAGTTGGGAATAGCCAGAATAAATATTGCTCTAAAACAAAATGCTAAATAGCTTAAAAATTCTATATCAGTTTTAAAAGCTTGAACGAGTTTATAAAACATAAAGAACAAGACAGCGTAAAGAGACACAAGTTTTATATAATCTGTCCTAACTAAGTTGTAAGCGAAAAACCAATATAGTACAACACTTATAAGGGTAATTATTAAGGGAATTTTACGGAGTTTAAAAAAGGTTGAATTTAAAAGCATGGAGTAAAAATATAATATTAATTGTTAGTCGACTTGGAATTGGTATTGCTTACTTGAAAATTGGAGTCTTTTAATCTCTATGAGTTTTAAATATTTATATAAGGTTTAATAAAAACTAAAGTTAGATTTGAGTTTTTACCTCTACAGATGTTTTATTTTCGTATTTTTAAACAAAATACTCTTCATTATGAAAACATGTTTTATTTATGGTTTAGCATTTCTTTTAAGTATAAGTGCCTTTAGTCAGAATTTTGAAGCACTTTCTAAATATGAGTTTAATGAGGTTGAAAGCTATAAAACAGAACAAGATAAGGTATTGGAATGTGCAAATTATTTGTTTAATAATCCTAGTAATAAAGATGAGTTAAACAGATTAACTGCTATACAATATATAATGAAATGGATGGAGGGTACGCCAGCTTACACTTTTGAAATTGGAGATAAAGCTATGGAGCTAACAAAAGGTAATTCTGATTTGCTGGGTCTTTATCTTGCTGGAATGACTAAAGTGGTTTTAGAAAATAAAGGAGAAGCATTGGATAGTTCTCAGATTCATGACAAAACAGAATCTTTACTTGTGAGCTATTGTGCCAATTCGGATAATAAAATGAAGCCTTCAAAAAAGATTAAGAAACTTATAAAAAATAAGTAGCAATTCTGTTATGTACTGCTTTGTATGTGCTAGTTATTAAAACGATACATTTAGTTTCGGAAATATTTAATCTAAACCTGTGTGAAATTATTAGTTGCGATATAAGGGTGAGTCAACTAACAATTTTGATAAGTTAAACTTTAGAAGCTAAAGATTTAAAAAACACGTAACCAAAACCTGCAAATAGCATCAGGTGAAAAGGAAAGAGCCCAAAATCGCCTCCTTGATCGCCAACAATAAATGCGCTGTACATTCCAAAACCAAAATATACCATAAGTATACCTTCTAATATAACGTTGGCAGAAATACTTTTTTTTATGTATTTGTTGTTTTTCCAATTGTCCTTAAATTTGCTTAAGTTGAATTTTGGTGTTCTAACAAACTCACTCTTTTTACCTAAATGCCCTTCTAGAACAGCAATAGAATTATGTAGTGAGAACCCCATGGCAATGGAGAAAAACACAAAAAACATACCTATGTAACCCACAAAGTTTTTTATGCCACCACCATAAATTCTGCGGTACATCATCCAATAGCATATAAAGAAAATTAATGTGCTTATCACGAAGAAACTCATGACAAAAAAATAGACCTTTAAATGTGCATACTCATTTTTAATATATAGCATTGGTATGCTCAATATAGCTACAACGAGAATGCTTAAAAACATGGTGCTATTTAGCAAATGTAACAAACCATGTACTTTGGTTTTTGCAGAAATGTTTCCATTTTTTAAAACACGCCATAGCATTTTTCTGAAATTCTCAGCACCACCTTTGTTCCATCTAAATTGTTGGGAGCGTGCTGCACTTATAACTATTGGTAACTCCGCAGGTGTTTCAACATCTTCTAGATATTTAAACTTCCAATTTTTTAATTGTGCGCGATAGCTTAAGTCTAAATCTTCGGTTAAAGTATCTCCCTCCCAATTTCCAGCGTCTATAATACATTCTTTTCTCCAAACACCAGCTGTACCATTAAAGTTGATAAAGTGGCCCTTGCTATTCCTCCCAACTTGTTCTAATGTAAAATGCGCATCTAAGGCAAACGCTTGTACTTTAGTAAGTAAAGAATAGTTTCTGTTAATATGCCCCCAGCGCGTTTGTACAACTCCAATATCTTTATTTTTAAAATAAGGTACAGTACGTTTTAACCAATCTTTTTTGGGTAAAAAGTCAGAATCAAAAATAGCAATGAATTCTCCTTTTGCAGTTTTTAACCCTTCTTTTAAAGCACCTGCTTTAAACCCAGTTCTAATTTCCCTAGTAATGTGTTGAATATCTAAACCTGTTTGTTGTAATCTTTTAATATGCTCACGGGTGGTTTCAACAGTTTCATCAGTAGAATCGTCTAATACCTGAATTTCTAATTTGTCTTTTGGGTAGTCTATTTGAGCAATATTGTCCAACAAGCGTTCCATAACATACATTTCATTATATACAGGAAGCTGTATGGTAACATAAGGAACCTCATTTGGGTCGTTTAAATCAAATGTCTCAGAAACACTATCTCTTTTTTGTGCTGAAATATAGTTGAAGAGTAGATTGAGTTGAGCTAGTGCATACATTAATATAAGCAATAGCGCGATGGTATAAATTACAATAATAACGGTTTCTAAAATCATTATTTGATACTGTATTTAAAAATCCAACCCAGTATTTTTATGCCTGCAAATATAGCACCTTTTACCGTACCTGAAACTTTTGATACCCCAATTCTGTTTCTATAGTTTACTGGTATTTCTGTGTAACTTAGATTTTGTTTAATTGCTTTTAGCTGCATTTCTACCGTCCAACCATAGGTTTTGTCTTCCATATTTAGTGACAATAACTTATCATATTTTATGGCTCTAAAAGGGCCTAAGTCTGAGAATTTTGCTCCAAAAAAGAGTTTCATTAAAGTGGTAGCTAACCAATTTCCAAAAATTTGAGGAAACGTCATAGACCCCTCTTCCCTAAGTCGTTTTACCCTTGCGCCAATTACAAAATCTATATCATTCTCGATAATCGGTGCTACTATTTTAGTTAATTCTTCAGGGTAATCACTATAATCGCCGTCTAAAAAAACTATGATATCTGGTGTGCTGGTTTTTTTGGAAATATAATCCATGCCCTTTAAGCAGGCATAGCCATAACCCTTTCTACTTTCTGTTAAAACCGTAGCTCCTGCTTTTTTAGCATTTGTTTCTGTTGCATCGGTAGAATTATTACTAACTACTATAACTTCATCAACAATTGAAGGGATATCCTTTATAACGTTTGCTATAGAGTCTGCTTCGTTATACGCAGGAATTATAACGTTTATTTTGGTCATTGTTTGGTGTTAGGTTGTAAAAATACAATAAGCTCTGTCGTTCATCAAATTCTTTGCTAACAAGATTTATTAAAGAATTTTAATAAAAAAACAGAGCACCAAAAACACTCCTTGGTTATAAGTGATTATACAAAAAAAATGAGATTAAAAGCAAAATAAGCCATAAGGTTTCTTACCTTAAATCACTTAATTTATTCTCCTTTTTAAAAGATTCTAAATCAGTCCATTCTTTAATTTTCTTACCTAAATGATATTTTCTAGCAGCTATTAATTCCTCATTGGTATACATCAAACAGTAGCCGTTTTTAATACCATCTTCTAGTTGGCATTTGTGGTTTATTTTGTTCATGTCATCATAAAACAGCCACCATTTGTTTTGTTTGCCATTTACCAGGTGTCCCTCTTTTTCCTTGTTTCCGTTATTTTTAAAGAACACCCAGTAACCGTTTGTTTTGCCATTGTAATAGGCACCTTTTTTCTTGAGGTTGCCAGTGTCAAAATAAAAATGCCAAAACCCAGTTTCCAATCCGTTATTAAAATTTCCATCCTTTTTTACCTTGGAATTAGAATGGTAAAACCTCCAATATCCTACTTTTTTATTATGAAGATAGCGACCCTCTTCTGCCTTTTTACCATTTTTATGATAGTGTATCCAATACTGTTCTTTGTAGTTGTTTAAAAAGTGGCCTTCCGATTCGAGTTTGCCAGAACTGGCATACGTTTTCCAGTAGTTTGTTTTAAGTCCCAATTTGTAGGAGCCTTCAACTTTTAAAAAGGTATTGTTGTGATAAAGTTGCCAGGATCCAGATTTTTTATTGTTTATAAATCTGCCTTTGCTTTTTAAGTTTCCATTTTCAAAATAAAAATGCCAAAAGTTTGTTTTTAAACCGCGTTTAAAAGAGCCCTTACTCTTTAGTTTGCCTGAAGGATAAAAAGAGAACCAAAAACCGGTTTTCTCATTGTTTTCTAGCCAGCCTTTCTCTTGGATGGTTCCATTTTCATAGTAAGTATGCTGATACACTTTTTGTGCACTGGCAATGGTAACGAATAAAAAGAAGATGACGAATAAGCGCATTTATTTTTGATTTACTAAATCCATTAAATCTACATCATTACCCAAAAGCACTTGGTTGGAATCTATTCTACCCTCTAACGGGCCATTTTCTAGTTTTAACACACCTCTTGGGCAAACTGCGGAACAAATACCACAACCTACACAACTAGCTCTAACTATATTTTCTCCTTTTTGCGCATAAGAACGTACATCTATGCCCATTTCGCAATACGTAGAGCAATTACCGCAAGAAATACATTGCCCGCCATTAGTAGTTATCCTAAACTTAGAGAACAAACGTTGTTGTAAGCCTAAAATACCTGCCATTGGGCACCCCATACGACACCAAACACGGTTACCCAGAATAGGATAAAAGCCTGTGCCTATAACTCCAGAGAATATAGAGCCGATTAAAAACCCGTAGAAGCTCCTTAAATCGCCTGCTTCAAAAATGAATATTTTATTATTTTGTGTGCCAGAGAAGTAATGTATGCCAATAAGGGCAATCACAATTACCAAGTACCCTATAGCTCCATATCGTGCATCCTTTTTTAGCTCTTCTTTTTTAAAGTACCAGATCACGGCGAATAATAGCCCCAAAAACACAGCAACACCAATTAAAAATATGTCTTTTGTTAACCAGTATTTTTCAGAATCGTAACCAAGATAAGTACTGATTACCGCTGTAGTCATCACAACCGAAAATACAAGCACAGAGTGAATTACCCAACGTTCTACTTTCCAAGCAAACATACTCTTGTCACTTAATTGTCTAAAGGAATCACCTGCGGTTTCGGCTAAACCACCACATCCGCATACCCAAGAACAGTACCAACGTTTACCGTACTTGTATGTTAAAAACGGAGAGATAACAAACACAGTGAGTATTCCAAAAATTAAAAATGCCAAACCTATATTACCTGCGTTTATAAACTGATCTACCCTCCAACCATCAAAAGCATAATAGTTTAGAGGCCACATGTTTTTCAAATCGTTATAGGGCAGAGAAAAATCATCACTATTTAACCTTGCCATTAACTCTGGAATAATAAAAGCGAAAGCGGTTTGAAAAAACATAACACTAACGGTTCTTAACTGTTCGTAACGGTTGTGTTTATATTTCCAGATAAATTTGATGCCAAATGCCAGTATAGCAACAGTATAAAGTGTACCGTACACAAACCATTGGCTAGCCGGATTACCGCTTAAAAACTTACTTAAGGGATCAAAAAGTGCTATTAATCCTGTGTTGCCGTCAGGGTTTGCCCCTAAAAGCCCTTCAAAAAAATATAGTATTACATAAAAACCTGTTAATGCGATGCCTGCTACCCATGCCCAAAAACCTCTGCTGGAAATGCTTTTAAACCAAACACCATGGTTTTTAATACCTTTTAGTTTATCGTTATACAAACCTTTTGAAAACAAAAGAATACCACCAGCCAGAGTAACTAAGGCGATGGTAAGCCAAAGGGCTTTGTCTTCAATATCACCAAAAAGTGAATAGGTTAATATTCCTAAGCCACCTAAACCTATAATGGTGCCTAGTTTTTGCAGAGGATTTAAATAGTCTGAAGCATCTCCCGTAAGAGACATGTTACGTTGTATAGTTGCCATGTTATGCTGTAATAAGATTGTTTTTAAATGCGTTTAAAATGTCCGTTTCGTAATGCTTGAAAAACTCAGGATCAAAATTAGCCTTTGCTAAATTTTGCATTACATAATCTACATCACGTCCCTCGGTAAGCCATTGGTCAAAAATTTCATGACGCATGCGTATACCAAAGGTGTTAATACCTAAAAATTTGTTTGTATTGGTGTCATAACATACGGTAATACACTTGGTGTCGTCTTTGTGTTTCCAGTGAAAATGTGTCTCGTTTTCTCTGGGTTTGGAGAATACCCACCCGTAGGTTTGATATTCAATATCAAAAAATTTGGCTGAATTAAACCAATGCCCAGGTTTGTATTGAATACGGTTACCGCAAATCGTCTGTGCTACAGTTTCTCCCATCATTCTACCAGTATACCAAACTGCTTCTATGGGTCTACGTTGGCCAATACCTTCATGTTGTTCAGCGCAATCACCTATGGCATAAACATCAGGAATGTTGGTTTCTAAGTACCTATTTACCTTAACACCTCTGCCTGTTTCTATGTCAGATTCTTTAAGGAAATCAATGTTAGGAGATACTCCTGCGGTCAATCCAACAACATCACAAGCTATTTCTTCACCAGTTTCAGCGATAGTAATGGATTTAGCCTTGCCGTTTTCATCGGCTTTAATTTCTTTAAGGTTTACTCCTAAACGTAAATCTATGTGATGATTTTTTATATGTCTGTTTATCATTGCGCTTTCGCCTTCTGGTAAAACACCATTCCAAAAGCTACTCTCACGCACTAAAAATGTAACAGGAATACCTCTAGAGCTTAACATTTCTGCTAGTTCTATACCAATTAAGCCACCACCAACAATAACCCCTCTTTTACATACTTTGTTGTTTGGGGCATATTTTTCCAGATTTTCTAAATCTTGTTTATGGTACATCCCCATAACGCCATCTAAATCTTGTCCTGGCCATCCAAATTTGTTGGGTTTACTACCAGTAGCAATAATCAATTTATCATAGTGAAGGCTGTCTCCATCAGCAAAATGAAGTGTTTTGGAAGCAGTTGCTATTTGGGTTACATAACCTTTTTTTAGATCTATTTTATTTTTCTTCCAAAACCAATTTTCGTAAGGTTGTGTATGCTCAAATTTCATATGTCCCATGTAAACGTACATTAATGCAGTTCGGGAGAAGAAATAGTCAGTTTCAGCAGAAACTATAGTAATTTTTTTATCGGAAAGTTTTCTAATATGTCTAGCTGCAGTAACGCCAGAAATTCCATTTCCTATAATAACGATGTGTTCCATAATTTTGGTTGTTATGTGTTATTAGGTCGCACATAAAGATAAGAACTTAACACAGCGTTCTAATTTAGAAAGGCTTTAAATTGGTTATTGTTTGTAAGGAATTGCAAAACGATAAGACGCCAAAAAACTTTAATTTTTTTTGAAAGTTTCTTGAAATAAGATAGACTTAGGTTTCAGAAAATTGTAATTAAAAGTAATTAACATGAAAAAATATATCTTAATATTAGCCATAGCATCAGTGAGTTTTTCCGTTACAGCTCAAGACCTTAATACTTTTTTTGATAAAGCAAATGCGTTTTTTAAAACCAACGTATCAAATGGAAAAGTGGCCTATGATGCTATTTATAGTAATCCAGCTCAATTAAACGAGGTTTTAAAAATTGCCGAAGGTATTTCGGTAACAAAAGACGATGCAAAAAATTACCAAGCATTTTGGATTAATGCTTATAACTTATCAGTAATAAAGGGATTAATTGATAAGTATCCCACAAAATCTCCGCTAGACCATGCTGGATTTTTTGATAAGACGAAGCATAGTTTAGGGGGTAAGAGTATTACCTTAAACGATATTGAGCATAAACTTTTAAGAGGCCAATTTAACGATCCCCGTTTTCACTTTGTATTAGTATGCGGTGCAGTAGGATGTCCTCCTTTAATAAGTAAAGCTTACCTGCCAGATACTTTAGATTCACAATTAGAAACACAAACCAAAAAAGCCATTAATGGTAGTTTTATTAAGGTAAATACTAAAAAAAATCGTGTGCAAGTATCTCAAATAATGGAATGGTATAAAGGTGATTTTACCATGGAAGGTACTGATGAGATCGATTTTATAAATAAATATAGAACAGAAAAACTGGAAGGGAAATGGAAATTAAGTTATTTTCCATATAACTGGACAATAAATAAACAATAATAAATAAAAACCAAAATACATCATTCTATCAAAATAGCAGAGAATGATATCGAATAAACCAAAAATCAAAATCATGAAAAGAATAATAGCAATAATAGTATTTGTACTTGTAACCTTTAATGGATTTGCACAAGAGGACGAAGATCAAGGGAGTGTTATACAAAATTTAACACCTTCAAAATTAATAGGAAAAGGGCAGGTAGATATAAAGTGGTTCAATAATATTTTTACCAGCAAGCGCCAAATAGATGCTAATGGCGATGCACAAGATATAGACAGAATTAATTTCTTCACATCAACATTAGAAGGTTTCTTTGGGGTTGGCGATAATAAACGTGTAGCATTGGGTGCAATTTTAGAATTTAGATCTAATACTATAGGTGGACGCGGTGTTTTTGATGTTTTTAGTTTTGATGGAGAAAGGGGTACAGCAAGAAGCGGCCTTACAAACATAGCACCAAGTGTTAAATGGGTACCTTTTAAAAATGTTGGTAATTTTTCTGTACAAAGTTCACTGTTTATACCCACTTTTGGTAGTGAGTCTGAAGAAGGTGTTTTTCTAGATCAAGATGGTTTTACTTGGCAAAATAGATTTTTCTATGATACATCTATAGGTGGAAATAAAAGCTGGCAGCTGTTTTTTGATTTAAATACAGAATATAATTTTGGAAAAAAAGCAGTAACTGCTGCTAACGGAGATACCATTGAAGGTAGTTTTGCAAATAACAGTATACGATTTATTCCAGGGGCTTTTGTGAGCTATTTCCCTAACTCTAAATTTACTGTACAGGCCTTATTGCAACATTTCCACTTGGTTGCATTAACCGATGGTAATTTTGAGGGGGATCAAACCGCAGCAGGTTTTGGTGTGAAGTACCAAATAAGTAAAACGCTTAATATAGAAGGGTTGTATACAAATTTCTTCAGAGGATCGGAGTTTACCAATACAGGTCAAACGTTTAATATAGGGTTGCGCTTTGTTAAATAATTTCAAAGTAACAAAAGCGGTAAACTAAACATTTAACATTGGTTTAAGAGCGCTATATTAAAATAGCATAAGGATTAATAGTAAATTAGGGGTTTAAAAGCTAAATTTAATGAAGCATTTTAAACTCCTTTTTTTTATATACTTTTTTTATTCCTGTAGTGCACAGCCTCAAAAAATTAATGGTGTAAGTTTTGTTGCTGCCAACACCAAAGTTTCAGAAAAGCATGTAACTCCCGTTAGTAATATAAATGCGAACTATGCAGCTGTTATGCCTTTTGGGTTTATTAAAGACTTAAAACATCCAGAGATTGTATATGATACGCAAAGACAATGGTTTGGAGAGACTGTAGATGGGGCAAAACAATACATTCAAGAACTTAGAAAAAAGCATATAGAAATAATGCTTAAACCTCAAATTTGGGTATGGCATGGCGAGTTTACAGGTTATATTGAAATGGATAGTGATGCAGATTGGAAACAACTGGAGGATGCCTATTCTAAATTTATTTTAGAGTATGCTATGTTAGGGGAAGCACTAAATGTCGACATATTTTGTATTGGAACCGAACTGGATCGTTTTATTGTGAATAGACCCTTATACTGGAACGATTTAATAAAAAAAATAAAAGCCATTTACAAAGGTAAACTTACATATGCTGCCAATTGGGATGAATTTAAGCGTACGCCTTTTTGGGATGCTTTAGATTTTATTGGTGTAGATGCTTATTTCCCTGTTAGTGATAGCAAAACACCAACCATGGACGAATGTTTAAAAGGCTGGCAAAACCATAAAGTAGTGCTGCAAAATATATCTAAGAAGTACAATAAACCCATTCTATTCACAGAGTTTGGATATAGAAGTGTAGATTTCTCCGGAAAAGAACCTTGGAAGAGTGATGGGGACATGGGAGCTGTGAATTTAGAAGCTCAGACCAACACAACACAAGCCCTATTGGAAACGTTTTGGAAAGAGGATTGGTTTGCCGGTGGATTTTTATGGAAATGGTTTATAAACCATGAAAATCGAGGTGGAAAAAACGATTCCAGGTTTACCCCACAAAATAAACCCGCAGAAAAAGTAATTGCCACATACTATAAGAATTGATATGAGAAAAATAGTGCCCCTAATAGTAATATGCTGTTTTGTTTTAGTGAGTTGTGTTACAGACGATGCGCCAGACATAGTTGGAGATAACGAGATTGTATTGGCAGATTTTATAAGCAATAAGGCGTTTATAGAAGATGAGGTTATTGCCTGTGCGGCGAGCGATAATGTTATTCCAGAGACTGTTAACGTCTATTTTTATCCTGAGGAAGGTGCTACAGATTTCAAACTCTATGAGTCATTTGCTGATGACGGACAAGATTTTTCAAGTTACCAAATAGCTCCAGTAAATTCTCAACCTTTATTTGGAGGAGCTTTGCGTTTTTTTCAAGCGCATTCCAACTGTAAATGGTTTGTAGTTGTTTTTAAAAAAGAGAATCAAATAGAAATCTCAACACCAATTCGTTCAAAGGTTACCGAGCGACCAACAGTTTGGAGCGAAAATACCATTACAATTAATCAAGAAGCATCCTTAATGCCTAAATTTTATTGGGATGTCAACTCCGTGGCAGAAAATGCTATATTCTTTCAAGTAATGGCTACCAAAGACTTAAGTTTTATTTCTGGGACATATACTACTGAAAATAATTTTCAATATTATAAATTAAATAATGTAGTTTTGAATATTACCCAAGGGGTGCCACCTCCACTTGTAAAAGATGAAACATACGTACTAACCATTATGGATGTTAGTCTAGATAATTGGGTAAATGAAGTGATTATGGCACCATTTATAGCAGAATGATGAAGAAAACCCTGTTGCTTTTTGCCTTGTTAAGTCTTTCGATCCACTTGAAATCGCAAAATGCTATAGTTTCTGATGTTAAAGTCCAAGGGAATGAAAGGTTAAAGTCTTCGTTTGTTAAGAAAATAGCCTCTGTAAAGCCAGGGGATAAGCTAGATTCTTTAAAGCTGAATGAAGATATTAAGCTGTTAAAACGTTTGCCATCAATATCTCATGCCTACTATCAGGTGTTCCATTCGCACGATAATGCATATAACGTATTTTATAATATTGAGGAGAATTTCACATTAATTCCATCAGTCAACTTTTATACTACTGATGAGGATGAATTCGCCTATAGGCTTGGGCTGTATGAGTTTAATGCTTTAGGTAGAAATATAATTTTAGGAGGTTTTTACCAAAAGGATATTTACGATTCTTATGCCCTAAACCTTCGTGCACCATTTTTGTTTTCTCGCAACTTAGGTTTAGCAGCAACCTATCAAGATCTAACAACTCTAGAGCCAGTATTTTTTAACGATGAGACCGCACAATACCGTTACAACAATAGAAGCTACGAATTATTAGGACTATTTAGGTTTAATTTTCACAATAGAGTAGAGGTTGGTTTTAATTATTTTACAGAAGACTATGCTTTTAGAGGTGAGAATATCAATAATAGACCAGAGTTAAATGTAAAAAAGTGGTTAGCTAAATTTATTTATGAGTATAATAACCTTAACTATTTTTATCAATATGTGTCAGGATTTAGGAGTCTCTTTAATTTTAAGTACGTAACTTCCACGGACGATACCTTACCAGATTTCCACATTGCATGGAATGATTTTTTCTATTACACCAGAATTGGGGAGCGTGGCAATTGGGCAAACAGGTTACGTTTAGGGTTATCTTCTAACGACGATACTCCATTTGCACCTTTTTCTGTAGATAATAATATAAATATTAGAGGTGTTGGTAATACCATAGATCGTGGTACGGGAGTTATAGTATTAAATACAGAATACAGACATGTCTTGTATGAAAAAAACTGGTTTTGTATTCAAGGAAATGCCTTTATAGATGCTGGTACATGGCGTAATCCCGGAGGGGATTTGGGAGATTTTGGGGAGAGTCAAAACTTAAGGGTATATCCTGGTTTGGGTGTGCGCTTTATTCATAAAAAAATATTCAATGCCATTTTTAGAATAGATTATGGTCATGGCATAACAGCAGATTCTACCAGAGGTTTTGTGTTTGGTATAGGGCAGTATTTTTAGTGTGGCTAACTAACCTCATACATTGTGTAGATGTGTTGTTAATCAAAACTTAACTTTATTCATTTTACTTTTTATTAAAAACCTATAGTTTTGCCAAAAACTACTGGAATATGAGAACTTTTGCTATTGGGGACATTCACGGAGGCTTAAAAGCACTTATCGAGCTATTGAATACGCTAGAGTTAAAAGAAGGAGATAACCTAATTTTTATGGGGGATTACGTGGATGGATGGAGTGAATCTGCGCAAGTTATCCAGTTTTTAATAGAACTATCAGATACCTTTAAATGTGTTTTTATTAAAGGTAATCATGATGTTTGGGCAGAAGAATGGTTACGAAGCGGAGAGGTTAATCCAACATGGTACATGCATGGAGGTAAAGAAACTATGGAAAGTTACGAATTGGTTAATGAGGAAGAAAAGCGTAGGCATTTAGAATTTTTTGAAAGTTTAATCATGTATCATATTGATAATGAAAACAGATTGTTTTTACATGCGGGTTTTACATCTATGCATGGCGTAGAAAAAGAGGTGTTCCAAACCACATTGTATTTTGATAGAACACTATGGGAAATGGCATTGACTATGGATAAACGCATTGAAAAAAACTCTGAATTATACCCAAAACGATTAACGCATTATCATGAAATTTATATTGGACACACACCAACAATAAATTTTGGAAAATATGAGCCTATGAATGCTGTAAATGTCTGGAATATTGATACGGGGGCTGCTTTTTTTGGAAAATTATCAGCTATAGATATTGATACAAAGGAGGTTTTTCAAAGTAGTGTGGTTAAGGATTTATATCCAAATGAAAAGGGGAGGAATAAGCATTAAGTTTTTGCCAAATATTGTGTGTAATATGATTTAAGTTCATTAGGAGAAGCGCCTAGGCGACTTTTTAAATGAATACGCCAAAAATGAAATTGGGTTCTCCAAACCCCATGTTTTTCATAGCATCTTGCTGATGTTGTTAGCCATTTTGGAATTACAACGTACTGATGTCTTGCATAAAGTTTTTTAATTAAATCATTATCCTCATAAATTGTGTACCGCTCGTCGTAACCTCCTATTTCGTTAAAGAGTTGTTGTGTAATGAATTGACTTTGGTCACCACCACGACTTGCTTTAATGGGTAAGGCAGTTAACCAACCAGCTAATTTTAACCACCAATGATTACTGTCAAACCGCATTCTAAAACACCCTGCTTTGTTGCCTTTTGTTACTTCAGCAATAATATATTTGTCAAAGTTTTTAGGGGGAAACGAGTCTGCGTGTAAAAAATAGAGAATATTGCTTTTAGCTGCTTTAGCACCTCTATTCATTTGCTTAGCACGACCTTTTTCAGAAGTTACCAGTTTAATATTGGTTTGAAGTTTTTTAAACAGTGGCAAAGTATCGATAACTACCTTTTCTGTATTATCTATACTTCCACCATCAACTATTATGATGTCTTCTATATGAGTATCCGAGGCATTTTGTACAAGGTGATGGAGCAATGTTTTAATATGCGCTCCCTCGTTTAATACTGGTATTATAATCGAGATTTTATTCATTTAAATCCCAGCTGTAATCCTTAAATTGCTTTTTTGCATTTTTTGAAATCTCTATATGGGTGTATGCGTTTAAAAAATCAATAAGATCACCATTTTGCTTAAAATCCTTAGCAAACCACTGAAATATTTTAGAAAGTTCTAAACTGTTTTTAGAAATGGCGTTTCGTTCTGGATCGTTTAAAAATTCCTTGGTAGCACTGGTTAACTGTTGCTCTAATTTTGAAGCTGTAAAAGCTTCATTTTGTAATTTTGGACAGGAATAAGAAGCACAAACGATAGCAAAATGAATACGGGGTTCATCCATTTTTCGTAAAATTTGATGTTCTATCTCATCTAAATTATACCATTTTTCTCCAAGCTGCCAATAGCGTTGTTTCCATGGGTTTTTTATGTCTTTAATGCTTTTTATGGGGTAATGACGTAAAATCAAATCAATAGTCATAGCATTGTAAGCGTTAATCCAATAGGCTAACTTTTCGTTTTTAGACCAATTATTATCTGGTAGATTTTTACCTAGCTGGTCTAAGTATTTTCTAAGAGCTTTCCAATCAGACTTTAGGCCTTTATAATTCACATTACCGTTGTTCGAGACATATTTTTTAAGCAAAGTATGAAACGTTTCATGGTTAAAAACTATTTTAAGAGGTGTTTCTCTAATAATAGGTTTTTCTATGATTTCAATATCTTTTTTGTCTTGAGGAACCACCAACGAGTCGGTCATTTTAATAACCTTTTTTGTGGTTGTAATAGTATCCATAACTTTTTTTTCTTGTTCAGATGTAGGGCTATCGTTAATGACCTTTTTAGCACCCTTACAAGAAGAAAACACTAGTAGTATTAGTGTAAAGAGATAAAACGATTTCATAGCAATTTGGGTTTTAGATTAACAACAGCCACCACCATCATAGTGATAGGTAGATTCACTAATGAAAATATCATGCCTATTTAAACTTGCCAATGCAGCTGCTGTTTTATCACAAATGGCTAGAGGCTGGTTTTTTAGTAAAACATGTCCTTTTTTGTCATCAAAGTAATCGTTGTCTCCGTAATAAATTGCCGCTTTTCCTGTAAAGATACATGGTCCATCTTCGGGCATTGGATCTTTAATCGCTGCTACTTCTATAGATTCTATATAAATCAACTCATCTGTTGGGTAATGTTTAGGGTCTAAAATACGGTAGGGTTTACGTGCTCTTATTTCTATGGTTCCAAAACCAGCATCTGTTAATGCTTTTACATAATCGGCAATGGGCAAACTACCGCTGAGGCATAAAGCTCTCAAACGTTCGTCGTTACGTAAAGTGTCATTCATAGGTTGTTCACAAGTAGGGTCGCTCATTACCAAACGCCCGTGAGGTTTTAGCACACGATACATTTCATCAATAGCTTTCTTTAAATCATCCGCTTTAAAAATATTGAATAGGCAATTTTGTGCTGCCACATCTATACTGTTGTCCTCTACAGGGAGGTTTAAGGCATCTCCTTTTTTAAGCTCTACAAACTCACTTTTAAACCAATCGTTTTGCGCTTCTGCTTCTTTAAAGTTTTTTCTCGATGCTTCAAGCATTTCATCTACTACATCTACACCTACTACACCTCCTTTTTGGCGGTTAAAATAGGAGAATTGCAACAGTTCCATACCACCGCCAACACCTACATAAAGCATTTTAGGATTGTTGGTTAAATCTCTGGCATGTACAGTAGAACCACAACCGTAGTTCATCTCCTGCATAATCTTTGGGATTTTTAATCCAGGTAGTTCCCAAATAGGATTTGTGGTACAGCATAAACCCACATCTGGTGTTAAGGCTGCTTCTTTATATACATCGTGGGTAGTGTCTAAATATGTGCTCATTTCTTCAATGTTCAGTTTACAGTAAGAAGTACGCAGTTAAAGTAGCAGCTGTGATTTTGCTACATACTGATGACTTGTGTACTGCTTAATTATAGTGTTTTAATTAATTCTTTAAATAGAGTGACCATATCTGGTTCAGCTTTTGCCGCCATAGCTATAATTTCCTCAATATTTACGGGTTCTAGATTATCTGGGTCGCATTCATCTGTTAAAACTGACACCGCAGCTACTTTTAAATTTAAATGATTGGCAACAATAATTTCAGGAACGGTACTCATGCCTACCGCATCTGCTCCAATTATTTTAAGCATTCTGTATTCTGCCCTAGTTTCTAATTGTGGGCCTACTACACTTGCATAAACGCCTTTGTGGAGTGTTATGTTGTTACTTTTGGCGATGTTTTTAAAGTTTGCGTTTATGGTTTTGTCATAAGGTGCGCTCATGTCTGTGAAGCGTTCTCCTAAAAGCTCTACGCCTTTAAAAGCTAAAGGTGAGCTGCCTTGAAGGTTAATATGATCCTCAATCAACATTAATTCCCCTTTTTTAAAGTTGAGATTAATAGCGCCTGCAGCGTTAGATACCAATAAGGTATGTATGCCTAATTTTTCCATGATGCGAACAGGATAAGTCACATCCTGTAAGGTGTAACCCTCGTATAAATGGAAGCGCCCCTGCATAACAATTACTGTTTTGCCAGCAAGTTTTCCAAAAACTAATTTTCCCTTGTGAAACTCTACCGTTGCCGTTGGAAAGTTGGGAATATGATTATAGCTTACCTCTTTTATAATCTCTACTTCATCGATTAGCTGTCCCAAACCAGTGCCAAGTATGATACCAATTTCAGGATTTTCAAAACCTTTGTCTTTTAGGAAGTCGACGGTTTCTGTTATAAATTTTAGCATGTTTAAATTTTAAAATAAAATTACAAACTAGTGTAACTCTGTGTTATGGTTAGTTGTTTAACTGTTTTATTTTGTCTTGTAATTCAAGATTGTTTTTATAGAATTTTGAAGTAACTAAATCTTCAAAAGTATCAATATCATTTAAAGTTTCTAATATACTATAATTGATGTTTTTAGATTGTAATTCTTTGATGGTGTTTTCAAATAAATCAGGTTTGCTCCATGGTTTATTGTTAAAAATACAATCGTGTAGTTTTGAGAGTCCAACAAGGTAATACCCGCCGTCTACAGCAGGACCAAAAACAGTATCAGTATCATTTAATGCATCTAATCCTTTTTCAATATGTAATGCATTAATATCTGGAAGATCTGATCCTATTAACACAATGCGATTATAACCATCTTCGAAACCTTTGGTAAACGCATTTTTCATTCTAATACCCAGGTCTTCTCCTTCTTGTACAAACTTTTTAAAGCCTTCCCATTTACTGTCAATAACCACATCTGAAAAATAAATACGTTTATCTACGGCTATATGTGAGGTTGCTTTTTCGGTAATACCAACTAGTTCTTTATAAACTTCAAAAGCTGCATGGTTCCCGATAGTTTTGGCAAGTCTGGTTTTTACGGTGCCAAGTTTTATGTTTTTTACAAAAACTATTATGAGTGCTTTAGACATATTTTTCTATGGAGTTAAGGGGCTTTTTATGCTACAGTACCTTGGCAGCTACTTCCTGCTCCTGCTGTACAACCATAACAATGTTGTGAAATTACAATGTTTCTGCCTTGTAGTAGCTCTTCATTGTATTCTGAAATGTGTTTTACTTTACTATTAACCGGTAGTTCTAGCATTTGGTTAAAATCACAATCGTATAAATAGCCATCCCAGCTTACGGAAATGGTATTGGTACACATTACATTTGCAACTGCTGAGGGATTGTAGGCCTCTACTAATTGATACATGTAATCTTCGTAATTTTCTGAAGCTATGAGGTAGTCTAAAAACCTTGAAATAGGCAGATTGGTAATAGCGAATAAATTGTGGAATTGAATACCAAAATCATCCATCAATGCTTTTTTAAAATCTTTCTCCATAGACATTTGGTCTCCTGGTAAAAATGCTCCTGAAGGGTTGTATACCAAGTCTAACTTTAATGAACTTTCTGGCATACCATAACCTACACTGTTTAATTGTTGTAGGGCTTCTATTGAGGCATCAAAAACACCATCGCCTCTTTGCTTGTCGGTTTTGCCGCGTGTCCAGTGTGGCATAGAGCTAACCACGTGTACGTTATGTTTTTTAAAGAACTCTGGTAAATCGTAATATTTTTTATTAGCACGTATAATGGTAAGGTTAGAGCGTACAATAAAATCCTTTATTCCTGCTTTTGAGGCTTCTTCTACAAACCACTTAAAATTAGGATTCATTTCTGGGGCTCCTCCTGTTAAATCTAAAGTATGTGCACCAGTTTTTTTGATAACTTCTAAGCACTGTTGCATGGTCTCCTTTGTCATTATTTCTTTTCTATCTGGACCTGCATCTACATGACAATGTTCGCAAACTTGATTACACATGTAACCCACATTGATTTGGAGGATTTCCAGCTTTTTTGCTTTAAGCGGAAATTGATTGGATTCTGCTATTTTTTTTGCAAACGTTGGTAATTCTCCGTTTTGAAAGATGCCATTAGATAGGATTTCTAATTGCTTTTTGCTTTTGGCTAATGCGCTTTCGCGTTTGTGTAGCGATTGTGTCTTTATCTTTGTCATATTCTTTCTAAAAGCTATTAATCTTTGTTGTTCTATTTTGCGTTAGGGATTGAAGTGGCAGCTTTTGGCGAGGCGCGCATCGAGCCAAAACTATTAACGGAAAGCCTGACCCCTTGTGGGTAACGCCCAAGAGGTTTTACCCATCTAATTTATTTACTTTATTCATCATTTGTACGCCATGTACTAAAGTAGCACCACTTTTTATAGCTGCCCCAACATGTATGGCTTCCATCATCTCTTCTTTAGTTACTCCACGTTGAAGGCCGTCTTTGGTGTAGGCATCAATACAGTAAGGGCATTGTTCTGTATGTGCAACAGCTAAAGCGATTAAAGATTTCTCTCTTGCTGTAAGCGCCCCTTCCTCGAATACTTTGCCATAATATTCGAAGAATTTATTGCCTAAATCTTCGCTCCATTCTGTTATTTTACCAAATTTTCTTAGGTCTGCGGGGTCGTAATATGTTTTTTGCATTGTAATGTTTTTAATGTAAATATAAACATCTTAACCTACTATGTCGTTAAAAATGGTAAGTACTTAACAAAAAAATAGGATAATTTTATTACTTAAATTTTTCGTAGAAACCACAATGATATTTTTAAGCTTTATGCTAGCTACAGGGACTATTTTTTAACTTTCCACATTAAAATTTCTGCAAACCAATTAAAATCTAAAACGTGTATTATATTGGATATGATTTAGGGAGTTCCTCTGTAAAAGTTGCTATTGTTGATGCTGGAACGGGAGCGAATATAATTACTCTAAACGAGCCTACCAGTGAAATGGAAATTGTAGCGCCCCAACAGCACTGGGCAGAGCAAGACCCAAATATGTGGTGGGAATATGTATATGCGGCTACAAAGCGTGCTATTAAAGAAGGAAATATTGATGCTTCTAAAATTGCAGGTATTGGTATTTCGTATCAAATGCATGGTTTGGTTGTAGTGGACGCCGCTGGCAACCCTTTGCGTAATTCTATTATTTGGTGTGATAGCCGTGCAGTGGATATAGGTAACGCTGCATTTGAAGATTTAGGCAACGATGTTTGTATGCGTAAATTGCTTAATTCTCCTGGGAACTTTACAGCTTCTAAACTAAAATGGGTAAGAGATAACGAACCAGGGGTTTACGATAAAATACACAAATACATGTTGCCTGGGGATTTTATTGCCATGAAATTAACGGGACAAATTAACACGACTAAAAATGGGTTGTCTGAAGGCATGCTTTGGGATTATGAGGCTGATACGGTTGCAGATTGGTTGTTGGAACATTATAGTATAAGCACGGATTTAACGCCAGATATTGTTGAAAATTTTACTGAGCAATGCTCGGTTAATTTGGCTGGAGCTGAAGCTACTGGTTTGCCAGAGGGTATACCTATTACATACAGAGCGGGAGACCAACCAAATAATGCATTGTCGTTAAATGTATTTAATCATGGCGAGGTGGCTGCAACAGGAGGTACTTCTGGTGTAGTGTATGCGGTAACCAATGTTTTGAAATCAGAGGAGCCTTCTAGAATTAACCATTTTGCACACGTAAATTATTCAAACAGCAATCCCAGTCTAGGGAAGTTGTTATGCATAAATGGTGCAGGGATACAGTACAGGTGGCTAAAGGATAATTTAGCTTCTAATGCTTATGAAAGTATGAATGCCAAAGCAGAGGTTGTTCCTGTGGGAGCTGAAGGTGTTTGCGTGATTCCTTTTGGTAATGGTGCGGAGCGTATGCTAAATAATAAAATAGTGGGTACCCATATTTTAAATTTAAATTTAAATACACACAGCGAGGGGCATTTATGTCGCGCTGCTTTGGAAGGTATAGCTTTTTCTTTTGTGTATGGAATGGATATACTAAAACGTGATAATGCTGAGATAAAAGTAATTAGAGCAGGGAATGATAATTTATTTCGTTCAGAAATCTTTTCAAATACTGTAGCTACTTTAATAGGATACGATATAGAGATTTATAATACAACAGGTGCTGTTGGAGCGGCTAGGGCTGTTGGTTTAACAGATGGCGATTTTAAAAAATTTGGCGATAATATTACTGCTAACGACCATGTGATGACCTATAAGCCTTTAGGGAATAAAACGCCCTATGTAGAGGCTTATAACAACTGGAAAAAAGAATTAGAAATTATATTAAAACATAAATAACAAATGGAATATTTTAAAGGCATTGATGCTATTAAATACGAAGGAAAGGAATCTGATAATCCTTTAGCGTTTAAATACTACAATCCAGAACAAGTGGTGGCTGGTAAAACCATGCGAGAGCATTTTAAGTTTGCTATTGCTTATTGGCATACGTTCTGTGGGCAAGGTTCTGACCCATTTGGGCCCGGAACACAAAACTTTGCTTGGGATAAAGCTAACGACCCTATTCAGGCTGCTAAAGATAAAGCTGATGCAGCATTTGAGTTTATATCTAAAATGGGCTTTGATTATTACTGTTTTCATGATTATGACTTAGTTCAAGAAGCGCCAACTTTCGCAGAGTCTGAGAAACGACTAGCTACTATTGTAGATTATTTGAAAGGTAAACAGGCGGAAACTGGTAAAAAATTACTTTGGGGTACAGCTAATTGCTTCTCTAACCCTAGATATATGAATGGTGCTGCTACCAATCCAGAATTTAGTGTGGTTGCGAGAGCAGGGGCTCAAATAAAATTAGCATTAGATGCTACTATTGCCCTTGGAGGTGAAAACTATGTGTTTTGGGGAGGTCGTGAAGGATACATGTCTTTGCTTAATACAGATATGAAGCGTGAGTTAGACCACATGGCCCAATTGTTAACCATGGCAAGGGATTATGCCAGAGGTCAAGGGTTTAACGGGACGTTTTTTATTGAGCCTAAACCTATGGAACCCATGAAGCATCAATATGATTTTGACGCTGCTACAGCAATTGGTTTCTTAAAAGAATACGGTTTAGAGAAAGATTTTAAAATGAATATAGAGGTAAACCATGCTACCTTAGCACAACATACCTTTCAGCATGAATTAGAAGTTTCTGCTGCTGCTGGGATGTTGGGAAGTATTGATGCTAATAGGGGGGATTACCAAAATGGATGGGATACAGATCAGTTTCCAAATAACATACAAGAAACAACTGAAGCTATGTTGGTGTTCCTAAAAGCAGGAGGCTTACAAGGTGGAGGTGTTAACTTTGATGCAAAGATTAGAAGAAACTCCACTGATTTAGAAGATGTGTTTTTAGCGCATATTGGTGGTGCCGATACCTTCGCTAGAGCCTTGATTACTGCTGATAAAATACTAACGTCTTCAGCTTACGAAAAATTAAGGGAGGAGCGTTATGCGTCTTTTGATGCTGGAAACGGTAAAGCTTTTGAAACAGGAAAGTTGAATTTTGATGACCTATATAAAATAGCTCAGGAAAATGGGGAATTACCATTAAAAAGTGGAAAACAAGAGTTATTTGAGAATATAATTAATCAGTATATTTAACGCTTGCTATATTTCTCATTAAAGTCCCTAAAGAAATATTATAAACATTTAAAACTTAATTATTTTGAAAACAGAAGAACAAGTAAATAAATTATATGTCATTGGAATTACCTTAGTAGCCACTTTAGGTGGATTTCTTTTTGGATTTGATAGTGGTGTTATAAATGGCACGGTAAAGGGACTTGAGATAGCTTTTGAGGCACAAAATATTGGAAGCGGATTTAATGTTGCATCTATGTTGTTAGGATGTGCTGTGGGTGCATTTTTTGCAGGTAAACTGGCCGATTTATATGGAAGAAGGTCTATGCTTATTGTTGCCTCTATTTTATTTATAATATCTGCTTGGGGATCTGGAATTTCAACATCATCAATAGAGTTTATCGTTTATAGGATTCTTGGAGGTTTAGGTGTAGGTGCGGCTTCAGTAATGGCACCAGCTTATATTAGTGAGATTGCGCCAGCAAAATATAGAGGGGCACTAGCTACTACTCAACAAATTGCAATTATTGCAGGTTTGTTTTTCTCATTTCTTAGTAATTATAAATTAGCTGATATTTCTGGTTCTGCCTTAAATCCATTTTGGTGGGATTATGAAACGTGGCGTTGGATGTTTTGGGTGGAATTAATTCCAGCTGCCATTTTCTTTGTTTCGCTGCTATTTATACCAGAGAGTCCGCGTTATTTGGTCGCAAAAAGCCATAAAGGAAAAGCGCAGAAAGTGCTAAGTAAACTCTACGGAGCAGTAATGGGAGAACAAAAAGTGCAGGAAATAGATGCTTCACTATCGGCAGATCATAAACCGCGCTTTTCTGATTTATAT
Source organism: Hyunsoonleella ulvae (assembly GCF_016827605.1). Taxonomy (GTDB): domain Bacteria; phylum Bacteroidota; class Bacteroidia; order Flavobacteriales; family Flavobacteriaceae; genus Jejuia; species Jejuia ulvae. The sequence continues at coordinate 290,985 of NZ_JAEPJQ010000001.1, read as the reverse complement.
GATAAAACACTTGGGCGTATAAAACCGATTGTATGGGTAGGTATTGGGCTTGCAGCATTTCAGCAGTTTGTTGGTATTAATGTGGTTTTTTACTACGGAGCTGTATTATGGCAAGCGGTTGGTTTTGACGAAGGAGATTCGTTATTAATTAATGTGATCTCTGGTGCTTTGAGTATAGCTGGAGTAGTGCTATCGTTGTTTTTGGTAGATAAAATAGGACGAAAACCAATACTTATGATTGGTTCCATAGGAATGAGTGTTACTTTAGCTTTGGTGGTTTATGCTTTTTCTACGGGAGCGTTAGAGCTTAATCCGGCAACAGGACAAGAGACGCTACAGTTAAGTGATGGCATGGGGATACTTGCGCTAATTGCTGCTAATGCCTATGTAATGTTGTTTAACTTTTCGTGGGGACCTGTTATGTGGGTAATGTTAGGGGAAATGTTCCCAAACCAAATAAGAGGACTAGGGTTAGCAATAGCAGGATTGTCGCAATGGATAGCGAATTTTATAGTAACCTTAACTTTCCCTATGTTGCTCGGGTCTATGGGGCTTGCTTTTGCCTATAGCTTATATACAATAGGAGCTATTCTATCAGTGTACTTTGTGTTTAAAAAAGTTCCAGAAACCAAGGGTAAAACGCTTGAGGAAATGGAAAGTATTTGGCAAAAGTAATTTTTTTGCTACTAATGATATTTCACAAAAATGGCATTCTGAAATCTAGAATGCCATTTTAGTTTAAGTTGCTGTTTAGTTGTTCAATATAGTCTAAAACATCATCCTTCCCAATGCCTTTAGAGCTTGAGGTTATAAAATAATTAGGCATCTCTTCCCAATATTCTAAGATCGTAGTTTTGTAGTCGCTAACGTGCCTTTCTATGGCTTTAGGTTTTAATTTATCAGCTTTTGTGAATATAATTGAAAATGGAATACCGTTCTCCCCCAGCCATAGCATAAAATCTAAATCTATAGGTTGGGGTTTGTGGCGAATATCTACTAAAACAAAACCAGTAACCAGCTGTTCGCGATGTGCAAAATATTGGGTAATGAATTTTTGAAAGGTTTTTTTAGAACTTTTAGAAACACGAGCATAACCATAACCAGGTAAATCAACCAAATGCCAATTTTTGTTAATTGAAAAATGATTGATAAGTTGTGTTTTTCCTGGTTTCCCTGAAGTTTTTGCTAGTTTTTTTCTCCCTGTAAGCATGTTGATTAATGAAGATTTTCCAACATTACTTCTGCCAATAAAAGCATATTCAGGTAAGCTGCTTTTGGGGCATTTAGTAACATCAGAATTACTAACTACAAATTCGGCAGATTTAATCAGCATAGGATTTTAATTTGAATATGGATTACTGATTTATAGTTTCCTGTCCATCAGCCAGGAGTGTAAAATCTCATTGAATGTATCAGGGTGTTCCATCATTGCTGCATGTCCACATTTGTCAATCCAAAATAAGTTGGAATCTGGTAATAATTCATGAAATTCCTCTGCAACTTCAGGAGGTGTAACATTATCGTTTTTTCCCCAAATAATGCATGTAGGCGTGTGCATGTTTGGTAAATCTTTTGCCATATTGTGTCGTATGGCACTTTTGGCAATGGCAAGTGTCTTTATTAGTTTGTTACGATCGTTTACGGTAGCATAAACTTCGTCTACAATTTCTTTTGTAGCTACTTCAGGATCGTAAAATACATCCTGTGCTTTCTTTTTGATGACTTCGTAATCACTACGCTTGGTATAACCACTACCCATAGCACTTTCGTAAAGCCCAGAACTTCCTGTAATTACCAGACCTTTTACTTTTTTTGGGTATAGTTTAGTGTGGTAAAGACCAATGTGACCACCTAGGGAGTTTCCCAATAAAATAACGTCTTTAAACCCCTTAAATTCAATAAAATCATGAAGATATTTTGCAAAACTCTTTACATTGGTTTTTAAGAGCGACATGGTATAGATTGGTAGTTCGGGAATCACAACTTTGTATCCGTTAGTGCTAAAAAAGTTTTTAACGGAATCAAAATTACTTAAGCCTCCCATTAAACCATGAAGCACAATTATGGGTGTGCCTTCACCAACCTCTATATAACTATAACCTTTTTCTTTTCTTAAGCTTTCCCCCATTAATCTTGGTTCATCCATTTCGTTAAAAACAAATATAGTTAAATCATTCATATTTCAAGAGGTTATTTTTTTCTGGGGATTTGGTAATGGAATTAAGAGTTGTCAACAGTGGTTGATAAGATGTTTTACCACTTTGTAAGTGGTTGATATTGAATAATAAACTTGTGTGATTAGTTTAAAACAACACTTGAAAAATCCTTGTATTTTAAAAATTATCAACAAAAGTGGGATAAAGTGGTAAATCGTGGTAAATTTTGATATATTTGAAACTTAAACACCAAAAACTGAAATCGTTACAGTGCATTCATTGATAGGGACATACAATTGTAAGGTCGACGCTAAAGGGCGTATGATGATACCAGCAGGTATGAAAAAACAGTTGATGCCCATTTTAGATGATGGTTTTGTGTTACGTCGTTCTGTGTTTCAAAAATGTTTGGAGCTGTACCCTATGGCAGAGTGGCAGCTATTGATGCAAAAGATGAATAAACTGAATAGGTTTAAGAAAAAGAACAACGATTTTATTAGACGATTTAGTGCTGGTGCTAGAATCATAGAAGTAGATGGTAATGGCAGATTGTTGATTCCTAAAGATTTAACGGTTTTTGCTTCTATATCAAAAGACATTGTAATCTCTCCGTCGATAAATATTATCGAGATATGGGATAAAGATTTGTACGAGCAATCCATTGACGATGCGGCTCTGGATTTTGCTGATTTGGCAGAGGAAGTAATGGGTCAAGATGATGGAGACGATGTATCATAATCCAGTGTTGTTGAAGGAAACCGTAGACGGGTTAGATGTAAAACCTGATGGTGTTTATGTAGATGTAACCTTTGGCGGCGGTGGTCATAGCAAAGAAATTTTAAGTAGACTTGGGGGGCGTGGTAGGTTGTTTGCTTTTGATCAAGATTTAGACGCTTTAAATAATGCAATTGATGATGATCGATTTGTATTGATAAATGAAAACTTTAGACACGTAAAACGGTTCTTAAGATTTCACGGAGTTAAGGAGGTGGATGGTGTTTTGGCAGACTTTGGAGTGTCCTCTCATCAGTTTGATGTTGCAGAGCGTGGATTTTCTACACGGTTTGAGGCGAATTTGGATATGCGAATGAACCAGCAAAATGAATTATCGGCATATCATGTTGTAAATGAGTACGAAGAAGAACGGCTAAGACAAGTGTTTTTTCAGTATGGGGAGTTGAGGGCGGCACCGGCAATGGCAAGATTAATTGTGGCTCACAGACAAGATGAGCCTATCGTAACCAGTCAACAATTAAAGCAAGTGTTGCAAAAGTTTCTTTCGCCAAGGCATGAAAATAAAATTTTAGCTCAAATCTATCAGGCGATTCGAATAGAGGTTAATCAAGAAATAGAGGTGTTAAAAGAATTTTTGTTGCAAACACCAGAAGTTTTAAAAGTGGGTGGTAGGCTAAGCTTTATTTCTTATCACTCCTTAGAAGATAGGCTGGTAAAGCGCTTTATAAGAAATGGAATGTTTGAAGGCGAGCCAGAACGGGATGTGTTTGGGAATTTTGAGGTGCCATTAAAAAAAGTAAATGGGTTGATAGTGCCTACACAAGAGGAAATAAAATTAAATAATAGAGCGCGTAGCGCAAAGCTTAGAATAGCCGAAAAAATATAGATGAAAAATAAAATCTATAACATTTTAAAAGGGACATTTTTGGTAAGTGATGATTCGTTTAAGAATTGGCGCATTATACTTTTTATATCAGCATTAGCTATTGTAATGATTGCGAGTTCCCATAGTGCCGATAAAAAAGTACACGAAATAGCAAAGCTTAAAAATGAAGTGAAAGAAATGCGATCTGCATTTGTAGACGGGCGTTCTAGATTAATGCGCTTAAAAATGGAATCTTCGGTTGTGGTAAAAATGCAAGAAAAGGGATTGGTGCCCTCTGTGATTCCGCCAAAAAAAATAAAAGTTAAATCACAAAACTAAAGTTAAATCTTGGCAGTAAGCGAGAAGAACATATTAAATCGATTGTATTTCATAGCAGGATGTATGTTCATCTTCGGGATTGCTGTTATGGTAAAATTGGCAAATGTTCAGTTTGTGCAAGGCGATGAGTATCGCGCCAAAGCAAGTGAACGTATTGTAAAAGACTTTCCAGTTCCTGCTAACCGCGGTAATGTCTACTCCGTTAACGGAAATTTACTAGCGACTTCCATCCCGAAATATGATATTAGGATTGATGCACTTACGCCAAAAACATCAGTTTTTAAAGAGCATTTAAAAGGGCTTTGCGATTCTCTGGCAAAATTCCCAGGAAAGAGAACGTCTAGCCAATACCAGCAGCAATTGCGTAGAGCAAGGATTAATAAAAATAGATATTTTTTGCTAGCCAGAAATTTAGGCTACTCTGAATATATGCGTATGCGCACTTATCCATTACTGGATAAAAGTCCATTTAAAGGAGGGTTGATTGTAGAACAAAGAACAAAACGAGAACACCCTATGGGTGGTATTGCACAACGTACTATTGGTTACGAGCGTATTGATGATAATGGTAATGTAACACGTCCGGGAATTGATGGTGCCTTTGGGGTAAAGTATTTGCGAGGGGTAGATGGAAAACACGCCAAACAGCAAATAGGTAAAAATCAATGGAAACCTATAATTGACTATAATAAAATTGAGCCTCAAGATGGTTTGGATGTGTATACTACCATAGATGTGAATATTCAGGATATAGCGCATCATTCACTATTGAATCAACTTGAAAAGTATAAAGCAGATCATGGGTGCGCTGTGGTTATGGAGGTAGAAACAGGAGAAGTAAGGGCTATAGTAAATTTAGGTAGGAATGCAGAAGGAAAATATTACGAAAGAAGGAACTATGCGGTTTGGGAGTCTCATGAGCCAGGGTCAACATTTAAATTAATGGCACTCGCTGCTGGTTTAGAAGATAAAGTTATTGATACAAGTGATGTTGTAGATACGGAAAAAGGTGTTTTAACCTACTACGGTAAGAAAGTAAAAGACTCAAAGTGGGGAGGGTACGGCAAGATCTCTTTGTCTGAAGCCTTTGAAGTATCATCTAACACGGGAATAGTAAAGGCGATTTATAATGCTTACAAGGATAAGCCAGAAAAGTTTGTGGATAGGCTGTATGATATGAACTTAAATAATAAGCTTAACCTGCCTATTATTGGTGAGGGGGAGGCTATTATTCCAGATCCAAGAATAAAAAACAAACGCTGGAGCGGCATAGCATTACCTTGGATGGCTTTTGGTTATGGTGTGTCATTTACACCGTTGCAAACATTAACATTCTACAATGCCGTTGCAAATGATGGTATTATGGTAAAACCTAGGTTTTTAAAAGAAGTTAAGGAGTTTGATAAGACTATAGTGCCGTTTGAGCGCGAAATAATTAATAAGCAAATATGTTCTGAAACTACTATAAAAAAGCTTCAAAAATTATTGAAAAATGTGGTAGAGAAAAAGCATGGGACAGGGCATAGATTATATTCTAAAAACTTCTCAATGGCGGGTAAAACAGGTACCTGTCAAAAAGACTATAAAGATAAAGAAAAACTGAATTATATATCGTCGTTTGCAGGTTTTTTTCCTGCGGATAATCCAAAGTATTCCTGCATCGTAGTGATTCATGAACCAGATAAAAAAGTAGGATACTATGGCGCAGATGTGTCAGGTCCAGTTTTTAAAACCATAGCCCAAAAAATATTTACAGACACACCAGTGATTGAAGAGATGGGTTCTTTAGAGGTAAAACATGCTTCAGTAGAAGAACAGTTTGAAGATTATTTTAAAACAGCTCAAACCTACAAAACTATAATGCCAAATGTGGTTGGTTTGCCAGCAATGGATGCGGTGGCATTATTAGAAAATATGGGATTAAAAGTAGGCTTTAAAGGGGCAGGAATAGTAAAAAAGCAGTCTATTGCCAAAGGACAAAAAATAAAAAAGAATCAAAAAGTGATTTTAGAAATATCGTGAGTATTCTAAAGGACATATTGTATAAAGTGAATATTAATGCTGTTGTTGGTAATACCAACATAGTTATTAATGCCATACAATTCGATTCCAGAAAAATAGTAAACAAAGATGTTTTTGTTGCTGTAAAAGGAACTCTTGTTGATGGTCACAGTTATATAGATGTCGCAATAAAACAAGGTGCATTAGTTATTATATGCGAAACTTTGCCTACTAATTTGGTTGATGGTATTACCTATGTAGAAGTTAACAATTCAAACAAAGCACTGGCAATAATGGCTTCAAATTATTACGATTCCCCATCTGATAATTTGAAGCTAGTTGGTGTAACAGGTACTAATGGAAAAACCACGGTTACAACCTTGTTGTACCAATTGTTTAAAAATGCTGGGTATAAAGTTGGCTTAATATCTACAGTAAAAGTATTAGTTGATGATGCGGAGTATAAAGCAACCCATACCACTCCAGATTCACTAACCATTAATAAATATTTACAGCAGATGAATGAGGCGGGTGTTGAATTTTGCTTTATGGAAGTGAGTTCTCATGGTATTCATCAAGGTAGAACAGAAGGGTTAAAGTTTGAAGGAGGGGTGTTTACCAATCTTTCCCACGATCACCTTGATTATCATAACACATTTGCAGAATACAGGGATGTGAAAAAATCATTTTTCGATGGTTTGGATAAGCATGCTTTTGCATTGTCAAATACAGATGACAAAAATGGATTGGTAATGTTGCAAAATACTGCAGCTAAAAAATACACCTATGCTTTAAAAGGGTATGCCGATTATAAGTCTCAAATTTTAGAGAATGAATTTAGTGGACTTTTACTGTCTATTGATGGAAACGAAGTGTGGACGCGCCTAATAGGCAATTTTAATGCCTATAATGTCTTAGCGATTTACGCTACTGCAGAATTACTAGGACTTGAAAAAGTTGAAATTTTAAGATTGATAAGTGATTTGCAAAGCGTTAGCGGAAGGTTCCAATATTTAGTGTCTGATGAAAAGATAACTGCTATTGTAGATTATGCGCATACTCCTGATGCCTTAAAAAATGTATTGGAGACCATTAATAGTATCCGTACAAAAAACGAATCGCTTATAACGGTTGTGGGCTGTGGAGGAGATAGGGATAAAACAAAGCGTCCTGTAATGGCGCATATCGCATCAGAGTTGAGCACGAAAGTGATTTTTACAAGTGATAATCCAAGAAGCGAGGAGCCAGAGACTATCATAGAGGAGATGGAAAAAGGGGTGGAGCCTCAAAACTTTAAAAAAACACTGTCGGTTGTAGATAGAAAGCAAGCTATTAAAACAGCATGTCAATTGGCTCAAGCTAAAGATATTATTCTAATAGCAGGGAAAGGTCATGAAACCTATCAAGAAATAAAAGGAGAACGATTTGATTTTGACGATTATAAAACAGTTCAGGAATTTTTAAAACAGTTGCAAAAGTAAATGCTATACTACCTATTTGATTATTTAGAGAAAGAGTTTCAGTTCCCGGGAGCTTCGCTTTTTGGTTTTTTAACCTTTAGAGGCGCTCTGGCGATGATTCTTTCTTTGTTGATTTCTACCATTTATGGAAAGCGTATTATTCGTTTTCTTCAAAAGAAACAAATGGGAGAAACTATCAGGGATCTAGGATTGGCAGGGCAAGCGGAAAAAGCAGGAACACCAACTATGGGTGGTATCATCATTATACTAGCAACGCTCATACCTGTGTTCTTGTTAGCAAAACTAGAGAATGTTTACATTATCCTGCTTATCATTACAACGCTTTGGATGGGGGTTATTGGGTTTATCGATGATTACATCAAAAAATTCAAAAATGATAAAGAGGGTTTAAAAGGACGTTTTAAAGTTTTAGGCCAGATAGGTTTGGGGCTTATCGTAGGTTTAACATTGTATCTTAATCCAAACGTTACCATTAAGGAACAGTTGCCTCAACAAGAGCAGCAAGTACTGCTACAAGAAAACCCTAATTTACCGATAAGTAAACTATTTGGGGAGGAGCATCAATCCACTAAAACAACAATCCCCTTTGTAAAAAATAATGAGTTTGATTATGCAAATCTTATCACATGGATTAGTGAAGATTTAGCAAGTTATGCTTGGATAATTTTTGTGCTAGTGGCCATATTTATCATTACGGCGGTATCAAATGGTGCAAATCTTACCGATGGTATCGATGGTTTGGCAGCGGGAACTTCAGCAATAATAGTACTGACTCTTGGGATTTTTGCATGGGTATCAGGTAATATAGTGTTTTCAGATTACCTAAATATTATGTACATCCCAAGAGTTGAGGAGATTACTATTTACATAGCAGCATTCGTGGGGGCTTTAATAGGGTTCTTGTGGTACAATACGTTTCCTGCACAAGTATTTATGGGAGATACAGGGAGTTTAACCATAGGTGGAATTATAGCGGTTATTGCAATCGCAGTGCGTAAAGAATGGTTAATACCGCTAATGTGTGGCATTTTCTTGGCTGAAAACTTATCGGTGGTCATTCAGGTAAGCTGGTTTAAATACACAAAGAAAAAATATGGAGAGGGACGACGCATTTTTAAGATGTCACCATTGCATCATCACTATCAAAAACTGGGGTATCACGAAAGTAAAATTGTAACACGATTTTGGATTGTGGGAATTCTTTTAGCTATTCTTTCAATAGTAACCTTGAAAATTAGGTAGCAAATTTTAGTGAAAGCGGGAGTCTTAGATGATGAAGGAAAAAAAAATAAATAAGAGTGAGCAGCTCCAATCCTTTGGAGGGGTTGGAGGAGGCTTTCTTGTAATTCTTGGAGGAGGAGAAAGTGGTGTAGGTACAGCGCTTTTAGGAAAAGCCAAAGGTTATACTGTTTTTGTTTCTGATAGAGGAAAAATAAAAACTAAGTACAAAGACGTTCTTATACATAATGGGATTGAATGGGAGGAAGAGCAGCATACAGAAGCTAAAATATTAAATGCAGATGTAGTGATGAAGAGTCCGGGTATTCCAGATACAGTTGCACTTGTAAAAGCGATTAAAGAAAAAGGAATTACGATAGTTTCTGAAATCGAATTCGCATCAAAATTTACATCAGCTAGCATTATTGGGATTACTGGAAGTAACGGTAAAACTACGACAGCAACTTTAACGCATCATTTGCTAAAGGATGAGTTAAATGTGGGTTTAGCAGGGAATATTGGTGATAGTTTCGCAAAGCAATTATTGGAAAAAAATTATGAAAACTATGTTTTGGAGATAAGTAGTTTTCAGTTAGATGATGTTATTGACTTTAAACCAAAAATTGCTGTGATAACCAATATCACACCAGATCATTTAGATAGATATGATTATAAGTTTGAGAATTATGTGAATGCAAAATTTAGGATTGCGATGAATCAAACCAAAGGTGATTATTTGATTTATGATGCAGATGATGAGGTTATAACAAATCACTTAAAAGCCAATCCAGTTCAATCTACATTGTTGCCATTTTCATTAAAAAAGGAGATTGAAAATGGCGCATATTTTAAAAATAATAAACTAATAATAACGATATATAATAACCAAATAATTATGCCAACAACGAACTTAACTTTAGAAGGAAAGCACAATATTAAAAATGCTATGGCTGCCTCTACCGTAGCGCATTTACTAAAAATTAGAAAACAAACCATACGCGAAAGTTTAGAGAATTTTCAGGGCGTGGAGCATAGGTTGGAGCAAGTACTTAAAATTAATAGGGTGCAATACATCAATGACTCAAAAGCAACTAATGTAAATGCTACATATTTTGCTTTAGAAAGTATGGATGCGCCTACAGTATGGATTGTTGGTGGTGTAGATAAAGGTAATGATTACAGAGAGTTGTTTCCATTTGTAAATGAAAAGGTAAAAGCAATTATTTGCTTAGGGGTTGACAATGGAAAACTAATGGATGCATTTGGAAGTATGGTTGATGTTATTGTTGAAACCCAATTTATGAGTGAAGCAGTTAAAATTGCATATAAGATAGCTGAATCCGGAGATAACGTGCTCTTGTCTCCAGCATGCGCAAGCTTTGATTTATTTGAAAATTATGAAGATAGAGGGCGTCAGTTTAAAAATGCCGTAAGAAATTTATAAAGATTATTGTGCAGCAAGTTTTTAAAAACATAAAAGGAGACCGGTTAATTTGGGCAATAGTATCACTATTGGCTATTCTGTCGTTTTTGCCTGTTTATAGTGCTGCTAGTAATTTGGCTTACAAAGGAGAAGGTACAAATACCTTCGTTTATTTTGTAAAGCATTTTGTGTTTTTGCTTTCGGGGTTTTTAATTATGTATGGGGCGCATAAAATTCCTTATCGTTATTTTAAAGGGTTGTCTTTAGTCATGATCCCTGTTGTTCTTGTCTTACTTGCAATTACAGCGTTACAGGGAGAAACTGTTGGAGGGGCAACTGCCAGTAGATGGATAAAAATTGGAGGTGTGTCGTTTCAAACATCAGCATTGGCGGCAGTGGTTTTAATGGTTTATGTAGCGAGGTATCTATCTAAGATGAAAGATAAGGTAATAACACTAAAAGCTTCCATTTTACCACTATGGATTCCTGTGTTTTTGGTTCTGGCACTCATATTGCCGTCAAATTTTTCCACCACTGCTATAATATTTACAATGGTGTTAATATTGGTATATATGGGAGGTTACCCTGTAAAATATTTAGCTGTGATTTTAGGTTCAGGGTTAATTGCATTAACGTTTTTTGTTTTAATAGCAAGGATGACGGAAGGGCCTTTAAAAGTGAAAGTAAATACTTGGGAAAACAGGATTAAAAATTATTGGAACGGTGAGGATACCGAGGCAGATTATCAAATAGAGAAAGCTAAAATAGCTATAGCTTCAGGAGAAATATATGGTGTCGGTCCGGGGAAAAGTATTCAAAAAAACTTTTTGCCCCAAATTTCTTCAGATTTCATTTTTGCTATAATTATAGAAGAATATGGGTTGATAGGAGGTTTCCTAATTATGCTGTTGTATTTGTGGTTGCTCTTTAGGGTGGTTATTGTGGCGCAAAAGGCAGATACCGTTTTTGGGAAATTGCTGGTTTTGGGTGTTGGGTTGCCTATAATTTTTCAGGCATTAATAAACATGGCAGTAGCAGTAGAATTATTTCCTGTTACTGGGCAAACATTACCACTTATCAGTAGTGGTGGGACATCCATTTGGATGACTTGTCTTGCCATAGGCATCATATTAAGTGTAAGTGCTAGACGAGAAGAGGTAAAAGAACAGGAAATAAATAAAGACAACCCTTTAGAAATACTTTCTGAAACAATTTAGGTTGGTAGGCACTAGATGGCTATGGGTTTTGAAATTTAGTTTTTTGGAAATTTAAATAAGATTAGTGGCAAAAGAACATAAATATCGCATTGTATTATCAGGAGGTGGCACAGGAGGCCATATATACCCTGCTATTGCCATTGCTAACGAGCTTAAGTTACGATATCCAGAATCAGAGTTTCTTTTTGTGGGAGCTAAAGATAGGATGGAAATGGAAAAAGTGCCAAGAGCAGGATACGATATTAAGGGGTTGTGGATTTCAGGGATACAGAGACGGATAACCTTAAAGAATATGATGTTTCCATTAAAGGTATTGGTTGGTCTTTGGAAGGCACGCAAAATTATAAAATCGTTTAAGCCAGATGTAGCAATTGGTACAGGGGGATTTGCGAGTGGTCCGTTGTTACAAGTAGCAGCATTCAATAAAATTCCAACATTAATACAAGAGCAAAATTCGTATCCAGGGATAACAAATAAGATTTTATCAAAAAAAGCAGATAAAATATGTGTGGCATATGAAGGTTTAGAACGGTTTTTCCCAAAGGATAAAATTAGGGTGACGGGTAACCCAGTACGACAAGATTTATTGAGTATAGATGGAAAAACTGTGGAAGCAAAAAATCATTTCAATCTAAAACATGGTAAATATACCTTACTGGTTTTGGGAGGGAGTTTGGGTTCAAGACGTATTAATCAATTAATTGAGCAAAAACTTGATTTTTTAAGTACACAAAATGTCGAAATTATTTGGCAATGTGGTAAGTTATATTACCAACAATATAAATTATATGGTAATTCCAAAGGTGTTCAAGTGTATCTGTTTTTAAATGAAATGGATATGGCTTATGCGTCTGCAGATATTATCATATCCAGAGCAGGGGCAAGTTCGGTTTCAGAATTGTGTATCGTTGGAAAACCCGTAATCTTCATACCCTCTCCTAATGTGGCAGAAGATCATCAAACCAAAAATGCGATGGCAATTGTAGATCAAGGTGCAGCCATAATGATTAAAGAGGAGGATTTAGATGCGGATTTTGAAAATAAGTTTTCACAGCTTGTTGCATCACAGGAAAAACAAAAAGAATTAGGTGAAAAAATTAAAGCGTTGGCATTGGTAAATGCAACCAAGGATATTGTTGACGAGATAGAATTATTGCTTAAATAATGGAGTTAAATACATTACATAACATTTATTTTATAGGTATTGGGGGTATTGGTATGAGCGCGTTAGCACGTTACTTCAAATCCATTGGAAAGCATGTTTCGGGTTATGATAAAACACCAACCGAGATTACAGATAATTTGCAAAAATTAGGTATCTCAATTCATTTTGAAGATACAATAACGTTAATAGAAACGCCTTTTAAGCACCATGAAAATACTTTGGTTGTGTATACACCAGCAATACCTAAAGATCATGAAGAATTAAACTTTTTCAAGTCCAAAGGATATCAAGTTATGAAACGCTCACAGGTTTTAGGTTTAATTACAGAAAACACCTTTTGTTTAGCTGTGGCTGGAACCCATGGAAAAACCACGACTACCAGTATACTAGGGCACCTCTTGTATCAAAGCGATGTGAAGCTAACCGCATTTTTAGGAGGGATAAGTGAGAATTATAATTCTAATTTAATCTTAAATGGTAGTGAAGTGTCGGTAGTGGAAGCGGATGAGTTTGATAGATCGTTTTTAACACTATCTCCAAATTTAGCCTGTATAACCTCTATGGATGCGGACCATTTGGATATTTATGGAGATGCCTCAAAACTTATGGCATCTTTTGAGGATTTTTCAAAGAAAATAAAACTCAATGGTAAGTTGTTTGTTAAAAATGGGTTACCGATTGAAGGAATAACCTATGGTATAGAAGACGATGCTGATTACTCAATCCAAAACATAAAAATAGAAAATGGGATGTATGTTTTTGATATGAAAACTCCAGAAACTATAGTTGAGGGATTGAGATTTAATCTTCCTGGAAGACACAATTTATCAAACGCATTAATAGCAATGGCAATGGCTGCTGAATATGGCGTCTCTCACCAGCAGCTTGCCGATGCACTTTCTACTTACAAAGGTGTAAAGCGCAGATTTACATATCAAATTAAAACAAATGATTTGGTGTTTATAGATGATTATGCACACCATCCAGAAGAAATTAATGCTGTACATGGGGCGGTGCGAGAAATGTATCCAGATAAGCGGGTATTGGCGGTTTTTCAGCCACATCTGTTTACTAGGACAAGAGATTTTATAGACGGCTTTGCGAGTAGTTTGGCACAGTTTGACGAAATATTACTTTTAGATATTTATCCAGCTAGGGAAAAGCCGATTGAAGGTGTAAATTCAAATTGGTTATTAGGTAAGATAGATAATCCCAATAAAAAGCTAACAGATAAAGCTAATTTGGTTTCAGAGATACATAAAAGCTCAGCACAAATAATTTTGACAATTGGTGCTGGAGATATAGGAGAAGAAGTAAAACATATTAAAAGAGAATTAAGCGTTGCGAGTTAACTGGAATTACATAAAAATATGTCTGCTATTTATTCTAGTGGGGCTTTTGTATGCTTTTGCTTCAGTAAAAAATGATGTGAGAGAAATATCTAAAACCAATATTTCTTTTTCAGGCGAAAATGCCCTCTTTGTAACACATGAAACTGTTAGTAAATTGTTAATACAAAATCAAGGGGGCGTTAAAAATGTGCCTAAAGAAACTTTAGATTTGAATACATTAGAACAGGCCCTGAATTCTAACCCCATGATAAAGTCAGCTGAGGTATATGTTGCTGTAAATGGAACACTTAATGCTGAAATTGAACAAAAGCGACCTGTTGCCAGAGTGAGTACAAATGCATCATACTATATTGATGATGAAGGTAAGTACATGCCTTTGTCATCTAACTATACAGCAAGAGTGCCTCTAGTTACGGGTTATGTAGAGAAAAACAATTTGAAAAATGTTTTTAAAATAGCTCAAAAAGTACAAACAGATGCCTTTTTAAAACGGCATGTAGTGGAGATTCATCAGAGTTTAAAGGGAGCAATTGTTCTAAAACTAAGACAATGTAGGTTTACGGTAAATCTTGGAAGTTTAGAGTTTTTAGATAAGAAGATAAATAACTTAAAAGCGTTTTATAAAAAGAGCTTAAAAGAAAAAACGCTTAACAAGTATAGTAAAGTGAATTTGCAATTTGATAGTCAAGTGGTGTGTACCAAAACGTAAGATATGGAACATAATTTATCAGTAGGTTTAGATATAGGAACCACAAAAATTGTGGCAATGATAGGTCGTAAAAACGAATACGGCAAACTTGAAATTTTAGGTATTGGTAAATCTAAAAGTTTGGGTGTACATCGAGGTGTGGTAAATAATATTACACAAACCATTCAGTCTATACAACAAGCGGTTCAAGAATCAGAAACCACAGCGGAGTTAAAGATTGAAGAAGTAACTGTAGGTATAGCAGGACAGCATATACGTAGTTTACAACACAGTGATTACATTACTAGACCAAATTCTGAGACAGTTATAGATGAGGAAGATATAGATAGATTAATCAATCAAGTGCATAAATTGGTAATGCTTCCAGGAGAAGAAATTATCCATGTGTTACCCCAAGAATATAAAGTAGATGGTCAAGCCGAAATAAAAGAACCTATTGGGATGTATGGCGGCAGATTAGAAGCCAATTTTCATGTAGTTGTTGGTCAGGTATCATCAATCAGAAATATCGGGAGGTGTGTGCAAAGTTCAGGGTTAAATCTTGAAGGTATTACTCTTGAGCCTTTAGCGTCTGCAAATGCGGTATTAAGCCAAGAAGAAAAAGAAGCAGGAGTTGCATTGATTGATATAGGTGGAGGTACTACAGATTTAGCCATTTTTAGGGACGGTATCATTCGTCATACAGCGGTGATACCTTTTGGAGGAAATGTGATTACGGAAGATATAAAAGAAGGGTGCTCTATTATTGAAAAACAAGCCGAATTATTAAAAATAAAGTTTGGCTCGGCGTGGCCGGGAGAAAATAAAGATAACGAAATTGTATCCATTCCTGGACTAAGAGGTAGAGAGCCCAAAGAAATAACCCTCAAAAACTTGTCGAGAATAATTCATGCACGTGTAGTGGAAATTATTGAGCAAGTATTTGCAGAAATTAAAAACTATGGACACGAAGAACAAAAAAAGAAACTAATTGCAGGAATTGTTTTAACAGGTGGTGGTAGCCAGTTAAAACATTTAAAACAGTTGGTAGAATACATTACAGGAATGGATACCAGAATTGGATATCCTAACGAGCATTTAGCAGGAGATAGCGATGCAGATGTTACAAGTCCCCTTTATGCTACTGCTGTTGGATTGGTGTTGGACGGATTAAAACGAAAAGAACGCAAAAAAGTTGAGCAGCAAGAGCAAGAGTATTATGAGGAGCAGATTAAGGATGCAAATGTAGAAGAAGAACAACATATTGACAAACCTGTAAAAGAGCGCAAGTCGTTTTTAGACAAATTAACCGAACGTGTTAAGGATTTTTTAGACAACGCAGAGTAGGAAAGAACGAAGTTTGCAGATAGAGCGAAAAGGAGACAATTAACCATTGATTAAAATAATATTTAGAACCCCAGAAAAAAAGAATTTATGAGCAGCAAAAACGAATTCGAAAGTATTGCATTTGATTTACCTAAAAATCAGTCCAATGTAATAAAGGTTATCGGCGTAGGAGGAGGTGGTAGCAATGCTATAAATCACATGTTCCTACAAGGTATAAAGGGAGTAGACTTTTATATCTGTAATACAGATGCACAAGCATTGCAAAATAGTGGTGTGCCTAATAAAATTCAATTAGGAGTTAACTTAACCGAAGGGTTAGGTGCAGGAGCTAATCCAGAAATAGGAGAGCAATCAGCTGTAGAGAGCTTTGATGATATTTCCCAAATGCTAGATTCTAATACCAAAATGGTATTTATTACTGCTGGGATGGGAGGTGGTACAGGTACTGGTGCTGCCCCAATAATAGCAAAAATGGCTAAGGATAAAGATATCCTTACTGTTGGGATTGTAACCATGCCTTTTCAGTTTGAAGGAAAGATGCGTTTGGAGCAATCGCAAAAAGGAATTGAAAGGTTAAGAGGTGTAGTAGATTCATTAATTGTAATAAACAACAACAAACTTCGTGAAGTTTATGGCAACCTAGGGTTTAAAGCTGGGTTTTCTAAGGCAGACGAAGTGCTATCCACAGCTGCTCGTGGAATAGCAGAAGTTATTACACATCACTACACTCAAAATATTGATTTACGAGATGCAAAAACCGTTTTAAGTAATAGTGGTACGGCTATTATGGGGTCGTCTATAGCTTCAGGACAAAACAGGGCTCAAGATGCAATCCGTAAAGCTTTAGATTCTCCTTTATTAAATGATAATAAAATCACTGGAGCTAAAAATGTATTGCTGCTTATCGTTTCAGGATCCCAAGAAATAACAATAGACGAGATAGGAGAAATTAACGATCATATCCAAAATGAAGCAGGACATGGCGCCAATATTATTATGGGTGTTGGAGAAGATGAGACCCTTGAGGAGTCAATTTCTGTTACTATTATTGCCACAGGGTTTAATATAGACCAACAGGATGAAATTTCTAACACAGAAACCAAGAAAGTAGTTCATGCATTAGAGGACGATTCAGAGAAAGACAAAGAGCCTGTAATTATAGCGCCAATCGTGGAGCTAGAAAAGAAAGAGCCCAATCCAGTTGTAAGACATACTTTAGATTTAGATGAAGTTGAGGATGAAATTATTTCAGCTGAAAGAGTGGTGGTTGAAAAACCTAAAGTTTCTGAAGAACCAAAGGATACGACTTTAATTCCAACATCAGAGTTAATCAGAAATATGGATGTGGTGTATGATGAAGTGAAGGCACCAGTGGAAGAAGATGATTTTATCATAAAACCAGTAACAACAATGGAAGCAAAGGAGCCTGAAGTTATTGAGCCAGAAGAAGAGCAACAAATTACATTAACATTCGATTTGCCTTTATCTACAGAAAAAGAAGAAGTTAAAACAGAGGTTGAGGAAAAAGTTATGTTTGCTTTAGATGAAGAAGAGGATGTTAAAGATATGCCTGTAAATGATTATGTTGAGCTTATTACTGTAAATGAAACCAATGAAAATGGCGAGGAAGTACGTTATGCACTTGATGATTATATTGAGGCAGAATCGTCAATGAATAGCGCACAGTCCGTTGCTGATAAAGTAAAGGAAGAAGTTCAAGAAGATATCGTTTTTGAAAGAAAAGTAATTGAGGAGGAAACTCAAGAAGAGGTAGTGCAAGATGAAGTTGAAGCTACAGAATTACCAATTTCAGAAATTTTGAAGCAACGTACAGCAGAACGTAGAAGAAAAATGAAAGACTTTAATTATAAGTTTAATAATGCCAAAATTGATGATATAGAAAAAGTACCAGCCTATAAAAGGCAAGGTGTTAATCTAGATGAAGCCAAACATTCTTCTGAAACCGATATTTCCAGAACTAGTGTTGGTTTAGATGATAACGATGATATACAAATAAGAACAAATAACTCTTTTTTACATGATAATGTAGATTAGAAAGCACTTCTGTGTTTAACCTCACTTTAGTTATGATCCCGAAAAGTTTCCCTCATACTTTTCGGGATTTTTTATATCCTTTTTTTATCTTCGCATCTCTTTCGATATACTTAAATTATGAGTTTACAAAATGATATCATGGCAGCTTTAAAAGATGCTATGAAAGCTAAAGACCAAACAGCATTAACCGCATTAAGGGCAGTAAAGTCTGCAATTCTTCTAGCCAAAACTGAAAGTGGCGCTGGGGAAGAGTTATCAGAAGAACAAGAATTAAAAATTCTTCAAAAACAAGTAAAACAGCGTAAGGACAGTGCAGCAGTTTATATAGAACAAGGTAGAGAGGATTTAGCTGCACCTGAACTAGCTGAAGCTGAAATAATAAGTCAGTTTTTGCCAGAAGCCTTAAGTGAAGAAGAAATAGAAAAAGTGGTTGTAGCTACCATCGATCAAGTAGGAGCAGAGGGTATGAAGGATATGGGAAAAGTTATGGGAATTGTTAGTAAACAATTAGCAGGACAAGCAGATGGGAAAACTATTTCTACTATTGTAAAAGCAAAACTATCTTAAAAGAGATAACATCCCTGTTTTAGCAGGAGTACATGGCTGCGTAGTTCAACTGGATAGAATATCAGATTTCGGCTCTGAGGGTTGGGGGTTCGAATCCCTTCGCGGTCACACAATCGGAGAATTTGTCTTCACAAACATGTTCTCCGTTTTTAAATTTTAGACAAACCCTTTGTCTGTGAAGAGTTTTAGAAGAATGTAGGAACCATTCTGTTGGTTTTACGTTACTTTCTCTATTTCTTTTTTCTTTAAGTGTTTTATAGCTCATTTTGGAATTTTACATACCGAGTCATAGGTTATAAAAGAACCATTCAACAATTAACTTCTATCATTTTAATATATTTTAAACAAATAGGTGTATACATTTCCAATGTAAGTAACCTTCTGGTTTATATGTTTTTCAAATCTTCATGCTATTAAAACTATTTTATAAGATAGTAGAAATGTTGTATTATATAATATAAATCTTACATATAGGCTTAATGAGGTGTTTGGACGCTATAATTGTTTTATATTCTGAATCGAAAGTGACAAGTACAACCTTAATGAAATGTTAGATTTGAATATTGTCAATACGTAATTATGAGTCAAAAAAAAGTTAAATACAAAACTATTACTCGAAATTTTATTAATTGGATTTCTATTGTTTTAGGTTTTGTGAATTTTTGATGCTTATTATTAATTAACCAAGAAACATAAAATAGAACAGAACAGATGCAAACAAAAGGTAAAATACAAATATTTATAGTAGTTCCTATAGCGCTATTATTTACAACATTAATAATGTCTATTTCATGTTTAGAAGATGTTGAAACAGATAATTTCAAAGTTTATAAGGGTACTAATGTAGCGCATTGGCTATCCCAAAGTGATAGAAGAGGCATTGAGAGAGTATCCTTTTTTACTGAAAAAGATGTAAAGCGAATTGCTAATATGGGATTTGATCATATTCGCTTACCTATTGATGAGGAGCAAATGTGGGATGAAAACGGAAATAGATATAATGAGGCATTTAGTTTAATGGAAAATTGCATTAAATGGTGTCAAAAAAATAACCTTAGAGTTATTGTAGATTTACACATCTTAAGATCGCATCATTTTAATGCTAAAGAGAAGCCTTTGTGGACAGATGTAACTGAGCAAAATAAGTTTTTTGATTTATGGAAAGATTTATCAAAGACTTTGAGTAAATTTCCAAATAGTTTAGTAGCATACGAACTTATGAACGAAGCTGTTGCAGATGACCATGAATCTTGGAATACTTTGCTTGCCAAAGCTGTCGCTGCCATTCGTGAATTAGAAAGTGAACGTACCATAGTAATAGGCTCTAATAGATGGCAGGCAGTAGAAACTTTTGATGCATTAAAAGTACCTGAAAATGATAAAAACATTCTATTAAGTTTTCATTTTTATGAACCTTTTTTGTTAAGTCATTATGGAGCCAAATGGTTGAGTTTGAGAAATTACAATGGACCTGTAAGCTATCCTGGAACAATTTTAACCAGGAGAGATTTTGAAGTACTTCCAGAAGAAATGAAAATAGAGGTTGAAAAATGGGTAGATATGAAATACGATAAAGACGTATTGCTTGAGATGATGCAAAAGCCTATGCTTAAGGCTAAAGCATTAGGCTTACCATTGTATTGCGGGGAATTTGGTATAATATCTCATGCACCTGAAAAAGAAAGTCTTATTTGGTATCAAGATATGATTCAGCTTTTTAAAGAAACTGGTATTGGATATGCAAATTGGAATTATAAAAGCGACAATTTTGGATTAATATCTTCTGATAGTAAAGAAAATAAAAATCTTATCAAGATAGTATCTAATTAATATGTTGAAGAGTTTCTTTTTTGATTTTTAAATATACATTTTAATGAAATATTATTTAATAATTATTACCCTAGCTTTAATGAGTTGTTCTCAAACTAAAGTTGCTAACTCAGATAATGATGCAGAGGAAAAGCGTATTGATAGTATATTGGCACAAATGTCAATAGATGCCAAAATAGGGCAAACTAATCTTAGAGGAACTTCTAGTGGAGCTACTACATTATCTGAAGCGTTAAAAGAAGATGTTAGGCAAGGAAAGGTAGGTGCATTACTCAATGTAATGAACGTTGAATTTGTTGACGAGCTACAACGCATTGCAGTAGAGGAGAGCCCAAATAAAATACCTTTAATTTTTGCTAGAGATGTTATTCATGGTTTTAAAACTATGTTTCCTATTCCTCTTGGTATGGCAGCTTCTTGGGATGTTGATGTAGCCAAAAATTCAGCTATGGTATCTGCTAAAGAGGCGAGTTCTGTTGGTATAAAATGGACTTTTGCTCCTATGTTGGATATTGCCCGCGATAGCCGCTGGGGAAGAATTGCAGAGTCTCCAGGGGAAGACCCTTATTTGGCCTCGGTTTTGGGTAAGGCTTATGTAGAGGGTTTTCAGGGAGAAGATTTAAGTAGTACTAATAGTATTGCGGCCTGTGCAAAGCATTACATAGGATATGGCGCAGCAATTGGTGGAAGAGATTATAATACCACTTATATACCAGAGCCTTTATTGCAAAATGTGTATTTGCCTCCCTTTGAATCGGCAATTAATGCAGATGTGGCAACCGTAATGACAGCCTTTAATGAGGTAAATGGTGTTCCTGCTTCTGGGCATAAGTACCTTTTAAGAGACGTGCTTAAAGACAAACTAAAATTTGATGGTTTTGTAGTAAGCGACTGGGAATCGGTTACAGAGATGATTCCGCATGGGTATGCCAAAGATGAAAAGCATGCTGCCCAATTATCTGCAAATGCTGGATTAGACATGGAAATGACCAGTAAAGCCTATGAGCATCACTTAAAAAACCTAATTGAAGAGGGTAAAGTCTCTGAAGCGCAACTAGACGCTTTCGTAAAAAATATACTGAGAATAAAACTACGCTTAGGGTTATTTGAAACCCCGTTTCGCGACAAAAACAACACCGCAAACTTTTATAATAAAGAAGATTTAGAACTGGCTAAAGACGCCGCTGTTAAAAGCACAGTGATGCTCAAGAATGCGAATGTACTTCCATTAAACAAGAACACAAAAATAGCACTTATTGGGCCATTAGCAGATGCGCCCTTAGACCAAATGGGTACTTGGACGTTTGATGGTGAAAAAGAACATACCATAACACCTTTAAGTTCTTTTAAAACAGCAAATATTAATTATAACTATGTTGCTGGTTTAACGCATAGTAGAGATTTAAAAAAGACGCAATTCAATAAAGTGTTGGCTGCAGCAAAACAATCAGATGTTGTGGTATTTGTAGCGGGCGAAGAAGCCATTCTTTCTGGTGAGGCACATAGTAGAGCTTCTATAGGTTTACCAGGTGCTCAAGAAGATTTAATTAAAGCCTTAGCAAAAACAGGCAAACCTATTGTTTTGTCCATTATGGCCGGTAGACCAATCAGTATTACCAATATATATAAGGATGTAGACGCGATACTGATGTGTTGGCATCCAGGTACAATGGGGGGACCTGCCCTAACTGATATTATTTTTGGAATAACAGAACCTCAAGGACGGTTGCCGGTATCGTGGCCAATAACTGCAGGACAATTACCATATTTTTATAATCATAAAAATACAGGAAGACCAGCTGTTAAAGAAGATTATGTAGCTATATATGATATTCCTGTTGGTGCATGGCAAAGTTCGTTAGGTAACGATTCGCATTACCTTGATATTGGTTATAAACCACATTTTCCATTTGGTTATGGTTTAGGATATACCAGTTTTGAATACGAAAATATAGCGGTTTCAAAAGACACTATACATTTTGATGAGACCATCAAAATAAAAGCCAGTATAACAAATTCGGGACAACGTGCAGGAAAAGAAGTAGTACAACTTTACATTCAAGATGTTACAGGGAGCATTACTAGGCCTATTAGAGAATTAAAGCGCTTTAAGCACATACAGCTAAAATCTGGGGAAACACAAGAAGTAACATTTACATTATCCTCTAAAGACCTAGAATTTACAAATAGCGAATTAATTCGAGCTGCAGAAGAAGGTGATTTTAATGTTTGGATTGGCCCAAATGCTGCTACTGGATTAAAAGATAAATTCTATTTAGCGCAATAAATAAAGATTATGGTTATTGTAGTAATGGGCGTTAGTGGCAGTGGTAAAACCACTATTAGTAAACAATTGGCTAAAGCACTTAAACTTCCGTATTATGATGCAGATGATTTTCATCCGCAAGCTAATATTGATAAAATGTCTAGCAACAAAGCCTTAAATGATACAGATAGAAAGCCATGGTTGTTAGACTTAGCTAAACATATTAAGTTATGGTCTTCAAATACAGGTGCTGTTTTAGCATGTTCTGCTTTAAAAGAAACATACAGAGCGTTACTCTCCTCTCACTATAAATCTATAGTTTGGGTATATTTATCAGGAACAAAGGATGTAATAAAAAAACGAATTAACCAAAGACAAGGGCACTTCATGAGTTCAAATTTGTTAAGCACACAGTTTGATACATTAGAAATTCCAGATTATGGAATTCATGTTGATATTATGGCGTCGCCAGAACAGATAGTAAAAACTATAATTTCTCAATTGTAATATGAAACAGGCAGAGATAGGAGTTATTGGACTGGGAGTAATGGGGAGTAGTTTAAGTCTAAATTTTGCAAGTAAAGGATTTAACGTATCTGTATATAATAGATTAATACCAGAAGAAAAGCATGTTTTAGATAACTTTTCAAACCGAATAGAAGAAGGGATGTCAGTCAATATCTTTACAGATTTAGAGGATTTTGTTGCTTCTTTAGAGCGTCCTAGAAAAATACTAATGATGATAAAAGCTGGTAGCGCTATAGATGCAGTTACAGAAGTATTATTACCATTTTTATCAGAAGGCGATGTGCTTATTGATGGTGGAAATTCACATTATTTAGACACAAATAGAAGGGTTGCCGTTTTAAAACAAAAAAATATACACTTTATGGGTTGTGGTATCTCAGGTGGTGAGAGTGGCGCTTTAAAAGGCCCTTCTATAATGCCAGGAGGTACTAAAGATAATTATAAACATCTAGCTCCTTTTTTAGAAGCAATTGCAGCAAAAGATAAACAAGGTTTAGCATGTTGTACGCATATAGGGCCTGAAGGTTCAGGACATTTTGTAAAAATGATTCATAATGGTATTGAATACGCCGAAATGCAACTTCTTGCAGAATTATATGGTTTACTCAGTACATCTAAAACAAATGAGGACATAGCTCAAATTTTTAAAACGTGGAATACAACTTATTTAAACAGTTATTTGCTTGAAATTACTATTGATATATTAGAAAAAAAGGAAAACGAAGTATATGTTTTAGATACTATTTTGGATAAAGCGGGTAATAAAGGTACAGGGTCTTGGTCTGCAAAAACGGCTTTTAATTTGGGTACGGTAAATACAATGATGTCTGCCGCAGTTTTTGCACGATATATATCGTCTTTCAAGTCACGAAGAGTAGCTATGTCTAAACGTATTTATAAAAATATAGAGAGTAATGAGAGTTTTGATATAGACATGCTTGAGCGTGCTTATAGATTTGCCAGAATCATTAACCAACATCAGGGTTTTGAGTTGATAAAGGAAGCCTCAAATACATATAATTGGGATTTAAATTTATCCGAAATTGCAAGGATTTGGACGAACGGTTGTATTATACGTTCAAAATTTATGGAGGATTCAATAACTGTTTTTAAAGTACATGATAACTATTTGGATAGTAAATCAATATTAGAGCAGTTAATCTCTGATGAACCAGCAATTAAACAAAGTATTATGCTTAGTATGCTAAACCGTGTAGCGTTTGATACGTTTTGGGCAGCATACAGCTATTGGGTAGCTATGTCTTCAAAAAAGCTTCCAGCAAATTTAATTCAGGCACAGCGAGATTATTTTGGAGCACATACGTATGAACGTGTGGATGCCCCAGAAGGACAATTTTTTCATACAAATTGGTATTCATCATGATAGATGTTTCTCTTTTAACGTCTGTATTAATAGGTGTTGCCTTATTGTTAGTTCTTATTTTACGATTTAAAATACAAGCATTTATTGCATTACTTATCGCGAGTATCATTGTTGGTGTATTAGCTGGAATGCCTCCCTTAACCATCGTTAAAACCATGCAGGAAGGTATGGGGAATACGTTAGGTTTTGTAGCAGTTGTTGTTGGTTTGGGAGCTATTTTTGGTGCTATTTTAGAACACTCTGGAGGCGCAGAGTCTTTGGCAACTTATTTATTAGAAAAGTTTGGTTCCAAACGATCATCTTGGGCGTTAATGTTAACAGGTTTTGTTGTAGCAATTCCGGTGTTTTTTGATGTGGCCTTTATTATTTTAGTGCCAATGCTATATGCGTTACAAAGAAAAACAGGTAAATCATTATTGCTTTACGGTATTCCTTTATTGGCAGGTTTGGCAATTACACATGCATTTATACCACCAACACCCGGTCCAGTAGCAGTTGCAGATATTTTGAAAGCAGATTTAGGGTGGGTAATTCTTTTTGGATGTATTGCAGGGATTCCAACTGCTGTAGTATGTGGCCCTATTTTTGGAAAGTATGTAGCAAAGAAAATACAGATAGAAGCGCCCCCATTGAATGAAGCTGCCGAAATAGAAAAACACAAACCACCTGTTGGTATCATAATTAGTATCATAGTAGTTCCAATTTTTTTAATTGTTTTAAATACAGTAATTAGAAGTCCATTATTTAAAAGCTATAACCTTTCAGAAAGCTTGCTACAATGGGTAGGTATGATAGGACATCCATTTTCGGCTTTAATAATAGCAAACCTTATAGCATGGTATACATTGGGCATACGAAGAGGATTTACAAAACAACAGCTTTTAGATATTAGTACACAATCTATGGGACCTGCTGGTATTATTATTTTATTAACCGGAGCAGGTGGTGTTTTTAAACAAATGTTGGTTAATACAGGAACAGGAGAGATGTTGGCTAATTATTTTGCAGATAAAGGTGTGAGTATTTTATTATTTGCGTTTTTGGCAGCAGCTTTAGTTCGTGTCTTACAAGGTTCTTCCACCGTTGCTATGATTACAGCTGCTGGACTTACAGCACCGCTTTTAACAGCTGCATCTATTTCAGAGCCTCAAAAAGCCTTAATGGTTGTTGCTATAGCATCAGGCGCAAGTATCCTTTCACATGTTAATGATAGTGGATTTTGGTTGGTTGGTAAATATCTTGGATTATCAGA
This sequence comes from Hyunsoonleella ulvae, assembly GCF_016827605.1. GTDB lineage: Bacteria > Bacteroidota > Bacteroidia > Flavobacteriales > Flavobacteriaceae > Jejuia > Jejuia ulvae. Next base: position 265,116 of record NZ_JAEPJQ010000001.1, on the reverse strand, counting down.
ACAGCAGACTTTTAAAAGTTGGACGGTTATGACAACCTTGTTGGCTTTAATTGGTTTTACGAGTGTTCTTGCCTTATCAATACTATTTTAATGATCGATTTTTCTAATTCTTACAATTCTAATAGTATCAAGTTCGATATTTTTATGTGAACTCTAGATGTTATTGTATTAATAGGCCTTTAAAATTATTCTAAATATCCTTACAAAAGTTTGAACTATTACCTCTTAGGATCACAAATAAAAAACTTCATGTTAAATTAACTATGCTTGAATTTATAAGTGTGCTTGTTCTTTTTGAAGCTGAACTTTAAGTATATAATTATCTATTGATAAATAACATTTAAAAACCCAAAATTTACTTTGCATATTTGTATTATTTAGAATTCCTACTATGTTATTAATACTCGAATTTGATGACTATTCTTTTATTGGTAATATAATTCTAGGTATACTTTTATGCGGTGTATTATTTCTGGTGTTTTTATTTATTAGAAAAATTATAACTACTGTTTTAGATGGAATAGAGATGTTGTATGCCTCATTTACGAAGCGTCCTATTTTCATCCATTTTTATCTATTTAAAAGAAAGTTAACGCCAGGTCAGCGTTTTATATTAGAAAGCGAATTTAGTTTTTATAATAAATTAGATGATAGAAATAAGCGTTTTTTCCAACATCGTGTTGCAACGTTTTTAAAGAAGAAGATTTTTGAAGGAAAAAAAGGGTTAGTAATTACCGAAGAAGTTAAAGTGTTAGTCTCGGCAACTGCTATAATGTTAACTTTTGGTTTTAGAAATTATTTAATTCAGTTTGTAAAACGCATTGTAATCTATCCAACAGAATATTATTCAAGATTTAGCAAGACACTAAATAAAGGAGAGTTTAACCCTCGCCTTAAAACACTTGTGCTGTCATGGGATAACTTTTTAGAAGGCTATAGGATTGATAATGATAAGCTTAATTTGGGAATTCATGAATTTGCTCATGCTATTCATTTTAATAGCATAAAAGCCGAGGATATCAACTCTATTATTTTTGTAGATACGTTTAATGCACTAAGAACAAAGTTAAATGAGGATGTAAAACTCAAGCAAGCTTTGGAACATTCAGAGTTACTGAGAGATTACGCTTTTACTAATGATTCTGAGCTACTGGCAGTATTGATAGAAACTTTTATTGAATCTTCGGTTGAATTTAAACAACAATTTCCAAGTATTTATGCTCTGGTAAAACAAATGTTGAACTTTAAATTTTCTGGTTATTAGTGCTTAAATGACTTTTGTCATGCTTTTTTCGTCTTTCTGTTTTTAATTTTAGGCATAGCTAAACTAAAGATATGGATGTTATGATACGAAAAGCACCAGTTTCAATGATAATGACAGAGCATGTTATTACATTAAAAAGCAAGGATAATCTAGAAAAAGCTGAAAAGCTATTTAAACAACATCATATAAGGCACTTACCTGTAGTACAGGATAATGTTATTATTGGTATGCTAAGTTATTCCGATTTATTAAGGTTGAGTTTTGCTGATGTAACTGATGATAATGATAGTGCTGCAGATGTAATGGTTTATAATATGTTTACCATAGGTCAAGTAATGAAGAAAAAAATAGTTTGTGTCTCTCCATCAAATACAATAAAAGAGGTAGCCGAAATATTTGCGCAAAAAGAGTTTCATGCGCTTCCAGTAGTAACTAATAATAAGTTAGTAGGCATAATAACTACTACGGATTTAATAAATTATTTGCTAGAACAGTTTTAAGAATTAGCGATGTGTTTTAAGTTTTTTATAGTTTCAGTTTGATTACTACTTTTAAATACATGGCTTCCGGCCACAAAAACATCTGCCCCGGCATCAACCAATTGTCTTATATTTTTGTCGGTTACACCACCATCAATTTCAATGCGGGTCTCTAAACCTTGTTCGTCAATCATTTTTCTGAGCTTTTTAACACGATTGTAAGTCATGTTCTCAAATTTTTGACCTCCAAACCCCGGGTTTATAGACATTAATAATACCATGTAACATTCTGGCAAAATATCTTCTAAAACAGATACTGGTGTTGTTAAGTTTAGAACTACACCTGCTTTACATCCAGCTGATTTTATTTGCGTAAGTGTTCTGTGAAGATGCACAGTAGATTCATAATGTACCGTAATAATATCTGCACCTACTTTAGCAAACTCCTCAATGTAGCGCTCTGGCTTTTCAATCATTAAATGAACATCTAAAGGTTTGGTAGCATGCTTTTTTATAGCTTGAATTACAGGCATCCCGTAAGAAATATTAGGGACAAAGTGCCCATCCATTACATCTATGTGAAACCAATCTGCTTCGCTGTTATTAACCATTTCAGTGTCTCTCTGTAGATTGCCAAAATCGGCAGCCAACATAGATGGGGCTATTAACTTAGACTTCATAAATAACGATTTTGTGCAAAAGTAAGTTTTTAATACTAGTGTTATCCAACTGTTTTAATAAAGTTTTCCACCATGGTTATTAATTTATTTGCTAATTGGTGATCTGCATTTTTTAACCAGTTTAAGTATTCGTTCAGTTCTTTAAATTCAGTACTGGTTTTTACCACGGTAAAGCCAAAATTGTAGTCTTCGAAAATACGTTCTTCAATATTTGTATTAATGACTTTTATGATATTGCTATGTCTAGTATCATTTTTAATTTTATTGAAAGTTGTATCTACCTGTTCTGCTCTGCCCTCAAGAATTTGTAAAAAATTACCTTTATGAAATATTAAAATACCACTGATATGGTGTTTAAGATTATTAGCTTTTGCTTTATTGTAAATACTTTTGATACTATCAATGGACTCAGTAATGGAGCAACTGCTTACATAGCATATGGTTTTTAACATCAAATTAGTTCTTTCTTAGTTTGTCGTTGGTATGGAAAAACAGAAAAAATCTGTTAAGTAAATATAAAACTCTTTTTGATTTTTTTATATTCTAAAACTAATAGAAAAAATAAACCCGCGGTAATCAGCCGCGGGTTCTTTCATCAATCAAAAAACGAACAGTTATGTGTAACTGTTGTTACCGTAATTTAGTCGTAATTGTTTGTAATTACTATCCTAAATAAGTTTTTAATATTTTACTTCTAGACGTATGTTTTAATCTACGAATAGCTTTTTCTTTAATTTGCCTTACACGCTCACGCGTTAAATCGAAAGTCTCACCTATTTCTTCTAGAGTCATGGGGTGTTGGTTTCCTAAACCAAAATATAAACGAATCACATCTGCTTCACGAGGTGTTAATGTTTCCAATGCACGCTCAATTTCAGTGCGTAGAGATTCGTGTAATAGCTCCTTGTCAGGATTTGGCGATTCTCCAGAGTTTAATACATCATATAGGTTAGAATCTTCTCCTTCAACTAACGGTGCATCCATGCTTACATGACGGCCTGAGTTTTTCATGGACTCTTTAACATCGTTAATGGTCATATCCAACTCTTTAGCAATCTCTTCAGCAGAAGGTGGGCGTTCATGGCTTTGCTCTAAAAATGCAAATGTTTTATTAATTTTATTAATAGAACCAATTTTATTTAGAGGTAAACGTACAATACGCGATTGTTCAGCTAATGCTTGAAGAATGGATTGACGTATCCACCATACCGCATATGATATAAATTTAAAACCACGGGTTTCATCAAAACGTTGTGCTGCTTTAATTAAACCTAAATTACCTTCATTAATTAAATCAGGTAAAGTCAATCCTTGGTTTTGATATTGTTTTGCTACAGATACAACGAAACGTAAATTAGCCTTAGTTAATTTTTCTAAAGCTACTTGATCACCAGCTTTTATACGTTGTGCCAATTCAACTTCTTCATCGGCAGTAATCAAGTCTACCTTACCAATTTCCTGTAGATATTTATCTAACGAAGCAGTTTCTCTATTAGTAACCTGCTTCGTAATTTTAAGTTGTCTCATCTAAAATTCTCCTGTAATTTAAATTGTGAAATATACCACTCAATAGTTATACGTATAAACATCACATTTTGTTACAAAATAGCTAAATTATTTTTAACTCTTTGTTATTTGGACACAAAAGTTATTGAAAAGTCACTTCCATAACTCAATAGTTTTGCATTATATTTTTAATAGGGTTTTGTTGTTCAGGTTAAGGTCTTGTAGCATGTTTTTGGAATATTGTATGTGCCCTCGTGTTGTAATGAGCTTAAAACGTGCAGATTTTAATGTGCTTAGAGTATTTAAAAATAGCCATTTAGATTTTAAAAGCTTAGGTTTTTCTGATTTTAAGCTAATGTCAAAAAAGTATTTTCTACCTTCTTTACTAGCAACTATATCTGGTGTTATTGAGATGTTACTTCCTTTTTTCGTGTAAGATTTCGGGCTTTCATAGCCATCTATATCTGCTTTTAAATTTTCAAAACCACGGTTTTCAAGATAGTTAATGGATTCTTCTAAGATGTCTGAGTATTTTTCTTTATCAGCGTAAATCATTTGTCTTGGTATTTACTTTTAGATTAAGCTATTAATATACAGGTAAAAACGAAAAAGTCAAGTTTTTAACAAGTTTTAACTAAATCCAGATAGTAAAGCACTTTTAAAAAAATAACAATAGGCTAAGGAATCTTACCTTGTAACCCGCTGTCAAACTAGACCAAATTTAACTTGAGTTTCATTAAATAATATTCTGTCTTTTTCTAATGTATAGTCATTAGTACTGGGTTTAATACAAGTATTTATAGAATAACAAATAGTGCAATTCTTATGACAGTATATTTATTTGCTTGAGTTTTGAATCTTAACATTTAAGAGTAAGAGATAAATAATAAAACCACATGCTAGAATCTCCTTGAAAAAAAGCAGGTCGCTTTTTAATGATAGCATAATACAAAACAAATAAAGGGTTGAAAATACAAGCATTCTAATTGAGATTCCTTTTTGTTTTACTCTTTTAATACTGTGTAAAATTTTTTCTTTCATCTTTTTTAATTTTTTACAAATTTCTTATAAATATTTCATATAATTTTATTTATATTTATTATGAAATATATAAACGATTATTATGAATTATACTTTACATCAATTGGAAGTTTTTTTAAAAATAGCCGAATTGCAAAGTGTTACCAAGGCTTCTGAAGCTTTGTATCTTACTCAACCTGCAGTTTCTATACAGCTAAAAAAGTTTCAAGAACAATTTAAAATTCCATTATTTGAAGTTGTGGGGAGGCGTATTTATATTACAGAATTTGGTCAGGAAGTTGCTGATGCTGCTTCAAAAATTATGGAAGAAGTAAAGGCGATAGATTACAAGGCACTTTCTTATCAAGGCGAATTGGCAGGTAAATTAAAGATAGCCATAGTGTCGACGGCAAAATATGTAATGCCTTATTTTCTTTCAGATTTTATTAATGAAAATAGAGGTATAGATTTGGTTATGAATGTTACAAATAAAGCATCAGTTATTAAAGCTTTAGAGAATAATGAAGTGGATTTTGCCATGGTTTCAACCATTCCCAAAAAGCTAAAGATAAATAGAATAGAGCTTATGCCAAATCAATTATACATGGTAGGTGGAAAAGATTACCAATTAAAAGGGGAATACTTATCTAAGGCTGAGTTTCAAAAACTGCCGTTAATTTTCAGGGAACAAGGCTCTGCTACACGTTTGGCAATGGAAAAATTTATAGAATCTAAGAAAATTCCAACATATAAAAAAATGGAATTAATGTCTAATGAAGCTCTTAAACAAGCTGTAATTTCAGGTTTGGGTTTTTCAATTATGCCTTTAATTGGGATTAAAAATGCGATTACCTACGGCGATTTACAAATTATACCAGTAAAAGGATTACCTATTGTAACCAATTGGAATTTAATTTGGTTGAGTTCTAAAAATATGTCTACCATAGCAAAGAGTCTAATCAAGCATATTAACGAAAATAAAAATTCACTTATCGAGAAACATTTTAACTGGTTAGATAAGTATTAGGTTTAGGCCATATTAACATAATAATGCTACCAGTAAGATTAAATTTTTATTAAGTTTTTGTTTGTTAAATTCAAATCTTCTATCATATGCTTAGAGAATTGTATATGACCTCTAGTAGTAATTAATTTAAATCTAGCTGATTTTAAATTGAACAAAGTATTTAAAAGTAGCCATTTAGATTTTAGTAATCTGGGTTTTTCGGATTTTGAACTTATATAAAAAAAATACTTTTTGCCTTCTTTTACAGCAACAATATCTGGTGTTATAGTTATATCGCTTCCTTTTTTAGTGTAAGATTTAGGGCTTTCGTAAGCATCAATATTAGCTTTTAAATTTTCAAAGCCACGGTTTTCTAAATAATTAATAGATTCCTCTATAACGTCAGAGTATTTTTCCTTGTAGGCGTAAATCATTTGTTTTTCTTTGTTTAAATATCAAGCAAGTAATATCAAGCTTGATTTGAAAAAGTCAAGTTTTTAAGAGGGTTAACTAAATTTTAAAGAAAATTATGAATCCAAAGCCTAAAGAAAAGTCATAGCATCTTCTCTTATTATTCTTTGTCTTACAATATCAATTTTTGAATGTATCCTATTGAAGAAGAGCGTACGGTCTTTTTCTCCAGCATTGGCTAACAATTTAGAATTTGACATTTGTTTTTTTAGAAAATCAAACATTAAATCACAAGTTTCTTTGTGCTCTATTTTAAAATAAGTAAGTACAGTAAAAGGAACAAAAAACACTTTTTGAAAAGATGTGACTACCATCAAGCAATTTGTAAGCATATGTAAATCACATTTGTATAGCCTAAAGAAGTTTTTGTTTTTACTACCAGAAATACTTTGATTAATAGTTTGTTTTTCTGTATGTTTAATAACTTCATCAACATCATCACAAATATTAAGTGCTATTTCCTTTGAAACCAAACCAGCTTCAAAGTAATACAATAATTGTTGCAGTGTCCCTGTAATTGTGTTATCGTTCCATAATTCTGTGATGTTTATGTTTTTATACACATTACCTAAAGCAAAAGCGCTATCTAAAAGTGATTTAGGAATGGTTTCTATCCAATCATCAAAAGTAATTTTACTATGAGCCATCTCCTCATTTAAATCTTTAAGCCATACATACATTTTATAACGTGTTAAATAGCTGTCTGTAAGTGTGTGAAATAACGAAATGTCTTTACCTGACCAGATAAATTCTGCTGATTTTACTTTTGTTAACAGCTGTAGATTTTGGAGAGAAACTTTAAACCACATTTCAAGTGACTCTTCATTTTTTGGTTCTGGAGGCAATTCTGTTAGAATGGTATTTGTATTACCAACTTCAAATAACTTATTAAGTGAAATTTTATAGTGTTTAGCCAAAATTACACTTTCTTTTAATGATAGGCTAGTTTTTAGATTAATACGTCTATATGCAGCATCATAACCTATATCTAAAATAGAGGCTATTTCTTCTACAAATGAGGTGTTGCTTAGTGACTTCGCTTTTATAGACTTGAAAAAATCTTTTTGCATTTTTTGAAAAAAATAAAGTAGGAAGAATATTGGTTTTGTGAAAATTAATAAAATTAAAATGAAATAACCATATTGTGGTCTAGAATTAAGTGATTAGTGTTAATTAAGTTTGAGTATATATAACTCTATGTGTATCAGTTTATAATTAAATCTGTATACAATTATAAAACAAAATATTATGAAAACTTTTAAAAACATCTTCATGTTACTAATTTTATGTTTACTCTTTTTTGACTGCAAGAGTAACAATCAATTATTCAATAATCAAATAAGAAATTTTTTTGATGATTTGAACTATTCTGATGTTACAATTTTAAAGCGAGATTTATCAAATCTAAAAACGTTAAAAGGAAAGAGACACGTGAAAGATAAAACAGGAATGTCAATTGAACTAAAATGGTTTGTAATATATAATGACAAAAAGGAAATAGTTAGGTTTGTTCTTGGGGCTCAAAATTTTGAATCCATACATGAGGTTAAGGTTACAGAAGAAGAGCATTGGGAAGGTATTATTGATTGTATAGGAGAACTAAATGGAGAAGATGGGGATTCCGTATCACGTTTTGATTCATGTATTTCAAATTTAATGTTTGACCTTTGGTTAGATTGTGCTTTTGCAATTAATGAAGACGATAGAGAGAAAAACTGTTGGTATAGAAAAGATTAATTTTTTCAATATTAGCGTTCGACTATAAATTAAAAAGCCTCTCAAAATACTGAGAGGCTTTTTAATGTAGTTATTTATATAACTTAAAAAGAATTAGTCTTCGCTGTTATCCTCTCTAGGTTTTCTATCGTCTCTACGGTTATCACGATTGCGATTATTATCACGATTCCCTCTATTTCTGTTATCGCGACCACCTCTGTTATTATCCCTTGGAGGTCTAGGTTGCCAACCTTCTGGTTTAGGTAAGATGGCCTTACGTGACACTTTTTCTTTTCGTGTCTTCGGATCAAAACCAAAATACTTCACATCAAAAACATCTCCCATGTTAACTACATCGCTAACATTTTCAGTGCGTTCCCAAGCTAATTCGCTCACATGCAGTAATACTTCGTTTCCAGGGGCTTCAGTATACTCTACTACAGCACCAAAATCAAGCATTTTTATAACTTTAACTTCGTAAACGCTACCCACTTCAGGCTTAAACATTAAGGCATCAATTTTTGCTAACACTGCATCAATACCTTCTTGTCCAACCCCAAGAATTTCAACGATACCCTCTTCAGTAACAGGATCTTCATTAATAACTATAGTTGTATTGGTTTCTTTTTGTAATTCTTGAATCACTTTACCTCCGGAGCCAATAACAGCACCAATATACTCACCTGGGATGACACGAGTTACCATTTTAGGAGCATGAGACTTAACATCTGCATTAGGTGCAGCTATTGTGTCAGTTAATTTACTTAAAATATGCAAACGGCCATCTCGTGCTTGCATTAAAGCTTTTACTAAAATTTCGTATGAAAGCCCTTTAATTTTAATGTCCATTTGGGTAGCGGTAATACCATCGGCAGTACCTGTTACTTTAAAGTCCATGTCACCTAAATGATCTTCATCTCCAAGAATATCAGATAATACAGCATACTTGTCTCCGTCTGAAATTAACCCCATGGCAATACCAGAAACGGGCTTTTTAAGCTGCACACCAGCATCCATCAACGCCATTGTACCAGAACATACTGTTGCCATAGACGACGATCCGTTAGATTCCAACACCTCAGAAACAACTCTTACTGTATATGGGCAATCTTCTGGTACCATACCTTTTAATGCACGTTGTGCTAGGTTACCATGACCAACTTCCCTACGAGACGTTCCTCTAATAGGTCTTGCCTCACCTGTTGAAAATGGAGGGAAATTGTAGTGTAAATAGAAACGTTCTTCTCCTTCAAAAGAAGGCATGTCAATTTGGTTTGCTTCACGTGAAGTTCCTAGTGTTACAGTAGCTAAAGCTTGAGTTTCACCACGTGTAAAAATAGCAGATCCATGAGTAGACGGTAAGTAATCTACCTCACACCATATAGGTCTTATATCTGTAGTTTGACGCCCATCTAAACGTAAGCCTTCATCAAGCGTTAAATTTCTAATCGCTTCCTTTTGAGCTTTCGCTACATATTTATGAATCAGTTTTCCTAACTCGTCCTGTTCTTCTTCAGAAAAAGATTCAAAAACTTCTTCTTTTATGTTACTAAACGCTTCTCCTCTCTCGTGTTTGGCAGATCCTGCTTTGGCAATGGTATAGGTTTTATCATAAACCATGTCGTGAATTTTCTTTGCCAAATCTTCGTCTTCAACCTCAGGATCATATTCGCGAGTTTCTTTTTTACCAAAAGCTTCAGCCAATTTTAACTGTGCATCACATTGTGCCTTAATCGCTTCATGTGCAGCTTTAATCGCTTCAACCATTTCTTCTTCAGAAATCTCGTCCATTTCACCTTCAACCATCATTACTGAATCTGCCGAAGCACCAATCATCATATCAATGTCTGATTCTGCTAATTGTTCAAATGAAGGATTAATGATAAACTCCCCGTTAATACGGCCAACTCTTACTTCAGAGATAGCAGTTTCAAAAGGAATATCAGATAATTGGATAGCTGCTGATGCCGCTAAACCAGCCATAGCATCAGGCATAACCTCAGGGTCATGCGACATTAACTGAATCATCACTTGCGTTTCAGCATGGTAATCTTTTGGGAAAAGCGGACGTAAAACACGGTCTACTAAACGCATCGTTAAAACTTCCCCATCACTAGGTCTCGCTTCTCTTTTAAAGAAACCGCCTGGGTATCTTCCTGCTGCAGCAAACTTCTCACGATAATCTACTGTTAAAGGTAAAAAGTCTACATCGGCTTGATGATAGTTGGAAACCACTGTACACAAAAGCATACATTTTCCAGATTGTACGACAACAGAACCGTGTGCCTGTTTTGCTAATTTTCCGGTTTCAATAGAAATTTCTCTACCGTCCCCAAGGTCTATAACCTCTTTAAAAGTTTGTGGAATCATAAATTTTTTCTTGTAATTCAAACAGTATTATGCTCGAATAAAGTTAAACAATGGTCGTTGTGTTGTGTGTAGTTGTTGTGTGAGCGACCATAAAAGGTCTCGACCAATGAAAAACTATAATTAGCTTCTTGTAAATAATGCGAAGTTTAAACTCTTTCGCTAGAGTTATATGTTTTGGGCGTTACCCTCAAGGGTCGGGCCTGCCTGTCGGCAGACAGACTTTCACTACTCGTTCCCTCCTTTGGTCGGGGAACTTAAACATGCCGTTCAATCCCTAACGCAAAACGAAAAAAGAGGTTTACTAATGCAAACCTCTTTTAACCTGTTTATTTTCTTAATCCTAATTCTTTTACTATCGCACGATATCTTAAGATATCTTTCTTAGTTAAGTAATCTAGTAAAGCACGACGCTTTCCTACTAATTTTACTAACGAACGCTCTGTGTTATAATCTTTACGATTTTTCTTTAAGTGCTCTGTTAAGTGATTAATTCTGTGCGTAAACAACGCAATTTGAGCTTCTGCAGTACCAGTATCATTTTTTCCTTTACCGTGTTTTGCAAAAATCTCCTCTTTCTTTTCTTTAGTTAAATACATGCTAATATTATTGTAAATGATTGTTATGTACTATGAAAGTCTTTCTTTCAAGCGGCAAATATACATCTTTTTTGTATTTAATAGTTTTTTTATGAAGTTTTTAAAGATAGTGTTTACAGATATGGCGTATTTAGTATTATTTAAAATATAAAAAAAGACCCAGTAACTTTAAAAGTTCTGAGTCTGGATAGATTTTTTTGAATGGATTATTTTGAATTATACTCTTAAAGGCTCATTCAAAATTAAGTCGATATATTGGTTTACCTTGTCTTTTAAATCTTTTCTAAGTGTTATAAAATCTAAAAATCCATGCTCCAATAAAAACTCAGAGGTTTGGAAACCTTCAGGTAATTCTTTTCCAGTAGTATCTCTCACAATTCTTGGTCCTGCAAAACCAATTAATGCTCCAGGTTCACTAATATTAATGTCGCCTAACATGGCAAATGAAGCCGTTGTACCTCCTGTTGTAGGGTCTGTACACAATGATATATATGGTATTTTAGCTTCTGCTAATTGCGCTAATTTGGCTGAGGTTTTTGCTAATTGCATAAGTGATAATGCAGCTTCCATCATACGTGCACCACCAGATTTAGAAATTACCATTAGTGGAATGTTGTGTTTTAAGGAATAATCTGCTGCACGTGCAATTTTTTCTCCAACAACACTTCCCATAGAGCCACCAATAAAAGCAAAATCCATACAAGCAACTACTAAATCTTTACCCTTAGATTTTCCAACCGCAGCCCTAACTGCATCTTTAAGTTTGGTTTTTTCTTGGGCAGCTTTTAAGCGCTCGGGGTATTTTTTAGTGTCAACAAATTTTAAAGGGTCTTTGGATTCTAATTTAGCATCAAGCTCATTAAATTTATTGTCATCAAAGAGAATTTCAAAATATTCTTTACTGCCAATTCTAACATGGTACCCGTCTTCTGGACTTACATAAAAGTTTTGTTCTAACTCTTTTGTGTCTACAATTTTTCCTGTTGGAGATTTATACCACAAGCCTTTTGGCGTGTCTTTTTTCTCTTCAGTTTTTGTTTGTATTCCTTTATTTGTTCTCTTAAACCAAGACATATAGATTTCAGATTTTAAATAAACGGTTTTAGATTAATAGAATCTGCTAATAACCGTTATTAAATTTAAAGTTTGTAGCCTTAAAAAATAAACTAGTTTACAAAATTAACCCTTTTTTTACTTTTGGAGTAATGCCCTATTGATTTTATTGAATTTTAATATATAACTATTTGTCTAGTAGTATTTTAAACAAAAAAGGCTTTGCTTTATGCAAAACCTTTTTCAATATAACTTGTAGTAAATTACCTGTTTTATAGCGTGTTTACATTATTTAAGTCTTCAAAAGCTTTTTTAAGCCTTGTAACAAAAGTTTTTTCGCCTTCACGTAACCATACCCTTGGGTCGTAGAACTTTTTGTTAGGCACATCATCTCCATCAGGGTTACCTATTTGAGATTTTAAATACTCTGATTTATCTCCCATATAATCTCTAATCCCCGTCATGTATGCATATTGCAAATCGGTATCTATATTCATTTTAATAACACCGTAACCAATCGCTTCTCTAATTTCTTCTAATGTAGATCCAGAACCACCGTGGAATACAAAATCGATATGGTTATGTTCTACTCCATATTTTTTCGAAATATACTCTTGTGAGTTTTTAAGAATTTTTGGAGTAAGTTTTACATTACCTGGTTTGTATACACCATGTACGTTACCAAAAGCAGCAGCAATTGTAAATCTGTGGCTTACCTTACTTAATTCTTCATAGGCGTAAGCAACTTCTTCAGGCTGTGTGTATAATTTAGATGCATCTACATCCGTATTATCTACACCGTCTTCTTCTCCACCTGTTATACCTAGTTCTATTTCTAAAGTCATGTCCATTTTAGACATTCTTTCTAAATATTTTTTACAGATGTCGATATTTTCTTCAATTGGTTCTTCAGATAAATCTATCATGTGAGAACTGAACAGGGATTTTCCTGTTTCTTTATAATATACCTCACTGGCATCCAGTAGCCCATCTATCCATGGCAATAATTTTTTTGCACAGTGGTCTGTATGCAAAATAACAGTTACACCGTAGGCTTCAGCTAATGTATGTACATGTTTTGCACCTGCAATAGCACCTGCAATTGCAGATTTTTGAGCATCATTACTTAAGCCTTTTCCAGCATTGAATTGAGCACCACTATTTGAAAATTGAATAATAACAGGAGCATTTAAATCTCTTGCAGCTTCCATAACGCCATTTAAACTATTAGAGCCAATTGCGTTAACAGCAGGTAAAGCATATCCGTTTGCTTTAGCGTGATTAAAAATAGCTTGTACTTCATCTCCAGTTGCAACCCCTGGTTTTATATTATGTGCCATTATTTTGGTGGTTTTAAATTTGAGAAACAAAAATAATCATTTTTATAGTTTTTAACTGTAGGATTTATTATGAAAATAAAATTTTAATTGCTAAAACGTTATAGTTTTAATTAAAGCCAACGTTATACTAAAAAGGATAATTTATACCGATATTATATACCGCATTTTTAAAGTTGTAGTCGTTAAACCAGCGGTTTGCGTCACGATAAGAAGGATCGTAAGTTTTAAAGCCAACATCAAAACGAAAGAGAAAGAAACTAAAATCATATCGCAATCCGAAACCAGAACCTACAGCAATATCTTCTAAAGAGTTTAAGCCTGAGAATGTAGCACGAGGGTCGTTTACATCATCTAAAACGTTCCAGATGTTACCAGCATCTACAAATAGAGCACCGTTTAAATCACCAAATAAATTAAAGCGTTGCTCAGCACTTAATGCTATTTTAAGGTTGGCTTCATTAAATTCATCGGTGCTTTCAGAGCTTCCTGGTCCCAATGCGTAGGCAGTCCAAGCCCTATTGTCGTTAGCACCACCACCAAAGAAACTTTTTGCAAATGGAATGTTGTCTGAATTGCCATAGGGTATGGCAATGCCAAAAAAACTACGAATGGCAAAAATGTTTTGTTTCCCTAGATCCCATCGCTTTACATAGTCGAATTCAGTTTTAATATATTGAGAAAACGCCACATCAAAAATATTAAACCTGTCGTCCGCATCTTTGTTTAAACCCAGTAACCGGGAGGCGTTGGCTAATAGTGTGCCAGCAGATTCAATTCTAAACCTAAAAATAGAAAAATCTTCATCTAACAAACTAGTTCTATTATCTTTTATAAAATTAAAACTGGTAGATAAAATTAAGTTGTCTTCCGTCAATCTATCTTTACGCTCATCGATTGCAGAAACTCTTCTAAAATCTTCATCGTTTGGGGATAGGGATGTGTTGTTACTTAGCACATCTGATATAAACATTTCAGCACCGTCGGGTTTAGATAATTCTTCCCCGTTGGTGTAATTTATAGATTGTGCAATGCTATTCAATCTCCTGAAGGATGTGGTATATATATCAAAATAATTATCAATGTTTAGGTTTCTTACATATTGAATATTAAACAAATCTAACTGATTTGTTACTCTGGTGTTTGGTCTCCAATTGTAACTAAAAACACCACTTAAAGCTTGTTTGTCTAAGCCAATATTAGTCTGTCCAGAGCCAGATAGGGTAATTCTTGTAGATGGTGACATGTATTTTGGAATGATTTTTTCCGTGTTAAATGGGGAAAATAATCTTGGAATCGTTAACCTTAAATCGAGTGCCAATTCATTAATATCAAAAAACGGATCGCCAACTTGTCTATTGGGTTCTACAGAGGAACCAATAGCCGCAGTACCAGAAATTTCAAAGGTTTCTGCCCCTTTAAATATATTTCTAATGGTTAAGCTTGGGTTCAAAGCGAGGCCAACTCTTTGAATATTGCTTGTTGATGCTTCGGTACTAAAACCAAGGCTAAACTTTTTTAAAGGAGTTAGATAAATATTAGCAGTTAATGTAGTATCATTTTCTTCAACATATTCAATATCTGGATATTTAAATGTTCTTAATTCGTTTAAATGCCTGTAGGTGTATGTTCTGTCAATATCTTTAAATAATGCATTAGGGCTTATAAAAATAGCATCTGTAATGGCCTTAGGTTTAAAGCGCATATCTCCATAGCTGTAGAGTTTAAAGCCGTTATGGGTAATAGAATCTTTAATAGGCATTCCGTTATTTGCAAAAGTATGGTCGGTGTAAACATTTACATCTTTTACTTTAAAAATTTTAAACGGTTTGCGTATAATAGAGTCTGGGGTTCTTATGGCTCTATTTTGAATATTAAAATTCACATTAACTTTATTGTTGGTTCCTATGGTGTCTATTTCAACTGTAATGTAATCTTGTTTAAAATGAAATAATCCATAGTTTCTTAGTAAACCAGAAATACGTTCCCTTTCTAATTCAAAATTTATGGTTTTGTATTGCTCTCCTTTTTTTACTAGTGCATTTTTTCTAAATCTGGGGTAGAGTGTCTCTACGGCAGGAGAAGCGATGTTTTCAGAAATTGAATCAATAATAAAAGCGGGGCCTTTTTCTATGTTATAAGTTACTTCAGCGCGTTTATTATCTCCTCTTTCAATATTGTAATTTCCTGAAACATTAAACCATCCATTGTTGATGTAGTATTCCTGGAGGCGTGTCACAGATTTTTTAGTTTTGTCTTCATTCAAAATTACAGGAGCCTCTCCAGTTTTTTTGAGCCATTGGTTAAAATGTAACTTAGACTCTTGCATCTTGTAATACTGTTTGTGTGATAAAAAGCGTTTAAGTCCTGTATTGCTTGAGTCTGCTATTTTAACTGCTAGGATGGAATCTATATTTGGACGTGCCAAATTATAAATGCCAAGACGTAGAGGGACTTTACTATTGGGTTTTTGGTTTAAGAGATTGTTTAAGGTTTCCGATGTGTTTTTCTTCCCATCAACAACGATTGTATTTTTCGTTAGGAGGTATTCGTCCTCGGCAACCCTTTTAACTATATTACAGGATGTAAAACAGCTAAAAAGCACAACAGATGATAGTATTTTAATAGAATGCTGCCTTAAATACACTTGCAATAAAACGGTTATAGATTTAGGTTGAAATTTAGTTGAATTCTAAATAGCTTAATTTACAACTTATAGGGTCAAAAATACACTATTTCAAATTAAATTAGACTTGTAAACCAAAGTAAAGATAGTTTAGCTTTTTCTTTATGTTTGCATAACTATTTTTACCGAATGCTTTCTAAAAACCAAATAAAATTTATAAACCGATTAGGTCAAAAAAAATACAGACTTGCAGAAGGGTACTTTGTGGCTGAAGGTATAAAAACCATCAAGGAACTCATACAGTCTCATTTTAAACTTCATCAGTTACATACGACAGAACCACTCAATATTGATGCCAAAATTGAAAATTTAATATCAGAAGCGGATTTAAAACGTATTAGTTTTTTAAAAACACCTAATAAGGCACTTGCTGTTTTTAATATACCCAAACCTGAGCCTATTACTCACAAGGGATTAATCGTGGCTTTGGATGAGGTACGCGACCCTGGAAATTTGGGTACAATTATCAGATTGTGTGATTGGTTTGGAGTTAAAGATTTGGTATGTAGTAAGCAAACTGCAGATTGTTATAATCCAAAAGTTTTACAAGCTACTATGGGCTCCATATCACGAGTAAATGTTAGTTATGTAGATTTAAATGTGTTTTTAAATACTACAAAGCTACCAGTTTTTGGAGCTTTTATGGATGGAGATAATGTGTATGAAGCCACACTTCCCATAGCAGGTGTTTTGGTTATGGGTAACGAGGCAAATGGTATCTCTAAAGTTGTTGAAAGCACCATTTCAAAACGAATAGCCATACCGAGATTTGGGGAATTACAAGCCACAGAGAGCTTAAACGTGGCTACAGCTACGGCTATTTTGTTAAGCGAATTTCAGCGAAGTATATAGCTTTATTATTGCTGTTGTAGCAATTTGAAAGTGGATTAAACGTTTTATTTTGAAATGATAATTAAGTTTTCCCGACCTTAAATCATGAATGTTTAACCTAAAAAAAATTAAAATGAAAAAGATTCTTTTGCTAACCTTAGGCTTAGTTTTTATAACGGCATGTAATAATGATGATGACATTATAACGGATCCACCTGTACAAAGTTTTGATTATAACGAGAATTTAAGTGGCGATTTGGCAAATACAAATACTACCCCAACAGTCCTAGCTTTTGTAGGAGGCCAAAATACCGTTACGGCAACTCAATCTTCTAGTGATGTAGATTACTTTACCTTTACCGTGCCCATTGGTTATGAGTTGACTCAAATTATTGTAGAAGATTACCAATCGTCTGACGATGCAGGGTTTATTGGGATTGTAAACGGAAATACATTTCCAACCGATGCCATTAATACTAACGCTAGCGATTTGTTGGGTGGATTAGTGTATGGTGTTTCCAACAGAGGGAGTGATATTTTAACAAACATGGGAAGTTTAAACGGAGCTCAAGGGTTTACTGGGGCTTTGCCTGCTGGCGACTATAGTATCTGGCTAAACCAAACTGGGGCAGCCTCTGAAACTACACTTAACTTTAGAATTACTAAATCCAATTAGGATAAGAAATATTGTTTACTGGAATGTAAAATTAAGGAAGATGCCTCGAGTTTGCATTCTGGTAATGTTACTTGTCCAGGGACTATTGGGGTCATTATCCCTTATTAGTTCATCTCCCATTCCAAAAAGACCACGAATAGAAGGTGTGAATTTAAAATTGTAGAGGTAAAAATCGATACCGAAGCCTAATTCGTAAAATAAAGGTCTACTTTTAGTTCTAAACTGGCCTTTACTGTTGTCATCAGGATTATTCTCATTGCTAGATAAATTTATCGCTGTAGAAATGCCTCCTATAATAAAAGGCTTAAAATTATTAATACGTTTTGTAGATACTTTTAAAAGTAAGGGTATGTGTATATATGTAGATTTTACTTCGCGGGATAAGTCAGACTCCCTAAAATCTACACCTTGAAAATATTCTTCGTTGTAAAATAGTTCTCTTGTAGTAATAAAAAGTCCTGGTTCAAGTCTTAAATCTAAAAAACTATTTACCCTCATATTACCAATTAAACCCACACTAAACCCTGGGCTCATTTTTACATAAATATCAGGTAGGTCTTGGTTGTAATCAAAATTAAAATCGTAATTGTTTATTCCCAAGAAGTAACCCCAACGTAAAAATTTAAAGTCAGTAGTACCGC
Source organism: Hyunsoonleella ulvae (assembly GCF_016827605.1). Taxonomy (GTDB): domain Bacteria; phylum Bacteroidota; class Bacteroidia; order Flavobacteriales; family Flavobacteriaceae; genus Jejuia; species Jejuia ulvae. The sequence continues at coordinate 246,784 of NZ_JAEPJQ010000001.1, read as the reverse complement.
GACCTTGATTAGCATCATAAGTAATTTTTTCTTTTTTAAACAGCTGTGCTTGAGTAGTTTGAAAGGTTAAAAGAAAAACAAAACCAACTAAAATTTGTTTCATAATTACTTTGATGATTTATAAATTGTAGCTACCCCAAAGGTTTGAGGAAAATCTTCAACATTAATAAACCCAATTTCTCGCAAAATATTGTTTAAGGCTTCTCCATAGGGAAAAGCTGAGGCTGACTCACATAAATATTTGTAGGCGCTTCTATCTTTAGAAAAAATCCTGCCAATTAGGGGTAATATATTTTTTGTATAAAATTTATAACCTTGTTTATAGGGTGTTTTTGTGGGTATAGAGGTTTCAAGAATCACAAAAATGCCTCCTGGCTTTAACACTCTAAGAATGTCTTTTAATCCTTTTTGTAAATTTTCAAAATTTCTTACACCAAAAGCTACGGTAATAGCATCAAAAGTATTGTCTTCAAAAGGCATGTTTTCAGAATCGCCCAAAACCATTTCAATTTTATCTGATAATCCTCTTGTGCTAATTTTTTGTTTTCCAATGTCTAGCATTCCAGAGCTGATATCTAAACCAATAATTTTTTCAGCTTTGGTATCGGCCATAGCAATCGCTAAATCTCCCGTTCCTGTGGCAATATCTAAAATGTTCTTAGCATGATGCGCATTAATTAGTTTTACAACTTTTTTGCGCCACTTTACATCTATCCCAAATGAAATTACACGGTTTAAACCATCATATTTACCAGAAATAGTATCAAACATCTTAGTAACCTGTTCTTTTTTACTTTGGTTACTATCCTTGTAAGGTTTAATTTTAGACAAATCGCTATTTTTTTGGCAAACTTACATATTTAAATGATTTTTACCTAGTAGCTTATGTTTAAACAGGGTGTAATGATATTGTAGCATTTTACAGTGCTGGTATTTATTTTATAGTATCTTTGTACTACTTTTTATGATTATTACAGAATGAAAATAATAATTGCCGGAGCTGGTGAAGTTGGATTTCATTTGGCAAAATTATTGTCCTACGAATCTCAGGAGATTACCTTAATAGATATAGATAAAGAGAGTTTAACCTATGCAGATACTCATTTAGATATTAAAGTAATTCGGGGGGATGCTACTTCTATAGGGATTTTAAGGGAAGCAAAAGTAGATGCTTGTGATTTATTAATCGGTGTTACGGCATCGGAGACCATTAATATCACAGTTTGTGTATTAGCGAAACAATTAGGGGCAAAACGTACCATAGCTAGGATATCTAATAACGAGTTTATTAGCAACAAAGAGGAAATTGGTTTTACAAGATTTGGTATTGATGAATTGATATCCCCAGAAGCTTTGGCAGCTTCTGAGATTGAATTATCCTTAAGGCAATCGTCTTTTAGCGATACTTATGAGTTTGAGGAAGGCGCTTTAACCATGGCTGGGTTAACGTTGTCTAAAGAGGCTTCTTTTGTTGGTAAAAACGTAAAGGAGGCTGCTAAAATATTTCCAGAGATCCATTTTATCCCAATAGCTATTCAGCGTCAAGGCACACAATACACGCTTATTCCAAGGGGCGATACTATTTTTAGGGAAGGTGATAACGTAGTGTTTATCACTTCTGAAGGTGGAGCTGAAGAATTATGCCGACTAACAGGAAAAAAGAATACTGATATCAAGAACGTGATGATATTGGGAGGAACAGAAATTGGTTTTAAAGCTGCCCGAGATTTAAGCAAAAAAGGATTTAATGTAAAGCTATTGGAAGGGGATAAAGATCGTGCCTTTGATATTGCAGATCAGCTACCCGATGTACTTGTGATAAAGAGTGATGGTAGAAAAGTTGATGTTTTAGACGAAGAAAGTATTGGAAATATGGATGCTTTTATTGCTGTTGGTGATAACTCTGAAACCAATATTATGTCTTGTTTGGTTGCAAAATCTAAAGGTGTAAAAAAGTCTATTGCACTGGTTGAAAATATGGATTATTTTGAGTTATCACATTCCATAGGTATAGATACGCTCATTAACAAAAAGCTGCTTGCTGCAAATAGTATTTTTAGGTACATAAGAAAAGGTGAAGTTGTGGCAATGACCAAACTTAGTAATATGAATGCTGAATTATTAGAGTTCGAGGTAAAGGCAACATCAGCGATTTGTAATAAGTTGATAAAGAATGTAGACTTTCCTCGCTCTGCAATTATTGGAGGTGTTATTAGAGGAGATATAGGATATATTGCTTTGGGGAACTTTAAAATACAAGAAGGGGATAAAGTGGTTGTTTGTAGTTTATTACGATCTATAAAAGGTGTGGAGAAACTATTTTTATAAGATGAATTTACAACCATGAAACTCAACTATAAAATTATTTTTCATTTTTTAGGCCTCCTTATTTTATTTAATGGAGGGTTTATGTTGTTGTCTACTTTAGTAAGTCTACTTTACAAGGATGGTGTAACGTTAAACCTTCTTTTTGCAGCATTAGTTACCCTAGCACTTGGGGGGCTTGCGATGGTATTTACCAGAAAACACAACAAAGAAATGAATAAGCGTGAAGGCTATATAGTTGTAGCTTTTGGCTGGATTATCATGGCATTAACAGGTACATTGCCTTATGTAATTACTGAAAGTATACCAAATTTTACCAATGCGTTTTTTGAAACCATGTCTGGGTATACTACTACTGGTGCATCAATATTAAATGATATTGAGGCCATGCCTAAAGGGATTTTATTCTGGCGTAGTTTAACACATTGGATAGGCGGTATGGGTATTATTGTTTTGGCGATAGCTATCCTTCCTCTTTTAGGTATTGGAGGTATGCAGATGTTTGCTGCTGAAGCTCCTGGCCCTAGTGCAGATAAATTACACCCTAGAATTACAGATACAGCAAAACGCTTATGGTTAATTTACTTTGGATATACAGCCGCAGAAACCCTTTTGTTGAGTGTAGCGGGGATGTCTTTTTTTGATGCTATAAACCATGCACTCTGTACAGTATCAACTGGAGGATTTTCTACGAAAAATGCTAGTGTTGCGTATTGGAATGGACAGCCCATTATTCAGTATATTATCATTCTGTTTATGTTTTTGGCAGGTACTAATTTTGTATTAAGTTACTTTGCTTTTAAAGGAAAGGTGCAAAAAGTATTGCATGATGAAGAGTTTAAGTTGTATTTTAAATTCATTGCTATATTTACAATAATAGCAGCTTTATTAATTTATTTCAGAGCCGATGTATCGTTATCTTCCATCGATCATCCTATGGTATGGGGAGAAGGCGAAAGTGCTGTGCGACATGCGTTATTTCAAGTTTTAGCTATTGTAACTACTACTGGGTTTGTTACGGCTGATTATACCATGTGGACTCCATTTTTAGTAGTGTTCTTTTTTGGTTTGATGTTTTTGGGAGGTTCCGCAGGAAGCACGTCCGGAGGAGTAAAAGTAGTGCGCCATTTACTGTTGATTAAAAATGGTTTTCTGGAGTTTAAACGGGCATTGCACCCAAGTGCTATTTTACCTGTACGCTATAATATGAAGGCTATTTCGGGAGATATAGTTTTTAATATACTAGCTTTCTTTATTTTATATATGCTTTCTTTTATTATCGGAGCATTGGTGTTTTCAATGTTTAAGATAGATTTTTCTTCGGCAATAGGTTTGGCCGCATCTAGTTTAGGTAATGTGGGGCCAGCGTTAGGAGATTTTGGACCAGTTAATAATTATGCTGCTTTGCCACCTTTGGCACAATGGTGGGCTTCTTTTTTAATGTTAATTGGTAGACTGGAATTGTTTACTGTTTTGGTATTGTTTACACCATTTTTCTGGAGAAATAGATAATTTGTTAAATAAAGCCTAGTTTTTTTGCTTCTTTTACCAGGTTAAAGTTATCGTCTTTATTTACATCAAGAAGGGTTTTTAGTTTGGTCTTTCTTACTTCAATGGCTCTTGTTGACAGAGGAATGTATTTATATAAATCTTTGGTTTTTTCTCCCATAGACAGATGATACAGTATTTGCCTATCAAAATCATCAATGGTTACGCCTTTATAGGTAATTACTTCGGTTATTTTTTTTATGGTCTTGCTATAAAAATGCTTTCCTTGTAAAACGCTATGGATAGAATTCTTAAGATCCTTTACATCAATATCAGATTTAATCATGTATCCCTCAGGATTTATCTCCTTAACGATGTTGAGCACTCTTATTTGATTTGTAATTGAAGTAAGGATAATAATTTTTGTTTTTGATGTTTTTTTTCTTAGAAAAAGTCCTACGTCTTCACCGCTAAGAAATTTATCGTCTTTAGATGTTGGCAATTGTAAGTCTAATATAACGATATCATTCTCATTATTAGATATTTGAAAAACAGCTTCGTCGCAATTTTCCGCAAAATTTATACAGAACTGATAATCTTCTATTTCATTTAAAATGTTTTTATAGGCGCGAGCTATTATTTTATGATCTTCGATTATTAATACATTTAACCTTTTTATGGACATAAGTCACAGTATTTTAGGTAGATAGTTTTTAATGTGAAATTTAATTGTTAAAAGTATAAATAGTTTCTCGGTGTTTTGTGTACGTAGGAAAAATATGTGGAAAAACCACATTGTTGAAAGATTTTAAACCCGGTTATTTGTATATTGTTTTTCGAGTTATGGGCTTTCAATTTTACTCATTAAACAATAAGTTATTATTATTATTATTATTATTATTATTATTAAGGCTACAGTGATTTTGCTGTAGCCTTTTTTAGGACGACTCAATTTTAATATCAATAATTTACATGCTTTGCATGGTTTGCTCTCAGTAGAGGTATTTGCTTTGTGTTTTTAGTTGTTATGAAGAAGATTTGTATAAAACTATTTGTTTTTCATGTAATAATTATTTAGAAAGGTCTTTTTTGAAATGTAAGTAAAATAATAAAGCATATCGAAAATGTAGATTTTGTAACTTTTTTGGGTTAATGGATACCTATAATTGAAAGTTAAATTTATTTCACTATGGGAGGAGAAGGTTCAATGATGGCTGCAAATAGTTCTCTTAAGACTAATAGGGGGCAACTATCAAAACGAAAGGAAAAAAAAGGGTTAGAAGGAAGTTATGCTGGTATTGAGCTGAAGGAGTTTCCCAAGGCTACAGAAGAACAAATACAAGCAGTAAGGGATAACATTAAAGCACAAAATAGAAAGACTCAGTTAAGAAGTATCATTGCTTTTTGTATTTTGATTGTTATACTGGTTTTGCTATTCACTTTATTGTAATCTTATGCCGTTTTTTGAGTCATTTCAAACTACTTTAAAAAGTAACAAGTCTATTCTTCCTGATAAATCTAGGTATTTTAGGAAGACTTTAGGAGGGTTTGAATGGTCTGGGGAAGGCCAGTTTGATTTTCCTGAAGCTACTCCCCAGCAACTAAAAGAAATTAGAAACAGAATGGAAAAACAAAACAGGATTAGAAGCATAAAATTATTTTCTATTTTTTTTGTGATTGTAGTTATAGCCTTGATAGCTCTACTGTATTATATAAATAACTAAAAAAAGCCGCTATAAGCGGCTTTACAATTTATCTTTTAATCAAGATATTTAGCTCACTGCAGCTTCAATACGCTTAATGGCTTCAATAATTTGCTCTTGAGAAGCGGCATAAGAAATTCTAATACAATTGGGGTTTCCAAAAGCATCTCCTGTAACAGTAGCAACCAAAGCTTCTTCTAGTAAAAACAAAGAAAAATCTGTGGCATTATTTATTTTATGTCCTTTTAACGTTTTTCCAAAGAAATGAGTTACATCAGGAAACACATAAAATGCTCCGTCTGGAGTGTTGGATTTAAATCCTTCTATACCTCCTAATAAATCCAAGATTAAATCTCGACGTACTTTAAACTCATCAATCATATATTTTACAGATGAGGGATCTTCGTTTAAAGCAGTTATCACAGCGCGTTGTGCAATACAATTGGCACCACTGGTAGTTTGCCCTTGCAGTTTATTACAAGCTCTTGCGATTTTTTCTGGAGCACCAATAAATCCTATCCTCCAACCAGTCATAGCAAAGGCTTTTGATACGCCGTTTACAGTAATGGTTCTGTCATACATTTCTGGAAAACTAGCAATGCTTGTGTGGCCTTTTCCATAGTTTATGTGCTCGTAAATTTCATCTGAAACCACATAGATGTTAGGGTGTTTTGCCAAAACTTCAACCAAAGCTTTTAATTCTTCTTTGCTGTAAACCGATCCACTTGGGTTACAAGGAGAGCTAAACCACATCATTTTAGTTTTTGGTGTGATAGCTGCTTCTAACTGATCAGCAGTCATTTTAAAATCAGTATCAATCGAAGTTTTTACTTCAACAGGTACACCATCGTTTAATTTTACGATATCAGAATAACTTACCCAATATGGACAAGGTAAAATAACTTCATCGCCTTCATTTAGCATTACTCCAGCAACATTAGCTAAACATTGTTTTGCTCCAGTAGATACTACTATTTGTGAGGGAGTATATGTTAAGTTATTATCTCGCTTAAATTTTTTAATTACGGCATCTTTTAACTCGCCATAACCATCAACAGGTGTGTATGAGTTATAGCCATCATTTACTGCTTGAATAGCGGCTTCTCGAATAAAATCTGGAACTTTAAAGTCAGGTTCTCCCAGACTTAAGCCTATAATGTCTTTTCCTTCTCCTCTAAGTTCTCTTGCTTTTGCTGCCATTGCTAATGTGGCAGACGTAGACATGTTTAAAATCCTATCTGATAATAATTGCATTTTAGTGTATTTTGATCGGTATATATTATTATTTAAGCTAAACTAGGTTTTCGTCCTAGGGTTTTTAATTGATTGTAGTGTTCTGCCACTGCTTGCCAAAACGTATTGTACTCGTTATATGGTAAGCTAAATTCTAAGGCTGTTTCTTTAACTATTTTAGCCAACTTGCTATAATGGATGTGACTTATGTGAGAAAATAAATGGTGTTCTACCTGTCTGTTTAAACCTCCTGTATAAAAACCTACAAGCCAACTTTTAGGAGAAAAATTTGATGTTGTAAACAACTGATGGATTGCCCAGGTATTCTTAATATTACCTTGCTCGTCAGGAAGTGGCATTTCAGTATTTGGCATAACGTGTGCTAGTTGAAATATAACACTTAAAATAATACCTGCAGTATAATGCATTACTAAGAAACCAATTAAAACTTCCCACCATTTAAATCCTAAAGCTAATGGCAGTACTACCCAAATGGAGTAATAGACAATTTTTCCAATAATTAGTTTAGTCCATTGTGTGGCGGGATGTGGCATTTTACCATAAGCCAATTTTCTTTTTAAATAGCGATATGTTTGTGTAAAATCAGTAGTAATTGCCCAATTTGCAGTTAAAAAACCATATAGAAAAAATGCATAAAACTTCTGGTATCTATGAAAGCTGTACCATTTTGCATGTTTTGAAAACCTGATAATTCTTCCTGCGTCTATATCTTCATCGTGTCCTTGAATGTTTGTATAGGTGTGGTGTAATACATTATGTTGCACTTTCCAGTTGTAATCGTTTCCAGCCAAAATGTATATGCTGCTTCCCATTAGTTTATTTACCCATTTTTTACTGGAAAATGAGCCATGGTTTGCATCATGCATTACATTCATGCCAACTCCGGCCATACCAACTCCTACTATTACCATTCCTAATAGTTGTGCCCAACCAGGTAAGCTTTCAATGGTTAGAATTAAAACTACAGGAACAATAAGTAAGGAAAACATAACAATAGCCTTTGTGTATAATTTCCAATTACCGGTACGTTTAAGATTGTTTTCCTTAAAGTAATCGTTTACGCGTTTATTTAACGTTTTAAAAAATTTCGCAGGATCTTTTCTTGAAAATGAAAGGGCTTGCTTATTCATAATTATAATGCTAGTTTAATCAGTTCGTATAAAATTAATCCTCTAAATACGAAAGGCAAAGATAAATATTAATATGTGCAACAAAGAACGTTTTGATGTAAAAAAATGTACTTTAAAGTTCTATTTTTGTGCAAAATTTAACATCAATGGAATTAATCTCTAAGTATTTTCCCAATCTTTCAGAGGATCAAATGTCTCAATTCCATAAACTTGAAAGTTTATACAAGGACTGGAATTTAAAAATTAATGTAGTATCAAGAAAGGATATTGATGAATTGTATTTACGTCATGTTTTACATGCTTTGGCCATAGCAAAATTCATCTCATTTAAAGATAATACACGGGTTATGGATGTTGGTACAGGAGGAGGTTTTCCTGGGATTCCATTGGCTATTATGTTTCCGAATTGTGATTTTCATTTGGTAGATAGTATTGCTAAAAAACTTAAGGTAGTAAATGAGGTTATTGAAGGTTTGGGCTTAACTAACGTAAGAACAACCCATACTAGGGTTGAAGCTATTGATGAGACTTACGATTTTATTGTAAGTAGGGCTGTAGCTGCAATGCCAACTTTTGTGCATTGGACCAGAGGGAAAATAGCTAAAAAACAAAATAATGAACTAAAAAACGGTATTCTTTATCTTAAAGGAGGTGATTTAACTGAAGAATTGAAAGCTTACACTACGGCTAAAATCTACAACTTAAGTGATTATTTTGAAGAAGATTTTTTTAATACTAAAAAATTAGTGTATTTGCCTCAGAAGTTTAAAAATTAGCAGGGAATTAGAGAGCGTTTAGTCGTTCAACATAACTTTCAAAAATATAACCCTCATCTATGCTCCAAGATGCATCAGCAAATAGAGAGATGTCGTTTTTGTATTTATAAAATTCATTTTCGGCAGCTAGTATATTTTTTGCTTTTTTAAAACAAAGTTTCGCCTTGTCATAATTTTTGGAATGGTAATTAGCTACGGCCAAAGCAATAAGGGTTTCATGGTCTACAGAATTAAAGGTAAGTGTGTCTTCAAAACTCTTTGTAGCTGCTTTATAGTCTCTGGCGAATAATTGCGATAAGCCAAGGTAGAAATATGCGGAATCGTTAGTTTTGTCTAAGCTAATTGCTGTTTTAAAATCTTCTGCAGCTTGTTTATAGGCTTTCATATTTAAATATGCAACACCTCTGTTATGGTATGTGTCACTATTGGGTTCTAGTGTTATGCTTTTATTGAGAAAGTAAATAGCTAATGGATTTTGTTTGAGTTCAGCAAGCGTTAATCCCATTTGAATATTAGTATTTACATCATTGGGAAAGTGCTTTATCAAAAAATTAAAAGAACGCAGTGCCTGTCTATATTTGCCTAAATTAAACTGGGTTATTCCCAAATTGTAGTAGGCTTGAAAAAAATCACGGTTATATTCTATAGACATTATGTAATCATCATATGCACCTTTAAAGTCACCTAGAGCAAATTTAGCATTACCACGATTGTAAAATGTATCAGCATCTGGTTTTGTGAATAGTATTTTCGTGAAATCCAAAATAGAGCCCCAGTAATTCTCTAATTCATATCTCGCTAAACCACGGTAAAAGTAGGCATCTAAATTCTCATTATCCAATTCGATAGCTTTTGTGAAAATTGTTATCTGTTCTTTAGGGTTAGAAAGCTTTTTAGCTTGTCGCACTAATTTTTTTGATTGTCCGAATGAAGCTGTGTGACAAAACAAGAAAAGAACTGTGAATGTTGATGCGAAAACGTATTTGTTCATGATGATAAGAATAATCGATATTTAACAAATAAAAAATATTGAAACCAACTAGATGACTTATCAAATAATTGACTTGTAGTGTGTTTTGTGTATTAAATATACGAAATATCTAATTTGTAGATGTCAGTTTTAAGACAAATTTAGGGGTCTGAATGTAGTAGATGTTATGTTTACAGTACATTTAGTTTTCTAAACATTTCAGAAAACATTTGTTTTTCATTAACCTCCCAATATGTGTCTTTAAACACCGAAATGGCATTGTTGCCTTTTGCTCCTAAGAGATTTTTTGCACTTTTAAAACTTAACTTGGCTTTCTCGTAATTCCCTTCGTGATAGTAGGCTATTGCTAAACCAAAATGGGCGTCGTAGTCCATTTTATCCCTAATTACTGATACGGATAGGCTTTCTATTGCCTCCTGAAATTCTCCCAATAAGATATTATTAACGCCTAAGTAGAAATACGCTGGAGTGTTATTTATATTTTCTTTTATTGCTTGTAAAAAGTCTCCTTTAGACTCCTTGTAATAATTAATTTCTAATAGTGCATAGCCACGATTATAATAAGATTTACTATTGGGCCTAATCAATATACAGGCACCAAAATCTTTAAAAGCTAATTTGTAATTTTTTAGTTCCATATAGGCCAGGGCACGCTGACTGTAGGACTTATAGTCGTTAGGAAAAAAACGAATTACTTTTGTAAAGGCGTCTACAGCACCTTTGTAATCTTCTAGATTGAATTTGGCATTTCCTAAGTTGAAGTAGGCACCTATTAAATCAGGATCTAATTTTATGGCTTCCTCGTAATCCACCAAAGCACCTTCGTAATCCATTAAGTTAAACTTACAATTACCACGGTTATAGTAGCTGTCTGCATCAGGTTCAAAGAAAATTATTTTTGTAAAATCTAAAATAGCACCATCATAATCCTCTAAATTGTATTTGGCAATACCTCTGTAGAATAAGGCGTCTAAATGTTTATTGTCAATTTCTAGAGCTTGATTTAACATTTCTATTTGTGCTTTGGGATCATCTAGCCTTAAGGCTTGCCTAACAAATTTTGTAGCTTGCCCAACACTTAATAAAGGCACAAAGAATAAAATTAGTAATGTCTTTTTCATACTTTTAAAAAACGTCAATTCTTAATGGGTATTGTTTTTAACGTTAGTAGAGTATCAAAAACTATTCCACGATAATTGATGTATAAAACTAATGAAATTTTAAAGACAATATTACTCCTTTTACTTTTTTGATAGTAGATTTTGTTTTTTCTTTTCTAAAAAAGCCTTTTCTAAATCGTTAGTCACATAATCTAGGGCTAGGTTAATATATTTTAAAGCTTTTTCGGTGTTAGATATGGCAGTATGTAAGTCAGCTAATGCGCCATAATATAGGTAGGATCGTTGTTCAAAATCCTCAGGTTTTAATTTAGATAAGTAAGATTTAGCTAGTTTGTAATCTTTAGTTTGCAAACATATTACTGCTATGGTAAGTAAGTGAGAAGGCATAGGCTGTAGTGCATGCAGACATTGATACCAATGTAGAATTTTTTTCCAATCGGTATCCTCAAAGGTTCTGGCTTTTAAATGTTCAGCAGCAATAGCAGCTTCGTAGTGGTAGCAAGAAAACTCTTCTGTTTCTACTGCTTTATACATCATAGAATTACCTAATTGAAGTAAAGGAAAATGCCATTTGCTACGATCCTGATGTTTTAGGTCTAGCAGCTCATTGTCAGCATTGGTTTTGCTATCAATTCTAGCAGCATGAAAACACATTAAGGCACAAAGAGCGTAAGTTTCTGGAGTTCTAGTAAGTTCTTTTTTTAAAAGCATTTGCGATAAACGTAAAGCCTCTGTGCATAATTCTTGTCTAATCAATGTCTCTTTTTTATTGGAATGAAACCCCTCATTAAAAATAAGATATAATACTTCCATGACGCTCTCCAGTCTAGAAGCTAAAGATTTTCCTTGTGGAATTTTAAATTTAATATCTGCCTGTTTAATTGTTTTTCTGGCTCTGGATAGTCGCTTTTTTACGGTTTCCTCTTTGGTTAGCAATGCAGAGGCAATTTCTTTAATACTAAATCCAGATACTGTTTTTAGAGCAAAAGAAATACGATCTCTAGGATCTAAGCTAGGGTGGCAGGCAGTAAAAATCATACGCAGTTGTGCATCCTCAATCTCAGAGTCTAAAAACAGATCGTTTATAGCAATGGCGTCCGTTCCTTGATTGATGTTAGGTAGGTGTTTTTGCTCTGTTTTTAGCTTTCTAAAAATATCAAGAACCCTGTTTTTGGCGGCCTGGGTCAACCATGCTTCAGGGTGTTCTGGTTGTTGGTTTCTCCAACTTATACTAGCCTTAATAAAAGTATCCTGTACAGCATCCTCAATAATATCAAGATGTTTAAGCCCAAAAATTCTAGTTAAAACAGAGACCATCTTTCCGCTATGGTGGCGAAAAAGATGGTCTATTAGGTTAGAACTCATTATTGGTCAAATACCATAATTTCACGAATTTCTACCGTGCCTCCCAAATCGTAATCAGGGTAGTCCTTGGCAATTTCCTGCACTTCGTCAAAGTTGTTAGCTTTAACCACATAATAACCCCCTACAATTTCTTTAACCTCGGCCGAAGTTAAATCGGTAACCGTTCTATTGGCACCAGAAACACGACGCACTTGCGGCGTTAAGGCATTCCCATGGTTAACAATGCCAGCCTGTGTCATTTTATCATTCCAAGCAAACCATTTTCCCATACGGTTTTGCAAATCTTCAGGTGACAAACCTAAAGCGGTGTAATCGGCTCCAATAAAAATCATCATAAATTCTTTCATAATTGTAAATTTTAAAGTTTATATCAGTAAGACGGTTGCCAAAAAGTAAAAGGGGACAACTTTTTTCAAAAATAATTAATTAGGGAGTATAATTATATTTTTTTGGGCGTTACCCTCCTTACGTCGGGTCAGGCTTTTCGCTATATCTTTTCGCGAAGTATCCCGAACTTGTTTCGGGGTCTCAGCCACTTAAAATAAACCGTTATCTTAATTTAATTTTTCGTCTTTAAAGATTCGCAAAAAGGATGCCGCTGCAATCCTTAACGCGGGGTGTGTTTGGTCAGGTTCTTTCTCAAACACCACTAGTTGTGTGTTTCAATTGGTGCAATGTTATTGTTTCGTTTACCGCTAACACGGATATGCGCCGTTGCTTATGGCTTATATCCGCCGGTAAACGAAGGTAGTTGAAAATTTTTACAAAGTCAAGCAATTCAAATCAATACCAAATCATACTTTTTTATACCATTTCAACTTTTCAAATTACATTTGGTCTTTGAGTTGTTATGTATGGACTATTTTCAAAAAACATTACAAAACCCAATTTGGTATTCCCTTAAAGAAACACATCAAAACTTTGCTGTGGCTTATGATGAGGTGCTATTTTATCATCCAGAAATATGTCCTTTTGGGGCATTTACCAATGCTGTAAAAACCAAAGCAGCATTAACGGCATATTCTAAATTAACGAAAGATATATTTTTAGTCTCGGAAAGCGCTATTCCAACCTATGATGGAAACCACGTGATACTCAACAAAAAAATGGAAGGTTGCCAAATGGTACTTAATACATTAATTGAAGTTGATATTACAGAAACCATACTGCCATTAACCGAAACACATATCCAAGAGATCTACGATTTAATATGGTTGGTAATGCCAGGGTATTACAAAAAACGCACTTTTGATATGGGCGATTACTTTGGTATTTTTAAAGAGGGTAAACTAGTGGCGATTTCTGGTCAACGCATGCAAACCAACGATTTTATTGAAGTAAGTGGTGTAGTAACCCATCCAAATTATACCCGACGCGGATTAGCAAAACAACTCATTACCCATACTACTAAAGAAATTATAAAATCAGGAAAACATCCTATTTTACATACTACTAAAGGTAATCCTGCTATTCGTTTGTACCAATCTTTAGGATTTCAGCTAACTAGAGCTATGAATTGGTGGTATTTCAGTAGGAAATAATGAGGTAAATTGATCTTTGTTACAAAAGTGATGTATCTGAATTTTATTAATTTTAACCGCAGAATCAGATTACATTAATGCTATTAAGTAATATTTATGAGACGTTGTTTTGTGTTCTTTTCCATAATTTTTTATTTGTCTTTTTATGATTCTTTTGTGTTTGCTCAAGAGGCAAAAGATTTAGATAGCCTTCTAGTGGTATTAAATGAAACGAAAGCTGATACAGTTAGGATAGACATTTACTTAGATATTCACAAAGCTCTGGCTTCTCAAGACACCGTAACGTCATTAAAGTATTTAGACGATGCAATTACTTTGAGTAAACAAATAAAGAATGATGCTAGATTGTCTAAGGCCTATCTTGAAGAAAGTAATTTTAGATGGAGAAAAGGGCAATATAAAAGAGCTAGTGATGCACTTTTAAGGGTAAAAGCGCTAATTCCATCGCTTCAGGATCCAAATATTGAAGCTACTTTTTATATGCAACAAGGCATAATAGATTACTATAAAGAATCCTACGAAACATCAGTAGATAATTTTATAAAAGCAATGGTGTATTATAAAACTATCGGGGATACGCTTGGGGTTGCTAAATGCTACAGTAATATTGGGATGAACTACTGGAAGTTAAAAGCTTATGATGATGCAGTAACCCATTACCGGAAATCTCTTGAAACAAATAAAAACACTCAAGATTATAAGTTTAAATCAGGTATTCTTGGAAATATTGGACTAGTATATAAAGCAAAAAAAGATTACAAAAAGGCTTTGGATTATTATCAGCAGTCTTTGGATATTAATAGAGAGAATAATCAAAAATTAGATGCATCCATTAATCTGCTAAATATAGGAGCCTTGTACTTTGCTCTTGAAGATTATAATCAAGCATTGCGCTATTACCAAGAATCCAACCAGTTGTCGCATAGTATTGATGATAAACTTGGTATACTTTATACTAATCATGGGATTGGTAAAATAAAAAGTAAACTTGGTAACTATAAAATTGCTATTAAAAAGTTAAATGAAGCTTTAGACCAGTCGCTTGAAATGGGAACCAAAGATGAAACAAAAAACATCTATTTAAGTTTTGCAGATTTATATGAAACTACTGTTAATCCTGAGTTGGCCTTAGCCTACTGGAAAAAGTATGAAACATTGAAAGATAGTTTGTCTAAGGAAAATTATCTGAACAAGGTTAAAAAAATGGAAATGAAATATAATTCTGTTGAGCAAGAAAAGGAAATTATGCTACTTACCAAGGAAGCTGAGGTGCAAGAGACAAAAGCTAACAAACAAGCAATACTAAATAATGCACTTACAGGAGGGATACTATTAATTGCCATTATTGGTGGTCTTGTGTTTTATGGGATGCAACAAAAGTTTAAAAGCGAGAAGATGATAGCTGCTAAAAATGAAGAAATAAAAACAACTAAATTTCGTCAACAGCTAGGTGATTTAGAGAATAAAGCACTTCGTTCTCAAATGAATCCGCATTTTATCTTTAATTGTATGAACTCTATTAATAGGATGATAATCAACAATCACAGTGAGGATGCTTCAGCATTGTTAACTAAATTCGCAAAGCTTATTCGATTAATACTTGAAAACTCTGAAAGTGATATGGTTTTTCTTCAAAATGAACTGAATATGTTGCAATCTTACATACAGTTAGAGGCGTTAACCAACCAAACAAAGATAAGTTTTGAAACTTCAATCGATTCAAATATTGAAGTTGATGTCATACAGATACCTTCCATGGTGTTGCAACCTTTTATTGAAAATGCTATTTGGCATGGGTTGATGAATATGAAAGAAGGAGAACGAATAATAAAAATAGCTATTAAACAAGATGGAGACTTATTAAAGTGTAATATTAAGGATAATGGGGTAGGACGTGAGAAAGCACTTGAGTTAAAAAATAGCGCTGTTATAAAAACCAAATCAATGGGTTTAAGTATTACTCAAAGGCGTTTGCAGCTATTAAGTGAAGAAAAATTTGATGAGATGATTAGTTTTACAGATATGAAAGATGTTAAAGGACAGCCAATAGGTACAAGTGTAGATATTCTTATTCCAATATCTTAGATATGATACAATCCATAATTATTGACGATCAATTTGATGGTAGAGAGGCGCTAAGGTTGCAATTAGAGAAATATTGTCCTGAGGTAAATGTCTTGGGGACATGTGAAAATATCCAAGAGGGTATGAAGGCAATCCAGTTGCATCGTCCAGATTTAGTGTTTTTAGATATTCAAATGCCAAATGGTTCAGGATTCGACTTACTTGTTCAAATTAAAGAAATAGATTTCGAAATAATTTTTGTTACCGCATATAGTCAATACGCCATCCAAGCTATTAAATTTAGCGCACTAGACTATTTGCTAAAACCTATTGAGTCTACTGAGTTAATTCAGGCTATAAGTAAAGTAAAGGAACGCAAGGATCATAAGAATCTTATTTATAAGTACGATGCCATGCTTAAAAACATGAGAAGTGCGCCAGGAAAAATAGAGAGATTAGCGATTTCAGATATGGAAGGTATTCTCATGTTAGATACTGCCAAAATTATTTATTGTGCTGCAGAAGGCAGTTATAGCAGAATATATTTAACAGGCAATAAAACGCATTTGTTTTCAAAGAAATTAAAAGAGTTTGAAATTATGTTGGGCGAATCTGGGTTTTGTCGTGTACACCATGCATCGTTAATAAATATTAAACATGTAAATCAATATGTTAAAGGAGAGGGAGGGTATGTGATACTCACAGAAGGGCATCATGTTAATATATCTCGTCGCCGTAGAGAAGCGTTTTTAAGTCAATTAAATAAAATATAGTCTTAGGTTTTTGTAACCCCCTCAGTAATGTGTAGAGACTCGAGCTAATTTTTTTATTATAGAAAGTTAGCTTGCGCTTATTATTGTCCACTTATGCCTCTAACTAAACCATTTATAAAAGTATATTAACCACAAGGGTAACATAGTAATAAATTTCTTTATGATAATAGTAAGTTTGCTTGCAATCTAAAGAATTTTAAACTCATGAAATATATCCTAAATTATAAGTTTTTATTGATAATAGGGGTTGTATTCGTTTCTGTTATTGTAGCATGTGATGGGAAGGAGAATTCTTTTGATTCTGATATAGAGCAAGAAGATCCCGTTGACCCAGATCCAGATGATCCAGAACAGACAGGTTCAATTAGTAGCTCAAACGATATAAGTGCAGCATTGTTATTGAGTAATGCTGAATTTAGAAGTGGTAGTGCTGCAGCAAGCGGTAATCTTTCAGATTTAAAAATTGATAAAGATACTATTAACTTGTGGCCAGGGGTAAAAAGTCGTGTGCGAATATTGAATCGCGATCAGGTTTCTATTAAAAATGTTCTAATACATATATTGGGGGCCAATGGGTATTACACTATGCCAATTGTGGAAGAAGAAAGCATAGATTCTATTTCAGTGTTCTATATTGATATTAATCCAAAAGATCTGGATCTACCCTATGAAGGGAAGATTGTTATATCTCCTACAGATACTAACGGTGGTGTAATTGATGAATTTGAGATGCCAGTTCTTATAGATCCCCCTTTTGATGAAGATATAGGTGCTGGGCCAGATGGTAATGAGAAGGGCAATTGTCCTATTAGGGTGGATCAACAATATTATCTTTGGATTTATACCACGATAGATGGCGAGTTTTTTGATGCGCCAGGATATCCCAAAGGAGGTACTTATGAAACTATGGGGTGTTGTGACAGATCTCGGATTCCTGAAAAATCTGTTCCATGTCTGGGAAAACCTCCTACAGAAGTTTTAGTGGTTCGCAATGATTATAGCTTAACTAATTTAGAATATATTAAATTACATCAAGATGATTATTTTTATGGGTATAATCGTACTTATAATAGCTTTAATTATAGTGAATCTGATTTTTGTAAAGGAGCTGCTAGTTACTCTCAATCTAAAATTGGTCTACAAGCTTTTGGTCAATTTTCCTACGAGCCAGCAAATGATTATGGAACTTTCTATAAGTTTATAATTAAAAACTTAGATTATGTAGAACGTGAACCGGGGAATTTTGCGAATATTGGCCCAAATGAAAGTTTTTCTTCAATAGAAGCGTATATCAGTTGTAAATATATAATTTGGACTACAAGAGTAGAAGGTTCAGTAACTACTAGGGTTTTTGAAAGAGGGGAGAATGATTGGTTTTTTTAATGGTGTTTTTCATTTATCGCAAGTGTTGTCAAAAAAGAAAGGAAATATATAGGTTGGTTTTTATTGATGGTATTTCAATAATATGAGATTATAGCTTTGTAAATCAAGCTATTTAATAGACATGTTATGCTGCAATATTTCGGGTGATTAATTTGTTAAATTAGGGAAATGAATCGGAGTGACGTTTATGTTACTCCGATTTATTGTTTGTATACATATAATTACAGCCTTTTTTATAGCACGAATAAAAACTATTCTCCTAAAAATGGATACCTATAATCCGTAGGTGTTACAAATGTTTCTTTTATAAGTCTAGGTGATACCCATCGTAAAAGATTTTGTGCACTACCAGCTTTATCGTTTGTTCCGGAAGCTCTGGCACCACCAAATGGTTGTTGGCCTACAACAGCACCAGTTGGCTTGTCGTTAATGTAGAAGTTACCAGCACTGTTTTGCAATGCTTCGGTAGCTTGTGTGATTGCATACCTGTCTTTTGCTAAAATAGCACCTGTTAATGCATATTCGCTAGTTTCGTCAACGAGCTTTAAAGTTTCTGCGTAAGTGTCATCTTCATAAACATAAATTGTAATTACTGGACCAAATAACTCTGTACACATGGTAGGGTATTTGGGGTTTGTAGTGACTAAAACCGTAGGTTCAATAAAATACCCTTTGCTTTTGTCGTAATTACCACCAATCAAGACTTCTACATCAGTATCTGATTTTGCTTGGTCAATATATTTTGCCAATTTATCAAAAGACCCTTCGTGGATTACAGCAGTAATAAAATTAGTCATATCCTCAGGAGACCCCATTTTAAAGGATTTTACGTCTTCAACTACAAAGCTTTTAACATCATTCCAAATGCTTTTTGGTATGTAAGCTCTTGAGGCGGCACTACATTTTTGTCCTTGAAATTCAAAAGCACCTCTAGAAATTGCTGTAGCTACCTGCTTAGGATTAGCTGATTTATGAGCAATAATAAAATCTTTACCCCCAGTTTCTCCAACAATTTTTGGATAGGTTTTATAATTGTGAATATTGTTACCTATTTGTTTCCAGAGTTCTTTAAACACAAAAGTAGATCCAGTAAAATGTAAACCTGAAAAATCTGGACTTGCCAAAACCGTATTGGTAATCATCACGGGATCTCCAAATACTACGTTTATTACTCCAGGAGGCACACCAGCTTCTTCAAAGACATCCATTATTACTTTTGCAGAATATACTTGGCTATCACTAGGCTTCCATACCACTACATTACCCATTAATGCCATGCATGCTGGTAAGTTTCCTGCAATTGCTGTAAAGTTAAAAGGCGTTACTGCATAAGTAAACCCTTCTAGAGGTCGATATTCTACACGGTTCCAAGCATCACTTGTACTTTCAGGTTGTTCCATGTAAATATCTGCCATGAATTGTACGTTAAAACGTAAAAAGTCTATCAACTCACAAGCAGCATCAATTTCGGCTTGGTGTATGGTTTTAGATTGCGCTATCATGGTAGCTGCATTAATTTTTGCGCGATATGGGCCCGCAATAAGTTCCGCAGCTTTTAAAAAGATGCCAGCACGTTGTTCCCATGGGATGTTACTCCATGTTTTTCTAGCTTCTAAAGCGGTTGCAATAGCATCATCAATATGTTTTTGTTCTGCTACATGATAGGTGCCCACCACGTGTTTATGGTCGTGGGGTGGCGACATGGTTCTTGTATTGCCGGTGGTAATATTTTTGCCATTAATGTACAACGGTACATCAATTTTACTGTTATACATCATTTTATAAGCCTCTAAAACAGCATCACGTTCTGGAGTTCCGGGAGCATAAGATTTTACGGGTTCGTTAACTGCTACTGGTACATTAAAAAAGCCTTTTCCCATAATTTATTGGTTTTTGATAAAAAATTTTCAGTGAATCGGCTACAAATTTAAGAATTATTAAATTACAAAGTATTACTTAAATACCTTAAAATCGCGTTAAATTTTTAAAATAGAGTTACTTTTTGGTTATAATTTTATGTGCCTTTGTTTGATTTACTTTTTATTTATTTTTTGTAAGTTGGCTGTTCTATAAGAGACTACTGTTTTATGTGTACAGTTACAATTATTCCTAAGGGTAATAGCGATTTTATTTTAACCTCAAATCGAGACGAAGCACCTAGTAGGGTATCTCTAGCACCTGAGTTCTATTCTGTTGATAATACTGAAGTTTTATTTCCTAAAGATGAATTGTCTGGAGGTACATGGATTGGTGTTAGTGAAAAAAAACGAGTGATTTGTGTATTAAATGGTGGTTTTGAAATTCATGAACGCAAAACATCTTACCGACTGAGTAGAGGGGTAGTAGCAAAACAATTTATGGTTGCTGATTCTATTGAAGAGTTAGTTGATACTTATAATTTTGAGGATATTGAGCCTTTTACTATCGTTATCGCTGATTGGAATACTACGCTAAAGTTTTACGAATTAGTTTGGGATGGTATTAGAAAATATTTTGAAGAACTCCCCTTGGAGCCTAAAATGTGGTCATCCTCTACGCTGTATGATAAAAGTATGAGGGCTGAAAGACAACAGTGGTTTGTGGATTATAAATTAGAATACATTCTTAAGTCTGATACCATTTTAGAGTTTCATAAAACAGCTGGAGCAAGTAATGAAGATTATGGTGTCGTTATGGATAGGGGTTTTGTAAAAACAACTAGCATTACACAAATAGAAAAAAATGAAGATAGTGTAGCGATGTATTATGAGAATATTGTAAGTAACGAAAAGTCGTCCAATATTTTTAAAACTCCACAAGTAGTTAATGAATAATACTGGTATTATTATAACTATGGCTTATCCAGAAACCATTGTTATGGTTGCCGATGAGTGGTATTCTCCTTATTTAAAATATCTAGGAATTGGAAAGAGGGATTATTTACGTGCCGGACATGCAGCATTAGTTTTAATTGATAAGTCTACAGGTGTTTTAGAGTATCATGATTTTGGACGTTACATTACACCAGAGCCCAATGGGCGTGTTCGAGGAAAAGATACTGATAACGAATTGGATTTTCCATTAGTGGCGAAAATTGAAAATGACAACATAAAAAACCTAGATGAAATTTTAGGGTTTTTAGGGACTCATCCTAAATTGACTCATGGTGATGGTAAATTGGTGGCTTCAGTTTGTAATGCTGTGGATTATCAAAAAGCAAGAGCGCATATTACCGAAATGCAAAATAAGCATTTTATCCGCTATGCTGCTTTTATAAAAAATGCTTGTAATTGTGCACGTTTTGTGACTGATAGTTTGATTGCTTCAGTAAATGACCCAGAGATTAAGAAAGCGCTCAAAACATCAAAATGGTTTACACCTAGTACAGTGGGGAATGTGCTCTTAGCTGATACTGAGAATTATGTGTATGAGATCTCCGAAACAGGTACAATATCAGAATTTAAAGGTTCGCAAAAGAGTGAAAATATACGTTACTTTTTAGATAGGTTAAAAGACCATAAGGTAAATCTTATTGGGACTTTGGAGCCTAGACAGAATGATGAAAAGGCAGATCATGCCCAGTGGCTATCAGGCATAGCGGCAGGAGCTTGGTTTGAGCTTTACACAACGGAAACAATGGGAGTTTACAGGTTTAGACGTATTTCTCCTTATGGTAATATAGATTGTGATGCTATTTTCGCTATTAATAAGGAAGGGTTTGATTATGAGCAGCCTTATGAGTTTGTGCATTACTCAAATTGTAAATTCTTTCATGTGAATCAGAAGGGTAAATTATTTATGTTTAACCTGTTACATTAAGTATTGTTTCTTCCAATTTTGGATATCTCAGCATCTAATTCAGACTCAGTATTTTTTTTAATTACAATTAATACCAGTAAGGTTAAAATTCCACTGATGTACTTTAAAGGTGGGGTTACTACACTGATAATATCAGCAACATAGGTATAACCAATGTCGTAATTGTTGTTTTCTTCAGTATGATTTTCTGCATGAGGGAATAATATTTTGTCTATAAATGTTATGCTGTCAAACCCTTCAAAATATAACCAACCAACAACAAAATTATAGTATGTGAATAAGAATGTAAAAAAGGACCAAAATAGTATAAGTGCTCTATTTGTCCATTTTTGATTTGTCATTTTCTTTATTTGATACCCAAGAGAAAAACTGTTAATAAGTGGTATCCAATTGAATAATTTGTTTATGTTGGGTTGTTTTAAGTTGACGTTTTTTATAAATAGAATAGTTGTAAATAGAAATAGAAAACCTGAGAGAATAGATAAGGTGTTAAAGATAATTTGGGTTATTGGATAATATCCAAATTGAAAATCATCTGAACTCGTTAAGACAATTCCGCTTTCATGATAAAAATCTGATGGCCAAAACCATGAAGCTTTCCAAAATGACCAGTAATCTAATAAGGGCAGATAAATTATTAAAAATGCAATAATAGCATTGGATAGAATTTTGTGAATTCTATGTTTTTTATGCCAAGTTATATAAGAGGCTGTTAGAAAGGCTGCGCCAACTATAATAATTGGCAGTAGGAGATGATTAGAATTCGAAGCTGAAAATAGACCTTCCAAAAGCTATAATAGTTTTCTTGATTGAAAGTAAAAATAGGTATTAATTTAAAATGTGTTAAATCTGGAATAGAAAATCAAAATTTTCTTCCGCGTTAGGGATTGAGCGGCATGTTTGAAATCCCCGACGTAGGAGGGATTGAGTAGTGAAAGCCCGACCCTTGTGGTAACGCCCTAATTAATAGCAAACGGTGCGCTTAATTTAAATGTTGGGATGGTAACCTGAAACTTTTTTGTTGTTGTAAAGTTTACCATGTTATAATGGCCTTGCATGGCACCAAAAGGAGCAGTGAGTAAGCATCCAGAGGTATAGGTGTGGGATTCGCCTGGATTAAGTACCGGTTTTTTGCCTACGATACCTTCTCCTGTTACAGTCTCTATGTTGTTTAGGGCATCTAGAATTTCCCAGTGGCGTGCGTATAGTTGTACAGTGTCTTTGCTTTGGTTGGTAATGGTAATGGTGTATCCAAAGGCATACTGTATTTTATAATTTTTATAAAATGTACCTTCAAAATTGGTTTCTACCGAAATTTTTATGCCTTTTGTTACCTGTTGAACCATGTTAAATATTGATATACAATACTTTTGCAGTGCTAAAATAAGGATTTTTAAAATTTGATCGTCTAAAAAAGCGTTAAATACAGACTAATTGGTAATATTTGTCGATGAAACTTCATTAAAACCTATAATCCTGTCGTATCTGGCACCTAAATCGCGATAATATACCAATACTTTGTAGTTGTTTTCGGTTTGCCAGAAGTTACCGCTTATACGTCCTTCGTCTAGCGAGCCATCTGCATTTACCACTACATATTTATAGTTGTAAAACCCTTGCTTTAGTTTAAAATGGGTTTTGTAGATTCTACCTTCAGGATAGTAAACCATTCTATTGTAATCGTCTAACGCATAGTTGTTGTAGTTACCGTACACATAAATACTTTCCCCATTGAGCAATTCTGGATATTCCAGAGAAAAATGGATTTCTACATAGTCTGCTTCTACAGAAACATCGTCACGATCTATAGCTGTTATTTTAAACTGCCCATTAATATCGGGGTTGTAGGTATATGGTAATTCTGCTCTAGAGCGATTGGTAAAGAGGTAGCTGTGGTAAATATCGTTGAGCTCTATGTATTGTACCCCCATGGATGCAGCTCTAACATCTTTGGTTTCAAAAAACAAGTACTCGTTGCCCCCCGGAAATGCCGTTTCGTTTACATAACGGTAAATCAGTTTATTACCAATGGTGTATTGCGGCTTTATGTCTTTTATAGCAGTATTTAAATTTCTATTTTGAATAATAAGCGTTTTTACAGTTTGTAGCGGGTTGTTAATCTGAGACGTTGCAGAAATCTCGATATCTACAGTTTGGGTGTAATCAATAGTTTGCACATCGCGCGAACGTTTTATGCTAATGCCGGGGGTAACGATGTCTTCGTAAACCATTAATTTTCTTGAAAACACCAAATTATCATCCCTGTCAAAAACAGAGATAAGGTAGTTGCCAGAAACGACTAAAGCCCTTGTTTGCGCATTAGGAATGGTTAACCTATAATGCGAGTATATTTGGAAGGTATTAAAAGAGTTGCGGTAATCTTGAATCCTAAAGTTATCCACGCCCAGTAAAAATTCTGTACGTACTAAAACAGATTCAGTCCAATCATAATCATAATGCTCTATCTTGTAATAAAAATCAGGTTCGTTGGTTACGAGTGCGTCAAATTCCAAATAAAACCGCTCGCCCAATTTTAAAATAGGTAGCTCCCCTAAATCGCTACTAGTACTTTTAAAAGTGATAGATTTAATATAATCGGGAGGATTTACTTCTTCTATCTGAGCCTGAAGGTTTAGGCAGATTAAAAATAGTCCAATACGTAAAGCGAATTTACAATGCATGTATTTTATTTTTGTAAATATAATCAAATTTGATGCCTAAAGCTTTTGATGTACTAATACTTATAAATTTATATTAATTTTTTATGGGAACTGTATTTTAGTTCGTATTTTTGCACCGATTTTTTAGACAACTAATTTCAACAAAGAAAATATGTCAAACGACATTCGCATTAAGAAAGGTCTAGATATTAAACTTAAAGGTGAAGCCGAAAAAACTACTGAGACAGCGGTTTTAAGTAACTTTTATGTTTTAAGACCTGAAGACTTCCATGGCGTAATTCCTAAATTAATTTCTAAAGTTGGCACAAAAGTAAAAGCAGGAGAGGCTGTTTTTTATGACAAATCTAATGAGGCTATTAAATTTGCTTCTCCAGTTTCTGGTGAGGTAATTGAAATCTCTCGTGGTGCTAAACGTAAAATTTTAGAAGTAAAGATTCAAGCTGATAAAACACAAACCTACCAAGATAATGGTAAGTTTGATGTAAATGCGGCAACTTCAGATGAAGTTAAAGCACATTTATTGGCAAGTGGACTTTGGCCATTTGTAAAACAAAGACCTTATGATGTTATTGCTAGTACTGAAAAAGCTCCAAAAGCTATTTTTATTTCTGGATATGCCAGTGCACCTTTAGCTGCTGATTTAGACTTTACATTACAAGGCAAAGAAGCTGAGTTACAAGCAGCTATTACAGCTTTAGGGAAATTAACCGAAGGTCAAGTTCATGTGTCTGTAGGCAAAAATTCTAACTCACCACTTGCAGGTTTATCTGGAATTGTACTACACAAAGTGTCTGGTCCGCATCCTGCTGGAAATGTTGGTACACTTATAAACAAAGTAGATCCTGTAAATAAAGGAGAGACCGTTTGGACTGTTAATGCACAAGATTTAGTGATTATTGGAGAATTATTGCTAACAGGTAAATTTAATGCAGAGCGTATTGTAGCGTTAGCAGGATCTCAAGTAAAAGCGCCTCGTTATTTTAAAACAAAACTAGGTAGTGAAGTAGCAACCATGATTTATGATAAAGGTGTTGAAAAAGATGCCAATGCTAGAATCATATCTGGTAATGTATTAACAGGTAAAGAAATTAAGCCAGATGGTTATTTAGATTATTACAGTAATGTAATTTCTATCATCCCAGAAGGTGACGATTATGAGTTTTTTGGTTGGAACAAACCAATTTTCAATAAAATTTCTACCTCAAGAGCCTTGACATTTTCTTGGTTAACTCCTAAAAAAGCCTATGATTTAAATACAAACACCAATGGTGAACATAGGGCTTTTGTAACCACAGGGACTTATGAGGAAGTTTTTCCTTTAGATATATTCCCGATGCAAATCCTTAAAGCTTGTATGTATCAAGATTTAGATGAAATGGAGGCTTTAGGTATGTATGAAGTTGCTCCCGAAGATTTTGCACTAACAGAATTTGTATGTGTTTCTAAACAACCACATCAAAAAATAATAAGAGAAGGTTTAGACTTAATGCTTAAAGAAATTGGATAATTATTCATTGAGGAACGAAATGAAAAATAACATTTTATTCATTTAGCAATAGTGAAATGAAAAATATTACAAGATGGGTTTAAAAGAGAAATTACATAAAATTAAAAAGAAGTATGAAGGCAAAAAAATGGCACCAGCCTTTAATGCTATTCATACATTTTTATACCTGCCAAATGAGACGACTCACGGAGGAACTCATATTAAGGTAGCCGATGACTTGAAGCGTACCATGAATACCGTTATCATGGCCTTAGTACCATGTTTAATTTTTGGTATGTTCAACGCAGGTTATCAACACTACTTAGCCTTGGGGGAAATAGAGTCTGCTAAAGGATTTTTAGGAGCTTCGTTTTGGACTATGGACAACTTTATTGTAGGGCTTACACAAGTTTTACCATTAGTTGTAGTATCTTATGGTGTTGGTTTGGCAGTAGAATTTTTATTTGCCGTACTTAAGGGACATGAAGTAGAAGAAGGGTATTTGGTTACAGGAATGTTAGTACCTTTAATTGTTCCAGTAGACATCCCATTATGGATGTTGGCTGTTGCAGTAATATTTGGTGTTGTAATAGGTAAAGAAGTATTTGGAGGAACAGGAATGAATATTCTTAACCCAGCTTTAACCATTAGAGCCTTTTTATTCTTCGCATACCCAACATGGATGTCTGGAGATAAAGTTTGGGTACATGGTGCTGTTGAACGTGATCAAATGATTGCTGCCGGCCAGAACTTAGATGCCATATCAGGCGAAACAATCCTGGGTACCTATGCAGCAAATAACCCGGTTGATTACAGTTATTGGGACATGTTTTGGGGAATAATACCTGGTTCTGTAGGGGAGACTTCAAAATTCTTGATTATTATAGGTGCTTTATTTTTAATCTTTACCAAAATAGGTAGCTGGAGAATAATTGTATCGACATTAATAGGAGCTCTAACTATGGGATTAATCTTTAATGGTGTTGTTGATGCTGGTTGGATTGGAGAATCAAGTAAATTCTATGGCTTAATGAGCGTACCATTCTGGCAGCACTTGATAATTGGAAGTATTTTATTTGGTGCAGTTTACATGGCTACAGACCCCGTAACAGCTTCTCAAACCAATAAAGGAAAATGGATTTACGGATTTTTAATTGGTTTTATTTCAATTATGATTCGTGTCTTTAATCCAGCATATCCAGAAGGTGTATTTTTAGCAATTTTATTAATGAATGTATTTGCACCAACTATAGATCACTATGTGGTACAAGGTAACGTGAAGAAAAGAATGAAACGTTTAAAAGTTAAAACAGCTTAGTTATGGCAATGGATACAGATAAAAATTCGTATACAATAATATTTGCTATAGCCATGGTAGTGGTTGTAGGTTCATTATTGGCGTTTACAGCATCATCTTTGAGGCCAAATATTGATGAAAATAAACGTATGGAAAAACAGCAAAATATTCTATACGCTATGGGTGTTAATGGTAATGAAGGAGATGGAGATATAACTTTTGTAAGTACAGATGTAGTTGGGGAAGAGTTTTCAAAATACATTAAAAAACAATTAGTTATTGAAAATGGCAGAGCAACTGAAGATGATGAAGCTTACTTAATTGATATTAAGAAAGAACAGGCTAAAGCTAAAAATGGAGGTGTAAGACGCTTGCCTTTATTTGTTGGAGAAAAAGATGATAAGACATTTTATATAGCTCCAATAAGAGGTAAAGGTTTATGGGATGCTATTTGGGGATACGTAGCCCTAGATAAAGATATGGTTGTTCAAGGTGCTTTTTTTGACCATGCAGGAGAAACCCCAGGTTTAGGAGCTAATATCAAGCAACGTTATTTTATGGATGATTTTGAGGGAGAGCAGTTATTAACTGATTCTGGTGTCTTTAAAGGTATTACTGTTGCAAAAGGAAATGCAGACCCTAAGAATGAAATTAAAGATGATTATGAAGTTGATGCATTAGCTGGAGCTACTATCACAGGAGATGGTGTTACGGCCATGATTAAGAAAGATTTAAAATTGTATTTACCTTACTTTAAAACGTTAAAATAATATGGGACTACTTTCAAAAAAAGATGCAAAGTTAATTACAGACCCGTTAACGGATAATAATCCAATTACTATACAAGTTTTAGGAATATGTTCCGCTCTTGCAATTACTGCAGAACTAAAAGCTTCGTTGGTAATGGGAATTGCTGTACTATTTGTTTTAGGTGTAGGTAACGTAGTTATCTCTTTAATGAGAAATATCATTCCTTCAAAAATTAGAATTATCGTTCAGTTAATTGTAGTTGCTGCTTTAGTAATTATAGTAGACCAAGTATTAAAGGCTTTTGCTTATGAATTAAGTAAAACACTTTCTGTATTTGTTGGACTGATTATTACTAACTGTATTATCATGGGACGTTTTGAAGCATTTGCTTTGGGTAACGGTCCTTGGAAATCATTTTTAGATGGTGTAGGTAATGCAGCGGGATACGCAATAATTCTTCTAATAGTGGGCTTCTTTAGAGAGCTCTTAGGTTCAGGAACATTATTTGGTATTCCTGTTTTAGGAGATCCAATTGAGAAAACAGGTGTGTATTCTATAGGTTATGAGAATAACGGATTTATGTTAATGCCCCCAATGGCTTTAATAGTTGTGGGATTAATTATTTGGGTACAACGCAGTAGAAATAAAGCTTTAATTGAAGACTAATATTCTTTTTTAAGAATTAAAAAATAAAACAATGATAGAACACATCGAATTATTTTTCAAGTCAATTTTTATAGACAACATGGTGTTTGCGGTGTTTTTAGGTATGTGTTCATACCTAGCCGTTTCTAAAAAAGTTTCAACAGCTGTTGGCCTTGGTGCAGCAGTAATATTTGTTTTAGCAATTACAGTACCACTAAACTGGTTGCTAGATCAATATTTGTTACAACCAGGAGCTTTGTCCTGGTTAGGAGAGGAATATGCTGATTATGATTTAAGTTTCTTGTCCTTTATTATGTTTATTGCAACCATCGCAACTATGGTACAATTGGTTGAAATAGTAGTAGAGAAATTTTCGCCATCATTATACAATTCCCTTGGTATATTCTTGCCTTTAATTGCAGTAAACTGTGCGATTTTAGGGGGGTCATTATTCATGCAATCTCGTGAAATTGAAACTTTAGGTTTAGCATTTAATTACGGTATAGCTTCAGGAATTGGGTGGTTCTTAGCTATTTTAGCAATTGCTGCTATCCGAGAGAAGATTAGATACAGTGCGGTGCCAGCTCCTCTAAGAGGGCTTGGTATCACGTTTATCATAACAGGATTAATGGGGATTGGTTTTCTTAGTTTTGGGGGAATGTTAACTGGAGGAGATGAAGAAAGCGAAGCTAAAACGGAAGCAGCCATAGAGATTCAGCAGGTAGAGACTGAGGAAGCGAAAGAATTAGCAGATAACACAAAAATAATCGAGTAGTATGATTTTAGCAGCAGGAACAACAGGAATAGTTATAGCAACTGTGGCGGCGTTTTTATTGATTACGTTGTTGTTAGTCAGTCTATTACTTTTTGTAAAACAAAAATTATCACCATCTGGTCCAGTAAAGATTACGATTAATGGTGAAAAGGAAATAGAAGTAGCTTCAGGTGGAACACTATTGTCTACGTTAGGAGGAAATAAAATATTCTTACCATCTGCTTGTGGTGGTGGTGGAACTTGTATTCAATGTGAATGTCATGTAAATTCCGGGGGAGGAGAAGCGTTACCAACTGAAACACCACATTTCTCAAGAAAGGAGTTACAGCATGGTGCCCGTTTAGCATGTCAAGTTAAAGTGAAACAAGACATGGATATCACAATTCCTGAAGAGGTATTTGGTATCAAGAAGTGGGAAGCAGAAGTAGTTCGTAATTACAATGTAGCTTCTTTTATTAAAGAGTTTGTTGTACGTATTCCAGAAGACATGAATTACAAGGCAGGTGGATATATTCAAATTGAAATCCCACCATGTGAGATAAAATATGCTGATATTGACATTACAGCACACCCAGAAGAGCATGAAACTCCAGATAAGTTTCAAGCTGAATGGGATAAATTTGGACTTTGGCCTCTAGTAATGAAGAATGATGAGACTGTTGAAAGGGCATATTCTATGGCATCTTACCCAGCTGAAGGACGTGATATTATGTTGAACGTACGTATTGCTACGCCACCATGGGATCGTGCTAAAAATGGCTGGATGGATGTAAATCCAGGGGTAGCATCATCTTATATTTTTGCTCAAAAACCAGGAGATAAAGTAACTATTTCCGGACCTTACGGTGAGTTCTTCATTAACGAGTCTGAAAGTGAAATGCTTTATGTAGGAGGTGGAGCAGGTATGGCACCAATGCGTTCTCACTTATATCACTTATTCAAAACCTTAAAAACAGGTAGAAAGGTTACGTATTGGTATGGTGGACGTTCTAAGCGTGAATTGTTTTATCTAGACCATTTCTATGATTTAGAAAAGAACTTCCCTAACTTTAAATTCTACTTAGCATTATCTGAACCTTTAGAAGAAGATAATTGGAAAGTGAAAGAAGATTTAGATGCTCCTGGAGACGGTTTTGTTGGATTTATTCATAATTGTGTAATAGATAACTATTTAAGCAAGCATGAGTCGCCAGAGGATATAGAATTATATTTCTGTGGACCTCCTTTAATGAATAAAGCGGTTCAAAAAATGGGAGAAGATTTCGGTATCCCAGATGAGCACATTCGATTTGATGACTTTGGAGGATAATCTTCAATTTATGATAATAAAAAACCAACTTATTTAGAGTTGGTTTTTTTATGTCGAAAAAACACGTTTTAAGCAAACATGTATTTTGGCTTATCGTTTTCTAATTCAAATAATTTAGTGTAATTCATAATATTTTCTACGCCCTCTAATTCACACAAATAACTTATTACAGCACATAAACCTTCAAACAACACATTTTTATCAGTTGGATTTTTAGGTTTAGTGTTAATATGATGTAAAGGGACTTGAAAGCCACATGCACTTAAAAAAGTATGTTCAATTTGAAGCAATCCAAGAGGGGTATAGCCATTAAATGTCCTGCCTAAAGTTTGGTGTACTTTACCAACGTAATTTAATACCAAACTGCCATGGCTATCTGAAAGATGTTTCCAGCTATCTCTGTTATCTAAAATATTGCCTACTGCACATTGTTGGCAACATTCAGGATTTAAGGTATTGTTATGAAATGCAGTATATAATTTTTTTATTGCCGATTCTAAACGAGGCGAAGTTTCCATAAGCACAATTTTGACATTAAATTACTAAAATTATCAATTATAGATGTGAAATTACTCTTAATTTTAACTGTATTCATACGAAGAAAAGCTTTATAACGTTTCTTAAGCATGAAGAAAATTTTACTTTTTGCGGGTTTTGTTTTAGTTTTTGGGATATCATACTTGTTGATGATGCCTCATCAGAATAGTATTGCTACTGTGTTAACTGCTAATGTATTTACAGACCTTTTAAACAGGGACAGTCTAACGATTAAGTCTAGAGTAAATCTACCTGAAGGATACACAAGGGTCACTTATCCAAAGGGTTCATTTCAAGAGTATTTGAGAAACTACGAGTTAAAACCATTTGGAACTAAAATTATTAATTATGATGATACTGAATACTTTTGGCAACGTGGACATATTGGAATTTTGGATATTCCAGTGCCTAAAAACGGATTACAACAGTGTGCAGATGCATTAATTAGAATACGTAGCGAATATCTTTGGGACACTAACAGAAAAAATGAAATTGGGTTTAACTTTACAAGTGGCCATTATTGCTCTTGGAAAAAGTACGCTGAGGGTTACAGACCAAAGATTAATGGAAATAAAGTAAGGTTTCAAAAAACAGCAACTGCAAATTACTCTAAAGATAACTTCTACAAATACCTTAACCTTATCTATATGTATTCTGGTACGTTGTCCTTATATAATGAGCTTCCCAAAATAAATGATGTAAAAAGTCTTAAGTTGGGAGATATGCTTATTAAAGGTGGTTCTCCTGGGCATATTGTTATGATTTGTGATGAAGCTGTAAATACAAAAGGCGATAAAATATATTTATTATTTCAAGGAAATACACCAGCGCAAAGTGTACATTTGGTTAAAAATTTAGAAGATACTAAATACTCGCCTTGGTATCATTTAGAGAAAGATGCTATTATACCTGTCTCTAATTACACGTTTTTCGACTCCAAGTTTGTAAGATTTAAGTAGCGCGCTTTGATTTTTTTCTTTTCAAGATTAAGTACGTGATTATGGCAAGTAGTAATGCTATCACAAAATACCATATTACATGTTTAGAAGATTGTAAATGTATTGGAGTGGTATCGCCAATTAGTACTAAACCCGCCCAATAGTTAGGGGCTATTGTTCTACCTTCGGCTTGAGACAAATAATGAAGTTTTGCCACCTGTAAAGCTTCATCCTTAGGCATTCCTTTTCTGATATTATTGAAGAAAAACTCAATAATTTGTGAACTAGATTTTTCATCGATTTTCCAACGACTAGTTAAGATACTCTCACTTCCTGCATAATTAAAAGCGTGTGCTAATGATATCATACCTTCTCCTGCTTGGTAGGTAGGTTTACCAGTCTCACAAGCGGTTAAAATAGCAAGGTTGGAGTTTAAGTTTTCATTGTAGATTTCATAGGTATACAGGGAGTTGTCATCACTTTCACTATTTTTGGCAAAGATTAAACGCGATAGTTCTGGAGAAACATTATTAGATTCAGCATGTGTGCCAATGTGTATTATTTTATGTTCGTTAGCTTCATTTTTAAAGATTTGTTTCGAGGCATTTTCATTTATAAAATAGTCACCATCAAATAAGCGTGAATACTCTTTGGCTAAATCTACACTGAATGGCTGTGGAAGAAGGCTTAAATATGTTTTATCCATTGATAGCGAATCACTAATGGAAACACTGTACTTTTTCTTCATATTCTCATTGAATTCAGGGGCAAATGCAATAAAGTCTTTAGGGTATTCTATAATAGTTTTAGAAGGTTCTACGAGTAAAAGGCTATAGTTATACGAAATAATGTGTTTTGATAATAAGCTTTTTGTAACGAGTTCTTTAAAAGATGTGATTTTAGAACTTGTTAAACTCTCAAAACTTAAATTAAATAAATCCCTATCTGGTATAATCACTATGTTTTTAGTTGTGATTTCGGGTGCAATAGGTTCCCATAAATCTTTGTAAAGCTCATGTAAAGTGTTTGCTGTTGTTTTTATGTCTAGTATATCTTGGGAAAGCGTTGTAATATGCGTTTTTAGATGATTAGTTTTTAATTTAAATAGTTTTTTATCGGTTTTGTTTATTACAGCAGTATATAACGTATCTCTTATATAAAGATACCTAACTATGGATGTGTTTTGCGGTATGTTTTTATGTAGACTATCTAAAGGCTCTTCTAAAGTGGCATAGCGCATTTTGTAATACTTAGGATGTTGATACTTTAATGAGTCTAAAAACGTATTCCATTGGTCGTTGGCTTTAAAAAACGCTTCTATGGATGTACTTGTTTCACTCAAAGCATTAATCATCTCGTCTTTTAAAAATTGCTCTCTAGCAATTATAGTTTTTGGGATATTTGAAAAACTAACCTTTTTTAGGTTTAACCTAGATCGTATTCTATTATAAAGGCTAGATTCATGGAGGCTGATGAGTTTGGTTAAATAATCATCACTTTTAGTTTTGTTATAGAGGTCTACAAGTAATTGTTTTCTAAAATCTATAAGCTCATTGTTTTCGGAAAGAAGAGTTTCAAGATCTGAAGGGTTTTTTATGATGGTTCTCTTTTTTTCTAAAATATCTAGCGCTTTTTTTGTCTGCTTTAAGATACTATCTAAACTGTGAATTGTATGCTTGTCTTTTAAAAAATATTCTGATTTAGATTTGATTAAAAGCGATATTGGTTTTCTTGTTTCGTTTTGAATAGAATCTAACAAACTATTCATTTTTAATTGTCTTTTTTCAAAAAACGAAAGTGCCTCGTTACTATACTTTATGGCGTTTTTATAGTCGTTTATACCAAAATAAACGTTCGCTAAATTTTGTACTTGGTAATATGCTAACAACAGATTTTTATAGGTGTTTTGTTGTGTAAAATTATAGCCTTCCATAGCTAAGGATAATGCCTTTTTCTGCATTCCAATTTTTGTGTAAAAATTAGACATCTCCACTAGCCCATCTAAAAACGAGTTTGAGTATACGCCATTAAAATTTTCTCTAAAAGCATCTTCACATAACTCATACACTTTTTTTGCATTTTTAAAGTCTTCTACATTCTCATATATTGAAGCTCTTACTAAATATGCGTAACTTTTTGCAAAAGGGATTTTGTCAATATTTTTGATGCCTTTGTCAATTATGTTTCCTGCTGTATCGTAGTTTCTAGCAATAAGGTGAAGGTGCCCAAGAATTAATTGGGAAATAATAAGGGCAGTATCATCAGGAGGTAAAATTTTTTGTTTTTTCTTGTAGGAGTACGTTGCTAAATTTATAGCACGCTCATTATCTCCAACACCTCTATAAAAACCAGCTAGATTATCAATACAAGCTAGTCTTTTCTTGATAGCTTTCAACTTTTTTTCTTCATCCTTTACTTGAGCAGTATAATTGTGGAGGTGTTTTATGGCCTCATGTAATGTAGAAATGGAAAGCTCTACGTGTCCTGTATTGAAAAAATTTAACGCTATGCTGTTTTTCGTGAGGCCCAAATTATATGCTTTGTCTTCATCTTTAAAGGCAGGGTTTTCAATGTATATTAAAGATTTTTTGAGATAGTAATTTGAGCTATCTAGCTGTTGGGATTTAACATTTACCAAACCTAGCAGATTGTAGGTTTTATACTTTAGGTGTATTTGGTTTTGATGGTTGTTGTTAAATGATTTTACGAGTTGATGAAGTGTAGTTTCAGAACCTTTATAATCTCTAGACCTATATAGGCTATCGGCCAAATCATAACTTTTTAAAAGCACATCTTTTTCAGGAGATTGTGCATCAATTGGTAAAACGCAAAAAATAGTAAAAAAGGTTAATATGATTTTGATATGTTTCATCAATGTTATGAAGCAACATGTTCTTTCTTTAGAGGAAAACCTTTTGCTTTTTAATTAGTTATCAAGTTCCTTTAATACAGTTTTACTTATTTCACTATTACTTAAACCTAGATTCTTTTTTGCAAGCTCAAGGTTCCCTTCTTTAATATATGCAAGTCCTAAGTAGAAATAGGCATCACTTAAAAATTCAAAACCATCTTTCGCTTCACTTGCGCGCTCTAAGTAAGGTATGGCTTCTTCAGCGTTTTTAGCAGCCAGGTGGGCAACACCCAAAAAGTAGTTTAGGGTATCGTTTTCGGGTTTTTGTTTGTTTAAAATGTTCCATTTATCAATGGCTATTTTATAGTCACCATGTTTGTAGCTTACCATAGCATCATAAAATTCAAAATTATTGGTACTGCTCATAGTTGTTGGTAAGCCAGGATCTGGTTTAAAGTACTTTGCATAAAGTGTTTCGTTTGGAGATCCACTAAAAAACCATATACTTCCAACCGCAATAATAATAGCAGCTGCAGCGGCAATTTTGCTATACCTTAAAAAACGAACTTTTTGTTCTGGGGTTGGTTCAGCCTTTGTTTGTGGGATTTCCTCATGAAATTCATTTAACTGTTCTTTTAAAGACTGGGCTTCTATACCAAAAAGCATAGTACGAACATCTTCAACCTGTGCTTTAAAATCTTCATCAAGATCTAAAAGTCTATTGAAGTCTTCACGCTCTAGGGTGCTTAGAGTACCGTTTAAGTAACGCTCTATGGTTTCTAGTAATTCTTCTGATATGTTGTTATTCTTTTTCAATGTTTGCTATTTTGAGGCTAAAACCACAGCTCTTAATTTTTGCATGCACCTGTATTTTTTATTACGAGCAGTGGTTTCTTCTATGTTTAATTCTTTAGAGATTTCTTTTAATGATTTCTTTTCAAAATAAAATGTTTTAAGGAGTTGTTTGCACGGTTGCCCTAGGTTTTCAAAAGCAGCCATAGTTAGTTTTAGCTTTTTATCTTCTAGCGTATCATATGTTTCTTCAGATTTCACTGTTTTTATAGTATCAGTATTCAATGGTTTTACATCCCTAAAGGCTTTAGATCTTAGAACATCTGTCCACTTGTTTTTACATATTCTGTATAAATACCCTTGTAGGGCACTATCGTTTTGTGGTGCAAATTTATTTTGTTTTATATGTGTCCAAACGGTAATAAATGCGTCTTGATAAATATCTTTTGCGTGTGCAGAAGAACCACTGTTTTTTAACACCAAAGCTTCTATTTTAGGATAATTGGATGTATATAGCGCTTTCAAGATGTTAGCATCATTTTCTTTGATAGCATCTACTAGTTGAGACTGACTCAATAAGTGTATTTTTTTCCCCATGAATTAATAGCTAGAGGAAAGATACAATTATTTCATATTGTTACAAATACTAGGCTATTAAATGACTATTATTTCGATTATCAACTTCATATTTTACTTTTTTTATTTAACAAAAATAGAAAGTGCTCTGGCAAAATTTTTACCATCGGTTAAATTTGTGGCAACGCCATTTTTCCAAACCGTTGCTGCTTCGTTATTTTCTCCTCTTTCAGTACCTGCTACATATACATCATTTTCATGTATAAAAATTGAATGTGCTCTTGCATAGTTATTACCATCGGTTAGATATGTAATGACTCCATTTTTCCACATGGCAGCAGCGTCTTCAAATTGATTGCCCAGATTTTCCATACCAACAGCGTATACATCATTTCCTGAAATTAAAACAGCTTCAACTAAAGCACTATTTGTCCCATCTGTTAGATCTATAGGTACTCCGTTTTTCCAAATTTTAGCAATTAATATTTTGTCTGTAGAAGTGTTGTACTCAGAGCCTCCAACATAAACATCGTCGCCATCTACATATACAGAACTAGCAGTTGCAAATTTAGTTCCATCAGTAAGTTGTGTTGCGATACCATTTTTCCAAACTACGGCTCTAAATTCCGACTGTATGTATTGCCAACCTGCGGCATAAACATTGCCATTTGATACAAAAACAGAAGTTGCTCTGGATTGAAAACCATCTGACAAATCGGTTGCAATGCCGTTTTTCCATACCCTAGCATTAAACCCTATATTTTCTATTTCATCGCCAGCAACATAAACGTCGCCGTTATCTACAAAGATTGATGCAGATGTGGAGTTTTTACTGCCATCTGTAAGTGTTGTTGCTGTACCATTTTTCCACACAGTAGCAATATTAAGTGAACCGTTAGATTCGTGCCCGGTAACATACACATCGTTACCTGCAACAAATACAGAACTGGCAGTTCCAGTACCGTTACTTTTAGCTATATTTCTTGGGGTGTTATTTACCCACAATTCAGCAACTGATGTTAACGCATCTATAGATTTTGTACCAGCAACATAAACGTTTAGGCCGGTTGTGTCTTCTTCCATTTTTTCACTCTCATCATTTTTACTACAGCTAATCGTAAAAAAAGAGATGACTAAAAGAGTTATAAAAAGGTTGTTAAAATGATTATTTGTTTTCATAATTATAAGTACGAGTTGTTTTTTATTTTACATTAGGATTATCAGGCTCGGGATCAAAAATATCTGGTGTTCCATCATTATCTCTATCTGATAATGGACTGCTCCCTGATGGATATAATTGAAAACTCATAGGTAAAAATATATCCATAACTAGATTAGCATATTCATTACTAGGTCCCGCAGATACTGATGAAGCTACACTTACCGTAAACAAGCTTTCCACATAAGTTGCTGCGATCCAAATGAGTGCTGTTGTATTGTTAAATTCTATCATTCTGGCTCTAAAAATTCTTGTGATACCATTTTCACTAAATACTATTGGAGTTGCTTCGCAAAGTGTATTATAATTAGCATTGAAACCAAAAGCATTGGTAACATTATTTACTTCAGTGTCTAAAATATTTGAGTCTGAAAAATTAACAGGATACGTTGAAATGGGAACGTATCTCCATACCACTGCACCGTCGTTCCTAATCATATTTACCCCAAAAGGATTGGTATTGGGATTTATATAATCAATAGCTTGATAACCTTGAGGGGGTGTTAAGGTTAGCGGAGGTAGATTCCTGTTGCTATGAGCATAGGAAAATGGTGCTTGAGGATTTTGCAGTACTGGTATTTGATTTAAGGGAATGGGATTGCCTTTGGCGTATTCCCAATACGCAGAGGTTGCACCTATGGGTAATTCAGGACAATTATCTTGTGTTGTAAATCCTACGAGACTATTAGCGTTATCATTATCATCATTCGAACTGCATGAGGTTAATAAAATAACAATGGCTAAAAGGCTGTATAACTTAAATGCTTTCATAGATGTTTTGCTTTAATAGTTTTTTGTTTATTGGTACATCGAAGTACTTTTAAAATGTCATCATTATTAGTTTTCAATATTGTATTGTGTCCAGTCTTGTTGGTTCATAGAATTATCTATGTTTGGGTTGTAAAGTGAATTATCGGTTCCCACATATTCATTATTCTGGTTCATCCAGTAATAATTATTTTGCCCTTCTACATAATACTGTTGTCCAGTATTTGGGCTAGATACCGTTGTGCGTTCCCATATACCATTATTTATGGATTTGGAATGTCCAGCGTTATTCATGTTATTTCTACGTTGCCAGCTTTCAAAACTACTGTCAGATATAGAGCTGTAGGTGTTACCAAGATTTCTAGCGGCTTGACCTTGTGCGTTGATTGCTGCCATACGTTGTTGGTGTTGTGCTGCACCTTGTCTTGATTTTTGTGAATAAAAGGTATTGTTACTTTGTACCCATTGTGGGTTAATTTCAAAATGCACTAACGCGTTGATGAATGCTTTTTTAGCACTTTCATATTCATGAATAGGAGCTTCCATAGCATTTAAGGTATATCCCCAATCCATACCTCCAGTAGTTGGATAATGGTTTGTGAAATATCGGATAATACCTATTGATTTTATTCCCTTTTTATCTATCCACTCTGTAGCGAGGCATTGAAATTGTTTGTTTTCGGGTATCCCTTTAAACAGGTAACTGTCAAAGCGTTTATCAAATTGGGATAGGGCTGGTAGCGAGAACTGATTTGTTAATTTTACACCTTGGGCTTCAGCATGCGGCAAAATATCTTCTTGAAGTACTCTATTTAAGTTTTTTACTGGTGCTACTGGCCTGCCACTCTGTTGTGTAATGTAATTAAGTTGTTGGTTGTTAGAGAAGAAGTAAGAAATAAAACGTTCACCATAGACCTTAATGTCACTGGAAGATTCAAATAAAATACCTTCGTTGTTTTTACGCTTTACCTTCCAGTCCTTTGGTATTGGCATAATACCTACAGGTATCCCAAATTGTTTGCTCATAACTTTATATCCCTTTAGGCTATGGGATATTTTGGGTTTTTGTTCCTCAAACTCTGAGGTGTTATTTTCATCTAATAGGGTTTCAGAATCATAACCAAAATCAGCAAAATCACTGTTGTTTTTTGTGTTTTGTCCACAAGAAAAGAGTAGTAGCGTAAGTATGCTAAGGCAATATAGTTTAGGTGTCATAGTACGTTTATTTAATGGGTTAACAATTACTTATATTACTACATCGAAAGTGCTTAAAAATGTCATCATCCTAGTAAGTTTTAGTATTTTTGCAGCATGAGTAAACCACTTTCTAAGCAGGAATTACATAATCTGGCAATGAATCATGTTGGAAAAGATTTGGAACAACGTGGTTTTGAATTTGTGGCTATTAATAGCCAACTTAAGAGACATCCTCAATTTGTATGTATCGACAAAAACAATCAGTATTATTTTGTAGTAGTTCGTGCTGTAGTTTTACCAGACAACCCCAATAACTATGATGTGGTTTGGATGGAGTCTTTTAAAAAGCATGCCTTTGAGAAAGATGCTAAGGTACTCTATGCTGGAGTAGGTTTAGGCAACCCTAATGGAGAAGATTTACCTGTATACCTTAACGAAGATTATTTAATAGAATACAATGGTATTCAATACATAGAATCAAACTTAAACTAGATGAAGAAGCTAATTACGTTTTTAATAGTTCTCATTGCATTTTCCTGTAAAAAACACCAACAAACATCTACCACTGTTGATACTTCTCATAATACAAAACTTTCTGGAGCTGTTTTTGGTACGAGTTATAATGTTATTTATGATGATGAAATTGATTATACAGTACAGTTTGATAGTTTGTTTGCTGTAATTAATAAGTCTTTATCAACATATATACCCAATTCAGATATTTCTAAATTAAATAGAAACGAACCTGTTGTTGTAGACCACCATTTTGAATGTGTGTTTTCAACTTCAAAAAAAATATACGAAGCAACTCATGGTGTTTTTGATCCTACTATTGGGGATGTTGTAAATGCGTGGAGTTTTGGTGCTGACCAAAATAAATTTTTAACTGATAGTACTACTATTAATGGGTTGATGGCACATGTAGGTTTTGATAAAGTAAAATTAGAAGGTAAAAAAATTATAAAACCTTTGGATGCCTACTTAGAGTTTAATGCCATTGCCAAAGGGTATGGCGTTGATGTAATCAGTGCATTTTTAGAAAGTAAAAACATCAATAACTATTTGGTTGAAATAGGGGGAGAGTTAAGGGTTAAAGGAGAGAATAAAGAAAAGCGTAAACCTTGGCGGGTTGGTTTAGATGAACCTAGGTTTGATGGGGAGCAGAGTGTTTTTAAAGCAATAAATTTAAAGGATGAAGCTATGGCAACATCTGGTACATATAGAAAGTTTAAAGTAGATGAAAACGGCAATAAATTTGCCCACATTATAAACACAAAAACGGGGTATCCTACCAGAACTAATATTTTAAGTGTCTCGGTTATTGCAAAAGACTGTATGGTGGCAGATGGTTATGCAACAGCATTTCAAGCCATGGGGATTGATGCAGTACAATCTTTTTTAAAATCGCATCCTGAATTGAAAGTATTTTTAATTTTTGAAAATGATGCTAATGCTCTAGAGACTTTAGCATTAAACGGGTTCCCTGAGAACTAATCTGTTTATGTTAAAAGATGAGCGGAACAACAAATTTAAAAACTCCAATTAATAAGAGCACAGCAATAAGATTTATTACCACACCCGCTTTAGCCATGTCGCTTACCTTAACGTAGCCACTGGCAAAAACTATGGCATTTGGTGGTGTAGCCATTGGAAGCATAAAAGCACAACTACTAGCCATAGTTACGGGGATTAAAAGATACAATATTGGTATATCCAAGCCAATTGCAATGCCTGCCACAACAGGAGCTAATACAGCGACTAATGCAACATTACTCATTAGTTCAGTCATAAAAAGCATAAGTATAATTAGCAGTGTTGCTATTAGAATAACACTAATATTAGCATTAGCTATGGTATCTGCCACCATGGCTACAATGCCAGTAGCCGACATGCCTTTTGCTAGAGCTAAACCACCACCAAATAGAATTAGGATGCCCCAAGCTAAATGTTTTGTGTCTTCCCATTTTAAAATGAAATCTCCTTTTTTTAGTTTATGGGGGATTGCAAATAGCGCAATTGCTCCAGCAATGCTTATGGTAGTATCTGATAATTTTAACTGGGGCAGAAGTGTATTTATGGTACTTCTAAAAATCCACAAAAACACCATAGATGCAAACACTATTAAAACCTGTTTTTCTTTCGCAGATAACTTTCCTAGTTTTTGTATTTCTTCATCAATAATAGTATTGGATGTGTTAAAATTTAAGCCAGTATTGGGGAATAACCATTTAACTATAATTAAATAAATAATGGTAATGAGTACAATGGAAAAAGGTAATCCTAAAAGCATCCATTTTAAGAATGAAATTTCGATTTGGTATTCATTCTCCAATAATCCCACTAAAACAGAATTTGGAGGCGTGCCAATAATTGTGGCTATTCCACCTGCATTTGCAGAGAATGCAATTCCCAACATAACACTCAAAGCAAAATTTCTGTCTTTTTTTGTGAAACCGTCATCATCATTTATTAAAAGCCTTATAACAGACATGGCTATTGGTAGCATAACCACAGTGCTTGCTGTATTGCTTATCCACATACTCATAAATGCTGTGGCTATCATAAAACCTAAAATAACTTTGTTTGGAGAGGTGCCTGTTTTTTTAATAATGTTAAGCGCAATTCTTTTATGGAGATTTACTTTTTCAAGGGCTAAGGCAAGCACAAATCCACCAAAAAACAGAAATATTATTGGGCTTCCGTAATTAGCGCCAACATCTGGTAGGGACATCACATTTAGTAATGGAAACAGGAGTAAGGGTAGAAGTGCGGTTACTGA
Source organism: Hyunsoonleella ulvae (assembly GCF_016827605.1). Lineage (GTDB taxonomy): Bacteria > Bacteroidota > Bacteroidia > Flavobacteriales > Flavobacteriaceae > Jejuia > Jejuia ulvae. The sequence goes on along the minus strand of NZ_JAEPJQ010000001.1, from coordinate 204,472 downwards.
TATTGAAACAGCCTCGGTAATCCACCAAACAATCATCCAGAGTGCGGTTGCTATAACAAGGTCTCCTTTATTTGAAACTAAATGGGAGGGTAAAATATTTAGAATGATAAAAAGAAGGGGTCCCAAAAAAAGCCCTATGCGTTTGGATAAAGGTTGGTAAGTCATAAATAATTAGTGCCTTCTGAAGGTTTTTTATACGATTAAGATACTAATTTTTGAATTTTAAGAATCTAAATAGGTTTTGAAACTACAGGAATAATTTCCTCTTTATTTAAACAAAATACTTCTACATCAGCTTTTGGGAGTGTTTTAGAATAGGTTATTTCATCTACTTTAAAACCACACGCTCTTAGCTTATCAAAATAATCACGCCCATAAACCCTAACGTGGTCATACTGTCCAAATATTTTTGCACGTTCCTTTTTATCTGTAATAGAATCATCCTCAAAAGTAGTAGTTCTATTTAAGTCTTGTGGAATTTGGAAAACACCCCAGCCACCTGGTTTCATTATTCTATGTAATTCCTCCATAGCTTTGGTGTCATCTGGAATATGTTCTAGAACGTGATTACAAAAAATAACATCGAATTCTTTATCTTTAAAAGGGAGATTGCAAATATCAGCTTTTACATCTGCCAAAGGAGAATTTAAATCTGTAGTGAGGTAATCTAGATTGTCCATGTTCTTAAAACGTTTGTAAAATGCTTGTTCTGGAGCAAAGTGTAATACCTTTAATTGTGCTGTAAAGAAGTTGGTTTCGCGCTTAAGGTATAGCCAAAGTAAACGATGGCGTTCTAATGAAAGGGTAGATGGTGATAATACATTATGGCGTTGTTTTTCATAACCATAAGGCAGGAATGTTTTGAAGCTTTTGCCATCTATGGGATCTATATACTTGTTTCCTTTAAGAAAAACTACTAAAATAGGACGCACAATATAGCTTAGCCTAATTAATAAAGGTCTTGGAACTATATTTAATATGGTTTTGAAAAGCTGTTTCATATGGGATACGAATTTCTCAAATTAACAGTAAAAAAAACTAAAAAATAACCCTTTTGCAGTTAAGGCTATCTTCTCCAAATGTGACATGGGTTTATATTAATTAGAGTTAATTCGTATCAATAAAAGTATTAGGAAAAAGCGCTTTTGGGTATTTATATAGCTAAAGATTTTTGTCTGAACTCGTTTTCCTCATCACTAGTTATTCCCAAAGCTTCATAAATGTAAGCAAAGGTAGAAAGTAATTCGGGTTTACCATCTACTAATGCCACATTGTGCTCAAAATGAGCAGATGGTAAATTATCTAGGGTGGTTATTGTCCAACCATCTCTATGTTGCTTAATGCGTTGTGTGCCCATATTTATCATGGGTTCGATGGCTACAACCATACCTTCTATAAATTTTTTACCTCGCCCTCTACGTCCGTAATTTGGCATTTCAGGGGCTTCATGCATTTTCTTTCCTAACCCATGACCAACCAACTCCCTAACTACACCATAACCGTGGGCTTCGCAATATTTTTGAATGGCAAAACCAACGTCGCCCACCCTATTGTTCGCTTTAAATTCTCTTATGCCAACATAAAGGGATTCTTTCGTTACTTGGAGTAGTTTTTTGGTGTCGTTGCTAATTTCTCCAACAGCAAAGGTATAGGCATGATCTCCATAAAATCCATTTTTAAGAGCGCCACAATCAATAGAGATAATGTCTCCTTCAACTAAGGGTTCGTTATTAGGAATACCATGCACAACTTGCGAATTGGGGCTCATGCAAAGTGTATTAGGAAAATCGTACAATCCTAAAAACCCTGGCTCTGCTCCATGGTCTCTTATATGTTCTTCAGCAATTTTATCTAGTTGTAACGTAGTTATCCCGGGCTTTATTTCTTTAGCTAAAACGCCTAATGTTTTGGATACTATTAATGCACTTTCGCGCATTAGTTCTATCTCTTCTCTTGTTTTTATCTTAATCATTTTCTAAAAAAATCTAAAAAGCCTTTCTTCCTTTTGTACTCCAAGGGTTTAGCATCACTATTGGTTAATAATTGGTAAATTTCTCCCCAACCGTAAAAACCACCAATGTTTCTATCGTCGATAAATAAATCTGCATTTATTTTTCTACTGATGTCGTTGGTGTATTCTTCCTCAGGAAAACTTTTATTTACAGCATAAAACCGAATGCCGTTATCTTCGCAAAACTTAACAGCCTCGTCCAGTTTATCGCCACAACGGTAAGTCCACAAAATTAGTCTGTGCCCCTCTTCCTGAAGTTTTTTTAACGTCTCAAAAGCAAACATCTGTGGTTTGCCTATTCTGGGGTAGGCATCTTCTACAATAGTACCATCAAAATCAACTGCTATGATGAGTGTGTCTGCAAAATTCATTCAATTCAGGGTTTGTTTTTATGTAAAGTTAAGTCTTTTTCTTTATCTCTTTAAATCAAAGGGTGTTGTGTCATAGCTTCTGGTTGCTGTACACCAATGAGTTTTAAAATTGTTGGTGCTAAATCTCCAAGAATCCCGTCTTTAATTTCTTTTAAATCATTATCAATTAAGATAATAGGAACAGGATTTGTTGTATGTGCAGTATTTGGTGTGCCGTCTGGGTTTATCATAGTTTCACAGTTCCCATGATCTGCAATCAATAACGTAGTGTAATTGTTGTTTAAGGCAGTGGTAACGACTTCTTCTACACACTTATCTACAGCTTCACATGCTTTTATGGCGGCTTCCATAACTCCAGTATGCCCAACCATATCTCCATTGGCAAAATTTAGGCATACAAAATCAGCATCTCCTTTTTGTAATTCTGGTATTAAGGCATCTTTTAATTCGTAAGCACTCATTTCAGGTTTTAAGTCGTAGGTTGCAACTTTAGGAGAATTTCTTAAGATGCGTTGTTCTCCTGTAAAAGGCTCTTCGCGTCCACCAGAAAAGAAAAATGTAACGTGTGGGTATTTTTCTGTTTCGGCAATTCTAATTTGCTTTTTATTATGCTTTTCTAAAACCTCGCCTAGTGTTTCGCTTAAATTGTCTTTATTGAATACAACATTTATATTTTTATACTCATCATTATAATTAGTTAGGGTAACATAATGCAAGTTTAATGAATTCATGTTGTAGTCAGGAAAGTCTTGTTGCGATAATACTTCGGTTAATTCACGTCCTCTATCTGTTCTAAAATTGAAAAAGATAATCACATCGCCTTCTTTAACTTGTGTTAAAGGGATGTTGTTTTCATCAACAGCAATAATTGGTTTTATAAACTCATCGGTTATATCATTAGCATAACTTTCTTCGATAGAATTAACAATGTTTTTGGAAGTTTCTCCTTGGGTATTAACCAATGCATCGTATACTAATTTAATACGTTCCCAACGCTTATCTCTATCCATGGCATAATAACGCCCAGAAATAGTTGCGATCTTAGTATTTGTATTGGAAATGTGTTCTTCAAAATCTTTTACAAAGCCAGCTCCAGATTTTGGATCTACATCGCGTCCATCAGTAAATCCATGTACGTATGAGTTTTTTACTCCGGCTTCATTAGCGGCATCTATTAAACCTTTTAGGTGATTAATGTGTGAGTGCACACCGCCATTACTTAACAACCCTAAAAAGTGAACATCTTTATCATTTGTTTTGGCGTAGTTAAATGCATTAACCAAAACTTCCTCGTTATTTAAGCTTTTGTTTTCTACGGCCAGATTGATTTTAACCAGATCTTGATATACAATTCTTCCTGCCCCTAAATTCATGTGTCCAACCTCACTATTACCCATTTGCCCTTCAGGTAAGCCTACATGTAACCCATCTGTTCTCAAGGATGCACTTGGATATTTTGTATATAAATTATCTATAAAAGGTGTATTTGCATTATCAATTGCAGAAACTTTTGGATCAGGAGATTTTCCCCAGCCATCAAGTATCATGAGGATGACTTTTTTGTTCATTTGTGTTTGTTTAATTAAGCTGCAAAGATATGGAATTTAAAGGGATTGGAAGAGAGTATGATATTAAAAAACCAGTGTTTTTATATTTCTATTTGGAGCTTTTTTTGATAGTTTAAAATGTTAAAATGAGATATGTTAAACGTTAAAAAAATGTTATTTAAGATTTTTTAGTGTAACAAATTGATTTTTATGTCGTCTCTTTAGTGTAATCAAAAAACAATCATTAATCAAAATTAAATTCTTTCATCATGAAAAAATCAATCATTATTTCCGCATTTGCGTTATGTTTTTCTATTATCAGTGTTAACGCTACAACTTCATTTACACCAACAAAAGTATATAGCTCAGTAGCTATTTCAGAAGTAAGTCCGTTTTGTGTATCTATTGCCAAGGGCGATTTAGAAACGGTAAAAAAATTAATTGAGCTTGGTGCTAATGTAAACGAAAAATCTAATGGCATGACTCCTGCGATGTATGCGGCAAAGTTTAACAGATGCGATATTTTAAAACTTTTAATAGCTAAAGGAGCTAAATTAAAGGTAAAATCTACAAAGGGTATGACTGCTATGAAATATGCAAAATTGCATAAAGCTGTAGATGCCGAAAAAGTTTTAAAAGAGGCTCTTGCCAAAAAGAAAAAATAATTATTGAAAAACTATTATAATTATTTTGAGTTAGTCACAATAAAAAGCCCTTGAGAGAGGGCTTTTTTAATGTACAAGAGTTCTCGACATTTAGTTTCTGTTATTTATTCCCATAACTATGGGGCAATGCACAAGATTTAGGTTTTAGACACAATATTTAAACTAAAACAAGAGAAAGTAACTTATGTTTCTGCTTGAGGTATAACTCGTTGTATGTAGGTTAAAATTACAAGAGCTGAATCCATGTATGCTTATCATTCAAAAAAATAACTTTCGTATATAACTTTAAATAAAAATAGAAAACCGTCCCATTTTTTAATAGGACGGTTTTCTTATTCAACTAATTTTTAGTTTGGAAAAACTAATTAAATATAATTCAAGCACATGTTACTTATTATATAACTGTGGCTTTCAATTCAACTTTAATTTCCTCACCAATAGATGGTGTAAGAACGGCTTCTCCTGTATACACTCCTGGACCTAAGTTTGATGGGCCAAAGGTAAAATTAACAGTCATTGATTCTCCTGGATCAAGGGCTTTAAATTGAAACTCTACAGCAGCTTTTCCTGGGAAGTCAATAGAGGCGCTTAAGCCTGTTAAAACTTCGTTGGAATTGTTGGTTAAAGTAACGGGGACAACAGTGTCGTTATTACTTTTTGCAGTGTTTGTAGTGCTATTAACTTCTCCAAAATCAACACTGTAAGAACTAAGGATAATTAATCCATCTTGTCTGTCGTCCATTTCCTCCAGTTCATCTTTAGGGGTGTCATCACTATCACAACTAGTAAGCGTAAAACCACAAATTAAGAGAGCGATACATACTTTAAAGAGATTAATGGTAATGGGGCTTTGTTTTTTCGTTTTTTTGCGTGTTTTTAACATTTTAATTTATTTATAGGTTAAGTAATAATTCAAACGGCTTAAAAAAAACATTATTATGAGCTATTCAAATTATATTTTATTTTTTAACCTATATGCTTAAATTATAAGCTTTTATATTTTTCTATGGATTCTCTTATTTTTTCCATTCTATTTTCAGGATCTGGGTGTGTACTTTGAAATTCTGGAACGCGATTTGGCCCTGCAGCCTCTTTTAAAATTTTCATTACACCAATCATCTCTTTTGGATTATAACCAGCTTTTATCATAAATTTCACACCTAAATCATCACTTTCTAATTCATCATCCCTACCATTTGTTAACAAGGTTTGTTGTCCAATACCGCTTACTAATCCGCCCATATCTGCACCTACTGATCCTGCGGTTGCTAAACCCTGCCAATATTCGCTCTCTGCAATACGTTCTGCACTATGTCTTCCTAAAACATGACCTATTTCATGTCCCAAAACACCAGCCAATTGGTCTTCGTTCTCAAGTTTAGAGAACAAGGCATAAGTGATAAATATTTGTCCTCCTGGAAGTGCAAAAGCATTAATTGTTCTGGAATCGTTTAATAAATGGAATTCGTATCTGTATGGTGTGCTTCTAGCTACGCTGTTATTTACAAGTTTGTGCCCTACATTGTCTACTAATGCTTGATACTCGTTATTTGGATGTAACCCTCCATGTTGTTGTGCCATTTGAGGTGCATTTTGTATACCTATGGCAATTTCTTTATCTGGAGTCATAGATATGGTTTGCATTCTCCCTGTATAAGGGTTTTCCTCTCGTTGGCTACAACGTTTTAAAACAAAAAATAGGGCAATGGCGACTCCTATAAGTAGCCTTACTTTAAGATTTCTTCCTCTCATGTCTGACAGTTTTAGAGTAGTAAATTACAAAAATTTGGTGTATGTATTTAAGACACCTTTTTTATAAAAATGTCACATTAAGGTTTTACAAAACTTTATACATCCTAAAGTGCTCGCCGATATCAGAAATGTTAAATGATGTACCTTTTATTTTGTATGCCCTACGTTTATAGAAATTTAGGGCTTTTTTTCTGGCATTGCACCAAATAAGGTCTACGTTTTTGTTTGCTAATAGTGCCTCGCCATATTGCAATAGTATATTTCCTAATCCTTTACCTTGATAGGGTTGTAAAATGGCCATACCTCTTAGTTGGTATTGCGATGTTTTATTAAATAATTCATGTTTAGTTTGCATAAAAGATACCACACCTATTATATTATTTTTATGAAATAGTCCCAAATGTATAGTGGACGCTAAATTATCCCCAACAAAGGCGCAAGTAGCAATAGGTTTTCCAGTTCTTAAAACAGGATGCCTTACTAAGTACGTCTCCTCTGCTGATATTTCTTTAACTTGGTATTCCTTTTTTACTAACATTGTATGGGTTGTGAAGCGATATTCAAACTTAATAAAATTTAGTAATAACAAAATTTACTTTTTATCTTCACGTTAAAAATTTTATATGAGTTTTAGTTTTGGGATACTCAATAAAAGCGATATACTTAAAATAGTGCCTTTGGTTGAAAAGTTGAACGATTTTAAAGTACCTAAGTCTGTTTTAGAGGAGCGCTTTTTAGAAATGGCAACACAACATTATGAGTGTGCTGTAATTTATGATAATGATAGTATTGTGGGGGTTTGTGGTTTATGGTTTTGTACGAGGCACTATGCTGGAAAAAGTGTTGAGGTAGATCATGTTTATATTGAAGAAAACTACAGGGGAAAAGGTGTTGGGAAACAGTTTTTTAAATGGATTTACAATTATGTGGGTGACAAAGGTTGCAACACTGTGGAATTAAATACTTATGTAAGTAATTATGCCTCCCATAAATTTTATTACAACGAGGGTTTTAAAATTTTGGGTTATCATTTTTTAAAGAAATTATAATTTTCTTTGGTGTATTTGGGAAGTATTATATATTTGCCATCGCTAATGCGGGAGTAGCTCAGTTGGTAGAGCGTCAGCCTTCCAAGCTGAATGTCGCCAGTTCGAACCTGGTCTCCCGCTCCACAAGCCTCATGTTACATGGGGCTTTTTATGTTTAAAGATACATTTAATTTAATGTATCAAGATTGGTGTCCGGATTTATCTCGTAAGGTGGTTTGTTGTACTCAAAAACTCTTGCTTGTAATGTGCCTTTTAGTGTAATGTTTTTGTTTTCTATCCGTAACCAACTGCCTTCTCTTAACCCAACTACGGGTTGTGTGTTATGGTAATGAAACTCTTTAATTCTAGTCTCACGGGTTTCCCCCATATGTTTACTGTTTTTGTCTGGATCTAAATAGTGTGGGTTTATATTAAAGGGTACTATGCCCAGAGCATTAAAGTTTGGCGGGTATACAATAGGCATATCATTGGTAGTTTTTATTGTTAATCCACAAATATTGCTCCCTGCACTTGTGCCTAAATAGGGTGTACCTGCGTTAATGGTATCTTTAAGAGTGGTTATCAATTCATTTTTGTATAGTTGATGAATCAAAACAAACGTATTGCCCCCTCCTGTAAAAATACCTTCGGCATTTTTTAAGGTTTGTTTGGGGTTTTTAGAGGTGTGTAATCCAACAATGTTTTTTCCAATTTTAGAAAAAGCTTTACGTGCTATTTCTGTGTAATCATCATGAGAAATGCCACTTGGTCTTGCATATGGGATAAAAACTATGGTTTTTACATTTTTATATAGCACGGAAAGTTCTTCAAGTATGTATTCTAAATACCTACTACCGTGCAAAGTAGACGTGCTGGCGATAATTACATTTTTCATTTTATTTCAATATGGCGTAAATCTAACTATTTTTTTAACAAATATTAAGAGAGACATATTTTACAAAATGCGTTTTTAATCGTATTTTTAAAGGACAAAGAATTGCTTAATTTAAAAAACAATGCATTTTTGTTAAAAACCTAACCTATGAAAAAGATTGTATACGTATTACTGATTTTTGCTACCATGAATATAAATGCCCAAAACATTACGAGGACAGATGTTAAAGGTAAAATTGTTGTGGAGCACAGTGATATTTCTGGAATAACCATTTTTAATTCATCCTCTAACAAAGGTACGGTTACAGATAATAATGGAGAATTTACTATCGCCATAGCAGAAAATGATATTATAGAGGTTAGTGCTTTGCAGTTTCAAAACTTAAATTTTAAAGTGAATGCAGATATCATAAAATCGAAAAGCATGAAAATCTTTTTGATTGAAGAAATTAATAAGCTTGATGAGATTGTTGTAAAGTCCAAAGGGTTAACGGGTAATTTAATAACTGATATTGATGATTCTAAAACCTTTAATCCTAAGTTGGATGCACTTTATTTTGGCGTGAAACATAGTAGTGAGTATAATTTTGAAACCGATTACAAAACAGAGGTAAAAAATATTGGAGATGATATTCAGCGCAATACCTTGTATAATGGTTTAAATGTGGTAAATGTTGTGGACCAACTGTTGTTGCCTATCTTTAGATCTGAGGCCAAGGAGAAAAAGCCCAAGGATATGCCTGATGTACCTGCAAATGCCATAAAGTACTATTTTGCCTCGGAGTTTTTAGTTGATAATTTTAACATCCCAGAACACCGTGTTGAAGATTTTATAGCTTATGTGGAAAGTGATGATTTTGATTTTACTCTGCTTAATTATGGTAGGGAATTAGAATTTTTAGAACTTTTAAATCAAAAAAGCATAGAGTTTTTAAAGAAGGATTAAAGAGGGTAACTTCTTATTTAACAAAACTTTAGATGCATTTTTTATTTTGTTTAAGACTTTACTTCCGTTATTGAGGTTTTAAATATCCTCATTCTTTGAAGTTAACATTACCTCTTATAATTCTTTTTTCTATTCAGTTTGGGATAGCACAATCTACTGAAATTACTGGTAAAGTTGAAAGTAGCGCCAATGTGGAAAATATCCATGTAATTAATAAAACAGCAAAGAGGTTTACTATAACTGACAAATTGGGGAATTTTACAATTCCTGTAAGTATAAATGATACTTTAAGTTTTTCTTCGGTACAACATGAAGTAAAAGATGTTATAATTTCTAAAACTATTTTTGATTCAAGAACAGTTTCGGTTATTTTAGTTGAACAGGTTAATGCGTTAAATTTAGTGACAGTTGGTAAGGTGTTGTCTGGTAATTTAAGTTCAGATATTGAAAATGTAGAAGGTAGTGCACCAATTAATTTTTATGATGTAGGTATCCCTGGTTATAAAGGTAAGATTGCTACACAAAGTGAACGAAGACTTGCTGAAGCTGGTGAGTTTAAACCTAAAATGTTACTTGGAGCGTTAACAGGATCTATCCCGCTTGATCCAATACTTAATGGAATAACTGGCAGAACAAAAATGCTAAAACAACGCGTAAAACATGAACGTAATGAAGCGTTAATTGTTAAAATAAGAGAGACATTTTCAGAGACGTTGTTCAGTATCATTTCACTTGAAGAAGAATTTAGAATAGATTTCTTTTATTTCTGCGAGATGGATGAGAATTTCCATGAAAGGTGTCATGAAAAATCAGATTTAGAAATTCTAGAATTTTTAAAACAAAAACTTAAACAATATAAAGTAAACCAGAAGGACAAGGATTGATTTTTGGAATACTTTTTGAAAGCTTATAAAATAATTACATTAGCAGAAATTTTACAAAGGTTATGAGGTTCTTGAAAGTTGTCATTCTATTTCTTTTCGTTTTTACTGTGTCTTCTTTTTCTCTAGAGCATAAGTACTACATCAGTAATACACAAATTGAGTATGCTAAAGATAAAGCATCCGTTCAAATAATATCCCGTCTATTTATTGATGATTTCGAGGATGTACTAAAAGAACGATACGATGAAAGTTTAACATTTGATGATACGCAAAGTAACATAGATTTTTATGTGGACAAGTACCTTAGTGAAAAGTTAAGGATAAAGATAGATAACTCTGAAAAAAGTATGAATTATATAGGTAAGGAAATTGAGGCGGGAATTGTAAAATGTTACCTCGAAATTCAAGATGTCTCAAAAATAGAAACCATCGAGGTTTCTAATGAAACCCTATTCGATTTATATGCTACCCAACAGAATATTACAAAACTTAACATCAACTCTAATAGAAAGAGTTTTATTTTAACAAAGCAAAATGCTAAAGCAGTGTTAAATTTTAATTAAATTAAAGGACAAAACTTCTTTAAAGTCATATTTTAGCGCGCATTACGTGACATTTCTGAAAAAGTGTTACCAGAATTAACAAATTTTTTTAAAAATTATAATGTATCAAATGAAACATCTTTTGTATTATTTTCTGTCTTTAATTTTTATTTCTTCAGGTATTTGTGCACAAGAGAAAGAAAATTCAGCTCCTAAAAAAGGGCATACCAATACTAATAAATTCAAGCAGCTTTATGATGAGTTTTCTACGCCAAACGTCTACAGAGCTGCATCTGGTGCGCCAGGACATGCTTACTACCAGCAAAAGGCCGATTACAAAATGGATATTGTTTTAGATGATAAAAATGCAAAATTATCAGGTTTTGAAACCATTACTTATACTAATAATTCCCCAGATGTATTAAAATATCTTTGGGTGCAATTAGACCAGAATGTTAGGGCTAAAGATTCTAAGAGTCCCTTGATAGAAGGGAATGAGGTAGAACCGGTAATGTATCCAAGCCAATTTACAGATGATTATTTAGCGGCACCTTTTGATGGTGGTTTTAATATTGAAGCTGTTATAGATGTTGATGGAAAGCCTCTACCTCACATAATTAACCGCACCATGATGCGTATTGAACTCCCTAAACCTATGACAACAGGAGATAAGTTCTCATTTTCAGTAAAGTGGTGGTACAATATTAATGACCATGTAAAGCAAGAAGGTCGTTCAGGGTATGAATTTTTCCCTAAAGATGGGAACAGAGCCTATGTTATTGCTCAGTTTTTTCCAAGAATGGCAGTATATAGTGATGTTGAGGGATGGCAAAACTCACAATTCTGGGGGCGTGACGAGTTTGCATTAGCCTTTGGGGATTATGAAGTTAATATTACAGTTCCGGCAGATCATATTTTAGATGGTACAGGTGTGTTGACAAATAGAGAAGAAGTGTTTTCTAAAACAATGATGGAACGTTATGAGCAAGCAAAAAAATCGTATGATGAACCTGTTTTAATTGTTACCCAAGAAGAAGCTGAGGCTGCAGAAAAAGGATTTTCAACAGCAACAAAAACTTGGAAATTAAAAGCAGAGAATGTTAGAGATTTTGGTTTTGCAACCTCACGTAAATTTATTTGGGACATGATGGTGGTTAAAATAGGAGATAAGGATGTAATGGCAGTTTCAATGTACCCAAAAGAGGGTAATCCACTTTGGGAGGACTGGTCTACAAAAGCGGTGGCTAGTACTTTAAAAACGTATTCTAGAATGACGTTTGATTATCCTTACCATAAAGCAATTTCTGTTCATGCAAAGCAACAAGGTATGGAGTATCCTATGATTTGTTGGAACTATGGACGCCCTAAGGAAGATGGTACGTATAGTGATCGTGTACGCTATGGTATGATGGGAGTTATTATCCATGAGGTAGGGCATAACTTTTTTCCAATGATTGTAAATAGTGACGAGCGCCAGTGGACATGGATGGACGAAGGCTTAAACAGTTTTGTGCAGTACGTGGCTCAAGTAGATTTTGCTAAGGCTTATCCTGATGCGTTAGCTGAGGGTGATACAGAATTTCCTCATAGAAGAGGGCCTGCAAAAAAGATTGTGCCTTACATGAGTGGAAATCAAGATTACATAGCACCAATTATGACCAAAGGTATTAACACCTACCAGTTTGGGAATAATGCATATGGCAAGCCGGCTACAGCTCTAAATATTTTAAGAGAAACGGTTATGGGCAGAGATTTATTTGATTATGCATTTAAGGAATATGCTAACAGATGGATGTTTAAACACCCAACACCAGAAGATTTCTTCAGAACAATGGAAGATGCTTCAGCTTTTGATTTAGATTGGTATTGGAGAGGTTGGTTTTATACCACTGATTGGGTAGATATAGGGCTTAAGGATGTTAAAAAGTACTATGTATCCTCTGAACCTAATGCTTACATGAAGAATATAATGAAAGAAAGGGGGATTAAGAAAAAACAATTAAGACCTTTAGTATATATGGTAGAAGAGGGAAGTGAGGATTTTAAGAAATCAATGTTAGATCAGAACCCTAAAGACGTTAAAACAGTAAAAGAATATTTAATGGATAATTTCTCGGAGGAAGAGCGTCAACATATAAAAGCACCAAAGTATTTTTACAATATTACCTTTGAAAAACCAGGAGGTTTAGTAATGCCTATTATTGTGGAGTATACCTACGCTGATGGTACTAAGAAAACAGAAAAATACCCAGCACAAATATGGAGGCTTAATGATAATGAAGTAAGTAAAGCAATAGCAAGTGATAAGGAGATTGTAAACATTGCCATTGATCCTAATGAGGAAACTGCTGATGTTGATACAACAAATAATTATTGGCCTAAAAAAGAAGAGAAAGGAGAATTTGAAAACTTTAAGCAAGGTATAAAAGGGTAAACAATTTAATTATTCCTATGAAGCCGATTTTTTTAAAATCGGCTTTTTTTTATGCTCTCAAAACAACTTACTATATTTGTACTGTGATACAAACTTCAACATTTTTATTTATTAGCGGTACGGAAATCGCTTTTATCCTTTTTATAGCAATCATGGTGTTTGGTGCAGATAAGTTACCTGAAATTGCACGTGGTTTGGGTAAAGGTATGCGTACGCTAAAAGATGCCACTAACGATATAAAGCAAGAAATCACAAAAACTGCCGAAAATAATGGTATAGATACCAGTGTAACCAAAGATGTGAAGCAAGAAATAGATAAGGTAAAAGAAGATTTGGAGGACTTCACAGGATCAGTAAAACGAAAATTTTAATTAAGTTATACTCTTTTACTCTTAATCTGTAACTTTGGTTTTTTTACGTTGCTTAAATAGCCAAGTCATCATATTTTTGTCGCTATATGACATAATCCAAGAAAAGTGCCCCACTTCTGGATATTGTGTGTAACCGGGTGTAGCACCAGCTTCTGTTAGGGCATTTAGCATGTTTACTGATAAAATGGGGTTTACTATACTATCTATTGCTCCATGAAATATCCAAATTGGTATATGCGCAAAGTCTTTAGCTTTAGAAATATCGCCTCCTCCGCAAACAGGCACGGCTGCAGCAAATAAGTCTGGATACCTTGAAATGGCATCATAGGTTCCAAAACCGCCCATTGAAAGTCCTGTAATATATATTCTATTAGGGTCTACGGGAGATTTTTTTATCACTTCATTTATAAGTTCCCTAAGAAGCTGCATTGGTTTAGTAGGTTGAGCTTGAAGTTCCATATTTCTATTATAATTTCCCCATACACTATTATCAGGACACTGCGGCGCAATTAATATACATGGGTTTTGAGACATATTTTCGCTTGTTGCAAAATTTCTAACACCCCATTTTAACTGGGCTTCATTATTACTACCTCGCTCACCCATTCCGTGTAAAAAAATTACTAACGGATATTTTTTAGTGTTATCAGCATAATCACAAACTAACTGTCTGTATTTTAAGGTATCTCCTTGGGTGTCCACATATTCTTCATAACTGAAAAGTGATGAAGTAGATTGAGAATTTACTACGCTAAAACTAGAAATAATTAAAACTGCGCTTAATAGCTTAAAATTTAATAAAGTCATATCTTTTTGTGTTTAAGAATCCTTTTTTCTACTTATGGTTAACCCATCTCTAATAGGTAAAACCACCGTTTCTACCCTTTTATCTTCTTTTAAAAGTTTGTTATATGCAATTAGTGCTGGAGTAGAAGTGTCTTCTTTTTTAAATAAAGTATTTAAAACCTTACCACTCCAAAGTACATTATCAGATAAAATAATACCTCCAGAACTCAATTTATCTATCACAATGTTGAAATAATTGGAATAGTTTTCTTTATCTGCGTCAATAAATACCAAATCAAAAGTTACATCTAAACTGGGAATAATATCCAAAGCATTTCCTAAATGTTGATGAATACGGGAACCGTATTCAGACAAATCAAAGTACTTCCTCTGGAAATCTACTAACTCCTCATTTATGTCAATAGTATGTAATATGCCATCAGGTTGCATACCTTCTGCTAAGCATAAGGCTGAATAGCCAGTATATGTTCCAATTTCTAAAATATTTTTTGGATGTACCAGTTTAGATATCATACTTAAAACCCTTCCTTGGTATGGACCACTTAACATGCGTGGCTGTAAAATTTTCTGGTAAGTTTCTCTTGTAAGTTGTTGTAGTAATTCAGGCTCATTTTCAGAGTGTGCCACAACATAATCATCTAAATCTTCAGGAATAAAATGCATAAGTTACCTGTTTGAGTTCTAAAAATAGAAAACAAATTTAGGGTAATCACTAAAAAGTACGATTATTATTCTTCTGCTTTTGGAGCAGCATTATCACTAGTAGGGTTTCCAGTTTCAGTCCCTTCAGCTTTTCCTCCCATTATAAAGAGTATGGCTCCTACAACGACTAATGCTATTTTTATTATCCAAGCTGTAGTATCTCCCCAGCTGTATATCCACATTAATATGGTTGGTACTCTATCTATGAAATTCAAAACAATTGCGAAGAGTCCAAAAAAGACCATGTAAGAACCTATTTTTCTCATAATTTTAGTTTGTTGATTGTTTAAATATATGAAAGAAAAGTAAACTAAATAGCATTTTTTAGGATAGAATTCTATCAACCAATTCTTTTTTGCCATTTTCATCATCACCATATAACCATTGTAAAACGTTATCTTCCCAAATAGCATTATATTCGGTTTCTGTAATGATATCTCGTTCAATAGCTAAGTCTAGAAGTTTGCCAGGATAGGAAGATTGCGGTTCACTTTCCATTTCTCCCAGAGGATATGGATCGTCTAGCCCCATAATAACTTGCTTAGAACCGTGATTTCTTATCAACAAATCTAATCCTCCTGTATCATGTACTAACGTATCAAAGAAAATATTTTTGTGGCCAACTGCTTTTCTGGGGTGGTGCTTGCCTTCAAACAAATCAGGTCTACCATCAAACCCCTGAATGCGCCTCCCTAAATTAATTTGTGCCAATTGTCCGCCATGTGCGAAGCATGTACGCATGTTGGGGAACTTTTCTTGATAACCATTTAATGTTAAAAAATGATAAGCATCTGCACATTGGGCCAACATCCAAATTAGGTGAAACCTCCATGCAGTATTTTCAAGGTTTATAAATTTTTCCCCATCATACGGATGGATTTCAACAGCTAAATTATATTTATTAGCTAACTCAAAAAGAGGTTCGTTTTCCTCATCAAAAATACAACGCCACGTACCAATAGTGTCCATGTAATGCGTTGGTAAACATAATAAGCGCATCCCTAAAGTTTCCACACAACGTTCTATTTCCCAACCGGCACTTCTTATAAAACCGGGGTGTACCACAAAGCCACAAGTGAATTTATCTGGGTGTTCATGCTGAATTCTAGCATTAAAATCATTTTGAAAGCGTAATGCTTTTTTCATTTCTTCTACACGCAAGCCGTTACCATAAAGTTGGGATAAATTCAACACCACCGCATGGTCTAACTTATTGCGTTCCATCCATTCTAACTTTTCATTTAAAAAAAAGCTAGAATCAGTAACGGGACGTTTCCACCCTTTTTGCAACATGAATTTACGGTCTTTATCAACCCAAAAAATGCCTTTTTCCCTCATAAATTCTGGGATTTCCTCAGGATAAGGTAACAGGTGGGAGTGACCGTTTATTCTTAGTTTACGTTTATTCATTATAGGGTATTCTTAGTGAAGACAGGAATGGTAATTAATTTTATAGTTTAACCTTTTTAGGGGGTTGCATTACTGTACCGCAATTTGGGCAACTACGTTTCTTTTTATCTCCGTAATATGCATCGAAAATCTTAGGCATATCGGTTTCAATGTTGTCTAAAGTAAAGTCTTCTTCGTATAGTTTTGTTGCACAGTTTTCACAAAACCACAGCAGTGCATCTTTTGTGCCTTCAGGGCGCTTATATTCAATAACCAATCCTACAGTGTTTGCACCTCGTTGTGGCGAGTGTGGTACTTTTGGCGGTAATAAATAAATATCGCCCTCTTTTATATGTACATCTTTAGGCACACCATTGTCAATTATTTTTAGAACAATATCGCCCTCTATTTGGTAGAAAAACTCTGGTGTTTCATTATAATGATAATCCTTTCTGCTGTTAGGACCGCCAACCACCATAACAATAAAATCGCTATCCTTCCAAACCACTTTGTTACCTACTGGAGGTTTTAAAAGGTGTCGGTTTTCCTCAATCCAGGCTTTAAAATTTATGGGAGATGTTACATTGCTCATAGTAAGCCCCTCTTATTCTCCCAAAGGGAGAAATCCAAACGGGTATTTGAATTTTAGTTACAATTGATTTTCTAAATTAAAGATAATACATATTAGGTAATTTTTCATTTCCTTTAAAAGGGATAAGAAGTCCCTACAAAGATTTGGTCCGACCACCATCAACAGGTAGATTAATACCATTAATATATCCTGCCACTTCACTGGCTAAAAAGGTAATAGCGTTTGCAGTTTCTTCTGCTTGTGCAAACCGTTTTGCTGGTGTGTAGTTTTTCATTATCTCTGTCATTTCTTCTACAGAGGTATCTTCTAACTTAGCTTTTATTTTAATAATTTCAGCCAAACGTTCGGTGTCTGTAAATCCTGGGAGCACATTATTTACTGTGATACCAAATTCAGCAACTTCCATGCTTAAGGTCTTACTCCAATTACCAACAGCACCTCGAATTGTGTTACTCACACCAAGTCTTGGAATAGGTTCTTTTACAGATGTTGAAATTACATTAACTATCCTGCCAAAACCCTCTGCTTTCATAAAAGGTAGTGTGGATTGTGCTAATAAATGATTGCATTTTAAATGCATGGTAAATGCATTTTCAAAAGCCTCTAAACTAGCATTTACAATTTCGCCACTGGCAGGTCCACCTGTATTGTTGATTAAGATATGGAAACCATGTTGTTTCTCAATAAACTTAATTACTTGCTCTTGTAAATCCCTTGGATTCAAGAAATCTGCCACTATGTAACTGTGGTTTCTATGTTGCGGCAGTGCTGCTAAAACCTCCTTTAGTTTTTCTCTGTTTCTTGCCACCAGTGTTACATTAACACCTTCTTGGGCAAGAGCAATAGCAGTGGCTTTTCCTATGCCTTGTGTGCTACCGCATACCAAGGCATTTTTGTTATTTAGTTTTAAATCCATTAATACGTCCCTCTTAATCTCCTTTTTGGGGAGAAACTCTCAACAGGGTTTTGGAGTTGGTTGATATGTTTAATTAATTTTTTGTTTTAAATTCCTTCCTTGGGTTCTGTGCTCAACCCAGCAATTTTGTCATCCTCTAAAATAGTGGCAGTTTCTAATTTTACTTTTTCTAAAATAACTTTGATGTTATCTGTTGATGAAATCACACCATCAGAAAGCATATTTAAAATGGCTTTATCTTGAGCTCTTCCTCGAAGCATAGCTTCGCGGTAACCTATGTTTTCATTGAAGGTAACCAAACTATATTTTGATGCATAGTCATTTGGGAATTCTTTTTCCAGAGCCATCTCAATTTTTCGCTTTTCTTTGAATATAGATTTGGCCACATGATCTTTCATTTCATGGAAATTATCAATAGCCAAATCGGCAATGGCATCAGTATCTTTTTTTCGGGTTTTTTCATATTCAGAAAATACAGTTTCCCAATTGCCCTCATATTTATCTAAAATAGCATCAAATTCTACAACATCTTCAAAAGAGGCATTCATACCTTGACCATAAAAAGGGACAATAGCATGTGCCGCATCTCCCATTAAAAGTGTATTGCCTTTGTAATGCCAGGGGGAACACTTTATAGTACCTAAAGGCGCCGTGGGGTTTGCAAAGAAATCATCTAATAAATTTGGCATTATTGCCAATGCATCTGGAAATTCGTTCTGAAAGAATTCTAGAACGATGTCTTTATTAGTAAGGTTGTTAAAATTGTATTTGCCTTCGTTGTAACTTAAGAAGAGTGTTACGGTAAAACTACCATCTAAGTTAGGTAAGGCAATTAACATAAAGCTTTTGCGGGGCCATATATGCAATGCGTTTTTATGAATTCTGTAAACGCCGTTGTCTTTGGGCAATATAGAGAGTTCTTTATAACCATGGGTTAAATAGTCTTGAGAAAAACTAAACAAGAATTTTTTACCTAAATAATAGCTTTTTCGCATAATGGAGCCTGCACCGTCTGTAGAAATAATAACATCGGCGTCTTCCACAAATTCATCTTTTGTTAGGTAGTCTTTAAAAAGTGCGGTAGTCTTTTCAAAATCTACAGATTTACATTTCTTGTTGAAATATATGTTAACGTTTTCGTGTTTTTCTGCCTCATCTAGAAGTAAAGTGTTTAAATCTCCACGAGAAATAGAGTTGATATGTTCATGTGTTCTGCCACTGTAGTTGGATAAAAACGTATTGCCATGGGTATCATGTATCATACGTCCATGCATAGGGATGCACAGGGCTTTTACCTTATCTTCAATTCCAACCAAAGCTATGCCTTTACGACCTCGATTGGAAAAAGCTAGGTTTATAGAGCGACCAGCACTAATGTCAGTTTTTCGTAAATCGGGGCGTTTTTCATACACCGAAACATTGTAGCCTCTTTGGGCAAGCCTAAGTGCTAAAAGCGAGCCACAAAGACCTGCGCCAATGATGAGTATGTTTTGTTGTTTCTCTTCCATTCACTAAAATTGATTACAATGTAAATAAGCCTTATCAGATTCTTCATTTAAATATAGAGTAATTGAATATTCTTTTTCCCAGACTTCATAGTTTTCTAGATTTTTAATAAACCAATTAGGCTTATTATTTGAATAGAAAACAACTTTTTTCTTTTGACGTTTCATTTTAAAATGGTCAATAAAATAATAAGTTAAGAACTCTTTGGTTGCATTCATTTCGCAATAAAACTCAAATTCATAAGACCAATGAGCAGATTTCCAAAATCTGGATTGAATTACTTCTATTCCTTTTGGACTGTCCTCCCCAAATACTTTTTTCCATGATTTGGGGTCATTATCATAAGTGCCAGAATTACAGCAAATTGTCAGTAGAAAAACTAATATTAATATGAATGCTTTTTTAATCATTTAAAATAGCTTTCAATTTTTCAACCATCCTGTAAACATCTTCAAACGAATTATAAAGAGGTACAGGTGCACAACGAATTACATCTGGTTCTCGCCAATCACTAACAACGCCGGCTTCGGTTAATTTATGGTGCAAAGATTTATTTGCATTTTTAACTTGTATAGAAAGTTGACATCCACGTTCCTCTGGTTGGCTAGGTGTTATAATCCTAATAAAATCCTCTCCTAAATTTTTAAGTAGAAACTCAAAATACCCTGTGAGTTTTTTAGATTTTTCTGTTAGAGCTTCCATACCAACTTTGGTAAAAACATCTAAAGACGATTTTATAGCTGCCATAGATAAAATAGGTGGATTACTTAACTGCCAACCTTCGGCTCCAGGCAATTGATCGAATTCCCCTCGCATATTAAAACGTGTTTCTTTGTTGTGACTCCACCAGCCTGCAAATCGGTTAAGGTCTTTTCTATGGGCATGTTTTTCATGTACAAAACACCCTGCTAAGCTACCTGGACCAGAATTTAAATATTTGTAGGTACACCATGCTGCAAAATCGGCACCAGAATCATGTATATTAAGTGCAACATTACCTGCGCCATGGGCACAATCAAAACCAACAATACAACCATGGTTATGGCCAAGTGCTGTAATACGTTTTAAATCAAAAAATTGTCCGGTGTAATAATTTACCCCTCCAATCATAATCAAGGCAATCTCTGTCCCTTGTTCTTCTAAAATATTTTCTAAATCCTCATAATTTAGTAGCTCTTCTCCTTTTCGGGGCTTCCAAAGTACTAATCCATCTTTATGATCAAATCCATGATGCCGTAATTGTGATTCTACAGCATATTTATCAGAAGGGAATGCATCACTTTCAATCAATATTTTATATCGGGATGTAGTGGGTTGGTAGAACGAAGCCATCATAAAATGAAGATTTGCCGTAAGGGTATTCATTACAATAACTTCAATGGGTTTTGCTCCTACCATCTCTGCCATTTGTTCTGTTAGGAATTCATGGTATTTTAACCATGGGTTTTTGGCTTCAAAATGGCCTTCTACACCCAAACTAGCCCAATCGTCAAGTTCTTGATTTACATAAGATTTGGTTTGTTTGGGCTGCAAACCAAGAGAGTTCCCTGTCATGTAAATCAAATCATTTCCATTTTTGTCTTTTGGAATGTGAAACAGATTTCGATAAGGTCTTAAAGTGTCATTTTGGTCTTGTTTTAGAGCATAATCAAGACCTAATTTGTAATCAGACAATAGATTTTTGTTTTCGGTTTCTAACAAAAATAAGCAATAAAAGCTTAGAAGTAAAGAACAACAGTGGAGGTTAAAATGAGCTGGTTTTTGTATCTTTAGTAAAAACTAAAATATGGGTAAGATAAAAGAATACACAAATGGAGAAACCACAGTAGTTTGGGAAGCTGAAAAATGTATCCATTCTGCGATCTGCGCTAAGGGTTTGCCAAAGGTGTTCCGGCCAAGGTTAAGACCTTGGGTTAAAATGGATGAGGCAGAAACAGAGGCTATTATCGATCAAGTAAAACAATGCCCATCAGGTGCATTACGTTTTTATATGAATGATGAAAAGGATAAAACCTCTGAAACTATGAAGACTAAAATAGAAGTGCTAGAAAATGGACCGTTATTGGTGTATGGCACTCTGAAGGTAGTGGCTAAAGATGGTTCTTCTGAAACAAAAAATAAAACTACAGCATTTTGTAGGTGTGGAAAGTCTGATAACAAACCTTATTGTGATGGGGCACATGTACAAGCAGCATTTAAAGGTTAGTTAAAAATTACCAAAAAGGATAAAGCGCTTTGATAATTAATTATCGAAGCGCTTTAAATATATATAGACGCGTATGCGGAAAAAACTTTATACTATATTTACGATATAGGTCGTAGCTTAGATGTTTAACTTACAGAAATGAAATCAATTAATTCTTTTTTTAAAACCAATAAATCTACTTGGAATAACAAAGTCAAAGTTCATGCCAAAAGTGATATGTATGACATGGCAGGATTTAAAAAAGGAAAATCATCTTTAATGTCCTATGAGTTAGAAGCTTTAGGCGATGTTTCTGGGAAATCTTTGCTGCATTTGCAATGTCATTTTGGACAAGATACGTTGAGTTGGAGTAGGTTAGGTGCTAAGTGTATTGGCGTAGACTTGAGCGATGAAGGGATAAAACTAGCACAACAATTGAATGATGAGTTACAGTTAGATGCTAAATTTGTATGCTGTAATGTTTTAGATACCTCCAAATATGTAAAAGCTGAATTTGATATTGTTTTTACCAGTTATGGTGTGATTGGTTGGTTACCAGATTTAAAACCATGGGGGCGGATGATTGCAGAACGTTTAAAACAAGGAGGAACGTTTTTCATAGCAGAATTTCATCCTATGGTTTGGATGTTTGATTATTTGGGAGATACACCCATCATGAAATATGGTTATATGCAAGATGAGGTTATTTATGAGGAATATGAGGGGACTTATGCCGATGAAAACTCAAAAATGATTAGTAAAGAATACTGTTGGAATCATGGCTTAGGCGAAGTGGTTTCAGCGTTAACCGAAGCAGGTTTGCATATAGAATATTTGAAGGAGTACAATGAAAGTCCATACAATGTGTTGCCTAATTTGGCAAAGACAGATTCTGGGATGTATGTTACCCAGGATAAATTATACCCTCTGATATTTTGTTTGAAGGCGAGGAAGATTTAAGGATGTTACTAACTTTTTGATACTAGTTACTACCATAAAAAAAAGCTACCAAAAAGGCAGCTTTTCTATAGGATAAGCAATACGTTTTTATTTTATAAGTCCCGAGCAACTTATACTCGTTTCTAAGGTACTTGATGGATCGTTTGCTTTGGTATAAACCACAATGTGTTTCCCTAAAATATCTTTTGCATCGTTACCACAACCTATGCACCAATCTTCTGTAATTCTAGAAATAGTACCGTTACCACTATCATCAGCTATAAGATTGCCAATAAATTTGGAGTTATCATCGCTCTGGTTCACTTTGTCTTGAATGTATAATGCGTGTTCTCCAGGAACAAGTCCACTAACAATAGCAGTTAAGGTTACATTATTTTGTTCTGCCTTAAGCATTACTTTGCCAGTTACATTAACATTATACTCGGGGTTAAGCACTACTTTAAACTTTTTAGGTAGAGTAACTTCTGTTTCCACAATAGGTGCTACTACACTCTCTTTTTCATTGTTCTTTTTACATGATGTAAAAAGTAACAATGGGATTATTAGTAGGATGCTGTGGTTTTTTATAAATGTCAATTTTTTTAGCTTTTGCGTAAGTATGTAGATACTTCAAGGGCAACATCTTCCCATGTTTTACTAACACCATCAAGACCTTTGTGTAACTCATAACATATCTTATTTAAGGATGCTAAGGCCTCTAATGCATCCCAATCGGCCAAGTTTATAGTGCCAGTCATGGTAACACGTCTTTGGTCAGTAACAGTTACCTGTAGTGGTAGATCTTTAGTAACCCCATTCATGGTTAAAGCTGCACTATAATCTGTACCATTGTGTTTTATGGTGCCTTTTAAAAGCTCTGTATCTAACATTTTTCCAAAGAAAAACATTTTTATTTTCGCATCTCTACCTTCATCTTTAGTAAATAAACTGCTTACAGGGATTGAGAACTCAAGGTTATTAAGCGCTTCCTCTACAGATGCCCCTTCTTTGTTTTCAAAATTTACCGTCTTAAATTCGCCACCAACACCTTTTTTTTCAGTGGTTTTATAAGCGGTCCATTTTACAGATGTAGCTTCAGACTTTACAACAAACTTTTCAGTGGTAACATCACTGGTTGTATCTGTTTTTACTTCTTTTTTTTCGTTTTTACATGCGGTTAGGGTCAATGCTAAAACAAAAAAAACAATACTTAATTTTTTCATTTTTCATATGATTTTTAGTTATCTCGAAAGTTAAGTTATAAATCCATGAATTGCAACATTAATGATATGACTTATGTCATATTTTTTCACTTTTCAATCTTCTAATTTTGGTATATAATTATCAGGTATGTCAACATCATTAGTAAATAAGTATAACATAGCAGGTCCCCGTTATACAAGTTACCCCACTGTACCTTATTGGGATAGTGCAACATTTTCTGTTGAAGAATGGAAAACCTCCTTGAGGTATTCGTTAAAGGAAAGTAATACCAAAGAGGGTATAAGTATATACATTCACTTGCCGTTTTGCGAGAGTTTGTGCACGTTTTGTGGCTGTAACAAGCGTATTACAAAACAACATGCAGTAGAATTGCCCTATATAAACGCCGTATTAAAGGAATGGCGTTTATATTTGGAGTTATTTAATGAAACACCTCTTATAAGGGAATTACATCTTGGAGGAGGTACACCAACTTTTTTTAGTCCCGAACATTTAACATATTTAATTTCTGAAATTTTAAAGACTTCGCAATTAGCACCAGATTATGCGTTTAGTTTTGAAGGGCATCCTAACAATACAACCAGAGCACATTTACAGGCTTTATATGATGTAGGTTTTAGGCGTGTAAGCTTTGGCGTTCAAGACTACAATGAAACAGTACAAAAGGCTATTCATCGTATCCAGCCATTTGAACATGTAAAAAAAGCCACTGATATGGCTAGGGAGGTGGGTTATACATCAGTAGGGCATGATATTATTTTTGGACTTCCCTTCCAAACACTAGAGCATATTAAGGATACCATTTTAAAAACAAAACTGTTGCTTCCAGATCGTTTGGCATTTTATAGTTATGCACATGTGCCTTGGATAAAAGGTAACGGACAGCGAGGATTTCAAGATAGCGATTTACCTAGTGCAAGTCTTAAGAGAGCACAGTATGAAATAGGTAAACAGCTATTGGCAGAAGTAGGTTATGAAGAAATTGGGATGGACCATTTTGCCCTTAAAACAGATGCTTTGTACCAATCTATGGAACATGGAACATTACACAGGAATTTTATGGGCTATACCGCTTCTAAAACACAAGCCATGATTGGGTTAGGAGTATCCTCCATCAGTGATGCTTGGTATGGTTTTGCGCAAAATGTAAAAGATATTAAATCCTATTACGAGATATTAAAAACCAATACATTACCAGTGTTTAGGGGACATATACTAAATATTGAAGATTTAATTATAAGACAGCATATATTAAACTTAATGTGTCGCTTTAAAACGTCTTGGAGCAATACTAACCTTTATTTTGAGGAAATACCAGATGTTTTAATTCAGTTAAAAGAAATGGAAACTGACGGATTGGTACGTATTTATGCTGATGGTATTGAAGTCACAGAAAAAGGAAAACCTTTTGTACGTAATGTGTGTATGGCTTTTGATGTGTTGTTAAAACGAAAACAGCCAGAAACACAGTTGTTCTCAATGACGGTTTAACGAAACCTACCAAAT
The DNA here is from genome assembly GCF_016827605.1 of Hyunsoonleella ulvae. Classification (GTDB taxonomy): domain Bacteria; phylum Bacteroidota; class Bacteroidia; order Flavobacteriales; family Flavobacteriaceae; genus Jejuia; species Jejuia ulvae. The sequence continues at coordinate 179,261 of NZ_JAEPJQ010000001.1, read as the reverse complement.
TTACCGTTATTCTTTACTAGCACTAATTATTAAAAAACAACAAGATGAAAAAAATTATTGTACCCATAGATTTTTCAAATCACTCAGAATATGCACTTAAAACTGCAGCTAAATTAGCTAAAGTGTATAACGCAGAAGTACTAGCACTACACATGTTAGAGATGTCTGATATTATGCTTTCGTCTTCTGATGGTTTGCAACATGAAAAAACAGCATTTTTTTTAAAACTAGCTGAAAAGAAGTTTAAAGCATTTTTAAAAAAGGATTTTTTGCAAGATATAAAGGTAACCCCCTTGGTAAAACACTTTAAAATATTTAGCGAAGTAAATGATGTAGCTATAAAAACCGATGCGGATTTAATTGTAATGGGGTCCCATGGCACATCTGGACTTAAGGAATATTTTGTTGGCTCTAACACAGAGCGCGTGGTACGCCATGCGGAAATTCCTGTGCTGGTAGTAAAAAAGGAATTGCCAAATATTCATTTTGATGTGGTAGCTTTTGCTTGCGATTTTTCTGAAGAATGTATTTCGTCTTACCTTAAAGCAAAACAGTTATTTGAAAAAATTGGTGCTAAAGTGTATTTAGTGCATGTTAACTTGCCAAACGATCGTTTTAAAAGTACATTGGAAATTGAGCGTAACGTTGTAAACTTCTTTACCAAAGCAGATAGAAACTTAGATAAGATGGAAGATGTGTGCTATGTAGCAGATTATACGGTTGAAGATGGTCTGCTAAATTGTGCCAATAAAATTGGGGCAGATATTATTGCTATCCCTACCCACGGCAGAAAAGGCTTAGCACATTTCTTTGAGGGTAGTATTGGAGAAGATGTTGCCAACCATGCGACATTACCAGTTATGACGTTTAAGATTTAAATGGTTATATTTTGGGTGTTACACAGCCCTTCTAGACCCTTAAGGCTAGTGGTAGGGCTATTTTACTAATAGTTTTGGTTGCATATGAGCGGAACCAAAAGCTTACTTTGTCAGCAACGATTTTATATTTTCTTTTTTTTCGGATGCTTTCTGTTTGAAAATAAAGAAACAATCTCAATTGAATTTTTATTAATTCTGTAATAGAGATTATTGTGTTTTTCAACTACAGCTTTTCGGATATTCTTTTTCCCGATAGATGTGGGGAATATTTCAGGTGCTTTAGAAATCAGTTCGATTGTGTGATCTAGTTTAAGGGAAAATGTTCTTAATTCTCTTTCAGTCCAATTATTTTCTAGGTATTCTAAAGTTTCTTTAAGTTCGGATATTGCGTGGTCAGTCCAAAGTATTTTATAGCCACTTTTCATAAATCCCTTTCACATTTGAGTGAGAAGTCAAATTTCCTCTATCAGCATCTATAATTCCTTTTTCGATAGACTTTTTTTCCCTTGCTGAAATTTCATTCCACCAATCGTTTTTTTCCTTTTCTCTTAATTTCATTAGTTTGTCAATCAGAGACTTGTCATTTAAAGTTGATAACCATTGAATTAATTCAATTTTTTTATTTTCTAAGCTTAAATCCATAATACCAAAGTTACAAATTTAATCTTATGATTTTTCTTTTGAACGTAATTTTTATATGATGTACAACTTAGCTGATATAAACTATTTTAATGGCTCATATCCAAAGATAAACGGAGCTATTATTTTTTTCTGATAAAATCAAGTAAAGTTATAAAATGAAAGCAATCCCAATCCCTTAATTAGTCGGACCTTCAGGAATAGCCAATACATTAAATAAATTAGCTTTAGTTTTTAAGAAATCATTCTCAATTTCTATGGCTTTTAACTTTGCATCAATAAGTTTAGATTCTCGGGAATTTACTAAGAACAATGAGCTTTCCCCTAAGAAAAACTTACGTTCTTCTGCAGAGAGCATGGTGGCATAGTCGTCTACAATAACTTCGGTAAAATCACTTTGGGTAACGTAAGAGTCTAGTTCTTGGTTAATGGCATCAATCTTATTTCTTAAGCTTACCCTAGTATCTTGAACTTCAAACCTGGTATCTTGTAACTTTAATTTTGCCAACCTTAAATCACCACGTTCCTTTCTTAAAAATAGTGGGAAGTTAATATTTACCCCACTTTTATAGGCTGAGGTACTGAAAGATCTGGCAACTTCTGGGGTTTCAGATAAAAAATTATACTGTAAATCTATTTGGGGTAATAGATTGTTCGCCTTTAAACGCTTTTCAATATTTAAACTCCTAATCTTATAATCCAGGGATTGTAGCTTTGGATGGCTTTCAATATCAAAACTTTCAATATCGAGACCAGAGGTATTTAAAGTTTCATCTACCGATAAAAACGTATCAACATCGGGTATAACATTATCTTCTAGCTCAACGGGGGTATTGTTATTCAGCCATATAAAATTAGAAAGCTCTAAAGATGCTTTTATAAATTTAATCCTAGATTTTTCTAAGTTTAATTTTCTATTGTTAAGTGCAATTCTTGCCTCTAAAGTATCAATAGCTGGCATATCTCCAACTTCATGACTCTTTTTTATGCCATTGAAGCGTATTTCAGCATTCTCTAAAAAATCCTCATATACACGTTTTTCATTATATCTACGTAGCCAATTAAAATAGGTTACAGTGGCTTCGTATATAATGTTGTTAACAAGTAACTGCCTATCGGCCTGTGCTTGTTTTATATACAAACGCGATTGCCTTAACATGGCCATACGCTTGTTGGTAAGTAAGCCACGTGCTACTGGTATAGAAACCCCTGCACTGTATAAGCCATCCAACGGAACATCAGCTTCTCGGTTAAGGAAATCCCCTGTGTTTTCTTCAAAGTTACCCTTAAACTCAATACCAAACCAGGTTGGAATTTTAAAAGTGGCGTTTAGTTTATCAAAATACTCAGTGTTTTTAAATTTCTTTCTATCGTAATCCACTTCTAACTTAGGATCGAATGCACCTCGAGCCTTCATCAATTTGGCTTCACTCTCGTTAATAACCAAATTGGCTTGCTTTACAATAGGATGGAATGATTTAACGTACCCTAAATATTCTGCTAAGGAAATTACCGAAGTAGAATCTTGAGCAGAGGTTAAACCACTAAAGAGGATTAATATGCTTATTAGGGCTATTCTCATTTTTTGTCTTTTTTTGAGGCTGTTTTGTTACCCTCTGGTTGATAATAGTTAGGAGGGAAACTGTTAATTTGTCGCCATAACTCAAACCAAATAGGGACATCTTCTAATAAAGCTATGGTTTGCGCACCAGAACCTACACGAATTGCTTTGGGCCACTCGTGGTCTGACTCATCTGGAGCTAATAAAATTCTATATTTACCATTATCGCTAATAAAATTTTCGATAGCCACAACTTTAGCGCCATAAGTACCATAAGATACGTTGGGCCATCCGCTAAATACTATGGCGGGCCAACCATCAAACTGTACGCGTACATGTTCGCCAATGTGTATTAGTGGTAAATCAATAGGGCGAACAAACGTTTCAACTGCTAAATCGTATTGCAATGGCATAATGCCTACTAATTCTTCCCCTTCTTTAAATGTAACACCTACACCACCTCTTAATGCTTTATTGATGATGCCGTTTACAGGCGCAGTTACATATAGCAAACTATTTCTACGCTCGTAATTAGTTTTTGCATTTTCTAGTTTGGTAACCTGTGCTTTGGTATCAAACTGACTGGATTGTGCCGTAAACATATCACTCTGCGCCTTAGATATTTTATCTGCAAACGAGGCTTTAGTTCTAGAAAGTTCTAATTCGGCATTGATCACTTCGTTTTGGCTTGCCAAATACTTGTTTTGCTGTGATATAAATTTTGCTTGGGTTTCCTGTAGTTTTAAACGCTTTTCTTCAACATCTTTTACAGCTTTTAAACCTTCTTGTTGTAACGTAAAAATACGATTGTATTGGGTTTCGGCAATCTTTAAATTGGTTTTTGCTGCTTCTAAATCAATACTGTCGCTTTTTACCTTTAGTTGCGATTGTAACAGTTTATTTCTGGTTTGTTCCAGCTTTAAAGAACGCTCGTTTTGCAAGGCAGAAATTTGTCTATTTAAAGCTTCCACTTTTCCGCCATAAGCATTAACTGAAGATGATTTTGCTACAATTTGGTCGTTGGTACGTTCCACCAATCGGTCATCAAAATACTCACTTTTAATTTCAGAAATTCTTAAAATAGTATCTCCCGCTTTTACAGTGTCGCCCTCCTGTACATACCAATCTTCTATACGTCCAGGTATTTGGGATTGAATGGTTTGTGGACGTTGATTTGGTTTTAAGGTAGTAACCAAACCTTTTCCAGAAATATTCTGTGTCCAAGGTAAAAATAGTACTATTAGGATAATAATGGCAGCAGTTAATAAAAACCTGTTAAAGTATTTGTAATACTTTTTATTCAACACGTTTTTTCCTGATTTAAAGACACCTAAATCAATTGTTTTATTTAACTGGTTATGTGTGATATTTAGCATAACTTATATTTTAATTTTTAATTCTTCCCTGTTCTAAAGTAATTATCTCGCTACATTTGTTTAACCATGCATCGCTACTACTTACAACTACAAGTGCCCATGGCCTATCTTTATGTGTTAAATAGTCTATAATAGCATCGGTTTCTTTCTTGTTAAAACGATCTAAGGCATCTTCTAGGATAAGTACTTTAGGTTGTTTTAAGATAGCTCTGGCAAGTACAATCTTCTTAGATAAGGTGTACGACATTTGTTTTCCGTCAGGGTAAAGTATGGTATTCAAACCATTTTGTTGGTCTTTTATAAAACTTTTTAAACCTGCATTTTCTAGGACTTCCATGATTTGTTCATCGGTAATATCAGGGTTTCCAAAGGTTAAATTGTCTTTAATGGTGCCTTCAAATGGGGTTTCGTCTGATAATGATAAACCTAATTGCGATCTGTAAAAATTTAGGTGTAAACTATTAATGGACATATCGTTTACGTAAACATGACCAGAGGTAGCCTGAATAACTCCTGCAACAAGCCTTAGTAAAGTAGATTTTCCTGAACCACTTTCTCCACGTACCAGAATACGGCTCTTAGGATTTATGGTTAAAGAAATATTCCTGAGGATGTGCTTGTCCCTATTATCAACCTCATAGGCTACTTGGTCTAGCTCAATTCGTATGCCTTTACTAAATTTTGGTTGCTCCCCTGTTTGGCTTTCTAAACCTTTGTCTACAATTTGCCCTAGTTTTTCCAGTGATGTTAACGTGTCGTAAAAGGACTCTAAACCAAGGATCAATTTTTCCACAGAGGCTATAACCAATAGGATAATGATTTCGGCTGCAACAAACTGACCTATGTTCATTTCTTGATTTAAAACAAGAGCACCGCCTATCAATAATAAACTTGCAGTTACTATCACTTTAAAGCTTATCATTTGGATAAATTGAAGCATTAATACTTTAAAGTGGTTTTCTCTAGCATTAAGATAACCGCTTACAAGGTTGTCGTTTTTTTGTAACCCCAGACTCGTGCTGCCCGATAATTTAAAGCTGATTACGGATCTGGCTATTTCCTGAATCCAATGTGCAACCATATACTTTTTCTTGGATTCAACGAGACTGGTTTCTAAACCTTTAATTGCTGTGAATTTAAACACCACAAAAATGAGCGCTAAAAGCAGCAAGCCAAATATGATAAAGAATGGATGATAAAATGATAGCAATATTAATGCAAATACAATTTGAAGTACCGCAGTTGGAACATCTATTAAAATTTTAGATAAGCTTTTTTGTATGGTTAACGTATCAAAAAAACGGTTTGCTAGCTCTGGCGGATAGTAATTTCGTAGCTCAGACATTTTTATCTTAGGGAAGCGATACGTTAACTCAAACGACGAACGCATGAAAATACGTTGTTGAATGGTTTCTATAATTCTTAGTTGCATTAATTGTAATAGGCCTGCAAATGCCACACCTAGGGTAACTAAAACTACAAGTACCACCCAAGAGGTAGAGACTTGTGCACCTTGAATTAGGTTAATTATAGCCTGTATTCCTAACGGTAACGATAAAGCTACCACACCCGAAAATATAGCATAGTAAAATACTTGCAGTATATCCCTTTTTTCTAGTTGAAGCAACCCGATTAAACGTTGCCAAGGGGTCATTTTTGGTTGTTCCATAATTAAGATTGTAAGGTGTTTAACACTAGGTTTTTGTAAAATTGGGTAGGGGTTACATCTGCATCACAATCTGTAATGGAGGTAAAATGACTTTTTAAAAAGTGTTGGTGTAAGCTCCCATCTATAATCGTACTTGCCAGGCTGGATGGATATTTGTAATTAGATTTTAACGCAATTATCATATCTCGTAACCGATGAACGATGCGTTTATAAATAACGAAGTAACCCTCTTTGTTTTCTTGGTCTACCTCTTTGGTTAAAAATGATTTTGAATTTTCGTTTACCATAATACGATTTAAAATTACCTCATTTATATGAGAAAAATTGGAATCTTCTTTGGTGGTTCTAGATACGACCTCCACCGCCTTTTGTAATTTGTCTAATGGATTTAAATTATGGGTTTCTACAACTAGCTGGTACTCTATCCATGCCCAATACCATGACGATAAGTACAGTAGTAGTTTATGTTTACTTTCAAAATAGCGATATATAGAACTCTCGTTAGAGCCTATTAAAGTGCCAAGTTTTTTAAAGGTAAAACTATCAAAACCAATGTCGTCTATTAAAATAATGCTGTGCTCTACAATGCGTTTACCTAAAGCTGATGATTCAGGATCTTTTACATATATTTTTTCTGGAACAGCAATCTTTAAGTTTGAAAGTAATGAGTCCATAATTAATAATTTTAAGCGCAAATATAATAGCAATACTATTAATTATGTTAATTTAACTATTAGTTTTGTTAATGTTACCCATAAGGAATTCTTATATAAAAAAGAATTACCATTTAAATACAAGGGTTTTTATGTAAAAGTCTATTTGGAAAAAGGGTACAGATATAGCAGATAACCCTAAAACGCTATAGTGTGAGAATCCTAAATTAATTTAATGGCAATCTATACCATTGCTAACCAGTTCATAAACTGGAGCAGGAGAGAGGTAAGGAATGCCTAGACCTAAACCGCGTAAAATGAAAAGTGTACCAATAATTATAACAAAAACAGGAATGACCTTTTGTATGCGCTGTCTTGTTTTGCCTTTTAGAAAGTGACTAAAATAAATGGCACTGGTCATTAATGGTATGGTGCCCAAGCCAAATACCATCATGTAAAAAGTACCATTGGCAACACTACCATTGGCTATAGTGGCAAAAACCGCCATATATACCAGACCGCAAGGTAAAAAGCCATTTAAAAACCCTATGGTTAAAAATGTATCCATGGTTTTCTTTTTGAGGGCCTTACCTAGAGCCGATTTTACTTTTGTAATCACTTTATAAATTGGTTTAGAAACGTTGTAAGTATTAAATGTTTTTTGAGGCATTACAATCACTACAATCATTAAAACTCCAATGGCAATGGATAATTGCTGCTGAAAACCAAAAATAGACAAACTCTTACCTACAATGCCAAATACTAACCCAATAAAGCTATAGGCTAAAAGTCTGCCTATATGATAAGCTGTTATTTGTGAAATTTTTTTAACCTTATTGGAACGATCTACAGGTAACATAAAAGCCACAGGCCCACACATGCCAACGCAGTGAAAACTTCCTAAAACCCCCAATATAAATGCAGACCAAAACATACTAATACACAATAGGTTCCTTAAATAGGTATGACTTACCTTTGTAGTTCCAATCTATTTTAATGTTCCAGCGGCCATCTACCAAACGTTCGTCAGGTATGAGCAAATAAGAATTAGACAATGAAATAGCAGTTTCAAAGTCCAGTTGTTTGTTAGATGGCCTATATAGGAACAATTTTCCGGTAATCTCTTTATAATTAATATCTTCAGGGAAACTAATTTTTAACCCATCAGCTGTTTTGGTATAACTTATATTGGTTTTAAGCGTTTTAGAATTTTTAAGCTTATCAATATCGTTTTGGTATTTAAGCTCTTCACTGTAATAATCCTCGCTTACCAAATCATGGTCGTATTTATCATTTATGTTCATGCTAACGATAAAGTACATGATAAAGGCAATAAAGCCTATAAATGCTAGTACAATTCCTGTTCCCCAATTTAGTTTCATAATCTTATGTTTTTACAGCTTTTCCCTGTTGGTTCTGGCTTTATTTATGCATTTTATTTTGAATTAATGAATATAATATTTCACTACTCAATCCCTCCCCGGTCGTGCATTTCAAGCATGCCGTTCAATTTCTAATATACTTATCCGATAACGTCATTTTACCTAAAGGTTAAGACTGCTTACTACAACTGTTTACTGTAAACTCAGTTACCTGTAACTCCTCGGACCCAAAAAGTTTGCCGTAGTGGTTTCTATGAGTTCATTATCCTTATAAACACCAATTTTTATTTTATTTCTATCGCCACTTAATGCTGTATTGTTTATTTCTATAAATAAGGTGCCTTCTGCCATACCTTGACTAGGCACAACAAAATCCTTGCTCGTAGATACCAATTTTAATGCACCTTCGTGGGACATTAGTTTAAAGTTTACACCTTCAATATCTTCAGTGGTTTTATTCACTAATTTGTATGTGTAAACGTTGCTGATAATACCGTCATCTTTACGTTCATAAAGCTGTCCCGGTAATCGCAAAACATTAGCTTCTACATCATTTCTTAAAAACAGCATACCCACTAAAACACCCACAAGAATTGATAATACTGCTGTATATCCTTTCATTCTTGCACTAAGTTTAAAAGGTGTTTTTTTCTCAATATTTTCTTCGCTTGCGTATCTAATCAAACCTTTTGGTAAGTATATACTTTCCATGATATGGTCGCATTCATCAATACAAGCAGTACAGTTTACACACTCTAATTGGGTGCCATTTCTAATGTCTATTCCTGTAGGGCATACGTGTACACACTGCATACAATCAATACAATCTCCATGACCTAAAGTATTTCTATCCTCATTTTTACGGAATTTTTTTCTCCCGTTAGCACCTTCCCCACGTTTATGGTCATATGCCACTACGATAGATTTTGTATCTAATAATACACCCTGTAACCGTCCATAAGGGCATGCGATAATACACACTTGTTCTCTAAACCAAGCAAAAACAAAGTAGAATACTGCTGTAAAGATTAGTAACGCAATAAGTGTGCTTATGTGATTAAAAGGCCCTTCAGAAATATATCTTATCAATTCGTCTCCCCCAATTAAATAAGCTAAAAACACATTGGCAATTAAAAAGGAAATCACAGCGAAAATGAAAAATTTCAGTCCTTTCTTTCTTATTTTTTCAGCGTTCCACTTTTGTCTTGCCAGTTTTCTTTGTTTGTTTCTATCACCTTCAATCCAATATTCAATGCGTCTAAACACCATTTCCATAAAGATAGTTTGTGGGCAAATCCATCCACAGAAAATCCGGCCAAAAGCCACTGTGAAGAGAGTGATGAATACCACTCCAATTATCATGGAAATTACAAACAAATGAAAATCTTGGGGCCAAAATGGGAATCCGAAAATATTAAAACGGCGTTCTAATACATTGAATAGTAAAAATTGATTTCCGTTTATTTTTATAAATGGAGATAGGAATAAAAACACCAGTAGAAAGTAGCTTACGTATTTTCGATATTCGTAAAATCTACCCTTTGGTTTTTTTGGAAACACCCAAGCACGTTTACCTTCTTCAGTAACCGTTGCTATAGAATCTCTAAATATTTCGTTCTCTGGGGTATCCATTTTTAATCATTATCCTATAAGGTTTTTACAGCTTTACAGGTATGTTGGTAGTTTTATTTTTAAGACCTACAAGGTTTAAAACACCCTTGTAGGTCGTCTTCAAAAGTTTAGTTTAATTTAGTTTTGAAGTTGTATGTTTATTCTGTACCAACAGCTTCAGTGGTTGGTGTTTCAGGATTATCTTCAGTGGTTATTTCTTCACTTTCATCTACCCAAATATCGCCTTCGGCAGCTTTTGGATTTGCGGGAGTTGTACCTTGTAATGTGAGTACATAACTTGCTACTTTAGCTATTTGTGATGGTTTTAATTGTGCTTTCCAAGGAATCATACCTTTACCCGAACGACCACCTTCTGAAATAGTATTAAATACGTTTTTAATACCTCCACCAAGAATCCAGTGTTTATCTGTTAAGTTTGGCCCAATGCCACCGCCACCATCTGCCATGTGGCAGGCCACACAGTTGGTTTCAAAGATGGACTTACCTGTTTTTAAATCATCTGCTTCTGTAAGCATAACTACAGTATTTACATCTACTAAGTCTTTGGCCGTTTTTTTGTATGCTTCAATTTCAATTCTGGCTTCAGCTAATTCAGTTTCCAATTCATCTAATTGCGTATCGCCATCAAATACATGAAACCTTACCAAATAAATCGCAGCAAATGCTATGCTGATGTAGAAGCCATATAGCCACCATGGTGGTAAATTATTATCAAGTTCTTTAATGCCATCGTAATTATGGTCTAATATAATTTCGCCTTCTTCCTCAATGGGTTTTTGTCCCAGAAGGGTTTTGTAAGTAGTTTTTAGCCAAGTAAACTGGTACGCTTTTTCCTTTTCGGCTAAGAAACCTGCTTTAGCTTCCTCGTCTAATTTATGAAGCATTACATTTTCTAATGCGCCAACAATGGCTTCAATGGCAATTAGAATCAACAATACTAATAAGAGAAATAATAGTACTACTGGATATTCAATAAATGCTGGTTTCTCGCCAGAATCTACAAAGAATTCAACTGCTCCAAAAATGATAAAGAATACAACAGGAACGCGAATCCAAGATGGAACTAACTGTCTCATAATATGTCGTTATTTTGGTTGTCTAATGGTATGTTACTAACTGTTTTTATATAATCTTTCTTAGCGGTTACAACCCACCAAAAAAGTGCTACGAAAAAGATAAAAAAGATGAGCAGTGAAATAATAGGATAGATTTCTATACCTGTGATGCTCTCCATATGTTTTTTTACAAATTTTAACATGATATTTTGCTTATTGGGTTATTTTTGAGCTGTCTCTACTTTAATATCTGTACCCAAACGTTGCAGATAAGCAATTAAGGCCACAATCTCTCTGTTTTTCATTTCTACAAATGGTACTCCACTGGCTGCAGCAGCTTTTTTATCTGCTTCATAAGTGCTGGTAAAATCAGGATCACTGTATAAGTTTTCTTCAATTAGTTTGCCCTGTTCTAACATACTTTGTTGTGCGTTCGCGATGTCCTCGTCTGAATAAGGAACACCAAGCGATACCATGGTTTCCATTTTAGATTCGGTTTGGGATTTGTCCAATTCATTTTTAATCAGCCATTGGTAACGTGGCATAATAGAACCTGATGAGGTGCTTTGTGGGTCGTACATATGGTTAAAGTGCCAGTTGTCAGAATACTTGCCGCCAATACGGTGTAGGTCTGGACCTGTGCGTTTACTACCCCATAAGAATGGATGGTCGTATACATACTCACCAGCCTTAGAGTATTCACCATAACGTTCAACTTCATCTCTAAATGGTCGAATCATTTGGGAATGACAGCCTACACAACCTTCACGAATGTAAATATCTCTACCTTCTAATTCCAAAGGTGTATAAGGTTTCACACTTGCTATAGTCGGAATATTAGATTTTACCATTATTGTTGGTACAATTTGTATAATACCTCCAATTAATATGGCAATTGTTGCAAAAATGGTTAGTTTAATAGGTCTTCTTTCTAACCATGTATGCCAACCTTCACTAGCAATTCGTCTTTTGGAAACGCGCTCAAGAGCCGGAGCTTCTGCCAATTCATCCTGTACTTTACTACCACTTCTTATAGTAGCTATAACATTAACAACTAAAACCAGCATGCCGACGATGTAAAGTGTGCCCCCAATAGCACGCATCCAATAAAGAGGCACTATTTCCGTGACTGTTTCCAAGAAGTTGCCATATACTAAAGTACCATCTGGGTTAAATTGTTTCCACATAGCCCATTGAGTGAAGCCAGCCATATACATAGGAAGTGCATATATTATAATACCCAAGGTTCCTAACCAGAAATGTAGATTAGCCATTCCTAGAGAGTAGAGCTTGGTTTTAAATAATCGGGGTACGAGGTAATAAATCATACCAAATGCCATAAACCCATTCCATGCCAGAGCACCAACGTGTACGTGCGCTATAATCCAATCGGTAAAGTGGGCCATCGCATTTACAGTTTTAAGAGATAGAGTAGGGCCTTCAAAGGTTGCCATACCGTAACCCGTAATGGCTACCACCATAAATTTTAAAACAGGATCTGTACGTACTTTGTCCCATGCACCACGTAAAGTTAACAATCCGTTTATCATACCGCCCCAAGATGGCATCAATAGCATCACGGAAAAGGTAACACCTAAATTTTGTGCCCAATCTGGTAAAGCGGTATATAATAAGTGATGTGGTCCTGCCCAAATGTATATAAAGATTAACGACCAGAAGTGTACTATAGATAGTCTGTAAGAATACACCGGTCTGTTAGCAGCTTTTGGTACAAAGTAATACATCAGTCCCAAGAACGGCGTTGTTAAGAAGAACGCTACAGCATTATGCCCATACCACCATTGTACTAGGGCATCCTGGACACCAGCATAAACGGAGTAACTTTTTAATCCGCTTACGGGTAATTCTAAACTATTAAAAATATGTAGTACAGCTACTGTAACAAACGTGGCGATATAAAACCAAACGGCTACATACAAGTGACGTTGACGACGTTTTAAGATGGTCCAAATCATATTCACACCAAAAACTACCCAAACCAATGCAATGGCAATATCAATGGGCCATTCCAGTTCGGCATATTCTTTAGAGGTGGTAATGCCTAGTGGCAGTGTAATGGCTGCAGCAACAATAATAAGTTGCCATCCCCAGAAGTTGATGTTACTCAACATATCACTCGCCATACGTGTTTTTAGCAAGCGTTGTAACGAGTAGTAAACTCCAGCAAACATGGCATTCCCAACAAAGGCGAAAATCACGGCATTGGTATGTAAGGGGCGTAAACGTCCAAAACTTAACCAGGAGATACCATCAGTTAAATTCGGGAACAGAAACATAAAAGCAAGTAGTAAACCTACCACCATCCCTACTACCCCAAAAACAATGGTAGCGTAGATAAATTTAGTAACGATTTTATTATCGTAATGAAATTGTTGAACTTCCATAATAATGTATTATTCTTCTTTGGTTAGTATTGTTTTATTGGTTTTATTCTTTACAAGTTCGTCTTCAAATAACATGCGTACCGATGGGGTATAGCTGTCATCAAACTGTCCTTTTTTAACAGCAATAACAAATACTATAAAAAACGCCACAGCAACTAATATGCTCACAGCAAGTAAAATATATATAACGCTCATACCTATTTGAAGTTATGGCTCAAAAGTACTTTCATACTTATTCTTAAAAGATGATATTTGTCATGTTTCATGAAAAAAAGAGGCACCACCTGACCTCCCCATAGGGGAGGAAAAACTTTCGTATTTACTCATGCTTAACTCTAAGGTTACTGACTTTGCTTTCAACAACATTAATTTTAGATTTTTTGCTAATCTTATTTTTAGGTGTTGAGTGTACCTCCCCTCTGGGGAGGTAAGGAGGGGCTTTTGGAGCTATTAGATTTGTGCAAACCGTCGTAAATGCTACAATACTAATAGAACTTAAAGGCATTAAAATAGCAGCTACTACAGGAGCCAGTTGTCCTGTTACTGCAAAATAAAGCCCTATGGCATTATAGATAAACGATAGTACAAAACTCCATTTAATAATGGTTATTGCTTGTTTGGAAGCCTTGATAAAGCTGTACAATTGATTAAACTTTGTAGCATCCAATATGGCATCGCAGGCGGGCGAAAATACATTTACATTCTCAGAAATGGCAATACCAACATCACTTTGTGCCAATGCACCAGCATCGTTTAATCCGTCTCCAACCATCAATACTTTTGCACCAGAAGTTTGATGATGCTTTATATATTCTAATTTGTCCTCAGGTTTCTGATTAAAGAATAGTTTTGTTTTTGCAGGTAATAGTTTGGTTAGGTTCTCTCGTTCCCCAGCATTGTCACCAGATAAAATAACCAAATCATAGTCTTTTTTAAGTCTATTAAATAATTTAGATAGTCCTTTCCTATACTTATTATAAAAGGTAAATTTGCCTTTGTATGTGTTATTAGTACTTACATGAACAGCCGTGTTTAGCGTAGTACTTTCTGAAGTGTAACCTACAAAAGGTGCAGATCCTATTTTAATGGAATGGTCGTTATGTTTGGCCGCAATGCCTTTTCCTATATGCTCTTGGTAATCATCTAAAGTCAAAATATTGTTGTCTTCTAAAAGCGTGTATAGCGATCTGCTTAAAGGATGGTTAGAATTGCGTAACGAACTTTTTAAAAGGATTTCTTCGGCTTTAGAAAGTTCGGTACCTTCATAAGTAATAGCAGTTTCTTTATTGGCGGTAATAGTTCCTGTTTTATCAAAGATGATGGTATCAATCGCTGCTAATTGTTCAATCACTGAAGCATTTTTAGCGTAGAATTTTAGTTTGCCAAAAATCCGTAATAGGTTTCCAAAGGTAAATGGAGCAGCTAAGGCGATAGCGCAAGGGCAAGCAATAATCAACACCGCAGTAAATACATTTAGTGCTTTAGAACTATCTACTATTAACCAGTAACCTGTTGCTATTATAGCGATACTCAGCACTGCAACTGTGAACCGTTTACTAATACTATTGGTTAGGGTTGTAAATCCATCTTCCTTATTTTTGTTAAACACATCATTACTCCACAATTGGGTTAAATAACTTTGTTCAACAGTTTTTAAAACATCCACTTCAATACTGCCCTCGGTTTGTTTACCACCGGCAAAAAGTTTAGCTCCAGATTGTTTAGAAACTGCATCTGATTCTCCAGTAACAAAACTATAGTCGATTCTGGCATTACCATTTATCAAAATGCAGTCTACAGGAATCAGTTCTTGGTTTCTAATCAAAAGTCTATCTCCTTTCTTAATATCGTACACCTGTATGGCTTCCTCTTTACCTTTATTGTTTATTTTAGTAATCCCGATGGGAAAGTACGATTTGTAATCCCGTTCAAACGACAAGAAGTTATAGGTTTTTTTCTGGAAAAACTTTCCTAAAAGCAGAAAGAATACCAGTCCCGATAGGCTATCAAAAAAACCAGTGCCAATATCAAAAACTATTTCGGTAGTGCTTCTTAAAAATAGTACGGTAATACCCAAAGCAATGGGAACATCTATATTTAATAATTTAGATGTTAGGCCTTTATATGCGGAAATAAAATAATCTTTGGAACAATAAAACACTACGGGAAGCGAAAATGTAAACATGAGCCATCTGAAAACAGGGGCGTATTGTTCAATCCAAAAGCCACTTACCTGAAAATACTCTGGAAAAGACAAAAACATAATGTTGCCAAAAGCAAATCCAGCAATTCCCAGTTTATAAATTAAAGATCGGTCTACGTTTTTTTGTCCAACACTGTAATCATCCAAGCTAATAAAGGGTTCGTAACCAATACTGCTTAAAAGCTTTACAAGAGCCTTGAGAGAAATCTCTTTTGTATTATAGTTAACACGAACGGTTTTCTTTCCAAAGTTTACAATGGACGAATTAACCGATGGGTGTAACTTATTTAAATTCTCTAAAATCCAAATACAGGAGCTACAGTGAATGTGAGGGATATAAAGCGTAACTATTTGTGTGTTTTCATCGTTAAACTCCAACAAACTTTCAACGATTTTATCATTATCCAAGAAGTTATATTTGCCCTCTATTTCCTTTGGAGTAGCTCCTGGCGCATTCTCTAAATCGTAGTAACACGTTAAGTCGTTTGCAGAAAAAATTTCGTAAACCGTTTTACACCCGTTACAGCAAAACGATTTGTTATCATAAATAATCCCTGAAGTTGTAGCATCTAAACCACAGTGGAAACATGTTTTTGCTTCCATAATATTTGCTCATTTTTACCTTTTGCAAATATTTTAATTTGATGTATTTTAAAATATGATATCTATCATGATTTATATATTTTTACAGCATGTGGTTAGAAAAATTTATTTTTAAAATAGATGTTCCAAAAAGATAAAGACGTTTTTGATGTACTTTTTGAGTCCGTTTCAGAAGGCGTTATTGTGGTTAATGATACACAACAGATTGTAGCTGTAAATAGTTCTGCAGAATACATGTTTGGATACTCCAAGAATGAATTATTACATCAACATTTAGATATTTTAATACCTCCAGCATATCATAAGCATCACAGCCAACATGTTGATGGTTTTATGGAACAGAAGAAGCGCCGGCAAATGGGGCGTGGACGGGATTTGCACGGTGCTCATAAAAATGGTCATACCTTTCCTGTTGAAGCAGGGCTAAACCCGTTAAATATTAACGGGGAAACCTATGTGATGGCCTTGGTAATAGATATTACGGAACGAAAAAAGCAAGAAGATGCCTTAAAAGCGCTTAACAATGAGCTGGAAAAGAAAGTGGCTCTTAGAACAAAAGAGCTAACAGATACGGTTAAAGATTTAAAAAAAGCCAACGAAAAGCGTGATGTAGAAATAAGGAAACGTATAGAGGCTCAAAATAAAATAAGTAATGCGCTCAAAAAAGAAAAGGAACTTAATGAGTTAAAAACAAAGTTTTTATCTCTGGTGTCCCATGAATTTAAAACACCATTAAGTGGTATTTTAACTTCGGTCATGTTATTAGGGAAGTATAAATTAACAGAACAACAAAGTAGGAGGGATAAGCACCTAAAAACGATCTCTGATAAAGTACACTATCTAAATAACATTTTAAACGATTTTCTATCCGTTGAGAAATTAGAGACAGGAAAAGTAACATATAAGTTTGGTTCTTTTCGATTAACTAAAGTCGTGGATGAGGTAATCTACAACGCAAACATGTTGCTTAAAGAGGGGCAAAATATTAATTACCCTAATAATATTGATGAACTATCACTGTATCAAGATGAGAAAATAGTAGAGTTGGCGTTAAGTAACTTGGTACATAATGCCATAAAATATTCTCCAGAGGAAGCTACTATAGATATTGATATAAAGCAGGATAAAACTTATACGTTTTTTAAGGTTTCAGATAAAGGTATAGGGATTCCTGTAGCAGATCAAAAACAAATATTCAATCGATATTTTAGGGCAGAAAACGCACTTTTAACTCAAGGTACCGGTATAGGGTTAAATATTGTTAAGAGCCATTTAGAAAATTTAGGCGGTATTATTAGTTTTGAGAGTGAAGAACATAAAGGAAGTACATTTACCATACAAATACCCAACAAAGCCAATACATGAAAAATATACTTTTAATTGAGGACGATACAATTCTTAGGGAAAACACTGCAGAATTATTAGAGTTATCTAGTTACAATGTAGTTACTGCCCCAAATGGTAAAGCAGGTTTAGAGCGTGCAAAAGCTTTTGTTCCAGATATTATAATTTGCGATATTATGATGCCAGAACTGGATGGTTATGGTGTTTTGGAAGGATTGTCTAAATATGAAGATACAAAGTACATTCCCTTTATTTTCCTTTCAGCTAAAACAGAACGCAAAGATGTGCGTAAGGGTATGGATCTGGGCGCAGACGATTATATTACAAAACCTTTCGAGGAAGAGGAATTAATTAGTGCTATTGAAAGTAGGCTTGCTAAAGCCTCTATTTTACAAGATATTAGAGTACAAGAAACTGTTGAAGCTGTAAATGAGGTTCAAGATATTAGAAATTTAAATGACCTTAAGAATTTTTTTGATGATAACGGCGAAACCTATAAATTCAAACAGGGGCAAACCATATATGAAGAAGGGCAGCATTCCAACCATATTTATCTTATAGAGAAAGGTTTGGTAAAATGCCACCAATTTGATGATCAAGGGAAAGACCTTACCACTTCGTTATATAAAGAAGATGATTTATTTGGTTATGCGTCTTTTAATCAAAGTACTACCTATAAAGAAACAGCTGCTGCCATTAAAGAAACGGTGTTGTTGGGTATTCCAAGAGATGAATTTAAAACACTTCTAAGTAGCAACCATCAAGTAACTTTAGAGCTTATACAATTGCTTAATGAGGATTTGGCAGGTATAAAAAGCCAATTATTGCAAATGGCTTACAGTTCTGTGAAAAAAAGAACGGCTATTACTATTTTAAAATTTGCTGAAAAACTGGGACGAAAACCCGAAGAGTCCATAAGAATTTCAAGAAACGATTTGGCAAGTGTAGCTGGTGTTGCAACAGAAAGCCTTATACGCACACTTTCGCATTTTAAGGACTTAGGTATTATTGAAATTGAAGGTAGAAATGTTAAGGTTTTAGATGTTAATAAACTTAAAAGAATAGAGTAATACTTCAATATATCAATACAGATATGATTTTGGTCATATTTCAGTATTTATGTTACCCATACATTTGTTGCAGAGCAATTTATGTAAAATGGAAAACATTTTAATACCAACAGATTTCTCAGAAAATGCTTGGAATGCAGTAGAGTACGCGGTAAATTTTTTTAAAAATTCGCCCTGTAGTTTCTACATATTGCATGTATGCTCTAATTCAGTAAAACAACATCGTAATACGCATCATGATAATTCATGTGAGAACGATATGCAGGCAATTTTTCGCAAGATAGAAGGCCATTTGCAAAAAAACAAAAAGCATAAGTTTTTCAGGATTATAGATAGTGGTTACATGGTAAGTTCGGTAAGGGAGCAGGTTGAAAAAAACAGTATAGATTATATTGTTATGGGAACCAAAGGTGCCTCTGGGATATCACAAATACCTCTAGGTACTAATGCATCCAATGTTATTACCAAGGTAAAATGTGCTACAGTAGTAGTGCCAGAAAATGCAAAATACTCCAAACTAAATGAGATTGCATTTCCCACGGATTTCTTATCCATTTATTCAACAAAAACATTAGAGGCAATCACTACTATTATAGAAACTCATAAAGCATCGGCTAGAGTATTGCATATTAATAACGCCCAAGCAGTTTTAAATGAGGAGCAACAAAGGAATAAGGAATTGTTAGATGATTATTTAGGCGATACTAAACATAGTTTTCATTTTTTAACCAATACGCAAGTGGAGAGCCAAGTACAGGAATTTGTAGAAGACCGAAAGATAAACTTAATTACTATGTTGGCTAAAAATTTAAATTATTTTGAAAAAATATTATTTCAACCAAAAAATCCAGAGATTAAGTATTATACAGAAATACCTTTTTTGGTGCTACATTAAGTTATGTTTAAATAATAATTTAATTGATAATTATGGGAAAGTGTGAGCAATGTATTATCAAGCAATTTAATGCTTTAAAGTCTTTAAGTCGTGAGGAGTTAGTTCGTATTTCAGGCTGTAAAACATCAAGATTTGTTAAGAAAGGTCAAGTTATCTTTGAAGAGGGTGAGGCCATAAATGGTGTGTACTGTATTAAGGATGGGATTTGTAAATTAACGAAACTAAGTGAAAACGGTAAAGACCAAATTGTAAAAATGGTGGTCAAGGGAGAGCTTATAGGTCAACGCTCTTTAGTTTCGGATGAAAGTTCTAACCTGCAAGCTACAGCCTTAAATGATATGGAACTGTGTTTTATTCCAAAAAGTGAAATTATCTCAGATCTACAGAAAAACCCAAAATTCACTTTAGGCATGTTAAGAGATATGGCTCACGATTTAAAAGAAGCCGATGATATTATTGTGGATATGGCCCAAAAACCAGTAAGACAACGTTTGGCAGAAACCCTAATTTATGTTGAAAAGAACTTTGGAACAAACCCAGACGGTACCATTAGCTTAATGTTGTCTCGTGAAGATTACGCCAATATAGTAGGTACTGCTACAGAATCGGCAATAAGGGTACTATCTCAGTTCAAAAAACAGGGATTAATTTCTACGGTAGGTAAATACATAAAAATCGAAGATTCCAATGGATTGCGACGTGTGGAATAAAAGATAAACTAAATAAGGCTCTGAAATATTCAGAGCCTTACTTTTTTATTCAGCATTTTTTGCTTCAATTTCTTTTACTTGGGATTCTCCATCAATGGGTTGATTTTCTTTCTTTAAGTAGGTGTTTAAAAACTTTAAAATACTGCTGTAGGCTTCAATTTGATTTTTCTTTTTCACAAAACCATGGCCTTCATCTTCAAATAAAACATATTCAACAGGAACACCATTTTTCTTTACGCCTTCTACTATTTCATCAGATTCTACTTGAAGAACCCTTGGGTCTTTTGCACCCTGTAGAACGATTAATGGTTTTGTAACTTTGTCTGTATGGAATAAAGGAGAAATTCGTCTTAATCGTACAGAATCTTTTGTATGCGGATTTCCAAGTTCTTTGTATAGTGCATCTTTAAACGATTCCCACCACGGCGGAATACTTTTTAATGTACGTAACCAATTTGTTACACCAAAAATGTTAACACCTACTGCAAATTCCTCAGGTGTGTAAGTTAAGGCGGCCATAGTCATATAACCACCGTAAGAGCCACCCATAATACCTATTTTATTGGCATCAATTTCTGGTTGAGTTTTTAACCAATTTTTGCCTTCTACGCAATCTTGTAAATCTTTTTCGCCATGGTTTAAATCATCCATTTGAAAAAACGTTTTACCATACCCGCTGCTTCCCCTGTTGTTTACTGCTAAAACTGCATACCCATGATTTACCAAATATTGAGTGAGCGAACTAAAGTTTTGCCTGCTCTGGCCACCAGGACCACCGTGAACTAATACTAACGCAGGGACTTTATGTTCTGTTGAAGCTTGATGGGGTAAATAATAAATTGCAGGAATTTCAACACCATCAAAAGATTTGTATCTAATTACTTTTGCTTTTACCAAATGCTCTGGGGCAATCTCATCATTAAGTACATCTGTTAATTGATGTTGCGCTTTAGTCTCAATATTATATGTGAATAAATTTGCGGGACTATTAGAACCGCCCACATACATGCGCATCATGTTTTCGTCTCTAGAAAATCCAACACTAGTAATATTGCCATTATTAAAGTCAGGTAAGTCAATAATTTTACCAGATGCTACATCAGTTATTTCAATAGCATTTTTTCCATCTTCATTAATATAAGCTACCATATATTTTTCGTTATGAGTAAAATACATCCCCATAATATCCCATGGTTTTTCCAAAACCTTTTCTTTTTT
The DNA here is from genome assembly GCF_016827605.1 of Hyunsoonleella ulvae. GTDB lineage: Bacteria > Bacteroidota > Bacteroidia > Flavobacteriales > Flavobacteriaceae > Jejuia > Jejuia ulvae. The sequence continues at coordinate 157,968 of NZ_JAEPJQ010000001.1, read as the reverse complement.
TCCAGTAGTAATATCGTATTTCATAACATACGAAAACTCACTACCCTCATCAGTTGTATAATAAAGCGACTTTCCGTCTAGTGAAAAATCTTGTCCAGAATTTGAGCTTTGGTTTTCATTAACTTTGGTAAGAGATTTGTCATTCCTATTGTAAATAAACAAATCACTATCATTTGTATTAATGGTTTTGCTCAATGCAAAAAGGTTTTTGTCGCTAGAAATAGTATTCATATTATAACCTTCATCATTTTTATATATAAGTTTCGAGGACATATCTCCCACATTCATCTCATATATATCCATAAAACGTTTGTCTCTCTTATTAGAACCGTAGCTAAAACTTTTGCCATCATGAGCCCAACCGTAAAAAGTGGCTCTTGCACCTTCATCTGGAGTTAAATCTTTTATAGAGCCATCTATATCTCTAAGGTAAATATGGTATATCTCATCTCCATTATTATCAGCACGATATAACATGCGCTCATCTTCTGGGAAATAGGATATTCCAAACACGGATGAGGAATCAGACTTAGTAATTGGTACAAACTCGCCACCAGTTGTTGGTACAGTATACATATTATAAATGCCCGATTTGTTGCTAGATACTAACAGTTTTGATTTGTCTGGAGAAAAGCTTCCTCCGCCTACAGCTTCATTATCCATGAACTGCTCAATGGTATATTGCTTTAGATTTAAAGCAACTTCTTTGGTGTCTTTCTCTTTTTTACAAGAGAGGAAAACAACCAAAACACAAAAGATTAATAATTTTTTCATATTGATTGATTTTTAAAGAATTAACAAACCCCAAGTAGGATTTCTCTAATATAAGAAATATTAATTGTCTAAAATTAAAGTTGCACAGCTTGAAGCCATAAGCATACTTATTATTAAAATACATTTTTTAAGGCAAGGAAGAGATGTATTTCTGTAAAGTTTGAATCTAGTTAAAGAAATTGATAAATCTATCAGTAGTCTTTCTTTTTTTATTTGAAAATGTAGTATTTTTATACTGCTATGAAAAACAACAAAGTTTTTAGAAAAGGGTTTGCTTTTAAATCATTCGAAGCACCTTATAAATCGCCTTTTGATACACTTTTTGAAATTTTTAAAGAACTTATAACGCACACTTCTGGAGATTTTGATGAGGCGATTAGTTGGTTACGAGAATTAGATAAGGAATACAAGCTTACCACACCAGAGTACACCATTGAGGATTTTATTGAAGACCTTAAAAAGAAAGGCTATTTACGAGAAGAAATAGACCCTGATGGTAATGGATCATCTTTAGCCATTACAGCTAAAACAGAACGCGCTATACGCCAGCAGGCATTAGATCAAATATTTGGTAAGATAAAACGTAGTGGACAAGGTAATCATAAAAGTAAAAGTCCAGGAATAGGAGACGAACATACAGGGGATTTTAGAGGTTACCAATTTGGAGATGCTTTGGATAAAGTATCGATGACTGAAAGTTTAAAGAATGCCCAAATAAATCACGGAATATCTGATTTTACACTATCTGAAGATGATTTAGTAGTTGAAGAAACGCTACATAAATCCCAAATGAGTACTGTGCTAATGATTGATATTAGCCACAGTATGATTTTGTATGGCGAAGACCGTATTACACCAGCAAAACGTGTAGCCATGGCATTGGCAGAATTAATCACAACAAGATATCCTAAAGACACATTAGATATTATAGTATTTGGTAATGATGCATGGCGAATTGAGATTAAAGATTTACCATATTTAAAAGTGGGTCCTTATCACACAAATACGGTTGCGGGATTAGAATTAGCGATGGATTTGTTACGGCGTAAGCGAAATACGAATAAACAGATTTTTATGATTACAGATGGTAAACCTAGTTGTTTACGCTTACCAGATGGGCAATATTATAAAAATAGTATGGGGTTAGATACTCATATTATCAATAAGTGCTACATGATGGCGCAGCAAGCAAGACGTTTACACATCCCCATCACAACATTTATGATAGCAAAAGATAGCTACTTAATGCAATTTGTACGGGAGTTTACCTATGCCAACCAAGGAAAGGCCTTTTACACGGGGCTCAAAGGTTTGGGAGAAATGATTTTTGAAGATTATGAAACAAATAGAAAAAAGAGGATACGAGGATAGAAAAGCCCCTCTCAATCTCCCCAAAAGGGAGAAACACTCAACAATAAAATAAAAAATATGAGCAATAAAGAGAAAAGTAAGCAGGAAACAGTTCCCTCTCCTTTGGAGAGAGGTAGGGCGAGGCTTTTAGGAGAATTAAAACAATCAGGATATTACTCAAAATCTATAAAAGATGAGTTGAGAGATAATTTGATTCAAAAAATAAAAAATAAAGAAACCACTTTTAAAGGGGTTCATGGTTATGAGAATACGGTAATTCCAGAATTAGAACGAGCTATTTTATCGAGGCATAATATTAATTTGTTAGGATTACGCGGACAAGCAAAAACACGTTTAGCACGGTTGATGTTAAATCTATTAGATGAATATATTCCATATGTGGCAGGTTCTGAAGTAAATGACGACCCTTTAAACCCCATTTCGCGATATGCAATCGAACTCATAAAGGAAAAAGGAGATGATACGCCAATTTCTTGGTTGCATAGGAGTGAGCGTTTTGCTGAGAAATTAGCAACACCAGATGTAACGGTTGCTGATATTATTGGAGATGTAGACCCTATAAAGGCAGCCAATTTAAAATTGAGTTATGCAGATGATCGTGTGATTCATTATGGTATGATACCAAGAGCCAATCGTTGCGTTTTTGTAATTAACGAGTTACCCGATTTACAAGCTAGAATTCAAGTAGCGCTATTTAATATTTTGCAAGAAGGCGATATCCAAATTAGAGGGTTTAAGGTACGTTTGCCCTTAGATATTCAATTTTTATTTACTGCAAACCCCGAAGATTATACTAATAGGGGCAGTATAGTTACACCTTTAAAAGATAGAATTGGTTCGCAGATTTTAACACATTATCCAGAGGACATTGAAACCGCTCGCTTAATCACAGAACAAGAAGCTAATTTAGTTGAAGGTCAAAAAGAAAATGTATATGTACCAGATTTAGCAAAAGATGTATTAGAACAAATTGTTTTTGAAGCTAGAGAAAGCGAATATATAGATGCAAAATCAGGTGTAAGTGCAAGGTTAAGTATCACAGCGTTCGAGAATTTGTTAAGTACAGCAGAAAGACGTGCTTTAATAGCCGGAGATGAACGTACTACCTTGAGGTTAAGTGATTTTGTCGGTGTTATTCCTTCTATCACAGGAAAAGTAGAATTAGTATATGAGGGGGAGCAAGAAGGTGCTGCAGTTGTAGCCTATAACTTGATAGGCGAAGCTGTTAAAAATCTTTTTGTAGAATACTTTCCTAAGATAGAAAAACTTAAAAAACAAGATGAAGAAACACCTTATGATGATATTGTGTCTTGGTTTTTCCATCAAAAAGAAGGTTTTGAGCTACTGGACGATTTAAGGGATAAAGAATATAAAAGCATGCTAGATGTTATATCTCCTCTTGATGATCTTTTGGGTAAACATCAGCCTAATTTGAAAAAAGAAGATAGTTACTTTGTTAAAGAGTTTGTACTTTGGGCACTAGCAGAATACAAACAATTAAGTAAAAATAGATTTTCTGAAGGCATGCAATTTAAAGACCCGTATGGAAGTTTTATAAGCGGGATATAAATTTATTTCATAATGCAAAAGAGCCGATTCATTTTCTTGAATCGGCTCTTTTTTTATGTGTTTGAGTCAATTTTATAATTGTGTAATCTGTAAAATTGCATTATCAAAGTTTAAGATTTCGTAGTGGTTTACTCTTAATTTATCACATTTTAAAAATGAGCAAAATTGATTAGTTTTAGCTTGTTTTTGGCTGTTTAAAGCCTTATTTTGACAAAAAATGATCAAAAAACTGTAAATTTTAAAAATTCTACATGAGTAAAATTAGTGCTGATTTTTCAGAAAATATACAATTATTATCGTTTGATATTGATAATACATTAATCGATTTTCATACCTATCAAAGCAATTTTAAAACTATTTGGGAATCTCATAAACCAGACGATGTTTTTTTGGCTTATAATACTGGGCGTTTAATTGATGATGTGCTTAATTTGATTGATTCTGGTGTGCTCCCAAAACCAGACTTTATAATTTCTGGTGTAGGTACTCATATATACAACTACCAAGAGCAGAAAGTAATTAAAGAATTTAATGATGTTCTTGATGATGGATGGGATTTAAAGGTGGTAGAAGAAATTATATCAAATATCAATCAGCCCATAAGTGAGCAGCCCACTAGGTTTCAGCACGCCTATAAGCGCAGTTACTTTTTTCATGATGCTAGTGTGTCAGATATTGAAGCCATAGAGCAAGACTTTTTTGAAGCCAATATGCATATTAATGTGGTGTATTCTCAAGATAAGTATTTAGATATTTTACCAAAATTTGCAAATAAAGCAAACGCATTACAATGGTTATTGAACAAACTGAATTATAAAACACAAGAAGTTGTGGTTGCTGGAGATAGCGGTAACGATTCTGCTATGTTCGATCTTAAGGACGTTAACGGTATTGTGGTATCAAATGCGCACGAAGAGCTTTATAAGTACACAAAGCATAAAAAAGTGTACCATTCAGAAAAAGAGAAAGGGGACGGTGTTATTGAAGGCTTAATCTACTTTGGTGTACTTCCTAAAGATGCCGAAATCTCTAACATTATAGATCATAGTGAGGATTTCTTTATTCAAAAGGAAATGGAAACTATTGCGCTTGAAGATGAAGATGAAAAAATAGCTCTAATAAAAGAAGGATATAAAAAAGCTATTGAAGCACTCCGTAAAAACATAACACCTTTAGGCTTTTCGGCATGTTCCATAGAAGACAATGTAGCTCACGGTACAGACGAAAACTATTATAGCGTTTGGGCTAGAGATGGTGCTATTACCGTAATTGGAGCTTTACCTTTAATCCATAAAGATGAAGATATCCACAAATGTGCAAGACAAACATTGGTAACACTTTTTGAGCACATTTCCCGTAATGGTCAAATACCATCAAATGTTCGTATCAAAAATAACATTCCGGATTATTCTGGTGTTGGTGGTATATGTTCTATAGATAGTGGTATATGGGTAATTATTGCCTTCTACGAGTATGTTAACGTAACCAAGGATATTGCATTTCTAAGAGAATACATTTCAGATATAAAAAAAACCATGCAATGGTTAGGTGCCCATGATAGTAACAACGACGCACTTTTAGAAATTCCTGAAGCAGGCGATTGGACAGATTTATTCGGTAGAAGTTATAATATTCTTTATGATGAAATTTTATGGTATCGTTCTAATGTCTGCTTTGGACGTATGTTGGAAATGTTGGGTGAGCATGAAGAAGCAGGAGAATATATTCGTTGGTCTCAAGTGATAAAAAAGGAAATTGTACAAAATTTTTGGCCTTCTACTCAACAGCAACTATTTCAATCGGTATCATTTGCTGAAAAGCAATTTACCCTTGGAGATACATCATACCTAATTGCACAAACCACACCTTTCGATTTTAGTTGGCGTTGCGATATTTTAGGTAACGTATTGGCATTTTTACATGGCACTATTGATGCCGAAAAGGCGCATCAAACCTTTAAATTTATGTTAGGCGTGGGGGTTAATGATCCTTTTCCCGTAGCCAATGTGTATCCAGTGGTAAGTCCAGGAGACCCAGATTGGAGGCCTTATTACACAGTAAATTTACTGAATTTACCAAACCATTATCACAATGGCGGAATATGGCCGTTTGTTGGTGGATTTTGGGTAAAGTTTGTGAATAAACTAGGATTGAAGGACGTGGCAATTTCAGAATTATACAAACTTGCTTTAATAAATAAAGAAGGTATAAATCATGAGTGGGAGTTTACAGAGTGGGCACATGGTACTACCGGTAAACCTATGGGTAAAGCCTATCAAGCATGGTCTGCAGCGCAGTATATTTCTGCATGCCATGATTTAAAAATTATTAAATAACTTAAAATATATATTATGAAATCTATTTTAATGATCTCTTTGCACGGATATGTAGCTGCAAACCCAGAACTAGGTAAACCAGATACCGGAGGGCAAGTGGTTTATGTATTAGAACTTGCCGAACGGTTTAGCCGCTTAGGACGAAAAGTAGATTTGGTAACCCGACAGTTTGAAGATCAGCCAGAATACGATGAGGTTAATGAAAATTACAGTGTATGGAGAATCCCTTTCGGAGGTAAAGAATTTATAAGGAAGGAGGATATGCATGACCATCTAAAAAAATTTGTTACCAATTGTTTAGCCGCAATTAAAAAGCAAAATAAACAATACGATATTGTATACTCTCATTATTGGGATGCAGGTTGGGCAGGACAAAAAATAGCAGAGGAGTTAGGTATTTCTCATGTACATACACCTCATTCCTTGGGTTGGTGGAAACAACATACCATGGGAAGTGATATGGACGAAAAGGATATGGAGGAGAAATACCGTTTTAAAGAACGTATTCAAAAAGAATATTTTGTATTTCAAATGTGTAATCATGTAATTGCCACTACTGTTCCTCAAGTAGATTTGTTGAGCCAGCAATATGATCTTCTACCAAGAAATTGTACTATGATCCCTCCCGGCATTGATGAAAATAGGTTTTACCCCGTACCTTCCAAAGAGAATGATAAAATAAGAGCTAAATACGATATTCATCCTACAGATATTTTAGCACTTGGTAGAATGGCGCATAATAAAGGATATGATTTATTAATTAAATCATTACCTACAGTTTTTGAGTTGGTGCCAGAGGCAAGATTAGTAGCTGCTGTTGGCGGAGATTCTGAGCAGGATAAACAGGGCATTAAAAAATTAAAAAAACTTGCTACAGAACTAGGTGTAAACGATAAGATTAAATGGAAAAATTATATAGCAGACGAAGATTTGGCTAACGTATACCGCTCAGCAAATATATTTGCAATGCCATCACGATATGAACCTTTTGGAATGGTAGCTATTGAGGCTATGGCCTGTGGTACACCAAGTGTAGTTACGGTGCATGGTGGATTGAACGATTTAATCGATTTTGGAAATCAGGCACTTTTTGCCGACCCTCATAGACCTTTAGAATTTGGTGCTATGATGTCCATGCCTATGTTATACCCTAACTTAAGAAACGAACTATCTGTTGAAGGTGCGCGTTTCGCACGACGAAATTTTGGGTGGACGGGTATAGCAAAACGCATGTTGCAAGTATTTAGAAACTCTATTAACCAACAGACCATGGAGACTAATATTTACTAAAGAATAAGAGGATATCATGTCTAAGATTGTTTGTTTTGGAGAAGTATTATGGGATGTTTTTCCCAATGGAAGTAAAAAAATAGGTGGGGCCCCTTTAAATGTGGCACTTAGGCTGGCTTCATTTGGAGATGAAGTTACCATGGTAAGTGCTGTTGGCAAGGATAGTAATGGAGAAAGATTATTACAATATATTAATGAAAACGGACTTGATGATACCTATATTCAAACCAAAGACAATTTTAGCACAGGAGAAGTTACAGTTATACTAAATGATAAGGGGTCTGCATCTTATGAAATAGAGCATCCCAGAGCTTGGGATAACATAGAGTTGTCTGATGCATTAGAGAAACAAGTTGCCAACTCTGATGCTTTTGTTTTTGGTAGCTTAATTGTGAGGGATGAGGTGTCAAAACAAACATTATATCGGTTACTTGATGTATCACATTATAATATATTTGATTTAAATCTAAGACCTCCACATTATTCCAAAGCGGTTTTAATACACCTTATGGAAAAGGCAGATTTTATAAAGTTTAATGATGAGGAACTTTATGAAGTTGCCGACTATTTAGGTTCAAAATACATGGGTTTAGAGCAGAATATTAAATTCATTGCAGTGCAAACCAATACAAAACATATTTGTGTGACCAAAGGCGCTTATGGAGCCGTATTATTTTACGATGGACGTTTGTATTACAATAGTGGATACAAAATTAAAGTAGCAGACACAGTAGGAGCAGGTGATTCCTTTCTAGGGACGCTCATTAATCAGTTACTCAATAATGAAGATGCACAAAAAGCAATTGATGTAGCTTGTGCTGTAGGTGCTTTAGTTGCCCAGAGTGAGGGGGCAAATCCTAAACTAACGATGTCTGATATAGATAGATTTACAAACCCTTGACGCTAATTATGTTTTTTCAAAATAGTATAAGGATTCAAAACACCTTTCTTTAAATTTTCACAGGCTATTAAAGCTTTATCAATTCTAGTTTGGCTGGTTTTAAACCTTGCTATAGCATAAATAATACTACGTTGTTTACCTATGGTTAAAGTTTCAAAAATTTTAAAGGCTTCTACGTCCAATTTAAAAACTTCTTCTAATTCTTCGGGCACGTCAACACCATATCTTGAGGTGTCTTCGCATAGTTGAATGCTGAAATAATCGTTCTGCAAAACACCAAGTTCTTTTTGTAATCGCTTGCCAAACATAATCCGATAATCGTCAGTATTTTTATCTCTTACAAATGCCGCATAAAAATTTATTGATTTGTTATCGTTAGATGCTGTTATGTGTAAACGTTTTACTTTTGCATCAATAAAAGGTTGCATGATACGTTCTGGAATATAAATATGATATCGGTCTAATAATCCAACTTCAAAAATATCGCTTTTCAACATTTATCTACTTTTTATATTGGCCTCACATAGTCTTATAATTTCGTTGATGCGTTTGGTTCTTGTTTCTTGTCGCTTAGCACTATGTAACCATGAAAGGTAAGATTTTCTGTAGCCTTTGGAGAAATTTTGATAGTTTTCAAAAGCACGTTCATTTTTGTTGAATGCTGATTGTAAATCTTGTGGAATTATACCATTTTCAACATCATCCATGGCAGTCCAAGTACCTATCTTTTTAGCAAGATCAATCATTTTATAACCAGACTCGTGAATTAGTCCAGCACTTTCCAACACTTCAATATGTTTTTTATTTAGAGCACTCCAGTTGCTTTTTGGGTTTCTGGGGCAGAAGTATTGCCTACGTTTGCCGTTGCCTAAACTCTTTACCGTCGAATCAATCCATCCAAAACACAATGCTACCTTTACGGCTTCTTCCCAACGCATTGTGGGCATATTTAATTCTAATTTATAGAATATCAAATAAATACCTTTGGATGTGTTATGATGTTGTAACAGCCAATCGTACCAATCTATGTCACGTTCAAAATATATTTCAGGTAAGTCTTCCAAATTTAAATTTGCTTGGCATAGATGTAAAAATCGTTATCCACTTCAAAGGTTTTTATTTTGGAATCCTCCTGTAATGTTTTCCATTCTGTAGTAGGATATAACCAACCCTCTTTTTCGTTTATTCTAATTTGAACAGGCATATCAAACCCATCAACAATATTAGTATATCTGTATTGTAATGCCTTTTTGTCAATTTTATATTCTAGAGTTGGAATTTTGGTAGTTCTTAAGTATTGATTAAAAAACTTGGTTAAATCCATACCGGTTTCTTTACTTAAAAAATCTTCAATCTGTTGCGTTGTCACGGTTTGATGGTAGAACTCAACATTTATTTTACGTAAAATGTTTCGCCATTTTTCATCATCTTTAATGAGTTGGCGTAGCGTATGCAGCATGTTGGCACCCTTGTAATACATATCTGTGCCCTCACTGGATTTATTAACATTATAGGTGCCAATAATCGGATTTTTATTTTCAATAAGCTTGCGTGTACCTATCACATAGGCAGCTGAAGCGTCTTTTCCAAAATGATAATCTAAGTACAGGTTTTCCGAGTACGCAGTAAAACTTTCATGAATCCACATATCTGCCACATCTTTGTTGGTAATGCTATTTGCAAACCATTCGTGCCCTGATTCATGAACCAAAATAAAATCAAACTTTAAGCCCCAACCAGTACCTGATAAATCTCTACCCAAATATCCATTCATGTATTTATTACCATAGGTTACAGAACTCTGGTGTTCCATACCTAGGTAAGGAACTTCAACTAACTTAAAACTATCGGCATAAAACGGATATTGCCCAAACCAATGTTCAAAAGCCTCCATCATTTTTGGGGCTTGTTTAAACTGTTCCTTAGCTTTTTCTAGGTTATAGCTTAGTACATAATAATCCATGTCTAGGTTACCAGCCATACCATCATAAATTTCAGAGAAGTTAATGTAATCTCCTATATTGATATTTACGCCATAATTATTGATAGGATTTTTTACAACCCAATGGTAGGTTTTAGTGTCTCCGATACGTTCTACAAGTCTCAATCTACCGTTAGACACGTTTGTTAACTTGTCTGGAACGTTTACACTAATTTTCATATTATCAACTTCATCATACATATGGTCTTTACAAGGCCACCAAACACTTGCTCCTAAACCCTGGCAAGATGATGCAATAAAATGGTTGCCATTTTTGTCTTTTTTCCAGGAAATACCGCCGTCCCAAGGTGCTCTTACGGCTTCTTTAGGGTGTCCCTCATAATGCACTTCAATAGTTTCTGTTTTACCAACTATTTGTTGTTTTTTTAAATGTACAAAATGTGCATTGCCATCATGTTTAACTTTCAATTCTTGGTCGTCTTGTATTATTTTTAAAATAGTCATAGGTGGTTGCAAATCAATTTGCATCACAGAATCTGTTTTAAGAACTTTATATTGAACTGTATTTTTACCAGAAATGAACTTTTTATCCGGTTCAACCTTAATATCTAAGTGATAATAGGTTAAATCCCACCATTCGCGTTCGGGAGTAATACTTCCTCTTAACGTATCCTGTCTGGTAAGGTTTGCTTTTTCAGATAATAATCCTTGTGAATATCCCAAAAACAATGAAAGTGTAAATAAAAACGTTATAAATAGTCTATTGTAATTCATTTATATGAAATTTTATCGTACCATTAAACTATTTGGAAATACAACAGGGCTTTCAAAGCCATTCTCTCCAACAGTTGCAATTCCGAAGAAATAATTATCAATAACAATACCATGTAAAGTGGTGCCTAAAACCCCTTCAACATAACGACTGTTATCCCATGTGGGGGAGGTGGTATCTCTCCAATATACTTTGTAGCCTTTTGCGCCATCAACTTTTTCCCATATAAAGCGTGCTGATGCTTCAACCACACCTCCAATAGCCACTTCTTTTGGTGTAGGGGGTGCCCAAGCTAAACTTGCCAAATTAATAGCGTTTACGGCAGTAAGTTTTTTAGCATAATCAAAGTTAACGTGTTCTATTACATCTCCATATTTAATCCCATTTTCTTCTCTAATGTCTTGATGCTGTTGCGTGTAATTTTCATGAGCCTCCATAATACGTACACCAGCAAATCCTAAATCGTTAAATGGACGGTGGTGACCGCCTCGGCCAAAACGATCTAATCGGTATATCATCATTGGGTTCATTTCTGGCATATATTTTCTGGTGTTTTTATGGATATAACGGGCCAATTGCCTAGAGATACCATCAACTTCCCCACCGTAAAAACGTCTCAATTTTCTTTGATGTTCAGTTTCGGTAGGAGGCACAGGTTCAGAGAAAATTCTAAAGGTTCTGTTATCAATCACGCCATCAACACCTTTAATGTTACCAATCATGTCGTTATTTAATACACCAATAATATCCCAATTGTTATCTTTTGCATATTTAGCCAATCCAGCACCACCAAAAAGACCTTGTTCTTCTCCAGACAGACCAACGTAAGCTATACTGCTTTCAAATTTATATTTAGATAAAACACGTGCAGCTTCTATAGTTCCTGCCATACCAGAGGCGTTATCATTGGCTCCTGGGGCATCTGTAGTGAAATCCATAGTATCACTAGCGCGAGAGTCAATATCGCCACTCATAATCACATAGCGATTAGGGTATTTAGTACCTTTTTGAATCGCCACTACATTAACCACCCATGCATCATGAGGTACACGATTATTACCTCCTTTAGTTACAAAATCTTTCTGATAGGATACGTTTAAGCAATTATTACAATTGCTAGAAATAGTTTCAAATTCTTTTTTTACCCATCTTCGAGCAGCTCCTATACCTCGGGTTTTAGAAATAGTGTCGCTAAATGTATTTCTGGTACCAAAATTTACAAGTGTTTGTATATCTTTTTCAATACGTTCAGCTGAAACGGCATTTATAATATCATAAATATCTTTTTCTGATTGACTATAACAGCACTGAATTAAGGCTACAAAAATTAAAGTAAGTTTTAATCGCATTTATCTTTTTTATAATTGAATTTAACTGTTTCAACTGTGCCGTCTTTATGTTTAACGTCTACGTAAACGTTCATTTCGTTTGGGCTAATGTTTTCAAAGGTCATACCTTCAAATTCTACTCTGTTTTTTGTTATACGTTTTAAAGGAAAATCAACGGTTTCATCTTTTGTTTCCCAGCCTTCTAATTTATTGTTAAAGTGCTTTAATTGCAGTATTAAAGTGTTATTAACTTCTCTGATTACTTCTATTTCATAAAAAGTAACTGTTCCATCATTTATTAATTTGAAAGTTGCCATCATAGAGCCTCCAGATGGTTTACTCCAATTTTCTTCGGTTTGTCCTCCAAAGGCTTCGCCTTTCCAATTCCCTGAAATCCACGCTATGTTTTCTAATTTTGGTTCTAATTGTTTTTCAGATTGTGTGTAGGCATGATTAGTTAATACAAATCCTTTTAATACAAACGCTATTATTATAAATGTTTTCATGATAAGAAGTTTTAATTTATATGTAAAACGTTCTAAACTTGATAATAGAGGACATTATTAGACAATTTTTTAAAGAACTACAAGATAAAGAAATAAAAAAACGCCTCAAAATTGAATTTGAAGCGCCTTTTACATTTGAATTAGTCACACGATATGTTTAGAGTTTAAACTCTAAAAACAATATTTATTTTCTTTAATTACTTTTTCTGCGATAATATGTCTGAGCTCAATAATATTAGGCATGTTTACATATTTGATATAACGTCTTAGGCCTACAAGCATCATTTTTTGTTCATCGCCTTCAGAGAAGGAAATGATAGAGTGTTTGCCTGCAGTTTCTATAACATCGATAGCATGGAATAAATTTAATTTTGCCATAGCAACTTGCTCTTTAACGTTATCTTCTCCTTCTTTTTTAGCCATTTTTTCTGCACGTAAAATTGCAGATTCTGCCAAGTAAATTTGAATCAATATATCAGAAGACGCTAACATTAATTGTTGTTGCTCTTCAATTTTCTCGCCGTATTTTTGAAGTGCTGCACCAGCTACCATTAAAAATAGTTTCTTTAAATTTTTAATGATATTTTTTTCTTCTGAAAACAATTCTGAGTAATCTGGAACATCAAATGATGGAATACCCATTAACTCTTCTTTTACAGCCATAGCTGGTTCTAGAACGTTTACATGACCTTTCATAGCTTTTTTGATGAGCATACCTATACTCAGCATACGATTGATTTCGTTGGTACCTTCGTAAATTCTAGCTATACGGGCGTCTCTCCAAGCAGATTCAATTGGTGTTTCTTCTGAAAAGCCCATACCTCCAAAAATTTGGATACCTTCATCTGTACAATGTTGTACAAATTCTGAAACTGCTACTTTTAAGATAGAGCATTCAATAGCATATTCTTCAACGCCTTTAAGCTCTGCTTCTTGATGGGTATCTTTTCCGTTGTTTTTGCGAAGTTCAATACGCTTTTCTATATCTTTTGCGGCACGATAGGTAGCTGCTTCTCCAACCCAACAGTTGGTAGCCATTTCAGCAATTTTTTGTCGGATAGCACCAAAACTTGAAATAGGTGTTTTAAACTGAATGCGTTCGTTGGCATATTTTACTGATTCTGTTATGGTACGTCTTTGCGCATCTAAACAGGCTGCTGCCAATTTAATTCTACCTACATTTAGTGCATTCATCGCAATTTTAAAACCGTTTCCTCTAGTAGATAACATATTTTCTACAGGAACCACAGTTTCATTAAAAAATACTTGACGTGTGGAAGAGGCACGAATACCTAGTTTATGTTCTTCTTCTCCCATGGTAATGCCATTAGGGTTTTCAGGGTCGTAGTCTACTATAAAACCTGTGATGTTTTTATCATCTTCAATACGGGCAAAAACGATCATTACGCTACAGAAACCAGCATTAGAAATCCACATTTTTTGTCCAGTGATTTTATATGTTTTCCCATCATCTGAAAGTACTGCTTTTGTTCGTCCAGAATTGGCATCACTACCAGCAGTAGGCTCTGTTAAACAATACGAGCCAAACCATTCTCCAGAAGCTAATTTTGGTACATATTTTTGTTTTTGCTCCTCGTTACCGTATAGTGTAATTGGCATAGTACCAATACCTGTATGTGCTCCAAATGCTGTACTAAAAGAACCTGTTGCTCCAGAAATATAATCACAAACCAAACATGTGTCTACAAAGCCCATGCCCATTCCACCGTATTCTTCAGGAACGGCAACACTTAAAAAGCCAAGTTCTCCAGCTTGACGCATACAGGATTCTGTTAATGCATAATCTTTTTGTTCAAACTGCGCTTTTTTGGCCCATATTTCCCTGTCAACAAATTCAGAAACAGCTTCTTTCATCATGAGTTGATCTTCATTAAAATCCTCAGGTGTAAAAATGTCTTCACAGTTGCTTTCCTTTACAAGGAACTGGCCACCTCTTAATATGTCTTTTGTTTCCATAGTAACAGCCCCCTCTAGCTCCCCCAAAGGGGGAGAAACTTACTCGGGGTTATTTTTAATTATATATTAATTCTTATTTCCTTTTTTGTTGATCCTTTTTTTCTTTACAAACACCTTTTTAGTTAGAGTATTTCCTCCTCTTTGGGGGAGGTTAGGTGGGGCTTTGGGCTTAATTAAGAAACTCAAAAATTCCACAAGCACCCTGTCCAGTACCCACACACATGGTTACTGCACCGTATTTACCTTTCATATCACGTTTACGCATTTCATCAAACAACTGGACTGAAAGTTTAGCACCAGTACATCCTAACGGATGACCTAATGCAATTGCGCCTCCATTTACATTGATGATATCTGGATTTAGATCCAATTCTCTAATAACAGCAAGCGATTGAGATGCAAATGCTTCATTAAGCTCTATTAACTCTAAATCACTTTGTTTTAATCCTGCTTGTTTTAAAGCTTTAGGGATAGCTTTAACTGGCCCTATGCCCATAATTCTTGGCTCCACACCAGCTGCTGCGTAATTTACCAATCTCGCAATAGGTTCAAGATTTAATTCTTTTACCATGTCTTCACTCATAACCATTACAAATGCTGCGCCATCACTCATTTGTGAAGAGTTACCTGCTGTAACGCTTCCGCCTTGAGCAAACACAGGTCGTAGTTTTGCTAGAGCGGCTAAGTTTGTTCCTTTTCTAGGGCCTTCATCTTTAGTAACCGTATAGCTTTTAGTAGCTTTTTTACCGTTTTCATCCACGTAGGTTTGTTCAACTTCAATAGGCACAATTTGATCTTGAAATCTATCTTCGGCCTGCGCCTTTAGGGCTTTCATATGTGAGTTGTATGCAAACTCATCTTGATCTTCACGAGACACTTTAAATTCATTGGCTACGGCTTCGGCGGTATTTCCCATACCCCAGTAATATTCTTCCCTGCCAGATTTGGCTAAATCATAATTTAGGTCGGTTTTATAACCTGTCATTGGGACAGCACTCATGCTTTCAGCACCACCAGCGATAATGCAATCTGCCATCCCTGCTTGGATTTTTGCTGTAGCAATACCAATAGTTTCAATACCAGAAGAGCAAAAACGATTTACTGTAACTCCCGGAACATCAATAATATCTAATCCCATTAATGAGATTAAACGTGCCATGTTTAAACCTTGGGAACCTTCTGGCATGGCATTACCTACTATAACATCATCAATACGTTTTTTGTCCAATTCAGGAAGCTCATTCATCATGTATTGAATGGTTTCAGCAGCTAATTCATCGGTTCTTTTAAACCTAAAAACACCTTTGGGCGCTTTTCCAACTGCGGTTCTGTATGCTTTTACTATATATGCTTGTTTCATAAGCCTCTCCCGAACCCTCTCCAAAGGAGAGGGAGTATTTTGGGCTATATTTTAATTGTTTAACTTTTTCATTTTTATTTAGGCCTTAATTTCAGTTCCTCCCCTTTGGGGAGGTTAGGTGGGGCTACTTTTAGTTGCGTAATGGTTTACCCGTTTTTAACATGTGTTGGATGCGCTCCAAAGTTTTTCGTTCTGTACATAAACTTAAAAAGGCTTCCCGTTCTAAATCCAGTAAATATTGTTCAGTAACTAAAGTAGGCTCAGATAGATCGCCTCCTGCCATCACATAAGCTAATTTATTAGCAATTTTATGATCGTGTTCACTGATATAATTACTAGCCTCCATAGCGTCTGTGCCAACTAAAAACATCCCAAGGGCTTGTTTTCCTAGAACTTTTACATCTTTACGTTTTACGGGTTGTGTATATCCTGCATCTGCCATCAATCTTGCATGTGCTTTGGCTGTAGCTATCTGTCTGTCTTTATTAACAACCACCACATCTTTTCCTTTTTGAAGTATACCTAAATCGTAAGCTTCATAAGCAGAAGTTGATACTTTTGCCATTCCTATAGTTAAAAAGTACTCTTGTAGCACATTTAATTCCACATCTCCTTTTCTGAAGGTATCAGAAGCACGAAGTGCCATTTCTTTAGAACCTGCGCCACCGGGAATAACCCCAACACCAAATTCAACTAAGCCAATATAAGTTTCTGCTGCTGCTACAACTTTATCAGCATGCATTGACAATTCGCATGCACCGCCTAAAGACATACCGTGTGGAGCTGAAACTGTTGGAATAGCAGAATAGCGCATTCGCATCATCGTATCCTGAAAGTATTTTATGGCACCATTTAATTCTTCATATTCCTGCTCTACGGCCATCATAAAAATCATACCAATATTTGCACCTACTGAGAAATTAGCGCCTTGGTTTCCTATAACTAATCCATCAAAATCTTTTTCGGCTAGATCAATCGCTTTGTTTAATCCTGCTAAAACATCACCTCCTATGATGTTCATTTTAGACTGAAATTCACAGTTTAAAATACCATCGCCTAAATCTTCAATAACAACACCTGAGTTTTTAAATACTTCATTAGATGTTCTAATGTTATCTAGGATAATGAAGGCATCTTGTCCTGGTACTTTAGTTTGTGATTTTGACGGGATATCATAAAAGTAGGTAGCGCCATTTTGCACGGTATAAAAGGATGCATTACCGGAGGAAAGCATTTCGTTTACCCAATTGGCAACTTCTAAGCCTTCAGCTTTAATTAATTCCAATCCTTTTTCAACACCAATAGCATCCCAAATTTGAAAAGGACCGTGTTCCCAACCAAACCCTGCTTTCATTGCGTCATCAATTTTATATAGTTCGTCTGAAATTTCAGGAATTCTATAAGTTACATAAGCAAATAACTGTGCAAAACTTTTTCTGTAAAATTCTCCTGCTTTGTCCTTGCCGGATACTAAAATTTTGAATCTATCGATAACTTTATCCACAGATTTGGTTAATTCTAAAGTGGCAAACTTTGCACGTTTTTTAGGTCTATATTCTAAAGTATCTAAGTCTAATGACAGGATTTCACTTTTACCGCTTTCGCCTTTAACCTTTTTATAAAACCCTTGTCCCGTTTTGCTACCTAACCATTTATTATCAACCATAGTTGATATAAATTCTGGAAGTTTGAATAGTTCTAAACGTTCGTCATTCTTACAATTTTCAGCAATGCCGTTGGCCACATGTACTAAAGTATCTAAACCTACAACATCAACTGTTCTAAAGGTAGCTGATTTTGGTCGTCCAATTACAGGACCTGTTAATTTATCAACTTCTTCAATTGTTAATCCCATTTCCTTTACGGTATGAAATAAACTCATGATGCTGAAAATACCAATCCTGTTTCCTATAAATGCAGGAGTATCTTTAGCTATAACCGAAGTTTTACCTAAATACTGCTCTCCATAATTATTCAAAAAATCTAAAACAGAAGTCTCAGTTTTAGGTCCAGGGATAATTTCAAATAACTTTAAATATCTTGGTGGATTGAAGAAATGTGTGCCACAGAAATGCTTCTGAAAATCTTCACTTCTGCCTTCACTCATAAATTTTATGGGAATACCAGAGGTGTTACTCGTAATAAGCGTTCCAGGAGTTCTGTGCTTTTCTAAATTTTCAAAAACTTGTTTTTTGATGTCTAGTCGCTCTACTACTACCTCAATAATCCAGTCAACATCTTTTACTTTGGCAATATCATCTTCTAAATTTCCAGTGGTTATCCTACTGGCAAATTTCTGATGGTAAATAGGGGAGGGCTTTGATTTTAAAGATGCTTTTAGCGCATCATTTACCAAACGGTTTCTAACACTTTTATCTTCTATAGTTAAACCTTTAGCCTCTTCTACATCAGTCAGTGCTCTTGGTACTATATCTAAAAGTAGAACTTCAACACCAATATTGGCAAAATGGCAAGCTATTCCACTTCCCATGATACCTGAACCTATTACAGCAACTTTTTTTATAATGCGTTTACCCATTTTCGTTTAAACTCAATTTACTTGTTTATGTATATTTTTTTGTTTGAAACCAATTCGTTTATGGTTTCAGCAACCTCGTAAAAATGACTTAATTTTTCTTCATCTATATTTTTTCTGATGGCCTCATTAAAGGTCAACACCTTTTCTTTTGAAAGCTCTCGTTTTTCTTTTCCAAAATCCGTTAAGTGAATCAAAACACCTCTACCATCTTCTGGGTTAGGATGACGCTCTATCAAGCCTCTTTTTTCCATGGTTTTTAATGTGCGCGACAAGCTCGTCGCTTCCATGCCCATTTTCGGCCCAAGAGCGGTTGAGGGTGTGCCTTTTTCAGGATCTATACTTAGTAGGGTAAAACCAGTAGCCATAGTGCTTTCAAATTTTGCAGCTTCTTCGTTGTACATTTTATTTACAGTTAACCACGTGGTCCTAAGTACATAATCTATTGTTTTGTCTTTCATTCTTGAGAGTTAGAATTTCTCAAATATAATAAAAATATATTATGCGTGCATAATATATTAAAAAAAGAATAGCATAGAAACAAAAAACACCTCATTAAGAGGTGTTTAAAGGTAAAATGTAAAAAATAAACTATCCTAGTTTACCGTTTACGGCACCAATAACAGCTCCAATAATAGATGTCATAACTATAGATATCACAACATCTAAAGCTGCTAGTTGTAGTTCCATTCCAGAATCCATGGCCATATTAAAGAAATTGTAAAATAAGCCTATAAATACTCCAATTATAGCACCAGCTTTAGCACCAGTAGCGGCAGTAGTTATTTGTGCCCATCGGTTGTAAATGTAGGAAACAAAAAAGCCAAAAGTTAAACAGCCTAAAAAGATAAACAACATGGTTTGTTCACTTTCCTCTGGTTGCGGGAATGTGTCTTTAAAAATAATGCCGTAAAACAACCATCCTAAAAGGAAATCTACGATGCCTCCAACGATACCAGAGACTAGAAAATTCTTTGTTTTCATTTTTTTAGTTTTAATTGGTTATGTTTAAATATACTAAAAAAAATGAATAACTAATTAATAGTCATTTATTTAGGGAGTGTTATTGTAGTGCTTTAAATTAAGAAGGCCGATATATATTCTCAATTAAATTAACGTACATCTTTTTAATAACATCCCGTTTCATTTTCATAGTGGGGGTAAGATGTCCCGCATCAATAGACCATTCTTCAGCAGTAATTTCAAACTTTTTAATTTGTTCCCACTTTCCAAACTTTTTATTGCATTTATCAACTTCTTTCTGAATACGTTTTTGAACAATTTCAGATGCCGCAATATCTTTTAGTGAATCTCCTACGGTATGATTTTTACGTTCTATCCAATCTTTTATAAATTCAAAATTTGGTTGTATTAAGGCGGCTGGCATTTTTTCGCCTTCCCCAATTACCATAACTTGTTCTATAAACCTAGATTGCTTTAATTGATTTTCTAAAAGTGTGGGAATGATGTATTTTCCACCAGAAGTTTTAAACATCTCTTTTTTGCGTCCAGTAATTTTTAAGAAGCCATCAGCGTCAATCTCTCCTTTATCTCCTGTATGGAAATAGTCAACTGTCATCACACTAGCAGTTTTTTCAGGATCTTTATAATAACCCATCATAACATTGGGGCCTTTACATAATATTTCGCCATCTTCTGCTATTTTTACTTCAACGCCGTCAATAACTCGCCCTACATAACCAATTTTCCAGCCATTGTTTCTTCGGTCACTAGCAGATATTCCTGGAGAGGTTTCGGTTAAGCCATAACATTCCATTATAGGCATATCTGCAGCTCCAAAAATTCTTCCAAGTCGGGATTGTAGTGCAGCACTTCCTGAAGCCATAAAAACAATATTTCCTCCCAGAGCTGCTTGCCATTTACTAAAAATTAGTTTTCGTGCTATAGCAAGTTTCAGTCCATACAAAAAGCCATTTTGGCTGTAGGGTTTAAACTGTGCACCAAGCTCCACCGCCCAAAAGAACAGTTTCTTTTTAAGGCCTGTAAGATCTGTGCCCTTATCCATTATTTTGTCATACACTTTCTCGATGAGTCGTGGTACAACAGTCATTGTATGTGGTTTTATTTCTTTAGCATTATTACCTATTTTATCAATAGCTTCAGCATAGTAGGTTTCAATGCTACGGTACTGGTATAAATAGGTAAACACACGTTCAAAAATATGGCAAATAGGTAAAAAACTTAAAGCTCGAGCGTTTTTGTCTAAAGGAAATCTATTGGATGCAGAAAGTACATTAGAAACGATATTATTGTGTGATAGCATAACACCTTTGGGCTTTCCTGTGGTTCCAGAAGTATAGATTATTGTTGCTAACTCTTCAGGTTTTATGTCTAATTTTCGAGCCTCGACGTCTTTCTGATTTGCATCCTCTGCCCCCAACTCTAACAATTCGGAATAGTGTTTACACCCATCAATATGGTCGAATGAGTATACTTCCTTAAGTTGTGTTTTCTTTTTAACCTTATTTATTTTTTCTAGAACTTCGGTACAGCTTACAAAACAATATATGGATTCGCTATGATTCAAAACATATTCATAATCATCAGAACTAATAGTTGGATAAATCGGAATATTTTGTGCACCAACTTGTAAAATGCCTATATCCACAATATTCCATTCGGTCCTATTATTCGATGAAATAACCGCAATTTTGTCATTTTTCTTAACGCCCAATTTCAACAAGGCTCTACTTATGGCATTGGCTTTATCTAAATAATCTTTAGTAGATGTTTTCTCCCATTCGCCATTTTTTTTGGTGTTCAGCGAAGCATCTAACGGGTGGTTTTCTAATTGGTAATATGGAAAGTCAAAAAGTCGTGTTATCTCAGTCATAAGAATTGTAGAATGTATTAATGCAAATTATGAAAATAAATAAGATTTTCAAATTGGCTTAATTCCTAAAAGGAAAGACAATGTATGCAATTTTTAGATGAAATTATGAAAATAAGTTAGCTTTCATTTTTAAATTATCAAATTTTTAACGCTTTTTTTGAAAAAACATAAAAGAACTAAGCTAATGGAATCCTATTTATTGGAATTTCCCTAGGCTTTATCTTAATATCTTCAAAATCCTCTTTTTAATGGTTTACTGACAATTGTCATGATTTAAGATGTAATGGGGTGCTACCTTTGGATGGTCAAACATTGGCATACACAACATATAAATACAAATAGAGATGGAAGTAAAAGCATTTAGACCTGGAATTTGGAATGATAAGATTGATGTTAGAGATTTTGTTAGTAATAACATAACACCTTATCATGGAACGCATGAATTTTTGGAAGGCCCAACAGCCAAAACTCAAAAATTATGGGACATCTGTAAAGAAGCCACCAAGGAAGAACGCCAAAATAATGGTGTACGCGCATTAGATACTGATACGATTTCAACCGTTAGCGCATTTAATGCAGGTTATATTGATAAAGCAAACGAAGTTATAGTTGGTTTACAAACCGATGAGCTACTAAAGCGTACCATGAAACCTTTTGGAGGTTTTAAAGTAGTACAAAAAGCCTTGGCAGAACAGGGTGTAAAACCAAATGATAACTTAACAGAATTATTTACAAAATATGTAAAGACACATAACGACGGTGTGTTTTCAGCCTATAATGCTGAAATTAAAAAATTCCGTTCGCTAGGGTTTTTAACAGGATTACCAGATAACTATGCACGGGGTAGGGTGATTGGAGATTACCGTCGTGTGGCACTATATGGTATCACTACTTTAATTGAAGCTAAAAAACAAGATTTAGCAAATATTGGTGGCCCTATGACCGATGCTGTTATTCGTTTACGTGAAGAGGTGTCAGACCAAATTAAAGCCCTCAATGAAATTATAGAGTTAGGAGCTAAGTACGATTTGGATTTAAGTCGTCCTGCTGAAAATGCTCAAGAAGCGGTACAATGGACCTACATGGGATATTTAGCTGCGGTTAAAGAACAAGATGGTGCAGCGATGTCCTTAGGTAATGTATCTACATTCTTAGATATTTTTATTGAAGAAGATTTACAGGAAGGTATTATTACTGAAGCTGAAGCACAAGAGTATATTGACCAGTTTGTGATGAAATTGAGAATGGTACGCCATTTAAGAATGAGTGCCTATGATGAAATTTTTGCAGGTGACCCAACGTGGGTAACTGAAGCTATTGGCGGTATGTTTGAGGATGGTAGAACTAAAGTTACTAAAACATCTTTTAGATTTTTAAATACACTTTATAATTTAGGTCCATCTCCAGAGCCAAATATGACAATTCTTTGGTCTAAAGATTTGCCTCAAAATTTTAAGGATTTTTGTGCTAAAGTGGCTATTGATACATCTTCAATCCAGTTTGAAAATGATGCATTAATGCGAAAAACCAGAGGGTCTGACGATTACGGTATAGCGTGTTGCGTATCATATCAAGCGCTGGGAAAGTCTATTCAATTTTTCGGTGCGCGTACCAATTTAGCCAAAACCTTATTGCTGGCTATAAACGGCGGACGTTGTGAAATTACAGGGACTAAAATGGTAGATGGTATTGCGCCTTGTAACTGTAAAGTACTTGATTTTGATAAAGTAATGGCTAATTTTAAAATCGCCATGAAAGAGGTAGCTCGCGTGTATAACGATTCTATGAATATTATTCACTACATGCACGATAAGTACTATTATGAGAAAGCACAGATGGCACTTATTGATACTAATCCTGAAATTAATATTGCTTATGGTATTGCAGGCTTATCAATTGTGGCCGATTCGTTATCAGCTATAAAATATGCGAAAGTAACACCTATTAGAAATGAAGAAGGTTTAACTGTAGATTTTAAAATTGAAGGCGATTTCCCTTGCTACGGTAATGATGATGATCGTGTAGATGTTTTAGCTGCAAATGCTGTGGCAGATTTTAATGATGAACTAAAAAAATTACCAGTTTATAAAAATGCAGAACCTACCATGTCTGTGTTAACCATTACGTCAAATGTGGTATATGGTAAGAAAACAGGGGCTACGCCAGACGGGAGAGCTAAAGGTGTACCATTTGCGCCTGGAGCAAACCCTATGCACGGTAGAGACTCACAAGGAGCTATTGCATCATTAAATTCTGTAGCTAAAATCCATTATGAAGATTCTCAGGATGGTATTTCAAATACCTTCTCTATTGTTCCAAAATCTTTGGGTGCTGATGCAGGAGAGCGTATTGAAAACCTAGCCTGCATATTGGATGGGTATTTTTCTAAAAATGCACAACACGTTAATGTGAATGTTTTAGATAAAGACACCTTACTGGATGCGATGGAACACCCAGAAGCATACCCACAATTAACCATTAGGGTTTCTGGTTATGCTGTGAATTTTGTAAGACTTACCAGAGAGCAACAAATGGAGGTAATCACAAGATCATTCCACGAGTCTATCTAATTCTATTTGTATGCTGTAAGCATCTGAAAAAAGAAGTGTAAAGTATAAAACGCTTCTTTTTCAGGTGCTAACTATAAAAACCTAAAGTCATCCAACATAAAGATAACATATTAAGAGTGCATTCCATTGAATCCTTTGGTACACATGATGGCCCAGGAGTAAGAATGGTAATCTTTCTACAGGGTTGTAAACTAAAGTGTTTGTATTGTCATAATCCAGATACTATAGATACCCATGGCGGTAAGGAATATCCAATAGAAGATTTAGTGCAAATGGCCATTAAAGAGAAGCCTTATTTTGGAAAACGCGGTGGTGTTACCGTTTCAGGTGGCGAGCCATTGTTACAATCAAAAGAGTTGCTTCCGCTGTTTAAGCGTTTAAAGGAAGAAGGTATCCATACCAATATTGATACTAATGGTAGAATTATCAATCACTTTACAGAGGAATTATTAGATGATTATGCCGATTTGGTAATGCTGGATATTAAGCATATGACCGAAGAAGGCTATGAGTACATTACTGGGCAAAAAAATAAGGAAACCACATTTAATTTAGCAAAATACAGAGAAGCTTCCGGTAAGCCTATGTGGTTACGCTATGTGCTTATTCCAGAAATAACCAATACACCAGAACTGTTACACCAAATGGGCACGTATTTTAAAGATTACAAAACCATTGAGAAGATAGAATTACAGCCCTATCATAAATTAGGTGTGCATAAATGGGAGGCTTTAGGTTGGGATTACCCATTAAAAGATGCTAGAGAGAATAAACCTGAAGAGATTGATGCGGCAGTCGCCATACTAAAAGCATATTTTAAAGACGTTAGAGTAAATTAATGAGTAGAGCGAGAGCCATACTCAAACCATGAAAATTATGAGTACACAAAAACTAAAAAATCGTTGGCTTATCGCTGCATCGGCAGTAGGCATACATATTTCTATCGGGTCGGTATATGCCTATTCGGTAATGACCAATCCTGTTAAAGATATATTTGATGTAGATGGCAGTGTGATAAAATGGGCATTTAAAATTGCTATTTTATTACTTGGGTTATCAGCTGCTTTTTTAGGACGATGGGTAGAAAAAGTTGGCCCTAAAGTAAGTGGTACAACTGCTGGTTTATTTTATGGTATAGGTATTTTGGGTTCAGGATTGGCGGTACAATTAGAATCGTTATGGTTGTTTTATTTATGCTATGGTGTTATTGGCGGTATTGGTTTAGGCTTAGGATATATTACACCTGTAAGTACCTTAGTAAAATGGTTTCCAGACAGACGTGGTTTGGCTACAGGAATGGCTATTATGGGATTTGGGTTCGCAGCCTTAATTTTTGGCCCCGTAATGCAATCGCTTTTTGAAAGTGTTGGTGTTTCTAATGCATTCTATATTTTAGGATTAATTTACATGGTGCTTATTTTGTCTTCAGCACGATACATCGAAAGACCACCAGAAGGGTATTTGCCTGCTGGTTTTAAACCGGGAGAGGGTAAAACCATTAAAAAAGATTTAGCAAATATTACGGCTAATGAAGCTTTAAAAACCCCACGCTTTTATTACATCTGGATTATGATGTTTATTAATATTGCTTGTGGTATTGCTATTATATCAGCAGCAAGCCCTATGATGCAAGAGAAATTAAACTATACCCCTATGGAAGCTGCAGCTATCGTGGGTTTAATAGGCGTATTTAATGGCTTGGGTAGAATTATGTGGTCTACACTATCCGATTATTTGGGGCGTGCCAACACCTATATTGTGTTTTTCGGATTTCAAATTTTAGCTTTTTACTTTTTGCCACAAATAGGTATGGAAATCTTATTCTTAATCGTATTGTTTACGGTAATTACTATGTATGGTGGTGGTTTTGCAACCTTACCCGCTTTTTTAGGAGATTTATTTGGTACAAAACAATTAGGAGCTATACATGGTATGGTACTGGCAGCTTGGGGATTAGCAGGAGTAGTAGGGCCAACAATATACGATATGGTTAAAACCGCCACAGGCTCTTTAGATACCACGCTTAAAGTCTTTGCAGGTTTGTTTGTAGTGGCTTTAATGGTGTCGTTATTAATGAAGCGTACTGTAGTAAAAGCGTACCAAGCAAATAATAGAAATAAGTTAGATAAAAAGAGATTAAAATTTGCTAGCTAAAAGTACTTTAAATACGTGAGTTAGTTAGGAAAGCACTTTTAGTAAAAACATGAGTGCTTTTTTTATAACTTATTGAAGGTTAGGTTCCTGCAATCACCTTGTACTTACTTTAGCTTAATAAGTTTTTTTAATCGGTATATAATTCCATATTTATTGTAGGATCCTGCTTTTAAGATTTCTGCTCTGGTAGAAATATTAACCTAATTTTTTTAATTCACTACGTTTATCAATAATTAGGTTTTCTATTATTGTACGTTTAAAAACATCTATATCATAGGGTTTCACTATAATATCATTCATTCCAGATTCAAAAATTTGGTATTTCTGTTCTTCAATTTCTACAGCAGTTAGAGCAATTATAGGCGTACTATTATTAAAAACTCTTATGTCTCTTGCTGCATCAATACCGTTTTTTACAGGCATATTTATATCCATCAAAATCAAATCATAATTATTTTTTCTTGCCATATGTACAGCCTCTTCTCCATTTTCGGCAATGTCACAAATGACATCTGACGATTTTAGGATTTTTTTGGTAACTATTTGATTGATACGATTATCTTCAACAATTAGTGTTTTTTTACCAGCCAATTGAGAAGTGTCTTTTATTGAGGAAGACATGTGTTCTTCACTTTGAGACGCTGTTTTTAATTTTAAAGCAAATTTGAATGCGCTACCCTTTCCTAAAGTACTTTCTACATGGATAGAACTCCCTGCCTGAACCAGTAATTTTTTAACTATTGGAAGTCCTAGACCCGTGCCTTGATATGTTTTTGTTGAGGAATCAATTTGAGTAAATTCATCAAAAATGCTATCAAGTTTATGTTGCTCTATACCAGGTCCTTCATCTTTAATTGTAAAATTAATGGTTGTGGTTTCGTTATCTAAATATGCTAAATTAATGATGACATCAATATTACCGTTTTCAGTAAATTTACATGCATTACTAATAAGATTCATAAGTATTTGGGATAGCATTACAGAGTTGCCTTTTAAATTTTTAGGAACATCATCATGTATTGAAAGATTAATATTGTTTTTATGCTGTAACCTAATGTACTCAAATGAAAACACTATAGTGTTTATCAAATCTCTTAAGTTGAAAATGGTTTCTTCTTTAGTGAAACTCTTATTATCAATTTTGTTCATTTGCAATAAGTCGTTTATAAGTGCAAGAAGATAATTTGCCGAAAATTTAAGCGATTTTAAATCTTTTTCGTGTTCTTTTAACTCTACATTTTCTAATAGTATACTGCTTAATCCTATAACACCATAAAGAGGGGTTCTTAATTCATGGCTTACAGTTGCAAAAAATTGGGATTTAGATTTTGCTAGTTTATCGCTTTCTTCCTTAGCAATTAAATATTGTTTGTTTTTTAACTTAAGATCTTTAACCAATATTTTTTTCTTTTTATTGGCAATTTTATAAGTAGAGAGTATCACTACAAGCAATAAGGTTATTAATAAAATTGCAACTATAAAAATGTTTTTTTGTTGTGCTTTTTGTTTTAATAATTCTTTTTCAAGATTACTAGTTGTAATTTCATTTTTAAATTGCTCAGCCTTTAATTTTGATGTTACAGCATCAATAGTATTTTTTGTTCTATTTTCATTTTGTGCTATAAGATAATCTTCTATCTTTTTATTAATCTCATATAATTCCTTGTAATCTTCTTTCATTTCTAGGGCAACTCTGTAGCCAGTATAAGCCCAATGTGCAAGATCTGCTAATTCTGTATCTTTAGAGTGAGCAATTGACTTTTTAAAATATACGATAGCCGAGTCAGGTTGTTTTAAAAGTAGATGATAGTCGCCAATATTGCTTAAGTGGCTGGCATAGAAATCGTCAGGGTATCCCAACTGTTCTACATATTTTTCGGTGTTTTCTATTTCATCAGGGATGTCCTTTAATTGTTCTAACTCAAGAAATAGCTTAGTTAAATTATGGTGTATCTTGTATAATTTTAAAGTATCTTGTAATTGTTCTGCTATGGTTATGGCTTTTCTATAACTTTTAATACATTGCTCCTCTCCACCTTCTATATAATAATAAACAGAAGCAATGTTGCTCATGGCCTGTAGCATAATACTGCTATCGTTTGCTTTTTTGCCCTCCTCGTGTAGTTCATAAAATATTTTTTTCGCTTGAATCGTATCGTTAATTCTAAGGAATGTATGGCCTACAGTAGCTAATACATCGCTAAGAAGCTTGATGTCTCCATTTTTTCTAGCTAACGAGATGCCTTTATCAGCATAAATTAAAGTTGGTGCGTAGTTAGAACTATAAAGTCCTTCTTGCATCCATTTTAGCATTGCCGTAACATGTTGGGAGACTTCGGCTTGCGTGGAGTCCTTAGAAATTTTAGGAAGTATTTCAGAGGCTGATTTATCCTGGGAATTAGTAGAAGAAAAACGTGATTTATCTAAAGATTTTTGAGTGGGAAAATCAAGTTTGTCATTTTGACTATTTATGAAAATACCAGTAAAACACAAAAAAATAACAAGTGTATTATTTAAATATTTCATAGCATTTTTAATATAACGAACCGTCTAATATACGTATTTTTTTACATAAAATTTATTTTTGTCGATAAAAATCGCTTTTAGGCGATTTTTTTAGTATTTAAGTAATTAGTCAAAAAAATAAAATACAAGCAAATATTGTTTTGTGTTTATTTGATTTTATGAATTAATTACTGCTTTCCAATTCAATGTATGAAGATAGAGTTTATCGCTTGGGAAACATCTATCCTGAAATTACTGAAATTCAAACATACGTTATTTTTGAAACCGCATTAAATCTAAAAGAAATATGCATTGTTTGTAAATCTGAGATTATTATTCCTTTATATAGAACTATCGTTAAAGTTTTAAAAACGATTCTTCTCGTTAATTTAATTGCTTGATAAGCTTATTTCCTCTTACTCGGAAGAAATGACCTCACAGAAATGACCTTTAGATATACTACAGGTTGGGTTGGAAAATTTTTACCACACTATAAAAAATGGGGTTCTGAAAATTGGTCTTGCAAGTTATAGAGTAATACCACACCGATTGTAAATTAAAACCAATAATCTTATTTTATAATTATTTTGGTTACAAAAGGTGTTGATGAACTGATAAAAATAGAAACCTAGGGCTGAAGCAGCATAAAACCAAATTATACCTTTTCAACATAAAATTACCGTAATAAATTGCCCCTTTTTCGTTTATACTTCGATGTTAAAAAAATCGTAATTAAGGCATACTCTATTTTTCTATCTTGTATAAAGAAAAAACCATCAATCTCTTTAAAAGGAATTTCTAATTATAAGTTATTTGTATTTTACTTTTTTTCAACCCACTTTCTGGCATTTACAAAAGCTTCAAGCCAAGGCGAAACTTCATCTTTTCTGCCATCAGGATAATTTGCCCAATTCCATTGGAAGGTGGAACGTTCAATATGTGGCATAGTTACCAAGTGGCGTCCCGTTTTATCCGTCATCATCGCGGTGTTAAAGTCCGAACCATTAGGATTGTGTGGGTAACCTTCATAACCGTATTTTGCCACAATATGGTATTGATCTTCAGTGTAAGGCAAGCTAAATTTACCTTCGCCATGTGAAATCCAAACCCCTAATGTGCTTCCTGCTAACGAGGATAACATCACAGAATTATTCTCTTGAATTTTTACCGATGTAAAACTGCTTTCGTGCTTATGCGAATCGTTATGTTGCATTTTACCGTGTACTTCATGCTCTGGGTTGATGAGGTCAAGCTCCATCCAAAGCTGACAACCGTTACATATCCCAACAGATAATGTGTCTTTTCTAGCAAAGAAGTTATCAATAACTGCTTTTGCTTTTTCGTTGTACTTTATGGCACCAGCCCAACCTTTTGCAGAGCCTAAAACATCAGAGTTAGAAAAACCGCCAACGGCTCCTAAAAACTGAATATCTTCTAGAGTTTCACGACCAGAGATTAAATCGGTCATGTGTACGTCTTTTACATCGAAACCTGCTAAATACATAGCGTTTGCCATTTCACGTTCGGAGTTACTGCCTTTTTCACGAAGGATGGCTGCTTTTGGTCTCGAATTTCCAATTACAGGTAGTTTTCCTGTAAAATGTTTTGGGAATGTATATTGTAATGGTTGCTTTTTATAATTATCAAACCTGTCTTGTGCTAAACCATTTGCAGTTTGCTTTTGGTCTAATAGGAAAGAGGTTTTATACCAAACATCACGTAATGTAGATACTGTAAGTGTGAATACATCAGTATTATTAATAATGCTTAAGGTATCGCTTTCAGTAGTTTTACCAATATTAAAAAATTCGATTTTAGCATCAGCTAATATCTTTTCGATAGAAGCGTCTTTCGTCTGGATTACAATACCTGCATTTTCGGCAAATAATAGCTTAATGGAGTCGTTTTCATTTAAAGCAGAGAGGTCTAACTCAGCACCCAAATTAGTGTCTGCAAAACACAATTCTAAAAGCGTTGTAATTAAACCACCTGATGCTACATCATGTCCTGCAACAATGTGTTCGTCTCTAATTAAACCTTGAATGGTGTTAAATACGTTTTTAACATAGCTAGCATCCTTTACATTGGGCGCATCGTTCCCGATTTTATTTAATACTTGCGCAAACGAACTACCCCCTAATTTAAAATCATCTTGCGAGATATTGATATAGTAAATACTTCCAGCGTTTTTCTTTAAAACAGGCTCAACAACTTTAGAAATAGCGTTACAATTGGCTGCAGCAGAAATGATGACTGTTCCTGGAGAAATCACATCCTCGTTAGGATATTTTTGTTTCATAGAAAGCGAATCCTTTCCGGTAGGCACATTAATACCTAAATCTATAGCGAATTCTGAAATGGCTTCTACAGCCTCATATAATCGTACATCTTCGCCATCGTTTTTACAAGGCCACATCCAGTTTGCAGACAGGGAAACGTTTTTAAGTCCGTCTTTTAAAGGTGCCCAAATAATATTAGTTAAGGCTTCGGTAATTGAATTTCTACTTCCAGCTACAGGATTAATCAATCCAGAAATAGGCGAATGACCAATAGAAGTGGCAATACCTTCTTTTCCTTTATAATCCAATGCCATTACACCAACATTATTCAATGGGATTTGTAACGGACCAACACATTGTTGTTTTGCTACTTTACCCCCAACGCAACGGTCTACTTTATTAGTTAACCAATCTTTACAAGCTACAGCTTCTAGTTGTAATACTTGCTCTAAATAGCTTTGGAAGTTATCAGAATGATACGCAACTTCAGCATAGTTTCGTTTTATGGTATTATCTGTCATTATCGTTTTTGGCGAACTGCCAAACATGTCTTCCATGGCTAAATCCATCGGTGTATTACCTTTGGTTTTAGATTTGAAGGTAAAACGATCATCTCCAGTAACATCCCCTACGGTGTACATTGGCGAACGTTCACGATCTGCTATTTTGTTAAGGGTATCAATATGTTTTTCAGAAATAACTAACCCCATACGTTCTTGAGATTCGTTACCAATAATTTCTTTATCCGAAAGTGTAGGATCGCCAACAGGTAAAGCATCTAAATCAATCTTTCCACCAGTATCTTCCACCAATTCTGATAGACAATTTAAATGGCCACCAGCACCATGGTCGTGAATAGAAACGATAAAGTTTTCATCACTCTCCACCATCCCACGAACTGCATTGGCAGCACGTTTTTGCATTTCTGGGTTAGAACGTTGTACCGCGTTCAATTCGATACCTGAGGCAAATTCTCCAGTATCAGCACTTGATACCGCAGCACCTCCCATACCAATACGGTAATTTTCGCCACCGAGAATTACTATTTTATCGCCTGTTTTTGGGGTGTCTTTTAGGGCTTGATCTTGTTTGCCGTAACCAATTCCACCAGCTTGCATAATTACTTTATCAAACCCTAGTTTTCGGGCATCTTCTTCATGTTCAAACGTTAATACCGAGCCGCAAATTAAAGGCTGACCGAATTTATTACCAAAGTCTGACGCACCATTAGAAGCCTTTATTAGAATATCCATCGGGGTTTGGTATAGCCAATCGCGTTCTTCAATGCCATTTTCCCAAGGACGGTTTTCTTCTAGTCGAGAATAAGACGTCATATACACCGCAGTTCCAGCCAAGGGAATAGAGCCTTTACCACCTGCAAGTCTATCACGAATTTCGCCTCCCGAACCTGTAGCGGCACCGTTAAAAGGCTCCACTGTGGTAGGGAAGTTGTGTGTTTCTGCTTTTAGTGAGATTACAGAATCAAAATTTTCGGTCCTATAAAAATCAGGAACATCAGCACGTTTTGGTGCAAATTGCTCCACTCTAGGACCTTTTATAAATGCCACATTATCTTTATATGCCGAAACAATATCGTTAGGATTTTGCTTGGACGTTTCTTTAATTAATTTAAATAAAGACGTTGGTTTTTCTTTACCATCAATCACAAATGTGCCATTAAAAATTTTATGGCGACAGTGCTCCGAATTTACCTGTGAAAATCCAAACACTTCAGAGTCCGTCAATGGGCGACCAATTTTCTTAGAAACACCCTCTAAATAGGCCACTTCCTCATCACTTAAAGATAAACCTTCCTGTACGTTATACGCCGCAATATCTTCAATGTCTAAAATTGGTTCAGGTTCAATATCAATGGTAAAACTCTCTTGGTTTAAACCATTAAATTTTTCAGAAATCATCGGGTCAAAATCCGCAAAATCTTCTGAAACTGCTTGAAATTCTTCAATGCGTATAATGCCAGAGATTCCCATATTCTGAGTAATTTCCACCGCATTGGTACTCCAAGGTGTGATCATTGCGGCACGTGGCCCAACAAAAAAAGCATCTAAAGATGCTTGCTCAATTTTTGGTTGGTTGGCAAAAAGCCATGTTAATTTTGAAATTGTTTCAGGACCTAATTCTTTTGTTGTTTGAACCGCAAAAACCTTGCTATTTACGTTCCCAAAGAAATGAATCATTAGTGTTGCGTTTGGATGTTTATAGAAAGTGCAAAAATACACTTTTTTAGCGATTCAATGTGTCTTTTTTAGTGAAAGCGATATCTGTTATTAACAGTATTTTAACAAGAGATTTTTCGGCGTTATCACGCTCATATCTACCAGGTTTTAGAAACCTTGCAGAATTACTTAGGTTGAGGCTGTTGTTGACAAGTCTTTTGTTTTGTCATTCCTGCGAAAACAGGAATGACAGGATTGTTAAAAAAGCTTCTGGACATTTCTAAAAAATCAAACGTTTTGTCATGTCGACATGAGGTACGATTGAGACATCACATTATTAAATTAAATATGTTGATACTTCTACTAGAATAGGTGTTTATATTTAAATCCATATTTTGGATTCCTGCCTTACTGAAACAAGTTCAGCACGTGTCGCAGGAATGACAGGTATGTTAGAAGTACTTTTTCAAAATAGATTTTACAGAACCATAATAAGAGCGTCCAAACATATTTAAATGCACCAACAAATAATACAATTGATACATTTCAATTCTTGCTGAAGTATTTTCATCAGTTGGGCATTCTAAAAAGTAAGCCTTATAAAACGATTCACTAAAACCACCAAAGAGTTTACTCATGGCAATATCCACTTCAGCGTGTCCGTAATACACTGCTGGGTCAATAACATAAGGTGTGCCGTTTTTTGAAATTAAATAATTGCCACTCCATAAATCGCCGTGTAACAGACTAGGTGTTATATCTTTAAAAAGTGGTTTTAATTTATTTTTAATGCGTTCTGGTTTTGGGCACTCAGAGTCTTGAAGCAAGCCTTTTTGTTGGGCTAATTCTAGTTGCGGTTGTAAGCGTTGATACGTATAAAAATCTACCCATGTTTTGTGATGGGTGTTACTTTGTGGCAATGGCCCGATAAAGTTATCTCTATCTAACCCAAAATACTTAGATGTACATTGGTGTAGTTGTGCTAATTGTGTGCCTAGGGTTTTAAAATCCTGAGCGGAAGGAGATTTCGACGCAATAAACTCTAAAATTAAAAATGCTGAATTCTCAAAAACATCATAAGCGATAACTTTTGGTGTTTTTATGGTATTGGTTTTAGCTATGGATTGTAAACCATAAGCTTCAGTTTGAAACATGGTTAATGCATCTGGTGCGTTATTAACCTTTAAAAAGTAATTTGCTTGCGGTGTAGAGATTTTACAGGCTTGTGAGACATCCCCACCACTAATTGATGTGACGTTTTGGATAGCGTCATTTAAAATATTGGAAAGGTAAGTTTTTAAATCAGAATTCATGATTTAAAAGTACCGATTATTTTTTCTAAATCTGATTTTGAAATAAACTATATAAGTGATTCTATTGGTGGTTCTTTACGTTTTACAAAGTAGCTGTCATGTCGAAATGAGGTACTATTAAGACATCTCATTCGGTAGCATAAAGTATGATGTGATTTCTCCTTTCGTCGAAATGACTCGATATATTGCTATTTATGCTTTACGCTCCAGCAACGCCATATAAAACCCATCGAATCCGCTTTCATGCGCCAGTACTTTTTTGTCTTTTACAAACTCAAAATTGGCACCTGCTTCCGATTTTAGAAAAGCTTCTACTTGGTTTTGATTTTCTGATGGTAATACGGAACAGGTAGCGTAAACTAGTTTTCCATTTGGTTTTACCATTTTAGAGTATTGTTGTAAAACATCTTGTTGGACACCTCTAATTCTATCTAAAAACTCGGGTTCTAATTTCCATTTGGCATCAGGGTTGCGACGCAATACACCTAAGCCAGAGCATGGCGCGTCTATTAAAACGCGGTCTGCTTTATTGTGTAATTTTTTGATTGGTTTTGTGGAATCAATCACTTTTAAATCAACGTTATGTACGCCGTTTCTACGTGCTCTTATTTTTAGTTTTTTAAGTTTGCTTTCGTAGATGTCCATCGCTACAATTTGTCCTTTATTTTCCATTAAAGAAGCTATATGTAGTGTTTTACCGCCTGCGCCTGCACAAGCATCTACTGTCTTCATTCCGGGCTTTACATCTAAAAATTCTGCGACCAATTGGGATGAGGCGTCTTGTACCTCGAAAAGTCCTTTTTTAAAAGCATCGGTTACGAATACATTGGCACGTTCAGTCAATTTTAAGGCTGATGGATAGCCTTTTATGAATTCGGTTTCTATATTATTTTCGTCTGATAGTATGTTTTGAAGCTGATCTTTTGTTGTTTTTAGGGTGTTAACTCTTAAAATTACATCAGCTTGCTCATTTTGCATGGCGATTTCCTTGGTCCATTTGGTTTCTCCCAGTTCTTTCAAGCCCAGCTCGTCAATCCAATCAGGTATAGATTCTCTTAACTTTCTGGTTTTTGAGAGCTCATCAAAACGTCCTTTTATTTTTCGGGTTGGGGTATTTTCAAAATATTTCCAATCGGGTAACTTTATGCCTTTTAGTGTAGCCCAAACAGCAAACATACGCCAAAGGTTATCACGATCAAAAGGTTCTTTTACTTCTGCTATTTCTGCATACAAGCGTTTCCAGCGTACGATGTCATAAGTAGTTTCGGCTACAAAGCCTCTGTCTCGAGCACCCCAGCGTTTATCGCGTTTTAGGAGTTGTTGAATGACTTTATCGGCGTACTGTGCTTCGTTAAAGATTTGCGTTAATCCGTCTATTACGGCAAAGCAGAGGTTTCTGTGTAATCGCATGGTGTTTTATTGAGGGTGCAAAGGTACGTTTAAATTGTTTAATTGTGGATGTGTTACTTTGTTTAAACGTTTTGTTTTATGGTGTGTATTGCTGATAGTTTTTTGGTGGTTTTGGCTTTTGGTTTAGCATAGGTTTTGGCAGATACCTGCGTTAAGCCTGCCTGCTGGCAGGCAGGGATTGCAGTGGAAAGCCCATAGCCCGACGTAGAAGGTGCGAGGACTTGAAACGGAAATCCTGACCCGACAGGGGAACGCAAAAAAAATAATTAAACCTTTTTTATTTGTTCGAGTCTAAAAATGAAAATTAAACTCCAAATGAAATTACCAACACTTATTTTTGTTTCTTTATTAGTAATGTTATCGTGTGGTTCGTCTGATGATATTGATACTTCTATGGACGATAGTGATGATACTACAGGTCCTCCTAATATTCTTTTAATTATTGCTGATGATATGGGGGTTGATGCGTCTCCTGGATATGCTATTGGGGATATTAAACCTAATATGCCAAATTTAGAGAGGATGATAAATAATGGTATCGTTTTTAATAACATGTGGTCTTACGCAGTTTGTACCCCAACTCGTGCCAGTATGCTAACTGGTAAATACGGTTTTAGAACAGGGATAACTGGTGTTGGGGATGTTTTACCTACTAGCGAAACCTCTATACAGAAGCATTTGGATTTGAATAATTCTGGGTATGCGCATGCGGTTTTTGGGAAATGGCATTTATCGTCTGATACTGCTCATCCTAACAACATGGGTGTTGGTACTTATGCCGGTATATTATCTGGTGGCGTTAGGGATTATTGGAATTGGGATTTATACGAAGGTGGACAAACATCACCTAGTAATACCTACACAACTACAAAGTTTACAGATTTAGCTATTGATTGGGTTACTGCACAATCGCAACCTTGGTTTTTATGGTTGGCGTATAATGCACCACACACACCGTTTCATTTACCTGACGCTAATTTGCATAGCCAAGGTGGTTTGCCAAATGACCAAGCGAGTGTGGATAACAATCCGTTACCTTACTACATGGCTATGCTCGAGGCTATGGATACTGAAATTGGTAGGCTTCTTAATGCTATGACACAACAAGAACGCGATAACACTATAATTATATTTATAGGTGATAATGGCACCCCAAATAGGGTGGTACAAGAGTATCCAAGACAAAGGGCGAAAAATAGTATTTATGAAGGAGGTATTCGTGTGCCTATGGTTATTTCTGGTGCAGGTGTTAGTAGAAAAGGTGTAAGTGAAGACGCTATTTTAAATTCTACTGATATGTTTGCTACTATAGCGTCCTTAGCTGATGCTGATGCTGGAATTATGACCGATAGTAAAAATTTTGAGTCTATGTTGCATACATCAGGTATAAGTGTGAGGGATTACAGTTATGCTGAGGTAAATAATGGCGGTAATGATTTTGATTATGCGATTAGAAATGATATCTATAAATACATTCGGTTTGCAGATGATACCGAGGCGTTTTATAATTTAACAGATGATCCTCTGGAGGAAACTAATTTGTTAAATACTAACGGAGGACTTAGTAGCGAAGAGGCAACTAATAAAACCAATTTAGAGACACAACTAAATAACATTACACAATAATTTAATACACAATTTATGATGAAGACATCCAAATATATAAGTCAGTTTATACTTTTAATTTTTGTAATAATAGCATGTTCTAATGGAGATGATAGCGTTAATGATTTGACTATAGATGATGAAGGGGTTAACCCTGAAACCGAATATGATATTAGCGGTATTCTATCAAAGTTTGTAGGTACAGGTTTATCGTATGCTGTTAACGGCAATACGGTAACGTTTACTACAGCTAATTTGCCAAATCATACAAGTCCGTATTGGCCTATTAATAACCCTTTGTATGAAGCCTATAACGGCACCAATGCTAATTTTAGACAGAACCCTAACGAGATAGCAGAACAAAACATCGTGTTTACCATAACCTTAAACCCTGAAGAAGCCACTAATAAACAGGCCACGTCAATGGGGCCTATTGGTATTTCCAGAAATGGTGTAGTGTTCTTTAACCAGTATGCTGCAGGTGGTTCTCCTTTAACGAATGAAATCAATTCTTTCGATCAACATTTAGGGCATCCAGCCGGAGGAGGTCAATACCATTATCATATTGAACCTACTTATTTGACAGGGCTGTTTGGGGAAGATGCATTTTTAGGGCTTTTAGCCGATGGGTTTCCTGTGTATGGGCCTGTTGAAAATGGTAACACAGTTACCAATGCCGATTTGGATGTGTATCATGGACATACACATGCTACTACCGATTTTCCTGATGGTATTTATCATTATCATGTTACCAGTGAAGATCCTTATATTAACGGTAATGGCTTTTATGGAACTCCTGGAAATATATCACGTTAATTGAGGTGCATTTATTTTTATATCGTTTTTTTGTGTGTTGTTGGATGTGGAAGGACTTCTAATACCAAGAATATCAATGCATCTGATACAAACTTGCATCTAGATAATGGTGTTTTGTTTTACAGGGATGTACCGTTTAATGGTATATTATCTGAATACTATACTTCTAAAACCATAAAATCTAAAACTGATTATAAGGAAGGGAAAAAGCATGGCACAGAAATGCGATGGTATAAAGATGGTAGTACGTTAAGCGAGCGTTTTTATTCTGGAGGTTTTAAAACTGGTGTGCATAGGTCTTGGTGGCCTTCTGGGGATTTAAAGTTTGAATACCATTTTAATGATAAAGGCGAGTTTCATGGTGTTGTGAAAGAATGGTACAAATCAGGTCAAATCTTCAGCGATTTTAACTACCGTAAAGGTAAAGAAGATGGTAAACAGCGTATGTGGAAAACTGATGGATCCATTAAAGCAAATTATGAGGTGGTGGACGGAGAACGTTTTGGTTTAATAGGACTTAAAAAATGTTATACCGTAACTGTAAATAGTGATGATATTGAGTGATAATTATTTAGTTGTTATCCCTAACTTGTCTTAGGTTCTTATTATACAAAATTTAAAAGTTTAGTAGTGAAATATATATCCATAATAGCATGCGTTTTAGTTTTATGGTCTTGTAAAGAGAAACAAAAACAGGCCAGTACTGTAAGTAAGTTGCCCTACTTTAATGCTGCTGATTTTACTCCAGAATGGGATATGCCAAAACATAAAATACCTGAGTTTGCATTTATAAATCAAAAAGGAGATACAGTTACCAATGATACGTTTAAGGGGAAAATTTATATAGCAGATTTCTTTTTTACAAGTTGCCCAGGTATTTGCCCAAAGCTTACCACTAACATGAAAGCCATTCAAGATACCTATACTTTGGATGATGATGTTATGTTACTATCGCATACGGTAATGCCATGGCGAGATTCTGTGCCATTATTACAAAAGTATGCACAGAAATATGAGGTTAATTCTAAAAAATGGCATTTGGTAACTGGAGATAAAGATGCACTGTACACCATTGCCAGAACAGGTTATTTTGCTGATGAAGATTTTACTAAAACCCAAGATGAGAGCAATTTTATACATACCGAAAATTTTATTTTAATAGATGCATCAGGATACATACGTGGAGTTTATAACGGCACGTTGCCTATTGATGTAGAGCGTTTAAAACGGCATATAGAGATTTTGAAACGGGAGATTTGATTTCTGTATTATATTATAATTATAAGCTTTGGGAATATTCTCGAAGCTTTTCTGTGTTTATGGATTAGCTACCCATAAATAAAATCCTTAAGGTAAAACCAAACAAAAAATTTGATAAAGCACGCAAGTTTTATTTTTTTTAAACATCTAAACTTGTACAAGTTTAATTTAAATATTTGACGGAAAACGAATTTATAGCTGGATTACAAAACCATAATGCCAATGCGTATGGTAAATTGTTGGATGATTTTCAGCAGAAGGTATTTGCAACTTGTATTTCTTTTGTTCCCAACAAGGAGGATGCTGAGGACATTGCGCAAGAAGTTTTTGTAGAAGTGTTTAATTCAATTAGGAAGTTTAAGGGGAATTCTAAATTATCAACGTGGATTTATAAAATTACTACAAATAAATGCCTGGAATTTATAAGGAAGCGAAATACAAAAAAACGTTTTGGGTTTATGCAATCGATTTTTGGAAATGAGATTCTTTTAGATAAAAAGAGCTACTTCACAGAGATGAATCATCCAGGGGTTATTTTAGAGAATAAAGAGAAAAGTGAAACTTTGTTTTATGCAATTAATCAATTGCCCAAAGTTCAAAAGGTGGTATTTACCTTGCATAAAATAGATGGGAAAAGTTACCAAGAAATTAGTGATATTATAGAGAAGAGCCTGTCTTCAGTAGAATCTTTAATGTTTAGGGCAAAAAAGAATTTACAAAAGCTTTTAGAAAATTTTTATAAGAACAATAACTAACGCAAGTTTTTAAAACTTACGACATCTAAATATTTGATATGGATAGAGATAGAAACATACAAAACCAAATTGATGAGACCTTAAGCGTTTTGGAAAGTACAAATACCGTTAATGTTTTCCCTTTCTTTAAGGATAAAACGATGCATGTTTTATTTGCTGAAAAGAGAGAAGAACCAAATGTTTGGTTTCGCTTTACACCTGAATTACAACTTGCAACTTTAATTTGTATTGTGGTTGTAAATGTGATAGCCTTTACCAAGTTGCAAGAAACGTCTACTTATCAAGAAAATATAAGTGAGTTTGCTGATTCCTATGGATTGTCTACTAATGATATGGATACTGCAATTTTAAATAATTAATTATGAAGAGGAATTTACCTTTGTATATTTTACTCGTCTTCTTGATAATTGTGAATGTTTTTTTTCTTAACAATTATTTAGGCAGTAATAATAAGGAGCAGCAAGTCATAGAGCATAAGCCTCCTGGAGATTTTTTGATGAAGGAACTAGGTTTTGATGATATGCAAAAAGAAGCCTTTAGGGCTTTGACACATAAGCATAGGCAGAAAATGAGGGGCATATCTGATGAGATAAGAGTGCTAAAGGATGAACTATTTGGTAGTATTTCAGATACTTTATCAGGAAGTAAAAAAGTAGAATCCATTGCCAGTTTAATTGGAGATATGGAGACACTAAAAGACTTAGAGGTGTTTCGACATTTTAAGGAAGTTCAAAAATTATGCGATGCAGAACAAAAAAAGAAGTTTAGTAAGATAATTCAAGATGCATTAAAGCCCGGTTTTAGAAATCATAGGCCACCACCTCATGGGGGAAGACCACCTCGACATGGTAATGGACCTCCGACACCCCCAGATCATTAATGCTTAAAAATGGTAAAGACGCTTTATTGGAAGAGCGTCTTTTTTATTTATACTTTTTTTAACAGTATTCCCTACTAGTTTGGAGCGATATATGTGTTCTTAAGACTAAGGCTCTTTGTTAATTAAAAACTATGAAGTTTTTTTCCTCAAAGCGCAAGTATTTTTTTAAACATGCATCTAAAAAGATAAACCAAACCCGAATTAATGAAGCTTAGCCAGAACAAATTAATGTATTTGCTTACAGCAGTTGTTTTAATTGTAATAAGTCTTAACATCGTAATGATTTGCGTTTGCTGTAGATAGAAATAGTGTAGAAAGATATATCGAAATCATTCTATAGTATTTTAAGTATTAGATGACTCTATCTATTCACTTTTTAGCCTTTAGCGATAATGACGATAGTACCTCTAGATAATGAGAAATGAGAGGAGGTTAAGAGGTTTGGGCAGCTTTTAAATAGGAAATTTGATAATAGCCATATATTTTAACAGAAGGCTTCGTGAATATTCATGAAGCTTTTTTATTTTTAGACAAATCTAAGCTTATGCGTTATTACGTTATCCTAGTTTTAGTGTTTCTAGCCCATACATCCTGTAAGCAAGAGGAAAAACAAGATAAAACTATTACAAGAGTAGATATTGATACGATTGTACAGGATTCTCTTTTAAATGTAAGAGCCTTGGAAGTTTATGGGGAAAGTTTTGGTTGTTATGCTACATCTAGAGGCGAAGTAGGTATACTTACGGAAAACAATGGGGTTACCGAGCATGAATTTTTAGTACAACATACTTATGATACCGTAATCCCCAATTTTAGGGCAATAAGTGCTACTAGTGAAGGCGGATTTGCTTTAAGTATTGGTAGTCCAGCTTTATTGTTTAGTGTGGCAATTTTTAATAACCAGATTGTTTACAAGGAAGATCACCCTAAAGTTTTTTACGACGCTATGGAATTTTGGAACGATCAAGAAGGTATTGCGATAGGCGATGCTATAGATGGTTGTTTAAGTATCATAATTACCCGTGATGGAGGAAAAAGTTGGGCAAAGTTGCCTTGTGAAGCTTTACCTAAAGCTACCGAAAACGAAGGTGCTTTTGCGGCAAGTGATACAAATATTGCCATTGTTGGTATTAAAACATGGGTAGCTACTTCAGCGGGGCGTGTGTATTTTTCGCCAGATAAAGGTAAAACTTGGGAGGTTTTTGATACACCCATCATCAAGGCAAAAGATACTGAAGGTATTTATTCTATAGATTTTTACGATGAACTTAATGGCTTTGCTATTGGCGGCGATTATACCAAACCAGATGATAATAAAGCTAACAAAATAAGAACTCATAATGGTGGTAAAACTTGGGAGTTGGTTGCGGTAAACAAAAACCCTGGATACCGCAGTTGCGTGCAATACATACCAAACAGTGACGCCAAAGCATTGGTTGTTGTTGGTTTTAAGGGTATTGATTACAGTAATGATTTTGGTAATACATGGCAGCACTTAAGTGATGAGGGGTTTTATACTATTAGATTTTTAAACGATTCTACAGCCTATGCAGCTGGAAATGGTAGAATTTCAAAATTGATATTTCGAGAATAAAAAAAAGAGGCTTTTAAGGCCTCTCATTGCGTCGCTTTCTTAACTCATGCAGCATTTTTTTCTTAAAATCTTCTTCAGCAATTTTAAGCTTAATAATTTTTTTAGCAGGAATAATATCTAAAAGTTTACTGTGAAATACATTACGTAGCTCATGTAATTTATTTTCAGCAGCATTCATTTTTTTTATTAAATTTTTTGCCTCATCATTAGTAAGTGTTTCATAGTTATCACGAATACTGTTTCTAATACTTCTAATCTCTTCAAACCTAATTTTAGATGTTTTCTCATCAAAATCATTATAAACTGGCCAGAAGTTTTGAGCTTCTTCAGTAGTTAAATCTAACTGCTCAGTAATAAAAGCAATTTTTAAACTCTTAATGCGCTTGCTATGTTTTGGCTGTGCATAGGCACTTAGGGCGATAAAGAATAATAATGTTACAGTAATATATTTTCTCATTTTTTTAGTGTTATTCAATCATTAAACTTTCAATATCACTAGCATCTAAAAGATAAGCTTCTATAGATTCATCCTCTAAATTTAGTTCCACAAAAGTATCCTCAATAAGTTCCTCCTCAGATAATAAAGCAGCAATTTCGTAAGAACTGATATTTGTATCGATAATGTAATTTTCAACGGTTTGCGTTTCTAAATCATCATATTCAGTTGTTGTATTAAATATCGATAAGCTTATTAATAATAGCACTGCAGCTGCGATACTGGAAATGTAAACTATATTTTTTTTGCTAAATAATGGGATTACTTTTGTGTCTTTGTCATCTGATAGTGTTTTGATGATACTATCTTCAAGTCCATCAAAATAACTATTAGGAGTTTTAAAACCTGATACCATAGTATTAGGAAGAACCTCATTAGTTTTGATGTTCTCTAATAATTTTTCATCAAAAGTATCAAAGTAGTCTTTTGGGGTTTTAAAACCTGAAGCTTTTATGTTATGTAAATTCTTGTGTTTCATTGTTTAAGCGTTCCTCTACTTAGACATCTTATTTGTAAAAAGGTTTAATTATCAGTTAAATAAGTCTCTATTTTTTTTACTGCTATATGGTAAGATGCTTTAAGAGCACCTTCACTAGTTTCTAGGATATCTGAGATCTCTTTGTATTTTAAATCTTCAAAGTATTTCATGTTAAATACCAACTGTTGTTTCTCTGGTAATGTGGCTATGGCTTTTTGAAGTTTTAATTGAATGGCGTCCCCTTCAAAATAGACATCAGATGTTAAATTATTGATGGCAAATCGTTGTACTTCTTCACTTGTAATTTGTAAGCGCTTAGCGTTTTTGTTTATAAGTGTGATAGACTCGTTAGTGGCAATGCGGTACATCCAAGAAAATAGCTTACTGTCCCCTTTAAAGTTGCTGATATTTTTATACACTTTAATGAATGTATTTTGAAGCACATCGTCGGCATCCTCATGCGATTTTACAATGTTACGGATATGCCAATACAATCGCTCCTTGTAGAGAGAAATAAGTTCTCTAAAGGCTTTTTCTTTATGTTGTGGCGTTTGTAGCTCTTGTACTAATTGTGCTTCGTTGGTCACAAATGGGGTTTAAGGTTTAGACAGCTAAATATAGCTAAAGTTTAACATGTGATTTTTTAATCAAACGGCTAAATATGTAATTATTTAATAATCATATTGTTATAAAATAAATAATCGATAAAATGTAAAAAAATACGATAAAATGCATTTTTTCTTGCTTACTACGTATTTTTAGTATAGATTTGTATCA
The DNA here is from genome assembly GCF_016827605.1 of Hyunsoonleella ulvae. Taxonomy (GTDB): domain Bacteria; phylum Bacteroidota; class Bacteroidia; order Flavobacteriales; family Flavobacteriaceae; genus Jejuia; species Jejuia ulvae. Next base: position 113,383 of record NZ_JAEPJQ010000001.1, on the reverse strand, counting down.
GAAACCTACTTATATATGTTAGTCGTCCCCAAGTCTAGCATGAACAAAAAAAGGATAGTCCCCCAAATCACTATCCTTTTTTCTTTTTTTACGGTATTCTTTTGAAAAAACTAACCAATGCTCTGCATTTCTACAAGCTTATGGTAAGTCCCTTTATTTGCAATGAGATCACTGTGTTTTCCCTGTTCAACAATTTCTCCTTTACTTAAGACTACAATTTCATCAGCGTTTTGAATGGTAGATAATCTGTGGGCAATTACAATAGAGGTTCTGTTTTTCATCATATTCTCTAGGGCCACTTGTACTAGCCTTTCGCTTTCAGTATCTAGAGCAGAGGTAGCCTCATCCAAAACCATTATTGGAGGGCTTTTTAAAACTGCTCTTGCAATACTTAAACGTTGTTTTTGTCCACCAGATAATTTATTCCCTGCATCTCCTATATTTGTATTGATCCCTTCGGGTAAATCTTTTACAAATTCCCATGCATTGGCAACTTTTAGGGCTTCTACGATATCTTCGTCGGTAGCGTTTTCATTACCAAGCTTTAAATTGTTTTTTATGCTATCGTTAAACAAAATGGCATCTTGGGTAACGATTCCTAATTGTTTTCTAAGTGAGTTAGTTGTTAAGTGTTGGATGTTTATACCATCAATTAAAATCTCTCCCTCATTTACATCGTAAAAACGTGTGATGAGATTGGCAACAGTAGATTTTCCACTCCCAGATTGTCCTACCAATGCCACGGTTTTACCCTTTGGAATGGTTAAGCTGAAATTTTTTAGCACATATTCGTCTTGATATTTAAACGAAATGTTTTTAAATTCTATTTTAGAATTAAAACCTTCTTTTATCTTAGCATCTGGTTTATCTTTTAAAGGATTTGGTGTGTCTATAATTTCTTGGATACGTTCTGCGGCTGCTCCTCCTTTTTTAATGTTATAAAGCCCTCTGGATATGGCTTTAGCGGGTGTAAGTATGTTGTAGGCAAGCCCCATGTAAATAAGAAAGTTACCTCCATCTAAAGCTAAACTTGCATTATTGTTTAGCACAAGATTTCCACCATACCATAAAATTACGGAAATCATGCAAATACCCAGAAATTCACTTGCTGGAGAGGCTAGGTTTTGTCTATTTAATAGTTTATTGGAGAAATTATAAAATCTATTGGTAGATTCTTGAAACTTTTCGTTAAACTTATTTTCTGCACTAAAGCCCTTTATAATTCTTAATCCCGTTAAGGTTTCTTCCAAGGTAGATAAAAACATGCCTTGTTCCTTTTGGACTCTATCTGATTTTCGTTTTAAACTTTTACCAATTCTTGAAATTACAAAACCCATGATTGGTATAAAAATAAATACAAATAATGTGAGTTTAGGGCTTATGTATATCATGGCAACAATAGTAAACAGAATTGTTAGGGGTTCTCTAACAATAAGTTCCAAAACGGATAGAAAGGAATACTGTAAATCTTGTACGTCGCCAGTTACCCTTGCCAAAATATCGCCTTTTCTTTGGTCTGAAAAGAAGGATAATGGCAGTTCCATAGTTTTCTTGTATACTCTGTTTCTAATATCTCGAATTACACCATTTCTTAAAAACACCAGAAAGTAATTGGCGAGATACCCAAATAGGTTCTTAAGGAGAAACATGACTACTATAAGCGCAATGGTAAACATTAACGCTTTGGATTTGTCTCCACCTGTAAATTGATGCATTTCGTAATTAAGGTAATCGCCTGCATATTCCCCTAACTTATCAATGGTGGTGTACACTGGTTTAGATGTTGGAATCGTTTTTTCTTTATCGAAAATAACATCTAACATAGGTTTTAAAGCTATAAACGAAAGTGTGCCAAATAACGCAAAAAACACGTTAGAAATAACGTGTCCTATGGCATAACGTTTATAAGGTTTTGCATACCTTAAAATAGTTGTGAAATGACTCATTAAATCAAATTCATATCCTTCAGGATGGTTTCTGCTTTAGTATCTAATTCTTTTTCTAAAGCTTTAAAATTTTCGGTACTATCCAACTCTGAATTTACACTTACATAAAACTTTATTTTTGGTTCTGTACCACTTGGTCTTAGTGCTATTTGGCTACCATCTTCAGTGTAATAAATAATTACGTTGGATTTAGGGATGTCTATTGGAGTGGTTTCTCCTGTGGCTAAATTTTTTGATGTAGCAGATTCGTAATCTTCAATTTTTACAACCTTGGCACCATTAACAACGGTTAATGGGTTTTGACGTGCATCAATCATCATTTGTTTAATTTCTTCTGCTCCTTCAATCCCCTTTTTGGTCAATGAGATTAGTTTTTCTTTAAAGCAGCCATGTTCTACGTATAGTTTTACCAGTTCTTCAAAAAACGAACTGCCATTAGCTTTTGTTATTGCCGCTATTTCACAGGCTAATAGGGTAGAGGTTACAGCGTCTTTGTCTCGCACAAAATCTCCTACCATAAAACCAAAACTTTCTTCTCCACCACCAATGAAATCTAATTCTGGATGGTCTTTAATTAATTTGGCGATCCATTTAAAGCCTGTAAGTACTATTTTGTTATCTACACCATAGGCATCAGCTAATTTATTGAGCATTGGTGTGGAAACAATAGTGGTTGCTATGAATTCTTTTCCTTGTATTTTTCCTTCGGATTTCCATTTTTTCAAAAGGAAATCCACCATCATTATCATGGTTTGATTTCCATTAAGTAGTTGCAATTCGTTTTCAGCATTACGTACCGCAACACCCAGTCTGTCACAGTCTGGATCTGTACCAATAACTATATCTGCTCCTACTTGTTCAGCTAATTCCAAAGCCATTTTTAACGCTGCGGGTTCTTCTGGGTTGGGAGATTTTACAGTTGGGAAACCACCATCTGGTTTGCGTTGTTCTTCAACGATATGTACATTTTTATAACCAGCACGTTGTAGTGTTTCAGGCACAGCGGTAATGGAAGTGCCATGAAGTGAGGTAAAAACAATTTTTAAATCGTCTTTGGCTGTTTGCGAAGCTCCAACACTTCCGTTTTCTAATGAAGCATCAATGAATTTATCATCAACATCTTTACCTATGTAGGTAATCAAATCATCATTGGCCGTAAACTTAATATCTGCATAATCTAAATCATTTATTTTACTAATTACAGCACTATCATGTGGAGGTACCAATTGCCCGCCATCTTTCCAATATACTTTGTACCCGTTGTATTCTGGTGGATTGTGAGATGCTGTTAAAACTATACCACAGTGGCAGTTTAAATGTTTTACGGCGAAAGATAATTCTGGAGTAGGTCTTAAATCTTCAAACAAAAATACTTCTATGCCATTTGCAGAAAATACATCGGCTACTACTTTGGCCAGTGTTTTACTATTGTGTCTACAATCGTAGGCAATAACCGCTTTGGGTGTTTCATTAGGAAATTGAGCATGCAAATAATTGCTTAAACCTTGTGTGCTTTTTCCGAGTGTGTATTTATTTATGCGGTTGGTGCCAACCCCCATAACACCACGCATGCCTCCAGTACCAAACTCTAAATCTTTATAAAAACTTTCTTGAATATCTTTTGGGTTGTTTGCAATGCTATCTTTTATAATTTGTTGCGTTTCTGTATCAAAAGTTGGAGTCAACCAAGCGTTTATTCTTTCTAAAATTTTTGGTTCGATGTGTATCATGATGGTCTTATTAATAACTAAGAACAAAAGTAAACATTTGATTAAAAATAAGGCTTCAAATCAAAGCCTTTTTCAATAAACATTCATAAAGATAAAATGATACAACTAGAAATTTAACTCGTTTTTTATAAGGTAACGACGTTTATCTGTTTTGTTTCGTAAAATAAGCTCACCCAAAAACCCAGCTACGAAAAATTGTGTACCAATAATCATGGTAACTAAAGCGATATAAAATTCTGGACGCTGGGTTATTAACCTTCCTGTTGGGTTTATGTAAATTTTATCTAAACCTAAGTAAAAGGCAAAGCCAAATCCTATTACAAACATAAATACTCCTAAGGCACCAAATAAATGCATAGGGCGTTTGGCAAAATTAGACAAAAACCAAATGGTAATTAGGTCTAAAAAACCATGGATAAAACGGTTCACACCAAATTTGGTTTCTCCATATTTTCTGGCTTGGTGCTTTACAACTTTTTCGCCAATCTTACTAAAACCAGCATTTTTAGCTAAAACTGGAATATAACGATGCATCTCACCATTTACATCTATATTTTTAATAACTGCTCTTCTGTAAGATTTAAGTCCGCAATTAAAGTCATGTAATTTAACACCAGAGGTTTTTCGAGCGGCCCAATTAAATAATTTTGAAGGTAAATTTTTTGTGAGTACTGCATCATAACGCTTCTTTTTCCATCCGGAAATCAAATCGTACCCTTTAGACGAAATTAATTCGTATAGTTCTGGGATTTCATCAGGGCTGTCTTGTAAATCGGCATCCATAGTAATAACAACATTGCCTTGTGCTTTTTCGAAACCAGCGTGAAGTGCTTGAGATTTTCCAAAATTTCTTAAGAATCTAATACCTTTTACATTGGCATCTTTTTCGGATAATTCAGAGATAATTTTCCAAGAATTATCAGTACTTCCATCGTCAATAAAAATAATTTCATAAGAAAAATGATTGGAATGCATCACTTGTGCAATCCAATCATGTAATTCTTTTAAAGATTCTTCTTCGTTAAGTAGTGGTATAACTACGGATATGTTCATTAATTAAGCTTCTTTTTTCATTACTAATCCTCCAATCAGGGAATAGATTAATCCAAAAATGGCGCTAAGCCCAATCCAAATGGCTGAACCTAATATAGGGTTTGAAAACTTCTCCATCATCTTGATACTTTTGTCTATCATTTCTTCTGTCATCTTCGGATTTTCATATAATTTTTCTCTAGTAGCATCCATTAATTTATTTATGAATTCTGGGTCAATTACATAATTAAATAAAATATTATAGAGAGCATAAACAATAGCACTTACAGCAGCAGTTGCAACACCTACTTTTAAAGCATCGGAAAGTGTAAGTAAACCTGCATTATGTTTTTTGAACTGACTGATGGTGTAAATAATGAATGCGGGAAAAATGATGTAATATAAGTACATAGGCCATTGTTTTCCTTCTAGCATCATACCGGTTGCGTACATTATTGCCGCTAATACAATCATTATGGTACCTAAAATCAGTCCATAATTTACTGAAAATTTCCCTGGTGTTAGTTGTTTGGTTTCCATATTTTGTGAATTTTTGGTTATATGGATTGTTAGTAAACAAAGATAGTAAAACGTTACATTACCAAACGAAAATAAAAAATATTAAAAAGTAATTGTGGATTTGTAAAAATTACTTAAATTTGCACCTCTAAAAAATTAAGATTTAAAGCGTAAAGCGATGAAAAAAGGTATACATCCAGAGAATTATAGAATAGTGGCGTTTAAAGATATGTCTAACGACGATGTGTTTTTAACAAAATCTACTGCTGATACTAATGAAACGATTGAGGTTGACGGTGTTGAATACCCATTAGTAAAAATGGAAATTTCTAGAACTTCCCATCCATACTACACAGGTAAATCTAAGTTGGTAGATACTGCTGGACGTATTGATAAGTTTAAAAACAAATACGCTAAGTTCAAGAAATAAGAAACTTACGCAAAAAATATATTTACAAAAGCCTTTCTTCAATAGAAAGGCTTTTTTATTTTTACTCCATAAATAGATTTTAAACTAAAATCTGTTTTATACAAACTAAAACTTAAAATGAACTATATTCTTTTTGACGGTCCTGTAAGGGGAAATTTGCTTCCGTTTACATTCACTCGTCCCGTAGCAGATATTCGTGTTGGTATTTTAACCATAAGGGAGAAGTGGGAATCTTGTTTAGAGACGACAACAACTACAGTAACTGAAGATTATTTGTCTGAAAAATACCCAATGGTAGAAATGGAAGAAAACGTAATGATTAATGCAGCGTATCTTCCAAATTTTCAATTGGTTGAAATGGTAAAAGCGTTAAAAGAGAACCAAGCTATATTTAGAGGGGAAGATGTTATTGCATTTTACACAAAAGAAGGAGAGGATGCCATTGATTTTGAGACTTACAACCACATTGAATACGAAAATGAGTGCATTAAAATAGAACATACTTGGGATATTTTTTCAAAAAATGGAGAGGCCATAAAAGAAGATTTTATATTACTCACGAAAGGCAGGACGTCTCAAGCTATACCAGCTAGTAATAATATAATAGCCCCAGAACATATTTTTATAGAAGAGGGTGCTAAATTAGAGTTTACTACGCTTAATGCTAGTAAGGGCCCTATTTATATTGGGAAGAATGCTGAAATTATGGAGGGTGCCGTAATAAGAGGACCGTTTGCTTTATGTGAAAATGCCACCGTTAAGTTAAGTGCAAAAATATACGGTCCCACTACCGTTGGACCTCATAGTAAAGTTGGTGGAGAAGTTAATAATTCTGTGATTTTTGGATACTCTAGTAAAGGTCATGATGGGTATTTGGGGAATTCCGTATTAGGAGAGTGGTGTAATTTGGGGGCTGATACCAATAACTCTAACCTGAAAAACAATTATGCGGAAGTAAGATTGTGGGATTACCAAACAGAAAGTTTTGCTAAAACCGGTTTGCAATTTTGTGGACTCATGATGGGAGACCATAGTAAATGTGGTATTAATACCATGTTTAATACTGGTACTGTTGTAGGCGTAAGTGCCAATATTTTTGGTAGTGGTTTTCCAAGAAATTTTGTGCCAAGTTTTAGTTGGGGGGGGAGCAGTGGTTTTACAACCTATTTAACCAAAAAAGCATTTGAAGTAGCAAAGGTGGTAATGTCTAGGAGAGATGAAGAGTTTACACAAGTAGATAAGGATATACTGGAGTTTGTTTTTGAGGAAACCAAAAAACACCGTCGCGAGTAGGTATAATTATCTTATAATGAAACATTTGTATATTTGTTAATATGCACAATGTTCTTGTTTTAAAAAAAATAGTTTTAGCCTTATTTTTATTATTTGGCACCATTGGGTTTGCCCAGGTAACGCAATATAAGATCAAAAATTTAGCATTAAATACCAAATATCCCCATTTTGGTGTAAGCTTGCAGGGTAATAACCGTATTATATTTACCTCTTATGTCTTCACAAAAAAGGGTAAGGTAAAAAGAACTCTAGACGAGCAAGGTGTCTTGGCCATATATGAGGGTTCAATAACTAATGATGGCAATATTGAAAACATTAAACAGCTAATTATTGACCCTAAAGCTTCTATTGAAAGTGTTACTAGTGCTGCATTATCTATAGATGGTAAACAGTTGTACATTACTACAACATATACCAATAAAAACCGTCCTAAAGGAAATTTTAATAAAGCGAACTTCCATATTGAAGTAGGAACGTACAAAGCAGGAATTGGATTTACCAATTTTAAGGTATTGCCCTTTTGTAAACCTAAGTATTCTTATGCACATCCTACCTTAAGTGCAGATGGCAAAACTTTACTTTTTACGGCAAATATTAGAGGAGGTAAAGAAACTACAAAAGGTGCTTCAGATATTTTTAAAGTTACAATTTTAGAAGACGGCACATTTGGAGATGTAAAAAATTTGGGATACAAAGTAAACTCTTATAGTAGGGAAATGTTTCCAACAATGGGGGCAGATAATACATTATATTTTGCTTCAAATAAACCAAATGGTATTGGAGGGTATGATTTATATAAAAGCACCATGCAAGAAGATGGTACGTTTAGCAAAGCTAAAAGATTACCTAAACCCATAAATAGCAAAGGTGATGATTTGTCTCTGGTAATGTTACCAAATGGAAATTCAGGATTTATTGTTTCTAAAAGAGAAGGCGGAGAAGGGGATGATGATATTTACCATTTTACTATACAATAGGAGTTAATCAATGGATTTTGTCACATATTTAAAATCCAACATATTTATGGGATTGCTGCCTAGTCCTTTTACGTTTTTTCTAGTAAAACGCACCACTTCATCGTAAAATAAGGGTACCATTATCGCATGTTCCATAGCGATAGAATCTATAGTTGTATACAAATGTTTACGCTCATTAATATTCGAAATAGTGAAGGCCTTATTGTATAGGCTATCCACTGTGTCATTTTTAAAATGAAAGTAATTTGAACCATCTGGAGCGAAATTTTTGCTATAGAATATAGAGAGGTAATTTTCAGCATCTAAATAATCAGCTACCCAAGAGCTTCTAAACATATCTACTTTACCATTGGAGCGTGATGACCTTAAGGTAGCTTCAGGCATTACATCAACATTAATTTTTAAGCCAGCTTTTTCTAATTCACGTTGAATAAATTCACAAAAGCTTAAATAGTTACTAGAGGTAACCAATGTAATCTCTGGATTAGCGATGCCGCTCTCTTCTTTAAATTGGTTGATAAGTTTTTTAGCTTTTTCAGGTTGATAGCTAAAACCAATAGAGGGATCATATCCTGGTAGGCCAATAGGTATAAAACCACCATTTGCAGGATTGCCTATACCATTTCTTAAATACGCCATCATTTTTTTTCTGTCGAACCCATAATTAATGGCTTTTCTGATGAGTTTAGATTGAATTTCTGGGGTTTCAGAATCTAAATAAAAACCAAGATATTCTGAGTTTAAAAAAGGACCTCTGGTCATATTAACAGATATGGCATATTTTTCTCTTAATTTTCCATCGGCTGTAAGTAGTTCGTCTTTATATGAAGCGTCCAAACCTTGTAGGTAGTCAATATTACCTTGTGCAAATTGTAAAAACTCACTTTGTTTATCGGGTAAAAAAGTTAATGCTATGGCTTCTAGGTAAGGGAGTTGATTTCCATCTTTATCAATTTCAAAATAATTCTCATTCTTTCTAAATACCAATTTTATATTCTCTTCCCAACGTTTAAATTTAAAAGGACCAGTGCCAATAGGATGTGAACGAAATTCGGTGCCATAGTGTTCTACGATTTCTTTAGGCACCACAGAACAGTATTTCATGGTTAAAAGCCCAATAAAAGCAGGGAAAGGTTGTTTTAAGGAAATTTTAAAAATAGTATCATTTACAGCTTTAAAATTAGCAACTTTGTTTAAAACCCACCCTCCAGGTGCCGCTAACTTTTCATCTCTTAATCTATTTAAACTATAACTAAAATCGTTTGCCTTTACCAATCGTGTTGAATCTTTACCAAATAGTGCATGTTTATGAAAATATACGTCATTTCTTAAATTAAAAGTATACGTTTTTCCATCTTCAGAGATAGACCAACGCTTAGCGATACAGGGCAAAATATTTAGTTCTTCATCGAGTTGCACCAAACCATTGTATAGCTGGTTACATACAGAATTGTCTTGTAAAGTTCTAGAAAATGCAGGGTCTAAGGTATTTATATTGGCATACTCGTTGTAACGAAAAACAAGGTGGTCTTTTTGGGCATTTTTGTCTTTTCCGCAAGAAAAAAAGAATAATAAAAATACAGTAGTGCTCAAGTAGTGTGTATAACAAGAAAAAGTGGAGAGTTTTTTGTTTTTGACCATAATTTAACCTTCAGGTAAGCCTTTCCAATTTTTGATGACTCCCATATAAAAATAGAGAAATATTAAGTTTATTACAAAAAGTATAAAACTCCATAAGATGCCAATATCAGTTAATAAATTAAAACAATTGTTTATTGGATCATATCGGTTAGGACAGGCATCATCTTGATGAAGTGAAATAATTAAAACAATTAAAAATACATATAAAATAAAGCCAGACATGGAAATATTAACGCAAATTGCTATGATGCTTTTCCTAAATTGTTCTCTAAAACATAGAGGGATTAATAAAATAACTGTGCCTAAAACTAGTGATAAGTATGCGGCAAAATAACCTGTTGTGTTGTCATTCAAATTCGTTGAAAAAGCAAATAGTGTGGTGGTAAGTCCAACTATAAGAGCTAAAACACCCGTAACAATTATACTGAATATTAGAGGTTTTAAACCTGTTGTTCTAAACATTAAAATAACTGTAGCCAATAGCATAGTTAACCACATAAAAAAATGAATACTCTCCTTGTATGGTGTACTTTCTTTTATGGTTTCAACGTTAGAAAATAGGTTTCTTAAATCATCGTGTTGAATGTAGTAATCTGTAAGAATATCAGTTTGAAATTTTTCTAAGGGTGTATTCGCTGTAGAAACTTTAAAGTAGTAGTCTAACTTTGGTTCTTTTCTTATGAGGTTGGTTACTTCAAACTTTGAAGGATGGTATACCAAGCTAAACCAAGTTTCAACATCTAGGTTATGTTTAATTTTGTATGATTCACATAGTGATAAAAAGTGATTTAGAATCTTTTTTATTTCATTGGGATTGTTACGGTTTAAGAGTTGATAAGTTGTTTTATTACTTTGGAGTTTTAATTCTGAAAAAGGGTTTTCATTATAACCTACTGAATTCGAGTATGTATAATCTAGATAATCATCAAATCTTTCTGCTGTGTTTCTTTTGAGATAGTAAAAAGTTGACGAGTAATTAAAATATGAAGGGCTTGAAGTGTCGATTAATTTTGATATGTCAAAAATAGAATCCTTGTAAAAATAATTTCGTTTAGAGTCTTTAAGGCTTTCAAAAAATACAAATCCACTGTAATCACTGTTATTATATGCATCTTCCATTACCCCTTCTTTGCTACTTAATGTGTAATAGAAATATTTAATATCTAGAAATTTAGTATGAGGCAAAGAATCATTGTAAGGAAGGACAGATGTAGTTAGATGATTGTTTAATCTCTCATGTGGTTCAAGATTACCAGTAAATACCTCACAATATAAACTATCAAAAGGCTTTGGGTACCTTTTTTGATTAATAGTGTATTTTTCTATTTCATCTGAGAAGAAAATGGCAGCTTTGTTTGCAGTAGTAATTTCGTCTTTAATTTTATCATCGCTGTAAGCTGAAGAAATATAGGTTTTTAAACCGTAATTGTAGCTTAAAAAAAATGTTGTAACACAAAATATGATAATTAGGTACGACAGAAATTCTTTAAATAATTTTAGTCTTGAGGTTGGGTAAAAGTTTTTAAAGGCGTTGTTTTTGAATAATTGTATGCACCAAATTACTAACAATAAAATAGAAATGATTATACTAACGTAGACAGTCCCATTTTTAAAGAAAATAGATTTGGCACCGTACTCGTGTAGCTGTTCTACATTAGTTAAAGCTAAAGCACCTAGGATGAAAAAGATTAAATGCAGAAATAATGCAATTATTAGCATCCAAAGAAGTTTTGTGTTCCAAACAAGAGGGTGTCTATTTAGTAGAAATTTATCGATTTTATTAATAAATGCTTTCATTTATATGTGTTTAGGAGATAAAAAAGCGTCTGGTAGAATTAGAGATGTTTCTAGAATATGTAACTTCAACTTTTTGCTTGCCCAGAGCTTCTAAAACAGAGTAATATGGTGTTTTTTCAGAGAAGTATGCTATAAAAATACCACCATTAAAAACTAAGGTTTCGAGGTTTAAATTGGACAAAGTATTAAGTAAAGTGTCACGATCGCAATTGCAATCTATCTCTACAATAAGCTGTTTTGTGGAAGTAGCTGTATCTTGTTCGTCAGCTTCATATTTACCGTTTTTTAGGTAGATAACCTTATCTGATACTTTCTCTACCTCATAGAGCTGCTGTGAGCTTAAAATTAAGGCGACAGGATTTGTTATTGAATTACAAATGGATTTTAAATCTTCTAAAATTACCTGTTGTGCCAAAACATCAAGATTAGCCAAGGGTTCATCTAATAGTAAGAGCTCTGGTTGTCTCAACATAGTTCTGGCCAGTTCAAAACGCATTTTATACCCCGATGATAATTCACTCCATTTTAAGTTTTTATAGCCCCAAAGTCCAAAGCGAGCGATCATCATCAATACTCTAGTCTCATTTTCTTTTTCTGAAATTCCATAGTTAGAAAGTACAAATTTCAGATTGTCAATCAGACTGCCGTACCATTGCTTGGTACGTTGTGGGATATAAACCAAGTTGCATCTTAAATCATAAGTACTATTGGTATTAATATCTAAATTGTAATCTAAACTACCAGAAGTTAATTTAAGCTCTTTTGCCAGTAGTCTTAATAATGTTGTTTTTCCATTTCCATTTTCCCCAACCAAGCCGTAGACTTCCCCTTTGTGAATATTAAGGGATACTGGTCCTAATTCAAAATGACTGCCTGGATATTTTTTTGTAACATTAGCAGCACTAATTACAGGTGCTTCTTTTTTATAAGTTTCAATTGGGATAGCGGATATTTTATCAAGAAGTGTTTTGCTTTTTTTGATAAGACCTGCCTTATCTGTTTCATATGATGTTTTCCAATCGGTTAGAGTAATAACGTCATTATAAATTTCCATATTCTGTGTATCAATGGCACAGTCCATTAGTTTTCTAAAACCTAATTCAGTGTCTTCATTATCTAAAAAAGAATATACATCATTCAATCTTTTCTTTTGCTTGTCCATGGAGATAAAGAGATTATATAATATGCTAACGTATTACTTAACAATTATGTAAATTTGCATGCTTTTATAATAGAAAACAAGTAAATAAAGGTTTTTCTGCCATAAGTAGGTTATGAATAAAAAAGTAGCATTTTACACATTAGGTTGCAAACTCAATTTTTCTGAAACTTCCACCATTGCTAGAAGTTTTGTTAATGAGGGGTTTAATCGTGTGGACTTTACTGAGAAAGCAGATATATATGTTATCAATACTTGTTCGGTTACTGAAAATGCAGATAAACGCTTTAAAACTATTGTTAAGCAAGCCCAAAAAAATAATCCAGAAGCATTTGTAGCTGCAGTAGGTTGCTATGCGCAACTGAAACCACAAGAATTGGCAGATGTTAATGGTGTAGATTTGGTATTGGGTGCCACTGAAAAATTTAAGATTACAGATTATCTAAACGACTTATCTAAAAACGACTTTGGAGAAGTGCATTCTTGTGAAATTGAAGATGCTGATTTTTATGTGGGGAGTTACTCTATTGGAGATAGGACACGGGCTTTTTTAAAGGTGCAAGATGGCTGCGATTATAAGTGTACCTATTGTACCATTCCTCTAGCACGTGGTATCTCAAGGAGTGATACTATGGATAATGTTTTGAAGAACGCTAAAGAGATTTCAAAACAAAATATAAAAGAGATTGTACTTACTGGAGTTAATATAGGCGACTATGGTAAAGGAGAGTTTGGAAACAAAAAACATGAACATACCTTTTTGGATTTGGTGATCGAACTGGATAAAGTTGAAGGCATTGAGCGTTTAAGGATATCTTCTATTGAGCCTAACCTGCTAAAGAATGAAACTATAGAATTGGTTGCTAGGTCACGAGCTTTTGTACCTCATTTTCATATACCATTACAATCTGGAAGCAATGAAATTCTCAAGAAGATGAAACGTAGATACTTACGGGAATTGTATGTTGATAGGGTTGCAAAGATACGAGAGGTTATGCCTCATGCATGTATTGGAGTGGATGTGATAGTTGGTTTTCCAGGAGAAACCGATGAGCTCTTTTTAGAGACCTATAACTTTTTGAGTGGGCTGGATATTTCGTATCTCCACGTATTTACCTACTCAGAAAGAGATAATACCGAAGCTGCCGACATGGAGGGGGTAGTCCCTAATAATGTGAGGAGCAAACGCAGTAAAATGCTGCGTGGGCTATCGGTTAAAAAACGTAGGGCATTTTATGAAAGCCAATTAGGTACTTCTAGAACTGTTTTATTTGAAGGTGAAAACAAGGAAGGGTATATTCATGGGTTTACCGAAAACTATGTCAAGGTAAAAACCCCTTGGAATCCAGAGTTAGTTAATACTTTACATGACGTGGAATTAACTGAAATTGACGATGACGGATTAGTAAGGTTTGAGTTTATATCCCATCCAGAAAATGCTACAGGATACTATCAAAAAAAGGTAGTTTAAAGCGAGTTGTAAATGAATAAAAAACTACCTACTAAGCAAAATAAAAATTTTATTCAATCCTCTTTTGATGAAGCAATAGATAAATTAAAATCAGGATTAGATAAGGTTGCTGATTTTGGAAATTATACAAAAGATAAAACAGTAGATTTTGTTGAAGGTATAGCGGCGCTTATTCCGATAATTGAAAAAGCGGGTTACCGTACGAATAGATTTATTGTAGGGATTACCATTCCTCCCTCGGTTCAATTACACTTGCATAGGTTTAAAGAGGTCTCCGATAAAGATATCGAGAAGCTAACGCTACAATACAAGGATAAGAAGATTTTAAAAATGATACTATCTTCATTGATAACTGTGAATAACCTTCAAGGAAAATTAAGTATTGGGGATTTGGTATTCAGCGAGGTAGCTATTGATATTACTTTGCCTCCAAAAATAAGTGTTAGGTACCTAAATAAAGAAATAGCTAAACTGGAGCAAAAAATTGATCTGTTTTCGGAATAAAAAAAAATCTGAAATCTTTAAAATGATTTCAGATTTTGTATTTTTTTAAAGTACTGTTTAGATTCTTACACCTACAGGCAACATTCTCTTATATTTTCTGTTGCTTCTTACAAACTTAGCTATAGCAGGGCTTGTAGGCATAACACTTAAATTTCTGTCCTGAATTTGTTCAAATACGGCAGCAAGAAATTCTTTTTTAACCTCTTCATTATTAATTTCTTCTGGAATAATTAACTTCGTTAAAAAGATTTTTCGTTCCTGTAAGGAATATTCAATTTTTGCCAATTGTCCATCAATTTTTAATTCAAATTGACGTAAAAAATCATTGTCAATTAATTCAGCAGCTTCAACCATAGTAGTTTATTAATTATTTAATTATAAAGAAGTATCGTGTTAGAATAGTGATTACTATTTCTATAACTTTGTGCAAAAGTACAAAAAATATTCACCTATTAAAAGGATTTTAGAGTTAAAACCTTATGAATCAAGATATAATACATGTTTATTTAATGCCTGGAATGGCAGCAAGCCCTTTAATTTTTGAATATTTGCGGCTTCCTGAACATCAATTTAAAATCCACAAGCTAGAGTGGTTTGTTCCTTTAGATGAAGAGACCTTAAGCGATTATGCTCTTAGAATGACAAAAAAAATAAGGCATGACAACCCAGTGCTATTAGGCGTGTCTTTTGGGGGTATTTTAGTTCAAGAAATAAGTAAGCATATTAATGTTAAAAAATTGATTATTGTTTCTAGTGTAAAGTCTAAACACGAACTACCATTAAAAATGCAATTGGCTAAGTCTACCGGAGCTTATAAGTTAGTACCCACGCAATTGGCAAATAAAATAGAGGTTTTCGAGAAGTATGCCTTTGGGAAAACCATGGCAAAGCGTTTAGAACTTTATAAAAAGTATTTATCCGTAAACGATCCTAAATACTTAAGCTGGGCCATAAAACAAGTAGTATGCTGGGAGCAAGATGAGCCAAATGCTAATGTTATTCATATTCATGGAGATAAAGATCCTGTTTTTCCCATAAAGCATATTGATAATTGCATAACTATTAAAGGCGGTACCCACATCGCTATTATTAATAAATACAAGTGGTTTAACGAGAATTTACCAGATATAATCCTATAATTACTCAATAAATACATGATTTTTTTTATTTTTAAAAAAACTTTTTGATGATGAAGACCATACAAAGAATGCTGGCGCTTGTGGGATTATTAAGTTTATGTTTACTATTTATTTATGCCCTCCAAGACGCTCCTACTGATGAAAATTTCGAGAAGAAAGTAATTAACGATTATAATGTTTACGCCTTACAGGTGCCAGAAGATTTATCTTTTGCTGGTGAGGCTATGCCTTTAGATAACCCTGATATCTTAGAACGTATGGATAGGGAACTTTTGGTAAATACCTATTGGCAGTCTAATGGCTTGCTCATGTTTAAGCGGGCTAAAAAATATTTTCCTGTTATAGAACCTATTTTGGCAAAATATGGAGTGCCAGATGATTTTAAATATCTGGCAGTTATCGAGAGTGGTTTAACCAATGCAGTATCCCCAGCGGGAGCACGAGGGGTTTGGCAAATTATGAAAGCCACTGGTCGTGAGAATGGGTTAGAGGTAAATACTAATGTAGACGAGCGTTATCACTTAGAAAAAGCAACAGAAGTAGCCAGCAAATATCTAATCAGGGCTAAGGAGCAATTAGGCTCATGGACATTGGCTGCAGCTGCATATAACGCAGGGAATGCTGGAGTTGCGCGTCGTTTGGAAGAACAAAATGTTTCTGATTATTACGATTTGTTACTTGGAGAAGAAACAGGCCGCTATGTGTTTAGGATTGTAGCCTTAAAAGAAATACTGTCCCATCCAGACAAATACGGATTTAATTTTAGAGATAAAGATTTATATACCAATATACCCACATTTAAGGTTGAGGTAGATACTGCAGTTACTGATTTTACAAAGTTTGCAGAACGCTTTGGGATTAATTATAAGATATTAAAAATTCACAATCCTTGGCTAAGAGAACCTCATTTAAATAATAAATCTAGAAAGCAGTATTTTATTGAGATTCCCAAAGAAGGCTATTATAATTAGTATAGATGGTAGAATATCTAAAAGATAACTACTGGAATATATTAATAATTCTTAATTACATTATAGCCATATCAGCAGCTATAACAGTGATATTAAAAAATATCAACCCAACCAAAACATTGTCTTACATCCTTGTTTTGGTTTTTTTTCCTTTTTTCGGTGTTCTAGTGTATTATTTATTTGGTCAAGAGTACCGAAAAAATAAAATTTTCAATAGAAAGAAAGTGCTTAACCAAACTACTATCAAGTCTATAAATAGTGCTTTGGAGCTTTCAGGGGACAAAATAAAAAAGTTGGATGGCGATTTAAACCATAAAATGAAACTTGTTGAACTTTTGTACAGCAATAAATACTCACCGCTTACATTTTGTAATACTATAAATATCCTTAAAAATGGTAAGGAAAAGTTCGAATCTTTGATTAACGATTTAGAGAAAGCCGAACATCACATTCATTTGGAATATTATATTTTGAGGGATGATAGGATTGGTTCTAAGGTTTTAAATATCTTATGCGAGAAAGCTAAGAAAGGAGTGATAGTTAGATTGACTTATGATGATGTAGGTAGTAAATTGTCCTCTAAAATGAAACATCAATTAGATAGTAGTGGTGTGGAATTTTATCCATTTATGCCAGTATTGTTCTCAAAGTTCACAGGTAAGATGAACTATAGAAACCATAGGAAAATAGTTATAATAGATGGAAAAATAGCTTATGTTGGAGGAATAAATATAGCGGATGAATATGTGAACTATGAGGATGGAGATTTATTTTGGAGAGATACTCATTTAAGAGTTGTAGGCGAAACCGTAAATTCTTTACAAATTAGTTTTTTTACAACTTGGGATTTTGTGTCTGAGGAAAAAATAAATATAGACAAGAGCTATTTTCCTGAGGTAGTCTGTAACGATAACGTAGCGGTTCAAATAGCATCCAGTGGTCCAGATACCGATTGGCCTTATATTATGGAAGCCATGTTTACAGCTATAAATACAGCAGAAGATTATATTTACATTACTACACCATATTTTGTACCTAATGATCAAATAATAACGGCGTTGCAAGTAGCGGCAAAAAGTGGTGTGGATGTAAAACTGATTATTCCAAGAGAATCAGATTCTTGGATGGTAAAATATGCTACAAATTCGTACCTAGAACAGTTATTGGAAGCTAATATAGAAGTGTATTACTATACAAAGGGTTTCATACATGCGAAAACCATGGTTGTGGATGATATTTTTTCAACTGTAGGCACATCTAATATGGATTACAGAAGCTTCAATATAAATTTTGAAGTAAATGCTTTTATCTATGACGCTGAAAATAGTAAAATTTTAAAAGGGCATTTTCTTGAAGACTTGGGATACACTGAAAAAGTTGAACTTAACAAGTGGATAAATAGACCTAAGTACGAAAAGTTTAAAGAATCGTATAGTAGGTTGTGGGCACCACTTATTTAATTTGAAACCTCGTAAGAAACACATAAAAGTATTTAAATTTCAAATTTAGATATTATTTATGTCTACTGCTTCATAATATTGAAATTACCATAACACGCTTTATGTATCTTAATTGCTGTAATGTTAGTAGTGTAAGATAGTAGTTGTCCTAGGCTGTAAAGTATAACTATCTTTGCTAAAAAATCAACGAAGTTCTGCGGCTTTTTTAAAAAGCAACCCTGATAAAAAGTGTAGTTGTTAAACTATCTACTTCTCCTTTTCTGTGATCTTAAGGAGCCACCAGCACCAAAATGTTGGTTAGGGCCAACAGCTTGTTTCATGTTTTGCTTCATCATTTTAATTTGGTCAGTAAGCATGCCATGTTTGTCAAGTTTTTGAGCTTCGTTTAATAGCTGTTGGGCTTCACGTTTTCTACGCTTAGAGAATGCAATACCTGCTAGGTTTAACTTGGCCATTGCCAAATCGTGTTTCATAGAAAGCCCTAAACTCACAGCCTTTTTAAAATGTTTTTCAGATTCGTTCATGTTATCCTGCATGGTCATAATGCCATGTAAGTAACTGTAGTAACCTTGTTGCTTTTTTACCAAAGCAGCCTCTGGATTTCTAATTTTATTCAGCCATTTTTTAGCACCATCAAAATCTTGCTTTCTAAGGCGTAAAAAAGCTAAGAGGATAAATTCATTTTTAAAATAAAGGAATATAAAAACACCAGCTAGTAAGATAAGAGAAATACCATTACCAATATTTCCTCTAGAAAATTGGTATACGGCATAAGCTACGATTCCAGCGGCTAAAATTAGTTTTATAATTTTATTGAACATTAAAATTGATTTTTTATTACAATGTAGGGCAAGATCATTCACTTTTAGCCCATTTTTATTTTAAAATGCAAAGAAACTAAATTTTTATGGAAAAAATATTTTTAAAATAGGTTTGTGAAATAAAAAAGCTTTGTATATTTGCCCCCAGTTTTGCCGAAGGGTCAAAATTATTTCAGAAAAGATAAAATTCAGATTTTAAAGATATAAAACGATGAGTAAAAGAACGTTTCAGCCTTCTAAAAGAAAAAGAAGAAACAAGCACGGTTTTAGAGAGAGAATGGCTTCTGCTAATGGTAGAAAAGTGCTTGCTAGAAGAAGAGCTAAAGGAAGAAAGAAATTGTCTGTATCATCTGAAACAAGACATAAAAAATAATGATTAACAATTGTTGATATTTTAAAGGTGTTGCTTAAGTGTAACGCCTTTTTTTATGTTTAGTTATCACTAAATTTGCAAACCGATTAATTTATAATAGAATACTTTTAAAAATGCCGAAAAATCCGAAATTAAAATCTATCCTAATCATTGGTTCAGGTCCTATCATTATTGGTCAAGCATGCGAGTTTGATTATTCAGGTTCTCAAGCTTTAAGATCTTTAAGAGAAGACGGAATTGAAACCATTTTAATTAATTCGAATCCAGCAACAATCATGACAGATCCCTCAATGGCAGATCATGTGTATTTGTTGCCGTTGAATACCAAATCAATAGTAAAAATATTAAAGGAACACCCTCAAATTGATGCGGTATTACCAACAATGGGAGGGCAAACCGCTCTAAATTTAGCGATAGAGGCCGACGAAAAAGGTATTTGGGAAGATTTTGGAGTAGATATGATTGGTGTTAACATAGATGCCATCAATATTACCGAAGATAGGGAGCAATTTAGAGAGCTCATGGGTAAAATAGGTGTTGGTATGGCACCACAGGCTACAGCATCTTCATTCTTAAAAGGAAAAGAAATAGCACAAGAGTTTGGTTTTCCACTTTGTATTCGTTCCTCTTTTACACTAGGAGGAGCTGGAGCAGCAATAGTTTATGATGAAGCAGATTTCGATAAATTATTGCGTCGTGGATTAGAAATTTCGCCTATCCACGAAGTGATGATCGATAAAGCACTTTTAGGATGGAAAGAGTATGAGTTAGAGTTACTTAGAGACTCCAATGGTAATGTGGTAATTATATGTTCTATAGAAAATATGGACCCTATGGGAATACATACAGGAGATTCTATTACAGTAGCTCCAGCCATGACATTAAGTGATAGAACCTACCAAAAAATGCGTGATATGGCTATACATATGATGCGTAGCATAGGGGATTTTGCTGGAGGGTGTAACGTGCAGTTTGCTGTAAGTCCAGATGATCAAGAAGAAATTATCGCTATAGAAATTAACCCGCGTGTATCTCGTTCTTCGGCGTTAGCGAGTAAAGCAACAGGGTATCCAATCGCTAAAATTGCTGCGAAATTGGCATTAGGCTACAGTCTAGATGAATTGAGTAACCAAATAACAAAATCTACTTCAGCATTATTTGAGCCTACTTTAGACTATGTCATCGTAAAAATACCACGTTGGAATTTTGATAAGTTTGAAGGATCAGATAGAACTTTAGGTCTACAAATGAAAGCCGTAGGAGAGGTTATGGGTATAGGACGCTCATTCCAAGAAGCTTTACATAAAGCCACGCAATCCCTAGAAATTAAACGTAACGGATTAGGTGCAGATGGTAAGGAAAACACCAATTACGATGAGGTGATAGAAAAATTAACCCATGCGTCTTGGGATCGTGTATTTACCATATACGATGCCATAAAAATGGGAATCCCATTAAGCAGAATTTTTGAAATTACTAAGATAGATATGTGGTTCTTAAAGCAATACGAAGAACTATTTTTCTTAGAGAAAGAGATTTCTACATACAACATAAATTCTATTGACAAAGAATTACTGCTTGAAGCGAAGCAGAAAGGCTATGGGGATAGACAGATAGCGCACATGTTAGGATGCTTAGAAAGTGAAGTTTATAATAAGCGTGAAGAGATGGGGATTAACCGTGTATATAAATTGGTTGATACATGTGCAGCAGAATTTGAGGCTAAAACACCATATTATTATTCAACTTTTGAAAGTGATATGGAAACAGCAGATGGTAAACGTTATTCTGATAACGAAAGTGTGGTTACAGATAAGAAAAAAATTATCGTTTTAGGTTCTGGACCAAATAGAATTGGACAAGGTATTGAGTTTGATTATTGTTGTGTTCATGGTGTATACGCAGCCAAGGAGTGTGGTTATGAAACTATAATGATTAACTGTAACCCAGAAACCGTATCTACCGATTTTGACACAGCAGATAAACTGTACTTCGAGCCAGTATTTTGGGAGCATATTTACGATATCATCAAGCATGAAAAACCAGAAGGTGTTATTGTACAGTTAGGAGGGCAAACCGCTTTAAAGCTTGCAGAGAAATTATCTCGTTACGGTGTTAAAATTATAGGAACCAGCTTCGAGTCTTTAGATTTAGCAGAAGATAGAGGAAGTTTTTCAACCTTATTAAAAGAAAACAACATTCCTTATCCACAGTTTGATACTGCCGAAACCGCAGATGAAGCTCTAGCTGTGGCTAAAGAATTAGACTTCCCAATCTTGGTAAGACCATCATATGTTTTAGGAGGTCAAGGGATGAAAATTGTGATCAACGAAAAAGAATTAGAAGAACACGTTATCGATCTTTTAAATAAAATACCAAATAACAAGTTGTTATTGGATCACTATTTAGAAGGTGCCATTGAAGCTGAAGCAGATGCTATTTGTGATGGAGAAGAGGTTTATATTATTGGAATCATGGAGCATATAGAACCATGTGGTATCCATTCAGGAGATAGTAACTCTACCTTGCCACCATTTAACCTTGGGGAATTTGTGATGCAACAGATAAAGGACCACACAAAAAAGATTGCCCTAGCACTCAATACGGTAGGTTTAATCAATATTCAGTTTGCTATAAAAGACGATAAGGTATATATCATCGAAGCCAATCCAAGAGCATCTAGAACAGTGCCATTTATTGCCAAGGCTTACGGAGAACCTTACGTTAATTTTGCAACTAAGCTAATGTTAGGAGAAAAGAAAATAAAAGACTTTAACTTCAAACCAGAGCTAGATGGCTATGCGATAAAACAACCCGTATTCTCATTCAATAAATTTCCAAATGTAGATAAAACATTAGGGCCAGAAATGAAGAGTACAGGAGAAAGTATCCTATTTATAGATAGTTTAAAAGACGATGAGTTTTACGATTTGTACTCCAGACGTAAAATGTACTTAAGTAAATAAAACCTTAAGACATAAATTAAGAATCCCGTTTTAAAAGCGGGATTTTTTGTTTTTAAGGGTGTTACCTTCTTAAGATAGGGTCGGGCCTGCTTGCTCGTAGACAGGTTTTCCGTTATACCTGCGTGCCGACAGGTAGGTCTTTTGTTTTGTCATTCCTGCGTAGGCAGGAATCCATAATGTAAAATTACAAGTTAGTCTTATTTAATAAATAAACAAAAGGATACCGCTGCAATCCCTAATGAAGGCGTCTTTGCATTAAAGTTCAATTTTAGCATTTTGCTGTTTTATGCTCTCAATATGTTCCTCAATCTTAAACTCAGAAGATTTAAACTTTGTAGAGCGGTGTTTAGCCTGTTGTTGCCTAGCAATACTTCTGGCAAAGCGTCGTACAGCCTGTTCACTATCCAAAATAATACCAGGAACAGCCACATTATTGCCATGTTCGTCTTTAGCAACCATTGTAAAATACGAAGAGTTACAATGTTTAACCTCTCCTGTTTGTATGTTTTCAGATTCTACCCTCAACCCCACAACCATAGAAGTTCTACCTGTATAATTTACCGAAGCTTTAAGCGTTACCAATTCGCCAACCTCAATAGGATTTAAAAAATCTACACGGTTTACAGAAGCCGTAACACAATAGTGTTGCGAGTGCTTAGAAGCACAAGCAAAAGCAATTTGGTCCATTAAGTTTAAAATATGACCTCCGTGAATTTTACCACTAAAATTTGAGTGGGAAGGTAGCATTAATTCTGTAATAGAAACTTGTGATTCTTTAGGGTGCTTAAACATACATTAAGTTAAAAAGGTATACAGTATACCTGTTAGTATTGCAATTCCAAAACTAATTAAGGTGCCAATTAAAATATATTCAGTGAGTTGTCGGTCTTTAGATTCTTTTAAGTCGCCAAATCTGAAAACAGACTTGGCTGTAATTAAAAAACCAACAGCTTCCCAATGGTTAGAAATTATAAAAATAAACACCAAAATGCGCTCTAAAATACCAATATATTTCCCCGCATCCTTAAGGGACTCATTATTTTTAGTGAGTTCTGAAATATTCCACTTTAAAAAAATGGTTTTCATAATAATGGATACAGGAATCGATAAAAACAATAAACAGGTTATGAGTAGGAGTTGGCTTTCGGACAAGGAAATGTTTAAAACACTCATACTATTTTCAACATAAAAAAAGCAACCAAGAATTACTAAAAGATGAAGCAACTGGTCTACAAAAAACAGTATACGTTTTGTTTTTTTCTTCTGAAAAGTGAGTTTTAAGGCATCAATTATAAAATGCGACATTCCAATAATTACAATTATAGGCCATAGCGATACATCCAATAAAAGTATAGCAGTAGCAGCAATATGTATTAAAACATGAAAATAGAGTTTTGACGATTTTAGTTTTTTCTTTTCTTTTTCTTTAACCCATTTTTCGGGTTGTAGAAAAAAATCGCCAATTAAATGTGCTAATAAGAGTTTAATTAAAATCATGATAGTGAGGCTATTTTTTGTTGGAACATAGCATTAAGTTCCCATATAAGGTCAAGTTCAGCGCGTTTTTGGCGTTTACTTATAGCATCTTGTTTTGTGCCTATTATTTCAGCAAGTTCTTGCTGTAAGGCACTAGGTTGCTCTATGCTTAATTTAACAATTTCAGCAGAACTCACGGTCCAACTATCCATAAACGTTGATGCTAGTTTTAAATATAGATTAAGTTCCTTATTAAGCACTTCGTTAGCTGTTTTTAGTTTTAAGTTAACTTTTTCCTTTTTCAAAGTTTCCAAGGTTTCTCCAGAAAAGATAAAAGCCTCTCCGTTAGATTCGCTTATCGTATGGCTTTGGTACGTTTTATCTCCAATACCTATACCCAGTCTTACATCTAGGCCATTAATCGTTTTTATGCAAGCTTTTAAATAAACCGCACTAATAAAGCTTTTAGAAATATCGTTAATCTCAATTTGAAAACTATCGCCACGGTATATTTCCCACTGTACTTCGTTGGTATTAATATACGATAAAGCAGACTTTAAAGCAGGCATCCAAAGCTCAGGGTTTTTTAAGCTTCTGGATTTGATAATATCTCCTGTAATGATACTGGTCATAATATACATCTAATATATTCCTTTTAAAGAGCATAAATTAAAATATTCCTTATTTAAGGCATAAATTAAAATATTCCTTTTTAAGGGAATACTCAAATATATCATGTTTTTATGTGATATACAAATATGTAGGGTAATTAAGCTGAAATTTACGTGTCGTCTTCAGCACGTTTTATAATGGCTTCAGGAAGCGATTTTTTTGCTTTAGCCCCCATTTTCTTTAGCTTTTCTACACTGGTAATGAGGTTACCACGACCGTCTACCAATTTATTCATAGCAGCAGAATAATCGGTTTTGGCGGCATCAATTTTTTTACCAACACCAGTAAGGTCTTTTACTAAACCTTCAAACTTATCATAAAGCGCACCAGCTTGCCGAGCAATCTCTATGGCATTACGTTGCTGTTTTTCGTTATTCCACATGGTATCAATAGTACGTAGAGTTGCTAACAATGTAGACGGTGTTACAATAACAATATTCTTTTCAAACGCTTTATTGTAAATGCTATTATCTTCATTTACAACTACGGCAAATGCAGGTTCAATAGGAATAAATAGCAATACAAAATCAGGAGATTCTATGTCGTATAAATCTTGATAGTTTTTGGCCGACAATTGCTCCACATGTTTTCTAATGGAATTAACATGTGCTTTTAAAAATTGAGGTCTGTCGTCTTCATCAGCATTTACCATACGTTCGTAATCAGTTAAAGACACTTTAGAGTCAATAATCATTTTTTTACCATCAGGTAAATGTAACACCACATCAGGCATGACACGAGAATTATCATCTCTTGTAAAACTTTGTTGTACAAAATACTCACGATCTTTTTCTAATCCCGATTTTTCAAGAACCCGTTCCAAAACCAACTCGCCCCAATTACCTTGCATTTTACTATCGCCTTTTAAAGCTCTTGTCAAGTTGGTAGCTTCTTTAGTCATTTGTTGGTTAAGGTCTTTTAAGCCCAATAATTGCTCTTTTAAGGCAGAATGCATGCTAATACTTTCTTTTTGAGACGCTTCTACCTTTTTCTCAAAACCTTGAATTTTTTCCTGTAAAGGGTTTAAGATATTCTTGATATTTTCCTTGTTCTGCTCAGTAAATTTATTGGATTTTTCCTCTAGAATCTTGTTGGCTAAAAGTTCAAAATCTTTACGTAATTGTTCTTGGCGTTGCTCTAACTCTTTATCGCGTTTTAAGTTTTGTTCCTGTAGATTTTCGTATTCAGAATTTTTTCTAGCCAACTCAGTGTTTAGAAATTCTTTTTCACGACGAATCTCTTCCCGCTCTGCTTCAATCTTACTTAGATTTTGCTTTAAATCATCAATAGTATGTTGCATTTGGTTTTGGCGTTCTTCTAAGGTGCTTTGTTCGCTTTTATTTTTCAGTTTTGAAAAGTAATTGCCTAAAAAGAAGCCTATTGCTGCGAAAATAATAGCAGCTGTAATGATGATTAAGTTGTCGTTCATTGTGTAAAAAGAAGTTTAACCAAATATAAATGATTTATTACCTCTTGCAAAAGTGTGAAGATGCAAAGTATCAACATAACTAAATTTTTGAATGAATGCTTTTTTTAGAAAGCAGCTACTGCCAACTGACACTGTATACTGCTTACTACTTTTTAAACCTAAAACTCCCTGTAGTTTCATCAAAACTAATTAAATCTTTAGGGAATAATTTGTTAAAAGTACCTTTAGAAATAAGGTTGCAAGGTTCATCAGAAACAACTTCACTTTCAGTCATTACAATTAAGGTATCGCAAAGTTGAATTGCTAAATCGATTTCATGGGATGAAAACAAAATAGTTTTACCTGTATTTTTTGCCAATTGTTGCAGCAATTTTAAAATATAGGCTTTATGATACATGTCTAGATGTGTGGTGGGTTCATCTAGAATAATAAGATCTGTATCTTGAGCCAAGGCACGGGCAATCATTACTTTTTGAAGTTGTCCGTCACTGAGTTCAAAACATTTTTTATGTTTTAATGCAGTAATGTTGGTTTGTTCCAGAGCTGTATCAATAATTTTGATGTCCTGCTTTAGCAAATTTCCTATCCAATTAGTGTAAGGTTGCCTGCCGAGAGCTACCAACTCAACAACAGAAAGATTTTTTGATGCAACGGGTTCTGTAAGTACTAAACTTAGCATCTTGGCCAAGTCTAAGGCAGCATATTCCAGAAGGGGCTTATTATTCAAAATTACATCCCCACTAATTGGGTTCTGTACTTTGGTAAGCGTCCTTAAAAGTGTAGATTTACCTATGCCATTAGCGCCAATTAATCCTACCAACTTTCCACTTTCTAATGTAATGTTGATGTTTGAAGCCACAACGGTTTGGGATGTCTTGGATGAATACCCTATGGATAAGTTATCGGTTTTAAGGATGATATGTCTTTTGTCTTCGCTCACGCTTTCACTTTAGCATTTAAAATATCATTTTACGTTTTCTAATTAATAACCAAATTACCACAGGAGCACCTACTAGAGAGGTAATAGCATTTATAGGTAATGCAAAGTCGCTATTAGGTAATTGGGAAACGCTATCGCAAATTAATAGTACTATAGCCCCCAACAAAAATACAGCAGGTAGTAGTATTTTGTGGTTAGAGGTATTAAAAAGTTGTCTTGTAATATGTGGGATGGCTAAACCAATAAAAGCAATAGGTCCTGTAAAAGCAGTGATGGTTCCAGCTAATAGACTCGTAGCTATAATAATGATAAATCTGTTGTTTTTGATGTTTACTCCCAAACTTTTAGCATAATTTTCCCCTAGTAATAAAGTGTTTAAAGATTTTGTAGAGATGATGGCTAATAAAATGCCAATTAAGTAAACTGTTATTAAAACTATTAAATCTTGCCATGATAAATGTCCTAAGCTACCAAAACCCCAAAAAATGTATTGTTGTAGTTGTTCTGCAGACCCAAAATAAGAAAGCACGCTTACAATAGACGCTGTTATACTTGCAAACATCAAGCCTATGATTAAAATAGCCATAGTGTCTCTAACTTTTATGGAAACTGTGAGTACAGCTAATAATACTAAAAAACTTCCTAGGCCAGCAGCGATAACAATGCCCCATTTTGTTACAAAAAGTGATGCCAAAACACCTCCAAAAATTCCAGAGCCTAAAATAATTAAAGCTACACCTAAACTTGCTCCTGAGCTTATGCCTAAAACGAAAGGACCAGCTAGTGGGTTTCTAAATAAGGTTTGCATTAACAAACCAGAAATGCCTAAACCAGAGCCCACTATAATTGCTGTTAAAGCTTTAGGTAATCTGTAATTTAGAATAATATACTGCCATGTTTCTTGCGTTGTTGTGTTTCCAATCAGGCTATTAAAAATAGCCTTTAAGGGAATGTATACCGAACCTAAACTTATATTGATAAAGAAACAAACCACTAAAACCAATGTTAGAATGATAAATGGTAAACGGTATGTTTGTGTGTTAGGCAATTATTCTAAGGGTTTAAAAAAATAAGGTGTATAATCTTGAAGCAATTCTGGATGGCAAATCTTTATGATGTCTTTTAATATCAAATCTGGTCGTGTCATTCCCAATTCATAATATAAAACGCCACCAGTAGAACCAGTAGTATTGGTAAATGTATAGATGTTTTTATGTTGAAATGCATCAAATATACTATGGTTTTCGTTACCATTTTTAAGATCAATGTAGCTGGAATAGTTTGATGGGCTTAACCATATGTTGGCAGTTTTAGCCTTTACAAAAACCGACTCGAAATTTAATTTTAAGCTTCCAGACCCATTTGTGTCTTTCCATAGGTAATTTACATTGGCATCCTTTAAAAATTGTGCCTCGTTACTTGTGCCATTGGGCAAATACCAAATATTGCTATGCATGGCGCCACTCAATACGGTTGGTTGGTTTATAACATTTTTAGCTAGTGCTTTAGCTTCTAGGTAATTTTTTTCAATGGTATTAAAAATAGAATCGGCTTCCTTTTCTTTACCAAATAAAACACCAAAGAATTTAATCCATTCCGCTTTAGCAAGAGGAGAGCTTTCTACCCAATCACCGTTAAAAATTACTGGAATACCAGATTTTTTAATGGTTTCCAGTGAACGATTGCCTCCTTCAATTCCAAATGTTACTAAAATATCAGGGTTTAATTCTAGTAATACTTCCGTATTCAAGCCTTCGTTTTTACCCAATTCTCTAATGTCTCCATTATCAATTAGTTTTCTGATTTTTTTGGAAGATACATAATCATTTCCAGAGAATCCTACGAGTGATTTTTCGACATGTAATAATTCCAGTGCAGGAAGATGGGTTGTTGAGGTAACAACAATTTTTCTTATTGGTAACTCTATAGTATTATCAAATCTTTGTTTCTCATCGATCCAATAATCTGGCTCGTAATTGTTTTTTAATAGTGCATATCGATATTTTCTTTTTGATTCAGGCCAAGGTTTATGTATTTCTATAATGGTATAGGTCTCAAGCTTTTTTATTGAAAACCCTTTTGCATACTTCAACTTTACAGGAACACCTTCAACATTTTCTTTTGGTTTTTTACCTAGTTCACTTTTACATGAAATAAAAAGTAAGATGTTTAAAAAGAAGATTAGCTTTTTCAAAACTCAGTGTTTAATCTCTTCAAAAGTAATATTATTTAAAGTTTTTATATAAACATTAAAGGGATTGTTTACTTTTGCATAGAATTTTGGTTTGATACTAATGAGATCCTGAAAGAAATCAAGGATACACGTGTATCAATTAAAAGGGAATCTGGTGGAATTCCAGAACTGTTCCCGCAACTGTAAGTTTATGCTGAAATCATTTCAGCACCTAAGAGTAAAGGATGTTGCTTACTACAAAACCACTGGCGTTATGCTGGGAAGGTAAAGTAACATTAAATAAGTCAGGAGACCTGCCATATTCAAACAATTAAGTTAAACTTTCGGGATAAAAGTTTGCGTATGATGATCCATGCGATTCTCGAGTAATTATTTTAAAATGAACAAAAAAACAGGTGTCTTTGGTGTACTATGCTTTGGTATATCATTATTTGGATTTGCACAAGAACAAAAGGTAGATTCAACAAAAGTAGAGCAACTGGATGAGGTTGTTGTTTCAGACTCTCGTTTTGCCTTAAAACGTGAAAATTCAGGTAAAACAGTGATTAAAATTTCTCAAAAAGAAATTGAGAGGAATCAAGGTAGAACACTAACAGAATTGATTAATACCAAAAGTGGTATTGAAATTAATGGTTCCCGTAGTGTGGCTGGACAAAATATTTCCAGTTTTATTCGTGGTGGTAATAACAGACAGGTTTTAGTGTTGGTGGACGGTGTTCAACTAAACGACCCCTCTTTGGTAAATAATGAATTTGATTTACGCCTAATGGATTTAAACACCATTGAATCCATAGAAATTATAAAAGGAGCGGCTAGTACCTTATATGGTAATGCGGCAGCGACTGCAGTTATAAGTATTACTACTAAAAAAGCTTCTAAAGATAAAATATCTGGTAATTTTTTAAGTGTTGTAGGTACCAATCAAACGCAGGATGATTTGAATTATAATGGAGCTAGTTTTATTAACAATGTTTCAGTAAATGGAACTTTAAATAAGTTAACATATCTGGCCAGTTTTGGCAATCAATTTGTGGACGGATTATCTGCAGCTGCATCTGAAACTCCCGAGAAAGATCCGTTTTCAAGGTACAATACTAATGTAAAGCTGGGTTATAAGTTTAGTGATAATATAGCGTTCACAGCCTATGCTAGTTTAGATAAGTTTAAAACAGATATAGATGGTTTTCCACCTCCTACCTTTGCTTTTGCGGATACTGATGATGAATTTATTTCGCAACAAAAGCGTGTAGGTATTGCTCCGAAATTTACCTATAAGAATGGAAGCTTTCAAGTAAATGCGGCATATACTAAAATTGATAGGGAAACTATTTCTGCTTTTGGCTCTGTAAATGAGGCGGATAGTTATGTTGTTGATGCTTTTAATAAATACAACTTCAATGATAAATTTTATACCATTGTTGGTTTAAATTATGGAGATTATAAAAGCGTTTTTACCGATGATGAAAGCTTTACGAATACCGATCCGTATTTAAACGTTGTTTATGTGTCAGAATTTGGTTTAAATGTCAATGCAGGAGGGAGGATGAATAACCATAGTGAGTATGGTTCTCATTTTGTATATAATTTTAATCCTTCATACAGTATTTCCCTGGGTAAAGGGTATGCTAAAGCCTTTGGGTCTTATGCAACGTCTTTTATTGCACCTAACTTGTCCCAATTGTTTGGTTTTTTTGGACCAAATCCTGATTTAGAGCCAGAGGAGAATGTTACTATTGAAGGGGGAATCGAGTATAATACTAAAAAGAATTTACGTTTAAGCGTTGTTTACTTCAATAGAAATGAAGAAAACACGATTATTTTCGGATCAACATACGAAAATGCCACAACTGATGCTACTGTTCATGGTATTGAAATAGAAGCCCAAATAGATTTGATTGATGATTTATCAATTTCTACAAATTATACATTTATTGAGGTTAAAGACGGTATACGCTTACGAATACCAAAACACAAAGCAAATGCAAGTATAGGTTACGCTATTTGTGAAAGCACTTTTGCGTCTTTAAACTATCAATTCGTTGGAGAGCGAACGGATACCAATTTTTCTACGTTTGTTAACGAAGATTTAAGTGCTTACTCTTTAATTGACTTATATTTTAGTCATAAAATCCTTAAAGACAAGGTAAAAGTATTTGCAAACATTACCAATCTTCTCAATGAAGATTACTTTGAAATATTAGGGTATACTACAAGAGGTAGAAATGTGAGTTTAGGATTGAATTTGAATTTATAAGCCTTGAAACCATGAAACACAATTTATCTAAGATGATGTGCTTGGATGTATATCTCTCATCCTTAAGTAAGGAGGAGTATATAAAGGTGTCTTCTAAAATTTCGAATAGCTCCAGAATAATAACACCACTTATGAGTTGGGATATTTATGGACAAGACTATTTTAATGGTTTAAATGATGCTAGACGATTACAGGATATAAAGAAGGTAAAGGCTTTTGCTATAGAGATGAATTGGGAAAACAATATAGATTCAATTTTTGAAAATGAAATTTATGAAGCTATTATTATTACTGATTCAAATCAAAAAATAGTGTGGGTAAATAAGGGGTTTTCTAACATGACGGGTTACTCCAAGGTTGAAGTCTTGAATAAAACGCCAAGGATTTTACAAGGTGATAATTCTTCCAGCATTTCGAGGAGAAGTATAAAACAAAAGCTTCAAGGTAATTTACCTTTTAAGGAAGGTATTACTAATTACAAGAAAGATGGAAACCCTTATGAATGTGAAGTAAAGATTTTTCCCTTATACCATCATGATACTACGAAGACGCATTTTATTGCTTTAGAGCGCCAGGTTGGCTAAATGATTGAATATACTAAGTTTTTGTTAACCTTAACTTGTTTCTGGTTCTTATAATTTAACTGTGGATTCTGAATCAAGTTCAGAATGACAGGTCTGTTTTTTGAGGATTTCCAAATTAAATGTAATCGAACCTACAAGGTTTTAGAAGCCTTGTAGGTTCTATCTTTCATGCTTATCAGGTTTTAAAAATCTTGCAGAATTAAACTGGAAGTAAATCACAGTACCAAACACCATATTTATCCGCAGTACAAACAGAGTCGTCAGTATTTGGGTGGTCATATTCGCGGTATACTTTTTCTCCTATTTTAAATGCTACGGGGTTTTTAAAAATAGGGCCATCAAAACAAAAGGTGTGAAATTCTCCGTTTTCCCCACATGGGTCTACACCATCGGGGAGGCTATTTATAAAGTGTTTATCTATAACTGTACCAACAAAATCTTCGCCAAAGTATTTGGAGTTTGCGCAAACAATTATGGTTTTAAAACCTAGATTTAGAAACTCGTTTAACAGTTCTTTAGTATCCCTTTTCCATATGGGAAATACAGCTTTAAAGCTTTGTTTTGCTAATTGGTCTTCGCGGTATTTGCGTAAGTCTTCTAAAAAGATATCTCCAAAAGCTGAATGGGTAAAGCCTTCATTTTTCAACCTTGAGACCGTTGCGTTCATTTTTTGTTCATACACTTCCATACTTGGCATTTCCGGGAGTTCTATAAAGCTCGCAGGGATATCTAGAGCATTGGTCTGGGTTACCAATAGCTCTTTTCTCAACCCATGCATCGATACGCGGTTGTAGTGAGAGTTTACAGTTGTAATGAGTTCCTCGACAGCAAAACTATCATCTTGTAATATATGATAGAGTGCCAAGGCGGAATCTTTACCGGAGCTCCAGTTGAAGTAGGTTTTGTGTGGTTTCAAAAAAAACTAAAATTAATCTGCTATCATACCACCTTTCTCAAATGGAAGGAAATCATAACTGTCCATTTCTTTTTGCGTGATTAAAGCAGGTATATCTTTTATTAAGAACCTTTTGCTAGTGGAATTTTCTATGTCGGCCAAAGCCAAAGCTAACATGGGTTCGTTAACATCCCCCAAACTCCCTAGATTTAATGGTCTTTCTTCGTATTCAAAACCTATGGATGGTGTTAGGCCTGTACCAGGTACGGTTTCACTATTTTTATTGATGCCATTTGCAATTAAAGGCTGTATAGCATAGGTGTGAGCTGGATTAGCACCTTCTCTACTTAGATCTGGAGAATCGTAAAATGTTCTTGAGGCTTGTGTTTTTCCTGTAGTATTCTCTCCAATTTGTACTATATCTATGTATGGTGATAGCCCATTAATTAAACCTTCACTTGCAGATGCAGATCTAGATGTGGTAAGAACGTAAATCTTACTTAGCCCTAAGCTATTAATGCCTGTTTGATTTGGTAATGAATTTGCAAATAAAAAATCGGTATTTAGCTCTTGTAAATTTTCATTGTATATTAATTTTTCGAAAACCTCTCCAGTAAATTGTCCTGTAATCATACTTGCTAAAAAAGTTGTAGTACTAACACTTCCACCAGGGTTGTAGCGTAAATCTAAAACCAGATGTTGTATGTTGTTTGATTTAAAGTTGCCAAATACTGTATTGAGTTCGTTTTCAGATCCTGATGTGAATCCGTTATACATTAAATAGCCTACATTTTGACCTGCAACTTGTAAAACATCAGAAATAAAAATAGGATTTTCGGTATACTGGAATTTATCTAGGCTTATGTTTGTGCCTGTGTTTTCTATACTATCGTCTGTGGTTTCAGGAGTACCATTATCATTATACGTACCCAAATTAATTGTATAACTATCTTGATTAAATAGGGAGGAGAAATTATCTCGTGTTAAGGTAGTGCCATTTATTTGAGCAAATAAATTACCTCGTTTTACACCCTTATTGTCAGCATCAGAATTAGGAAGTACCAATCGTACTACACCAATAAGGTCTGTATTGCTATTTGGAGCTGCATACAGTGTAAATTCCATGCCGTTGGTTACAAAAACACCAGAGAATTGTTGTTCTAACGCAATGTAATCATCAACGATAAAGCTAAATCGATCTGTTGTATTTGGATCAAAAATTAAGCTTTCAAATAAATTTTCTGGGGTTGTAAAGCTATTGAGGTATTCATTATATTCATCATTGTTGGAAAACCTGTTATCAGCAAGGTCTGGGATCTCATCTTTGTATAGGTACACAAAATTCATAGCCTTCCAAACAAAATCATTAATCTCTTTGGTTTGAATTGGGACATCGTCTCTATCTTCAAAACAACTAGTTAAAACTAGGGTAGCCAATATTAGTGTTAGGGCTTTTATTCTTTTCATCTTTTTCGCAATTTTATATAGTAGTCTATAAAACCCTAAATTTACTTACATTATTGCGTAATAAAAAATTTTATGTTTGGCTATTGGCTATTGGCTATTAGGTGTTGGGTATTGGGTGTTTGGTGTTGGGTGTTGGTTAAAACTTTTGTTTTTGTTATTCTTGCTAAGAGCTAAGAGCTAAGAGCTAAGAGCTAAGAGCTAAGAGCTAAGAGCTAAACCATTAGATGACAATAAATAAATGCATGTGTATGGGAACTATGCTTGCAAGTATGCCCCGCGTAAGGGATTGAGGCATTTGTTGAAGCTCTTTTTGTGTTGTTGCACCTATGCAACACAAAAAAGCGACTGCCGAAAGCCTGACCCCTTGTGGGTTACGCTCAAAATATAATTTTTTTAATGTTCTTGTAACAAAATAAATAGTAGGTCGTCGTAATTACAAATAGCACAAATAAAGCTGTTTTTATAAAACCACTAACCACAACCAAAATGACTCAAAGCGAGTTTTTAAACATAGTGATGCCTTTTAAGGATAAAGTGTTTCGTTTAGCTAAACGATTGCTGGTATCTACCGAAGAGGCTGAGGATGCCACCCAAGAGGTGTTGCTAAAACTATGGCGCAATAAAGGTAAGATAGGAGAGTATAAGAATGTGGAGGCCTTTTCTATGACGATGACAAAGAATTTTTGTTTTGATAAACTAAAATCTAAACAAGCACAAAATTTAAAAATTGTACATAGTAATTATGAGGAAAAAAGTACGCCGCTGCAGAAACAGGTTGAATTAAATGATAGCGTAAGTTGGGTGGAGCGTATTATACAGGAATTACCGGAACAACAGCGTATGATAATCCAGCTAAGGGATATAGAAGAATACGACTTTGATGAGATTGCTAAAATGCTGGATATGAATAATACGGCGGTAAGGGTAGCCTTGTCTAGAGCGAGAAAAACAATAAGAGAACGATTAACTAATACGCATAATTATGGTATTAAATAATATAGAAAAATTACTTGAAAAGTACGAGAACGGGGAAACTAGCCTTAAGGAAGAGCACGTGTTAAAAAACTATTTTTCTGGAGACAAGGTTGCACCACACTTAGAGCATTACAAACCCATGTTTGTATATTTTTTGGGAAACCAACAGGAAGAGTTTACTAAAGACCTACCATTAAAAACTAAAAATGTATTTAATAACACGTGGTTATCGGTTGCAGCAGTAGCAGCTATTTTGTTGGGCGTTTATTTTAGTATACCTGTTATAGACGATAATTGTAACGACTTAGGTACCTATTGTAAACCAGAGGAAGCGCTAGACGAAGTATCAAAACAGTTAGCGATGATTTCAAACCATTTTAATAAAGGGACGTCTGCCGTGAGTTACCTAGATGAGGTTAACAAAGGAGCATCTACCTTAAATTACTTGAACGAAATCGAAAACTCTACGAGTATAATCTTTAAAACGAATTAGTAAAACATTAAAAAATGAAAACTTTAAATA
Organism: Hyunsoonleella ulvae; assembly: GCF_016827605.1. Lineage (GTDB taxonomy): Bacteria > Bacteroidota > Bacteroidia > Flavobacteriales > Flavobacteriaceae > Jejuia > Jejuia ulvae. The sequence continues at coordinate 77,745 of NZ_JAEPJQ010000001.1, read as the reverse complement.
CAGGTAACACAAATAAGATGAAAACACGATTAGTAGTATTTGTAATGGCAATTATGTTATTGCCACTTACTGGAATGGCACAAAAAAATATATTTGATAAGTATAGTGACGATCCTAATGTAACGTATGTAAACATTAAGCCTAAAATGTTTCAGATGATTTCTAAAATAGGTATTGATACTGATGATCCTGAAGCACAGGCGTATCTGGATATGGTAAAAAGTATTACCAGCTTTAAAACTATAGTTACAGACAACTCTGATATTTCTGCTGATATCTCTAAATGGGTAAAATCCCGTTCTAGTAAGTTAGAAGAATTAATGGAGGTAAAAGACGATGGTACTGAAGTGAAGTTCTATGTAGAAGAGGGAAAAGATGACGACCACGTTAAAGAACTCCTGATTTTTGTAACGGGCATCGATAAGAAAATGGATGAAAAGGTAGAGATTAATGGAAAAGCTCGTAAAATAGAAACTGTAGTGGTATCTATGACAGGAGATATAGATTTAAACGAAATCTCTAAATTAACCCAGAAAATGAATATTCCTGGAGGGAAACATTTAGGTAAAGAACAATAAAAACATCATCAATTAAAAATACCGAACAACTATTTTCTTCATGCTACTTTTAAGTGGCATGAAGAAAATTTGTGTAACCCATTGGGTAATTCTTTTTTTGGAAAACAACCAATACCAAACGTCACAACATGAAACGAGCAGTTAAAACTTCTTTAATACTAACTTTATTTAGCCTTGTTTTGATGAGCTGCAGTAATGAGCCAAGTTTACAGCGCTATTTTGTAGACCACCAAGAACAGCCAAATTTTATATCTCAAGATTTACCAGTATCTATGGTTAAAATAGATAAAACAAATTTTACCGAGGCGCAAACAGAGGCGTTTAATTCTGTACGTAGATTAAATTTCTTGGGTTTTAATATTAATGATACCAATACAGCTATTTATGAAACGGAGCTAGATAAAGTTAAGTCTATACTACGGCAAGATAAATACCAAGATTTAATGGAATTTAGTGATAACGGTAGAAAAATTTTGGTAAAATACATTGGGGATGATGAGGATGCAGATGAAGTTATTCTTTTTGGAAGTGCCAAAGACATGGGGTTTGCCGTGGTTAGAATTTTAGGAAATGATATGAGCCCTGAAAAAATGATAACCTTAGGGGAAGCTCTAAGGACCTCTAACCTTGATGAAACCCAAATGCAGGAGATGTTAGATTTTTTTAAGTTATGATGCAATACCGATGTTAATGATAAAGGGGTTCCAAATATTTTGGAACCCCTTTTTGTTTATTTTAATACCGTTATAGCAGTTGAGATAACTTAGTTTTGCCGTTTCTGGTAATATGTGTAAAATAAGTTGATGAGTATGGCGAAAAACACTAGTGTTAAAACAGTAAGTACTATAAAGTTGTCTAAGACATCCAGTATGCCAAATACAAAGATACTAGCAGCCATAAAGCCAGTAAGGAAAAGAGATTGTTTATTGCTTAACATAACTATTAAATTCCGGTATAGTTGCTAGGTGTAATTTGTTTTAATTCTGCTTTTATCGCATCTGAGACTTCTAAGGTATCAATAAAATTTGAAATAGAAGATTGGTTTATCTTTTCATTAGTTCTTGTTAACCCTTTTAAAGCTTCGTATGGGTTAGGGTAACCTTCTCTTCTTAAAATGGTTTGAATTGCTTCGGCAACCACAGCCCAGTTGTTTTCTAAATCTTCGGCAAACTTACTTTCGTTTAACAAGAGTTTGTTTAATCCTTTTAGGGTAGATTTAAAACCTATAATGGTATGTCCAAAAGGAACCCCCACATTTCTTAAAACAGTACTATCAGTTAAATCTCTTTGTAATCTGGATATTGGCAATTTAGCAGATAAATGCTCGAAAATAGCATTAGCAATGCCTAAATTACCTTCAGAGTTTTCAAAATCAATAGGATTTACTTTATGTGGCATTGCAGAACTGCCCACTTCTCCTTTTTTAATTTTTTGTTTGAAATAGTCCATGGATACGTAAGTCCAAATGTCTCTATCCAAATCAATTAAAATAGTATTGATGCGTTTTAAAGTGTCAAATAACGCAGCCATGTGGTCGTAATGCTCAATTTGGGTAGTAGGGAAGGAATGTTGCAACCCTAATTTTTCTTGTACAAAACTATCCCCAAACGCTTTCCAGTCTATATTAGGATATGCAACATGGTGCGCATTAAAATTACCAGTAGCACCACCAAATTTGGCAGCACTAGGTATATCGTTTAATAAATTAAATTGTTCTTCTAAACGTACTACAAAAACATCAATTTCTTTACCTAAGCGCGTTGGCGATGCAGGTTGTCCATGGGTTCTTGCTAACATAGACACTTGTGCCCATTCCTTAACCAACGCTTTTAATTTATTTAAAACAGTAAAATATTCCGGCACATAAACATCGTTCATGGCTTCCTTGATACTTAAAGGGATTGCAGTGTTATTGATATCTTGAGAGGTTAACCCAAAGTGGATAAACTCTTTAAATTCAGATAAGCCTAAAACATCAAATTTTTCCTTTATAAAATATTCTACAGCTTTTACATCGTGGTTGGTAACACTTTCAATATCTTTTATGGCTGTAGCATCTTCAGCAGAAAATTCCTTGTAGATATCTCTTAGGTCATTAAAAATATCATGATTTACCTTTTCCAATTGTGGTAATGGAATTTCACAAAGTGCAATAAAATATTCTATTTCAACTAGAACACGATATTTAATAAGTGCTTCTTCAGAAAAATAGTTGCCTAAGTCGTTGATTTTGTTTCTATAACGACCATCAATTGGAGAGATGGCATTGAGTGATGATAAAGACATACGTGCTTGAAATTTTAAAGGTGCAAAGATAGTTTATTTAGATAGAAGACGGAAGCTTGAAGCTTGAAGTTTTTGATGGTTATAGATTAACTGTTTTTCTTGATTTTTTTCAAGATGTGCCTAGCACGTGCTTTAAATGCAGCACTTTGCAAATGGAAATCGCGTTCTAAGATTAAAACTAATTCAGGATATACCCAATCATATTCTTTTCCTAGAAGAAATAGTGTCGTCATGGAGTAAGCCTTAGGAGCTACTTTTTCATCATTAATCATACAATCAAAACAGGTTTCTATAATCCTTTCCTTGTGATGCTGCATTAGGTTACTCTTTATTTTATTTTTCTCTTTTGAGGTATAAGCTACAGCGAGTAGTTCGCATATTTTAGCAACAGGTCGCACAGAAGAATCTAAGTGTACGGTTTTTATATTTTTAGTGAATATATCAAGGTAAGGAATAATAGCTTCTATAGTGTTGCTGCACATAAACTCTAAAATCCAAGCAGCTTTAGGGGAAATTTTATCATCTACCATAAATAATATGTCTAATACTTTAGGGATGAGTTTTGGGTTGGCTAGTAATAAATTAGCATAATGTAAACGTTTCTCTCTGGAGTGATTTACATAATTTAATTCTTCATAAAGTTCGGCTGTAGTCAAAAGGATTTCTTATTTTTAAAATCTAATAATTACTTTGATGAAAATAATAAAAAAAATAGGTTTAGTACTTTTAATTTTGTTGGTAATTGCTCAGTTTTTTGGGCCTGATAAGAATTTAGGGGATATAGCTTCCGTTGAAGCATTCGAGAAAGAAACAAACCCACCAGAGGATGTAAAGCTTATTTTGAAGAATGCGTGTTATGATTGTCATAGCGATACAACAAATTACCCATGGTATAACGCTATTACACCAGTTAATTATTGGTTAAATCATCATATTGAAGAGGGAAAGGAACATTTTAACGTGTCGCAATGGGAAGGTAATTCTGTAAAGCGAAAAGACCATAAGTTTGAGGAATTAATAGAGGAAGTTGAAGAGGGAGAAATGCCTTTAAACTCGTATACCTGGACGCATGGAGATGCGAAATTGACGGATGCACAAATTAAGGCTGTTGTAGATTGGGCAAAGCGCGTACGACTTCAATATGGTTTAGAGCCTAAGCCGGAATAAACACCAAATTCCAAAAGCTCACATTTAGGATTTTGTTTTTGGATCTTAGTTTTTTATGAAGAAAAAATTATTGGTTATTGGTTACGTATGGCCAGAGCCTAACAGTTCTGCTACTGGTAGCCGCATGTTGCAGCTAATTGAAATTTTTCTTTCTGAAAATTACAATATAACCTTCGCTAGTCCTTGTGCTAAAACTGAAAATGCTTTTGATTTAAATGCTATTGATGTGGTTTCTGCATCCATTAAATTGAATGACTCAAGTTTTGATGAATTTATCAAAGAACTGAATCCTGATGTAGTACTATTTGACCGTTTTATGATGGAAGAACAGTTTGGATGGCGCGTTGCAGAACATTGTCCTAATGCTGTTAGAGTCTTAGATACCGAAGATTTGCATTTTTTACGTAAAGGAAGACATCAAGCTTTTAAGGATAAAAAACCATTTGATAAAACATATTTATTCAATGATATTGCAAAACGAGAAATAGCAAGTATTTACAGATGCGATTTAAGTTTGATAATTTCTGAGGTTGAAATGGAAATCCTTCAAAAGGATTTTAAAGTAGATGCATCACTATTGCTATACGTTCCTTTTATGTTAGATGAAATTTCTAAAGATAACATAGCACAACTTACTGAGTCTGATGAACGGCAACATTTTATAACTATTGGTAATTTTTTGCATGAACCTAATTATAATGCGGTTTTATACTTAAAAGAGACCATTTGGCCTCTAGTAAAAAAACAATTACCTAAGGCTGAATTACATGTGTATGGTGCCTACGCTACTGATAAGGTAAAACAATTGCATAACGAGACCCAACGATTTTTTATAAAAGGATTTGCAGATGATGTGGAAAAAGTAATGCAAAAAGCTAAGGTGCTTGTGGCACCGATAAGATTTGGAGCTGGTTTAAAAGGAAAACTAATTGATGCGATGCGTAATGGTACACCAATAGTAACAACTACTATGGGTGCAGAAGGTATGTTTGGTGATTTAACACCTAACGGTTACATTAAGGATACCACAGAGACTTTTGCAAATGCCTGCGTTAAACTATATGAAAATAAAGCGCTATGGAAAGATAAACAGCTAAACGGATTCGATATTATTAACACGCGTTTTAATAAAGCGCAAATAAAGCCCTATTTTGTAAAAATTTTAAACGATACCCTAAAGCAACTCCATAAAAAAAGGAGTGTTAATTTCACAGGGCAGATGCTTCTGCATCATACACTTCAAAGTACAAAATATCTCGGTAAGTGGATAGAGGCAAAGAATAAAGCCTAATGGTGTTTTGGCTAAGCTTAAGCTATATTTTGTTATCTTTAGTATCTTAAAAAATGAGCATGAATAAGTGTCTGGCCATATTATTACTATTCTTCGTTATACTTGGTGTAAACGCACAAGTTATAAAGTGGCAAAATACCATTGGTGGAGATTCTATTGAGGTTTTATGGGTAATGGAAAAAACTCATGATGGTAATCTTATTATAGGGGGTACTTCATATTCTGGTATTTCGGGCGATAAAACACAGGAGAATAGACGAATTCCAGATCCTCCTTTATTTAGTGAAGAAAGAGGAGGCTATCAAGATTTTTGGATTATGAAAATCAATAAAAGTACAGGTGGGATTCTATGGGAAAAGACCATTGGCGGTGCTTGGTCAGATAGTCTTAGAGGTATAAAACAAACTGCAGATGGAGGGTATCTATTGGTGGGAAGTAGTGTAGCCACATCTAACTTTGTGTCGGGAGAACGAACTGCTAGCCCTTTGGGAGCGAGTGATATATGGTTGGTAAAGTTGGATGCATATGGTACTGTGGTATGGGATAAAACTCATGGCAGTGCTAAAAGTGATTCAGTGTTAGACATGGTAGAGACGCATGATGGTGGATATTTAATGGTAGGTTCAGTTGTTTCAGGAGGCGCTAGTGGTACTGATATTTTAATAATAAAAATTGACGCATCGGGAAATGAAGAATGGCAAAAATCTATTGTTGGTAATTATAGTGATACGGGGATTTCTGTGGATAAAACAAGCGATAATGGCTTTATAATATTGGCAGAGTCGAATTCAAGTATTTCTAATGATAAAACTGTAGAAAACATTGGGGGAACTGATTTTTGGATTACAAAAATAGACAGTCTAGGTAATATCGTTTGGCAACGTAATATTGGTGGTGCGACAACAGATAGTCCTCGTGAAATTATTGCGACATCCGATGGAAATTTTTTAGCATTAGGAAGATCTGAGTCTAATATGTCAGGCGATAAAACAGAAAACTCTATCTGTAACTCTTCTGATGGTTGGGTGGTTAAAATTGATAATGAAGGCAACATTCTATGGGATAAAACTATAGGAGGAGATAAATATGAATGGTTTAGCGATGTTGTTGAAACCCAAGATGAAGGCTTTTTATTGGGAGGTTCCTCTGTTTCGAATGTTTCAGGATATAAAACAGAAGATTCCAGATTGGATCCAGGCTCAATAGCAAGGTGTTGTATAACAGACTATTGGATTGTGAAATTAGATAAATATGGTAATATTGAGTTTGATAAAACAATTGGAGGTTATGGCAGTGACAGTTTAGAAGCGATGGTACAATTAGATGACGGTAGCTATGTTCTTGGGGGTGATAGTATGTCCGATATATCTGGAGAAAAAACTGAAAATAGTCAAGGAAGTAATGATTATTGGATAGTTAACATAGATATCGGTAACATTGACACCCCAGTAAATATTGCCCCTACATTTAGTGAGCTTTTGGTTTGTAAAGGCGAAATGGTACAACTAAGTACAGTAGAAGGGCAAAGTTATAGTTGGTCTGGACCTAACGGGTTTACAAGTAGTGAGCAAAATCCGTTTATAAATAGTTTATCCTCACAAAACGTAGGTGTTTATAATGGCACAACCTATTTTTCAGATGGTTGTATTGAAACAAAAATAATAGACCTTAGCATGCACAACTGTGCGCAAACCAATATACCCCCAGAAATTACTGCAACAGGAGATCAGAGTTATTGTTTAGGAACCCCGATGAGCATAGCCACAGATTTTGATATTGTAGATCCTGATGATACAGGGATTGAAGCCTTTTTTATTCAAATTTCTGAAGGCTACACCTTTGATGAAGATGTTTTACTTTTAACTGGGAATCATCCCAATATTACTCATAGTTGGGATCCTGTACAAGCGAAGCTTTCATTTTTTAGTGCAACAGCCAGCGCAATTATACCGTATACTGATTTAATCGCTGCTGTGAGAGATGTCGTTTATAGTGCTACTCCCAATACGGATAAAGTTGATAAAATATTCTCTTTTACCATTGGCGATGCTAACTTTTTACCCACCACAGGGCATTATTATGAATATATTCCAGATTTTGGAATTACGTGGGCAGAAGCGCGATCTGCAGCAGCCTCTAGAACATATTTTGGGCTTCAAGGCTATTTAGCAACCATTACGTCTCCTGAAGAAGCACAATTAACTGGAGAACAAGCAGCTGGTGCTGGCTGGATTGGGGGAAATGATGCAGCAACTGAAGGTGTTTGGCAATGGGTAACTGGGCCTGAAGCAGGAACTGTGTTTTGGAATGGAGGTATTAATGGTACTTCTCCAAACTATGCGAATTGGAATACCAGCGAGCCTAATAACTTTGGTGGGAATGAAGATTACGCACATATTACAGCCCCTAATATTGGAACACTAGGATCATGGAATGATTTACCCTTAGCAGGAGATGCAGATCCCTTTAGCGATTTTCATCCTCAAGGTTATATTGTAGAATATGGCGGTATGCCTGGAGATCCAATAGTAAATATTTCTGCGAGTACTAAAATTAGTTTTCCACGTATAATAAGCCCAGTTGAGCCCACTGTGGTGTGTGGAGCTCAAAGCATTAACCTAGAGGCCACACCTTCCTCAGGGCAAGTACTTTGGTTTGAAAGTATAGATGCTTCTACACCTGTTTTTGTTGGTAATGCATTTACAACTCCAGTGATCAATACTGCAAAAAGTTATTTTGCCCTAGCATCTGATAACGGATGTTTAGAAGGGGAGCGTATTGAATTTCTGGTGGTAGTAAATCAAGTTCCTGTTGTGGAGCCTGTGGTAACATATAGAAATTGTGACGAAGATGGTAATCTGGATGGATTTACAGATTTTAATTTAAATGAAGTTAATTCGATAATAACAACTGAAGATTTAAATGAACTTAATATTACTTTTCATTTAACAATTACTGAAGCAGAACAAAGGCTTGCTGGTATCGAGGTATTACCTTTTAATAATCAAACAGCAAATACCATTTATGCAAGAGTTGAATTTGCTGATACTGAATGTTCCAGTCTAGTCACAATAAACTTGGAAGCATCTACAACATCATTTCCATCAGACTATATTTATGAATTCGAGACATGTGATGTAGATGCAGCTATTGATGGTAAAACAGAGTTTGATTTAACGACAATTTCTGCTAATTTTATAAATCAATTTCCAACAGGTCAAAACCTAAGCGTTCATTATTATTATACAGCAGTAGACGCTCAATTAGAGGAGAATGAGATTGCCAATACTTTAAACTACCAAAATCAAACGCCTTTTTCGGAAACCTTGTATGTTAGAGTAGAAAATAATGATAATGGAAACTGTTTTGGAATTGGTCCGCATTTACTTTTAACAGTACACCCAAGACCAGAATTTGAAATAGAACAAAGCGAGATATTTTGTTTAAACGGATTACCAGTAACACTTTTGACTGTAAATGCTAGTAATACAGACTTTACTTATGTGTGGAAAGATCCAGACGGTAATACAATAAGTAATTCAAATACAGCGACAGCAATTTCTGAAGGTGTCTATAGTGTCCTTGCAACTTCACAAGAAAATTGTGAGTCTGAACAAGTTTTTTATGAACTTAAAACATCCGAAATTTCAAGTATAACTATTGAGGACGTAACCGTAATTGATCTATCAGATAATAATACCATAACCATCGATACTTCTGGTATAGGTATTGGGGACTATGAGTTTGCTTTAGATGATGAGCTTGGAACATATCAAGACGCTCCTGTTTTTCGTAATATTTTAGCTGGAATGCATACCGTTTATGTAAGGGATAAAAACGGTTGCGGTACAGTTGATGTAGAGGTATTTGTAATGGGCTTTCCTAAGTTTTTTACACCCAATGGAGATAGCATCAATGATACATGGAATATAAGAGGTTTAAGCGATATTTATCTTAAAAATACAACAGTCTTTATTTATAACAGATTTGGTAAGTTGATAAAACAATTTAAACCCGAAAATGGAGGTTGGAATGGTACATTAAATGGACGGTTACTTGCTACGAATGATTATTGGTATGTGGTAAATTTAGTAGATGAAGCTGGTGCTACACAAACCTTCCGGGGACATTTTAGTTTAATCAGGTAGTTTTTTGTTTTGTCATTCCTGCGTAGGCAGGAATCTATAATATAATTACAGTGTAAAATTACAAGCCAGTCTTATTAATACATAAATAAAAGGATGCCGCTGTAATGCCTAACGCGAGTGTGCTTGCAAACTTATATTTTAAGAGCCAAAGTGATGTATTTCTGGGGAGGTTTGTTTATCGTCTCTGTATGAGCCTTGTTGCTTCGTTTTCAAGCTAAAAGTAAGCCAAATGCAATGAGGTTTATACCTTGTTGGGTACTGGCTATTGTTTTCTCCAAATTGTTATTTTTCCTGATTTTGTACCTGAAATAATATAATCACTATTAGGAGAAATACCAATTTCAGTTATATCACTATATTTAATTAAAGCTTTTTTACCTAAAAAAGTTGATTCTTTTTTAGTTTTTCCAAAAGATGTTAACATTTTTCCATTTTCAGATCTTACCCTTACTATTCTATCAGCACCAAGATTCACAAAGTATTTCTTAGAGGTAACTGTTTTTATAGAGTAAATATTTTTAGAATCTATAAAGTTTACTGAACCTGATTTAATGTCTAATATTTTTTCATTCTCAGTTGGAAAATGATAATCAAAATAGCAATAAAGCTTAGTGTTTAAGGGAGTAGTCATAAAATTCTCATAGCCTTCAATTTTTTTCAAGTTATTTAATTCAAAATTCAGAGTAATATTTGGAGTTATAAACAATGTTGTATTTGAAATAAAGAAAATATTAGTTCTTTTTTTGTTATTGAAAATCTTGCTTTTATAAATAATGTTTCCATTTAAATCCCAAATTTTTAAATTTCTATAATAATCAATTGTTGCAATAAGATTATTGTTAGGTGAGATTGAAATACTCTGAATATATTCTGAATGTGATAACCCATTTTTTGCACTAGGAATGTTTAATGATTTCCATACATTTAAAGAAGTAAATTTGTTGTTAATTGAAGATGTAGCTTTTAAAACACCTTTATTATTTGATAAAAATAAAGAATCAACATAAGGTTGTGATAAAGTAGAGTCAATAAATACTTTCAATAAATTTCCTTTAATATCAATGCTTTTTAGAAAATATTTTTTATTTTTTTTATTCTTTTTTTCAGTTGTTGCAACTAATAGTATATTAGATTTTGGAATAAATTTCAGAGTATTAATTTTTCCTTCTTTGATTTTATATTCATATATTTTTTTTCCTTTATAATTCCAAACGATAACTGACTTATCAGAACTTGATGTAGCAAAAAAATCATTAGTTGTTGTAATAGAATTTATTTCTGCTGAGTGTTTATGTAAATTCTTTTCTTTTTTATAGTTTTGGGAGTAAATATGACTGCAAAAAAAAAATAATAATAAAGTTTTTTTCATCTTCTATTATGTAGTTGATTGTGTGCTTGTGCCCAAGGTTAGATATGGTCACGTTTTAATGACTATATCGTCCGATAAACGAAGTTATCATTTTTTTCTGATAAAGTCAAGAAGCTCAAAACCCGTTAATAACTCCTAATAACTCGCTTTTTTAATAGTTACTAAAATTTCTACTTTGCATTTTAAAATAGAGTTGTAAATAAGTGAAAGTCTGTATTGCCGAAAAGCCAAGTGTTGCTAGAGAAATTGCTGCTGTATTAGGTGCAAATACCAAACGCGATGGCTATTTTGAGGGTAATGGTTATGCCGTAACCTACACCTTTGGGCATTTATGTACGCTTAAAGAACCTGTAGATTATAAACCATACTGGAAAAGTTGGGATTTAAACAATTTACCCATGCTCCCCGAAAAGTTTGAAACCAAAGTGTCCTCCAACTCAGGGATTCAAAAACAATTCAACATAGTAAAAGGTTTATTTGAAAAAGCTGAGCTTATTATAAACTGTGGCGATGCAGGACAAGAAGGAGAATTGATACAGCGTTGGGTAATGAATGAAGCCAAGTATAAGGGAGAGGTAAAACGTTTATGGATTTCATCATTAACTACAGAAGCTATAAAAGAAGGTTTTAATAACCTAAAACCAGCATCAGATTACGATAATTTATACTATGCAGGGTTTTCCAGAGCTATTGGTGATTGGCTGCTAGGTATTAACGCCACAAGATTGTATACCGTAAAGCATGGTGGTTACAAACAAGTATTGTCAGTTGGGCGTGTGCAAACACCAACTCTGGCTATGGTGGTAAATCGTTTTAAAGCAATTGAAAACTTTAAACCACAGCCATATTGGGAACTGCAAACCTTGTACAGAGAAACCTTGTTTAGTTATGAAGAAGGCCGGTTTTTAAAAAAGGAAGATGGAGAAGCCTTAGCAAATAAGGTAAAAGAAAGTGATTTTATAATTCAATCTATCACTAAAAAGAAGGGGAAAGAATATGCGCCAAAACTTTTTGATTTAACAGGGCTTCAAGTGTATTGCAATACAAAGTTTGGGTTTTCAGCAGATGAAACCCTAAAAATTGTGCAAGCGCTGTACGAGCGTAAAGTAGTGACTTATCCCAGAGTGGATACCACGTTTTTACCAACAGATATTTATCCCAAGGTACCAACCATATTAAAAAAGCTGACGAATTTTACGCAATTAACACAACCAATTCTTGGTAAGAAGATCAAAAAATCTTCTAAGGTTTTTAATGATAAAAAAGTGACGGATCATCATGCTATTATACCTACAGGGCTGCAAACGACGTTACAGTACAATCAGCAACAGGTATATGATATTATTGTAAAACGCTTTATTGCGGTGTTTTATGATGATTGTATAGTGGCCAATACAACGGTGTTGGGAAGTGCTGCAGACGTTGTGTTTAAAACCACAGGGAAAGAAATTTTAGAAAAAGGCTGGCGTGTTGTTTTTGAAAATCCTAATAAAAGAGAGAAGGAATCAGGGATTTTACCAACTTTTGAAAAAGGCGAAAAGGGACCACACGAACCAACGTTTTTAGAAAAGCAAACCAAGCCACCCAATCAGTTTACAGAAGCTTCGTTGTTAAGGGCTATGGAGACGGCAGGGAAACAAGTAGATGATGAAGCGTTGCGAGATGTAATGAAAGAAAATGGTATAGGTAGGCCATCTACCCGTGCCAACATTATAGAAACCTTGTTTAAGCGAAAATATATAAAACGTAATAAGAAACAGGTGTTGCCTACGGAAACAGGTATTCAGCTGATTGAAACCATTAATAATGATTTGTTAAAATCTGCAGAACTTACCGGAAAATGGGAAAAGCAATTAAAAGATATAGAGAAGGGAGGCTATAGTGCTGGAGCGTTTATAAAAAACATGAAGCGTATGGTAGATGCCTTGGTGTATGAGGTAAGAAGTGAAGCGAAACGTGCCAATATTTCGTATGCGACCAACCAAAAAAAGAGAGCGGCTAAGGCTAAAACAAAAGCGGAGATAACAACACAACAATGTCCAAAATGTAAAAATGGGAATGTTATAAAAGGGAAGTCTGCCTTTGGCTGTAGTGCATACAAAGCAGGGTGTGATTTTGTGATGCCCTTTAAATTTAAAGGGAAGAAAATTTCAGAAAAACAATTTATAAGACTGCTTCAAAAAGGTGCTACGGTAAATTTAAAAGGCTTTAAGGTAGCTGATAAAACTGTAGAGGGTTCGGTGTGTTTTGATGCTGATTTTCGTCTTGTTTTGCAATCTAAAGAAGCACCGAAAACACAAGAAAAGGACATGCTTTTATGTCCTAAATGTAAAACTGGAACCATTATAAAAGGTAAAACAGCATATGGTTGCTCTAACTATAAATCAGGTTGTGATTTTAAGGTGTTGTTTGATGTTGTTAGGCGGAAAATAAATGGACAAAAACCAACAAAAGCTTTGATTTCTAAAATATTAAACGCTTCAGTTTTTAGTGAAACATAAACATTTTATTATCTACAAACCTTACGGATACCTAAGCCAATTTATGAGCAAGGATTCCAAACAGCAATCCAAACGATTTTTAGGTGGTTTGTATGATTTTCCAGAAGGTATTATGGCTATTGGCAGATTAGATGAAAAATCGGAAGGCCTGCTATTGCTTACTACTGATGGGAAACTAAGCGATTACATTAACAGTAAGAAGGTTGATAAGGAATACTATGCTTTGGTGGATGGGGATATTACAGAAGATGCTATAATACAATTACAACAAGGTGTGGAAATAGGATTTGATGGTAAGAAATACAAAACCAAAGCCTGTAAAGTATTTAAATTAAAAAAGGTACCCGATTTACCTGAACGTTCCAAAAAGATAAGGGATATGAGACATGGCCCTGTGTCTTGGATATCTATAACCTTAAATGAAGGGAAGTTTAGGCAAGTGCGAAAGATGACATCTGCTGTTGGATTTCCAACATTGCGATTGGTGCGTGTAAGGGTTGGTAACATTCAATTAGGAACTATGGAAGTTGGTCATGTAAAAGCCGTTGATGTTCTTAATGTTTAATTCAATGTATTTATAAATGCCAAAACCGCGTTAGCGATAGTAGTGGTTAGCTTTTGGTCCCGCTATTGCGGGAAACCAAAACTAGTAACGGATAGCGCAACCCTTGGGTAACGCCCGAAGTATTAACCTATTAATCTTCTAATTTTTTAAGCTCTTTGTAATTGTGTTTTAATCGTCTTAATAATATACCATAAAGTAAATAATAGATGGCAAAAATGATACCTAGAAATAGGACTGTTATTAAAAGGATTACTAAAATAACTATAATATATTCAGTTAAACCTGTGGCTTCGTTAAAAGCGTCTATTCCTCCTTGTAATTGTGTATAGCCAATAAAACTAGCTACTGCAAAAAATACACCTCCAAAAAATAAATTAAATATAATATAATACCGAACGCATTTTCTTGTTCTTAGAATATTTTGCATTAATACCTTGGCACTATCAGTTGCATTAATTTTTTTGTAATTTGTGTAGAAAAGATAAATGAAGTAAAGCGCTACTGGAAATACTAAGTAAGAGAAGGTGTCTAGCCATTTTGGGTATTCGATTTTATTTTCAAATGTTGGATTTAAAATGATTAGTATAAGTCCAAGACTTAGTTCAATTAAACTGATATAATATATCCATTTAACTATAGAAGATGACTTTTTAAGTATCATCTTATAAATTTCGTCGTACGAAAGTTTAGGGTATTTGCTCTCGCTTTTGTCCCAATCTTTCTTTAATAAATCTAGTCCATCCATAGGTTTACGGATTTAATATTTTTCTTAGTTTAGTTTTAGTTCTATTCATTTTCACTCGCGCATTTACTTCGCTAATACCAAGTGTTTCACTTATTTCCCTATAATCTTTGTCTTCTAAATACAAAAAAACAAGTGCTTTTTCAATATCATTTAGTTTATGAACTGCCTTATACATTAACTTTAATTGTTCCTCTTCTGTATCATCATACTCCTCTGCTTTCATCTTAAATGCTACACCTTCAAAATCTTGAGTTGAAATACGACGTTTAGATTTTCTATACAAAGTAATTGCTGTATTTAATCCAACACGATACATCCAGGTACTAAACTTAGCATCTCCACGAAACTTTGGGTAGGCTTTCCAAAGTTGAATGGTTATTTCTTGAAATAAATCATTATGCGCATCATAATTATTAGTGTATAATCTACACACTTTATGAATGATATTTTGATGCTTTTCTAATAATTCAACAAAGCTATGTTCCAGTTCTGTATTCAAATATTTTGATGGTTTAGTTATACTATAAGTAGCTTTTATTTATCATTTGTTACACTGGTAGCTAACTTTTTTATATTGTTTTTTAGGATGGGTAGATGCTCTTTTTAGAAGTTATAGATAAGTTTTTCTGTAATGTGTTTATATTTTAATTGTAAGTTTATGTAGTAGTGTTTTAATGATTGATTACTAGTTATTTGTAAATCATGTATAGAGAAAATCTATTATGGTTGTTTTAACTGTATTAAGTGGTTTTTACGGAAGTACTTAAGGCTAATATAAGGAAAAAATAGTATCAAGGTTTTAAAAAAAGCTTTATTATTTTATTCGCTTATTTGTGATTTCACACTATCTGTAATTCAGTGTCACTTTCATGCTCAAACTATTAAAAATACAATTCATCTTAAAAAATATACAGTTCGGTAATTATCAATTTTTAAATGACGCCTTCTGCTGCAAATTTGCATCAATAATCATATCAAAATTTGTAGTAAATGAAAATTTTTATATCTGTTTCAATGCTATGTTTTACGATGCTGTTTTATGGGCAAACCCAAATAAGTGGCACGGTAACTAATTTTAAAAAACAACCTATTGTTGGTGCTAATGTGTATTTAGAAGGTACTTATGACGGTGGAACTACTAATGAGAATGGGACGTTTTTATTTTCTACATCGGAAACTGGAACCCAAACGCTAGTTGTTTCGTTTTTATCTTATGAAACTTATACAATGGTAGGCGATATATCGTTTATGAAAAATATAGCTATTACACTTAAGGATGATGTAAACACTTTGGATTCTGTAGTATTATCCGCAGGCACATTTTCAGCAGGCGACAATAGTAAAGTAAATGTTTTAAAACCATTAGATGTAGTTACTACGGCTAGCGCATTAGGGGATTTTGTTGGTGCTTTGCAAACACTCCCAGGTACAACTACTGTGGCTGAAGATGGTCGCTTGTTTGTTCGTGGAGGAAATGCTAACGAAACTCAAATTTTTATTGACGGTATTCGTGTGTTTACACCATACACGCCAACCACTAATAATGCGCCCACACGAGGCCGTTACTCCCCATTTTTATTTGATGGTATTACATTCTCAACTGGAGGCTATTCTGCAGAGTATGGTCAAGCTTTATCCAGTGTGCTACTCTTGAATACTATAGATGAACCAGACCAAGAGAAAACAGATATTGGCATTATGAGTGTAGGTGCTACTTTAGGGAATACTCAAAAGTGGGAGAAAAGTTCAGTGAGTGTTAATGCGTCATATATTAATTTGGCACCTTATAATGCTATTTTTCCCAACAGAAATAATTTTATTAAGCCTTTTGAAACCGCTTCTGGAGAAGCAGTTTACAGAAGAAAAACAAACAATGGCTTGTTTAAACTTTATGGTGCTTTTGATACAAGTAGTTTTGAATTGACGCAGGAGGATATTAATCTACCAGATGGGCAATACATAAAGTTAAATAACAATAACTTCTACTTAAATGGATCGTATAGTGGTAAAATTAATGATACTTGGAGTATGCAAACCGGATTTAGTTTTACAAATGCGAAAAACAAATTGAATTTTGGGGACAGAGCTATTAGAGATACTGAAACATCAGTGCATTCTAAATTGAAATTCAAGAATAGAATTAGTAACCGATTGAAACTATATTTTGGTGCGGAATATTTTAAAACCGATTTTAAAGAGGAGTATAATGATGATTTTATTGATAACATTCAATATGGATTTAAAAATAATATTGCAGCGGCATTTGCAGAAGCAGATATATTTATATCTAAAAACTTAGCTTTTAAAACTGGGTTAAGAGCAGAATACAGTGAGTTGTTTAGTAATTTTACTTTATTGCCAAGGGCAACTATGGCATATAAAATATCAGATAAAAGTCAGTTGTCTTTGGCTTATGGCGATTTTTACCAAAACCCAGACAGTAATGTGTTGAAATTCCATCAAGATTTTGAACCTGCAAATGCTAAACATTATATTTTGAACTATCAATACAATGCTGATAAAAAAATATTTAGAGCGGAAGCCTATTATAAAGACTATAATAGTTTAGCAAAGTTTGATGGTGTTTTTCCAAGTTTTGATAGCAACTTTAGTAGCACTGGATCTGGATTTGCAAGAGGGATTGATTTTTTCTGGAGGGATAGTAAAAGTATAAAGAATTTAGATTATTGGTTGAGTTATTCGTTTTTAGACACCAAACGTAATGATGGTAACTTTCCAGAACTTGCACAGCCTAATTTTGCTAATACGCATAACTTCTCAGCTGTAACTAAGTATTGGATAGATGATTGGAGAAGTCAAGTAGGGTTTAGTTATGCACATGCATCTGGAAGAACTTATACAAATCCAAACAGACCGGGATTTTTAAATGAAAAAACAAAATCTTTTAATAGTTTAAGTGTGAATTGGGCCTATTTAATAAGTCCACAAAAAATACTGTATGCCTCAGTAAACAATGTTTTAGGGTTTAAAAATATAAACGGTTATCAGTATGCTAATACACCTGACATGAATGGTAATTTTAATCGTCGCGCCTTACGCCCTGCTTTAGATCAATTCTTTTTCGTAGGATTCTTTTGGACTATTAGCGAGGATAAAACTAGCAATCAGTTGGATAACTTATAAGTTAACTGTATGTTTTACTGTTTCAAATTTCTGATTCGTTGCAATAGTGTAGGGTGCGAGTAATGCATAAATACATACGCAGGATGTGGTGTTAAATTGCTTAAGCTATTTTTAGATAGCTTTTTTAGAGAAGTAATTAAAGGTTCGGCCTTGTACGTATTTTTAGCATAATTGTCCGCTTGATATTCAAATTTCCTAGAAAATACATTCATAATCAGTCCTGTGATTTCAGAAATAGGCGCATACAGGAGTCCGAAAGCAATTAATCCAATATGGAAGCTAGGTATCTCTACACCTAAGGCTTGAGACAGCATAGGGTTGGAAATAAATAGTGATAAGATATAAAGTGTAAGCCCCGTTAATAAAATAGAAGCAAATAGGTTAAAAATAATATGCTTCTTTTTATAGTGTCCCACTTCATGTGCCAGTACAGCTACGATTTCTTCATTGTCTAGATCATTAATCAGTGTGTCGTAGAGTGTTACTCGTTTTTCACTCCCAAAACCAGAAAAATAAGCATTGGCTTTTGTACTACGCTTGGAACCGTCTATTACAAAAATTTTATCAAGTTTAAAGCCAACGGTTTTGGCATATGCAGCAATTTTATCGCGTAAACTTCCCTCCTCTAAGGGCGATTGTTTATTGAATAATGGTACTATAAGTTTAGAGTAAAACATGTTCATAAACAAAGTAAATGCCGCTATTAAAGCCCAAGCGTATAACCAAAAGTGTGTACCAGCAGCTTGATAAAACCAGATAATTAGGGCTAAAATACCTCCGCCTATAACAACCATCATAAACCAGCCTTTAATTTTATCTAATACAAATGTTTTTTTTGTGGTTTTATTAAAACCAAACTTTTCTTCGATAACAAAAGTACTGTAATATGAAAATGGCGTTGTTAAAATATCGCTCCCTATCATTATTATCCCGAAGAAAATCAAGGCTATCACAATGGCATTATCGCTGTAACCTCTCGCAATATTGTCAACAAACTCAAATCCGTCAAACCATAAAAACCCCAAGGTTAGTATAATAGAAAAAACAGAGGTTATGATTCCGAATCTATATTTGGTGGCTTTATAGTTTTGAGATTTCTTATATTCAGTATCATCATACACATCTTGTAAATCTTCAGGAAGCTCATCATTAAAATGTTTCGCGTTTAAAGCATCTAGTATTTTATCTACTATAAAGTTGATAATTATTATTCCTATTATAATGTAGAATACTGTTGTTGCGTTCATACTCTCTATTTAAAATCTCGTTGTCTTTTGGCCTCAAAAATAAGAATTCCAGCAGCAACTGAAACATTCATAGAATCAATCTCGCCTTGCATGGGAATAATGATATTTTGGGTTGAATTCTCAAGCCATTCATCACTCAGTCCTGTGGCTTCTGTACCTACAATAATAGCTGTAGGCGCTGTAAAATTTTGTAAATAGTAATGCTCTGATGCTTGTAAGGCGGCACAGTAAATATTGATGTGCTTAGATTTTAAAAAGTCTATAATCTCAGTAGTGCTTCCAGTGGCAATAGTATTGGTAAAAAGGCACCCAACACTAGAACGTATAATGTTAGGGTTGTACAAGTCGGTTTTTGGATTAGCAATAATTACAGCATCAACATGTGCGGCATCAGCGGTTCTTAAAAGCGCACCAATATTGCCAGGTTTTTCAGGAGCTTCAGCCACTAAAATTAAAGGGGTTTCAGTACGGAAATTTAAATTTTCTAGTGTATTTGCTTTAGCTTTTGCTACAGCTAATACACCTTCGGTCGTGTCACGATATGCCAATTTTTTATAGACATCCTTAGAAATTTCAATAATATTAACCTCATGGTTTATTAAACCGCTTAATTGCTCTACAGTACACAAATCAGGGTAAAACAAAACGGTTTCTAGCTTGTAATTGCCTTTGATAGCTAAAGCAATCTCACGCTTGCCTTCAATTAAGAAAGTGCCTGTTTTTTTACGTTCTCTTGACTTATCTCGTAGTTGTACAAGTTGTCGGATAAATTGGTTTTGTGTACTTGTTATCGTTGTTGAAGGCAAATCTTTACTAACTTTGTTTGTGCAAATTTACTATAAACTATGAAACCAGCTTTACTTTTCTTTTTTGCAACTCTTTTTTCATTTTCATTATTTGCTCAAGTAGAAAGTCCGCCACCACCTTGTGGATTTCTAGATATAAAGATTTGTGATGATATTGGAGGTGATGGGATAATGGTTATAAATCTGAGAGAAGTATTACCTTTTCAAATGTTTTGTCTGGCAGCTCAAAATTCGGTTATGGAAGAAGATTATCATTCTATTACATATTACCTAAACGAAAGTGATATGATGAATGAGGTAAATCCAATAGGGAACCCGGAATCTTTCAGGAATTCTTCAAAAGATTTTGAAATTTATTTTAGAGCCAATAAAAAAATACCTGAAGGTTTTACAACAGATGTTCTTTACCGTAACGGTACAATTGAAATCTTAATAGGACCATCAATAAATCAACCTACTTCTTTTGAAAAATGTGATGATGAGTCAAAAGACGGTATTGAGGTGTTTGATTTAACTACTAAAATACCAGAAATTGTTGGAGGAGGATTAACAGATGTTGGAGTTACGTTACATGAGACAATGGAGGGGGCTGAAACTAATAATGATGTTATTGTTAATTCAACAAATTATACTAATAATATGCCTGCCGTTCAAACTATTTATGTGAGAGTAGAGCATTATGACACAGGTTGTTATTCAATTACAAGCTTTGATTTGATTGTTAGGGATTGTGATGCTACGGGCGTCATAGAAATTAATGCATTTTATGACAAAGACGAAAACGGAATTTTCGATAATGATGAATTTAACTTTTTAAACGGTGTACTGACATATGTTAAGAACAATGACGGCATTACACGACATTTATATGCTTCAAACGGTAATTTTAAAATCATCAGTGATGAAAATAGCGATGTTTTTGATATAAGCTACAGTATTTTTGAAGAATTTGAAAACTGCTATAACTTAACGGTAGATAGTTATGATAATATTAATGTAGCAAAAGGCAATATTGTAAACTATAATTTTCCAGTTACCAAAATAATTGAATGTGGAGACATTGCTATCTATTTAGTCTCTAATGTGCCTCCCAGACCAGGGTTTGATTACAAAAACTATTTAGTTGTTGAAAATAAAGGTATTGAAACCATTTCATCGGGTACAGTAGAATTTACCATAGATGCAACACTAAGTTTAAATGGTGTAAGTTTTGTTAATGCAGGGAATTCAGTAACAAATACCGCAAATGGATTCAACTTAAATTTTACAAATTTGCAACCCAATTCTTATGAGAGGGTTCGTGTGGATATGAAAGTTCCTATTCCTACACCGCTAGGAACTGTTTTAACTAATAAGGCGCGATACACAGGTAGTGATGTAAATATGGATAATAATTATACCGAATTATCAGAGGTTGTTATTGGTTCCTATGACCCCAATGATATTCTAGAATCTCACGGACCAGAAATAGTACATAGCAGTTTTACTGCTGATGATTATCTATATTACACCGTGAGGTTTCAAAATGTGGGAACTGCTGATGCCATAAATGTTTCTATTGATAATACTCTAGATTCTAGATTAGATAAATCTACCATTAAAATGTTAAGTTCTAGCCATGATAATGTGTTTACAAGAATTGATAATCAACTTAATTGGCAGTTTGATAATATTCATCTACCCAGTGAAGATATGGACGAACCCAACAGTCATGGTTACGTTTACTATAAAATTAAACCCACAGCTGGTTATAGCGTAGGGGATATTATACCAAATACAGCAGAGATTTATTTCGACTTTAACCCTGCAGTAATTACAAACACATTTGAGACTGAGTTTACAACCACATTATCCGTTTACTCAAATGTGAACACATTATTCTCTATGTCTCCAAACCCAGCACATGGTTTTGTGGAATTAGGGTTTAATAAGTATATAGGTAACCCAAAACAAATAAGCATCTGTGATATTCAAGGTAAGCTCATAAAAAGGGTTTCAAATGTCGCACCATCTAAAATAAAACTTGATGTATCGCAATTAGATACCGGACTATATTTTTTAAAGGTAAATAGCGGTGTTTCAGAAGATATTAAAAAACTAATAATTAGGTAACTGTTACTATAAAACTAAATTTCCCAAAGCCTCAGAATACATCTGGGGCTTTACTGTAATTAAAACCTCTTAACTTCGACAAACCAACAATAAGCTAAAACCAATAAAATGATAACACGTATACTCTTAATAGTATTAGTTGTATTAACCTCATGTAAAAGTGATAAAAAGGAAACTTCTAAATACGCTGAAGAACAACTAGATGTAACCACATCTATTTACCCAGAAAATATTACCAAAGTTTTTGATGCACATGGCGGAATAGATACATGGAATAAGATGCAAGGTTTAACCTTTACCATGGAAAAACCAAATGGTAATGAGGTAACTACAACCGATTTAAAAAACAGAAAGTCGCTTATTGAAATGCCTAAGCATACTATTGGATTTAATGGTAAATCAGTTTGGTTAAAACATAAAGATACCACTCAATATAAAGGCAATGCAAAATTTTATTATAATTTAATGTTCTATTTTTATGCTATGCCATTTATTTTTGGGGATGATGGTGTTATATATCAAGATACAGAGCCATTGATTTTAGAGGGTAAAACCTATCTTGGAATAAAAATAGCTTACGAAGCAGGTGTTGGAGAATCTCCAGAAGACGAATATATCTTGTACTACAACCCAGAAACCTATAAAATGGAATGGTTGGGCTATACCGTTACCTTTTTTTCAAAAGAAAAAAGCAAAGAATTTCATTTTATAAAATATAGTAATTGGCAAACTATTAATGGTCTAGTTTTACCAGAAACCTTAACTTGGTATAACTATGAAAATAACAAACCAACCCAAAAGCGCAACGATTTAAAATTCACGGATATCAAGTTAACAGAGGAGCGTCCAGTACCACAAATTTTTGAAATCCCAGAAGGTGCAACACTTATAGAATAATCGTTGCTAAATATTAAAATTACAGGTTTTCTGTTTCCAAGTAATTTACTAACAGCGCCACAACATAACTATAGCTCTCCATACCTTTGGCTTGGTTATTAGCTCTTAAAAAATTACCATAAAACAGTTTAAAAAAGGGCTCAAAAGGGTTTTCGTGAGCCTCCCAAAACTTTCGGGATTCCTCGTAGTTTTTTAGTATTCCTTTGTTTACATCGGCAACTATATCTTCAAAAAGGCAAGGATCCCGTCTATAAATTTCATTTAGGCAAAATCGTAACCCAAAGATGTAACCGCAATACCTAATGTAAATATCATCATTACTGGAAGCAGCCATAAAGCCAATAAAATTAGCCTCATTTTCGGCAGCATATCCTAACTGGTGTGCCATCTCGTGAGCAGCAGTCGTTGGGAATTTATACATGGGAATCCGCCCATTTACTTGGGCCTCATTGGTAAGTGGATTTAAGTATCCGCTAAACCCCATATAGGTTAACGGATAACTGAATAGAGATTGTTTAGCACTCTCTGGGTAGTATTCCAGATCGTGGAACGTCGTTTTTAAATTTTCATACCCTTTAGGTATCAACCCAAACACTGTTTTTTTGTCGTAGGGCACAGTTACGGGTAACGTATCGTTATGTGTAATCTCTGCATGCAAATCATTAGAAATAGAAATGAGTCCGTTAGTCGCTTTTACCAGTTTTTCGGTGGTGTACTCTGCATTTAAACCTAAATTTTTATGTAAGGGTAGCCTGTAATAATTTAAACCCCAAAACAAATGAAACGTAAAATATATAAGGGATACCGCAGCGAAAACATCCACGAGCCAATGTTTAAGATCACTTACTATACGCTTCCTGTGTTTTACTAGCCACCAACACATGTAAAACCCACCAAGCCCATATACCAAATCGCCAAAAGAAAAAGGCAGCCAACCTAAAACAAATCTAAACAATTTAGAAATATAGGGGTATAACCCTTCACTATAAAAACGTTCAACAAAAGTTGGGTTTCTAGCTAAAAGTTTTACAGTTAAAACCTGCGGAATTAAAGCTAAAGCAAGTACGAGTTTTTTCCTTTTCAGCATAACTCAAAAATACTAAAAATTTGTACTGCAGCCTTTGTGTATGTTAACTAAAGCTTCTTTCTGCTTTCCGTTATACCTGTCTGCCGGTAGGTCTTTTTTTTCGTGTCTTAAAAAAAGGATGTCACTGCAATCAGGAGTAACTGCTAACGTCGTAGCATTTTTGCTATCTTTGAAGTGCACTATAAATTTAACTATGAGTAAAGAAATTAGACAGTTAGAACCCCAAGTACTTTGGAATAAATTTGCCGATTTAAACGCAGTACCGAGAGCATCAAAAAAAGAAGAACGTGTCATAGCTTTTATGAAAGATTTTGGTAAAAATCTTGGTTTAGAAACATTAGAGGATGAGGTAGGCAATGTTATTATAAAGAAACCAGCAACGCCTGGGATGGAACATAGGACTACAGTGGTAATGCAATCACATTTGGATATGGTGCATCAAAAAAACAACGATACTGTTTTTGATTTTGATACCCAGGGCATCGCTATGTATATAGACGGCGATTGGGTAAAAGCACAAGGCACTACTTTAGGAGCAGATAACGGATTAGGTGTGGCAACAATAATGGCAGTTTTAGAAAGTAAAGATATACCCCATCCAGCCATAGAAGCACTATTTACCATAGATGAAGAAACAGGGATGACAGGGGCTATGGGCTTAAAAGGAGGGGTGCTTACTGGCGGTATATTGCTAAACCTTGATACCGAGGAAGATGATGAAATAGGGGTAGGTTGTGCAGGAGGTATAGATGTTACCGCAACTAGAACTTATGAGGAAGAAGAAACCCCAGAGTTTAAAATAGGTTTTGCAATTAATGTAAAAGGCTTGCAAGGTGGGCATTCTGGGATGCAAATCCATGAAGGGTTGGGAAATGCCAATAAAATAATGAACCGTTTATTGTTTGATGGTTTTGAAAAATTTGGATTGCGAATCTCAGAGATAGATGGAGGCAGTTTGCGAAATGCAATTCCAAGGGAAAGCAGGGCAGTGGTTGCCATAGATGCTGTTCATGAAGATGATTTCATAGCCCAACTAAAAGCGCTGTCAACAACTATTAAAACCGAATACAAAACCATGGAACCCGATTTGGTAATTAAGATTACTAAATGCGATACACCAAAGCATATTATAGATTTAGGTGTGCAAGAAGGATTTACCAGAGCCATGTATGCAGCTTTAAATGGTGTGTATCGTATGAGTGCAGATATTCCAGAACTTGTAGAGACTTCAAATAATATAGCAAGGGTTATTGTAAAAGACGGTAAGATAAAAGTAGGATGTTTAACCCGTTCATCGGTGGAAAGTTCAAAACTAGATTTGGCAAATAGCTTAAGGGCAACGTTCGAGCTCACTGGTTGCGAAGTGGAATTTTCGGGCGATTATCCAGGGTGGACACCTAATATGGATTCTGCCATTCTAAAATTAATGACCACGTTATACGAAGATTTAAATGGAGAAAAGCCACATGTAGCAGCCTGTCATGCAGGTTTAGAATGTGGTATCTTAGGTCAAAACTATCCAGATATGGATATGATAAGTTTTGGACCCAATATAAAAGGTGCGCATTCCCCAGAAGAACGTGCCCAAATTTCTTCGGTACAAAAATACTGGAGGTTTGTGTTGGAGATTTTAAAGCATATTCCAGAGGAGTGATATGTATTTATAGTTAGCATTTAAGCCATAGACGAGGTACAACCCCGCTATGGCCTGATAAAATAACAATACTTTTTATACCTCTTGCAATGCTTTTATCCTCATATGTTTTGCTGATTTTACAAGGTTTTTTAGGGCAACCTTAGTTTCAGGCCAGTTACGTGTTTTTAAACCACAATCTGGGTTTACCCAAAGTTGATCAGTAGGGATAACAGCTTGGGCTTTTTCCAATAGCTGTTCCATTTCTTCGGTCGATGGTACTCTTGGGGAATGAATGTCATAAACCCCTGGGCCTATTTCATTAGGATATTTAAATTCAACAAAAGCATCTAATAATTCCATCTGCGAACGAGATGTTTCAATCGTAATAACATCTGCATCTAAGTTAGAAATACTATGTATGATATCGTTAAACTCCGAATAGCACATGTGTGTATGAATCTGGGTTTCGTCTTGCACAGAAGAAGAGCTTATACGAAATGCCTTTACTGCCCAGTTAAGATATGTGTTCCAGTTTTCTTTTCTTAACGGTAACCCCTCTCTAAATGCAGGTTCGTCAATTTGGATTATTTTTATGCCTGCTTTCTCAAGATCGGAAACTTCATCTCTAATTGCCAATGCTATTTGTGTGCAGGTTTCTGAACGTGGTTGGTCATTCCTCACAAAACTCCATTGTAATATGGTAACGGGTCCCGTAAGCATTCCTTTCATCCAATTATTACTTAGTGATTGTGCGTAAGCAGACCATTCAACAGTAATTGGTTGTGGGCGGGATACATCTCCATAAATAATAGGAGGCTTTACACATCGTGTTCCGTAGCTTTGTACCCATCCATTTTGTGTAAATACAAAACCGTCTAATTGTTCGCCAAAGTACTCTACCATATCATTTCTTTCAAACTCTCCATGCACCAATACATCAATTCCAATGTCTTCTTGGATTCGGATGGCTTTTTCAGTTTCTTCTTTTAATAGTTTGTTATATTCATTTTTGTCAAGGCTTCCATTTTTAAACTTCGCTCTCCACGCACGTACTTCTTTAGTTTGTGGGAATGAGCCAATTGTAGTGGTTGGAAATAAAGGTAGATTTAATGTTTTATGCTGTTTTTCTTTACGAATAGAGAATACGTTTTTACGTCTGGCCTCTGCCTCTGTAATGGTGTTTACACGCTTTTTTACAATTTCGTTATGGATAAGACTGGACGTTTTTCTACTTTCAATAGCGGCCGTATTAGTTCTTAATTTTTCAATAGCAACCGTATTATTTTCATCAGCAGCTAGTGTTTTAAGTGTAACTACCTCATCTACTTTTTGCTTTGCAAATGCTAACCATTGCTTTATTTCAGGGTTAAGTCCTGTTTCAAAATCTAAGTTTAAAGGCGAATGAAGCAAGGAACAAGATGTTCCTATCCAAATATTTTCTGCTGGTAATTTTTCTTTTACCTGTTCAATGGCTTGGAGCGATGTTTTAAAATTATTTTTCCAAATATTTCTTCCATCAACTACACCTAACGAGAGGATTTTGTCTCTGTTTAAAGACGGATGTGTTAAAATATCCTCTAGTTGTTTCCTGCAGCGTACTAAATCTAAATGAATAACATCTACAGGCAATTTTAAAGTAAGGTCTAAATTCTCTCCGTAGCAATCAAAATAATTGGCAAGAATTAATTTTACCTTGGTATTTAAGTTTCCAAAATATTCGTAAGAACGTTTAACAGCTTCCTGTCCCTTCGTATCTAGGTCTGTTGCCAAAATTGGCTCATCAATCTGAATGTATTCTGCTCCTAAGGCATCAATTGTTTTAATTAATTGCCCGTATAAAGGCAATACCTTTTCTAATAATTCGAGGCTATTAAATCCGCTTTCTTTCTCTTTACCTAAAAGTAAAAAAGTTACTGGACCAATAATTACAGGTTTTGTATTGATACCGAGAGCAAAAGCTTCTTTATATTCATTAATGATTTTTTCGGCATTTAATGAAAAACTTTGGTCTTTACTAAACTCAGGAACAAGAAAGTGATAGTTAGTGTCAAACCACTTAGTCATTTCCATAGCAATTACATCTATGTCTTCTTTTTGTATTCCTCTAGACATGGCAAAATACTGTTCCAACCCTCTAAGGTTTGAGAATCTCTCAGGGATACATCCTAAAGTGATACACATATCTAACATCTGGTCGTAGAGCGAAAAATCATTTGAAGAAATAAGGTCAACACCAAGCTTACTTTGTTCTAGCCAATTTTTTTCTCTAATATTCTTGCTAATGTTAGATAATTCCTCTTCCGAAGTTTTGCCTTTCCAGTACTTTTCAATAGCTTTTTTAAGCTCTCTTTTTTCCCCTATTCTGGGATATCCTAAGATAATCGATTTCATTGTATTTATTTTAAATTTCTTTCAAAACTACATATAGTAGTTATAATATTTATTTGAAATCATATTTTTAGATGAATACTCTTTTAAAATTGTTTAATTAGATAAATTAACTTTAATTTGTGATGATTTGATACACTAAAAGAAAATTCATCTATGGCTGATTTGGACGAAATTGATTTGAAGATATTGGGGCTACTTCAACAAAACGGAAAGTTGACAACAAAAGAACTGGCAGGGCAAGTGCATCTTTCCCCAACACCCGTTTACGAGAGGGTAAGACGTTTGGAAAGAGAAGGTATCATAAAAAAGTACGTGGCATTGGTTGAAGCTGAAAAAGTAGGAAAGGGGCTTGTTGTATTTTGTGATATTACTCTAAAAGAGCATACTAAGGCAATTGGTGTTCAGTTTGTGCAGGAGATTATGTCTTTAAAGTATGTGTGCGAGTGTTATAATATTTCTGGAGATTATGATTTTAGATTAAAGGTCTTAGTGAGTGATATGAAACATTATCAAGATTTTGTGCTCAATGATTTAGGATCAATTAAAAACATTGGGAGTGCCCATAGTACATTTGTTATGGGTGTTATTAAACAATCATTTTCAGTGCCATTGGGGTAATCGTTTTTAAGTTAAGATAGGGAAGTTTATAATTGAATTTTTTAAAAAGTAATTCTCAATCCTACTCAGTTATTTATTAGCTTTTATTGTTAATATTTAAACCGAATAATTTTTTTTGGTCAACATTGTATTTTATGTTCCAATATAAACAACCTCCATGAAACGATAATCTTCTTCCTTGGTTCCAGTCTTCCTCTTTGCTTGCTAAAGTGTGCCAAAAAGAGTTTATATGTAAAATTCGGTGCCCTTCCTCATTGATATATCCAAAATATTGACGTTTATATTTATCCAAATTCTCATGAATAATTATAGGGCCGTCTTGGTTTTTTAATGCTTTATTTAGTGTTTTTAAGTGTTTATTTAGTTGTCTCTCAGCACGTAAAATATCTTTTTTAGTGGGGGTGTATGCTTTTCCTCCAAATTCGTAATATCTGTATGGAAAAATCATAACATCAAATCTTTTTGTTTTAAAGTGTTCTGTTTTATCTGTATTACTACCATTCTGTCCATGGCAATAAAGTATTGGGTTTGATAGAATTACTATGTAAGATATTTTTATTATCAATTTAATGTTTACTTTCATAAAGCTTTAATCATAATTTGTAAAACTAAGTTACGAGTCATTTTTTTAATATGACTTAAAGATACGCTTTGTTCTAATAGCTTATATTAAAGGCTAACGAAAGTAGTTGAAAAATAACCCAAAGACAAGAAGAGTTTAATACTATGTATTGAATAATAACTAATAAGAATTTATGTGTTCATAAAAGGTTAAAATATTTTAAAATGCAACAAAGTTGCAATAAATTTGTAATATGAGTGTAATTAGAAAAACGAAATCAGTAAAAGCATTGCTTCATGTATTTGAGGTGTCTAAAACAGCCGTATCTACGCTGGAATTAGTGGAAAGGTTTCAGGGCCAAATGAATAAATCTACAGTGTATCGTATTCTTGAACGCATGGAAAATGAGGGGGTCTTACATTCTTTTGCAGGAGTAGATGGACTGAGATGGTATGCATTATGTGGTTCATCACACACAGATCATTTAGATACGCATCCTCATTTTCAATGTCAGGATTGTGGTAAAACAGAATGTCTGCCTATTGATATAACTATACCAGAGGTTGCAAAATATAATATAGAATCTGCCTCTATCTTGTTGACAGGGAAATGTGAAAACTGTGCTTCTTAAGCGTTGGATGTTTAAAGCCTTTTGATATTAAATACGATAAACATACCAAATATTTTATAGCTCTCTAGTTTTTCTCTTTTTTGATTTTTTCCTGTTGCATTAGTTCGTTTACTTTATTCCAAAGCTCATTGTAAATCATAAAACTTTGAATATACTGAGTAAATTTCCATTTGCCTTTTTCTTTGCGTAGTACCCCAGATCCACGATAGTGATTACCACTATTGTTTGAAACCATGATCTCATCAAACCAAGCAAAATCCTCATTTTCTGAAACATAAATTTTTCTGTTAATGGAATGGTAAGACCAACCGCCCTTATCGAACCTTTCACTTACATAATCTGTGAAATCTGGGATTAGTGGCCAGCGTTCCCACTCGTCAGTTCCCATATAAACAGCATCTTTGGCGAAATGACTTAAGTACCTTTCCTTGTCTGCATGTTTAGCGGCATCATGAAAATCGTCCAACTTTTTATATATTTTTTCCTGATCTGGAGAGTGTTCTTGCGCAGTTGTAACATGTGTTATTCCAAAGCATAGGATAACTACTAAAAAAAAACAGTGGTTTCATTGTTATCTTCTTATTAATGTTAGAAATGGTATTAAACGAAGATAGCTGATTTATCTTAGTGTAAAAAAGTTTAATTAAGGTACAGGATCGTGCCCAGAACCTCCCCAGGGATGACAACTAAAAATGCGCTTGAGGGCTAACCAGCCGCCTTTAAAAAGCCCATGTTTTTTTAAGGCTTCTATGCTATAATGGGAACAGGTAGGCTGGTATCTGCACGTGGCTGGTGTTAAAGGTGATATGAAGATTTGATATACTTTTATCAGTAATAGAAACGGTGCTATGAGTATTTTTTTTAGCATGGCTACTGGTATTCTGAAATCTTTTAAGAATCTTGGAAGGGTTTATTCTTACCTATTGGATAGCATTTAGATTGCTCTAACGTAGCACAAACTAATTCATCAAAATACTTAGTTAACCGAAAACGTAGTACCGTCTTTACCATCTTTTAAAACAATACCAACTTCAGCAAGTTCATCGCGAATCTTATCTGATAAAGCAAAATCCTTATTAACTCTAGCTTCTTGTCTTAGTTTTATTAAAACATCTACAGCTCCTGCAAGTTTATCTCCGCCAGAGTTGGTCTCGGTCACATTTTCCAAACCTAGTACATCATAAACAAAAGCACTCATGGTAGTTTTTAATAGTTCTAAGTCCTCTGCTGATATTGTTGCGTTTTCTTTTTTTATCTGGTTTATGTATTTAACGGCCTCAAATAAATGTGAGATAAGAATAGGTGAGTTAAAATCATCATTCATAGCATCGTAACACTTTTGTTTCCATGCAGCAACATCAAAAGTAGAGCTTTTGGAGCTTTTAATGTTATTTAACAATTTCATGCCTTCCATTAACCTGTAAAAGCCTTTTTCACTGGCAAGTAAACCATCATCGGTTAAATCTAAAACACTTCGGTAGGATGATTGTGCATTAAAAAAGCGTATAACTCCCGGAGCGAATGGCTTGCTGAAAAACTTGTTCTCGCCAGAAAGTAATTCATGAGGGTTTACAGTATTTCCGGTAGATTTAGACATTCTTGCGCCATTTAATTCCAACATGTTGGCATGCATCCAATAGTTAACTGGAGAACATCCTTTAGCAGCTTCATTTTGTGCAATTTCACACTCATGATGCGGAAATTTTAAGTCCATACCACCACCATGTATATCAAACTTATCTCCTAGGTATTTTGTGCTCATTGCAGTACACTCTAAATGCCAGCCAGGGAAGCCGTCACTCCAAGGTGAAGGCCAACGCATAATATGCTGTGGTTCTGCTTTTTTCCAAAGTGCAAAATCTTGAGGATTTTTTTTATCACTTTGCCCATCCAATGCACGTGTGTTATGTATTAAATCTTCAAGTACTCTTTTGCTTAGCTTACCATATTTGCTGGTTTCATTAAACTTGTGTACATCAAAATATACAGAGCCATTTACTTCGTAAGCAAAACCATTCTCTATAATTTTACTTATCAATTCAATTTGTTCAATAATGTGACCAGTCGCTGTAGGTTCTATGCTAGGAGGAAGGAAATTAAAAGTGTCTAGTACGTTATGGAAATCTACAGTGTATTTTTGTACAACCTCCATGGGTTCAATTTGTTCTAGACGTGCTTTTTTAGCTACTTTGTCCTCACCTGCATCTTCATCATTTTCTAGATGACCTGCATCCGTAATATTTCTAACATAACGTACTTTAAAACCTAAATGCTTAAGGTAACGAAATATCATATCAAAAGACATAAAGGTGCGCACGTTCCCTAAATGCACATAGCTGTAAACAGTGGGGCCACATACATACATGCCTACATGTCCTTCGTTTATAGGTTTAAAAGTTTCTTTTTGTCCAGAGAGGGAGTTATATATTTTTATTTGATTTGTTTGGTATAACGCCATGTTTTGGTTGATTGATGAACTAGTATTTGGAGCTAATATGTGTTAAAATTGAGTGTCTAGTTGAATATAATCCAAAAATTCACGTCGTGTAGCCATATCTTTAAATTTTCCGCCAAATTCAGAGGTCACTGTACTGCTTTCAATATCGCGTATGCCTCTAGAATTCACACAAAGGTGCTTAGCATCAATAACACATGCCACATCTTTAGTGTTTAAAACATCCTGAAGCTCTTTTACGATTTGAATAGTTAAACGCTCCTGTACTTGAGGTCGTTTGGCAAAATAATCTACAATACGGTTCATTTTAGATAAACCAACCACTGTACCGTTAGAAATGTAAGCTATATGTGCCCTACCTACAATGGGTAACAAATGGTGCTCGCAAGTTGAATACACGGTAATGTTTTTTTCAACTAGCATTTCTCCATATTTGTACTTGTTGTCAAAAGTAGAAGCGCTAGGTTTTCTTTTAGGATCTAAACCACCAAAAATCTCATTGACAAACATTTTTGCTACACGGTTTGGCGTACCACTTAAGCTGTCGTCTGTTAAGTCTAAACCCAGTGTTTCCATGATGTGACGTACATCATCCTTAATGATGTCTATCTTTTCTTCATTTGTAAGTTTAAAGGCATCGCTACGCATTGGTGTGTCTTCTGAAGACCCAATATGTTCATCACCATAAGCATCAAACTCTTCTAAATCGTCAAATTTCATAATTAATAACTGAAAATTTAATTTGCAAAGATAAGCATTTCTTAATTTTAGCTCACAAACGCAATGTTAATAATAAGTGATAAGAAATAATCTATATTTCTCCTATAATTTGGGCGTTACCACAAGGGTCGGGCTTTCACTAGTCGCTCCTCCTTAGGTCGGGAGCTCCACATACCGTTCAATCCCTAACGCAGTTCCGTTTGTTTATACTATTTTGTGCTACTAAGGTAAGTCCCTTTTTGTTTAAAATAATTACAAAAAAAGCCTGAACTTGTGTGGGTTCAGGCTTTCAATTTATTGTATCTAAAATTTAGAATTTAAATATTAAATCCTAGAGTTAATGTGATGTTGGAGTTCTCTCTGTTTATAGTTGCAGCATCAATTAAGCCAACATTAAAAAGCGGGGTTTGGTCTGTACGCTCCCATTTGTCGTATGTAACATCTAATCTTGTGTTTCCAAAATTGTATCCAAAACCTAAAGAAAAACCAGTTAAGTCTCCAACAGTAACACCATCTACATAAGGACTTTCTTCAAATCTGTAACCACCTCTAAAGCTAAATTGTTTGTGCTTATATTCGCCACCAAGCCTGTATGTAGAAGCAGTGGTTAATACGTCACTGATGTCAGCGTTCAAACCTGAAAAATCATTGTCAGGTCTAAATTTAGTTGCACCATAGTTTTTTGTTGAATAATCAAAACTTATAAGACCTTTTTGCCCAAACACATAAGCGGCACTACCTGTAATTCTTGAAGGGGTTTGTAATCTGTATGATGGGTAAATGTTGGTAACTTGTGGGTTGATGGAAACATTTATAGGATCGCCATCGTTTCCTATAGTTCCTAAAAATTGTGAGGTCTCTTCTTCAATGGTGTACCAAGTAGGAGAATCATAAGTTACACCTACCCTAAATTCATCACTTAATTTTAAAATACCACCTAATTGGAATGAAAATCCAGAGCCTCTTGTAGATAGGTTGTTTTCAAATTCAACATCAGTTATGATCGATCCTGCGTTATTATTGTCTTCAAATAGTAAGGTAGAACGATCATAATCAATAAAATGAGAATTAAAGTTGGCTCCTAAATATAAATCATCTCCATATTGTCCTGCAAAGTTTACCGCAATTTTACCGTTGTAACCAGTCGATATAAAAGTATAATCATGATTAAAGTTACCTTCGGCAACATTAAGTAAGTAGTTTGTGTTGTTATCGGCATTTACCTCTGGATCTAGTATAAAAGATTCAAACCCTAAAAACCCTTGTTGGTGTGCAAAACCAAGGTCATTACCAATATTGATGTATGCTTCATCCAAGGTTTCATTTGGAAATGCAGAGATTTCATCTAAACGCAATCCATTGGCGAAATCAAAGAAATAACTACCAATGGTATTATTAAAGTTGTTACTGTTAGTATTAGTACCAACAGCGAACCAACTATCATCAAAATTGTTTGTTCTATCGTATGCTATACCAAGTGTAAACTTTTTCCAAGGT
Organism: Hyunsoonleella ulvae; assembly: GCF_016827605.1. Lineage (GTDB taxonomy): Bacteria > Bacteroidota > Bacteroidia > Flavobacteriales > Flavobacteriaceae > Jejuia > Jejuia ulvae. Next base: position 43,292 of record NZ_JAEPJQ010000001.1, on the reverse strand, counting down.
GAGTTACTGGTACTTTTAAAAACAAAAGCAGCACCTCCTTGCGTTAAATCAAAATTAGAATCGTTGGTATTTCCCGCGCCATTAAAATATCGTGTACTATTGTTTAACTCAGAATTAGCCAATGAGAACGAAGCATGGCTTTGGCTAAATACAGCTGAACTTGCAGGATTTATATTCACTGCGCTCATGTCGCCTCCTAAGGCACCAAAAGCACCACTTAATGCTCTAAAACGAGCTGTTCCTTGAATGTTATCTTGAGAATATCGTAACGCATCGCTAATATCTTGACTGTACATTACCGATATGGATAAAAATGCTATGTAAAATAATTGGAGCTTTTTCATATGTTCATTTTTTTTGATGTGTATTGGGCAAAAGTAGCCTGGGTATGTTTAAAATAATCACTGCTATTAAGCAATATGATTATTTTAAACATGATTTAGGCATATTAAATTGTGTTGATTTTTAAGATGTATTAACGTCTTCTTCCTCCAGAGGAACTTCTTGAGCCTCCTGAGCTTCTGGAGCTACCCGATGATCTGGAGTAAGATCCAGAACTTCTTGATGGCGAAGAAGATCTTGAATAAGAACTGCTTCTACTGCTTGAAGAGCTTCTGCTGTAGTTTGAGCTACGGCTAGAAGATCCACCTCTTGAATATGAAGAGGATGAATTTCTTCTGATAGGAGCTGAATATCTACTACTTGAATTAGATGAAGATCTATTGGGTGAGTAAGACGGCTGTCTTGAACTACTTCTTCTCACGGTAGAATTTCTGTTAATTGTAGTAGGGGAGCTAGAACGGTTTACTCTAGACGATGTGCCGTTTACTCTAGTACTATTGGTTCTTCGAGCTGTGCTGTATCTAGACGTTGTTGTGTTGTTATTGTATCTTGAAGCTCTATTGTTACTTGCAACACTAGTTCTGCGTGATGTGCTATTGTATCTCACATTAGAATTTGAGCTTCTTGCAGTAGTTGAAGAGCGCCTTGTACTGGCTATGCTACTTCTTCTTAATGTATTATTGGCACTAGTGTTTCTACCGTACAGAGAAGCACCGCCTCTTCTTGAATTATTAAATGCTAATGTATTACCAAATCTGTTGGCAGCAAAAAACCTATTTCCATAGAATCCTGGAGGACACCAAGCATTCCAGCCCCAACCGAAGCCACCGCCCCAACCAAGGCCTCCGCCCCAGCCAGCATTAAACCATGGGTCGTTCCAGCCCCATCCAAAGCCACCGCCCCAACGGTTCCAGCGATTCCAGCCCCAGTTATTCCAACCCCAACCGAAGCCACCACCCCAGCCAGCGTTAAACCATGGATCCCATCCCCAACCCCAGTTGTTCCAACCGTTGTCTACGATGTTTATGGTAACATTATCATTGGTTTGTCCCCATCCGGCATAGCCTTGATAATCGTTGTATATAGTATCGTTTACAGCAAGGTTTTCATTACCGCTGCTGTAGCTATCTATATCTGTGAAGATTGCACCATTATCAGTTGCAATTTCATATTCCTGAGCTTTGTTTTTAAAGTAATTTTCATAGTAATCATTACCTTCTGCATTTTTGCTTGCATCAACAACTTTTACTTGATTTTGCGCATTATCATTAGTCCCTCCGTAAATCCCATCATTGTCAACACCCACATATTGGTAGGAACCGCAAGATACTAATCCGAAGAACAACCCTAGGATTGCCGCGAATTGTATTTTCGATTTTAAGTAGTTATTAATTTGCATATCTCTATAATTTAATTGTTGAACATAACAAAAATAGTTAGTTTTGCGCAACTATTTTTTTATTTAACATAGTCACAATATTTGTGCCAAAAAAGCGATATGGGAAAAAAATTGACGAGTAGGGCAGAAGATTACTCCAAATGGTATAACGAATTGGTTGTCAAGGCAGATTTGGCGGAGAATTCAGCAGTGAGGGGTTGTATGGTTATTAAACCTTATGGCTATGCTATTTGGGAAAAAATGCAGGCAGAATTAGATAGAATGTTTAAAGAAACAGGACATCAAAATGCGTATTTTCCATTATTTGTGCCCAAAAGTTTATTTGAAGCCGAAGAAAAAAATGCTGAAGGTTTTGCTAAAGAATGTGCGGTTGTAACACATTACAGACTACAATCTGATCCTGAGAATGAAGGGAAGCTTAGGGTAGACCCTAAAGCTAAATTGGAAGAGGAATTGGTAGTACGTCCCACAAGTGAGGCTATTATTTGGAACACATATAGAAATTGGATTCAATCGTATAGAGATTTACCTATATTAATCAACCAATGGGCAAATGTGGTGCGTTGGGAAATGCGTACGCGTTTATTTTTACGTACTGCGGAGTTTTTATGGCAAGAGGGACATACAGCTCATGAAACTAAAGTTGAAGCTATTGAAGAAACTAAGTTGATGAATGGTGTGTATGCAAAATTTGTAGAAAACTTTATGGCTATTCCTGTAGTACAAGGTGTTAAGTCTGAAAGCGAACGTTTTGCTGGTGCGGAGGATACCTATTGTATAGAAGCCTTAATGCAGGATGGTAAAGCACTGCAAGCTGGTACATCTCACTTTTTAGGTCAGAATTTTGCAAAAGCGTTTGATGTAAAGTATGCGAATAAGGAAGGTAAGCAAGATTATGTTTGGGCTACATCTTGGGGTGTTTCAACACGTTTGATGGGAGCTTTAATTATGACACATAGTGATGATAATGGCTTGGTGTTACCACCAAACCTAGCGCCTTATCAAGTAGTTATAGTGCCTATCTATAAAAATGATGAGCAATTTGAAGCTATTGGTAAAGTGGCTGAAGATATCATAAGCGACTTAAGGGATAGAGGTATTTCTGTTAAGTTTGATAAACGGGATACATTACGCCCCGGTGCTAAATTTGCGCAGCATGAATTACAAGGTGTTCCCGTACGTATTGCTATTGGACCAAAAGATTTAGAAAATGAAACCGTTGAAGTGGCCAGGAGGGATACTTTAGAGAAGCAATCCGTAATTTTAGATAGAATAACCGTTGTTGTAGAGGATTTGTTGGAAGAGATACAAGAGCATCTTTTTAATAGGGCTTTAGAGTTTAGGGATTCGCATATTACAACTGTGGATACTTTTGAGGAGTTTAAAGAAGTTTTAGAAACTAAAGGAGGTTTTATCTCTGCACATTGGGATGGCACCAACGAAACCGAAGATAAAATAAAAGAGCTTACCAAGGCTACAATCCGCTGTATTCCTTTGGAAGCAAAAGTAGAAGAAGGTGTTTGTGTGTATTCGGGAAAGCCATCAAACAAGCGTGTTTTATTTGCAAAAGCTTACTAGATTAAATTTTTTTCAAAAAAGTTTCATCTACTGTTGCAACATTTAAAAATAGTTGTATTTTTGCATCCGCAATGGAAACATTGTAGGTTCATTTAAAATAGTAAATAACCAAATGGCCCGTTCGTCTATCGGCTAGGACGCCAGGTTTTCATCCTGGTAAGAGGGGTTCGATTCCCCTACGGGCTACAATTAAATTAAGAAAAAGATAAATGGCAAATCATAAGTCAGCTTTAAAAAGAATTAGAAGTAACGAAGCTAAGCGTGTGTTAAACAAATACCAACACAAAACTACGCGTAATGCTATTAAAAAGTTACGTGAATTAACTGATAAGAAAGAAGCAGAAGCGATGTTTCCTTCGGTTGTTTCAATGTTAGATAAATTAGCTAAAAAAAATGTTATTCATGCTAATAAGGCAGCAAATTTAAAATCAGGTTTAGCAAAGCATATTGCTGCTTTATAGTAGTAAAATAGTTATATAATATATTTAAAAAACCACTCTATCTAGAGTGGTTTTTTATTGGGATATACTTTCCTGTAGTGATTTTAACGTTATAATTCATATACATCCAATTGTCTCGCAATTTTAAATCCTTCTTTTAAGACTAAATTGCTTTCGTTGCTTTCTGTCCTTAATAGTGGGTTTGTATGATTAAAATGAATAAAAACAATTTTATTTTTCTCTTGAGAATCGAGGCGCTCGAATTTTTTTAGGCTTTCAATTACAAAAGGATGCGGAATTTGGGATATATCTCTGTTGTTTATCTCTTCGGCATTAAAAAACGTAGCGTCTAAAAAAGCGTAATCTACTTTTTTTATTTCCTCTACTATATTTTGATTCCATTTTTCCCATTTGTCTATATCGGGAATAAATAATGCTGTTTTGTTTGGGCCTTTAATTTTATATCCAACGGTTTCTGAAAATTCATCTCTATGTGGTACTAAAAAAGGAGTAACTTCTATTGTACTTGATAATTTTACAGGTTTTTGATGCTCTATGCTGTGTAAGACGATATTTTTATTTTTCACTACCTGAGACCAAGGGCCGTTTTCTTCAAGGAAAGTTTTCATTTTAGGCATTACATAGGTAGGTGTTTTTTGCGAGTTCATCGCCTCTTTTCCTAAAAACATTAAACCTGTGTAATGTCCTATATGCGCGTGTGTTATAAAGATTCCATCTATTAGGGAAGGGGTGTTTTTAATTTTTAATTCATCTAATATTTTTGTTTGTGCTCCAATATCAGGAGTAGCCTCGAAAAGGTAAGCTTTATTGTTTTCTGCATCTAGTAATCCCAGAGATACTACATGATTTTTATTCTTAACGTTGTTAAATAAGTTGGCGCAACATGTCTTTTTGCATCCTATTTGTGGAGCTCCTGCATCTTGTGTTGTGCCGAGTATAACGATTGATGTTTTGTTTACATGTGTTTCTTTTAAGAAAGTGTCTTTAGTCGTTGCTTTGGCTGAAGCTTTATTTTGTTCACAACTAAAAAGAATAGTTGTAAAAAACAAAAGGTATAAAGTTTTAGCGTATGTCATACTTAAAGAGGAATTAATCTAATTTAATCCGTTCTCCTCGGTTGGCCAATTCCCAAGCGGTGTAAAAAATAAGTTGGGTTCTTGTCTCTAAAAACTCATAGTTTATTTTGTCTGGAGTGTCACTAGGCTTATGGTAATCATCATGTGTACCGTTAAAATAAAAAATAGCTGGAACGTTATGCTTCGCAAAATTATAGTGATCTGATCTGTAGTAAAAACGATTGGGGTCGTTTTTAGCATTAAAAGTATAATCCAAGTTTAGATTTACTGTGGTTTTATTAATAGAATCTGAAACATTGTGTAGTTCTGTACTCAATCTATCTGAGCCTATTAAATACAGGTAATTTGGTTTGCCTTTGTGTTTTTCATCAACACGACCAATCATATCAATATTTAGGTTAGCAATCGTATTTTTTAAAGGAAAAATAGGGTCTTCATCAGTGTAATATCTAGAGCCAAATAAACCTATTTCCTCGCCTGTTACATGCAAGAACATAACAGAACGTCTTGGTGGAAATCCATCTTTTTCAGCTAATTTAAAAGCTTCAGCTATTTCTAAGATACCAACTGTCCCAGAGCCATCATCATCAGCACCGTTATTAATTTCTCCGCTTTCTGTAATTCCTATGTGATCTAGGTGAGCTGATATCACTAAAACTTCATCAGGTTTTTCATGACCCTTAATATATGCTATTACGTTTTCAGAAGCATTATCTGCTCTATTTTTAAAATATTCTACAGGAATTTCTTGGAAATAGTCGCCCTCAGCGATAGGGGATAAGATACCATTATTAACATACTGTTCTTTAATGAAATTAACTGCTTTTTTTTGTCCAGCTTCTCCTGTTTTTCTGCCTTCAAATTCATCTGAAGCATATGTGTAAAGCATTTCCTTGAGTTCGCTGGCAGTTATTGTTTTTGCGTAAATTTCTGGATTAATAGTACTTCTGGTACTGGTACTTTTATTAGCCTTTTTACAGCTAATTAACAGAAGTATTAAAGACACTGACATTATGAAGAAACTTGTCTTTTTCATGATTTATGATTTTAGGACAACTAAATTAGTTGAAAAATATACTATTTTCGTCAATTGCTACGCGTTCATCTTGGTTAACTAATTGCCATGTTGTAGCAAAAATTAGTTTGGTGCGTTTAGCCAATAACTCGTAATTTATTTTGTCTGGGGTATCCGTAGGTTTAGAATAATCCTCATGTTCACCACTAAAATAGAAAATTACTGGGATATCTTTTTTTGCAAAGTTGTATTGATCTGATCTGGAATAATAATGATTGTGGTCATTTAACGCATTGTATTTATAATCTAGATCGATATCAACATAAGCTTCCTGAACGGCTTCAGAGATATAATGGAGTTCTTTACTAAGTCGGTCAGAGCCTATTAAATAGATGTAATTATCGTCTTCAGTATGCCTATTATCTGTACGACCAATCATATCAATGTTTAGATTGGCAATTGTGTTTTCTAGAGGAAAAACAGGATTTTCAGTATAGAATTCAGAACCGTATTTGCCTATTTCTTCGGCTGTAAAATGCGCAAATAATATGCTTCGTTTTGGTCTATGTCCATTTTGGGCAGCCATTTTAAAAGCTTCAGCTATTTCTAGTAAGGCCACAGTTCCAGAGCCATTATCATCTGCACCGTAATAAACCTCTCCTTTTACAATGCCTTCATGATCCATATGTGCAGATAAAACCAAAATCTCTTCAGGTTTTTCAGCTCCTTTAATATATGCTAAAACATTTTCTGATGCTTTAATATCTTTAGGAAAATAGGATTTAGCTATGCCTTGGAAATAATTATTATTGGCAAAAGGGGAAGGAATGTCAAGGTTAATATAGTATGATTTTATAAACTCTGCTGCTAATTTATGACCTGGCTCTCCCGTCATTCTACCCTCAAAATCTTTTGAAGCAAATTTGTATAGCAACTTCTTGAGTTCGTTAACTGTTATGGTTTCAGCATATTGTTTTACTTGAATGCTGTCTACCATAGAGATGTTATTTTGGAGGTTTTCTATCCTTTCAGAATACCTTGGCGTAGCACAAGTACCAACAAGCGTTAGAAAAGAGATAACGTAAGCAAATTTCATGTTGTTTTGATTTTATTCAAAAGCAACTCACAATCAAAACGTCTTTTCAGTGAGAGAAAACTTTATACCAGTTTTTTTAAGCTGTACAAATATATGAATTAAACGTAAAAAAAAGCCTACTATTCTATCTCAATATCTTCTAGATCAAGTTCTTCAAGTTCTTCTATAGCTTCTTGTTTAGATTCGGTTTCTTTTTCAACCAAAGCTTCTGTATTTCCAACCTCTGTTTTTGTGAAAATTGCCTTATAGGTTGTTAGTCCTAATGCCATGATAGTTAATAGGAAAGAAAATTGAATAATCTTTTTAACCTTACCTGTTTTTTTAGAGAGGTAAAATGCAATTAATCCAAAAATTAGAGCAGTTATTCCGGGGAATATGGCCAAATTTGAGATGGGTAATACGGAAAAGATAATAGTTAGAGCTGAAGCTATCACAGCTAAAATGGTAAATACTTGTTTCATTTCTTTAATTTTTTAGACCAGTTGCAGATTTTATCTTAAGTTCTCCATTACCAACAGGGATTTTAAACTTTCCGTAAACCATTATTTTATTGGCATCAGCAGTAAGCCATACTATATTGTTCCTATTATTTTTTATGACATTGGTGTCGTTACTGCCAACAGCGATTTTGTAACATGTTTTACTGCCTATTGCTGTGTTTATGGTCTCTTTTCCTAAATAGGTAATTTGCGCATTTATTTCTTTTCTATCAAAAATTACCGTAAATGATTTTTTTGTTCCCACAGCCATAGATTCATAATCAAAGAGTCTGATTTTATACAAAGTAGCAACAATATCTTTAGTTCCAGAATTGATCTTAATATCTTTTTTTTCAACCCAATCATTCTTTTTGGTTTGTACTGATTTTACTGTATTTGTTTTATGGCTAAAGGTGTATTTCATGTTTTTGTAATAGCCACCTTCGTTGATGTCTCTTTTGTATAAATAAGGGGTTAGTGTTTTTGGGTTTACATAACTTTCGTATAGGTCTCTAATTTTAAAGAAGTTATCCCATTTTTTATAGGTTACGGCTTTACATTTTAAATGTAAAAGTGTAGCTTTTGATGTTTTTACATTACTGGTTTCTAAAGTTACTTGGGCAATGTCGTTCAACACTCCCGACATATTGTATGATGCTGTATATACCAGTTTTTCGCCAGCTGCAATGGCGGTATTTTGAGCTGAGGATATAAAACTTCCTAAAAAGAGCAGAACAATAAGAAAGTGTTTCATTTACTTGGTATTTTGTGTTTATAACGAAAACATTAACATTTATTGTGCCGAAAATACAATGCGAAATATTATTATGCTAATTTGGGATAAATAATTCCTGTTTTTACCTGTAACAATCTTTAAAAAGATGCGTCATATAAATATCAATCAAATATTTTTAATGACCATCATCATGAAACGAGAAGACAATCAATTAATCGTAGTTACTCATTTAAGCCAGTTAATTTCACTAGTTATAGGATTTGGTAGTTTAATAGTGCCACTAATTCTGTGGGTAACACAAAAAGAAAAGGTATACCAAATGGACGAACATGGTAAAAACATTATAAACTTCCAATTGAGTTTGCTTGTGTATTGCCTTATTTGTATTCCATTAATTTTATTATTTGGTCTAGGCATTTTAGGTTTAATTGTTTTAGGAATCGTATCTATAGTTTTTCCTATTATAAATGCAATCAAGGCTAATAATGGCGAAACTCCAAAATACCCTTTATCTCTTAATTTTATTAGTTAGTTAGAAAAAATGAGATAAACTAAACGCTCACTTCACGGTGGGCGTTTTTTGTTTAGTTATAAAATTGCGTTGGTTAGTCTAAAATACTTAATAATAGATTTATATGTTTCTTAAAACCCATAACAAAAAAGCAGTAACTCAAATTAAGATTACTGCTTCTTCAATATATCGAGATTCCTGCGTTCGCAGGAATGGTATTAACTATTCAACATCACAGGCATTACCAGCATTGTAATTTGTTCTCCATCATCTAAACCATCCACAGGGGTTAGAATCCCTGCACGATTAGGCATGCTCATTTCTAATTGTACATCTGTAGACCCTAGATTATTTAACATCTCGGTTAAAAAACGTGAGTTAAACCCTATTTGCATGTCATCACCTTGATAATCGCATGTTAAACGCTCTTCTGCCTTATTGCTGTAATCAATATCTTCTGCAGAAATATTAAGTTCTGCTCCGGCAATTTTTAATCGTATTTGGTGTGTGGTTTTATTGGAGAAAATACTAACACGACGTACTGAGTTTAAAAATTGAGTTCTGTCTATCGCTAACTTATTGGGATTTTCTTTTGGTATTACAGCCTCATAATTTGGGTATTTACCGTCGATTAAACGGCAAATCAATTCAGAATTTTCAAAAGTAAATTTAGCGTTGGAGTCGTTGTACTCGATGGTAACTTCATCTTCGCTAGCAGCAAGAATGCCTTTTAGTAAGTTTAGCGGTTTTTTAGGCATGATAAACTCTGCTACTTGACTCGCATTTACATCTTCCCTTGTATACTTAACTAGTTTGTGGGCATCAGTAGCCACAAACGTTAAGCCTTCTGTAGAAAACTGAAAAAACACACCACTCATTACAGGGCGTAAATCATCATTTCCAGCGGCAAAAATAGTTTTGCTTATGGCGGTAGCTAAAATATCTCCTAGTATAACTGTTTTACTTGGATTCTCTAGAGCAACTGCTTTTGGGAACTCATCTCCACTGGCATAAGCCAAAGCATATTTACCATGGTTAGAGCTAATTTCAACCGTATTGTTATCCTCAACAATAAAGGTTAATGGTTGTTCTGGGAATGTTTTTAAAGTATCTAGCAATAAACGTGCAGGAATAGCAACGCTACCTTCACTATCACTCTCCACATCTAATGTAGAGGACATGGTTGTTTCTAAATCACTTGCAGAAACGGTTAGTTTTGTATGATCTAACTCAAATAAAAAATTATCTAAAATAGGTAATGTGTTAGAACTATTGATTACACCACCCAACACCTGTAATTGTTTTAAAAGGTAAGTACTTGATACAATAAATTTCATTCGTCTTTATATTTTTTAGAAGTCTTATATTGTTTTACGATTAACCTATTAGCTATTTACAAACTAAATATTTTGTAAAACATATCGTATTTAATGTCTTAAAAATTAGAAAATCGTTACCTACAAATATATCTTAAAGCAACGTTTTATCGAAACAAACTTATTAACAGTTAACTAGCGTATTTTTTCTTTCTGTAGTAGTTAAATCCAAAACCAAATAATGAGAGTAAAGCTATTGGTAATCCAATGTTTAGCAGTTGCCATAGCGTTTTTTCTTCTGCTATTTTTTCTTGGTTTAAAAAGGCAACTTCAATTTCCTTACTACGAATGTTTATAAGTCCATTATCATCTAGAAGATAATTTACCGAGTTGAGTAAAAATTCTTTGTTACCATACAATTTTCCAGTCCATCTATCAAACCCTAATTCTTGGGGCCTGTTACGTACTACATCATTTTTAATCACATCGCCATCAGCAACCACAATCATTTTAGTATCTGTGCTATTCTCTTTTTCGTTAGTGACTTTAAAGGGTTTTACACGATTAGCAAAAGCCGATTTAAACTTGCCTTCTAGTAATACGGCAAGTGTTTGTGTTTCATTTTTAAAAGTTTTAGGGTTGATGGGTTTGGTAACTACATCTAAATTTATTTCTCTTGGCGTGCCCTCCAGTCGGGATAAAGGGGCGGTTTTAAGTAAGATGGTCTTTTTTATATTGTTCTTAAGTGTATCAATAGGGTTTGAGAAATCAAAACGAATTAAATTGAGATTGTTGGTAATAGGATGATTGCTGTTTGAACTGGCTAAAGGCGAATAGGGCCAATTTAAATGTTGAAATTGGGAGTTGCTACCATCTCCAATAGCCAAGGTTATCGGTGCAGAGTAAGGTGTGGCTACCATAACTGGATTAATGCGAACACCGTAGTTAAAAAAGAAATCGGTTAAACCAAGCGTCCTACCTATGGCATAGTTTTTACCAGCATCATTGTACAAACTGTCCTTTTCCATAGCAACGGCATCTATAAGCCATAAACTTTTGCCGCCTTGCATGTTGTATTGGTCTAGAACATACTTTTCCGCTTCAGTAAACGTTTGGGTGGGTTTTGCTGAAATTATTAAATCAAAATTATTTAATTCTTTTAGTGTTTTTTGAGGGCTGTTAATTACGCTATCCAATGTAAACGGTGCAATAAAATAGTATTCGCCCAAGGTTTTGACAAAATCTGCAATGTGCTTGTCTTCTAATTGAGCGTTACCCTTTAAAATTGCTATTTTTTTAGATCTTGGGGTAACCAACTTTTTAAAGCCATTAGCAAAAGCATACTCTAGATGTTGTACCGAATTCGTCACTAATTCCTGTTGGGATGCTCCAATTTTGGTTTTTACTAAAGGTATAATTACGGTTTGTTCGTTATAACTGGCCAATGCCCATGGAAAAATTACTTCTTGGGTAGATTTTCCGTTTTCTTTTACTTCCAATTGCATAGGGGTAAGACCACGTTGTGTCATTACTTGTATGGTTTGTTCACGAGAGGCTTCGTTTTCTAACGGATTAATAAAAGCAAAAACAATATTATCGTTTTCATTGGAAAACTCTTCCAGAAGCTGGCGGGTTTCACGTTGTAACCGTCTAAATTCTGATGGAAAACTTTCGCCTTTTAAAAATACGTCTACGACTATTGGAGAATCGGCTTTATTAGCAATTTCCTTGGCCGAATCACTTAAGGTATACCGTTGGTCTTTTGTTACATCTATGCGTTTGTATACGTAACTGGAAATACTATTTAAAATTAATAAGCCAATAAAAGTTAAAGCGACTTTTTGCAGGTCTTGCTTTTTAAATGTATCAGTTTTAATACCTAAGCAGGTTAGCATAATAAAAAAGATGATGACGCTCAGGAAATAAATAATATCTCTGGAGTCCACAACACCTCGACTTAAGCTTTTGTAGTGGTAATTTATTCCTAATTGTTCTATAAACGTATTAGATGAAAAAGCAATAATACTATCAAAACCTAGAAAGAAGAACAAACAAATGCACACAGATGCAATAAAAGCTATAATTTGATTGCTAGATAATGTAGAGCAAAATACACCAATAGCAGTGTAAGTGGCAGCCAAAAAAAGAAGCCCAACATAGGCGCCAAGCGTGCTTCCTAAATCTAAATTACCAATAGGATTACCTAATTTATATACCGAGTATACATAGAGTAAAGTTGGTAACAATGCCATTAAAATTAAAATATAAGCCCCAAAAAACTTACCCAAAACAATGTTTAAATGCGAAATGGGTTTGGTAAGTAATAATTCTAAAGTACCTTGTTTTTTTTCATCAGAAAAACTGCGCATGGTTACAGCAGGAATAAGAAACAACAAAATCCAAGGTGCTAGTAAAAAGAATGCTGATAACTCTGCAAATCCATAATCTAGGATGTTAAATTCGCTTTTAAACACCCAGAGCAGTAAACCATTTAATATTAAAAAAATAGCAATAACCAAGTAACCTATTGGAGATGCAAAAAATGTGTTTATTTCTTTTTTTAGTAGTGCTAGCATTTAGGTTTTAGTGTTCAGTGTTCAGTGTTCAGTGTTCAGTATTTGGTACTAATTTTTAATTGTTTATCATTAATTACTCATTATTAATCATTCTAGCGTGTCCGACTTATCAACACTCCAAGCCTCAGGCTTTGCATTAAACAATATTTTGGTTTTACTCCAAATACTTTTAAATATATCAGAGTTTCTGTAAAGCTCTAAATCAGTTTCAGAATTCCAATAGCTGTAAGTGAAAAATATATTAGGTTGCGTTTTATCACGATACAATTCAAGAAAATTACAGCCTTCATAACCTCTAATACGTGTTTTGTTCTTCTCGAAAATATCTAGAAAATCATCAACACATTCAGCCTTAAAACTCATTTTTACAATTCGTATCAGCATTATGTTTAGTAAATATCTTGGTTTTGTGGAATAACAGAAACTGTAATAAAATCTATTCCAATAGTATCTCTAACTTGCAAGCCCATTAGGGTGGCTGCACTCCCATGTTTTTTTGAGTCACTTTTATACATTGCAATTTCTAGAAACCCACCAGAATTAAAAACCACTAGGCCCTTGCCTTCATCTTGCCGTTTTTCTTTTGGGATATCAAAATTTACAACATCACTATATTTCTTGTAAATGGTTTTAAACTTGTATTGGCGTGCTGTAATCTCAAACTTGCGTCCTTTTTGGATGGTCTCAAAAAATTGTTTTCTCACATTAGTAACCACATTACCATAATTATCAATATAAATAACACTACCAATAATTTTGGTTTTTTCCTCATTTACATAGGGTTTTAAGTTGTTTATAGGTTTTATGTTGTTTATAGGTTTGCCAATTACTTCTAGGGTTCCGCCACGTGCAATATGGCAAGCCACTTTTACAAAAACATCAAGCACAGGAAAACTAGTTTGGATTTTATCATGAATATTAATTTTAACAATTTTCTCTGGTGCAATTTCAGAACAAATCATGCTCATAATACCATTATTGGCACATATAAAATAATGGTCATCCAGTTTCATCGCAATATGCTTGTTTTCTTCATTTAATTCAGAATCAATACCAATAATATGTATAGTGCCAGATGGGAAGCTGCTATAAGCATTTTGAATGATGTAAGCCGCTTCAGGAATATTAAAAGGCGATATACTATGCGAGATATCAACAATATTCACATTGGGAAGTTCACTATAAATAGCGCCTTTTGTTGCGCCAGTAAAGTGATCTTTCTCTCCAAAATCGGTGGTTAATGTGATGATGGGTACAGACAAATTTGTTGATATGTTTTTAAGGTTAACTCCTCTAAAATTATGTATTTTTGAATTTAGAGAGTATGATATACAAACCTACGTAAAATTTCGATTTAAATTTTCATGTTTAATTCTAAAAAGGAGGTTTATTAACTTAGCGTTATTCAAATTTTAGATTCTGGATATACCAAGCATATCATTGATGTCCTGGGGCATGTATCTCAATTAATGTTTTAAACCCAAACTATATTAAATAAACGCTTTTGAACGAAATTATTATTGAACTCGAAGAAATATCTCCAAAAGAGTTTTTTGGAGCCCAAAATGTAAACATAGAACTTCTTAAAAAGTATTTCCCAAAATTAAAAATTGTAGCACGCGGTAATAAAATCAAAGCTTTTGGCGACGAAGAATTGCTGGAAGAATTTGATAGGCGCATTACAATGCTTTTAAAACATTTTGGTAAGTACAATAAACTTGATGAAAATGTTATAGAGCGTGTGCTTACGAGCCAGAGTAGTGATGATTACACAACATCAAAAGCCAGTGGGGAAACCATAGTGCATGGCGTTGGGGGGAAATTAATAAAAGCCCAAACAGCAAATCAGCGTAAGTTGGTGGAAAGCATGCATAAAAACGCTATGGTTTTTGCTATAGGACCAGCAGGAACGGGAAAAACATACACAGGCGTAGCTCTTGCGGTACAAGCATTAAAAAATAAAGAGGTTAAACGTATAATTTTAACACGTCCTGCAGTAGAAGCAGGGGAAAACCTTGGTTTTTTACCAGGTGATTTACAAGAAAAATTAGACCCATACATGCAACCTCTGTACGATGCGCTGCGTGATATGATTGCTCCAGAAAAGCTAGCGAATTATATAGAGAAAGGCACCATACAAATAGCACCTTTGGCATTTATGCGTGGTAGGACTCTAGATAATGCCTTTGTGATTTTAGATGAAGCGCAAAACACAACCCATGCACAAATGAAAATGTTTTTAACACGTATGGGTAAAAATGCAAAATTCCTATTAACAGGAGATCCGGGGCAAATAGATTTACCACGCCGAACCATTTCAGGGTTAAAAGAAGCGCTTTTAATTTTAAAGAATGTAGACGGTGTGGGGATTATATTTTTAGACGATAAAGACGTTATAAGGCATAAACTAGTTAAGAAAGTAATAGAAGCCTACAAGAGTATAGAGAATAGGGATTAAATGTTTAAGGAGCTACTTCCCGCTTTCCGCTATATCTTTTTTGCAGAAAAAGCAAAAAAGGATGCCGCTGCAATCGGGGCTAAATTATTTACTAGCTTAGGTGCTAAGCTTTAAAAGCAATACAAACCAACCCATAAAAAGGTTAAAAATGAGTAATACAATAATAGATACCAATTTCAATTTTCCGGGACAAAAAAATGTTTATAAAGGAAAAGTTAGGGAGGTATACAATATTAATGATGAGCAGCTGGTAATGATCGCTACAGATCGTTTATCAGCTTTTGATGTAGTAATGCCCAAAGGGATTCCATATAAAGGACAAATACTAAACCAAATAGCCACAACAATGATGGCTGCAACAGAAGATTTAGTACCCAATTGGTTAACAGCCACACCAGATCCGAATGTAGCAGTAGGTCACTTATGTGAACCTTTTAAGGTAGAAATGGTAATACGTGGTTATATGTCTGGCCATGCAGCACGTGAGTATAAAGCAGGAAAACGTATGTTATGCGGAGTGTCTATGCCAGAAGGGATGAAGGAAAATGATGCTTTTCCAGAGCCTATTATCACACCAGCAACTAAGGCAGAAATGGGGGATCATGATGAAGATATTTCTAGAGAAGATATTTTAGCAAAAGGTATCGTTTCAGAAGAAGATTATACTATTCTAGAAGATTACACAAAAAAACTATTCCAAAGAGGATCAGGAATAGCTGCATCCAGAGGTTTAATTCTGGTAGATACCAAATACGAGTTTGGTAAAACTAAAGATGGGGAGATAGTTTTGATAGATGAGATACATACACCAGATTCTTCAAGGTATTTTTATGCAGAGGGCTACGAAGACCGTCAAGCAAAAGGCGAGCCGCAAAAGCAACTATCAAAAGAGTTTGTGCGCCAATGGTTAATTTCTAATAATTTTCAGGGTTTGGAAGGGCAAACTGTGCCTCATATGAGTGATGCATATATCCAAACCGTTTCTGAGCGTTACATTGAGCTTTACGAAAATATTACAGGGGAAACCTTTGATAAGGCAGATGTCTCTGATATACAAAAGCGTATTGAGGAGAATGTTTTGGGGTATTTAAAATAAATCCAAGCTATAAAACCTCAAGCAAGTCTTTAGGTTGCTCTAAAATAACGTTAGCCCCTTGAGCAATAAGTTCGGCTTTGTCTCTAAAACCCCAACTAACCCCAACGGCAAGCGTATTTGCATTTTTGGCAACTTTAATATCAACATTGGTATCACCAACATAAATACTTTCTTCAGGTTTTACATTTAAAGTATTGCAAATTTCTAGAAGGATCTTCGGATTAGGTTTTTTAAGCGCTTCTTCTTTTAAACCCAATATTGGATAAATATAGTTTGGTAATATAGTTGTTGCAACCTTTTTAGTTAAGCTATCTTCTTTATTAGATAGTATGGCTAACTTAATATTTTTAGATTTTAATGTTTCTAAAAGTTCTAAAATACCCGGATAAGGCTGTGTTTTATTAGTGCAATTTTTACTGTAAACATCTAGCATTTCTTCAAGGCATGTGTTTATAAGCTCAGGTTTTTCAGGAGATTCTGGAAGTGTTTTTACAACAAGACTTCTTACGCCATGCCCCACAAAGGTTTTGTATGTTTCGTAGTCAAATGTTTTATAATTGTGCTTTAAGAGTACGTTATTCATGGCATCCGCTATATCATAAATTGAATTTACCAGCGTTCCATCCAAATCAAAAATTACAGCCTTATATTTCATGCGTCAAATCTAGCAATAATATTAAATACGTGTAGCCTTTAACAGCAATTCTGTTAAAATAACTAGTAATAATTCTTTTTTAAAAAAAGGTTAAAGTGTTTTAAAAACCAGTAGTTCGCTCTGTTTGTCTCAACTTGTTTTTTAGAACATCATTGTTGAGGAAGTCTAGAATCTCATCAAAGTTGTCATGCATAGGAGAGCTAGATGTATTATGGGGTTCGCCTAATTTGGAATGTAGATAATAAGGCTGCCCAATTGCTTTTAGTTTATTAGCAATTGCTCTAGAACCATAAAGTATTAAATGGCCTTTTTCGTCTTCATTGCAAAAATGATGAGGAGCAACATCAAAGGGCACATATTCATCATCAGTACCGTGAAAAAGCAATGTGGGAACAGCCTCTTGCGCGTTTATACGATCTAGAGTAGGTATTGCGCCAGACATACTAATTACTCCTGCAAATTTAAATTTAGAAGGTAAAATTCTATTTTTAAAGACATACACCAAATTTAAGCTTGCCTCTGCACCAGAGCTGGTACCGCATACCACAACTTTAGTTGGGTTTATTTTAAAAGTATCCTTACGATCCAATAAAAACTTTACGGCATAACTAATGTCCTTACTAGTGGTATTAAAGGCCTTAATCTTGTGTTTTGCCTTTACATCACAGCCAAACCCTTTGTTTTTCATGGTTAAGCGATATGATATTGAAGCTACCGAGAATCCCTGATCAGAAAGGTTTTGAGCAAAGTCAGCTATATAGTTTGCATCCCTATTTCCGCTAGCAAACCCACCACCATGAACATATATAATAAGCGGTGCTGCACTATTTTTATACTTAGAGGGATAAAAATCAAGTTTTAGTGTGTCCTTTTTGATGATTTTATAGACATGCGTAGTTTTTTGAGTCAAAATATCATCGACACTATCAAACAACATGGTACTTTTTTGAAGAATAAAAAGCGCTAAAATTAAATAAAACAACTTCATAACTTAAACTTGGTCGTTGTATACATCAATTCCTTTTAAGTTTATTAAACAATAGTTTTATTTTCGTGTAGATGTAGGTATTGCTTCTGGCATAATAAAACGCTATTAAACAAACTATGATGATAAATACTAGCGCGCCTATTATGGCCTCTTTAGGTGATAACGCCTTATTCCAAAAGCTATTTAGTCCCAAACCAGTAAAGCTTCCGTACAATACCACAAAATGGATAATATAAATGGACAACGTTTTTTGACCGATTTTCAGGATGATTGAAGCTTTTATATAGCGTTCAAAAAGATAAAATATACCAAATAGGACTAGAACATTGCCTAATCTTTTAAATAAGTAGTTAAAGTTTGCGCTATCATGAAATAATTGAATATCCGTTAATTGGTATAGTTTAATGAGTAACCATGAGGAATGATAAATAAGAAAAAAGCCAACTGCTAAAAAGCTTATGATGGTTAATAATTTAAATTTGTTTTTTTCTATATGTCGGTAAAATACTGTAGCAATAAAAGCACCAAATGCCGAAAAACCGAACCATGGTATTATGGTGAATACCGATCCGTTTTCTTTCGATACATAATTGGCAAAAACTAATGGTATGTTGTTAAGATGCAACTCTCTATACAAGGGTTCTGTAACAAAACATAAGGTTCCTATTGCAAATAAAATGATAGAAAATAGATAGCTGTATTTTTTTAATATAATATGTAAGATTATAAGTATAATAATGGATAGACCGATGCATTGCAAAACATCTACAATTAAAAAATGTGTATTGAAACCATCGTATATCCAATGCTGGAAATTGATCCGTAACAAGTAACCAGTGCCAATTAACAATATGCCTCTAAAAAACCCTTTTTTTATTCTTATCAGGTCAGATTTATTTTGGTAAGCTCTAAGCAGTAAGAATGTAAAAATAAGTCCAGAAATTGTAAAAAATGTTGGTGCAGTAATGCCTCTAAAATACCTCCATGTATTATAAATCACACTAGTATTGTCCTTATAAATAGGGTCTAAAAGGGTGTCTATAAAGTGTCCTTGCAACATCATTAAAATAGCAAAAGCCCTTACGGCATCTACAAAATACAGGCGAATGCTTTTTTTCATGATTATAAATTATACTTGATCACTATCTTATTTTGTGTTCATAAAGGTAACATTCTATAGCTTCTAAATAAATTATATGTTTTTTTACAAAATTCAAAAAAGGTTATATATTCACATGCTAATCATAACTAAATATGACTAAAAATAAAAATGCCAAAGCGTACTGGAAAGAAAATATAAAGTATGTTTTGTTGCTACTACTCGTTTGGTTTCTCGTTTCTTTTGGAGCCGGGATATTGTTTAAGGACACATTAAATACCATTACTATTGGAGGATTTAAATTAGGCTTTTGGTTTGCACAACAAGGTTCAATGTATGTATTTGTGATTTTGATTTTTGTGTATGTACGTATCATGAATAAACTAGATAAAAAGTACGGTTATGATACATAGTTTGATAGTTGAAGGAATAGGAGTGCAAAATTGGACCTATATTTTAGTGGGTATTACATTTGCTATTTACATTGGTATAGCTATTTGGTCCAGAGCGTCATCAACCAAAGAGTTTTATGTTGCAGGAGGGGGAGTATCACCACTTGCCAATGGTATGGCTACTGCTGCCGATTGGATGAGTGCCGCTTCCTTTATCTCTATGGCAGGGATTATATCCTTTGCAGGATATGACGGAGCAGTATATTTAATGGGATGGACAGGAGGATATGTATTATTGGCCTTACTTTTAGCACCTTATTTACGCAAATTTGGAAAATTTACAGTACCCGATTTTATTGGGGATAGATACTATTCTAAAACAGCTCGTTTTGTAGCGGTACTTTGTGCGCTTTTAGTGTCGTTTACATATGTAGCCGGACAGATGCGTGGCGTTGGTATAGTATTTTCTAGGTTTTTAGAGGTAGATATTAATACAGGTGTCATCATCGGGATGCTTATTGTGCTGTTTTATGCCGTTTTAGGAGGTATGAAAGGCATAACCTATACACAGGTAGCACAATATTGTGTATTGATTTTTGCATTTATGGTACCAGCTATTTTTATTTCAATACAGATGACGGGAAACCCCATTCCACAATTTGGGTTTGGAGATACATTATCTGACGGATCTGGTGCTTATTTGTTAGATAAATTAGATGGATTAAGTACAGAATTAGGTTTTGCTGAGTATACCGAAGGTTCCAAATCTATGATGGATGTGTTTGCAATTACCTTAGCATTAATGGTTGGTACGGCAGGTTTACCCCATGTAATTGTTCGTTTTTTTACTGTAAAACGTGTAAAAGACGCCAGAAAATCTGCAGGTATAGCCTTGTTGCTAATCGTGATTTTATATACCACGGCACCAGCCGTTGCAGCTTTTGCAAGAACAAATTTAATTGAAACCGTTTCTAATAAACCTTATGCAGAGGTACCAGAATGGTTTAGTAAATGGGAGGAAACCAAACTGATAAGTTTTACGGATAAGAATAACGATGGTATCATTCAATACGTAAAAGGAGATGCTTATTTAAAAAATGAAGACGGAAAGGTGGATTTTACCCAACCTAATCCCAATAGTAAAAATGAGCTTTATGTGGATAGGGATATTATGGTGTTGGCAAATCCAGAGATTGCCAGATTGCCAAACTGGGTAATAGCACTTGTTGCCGCAGGCGGATTGGCAGCGGCTTTATCTACGGCAGCAGGGTTATTG
Organism: Hyunsoonleella ulvae; assembly: GCF_016827605.1. Taxonomy (GTDB): domain Bacteria; phylum Bacteroidota; class Bacteroidia; order Flavobacteriales; family Flavobacteriaceae; genus Jejuia; species Jejuia ulvae. Next base: position 22,743 of record NZ_JAEPJQ010000001.1, on the reverse strand, counting down.
TTGGTAATATCTTCATCAGTATCTCATGATTTGATTAAAAAAATTATAAAACCTTCAATTTCGGAAAAAGGGGAGTTGGTGGCGGCACGTTTATCGGCGGTGGGAGCTGTTTGCGTTGCAGGTTATTTTGGAATTAACCCCCCTGGTTTTGTAGCTGCAGTTGTGGCCTTGGCTTTTGGTTTGGCGGCAGCCTCTTTTTTCCCAGCTATAATTCTAGGAATATTTTATAAGCGTATGAATAAAGAAGGAGCTATAGCGGGAATGGTGGTAGGCATAATCGCTATGTTACTATATATGATAAAATATAAATTGGGATGGTTTGATGACACGCTTCCAGATAAAAGCGAATGGTGGTTTGGTATTTCACCCGAAGGTTTTGGTACGGTTGCCATGATTTTAAATTTTGTGGTATCAATAGTTATTATGAAGTTGACCAAAGCACCACCAGAAGATGTGCAAGATATTGTAGAAAATATTAGGATACCAAGTGGGGCGGGAGATGCTGTAGAGCATTAATATCTACACTATTTGTTTCTATCTACAAGCATATGTTATTTGTAGAAAAACTTAGTAAGATTTTATTAATTTATCTATTTTAGGTCGCCACTAAATTAGATATTAATATTAATTAAGAAAACGCATGAGTAATTACCACATAAAACACTTAGAAGAATATTATCAAGTTTACCGAAAATCAGTACGGGAACCCGAACAATTCTGGGAGGAAGTGGCCGAAGAACACTTTTTATGGTATAAGAAGTGGGACAATGTATTGTCTTGGGATTTTTCAAAGCCTGAAGTAAAGTGGTTTGAAGGAGCGAAGTTAAATATTACGGTAAATTGTATTGATCGCCATTTAACAACGAATGCCAACAAGACGGCTATTTTGTTTGAACCTAATAATCCAAACGAAACCGCAGAGCATATTACATACCAGCAATTACATGAACGTGTGTGCCAATTTGCTAATGTTTTGAAAGCTAATGGTATTACAAAAGGGGATAGAGTATGCATTTATCTTCCTATGATTCCTGAATTAGCGATTGCTACTTTAGCCTGTGCTAGAATTGGTGCTGTACATTCTGTGGTATTTGCAGGATTTTCTTCAACAGCCTTAGCTACCAGAATTAATGATAGCGATTGTAAAATGGTAATTACTAGTGATGGTTCTTACAGAGGGGCAAAAACTATTGATTTAAAAGGTATAGTGGATGAGGCTTTAGAGGAATGTCCTTGTGTAGACACTGTTTTAGTGGCAAAACGTATTAATTCAGATATCAATATGGTTGAAGGGCGTGATGCCTGGTTACAGCCTTTGCTAGAAAAAGCAGATAAAGTATGTGCGCCAGAAATCATGGATGCTGAAGATCCTTTGTTTATTCTATACACATCAGGGTCTACAGGGATGCCAAAAGGTATGGTGCACACCACAGCTGGCTACATGATTTATACAGCTTATACGTTTAAAAACGTGTTTCAATATAAAGAAGGGGATGTGTATTGGTGTACTGCAGATATTGGCTGGATTACAGGGCATAGTTATATTATATATGGACCTTTGGCCAATGGGGCAACAACGGTTATGTTTGAAGGGGTACCAAGTTATCCAGATTATGGTCGTTTTTGGGATATTGTAGATAAACATAAGGTAAATCAGTTTTATACCGCACCAACAGCTATTAGAGCTCTGGCCAAAGAAGGGTTAGGTCTGGTAGAAAAATACGATTTGTCTTCTTTAAAAGTTTTGGGTTCCGTTGGAGAGCCTATAAATGAAGAAGCTTGGCATTGGTACAATGACAATATTGGTAAAAATAGAAGTCCGATAGTGGATACTTGGTGGCAAACTGAGACAGGAGGTATCATGATTACCCCTATACCTTTTGCAACACCAACAAAACCAACATATGCTACATTGCCGTTTCCTGGCATTCAACCTGCTTTAATGGATGAAAATGGGAAAGAATTAAAAGAAAATCAGGTAAATGGACGTTTGTGTATCAAATTTCCTTGGCCATCGATGGCAAGAACTATTTGGGGAAATCATCAGCGTTACAAAGACACGTATTTTTCTGCTTTTGAAAATAAATATTTTACTGGAGACGGTGCCTTGCGTGATGAGGTAGGATACTATAGAATTACAGGTAGGGTGGATGATGTAATTATAGTTTCAGGTCATAACTTAGGAACAGCTCCAATAGAAGATGCAATAAATGAGCATCCAGCAGTAGCAGAAAGTGCTATTGTGGGCTTTCCGCATGATATTAAAGGTAATGCCCTTTACGGATATGTTATCTTAAAAGATGTTGGAGAAACCAGAGACCAAAATAATTTACGTAAGGAAATCAACCAAATTATCACAGAACATGTAGGGCCAATTGCAAAATTGGATAAAATTCAGTTTACTCAAGGTTTACCTAAAACACGTTCAGGTAAAATTATGAGGCGTATTTTAAGAAAAATTGCGAGTAACGATACAAGTAACCTCGGTGATACAAGTACATTATTGAATCCTGAAGTGGTTCAGGATATTATGGATAATGTGTTGTAAGGTTTAAAATTATATCATTTTAAAATCTAAAAGTAACTCTCCTTCAATAGAGGCTTGCAAATGGTCTCCTTTAAAAATCAAATCAGCTCCAGAAGCTGGAGTTCCAGTAAAGAATAAATCACCAGGGTTTAAAGTCATAAATTTAGAGACATATGCTATAATTTCTGCAAAATTATAAATCATTAAAGCTGTATTCCCTATTTGTTTTTGTTCTCCATTAATTTTTAGATCGAAATTGATGTCATCAAGATCTGAAAAATCAGAAATGGGCTTGAACTCAGAGATTGGAGAAGCACCATCAAAACCTTTAGCCAGAGCCCAAGGCCACTTTAACTCACGATGTGCTTTTAGTATATCGGTTGCCGTATAATCTATTCCAACTGCTATACCACTAATATGAGAGGCGACATCAGCTTCAGCAATATTTTTACCTTCGGTTCCTATTTTAGCAACAAGCTCTACTTCATAAACAAGTTCGTTTGTAATTTCAGGATAAATTACATCTTCATTCCCTGTGACTATTGTACTATCGGCCTTGAGAAAAATAAGTTGCTGACCGTTTTTTAACGAGTCTGCTTCAGATTTTTCATTAACATAATTCTTGCCAATGCCTATTACTTTCATAAGTGGTTTGTTTTTGTAGGGTAAAATTACAAATATGCTTTTGAATGGAGTTAGGCTTTTTATAAAAATTATATATATAGCTACTGTTTTAAAGCATCAAAAAAAAAGAAATAATATAAATATATCAAAGGCAGATAGTAAAGGATAATATCTAAAATTTAATTTTTGATATTGCGTTAGTTACTAGTTTAATTCTATTAATGAAAGTGAAATTGTATTATGGTTTTTGCTTTAATTTTTCAGTATTATTATAAATTATTCAATGTATTGGGTATAATAAATCGACATTTCAAGATTTAAAAAAGTGTGAATATTTTTAATTATATTTTGACAAAAAAATATCAATAAAAAGCAGGCCTTTGGCAAAATTTTAAATTAATTAAGTTTTAAGGATACATTTATGGTTAAAATATACAGCAAATTAGGAATTAGTATATTATTCTGTATGGTATTTCAGTGGTTTGCGGCACAAGAGACATCACGTTTTGTGGATTACATTTACGAAGCAGGTGATAATTTGCAAACTTCTGAAAAGGCTCAAGCTTTTCTAGATTCAATACCTCGTCCCTTGGAAGATTATATTGATACGTATGTTGATGAATATTATATAATTCAGGGCCTTATTTATGGTTATGACAACAACAGTATTAAGGCTATTCAAAGTTTTAATAAAGCGCTAAGTTATGCTGAAAAGGAGAATGATTATTTTAATGCAGGTTACGCATATATACAATTATTTAGAGAACTGTATGATCCCTCTGTAGATAATAGCTTAGCCTTGAGTTATTTGGATAAAGCAAAAACATGTTTTGAGACTTGCAGCAATATATGTTGGTTGTACGAAATAGAGCTTATAAAGGCTTACATGAAATATCTAGATGGTAAAACTATTGAAACTATTAATACCATATTACCAAATCTAGGCAAGTACAAGGCGGTACTAGATGAAGATGCTTATATTTACATGGATGCCACAGCACGGCTAGTTTTGAGTTACATCAAGATTGATAGTGTTACTAAAGCTCAAAGCTTTTATAAAGAGTTTAAGACAACTCGAGAGTTGCCTACTGCTCCTACATATAATTACAGAAGTTTTAGCACTGTCATCAATCTGGAGTTTGCAGATTATTTTTTAAGAGAACAGCAATTGGATTCATGCAAGTTTTATTTATCCGAGGTCAGACCAGATCTGATTTACCTAGATAAGAGTTATGTGATGCGTTATTATAATATGTGTGTCGATTTGAACAGGGGAATTAAAAATTATGATATGTCTGATATCTATTTAGACTCACTCAGAAATTATGAAGACGAAATATTACAAACACAGTTGATCGCAACCACAGATATTAGCCGATCGATGAGATTATCAGAAGATGAGTTGAAGACGGAGCGTACAAAAAGAAAACATAATGTGGTTTTGGTCCTTATATTGCTTATGGTTTTGATACTTTCAAGCATGGTATATTTTGTGTTTTACAAAAAACAAAAGAAAAAATTACATAAAGTTTCAAGCGAAGTTGATACTTTATCTTTTGTAAGATCTAACAATGAACAGCTGGCTTTAAAAATGCATGGGCTTGAAGAATATTTGAAGCATTTAAAAAATGAAATTAAAGATATAGCTACAGAAAATTCACTGGAGGATCAAAAAACGAGAATAAAAAATCTTTATACGGATATTCGTGTTAATTCGTCTGCTATTATAGATAAGGGTGAGGGACATTTTGATTTAGTTAATGATTTAAATAGTAGATTTTTTAGTGAGGTTAGCAAACTACATCCAGAATTAAATAAGACTGAAATTATTATCTGTTATTACGTATATCTTGAGTTTACCAATAAAGAAATATCGGTGTTTCTTAACAGTTCAATTAGATCCGTTGAAAGTAGACGCTATCGTATTGTAAAGAAAATTGGATTTGATAGAGAAAAATTCACTCTTGCAGAATATTTATGCAGTGTATTTTCTGATAAGGTAAACATCGACAACTACAATATTTGATTTTTTTCACACAAAAATCTAATTTGCGTACTAAATGCGTAGTGAAAAATTAATGATTAACTTTCCTTTTTTAGACATTTGTACAAATGCTATTATCAATATTAATTAATTTGGGAAAGGCATCTTACAATTTCTATTAGGGAAAATTAAAATAGAAATTAATATGCAAGGGTTGGTTATTAATTCATTTTAATTACAAGTAAGATTGTTAAATTAATTATTAAGTTACCAAAAAGTAATTTATTGATTACAGCTAGAAAAGGGGTTTATTTTTAAACTCCTTTTCCTGTTTCTATACATAATTAATTGATTAAAGAGGAATATTACCGTGTTTACGTTTAGGAGTATTTACTTGCTTATTCTGCAAACTGGCAAATGCTTTTAATAATTTTCTTCTTGTGTTCTTGGGAAGTATTACCTCATCAATAAATCCCCGTTTTGCAGCACGATAAGGATTCGCAAATTTCGCTGCATATTCTGCTTCTTTTTCTGCTAGTTTTTCCTCTGGGTTTTCAGCAGCAGAAATTTCACGTCTAAAAATAATCTCGCTGGCACCTTTTGCACCCATAACAGCAATTTCAGCACCTGGCCATGCAAAATTAAAGTCTGCACCTATGTGTTTTGAGTTCATAACATCATAAGCACCACCGTAGGCCTTTCTTGTAATAACGGTAACGCGTGGTACGGTAGCTTCACTTAAGGCATACAATAATTTAGCACCATGCACAATAATTCCGTTCCATTCTTGATCTGTTCCTGGTAAGAAACCTGGGACATCAACTAATACCAAAAGTGGGATGTTAAAACAGTCACAAAAACGAACAAAACGTGCTGCTTTTTTGGAGCTGTTTACACCTAAAACCCCGGCAAAATCCATCGGCTGGTTTGCAACAATACCAATACTACGTCCTCCCAACCTTGCAAAACCAACTATAATACTTTCTGCATAATTTTTGTGAATTTCATAAAATGAATCTTCATCAATAATACCAGTAATTACCTCATGCATATCATAAGGTTTATTTGGATTGTTAGGTACAATATCAGACAAAACATCTCTAATTTCATCATCCAAAGTGTACGGAATTTGTTTGGTAACTTGGGTGTTGTTTTGAGGAAGATAACTTAACATCTTTTTTATATCCTCCAAACACTCCACATCGTTGGAAGCTATTTTATGAGCCACACCAGATTTGGAAGCGTGTGTTTGGGCACCACCCAGTTCTTCGCTTGTAACCTCTTCATTGGTAACGGTTTTTACAACGTTTGGTCCTGTTACAAACATATAACTTGTTTGTTCTACCATGATAATAAAATCAGTCATAGCAGGGGAGTATACGGCACCTCCAGCACATGGTCCCATCACTGCAGAGATCTGTGGAATTACACCAGACGCTTGTACATTTCTATAGAATATATCAGCATATCCACCAAGGGAGCGTACGCCCTCTTGAATACGGGCTCCTCCAGAATCATTAAGTCCAACAATAGGAGCTCCTACTTTTAAGGCCATATCCATAACCTTACAAATCTTTTCAGCATGTGTTTCGGATAAAGACCCACCAAAAACTGTAAAATCTTGCGCATAAACATATACAAGTCTACCATCTACAGTACCATAACCAGTAACGACTCCATCTCCATAAATCACCTGATCCTCCATTCCAAAATCAGTAGTCCTATGTGTCACCAATGCTCCTATTTCTTCAAAAGAATTCTCATCTAATAAATACTCTACACGCTCTCTTGCAGTAAGTTTTTTATTGGCGTGTTGTTTATCAATTCGTTTTTGTCCTCCTCCTAACTTTGAGAGGGCAATATGCTTATTGAGTTTATCGATTTTATCTTGTTTAGAATCCATAAGAATTTTAATTGGTAGGTAACCGAAGTGTTTTTTTATCCTCTAAGTATTGCCTCACTGCTATTAAAGCCGCTATTTTAGCTTCATCTTGAGTGCTTTGTTGCAATACATCGGGAGAATAATGGGTTTTTACAAAATGAGTATCAAAATTTCCTGAAATAAAAGCGTCATGTTCACAAACATATTTTCCAAAAGATAGTGTGGTTTCAACACCTTTAATTTTGTAATTGTTAATAGCATCAATCATAAGCATAATGGCTTCTTCCCTAGAAGTACCATATGTGATAAGTTTGGATAGCATAGGATCGTAATAAATCGGGATATCCATACCAGCTTCATAACCATTATCTACACGAATACCTTTCCCAGTTGGTGGGCTGTAAATCTCTAAATGACCTATACTTGGTAGAAAATCATTCAAGGGATCTTCAGCATACACTCTTAATTCTAAGGCATGACCATTAATCTTTAAATCCTTTTGTTCAATTTCCAGCTTTTCCCCTCTAGCAATTTTAATTTGGAGTTCTACTAAATCCACTCCAGAAATAATTTCAGTTACGGGATGCTCTACTTGCAACCTTGTATTCATTTCCAGAAAATAGAAATTATGGTCGGCATCTAATAAAAACTCTACGGTTCCTGCACCAAGGTAATCACAAGATTTAGCAACTTTTATAGCAGCTTGCCCCATCTTTTCCCGTAATTCTGGTGTCAACACAGATGATGGCGCTTCTTCAACCACTTTTTGATGACGTCTCTGTATGCTGCATTCTCTTTCAAAAAAATGAAGGATATTACCATGGCTATCCGCCACCACTTGTATTTCTATGTGTCTTGGAGAGCTCACGTATTTTTCAATAAATACAGAGCCATCCCCGAAAGCAGAAATGGCCTCACTAATGGCGCGATTCATCTGGGATTCTAGATCTTCTTCCGTTTCAACAATACGCATACCTTTTCCACCGCCACCTGCTGATGCTTTTATTAAAATGGGAAAACCTATGGCTTTGGCAATTTCTTTGGCTTTGGTAACATCAGTAATAGCTTCATCAATTCCTGGAACCATTGGGATATTGTATTTTTTAACCGCTTCCTTGGCAGCGAGTTTACTTCCCATGATTTTAATGGCTTTAGAACGAGGGCCTATAAAAATGATATTATTTTTCTCGCATAGCTCGGCGAAATCAGCATTTTCGCTTAAAAAACCATACCCTGGATGAATACCATCAACATTTAAACTTTTTGCAACTTCAATAATTTTATCAGCTTTTAGATAAGATTGACTTGAAGGAGGCTCGCCTATACATACGGCTTCATCAGCAAATTTAACATGTGGCGCATTTCTATCTATTGTTGAAAAAACAGCTACGGTATCAATCCCCATTTTTTTAGCGGTTTTCATAACACGGAGTGCTATTTCTCCTCTGTTAGCAACAAGAATTTTTTTCATAGTTATTCAAATTCAATGATGAGTTGGCCTTTATCTACAGCATTTCCTTTTTTTGAGTGAATAGCTTTTACTGTGCCATCAATAGGTGAGGTAATACTATTTTCCATCTTCATAGCCTCAAGTATAAGCAAAGTGTCGTTCTCTTTTATTTCTTGTCCAACCTCAATATTAATTTCAAGGATTAAACCAGGCATGGGTGCTGTGATTGAAGAAATTGCTTTTTTAGATTCAATAGAAAATCCCATGTCTTTAATAAGCACATCTAAATCATTAAAAATTTCAACGTTATACAATGTGTTGTTTATCGAAATCTGATACATTTTTTTGCTGAAATCTGCATCAATGATGTTACAATGAAAGGATTTGTTATTGTAAAGTAAGTGATAATTTAGGTTAGAAAGCTTACTAATGTCTAAGTTAGAAATATCATCTAAGCTAATATCAAAATCAAGATTAGTATTTACCTTAACTTTTAAATTTTCACTCATAAGTATCTTGCTTTCTGTAAATATAAGCAAGATTTATGGTTTAAACTAGAGCAAAAACTAACCTATTTGGGCTCTTATATTTTGATATACTTTTTGATAATATGTTTTATTGGTTGCTATTAGATGTTTGTCTTTGCCTATATGTTCCAATAAATGTTCAAAGTCTTCAAACGAGACTAATTTTAGTGCTTCAACTTCATCTTCTTGGGGAGTTAATGCAGATAATGGTATTGTAAGTTCTGCCATATAAGTATTATGAAATTCATTATCAATTAATCCGTTATCATAGTTTTGAAAGCATTTAAAAATACCTATTAGTTTTAAATCGTCTTCTAAAAGCTCTAAACCAATTTCTTCTTTAGTTTCCCTAATGGCGGCTTGTTGTGGTGTCTCGCCTGCATCAATATGTCCTGCTACAGAGACATCCCACAATAAAGGACAAATGGATTTTTTATGTGATCGTTGTGCTAAAAGAATTTTTTTGTCGTTGGTATATAGCCAAATATGGGCTGTATGATGGTACAACCCTTTATTATGAATAATGGATTTTAATTCACGCCTGCCCGTTAATTTCCCCTCTTTGGTTGCCACATCTATAAATTCATCCATGGTTACAATAATTAAAAAGATCTATACAAAATTACTCTAATAGCATTGAAAAACTAAATCAAGAACCTAGTTTTTATAAAACGGGGTAAACCCTAGGCATTATAAATTTTTGCATTACCTTTGTACTCCAAATACGTTTGGGTAGTATATGAGTCAGAAAGTTTTACTTAACGCAAAAGAGGTAAACATCATTCTTCATCGATTGGCTTGTCAACTCATTGAAAAACACAACGATTTCTCTAATACAGTTTTAATAGGATTGCAACCTAGAGGCATATATCTAGCTGATAGGATTGCGAAAATTCTTAAGGAAGATTACAATGTAAAAGATATAAAGTTAGGATATCTAGACATTACATTTTATCGTGATGATTTCAGAAGAAGTGAAAAACCACTTGAGGCCAATAAAACAAAAATAGATTTTCTGGTTGAAGACAAAAACATTGTTTTTATAGATGATGTATTGTACACTGGAAGAAGTATTAGAGCTGCATTAACTGCAGTACAGTCTTTTGGAAGGCCCAATGAGATTGAATTGTTAACATTGATAGATAGGCGCTTTAGCAGGCACTTACCAATACAGCCTGATTATCGCGGTAGACAAGTAGATGTTATTAATAGTGAAAAAGTAAAAGTAAACTGGAAAGAGCAGGATACAGAAGATTCCGTTTACTTAATAGATAAATAGAAAATAAATGAGCGAATTAAGTGTAAATCACTTACTGGGAATAAAGTATCTTAAGAAAGAAGATATTCAACTTATTTTTGAAACAGCCGACCATTTTAAAGAGGTTATTAATAGACCAATTAAAAAGGTGCCTTCTTTAAGGGATATTACCATTGCTAATTTATTTTTCGAAAATTCTACAAGAACAAAGTTGTCTTTTGAGCTTGCTGAGAAACGATTATCTGCTGATGTTATAAATTTTTCATCAAGTCAATCCTCAGTCAAAAAAGGGGAAACGCTTATAGATACTGTGAATAACATCTTATCCATGAAAGTGGATATGGTTGTGATGCGGCACCCTAATCCTGGAGCTGGGGTATTTTTGTCAAAGCATGTAAATGCGAGTATCATCAATGCTGGTGATGGAGCACATGAGCATCCTACACAAGCATTACTGGACTCTTATTCTATTCGCGAAAAACTGGGAGAGGTAAAAGGAAAGAAAGTAGTTATCGTTGGAGATATATTACATAGTAGAGTAGCGTTATCTAACATTTTTGCCCTACAACTACAAGGTGCGGAAGTTATGGTTTGTGGGCCAAAAACCTTGATTCCTAAATATATTGATAAATTAGGAGTGAAGGTTGAAACCAATCTGCTAAAAGCTCTAAACTGGTGTGATGTAGCAAATATGCTTCGTGTACAGAACGAACGTATGGATATTAGTTACTTTCCCTCAACAAGAGAATATACGCAGCAATATGGGGTAAATAAAGCATTATTAGATAGTTTAGATAAGGAAATTACCATAATGCACCCTGGACCAATTAACAGGGGTGTAGAGATTACAAGTGACGTGGCAGATTCTAAACAAGCCATTATATTAGATCAGGTACAAAACGGAGTTGCAGTTAGGATGGCTGTTATCTATTTATTAGCTTCAAAAATAAAACAGTAAGTTATGATTATTGATAGAAAAGGTAATATTGCCATTATTACTCAAGAAAAGGTCACAGTTGTTGAGCTTGTTAAAAAGCTAGAAGCTTTGTATCCTAAGTTTAAAAATGATAATATAATTACTGTTCTCACTTCCTTGGAGCATATAGATGCTGCTGTGATTGCAGAGTTCCTTCAAATTTCCAATATCCACAGAGGAGAGGGGCATTCATTCGTTATAGTATCAGATAAGGTTAATTTAGATGATATTTCAGAAGAACTTATTGTGGTACCCACACAACAAGAAGCTCTTGATATTATTGAGATGGAAGAAATGGAACGCGATTTAGGGTTTTAATAACTATGAGATTAACCATTTTAGGCTGCTACAGTGCAACACCAAGAACTTTAGGAAATACCACTTCTCAGGTTTTAGAAATAGCCAACCATATGTTTTTAATTGATTGTGGAGAAGGTACTCAGGTGCAATTGCGTAAGCACAAGGTTAAATTCAATCGCATAAAGCATATTTTTATATCTCATTTACACGGTGATCATTTTTTTGGTTTGGCAGGTTTGGTATCTACGTTTCGACTACTAACCAGAGAAGCAGATTTGCATATATACGGACCAAAAGGTATTAAGGAAGTGATTACATTGCAAATGAAGTTAGCAGATTCGTGGACGAATTATAAGCTTATTTTCCATGAATTGTCCTCTACAGAATCACAATTAATTTTTGAAGATGATAGGGTAGAAGTCCACACCATTCCTCTAGAACATCGAGTATATACCAATGGCTATTTGTTTAAAGAAAAAAAGGGAGATAGAAAGATAAATATTGATGCCGTGGAGACAGCAAATATTAATACAGCATATTATAGAAAGCTGAAGCAAGGTTTTGATGTTACTAACGAGGATGGTATCTTAATTAAAAACGAAACTGTAACTTTTGAACCTAAAAAGTCTAAAAGTTATGCATTTTGTAGCGATACAGTTTATAGGGAGGCTATTGTGCCTATTATAAAAGATGTTGATGTATTGTATCATGAGTCTACTTTTTTAGATGCTCATGCACATCTAGCCCCTAAGACAAAACATTCCACAGCAAAAGAAGCGGCTAGTATAGCAAAACAAGCTAATGCAGGTACGTTAATTTTGGGGCATTATTCTTCTCGTTACCCAAACTTAGAAGTATTTAAAACTGAAGCTAAAACTGTGTTTGAGAATGTAAAACTAGCTGAAGATGGGAAGCATTTTAACTTTAATTAAATTCCTTTAAGTTTTTAACCCAATTCAAGGCTTCATCTAGTGAAAGACATCTTTTAATGCTTTTTTGGGTAAAATGTTTTTCTAAAGAGGCATTAATGTATGATGCTTTATTGTAAACTACAATAGCGCTGGCAACTAAAGTATCATACTCTTTTTCAATTCTTAACCAGTTTTGCGGATCAATAGAGTAGGCGTTTATTCTATTTGCTACATAACAAACTTTAGTATTTTTACCATAATGGTTATGGATTTCATGAATTAAAACTTTTGCCATATCCCAATTAAAATGTACACCTTCAAATGGTTCAGCTACAATTAGGTTTTTGCAAAAATAATAATGACCAAAAGCAAGTTCTAATTTGTAAGGATTATAGCTCTCAAAATATGGAGACTTTTCAAATTCCATGGGCAGGTATCGAATTTAAATTAATAAATTTTGAGAGATTCCCGAAGTTAAGAAGTTTATCTTAATTTTCTCATATGTGAAGGGCTATTTTTTCATTAATTTCGTAGTATGGAAAATGATTTAAGTAATTATAGAAAATCTTACGAGAAAGGGGAGCTCTCATTGCAGGATGTACCAGAGAATCCTTTAGAATTATTTCAAAAGTGGTTTTACGATGTAGACAAGAATTTTTCAGAATATGAAAATAATGCTATGACGATTTCTACTATTGGATTAGATGGATTTCCCAAGAATAGGGTAGTACTGCTTAAAAAATTTACCTATGAAGGGTTTATATTTTATACTAATTACAATAGTGAAAAAGGAAAGGCTATTAGTAAAAACCCTAATGTATGTTTATCATTTTTTTGGCATGGTGCAGAACGTCAAGTCATCATCAAAGGAAAGGCAGAAAAAATAGCTCCTAATTTAAGTGATGGTTATTTTGAGTCAAGACCAAAGGGGAGTCAGCTAGGGGCTTTGGTATCTAATCAAAGTGAAGTAGTGCCAGACAGAGCTTTCCTAGAACAACAACTAAAAACTTTAGAAGTCAAATATGAAGGCAAGGAAGTAGTACGTCCCTCTCACTGGGGAGGTTACATAGTAAAACCTGCTGAATTTGAGTTTTGGCAAGGAAGGCCTAATAGACTTCATGATAGAATTAGATACTGTCTTATGGAGGACTATAATTGGAGCATAAATCGATTATCTCCCTAAAAACACTACGAAATACACTTTTACTTACTTCAAGAATGTATTTCATCGATTAAAAACATTTTAATTCGATGAAATACATGTTTTTAATCGATTTTAACATTTCATTAACGCTCATCCCGTGGTTTAGAAAGTAGATTTATAATCCCAAATCTAAATTTACTTAACCTATGAAGTTGCTAACCAAACTGGCCTTAGCGGCAGTTATAACCCTGAGCTTATTTTCATGCTCTCCAGAATCTATGGATGATAAAGCAGAAGCGCTAATTGTTAATGAAACTGTTCCTAGTACCAAGCCTATCGAAGTTGAAATTTTAGAACTGATTAACAATCATAGACTCTCTGAGGGTCTACAGCCTCTACAGAGTATGACAATTATTAAGTCTACAGCATTTACCCATACAGATTATATGGCAGACACTCAAACGGTGTCTCATGCTAATTTTTTTACGAGAAGCAATTACTTAAAAAATAATGCAGGCGCTAAAAATGTATCAGAAAATGTAGCTTATGGGTATTCATCGGCCGAATCTGTAGTAAATGCATGGATGCGTAGTGAGTCTCACAAAAAAAATATAGAAGGAGATTTTACTGATTTTGAGGTGTCCGCAGAGAAAGATATTGATGGTAGATGGTATTTTACCAACATCTTTATTAAGAAATAAATTGTATTTGATACAATAAACACGTAACCTGTTTAATTACTGATTAATATAACAGCATAATTAAATTTGATATTTAATTTGAATTAGTCATTAGCAAGGTTATATTGATAACTTAGTTGTTATTAAATTTAGCTTTAGGAATAAACCCTTTCAGAAATGGAAGGGTTTAAGCTTTGTATTATATAGTGCTAAGTAATTTATTTCATGATTTAAGATCTTTTACATATTTTAAAAAGTTTACTAAGTGTTGCTCACAATGGTATTGCATCAAAAATTTAAATAACTACAGGCCGTTATTAAAACTTTCGTTTTCAATCGTCCATTTTACGTCCATCATATCTTTAACGATATCCGCTAGTACCAACCATAGTTTAGGAAATCAATTGCTATAAATCATCTAACATCTTCATATTTAAACTTAGGAGTAATTATCACAAGTTTCACTGTAAAGTTATCGATAATCCATTTTTAAGTAACGTGAGTTCGATTTAAAAACCAATAAATAAGCTGTTATTAATATAATATACTGAAAAAACACTTTTTTGTCATGTCGAAAGAGCGACAAGATATCTCATTATGATGAGATTCCTCCTCGTTCCTCGTTCGGAATGACATAGTGATAATATTTAACATCATAAGTAATTGATTGTCAATACATAGTGTATCTAACTTACGTTAGATGTAAACAATACAACTCAGTTAATAATACTAGTATTTTAGATTCATTTTCATTAATATTCAATATTGGTTTGCTTCCAAACTCAACTAACTCATCAATACTATTTTTTAAATTTTTCAAATTGTAAGATGTTGTGATAGCGTAAATATAAAAAAACCATCAAAAGTTAACTCTTGATGGTTTTTAATTATTATTAAACTAAGCTTTGGAATTATTTCACTTTTACAACTATAAAGTTAGTACGTCTGTTAAGCTTGTGTTGATCTTCAGTACAGCGTTTAGTACCATCACAATCGTTTGTGAGTTTTTGTTCGCCATAGCCTTTATATTCTATTATCCTAGAGGCATCAACACCTTTAGATATTAAATAACTATACGTTGCATTTGCTCTCCTAGTTGATAAAGTATCATTATATGAAGCGGGACCTCTGGAATCTGTATGGGATTCTATTTTAATGGTCATCTCTGGGTATTTGTTAACCATAAGGTCTACAATTCTGGTTAACTCTTCAGAATCATCAGATCTTATTTTAGCACTATCAAAATTAAAATAAATAGGACCAAGATCATCAATTATTAATTCAGGTTCTATATCTTCTTCAACAGCTTCCTGTATTGGGCTTATCTCGAAATCTACTGTAATAGATTTAATAGTATTATCTAAACCTTTAGTTGTGACAGAAGTAGTGTATTCTGGATACCCTTCTTTATTTGCTGTAACAACATAATCAGTATCTCTATCAATGTTTATTTGGTATTCTCCATTTTCATCTGTTTCAACAAAAGCTATTTTGTTTCCATCACTATCTAATAGTGTTACAATAGCATTTTGGACAGGAGTGTTACCAACAGAATCTATAACTGTACCTTCAATTTTTAGGCGAGGAATTCGGTTATACGCGTAAATATCATCATCTCCTTTTCCGCCATCCCTATTTGAAGCAATGTAACCTGTGAGGCCATCATCATTCATAAAAAATGAAAAATCATCTTTGTTTGAATTTACTGGAACTCCAAGATTTACAACATCTGAAAGTGTACCGTTTTCATCATAAACTGTTGCGAATATATCGAGTAGGCCTAATCCGAAATGCCCATCAGATGAAAAGAAGAGAATGTTTTCTGTGTTTATAAAAGGGAATAATTCATTTCTTTTAGTATTGATGATTTCTCCTGCATTTTGAGGTTTTCCGTAGTTGCCATTCTTTTCAATATCTACATAGTAAATATCAGAACCTCCAAAACCACCTGGCATGTCTGAAGCAAAGTATAATTTAGTTTCATCATTATTAAGACTTGGGTGACCAACGGAATATTCATCACTATTAAATGGTAATTCTTTAATATTAGTCCATTCTCCACCTATAAGGGATGCTTTATAAGTTTTGAGGTTACTAATGCCATACTTGTCCTTTCCCAGTTTTTTATCGTTAAAATTATTTCTGGAAAAATACATGGTTTTCCCATCTTTAGTGATAACAACAGGGCCGTCGTGATACACAGAGTTTACATCTCCTTTTAGTTTAGATAAATGATGAATAATGGTGTCAGTATCTTTTTCTGTAACGTAAACGTCTAAAAAAGGCTGTTCATTCCAAGCATACAAATGCTTTGTAGATACGCCTTTATCTGCCGAAGATGTGAAATAGACTTGATCATCATGTTCAAATGCTCCAAAATCACTTAATTCAGAATTAAAGTTTACGTCTTTTAAGGAATATTGATGTTTTGCATTGAAAACAGCGGTTATAAAATCTGGATCTTTAGTGATTTTATTTTTATCGATTACGCCTCCCGCTTCTTCAAACTTTTTTAACCAAACCCTAGATGTTTTATAATTTTTTATACCTCTTAATGCTTGTGCATACTTGTAATAATATTCAATAGGAACATTTTCTTGGGCAACAGCACTTTTATAATACTCAACTGCTTTTTCGGGGTTACGCATGTAGGCGTAACAGTCTCCCAACTGCCTAGTGGCATATGCTGCATTATAATTCTTCTCTACTAATTTTTTGTAAGCTTCTGAGGCATCCACAAAAGCAAATTTGTTAAAAAGACTATCTGCTCTTTTTTGTAAACCTTGTTGGGCATAAATACTTAACGAAAGTACGCATGAAGCAACGATTAATAAGTAGTTTTTTGGTTTCATTGGGTCTTGTTTTTTTATTAAAACAATAGTTATATAATACTTCTACAAGTAGTTAGCTTGTTATTTCTATTCCATCTGAACAACTATAAATTGAGTTCTACGATTAAGTTGGTGTTGTTCATCTTCACATTTTGCACCATCCTCGCACCCATTGGTTAATCGCCTTTCTCCAAAACCTTTATGTTCAGTA
Organism: Hyunsoonleella ulvae; assembly: GCF_016827605.1. Classification (GTDB taxonomy): domain Bacteria; phylum Bacteroidota; class Bacteroidia; order Flavobacteriales; family Flavobacteriaceae; genus Jejuia; species Jejuia ulvae. The sequence goes on along the minus strand of NZ_JAEPJQ010000001.1, from coordinate 5,438 downwards.
ATACGGCTTGGGTCTACGCCGTTTGAAATTAAATAGTCGTAGGTTGCATTTGCCCGATCTATAGATAGCCTATCATTATAGCTTAATGAACCTCTGGAATCGGTATGTGATTCGATTCTGATAACCATTTCTGGGTAATCGTTGTTCATTAAATTGACTATTTTATCCAGTTCTTTTTTGGCATCTTCACGAATATTGTGCTTATCAAAATCAAAGTAAATTGTGTTTAAAGATAAGTTTGCCAATACTTCTACATTTTGAACAGGATTTAAAATTAAGTTTGCTACGATTACAGATTCGATACTAGATATATTCTTTGATGTGAATTCTCTATAATCATCTATGTATTTGTCTAAACTCGCTACAATTTTATAGTCTTTATTTCTGTCTATATTAATATTGTAGTAGCCATCTTTATCTGTGACCATGTATGCAATTTTATTGCCGTCAGCATCAAATAAGTTTATTTCCGAATTAGGAATAGGTTTACTATTGATGGCATCTACTACTTGACCTTGAACGTTTAATAAAGGTTTTCGGTAATATTCATAAATATCATCATCCCCTCGTCCACCTCTTCTGTTTGAAGAGAAATAGCCCGTTAAACCGTCTTGGTTCATAGTGAAAGCGAAATCATCCTTTTCAGAATTTACGGGAACCCCTAAGTTTACTACATCTGTAATGGTACCGTTTTCATCAGTTACAGTGCCAAAAACATCTAATAAACCTAAGCCCAAGTGTCCATCAGATGAAAAGAACAATATGCCTTCATTATTAATAAATGGCGTTCCTTCTGCATCTTTTGTGTTTACCACTTCTCCAGCATTTATTGGAGTTCCAAAGGTGCCGTCAGGGTTGATATCTGCATAGTAAATATCAGAACCACCATAACCACCTGGCATATCTGATGAAAAATAGAGGCGCGTGTTATCTTTATTTAATGCAGGATGCTGTGTTGAATATTCATTACTATTTATAGATAGTTTTTCAACATCAGTCCAAAGGCTATCTTTAAGCGTAGCTTTGTAAATGTTTATGGTGCTAACTCCTTTTTTGTCATTTTCTTTACCATATTTGTTGGCAGCATTTCTAGAGAAATACATGGTTTTTCCATCTTTGGTAATAACTACTGGACCATCATGATAAATAGAATTAACATCTCCCTTAAGTTTGTGAGTATGGTTTACACTGCGTTTACCTCCTTTTTCAGTAACATATACATCTAGAAAAGGTTGTTCATTCCAGCCATAAACACGTTTTACAGAGACACCCTCGTCTCTTGAAGATGCAAAATATACCTTTCCATCATGCTCTATAGCTCCAAAATCGCTAAATTTTGAATTAATTCTTGTGCGTTTTAAAAAGTACTGTTTCTTTGAGCTAAATACGTGTGCCATAAACATCTGGTCTTTTTCAAAACTATCTGTGTTTGTGACACCTCCAGAATCTTTAAAACGTTGCATCCATTCTCTGGATTCTTCATATTTTTTTATACCTCTTAAGGCCTGAGCATAGCTATAATAATACTCAATCGGTACATTATCCTGCTCTACAACACGTTTATAATATCTCGCTGCAGCAGATGGATTTCTTAAATACGCATAACAATCAGCCAATTGTCTTGTGGCATAATCTTTATTGTAGTTGTTTTTTATAAGATCTTTATAAACTTCGGCAGCCTTAACAAATGAAAATTTATTAAATAGTGTGTCTGCTCTTTTTTGTTTACCAGGTTGCGCAAACGCTACGGATACCATTAATAAAGCTATAGAAACTAATATGTAAGTTTTTAATTTCATAATGAATACTTGCCGTTTTTAGAAATATCTAGGAGATTTTAGTTTAGAACTTAAGAATTTAAATTCGTATATCAATAATACTTCATGAGTACCGCTAGTGTAGTTTCTAATTTCAGAAATAGGTTTTTCGTAAGAATAACCTAAGCGCAATTGTCTTGACACTTGGATATCTGCAAAACCACCAAAAGCTCCTGTATCTTGATTAAGTCTATATGAGGCACCCAACCAAAACTTCTCGTTAAATAAGAAATTAGCTGTAAAATCAAATGATAAAGGCGCACCGTTTGTTGCTTTCAATAATGTAGAAGGTTTAAATTTAATAGATTCATTAAGGTCTATTACAACACCAGCAATAGCATAATAACTCAATCTTTCAAGAGCCTCAAAACCTTCGTCAGTATTTCTATCAGTGTTTAAAACTCTGGGAGCGGAAGCACCAATATAGAATCTATTAGTATGATAAAATAAACCTAAACCTATGTTAGGTGTCCATCTGTCTTGAACACCTCTAATAGAAGGGTCAAAACTTTGAGAATTTCTAAAATCAGGATCTAAACTGTAACTGGTAAATCCACCTTTTATACCAAATGCTAATTTACCGGTTGTACCTACTGGAAGCGTATACGAAAAGTCCCCATATAAATATGTGAAGTTTTCAGGTCCTAAATCGTCTTCAATAAAAGATAATCCTAAACCTATTCTATCATTTCTTAAAGGGGAATGTATAGAAAGTGTTTGTGTAATAGGGCCACCATCAAAACCAACCCATTGGCTTCTGTGTAATCCAACAATGCTTAAAGCTTCTCTACTACCAGCATAAGCTGGGTTAATAGAAATTGTGTTATACATGTACTGTGTAAATTGAGGTAATTGTTGTGCAATTCCAACAGTACAACTTAATAACGCAAAAGCAATTATGTAATGTTTAATAGGTTTCATAGGTTACGTTTTATTTGGTTCCGATGTAGATAGGGCCAGTGTAAGGTGGTAATCCACTATTTTCTAAATTAATAATGTAATAGTACGTTCCGTTTGGTACTTTACCTGCAGATCCAACAGAGGATTTGTGAGCATTTCCTTGCCATGAACCTTGACCTTCTCCTAGCGTATAGTTACTAGATTCATAAACTAATGCACCCCAACGGTTAAATATTTTAACATTAGCGGTAAATCCACATAGTTCTATACCCATAATGTCAAAGCTATCATTAAAACCATCTCCATTAGGCGTAAGTGCTTTGGAAATTACAACATCTGTATCTCCACATGGTAATACTACACAATCTGGGTTTATTGCCATAGTTACTTCTGTAATATTAATACAACCTGCATCTAATCCGGTATATCTGAAAACATAGGTAATAGAATCGCCATTGTTTGGTAAAAAGTCTAAAGATGGTTCTAGAGTTGTTGGATTAAATATATTGCCATTTAACTCTGCTTGGGTGTTACCTTCAACTAATTCCCATGTACCTTCTTTGTTTTCTGAAATTAGGAATTCATTTAAGTCAACAATACCATCATCAAAACACCTGTCTGGACCATTAACTTCTGTAATAATTTCATCTAGCAGAACATTTAATGTTTGGGTGTAGGTTGCTTCGTTGTTACAAGCATCTCTTACTGTCCAAGTTCTAATTATTTGATAATCTTCAAATACTGTATCGTCAAATCCATTGACTTCATTAAATACAACTACTATATCTGTGGAACAATTATCCTCAAATTGAATTTCAGGAACCTCAGGTATATCAGTACAACTAACAGTAACAGTATCTTCTATTGTCTCTAAAGGTACAGGTGCAGTCGTATCTTCTACATTAATAGTTTGAGTATAGGATACTGATAAGCCACATTCGTCAGTAGCTGTATATGTTCGTTCAATTGTATATGTGCCAACACAAGGTCCATCAACAATTATATCATCTGTTGTAACGGTTGCTGAGCTACAGTTGTCTGTAGCAGAAATATCATCAGGTGTTGGAATTGCATCACATTCAACAGTAATATCTTCTGGTAATCTTTCAACAAAAGAAGGAGGTGTAGTATCTTCAACCGTAATGGTTTGCGTATGTACAGTTGTTAAACCTGCTTCGTCTGTGGCAGTCCATGTACGTTCCAATATGTAATTAGAAACACAAGAACCATCTATTCTTATTTCGTTAAAAGTCACAATAGCATCACTACAATTATCAGTAGCTGTAAGTGTTTCTTCTTCTGGTACGTTATCACATTCAACAGTTATATCAGTTGGAAGTGCTTCTATAAATGTTGGAGGAATGTTATCCTCAACAGTTACTATTTGTTCACAGGTTTCACTGTTTCCTGCTAGGTCTGTTACTGTCCATATTACGGTAGTATTACCTAATGGAAATGTAGAGGGTGCATTGTTTGTAATAGTAACATCTGTACAATCCTGTGCATTTAAGCTACCTAAATCTACATTTGTAGCTTCGCAAGTTCCTGGATCAACATTTACGGTTAATGCAGGTGGACATATGATTTCGGGTAATTCCCCATCTACAACAGTAATAATTTGTTCGCAAGTAGCTGTATTTCCTGACTCATCAGTAACGGTCCACGTTACAGTAGTTTGACCTAGGGCAAATGGCTCTAGCGCATTGTTTAGTACTGTTGCTACGGCACAGTTATCGTTAGTAATAGGTTCTCCTAAGTCTACGTTTGAAGCAGAACATAAGCCTGGATCTGCATTTACGGTAATATCAGCAGGACAAGTTATAGTTGGGTCTTCGTCATCCACAACCGTAACGTTTTGCGTACAGTTAGCCGTGTTGCCACTACCATCGGTCACAATCCAAGTTACTGTAGTATCTCCCAATGGGAACTCAAAGGTAGCGGGATCGATATCAGCTCCGTTTACCTGAGCTACAACAGAAGCCACCGAACAGTTATCATTAGTATCTGGAGTACCAAGAGCAGCAGTGGTAGAACAATTACCAGTTGCATCGTCAGAGGTGTTTACAGTAATATCAGCAGGACAAGTTATAGTTGGGTCTTCGTCATCCACAACCGTAACGTTTTGCATACAGTTAGCCGTGTTGCCACTACCATCGGTCACAATCCAAGTTACTGTAGTATCTCCCAATGGGAACTCAAAGGTAGCAGGATCGATATCAGCTCCGTTTACCTGAGCTACAACAGAAGCCACCGAACAGTTATCATCAGTATCTGGAGTACCAAGAGCAGCATTGGTAGAACAATTACCAGTTGCATCGTCAGAGGTGTTTACAGTAATATCAGCAGGACAAGCTATAGTTGGGTCTTCGTCATCCACAACCGTAACGTCAAAGCTACAGGTAGCGGTGTTCCCAGCAGCATCTGTAACCTCGAAGGTATTGGTCGTAGTCCCCACAGGGAACAGTGATCCCGAAGGCAGACCAGCAATTTGTGTTGTTGTTACCGTACCCGAGGCATTATTGTCCGTACCCACCGGCGCGGTATATGTTACAATGGCTCCACATTCACTTGTATCAACATTTACGTTAATAGGCGCGGGACAGGTAATGGTCGGGTCCTCGTTATCTGTTACCGTTACGTCAAAGCTACAGGTAGCGGTGTTCCCGGCAGCATCAGTAACTTCGAAGGTATTAGTTGTAGTTCCTACTGGGAATAAAGAAC